>NZ_JAVIYU010000001.1:0-3877562 GCF_031453355.1 Curtobacterium sp. SORGH_AS_0776
CCACCGGCGGTGAGGAGTTCCGACGCCCGGGCACTGCTGCCGAGGACACCGGAGAGGCTCTGGCGGAGCATCTTCCGCCGCTGCTGGAACGCCCCGTCGACGAGCGCGAAGACCTGCGCCCGCAGTGCTTCGTCCCCGGGCGGGTCATGCCGGTCGAACCCGACGAGGACACTGTCGACGTTCGGCACCGGCCAGAACACCTGCCGGCTGACCTGTCCGGCGATCGACCACGACCCGTACCAGGCGGCCTTCACGCTCGGCGCCCCGTAGACCTTGCTGCCGGGACCCGCGGCGATACGGTAGCCGACTTCGGCCTGCACCATGACGAGCGCCCGTTCGATCGACGGGAAGGTCGCGAGCAGGTGGAGCAGCACCGGGACGGAGACGTTGTAGGGCAGGTTCGCGACGACGTGCGTGGGCGCCTCGGGCAGGTCCGTCGCGGCGACGGTGAGGGCGTCCTGGTGGATGACCTCGAGCCGGGCCGCCGGTTGCATCGTGGCGACCGTGTTCGGCAGCTGGGCGGCGAGCCGGCCGTCGATCTCCACCGCGGTGACGGACGCGCCCGTCTCGGTCAACCCGAGCGTCAGCGAGCCGAGACCGGGACCGATCTCGAGCACCTTCGAGTCGGCGGTGACCCGACCCGACGCCACGATGCGACGGACCGTGTTCGCGTCGTGCACGAAGTTCTGGCCGAGCTTCTTCGTCGGCGTGACGTCGAGCTGGGCCGCGAGGTCCCGGATCTCCGCCGGGCCGAGGAGCGATGCCACTACTGCTCCACCGTCACGGGCTCGGCGTCCCACGCGCCGTAGACGAGCTCGGTGTTCGAGGCGATCTGTGCCGCGAGCATCGAGGCGTCGGTCCCGAGGGTCTCGGCCATCGACCGGAGGGTGAGCGGGATGAGGTACGGCGCGTTCGGGCGGCCGCGGAACGGCGTCGGCGTGAGGTACGGGGCGTCGGTCTCGACCATGATCAGGTGACGGGGTGCGACCTCGAGCGCGGCACGAAGGGGGGCCGCGTTCTTGAACGTCACGGTGCCGGCGAACGACATGTACCAGCCGCGCTCCGCGCAGAGCCGGGCGAGGTCGGGACCGCCGGAGAAGCAGTGGAACACGGTCTTCTCGGGAGCGCCGACACGGTCGAGGACCTCGACCACGGCGTCGTGCGCGTCGCGGTCGTGGATCGTCAGCGCGAGGTCGTGCGCCTTCGCGATGCGGATGTGCTCCTCGAACGAGCGGACCTGGGCGTCGCGGCCGTCCTCGCCGGTGCGGAAGAAATCGAGACCGGTCTCACCGATCGCCCGGACCCGCGGCAGTGCCGCGAGCCGTTCGATGCCGGCGAGGTGCTCGTCGAGCAGACCCTGTTCCTGCAGCGACGGCGCCTCGTTCGGGTGCAGCGCCACCGCGGCGAGGACCCGGGGTTCCCGTGCGGCGATGGCCGCCGACCACTCCGAGGTGGCCAGGTCGGTGCCGACCTGCACGACACCGCGGACACCGACGCTCGACGCGCGGTCGAGGTGTTCCCGGTAGTCGAGCGCGCCGTCGCCGCCGTCGGCGATCTCCATGTGGGTGTGGTTGTCGTAGACCGGGACGACGAGCGCCTCGGGCAGGGGCGGGTAGGTCAGGTCCCGCTTGGACCCGTCGCCGTCACCACGGGCGCGGAGGTGGGCGTCGGTCACGCTGCGCCCTGCTCCGACTGATCGATGCGCGGGAACAACCCGGACTCGAGCGGGACCACGGTCGAGGCACCCTGCCACTCCCAGGCACGGTCCACCCGCTGCTCGGCGATCGATCCGCCGGCACCGATCGAGGCCCAGAGCTTCTCGGTCGCCTTCGGCATGACCGGCGAGAGCAGGACGGCGACGGTACCGAGCCCACGGAGCGCGGTGGCCAGGACGGTGCCGAGCCGCTCGCGCTGCGCGTCGTCCTTCGCCAGCGCCCACGGCTGCTGCTCGGTGATGTACCCGTTCAGCGCGTCGACGAGCTCCCACACCGCGGCGATGGCCTCGTGCGGGGCGAACGCGGCGATGGCGGCGTCGGCGCGCTCGGTGACGGAGACCGCGAGCGCGTCGATCGCTTCGTCGGACGAGGTCAGCGACCCACGCTCGGGCACCGCACCGTCGAAGTACTTCTGCAGCATCGCGACGAGTCGGGAGGCGAGGTTGCCGAAGCCGTTCGCGAGCTCGGCCTGGTAGCGGGCGGAGATGTCCTCCCAGCTGAAGTTGCCGTCCTGCCCGAAGGTGATGGCGCGGAGGAAGTAGTAGCGGAAGGCGTCGGACCCGAACGTGTCGGTGATCTCCGACGGCGCGATGCCGGTCAGCTTCGACTTCGACATCTTCTCGCCGCCGACGAGCAGCCAGCCGTGGCCGAACACGCGCTCGGGGACGGGCAGCCCGGCGGCCATGAGCATCGCCGGCCAGATCACCGCGTGGAACCGGGCGATGTCCTTGCCGACGATGTGCACGCTCGGCCAGAGGCGCTGGAAGGCCTCGTCGTCGTCGGTGCCGTACCCGAGCGCCGTGACGTAGTTGAGCAGGGCGTCGAACCACACGTAGAGGACGTGGTCGTGGTCCCACGGGATCTGGATGCCCCAGTCGAAGCTCGACCGCGAGATCGACAGGTCGCGCAGCCCCTGCTTGACGAACGAGATGATCTCGTTGCGGACGCTCTCCGGCTGGATGAACAGCGGGTTCGACTCGTACAGGTCGAGCAGGCGCTGCTCGAAGTCGGACATCCGGAAGAAGTAGTTGCGCTCGGACAGCACCTCGACCGGGATCGAGTGGATCGCGCAGACCTGCTGCCCCTCGTACGCACCGGTGCCGGGGACGAGGTCGCTCGGCTGCTTGTACTCCTCGCAGCCCACGCAGTAGAAGCCCTCGAACTCGCCCGCGTAGATGTAGCCGTCGTCGTACAGCTTCTGCAGGAACGCCGTCACGCCGCGCTCGTGGCGCTCGTCCGTGGTGCGGATGAAGTCGTCGTTCGCCACGTCGACCGTGTCGAGGAGCGGCTTCCACGCATCGGTCACGAGCCGGTCGGCCCACTCCTTGGGCGTGACGTCGTTGGCCGAGGCCGTCCGCAGGATCTTCTGCCCGTGCTCGTCGGTGCCGGTGAGCAGCCACGTGTCGTCGCCGCGCTGCCGGTGCCAGCGCGCGAGGACGTCCGCGGCGACCTCGGTGTACGCGTGCCCGATGTGGGGCACGTCGTTCACGTAGAAGATCGGCGTGGTGATGCTGAACGAGGACCCGTCGGACATGCGGACCATCCTACGGGCGGGCGGGAGCCGCATGACGCGCCCCGCGCGCCACCTGTGGAGAACCGGACGGGAGGCGCGGTGCGTGTCCGGAGCCGCGCCTCCAGTCCGGTGACGCTCGCGTCTACCGCGCCGCCAGCGCGCCCTCGTAGAGGTCGCGCTTCGACAGCCCCGTCGCGTCCGCGACGGCCGCGGCCGCCTCCTTCATGCGCGACCCGGCGGCCACCCGCTCCAGCACGAGCCGGACGCCGTCCTCGATCGTCGTGTCGTCGAGCGCACCGGTCGACCCCTCCACGACCACGCAGATCTCACCGCGCACCCCGTCGGCTGCCCACGCCGCGAGCTCCGCGAGGGACCCGCGCCGGACCTCCTCGTGCAGCTTCGTCAGCTCGCGGCAGACGACCGCGCGCCGGTCGTCCCCGAAGCCCGCGGCCATGTCCGCGAGCGTGTCGCCCAACCGGTGCGGCGACTCGAAGAACACCATCGTCCGCTGCTCCCCGGCGAGCGACGCGAAGAGCCGCCGACGTTCCCCGCCCTTCCGCGTCGGGAATCCCTCGAAGCTGAAGCGGTCGGTCGGCAGCCCCGACACGGCGAGCGCCATGAGCACCGCCGAGGGGCCCGGCAGCGCGGTCACCGTGACCCCGGCGGCCGCAGCGGCCTCGACGAGGGGGAAGCCCGGGTCGCTGATGGCGGGCATGCCGGCGTCGGTGAGGACGACGACGTCCTCGTCCCGCGCGAGCTCGACGACCTCGGCCGCCTTCGCCCGTTCGTTGTGCTCGTGCAGTGCGATGAGGCGCGGGCGGTTCTCGATGCCGAGCGCCCGCATGAGGTGGATCGCGGTGCGGGTGTCCTCGGCGGCGACCACACTCGCGTTCGAGAGGGTCTCGACCAACCTCCGGGAGGCGTCTCCGAGGTTGCCGATGGGCGTTGCTGCGAGCACGATCACGGGACCATTGTGGTCGCCTGTGCGCGGCTGCGGGGACATGGCGCCGATCCGTAGGATGCTCTCCGATGACCAGCGAGCTGACCGACGACCGCACCGCCGTCCCCGACGGGCCGGTCGGCTCCCGTCTCGACGACTGGTGGGGGCGCACGCTCTCCACCGCCAGGCGCGTCGCCGTCTGGCGATGGGCCGGGCCCCTGGCCGTCACGCTGCTGGCCGCGGTGCTGCGGCTCGTCGCCCTCGGACACCCGCACTCGCTCGTGTTCGACGAGACGTACTACGTCAAGGACGGCTGGTCGATCGTGCACCTCGGGTACGAGGGCACCTGGCCGGGCAACCCCGCCGACAGCTCCCAGCCGACGACGGACCAGCGGTTCGCGTCCGGTGAGACCTCGCTGTTCACCAGCGCTGCGGAGTTCATCGCGCACCCGCCGCTCGGCAAGTACCTCATCGGCCTCGGGATGCTCCTGTTCGGCGCGGACAACTCGTTCGGCTGGCGGTTCGCCGTGGCGGTGCTCGGCATCGCGACCGTGTTCCTCACGGCGGTCATCGCCCGGTCGCTCTTCCGCTCGACGCTGGTCGGCACCCTCGCCGGCTTCCTGCTCGCGATCGACGGGCAGGCGATCGTGCTGTCCCGTGTGAGCCTGCTCGACGGGATCCTGACGTTCTTCGTGGTGCTCGGCTTCGGCGCGCTGCTGCTCGACCGTCGCTGGACGTCCAGGCGGCTCGACGCCTGGGTCGCCCGACGCACGGCAGCCGGCCGCGACACGCTCTGGGGGCCGGTGCTCTGGTGGCGTCCGTGGCTGATCGCGATGGGGGTGGCGCTCGGACTCGCGACCGCGACGAAGTGGTCCGGCATGTACTTCCTCGCGTTCTTCGCGGTGTACTCCGTGCTGACCGACATGATGCTGCGGAAGCGGGCCGGCATCGAGTTCTGGTCCTCGAGCGCCTGGCTGCAGCAGGGACCGGCGTCGTTCCTGCTCACGGTGCCGATCGCCGCGGTCACCTACGTCGCGTCGTGGACCGGGTGGTTCGTGTCGAAGGACGGCTGGGACCGCGACTGGATCGCCACGGGCGGGCAGCGCTGGACCGGCGCGCTGTCGTGGGTGCCGGACAGCCTGCAGAACTGGTGGCACTACCAGTCCGAGATCTACGGCTTCAACATCGGCCTGCACACCCCGCACTCGTACCAGGCGAACCCACTGCTCTGGCTGCTCATGCAGCGACCCACGTCGATGTACTACGTCGGCACGAACGCCGGTCAGGACGGCTGCACGGCGACCCGCTGCGGGGAGGCCATCACCGGCATCGCGAACCCGTTCATCTGGTACGCGGCGGTCATCGCGACCGTGGCGCTGCTGGTGCTCTGGATCCTGCGCCGCCGGTGGGAGTACGCCTTCGTCCTGATGGGTGTCGCGGCGGGGTACCTGCCGTGGCTGCTCTACGTGAACCGAACGGTGTTCCAGTTCTACACGGTCTCGTTCGAGCCCTTCATGGTGATGGCGCTCGCCGCGGCGATCGGGTTGGTGCTCGGGTCACGGGACGATCCCAGGCCACGCCGGACCCGAGCGGTCGCCTGGGTCGGCGTGTACCTCGGGGTCGTCGTGCTCGCGTCGGCGTACTGGTTCCCGATGTGGACCGGCATGCAGATGCCGTGGGACTTCGTGCGGTCGCACTACTGGGTGCCGAGCTGGTTGTAGCGCGTGCGCGGTGTCAGGACTGCGCGTGTGCGCCGTCAGGACTGCGCGTGTGCGCCGTCAGGACTGCGCGTGCAGTGCTCGCTCGATCGATTCGCGGTCGAGCGGCTCGCCGAGCATGGGCGCTTCCCGTTCGCCCGGGAGCACGCCCTCGATGAGGACCTCGGCGTAGCGGCGCCACGCGTTCGGGTCGTGCGCGCGGGTGGTGTCCGCGACGGCGCCGACCATCGAGGTGAGCATCGGCAGGTCGCGGTAGTCGAACCCGACCCGCACGACGCCGGCGTCCCGCGCACGGCGGATGATCTCGGAGACCTGGGTCTCGAGTCGATCGCGTTCCTGCACGATCGACGGACGCGACTTGCCGGCACGCACGATGGCGTCGGCGAGGGCCCGGTCGCGTGCCCGGAACTCGAACACGCCCATCAGGTACACCCGCAGGGACTCGCGCGGATCGGACTCGTCCGCTGCACGTGCCGCGGCGTCGTTCATCGCCTCGAACTTGGTGGCGAGCAGCGCCTCGATCAGGGAGTCCTTGTCGGCGAAGCGGCGGTAGACCGTGCCGACGCCGACCCCGGCCTCGTGCGCGATGTCGTTCAGCGTGACCGACAACCCGCGTTCCGCGAAGCACTTGCGTGCCGTCTGCAGGATCAGCTCGCGGTTGCGTGCTGCGTCGGCGCGGAGGGGGCGCTCGAGGTCGGTGGTGCTCACGGCCTCGACGCTAGTTGAACTTTCTGGGAATAAGCGGATGCGGACCTTCCGTTTCGGTCTACACTGGTCACAAGCGGATGCATCGCATCCGCTTCATCCTCCCTCTCCCGGAGCGCCCGACGGCGCGTGCTCCACCATCCCTCCACCTTCTCGAAGGAGGCTGCCGTGACGGCAGAACAGACCGTGCCGACCCCCACCGGGACAGCACCCACGACTTCCGGCTCCACGCCCGACAAGAGCAACCACCGTTGGATCGCCCTGGCGGTCATCGCCCTCGCGCAGCTGATGGTCGTGCTCGACGCGACGATCGTCAACATCGCACTGCCCTCGGCCCAGGCCGACCTCGACTTCGGCACCGACCAGCGCCAGTGGATCGTCACGGCGTACTCGCTCGCGTTCGGTTCGCTGCTGCTCCTCGGCGGGCGGCTCGGCGACCTCTTTGGCCGGAAGAACACCTTCATCATCGGGCTCGTCGGCTTCGCCGTGGCGTCCGTGCTCGGCGGCCTGGCGGACTCGTTCGGCCTGCTCGTCGCCGCTCGTGCACTGCAGGGCGTGTTCGGCGCGCTGCTCGCCCCCTCCGCGCTGGGCATGCTGACGACGACCTTCCGCGACCCAAAGGAACGCGGCCGTGCGTTCGGCATCTTCGGGTCGATCGCCGGCTCCGGTGCCGCGATCGGCCTCCTCCTCGGTGGCGTGCTCACCGAGTACGCGTCGTGGCGCTGGTGCCTCTACGTGAACGTCGTGTTCGCCGTCCTCGGCGTGATCGGCGCCCTGGTCTTCATGGCGAAGCCGCCGAAGGTCGAGCGTCCGCGCATCGACGTCGCCGGCGTCCTCACGATCACGGCTGGCCTCGTCGGCGTCGTCTACGGCTTCTCGAACGCCGAGACGAACGGCTGGGACTCCCCGCTCACGATCGTCATGCTCGCGGCCGGCGTGGTGCTCATCGCGGCGTTCGTGTTCATCGAGACCCGTGTCGCGCACCCGCTGCTGCCGCTCCGGGTCGTGCTCGACCGTGACCGCGGTGGCTCGTTCATCGCGATCGGCCTGGTGGCGATCGGCATGTTCGGCATCTTCCTGTTCCTGACCTACTACCTCGAGCAGACCCTCGGGTTCAGCTCGCTGCAGACGGGTCTGGCGTTCCTGCCGATGCCGCTGTCGATCATGATCTCGGCGACGCAGATCGGCGGTCGCCTGCTCCCCCGCGTCGGGCCGAAGGTGCTCATCTTCGCCGGTGGTCTCGTCGCGTCGATCGGCCTGCTGCTGCTCCTCCGCACGGACCTCGACAGCTCCTACGCGGGCACCGTCCTGCCGGCGCTCATCGTGATCGGCCTCGGCATGGGCACGATCTTCTCGTCCGCGATGAACACCGCGACGACCGGGGTCGCCCGTGCCGACGCGGGCGTGGCCTCGGCGACGGTGAACACGATGCAGCAGATCGGCGGCTCGATCGGCACCGCGCTCCTGTCGACGATCTTCGCCGACGTCGTGGCGAACAGCCTCTCCGGGCTCTCCGCGGCGCCGACGAAACTCCAGCAGGCGCAGGCCGTGCTCGACGGGTACCACGTGGCGTTCGGCATCTCGGCGGGCGTGCTCGTCCTGGTCGCCCTGGCCGGTGGGCTCCTCATCAACCGCCAGTCGGTGCGGCTCGCGAAGCTCGAGCACGCCAGCGCGGCGACGACGGGCAGCATCCCGACCGCGGCGCACTGACCCACCCCGCTCGACACGAACGGCCCGTCCCGGTTCCCCGGGGCGGGCCGTTCGTCGCTCGCGGGCTCGCCCTGGGTTGCACGCGGTCTTCGACAACCCGCGGGTGGATCGACTCGCGGAACGTCGCACTCCGCGCGGGACCCCCTCGCGCCCCGACCCGATCCGCGCCAGGATCGAGGGGTGACCGAACACCAGGAAGACCACGCCGCCGTCGTCTCCGTCAGCCGCGACACCGACCACCGGTTCAGCAAGCCGGTCGTGGACGAGGTCGTGCTCGTCGCCGGCTGGGGCATCGAGGGCGACGCACACGCCGGTACCACCGTCCAGCACCGGTCCCGGGTCGCGCGGGACCCCTCGCAGCCGAACCTGCGGCAGGTCCACCTGCTGCACACCGAACTCTTCGACGAGGTCGCCGAGGCCGGGTACGAGGTCGCCCCGGGCCAGATGGGCGAGAACGTCACCACCCGCGGCGTCGACCTGCTCGGGTTGCCGACCGACACGCTCCTGCACCTCGGCGACGACGCGTGCGTCCGCGTGACCGGCCTGCGGAACCCGTGCCAGCAGATCAACGACTTCGAGCCCGGGCTCCTGCGCGCCGTGCTCGGTCGCGCCGAGGACGGCTCGGTCGAACGCAAGGGCGGCGTGATGGCCGTCGTCGTCACCGGAGGGGTGGTCCGCCCCGGAGACCGCATCCGCGTCGAGGTCCCCGCCGGCACGCCGGAACCGCTCCGTCCGGTCTGACGATCCGCCGCAGGACGCGGCCCGGTTTCGCAGTGTGTCGGTTTCCCTCGCACACGTCAGGGGTGCCGATTACCCTTTTCGGCATGGCCCCCGTCCTGACCTCGCCGCTCGTGTCGACGCAGTGGCTCGCAGACCACCTCGGTGCTGACGAGCTCGTCGTGCTCGACGCGTCCGTGCACACCGCGGGGACCGGTCTCGAGACGACGTGGCAGACGGCGCGGGACTCCTACGAGCAGCGCGGACACGTCCCCGGCGCCCGGTACGCCGACCTCGTCGAGGCGTTCTCCACGCCCGACGCCGACGTCCCGTTCACCCGACCCGGCGCCGAGCGGTTCGAGTCCACCGCCGGCGACCTCGGCGTGACGAACACCTCGACGGTCGTGGTCTACGACGACAGCGTCGGCGAGTGGTCGGCGCGGCTCTGGTGGATCTTCCGCTCGTTCGGCTTCGACTCCGTCGCTGTGCTCGACGGGGGCTTCACCAAGTGGCGGGACGAGGGCCGCCCGGTGCGCGTCGGCGCGCTCCGATCGGCGCCGAAGCCTGCGTCGCACGTGGGCGACGCGACGGCGACCACGACCTTCCTCGCGGGCGAGGAGCGTCCGCTCTGGGCCGACCACGAACGAGTTCTCCGTGCCGTCTCGGGCGAGCAGCCCGCGTCGCTGGTGTGCGCCGCGCCCGAGTCCGCCCTCGGCGCCGAGCACCCGCCGATCGTCCCCGGCAGCACCCCGATCACCGTGGACACGCTGGTGGACCCCACGACGAACGCGTACCTGCGCCGTCCCGCCCTCGAGCAGGCCTTCGCATCGGTGCTCGACGCCGACGAGATCGTGACCTACTGCGGTGTCGGCAGTGCCGCGTGCGTCGACGCCCTCGCGCTGACGGTGCTCGGCCACGAGAAGGTCCGGGTCTACGACGGGTCCCTGCTCGACTGGTGGCGGCGCGAGCCCGAGGCACTGGCCTTCTAGCCCGACGACACCGGCCGCCGACGCCCGTCACACCGGCGCCCGACGCCGGTGACACCGGCGGCCGACACCGACGACACCGGCAGCCGACACCGGCGGCCGTCTCGGGTGACTCCGCGCCCGCGCCCGCGCCCGCGCCCGCGCCGACTACCGTTGACCCATGAGCACCAGACGCGCGGTCGTCCTCGGCGGTACCGGCGGGATCGGTTCGGCCGTCGCGCGTGCGCTCCTCGACGCCTCCGGACGCGGCGGCGACGACTGGCAGGTGGACGTGGTCGCCCGCCGCGGTGGCCCCGTCGCCGACGAACTCACCGCGGCGGGAGCGACGTTCACCCCGGGCGACCGTCGCGACACCGCCGTCCTCCGCGACCTCCTCCGCCCCGGCGCCGACCTGCTGGTGGACACGGTCGGCGTCACCCGCGACGACGCCCGGCAGCTCCTGCCCTTCCTCGAGGACGTCGGCTCGACCGTGTTCGTGTCGTCGAAGGCCGTGTACGCCGACGAGCAGGGTCGGCACGCGAACTCGCTGGACAAGCCCGTGTTCGGCGGCGCGGTGACCGAGCTGCAGCCGACCGTCGCGGCGGGCGACGGCGACCCCACCGGTCGTGACGGCTACGGCGCCGCCAAGGTCGCCGCAGAACAGGTGCTGCTCGACCACGGCGCCCCGGTCACCGTGGTCCGGCCCTCGAAGGTGTACGGCGTCGGCATCGGTCGGCCTCGCGAGTGGTTCGTCGTCCGTCGGGCGCTGGACGGTCGGGAGCGCATCCTCCTCGCCGACCACGGCCGCAGCGTCGACCACACCACGGCTGCCAGCGGCATCGGTTCCCTCGTCCGCCTCGTCGCCGACGCACCTGACCGCCGCATCCTCAACGTCGCCGACGACACCGCGCCGAGCGTGCTCGAGATCGTCCGGGCCATCGCCGGCCACCTCGACCACCCGTTCGACGAGGTCCTGCTCGACGCCGACGCCCCCGCGTTCGTGGGCACCACCCCATGGACCACGCCGACGCCGTTCGTCCTCGACACCACCGCCGCACGCTCCCTCGGGTGGGAGCCGCCCGTGTTCGCGACGGCGGTCCGGCCGGAGCTCGACTGGCTCGTCGAGACGGCGCACGCGGTCCCGGTCGGCAGCGACGTCCCGTGGGCCGACGACCCGTTCTGGGACCGGCTGTTCGACTACGGCCCCGAGGACGCCGCCCTCGCCCTCCTGTCGCTCAGCCGGGAATGACGCCGTGCCCCGCTCCGAGGTCCTCTTCATCGGGGGCAGGTCCGGCGTGGGCAAGTCGACCGCGGCAGAGGCACTGCACGACCTGCTCGTCGCCGCCGACGTCCGGCACGCCGTCATCGAGGGCGACTTCCTCGACCTCGCCCACCCCGCCCCGCACGTCGAGCACCCGGAGGCCCGCCTCGCCGAACGGAACCTCGCCGCGATGTGGGCCCGGTACCGCGAACTCGGTCACCACCGGCTCGTGTACACGAACACCGTGTCGGTGCTGGAGCGGGACGCGTTGGCCGAGGCGATGGGCGACGATCCCGTCGTGACCGCCGTGCTGCTCCGCGCCGGCGACACGACGACCGCCGACCGGCTGCGCCGTCGTTCCGGTGGGCACCTCCCCGAGGCGCAGCTGGCGCACAGCACGCGGACGGCCAGGAGGCTCGACTCGGCTGTCCGAGGCGACGTCACCCGGGTGGACACCGACTCCCGGTCGCCGGTCGACGTGGCCGCGCAGCTCGCGTCGCTCGTGGGCTGGGTCGGTCTGCGGCAGCCTGTGGACACCGCGGATCCGTCCACAGATCGCGGCTGAGGGCAGCGCACCCAGGACGGTCGAGGCAGGCTGGACGCATGACCGACAACCGCCTCGGCTCCGCCGTCAGCCCGTACCTCCGCCAGCACGCCGACAACCCGGTGGACTGGCGTGAGTGGGGCCCGGAAGCCTTCGCCGAGGCCCGCGAACGCGACGTCCCCGTGCTCGTGTCGGTCGGCTACGCCACGTGCCACTGGTGCCACGTCATGGCACGCGAGAGCTTCTCCGACCCGGGCATCGGCGAGCTGCTCCGCCAGGACTTCGTCGCGGTGAAGGTCGACCGCGAAGAGCGGCCGGACGTGGACGCCAGCCTGATGGCCTCGGCGAGTGCCTTCACGCAGCAGCTCGGCTGGCCCCTGACGACGTTCCTCACACCGGACGGGCACGTGTTCTTCGCGGGGACGTACTTCCCGCCGTCGCCCGTCGGGCAGGTGCCGGCGTTCCGGCAGATCCTGGCGGCGGTGCTCGACGCGTGGACCGAGCGCCGGCACGAGGTGGACGCGAACGCGAGTGCGATCGCGGCGGCGATCCGGCAGGGTGCCGAGGCGGACCGGACCGCCCGCGGTGGCGCGGACGGTGGCGGGGACGAGCCGCGCCTCCCGAGCGTCGACGACGTCCGAGCCGTCGTCGACCAACTGGCACAGGCCGAGGACACCACCCACGGCGGTTTCGGCGGTGCCCCCAAGTTCCCGAGCGCGCCGCTGCTCGAGTTCCTGTCGGACGTCGCCGCAGACGGCGACGCTCGGGCGTCCGCACTGCTCGAACGTTCCCTGCACGCGATCCGCGCGAGCGAGCTGACCGACGCCGACGGCGGGGTCTTCCGGTACGCGACCAAGCGCGACTGGTCGGTGCCGCACTACGAGCGGATGCTCTACGACAACGCGGGACTGCTCGCGGTGGCCGGGGCGGAGCAGGCCCGGGGGATCGCCGACTTCCTGCGGGACACGCTCCGGCGTGCGGACGGCGCGTTCGTCGCGGCGCAGGACAGCGAGTCCACCATCGACGGCCGGCGGGTCGAGGGCGAGTGGTACCGACTCCCGCTCGACGAGCGCGGGCGGCTCGATCCCCCGCCGCTCGACGACCAGGTGCTCACCGGGTGGAACGGCCTGGCGATCCGGGGGCTCGCCATCGCCGGGGCCCGCCACGGGGACGCCGAGATGATCGCGCTCGCACGGGGTGCGGCCGACGCGATCGTCGCCGGGCACCTCACGGACGGACACGCGTCGGTGCGGTCGAGTACTCCGCGCGGCGCGTCGACGGCGGCGTCCACCATCGAGGACGTGGGACTCCTCGCCGAAGGGCTCCTCGAACTCGCCCTCGTCACCGGGGAGCTCCCCTACGCCGACGTCGCGCGCACGCTGGTCGACGACGGCCTGGCCGGGCGGTTCGACGCCGATCTGGTGCTCGCCGCAGCCGGCACCGCCACGGGCGAGCAGCCGCAGACCGCCATGCGCTCCGGCACAGTCGCACTCGCCGCGGCCGCCGCGACGCTCGCCGCACTGACCGGCGACGAGTCGTACCGGGCGGCGGCGGTGTCGCTCGTGACCGACCGGGCCGTCACCGGGACGGAACGGCCGCTCGGGCACGCCGATGCCCTCGGGGTCGCGCTCGCGCTGCAGCGTCCCTCGCGCGAGGTCGTCGTGGTCGCCTCGGACCCGGATGACCCGATCCGTGCGGCGGCCCGCGGCGCTCGGCGTCCGGGGACCGTCGTCGCCACGGTGACCCCGGCGCAGGCGACCGACTGGTCCACCGCGGGCTTCACGCTCTTCGAGTCCCGCGACGGGCTCGACCCCGCCGGGTACGTCTGCCACGACCGCGTGTGCGCCCTGCCCGCGCGGTCGGTCGGCGAGCTGACGGCACAGCTCAGCGCCCCGGACGCCTGACGGGTATCCTGGAATGCTCATGTCGACCACGCTGCCCGTCATCACGTACCCGCCCGAACTGCCGGTGTCGCAGCGGCGGGACGACATCGCTGCCGCCATCCGCGACAACCAGGTCGTGATCGTCGCCGGTGCCACGGGTTCGGGCAAGACCACCCAGCTGCCGAAGATCTGCCTCGAGCTCGGACGTGAGCACATCGGGCACACCCAGCCCCGACGGATCGCTGCCCGGACCATCGCCGAGCGCGTGTCCGAGGAACTCGGGGGCGAGCTCGGCGGCCTCGTCGGGTACCAGGTCCGCTTCACCGACAAGGTGTCCTCCGACACCCGGGTCAAATTGATGACCGACGGCATCCTGCTCAACGAGATCCACTTCGACCGCGACCTCAAGCGGTACGACACGATCATCATCGACGAGGCGCACGAGCGGTCCCTCACCATCGACTTCCTGCTCGGCTACCTCAAGCGGCTGCTCCCCCGTCGGCCGGACCTCAAGCTCATCATCACGAGTGCGACGATCGACCCCGAGTCGTTCTCGCAGCACTTCGGCGGCGCACCGATCATCGAGGTGTCCGGCCGCACCTACCCGGTCGAGATCCGGTACCGCCCGCTCGTCGCGGAGGACGCCGACGACGCCGACCGCGACGACGAAGGCGACGAGGACGATCCGCGGACGGACGACCACGGCGGGCGCACGGCCGACGACCGCGACACGATGCAGGGCATCACCGACGCGCTCGACGAACTCGCGCAGGAGGACCCGGGCGACGTCCTCGTGTTCCTCTCCGGCGAGAACGAGATCCGCGACGCCCAGGACGCCATCGAGGGCAAGCGCTACCCCGGTACCGAGGTCCTCCCGCTCTACGGCCGTCTGTCCGCCGCCGACCAGCACCGGGTCTTCGAGCGGCGCACCACACCGGGCATCCGACGCCGAGTGGTCCTCGCGACCAACGTGGCGGAGACGAGTCTGACGGTCCCCGGCATCAAGTACGTGATCGACGTCGGAACCGCCCGCATCTCGCGCTACTCGCCGCGGGCCAAGGTGCAGCGACTGCCGATCGAGGCGATCTCGCAGGCGAGCGCGAACCAGCGCTCCGGTCGCGCGGGCCGCACGAGCGCCGGCATCGCGATCCGGCTCTACTCCGAGGACGACTTCGAACGCCGCCCGGAGTTCACCGACCCCGAGATCCTGCGGACGAACCTCGCGGCGGTGATCCTGCAGATGATCTCGCTGGGGTTCGGTGACATCGAGGCGTTCCCGTTCCTGCAGCCGCCGGACTCCCGGGGTGTGAAGGACGGCCTCGACCTGCTCCGCGAGCTCCGAGCCGTCGACGCCGCGGGCACGATCACGAAGACCGGCAAGCAGCTCACCCGGTTGCCCATCGACCCCCGGCTCGGACGCATGGTGCTCGAGGCCGGTCGGCAGGGCGTCGGGCGCGAGGTCATCGCCGTCGTGAGCGCCCTGAGCATCCAGGACCCGCGCGAGCGCCCCCTCGAGAAGCGCGCGCACGCCGATCAGCTGCACTCCCGGTTCGCCGATCCGACGAGCGACTTCCTCACCCTGCTCAACCTCTGGAACCACATCGAGGACAAGCAGGACGAGCTCTCGTCCAGTGCGTTCCGCCGCCTGTGCAAGGCCGAGTTCCTGAACTACCTCCGCATCCGCGAGTGGCAGGACCTGTACCGGCAGCTCTCCCGCGCGGCGAAGCAGGTCGACGTCCGCATCGGGCAGGCGCGCTCCGACGACGGCGACGCGGTGCACCGTTCCCTGCTGGCCGGACTCCTCAGCCAGATCGGCCTGCGCGACCGTGAGAAGCGCGACTACCTCGGCTCGCGGAACACCCGGTTCGTGGTGTTCCCCGGCAGTGTCCTCGCCAAGAAGCAGCCGGACGCGGTGATGGCCGCCGAACTCGTCGAGACGAGTCGGCTCTTCGCCCGGACGGTCGGTCGGATCGACCCGGCGTGGGTCGAGCCGCTCGCCGGGGACCTCCTGAAGCGCACGTACGGTGAGCCCCACTGGGAGAAGAAGCAGGGGGCGGCCGTCGCCTACGAACGGGTCACCCTGTTCGGCGTCCCGATCGTCCAGCGCCGCCGCGTGCAGTACAAGCGCGTCGACCCGGAGCACTCGCGTGAGCTCTTCATCCGGCACGCGCTCGTCGAGGGCGAGTGGGACGCGCAGCAGGCGTTCGACCGCGACAACCGCAAGCTGCGGCGCGAACTCGAACAGCTCGAGGAGCGCACGCGTCGCCGCGACATCCTCTTCGACGACGAGCGGGTCTTCGAGTTCTACGACGCCCGCATCCCGGCCGACATCGCGACCACGCGCGACTTCGAGGGCTGGTGGCGGCAGACGAGGCGCGAGCAGCCGGACCTGCTCACGATGCGCCGGTCGGACCTGCTGGACGAAGACGCGGCCGAGGCCGCACAGGACCAGCAGGAGTACCCGACCCAGTGGCGGAGCGGCGACCAGCGCCTCGCGATCAAGTACCGGTTCGAACCCGGCGCGCAGGACGACGGCGTGAGCGTGCAGGTGCCGCTCGCACTGCTCCCGCGCATGCGCGAAGAGGGCTTCGACTGGCAGGTCCGCGGCCTCCGCAAGGAGCTCGTCACGGCGCTCATCAAGTCCCTGCCGAAGCAGATCCGGAAGAACGTCGTCCCCGCTGCCGACTGGGCCGAGAAGATCGTCGCCGAGCTCCCCGACGACGCCCCGACCGAGCCGACCGAGTCGTTCCGCGCCACCCTCGCCAAGGCGATCCAGCGCATGACGTACGTGCCGGTGTCGGAGTCGGACTTCGACCTCTCGCGGGTACCGGCCCACCTCCTGCCGACGTGGGCCGTCGTCGACGAACGCGGCCGTCGGGTCGAGGCCGGCAAGGACCTCTCGGCCCTGCAGACGAAGCTCAAGGACCGGACGCAGCAGAGCGTCGCCTCGGCGACGACGCGCGCCGCAGGGCGTCCAGGAGGCGCGGCTCGCGTCGCGTCCGCCGCCTCCGGTGGCGCCGTGGAGCGGTCAGGGCTCACCACCTGGCCGTCCGACGACCTGCCGCAGGTGCTCGACACGAAGCAGGCGGGTGGCGTGATCCGCGCGTACCCGTCCCTCGTGGAGGAGGGCGACGGCCCGAAGGCGACGGTCGGCGTCCAGCTGCTCGCGACGCCGTCCGACCGGGCCGTGCGGATGCCCGCGGGTGTCCGGCGGCTGGTCATGCACGCGGTGCCCTCGCCGGTCTCCTACATCCAGTCCCACCTGACCGCGCAGGAGAAGCTCGCGCTCGCCGCCAGTCCGTACCCCTCCACCGCGGCGCTCTTCGACGACGTCCTCGCGGCGGTCGTGGACGCCGGGATCCGCCGGGCGCACCCCGACGGGCTGGTGTTCACGAAGACCGACTTCGAGTCCGTGCGCGACACCGTGTCCGCGACCGTCGTCGACACGATGTTCACCGCCGTGTCCGAGGTGGCCGCGGTCCTCGCCGCGCACCGGGCCGCGGAACGGTCGCTCAAGCAGGCGAACTCGATGTCGCTCCTGCCGGCGCTCACGGACATGCGGCAGCAGATGGAGCGGCTCGTCTTCCCGGGGTTCGTCTCGGTCGCCGGACTCGATCGTCTCCGGCGCATCCGGGTGTACCTGCAGGGTGTCGACGCACGCGTGCAGAAGCTCCTGCACAACCCCGGCCGAGACGCCACGTGGATGCGCGAGGTCACCGTCGCGACCGACCGGTACGTCGACGCGGGCGGCACCTTCCCGCCGTCCGTCGGAGCGCACCCCGAACTCGTGCACGCCCGCTGGATGCTCGAGGAGTTCCGGCTCAGTCTCTTCGCGCAGGGGCTCGGCACCGCCGAGACGGTCTCGCTGCAGCGCATCACGAAGGCGCTGGCCGCCGCCCGCTGATCGGGCTAGCGTGGCGGCCATGATCGGCACACTCGACGTCATCGTCCTCGACTGCGCGGCCCCCCGGGCACTCGCCCGCTTCTACTCCGAACTGCTCGGCGGCGAGATCGTCGGCTACGACGAGGAGTGGGCCGAAGTGGCCCTGCCCTTCACGGACCACCGGCCGATCCTCGCCTTCCAGCAGGTGGCCGCGTACCGCGCCCCCGAGTGGCCCGGCCAGGACGTCCCGCAGCAGAGCCACCTCGACGTGAAGGTCGACGACCTCGACGCCGGCGAGACCGCGGTCCTGGCCATCGGGGCGACGGCGACGGGCTCGGGGACGGACACGTTCCGCGTGTACCTCGACCCGGCCGGGCACCCGTTCTGCCTCATCCGTCCGAACGACTGACGGCTCGTGACGGGCATCCGCGCGGTCCTGTTCGACCTGGACGGCGTCATCCGACACTTCCACCCGGAGCACGTCGAGACCATCGAACGCGCGCACGACCTGTCCCCGGGAACGATCGAGGCGGTGGCGTTCGCCGCACCCCTGATCGACGAGGTGACGACCGGTCGGATCACCCGAGCCGAGTGGGTCCGGGCCATCGGTGAGCGCATCGGCGACCAGGCCGCCGCCGAGGCCTGGGGCCGACACCCGTTCACCCCCGACGCCGACGTGCTGGCCCTCGCGGACGAGCTCCGCGCCGCCGGGTACACGACGGCGGTGCTCACGAACGGCACGGACGGCATCCCGGCCGAGGTGGCCTCGTTCGGCCTGCACGACCGGGTCGACGCCGTGTTCAGCTCGCACGAGATCGGGTTCGCGAAGCCCGATGTCCGGGCCTTCCGGCACGTGCTCGACGCGCTCGGGTTGGACGGACCCGAGGTGTTCTTCACGGACGACTCGGAGCGGAAGCTGGCCGGGGCCGTCGAACTCGGCATGCGGGTCCACCACTTCACCGGGGTCGACGGACTCCGGGCTGCCCTGCGCTCGAGCGGCGTCGACGTCGCAGGCTTCGCCGACAGGTCCAGCCATCGGGCCCGCATCGACCTGCTCGAGGAGGCGATCGACGGGTTCGAGGCGGTGCTCCGGTCCGGCGACCACAGCGCCGTGGTGCCGTCCTGCCCGGGGTGGACGCTGGCGGACCTCGCCGGGCACCTGACCGACATCCACCGCTGGGCCCTCGGCCAGCTCACCGGAACCGAGCCGGACGACCCAGACGACCCCGACGACCCGGAAGCGCCGGAGCCCGCCGACCTCGCCGACCGGTTCCGTGCCGGCGCGGACCGCCTCGTGGCCGCGCTCCGCGCGCGCCCCGCGGACGCCGCGTGCAGCGCGATCGACCCACCCGACACCGCCGGCACGTGGGCACGACGGCAGCTGCACGAGACGACGATCCACCTGTGGGACGCGCAGCAGGCGGTCGGGGGCGAGCCGCGCCTCCGGGCCGACACCGCGGCCGACGGCGTGCGCGAGGTGGTCGGCGACCTGTACCCGCGCCAGGTGCGCCTCGGCCGCGTCGATGCGTTGTCGGAGACCGTCGTGTTCCGGTTCCCGGACGCCGACGGCGAGGCGGAGCTCGTCGGGACGGCGGGTGCCGGACCGGCGGTCCGGGTGACGGGGCGGGCGGAGGACCTGCTGCTCGTCCTCTGGGGCCGACGCCCGCTCGACACGGTCGCCGTGACGATCGACGGGGACCGTTCGGCACTCGACCAGGCGCTCGCGACGAAACTGGTCCCATGACCGAGCTCCGCCCCGTCGACCTCGACCGCTGGCCCCGACGCGAACACTTCGAGCACTACCGCGACCGGGTGCCCTGCACGTGGGAGATGACCGTCGAGCTCGACGTCACGGACTTCGCCGAGACCGTGCGCGCCACGGACCGCCGCACGTACGCGTCGCAGATCTGGGCGATCGCGTCGGTGGTGAACCGGCACGCCGAGTTCCGGATGCAGCTGCTCGACGACGGGTCGCCCGCCGTCTGGGACGTGGTGCACCCGATGTTCACCGTGTTCCACCCCGACACCGAGACGTTCTCGGTGCTGACCGTGCCGTACGACGACGATCCGGCACGCTTCCACGAGGCCGCGGTCGCCACGATGGAGCGCTACCGGGACGACCACCGGATGTTCCCGCAGGAGGACCGCCCGCGGAACGTGTTCGACATCTCGACCCTGCCCGGGGCGTCCTTCACCGGGTTCGCCCTGCACGTGCGGGACGGCTGGGACCACCTGCTGCCGATCTTCACCATCGGCCGGTACCGCTTCGTCGAGGGGCGCACCCTGATGCCGCTCGCGCTCCAGGTGAACCACGCGGTCACGGACGGCTTCCACGGGTCCCGGTTCGTCGACGAGCTCCAGACGGTGCTCGCCGAGGCGGGGTGGCTCCGGCGCTGAACGCCCCTGGTGCCCGCCGCCGCGGTCAGGTCCGGAGTTCGGTCCGCCGCGGCTTCAACCGCTCGGGGGCGTCAGTCGCCGGCGTCCACTCGCAAGTGAACGTCCCGCGGTAGCCGAACAGGAACCCGAAGACGCGGTTGTGCACCTCGAGGTCGACGTGGAACGCCTGGTCGTCGTCCGACCACCACTCGTGGAGGGTCGCGCGACCGCTGAACAGCATCGGGAAACGGAACGCGATCGGCCCCTCGTAGAACCGCTGCGCGTCCGAGGTCAGCACGAGGCCGCCACGGTCGTCGACGGTGAGGTCGAGGTCCACCGCGAGGTGCTGGTGAGAACCGAGGTAGTCGAGCACCTTGCCGTCGACGAGCACCATCGTGGCGTCGAACCGAGCGGTCCGCCCGGGCTTCGTCGTGTAGGTCCGGACGAACGTCACCGTCTCGCGGCCGTACCGGTCACGGTAGGGGTAGTTCTCGATCGTGAACGGCACGTCCGTCCCGACGTCCGGGACGAGGATGTTCCGCAGTCGCCCGATCTGCAGGAACGGCACGGTCCACCACGGTCCCCGGCGGATCGACGTCATGACGCCGCGGCCGGTGCACGCCTCGGCGGCATCGAGACCGACGCCGAACCTGCGGCGCATCTGCGGGTGCAGCCGCTGGAAGTCGGCGCCGAGCGCCTCCTCGAACACCGAGCTCATCGGTCGCCTCCCGGGTCGGGCAGCGCTGCCAGGGTGGCGGGCGCGTCGTGCAGCTGGTCGCCTCGCCGGGTGCCCCCGACGGGTGCGCGGCGGGTCCTGGAGGCGCGGGGCCGGTCCCGCCGCCACGGCTGCAGCACCGAGGTGAGCGGCCAGGCCTCCGGCTCGGCCCCGCCTTCCAGCCAGATCCGGAGCCGGTCGAAGCTCCACGCGGTCGCCCAGCCGAGGAGCGGCCGGACCACCAGGTCGAGCGGCCCCCAGCCGGAGTCGTAGTCGTAGCCGGTGACGAACCGGGTGCGCCCGTCGTCGGTCGGGACGTACCGCCAGTAGCCGCGGCCGGCGCGGATCGGCGACAGCCGGTCGTCGGTCGCGAACCGCAGTGCCGACGTGCGGGTGCCGTCCGCCCGCCGTCGCTCGCCGATGCTCACGCCGGTGCCGTGCACGTCGTGCACCGGGGAGCGCCGGACGTACGTGAAGCGGGCGGCACCGTCGGTGTCCGCCGGTTCCGGGACGATCTCGGAGAAGCGGACGTCCCACCGGACGTGCTGCTCGGGGTCCTGCGTCGCCGCCCACACCCGGTCGACGTCGGCGTCGATGACCGTCTCGACGGAGATGCCGCGCTTCCCCACAGGGCTGAGCGTAGGGCACGGAGCGCGCCGGGTTCGGGCAATCCGCGCGACCTGTGACCGTTCCGGTTCGTGATCCCCGGGTTCCGCGGACCGGAACGGTCACGACCGGAGGCGGATGCGGACGTCCGTGGCCCGGCGCGGGGTCCGGTCGGGGGTGGGCGCGCCGGTTTGCGGGACGGGAGGCGCGGGGCGGGGCCGACCCGCGCCTCCCGTCCGTCAGCAGCTGCGTCAGGCGGCGCGCGCCTCCAGCGCCTGCTCGTACTCGCGGCGGATCGCGTCGCCGCCCCGGCGGCGCCAGTCGCGCACGGTCGCCCGCCACGACGAGACCTTCGCCCGCCCGAGCAGCACGTCGTTGATCGCGTTCGTCGCGAACGTGCCGACCGCCGGTCCCTTCGTCGAGTTCGTCGGCGAGTACAGGCCGTAGGCGGGGTTCGGCAGGCCGCGGTCGAGCCAGGACGCCAGCGATTCGTACACGGTGTCGGTCATGGTCGGGTTGCCCGCGTAGTAGAGCGGCAGCGGGCACTCGGTGAAGTACTGCAGCGGGAACTCGCCGAGCGCGGTCTCGCTGTTGCCGGTCTTCGTCAGGACCGGGGCGCCGTCGCGGTACTCGAAGTCGCGCCCCTCGATGCCGAACTTGCGGTACGTCCAGGCCTCGGTGCC
Source organism: Curtobacterium sp. SORGH_AS_0776 (assembly GCF_031453355.1). Classification (NCBI taxonomy): domain Bacteria; kingdom Bacillati; phylum Actinomycetota; class Actinomycetes; order Micrococcales; family Microbacteriaceae; genus Curtobacterium; species Curtobacterium sp. SORGH_AS_0776. Next base: position 21,935 of record NZ_JAVIYU010000001.1, read on the forward strand.
GAACGGGGAGGCGCACCAGTTCAGGACCTCGAGGAGCATCCGCACCCGGGACTCGGAGCCGGCGGCCACGGACGTGATCGTGTTGTTCGGATCGCCCAACCAGGGCTTCGCAGCGCCTCCGGACGGTCCGACGAACGGGGCGATCGTCAGCTCGAACCCGGAGCCGGGCGTGGCCTGCTGCAGGAGTCCCGGGATCGCGCTGTACGTGTCGGACAGCATCAGCGCGGAGCCCTGCACGAACCAGACCTTGCCGTTGTAGGCCGTGACGCTGTCGGGGTGGACGAGGTCCTCGGCGATGAGCCGGCGCGACACGTCGAGGAGCTCCACGTACTCCTCGAGCTCGTACATGTGGGTGAGCCGCCCGCCCTGCTCCTGCCACTGGTTCGGCAGGCCGAGCATCGGCGCGAGGATGCTCGTCGGCACCGAGGCCAGGGCCCAGCGGTTCGCGTGCGGGTCGGAGACCTGCCGGCAGAGCTGCACGAACTCGTCGACGCTCGAGAACGACGGGTCGACGCCGAGCCGCTCGAAGCGGTCCTGGCGGCGGTGCAGCGCCTGCGAGGTCAGCGGCCCCCGCGGCACCGGGACGCCGTAGATGCCGCCCGAGAACACCGTCCCGCGCCACGACGCGGTCGGCAGGTTCGCCAGGTACGGGTAGTCGCGGACGCCGCTGCCGGAGAGGTACGGGCTGAGGTCGGCGGCCTTCGCCTCGAGGAACTGCGGCAGGTACGAGAACGCCTGGTTGATCGTGAAGACGTCGCCGAGGGTGTCGCCCGCGACCTGGGTGGCGAACTTGTTGCCGAAGTCCGCGTTCGGGGTGATCGTCAGGTCGAGGTCGATCCCCATCCGCTCGTCGAGGCCCTGCCAGTACGGGTTGCTCCCCTTCGGCGGCGGGACGGGCGAGTTGGTGGGCACGCTGCCGTGCACGGTCGAACCGTCACCGGGCTTGCCCCTGGTCGGCACGAGCGTCGCCGGGATCTTCCGGAAGGCGCTCGGCATGAGCGGGCTCGTCTTCGGCAGGACGGGCTCGGGGCCGCCGGTCCACGGGACGTAGTCCGGCAGCTGGACGGCCTTGTTGATGGCCCGGACGTCGGTGGACCGGGTCACGGTCGAGCAGCTGGCCAGGAGGGTCGTGGCGGCGATCCCGAGTCCGCCCGCGACGAGCGCGCGGCGGCTGATGGAGGTGGTCATGGTCAGCCCTTCACCGCGCCGGTCAGGACACCCTTGGCGAAGTGCCGCTGCAGGAACGGGTAGACGATGAGGATCGGCACGATCGAGACGACGAGGATCGCCATCTGGATCGAGGCCTGCGGGGGCAGCGCGTCGGAGGACGTGCCGAGGTCGGCGCCGCCGAGCTGCGCGTTGTTGATGACGTAGGTGCGCAGCACGAGCTGGAGCGGCCACTTCGCGGTGTCGTTGATGTAGAGCAGCGCGTTGAAGAAGGCGTTCCAGTAGCCGACCGCGTAGAACAGGCCGATCACGGCGAGGACGGCCTTGGACAGCGGGAGCACGATCCGCCAGAAGACCTGGAAGTCGCCGGCGCCGTCGATGCGGGCGGACTCGATGAGCTCTTTCGGGATCGCCATGAAGAACGACCGCATCACGATGACGTTGAACGCGCTGAGGGCCGTCGGGAGGATCAGCGCCCAGTACGAGTCGAGCAGCCCGAACTCCTTCACGACGAGGTAGTTCGGGATGAGCCCGGGCGCGAACAGCAGGCTGACCAGCACGAGGCTCAGGACGATCCCGGAGCCGTACGACCCCGGACGGCTCAGGGCGTAGGCGAGCATCGCGCTGACGAACAGGCTGATGAGCGTCCCGACGACGGTGATCCCGATGCTGACGAGCATCGCGCGGGTGACGACGCCGCCGGCGAAGATGCTCTGGTACGCGCCGAGGTCGAGTCCCTGCGGCCACATCACGAACCCGCCGGCGTCGTTCACCTGGGCGACGGGCGCGAGGCTGGTCGACACGATGCCGACGAACGGCAGGATGACGACGAGGCAGATCACGAGCAGGACGAACCCGGTGAGCAGCCGTCCGGGCAGCGGGGGCACGTCCGGGCCACCGCGGCGGCGCTTCTTCGTCCGGGGGACGGTCACGGTGTGCGTGGCGGTCACTTCGCCTCCTTCTGGTAGACGCCCGCTTCGCCGAAGACGTGCGCGAGCTTGTTGGCGCCGAGGACGAGCAGGACGCCGACGACGCCCTTCACGAGCCCGACCGCTGCGGCGACGCCCCACTGCCCGCCGAGCACGCCGTTGTTGTAGACGTAGGTGTCGAGGACCTCGCTCGCGGCCCGGCCGACGGCCTGCTGCTGCAGGAGGATCTGCTCGAACCCGACGGTCAGGGAGTCGCCGAGCCGGAGGATGAGCAGCAGGATGATGATGCCGCGCATGCCGGGCAGCGTGACGTGCCAGAGCTGCCGCCAGCGACTCGCGCCGTCCATCTTCGCGGCCTCGTACAGGCTCGCGTCGATCTGGCTGAGGACCGCGAGGAACAGGATCGTCGCCCACCCGGTGTCCTTCCAGATCACCTGGCTGGTCAGCAGGGCGATGAACCCGTTCGGGTTGCCGAGGAAGTCGATCGCGTCACCGCCGGCCGCGCGGATGGCGTTGTTCACGAGTCCGGAGCCGCCGAGGATCTGCTGGAACACCGCGACCACGATCACCCACGACAGGAAGTGCGGCAGGTACAGCACCGACTGCACGACCTGCTTGATCCGCTCGGAGAGCAGCGAGTTGAGCATGAGCGCGAGGATGATCGGCGCGGGGAAGACGAACACGACCTGCACGAGCGTGATGAGCAGCGTGTTGCCGAGGGCGCGGAGGAACTCGGGGTCGCCGTCGAAGATGACGGAGAAGTTCTCGACGCCGACCCAGGGGCTGCGGCCGAGCGGCACGAAGGGCAGGTACTCCTGGAACGCGATGAGGTTCCCGAGCAGCGGCAGGTAGTGGAACCCGAGCAGGAGCGCGACGCCGGGCAGGCCCATGAGCAGGAGGACGCGGTCACGGCGGATCCGCTGCCACGTGCTGCGCCGACGGAGCCCGGGGTCGGGTGGTGGTGCCGCTCCCGGGTCGCGCTGTGCAGCGGTCCTCGTGCGGTTCGTCGCACGGTCGTCGAGCTTCGTCACTCGGTGGCCCCCTCCGTTGGATTCCTGGAGCGACCCTGGCGGTGACGGCAACCGTGCGGCAACCCGTTGCCAAACGTTTCCATCGTTGTAACGGTCCATCGGGACGAAGCCGGGTCGCATCGCCGCACTGCGTTCGGCGGACCTCTACGCTGGCTCCATGACGCTGCAGTCAGCACCCCGACCACGCCGGCGGATCGGACTCGTTGGCGCCGGCGGCATCGCGGTCGCGCACGTCCCCGGGCTCCTCCGCCTGGGCGACCTCGTCGTGCACTCGAAGGACGGTGCGCCCGCGCTCGCCGCCGCCTTCGCGGCCGAGGCCGCACGGGTCGGCAGCACGATCACCGTCGCCGACTCGCTCGACGAGCTGCTCGCCGCGGTCGACGTCGTCGACGTGGTCGTCCCGACACCGGCCCACGCCACCGTCGTCCGCGCGGCACTCGCGGCGGGCAGGCACGTCGTCTCCGAGAAGCCCCTCGCCCGCACCGACGCCGACGCCGACGACCTCGTCGCCCGGGCGGCGGACGCGGGCCTGCAGCTCTACCCGGCGCACGTCGTCCGCTGGTTCCCCGCGTACCGGCGCCTGCACGAGGCCGTCACCACGGGCCTCCTGGGCGACCTCGCCGTCCTGCGCTTCTCCCGCTCCGGGGCGTTCCCGACCAGAGTCGCGTGGTTCGGCGACCGGGCGCAGTCCGGCGGCATCGTGATGGACCAGATGATCCACGACCTCGACATCGCCCGCTGGGTCGCCGGCCCGGTCACCCGGGTGTCCGCCGTCACCGTCCGCACGGGCGACGACGAGCACCCGGTCGAGGCCGCGCACGTCCTCCTCACGCACGCGTCCGGCGCGATCAGCCACGTCGCCGGACTCTGGGGACCACCGCACCTGGCCTTCAGCACGGAGTACTCGGTGACCGGCACGCTCGGCAGCCTGTCGCACTCGTCCCTCGCCGAGGAGGACACCCACGCCGACCTCGCGACCCCGACCGCCGTCGACGGGTTCCTTCCGGCCGTCGACCCCGCGGAGGACCCGTACGCCCTCGAGCTCGCGGACTTCGTCGCCGCGTTCGACGGCGGGCCGTTCCCCCGCGTCAGTGCGGCGGACGGTGCCGTCGCGGTGCGCCTCGCGAACGCCGCCCTGGCGTCGATCGAGTCCGGGCAACCCGTGGAGGTGACGCTGTGACCCTCCGCGTCGGCGTCCTGTCCTTCGCCCACACGCACGCTATCGGGTACCTCTCGGCGCTCGCCGCGATGCCCGACGTCGAGGTGCGCGGGACGGACCCCGGCGGCGTCTCGACCGGCACGACCCTCGGCGAACTCCGCGGCGCCGACCTCACCGGAGCGCTCGGCGTCGACCACGCCGACACGGTCGACGACCTCCTCGCCTGGGGACCGGACGCCGTCGTGGTCACCAGCGAGAACGCGCGGCACCGCGAGTTCGTCGAACGCGCAGCCGCCGCCGGCGCACACGTGCTCTGCGAGAAGCCGCTCGCCACCTCGTGGGAGGACGGCCTCGCGATCCGCGACGCCGTGCAGCGCGCCGGGGTCACGCTGATGATGGCCTACCCGGTGCGGTTCGCGTCGGCGTTCGACCGGTTGCGGGCCACGCACGCGTCGGGTGCGCTCGGCACGGTGTTCTCGGTCCGCGGCGCGAACAACGGCATGCTGCCGCTCACGCGCGACTGGTTCACCGACCCGGCGCTGAGCGGCGGCGGTGCGATCGTCGACCACGTCGTGCACGTCGCCGACCTCGTCGACGGGCTGACCGGCGCGCGACCGGTGTCCGTCACCGCCGTCGCGAACCGCGTGCTGCACGCCGAGCGCGCACGGGCCGAGACGGCCGGGCTCGTGACGGTGACCTACGACACCGGGATGGTCGTCGCGATCGACTGCTCGTGGAGCCGCCCGGACACGGCGCCGGCGTGGGGCGGCCTGACGCTCGACGTCGCGGGGACGGGCGGCACGGTGTCGGTCGACTTCTTCGGCGCGGCGGCCAGGGGGCTCGACGCGGTGGGCGGCCGGCCGATCGAACTGCGGTACGGGGCGGACCACGACGTGCCGATGCTGCGGACGTTCCTCGACGCGGTGCGGGACGGCGCGCAGCCCCAGCCCGACGTGCAGGTCGGGTTGCGGACGCTGTCGATCGTCCTCGCGGCGCAGGAGTCGGTGCGGACCGGCAGGACGGTGCCCGTCCCGACGGCGTGAGCGACGCGTCGCCCGGCGACCCCACTGCGGACGGGAGGCGCGTGGCGGCCCCGACCCGCGCCTCCAGTCCGTCACACGGCCGGCCGGGAGGCGCGCGACCGGCCCGACCCGCCCCTCCGGTCCGCCACCCGGCCGGGCGGGGCATGCTGGACGCATGACGCTCGAGGAGTACGCCAACTCGTTCGGAGCCGCTGCCGATGCGTACGAGCGCGGACGGCCGGGGTACCCGGACGCGGCGGTCGACTGGCTCCTGCCGGCGGACGCCCGACTCGTGGCCGACGTCGGCGCGGGGACCGGCAAGTTCACGCGGAGCCTCGTCGGACGCGCCGCCGAGGTCGTCGCCGTCGAACCGGACCCGGCGATGCGCGACCGGCTCACCGCGGTGCTGCCCGACGTGCGGGCGCTCGCGGGGACCGGCGAGTCGATCCCCCTGGCCGACGGGAGCGCCGACGCCGTGACCTTCGCGCAGGCGTGGCACTGGGTCGACCCGGTGCGGGGGTCGCAGGAGGCGGCCCGGGTCCTCCGCCCCGGCGGCGTCCTCGGCCTGGTGTGGAACGTCCGCGACGAGACCCGGCCCTGGTCCGCCCGGATCAGCGCGATCCTGTCCCAGCCCGAGTCGCGGGCGAGCGTCCAGAGCGCGCCGGTCGTCGGAGCACCGTTCGACGACGGCGCCGTCGAGCACGAGCGGTTCCCGTGGGTGCACGAGCAGGACCGGTCGGCGTTCCTCGACATGGTCGCCTCCCGCAGCTACGTCATCGTGCTGCCGCCGAACGAGCGCACCGCCCTCCTCGACCGGGTGCGGCGCGTGCTCGACGACGATCCGGAGACCGCCGGGAGCGAGACCGTCCCCGTCGGCTACACCACGTACGTGCACCGGTACGTGCGTCCCTGAGCCGCAGCCGCGCTACGCTCGTGGCGATGCGCGCGACCGTGCGGGACGTGGCTGCCCTCGCCGGGGTGTCGCCGAAGACCGTCTCCAACGTCATCAACGGCGGTGTCGTGGTGCGCCCGGAGACCCGCGCACGGGTCGAGCAGGCACTCGCCGAGCTCGACTACGTACCGAACCTGTCCGCCCGGGGGCTGCGCAACGGACGCTCGGGTGCGATCGCCCTGACGCTCCCCGAGATGGCCAGCGCCTACTCGGCCGAGCTCGCGCAGTGGTTCGTCGAGCTCTCGCGGGAGCGCGGCTGGACCGTGCAGCTCGACCAGACCGCGAACGACCCCGCCCGCGAGCGTGACCTCGTCTCGCGTGCCCGGGCGCACCTCGTCGACGGGCTGATCCTCAACCCGGTGTCGCTCAGCGCGAGCGTCCTCGCCTCGACCGAGGGGCTGCCCCCGACCGTCGTCATCGGCGAGGTGGAGCCCGAGCACGTCGACCAGGTGCACGTCGACAGCCGTGCCGCGGCCGAGCAGGTGACGTCGTACCTCGTCGGACGGGGCCACCGTCGGATCGCGATCGTCGGTGCCGCCCGTGACGTCGAGGCCACCGCGACGAGCGAGCTGCGGGAGCGCGGGTACCTCGCGGGCCTCGCGGCAGCGGGCATCGGTGCGGACCCGGAGCTGCGGGTCCCGCTGCCGGCGTGGTCGACCAGTGCAGCGGCGTCGGCGTTCGCGGCGTGGCTCGACGAGCACTCGCTGCCCGACGCGGTGTTCGCCTTCACCGACTCGATCGCGTTCGGGGTGCTGCACGTCCTCGCCGCGCGTGGTGTGCGGGTCCCCGAGCAGGTGAGCGTGATCGGGTTCGACGACGTCGACGGGGCCGCGTACGCGATCCCCGCGCTGAGCACGGTGTCGTTCGACCGACGGGCGTTCGCGACGGCGGCGCTCGACCTGCTCACCCGGCGGATCGAGGACCGCGAGGCTCCGCCCGAGACCGTCGTGGTGCCGCACCGGATCGTCGAGCGCGCGAGCGTGGCCACGCGCTGACCGGGGCGCGCGGCGCGGGCGTACGCTCCGCCGCATGACCGCTGCTGACCCGTCGATGCCGACGCTCGCCGCCACCGTGCTGCAGTCGCCGGACCCCCTCGCGCTCGCCCGGTTCTACGGCGCGCTGACCGGCTGGACCGTCCACGAGGACGACCCGACCTGGGCCCGCATCCGCCCCGAGGACGGCCCGGGCCTCTCCGTGCAGTTCGAACCCGCCTACGTGGCGCCCACGTGGCCCGGCACCGAGGACGCCCCCGGCATGCAGCTGCACCTCGACTTCCAGGTGGAGGACCTGCCGGCGGCGGTGACCCGGGCGGAGGGACTCGGCGCTCGTCAGGCGGCGTTCCAGCCGCAGGAGGACGTCCGCGTGCTGCTCGACCCCGACGGACACCCGTTCTGCCTGTTCCTGCCGGGCGCCTAGGGCTCAGGCCGGGGTCGGGCCAGGCAGGGGCTCGGCCGGGGTCGGGCCGGAGCTCGGCCGGGGCTCGACCGGGGCCTGGTGGTCCGGATCCGCCGCCGCCAGCACCGCCGCACGCGTCCGCGGGTCGCCGAGGATGCGGAAGTGCCCGCCGACCGGGACCCGCACGTTCGTCGCGCCGGCGAGCGCACTGCCCTCGGGGATGAGCGTGTCGAAGACGCCGTACACGCTGGTGATCCGGGCGTTCGCGTCGAGCTCCCGTGCGAGGCCGGCGAGCACCGGGTCGCTCGACCGGAAGGCCCGCAGGTGCCGGACGGGTGCGAGCCGCGCGTACCCGGAGCCCGCGAACGGCGTCGACACCGCCACCATGCGGTCGATCCGCGCGTGGTCGTCGAGGCGCGTCATCGCGTACTTCCCGATCAGCCCGCCCTTGCTGTGCGCGACGAGCAGGACGTCGCGGAGGTCGTGCTCGTCGAGGTAGGCGAGCACCTCCGCCGCGGACTCCGGCACCGGTCGCAGGTTGTGCCGCAGCACCGGCAGCACGTGCACGGGGTGTCCGCGGTCGTGCAGGGCGTCCATGAGCGGACGCATGAAGTGCCAGGTCTCGTAGACGCCGGGCACGACGACGACGGGCTGGCCGTCGCCGCTCCGGTAGTCGTCGGCGGTGGTCGGCCCGAGGCTCCGCACCTGCCAGCGGATCGCGTACCACCAGTCGAGGACGGCCCACCGGGTGCGGCGGAGCAGGGAGACGCGGACGGGAGGCGCGGTGCGGTCCGTGCGCGTCCCGTCCATCCCCGACGTGGTCGCGTCGGTCACCGCAGCCCCTCGAGGGTCTGCACGCGGCGGAACTCCCCCACGAGCCGCGCGAACGCCACCGGATGGCGCTCCTGCACGTGGTGCGGCCCCGGCAGCTCGACGAACGCGCCGCGCGGGGCGGTGGCGGCGACCCGGGCGGACCAGTCGTGGCGTGCGATCGGGTCCTCGGTGCCACGGACGACGAGCACCGGCTGCGCGAGCTCGGCGACGGTGTCCTCGAGGCGGTAGCGGAGCATCGGTCGGAGTTCGGGCACGTACTGCCGCACGCTCCGCAGGTAGTCGGTCACGAGGACGGCGTTCATCCGGGCGCCCTCGACGAAGCCGTCCCGCCCGAGGTCGAGCGCCTGCGTGAGCAGTCGGCGACGACCGGCGGCGATGACCGGACCGACGAGCACGACCGAGGCGACGGCGTCCGGGTGCCGACGGGCCGCCTCGGCGACGACCTGCGTCCCCATCGACTGCCCGACGAGCACGAGGTCCCCGGCCCCGCGGGACCGCACGGCGCGGACGACGAGGTCCCCGAGTTCCGTCATGGTGAGGCGCCGGCCGGACGCCGGGAGCCCGCCGAAGCCCGGCAGGTCGACGCTCACGGTCCGGTGCGTCGCGGCGAGCGCCCGCTGCGATCGTGCGAACGACCGGTGCGACATCCCGATGCCGTGCACGAGCACGACCGTCGGGGCGACGGCGTCGTGCACCCTGCCGGCCGGCGCGAGGGTGTGCAGGCGCACGGGGAGTCCGTAGATCCGGACGGTCTCGACTCTCGCGCGCACGATGCGAGGCTACGCGGACGGCGCTGTGCACAGTGACGCACCAGCGTCGTCATCGCCCACGCATAGGCGACCGGTCTGTACTCGTCCTCATGACCGAGCGCACCCCCGTGAACCCCGAGTCCCGCGACGGCGTGGACCCCGCTGCCCACCAGCCCACCACGCCGTACCCCGCCAGCCCGGCCGGCTGGGGCGCCGCACCGACGCCCACCTCGACCGCGACGCTCGACGCCCCGGCGCCGGCGCCCGAGCACCCGTACGCGACACCGGCACCCTCCGCGGGCTCGTGGAACCCGGGCGCCCCGAACGGCGCGACGCCCTGGTACGGGTCCGCGGCGACGCCCCGGCGCGGGCGCGGCCCGCGACCGCCGTGGTTCTGGCAGGTGCTGGCCGTCGGGGTCGGCCTCGCGGCACTGCTCGTCGGTGGCGGCATCGGCTTCGCCATCGGACACGCGATCGGCGGCAGCACGAGTCAGTCCACGACGCAGGTGCCGGGCACGAACGGCGGCACGAACCAGTTCCCCGGCGGCGGCACCGGACAGTTCCCGGGCAACGGCACGCAGGGCGGCACCGGGAGCGGCACCGGCACCGGCACCGGGTCGGACACGAGCGGTTCCTCCGCGAACAGCTGAGGGCTACGCTCCGACCATGCGCAAGGTCACCGCTGGACTCTTCACGTCGGTCGACGGCGTCGTGCAGGACCCGTACACCTTCCAGTACGACTCCTTCGACGACGAGCTCGGTGCGGGCATGGGCGCGTTCATGGCCCGCACCGACACCGTCCTCCTCGGCAGGAACAGCTACCTGGAGTGGTCCGAGTGGTGGCCCGCCCACCCCGACGAACCCTTCGGCCAGTGGATCAACCCGATCGAGAAGCACGTGGCGTCCACCACGCTCGGCGACGACCTGGCGTGGGAGAACAGCACCCGGATCACGGGCGACGTGCCGGAGTTCGTCCGCGGGCTGCAGCAGCGGGACGGCGCCGACATCGCGGTGTGCGGCAGCGTCACGCTCGTCCGCAGCCTGTTGTTCGCGGGAGTCCTCGACGAACTGCAGCTCATGGTGCACCCGGCGATCGCCGGCTCGGGCCGCAGGCTCTTCGAACCGACCGACCCGCCCACGCGCCTGCGCTTGGTCGACAGCACCGTGACGAGCAAGGGCAACGTCGTGAGCACCTACGCGCCGCGCGACGCCTGACGGAGGTGCGCAGCGCCTCCAGGCCGTCGAACGACTGTCCGAACCGCGCGTACCCTCGGTGGTGACCATCTCACCATCCGAGGAAGCCGGAGTCAGCATGCCCCAGGACACCCGCCCGCACGTCGTCATCGTCGGCGGTGGATTCGCCGGTGTCGCGGCCATGCGCGAGCTCGCCGACGCACCGGTGCGGGTCACCCTGGTCGACCGCCACGTCTACAACATGTTCCAGCCGCTCATGTACCAGGTGGCGACCGGTGGGCTGAACGCCGGCGACGTGACGTACTTCCTCCGGAGCCTCCGCGCGAAGCAGAGCAACGCCGAGTTCCGGCACGGGCTGCTCACCGGCATCGACCCGGTCGAGCGGGTCGCCGAGATGTCCGACGGCGAGCACCTGCACTACGACTGGCTGATCCTCGCGAACGGCGTGAACACGAGCTACTTCGGCACGCCCGGCGCGTACGAGTACGCCTACTCGATGTACTCCCGCTCGCAGGCGCTCCGCATCCGCGACGAGCTGTTCACCCGCCTCGAGGAAGCCGCCGCCAACCAGGGCCCCGACGAGATCAAGATCGTCATCGTGGGCGGTGGCGCGACCGGCGTGGAGATGGCCGGTGCGCTCGCCGAACTCCGCGACCAGGCCCTCGTCGGCGCGTACCCGGAGATCGAGCGGGGCAACATCTCGATCACCCTCGTGCACCGCAGCGGCGAGCTCCTCAAGCCCTTCGCCCCGCGGCTGCGTCGCTACGCGGCCAAGGTCCTCCGCAAGCGCGGTGTGGTCCTGCGCCTCAACACCGGCGTCTCCGAGGTCAAGCCCGACGGCGTGATGACGGCCGAGGGCGAGTTCATCCCGGCGTCGCAGGTCATCTGGGCGACCGGTGTGGCCGCGCACAAGGAGGTCTCCGGCTGGGGCATGCCGCAGACCCACGGCGGACGCATACAGGTGAACGACGACCTCAGCGTGAAGGGCGTCGAGCGGATCTTCTCCGCCGGTGACATCGCCGCGCAGGACGACGCCCTCGCGCAGCTCGCCCAGCCGGCACTGCAGGGCGGACGGCACTCGGCGCGGCAGATCGTGCGGCTCATGGCGGGCAAGCCGACCGAGCACTTCAAGTACTTCGACAAGGGCACGATGGCGACGATCGGCACGAACGCCGCGGTGGCCCAGCTCCGCGGGGGCATCACGATGGTCGGGCCCGTCGCCTGGGCGGCGTGGGTGGCCGTGCACATCGCGTCGCTGCTCGGCAACGGCAACCGGCTCTCGACGCTGTCGCACTTCTTCGTGCGGTACCTCTGGTTCATGCGGAAGCGGGCGATCCCGATCGTCGGCGACGTCCGGCCCGTGCGGCCGAACGGCGACCGCGAGCCCGAGCCCTGGCAGATGCAGAAGGCGGAGTAGGCGCGCGCGGCCGCCGCGCGGGCGCCCACTTGGTGAGCAGGAATGGTCGGGTCCGGAGACGGGACCCGACCATTTCTGCTCACCAAGCGCGGTGGTCCGGACCGGCGACGGCCTGGAGGCGCGGGGCAGGGCCGCCACGCGCCTCCAGGCCGGTGGTCGGTCGCGCTACGCCACCCGCACGTCGGAGTAGGCGCCGGCGGCGATGTCCTCGAGCAGCCCCGGCCCGGTGGGCTCCCACCCGAGGAGCTCGCGCGTGGCCTCGGACGTCGCCGACATCTCCATGCCGAAGAACTGCCCGATGAACCCGAAGTGCGACAGCGCGTCCTGCGGATCGATCGAGGTCACCGGCAGCCCGAGGGCGACGCCGATGGCCTCGGCGATCGCGCGGGTCGGGATCGCGGTCTCGGCGACGGCGTGCAGCTTCGTGCCCGCGGGTGCCTGCTCGAGCCCGAGCCGGACGAGCCGCGCGGCGTCCGTGACGTGCACGGCCGCCCAGCTGTTGGTGCCGTCGCCGACGTAGCCGGACTCGCCCCGCTCCTGGGCGGCGGCGACGATCGCGGCGATGAACCCGTGGTCGCCGGTGCCGTGTGTGGTCGGGCTGAAGCGGGCCGCGATGGTGCGCACGCCCTGGTCGACGAAGTCGAACCCGCGGTTCTCGCTGCCGCCGCGCATGCTGTCGGGGCCGACGAACGGGCTCGGGTCTGCTTCGGTCGACGGGCGACCCGGGGCGAGGCCGGCGACGCCCGAGGCGACGACGAACGGCCGGTCGGTGCCGACGAGTGCCTCGCCGATGGTCTCGACCGCGGCGCGTTCGCTGGCGTTCGTGGCGGCCGGGTTCGCCCAGTCGTGCTTGTTCGCGAGGTGCAGGACCCCCTCGGACGCGGCGGCCCCGCGGCGGATGGCGTCGAGGTCGTCGAGGTCACCGCGGACGACGGCGACGCCCTTCGCCTCGAGCGCGGCGGCCGACGAGTCGGAGCGGGCGAGGCCGGTGACGGTGTGTCCGGCGGCGAGGAGCTCGTCGACGGTGTGGGAGCCGATCCATCCGGAGGCCCCGGTGACGAACACGTGCATGTGCTTTCCCTTCGCAGGTGTCCACGGCGGTGATGTCATGAACTGACATCACCGTAGCACTCGATGTCAGTCGCTGTCATCAGTAGACTGCGGACATGGCGAGATGGCAACCCGGGACCCGTGAGCGACTGCAGGCCACGGCCCTGCAGCTCTTCGCGGAGCAGGGGTACGACGAGACGACGGTCGCCGAGATCGCCGCCGCGGCCGAGGTCACCGAGCGCACCTTCTTCCGACACTTCGCCGACAAGCGTGAAGTGCTGTTCGCCGGGCAGGACGACTTCCTCGGCATGTTCACCACCCCGATCGAGGCCGCACCCGCCGGCACCCCGCCCTTCGACCTCGTCCGGCTCGCGCTCGACGCCAGCGGCGCGTTCTTCCCCGACGAGCGCCGCCCGTGGTCGCGCGCACGCCAGGGCATCATCGACGGCAACCCCGCACTCGGCGAACGGGAGCTCGGGAAGCTCGCGACCCTGAAGGTCCGACTGGGTGAGGTCCTGCGCGACCGCGGCGTCCCGGAGCCCGCCGCGACCATCGCCGCCGAGACCGCCGTCACCGTGTTCCACCTGTCGTTCGCGCAGTGGATCGCCGACGACGAGGACCGCCCGTTCGCCACCATCGCCCACGAACGGCTCGACGCCCTGACGACCCTGGTGCACCCCGGTCGTTGAGACGGCTCTTACCTTCCGCGAGCATCATGTAACGATCCGGTCACGCCCGACGGCCCGTGACCCCATCGACAGCATCGCGCAGGAGGCGTCCGTGGCCATCACCACGACCTCGCCGGAGCGGACCCGCACGACATCCGCACCGGCCGACACCGACGGCAGGCACGCACGACCCACGCCCCCGCCGCCGCTCACGAACCGTGCTCCGGCGCTCGACGGGCTCCGGACGGTCGCGATCCTCATCGTGATCCTCTACCACCTGCACGTGCCGCAGTTCGAGGGCGGGTTCATCGGCGTGACGGTGTTCTTCGTGCTCTCCGGGTTCCTCATCTCGACGCTGCTCCTCGGCGAGCACCGCCGCACCGGGCGCATCCGGCTCGGCTCGTTCTGGACGAAGCGGCTCCTCCGCCTCTACCCGGCCCTGCTCGCGCTCGTCATCGTCGGGCTCGCGCTGTGGAACTGGGTCGGCGACTACAAGGGCGCCTCGTTCTCCCCCGGCGAGGCGGCGTTCATCGCGCTGAGCTACACCGGCAACCTCTTCCGCTCGTACTGGGACACCACGCAGGGCGTCTTCGCGCACACGTGGAGCCTGTCGATGGAGGAGCAGTTCTACCTCGTCTGGCCGCCCGTCCTCGTGCTCCTGTTCGCACTGCGGTCGCGTCGGCGCTGGCTGATGACCGGGCTCGGCGTCGTGATCGTCGGTGCCGCAGCGGCGTCGTGGCTGAGCTACCGGACGCCGAACAGCGGCGCGACCCCGGACGTGTACTTCTCCCCCGTGCTCGGCGTCGTGCCGCTGGCGACCGGGTGTCTGCTCGCACTGCTCCTCGACGACGAGCGCTTCCGGACGTGGGCCTCCGGGATCGCCGGCCACGTCGGCACCTGGCTCGGCATCGGGCTGCTCGCCGCGGTGCAGTTCTGGATCGACGACGACTGGACGCAGCACGCCTGGTCGTTCGGCGTCGTGCTCCCGGTGACCGGGCTGATCTCGGCGCTGCTCATCGGTGGGCTGGTGTCGGTGCGGTCGCCGCTGTCGGCAGCGCTCGCGTGGACGCCCGTGTCGTGGTTCGGTCGTCGCGTGTCGTACTCGGCGTACCTCTGGCACCCCGTGGTCATCGCGCTGCTCGGCACGTTCGCGATCGGGGCGTGGGGCAAGGTGTGGCTCGTGGGGGCGGCCCTGCTGGTCGCGGTCGGGGCGGCCTACGCGGTCGAGGTGCCGGTCGAGCGGTTGCGGAAGCGGTTCCGTGAAGCCCGGCGGCTGGTCGCCGCGGACCGGTCCGCTCGCGAGACGGCGGACGCGACCGCCTGACGGACGGGAGGCGCGGGTCGGCCCCGCACCGCGCCTCCCGAACCACGGTCTGCCGGACGCGACACGACCGACGGCGCGCGCACCGCGCCTCCCGACCCGCGGCCTGCCGGACGCGACACGGCCGACGGCGGCCGCACCGCGCCTCCGGGGTCCGCGTCAGCGGGTGCGACGGCTGCGTCCGACCAGCAGTCCGACGGCGCCGACCACGAGCACCAGCGCGACGACCACCGGCAACCGGAAGGCGAGCTCGGTGACGATCCCGGCAACGCCACCGCCGCCGAGGAGCACCCGACCGGCGATCCCGAGCACGGCGAGGACGACGATCGCGCCCGCGGCCACCACGACCGCGGCCTCCCACCGAGCGGGCGGCGGCATCCGACGCGGCGTGCTCCGTCGCCACCACACCACGGCCGCGACGACGAGCCCGAGCAACCCGAGCACGCTCGAACCGTCCTGCACGCCGGCCCAGACCGGGTAGGCCGCCGGGCCTTCGCGGAGGAGCCGGATCGCCTGCACCGCCCACCCGGCCTCGTGCGAGAACGCGTCCCACATGACGTGCGTCACGCTCCCGACGAGACAGGCGACGACGACCGCGATCGCCCGGCGGACCGGCCGGTCCCCGGCACGCGGAGGGGCCGACCAGCTCGCCGGAAGCCGCTCGCGGACGCCCGGCACCGCCGCCGCCCACGCCGGCCGCACCAGGTACCACCAGGCCACGAGGACGACCAGCGCGACCACCAGGTCGATCGTCACGACGCCCACCCACGAGTGCGCCACGACGTAGGGCGGCAGGAACGGCGCGAACAGGACGGCGTCCGGCGCCATGGCTCCGACGGCGACCGCCGCGACGGGCAGCGGGGTGCGGCGGGCGGCCAGGGCGACGACCGCGTGGCTGACGGTGAAGGGCACGACCCCAGCATCGCGGACGGTCCCGGTGGAGCGCTTCGGTCGAGCGGATGACCCCGGGTGCCGAGCGGCTGGGTGGGCGCCGCGCGGACCGTCCGTAGGCTCGGGCCGTGACCACGGAGCGCGTCGACGTCCTCGTCGTCGGCGGTGGGCCCGTCGGCCTCTTCGCCGCGGCGCTCCTCGCGGCCCGCGGGCTCGAGGTCGTGGTGTGGGAACGGCGCGAGAGTGCGCCGACCGGGTCCCGCGCGATCGGGATCCACCCGCCGTCCCTCGACGCGTTCGCGGCGATCGGGCTGGACGGGCCGGTCCTCGCCGAGGCCGTCCGGGTCCGCCGCGGGGTCGCGCGCAGCCGTGGACGGGAGCTCGGCGCCCTGACGTTCGACCACGCGTCGGCCACGCACCCGTACGTCGCGACGCTCGACCAGCACCGGACCGAGGCCCTGCTGCGGGAACGTCTCGCCGCGGCAGCGCCGGACGCGCTCCGGACCGGCACGGTGCTCTCGGCGCTCGAGCGGCACCCGGACCACGTCGACGCGGTCGGGACCGGCCCCGACGGCGCGGTGGCCGTGCGGGCCCGGTTCGTCATCGGGGCGGACGGCTCGCGGAGCACCGTGCGGGACCTGCTCGGCATCGCCACCACCGGTCGCGACTACCCGGACCGCTACGCGATGGGGGACTTCGCCGACGTCGAGGACCCCGCTGCCCGGACGGACGCGCTCGTCGACGTCGGACCGGCCGGCGTGGTGGAGTCCTTCCCGTTGCCCGGCGACCGTCGTCGGTACGTCGTGCTCCTGGCGTCCTCGGACGATCCGTCGCCGAGTGCCGCGGACCTCGCGGCGATCGTGGCGGCACGCACCGGTGTCCGGCCGGACCCGACGTCCTGCAGCATGCGCAGCGGGTTCGGAGTCCGACGCCGGGAGGCCGAGCGGGTCGGCGTCGGCCGGGTCGTCCTCGCCGGGGACGCGGCGCACGAGATCAGCCCGATCGGCGGGCAGGGCATGAACCTCGGGTGGCTCGACGCGGCCGAGCTCGCGCCGCTCCTCGCGGAGGCGGTCGCCTCGGGCAGCGCCGGCCCGTGGCCGGAGTACGCGCGGCGGCGGCAGGCGGTCGCGCGGCGGGCGGCGCGGCAGGCGGAGGTGAACATGGCGCTCGGCCGTCCGTTCGGCCGTCCGCTCGGCAGGGTGGGGGCGGCCGGACGGGAGGCGCTGCTCCGGACGGTCCTGTCCCTCCCGACCGCGGATGCGCTGGCCGGTGTGTACGCGATGCGGTGGGCGTGACGGGTCGCGGGGGCGCGCGGGCGCTGGTGCGTGCGCGGTGGCAGGTCGCGCGGGCGGGGCGCGCGGGCGGGGCGCGGGCGCCGGGTCAGGCGACCAGGCGGGCGCCGGCGAGGCCGAGCTCGACGACGAGCACGAGCGACGACGCGATGACGAGTCGGAACAGCACCCGCGATGCCCGACCGGCCAGCACGAGCCGCACCCCGACCCCGGCGAGCGCTACGACCACGACGGTCCCGAGCACCGCGAGCACCACCCCCACGCCCCGGACCGGACCGTCCCCCAGCACCTGACCACCGAGCACGAGCAGCGCCGCCACGACGAGCGATCCGAACGCCGTGACGCCCGCGCCCCGGAGCCCGAGCCGGTGCGGGAAGCCCCGGACCCCGGTGGCCGCGTCGTCGACCAGGTCCGGCAACACGTTCGTGCAGTGGATCGCCACCCCGAACACCGCGCCTGTCGCGATCGCCCACCACGCCGGCCAGTCGCCGTCCCGCCCGGCTGAGACCGCCACGACCGGGAGCAGCCCGAACGCGACCACGAACGGCACGACGGACCAGACCGTGCGCTTGAGCCCCGCGTCGTACGCCCACCCCGCGGCCACGAGCACGAGGTGCGCGACGGCGGCGACCGGCCCGAGGAACACCGACAGGACGACGGACGCCCCGGCGGTGCCGAACGCCGCGCGACGGACCGTGCCGACGGCGATCGACCCCTGCGCCACGGGCTTGTCCGTCCTGCCGACCGCCCGGTCGCGGTCGGCGTCGATCCAGTCGTTCGCGAGCCCGATCGAGAGCTGCCCGGCGACGACGGTCAGGGCGACGAGGACGACCGTCCACCACGCGTGCCCGACCGCCACGGCGATCACCGTCGCGAGCACGGTCACGGTGACGGTGGGCCCCGGGTGCGACGACGCGAACAGCAACCGTGCGGTCGAGGCCCCGCCGGTGTCGCTCACGTCGTCAGCGTACGCAGGGCCGGCTTCAGGAGCGTGCCGGCACCTCCGCGCCGAAGCGCTCGACGAGCTCGCGCTTGAGCACCTTGCCGCTCGGGCCGAGGGGCAGCGCGTCGAGGACGTGCACCGCCCGGGGGTACTTGTAGGCGGCGATCTCGGCGGCGACGAAGTCGATCAGCTCCTGCGGCGTCGCCGTCGCCTCGGCACGGAGCACCACGGCGGCCTCGATCTCCTGCCCGTGCAGCTCGTGCGGCACACCGAACACCGCGGCCATCGTGACGTCGGGGTGGGTCGCGAGGACCTCCTCCACCTGCCGCGGGTACACGTTGTAGCCGTTGCGGATGATCATGTCCTTCGTCCGGTCGACGATCGTCAGGTAGCCGTCGTCGTCCTTCGTCCCGAGGTCGCCCGTCCGGAACCACCCGTCGACGATCGCGGCGGCGGTGTCCTCGGGACGGTCGAGGTACCCGTTCATGAGGTTGTGCCCGCGGATGACGAGCTCGCCGATCTCGCCGTGGGGCAGCATCACGATCGCGTCGTGCTGCTCCGGGTCGGCGATCTCGACGTCGACGCCCCACACCGGGGTGCCGATCGTGCCGGGGCGCGGCGGCCGTCCGACGTGGTTGAAGGTCGCGACCGGCGAGGTCTCGGTGAGGCCGTAGCCCTCGTGGATCGGCGCGTCGTAGACGTCCTGGAACCGCTCGAGGACCGCCAGTGGCAGCGAGGCGCCGCCGGAGATCGCGTACCGCAGCGTCGGACGGGCATCGGAACGGGTCGCCGCGTCGAGCAGCGCCATGTACATCGTCGGGACGCCCATGAAGATGCCGCACCCGTGCGCGACCATCGCGGCGAGCGCCGTGTCGCCGTCGAACTTCGGCAGCATGACGATCGTCGCGCCGACCCGGAAGCCGGTGTTCATCGTGCAGGTCTGCCCGAAGGTGTGGAACAGCGGCAGGGCGCCGAGCAGGACGTCCCCGCGGTGCATGTCGAACGTCGTCATCAGGTTCGTGTTGACCTGTTCGAGCAGCGAGAAGTGCGACCCCTCCGCGCCCTTGGGCTTGCCGGTGGTGCCGCTCGTGTAGAGGATCGTCGCGGTGTCGAACGGGTGCCGGGGGACGTAGGTGTCGAGTGGTTCGGCCTGCTCCGCGAGCGCTTCGAGTCGATCCGGCGAGTCGGCCGGGGCGAGCACCGTCACCACGTCGACCTCGGCGAGCTCGGCACCGGCCGCGCCCTCGCCGAGCAGCGGTGCGGCGCAGACGAGCAGCGAGGCGCCGCTGTCACGCAGGACGTACTCGATCTCGCGTCGCTTGAGCAGCGCGTGCACGGGGACCGCCACGGCGCCGAGCGCGAGGGTCGCGTAGTAGACCCGCGGGAAGTCCTCGACGTTCGGGACGAGCATCGCCACACGGTCGCCCGGTCCCACGCCGCGGGCCCGCAGCGCACCGGCGTACGCGAGCGTCTGGCTCCAGAGCTCGGCGTAGGTGGTGTGCCGGTCGCCGACGATGACGGCGACGTCGTCCGGGTACCGCGCTGCGGACTCGGCGAGGATCGCTGCGACCGAGGCGGTGGCGCTGGTGTGGTGGGTGGCGGTCATGACCGGTCTCCGTCTCCGTCGACGACTCCGTGGACGACTTCTCGGCCCGATCCTACGGCCGCGGTCGCTCTCGGATCCGGCCCCCGTTCAGGCTGGAGCCCGCACGCCCAGACGCCGCCTGCCCACCACGCCCGACGCCAGCGCGATGCCGAGCAGCACCACGAGTCCCCCGACCGGCTCGTTCCACCGGACGTGCTCGCCGAGGACCAGCACGCCGAGCACCACCCCGACGACGGGCGTCAGGTAGGTGACCGTCGAGGCGCGACCCGCTCCCCACGCCTGCACCAGCCGCGTGTTCCAGGCGTAGGCCAGCCCCGTGCCCACGCAACCGAGTGCGACCATCGCCCCCACGATCCTCCAGTCCAGCCGTACCGGACCCGTGGCGATGACGGGCGCGACCAGCAGGAGCAGTCCGGAGGCCAGCGTCAGCTGCACCGTCGCGAGCGTGACCGGGTCGTACGCGCTGCCGACCGCCACCCGGCGCAGGTACGCGAGGCCGATGCCGTAGCACGCGGTCATCCCGAGCAGCGCGACCTGCCCCGGCACGCTCGCCAGGACCTCCGGGTCCCCGATGACGTTCCACGGACCGACCAGCACCAGGACGCCGACGATCCCGAGCACGATGCCCGCGACCTGCCGTCCGCGGAGCCGCTCGGACGGCACGAGCACCGCGAGGGCTGCCAACGTCATGATCGGCGTCGTCGCGTTGTAGATGCTCGCGAGACCGGACGGCACGGTCTGCTCCGCCCACGCCATGAGCGACGACGGCACCGCGTTGAGGAACACCGACACCACGAGCAGGTGTCCCCAGACCCGTGGCTCCCGCGGCCAGCGCCGGCGGGTCGCGAGCAGGACCGCGACGAGCGTGAGCGCGCCGAGGACCGTGCGCACCGTCGCGACCTGCTGCGGTGCGAGCCCGTCGAGCCCGATCTTCGCGAACAGGAAGCTCGAGCCCCAGGTCAGTGCCACGAGGAGGTAGAGGACCGCGTTCATGTCGCCTAGTGTCGACATCCTCGGCGCATGCGGCAAACGCATGTCGCTCATGAACGGATGAGGAAGACGCATGACCGTCTCGGTGCCCCAGCTGCGCGCGTTCGTCGCCACCGTCGACGCCGGCTCCTTCACGGGCGCGGCGTCCACGCTCGGCGTCGGGCAGTCCGCCGTGTCGCACGCCCTCGCCGGGCTCGAGCGCGAGGTGGGCGGTCCGGTGGTCCGGCGCGGGGCGGCCGCCGTCACGACGCCTCTCGGCGACCGTCTGCTGGCCCACGCCCGCAGCGTGCTCGCCTCCGTCGAGGCCCTGGAGGCAGTGGTCCGGCCCGCCACGGCGCGCGGCACCGTGCGCCTCGCGGCCGTCCCCACCGTCTGCCAGGGCCTGCTGCCGCGGCTCCGCGAGCTGTGGGCGGTGACGCTGCCGGACGTCGACGTGCAGGTCTACGAAGGAGACGACGACGAGATGCCCGAGTGGCTCGAGGCCGGCACGGTCGACGCCGCCGTGCTCGTCGACCCGACGCCGGTGCCACCGGGCGGTGTGGTCGTCGCGCAGGACGAGATGGCCGCGGTGGTCCGCCGCGACCACCCGCTCGCCGACCTCCCCGCGCTGACGCTCGACGACCTGCACGAGGACGGGCTCGTCGCGGGCGGTGGCGGGTGCGAGCACCAGATCCAGCGACTGCACGAACTCGACGGGCAGCCGTTCCGCTACGCCCACCGGGTGCGGGAGATGAGCACCATGTTCGGGATGATCGAGCGGGGCGAGGGCGTGTCCATCGTGCCGACGCTCGGGCGGGTGATGCTGCCGCCGGACCTCGTCATGGTGCCGATGGCCCGACGGCTGTCACGGACGCTCGTGCTGAGCGGACCGACGTCCCGCGAGTGGCACCCGCTGGCGAAGGCCCTCGTCGACGCGGTCTGACCCGGTACCGAGGTGGCGTCGGCAGGATGGGGCGATGGCCGAGACCCACGTGAAGACCTTCGCCTCCCCCGACGAGGCCGCCGCCGAGGCAGCCGGTCTGGACTGGCTCGCCGAGGCCGAACCCGACGGCGGCACCCGGATCGCCCGCGTGCTCGGTCGACCCCGCCCGACGGTCCTCGACCTCGAGCTGATCCCGGACGGTTCGCCGTCGACGCGGCAGGCCGAGCGGTTCGGGCGGTCCCTGGCGCACACCCACGCCGCGGGCGCCGAGCACTGGGGCGCGCCGCCCTCCGGCTGGCCGACGGACACACCCCTGCGGATGGGACGCTCCCGCACGCCGTTCGTCGCCGCGGCGGACGCGCCGGCCACCTGGGGCGAGTTCTTCGCGGAGTACCGGATCCGCGATTTCGTCCGCCGCATCGTCGACGCCGGCGGGTTCGACCACGCCCAGGCAGGCGTGTTCGACCGGGTCGCCGACCGGGTCCAGGACGGGACGCTCGGGTCACCGCAGCCGAAGCTCGTCGGTGACCGGCCGGCGAGGCTGCACGGCGACCTCTGGGCGGGCAACGTGCTCTGGCCGACGGACGCGGAGCCGATCGACGGGACGACGCCCACGGGAGCGGTGCTCATCGACCCCATCGCGCACGGTGGGCACGCCGAGACGGACCTGGCGCTCCTCGGGCTCTTCGGACTCCCCCGACTCGAGGCCGTGCTCGCCGCCTACGACGCCGAGTCCCCGCTCGCCGCCGGGTGGCAGGAGCGGGTCGAGCTGCACCAGCTCGCGCCGCTGCTCCTGCACGTGTTCCTGTTCGGCGGCTCGTACACCGGCGCGGCCCTGCACGCGGCGCAGCGGTACGCGTGAACTGCGCGCCGCGCGTCTTAGGGCGCGCATAGCCGACGCAGGGTGACAGTCGGGGAACGCCCGGAATCCTCACTGCCATGACCACGTACCCGATACCCGTGACCGATCGACGCGAGACCGCGCGCACCGACGCGCGGGATCGGCGCCGCAAGCCCGTCGCCCGCCTGTTCCTCGGCGAGCGCGAGGACGCCCGCTGGCTCCGGCCCGCGTTCTGGGCGCTCCTCGCCGTGACCGCCGTGGTGTACCTCTGGGACCTCAGCGTCTCCGGGTACGCGAACAGCTTCTACGCCGCCGCCGTGCAGGCCGGCACGAAGTCGTGGGAGGCGTTCTTCTTCGGCTCCCTCGACTCGTCGAACTTCATCACGGTGGACAAGCCCCCGGCCTCGCTGTGGGTGATGGTGCTGTCCGCCCGGCTGTTCGGCTTCTCGAGCTTCAGCCTCCTGCTCCCCCAGGCCCTCATGGCCGTCGGCTCCGTCGCGCTCGTGTGGGGCACGGTCCGCCGCACACTCGCCCGGCTCGGGGCCACCACGGCGAACGTCGGCGCGCTGCTCGCGGGCTTCGTCGTCGCGGCGACCCCGGCCGCCGCGCTGATGTTCCGGTTCGACAACCCGGACGCGCTGCTCGTCCTCCTCATGACCGCGGGCGCGTACTGCACCGTGCGGGCGCTCCCGAGGGGCAGCTGGAAGTGGATCGCCCTCGCCGGGGTCGCCCTCGGGTTCGCCTTCCTGACGAAGATGCTGCAGGGGCTGCTCGTCCTGCCGGCGTTCGGCCTCGTGTACCTGTTCGCCGCTCGCACCACCTGGGGCAGGCGCGTCGTCGGCCTGCTCGTCGCCGCCGGGTCCCTCGTCGTCGCAGCCGGCTGGTGGGTGGTCGCCGTGTGGCTGTGGCCCGCCGAGTCCCGCCCCTACATCGGCGGCTCGACGAACAACACCGTGCTCGACCTCGTGTTCGGCTACAACGGCCTCGGTCGGATCTTCGGCGGCTCGGGCAACGGCGGCGGAGGCGGCGGCATGACCGGCGGCACCGCGGGCGGTTCGTTCGGCGGGTCAACGGGTCTGAACCGGCTGTTCTCGTCCGAGATGGGCCTCGAGATCTCGTGGCTCCTCCCCGCCGCGCTCATCGCGCTGGTCATCGGCCTGGTCGTCGTCGGCCGCCGTCACCTGGCCGACCCGGCCCGCGCCGGACTCGTGCTCTGGGGTGGCTGGCTGCTCGTCACCGGACTCGTCTTCTCGTACATGTCCGGCACGATCCACCCGTACTACACGGTCGCGCTGGCCCCGGCGATCGCCGGACTCGTCGGCACCGGCGGAGCGCTGCTCTGGCACGCCCGCGAGCGCTTCACCGGCCGCATCGGCCTCGCCGCCATGATCGGCGTCACGGCCTTCTGGGGCTGGTGCCTGCTCAACGAGAACCCGACGTGGCTGCCCTGGCTCCGCTGGGTGATGCTGGCCGGCGGCCTGCTCTCGGCAGCGCTCGTCGTGATGGGCAGCGTGCCGTCGCTCCGCAGGCTCGTCACGATCGGTGTCCTCGCGGGCACCCTGTTCGGGCTCAGCGGCACCACGGCCTACGCCCTCGCCACGACGACCGTCGCGCACTCCGGCTCGATCCCGAGCGTCGGTCCGGCGGGCAGCAGCTCCGGTGGGATGGGCGGCGGTGGCACGGGTGGCATGCCAGGAGGCGCGGGTGGTCCGGGCGGATCGACCTCCGACTCCGAGACGGGCGGCTCCACCGCCGACGGCGGCTCCCAGCAGGGTCCCGGCGGGACCCCGCCGGAGGGCATGAACGGCGAGGCGCCGGAGGGTGCCGACGGGACGGCGCCCGGTGGCGCCTCCGGGACCACCGAGGGATCGACCGACGGCGCCCCGAGCGGCGTGGGCGGTGGCGGCTCGACGACCTCGTCGGCGTTGCAGAAGCTCCTCGAGGCGTCCGACGCGAAGTGGGCAGCGGCTGTCAACGGCTCGCAGTCGGCCGCGCAGCTCGAACTCGACACCGACACCGCCGTCATGGCGATCGGCGGCTGGTCGAGCGACCCGGCACCGACGCTCGCCGAGTTCCAGGCGTACGTCGCCGACGGGGACATCGGGTACTACGTGTCCTCCGGCTCGGGCGGCGGCGGCATGGGCGGCGGATCGTCCACGGCGTCGGCCATCCAGGAGTGGGTCGCGGCGAACTACGAGTCCACGACCGTCGGCGGCCAGACCGTCTACGACCTCAGCAGCACGAAGTGATCGACGACCAGGGCGCGGTGGATAGGCTCGCGGGCGTGACCGGGCAACCGCTGCAGCGCACCGACGGCTCGCCCGTCCGCGCCCTCGTCGTCGACGACGAGCACGCCCTCGCGGACGCCGTCGCCCTCGCGTTCGCGGGCGACGGGTGGGAGGTGCGGGCCGTGCACCGCGGGCGTGACGTGCTGTTCGCCGCCCGGGACTTCCGACCCGACGTGGTCGTCCTCGACGTGATGCTGCCGGACATCGACGGGTTCGAGGTGCTCGAACGCCTCCGGGACGCCCGGGACGACGTGCGGGTGCTGTTCCTCACGGCGCGGGACGCCCCCGAGGACCGGCTCGCCGGACTCACGGGCGGCGGCGACGACTACCTGACCAAGCCCTTCGGCATCGACGAGCTGCTCGCCCGGGCGCGGATCCTGGCCCGGACGTCGCCCCGGGTCGCGGCCGTCGGGAGTCCGGCCGCGACGAGCGTCGGCGACCTCCGGCTCGACGAGGACGCCAGGACGGTCACGCGCGCCGGTGAACCGATCGACCTCACCCCGACCGAGTACGAGCTGCTGCGGCACCTCGCGCGGAACGCCAACCGCGTGCTCTCCCGGGAGCAACTCCTGGCGAACGTCTGGGGGATGGACTTCGGCACGTCGTCCAACCTCGTGGACATGTACGTCTCGTACCTGCGCAAGAAGCTCGACGCCGGACGCGAGCCGATGCTGCAGACCGTCCGCGGAGCCGGGTACGTGCTCCGGCCGACGACGTGAGCCGACCGCGGACGGCGAGCCGCGCCTCCCGGGCCCGGAACGGCACCGACCGTCGGCGGCGCGTGCCGTCGCTGCGGTGGCGGATCGTGGCGGCCGTGGCGCTCCTGCTCGTCGCGACCAACGTCGTCGTCGGAGCGGTGACGGTCGTCGCGTTCCGCGGGTACCTGGTCGACCGGCTCGACGCGGAACTCGCGACCGCGGCCGAGCGGACCGTCGGCGGACCGGACGGCGAACGGCCACCGCCCCCGTCGACCGGTACCGGCTCCGGCTCGGACCCGGACAACGCGTTCATCGGCGCTCCCGGACAGTCCGCCGGCACCGTCGTCGCGATCCTGCGCGACGGCGCGACCGTCCTCGGCGGGTACACGGACAGCAGCGGCCGGCAGCACGGGCTGTCGTCGGCGCAGGAGGCGACCCTGTCGCGCATCGCCAGCGACGGCGACCCCGTGACGGTCGACCTGGGGAAGCTCGGCACCTACCGGGCGCAGGCCGTCGGCGACGACGGCGACGTCTTCGTGACCGCGCTGCCGCTCGGCGACCTCGACGCCGCCATCGGCCGCCTCCTGCTCGTCATCGGTGTGGTGACGGTCGTCGGGCTGCTCGTCGCGGCCTGGGCGCTGACCCTGCTCGTCCGGCGATCGCTCCGCCCGCTCGAACGGGTGGCGGCCGTGGCATCCGACGTCACCGAGCTCGACCTGGAGCGCGGGGACACGGACATCCCGGTGCGGGTCTCGGCCGGGGACCTCGCGGCGAACCGCGAGGTCGAGCAGGTCGGCACCGCGCTCAACCGCCTCCTCGGACACGTCGCCCGGGCGCTCACGGTCCGACGCGAGGCCGAGACGGGCATGCGGACGTTCGTCGCCGACGCGTCGCACGAGCTGCGGACCCCGATCGCGACCGTGCGGGCGTACGCCGAGCTCTCGACGTCGTCGGACGACCCGGACGCGGTCCGCCGCAACGTCGACCGGATCGGGCGCGAGGCGGTGCGGATGGGCGACCTCGTGGAGGAGCTGCTCCTGCTCGCGCGGCTCGACGCCGTCGCCCTGGCGTCCGGCCCGGCACCGGCGCGCGAGCCGGTCGACCTGACGTCGATCGTCGTCGAGGCGACGATGGACGCGCGCGCGACCGCACCCGGGCACCGGTGGACGCTGCAGGTGCTGGACGACCACCCGCTCGTGGTGTCCGGGGACGCGACGCAGCTGCGGCGGGTCGTGACGAACCTGTTGGCGAACGCGCGGACGCACACGCCGGAGGGCACGTCCGTGGTGGTCTCCCTGCAGCGGACCGGCGACGTCGTGCGTCTCGTGGTCGCGAACGACGGACCAGTCATCCCCGCCGAGGTGCTCCCGACGCTGTTCGACCGGTTCACCCGCGGCGAGGCGTCCCGGTCCCGCGAGCACGGCACGAGCGGCCTCGGGCTGGCGATCGTCCGGGCCGTCGTGACCGCGCACGACGGGCTCGTCCGGGTCGCCTCGGAGCCGGGACGGACGGCGTTCACGGTCGATCTGCCGGGTCGGACACCGGACGTCGGCTGACCGGGCCGGTTCGCTCGGGAGCGGCCGAGCAACTAGGTTCGGACGGTGCCCTCACGACTGTCCGCACTCGCCGGTGACCTCCGCATCCGGGCAGGAGTGGCGGCCGTGGTCCTCCTCTGGGCCCTCTACCAGTGCTTCTGGAACATCGGCGGGCCCAACATCACCGGCGACGAGGACATCTACCTCCGCGCCGGGTGGCAGTACGTGCACGGCGACTTCTCGTTCAACCGCGAGCATCCCCCGACCGCGAAGTACCTGTTCGGTCTCGCCCAGCTCGTCGCCGGCCAGGGGCCGATCGGTCCGCGCGTGCTCGTCGCCCTGCTGACCTTCGGCGTCGGCGTCGCGCTGTACTGGTGGCTGCGGCGCGAGATCGGGTACTGGGGCGCCCTGCTCGCCGCCGCCCTCTGGTGGCTGACGCCGCGCGGCGGTGCGGGTCCGCGCGTCGACCGTCTGGCACTGCTCGACCCGGTGATGACCGCGTTCGCGGTGCTCGCAGTGGCCACGGCGTGGGTGTGGATGCGCGGCGACCGGTGGTGGCTCGCGCCCGTGTCCGGTGCGCTGATGGCCCTGTCGGTGACGTCGAAGGTCTCCACCGTGGTGCTGCTGCCGGTGTTCCTGCTGCTGCCGGTGCTGTTCCGGGCCTGGCGTCGACTGCTCGTCGGCGGCGCGATGTGGGCGGCCGCGTTCGGGCTGGTGTTCGTCGTGTCGTACGTGCCGATGGGGATCCGGTCCGCGATCCGGTACATGATCGAGTTCCAGGAGGGGCAGAACACCACCGGCCACCCGATCACCATCGGCGGCACCGTCTACCGGTTCGCGCCGTGGTGGGCGAACCTGCACTTCATGGAGGCCGGCACGGGGGTGCTGCTGCTCGTCGTCCTCGCGGTCGGGGTCGTCGCGGCGCTGGCGATCCGGGCCGACCGGCTCGTCGCGTACGTCGGCATCGCCCTGGCGCTGCTCGTGGGCTTCTACGTGGTCGTCGCGAAGATCGCGCTGCCCACGTACTACTCGGCGTGGATGCCGTTCCTGCTCGTCCTGGCCGCGATCGGCCTGGCGCGACTGCCGCGTGTGCCGGTGCTGCCGGCGGCCCCGGTCGCGACGGCGCTGTCGCTCGTGCTGGTCGTCTCACTCGTCGTGCCGTCCGTCCGGCTCAGCCAGGACATCGCACGCCAGCACCCGACGGGCATCGCGCTGCTCGGGGACTACCTCGAGGAACAACACGTGCCCGACGGCAAGATCCTGTTCGTGTCGGCGACCCCGGGGCTCTTCGTGCCGTACGTCGCCGAGCGCGGCACCACCCGGGCCGACCAGGGACCGTACGTCGCGATCGTGGTCGGGAACGACCGACGCTTCCCGCCGTCCGGGGCCGTGACGCAGCTGTTCGACTCGGAGCGGTCGCGGTTCTCGGTCGACGAAGTCGGCGGACTCCAGGTGTGGCTGCCGAAGGACGGGCGGGTCGTCCTGCAGTCGGGAGCGCTCACCGTCCAGGGCTGACCCGCAGCTCGGCCGCCGGTGGGCTCGCGGCCAGCAGCTCGGCCGCCGGTGGGTGCGCGGCCAGCGCTGAGGCCGTCCGCGCCGTCTGGCACGCTGGACGGGAACGGACGGGGGCCCGCATGCCGAACGACTTCGCACGACTGCCGGAGCGGCCGCGCGCCGACGACCTCGTGGTCGAGGTGCCCGCGTTCGAGGACGACCGGCCCCAGCCCGAGCCCGCGCCGCCGGCCGCGGCCCCGGAGCTCGTCGCGGCGACCGAGTTCGCCCGGACCTCGCACGCGCCGGCCACGATCCGGCGGACGCAGGTGCGCGCCGGGGTCTGGATCGCGGGCGTCCCCATCGCGGTGCTCGCGGTCATCGCGGTCGTGCAGGTGCTGTTCGCGCGCTGAGGCGTCGGGACGCCAGGACGCCGAGCTCGGCACTCGGCGGGAGCTTGCCTCGTCCGCGCCGAGGGTGTCCCGATCGTCAGACGATCGTCCAACGTCCCGCCCGATCGCGTGCGATCGAGCGGCGACCGTCGCAGGCTGGTCCACGTCCGAGCAAGACGACCCGAACGGGTCACCACTGCAGAGATGGGATCGAAGACCATGAAGTCCTTCAAGTCCAAGACCGTGAAGACCCTCGCCGGCACCGCCCTCGGCGGCGCCGTCCTCGCCGGAGCGCTCGTCGCCGCTCCGGCCCAGGCGGCCACCCCCGCCCCGACAGCCTCGCAGTCGAGCAGCGTCGACGGCAGCGGGAACGTCAACGTCAACCTCGACCCGGTCGCGATCGTCAACGCGATCCGCGACGCGGTGAACGACCAGAGCGACCGCGGCGGTGCCGTCCAGGCGGCACTCGACGTCGGCTACTGGAACGCCGGCAACCCGGACCGCCTCACCGTCGCGGTCGTGAACAAGAACCAGGACATCTCGGTCGAGGGCGACGTCGCGGACGCCCAGTCCATCGACATCAAGGGCGGAAACTACGTCATCTACTGGTTCAAGGGTCCCGGCCGCATCACCAACAACGGTGACGGCGGCTGGCTGAACTGGGGTGCGTTCGGCAACATCGAGCGCATCGACAACGTCATCAGCGTGAACGGCGGCTGATCCCCCCTCCCGTTCGACGCCCCCTGGGACCTCGGTCTCAGGGGGCGTCGTCGTGCGCGGCGGCGCCGAGTTCCCGGGACCCGCGAACCGTACGAGCGACGCCACGCACCTCGCAGCGGGACCGGATCCAGCCCTTCATGAAGGCGACGGACACCATCGCCGTGCGGTTCGGTGCCCTCCACGAGCGCATCAGCCGACCGAGGTGCCACGCCACGGCCTGCCTGCTGTAGGACGTCTCGCGTGCGATCTCGTCGTTCGACAGACCTCGCGCGGCGAGGGCGAGCATGGTCTCCTCGGTCTCGTCGAGCCCCGGGACCTGCGCGACGAGGTCGATCTCACCGGTCGTGATCTCCGGGGCGAGCGAGGTCTCCTCCGCCGCCGAGGCCACGGGTGCGGACGCCCGACGCCGTTCGTGTGCCCAGGCCTCCGCCCAGCAGGAGCCGAGCTCGTGCGCCACGAGCGACGCACGACTCATCGCGAGCATCGTTCGGCCGGCGTGGTCGACGGTCACCCCGCCGTCGCGCACCACCGAGTGCATGACGACGGCGAACACGCGGATCGCGGGCAGCGCTCCCCGGAGCACGACGGAGACGTCCACCCGCGGGTCCTCGGCGCTCGCCGCCGCCACCGCCCGCAGCCGCGCGAGGCACCCGGCATCGACGGGCTCCCCGTGCTCGACCGCCCGGAGCGCGGCGGGGAGCACGAGCGGGACGATCTGCTCGTAGCGCTGTCGGAGCCAGTCGTGTCCGGCCGGCCGGATGCCGTGGAGCGGCGGAGCGAGCAGGAGCTCCTGGAACTCCTCGCACCGTTCGTCGAGCGCCAGGCCCAACCGTTCCCCCGGCAGCAACGCTGCGGTCCGGTGCGGGTCGTCCTGTGCGGCCACGGCGCCTCCTCGTCAGCACCCGTCGCCCTGACCGACGGGTGTCGCGCTCCTGACGGTACCGATGCACGTCGCGATCGGTTCGCCGTCGGACGTGAATGGTCGCCGAACACCCTCCAGCGTTCTTAGCCGCGGCACAGCGGGCTGCTGCGGTCCCCGTATGCCCGGTCCCGAGCATGAGCACCATGACGGAGACGAACCACACCCTCGACATCGACATCGTCGTCCCCTGCTTCAACGAGCAGGACACGCTCGCCGCCCACGTCCGCCGCTTGCACACCTTCTGCCGGACGTCGCTCCGGAACACCTGGCGCATCACGATCGCGGACAACGCCTCGACCGACGACACCGCGCGGATCGCCGACGACCTCGCCGCGATGCTGCCCGACGTGCAGGCGGTGCACCTGCCGGAGAAGGGCCGGGGCCGTGCGCTCAAGGCCGTCTGGGCAGCGTCGCCGGCCACCGTGCTGGTGTACGTCGACGAGGACCTCTCCACCGACCTCGCCGCGCTCGAGCCCCTCGTCGCCCCGCTGCTGTCCGGGCACTCGGACGTGGCGATCGGCACCCGGTTGGCAGGTTCGTCACGTGTGGTGCGTGGCGGGAAGCGCGAGTTCATCTCCCGCTCGTACAACCTGCTGCTCCGCACCACGATGGGGGTGTCCTTCTCGGACGCGCAGTGCGGCTTCAAGGCGATCACCCGGCAGGCCGCGGAACACGTCCTGCCACTGTGCGAGGACGACGCGTGGTTCTTCGACACCGAGCTGCTCGTGCTGGCCGAGCACGCCGGACTGCGGATCCACGAGGTCCCGGTCGACTGGGTGGACGACGTGAACTCGTCGGTGCACATCGCCTCGACCGCGACCGAGGACCTCAAGGGGATGTGGCGGGTCTCCCGCGGGCTCGCGACCGGACGGGTGCCGATCGGCGCCGTGTACGACGCCATCGGCCGCCGTCCGTTCACGCCGCCGCACGTCGGGATCGTCGGGCAGGTGCTGCGCTTCGGGACGATCGGCGTGCTGTCGACGATCGCGTTCGCCGTGCTCTACGCCCTGTTCCGCCCGGCGATCGGTGCCCAGACGGCGGACTTCCTGGCGCTCCTGGTCACCGCGATCGGCAACACGGCGCTCAACCGACGCTTCACGTTCGGGGTTCGGGGACGTGCCGGCGCGGGGCGGCACCACGTGCAGGGGCTGGTGGTGTTCGGGATCGCGTGGGCGATCACGTCCGGGTCGCTGGTGATCCTGCACTCGGCGGCACCGGGATCGTCGCACGGTGCGGAGATCGTGGTGCTCACGGCCGCGAACCTCGTGGCGACGCTGGTCCGCTTCGTCCTGTTCAAGGCGTGGGTGTTCCGGTCCCGGCGTCGTCCGGAGCTCATCCGCCCGGGCACGACCCCGGCGGCGGACGCGAGCACGGCGGCGACCGAGCCGATCGCGGTCGACGAGCGCCACGCCGCCTGACGCCGGCGGCCGGCGGCCCGGCCGGCGGCCGGGCCGGGCGTTCGCACAACGGAAGTCACTCCGCGCCACGGGGAGCCGCGGCGCGGAGTGACTTTCGTTGTGCGGAAGCGAACCGCGCCGCACACCCCCACCGCGCCCGCGCCGCGCACCCCGGCCCCACGGTGTTGCGCGGGCGGTATACCGCGCCGTAGCATCGCCTCACCGCACCACAACCCCACAGGGCCCGACTGCCACCATCGGTCTGCCCGCGGCGAGCGCTCCACTGATGCAGCCTGGCCGTCCGCTGCCGGCAACGCCCCACTGGACCTGCACACGTGAACCCCTCCTCCTTCGGTCTCTACGACCCTGCCCGCGAATCGAGCGACTGCGGCGTCGGTTTCATCACCCGACTCGACGGGACGCCGAGCCACGACGTCATCCGCAAGGGCGACGAAGCGCTGTGCGCCATCCCCCACCGCGGCGGCAAGTCCGCCGAGGGTGTCGCTGACGGCGCGGGCGTGAGCATCGACCTGTCGGTGGAGTTCTTCAGCGCGATCACCGGCGAGGAGCTCCGCGCGGGCCACTTCGGCGTCGCGAACTGCTTCGTGCCGAGCGGCGCAGGCCCGGCTGCGGACGCCGAGCGCGCCCGTGCGCAGCAGACCGTCACGGAGGCCATCGAGCAGCAGGGCTTCGAGCTCCTGCTCGTCCGTGACGTCCCGGTGGACCACTCCGTCGCCCGTCCCGAGGCCGAGCAGTACCAGCTGCCGATCGTGCAGTGGGTCTTCCGCGCCCCCGAGGCCTGGACCCGCGCCGAGGTCGACGCCGCCGCCAACCGCGCCCTCCTCGCGATCGAGGCGGTGTCGTACGGTCAGGCCGCCGCCGACCGTGCCGAGCACGCCGCCCTGTACCCGCTGTCGCTCAGCGCCCGGACCCAGATCCTCAAGGGGCGGCTGAACTCCGGCGAGGTCATCGGCTACTTCACCGACCTGCGTGACCCGCGCCACTCGGTCCGGACGCTCTACTTCCACACCCGGTTCTCGACGAACACCGAGCCGCACCCGACGATGGCGCAGCCGTTCCGCCTGATGGCGCACAACGGCGAGCTGAACACCGACCGGAAGAACCGGCTGTCCGACGAGGCCCTCGCCCGTGCACGGACTCGCAGCATCGTCCGCCCGCCCGGCCAGTCCGACTCGAGCCGCCTCGACCAGACCCTGCAGAGCCGGGTGTTCGACGACGGCCTCGAGATCGTCGAGGCCGTGGTCTCGCTCATGCCCCCGGCGTGGGAGAACGACCGCACCCTGACCCCGGCGGTGCGGGACATGCTCGAGTTCTTCTCGCTGTACGAGGAGAAGAACGACGGCCCGGCCGCCGTGATCTTCAGCGACGGCGACGTGGTCGGCGCACGGCTCGACCGACTGGGATTGCGCCCGCTGCGCTCGGTGCAGACCGCCGAGTACCTGATGGTGTCGTCCGAGGCCGGTCAGGTCGAGTTCGAGCCGGAGGACGTCGTGCACCGCGGCCGCATCGAGGCGGGCGGCATGCTCGTCGTCGACCACCGCACCGGCACGCTCATGCGCACGCGTGAGGTGCTCGAGATGCTCGCCGCGCGGAAGCCGTACGGGACGCTCCTCGACGCCGCGCGCGTCAACCTGGACGACGTCCCGGCGCCGGAGTACCAGCGCACGACGACCACGCTCGGCTACGAGGGCGACCTGTCGCTCGCGGGCCGCTACGTGGCGTACTCGCTGAACCAGGAGAGCTTCCGGTTCATGCTCGACCCGATGCTGCAGAACGGCTCGGAGCGGATCTCGGCGATGGGCTACGGCAACGCCATCAACGCCCTGAGCGACACCGAGGGCGGCATGGCGAAGTACTTCTCGCAGCGCTTCGCCCAGGTGACGAACCCGCCACTCGACTCGATCCGCGAGGCCGACGGCATGTCGATGCGCGTCGCCCTCGGCGCGAAGCCCGACGGGACGGGTTCGGCGACGCGGCAGCTCGTCGTGGAGTCCCCGATCCTCGGGCACCTCGACATGGTGCGCCTGCGCGAGCAGGACATCGTGCCGCTCGAGCGCTTCGACATGCTCTACGTGCCGGTGCTCGGCGACGAGCAGGCGAACGCCGACGCGGTCCGCACCGCGACCGAGCACCTCGCCGACGCCGTCGCCGCCTTCGCCGAGCGCACCGGCGGCATCGCCGTGCTCACCGACCGCAACGTGTCGTCGACGCACGCGCCCCTCCCCGTCATCCTCGCCGTGGCCGCCGTCAACCAGCGGCTCATCGAGACCGGTCTGCGCCTGCGGATCTCCGTCGTCGCCGAGTCCGGTCAGCTGCCATCGTCACACCACGTGGCGACGGCGCTCGGTTTCGGTGCCGCGGCGGTGTACAGCCTCTCCGCACGTCTCCGTGCGGAGGAGAAGTACCCCGCAGCGCCCGCTCCGGCCGGCGAACTGACCGCGACCGACCTCGCCCTCAAGCGCTTCCGGAAGGCGGCCGAGAAGGCCCTCGCGAAGACGATGGGCCGCGTCGGACTCTGCACGGCCGAGAGCTACATCGGCGGCGAGTTCTTCGAGCCGAACTACCTCGACACCCGCGACGACCTGCTCGCCCGGGTCTTCCCGCACATGCAGGCCCCGGTCGGCGGCGTCGGGTTCGCCCGCATCGCACAGGCCGCGACGGACTGGCACGAGCGCGCCCGTACGGTCGAGTCCGAGGGCCAGGTGCCCATGCTCGGCCTCTTCAAGGAGCGCTCGGACGGCGCCGGGCACTCGTTCGGCGTCGCGAGCGTGCGCGGTTTCGGCGGCATGACCGAGGAACGTCCGGCCTTCGAGCGCTCCGGCGACTCCGAGGCACTGCGGCTCCTCACGCTCGGGCAGCTCGACGACGCGTTCGGCATCACCGACACCGCCTACCGCAACACGGGCTACGACCGGCTCAGCGACGCCGAGATCGACGCGCACCGGATCACCCCGGGCTACGTCACGTTCCTGCAGACGACGCACGACGAGCGGTCGCGCCGTCCCGCCGCCCTCCGAGACGTCCTCGCACTGCCCGCGGACGTCACCGGCATCGACACGGCAGAGGACTTCGCCCGCGAGCTCGGCCGCTTCTCGACCACCGGCAACGCGAGCGTCACGGTGCGTGGGCTCTCCGGCTCGCGTCCGGCCGACGACGGGGACCTTCCAGGAGGCACGGCTCGCTTCCGCCTCGAGCTCACGTCGACGGGGACCACGGGTGCACTGCGCCACGCGGCCCTCGCGGACGGCCTCGCGCTGCTGCACCCCGGCCAGGTCGACGTCGACTCCGTCGACGAGACCCAGGTGACGCTCCGCGCCACCGGCTCCGCCGTCGAGCTGCTCGCACTGCTCGACCACGCCCCGGCGAGCGTCTCGCTCGACGAGGTCCAGCCGGCGCACGAGATCACCCGGACCCTGGCGTCCGGCGCGATGAGCCACGGCGCGCTCGTCGCGACCGCGCACGAGGCGGTGGCGCACGGCACGAACATGGTCGGCGGCATGTCGAACAGCGGTGAGGGCGGCGAGCACCACTCCCGCTACGGCACGATCCGCGGCTCGCGCATCAAGCAGTTCGCCTCGGGACGCTTCGGCATCTGGGCGGGCTACCTCGCCGACCCGATGCTCGAGGAGCTCGAGATCAAGATCGGCCAGGGCGCGAAGCCGGGCGAGGGCGGCCAGCTGCCCGCGCCGAAGGTCACGGTGGACATCGCCGCGGCCCGTGGTGGCACCCCCGGTGTCGAGCTCATCTCGCCGCCGCCGCACCACGACACGTACTCGATCGAGGACCTCGCGCAGCTCATCCACGACTGCAAGGCCGCCCGCGTCCGGGTGATCGTGAAGCTCGTGTCCTCCGAGGGCATCGGCACCATCGCGGTCGGCGTCGCCAAGGCCGGCGCGGACGTCATCAACGTCGCGGGCAACACCGGTGGCACCGGCGCCGCGGCCGTCACGAGCCTGAAGTACGCCGGCCGCTCGGCGGAGATCGGCGTCGCCGAGGTGCACCAGGCGCTCGTCGCGAACGGCCTCCGCCAGAAGGTCACGCTCCGCTGTTCGGGCGCGCACCAGACCGGTTCCGACGTGGTCACGAGCGCGCTGCTCGGCGGCGACAGCTTCGAGTTCGGCACGACCGCGCTCATGATGCTCGGCTGCGTGATGGCGAAGAACTGCAACGTGAAGTGCCCGGCTGGTCTCACCACGAACGCCGAGGCGTTCGAGGGCGACCCCCGCGCGCTCGCGCAGTACCTGCTCAACATCGCCCACGACGTGCGGCAGATCCTCGCACGCCTCGGCCTGCGCTCCCTGCGCGAGGCCCGCGGTCGCACCGACCTGCTGCAGCTCCTCGACCACCCGGCGAGCGTCGGGCGCCTCGACGTCCGGGCGCTCCTCGCGCAGGTCCCCGAGAAGCTCGTCGAGGACCCGGAGTACCTCGAGAAGGACTTCCACACTGACGACGCGCTACTCGAGCGGGTCCGCACGGCCCTCGTCGACCACGAGCAGGCGCACGTGCTCGTGCACGGCGTGCTGCTCGGCAACAGCGACAAGTCCGTCGGCGGCCAGCTCGGCATCGACGTGGAGCGCCTGCTCAACCACGAGCTGCGCGACACCGACCTGTCCGGGCACCCGGCGATCACCACGGACGACCGCGGACGCCGCCGGCTCGTCGACGGCGCGGTCACGATCCGCACGCTCGGGTCGGCCGGGCAGTCGTACGGCGTGTTCAACAACGACGGCATCGTGCTCGAGCACACCGGCACCGCGAACGACGGCGTCGGCAAGAGCCAGAGCGGTGGCCGGATCATCGTCCGCGCCCCCGGTGGCGGCAGTGCCGGACAGGGCGGCAACGTCCTCGTCGGCAACTTCGCGCTGTTCGGGGCGACCGGCGGCCGCACCTTCGTCGAGGGCGAGGCCGGCGACCGGTTCGCCGTGCGCAACTCCGGCGCGACGGCCGTGGTCGAGGGCGTCGGGGACTTCGGCTGCGAGTACATGACGGGCGGTGCCGTGTTCAACCTCGGCACCTTCGGCAAGGGCCTCGGCAACGGCATGTCCGGCGGGTTCCTGTACCAGTACGACCCCTCCGGCGAGGTCACCGAACGCGCGAGCACCGACTCGCTCCTCGTGTTCCCGGTCACCGACACCGAGCGCGGGGCCTTCCACGAGGCGGCGGCGCGCCTGCTGCTCGAGTGGCACCTCGAGGCGACGGGCTCGGCGCTGGCCGAGCGTCTGCTGGCCGAGTGGGAGACCACCCGCCAGCACGTCTTCGTCGGCATGCCCCGGGCGCTCCTGCTCACCCAGGACGCCGGCGAGATCCTGGCCGCAGCGAGCCGGAACGAACTGCTCGACGAGCTGGCGACCTCGATCGCGACGGACAAGCTCCGCGCGTTCAAGGTCGACTACCGCGACCAGCGCGCCGTCCTCGGTGGCCGTGCCCCGTCGCTCGGCGACCAGGGCGACGACATGTTCTCGCTCCTGTCCTCGTACACGGTGCTCGGCGTCGCCCAGGACCTCGCGCTCGAGCGGGTCCCCGGCGCGGCCGGCCCGAACGACCCCCGGGTGACCGAGGCGGTCAAGAACCTCATCCTCACCGAGGACTTCTTCGTGAAGCAGCGCGTCGTGAAGTACCTGCGCGGCACGCTGGACCGCTTCGCGGACGACGAGCTCGCGACCCTCATCGCGATCAAGCGCCTCGACGACTACAAGCGCGCGCTCACGCAGCGGAACAACCGCAGCATGGACGCGCCGGGCACCACCGGGTGGATCATGCACCAGAACGCCAAGAACGACGGCCGCGTCCGCGAGGCCCGCTTCGACGAGCTGCTCGCGAACGCGGCGCTCGAGGACATCGCCCGCCGTGCACCGCAGGCGCCGACCGAGGCGGTGTCCGCGTGAGCCTGCTCCCCCCGACCGGATCGCTGATCCCGGTCGACGCACCGTTCTCGCAGGCCCAGGAGTCCTGGCTCGCCGGGTTCATCGCCGGCATCGCGGCCGCGGGCAAGCGGGCCTCCGGCGGCGCCCCGACGACGACGATCGACGTGCTGTTCGGCACGCAGACCGGCAACGCGGAGTTCCTCGCCGACGAGCTGGTCTCCGGCGCGAAGGCCCGCGGGCTCGGCGGTCGTGCCACCGCGCTCGACGCCGTCACGCCGGAGCAGCTCGCCGGGATGTCGCACGTGCTCGTGGTCACCTCGACGTACGGCGAGGGCGAGATGCCCGACAACGCCGGACTGTTCTGGGACGCGATCCAGGCGACCACCGTGCCGCGGCTCGAGGGACTGCAGTACGCCGTCCTCGGGCTCGGCGACACGAGCTACGACGAGTTCTGCCAGGCCGGCAAGCTCCTCGACACCCGGTTCGAGCAGCTCGGCGCCACCCGCATCCACGACCGCGTCGACTGCGACGTGGACTACGAGGACCCGGCCGCGCTCTGGACGGCCGCGGTGCTCGACCGTCTGGCGGCGGAGGCGGGCGTGCAGCCCGGCGCGACCACGGCGGTGGCGGCGACCGGTACGACGACCGCGGCCGGCGGGGCGAGCGCGAGCCGTGCCTCCAGGCCCGGTGCCCAGTGGAACAAGCGCAACCCGTACCCGTCGACGCTGGTCGAGAACCGGCTGCTCTCCTCGCCGCGCAGCGCGAAGGAGATCCGGCACTACGAGTTCGACCTCGGCGACTCCGGGATCGAGTACTCGGCGGGCGACGCGCTCGCGGTCGTGCCGGTCAACGACGAGGTGTTCGTCGGCGAGCTGCTCGAGCAGGTCGGCGCGAACGGCTCCGAGACGCTCGACGGCCGCCCGGTCACCGAGGTCCTGCGGACCGACCGCGAGATCCGGACGCCCTCGAAGGACCTCATCGCGGACCTCGTCCAGCGCGCACCGTCGTCGGAGCTCGCCGCCGTCGTCTCGCACGGTGACAAGCACGAGCTCGACCGCTGGCTGTGGGGTCGCGACGTACTCGACCTGCTCCGCGACGCCGGACCCGCGGCACCCGGACTCGACGAACTCCTGCCGAACCTCCGGCCGCTGCAGGCGCGCCAGTACTCGATCTCGTCGAGCCCGCTCGCGCACCCGGACCGCATCCACCTGACGATCGCGTCCGTCCGGTACGGGGACCCGCACCGCATGTACGCCGGCGTCGCGTCGACGTTCCTCGCCGACCGGGTCGCCCCCGACGGCACCGTGGACGTCTACCTGCAGCCGAACGCGTCGTTCGGGGTCCCCGCCGACCCGTCCGCGCCGATGATCATGGTCGGCCCGGGGACCGGCATCGCCCCGTTCCGCGGGTTCCTGCACGAGCGTGCGGTCTCCGGGGCGACGGGACGGAACTGGCTGTTCTTCGGCGACCAGCACCGCGACACCGACTTCGTCTACGAGGACGAACTCACCGAGCTGCAGGAGCAGGGCGTGCTGGACCGCCTCGACCTGGCGTTCTCGCGCGAACAGGCCGAGAAGGTCTACGTGCAGACCCGGATGCTCGAACAGGCGCCGGAGCTCTACTCGTGGCTCGAGGACGGCGGGCACCTGTACGTGTGCGGTGACGCCTCACGGATGGCGAAGGACGTCGAGCAGGCGCTCCTGGCCGTCATCGCGAGCCAGCGGGGCAAGGGCGAGGACGACGCGCAGGCGTACCTCGCCGACATGCGGCGCGGCAAGCGCTACGTCCGCGACGTGTACTGAGCGGCGCGCGCGGCCGGCGAGCGGCGCGCGCGGCCGGTGCCACGCCCGTCGCCCCGGTGCGGAAACCCGAATCCACGACCGGGGCGACGGCGAGGGGGCGCTGTGGGCCGGGAGGCCCCTGATCCGGGACTCCTCGCACGTCGCGTGGTTCCCCCCTCCGACCGCGGAGCCACCGTCACCGGCTCCCTGGGCCGGAGTCGATCACTCGCGCGGTACGCCCACCGTACTCAGACTGCACGGACGTGCGCGACCCGTTGACCGTTCACGGGCAGTGTGCTACCCCGCGTCGTCGGTACCGGAGTCGTCGTCCGCGTCGCCCGGCACCACCGCGCGGGACCACGCCGAGTCGTCCGCCGTGCTCGTGTCCGACGGCTCCGGGGTGAGCACAAGACCGGAGCCCGAGGTGGCGGCGGCGTAGAGGTCCTCGAGCCAGCTGCGGTTGATCCGGGGCACCCGGCTGCCGGAGAACTTGAAGTGCAGGCTCACGTTCGGGTGCATCCAGATGGTGCTGCGCCCGTTGCCGTGGACGGCGTCGTCCTTCCACGAGAACGCGAACCGGTGCTCCCGCCGGAGCATGTTCACGATGACGATCTGCAGGTGTGTGAGCGCTCGGTCGTCGATCCGGAGGTCGAGCGGCTCTCCGTCGTAGATGAGCTGACCCATGCGTCCTTGTACACCGCGGGGGTTGTGCGGCGGGCAGGACCGTCGTAACGTACAACCAAATGGTTGCACGAATCGAACTGAGCGATGCCGAGGTCGACCGGGTCTTCCACGCCCTGGCCGATGCGACCAGACGCGACATCGTCCGTCGCACCCTGGTCGGCGAGGCGTCCGTGAGCGCGCTCGCGGACGCCTACGCGATGTCGTTCGCCGCCGTCCAGAAGCACGTCGCCGTCCTCGAAGGAGCAGGACTCGTGACCAAGGAACCCCGGGGCCGCACCCGCATCGTGCGCGCCGAGCCGGGACAGATCGATCGCGTCCGTGGGCTGCTCGACGGCTACGCGGACCTCTGGCGCGGCCGGATCGACCGGCTCGACGCACTGCTGGGAGCAGACCGCGCGCCGCGCGGCGACGACCGAACGCAAGGGAGCCACTGATGCCGACCACGTCCGTCCACACCGACCCCGAGGAGCTCACCATGACCCTCGTGGCCGAGTTCCCCGTCCCCGTCGAACGCCTCTGGGCAGCGTTCGCGGATCCCCGACAGCTCGAACGCTTCTGGGGCCCGCCCGGGTTCCCCGCCACGTTCACGTCGTTCGACCTCCGTCCCGGCGGCGTCGCCCACTACCGGATGACCTCGCCCGAGAACGAACGGTTCCACGCACTCTGGCAGGTGTCCGAGGTCGACGAACCCCGCCGGATCGCCTTCCGCGACCTGTTCTCCGACGCCGACGGCACGGTCGACGACTCGCTGCCCGCGAGCGAGACCGTGCTGTCGTTCGACACCGTCGACAGCGGGTCACGGGTGACGGTGCTGACGTCGTTCGCGTCCTCCGCCGACCTCGACGCCATGCTCGAGATGGGCATGCTCGACGGCTACGAGCAGGCCTTCGGGCAGCTCGACACGGTGCTGGCCGACCTCCGTGAGTACGCCCTCGGCCGGGGCACGGTCACCGAGATCGTGGACGACACCCACGTGGCCATCACCCGCGCGTTCGCGGCGCCGCGGCACCTGCTCTGGCGAGCGCACACGGAGCCGGAGCTGATGCGCCGCTGGCTGCTCGGCCCGGACGGGTGGGAGATGACGGTGTGCGAGAACGACCTGGTCGTCGGGGGCTCGTTCCGGCAGGCCTGGGCGCCCGTCGGGGACACCGAGGGCGAGGCGTTCGGGTTCGAGGGCGAGAACCTCGTCATCGAGCCGGAACGTCGCATGGTCACGACCGAACGGATGACCGGTGCGCCGTTCCCGGCCAACGTCAACGACCTGCAGTTCGACGAGGCCGACGGCGTCACGCTCTTGACGCTCCGCATCACCTACCCCGACCGGGAGCAGCGGGACATGATCCTCGCGACCGGCATGACGGACGGCATGGAGACGAGCTACCAGCGTCTGGAACGCGAGGTCCTGTCCGCAGCGGCGTGAGTCGTGACGGACGGGAGGCGCGGTGCCGGCCGGCACCGCGCCTCCCGTCCGTCAGCCGGTCACGTCAGGAACGCGCGGTCACGTCAGGGACGGGTCGCCTCGTAGCGGCGTGCGCCACCGCGCACCCCGGCGAAGCGGTACGGCGCAGCCGTGACCCGCGGACGCTCGACGTCCTCGCTCGTCGCGGCACCCGCGGCGTGCAGCTCGCGGTAGGCGTCGACCGAGAGCGGCACCCGGGCTGCGAGGAGCTCGCGGACCCGACCCACACGGCGGTGCTCGCGGTACGCCGGCTGCACGATGCCGGTGATGAGCTCCCCGACGCTGCCGGACCCGTAGCTGAACAGGCCGATGCGCTCCCCGGCGAGGTCGTCGTCGAGGTCGAGCAGTGCGGCCAGCCCGATCCAGAGCGACGCCGTGTAGGTGTTGCCGGTCTGCTTGTTGTACGTGAACCCGAGAGCGAGCTCGGACTCGTCGAAGGGCACCCCGACGTGCTGCGTGAGCTTCCGGTGCGCCTTGAGCGCCATCTTCGTGAACGGCTGGTGGTGGACGAAGCGCACGATGTCCTCGTACGCCGGGCCCCCCTGCGCCGCGAGGTCGTCCCACGCCCCGACGAACGCGTCGACGTAGGCGCTCACGGACAGGCGGCCGTCGACGAGCGCGGTGGAGCGGTCGTTCGGCCGCCAGAAGTCGTCGACGTCGGCGGTGAACACACCCGCGGCCGGCTCGATCTCGATGAGGTCGGGGTCGGCGGCGATCAGGATCGCGGCGGCGCCGGCACCCTGCGTCGGCTCGGCGGCCGTGTCGACGTCGTAGCGCGCGACGTCGGCGGCGATGACGAGCACGCGCTCCCGCGGAGCACGCGCGACGATGCCGAGGGCGAGCTGGACGGCAGCGGTCCCGCCGTAGCAGGCCTGCTTCAGCTCGACGACACGGACGTTCTGCGGCAGCCCGAGCAGGCCGTGCACGAACACCCCGGCGGCCTTCGACTGGTCCACACCGGACTCGGTGGCGAAGAGCACCGTGCGGATGCCGTCGGCACCGTGCCGGTCGATGAGCTCCTTCGCGGCGGCGGCGCCCATCGTGACGATGTCCTCGTCGGGAGCGGGCACGCTGAACGCGTCCTGCCCGATGCCGACGTGGTACTTCGCGGGGTCCAC
Source organism: Curtobacterium sp. SORGH_AS_0776 (assembly GCF_031453355.1). Taxonomy (NCBI): domain Bacteria; kingdom Bacillati; phylum Actinomycetota; class Actinomycetes; order Micrococcales; family Microbacteriaceae; genus Curtobacterium; species Curtobacterium sp. SORGH_AS_0776. Next base: position 64,678 of record NZ_JAVIYU010000001.1, read on the forward strand.
CCCGAGGCGCTCGGCGAGGTCGTCCAGCTCGAGCACGTGGTGCCCGGTCGCGACGGCGAGGTCGTGGATGCCGATGCGGGTCACGCTGCACCTCCGGCGGGCTTCGTGCCGCGACGCTCCATCGCGACGTGGGCGGCCATCAGCTCGCCCGGGTTGGTCTGCGCGGCGAGCAGGGAGAGCTCCCCGCACAGGACGGTCGCGGCGCAGAGGGCGGCGAGCCGGCGGGCGTTCGCACCGGGCTCGCGGTCCTCGCGGCAGCCGAGGCGTACGAGGGCGTCCTCGACGACGGGCAGGTCCCCGCCCTTGCCGTTGCCGACCGTGCCGACGATGAGGTGCGGGAGCGAGGTGGCGAAGTACAGGTCGCCGTCGCGGTCCTCGGCGCTCGTGATGCCCTGGGACCCCTCGACGATGTTCGCCGCGTCCTGCCCCGTGGCCAGGTAGAAGCCGAGGAGCATGTTCGCGTAGTGGGCGTTCGCGGAACGGATGGCCCCGGCGATGGTCGACCCGACGAGGTTCTTCGCGACGTTGAGCTCGGCGATGCGTGCCGCGCTCGACCGGAGCCGCTTCTCGACGACCTCGCCCGGGATCACGATCTCGGCGACGGTGTTCCGGCCGCGTCCGCGGATGCCGTTCACCGCGGTGGCCTTCTTGTCGGTGCAGAAGTTGCCCGAGACGCTGACGTACCGCAGGCCCGGCTCCCACGCGAGGATCGCCGGCAGGAGCCTGTCCGCCGCCTGCGTGACCATGTTGTGCCCCGAGGCGTCGCCGGTGGTGAACGCGAAGCGCAGGAACAGCAGGTCCCCGACGATCTCCGGGTGCACCTCGATGAGCTTCGCGAAGCGGCTCTGGCCGGCGACGATCTGCTCGAGCTCGTCCTGCCGGGCGAGGATGCGCCCGGTGGCGAGGTGCGCCGCGGCCGCGCTGTCGGCACGGACCACGACCGAACGGGTCATGCGCTCGTCGACGACGGTCGCGACGATGCCGCCCTCGACCATGCGCGAGATGCGGGCACCGCGGCCGACGGACGGCCAGAGCGGCGACTCGTACGTGGCGAGCGGCACCTCGTGCTCGCCCTCCACCGCGTTGCCGCTGATGCGGATCGGCCCCACCCACTTCGTGGGGATCGGGGTCAGCAGGTCAGTCATCGACGCTCCCTTCGGGCGCTTGCACCGCGACGCTGAGGTGTCTGATGTCGTGCGCCTCCCAGGCGCGGTGGATGCCGGCGAGGTCGGTGTCCGCCGGGACGAGCGCGATGCCGCAGTCGCCGCCGCCGGCACCGGACGGCTTGGCCGCCCCGCCCGCGGCTTCGACGACGTCGCACAGGGTCGCGAGTCGCTCGGTCTCGATCTGCGAGCCGACCGACGTGCCGAGGCGCTGGAGCAGCCCACGGGCGCGCCGGAGTGCCCCGAGGGTGCGCTCGGCGTCGCCGGTCTGCAGACCGACGGTGAGGTCGTCGACGCAGGTGCGACTCTCGTCGAGGAACGCCTGGTAGCCGCCGTTGCGGTGCCGACGGACGACACCGACGAGCTTCGTGGTCGAGGCCGGCGAACCGGTCCAGCCGACGAGCAGCTCGAGGTTCTCGGGGGCGGGCAGCCGCTGGACGTCGAAGCCCTCCCACGCGTCCGCGTCGCCGAGGATCTCGGTCACGGTGCGGGTGTCGAGCTGCGCCGCGAGCCGTTCGCGGTCCGGTGCGCTGTAGCGGAGCCAGCCGCCGAAGGTGCTCGCGGCGAGGTCCCCGCCGGATGCGCGCGGGTTCACCCGGATCGTGGCGAGCAGGGCGACCTGGAAGCGCTTCCGCTGCGAGAGCCCGAGCCCGTAGAAGCGGTCGAGGGCCCCCACCGTGGCGACGGTCACCGCCGCCGAGGACCCGAGCCCGAACTTCCGGCCGCTCGCGTCGTCGAGCTGGCTGTGGATGCGGAGGTCGTGGAACCGCGGCGCGATGCCCTGCTCGGCGCGGAGCTTCTCGACGAGGTCGATCGTCGCCATCACGTAGTCGTACGGGTGGTGCTCGGTGTCGAGTGCGATGCCGTCCTCGGCGCGGGTCCAGGTGAGCGGGAGGTGTCCGTACTCCTCGGAGTGCACGCTGCCGGCGCCGTGGCCCTCGCGCACGCGCGCGGTGATGGCGCGGTCGAGGGCGATGATGACGGACGGCTGGCCCGGCTCGACGACGGCGTACTCGCCCGCCACGAACAGCTTGCCGTGGGCACGGAACTCGATCACTCGGCGGACTCCTCTGGTCGGACGACACCCGGTGCGGGTGCCTCCGGGTCCTGCGTCGCAGGGACTTCGGAGCCGAGCAGGCGCGCGCCTGGTCCGGTACCGGACTCGATCACGTCGCCGAAGCCCGCGAGCGCGGACGCGACGGCGCCCCGGTCCTCGGGCTTCGTGAGCACGACGACGTTCGGGCCGGCGTCGGCGGTGGCGTACGCCTCGACCCCGGCGGCACGGAGTTCGGCCACGGCGTCGAACACGGCGACGCTGCGGGCGTTGAGGTAGCGGATGGGCGGGAAGGCGCCCTCGATCGTGGCGTGCATGCGGAGGGCGTTGCTCTCGGTCAGCTCGCCGATGCGGGTGAAGTCCCCCGCGGCGCAGGCGGTGAGCATGTCCCCGACGGTCTCGGTGGTCGAGGTCACCCAGGCGGGGTAGAACGGCGACGTCGCGATGGTGCGCCGCATCGCCTCGCGCGAGCCGATCGCCTTCGGGCCGGCGTCGATCGTCACGACGACCATGGCCATCGGCGGCGCGGGGATCGGCTCGGCGTAGGAGCCCTCGTCGTCGCCGGCGTGCCAGACCGCCACGCCACCGGGGATCGACCGGGTGGCCGAACCCGAGCCGCGTCGGGCGAGCCGGGACAGGTCGCGCGCGGAGAGGTCGAGACCGTACGCCGCCGCGGCCGCGGTCGCGAGCGCCGCGAACCCCGAGGCGCTCGAGGCCAGTCCGGCTCCGGTCGGCACGGTGTTCTCGGACACCACCGACGCACGCGCCGAGGACCCGGCGAGCTCGCGCACGAGGTCGAGGAACTGCGTGACCCGCACGAGCGCCCCGTCGGTCGAGACCGAGCCGTTGAGGGTGAGGGTGTCGTCCGCCGTGTCGCCGACGGTCACCGACGTCGTCGTCGGGAACACGTCGAGTCCCATCGAGACGCTGCCGGTCGCCGGCAGGGCGAGTGCGGCGTCTGCCTTGCCCCAGTACTTGACGAGGGCGATGTTGGGGTGCGCGACGGCGGTGGCGGTCATCAAGCGCGGTCTCCGATCGTGGTGGTCCAGGTGGCTGCGGCACCTGCGCCGCGCAGTGCGGCCGCGATGCGGTCCGCGTGGTCGACGTCCGTGGCGAGCGCGATGACGCATCCGCCGCGGCCCCCGCCCGTGAGCTTCGCGCCGAGGGCGTCGGCCGCCCGTGCGGCGCCGACGAGCCGGTCCAGGTCGTCGCTCGACACGTCGAGGTCGCTGAGCAGCTCGTGCGCGGCGTCCATCGTGGCACCGAGCGCCTGTGCGTCGCCGTCCACGAGCGTCGCCCGCGCGCGTCGGGCGAGGGCGCCGATCCGGTCGATCACGGCGCCGGTGCCGTCCGGGTCGGCGTCGTGACGGGCACGGACGGCGGAGACCGCCTCGCGCGTGTGGCCCGGGACCCCGGTGTCGGCGACCACGAAGGCGAACCGGGCGCCGAGCTCGACCGGCTCGATGCGGCCGCCCTCGAACCAGACCGGTGCGTCGGCGACGACCCCGCGGGCGTCGAGTCCGGACGGTCGACCGTGGGCGACCCGCTCGCACTCCTGGATGAGTCCGTGGTGCGCCTCGGCGTCGAGCGTCTCGCCGAGTGCGTCCCGCGACCGCCGCGGTCACCGCCGCTGCCACCGCCGCGCTCGATCCCATGCCGCGAGCGGTGGGGACCTCGCTGTCGACGCGCACGTGGAAGCGGCGGTCCGTCACGCCGAAGTGCCGCAGCGTGGCGGTGACCGCGGTGACGGTCGGCATCACGGCGGCGGGTGCGAGGTCGAGCGGGCCGGTGTGCACGGTCGACTCGAGGTGGTGCCCCTCGGCGTCGTCGATCGGCGTGACCGTCGCGACCACCACGGCGTCGATGACCGGCAGGACGAGCGCGGGTGCGCCGTAGACCACGGCGTGCTCCCCGATCAGGATCGTCTTGCCGTGGGACGACGCCCTACCGGTGCGGCGGGTGGGGCCGGCTCCAGTGGTCGCTGAGTTGTCGAGGTCGTTGGTGGTCATCGTGGGTCACGTCAGCCTAACCGTCCCGGCCATGCGCGCGCTCGACGGTGTCCGTACCCCGCCCGTGAGCCCGCTCCACGAGGTCGCCGTTCCGGGCGTACGGTGTGCCGGTTCGTCTACGGGTTCGGTGTCGGGCTCGCGACCGCGCAGCTCACGAGGGTCGTGCTGCGGGACGTCCCGGTCGAGCGCAGCGGCGAGGCCCCCGGCGCCCAGAGCACCGCCCGGCAGATCGGGTCGGCGCTCGGCATCGCGGTGCTCGGCACGGTGCTGTTCACGTCGACCGGCACGCTGCTGCAGCACCGGCTCGAGGACGCCGGGGCCTCGAGCGCGTCCGCGTCGCAGATCGCGGACGCCGTGGTCGCGTCCTCCGGCGGGTCGATCGCGGCACTCACCGAGCGGAGTCCGACTGCGGGAGCCGCTGCGGCCGAGGCGTTCAGTGACGGCACGCGCGCGGCCGCCTGGTCGGCTGCGGGCTTCCTGGTGCTCGGCCTCGCGGCGACCCTGCGCCTGCGCAGCCGCCCGGACAACACCGAGGAGGCCGGACCGGACGCCGCCCCGGCGACCGCCGACGCGACCGACTGACGGACGGGAGGCGCGGGTCGGCCCCGCCCCGCGCCTCCCGTCAGCCGCACCGGACCCCACGCCGGGGGAGACACTCTCGTCCGCGCAGGTCGTGGGCATCGGCCTCGTCCTCGCCGCGGTCGGGACGGCGGTGACCATGGGCGGTCGACCGGGGCGTGACCGAGACAGATCGGCAACGGGCGTCTCAGATACGGTTGTGCACAACTGAGTTGCGTGCAATGCTTGTGCCATGCCCGTGACCGACGAGATGGTGTGCTTCTCCCTCTACGCGGCGAGCCGTGCGACCACGCAGGCGTACCGGACCCTGCTGGAACCGTGGGGGCTCACCTACCCGCAGTACCTCGTCCTCGTGACGCTGTGGATCGAGGGTGACCAGACCGTCTCCGGTCTCGGCGACCACCTGCAGCTCGACTCCGGCACCCTCTCGCCGCTCCTGCGCCGCATGGAGCAGTCGGACCTCGTCCGTCGCGAACGTCGCAGCACCGACGAGCGGGTCGTCACGATCACGCTCGGCGACCGCGGCCGCTCGATCCGCGGCGAACTGGCCCACATCCCGTCGACGATCGCCGCCGGGATGGGCCTGCCCGACGAGCACGCGGCGACGGAACTCATCGCGACGCTGCACCGGCTGACCGAGACCATGCACGCCGCTGCGACGCCGAACCGCGCCGCCGCGGACCACTGACCCCACGAAGGAAGGAACACCATGGAAGCCCTCTACACCGCCGAGGCCCTCTCCACCGGCGCCGGCCGCGACGGCCGCGTCGCCACCAGCGACGGCTCGTTCGCGCTCGACCTCGCTATCCCGAAGGAGATGGGTGGCTCCGGCGCCGGCACCAACCCCGAGCAGCTCTTCGCCGCCGGGTACGCCGCGTGCTTCCACTCGGCACTGCAGGGTGTCGCCCGCAGCCAGAAGGTGAAGATCGCCGACTCCTCCGTCGGTGGCCGCGTGCAGATCGGCCCGAACGGCGAGGGCGGCTACCAGCTGGCCGTGCTGCTCGAGGTCGTCCTGCCCGGGCTCGAGCACGACCAGGCACAGGCCCTCGCGGACGCCGCGCACCAGGTCTGCCCCTACTCGAACGCGACCCGCGGCAACATCGACGTCACCATCACCGTCTCGGAGGACTAGTCCATGAGCACCACCCCCACCACCATGCGCGCCGTCGTCCACGAGACCTTCGCCGAGCCGGCCGAGGTCCTCGGCGTGCAGGAGCGCCCGGTCCCCACCCCCGGCGCCGGCGAGGTCCTCGTCCGCACGGTCCTCTCCCCCATCCACAACCACGACCTCTGGACCGTCCGCGGCACCTACGGCTTCAAGCCCGAACTGCCCGCGGCCTCCGGCACCGAGGCGCTCGGCGTGGTCGAGGCCCTCGGCGAGGGCGTCACGAACCTGCAGGTCGGCCAGCGCGTCGCCGGCGGGGCGTTCGGCGTCTGGGCCGAGTACTACACCGCGAACGCCGCCGGGCTGGTCCCGGTGCCCGACGCGATGCCCGACGAGGCCGCGGCCCAGCTCGTCTCGATGCCGTTCAGCGCGATCAGCCTGCTGCACTCGCTCGACCTGCACGAGGGCGACTGGCTGATCCAGAACGCCGCGAACGGTGCGGTCGGCCGCATGGTCGCTCAGCTCGGCGCCGCGCGTGGCATCAACGTCATCGGGCTCGTCCGCCGCGCCGCCGGCGTCGAGGAGCTCCGCGAGCAGGGCATCGAGCGCATCGTCGCCACCGACGCGGACGACTGGAAGGACCAGGTCGCCGCGATCACCGGCGGCGCGCCGATCGTCGCGGGCGTCGAGTCCGTCGGTGGCAAGGCCGCCGGCGACATCGCGAGCGTGCTCGGCGAGAACGCCACCCTCGTCGTGTTCGGCGCGATGGCCTCCCCCACGCTCGAGATCCCGTCCGGCAAGGTCATCTTCGGCCAGCTCACGGTGAAGGGCTTCTGGGGCAGCGTCGTCAGCAAGACGATGCCGGCCGAGACGAAGGGGCAGCTCTTCGGCGAGCTCATCACCCGCGTGCTCGACGGTTCGCTGACGCTCCCCGTCGCGGAGACGTTCGCCTTCGAGGACGTCCGCGACGCGGTCCGCGCCTCGGACACCGCCGGCCGCGTCGGCAAGGTGCTCCTGCGCCCGTAGACGCGACAGCACAACGGACTGGAGGCGCGGTGCCAGCTGGCACCGCGCCTCCGGTCCGTTGTGGTGGTCTGTCTACCGCCGTGCCTGCTTCGCGGGGACCGTGAAGATGTTGCCGGTGGTGACGCCCTCCTCCACCTCTTCGAGGGTGCGGCCGCGGCTCTCCGGGACGAACTTCCAGATGAAGAGCAGGGCGAGCACGCCGACGATCGCGAATCCGAAGAAGGTCCCGGTGATGCCGGTCGCGGCGACGATGGTCGGGAAGTACAGCCCGAGGAACGCGTTCGCGATCCAGAGGCAGAACACCGCGATGCCCATGCCGAGCGCACGGATCTGCGTCGGGAAGATCTCGGACAGGATCACCCACGTGGCGATGTTGAGGAACGTCTGCATCGAACCCACGAACGCGACGACGAGGAACAGGATGACCCACGGGCGGGCCGGGTTGCCCTCGACGAGCGTCATCGACGCGATGCCGATGAGGAAGTGGCAGACCGTCGTCAGCGAGTAGCCCAGGATGAGCGTCGTGCGCCGGTTGATCTTCTCCATGTTGTAGATCGCGATCACGCCACCGATGACGGCGATGATCCCGGGGGCGATGTTCGCGATGAGTGCCGCCGACTGCTGGAAGCCCGACTCGATGAGCACGGTCTGGCCGTAGTACATGATCGAGTTGATGCCGGTGAGCTGCTGGGCGACACCGATGCCGGCGCCGATGAGCACGATGCGGATCAGCCACTTGTTGCCGAGCAGGGTGCGCCAGCCGCTCTGCTGCTGGACCTTCGCCTCGAACTCGTTCGAGCGCTTGATGTCCTCGAGCTCGGCCTCGGCGCGTTCCTTCGAGCGGATCTGTCCGAGCACCTCGAGCGCCTCGGCGTTGCGACCCTTCGACGCGAGCCAGCGCGGGGACTCGGGGACGCGCAGCATGCCGATGAACAGCGCGATCGCGGGGAGCGCGCAGACGGCGAGCATGACGCGCCAGACGCCGTTGCCCTCACCCCAGAGGTTGCCGATGATCGCGTTCACGACGAAGGCGGCGAGCTGCCCGATGACGATCATGAGCTCGTTGCGGCCGGAGAGCGACCCGCGGATCTCGTAGGGGGCGAGTTCGGCGAGGAACACCGGGACGACCGTGGACGCACCGCCGACCGCCAGACCGAGCAGGACACGACCGACCACCATCACGCCGAACACCGGCGCGAAGACGCAGATCAGCGTGCCGACGAAGAACGTGACCGCGAGCAGGATGATCGTCTTACGGCGACCCCAGCCGTCCGCGATCCGACCGCCGAGCATGGCGCCGATCGCGGCACCGAAGAGGAGCGAACTCGTGACGACGCCCTCGGTGAGGTTCGTCAGGCCGAGCTCCTGCTTCATCGGCAGGAGCGCGCCGTTGATCACGCCGGTGTCGTAGCCGAAGAGCAGCCCGCCGAAGGTGGCGACGAGCGCGAGGACGCCGAGGCGGCGGACGTGCGGACCCTGTCCGACGGGCGGGAGCGGGACGCTCGGGGCTGTCGGTTTGATGTCGACCATGCGGGTGACTCCTTCGTCAGTGATCAGGCTGCATCGCTTGGAAGGATCGTAACCCGAATCCATGTCCTGTCAATCGGTCATGAAGACAACATGACGATTGGATCGCTCCACGAAAGTCCTGGTCAGCGATCATTCGTCGTCGTTGGTCGGCTCGTCCAGCACGTCCCCCAACGACGCCATGTCCGCACCGTGGTCCGTGTAGCGCCGGACCGTCCGCCGCGCCGCGGCGCTCGCGGCACCCGAGAGTCGTGGGTTCTTCCGTGCGGCGTCGGCGACGCGTCCGGCGTGCCCCGCGGTCGACAGCAGGATGTTCGCCAGGGCCCGCGCGTCACCCGGTTCCGGCACACCCGTGACCGTCCACGCCGTGCGGACCTGTTCGTCGGGCGTGACCCCGCGCCGCGTGCCCATCCGGTGCCAGTCCGAGAGCGAGCCCTCGGTCCGGGAGGCGGCACGGTCGGCCTCTCCCGCCCGCCGACGGTCGGCGTCGCGCGCGGCGTCGTCCGCGGCTTCGCTCCGCTCGATCCGGTCGACGAGCCCGTCCGCCCGCTTCCGGACGAGTTCGGCCCGCTCGCGGGCGGCGGCGTCGTCACCACCGGCTTCGGCGATGCGGGCGGCGTGCGCGGCAGCCGCCGCGGCGAGGATCTCCGAACGCTCCATGCTCCGACGGTAACCCGTGCGGCCGACAGCGCCGCACACGAACCGCGCGAACGGGTTCCGGATAGCCTCCAGCCAGCAGCGGCACCTCGTGCGCTCCCGCACGGTCAGCCGACGACCACGAACGGAAGTGGACGACCATGGCAGGACTCGACGACCTCCTCGGGGCGATCCCGATCGGCGACATCGCGAAGAGGCTCGGCATCGACGAGGCGACCGCGAGGAACGCCGTCAGCCGGGCGGTCCCGGCGCTCGTCGGCGGGCTGCAGAAGAACGTGGAGAACGGTGGCGCGGCCTCGCTCGACAAGGCCCTCGACAAGCACGCCGCGAAGCCGGACCCCAGCACGATCGACGACGTCGACGAGGAGGACGGCAACAAGATCGTCGCCAACGTCTTCGGCGGCAAGCAGCAGGACGTGGCGGCGGCGCTCGGCAGCACCGGCGGCGGCGTGGACCTCGGCGGGATCATCGGCAAGGTGCTCCCGCTCGTCGCGCCGATCGTGCTGAGCAAGCTCGGGAACCAGAAGGCGGCGACGCAGTCGGGCGGTGGCGGGTTCGACATCGGCGGGCTGCTCGGGGGCTTCCTCGGTGGCGGCTCCGGTGCGGGCGGCGCGGGGGGCGGCGGCAAGGGTGGCGGCGGCCTCGACGTCGGCGGCGTCCTCGGCAGCCTGGGCGGCCTGCTCGGCGGCGGCAAGAAGTAGCGCGGCAGCGACGGCCGCCGGCCGCAGGGCGACCAGCAGACGGACGGGAGGCGCGGTGCCAGCCCGCACCGCGCCTCCCGTCAGTCAGGTGCGTGCGTTACTCGCCGCGCAGCTCCAGGTACTTGGCGATGAGCGCCTTCGTCGAGGAGTCCTGCGCGTCCAGCGCAGCCTGGTCACCGTCGACCGCCGGAGCGATCTGCAGCGCCAGCTGCTTGCCGAGCTCGACGCCCCACTGGTCGAACGAGTCGATGCCCCAGATGGTGCCCTCGGTGAACACGATGTGCTCGTACAGCGCGATGAGCTGGCCGAGGACGCTCGGGGTGAGCTCCGGCGCGAGGATCGACGTCGACGGCTTGTTGCCGGTGAACGTGCGGGCGGAGACGATGGCCTCGTCCGTGGTGCCCTCGGCGCGGACCTCGTCCGCGGTCTTGCCGAACGCGAGCGCCTTCGTCTGCGCGAAGAAGTTCGCGAGGAACAGCGCGTGCACGTCCTGCCCGGGCTGCACGGCCCCGCCGTCGCCGGTCTCGTCCTTGAGCGGACGAGCGGGCTTCGCGACCGTGATGAAGTCCGTCGGGATGAGTCGCGTGCCCTGGTGGATGAGCTGGTAGAACGCGTGCTGGCCGTTCGTGCCCGGCTCGCCCCAGAAGACCTCGCCGGTCTCGGTGGTGACGGGCGAGCCGTCCCAGCGGACGCGCTTGCCGTTCGACTCCATGGTGAGCTGCTGCAGGTACGCGGCGAAGCGGTGCAGGTACTGCGTGTACGGCAGGACCGCGTGGCTCTGCGCGCCGAGGAAGTTCGAGTACCAGACGTTGAGCAGGCCCATCAGGACGGGGACGTTCTGCTCGAGCGGCGTCGTGCGGACGTGCTCGTCGATGGCGTGGAAGCCCGCGAGGAACTGCTCCCAGTTCTCCGGGCCGATGGCGATGACGACGCTCGTGCCGATGGCGGAGTCGACCGAGTAGCGGCCGCCCACCCAGTCCCAGAAGCCGAAGGCGTTCTCCGGGTCGATGCCGAACGCGGCGACCTTGTCGAGCGCGGTCGAGACGGCCACGAAGTGCTTCGCGACGGCGTTCGACTTCTCGTCGTCGGAGGCGTCGGTGAGGCCGAGCCGCTCCCAGAGCCACTGCCGTGCGAGGCGGGCGTTCGTGAGGGTCTCGAGCGTGCCGAAGGTCTTCGAGGCAACGATGAAGAGCGTGGTCTCGGGGTCGAGGTCCGCGGTCTTCTCGTAGATGTCCGCGGGGTCGATGTTCGAGACGAAGCGCGCCTCGAGCCCGGGCTGCACGTACGGCTTCAGGGCTTCGTAGACCATGACCGGGCCGAGGTCCGAGCCACCGATGCCGATGTTCACGACGGTCTCGATGCGCTTGCCGGTGACACCGGTCCAGGACCCGTCGCGGACCTTCGTGGCGAAGGCGTAGACCTTGTCGAGCGTGGCGTGCACGTCGGCGTCGACGTCCTGGCCGTCGACGACGAGCGCCGGCGAGGCACCCTTCGGGCGGCGGAGGGCGGTGTGCAGGACGGCGCGGTCCTCGGTGGCGTTGATGTGCTCACCGGCGAGCATCGCCTGGAAGCGCTCGGCGACGCCGGTGTCCTTCGCGACCTGCAGCAGGTCCTGGAGGATCTCGTCGGTGACGAGGCCCTTCGACAGGTCCACGGTCAGGTCAGCGGCCTGGAACGTGTAGCGCTCGGCACGACCGGGGTCGGTGTCGAACCACCCTCGCAGGTCCGGGGTGAAGCCGTCGGCGATGCCGGCGAGCTTCTTCCAGCCGTCGGTCGATGTGGGGTCGACGGGAGCGGATTCGGTCACTTGGGTCCTCCTGGGATCACCTTCAAGACGTACAAGCCCGCGGGTCACCGCAGCGCTGCGTCGCGGACCGTCTTCGAGCGTAGCGCCGTCCGACGGGTGGCGCGCACCGCCGGACGGGAGGCGCGGGGTGCGTTCGCTGCGCGCGTCACCCGGGCAGCGGGGTGAAGCGGCGCAGGCGCAGGCTGTTCGTCACGACGAACACCGACGAGAACGCCATCGCGGCACCGGCGAGCACCGGGTTGAGCAGCCCCGCCATCGCGAGCGGGATCGCCGCCACGTTGTACGCGAACGCCCAGAACAGGTTCCCCTTGATCGTGCGCAGGGTGGCCCGGGACAGCCGGATCGCCTCGGCCACGACCGTCAGGCGGCCGCTGACCACCGTGATGTCGCTCGCTGCGATCGCCGCGTCCGTGCCGGCCCCCATCGCGATGCCGAGGTCGGCAGCGGCGAGGGCCGCGGCGTCGTTCACGCCGTCGCCGACCATCGCCACACTGCGCCCCTCGGCCTGCAGGCGACGGACGGTCTCGAGCTTCGAGGCCGGGGTGGCGCGGGCGTGCACCTCGTCGATGCCGACCGCGGCGGCGACGGCACGGGCAGCGCCCTCGTTGTCGCCGGTGAGCAGCACCGGGTGCAGGCCGAGCTCCACGAAGCGCCGGACGGCGTCCGCTGCCTCGGGCTTGACCGTGTCCGCGACGACGACCACGCCGAGCGCGCGTCCGTCCGTCGCGACGACGACCGCCGTGCCGCCGTCCGCCTCGGCATCCCGGACCGTCTGCGCCACGGCGTCGGGCACCGTGATCGCCCACGACTCCTCGAGCCACGCGACGGTTCCGACGAGGACGACCTCGCCGTCGACGACCGCCTGGACGCCGGCGCCGGGCGTCGCGGTGAACTGCGTCGCACCGGCGAGGCCGAGCCCACGGGCTCGTGCGGCCGTGACGATCGCGCGCGCGACCGGGTGCTCGGAGCCGTCCTCGACCGTGGCGGCGAGTCGGAGGACGGCCGCGTCGTCGGTGTCCGGCGTGCCGGTGACCGAGCGGAGGGCCATCGACCCGGTGGTGACCGTGCCGGTCTTGTCGAGGACGATCGTGTCGACGCCGCGGGTCTGTTCGAGGACCTGCGGACCGCCGATGAGGATCCCGAGCTGCGATCCCCGGCCGGTCCCGACGAGCAACGCGGTGGGGGTCGCGAGTCCGAGCGCGCAGGGGCACGCGATGATGAGCGTGGCCACCGCCGCGGTGAAGGCCGCCGTCAGGGAGCCGCCGAGGACGAGCCACCCGACGAAGGCCAGCACCGCGAGCCCGATGACGATCGGGACGAAGACGCCGGACACCCGGTCGGCGAGGCGCTGGACCTCGGCCTTCCCGGTCTGCGCGTCCTCGATGAGACGACCCATGCGGGCGAGTTCGGTGTCGGCGCCGACCCGGGTGATCGTGACGACGAGCCGCCCGCCGACGTTGATCGTGGCGCCGGTGACGTCGTCGCCCGGACGGACCTCGACCGGCACGGACTCGCCGGTGAGCATGCTGAGGTCGACGGCCGACGAGCCCTCGCGCACGGTGCCGTCGCTCGGGATCCGCTCCCCCGGCCGCACGACGACCACGTCGCCGACGACGAGCGAGGCGGCGGGCACGCGGGACTCGGATCCGTCGCGGAGCACCGTCGCGTCCTTCGCCCCGAGTTCGAGCAGGGCGCGGAGCGCGGCCCCGGACTGCTGCTTCGCGCGGGCCTCCATGTACCGCCCGGCGAGGATGAACACGGTCACGGCGGATGCGACCTCGAGGTACAGGTCGCTCGCCTCGGGGTCGGTGGCGAACCACGAGAAGGTCATGTGCATGCCGGGCATCCCGGCGTCACCGAGGAACAGCGCGTACAGCGACCACCCGAACGCCGCGAGGACGCCGACGCTCACGAGGGTGTCCATCGTCGCGGCACCGTGCCGGGCGTTCACCCACGCAGCGCGGTGGAAGGGCAGGGCGCCCCAGACGGCCACGGGGGCGGCGAGTGCGAGGGCCAGCCACTGCCAGTTCGGGAACTGCAGCACGGGCACCATCGACAGGACGACCACGGGGACGGCGAGGACGGCGGAGACGACCAGGCGCTGGCGGAGCGCCGCGGACGCATCGTCCTCGCGCGGAGTGCCGGAGTCGTCCGGTGCGGGCGGAGCGGGCACGGACGCCCCGTACCCCGCCGACTCCACGGCCGCGATGAGCGCGCCGGTGTCCGAGCTGCCGGAGACCGTGGCCTTCTCGGTCGCGTAGTTCACGGTCGCCGTGACGCCGGGGAGCTTGCCGAGCTTCCGTTCGATGCGGGTCGCGCACGAGGCGCACGTCATCCCCGTGATGTCGAGTTCGACCCCGCCGTCCGTCACGACCGCACGACCTCGTAGCCGGCCTCGGTGACCGCGGCGCGGAGCGCGTCGGACGGCACCGGGGCGTCGGACGTCACCGTGACCTCGGACGCACCGCCGGGCACGAGTCGCACCCGGACGTCGGACACGCCGTCGAGCTCGGTGAGTTCCTCGGTGACGCTCATCACGCAGTGGTCGCAGGTCATGCCCTCGACGAGCAGCAGTTCGGTGTTCATGGTGGTTCCCTTCAGGAGCGGACGAGTCGGGCGATGGCCTCGCTGGCTTCGCGGACCTTGGCGTCGGCAGCCTCGCCGCCCTCGGCGACGGCCTCGGCGACGCAGTGCTTGAGGTGGTCCTCGAGCAGCGACAGGGCGACACGCTCGAGCGCCCGGTTCGCTGCGGAGATCTGGGTGAGGACGTCGATGCAGTACGTCTCGTCCTCGACCATGCGGGCGATGCCGCGGACCTGACCCTCGGCTCGGCGGAGTCGCTTGAGCAGGTCGTCCTTGTCGCCGATGTAGCCGACGTGTTCGTGCATGCTGGCCTCCGTCATGGTCAATACGGTACCCCCCTAGGGTATTCCCGAGCACAGAGGATGCAACCGTGGCAGGATGCGCCCATGACCGAGGCGGCGACGAACGGCTTCCGCAGGCTGCGGTTCGCGGACGCCGACGGCTCGGACTACTCCGACATCTTCGAGGCCGAGTACCACGGCTCGGACTTCGCCTCGGACACGTTCGCGACCGAGGACGCCCGCTACGAGTACACGGTCGTGGGCGACGACGACCTGACGCTCCGCACGATGCGCGCCGAGGGCGGGAAGCGCGGTGGCGTCATCGGCCCGCGGGACGACCACGTCGTGTTCTGGCTCACCAGGGGCCAGCTCGAGATGCACTTCGCGGACCGCTCCCGCGTGGTGGAGCCCGGGAGCCCGTACATCGCCTCGGCGTCCGAGGCCTACCGCTTCGAGTCCACGGGCACGGTCTACAACGGCGTGCACATCGCCGACCGGTTCCTCCGCACGGTCGGGCGGGACCTCGGCTTCGCGCTCCCCGACGGCCCGCTCCTGTTCGAGCAGCAGGACGAGGCCGTCGCGCGCCAGGAGCCCCTCCGCCACCTCGTCCGCGAGATCGGCCCGATGCTGGTCGACGACCGCGTGCTCGGACCGATGCGGACCGCGCTCAACCGGCGGCTCGCCGTCGTCGTCCTCGACACCTTCCCGATCCGGAACCGCGGATCGGACGTCCCGGTGGCGAACCGCCTGCGGGACGCGGTGCGGTTCATCGAGGAGCACGCCGCCGAACGTCCCTCGGTCCCCGAGATCGCCGCCGCGTGCGGGCTCAGCCAGCGGGGGCTGCAGGACGTCTTCGCGAGAACGCTCGACTCGACCCCGCACCGGTTCCTCCGCGACCACCGGCTCGACCGCGTCCGACGCGAGCTCCTGCACTCGGACGGCGACGAGAGCGTCACCGAGATCGCCCGACGCTGGGGCTTCACGAACCACGGTCGCCTCGCCGGCGCGTACCGCGACCGGTACGGCGAGGACCCTGCCACGACGCTCCGCTCGGCGCGCGCCGCCAAGCCGGGCCGCGCCTCCTGGCGGCTCCGCCGAGCCGTCGAGTTCATCGAGTCGCACCCCGACGAACCGGTGACGCTGCAGGCGATCGCCGATGCGGCGGGCGTGCGTCCGCGCCGGCTCCAGCAGCTCTTCCGGGAGGAACGGGGCGAGTCCCCGATGGCGGCCGTACGGTCGATCCGTGGTGCTGCAGGGCGCAACCGGTCGGACGGAATCAGCGCGGTCCACTGAACGTCCCACCAGCCGGGGTACGGAAACACAGGCATCCGGCGGTGTCTCTGAAAAGTTCCTGAATCCGATCACCCCCGTGTGACGAACGTCTGGTGGGCCCCGTCTCATCCGTGAACAGCAACCGCTGGGAACGCCCGGCGGGTCAACGGAAGGAACGAACATGGCTGACACCACGACCACCACGACTGCTTCGGCTGCGACGGCTTCGGCGGTCGCTCGGAACACGGGCACCCACACCGGCGGCGTCACGGGCAAGACCGTCATCGACGACACCGTCGTGTCGAAGGTCGCCGGGATCGCTGCGCGTGAGGTCAACGGGGTGCACTCCCTCGGCAACGGCGCCGCGCGTGCGATCGGCGCGATCCGTGACGCGATCGGCCAGCGTGACTTCGGTCAGGGCGTCAAGGTCGAGGTCGGCGAGAAGCAGGTCGCCGCGGACATCGTGATCGTCGCGGAGTACCCCGTCGCACTGCAGCAAGTCGCCGACGGCGTCCGCGCCGGTGTCGCCCGTGCGCTGGAGCAGATCGTGGGCATGGAGGTCGCCGAGGTGAACGTGACCGTGCAGGACGTGTTCATCCCGGGTGACGACGACGACAAGGACGACGAGAAGAAGGAAGCGCGAGTCGCATGAGCAACACACTGATCGGAGCCCTCATCGGGGCGATCCTCGCCGTCGTGGCGCTGCAGTTCGGGTTCTGGGGCTTCGTGCTCGTGGTCGTGTTCGGTGCCGTCGGGGCCCTCGTGGCCGCGCTCGTCACCGGCCGCATCGACCGGGGTGCCCTCGCCGACGTGCTGACCGGACGCCGGAGCTCCCGGTGAACGCCGGCCCGGACGTCCCGGGCCGCGTCGAGATCACCGCTCGCGCACTGACCTCGCTGGCGCGGGCCGTCGCAGCCGAACGGCTCGGCGCCCCCGCCAAGCGGGTGCGCGTCGGTCTCGGCGACACCTCCGGCGCGCTCGCGCTCGACATCACCGGCCCCATCGCCGCGGGCGACGACATCGTCACCCGCACCGCCCGGGTCGCGGACGAGGTCAAGGGCCGTGTCGGGGAACTCACCGGCCGCCGCGTCGGCAGTGCCCACATCGAACTCACCGGGATCGTGCGCGAGCACCGGTCCCGGATCGCCTAGGAGGCCATCATGAGCAACGGTTCCGTCGAACGACGCATCCGTCGCCGGAGCGTGCACCGCTCCCGCTCGACCGCCGTGGCGGTGTCGCTCGTGGTGCTCGCCCTGGTCGCTGCGTGGATCGGCATCGAAGCGGTCCTCGCCGCCATCGGCCGGCCCCCGCTGATCGCCGACCCGCAGACCGTCGTCGACGCCGCGCTCCGCCCGGACGCCGCGTTCGTCACGATCGCCGAGGTCATCGCCGTGGTCCTCGTGGTCCTCGGTGTGGTCCTGATCGTCCTGGCCCTGAAGCCCGGCCGGCAGCACCGCTCCGTCATCGACCACGACCGTGGTGCCGTCGTCATCGACACCCGCATCCTCGCTTCCACCGCCGCGAACGCCGCGGGGATGGCCGCCGGTGTCCCGGAGGGCAACGCCTCCGCGACCGCCCGCGGACGCTCCACCAAGGTCCGTGTGGTTCCCGTCAGCGGGATCCCCGTCGACGACGCGGTCATCCGCGACGCCGTCCGGGACCGCCTGTCGGGGCTGGACGAACGCTTCGGCCGACGCGTGAGCGTCACGGTCGAGGAGAAGGGAACCCTCGCATGACCAAGAGCAACCGGACCCTGAACCGGATCATCCTGTTCGTCCTCGGCCTCGTCGCGGTCATCGTCGGCATCACCATCGGCGCGGGCGTCCTGCCCGCCGTCCGCGACGCGATCTCCGGCACCATCCAGCTGCCCCGGAACCTGAGCGTGCCGGCGTCGTCGCTGTGGATCATCGTCGCGGTCTGTGCCGTGGTGATCGTCCTGGCGTTGGTGTGGGTGTTCACCCGTGGTGGTGGCGGCACGTCCGTCGCCGTCCGGGAACGCTCCGGCGACGACCAGGTCACCGTCAACGTCGCCCTCGTCCGCGACGTCGTCGACCACGAACTCGACGGCGTCCGCGACGTCATCAGCGCCCGCGTCGACACGTACCTCGTCCGACGCCAACGCGCCGCACGCATCCGCGTCGCGGTCCGCCGCGGCGGCGACGCCGTCACCGTCCTCACCGCCGTCGACCAGGCCATCACCGTCCTGGACCGCACCCTCGGCCGGCAAGTCCCCGTCCTCGTCCACCTCACCGGCGGCACCCGCTCCACCCTCGCCAAACCCACCCGCGTCCACTGACAGCCGTCAGGCGGACGTGAACGGGCCTCCCGGTCCACCAGATCACCACCCACCGGGCACGCGCCCGACCGAAGAAAGGACCCGTCATGGGACTCGACGACAAGATCAAGAACGCTGCGCAGGACCTCGCCGGCAAGGCGAAGGAAGCGGTCGGCAAGGCAACGAACGACGACTCGAAGGTCGCCGAGGGCCAGAAGGACCAGGCCGCCGCGAGCGTCAAGCAGACCGGCGAGGACGTCAAGGACGTCTTCAAGAAGTAGGACGCACGAACCGTGTCGGGGCACTCGCCTGGTCGAGTGCCCCGACGCGTTCCGGCGGACCGAACGAGGAGGAACCATGCAGCACGACCCGAATGCGCACACACAGGTCACCGAGGTGGCCCTGCCCGCGGAGCTCACGCAGCCGCTCCCAGACGACGCGAGCACCGTGGCGATCGTGGCCCGGACCGCCGCGGAGACCGCACTGGGCGTCCCCGGCGTGCACCACCTCGGCGGGATCGCCGCCCGCGCCGCCGACCAGTTCCGGCAGCAGCTCGGCCGCAGCGCCGGCACCGCTGGGGTGCAGGTCGACGACGAGGACGGCGCCCTGGGCGTGCGGGTCTCCGTCGTCGTCAGCTACCCGCACCCGGTGATCGCCGTCGCGGACGAGGTCCGCAAGCAGGTGACCGCGGCCACGCGCCAGGTCTCCGACGTCCCCACGTCGGTCGACGTGCGGGTGCTCGACGTGCACGGCCCGTTCGACGACGAGCAGTCCCCGCTCGGCCGCGCGGCAGAGGCCACCGGCGACGCGGTCAAGCAGGCCGCGACCGCCACCGCCGACGCCACCAACCGGGCCACCGACGCCACGGGTGAGGCGCTCAAGGAGGCTGCGACGGTCACCGCGGACGCCACGAAGCGCGCCGCGACCGCCACGGCCGACGTGACGAAGCGCACCGCCGAGGCGACGGCCGACGTCGCTCGACAGGCCGCCGACGCCACCCGTGTCGCCGCGGAGGCCACCGTCGAGCAGGCCGGCAAGGCTGCCGATGCCACGGCCGACGCCACCCGCCGTGCGGCCGACGTGACCGCGGACGCCACGAAGCGCGCCGTCGACAGCGCAGCCGAGACCACCGGCAACGTCCGGGACGCGGCAGCGGAGGCGCTCGTCCGGTCCTCCGAGTTGGCAGCGGACGCCGCCGACTCGGCGAAGGACGCCGCGGCCGGCGCCCGTGACGCCGTCGTCGACACCGTGACCGAACCTGCTGCCACCGAGTCCGCGGCGCCCGCGGATCGTGCGGCTGCGGCTGCCGAGGCAGCGGAGGACGCTGCCGACGCCGCGGAGGACGCAGCCGCTGCAGCGGCCGAGTCGGCCGACGCAGCCGCACAGGCGGCCGCTGACGACGCACCGGTCGTGTCGGACGCACCGGCCGGGTCGGACGCACCGGCCGTGTCGGACACCGACGCGCAGGCCGGTCGGCACCGCCAGGACCGCTCGTGACCACCGCGTGGTCGGGCAACCGCCGGACGAAGGTCCGGCGGCCCCGCCCCCGCGGCGTCTGGATCGCGAGCGGCATCGGCGTCGTCCTGGTCCTCGGGACGCTGCTCGGTGCGTTCCTCCCCCTCGTCGGGTTCCTCGGCGGGGTGACCGCCACCACCGCCGGACTCGTCCCGTTCCCGTTCGTCCGGGTGACGATCGTGGCGCTGCTCGGGGCCGTCGTGGTCCTCGGGCTGCTGCTCCTGGCGTTCACCCGGCGGCACACCACCACGGCGACGATCGCCGTCGTGCTCGCCGTCCTGATCAGCATCGCCGTGACCGCGGTCCCGGTCGTCCTGGTGGCCGTCGGTTCGGCAGACCGTGCCGGAGACGTGTGGCCGATCGTCACGGAGCTCTGGAACCGCTTCACCGGCTGAGGTCCTCGGCCGCCCGCACCACCATCGAAGGAGTCCCCATGCGCAACCGCATCATCCTCATCGGCGCCATCGTCTTCATCGGGTTCTGGTTCGGCGCGCGCGCCACCCGCCCCGTGAACAAGAAGTCGAAGACGCAGACCGCGCGCGAGCTGTGGAACGACCCGCGTTCGCGGAAGGCACGCAAGAAGCTCGGCAAGAAGATCGCCAAGGCGACCAAGCACTGACACCACCGGAGGCGCGGTGCACGTGACCCGATCTGGGTCACGTGCACCGCGCCTCCAGTCCGCTACGGTCGCTCCGTGCGTCGTCTCTCCCCTGCCCAGCGGTGGGTCATCGGTCTCGGCGCGTTCGCGCTGCTCTGCTTCGTCGTCGGTCTCGTCGGCCTGATCGTCGGGCTCGCGAACCGGTACGGATGTCTCGGCGCGGACGAGACCTGGCCGGAGTACCGCTGCACCGGCGACGACTCGGGCATCATCTGGGGCAGCGTGCTCGGCGTCGTCGGACTGCTCCACCTCGGCCTGACCGGACTCGCGGGGGCGATCGTGTGGACGTCCGCGCCGTCGATCGCTCCCCGACGTCCGCGTCGCCCGGCGCCGAACGTCGGCGTGAACGTCGTCTTCTCGTACGGCACCCTCCGGCAGCCCGAGGTGCAGGAGACCCTGTTCGGCGGGCCGGTGCCGACCGCGGAGGACTCGCTCCCCGGCTGGCGGCTCGACTGGGTGACGATCACCGACCCCCGCGTGATCCGGACGAGCGGCTCGGACCGGCACCCGATCCTGCGCCGGGGCACCCCGGAGGACCGTGTCGAGGGTGCGTCCCTCACGCTCGGCCACGAGTGGCAGATGCGTGCCGTCGACGACTACGAGGTCGCCGACTACCAGCGCGTCGAGGTGACCCTCGGGTCGGGCGCGACGGCTTGGGTCTACGTCGCCGCCGACGAGGCCTGAGCGGCAGCGAGCCGGCCGAGCCCCTCGTCGATCGACACCGCGGGCGTCCACTGCAGGTCACGACGGGTGCGCCGCTGGTCGAACCAGTGCGCCGTCGACAGCTGCTCGGCGAGGAACCGGGTCATCGGCGGCTCGTCCTCGCCCGGCCGCACACGCCAGACCGCCTCGACGAGTGACCCTGCGAACCGGGCCACCCAGGCCGGCACGTGCACCCGCGGAGCCGGGACCCCGGACGCGGTGCAGATCCCGGCGAGCAGGTCCCCGACGGGCCGGGGTTCCCCGTTCGTCACGACGTACGCGTTGCCGTGCACCCCGTCGTCGGCGGCGTGGTCGAGCGCGGCGACCATCGCGGACGCGGCGTTGTCGACGTAGAGCGTGTCGATGAGCGCAGCGCCGGAGTCGAGCAGCGGCAAGCGCCCCGTGCGGGCACGGTCGACGATCCGGCCGACGAGCTGCGTGTCACCGGGGCCCCACACGAGGTGCGGGCGGACGGCGACGACGGCGAACCCGGGGGCGTCCGCGGCGAGAGCGAGCAGCTCGGCCGCGGCCTTCGTGCGGGCGTAGTCGCCGCGGGCCCGCGCGGGCTCGGCGGGTCCGGCGTCCGCGCCGACGAGGGACGACCCGGTGTGCGCGACCGAGGGCGAGGAGACGAACACGAACCGCTCGACCCCGGCGCCACGTGCAGCGTCGAGGAGCGTCCGGGTGCCGTCGACGTTCACGCGGACGAAGTCGTCCGGGTCGCCGGCGAGCGAGACCTTGGCGGCGAGGTGCACGACCGCCTCGATGCCGTCGACGGCCCGGGCCACGGCTGCGGGGTCGGTCATGCTGCCGAGCACGTCCGACACTCCCTCGACCCCGGAGGGCCGTCGCTGGAACGTCCGGACCTCGTGTCCCGCAGCACGCACGGCCGCGGCGGTCGCCTGCCCGAGGAACCCGCTCGCACCGGTGACGAGGACCCTCACGGCCGGACCGTCCGTCCACCGGACAGCACCGAGGCCGCCCACCGGGACAGCCGTGCACGGTCGACCTTCGAGTTGTGCCGGATGTCGGTCGGGAGCTCGGGCACCGTCAGCACCGCGGCGACGGGGATCCCCGCGGCGGCCCGGACGGCCCGGGCGAGGTCGGGGGCGGCGAGTGCCGGCCGACGAGTCCGGCGCCCACTGGTCGTCTCCACGACGGCGACGGCCTGCTGCGTGCCGCGGGGCCCGATGCCGGCGAGCCCGGCGCGCCCGACGCCGGGGACGCGCTCGATCCGCTGCTCGGGACCGACGGGCGTGACGACCCCGTCCGCCGTGGTGAGGACGTGCTGCAGGCGTCCCTCGACCCAGAGCCGACCCGCGGCGTCGAGGTGGCCGACGTCACCCGTGCGGTGCCCGCGCGGGTCCGCCACACCGAGTCGCGACACCCGGTTCTGGCGCCAGAGCCGGTCGTACCGCTCGCGGACGTGCGGCGCCGCGACGACGATCTCGCCCGTGACGCCCGGGTCCTCGGTCAGCGCTCCGGACGGCTCACCGGAGCCGTCGAGCGGGGCGATCCGCACGCGGACGCCGGCGGCGGTGCGGCCCACGCAGATGCCGTCCTCGTCCGGGGCGTCGGCGGCTGCGGCGCGCACGCCGTCGAGGTCGACGTCGGTCATCAGCAGCCCCTCGGTCATCCCGTAGGGCGTGTGGGCGCTCGCGTTCGGCATGAGCTCGGTGGCCGCGGTCAGCAGCGCGGCCGACACCGGAGCACCGGCCGACAGGAACAGCCGTACGCGACCGAGCGCCGCACGGTCCGCTGCCGTGAGCGCACCGGCGGTGGCCACGACGTTCGCGACGGCCGCTGGTGACAGGAACACGACGGTGGCGTCCGCCGCGGTGACCGAGTCGGCGACCGCTCGAGCGGTCAGGGTCCGGGGCGCGGTGACGTCCATGTCGGGTGCGACCGACCGGGCGCCGAGCGCGGGACCGAGGAGCGCGAACGGGGCGAACCCGGCGACGAGGCCGGTGCCGACGCCGATGTCGTACTGCGCCGCGAGGGTGTCGCGGACCGCGCCGAGCTGCCCGTGCGTGTACACGACACCCTTGGCCGGCCCGGTCGACCCGGACGTGAAGAGGACCGCGGCCGGCGCGTCGGACGACGGCGCACCGGGCAGCGCGGCGCCCCGTGCGAGGCGCTGCGCTCCGCGTCGTGCGACCTCGACGAGCGTGTGCTCGACCCGGAGTGCCCGACGAGCAGGCGCCGGCAACGACACCGTCGCGATGCGCCGACCGGGCCAGCCGAGCGCGCGTGCGGCCCCGAGACCGGGCAGCGCGCCGATGATCCAGTCGGGACGGGCACCGCGCACCGCACGGGTCAGGCCGCGCAGGCCGAGCCCGGCATCGGCCACGACGACGACCGCCCCGATGCGCACACTGGCGTACAGGACGGCGGTCAGGTCCGCGCCGGGGGTGACGAGGAGCGAGACGCGGTCACCGGCGCGGACGCCGAGGTCGACCAGTCCGGCCGCGATCTCGTCGACCCGGCGGGCGAGCAACCGCCACGAGACGGTCCGGGGACCGCCGGCGGCGGCCATCTCGACGAGCGCGGCCTCGTCGCTGTCGCGCAGCTCGTCCAGTGCGGTCCAGAGCGGGCGGCGCACGTCGGCATCGTCGTCGGTGGGGGCCTGGAGGGACGGCTCGGCCCCCACGGGCACGCGCCCGTCCGGCAGGTGGTCGCCGAGCCACTCGACGACCGTCCCGGCGACGTCGGCGTCGTCCGGCAGCAGGTGCCCAGCGCCCTCGAAGCGGTGGACGTCCGCGTGCGGCAACCGCTCCGCGAGGTCGTCGAGGTAGCGCTCCAGGAACACCGGGTCGCGCGGCCCCCACATCACGAGGGCGGGGACCTCGAGCGCGGCGACGCCGGCGGCGATCCGGTCGAGCTCGGGTGCGCTCGGGTGGTCGCCGTCGACGGGGATGTCGGCCACGAACCCACCGACGCCCCCACGACGGGCCGCTCCGCGGTAGGGCGCGCGGTACGCATCGGCGGTGGCACGGTCGAGCCGCGGGTGGGCGATCGCGAGCGTCGTCTCGAGGAACGCCGGCGTCAGCACCGTGGCACGGCCGAGGAGCTCCGGACGGAGCGCGAGCCGCAGCGGTGCGGGGATCGGGGCGTCGTCGGGCTGGTGCACCGCGGTGTTGCACGTCGTGACGGCCACCACGAGGTCCGGGTGGTCGACCGCCCAGCCGAGGGAGACGACACCGCCCCAGTCGTGCCCGAGGGTGACCACCGGGCCGGACAGCTCGAGTTCGTCGGTCAGCGCGCCGAGGTCCCGCACGCGGTCCGCGAGCCCGTGCTGCACGCCGGTGCGCTCCGAGAAGCCCATGTCGAGCTGGTCGACCGCGACGACCCGCCACGCCGGACCACCGGCGGCGGCGACGTCGAGCGAGGTGCGGAGCACCGACCGCCACAGGTACGACCAGGTCGGGTTGCCGTGCACGCACAGCAGGGTGCCGACGGGTTCCACGCCGAGCGCGGCCAGGGAACCGGCCGTGTCGAGGAGGTGCCACGAGCGCTCGGGGCGAGCCGTGCCTCCTGGATCCGCAGCGGCGGGGACCGTAACGATGCGCGACCAGGCGGGGTCGAGTCCGGGCAGGGGCGGCGGGGGCGTCGCCGGAGCCGTGGCAGCGGCGACGCGCGGGAGGCCGGACCTCACCAGCGCAGTTCCATCATCGCCGTGTTGATGCCGGAGCCGACACCGCCGAGGAACACCCGGTCGCCGGGGCGGATGGCACCGCGGGCGACCTCGTCCGCGAGGGTGATCGGGATCGACGCCGGACCGACGTTGCCGAAGCGCTCGTACGTCGTCGGGACCTTGTCGCGCGGGACGCCGATGGCCTCGACGAAGGCGTTCGTGTGCACGTCGGAGACCTGGTGGAGCACGTAGCGGTCCATGTCGGCCCAGTCGAAGTGGGAGCGTGCCTCGTTCCAGGCGGCGACGACGAGTTCCATGCCGCCCTTGAGGAGCATCTTCGCGTCGGTGAACATGCCGTCGACGCTGCCGACGCAGAGGTCGTACCACTGGGTCGCCGCGCGGGTGACGCCGCCGACGATCCGGTGGCCGCCCGGGTGCATGTCCGCCGGGCCGAGCACGGCCGCGGCGGCGCCGGACCCGAGCGTCAGGCTGGCGAACTCGCTCATGAAGTCCTTGCGGTTGCGGCCGCCCTGGTTCAGGCGCTCGATGGTGTTGAGCTGCACCTGGTCGGCGTCCTCGCCGTCCACCACGAGTGCGTACTTGATCTGACCGGAGTCGATCATGCCCGCGGCGACGCTCATCGCGTTGACGAACCCGAGGCAGGCGTTCGCGATGTCGAAGTTGATCGCGGACGACGGCAGGCCGAGCCCGTGGTGCAGGCGCACGGCGACCGACGGCTCGAGGTGCGGGCGCGTCACCGACGTGTTGATGAGCAGGCCGACGTCCTCGGGGCGGATGCCCGCCTCGGCCATGGCGCGGCGTCCGGCGTCGATGGCGGCGTCCTGGAAGGACTGGCCCTCGCCCCAGTTCCGGCGTTCCTTGACCCCGGCCACGCGCTCGAGGAGTCCCATCGGCAGGCGCAGGCGTCGCAGCACCCCGCGGAGCTTCTCCTCGATGTCGGCCGAGGTGGTCACGCGTTCCGCCACGGTCGTCGCGACCGAGAGCAGCGCGACGTTGTCGTGCTTGGCCGTGGCGTTGCCGGGCCGCTCCGTTTCGGTGCTCGTCGCCTGGTCGACCGGCCGTTCCGTCATGATCGTCACCGACACATACTTCCGCATCTGGCCTGGGTACGCGATCCGGATGCGCTGACAGGCGGGGGACAGTGCACTCCGATCGTGCCCGACACGCCCGGGTGGAACTCGTTTGTCAGGGTCGGGACGCACGCGACACTTCCGGGTGAGAGGGGGAACCGTGGACGCGAACGACGGCAGCGACGTCGACCTGGCCGGTCGACTCGCCCGCGGCGACCGGACCGCGCTGGGCGAAGCGTTCGATCGTCACGCGGCCGCGGTCACCAGGTACGCGTGGGCCGTCGCAGCGTCGCCAGCGGCTGCCACGGAGGCCGTCCAGGACACCTTCGTCGCTCTCTGGGACCGGGCGACCGCACTCCGTCTCGCGACCGACTCGTTGCTCCCCTGGTTGCTCGTCACCTGCCGCGACCACGCTCGGGACGCGTCGGAACCGTTCGCCCCCGCCCGAGGCGCTGCCGAGCACCTCCGCTGGCTGCGGGACGACCTCACCGCCCTGTCGGCGGCCGACCGCGGCATCGTCGAGCGGTGCCTGGTCGACGGCGCGTCGTACACCGAGGCCGCGGACGCCCTCGACCTCACCCCCGTCCCCGTCGTCCCGGGCAGCCGAGCCGCGCGGAGGACCGGACGCACCCGCACCGGGACAGGAGGTGGTGCGCGATGAACACGGAGCCCCCGGTCGGCGATGACCTCCAGCGCATGCTCGTCTCGATGAAGGAGACGGTCCTCTCGCGAGCGGCCGACCGCCCCCGCCGATCTCGGTCGCGCGGACGCATCGGCGTGGTCGCCGGCGTCGTCGCCCTGCTCGGGATCGGCGTCGCCAGCGGCAGCATCGCGCTCGGCATGATCCCGCAGCCGTTCTCCGCGGCGCCGAGCGCGTCCCCCACGGCCCCTGCCACCACGACGCCGACACCGTCGTCGGCCCCGATCGTCGGGATGCCGACACCCACGCCGACCACGACCCGGGCGGCGTTCGCCCTGGACGACCCGACGACGTGGACGATCACGCCCGCGGAGGTCGGGCCCGTCGCGATCGGCGGCACCCTCGATGCCGAGAGTGACGACCTCGCTGCGGCCTACGAGCACCTCGAGTCTCCGTACCCGAACTGCGAGCCGTCCACGCTCTGGGGACGCGACGGCGGGACGACCATCGAGCTCTCGTGGGGTCAGGACCAAGGGGACGACGTCGCCAGCGTGTTCGGGGTCATGGTCGCCGCTCCCGGCGGGATCACACCGTCCGGTCCGGTCCCCGGCCCGACGACGGCTGCCGGGATCGGCGTCGGGTCCACCCTGTCGGAGTTGCGTGCGGCGTACCCGACGCTCGGCACGTACTACAAGCCGACCGACGCGGACGCGTACACGATCTGGTCCGTGCGGGACGATGCAGGGGTGCTGCTGTTCGACGTGGGCGACGACGGACAGCACATCCGCAGCGTGTGGGCGAGCACCGACCCGAGCCAGCCGATCGCGCTCTGCGGCTTCGTCTGACGAGCGTCACGCGTCGGGCTGACGCGGCTCCTTGGGCAGCTTGCGCACCTTCGCGCGGCGCTTCCGGCGCTCGGGGATCATCGAGCGCATCTCCTCGAGCTTGCCGAAGCAGAGCAGGCGGTCACCGGGCTCGAGGGCCACGCCGCTGCGCGGGTTCGGGATGACGCCCGAGCCGCGGTGCAGCGTCAGGACGGTGATGTCGCGGT
The DNA here is from genome assembly GCF_031453355.1 of Curtobacterium sp. SORGH_AS_0776. NCBI lineage: Bacteria > Bacillati > Actinomycetota > Actinomycetes > Micrococcales > Microbacteriaceae > Curtobacterium > Curtobacterium sp. SORGH_AS_0776. Next base: position 92,008 of record NZ_JAVIYU010000001.1, read on the forward strand.
CCCAGAGACCGGACTCCTTGATGGTCTTCCCGACGAGGTCGGCGTTCGTGTGCACGAGCAGCTCGGCGACGCCGTAGCCGGTCGAGACGGAGAGCCGCTGCCGGACGTCGATCTCGGGGAAGGCCACCTGGTTCGCGATGAAGTCGATGATCGCGCCGGCGATGTCGAGGCCGGTGGCGCGCTCGATGCCCTCGAGCCCCGGGGAGGAGTTGACCTCCATCACGAGCGGCCCGTCGTTGCCCTCGAGCATGTCGACGCCGGCGACCCGCAGGCCCATGATCTGCGCCGAGCGGACGGCGGCCTCTTCGTACTCGGGCGTCAGCGTGACCTTCTCGACGGTCCCGCCGCGGTGCACGTTCGACCGGAACTCGTCGCCGGAAGCGCTCCGACGCATCGCCGCGACCACGCGGTCACCGACGACGAGCGCGCGGATGTCCTTGCCGCGGCTCTCCGAGATGAAGCTCTGGATGAGCACGTTCTGCTTCGTGGAGTGCAGGGTCTCGACGATCGACTCGGCGACCTTCGCCTCGGGAGCGAGGATCACGCCGATGCCCTGCGTGCCCTCGAGCAGCTTGATCACGACGGGCGCTCCGCCGACGCGCTCGATCGCCCCGCGGACGTCGGCGCGGCCGTTCACGAACGTCGTCGCGGGCATGCCGATGTCGTGCCGCGAGAGGATCTGGTTCGCCCGCAGCTTGTCGCGCGAGTTCGTGATCCCGTTGGCGGTGTTCGGCGTGTAGACGTCCATCTGCTCGAACTGCCGGACCACCGCGGTGCCGTAGTAGGTGATCGAGTTCCCGATGCGCGGCAGCACGGCGTCGTAGTCGGACAGGAGTTTGCCGCGGTACTGCAGGTCGGGGTCGTCGCCGGTCAGGTCGATCGCGAACCGGAGCGTGTTGAGCACCTTCACCTCGTGCCCGCGGTCGATCGCGGCGGCCCGGAGGCGCTCCGTCGAGTACGCGTGCGGCGCACGCGACAGGATGGCGAGTTTCATCGGGGAGGCTCCGGGGTTGGTATCGACGGCGACGCTCCATCCAAGCATGCGACAGGATGGGCACATGGCCCGAGTACCGAAGTCCCCGAACGGCGGTCTCGTGGTCGCCGGCTGGCGGGAGTGGGCGGCCCTGCCGAGCCTCGGCATCCCGTGGATCAAGGTGAAGCTCGACACCGGTGCGCGCAGCTCGGCGCTGCACGCGTTCGACCTCGAGGAACTCCCCGGCGACCGGGTCCGCTTCTCGGTGCACCCCTGGCAGGACACCGACGCCGACGCCGTCACGATCGAGTGCGACGTGCACGACCGGCGCATCGTCCGGAGCTCCACCGGGCACACCCAGGAGCGCATCGTGGTCCTCACCGAGATGTCCCTCGCCGGGCGTGTCTTCGAGGCCGAGGTCACGCTGAGCAACCGCGACCAGATGGGCTTCCGGATGCTCGTCGGCCGCGAGGCACTGCGCCAGGGGTTCCTCGTCGACCCGGCTCGCTCGTTCATGGCCGGCCGGGCGCCGAAGGAGATCCGCCGCCGCAACCGCGGTCGCGCCTGACGGCTCGCCGAGCTCGCCGCCGACGCGGTGCGCGGCGCGCGCGGGATCCGCTGAAGTCGTCCACGCCGTGACCGTTCCGGTTCGCGGATCCCGGGGATCGTGAACCGGAACGGTCACCGACGGAACCGTAAACGGCCGTCGGCTCGACCAGCCGACGGACTGGAGGGACGGTGCGGGGCCGACCCGCGCCTCCAGGCCGCCGTCGGCGCGGGTCAGGCCTGCAGGTGCCGACCCAGGAACCGCAGCTGCTGCGGCGCGAGCCGCCGCCAGTAGGCGGTGGTGTGCCCGCCCGGCTCGAACCCGCCGGCCGGTGCGGTCCCGAAGCCGTCGACGTACGCGCGGACGGCGGGCTCGAACCCGTCGCCGGTGCCGCAGTCGACGCGAACCGCGACGCCGTCGAGGGACGACTGTCGGCCGAGCACTGTGTTCGCGGCGAAGTCCGCGGGGTCATCGAAGGCGCCACGTGCCGTCTCCCCCGCCGACCGCCACAGCGCGGGGCTGATCGCGGACACCGCACGCACCCGCGCCGAGCCGAGCACGCCGGCGAGGTGGAGTGCGCCGTAGCCCCCCATCGAGTAGCCGGTGAAGGCGAGCCGCGCGGTGTCGAACCCGCGGCGGGCGAGCAGCGGCAGGAACTCGTCGACGACCATCGCGGCGGGGTCGTCACCGTCCGCGCGGCGGTGCCAGTAGCGGTTGCCGCCGTCGACCGCGGCGATCGCGAACGGCGCTCCGCCCGCGGCGATGTACGCGGCGAGGAACCGGTCGTAGCCGAGGTGGGAGCCGAAGAAGTCCGCGTGGTCGTCGCCGTAGCCGTGCATGGCGACGGCGATCGGCAGGGGGCCGTCGGAGTGCGGCGCGGCGATCGTCCAGCCGACCTCGATGCCCTTCCGAGCGCGGGACGTGAACGACCCGGACGCCGTCGGCACCGGCGTGACGTCGGGGACGGTGCCCGCCGGTCCGTCGAGGCCGAGCACGCGGTACATCGTCGAGCGGCCGGGGAGCAGCCGGAGGTTCACGGCCTCCGCAGCGGCACCGGCCACGACGACCGCGGCGCCGCCGGCGAGGAGGGAGCGGCGGGTGATCCGGGCCGCGCGCGAGCTGGTCATGCGAGGGGGACGATGCCGTCCGCGGTCACACGCGTCGTCACGAGGGTCGAGGGGATCCGGTGCACACCGGGCAAGCTACCGAGTCGGGTACCGGAGCACCTCGGGTACACGCGGACGTCAGGTGTGAAGTCCCGCAGGAACCGGTCGCCCCGCCGCCCCGAGGAGCGCGTCGGCGACGGCACGCGCGGTACCGGTTCCGAGGCCGGGTTCGCGGAGCCGCATCGCGAGGTACCCCGAGACGAGGAGCAGCAGCTGCTCGGCGAGTGCCCCGGCGTGCGCGCCGAACAGGGGCTCTGCCGACTCGGTCAGGCGTCGCCGCAGGGTGTCCGTCTCACGGTCGAGGACCGCGCGGACGACGGACGGGGCGTCGACGTACTCGGCCGCCGTGCCGAGGAACGCGCACCACCGCGACCCCGACGGCGTGGAGCGGTACGCGTCGAGGGCGTCGAACACCGCCAGCAGTCGGCCGCGGTCGTCCTCGGCGGCGTCGACGGCGCGGTCCCACGTGGCGAGCCAGTCGTCGTGTCGACGGGCGAGTGCCGCGGCGACGAGTGACTCCTTGCTGGCGTACCCGCGGTAGAGCGTGGCGCTCGAGATCCCCGCGCGCTCGAGGACGGCGTCGATCGGCGTCGCGGCGATGCCCCGGGTGAAGAAGAGCTCCTCGGCGGCGTCGAGCAGCTTCTGCTCGGTTCCTGGACGCATCGCCATGAGAGCACCCTAGGCTCTCAAAAGTGAAACGATCGTTTTCGTTACGACAGTCGGTGTTCCTGGGGAGCGGCCTCGGCCTGATCGCCGCGACGTACGGCCTGGTCCGGCTGGCGTACGGGCTGTTCCTGCCCGACGTCCAGCGGGACCTCGGGCTGCGCGCCGACACTGCGGGGTGGGTCTCGTCCGGAGCCTCGGCGCTGTACTGCGTGGGTGCCGTGGTCGGGTACCGCTGTGCCGGCCGCGTGCCCCGGGTCCTCGTGGCGGTCGCCGCATCTGTCGCGGGCGGTGGTGCACTCGGCATGGCCGCGGCCGGCGACCCCACGGCGTTCGCGATCGCATCGGTCGTCGGTTCGGCGGGCGCGGGGCTGGCCTCGCCCGCACTCGTCAGTCTCGTGACGACCCTCGTGCCGCAGCCGGCACAGGGCCGGGCGCAGGCCGTGGTGAACGCCGGGACGGGCCCCGGCCTCGTCGCCGCGGGCGTGCTCGCGCTCGTGCTCCTGCCCGACTGGCGGACCGCGTGGACGTGGTCCGGGATCGCGGCGCTGGTCGTCGGGGTGGTCCTGCTCGCGTCCTCGTGGTCGCCCCGCCGGACGGCGACGGCCGGGCAGACCCCCACGAAGCGAGCACCGGCCCCGGACCGGGCGTGGTGGACGGCGCACCGTGCGGTCCTCGTGCTCGCCCTGCTCTTCGGCGCAGGGTCGGCGGTCGTGTGGACGTACGGCCGCTCGGTGCTCGTCGACGCCGGCGCACCGGTCGCCGTCTCGGTGTCCGCGTGGACCGCGCTCGGCGCGGGTGGTGCCGCCGTCGTGGCGACCGCCCGGTGGACGAGTCGGCTCCGTGCCCGGACGCAGTGGACGCTCACCACCGCCGCCGTCGCCCTCGGTGTGCTGGCGCTCGGCACGGTGCCGCAGTGGACGCCTGTGGCGCTCGTCGCCTGCGCCGTGTTCGGCTGGGGGTACACGGCGGCGACCGGGGCCCTGATCGCGTGGACCACCGAGGTCGATACGGAGCGGTCCTCGGCCGGCACCTCGGTGCTCTTCGTGGCGCTCGTCCTCGGCCAGGCCGGCGGTGCCGCGGCGGCGGGAGCGGTCGTCGAACCGCTGGGTTCGCTCGGCACCTTCGGGGCCGGGGCGCTCGTGACGGCCGCCTGCGCGGTGCTCGGCGCCCGGGTCAGAGCAGCGGGCGCAGCTCGATCTTCCGGTTGCACGCCACCGACGCCTCCTGCGCGACCCGCCGCGCGGTCTCGGCGTCCGGCAGGTCCATGACCCAGAACCCGGCGACGAACTCGGCCGGGTCCCCGACGAGCCCGGGCGTCGTGGTCGGCTCGGCACGACGGGCGTCGACCACCACGGCGTCCGACGGTGCGGACACCCCGGCCGCGAAGACGACGGCGTCGCCGAGCCGCTCGTTGAGCGCGTCGACCGCGTCCGCCTCGGTCCGTGTCGCGGACTCGGTCCGACCGGCGGCCTCGGCCTGCCCGTCGTCGATGACGTTGACGAGGAACTGCATGGTGCCTCCCCTGTTCGGTTGGCGGCAGGCTACTCCGACCACCGCACCCGCTACCGTGGTGACCATGGGGACGACCGCGGAGTGGTCACGGCTGCCGGTGGGGCGCCGCGAGTTCCGCCAGGACGCCCTCCTCGCACTCGTCCTCGGCGCCGGACTGGCGATCACGACGATGCTCTACGGGTCGGCCGGGACCTACGGCGACGACCAGGCAGCGTGGTGGGTCTCGGCGCTGCTCGTCGTTGCGAACGCCGCACCGGTCGCGTTCCGCCGCCGCTGGCCGATGACGATGGCGGTCGTCTCCGCGCTGGCCTTCGCGGCGACGCAGATCCTGCACGTGCCCGAGGTCTTCCTCGTGAACTTCACGCTGTTCATCGCCCTGTACACGGTCGGTGCGTGGTGCTCGGACCGTGTGCGCGCCGAGGTCGTGCGCTGGGTGGTCATCGGCGGCATGTTCGCCTGGCTGTTCGTCGCGATCGCCTTCGGCTGGGCGGTGCCGAACGCGCTGCCGAACGACGACGGCGGCCTCATCCCGCCGTACATCGCGCTCTCGCTGCTCAACATCGTGATCAACGTCATCTACTTCGGCGCTGCCTGGTACGCCGGCAACCGGGCCTGGGCGTCGGCGGTGGCGAAGCACGAGCTCGACCTCCGCACCGCCGAGCTCGCCGCCGAACGCGAGCGGAGCGCTGCCCAGGCGGTGACGATCGAGCGCGTGCGCATCGCCCGCGAACTCCACGACGTCGTGGCGCACCACGTGTCGCTCATGGGGGTGCAGGCCGGCGCGGCTCGACGCGTGATCGGCCACGACCCCGAGCAGGCGACGGCGTCGCTCGGCGTGGTCGAGCAGAGCGCCCGGACCGCCGTCGAGGAGCTCCGCCGGATGCTCGGCACCCTGCGCGCCGACGAGGACGGCGGCGACGACGTCCGCGCCGCTCCGAGCACCGAGGGGCTCGGCCGGATCGGCGAGCTCGCCGACTCGGCCCGGACCGCTGGGCACCCGACCGAGTACGTCGTGGTGGGCAGCGTCCGCGACGTCCCACCCACGGTCTCGGCGGTCGCGTACCGGATCGCGCAAGAGGCCGTGACGAACGTCCTCAAGCACGCCGGCCCGACGGCCCGGGCGGACGTCCGGGTGCGGTACCTCGACGACGGCGTCGAGGTCGAGGTCACCGACGACGGACACGGCGACCGGGCACCGCGGAACACCGCGGGCAGCGGACTCGGCCACGTGGGGATGCGCGAACGCGTCGCCGCGGTGGGCGGACGGATCGAGATCGGGCCGCGCGCCCGGGGAGGCTGGCTGGTGCGGGCATGGCTGCCGACGACCTGACCATCGTGCTCGCGGACGACCAGGACCTCGTCCGGGCCGGCTTCCGCGTCATCCTCGAGTCCGAGCCGGGGTTCCGGGTCGTCGGCGAGGCCGCTGACGGCGCCGAGGCGGTCGAGGCCGTGCGGGCGCTCCGACCGGACGTGGTGTGCCTCGACGTCCAGATGCCGAACGTCGACGGGCTCGAGGCGGCGCGCCGGATCGCCGCGCTCCCGGAGCCCCCGGCCGTGCTCGTCCTGACGACCTTCGACCACGACGACGCCCTCTTCCAGGCGCTCGAGGCCGGGGCGAGCGGGTTCCTGCTGAAGAACGCCTCCCCCGAGCGGCTGATCGACGCCGTCCGCACCGTGGCGGCCGGCGACGCGCTGCTCGCCCCGGACGTGACCCGCCGGGTGATCAGCCGCGCGACCGCCGGGTCCGGGGCGCCCGCGGCACCGGACGGCCACGATGCGGTCGTCACGGCGGGGCTGACCGAGCGTGAGACCGAAGTCCTCCGGCTGCTCGCCCGCGGGCTGAGCAACGCCGAGATCGCGACGGAGCTGTGGGTCGGTGAGGCCACCGTGAAGACCCACGTGTCGAACGTCCTCCAGAAGCTCGGTCTGCGCGACCGCATCCAGGCGGTCGTCTGGGCCTTCGAGCACGGCGTGGCCGGAACCCCCGCCTAGACCGCCGTCCGACCTGCGCTCCCCCACGCGGCGGAGCCCGCGGCGCCCCGATCCCCGTCGCCAGCCGGAGGCGCCCGTCGCACCCCGCGCAATAGCGTCGACGCAGGCGGAGCGAACCGCCGCGAGAGGGGAACGACATGCTCACCATCGACGGGGTGACCAAGCAGTACGGCGACCGCCGCGTGCTCGACGACGTGACGTTCACGGTCGGCGACGGACGCCTGACCGGGTTCGTCGGCGGCAACGGCGCCGGCAAGACCACCACGATGCGGATCCTGCTCGGCGTGCTCCAGGCCGACGCCGGCACCGTGTCCATCGACGGCACCACGATCGGCCCGGCCGACCGTGGTCGCTTCGGTTACATGCCGGAGGAGCGCGGGCTCTACCCGAAGATGCCGGTCTCCGAGCAGATCACGTACTTCGCCCGGCTGCACGGCGTCGACAAGCGCACCGCGGCGAGCCGCACCACCGACCTGCTCGACCGGCTCGGCCTGGCGCCGCACGCCACCGACGCCGTCGAGAAGCTGTCCCTCGGCAACCAGCAGCGCGTGCAGGTCGCCGCCGCGCTCGCCCACGACCCCGAGGTCCTCGTGCTCGACGAGCCGTTCTCCGGCCTCGACCCGATGGCCGTCGACGTCGTGCTCGCCGTCCTGCGCGAGGCAGCGGCGGGTGGCGTGCCCGTGCTGTTCTCGAGCCACCAGCTGGACGTCGTCGAGCGGCTCTGCGACGACGTCGTGGTGATCGCCGGGGGCACGATCCGCGCCGCCGGCCCGCAGGACGAACTGCGGAAGCAGGCCGGCCCCGCCGCGTGGGAGCTCCTCGTCGACGGGGACGTCGCCTGGCTCCGCGACGAACCGGGCGTCACCGTCCGCGAGTTCGACGGCGGGTACGCCGTGTTCGAGGCCGACGACGCCACCGCGCAGCGCGTCCTGCAGCGGGCCGTCCAGCACGGCACCGTCGGGTCGTTCTCGCCGCGTGTCCCGCGGCTCAGCGAGGTCTTCCGGGAGGTCGTCCGATGAACGGCTCGTTCGTCCAGTCCGTGCGGCTCGTCGCCGCGCGCGAGATCCAGGCCCGCGTCCGCAGCAAGGCGTTCGTCGTGTCCGCCGGCATCCTCATCCTCATGGTCGTCGCGTCGATCGTCGTCGGCGGCATCGTCGGCAAGGCCACGGCGGGCGACACCACCCCGGTCGCGGTCGTCGACGGGGTCAGCCTGCCGACCAGCAAGGGGCTCGACGTCACCGAGGCGCCGACCGCTGCAGCCGCCGAACGACTCGTCGAGAACGGTGACGTCGACGCGGCGGTCCTGCCGTCCGACGACCCGCTCGGCTACAAGGTCGTGGGGCTCGACGACGCCCCGACCGACGTCGTCCAGGCGCTGAGCGTCTCCCCCCGCATCGAGCTGCTCGACCCGAACGCGATCCCCGGTGGCCTGATCTACATCGTGGCGCTGGCCTTCGGCGTCGTGTACTTCGCGTCCGCCGTGACCTTCGGTCAGTCGATCGCGCAGAGCGTCGTCGAGGAGAAGTCCACCCGCGTCGTCGAGATCCTGATGGCGGCGATCCCGGCCCGGGCACTCCTGGCCGGCAAGGTCCTCGGCAACAGCGTGATGGCCTTCGCGCAGATCGTCGCGGTGGCGATCGCGGCGGCGGTGACGCTCGCGGTCACCGGGCAGGACAACATGTTCACGGTGCTCGGCCCGAGCATGCTCTGGTTCGTCGGGTTCTTCGCGATCGGCTTCGTGCTCATCGCCTCGCTGTTCGCGGCGGCCGCGGTGCTCGTCTCCCGTCAGGAGGACGTCGGCAGCGTCACCACCCCCGTGATGATGCTCGTGATGATCCCGTACATCCTCATCATCGTCGCGTACAACAACCCGACGATCCTCGGCGTGATGTCCTACGTGCCGTTCAGCGCGCCGATCGGGATGCCGATGCGGATCTTCCTCGGGACCGCCGAGTGGTGGGAGCCGATCCTGTCCCTCGTCATCGTGGCGGTCTCGGTCGTGCTCGTCGTGGTCGTCGGCGCCCGGATCTACGAGAACGCGCTGCTGCGCACCGGCAGCCGGGTGAAGCTGACGGAGGCACTGCGCGGCTGACGCCGCAGGACCGGACGGGAGGCGCGGTGCGGGTGAGCGGATCTGCTCACCCGCTCCGCGCCTGGCGTCCCTGCGTCACGCCGGGAACGCGCGCAGCGCACGTTCCACGACGGCCGCGAGCTCGCGTCGGCTCGCGCCGCCGCTCGCCTGCACGGCGAGCCCGGCCGACACCGTGACGACGTACTTCGCGAGTTCGTCCGGGTCCTCGTCGACTGCCAGGTCCCCGGCGTCCCGTGCGGCGCGGAACCGGTCGGCGATCCGCCGCTCACCGCCGGCGCGGCTCTCCTCGAGGAACTCGACGATCCGGCGGTCCTCGTCACCGGACGCGAGCCCACCCTGGATGGACAGGCACCCGGCCGGCCGCCCCGGAGCCGTGACCGCGGCGACGTTGCTGCGGAGGTAGTGCTCGGCGACCGCGCGCGCCGTCGGTTCGGCGAGCGCGTCCCCGACGTACGCCATCTCGACCTCGGCGTAGCGTCCCAGAGCCTTGCGGAACGTGGCCTCCTTGTTGCCGAACGCTGCGTAGAGACTCGGCCGGTTGATGCCCATCGCGGTGGTGAGGTCCTCGAGGCTCGTGCCGGCGTACCCCTGCCGCCAGAACACCTCGACAGCGCGCTCGAGCGCCTCGTCGGTGTCGAACGCACGTGGTCGTCCTCGTGTCGCCATGCCGAACCCCTCGATCTGTACCGCTGGGACCAGAATACCGCCATGGCCGGTTCCGTACCAGTCGGTACAGATTTGACAACCGGTGAGATCGGGTCTAGGTTCCATATCTGTACCGAACGGTACGCAAATGCTCCCGCGGGAGCTGGAGAGAGGAACGACCATGGGTGAGTTCACCGGGACCACAGCACTCGTCACGGGCGGGACGTCGGGCATCGGCCTGGCCGTCGTCCGTCGACTCGTCGCCGAGGGCGCGCACGTCGTCGTGACGGGACGTCGTCAGCACGCGCTCGACGCGGTGTCCGACGAACTCGGCGACGCGGTCACGACCGTGCAGGGCGACGTGGCGGTCGCCGCCGACGTCGAGCGGGTGTCCGCGGCGATCGCCGCCCGCGGGGAACAGCTCGGCCTCGTCTTCGCGAACGCCGGCGGCGGCGAGTTCGCGCCGCTCGGCCAGATCAGCTGGGACCACTACACGACGACGTTCAACGCGAACGTCGGTGGCGTCGTCAACACCGTGCAGGGAGCGCTGCCGCACCTGGCACGGGGCTCGGCCATCGTGCTGACCGGCTCGAACATCGACGTCAAGGGCAACCCGGCGTTCAGCATCTACGCCGCGACGAAGGCGGCGGTCCGATCACTCGCGCGGAGCTGGGCCGCCGAGCTCGTCGAGCGTGGCGTGCGGGTCAACGTCGTCGCTCCCGGGCCGATCGGCACGCCCGGCCTGTCCGGTCTGGCCGGCAGCCCCGAGGACGCCGAGGCGCTGCTCGGCGGGCTCGCGTCCGGGGTGCCGATGCAGCGACTGGGCACCGAGGACGAGGTCGCGGACGCCGTGCTCTTCCTCGGTTCACCGCGCAGCAGCTACGTCACGGGTGCGGAGCTGTACGTCGACGGGGGCGCGAGCCAGATCTGACCCGCCGCGGGCGCGCGCAGGCGCTCAGGCGCTCAGGCGCTCAGCGTCGCGAAGGCGGACCGGTGCCAGACCAGCGGGCTGTGCGCGAAGTCCGACATGAGCCCGAGGACCCGGAGCACGACGATGTCGTGGTCACCCGCCGGGTAGGTGTGCTCGACAGCGCACTCGAGCCAGATCGGAGCGCCCTCGAGGAAGACCGACCCCGACTCGGACACCGTCGTGTCGACCCCGACGAACCGGACCGACTTGTCCTTCGACGCGAGCTGCCGGGTGACCTGCGCGTGCCCCTCGCCGAGGATCGAGACCCCGATCGTGCCGGCCGCACGCAGCACCGGCCACGTCGACGACGTGTGCTGCACCGCGAACATCACGAGCGGCGGGTCCTGCGACACCCCCACGGTGAAGGACGAGGCGACGAGCACGGTGGGCTCGTCGTCGACGACGGCGGCGAGCGCCGCGACCCCGCAGGGGAAGCCGGAGAACGCCTGACGGAGGGCACCGAGGTCGGGGGCCTCGGGCGAGTAGGGGCTGATCATGAGCGGGTTCCTTCCTGGAGGCTCGCGGTCGCGCCGAGGACGACGTCGCGCCACCGGGCGAGCCAGACCTCGGTCGATGCGGGCTCGGAGTACTGCTTGTCGTTGAGGTACAGGGCCGGAGCCGGGACGGTCGCACCGAGCTCGACGAGCACGGGCTTGAGGAAGACCTCGGGGGCGAGGGCGTGCGCGGGGCCGGCGCCGAGCATGAGCGGGACGGCGACGACACCGGCGAGGCCGTCCCCGGTGGCGAACTGGTCGAGGAAGAGCTTGAGGACGCCGGTGTAGGTCGCTTTGAACGTGGGCGAGGCGACGACGACGAGGTCGGACGCGGCGACGGTGCGCACCGCTTCCGACACCGCGTCGTCGCCCCAGCCGAGCAGGCCCGGGCCGAGGTCGATCACGTCGACGACGTGGTCGGGTGCCCGACCGGTGAGGCGTTCGAGCACGACCGTGGCCGCGTCGAGCGTCCGCGATGCCGGCTTGGGGTTGCCGGCGACGACGGTGGTGATCATCGATCTGCTCCTGCGGTCGGGGACGGTGTGCGACTGCAGTCCATCCGCCGTTCGTTTCGCCTCCGTGGCGCGCCCGTATCGGGTGGGTTACGCCAGGGGGCGCCGGATGCCACGGCGGGGAATGCCCTGGTCAGCGGGTGCCGCTCCGGGCGGGTCCGTCGCATTCCGCCAGCGGGGTCCGCTCGGCCGACCGCCGACTTGTGAGAGACGCGTTACCGGAAGTCGGCGCGATTGCTTCCGGGGTGTTTCGCCCGGGCGGCGCCGCCGCACGGACGCGCGGATCCGCACCGCTCCGGGGTGGGGCGGCGGGATCGCCCGCCCCGGAACGGCGCGGCACGGCGGCTCGTCGACGCCGTGGTGCCGGTGGCCTAACACCGGCGAAACAAACGCCTAACAGGACCGTTACCGCCGGGCACCCGCTTGCGGCCCGCAGCCCGTTACATTCGCATCAGCCCCACCGGAGCGGCCCCGTCATCCCCGACGCATCGCCCCCGGCGGAGCGCTCTCCCACACCCCGAAGTGACCGACGCCCCTCGTCGTCACGCCCACCCCGCGCCGCGGGGTGTTCGGCGTACCCGCAGCACCGGCAGCACCCGCACCCGTCCCCCGTTCCCGCACCACGTCCTGGAGGTCCTCGACCGATGTCGTCCCCCGCACCCACCCGAACGCGGCTCGCACGTCCCGCGCTCCTGGCCGCCGCACTCAGCGGTGTGCTGTTCCTGTCCGCCTGCTCCGCCACCTCGACGGCCTCGAGCGGCTCGTCCGACGACTCCGCCGGGGTCGAGCACGCCACCAGCCAGATCACGGCGGCGAGCGTCGACCCGGAGTTCACCTTCGAGGGCAAGCCGTTCGACATGTCGAAGATCGCGGGCAAGACGATCTTCAACATCCCGAACTCGTCCGCCGTGCCGTTCATCGTGTCCGTCGACGAGGCGGGGCAGCAGCTCGCCGAGGAGTACGGCGCGAAGTGGATCGAGTACACGAACCAGGGCACGCCGACCGAGCAGTCCGCCGGCATCGACCAGGCGATCAGCCGGAAGGCCGACATCATCGTCCTCGCGCAGGGCGTCAACGGCGAGCTCATCGTCCCGGCGCTCAAGCGTGCGAAGGCCGCCGGCATCCCGGTGCTCATCAGCCACACGTACCAGACGGGTGAGGCGCTCCCCGACCAGCTGCAGGACCTCGTCGCCGCCCAGGTGACCGCGCCCTTCCACGAGGCCGCGAAGCTCAACGCCGACTGGGCCATCAAGGAGACGAAGGGCGCGGGTGACGTGCTCATCATCACCTCGTCGGAGGTCCCGCCGTCGGACGGCATCGTCAAGGCCATGCAGGAGGAGTTCGACGAGTACTGCTCGGGCTGCAAGGTGAAGGTGACGAACGTGCCGGTCGCCGACTGGGCGACGAAGATCTCGTCGACCGTCCAGTCCGCGATCCAGTCCGACCCGAACCTCGACTACGTCCTGCCCGTGTACGACTCGATGGCCCTCTTCGTCGAGGCCGGGGTGACGGCGGCCGGCAAGACCGGCCAGGTCTTCACGTCCTCGTACAACGGGACGCCCGCGGTGATGAAGATCCTGCAGGAGGGCAACGTCATGACGATGGACATCGGCGAGAACATGGAGTGGCTCGCCTACGCCACGCTCGACCAGGCCGGTCGCGTCCTGACCGACACCCCGATCATCGAGGACGGCGACGAGCAGACCCCGCTCAAGGTGTTCACGAAGGACAACGTCGACGAGGCGGGTACCCCGCCGGCGCCGAGCAAGGGCTACGGCGACGCGTACAAGACCGGGTACGAGGAGATCTGGGGTCCGGCGAAGTGAGCGCCACCCGGGAGGCACGGCGCAGCCCCGCAGCGTCCGCTGCGGTCGTCGAGGCCGGTGCGACCACCGCGCCGGTCCTGCGGATCAGCGGGCTCACCAAGCGGTTCGGCGGACTGACCGCGCTCGACGACGTCGAACTCGAGGTCCGTCCGGGCCAGGTGCACGCGCTGCTCGGCGAGAACGGTTCCGGCAAGTCGACCCTCATCAAGATCCTGTCCGGCACCTACGCGCCGGACCCGGGAGCGACGATCGAGGTCCGCGGCTCCCGGCTCCCGCTACCGGTGCCTCCCGGGTACTTCCGCCGCGTCGGCATCAGCTTCGTCCACCAGGACCTGGCCCTCGTGCCGTCGCTCGGGGTGACCGAGAACCTCCGGCTCGCCACCGTCGTCGCCGGCCGCGGTCCGTTCGTCCGCTGGGGCACCGAGCACCGGGCGGCCGCGGAGCTCTTCGCCCGCTACGGCGTGGACATCGACCCGCGGGCCCGGATCGAGGAACTGACCGACACACAGAAGGCGCTCGTCGCGATCCTGCGGGCCGTCGCCGAGCTGGGCGACGACCGGGCGCTCATCGTCCTCGACGAACCGACGGTGTTCCTGCCGAAGGAGGACGCGGACCTGCTCTTCCGCGTCGTCAAGGACCTCGTGTCCGACGGCCGCACGTCGGCCCTCCTCGTGTCGCACGACATGTCCGAGGTCCTCGAGCACGCCGACCGCGTGACGGTCCTCCGGGCCGGTCGGGTCCAGGCGCACCGGGACTCCGCGACCACGACCGCGGACGAGCTCGTCTCGCTCATCGTCGGACGCGGGCTCGACGGCGCGGCCGCACGCAGTGCCCGCCCCGCCACCACGGGCGACGCGGTCGTGACGGTCCGGGACCTCCGGGCCGGTGTCGTCGACGGGCTCTCGTTCGACGTCGCGGACGGCGAGGTCGTCGGCATCACCGGGCTCGCCGGCTCGGGCGTCGAGGACGTGCTTCCAGGCCTGTACGGCGCCCGGGCAGCGACCGGGACCCTCACGGTCCGGGACGCCACGGTCGACCTCGGCGCCACCAGCCCGGCGACCTCGATCGCCCGCGGGGTCGTCTACGTCCCCGCCGACCGCAAGCGCGAGGGCGGTGCCCTGACCCTGTCCGTCGAGCAGAACGTGACCCTGCCCGTCCTCGGGAAGCTCCGCGGACTGCTCGGGCTGTCGCCGGCACGGGAGCGGTCGCACGTCGAGGGCCTCGTCCGCGACTGGGACGTCCGCCCCGCCGACCCCTCCGCACTCTTCGGCACGCTCTCCGGCGGCAACCAGCAGAAGGCCGTCCTCGCGAAGTGGATGCAGGACGACCCACGGCTCGTGCTGCTCCAGGAGCCGACGCAGGGCATCGACGTCGGCGCCCGTGCGGCGATCTTCTCGATGCTCCGCCGGACCGCCGACCAGGGCGTCTCGATCGTCTGCGCCTCCACCGACTACGACCAGCTCGCCCAGATGTGCGACCGGGTCGTGGTCCTCGCCCACGGCCGCGTCCACGACGTGCTCACCGGCGACCGGATCGACCGCGACGTCATCGCGGCGGCCGTCGTCGCCAGCCTCGTCGATCCCGCTCCCTCCTCCCCCGACTCCTCCCCCGTCAAGGAGACCGCCTGATGTCCACCACCGCCGAACCCGCCCTCGAGACGTCGATCGTCCGCCCCACCCGCCCGCGCTTCTCGTGGGGGCACACCGAGCGCTACGCCCTGCTCGGCGCCTGGCTCGTCATCGTGATCGCGTTCAGCATCGCGCTCCCCGACACCTACCCGACCCTCGGGAACCTGCAGAACATCCTCGGGTCCCAGTCGGTGCTGCTCATCCTGGCGCTCGGCTTCCTGTTCCCCCTGACCGCGGGTGAGTTCGACCTGTCCGGCGCCTCGACGATGTCGCTCTCCGCCATGACGATCGCCGTCCTCAACGCCAAGATGGACATCCCGCTGCTGCCGGCGATCCTGGTCGGCCTGGCGATCGGCGTGGTCGTCGGCCTGGTGAACGGCCTGCTCACGGTCGCGTTCCGGATCGACTCGTTCATCGTGACGCTCGGCACCTCGACCTTCATGATCGGGATCATCCAGTGGATGAGCGCGTCCTCGTCGGTGACCGGCATCGACCCGGCGCTCGTCCAGGCGACCGTCGGGTGGCGCGGGCTCGCCGGGCTGCCCCTGGCGTTCGTCTACGGGCTGATCGCCACCGTGGTCGTCCTCGTCGTCCTCAGCGCCACGCCGGTCGGTCGACGGCTGCTGTTCGTGGGCACCGGTCGCACCGTCGCCGAGCTCTCCGGCCTGAACGTCCGCCGGCTCCGCGTCGGCGCGTTCGTCGGCGCGGGCCTCACCGCCGCGGTGGCCGGGGTCGTCTACGCCGGCACGCTCGGCGGAGCGGACCCCTCGAGCGGGCAGTCGTTCCTGCTCCCCGCGTTCGCCGCCTGCTACCTCGGGGCCACCGCGATCATCCCCGGGCGCTTCAACGCCATCGGCACCTTCATCGCCGTCTACTTCCTGTTCTCCGGCGTCGTCGGGCTCCAGATGCTCGGCGCCGACAACTTCGTCCAGCAGCTCTTCTACGGCGGTGCGCTCATCGTCGCCGTCGCGGTCTCCCAGACGATCCGACGGCACTCCGTCGCGAGCGCCGCCAAGGCCGCCGCCAAGCAGTCCTGACCCTCCTCCACACACAGAAAGCGAGTCCCCCATGGACATCGGAGTCTTCATCCCGATCGGCAGCAACGGCTGGCTCATCTCCACCACCTCGCCGCAGTACAAGCCCTCGTTCGACCTCAACCTCGAGATCGTGCAGAAGGCCGAGTCGTACGGCTTCGACTTCGCCCTGTCGATGATCAAGCTGCGCGGCTTCGGCGGCCCGAGCGGGTTCTGGGACGAGAACCTCGAGTCCTTCACCCTGATGGCCGGCCTCGCTGCCCGGACGGAGCGCATCCGCCTGTTCGCCACCACGGCCGTCCTCACGATCCCGCCGGCGATCGCCGCACGCATGGCCGCCACGGTCGACTCGATCTCGCACGGGCGCTTCGGGCTGAACCTCGTCGCCGGGTGGCAGAAGGCGGAGTACGACCAGATGGGGCTCTGGCCGGGCGACGAGGTGCACTTCAAGCGTCGGTACGCCTACCAGACCGAGTACATGCAGGTCATGAAGGAGCTGTGGGAGGACGGCGTCAGCAACTTCCAGGGCGAGTACTTCCAGATGGACGACTGCCGGATGCTGCCGAAGCCGACGTCGCACATCCCGATCGTCTCGGCCGGGCAGTCCTCGCAGGGCATGGCGTTCGCGGCGGAGTACTCGGACTACAACTTCTCGATGGGCGTCGGCGTGAACACCCCGACCGCGTACGCCGAGCAGAACGAGGCGCTCCTCGCCGCGCGGGAGAAGACCGGGCGCGACGTCGGGTCCTACGTGCTGTTCATGGTCATCGCCGACGAGACCGACGAGGCCGCGCAGGAGAAGTGGCAGCGCTACAGCGACGGCGTTGACGTCGAGGCCATCGCCTGGATGACCGGGCAGGCGCTCACCGACACGAACGGCGAGGACGGCAACACAGCGAAGCGGATCTCGCTGCCGGAGGGTGCCGTGAACATGAACATGGGCACGCTCGTCGGCTCCTACGAGCACGTCGCGGCGATGCTCGACGAGGCCGCCGACGTCGCGGGCACCAAGGGCATCATGCTCGTGTTCGACGACTTCCTGCAGGGCATGGACGACTTCGGCACCCGCATCCAGCCGCTCATGCGCACCCGCGAGGGCGTCGTGTCGTCGGCGCCCGCCGTCACCCCGAGCGTGGTCACCGCATGACGGCCGGCAGCACGGCGCCGACCCTCGAGGTCGCGGTCGTCCAGGCCGGGCAGATCCCCGCCGACGGCGACGCCGCGCTCGACGGCCTCATCGCGCTGTTCGAGCAGGCCGCCGAGGGCGCCGACCTCGTCGTCTTCCCCGAGCTCACCACGACGCCCTACTTCTGCGGCGTCCGGAACGACAGCCGCAAGGCCTGGGCGCAGCCCGTGCCCGGTCCGGCGACGGCCCGGTTCGCCGAGGCCGCGCGGCGACTCGGCACGGCGGTCGTCTTCGGCCTCTACGAGGACGCCGGCGACGCGCAGTACAACAGCGCGGTGCTCATCGACGCCGACGGCACCCTCGTCCACGGCACCGACGTGCACGGCGACCGCGTGCCGGCGTACCGGAAGACGTCGATCCCGACGAACGCGATCTCCGACGTCGACGAGAAGCACTACTTCGCGCCGGGGTCGGGGCCGGTCGTGTTCGACGCGCTCGGCACCCGGTTCGGCATGCTCATCTGCTACGACCGGAGCTTCCCCGAGTACTGGCTCGCGTCACGGGCCGCGGGTGCCGAGGTGATGCTCGTACTCGTCTCCTCGATGGGGTTCCGCGAGACGCTCTTCACGCAGGAGCTGCAGGTGCGCGCCCTCGAGACGCAGACCTGGGTCGTCGCCCCGAACCGCGGCGGCGAGGAGACCGTGGACGGCAAGACCGTGAGCTACTTCGGCCGCTCGTCGGTCGTGTCGCCCCGCGGCGAGCTCGTGGTCTCCGCCCCGGCGCACGAGGCCGGCCCGGTCGTCCGGGCGACGCTCGACGTCGCCGAGGTGGCCGCGGCGCGGGAGGACTTCCCGCTCGGCCGAGACCGGCAGCCCGGGGTGTTCCGGTACCTCGCGGACGCCCACGCCGCGGCGGTGCCGGCGTGACGGACGTGTTCGCGGTCGTGCGCGGGACGATCGCGCCGCAGCTCGACCAGGCGCTGCGGGACAGCCGTGCGAACCCGCTGCCGGCCGCGCCGTCGTCCCTGCCGGCGGAGCCGAGCCACAGCCACGCGCTGTTCGCCCGGCTCCTCGCGGCGGCGGTCGACGCGGCACCGGCCCCCGCGGCACCGGTCGCCCCCGGTCCGGCGTCCACGGTGTCCACGGCCGCGACGGCGTCCGACCCCGCCGCGGCGAGCGTCACCGAGCTGCTCGCGGCCTACCGCGACGGCTCCACCACCCCCACCGCCGTCGTCGGAGCCCTCGCCCCGCACTGGACGAGCGACGACGTGTGGTCCGACGCCGTCCTCCGCCTGGTCGACGGCGCCGAGCAGGCAGCGGCCGAGTCGACCCGGCGCTGGGCCGCGGGCGAGGCCCGTGCGCTCGAGGGCGTGCCGTTCGCGGTGAAGGACATCATCGACGTGGCCGGCACGGTCGTCACGAGCGGCTCGCTGCAGACCGGTGACCGCGTGGCCCCCGCCGACGCCACCGTGGTCGCCCGGCTCCGTGCTGCCGGGGCGATCCCGGTGTTCACGGCAGCGACGACCGAGTTCGCCTGCGGCGGCCCGCACAACGCCCGGTACGGCGCCGTGCGCAACCCGTGGGACCCCGAGCGCTGGACGGGCGGGTCGTCGACCGGCTCCGGTTCCGCCCTCGCCGCACGCATCGTCCCGCTCGCGCTCGGGTCGGACACCGGCGGATCGATCCGGGTGCCGTCGGCGCTGTGCGGGACGACCGGCATCAAGCCGACGTACGGCCTCGTCCCGCGCACGGGCGTCGCGAGCCTGTCGTGGACGCTCGACCACGTCGGACCGATGGCCCGCACCGCCGAGGACCTCGCGCTCGTGCTCGCCGTGATCGCCGGTGGCGACGGGCAGGACCCCACGACGCACACCGCGGTCCCGCTCGTCGAGGCGGCACCGGGACGGATCGCGGGGATGCGCATCGGCGTGCCCCGGGTCTGGTTCACCGAGCGGGTGGACCGTGCGGTGCTCGACGCGCACGCGGCCGCGGTCGACCGGTTCGCGGCACTCGGGGCCGAGATCGCGCCGATCGAGTTCGACGACCTCGAGGCGATCGACGCCGAGTGCTGGACCGTCTTCTACGGCGAACTCGCGGCCAACCAGGAGGCCAACGCCGCCACCGCCGACCTGTTCGACGCCGGCACCCGTGCGCGGTTCGACGTCGCGTTCACGCCGACGGCCGCGGACTACCTCCGGTCCCTCCGACGCCGTCCGCTCGTGCAGGCCGCGATGGTCGCACGGATGGACGAGGCCGGGGTCGACGTCGTCCTCACGCCGGGGATCGGTGCCACGGCGCCCCGACTCGACGACCTCACCATGACGGTCGACGGCGTGCCGTACAACCTGCACGACGTGATCCCCCGGAACACCCGGGTCTTCGACTACGTCGGCTTCCCGGCGCTCATGATGCCCGCCGGGACCGCGCCGGACGGTCTGCCGGTCGGCGTGCAGCTCGTCGCACGCCCGTGGGACGACCGACTCGTCCTGTCCGCCGCCGCCGCGTTCCAGGCGGTCACCGACCACCACCACCGGGTGCCGCCGGCATCCGCCACGAGAGGGTCGACCGATCAGTAACCGCACCACGGACGAGGACGGCGCCCGCCGACGCGCGTGGCAGGTGCTCTGCGCGTCGAGCCTGAGCGTCGTCCTCGTCTTCATCTCCTCGAGCGCCCTGCTCGTCGCGCTCCCCGACGTCAGCCGTGACCTCGACGCCTCCGCCCTGCAGTCCAGCTGGGTCCTGCTCAGCTACATGCTCACGACGACGACGCTCATCCTCGTCTTCGGCCGGATCGCGGACCTCGTCGGGCGTCGCCGTCTGTACATCGCCGGCATCCTCGTCTTCCTCCTCGCCTCGCTCGCGTGCGGCGCAGCACCGGACGCCGCCGTCCTGCTCGCCGCCCGACTCGTGCAGGGCGTGGGTGCGGCGGCCATCGTCACGAACACCACGGCGCTCCTCACCGACGTGTTCCCGGAGTCGATCCTGTCGCTCGGCCTCGGACTGAACGCCACCGTCGCCGCCGTCGGACAGGTCATCGGTCCGGTCGTCGGCGGCCTCGTCGCGGAGTCGTTCGGCTGGCGGTGGATCTTCCTCGCCGGGGTCCCGATCTCGCTCGCGGGGCTCGTCTGGTCGCTGCGACTCATCCCCCGCACCGCCCGGCCACGCTCCGGCGAACGCCTCGACGTCCCGGGCTCGGTGCTCTCCGTGGCCGCGGTCGGGCTGCTGGTCGGCGCCGTCTCGGTCGGCGGTTCCGCGGGCTGGGCCGCCGTCCCGGTCGTCGCGATGGCCTCCGGCGCGGTGCTGCTCGGAGCGGTGTTCGTGTGGACCCAGCGCCGGGTCCCGCACCCGCTCGTCGACCCGGCGATCTTCCGCGACCGGGCGACCATCACGCTCTTCTCGGCCGCCGGCCTCTGCGCGCTGTCGAGCTACGCCCTCGTGCTCCTGGCGTCGCTGTCGTTCCAGGCCGTCTCGGGCAAGGACGCCGTCGAGGCCGCGCTCTGGGTGCTCCCCACCCCGATCGGCACGACCGTGGCCGCGGCGAGCGCCGGGGTCCTCGCCCGCCGGGTGCCCGCGCGCACGCTCTCCACCATCGGCATGCTGCTCATCGCGGTCGGGGCAGCGGTGCTCGCGGGGTCGCTCGCCGACGACGGCGCCTACGCCGTGACGGCCGTCGGACTCGGTGCCGTCGGCGTCGGCGTCGGCGTGTTCATGACGCCGAGCACCTCGGCCCTGATGACCCGCGTCCCGGAGCACCGCCGGGGCATCGCGAACGCCATCCGGTCGGCGCTGCAGAACGCGGGCTTCCTGTTCTCCACGGCGCTCGGTCTGGCGATCGCCACGAGCGGGCTCTCCGCCGCGCAGCAGGCCGCGGCGTACGACGGCAGCCTGCTCGGCCTGCCCGCGACCGACGTCCAGGCCTTCGTCGACGGCGTGCGCACCGCCGCGCTCACGTTCGCCGGGTGTGCGGTCGTCGGCGCGCTCATCGTCGCGTTCGGTCCGTTCGGCCCCCCGGACCGCCAGGCACCGCTCCGACCGGAAACGTCCGGCCCGGTGCCCGAGCCGGGGACGAGCGCATGACCGCCACGACGGGCACCGACCGCGCGCACGGGCCGACCGCCGGCCGACGTGCCGGGGTCGTGCCGCGCCTCCAGGCCCCCACCAGCCAGCCCCACGACGGAAGCAGGACCGCATGACCGACGACCACGACGACTACGTCTCGGCCGGCTACACCGGTGCGCTCGAACCGGGCCGACGGGCGGCGCTCGTCGTCGTCGACCCGGTGAACGCCTACGTCGACCCGGCGTGCGGGCTGTACGCCGGCGTCGAGGAACCCGTCGAGCGGATGCGCGAGCTCACGGCCGCGGCCCGGGCGGCCGGCGTGCACGTCGCCGTCACGACCATGGCGCTGTCGGCCGACGGCTCCAACGCGGGGGTGTTCTTCCGGAAGGTGCCGGCCCTCGCGGCGTACCTGCCCGGCACGTCCACCGGCGCGTTCATCGAGGGGCTCGCGCCGGTCGACGGGGACACCCTCGTGCCGAAGCAGTACCCGAGCGCGTTCTTCGGGACCTCGCTGGCCGCCGACCTCGTCGCACGAGGGGTCGACACGCTCTTCATCGCCGGACTCTCGACGAGCGGGTGCATCCGGGCCACCGCGACGGACGCCATGCAGCACGGCTTCGTGCCGATCGTCGTGCGCGAGGCCGTCGGCGACCGGCTGCCGAGCGTGCACGAGGCGAACCTGTTCGACATCCAGGCGAAGATCGGCGAGGTGTGGGGCATCGACCGGGTACTCGCGCTCTGGAGCGCCGCGTGAGCACCGAGGCCCCGGTCCGCGGACGGCCCCGCAACGCCGCGGTCGACGAGGCCGTGTACACGGCGTGCATCGCGATCCTCGCCGAGGGCGACCCCCGCGCGTTCACGATCCGGGCGGTCGCCGACGCCGCCGGGGTGGGCGCGGCGACGATCTACCGGCGCTGGTCCAGTCGCGACGTGCTCCTCACCGAGACCGTCATCCGCCTGATGGAGGAGTCGATCCCGACGATCCTCGACGCCCCGATCGACGAGGGCGTCCTCGGGCTCACCCGCGGCTGGGTGCACGCGCTCGTCGCGACCCCGGTCGGCCGGGCGCTGCCGCTCATCGTGGAGCTCGCCTCGCACGAGCCCCGGGTGGCCGAGGCGGTCGCCGCGTGGCACCTCGACCGACGGGTCCGGGTGAACGCGATGCTCCAGCGGGCGATGGACGCCGGCGACCTGCGGCCCGACGTCGACCTCGGGATCGCCGTCGACCTGCTCGGCGGTCCGACCTTCTACCGCCGGGTGTTCGTGTCCATCGACATCCAGGCACCCGACTACCCGGTGCGCCTCGCCCGGGAGTTCCTCCGGTGGGCCGGGTGGACCGGCGACACCACGACCGTGGGGGTGGTCTCGTGACCGACGTCGCACCGGACGACCGACTGGACGGCACCGCGGGACGTCGTCCGGTCCCACCGTGGACGGACATGGCCATCGGCGATGTCACGCCCGGGCACTGGATCGGCTTCAACCGTCGCTCGGACGCCGCCCGGCAGGTGTCCGACCTCATCCGCGCGGACATCGTCGCCGGTCGGTTCACCGGACCGCTGCCGTACGAGTGGGAGCTCCTCGACCTGTACGGCACGACGCGGAACGTCCTGCGGGCGGCGCTGACGCTCCTCAAGGAACAGCGGCTGCTCACCCGGGCACCGCGGTCGGGCACGTTCGGCGTGCGTCCGGTGGCCTCGGTGAGCCTCGCCCGGACCACCGAGGAGGTCACGATCTACGGCGAGAACACCGGCGGCAGCGTGTTCGACTCCCCGCGGCTGAGCATCGTGCACCTGTGCGTCCAGCTCGTGCCCGCGCCCGAGACCGTCCGGCGGAACCTCGAGATGGACGGCAGCGCCGCGTACTTCGTCGAGAGCCTCATCTCGTTCGACGGGGAGCCGAGCCGGGTGCGGACGAGCTGGGTGCCGCAGGAGCGGTTCCCGGACCTCGTGTCGGAGCCGCTCACCGAGTACGTGCCGGACGTGCTCGTGCGGCGGGTCGGGCAGCGGCCGGTCGCTCGTCGACTGCTGCTCAGCACGGTGAACGCCGACCAGTGGAGCGCGGACCTGCTCGACATCGATCCGGGGCAGGCGATCTTCCACATCGAGCGGCTGATGTGCCTGGCCGACGGGACCCCGGTGGAGTACGGGTTCTCGCGGTACCGGGGCGACCGGGCGGTGATCGACTCGCGCATCGTGTGAGCCCCGACGCCGTCAGAGGAGCCCGAACACCGCCTGCGCGCCGAGGCTCGTCCCCGCCACGAGCACCCACAGGGCGATCCCGAGCAGCATCGGCCGGAACCCGGCTCGCCGGAGCGCGCCGAAGTCCGTCGAGACCCCGATCGCGGCGAGCGCCACCGTGATGAGGAACGTCGCGGCGGTGGAGAACCCCGGGGCCGCTGCGGCCGGCAGGACCCCGAGGGTGCGGAGGAGCACGACCACGAGGAACCCGATCAGGAACCACGGGACCAACCGGAACACGCGGAACCCGCGGACGCCCCCGGCGCGGCCCGTGTCCACGCCGGACGCGACCTGCTCGCGGGAGGTGCGCCGTGCCTCCAGTCCGGCCAGCCCCACGACGATCGGGATGATCATGAGCGTCCGGACCAGCTTCACGACCACCGCCGTGTCGGTCGCCTGGCGACCGTAGACGGTTGCCGTGGCAACCACCGACGAGGTGTCGTTCACCGCGGTGCCGGCGAAGACGCCGAACGCGTGCTGCGAGAGCCCCAGTGCGTGGCCGACGAGGGGGAAGACGAAGACGGCGGCGATGTTGCACAGGAAGATCGTCGACATCGCGTAGGCGACGTCCGCACTGACCGCGCCGATCACGGGCGTGACGGCCGCGATCGCCGAGGCGCCGCAGATCCCCGTCCCGACGCCGATGAGCGTGCGGAGGGCACTCGAGACCCGGAGCAGCCGACCGATCCCCCACGCTGCGACGAGGCACACGACGAGGGTCGTCAGCATCACGGGCAGCGTCTCGCCGCCGATGCGGAGCACCTCGGCGATCGAGAGCTGGGCGCCGAGCAGGACGACGGCGAACTGCAGTATCCGGCTCGAGGCGAACTTCACGCCGGGCTGCAGCAGGCCGAGATCGCCGCCCGAGCCCGCGCCGGTGCCGTCGCGCTGTCGTCGTCGGCGGACGAGCCACCCGACCAGGGCGCCGAGCACGACCGCGGGGACCGGGCCGCCGACGACCGGGACCTCGCGGCCGACGACGGTGGCGGCGAGCCCGATGACGAGGGCGAGCGCGACACCCGGCCAGGCGGTGCGGAGGAACGGCATGGCGTCCAGCATGGCAGGACACCCGGCGTCCGGCGTCCGGCGTCGCGCCTCAGCCGGCCGGCGGCGTCTCGCCCGTCATCACCACGCGCCCGGCAGCGTCGTCCCACCGGAACGTCGCGTCCGCCCGACCGCTCGCGTCCGCCGTCGACTCGTCCGGCTTCGCGTAGCGGTAGGCCACCGCGATCGTCGACGGGTCGGTCCGGCTGATGTCCGGGACGAAGCCGTACTGCTCCTTCGTGGCCGTTCCGAGGTACCGGCCGTCGTGGAAGAGCAGGATCGCGACGGGCGAGCTGCCGGTCGCGAGGTCCAGGCTCACCGTGACCCAGGACAGCGGGGCGCACGCCTCGTACCCGGACGTGTCGGCCCGTGCGGCGTCCCACTTCGCGTCCTCGAGCCCGGCCGGCAAGGGCAGGTCGGCGATCGGCTGGGCGGCGGCCTCGGCACCGCTCCTCGGGCCGCACGTCGGCGTGGGGGTCGGAGTCGACGTCGGGGTCGGGCTCTCGGCGACCGCAGTCGGCATGGCGGTCACGGTGCGGGTGGCGGTGGCGGTGGGGCCGGCGGTCGTCCCGCCGCTGCACCCGGTCAGGGCAACGGCCAGGACGGCGGCGAACAGGATCCCCCCGGTGGTGTTCACGGTGCGCATCCGGACAGGTTCCTCCTCGCCCTGCACAGAGTTCTCGGCGTATTCTTGGTTTCGGAAGCAACGACGATTCCGGCCATGCCTCGTCGTGTCGCGTTCCCCGACCTCGACGGGCCCCGACCCGACCAAGAGCCCTCGTGTCTGAACACCTCATCGAGTACGTCGCCCGTGACCGCACGGGCATCACTGCCGTCGTGACGACCACCAGCGTCATCGACGTCGACACCGTGATCAAGCACATCCACGCCGGGCACGCCGGGTACTACGTCGCGGCCGACTCGTGGAAGCGCACGCCGGTGCGGAGCCTGTCGTTCCTCGGGGGCGCGTACCTGTTCGCGAACTGGGACGGCTCGAAGCGGAACATGCTGCACGATCTCGCGCTCCGCGCTCCGACCCGGTCCATCGAGACGAAGCCGGTGGCGCGGCGTCCGCGGTTCTCGCGGATGCTCGACGCGATCCTCGGCCGACGGCGGTCCCACCGGCACTGACCGCACCGACTGACGGACGGGAGGCACGGTGCGGGCCCGCCCCGCGCCTCCCGTCCGCCGCCGGTGCGCGAGATCAGTCGTCGTCGCGGCGACGCGACCGCGTCCGCCGGAACCGCTTGCCGGTCTCCTCGTCGACGGCGATGCTGCCCGTCGGCAGGTTCGAGAAGTCGGGCGCGATGACGGTCGGCTCCGGGACGCCACCCGGGCCGTCGAGGACGAGGATGTTGCTCGTGCTTGTGAGCGTCCGCCCCCGGAAGAAGTCCGGGGACCGCAGCCACCAGACGACCATCAGCACGACACCGATGAGGATCGCGCCGACACCCACCACGGCGACCGCTCCGATGCCGAGGATCGTGACGTCCTTGCCGTCGTCGCCCTGCAGCCAGTCGGGTTGGGCGAACTGCACGAGTCCGTAGACGAACGTCACCGCGAGCGTCAGGCCGCCGAGCAACGGGACGAGCCCCCGCATGACGAAGTTCCGTGCGGTGCGCAAGAGCGTCCGTCGGTAGACCCAGACGCACGCGAAGCCGGTCAGCCCGTAGTAGAACGCGATCATCAGGCCGACGGAACCGATCAGGGCGGTGAGCAGGTTCGTCGAGATGACGGTGAACAGCACGTAGAAGCCGATCGACGCGATGCCCATCCCGATGGTCGACCAGGTCGGCGTGAGGAAGCGCCGGTGGATCCGGGCGAAGTGCGACGGCAGGGCCTTGTAGACCGCCATCGAGAGCGATGTCCGTGCGGTAGGCATGATCGTGGTCTGCGTCGAGGCGGACGCCGAGGTGAGGATCGAGAACGACAGCAGGGCCATCGCCGCGTGCCCGAGGAACGAGTTGCCGAAGAGCGCCGGGCCGATCGCCGAGAACACGTCGTCTGCGTTGCCCTGCGCCCCGAGGCCGATGCCCTTCGTCCCGACGCCGGCGAACGCGATCGCCGCGATCGACACGAGGGCGTAGATGACGAGGAGCAGGACCGTGCTGATGACGGCTGCGCGGCCGGGGGTCTTCTCGGGGTCCTTCGTCTCCTCGTTGAGCGAGACGGCGGTGTCCCAGCCCCAGTAGATGAAGATCGCCGTGAGCATGGCGGGCGCGATGACCGACCCGAAGTCCATGCCGCTCGGCCACAGCCACGACAGCGACGGTGTGATCGAGCCCTCGACGCCGTTGCCGGTGCCGACCCGCACGAGCGCGACGGCAGCGAACATCACGAGCACGAGCACCTCGATGCCGAGCAGGACGTACTGCAGCCGGGCCGACACCTCGACGCCGACGTAGCAGATGAAGGTCATCACGGCGATCCAGGCCACACCGGCGACGGTCGACCAGAGCGTGCTGTTCGCGAGGGCGCTGATCGCCGGGTCGTTCGTGAGGACGCCGACGAAGGAGTACCCGTACGAGCCGGCGATCTGGGCGAGGTTCGCCATCACGATGACGTCCGCGGCGATGATCCCCCACCCGCCGAGCCACCCCGTCACGGAACCGAACGCCCGGGTCGCCCAGGTGAACGTCGTGCCGCAGTCGGGGTCCTCGCGGTTGAGCTCCTGGTAGGCCACCGCGATCATCCACATCGGGATGAACGCGAGCAGCATGATCGCCGGGGCCTTCACCCCGGCGAGGAGCGCTCCCCCACTGGCCACGACCAACCCGAGGCTCGCGGCCAGGCTGTAGGCGGGCGCGGTGGACGAGATGCCCATGACGACGCTGCCGACCAGGCCGATGGCCCCCGGTCGCAGGCCCTTCTCCGTGCCGACGGTCTCGGTCGACACCGTCACGACCCGTTCGTCTCGCATGACCACCACGCTCTCTCGATGGCGAGCGACGGAAACCGTCGCCGTCGCTCCACGACTCTGTGGATACGAGCACTGAAACTAGACCTCAGCAACGATTTCCGCACCTGGCTGTGTCAATCTTGATCCAGTCCCGAGAGGAGCACCAGCAT
This sequence comes from Curtobacterium sp. SORGH_AS_0776, assembly GCF_031453355.1. Classification (NCBI taxonomy): domain Bacteria; kingdom Bacillati; phylum Actinomycetota; class Actinomycetes; order Micrococcales; family Microbacteriaceae; genus Curtobacterium; species Curtobacterium sp. SORGH_AS_0776. The sequence continues at coordinate 119,602 of NZ_JAVIYU010000001.1, forward strand.
GGAGGACGCCGACGTCGTCGTGATCGGTGCGGGCGTGGCGGGCTCGCAGCCGCACGGGTGCTCGCCGGGGCCGGGCGCCGGGTCGTCGTGCTCGAGGCCCGGGACCGGATCGGCGGTCGGGTCCACACCGACCGGACCGACGGGCACGTGACGGACCTCGGCGCCTCGTGGATCCACGGCGTCGAGGACAACGCCGTGGCCGACGCCGTCGCCGCGTTCGGCATCCGCACGGTCGAGTTCACCGTCGGCGGGTACCAGGTCGACAGCCGGCCGATCGCGTACCACGGGCCCGACGGTCGTCGGCTCGACGCCGGTGCAGCCGCCCGGTTCGCCGACGACGTGCGGACGGTCGACCGCGCCCTGGCCGACGAGGTCGATCGATCGGCGCCGCTCGACAGCTACCGCGACGTGGTCGCCCGGGCCGTCGCGGCGCAGGACTGGGACGCCGAGCGGGCGGAACGGGTCAGCGAGCACCTCGAGCACCGGAGCGAGGAGCAGTACGGGGTCGCGAGCGACGAGCTCGCCGCGCACGGGCTCGACGACGACGCGATCGCGGGCGACGAGGTGGTGTTCCCGGACGGCTACGACGCCCTGCCCGCACACCTCGCCGCGGGGCTCGACGTCCGGCTCGGGCACGTCGTCGAGCGCATCGACCACGGGGACGGCGGGGTGGTGGTCACGAGCAGCCGCGGCCCGTCCCACGCCGAGGCCGTCGTCGTCACGGTGCCCGTCGGGGTGCTGCACGCCGGCGACCTCGTGATCGAGCCGCCGCTGCCCGCACGGCACCGGCAGGCACTCGGACGGCTGCGGATGAACGCCTTCGAGAAGGTCGTCCTGCGGTTCCCGGAGCGGTTCTGGGACGCCGACGTCTACGCGGTCCGGCAGCTCGGTCCGGCCGGACGGTGGTGGCACTCCTGGTACGACCTGACGCGGCTCGACGGGGTGCCGACGCTGCTCACCTTCGCGGCCGGTCCGGCAGCGCGGGCGATCCGGGGCTGGAGCGAGGAGCGGGTCGCGGACTCGGTGCTCGAGCAGCTCCGGCGACTGTACGGTGACGCCGCGGGGACGCCGACGTCGGTGCTCGTGACGGCGTGGCAGGACGACCCGTTCGCCCGGGGCTCGTACGCGCACATGCTCCCGGGGTCGACGACGAGCGACCACGACGACCTCGCGGTGCCGATCGCGGGACGCGTGCACCTGGCGGGTGAGGCGACGTGGACCGACGACCCGGCGACGGTGGCCGGCGCGCTGTACTCGGGGCACCGTGCGGCGGTCGCGGTGCTCGGCCACGACGTGCCGATCGACCGGGTCTGGACGGGTACACCCGCCGGGTGACCTGTGCGAGGATCGTCGAACACGCCGGTACGAGGGGTCCGGCACGAGGGGGAGAGCATGCTCGCGAGTGATGTGGCGAACGCGAAGTTCGCACCGACGAAGTGGCGCGAAGGGTACGACCAGCGCGAGGTCGACGACTTCCTCGACCGGGTCCGGGCGACCCTGGCCGGGTACGAGGCCGGACGTCCGGTCGACCCGCTGACGCCCGAGGACGTCACCCTGGCACGCTTCCAGCCGACCAAGTTCCGCGAGGGCTACCGCCAGGACGAGGTCGACGACTTCCTCGACCGCGTGGTGGTCGCGCTGCGGCAGCACGCCACTCGCCGCTGACCGGCCCCGGTCAGGCGCTGACCGGGATCGTCAGGCGCTGACCGGGATCGTCAGGCGCTGACCGCGCCCGCGGCCTCCCCGATCCGCAGCCCGGTCGCCACGAGCCGCGCGACCGCCGTCGTCTCCCGCCCGACCGGCCACCCGAGCACCGTCGTCGCGAGGGGCGCGTCGAGCACCGGCACCGCAACGTGCTCGGGCCACTGCCAGGCCCGGCTCGAGCGCGGGATCACGAGCAGCGTCCGACCGAGCGCGACGAGCTGCGCCAGCTGCGACTGCGAGTGCACCTCCGGCCCCGGTCCCGGCGGGTAGGTCCAGTCGGCGAGCGGCCACCGCGCCATCGGCAGGTCGGGGACCGACGACACCTCGGCCATCGTGAGGGACCGGCGGTCGGCGAGCGGGTGGGAGGCGGGGACGATCGCGACCTGCGGCTCGGAGTACAGGTCGACCGACTCGATCCCGGCGAAGTCGTCGAACGGCCGGTGCATGACCGCCACGTCCGCCGTGCCGTCGAGGAGGAGTCCCGCCTGCTCACCGATCTCGCAGAGCACCACGTCGACCGGCACGTCCTCGGGGGCCGCGTCGAGCAGGGCCTGCAGGAACTCGTGCGACGACCCGGCCTTCGTCGCGAGGACGAGCCGCTGCTGCGGTGCCCCCGCGCGTCGGGTCCGCCGGACGGCCGCGCGCACGGCGTCGAGGGCGGCCGGGGCTTCGCGGAGGAGCGCCGACCCCGCGTCGGTGAGGGTCACGCCGCGACGGTCGCGGTCGAAGAGCCGGACGCCGATCCGCTCCTTGAGCTGCCGGATCGCCCGCGACAACGGCGGCTGCGCCATCCCGAGCCGGAGCGCCGCGCGGCCGAAGTGCAGTTCCTCGGCGACGGCGACGAAGTACCGGAGCTCGCGCGTCTCGACATCGTCCACGCACGGAGCCTACGCCCACCGATACCCGGCGAGTATCACCACCCACCCGATCGGTGTTGGACGCGGGAACCACCCCGGACCGACGATCGAGCACATGGAGAACGACAAGACGACCGCGCTGGTGACCGGCGCGAACAAGGGCATCGGGTACGCGATCGCCGAGCAGCTGGGTGCGACGGGGATGCGCGTGCTCGTCGGGGCACGGAGCGACACCGATCGCGAGGAAGCGGTGGAACGACTGCGGGCGAGCGGGGTCGACGCCCACGGGGTCCGGCTCGACGTGACGAGCGACGAGAGCGTGGCGGACGCTGCGGCAGAGGTCGAGGAGCGCTTCGGCCGACTCGACGTCCTCGTGAACAACGCCGGGATCTCGGGCCCGTTCGACCCGGTGACGTGGACGCAGGACCCGACGACGCTCGACCTCGACGTCGTCCGGCAGGTCGTCGACGTCAACGTCTACGGCGTCGTCCGCGTGACGAACGCGATGCTGCCGCTGCTGCGCCGCTCCCCCGCGCCGCGCATCGTGAACGCGTCGAGCAGCATGGGCTCCCTCGGCCGCCAGCCGGGTCCGGTGATGGCCGCGTACGCCCCGTCGAAGACGTTCCTCAACGGGATCACGACCCAGTACGCGAGGACGTTCGCGGACACCCCGGTCATCGTCAACGCTGCATGCCCGGGGCTCGTCGCGACGGACTTCAACGGCTTCAGCGGCGACCGCACGGCCGCGCAGGGCGCGGCGACCGCGGTGCGGCTCGCGACGCTGCCGGACGACGGCCCGCGCGGTGGCTTCTTCGAGGACGCGGGCGTCGTTCCCTGGTGACCACGGACACGACGGGAGGCCCTGCGCACGTTCCGCACGCGGCGGACGTGAGCAGGGCCTCCTGTCTGGTGCCCCGGTCGTCAGACCGCAGCCGGCGCCGTCTCCAGCGTGGCAGCGAACGGGTCGAAGTCCTCAGGCAGGGACGCGATCGCCCCGACGGTGGACTCGACCTCGACGAACGACCGCCGCTCGATGGACTCCTCCACCGAGACCATCGCGTCGAGCACGTGGTAGCCGACCGCACCGGTCGCGATGTGCGAACCGCCGCCGCGGATGGCCCGCGCCATGTCGAGCACGCCGAGGCCCCGGCCGACCGTCGGCTCCTCGTCGAGGAGCGTCTCCCACTCCTGTTCGAACGGCCACGAGGCACCGACGGGGATCGGTCGGGCGATCCGGATCGGGTGCCCGCCGCCGAAGGTGTTCGGGTCGGGCAGGAGGATCGTGCCCTCGGTGCCGTTGACCTCGAAGACGCCGTGCCGGAACAGCGGGGTGTCGAACGACAGCAGCGACTGCGCGTTGCCACCCTGCTCGAACGACGACAGGACGGACACGTGGGTGGGCACCTCGACGGGGAACGACTGGCCCGCGTTCGGCCCGACGACGAGTTCCCGGGTCTCGCGGGACCGCGACCCGGTCGCGACGACGGAGTCGATCGGCCCGAGCAGGTGCACGAGCGCCGTGAAGTAGTACGGGCCGATGTCGAACAGCGGGCCGGCACCCTTGGCGTAGAGGAACGACGCGTTCGGGTGGAACACGTCCGGCCCCTGCCACTGCATGCTCGTGACCGCGGTGAGCGGCGTGCCGATCGCGCCGGCCTCGATCGCCCGCTTGGCGGTCTGCCACCCCGGGCCGAGCACGGTGTCGGGCGCGATGCCGAGCCCGAGCCCGAGCTCGTCGGCGAGGGCGACCAGGCCCGCAGCGGACTCGCGGTCGACCCCGATCGGCTTCTCGCTCCACACGTGCTTGCCCGCGCGGAGGGCGTCCGTGGACACCGCCACGTGCGTGGCCGGGAGCGTCAGGTTGATGACGATCTCGACGTCGGGGTCGGCGAGGACCGACGCACCGTCGCCGGAGGCCGCGACGCCCCACTTCGCCGCGGACGCCGCCGCCCGCTCCGTGTCGATGTCGCCGATCCGGACGACCTCGACGTCGGGGAAGGTCGTGAGGTTCGCGAGGTACTGCTCGCTGATCATGCCGGCGCCGATGAAGCCGATGCCGACCTTGCCCGTGCGGGTCATGCGGACACCGCCGATCCGCTCGGCGCGAGCTGCGCGGCGAGCCACTCGTACGACTGGGCGACCCCGTCGAAGATGTCCCCCGCGAACCCGTCGAACTCGATCACGGCGTACTCGAGGGCCGTCGCGGCACGCAGCGCCTCGGCGAGCCGGACGTCGCCCTGGCCGGCCGGGGTCTGGTCGGTGGGGATCGTCGCGGTGGAGATGTCGTCGCGCATGGGGCCGTCCTTGACGTGCACGGCGACGATGCGGTCACCGAGCTCCTCGATGAACGGCACGAGGTCGATGCCCGCGGCGGAGGCCCAGTACAGGTCGAGCTCGAGCACCACGCCCGGGTCGAGCAGCGAGGCGAGCACCTGCAGTGCGGGCCGGCCGTCGATCTGCGGTCGGAGCTCGTGGTCGTGGTTGTGGTAGCCGACACGGAGGCCGTGCTCGGCCGCCTCGGCAGCGGCGGCGTTGAGTCGGGCCGCGACGCGCTCGACGCCCTCGCGGGTGGTCCAGTGGTCGGGGCCGACGAACGGGTCGATCACGATCTCGAGGCCGAGCTCCTTCGCCGCGGCGAACGTGTCGGCGTGCGACGGAGCGGTCATCACGGTGCCGTCGGGCAGCGGGATGGTCTCCTCGACCAGGAACGCGTGACCGGTCTTCGCGGTGATGCCGTGGGCGTCGAACGCTTCCTTGAGCTGCGCTGCTCGGTCGACGAACGCGAACGCCTCGACGGTGTCGAAGCCGATGTCGGCGAGGCGGCGGACGCCGCCGTCGAGGTCGGGCTCCAGCGCGGCGTTCACCGTGTAGAGCTGCAGGGAGATGGCGGGTGCCATGGCTGGTCCTTTCAGGGAGGTTTGCGGTGTGTGCGGTGATCGCCTGGAGGCGCGACTCGCCTTCGTGAGTCGGGTCGCGCCTCCAGGACCGTGCGCTGGTGCGCCGTCTACCGGACCGACTTGATGGGGAAGATCACGAGTGCGCCGAGGATCACAGCGACACCCGCGCCCCAGAGCATGAGCGTGTAGTTCTGACCGCCCCCGACGCCGAGGAGGAAGAGGCCGACGGCCGGGGCGAGCGACTGCGGCAGCGCGTTCGCGATGTTGATCACGCCGAGGTCCTTGCCGGGGCGCTCCGGGTCGGGCAGCACGTCGACGATGAGGGCGGTGTCGATGGCGGAGTAGATGCCGAAGGCGAAGCCCATCACGATCTCGGCGAAGTAGAACCCGCCGACCGTGTCCACGTGCGCCAGGATCACCAGGCCGACGGCGGTGAGGGCCGTGGAGCTCCACACGAAGACCTTGCGGCGGCCGACGCGGTCGGACACCCACCCGGAGAGCGCGGCGCTGACCAGCAGGGCGACGGTGTAGAGGAGCACACCGAACGCGACGATGCCGACGGCCTCCTTCTGCGGGAGGCCGATGCGGTCCTCCATGTACAGCAGGCGGTAGGTCGTGAACATGAACGTGCCGAAGGTGATGAGGAAGCGCCCCCACCAGGCGAGCCCGAAGTCGCGGTGCTTGATCGGGTTGGTCCAGAACGAGCTGATCAGGTTGACCCAGCTGAACGGCTTGATCGGTGTCGTGGGCAGCTCGTCGCGGGCCACGAACGAGTAGACGAGGATCGCGATGATCGCGATGATGCCCGGGACGATGAAGAGCATCGGCAGGTTGCCGACCAGGTAGACGGCCAGGTACAGACCGGCGAGGATCGCGGTGTTCTGCGCGAGCGCGATGACGCTCGAGGCCTTGCCGCGCTGGAACTCCGGCACGTTGTCGGCGAAGCTCGCCGTCAGGGTGGCGAGGACCGCGTTGGCGGTGACCTGCGCGAGGACCCACGCCAGGGTGAGCTGCAGGACGTTCGGCGAGAACGCGAGCCAGGCGAGCGCACCGACGAAGACGATGACGCCGCCGACCATCCACGGCCGACGACGACCCCAGCGGGTGCGGGTGCGGTCCGAGATCGCGCCGAAGAGCGGGTTCGCGAGCAGGGCACCGATCGCGCCGAACGGCAGGACGGAACCGACGATCGTCTCGGGGTTCGACGGGTTGAGCTCGGTCGCCTTGATCGACATGCTCACGAAGACCGGCGTGAGCAGGGCGACGAAGAGGCCGAACTGGGCGAAGCTGAGGCCCCAGAGGTAGCCGCGGCCGACCCGCATCGTGCTGACGGACTGGGTGATGCCCTCGACCGAGAACGCTCGGGACGCGGCGGCGTCCGTGGCGGTGGCGCCGGCGGCTGCGGTGACCGCGGGGGTTGCGGTTCCGGCGATGCCGCGTGTGGGTTCTTCCTTCGACGTCGGTGTCGACATGACTCCTCCTCGAGTCATAGGGGGCTTCGGGGCCCGCTGAATCCCTAGTGCTACTAGGTGATCGGGACAGTAGCACCCAAAACCTCCGACCGGAAGTTTTTGTTTCGGTACTTTGCGCCAGCACTTCGGCGACTCATGGCTGCCGGTAGGTTGGTCCGAGTGACCTCCAACGATGGAACCGGCAGCCGCGGGCCCTACGCCAAGGGCGTGCAGCGCCGGCAGGAGATCCTCGACCAGACGCTCGAGGTCGTCGCCTCCCGTGGCATCGACGGGACCTCGCTCCGGGCCATCGGCGAGGCGATCGGCATCTCGCACGCCGCACTTCGGCACTACTTCTCATCGCGCGAGGCCCTGCTCGTCGAGGTGCTGCGGGAGCGTGACGACGCGTCGAACCGGGCGTTGGGCGACACCGGCGGCGTGTTCCCCCGGCTCGAGTTCGTCGCCCACCGGAACGTCAGCGAGCCGGCCCTGGTGACGCTCTACACGACGCTGCTCGGTGCCTCGGTGGAGGTGGGGAACGAGACGGCGCGGTCGTACTTCGCGGCGCGGTTCACGACGGCGCGCAGCGAGCTCGCGGAGCAGCTGCGCGACGAGCTCGCCGCCACCGGTCGGCACAGCGATGCGGACCTCGACCAGGTCGCGTCGCTCATCATCGCGGCGTTCGACGGGTTGCAGGTGCAGTGGTTGCTCGACCGCGACGTGGACATCGCGGGGACGCTGCGGTTGTTGGAGCGGGTGCTCTAGCCTCCGAGCTCACCGTCCGGTGCGGCCTGCGCTTCGGGCCGTCAGTCGAGCCAGACCTCGGCGACACCGCTCCCCCGGCACTGCAGGGGTGCGCCGAAGCCGTAGTCCGTCCAGGCCAGTTCGACGCCGCGCTCGTCGAGCCGCGCACCGTCGGCGTCGAAGAGCGCCACGCGGCCGCGTTCGTCCTGCGTCTGCTCGACCGGGACCGTCCAGGTCGCGCCGTCGACCTCGGACGTCGCCGACTCCTGCTCGGGCGTGCAGTCGGCACCGACGCACACGGCGACCGACTCGACGGTGGTCGCGAGGTGGTCGGGCACGACGACGTTCACCGTGTTGCCCTGCCCGTAGTCGGCGCAGACGGACCCGGGCGACGAACACCCGGCGAGCGCCAGGGCCAGCCCGACCCCGATCGTGGCGGTGATGAGCATCCTCATTCCGTGCCGTCGTCCTCCTCCGGGTTGAAGTGCGAGTCGTCGCCCACGTGTCCGGCGGCGAGGCCGTCGGGCTCGTTGGGGATCGTGCCGTCCTCGCCGAGGCCGTCCGGCTTCGGGGTGCCCTCGGCGTCGTTCTTCGGTGCGGTGCCGTCGGTGTCGCTCATGGTCTGCTCCCGTGCAGTGTCGGTGCGGGACCGCCGTGGTCCCGGTGGTGCTGACTCGGAACGTACGGGTCGTGCCTCGGAGATCCCCCGGGGGCGCACCTCCCGGATGTTCCGCCTCGGAGCGCAGCACCTAGGCTGACGACGTGAACCCGGCGCGTCAGCAGCTCTCCGCGCTCGTCGGTCCCGGTGCCGCCCCGCTCGTCACGGGCATGCCGGTGGCCAGCGCCTCCCGCAACGCGGCCGTCCTCATCCTGTTCGGCGAACTCGACGACGTGCCGAGCGACCGCCCCGCCGCCGGTACCGACGTCTCTCGGGACCTCGACGTCCTGCTGCTCGCACGGGCCACCACGCTCCGCGCCCACCCCGGCGAGATCGCGTTCCCCGGCGGCCGGGTCGACCCCGGTGACACGGACGCGACCGCCGCGGCACTCCGGGAAGCCCGCGAGGAGACCGGCATCGACACCGCGGGCGTGGACGTCCTCGGCACGATCGCCCCGGTGCCGCTCGCGTTCTCGCGGCACCTCGTCACGCCGGTGATCGGGTGGTGGCGCGAGTCCTCGCCCGTCCGGGTCGTCGACGAGGCCGAGTCCGCCGCGGTGTTCCGGGCGCCGGTGGCCGACCTGCTCGACCCCGCCCACCGCGGCGTGACGGTGATCCGCCGCGGCGGTCAGGAGTGGCGCGGCCCGGCGTTCACGATCGACTCCGGCCCCGAGCAGCACGTCGTCTGGGGCTTCACCGCGATGCTCCTCGACGCCCTGTTCGACCGCCTCGGCTGGGCCGAGCCGTGGGACGACCGCCACGAGATCCCCCTGCCGGGCTCGCGCCCCTGAACGTCGCCGTCCCGTACTGTTCGACTGTGCGTACCGGTCCAGCTGATTGGTTCCTCTCCCGCGACGAGCGAGGCAACCTCGCCACCGGCGTGCACGCGGGACACCCCGACGACGACACGGACCGGCACCGGCCCGACGCCGAGGGGGACACCGGCGCCGACGCGGCACCGTGGTCGGAGGGCAACCACGTCCGTCCGCTCGTGCACGGCGCCGCCTACTTCGACCGCATCCACGCGGAACTGACCGCTCTCCGCCCCGGTGACCGCGTGTGGTTCACCGACTGGCGCGGCGACGCCGACGAGCGGTTGCTGCCGGACGGCCCGACGATCGGGGACCTGCTGGCCGACCGTGCACGAGCGGGCATCGAGGTGCGCGGGCTCATCTGGCGGTCCCACGGCGAGCGCGTCTCAGCGTCGATCAGCGCCCGGTCGAACGAGCTGCTCGGCCGGAAGATCAACGACGCCGGCGGCCAGGTGCTGCTCGACCAGCGCGTCCGGGTGTTCGGCTCGCACCACCAGAAGTTCTTCGTCATCCAGCACCGCGAGGACCCATCCCGCGACGTCGCGTTCGTCGGCGGGATCGACCTCTGCCACAGCCGTCGCGACGACGCCGCGCACGAGGGCGACCCGCAGCCCGTCTCGATCGACGCCCGCTACGGCGAGCGCCCGGCCTGGCACGACGCGTCGATGGAGCTCCGCGGGCCGGTCGTCGCGGACGTGCTCGCCGTGTTCGCCGAGCGCTGGGACGACCCGCTCCCCCTCGACCGCAGCATGCCGTACCGGATGCTGCTGCAACGCCTCGTCCACATGCCGCGGCACACCGAGCCCCTGCCCGAACGGACGGCGCCACCACCACCGGCCGGGCACCACGCCGTGCAGCTCCTCCGCACGTACGGCGTGAAGCACCCGCCGTTCCCGTTCGCGCCCCTGGGTGAGCGCAGCATCGCCCGCGCGTACGGCAAGGCCTTCGCCCGAGCGCGATCGCTGCTCTACATCGAGGACCAGTACCTCTGGTCCCGCGAGGTCGCGACCGGCATCGCCGAGGCCCTCGAACGCAACCGGGAGCTCCGTGTCGTCGTCCTCGTGCCGCGGTACCCGAACTCGGACGGGCCGCTCGGCGGTCCCCCGAGCCGGTTCGGCCAGATCGAGGCGCTCCGGACGCTCCGCCGCACCGCACCCGACCGTGTCGGCGCTTTCGACCTCGAGCACGAGGACGGCCGCCCGATCTACATCCACGCCAAGGTCTGCATCGTCGACGACGAGTGGTTCACGATCGGCTCGGACAACTTCAACCGCCGCTCGTGGACGTCCGACAGCGAACTCACGTGCGCCGTCGTGGACACCTCGGACGACGACCGGTCCCTCGCCCGTGACCTCCGCCACGAGCTCTGGGCGGAGCACCTCGCGACGACGCCCGACGACGAGCGGTTCACCGGGTCCGGCGCGGACCTGCTCGCCCTCTGGCGGTCCACGGCACGTGCGCTCGACCACTGGCACGAGGACGGGCAGCCCGGCCCGCGACCCCCTGGGCGCATCCGCCAGCACGAGCCGGAACCGGTCTCGGCACTGCAGCGTCTGTGGGCGCGTCCCGCCGCGCGACTCGCCGTGGACCCCGACGGCCGGCCGCGCCGGTTGCGTGGCTCGACCCGCTTCTGACGGGAGGCGCGGTGCGGGCCCGACCCGCGCCTCCCGTCCGCCGTCCACTCGCGTCCACCGCTCCCACCTACGCTGGGTGCATGGGGGCACGCGAGGACTGGTGGGACGATCCCGGCGACGACCTGGTGCTGCACCCGCCGCGAGCCGAGCAGGCGCCGCCACCCCGCGACCCCGGCTCGGTCGACCTCGTCGCCACCGTCCTGCTCCTCGGCGCGGCCGTCCTGGTGAGCCCGGCGGCGTGGTTCGTCGTCCTCATCGGCCAGCTCGCGTTCGCCGGGTGCGCGCAACCGTCGCCGGGGTGCAGCAGCGCTGACGACCCCGGCGCGGCCGTGCGCAACTGGCACCTCGTCCTCACGCTCGTCGTCCTCGTCGCGGGGGTCGTCGGTTCGATCGCGCGCCGTGCCCGACGCCGGACGGGGTGGCCCGTCGCACTCGCGACACTGGTCGGCGTGCTGGTGGTCTTCGCCGGAGCCCTCGTCGCGATCCAGGTCGCCAGCGGGGGCAACCTGTTCTAGCCACCCTCGGCCGGGGACCCGCTCGGGATCAGTTGTAGGACGCCAGCCGGTTGGGGGCGGTGTTCCCCGCCGGCGTCGGCACCGCTCCCCCGACCCCGTTGATCACACTCGAGATCGTGCCCGTGTCACCGAGGGACACCGTGACGAGCCCGTGCGCACGGACACCGGCGGTCTGCGGGACCTCGAACGCCCGATCGGCGTGCACCGCCGGGTTCGTGTTGAAGAAGCAGTAGACACCGCCGCCCCAGATCTCGTGGCTCGTGACGTTCGCGGCGACCTTGTAGGCGGCGTAGCCGGCACCGGTCGGGCTCTGCCACGACGCGTTGTCCGGCACGTCGTACGGCATCTCGTTCTGGAAGAAGATCGTCCGTCCGTTGTTGCCGTTCCACTGCACTTCGTACTTCTGGTAGTGCTCGACGAACAGACCGGTCGCGAGGACGTCGTTGCCGTTCACCGCGACGCCGGTCGCGCCGGTGTTGACCGTCCACCCGGTGGCGGCTCCGCCGTGGTCGGCGCGCCAGGCCCAGATGTGGTCGACCAGGGTGTCGTCCGCGTTGACCTGGAGGGTCGTCGTCGCCTTGCCCTGGATGCTCGAACCCACGCGGAAGAACACGTCCTGGATGCTCTGCGGGTCGGCGGCGTGGTCGACGTGCGAGCCGCTCGTGCCGAGTCGGACCAGCTGGGCGCTGTTCTGCGAACCGGCGTCGACGACGAGGTTCGACACGTTCACGCCGGCGACGTCGGTCGAGGTGAGCACCGCGTTGCCCTGCGTCGGCACGAGCGTCGGGAAGCCGATCCCGGTGACGACCGTGTCGGGACGGGTGACCGCGATGGGAGCGTTCAGCTGGTAGGTGCCCGGCGTGAAGAACAGGTTGAGGCCCTGCGACAGCGCACTGTTGATCGTCGCCGCCGAGTCACCCGGGTGGGCGACGTAGAAGTTGCGCATCGGGATGTCCGTGCCGGCGGTGTTCGGCCAGGTCACGCCCGACGAGTTCTGCCGGAGCGAGGGGACGAACACGTGGTACTTGTCCGACGAGTCGACGTACAGGTACGGCTTCTCGCGGGTCGTCGGCGTGGTGGACAGGGTCGTGTAGCTCTTCGAGAAGTCGTTCGCGGGAGCGCCCTGCACGCCCGAGAACGTCATGTTCCAGTTGCCGCCCTGCCAGGACCCGATCGACGAGTTGCGGGTGTACCACTGCTGCTGCGAGCCGGAGGTCACCGTCCCGTCGACCTTCGTGTCCGCGATGTACCCGCCGGAGGAGTACCCCTGGCCGCCGTCCTGGTTCGAGGGGCCCATCGTGAGGTTCCCCTTGATGTGGACCCGCCGCATCGGGGCGGCTTGGGACACCGCCCAACGGTCGGTGCCGCCCTCGGGGACGATCGCCACGTTCTCGACCGACCGCCAGAAGTTCTGCGTCGCGTTCTTCTCGTCACCGGCGTTCCACCCGGAGTCGACGTTCACGGCGCCGTTGATGGTCACGTCGTCGGGGTTCTTCCCCAGGCCGGCGACCGTCGTGTAGAAGCCGAGGTTGGCCCACACGCGGCCGTAGCTCCCGGGCTTGAACAGGAAGGCGGAGCGCTGCGTCCCGAACTGCGCGGTCGTGCTCCGGAGCTGTGCGTTGAACGCCGCGTCGACGTCGGCCTGGATCGTCGAGGTCGGCGTCGAGGGGCTGTAGATCTTGACGTTGCTCCCGAAGTCCGGGGTGTCGCTCGTCGTGACCGCCTGGGCGGCGACCGCGGGCAGCAGTGCCCCCACGACACCGGCGCTCAGCGCGATCGCGACGAGGTGCTTCATCCGTCGTTGCATGATGCTCGATTCGTCATCGTGCGGCGTCGTTGCCGCACGCAACAGACGGTAGGCCTGTACCTCCAAGAAGACCGTCACATCTTCGGCGGACCTCCGCTGTCCCCCGCACCGGAGCACCCGCGCCTACGGAGTGACGAGGTCGCTGCCCTTCGGCCAGGGGGCGGTCGGGGTGACGGTCGAGCCCGTCACGGCGCTCCGACGGACGTCGTCCAGCAGATGCGCCAGGCGGACACCGTCGGCGAAGGACGGCGCGGTGACCGTGCCGTCGCGGACGTCGTCACGGAGCGCACGGTAGACGCCGGCGACGTTGACGACCGAGGCAGGCAGCATCCCGGTCTCGACCGGGATGGTCGCGCCGTCGACCGTCAGCTCGAGGGTGCCGGACTGGAACCCGCGGGGTGCGCCGCCCTCGAGTCGGACGGTCCCGTCGCTGCCCTCGAGTTCGAGTCGGAACGGAGTGTCGCCTGCGTCACGGCCGCCCTCGATCTCGGCGGTGAACGCTCCCCCGTCGGGCAGTGTGCCCTGCGCGAGGACGTGGTCCGGAAGGACTCTCCGCACACCGTCACCGTCCGCCCGACGCAGCTCGGGGAAGCGGATCGTGGTCGTCGCAGCGAGTTGCACGGGCGTGCCGGCGATGACCGCCAGCAGGTCGAGCGTGTGTGCCGCCTGGATCGTCAACAGGTGCATGCCGGCAGCGGGGTCTTCGAGCGGAAGGGTCTCGTCGTCCACCGCTGCACCGAACGCCATGGTGCTCGAGAACACCCGCGCGACCAACAGCCGACCGATCTCGCCCTGTGCGATGACCGCTTGCGCGCCGAGGACTGCGGGGTTCCGACGTGCCTGTAGCCCGAGGGCGGTGTGCACGCCCGCGGTGCGCGCTTGGTCGGCAAGTGCCGCCATCGCTCCCGTGCCGACCGCGAGCGGCCATTCGGTGAGGACGTGCTTTCCGGCCCGGACGGCCCGACTGATGAGACGGTGGTGCGTCGCGACGGAACTGGCCACCGCGACGACGTCCACCTCGGGGTCGTCGATGAGCGCGTCCGGATCGCCGTACGCCTTCGGCACGCCGAACGCGGCTGCGGCAGCGTCAGCACTCGCCTGCTTCCGCGTCGCCACGGCCGTCAGCTCCAGACCGGGGACCGCGCGGATGGCGGGAACGTGCGCTTCCGCTGCCCAACCGCGGTTCGCGTTCACACCGATGAGTCCGACTCGCAGATCAACCATGACGGAGCTCCTCACTCGAGACTTCATTTCTGAACGGTCCGTTCCACCATATGCTGAACGAATCGTTCTGTAAACTCGCCGCATGGCAGTTCGCGGAAGGCCGGTCAGTCAGGAGTCCCGAGCAGCGGCGGTGACCGGTGCCGCGACCGTGCTCCGCGAGGTCGGATGGCAGAAGTTCTCCATCGACGAGGTGGCTCGGCGATCGGGGGTGGGCAAGGCGACGATCTACCGGCACTGGCCGAGCGGTTTCGCGCTCGCCGTCGAGGCGTGGGGCTCCGTCGTGACGGACGCCGTCCCGACGCGCTCGACCGGCGATGCGATCGCTGATCTCCACGACCAGTTCGTCCGCCTCGCAGCGTTCTACGGCACAGCCGAAGGCGCCATGGCCGTCCAGTTGCTCGGAGCGGCACCAGGTCGACCCGACGGCACCGCCCTCGTGGACGCAGTGTTCTTCCGCCGGCGACGCGACGCCACGCGTGCTCTCATCGAGGCGGGTGTCGCTGCGGGGCAGATCCGGTCCGGACTCGACACGGACCTCATGATCGACCTGCTCTTCGGGCCGGTGGTGTTCCGGCTCTTCAACGGCCGTGGCCCCCTGACACCGGACGAGGCGAGCGCGGTCGCGCGTGCGACGCTCGGTGGCGTGTTCGCCCGCTCGCCCGCTCACTGATGTCAACCGCTGGACTGACGAACCACCCGCCGCGCCCTCCTATCGTTGGACCGCCGCGCAGCGCATCCCTGCGCCGCGGCGGACGAGGGGAGAACGACGTGCTCGAGAACCTGGGCGGCGCACACGTGCTGGTCCTGCTGGTCGTGCTGGCGCTGGACGTGCTGGCGCTGGTGCAGGTGTGGCGGGACCGACGTCGGAGCGACCTCGTGAAGATCGTCTGGACCGTCGTGATCGTCGCGGTGCCGGTCATCGGCGTGGTCGGGTGGGCCGTGAACTGGCTCCTCGGGCGTGCGGCCGACCGGTTGAACCGGACGAGCGGCCCGAGCGCCTGACGCGCAGCGTGGCCGAGACGACAGGACCCGGCGGTGTGTCCGGGTGCTGAGCGAGCGACATGCCGAACTGATCGCCGAACTCGAAGCGGCGGCGTCGGACGAGTGGGGTCCGCGGGCACTCCTCGCCTGCCTGCGGAAGCTCCGCGACGGCGGCCCGACCGAAGCGGAGTCCGTGGTCGTCCACGATGCCTGGGCGACCGAGGACGGCTTCCGCGTGGTCTACGACGCTCCGTGGGGCGGCCCGCGCGTCGGCATCGTCCGCGAGCGCTCGACGACGATCGACTGGCTGGACGCCTACACGACCGGCGACGAAGCCACACCCGAGGAATTCGGCTGGGAAGTCGCCGATTTCAACATCGGCGAGCCGCTCGGCCGGTGGCTCGACCACCTCGACGTGGACGCCGACGGCCTCGGCTGGTGGGGCCACGTCCCGATGCGCCGCGCGCGGCGGCGGCGCTGACCCAGCCGTGTCCGGTAGCCGGCCCGGCAGCCGTGGACGCGACCACGGCTCGACCAGGAGGCGCGGTGCGGCGCCGACCCGCGCCTCCCGACCCACGGTCGCTGCGGTTCAGAGCCGCTTCGCGTACCACCGGTCCGAGTAGGGGTCGTCGGTGAAGGCGGGCACGCGCTCGAACCCGAGCCGCTCGTAGAGCGCGCAGGCCTCGGCGAGTTCGGCACGGGTGTCCAGCCGGAGCACGCCGATCCCGCGGCGACGGCACGCCGCCTCGAGCTCGCGCACGAGCCGGGCCGCCGTGCCCCGTCCACGCGCCTCGGGCAGGGTGAAGACCTTCGTGAGTTCGGCGACACCGAGACCGAGACCGGCACCGAACCGCGCTCCGGCGCACGCGATCGCTCGACCCTGCTCGACGGCGACGAGGAACTTCCCGGACGCACCCTGCAGGTCGTCGTACGGCTCGTCGCGCAGCGCCTGGTCGACCTCGTCCTCGGTCGCCGGGCGTCCGTACCAGCGCGACGCGACCTCGGCGAGGTACGTCCGCACGATCCCATCAGCCAGAGGGTCACCGGGGTGGACGACCTCGATGTCGACGCTCGACCCGTCGCTGATCCGTTCGTCCACGGTCCTCCCTGAAGCTCACTGCGACCGTACCGGTGAAGCGATGTCGAGCGCAGTCCAGCCCGGCAACGGAGGAACCTTGCGCGGTGCGATCAGTTCCGAGCGCGGGGCCGCCGGATGCGCACGATTCCGCCGGAGATGGGCAACTTTGCGCCCCCCGATCTTCCCTAGGCTCGATGCACCAGCGCACCCGCAGCCAGCCCAACGACGGGAGGTACGACATGTCGCAGTTCGTCCAGGAGTTCTCGAAGGACGCCATCGTCGGAGAACCCGAGGTCGTCGAGGACCGCCTGTCCGTGCGCGAGGTCGCCGCCCACCCGGCCTGGCTCCGGCTGCAGGACGCCGTCACCGCGCTGCAGACCGTCCAGGTGCAGGACGGCTCCGTGCCCGAGCCTGCCGACCACGCCGCCGCGACCGAGCACGTCGCGACGATCGTCCCGGCCATCGCCGAGCTGGCACCGTGCTTCCCGCACGACGCGGCCTTCCTCGAGGCCGTGCAGCACGACTTCGCCCGGTGGCGCGACGAGGGGTTCGGCGTCCCCGACTTCCTCGACTCCCTGAACACGTTCCAGCCGCAGCAGCACCGCGTCGACGGGCTCGGCCACCTCGTCGTGTTCCCGATGGTGACGCAGAACGGCAGCTCCTCGCGGTTCGTCGAAGCCGTCCTGGTCGAGGTCATCTGGCCCGAGTTCATCGCCGAGCTCGAGGCCGGGGACTACGGCAACGCGCTCTTCGTCGCGCTGCGGTTCGTCGACTTCACCCCCGGGTACGACACGAACTCCGCCGTGCTCTTCCCCGAGACCGTCGCGATGCGCGAGCTGCCGACGTTCACGTGGGGCGCGATCTTCCAGGACCGCGAGGCCGCCCGCTACCGCCGGGTCGTCCGCGCAGCCGCCGAGATCACCAAGCTCGACCTTCCTGACGACGCACGCGCGATGCTCGACGACCAGGAGCTCACCGAGCAGGTCTTCGTGATGTGGGACATCATCCACGACCGGTCGCACATGCGCGGAGACCTGCCGTTCGACCCGTTCATGATCAAGCAGCGGATGCCGTTCTTCCTCTACTCGCTCGAGGAGCTGCGCTGCGACCTCACCGCGTTCCGTGAGTCCGTGCGTCTGGAACGCACCCTCTCGGCGCTGCCGGATGCGAGCCTCCAGGACGCGCAGCGCGCCATCCGTGACCACGCCCGTCTCGTGCAGTACGCCGTCGTGTTCGACCGCATCTTCCGCTTCGCGATCACCGGCAGCCGTGTCCGCAACTACGACGGCCTCGGCGGCCAGCTGCTCTTCGCGTGGATGCACCAGCACGACGTCCTGCACTGGACGGACACGCAACTCACCATCGACTGGGAGGCCGTCCCGGACGTCATCATCGCCCTCAGCGACGAGATCAACGAGCTGTACCGGCGCTCGATCGACCGGCCGAAGGCGGCGCACTGGCTCGCCGCGTACGAGATGCTCACCCGGACGCTCACGCCGCACCCGGCCTCGGCCTGGGCGCGCGGACTCCCCACCGAGGACGCTCGCCGGACCGCCGAAGGGCTACACCGACGCGGTCATGGACGACGAGTTCCCGCTGTCGATGTTCTACGAGGCGCTCAACAAGAAGATGGCGCCGGTCATCGCGTCGACGGCCGGGATCACCGGGACGACGGAGGTCGCCGCGTGAGCGATGGGTCGCTCACCGGTCGCGTGGTGCTGGTCGCGGGCGCGACCAGCACCAGCGGCGAGGCCGTCGCGCGGTCGCTGGTCACCGCCGGTGCGACGGTGGTCGCGGTCGGCACGAGGGCAGCGGGTCTGGAGGCGCTCAGCACCGCCGTCCCGGGCGTCACCACCCACACGTGCGACCTCTCGTCGCGTGCGGACGTCGCCGCCCTGGCGTCGCGGATCCACGCGGACCTCGGGCCGATCGACGGGCTCGTCCACCTGGTCGGTGGCTGGCGTGGCGGTGGCAGCATCGCCGGCCAGTCGGACGACGACTGGGACTTCCTCGACCGGGCCTTCCGGACGCTCCGGAACACGACGCGGGAGTTCTTCGCCGACCTCGTCGCCTCGCCCGCCGGACGTCTGGCCTTCGTCTCCTCCACCACCGTCGACTCGCCCACCGCCGGCGCCGCGAACTACGCCGCCGCGAAGGCCGCCTCGGACGCCTGGGTCCGCGCCGTCGCCCAGGGCTTCGGCACGGACGCGCCGGACACCGCTGCCGCTGTCGTGTTCGTCGTGCGCGCACTCGCCGGCCTCGAGGCGCGACTCGGCGACGAGGTCGTGCGGCTCTGGTCGGCCGACCCCGCAGCCGTGAACGGCACCCGCATCCCGCTCTCGGCGGGCGACGCCCCGAACCTAGGATGAACGCGTGACCCTTCGACTCCACGACCTGGACCTGCGGGGCTTCGCCTCGGACAACTACGCCGGTATCCACCCCGAGATCCTCGCGGCGATCACCGCGGCCAACGACGGCCACCAGATCGCGTACGGCGAAGACGTGTACACCGCACGGCTCAACGAGGTCGTCGGGGAGCACTTCGGGTCGCAGGCGCAGGCGTTCCCGGTGTTCAACGGCACCGGCGCGAACGTCGTCGGACTGCAGTCGATGCTCCCCCGCTGGGGCGCCGTCGTGTGCACCTCGACCGCGCACATCCACACCGACGAGGCCGGCGCCCCGGAGCGCGTGGGCGGGATCAAGCTCCTGCCCGTCGAGACGCCGGACGGCAAGCTCACCCCCGAGCTCATCGACAAGGAGGCCTGGGGCTGGGGCGACGAGCACCGCGCCCAGCCGCTCGTCGTCTCGATCACCCAGACCACCGAGCTCGGCACCGCCTACTCGGTGGACGAGGTCCGCGCGATCGCCGACCACATCCACCCGCTCGGGATGACGCTGCACATGGACGGCGCCCGCATCTCGAACGCGGCCGCGAGCCTCGGGCTCCCCCTGCGCGACTTCACCACCGACGCCGGCGTCGACGTGCTGAGCTTCGGCGGGACGAAGAACGGGATGCTCTACGGCGAGGCGATCGTCGTCCTGAACCCCGAGGCATCGGAGGGCCTGCACTACCTCCGCAAGCTCAACATGCAGCTCTCGTCGAAGATGCGCTTCGTCTCGGCACAGCTCATCGCCCTGCTCAGCGACGACCTCTACGTCCGGTCGGCCGGGCACGCCAACGCCATGGCGCAGCGACTCCGCGGCGCCCTCGAGGCGGGGATCGCCGACGGCAGCATCCGCGGCGTCGGGTTCAGCCAGGAGACCCAGGCGAACGGGGTCTTCGCGACGCTGCCGGCCGGCGTGGCCGATCGGCTGCGCGAGCACTTCCGGTTCTACGACTGGGACGCCAGCCGGAACGAGGTGCGGTGGATGTGCTCGTTCGACACCTCGGAGCAGGACATCGACGCGTTCGTGGCGGCACTGACGCGGGAGCTCGCCGCGGTCTGACGACCGCACAGCGGACGGGAGGCGCGGGGCGGGGCCGCACCGCGCCTCCCGTCCGTCAGCGGGTCACGTGACGGTCCGCACCAACTCGACCAGGCGCAGCGACGGGGCGTCCCGCCCCTGCCCCAGCAGTCGGAAGTCGCGGGAGCGACCGCTCGCCCGGAACCCGCGACGTTCGTAGAAGCGACCAGCTGGCACCGCCTGGTCGTACACCTCGAGGCGGAGCCGCTCGCCGTGCCCCGCTGCCCACCCGACCACGTGGTCGAGCAGCGCATCCGCGACGCCGTTCGCCCGACCGCGGGACGACGGCGTGACGTACACGCCGGTGAGCACGGGATCGTTGCCGTACGCGTCACCGACCTGGCCGCTCATCATCCCGATCCAGCGACCCGTCCGGTCGACCGCCACCACGCTCGTCGTCTCGGTCCCCTCGCCACGCCTCGCGCGGAGCCGCCAGTCGTCCTCGGTCATCGCGAGCGTGTACTCGAGCGTCGCCCCGTAGGAGATCGGGTCGTCCGTGGCGTTCTCGATGCGGAGAGCGCGCACCTGCTCCCAGTCGCGCTCGGTCGTGGTTCGGATCGTGAAGTCCCCCGGCATGTCCGCAGCGTACCGGCGGCGGGGTGCTCAGCCCGTGAGACCGAACAGCCGACGGGCGTTCCCCGACGCGAAGGCATCGCGGGCCTGCTGATCGGGCAGTGCCGTGAGGAAGGCCGTGATCTCCTCGCGGGTGGGCTGCTGGAACGGGTGGTCGGTCGAGAACAGGAGCCGGTCCGGCGTCGTGATGCTCAGGGCGTGCTGCAGCATCGCCGGGTCGAGCATGCCGGAGGCCGTGATCCAGACGTTCTCGCGCAGGTACTCCGTGATCGACCGTTCGAGGCCGGCCGCACGTGCGAGTCCGTCGGCGCGGTCGTGCCAGAACAGCAGGAGCTCGCCCCAGTGCCCGAGCACGAGCTGCAGCGACGGGTGGCGATCCAGCACGCCGCGCGCCATGAGCCGGAGCGCGGCCGTTCCCGCTTCGAGGTGCCAGCCCCACGAGAAGGTCGCCAGCGCGAGGTCGGGCAGGCCGCCGAGCCCGGTGTAGGAGGCGTCCCGGACCGGCCCGCGGGGGGATCTGCGGGTGGATGAACACCGGCTGCCGGAGTTGCTCCGCGACGGTCCAGAGTTCCTCGAAGCGCGGGTCGTCGATCAGGACGTCCCCGGTGCGGCCGTGCAGCATGACGCCGACGAGGCCGAGTGCTGCGGCGCGCTCCAGTTCGACGGCGGCGGCGTGCGGGTCGGCGAGCGGCAGGGTCGCGAAGGCCCGGAAGCGATCCGGGTGTGCGGCGACCGCGGCCGCGACCTCGTCGTTCGCATCGCGGCTCAGGGCGATCGCGTCGACCGCGTCGAGCCCCTGCGTGCCCGGCGGGGCGAGGGACAGGACCTGCATGTCGACGCCCTGTGCGTCCATCGCGGCGAGGCGCTCGCTCTCGATGTCGCCGAGGCGCCGCGCGGCATCGCCGTGGTCGTTGAGGACGAGGCTGTCGTCGCGCCGATCAGCCGGCAATGCACGCTGCGCACGGTCGATCCCCTCGTGCACCCAGTGCTCCTCGATCCCGATCAGCAGATCCGCCATGGTGTCGTCCTCTCGCTCACCCCCTGTCGAGTGAACCGTACGGCCGACGTCGGCGACCATCTGCGGACGGTCCTCTGGGCACGCTGCGGAGCATGATCGACCCGTGCACTCGTGGACACGCTCGCTGCGATCACCGCTCGGCACGGACATCGTGCTGTCGGTCCCTGCCGTCGCGCGTCCGACCGGCACGACGTGGGTGCTGCTCCACGGGTCCGACGGTCACGAGACCGACCTCCTCCCCCTCGCGGATCGGCTGGCACCCGACGATGCCAAGATCGCGCTGCGCGGCACCGAACCGACGCCGCAGGGGTACGCGCACTTCCGCCGTCGCCCCGACCGGAGCCTCGACGAGGACGACCTGCGGGCGCGCATCGCGCTGCTCGCCGACGCCGTCGACCACGGGAGCGCGCAGCTCGCACCGACCGCACACCGGTTCGTGCTCGGCTTCTCGAACGGGGCGATCGCGGCTGCCGCCCTCATCGAGTTGCGCCCGGACCTGTTCACGGCCGGGGTCCTCATCCGACCGCAACCGCCCTTCCAGTCCGAACCGGTCGGCACCGGCTCCGGCGTCCCGGTGCTGGTGCTCGACGCCCGGTTCGACGCCCGCCGCGCGGCGGGCGACGGCCTCCGGACCGCCGAGCGCCTGCGTGCCACGGGAGCCGTCGTCGACCACGTCACCCTCCCGGTGCACCACGGGATCACCGCCCTCGACGAGGACGCCATCCGGCGCTGGTCGGGCGGCCCCGCACCAGGCCCGATCCCCCGCGATCTGAGGTGAGCACTCCGACCCTCTCGGCGTGACCCGATTCCGAATCCCCTGGACGCATCCACCCGAGGATCGGAGCCCACCGTGCTCATGCGCGCCCCCACCGCAGCACCACCGCACCCCGCGGACTTCGCATCGATCGTGCGACGGCACACGCCGCTCGTGCACGCCACCGCCATGCGCGTCCTGCACTCCCACGCGGACGCCGACGACGTCGTGCAGGAGACGTTCCTCGCGGCGTGGACGCA
The DNA here is from genome assembly GCF_031453355.1 of Curtobacterium sp. SORGH_AS_0776. Lineage (NCBI taxonomy): Bacteria > Bacillati > Actinomycetota > Actinomycetes > Micrococcales > Microbacteriaceae > Curtobacterium > Curtobacterium sp. SORGH_AS_0776. Next base: position 142,034 of record NZ_JAVIYU010000001.1, read on the forward strand.
CCTGGGGTCGATCGTCGATGCAGCGGCGATCGGCGGCTAGCTCGTGACCACCGCTCGGCGGCGGAGCTACGACCGGTTCAGCGAGGCCGCCGCGCGGGTCACCGGACGGCTCGACGAGTCGACGCCCGCAGCGGACGACCACGCCCCGACCGGTGTCACCGAGCGTGCATCCCTCGCGCAGGCTGCGACGGCGGTGCTCACGACCATGCCCGCGACGAAGCGCCGGTGCTGGGAGCTGCGCCACGTCGAGCAGCTGTCCTACCGGGAGGTCGCCGATGCGCTCGGGCTGCCGGTCTCGACGGTGCGCGGGATGCTGGTCCGGTCGCGGGCGACGCTCTCGCGTGAGCTGGCGGCGTGGCGGTGACCTGACGGCGGACGGGAGGCGCGGTGCCAGCTGGCACCGCGCCTCCCGTCCCGCAGTGGTCGCCTACCGGACGGCCAGCACCCGCACGTCCCACGCCCCGAGCGACAGCTCGGACCCGGCGGCGAGCGCCGTGCCGTCGAGGACGTCCTCCGCCGCGACCGGCACCTGGAAGGTGCTCGGCGTCCACGACCAGTTGTGGACCACGTGCACGGTCTCCCCGCGGCCGTTGACCGAACTCTGCACCGACTGCGTGTCGGTCTGGGGACGCCAGCCGGGTGCTCCGTCCGCCCGCGGAGCCGCCCAGTCGACGAGCGCCGCGGCGAGCGCCGGGTCCGGGACGGTCCCGACGTAGGTCACCCGCCCGGCACCGTGCGCACGGGTGGTGACCGCGGCGAACCGGCCGTGGTGCGGGTGCTCGTACCCGACGAGCACGTCGGCGTCGTCGACGAGCAGGCCGTCCGCCCACCGGGTGGCCGTGGCCCCGACCGGCACGGAGAACCCGTGGTCCGTCGCGGCGGCCCCGGCGGACACCGGGATGCGGCGACCGAGGTTGCTGAACTCGTCGTAGTGGACGCCCGCCGCGACGTCGAGGAAGGCGGGCTTGCGCTCGAGCCGGGCACGCGCCTCCTCGTCCTCGTAGCCGGTGCGGATGCCGACCACGAGGTGGCCGCCGGCCTCGGCGTAGGCGGCGAGCCACTGCAGCTGCGCGTCGGTGGCGATGGTGAACGCCGCGGCGACGAGGACCGGGCGCTCGGCGGCGAAGGACCCCGGGTCGCGGTCGAACACCTGCGACGGGTGCACCGTGTTCGCCTGGAGCCCGGCGTCGAACACGCCGCGGGCGAACGCGTCGTAGACCGTCTGCCACGATCGGCGGTCGGGCTCCATGCCGTCGCCGAGCGCCGGGTGTTCGTTCAACGCCCACTTCGACTCGTTCGAGAAGAGCAGCGCGACGTCGGCGTGCGGCCGGAGTCCGGCGACCCGGTCCCCGGCGTGGGCGAACTCGGCACCGATCCGGGCGATCTCCTCGTACGTCCGCCCGGGCTGCTGGGAGTGCGGGAGCACCCCGCCCCAGTACGTCTCCACCCCGTAGTGCAGCGTGTGCCAGTGCCAGTACTCGATCATCGAGGCGCCACGGGAAACGAGCGCCCACGCGGCCTGGCGCCACTGCCCCTCGTACGCCGGCTCGTTCATCCACGAGAAGCCGATGGCCTGCGCGTTCGTCTCGGTGACGAGGAACGGCGCCTGCTTCGACCCGTACATCCGGTCGCCCGACGCGACGATCGACCAGGCGCCGGACGACGTCCAGAACTGGGCCGGCTCGTCGGTGCTCGGGAGCTCGAGCGCGTCCTGCATGCGGTAGTAGGGGTTGCCGGCCGTGACGTCGAGGGAACGGGTGAGCGCCTCGTCCTCGACGGTGGGCCGCTCGTAGGCGATGCACGTCGTGACGAACTGGTCCGCACGGGAGTACTCCCGCACGACCGATGCCTGCCAGGCGATGAAGTCCGTCGTGATCGAGGCCTGGAACCGACGCCACGCGAGGTCGTACTGCGGCTGCGCGTTGCCGTCCGGGGTCCACAGGTCCGCCCAGGTCGAGAGCCGGTGCGACCAGTAGGTCAGCCCCCACTCCTCGTTGAGCCGCTCGACGCTCCCGTAGGTGTGCCGCAGGTGGTCGACGAACCGCTGGAACACCTCGGGGTTCGCGATGAGCTCGTTGCCCGGCTCGTTGTCGACCTGGTACCCGATCACGGCCGGGTGGTCGGCGTACCGGGCGACGATCTTCCGGATGACCCGCTCGGCGTGGAACAGGAACGCCGGGTGGGCGTAGTCGATCTCCTGGCGAGCCCCCCAGCCCATCGCCTCGCCACCGGTCCGTCGCCGGACGTTGATCTCCGGCACGATGCGGGCGAGCCACATCGGCACCGCGTAGGTCGGCGTGCCGAGGACCACCCGGATGCCGTGCTCGTGCGCGGCGTCCAGCACCGGGGCGAGCCACTCGAGGTCGAACCGGCCGTTCTCCGGCTCCCAGGTGCTCCAGACGGACTCGCCGACGCGGATGACCGAGAACCCGGCCTCCTGCATGAGGCGCATGTCCTCGTCGAGCCGGGGTGTGGGCTGGTACTCGTGGTAGTAAGCGGCGCCGAAGAGGACGCGGTCGTGCTGCATGGTGCGGGGTACTCCGTTCGAGGGTGCTTGGTCGCGGGTCATGTCTCAGCCCTTCACGGCGCCGGCCGTCAGGCCGTCGAGCAGCTGCTTGCGGAGGAGCAGGAACACGAGGATGGTCGGCACGCTCGCGAGCACGGCGCCGGCGAGCACGAGGTCGTACGAGCGGTTCTCCGAGGCGAAGATCGCGTTGAGGCCGAGCGGCAGGGTGTACTGGTTCGAGTCGGGCAACAGGACCAGCGGCCACTGGAACGAGTTGTAGCTCGGCAGGAAGCTCCACACGGCGAGTGCGCCGAGGGACGGCCGGAGCAACGGGAGCACGACACGACGGAACGTGCCGAACTCCGAGTTGCCGTCGATGCGGGCGGCCTCGATGATCTCGTCCGGGATCGCCTGGACGATGAACTGCTGCATCATGAAGATGCCGAACGCCGGCGCCACCCACGGCACGACGAGCGAGAACCACGGGTTCGTGAGCCCCGACTTCACCACCAGGATGAAGAGCGGCACGAGGATCACCGCGAACGGCACGGACAGCGACGAGAACATCACCGCGAACAGCACCCGCTTGCCCCGGAACCGGAACTTCGCGAACCCGTAGCCCGCCATCGCGCAGACGAAGACGGACACGACGGTGGCGATGAGCGCGGTCCCGACACTGATGCCGAACCACGCCCAGAACGGCTGGGTCGACAGCAGGTTGGAGTAGTTCTCGCCGGTCGCCGGGTTCGGGATCAGCGACGGCGGTGTCGCGAAGATGTCGCCGCGTCGCTTGAACGAGCCGGACAGGGCCCAGAGCAGCGGGAAGACGAACACGAGCAGCAGGGCGATGAGGGTCGCGTAGAGCAGCCCACGGCGGGCGACCCACCCGCGCGTGCGGGGCGGGCCGGAGCGGGGAGCCCGACCTCCGGCGGTCGTGACGGCCCGGGTGGTCGGGCGGTCGGTGGTGGCGGTCATGCGTCCCTCCCGATGGCGAGTGCGCGGTTGAGGATCTGGCTGACGCCGAAGACGATGACGAACAGCACGACCCCGGCCGCGGCCGCGTACCCGAACTGCTGTCGCTCGAACGCGGCGCGGTAGATGAACATGGCGACGGACAGGGTCGCTTCGCCCGGGCCGCCCTTCGTCAGCAGGTACGGCTCGTCGAAGAGCTGCGCGGCGCTGATGAACGACGTGACGACGACGAAGCTCGTGACCGGTCGGATCTCCGGCAGGGTCACGTTCGTGAACTTCCGGAACGTGCCGGCACCGTCGAGCGACGCGGCCTCGTACTGCTCCGGCGACACGTTCTGGAGCGCCGCGAGGAAGTAGATCGTCAGGTACCCGACCGTGCGCCAGAGGAGCACGAACCCGATCGCGACCTTCGCGAGCGTCGGGTCCCCGAGCCAGTCGGTGTTCGGCAGCCCGAACAGCGCCTTGAGCGAGGCGTTGAGCAGCCCGTAGTTCGTGTCGAACACCAGGCTGTAGATGAGCGCGATGACGATCGGTGACAGCACCATCGGGATGAAGAACGTCACGCGGAACAGGTCACGGGCGCGCAGCCCCTTGGCGTTGAGCGCCTGCGCGACGAGCAGGGAGACCGGCACGATGACGAACACGGCGATGAGCGTGTAGATCAGCGAGTTCACCAGGGCGGTGCCGAAGCTGGTGTCGCGGAACAGGTTCGCGTAGTTCGACAGCCCGATCCAGTTCGGGGTGCCGAGACCGACCCACTCCGTGAGCGACAGGTACACGGCGGCGAGCACCGGCACGATCATGAAGAGGCCGTACAGCACGTAGAACGGCGCGATGAACAGGTACGGCGCGCTGCCGCCGTTCGTGTTGAGCCGTCGTCGTCGGGCCGGCGGATCGGCCGTGGTGGCGGACACCGGGATGCCGGTGGCGGTGGATGTGGACAACGTCGTCCTCCTCAGGCGCGGGTCTGGCCGCGGAAGTCGGCCGCAGCGGCGTCGAGCGCCTGCTTCGGGGAGATCTGGCCCTTGTAGGCCTTGATGATGTAGCCGCTCAGGACGGTCTGCAGGATCGCTGCGTCGGCGCTCTGGTGCTGCGACGGGACGTCGTCGACGACGGACTTGTAGACGCCGAACAGCTGCTGCCCGCCGAAGTACGGGTCGCTCATCGCGGCGAGGCGCGGGTCGTCGTAGACCGAGCGCAGCGTCGGCAGGTACCCGAGGTCCTGGTACCGCTTCACCTGCTGGTCCGGGTCGAGGTACGCCGCGAGCACGAGGTCGATCCCCGCCTTCGTGAGGGGCTTGTCGCGGAGCACCGCGAACCCGGTCCCGCCGCCGACGCTCGTCGTGCTGCCGCCACCGGCGAACCGGGGCAGGTTCCGGACGCGCCACTTCCCCTTCTGCTCGGGGACGTTCGGCTTGATGCCGTAGCTGGCGTACCAGGAGGGCATGTCGACCGCCAGGATCGTGCCGCCCTTCAGCCCGGACTGCAGGCTCGGCCCGTACATGTCCGCGACCGTGGCGATCGCTCCGGACTGCACGCCGTCGACGAGGAACTGCAAGGTGCGCTCGGCCTCCGGGGTCTGGATGGCGATGCCGCCGTCCTCGTCGTACATGTCACCGCCGCGCTGGAGCAGCAGGATCTGGTAGCTCTGCAACGTGCCGCCCGGGTCGGTGACCGCGACCGCGTGCAGCGAGACGCCCTTGCTCTTGTTGAGCTTCGCCCCGAGGTCCATGTACTCCTCCCACGTCGTCAGGTCGTCGGGGATGCCGAGGGCCTCGAACCGGTCGGCACGGTGGTAGTACACGCAGAGCGGGGTGTCCGAGTCGAGCGCGTAGAGGTGTCCGTCCTTCGAGAACGGCGTCAGTCGTGCGGCGATCAGGTCGTCCTGCTGCGCGGCCACCGACGGCGACAGATCGCTCAGCAGCTCCTTCGCGATGTCGCCGCGGAGCATCCGGCAGAACGCTCCGATCTCGAGTCCCGCGACGTCCGGTGTGCCCGTGCCCGCGACCGCCTGGGCGATGAGCTTCGTCGGGATGTCGGCCGCCGCGATCGTCGTGATGTCGAGCGCGAACCGGAAGTCGGACTTCCGGTCGGCGACCGGCAGCGCCTGGGTGAAGAACTTCTCGTAGCCGGGGTCGTGCGTCCAGAACGCCAGGTCGGCGCGTCCGGAGCGGACGGCCGCGGTCGACTGCGGTGAGCAGGCGGCCAGCAGGCCGCTGAGCGCGAAGGCTCCGCCAGCAGCGGCGCCCCACCGGAGCAGGTCGCGTCGGCTGGGTCCCCGGCTCGCGTTCCGGTCGGGAGGCGCGGCTGCGGCGGTCGCGCCGGGTCGCGGTGGTACTGGGGTCACGTGTCGTCTCCTGACGTCGTCGTCGAGGTGGGTGCGGGTGTGGAGGCGAGCGCGCGTGAGCGCTCACTCACGGGACGGCGGCAAGCCGCGCCTCCCGTCCGGTGTTCAGTCGGCGGGGCGGAGGTGACGCCGCTCCGGTGACGGCGGCGCGCTGGTGGCGCGCGTGATGAGCTGGCCGGGGAGCATCCGGTGCCGCTCGGCCGGCGGGTGGCCGTCGAGCGTCCGGAACAGGCGGTGCATCGCGAGACGGGTGGCCTCGTCGAAGTCCTGGCGGATGGTGGTGAGGGGCACCGGCAGGAACGCCGCGATCGGCATGTCGTCGAAGCCGACGATGCTGATGTCGCCCGGGACGGACAGACCCGCCTGCTGGATCGCGGACATCGCGCCGATCGCCATCTGGTCGTTCGCCACGAACACCGCGGTCACGTCGGGTCGGGTGAGGAGCGCGCGCATCGCGTCATGGCCGCTCTGCGGCGACCAGTCCCCCTCGACCGGTTCGTGCTCGGCGACGCCCGCATCCTGCAGGGCCGCGCGCCAACCGGTCTCCCGGCGCTGGCTCGAGGTCCAGTTCCCGGGGCCGGCGATGTGCCACACGGTCTCATGACCGAGGGCCAGCAGGTGGTCGGTCGCAGCGAAGGCGGCACCGGTCTCGTCGAGGCCGACCGCGAGGGTGTTCTCACGGTCGGCGACGTCGGGCGGCCCGAGCGTCAGGACGGTCACGCCCGAGGGCATGCGGAGCTGGTCCATCTGGTTGTCGACCGGCTCGGAGAAGACGATCGCCTCGACGTCCTGGCCGATGAGGGAGTCCACCGCGGGTTGGAGCTCCTCGGCGGTCGCGGTCACCGTTCGGACCACGGCGAGGCTGTAGCCGTTCGTGCGGCAGGCCTGCTCGACGCCGGTGAGCATCGCCGTCGGGCCGTACAGGTTCGTGCCGATGGTGATGAGGCCGACGCGGCGGGAGCGCTGGGACTTGAGGGAGCGGGCGGCGGCGTTCGGGCGGAACCCGAGCTCGGCGATCGCGGCCTCGACCTTGGCGCGCACGGCCTCGGTGACGTGGGGCTCGTCGTTCACCACGCGGGAGACGGTCTTCTGGGAGACACCGGCGAGGGCAGCGACGTCGGTCATCGAGGCGGGGCGCAGGCGGCGGACGGGGGCGGTGTCGCTCATGTGCCAGCTCCTTCGCTGCAGCCTCGGGCCCGAGGGAGTTCGGGTGTGGGAGACAGGTAACCACGGGGTTGTCTACGTAGTCAAGGGTCATCTTCCCCGTATCGCTCGCACCCGTGAGGTTGTACCGTTCGCTGATGTGCAGCATTCTGGGCTTCGTCGCCGCGCCCGTGGCGATGATTCGGGGAGGATGAACTTGAGCGCAGACGAGCGGCGATCGTTGACTGCGCACGGAGGGACCGGCGACTCTTCGCAACCGATCGACGGCAGCGAGCGATGAGGGGGTCGCGAACGAGACCATCCGTCGCCCTCGCCGTCGGCGCCTCCTGCGCGGCGTTGCTCGCGATCGACAACCTGCTGGGCTTCACCGGGCACCACGTCCTCGGCGCGATCGCCGTACCCGTCCTCGCCGCGACGTCCGTGGCAGCAGGGTCGCTGGCTGTCGCTGGTGGAGCGTTCACCCGCGATGCCGTGCGCATCCTCGTCGCCGCTGGCGTCGTCGGCTTCGTGGCGACGCTGTCCCCGGCGACCAGCAGTCAGCTGTGGTTCCCCGTCGCGCTCGTCCTGCAGGCACTCGTCCCGCTCGCCTTCGTCGCAGCTGGGGCCCTCTCCGCGCGGCAGCCCGTGGAACCCCGTGCCGTCCGGGTACTCGGGGTGCTGCTCCTGGTGCTGGCAACCGCGTGGATCGTCACCGCGGTCGCGTCGGTTGCGCTCGTGGTGTTCCTGATCGCGCAGGCCTGCACGCTGCTCGTCGCGGCAGCCACGGAACTGCACCCGGTCCTCCGCCGGGCGTGGGGACTCGCGCGCGGGCTCTGGTCGAGCGCTGCTGTCCGTTGAGGCGTTCGTGCATCAGACGCTTCGACCGCGGATCGCGTGGTGGGGGAACTCACGCGCTCCGCGGAGCGGCGCGGGGCATCACTGCTGAGTCTCATGGGTGACAGCCGTCGCCGCTGACGCCCGCTTCCCCGACTCGCTCGCTGACGACGGGTGCGTCAACGCATCACGGATGATCCGGCGCGGGTCGTACCGACGCGGGTCGAGCTCGGACCAGTCGATCTCGACGCCGATCTCCTCCTCGACCTGGGCCTTCGTGGATTCCGCCCAGTGACGGAGCTGTCGGACGAACCCGGCCAGCTGCTGCGCGAGACCGACGAGGCGGTGCGGTCCGACGAAGACCGCGGCGACGATCCCGATGACGATCAGCTTCTCGGCGTCCACGGTGCGCTCCGCTCAGCTCGAGGCGGTGTCGTCACTCGACGGGCGTCGTCGGGGTCGACGTCGCGGCGGGAGTGGAGTCGCCGGTCGGGGTGCCGTGCGGCTCAGTGTCGCGGACCTCGCGGCGGAAGATCGTGAGCGACTGCCCGAGACCCTTCGCCAGGGCGGGGAGCTTGGTGGCGCCGAAGAGCAGGATGACGATGCCGAGGATGACGAGCAGGTGGATGCCGGTGAGGTTGCCGAGCACGGTGTTCTCCTTCGAGGGTTCAGGTCGTGGACGAGGGTCGGTGGGTCCGCACGGTCGACGCGGTCACCGGACGGCCTTCGGGCCGGAGGCCAGCCGGACGTCGTCGATGGTCGGCAGGTCGGCCCCGCGACGTCCGACCGTGATCGCCGCGGCGATGGAGCACGTCCGTCCCAGCTCCCACAACGCGGTGCCGTCGAGGTGCCCCAGCGACGAGCCACTGCCCGTCGACGACGAGTCCGCCGGCCACGGCCTCGAGCGGGTCAACTGCCAGAGGAGCGCCGCGGTGTAGGTGTCCCCCGCGCCCACCGTGTCGATGACGGCCGCGCGCTCCCCCGGCACCGTCACCCGCTCCGAGGGCGTGGACAGGACGGATCCCGATGCCCCGGCGGTGACGACGGCGAGCTCCGCCCCGAGCGCGATGATCGCGTCGAGCACCGCGTCGGTGTCACGCCCGGGCCAGAGCCATGCCGCGTCCTCGTCGGAGAGCTTCACCACGGTCGCCAGGGCCGCCAGCTCCTCGAACCGGGCGCGTGCTGCGGACCGGGTGCCGAGCAGGGCGGGGCGGACGTTCGGGTCGAACGAGACGATCCCACCGGCGGCCGTGGTCCGTTCGGCCGCAGCGAGCACCTTCTCCGCCCCCGGCTGGAGGAACGCGGCGATGGATCCGACGTGCAACCACTCCGGTGTCCGCTGGAGGCGCGGGAGGTCCCACTCGATGTCGAACGCGTAGCTGGGCTGCCCGTCCGCACCGAGCAGCACCGTCGCGGATGACGTCCGTGCAGCGCCGATGCCGCCGGCGACGAGCTGCACGCCCGAGGCCTCGAGGTGATGCGCGACGCGCTGTCCTCGCTCGTCCGCACCGAGCCAGGTCGCGAACTCGACCTCGGCGCCGAGCCGCCCCAGGCCGAGCGCAACGTTCGCGGGCCCGCCGCCGGGGACCTCGCGGCCCTGACCGACGACGTCGACCAGCGCTTCGCCGGCGACGGTGATCATCGACACGTCCGTGTCGTTCCCGGACCGGCGACGGGGCCGTACCGCAGCGACATCAGGCAGTCCCGGCGCCGGCGACGACCGCCCGCGGAGCGGACGCCACCGAGGTGACCGAGCACTCGAGCGGCCACCACGACGCGCCCTCCGGGGCCTCGACGGTCCACGGCGGTGCCTGCACCGGGTAGACCCGCGTCGTGACGGAGCGTCCGGCGCTGGTGAAGACCTCGACCACGGAACCGTCGAGCAGCACGCGCACCGCGGGGCGGTCCGCCGCGGCGTCGAACGGATGACGGATCTCGGCGGGGTGCCGGTCCGCGCGCTGGTCGGTGCTGGCGCAGGACCGGTCGACGGTGAGCGTGTCCGCCTCGGTGTCGACGACGATGTCGAGGAACTCGGCGTCGGAGAACCGGACCCGGATGCGACCGGTGACCGGGTCGTGGAGCACGATCTCCGCCTGGGCGCCGATCGTCTCCGCGCGGCCGTCCGTCGCCGAACCGACGCGCAGCGCATCGAGGGCCGGGTGGGGCTCGGTCAGGAGCCGTCCGTCCGCGACCCACGCGCGGCGCGGCAGGGAGATCGCGCCCGACCAGCCGGCCTGCTCGGTCCACTCCCGGGTCCGGCCCTCGGTGATCCACCCGAACAGCACCGGGCCCCACGACCCCGTCCGCATCACCGAGGCCGCGTAGAAGTGCTGCCCGTCGTCGATCCGGGAGGGCCGCGGGTCACCGGTCAGGGGCACCGCGAGCACGTCGCCGGGCCCCTCCGCGTGGGACCACGACGCGACGATCGCCACGTCGGCGCCGTCGATCGTGATGATCTGCGGGCACTCCCAGCCCTCGCCGGTGTCGATGCCGTGCACCGTCGCGCGCGGCATGGCGACGAGGTCGCCGACGAACGCCCAGTCGACACCGTCGGTCGAGCGGTAGTGCCGGACGGACGCCACCTGGTCGGCGTCCGCGGCGCCGACGGCCATCGACCACCCGTCTCCGTCGGACCACACGAACGGGTCGCGGAACATCGTGATCGATTCCTCGGCTCCGGGGTCCGCGACGACCTGCACGGGGGCTCCGAAGGTGGCTCCGCCGTCGGTGGACTCGGCGAGCAGCACCGACTGGAAGGGGCTGTGGTCGACCTTGCCGGAGTAGTAGGCGCGGACGACCCCGTCGTGCAGGACGGTGTTGCCCGACCAGGCACCACCGGAGTCGGCACCGCCCGGGACCGGCACGATCGCCGGACGGTGGAGCGTCCAGTGCACGAGGTCGTGGCTCGTCACGTGTCCCCACTCCACCGGGACGTCGAGGTCGACGCGCGGCCGGGACTGGAAGTACAGGTGCGCCTGCCCGCCGATGTCGATCGGGCCGTTCGGGTCGTTGACGTACCCGCGGGGCAGGCGGACGTGGAACTGCGGGAGGTGGTGGTCGGCTGGTGCGATCACGGTCGGTGCTGCTTCCTGGGACGGGGTGGGGACGGCGCGGGCGTCGGCCGGCGGGGCCACTGCCGAAGGCGCCTCGGTCACGGGCGTGTCGGTCATCGTGACGACCCCGCCGTGACGCCCTCGATGAAGTACCGCTGGGCGACGATGAACAGCAGCACGCTCGGGATCATCGTCAGGACCACGCCGGCGAGCACGACCGAGATCGAGCCGGTGCCGAGGTTGCCCTGCAGGCCGACCAGGCCGAGCGGGAGCGTGAACGTGTCCTGCTGGTTCAGGAAGATCAGCGGCCGGTAGTACTCGGCCCAGAACCCGGAGAAGTTCAGGATCGCGAGCGTCGCGATCGCCGGGCTGGCCATCCGCGAGTACACGTGCCAGAAGACGCCGAACTGCGTCGCTCCGTCGATGCGCGCCGCCTCACCGAGCTCCTTCGGCATCTGCATGAAGTACTGCCGCATCAGGAAGGTGCCGAACGCGCTGCCGAGGGCCGGGACGATGAGCGAGGCGATGGAGCCGGTCAGTCCCATGTCCTTCAGGATGACGAACACCGGGATGATGATCGTCTGGATCGGCACCATCATGGTGGCGAGGAAGATCCCGAAGATCGTGTTCTTCCCCGGGAAGCTGATCATCGCGAACGCGTAGCCCGAGAGCGTGCAGGTGATGGTCTGGCCGACCACGATGAGCAGTGTGACGAGCACGCTGTTCACGAAGAACTGGCCGATCGGGATCTGGTTGAACACGGCCGCGTAGTTGCTGAAGTCCCACGAGAGCGGGATCCACTGCGGCGGGTTGTCGAACGACTCGGCCGGGGTGCGGAGCGAGGTGGTCAGGGTCCAGAGCAGCGGCCCGAGCGCGAACACCGCGGCGATGATCAGGATGACCAGCCCGATGACGCTGCCGACCTTCGCCACCGGTCGGCGGCGACGGACGATGTGGGCGACGCTCGGCTGCGCGACGGTCTCCGGCGCGTGGAGCGGGTTGATGACGTCGGTGGTCGTCATTGGTAGAACACCAGCTTTCGTGCGGCGATGAACTGGATCCCGGTGATGATGCCGATGATGACGAGCAACAGGATCGCGATGGCGGAGGCGAACCCGAACTGCAGGTTCTGGAAGCCGGCCTGGTAGAGGGAGATGGTCGCGGTCGTCGTCGCGGTGCCCGGCCCGCCCTTCGTCATGATGAACGGCTGGTCGAACAGTTGCATCGCGTTGATCATCGCGATCACGGTGGCGAAGAGGATCGTCGGGCTGATCAACGGGATCTTGATCCGGAAGAGGGTGCGCCACGGCCCGGCTCCGTCGATCGCTGCGGCCTCCTGGACGTCGACCGGCACGGACATCAGGGCGGCCACGAACAGGACGAACGTGAACCCCACCTGCTGCCAGACCACCACGAGCACGACCGTGACCTTCGCCCAGAACGGGTCGTTGAGCCAGTGCGCGCCCGGGAGCCCGATCTCGTTCAGGTAGTAGTTGATGAGCCCGAACTTGGTGTCGAAGATGTAGCCCATGAAGATCGACACCGCCGCGGACGACGCGAGCAGCGGCAGGTAGAACGACGTCCGGAAGAAGACGCGCGTGGCGTTGCGCTTCCGGTTGTTCGCCAGCACCGCCAACAGCATGCCGAGCGAGATCTGCAACGCGACGATGCAGACCGCCAGCACGACGGTCACCCCGAACGAGGCCAGGACCGGACCGTCGGTGAACAGCCGCACGTAGTTGTCCAGGCCGACGAACTCCGGGCTGCTGATCACGTCCCACGACGTGAAGGAGAGCCCGAGCGACGCGAGGATCGGGATGAACGTGAAGACGGCGACGAAGACCACCGCCAGTCCGATCATCGCGTAGCCGAACGAGGCTTCACGGCGCCGGACGCGCTTGGCCGCCGGGCGGCGGGCTGCGACCTCGGCAGCCCGCCGGGTGCGGAATCCTGTCGTCGCGGTCATCACGACGCCTGCGCGGCGGCCTTCTCGATGTCGGCCTGCAGGCCGTCGAGCGCCTTCTTCGCGTTGCCGGACGAGATCGCCTGGGTGGTGCGCTGGTTGAGGGCCGTCGCGAGCGCGTTGTAGTAGGGCGGTGCGGAGATCGGCACCGAGTTGTCGAGCTGGTCGTAGAACACCGACCAGTGCTCCGGCCCCGTGGTCTTGTACCGATCGGCCGTCAGCAGCGACTTCTGCGCCGGTGTCGTGACGTTGCCGGGCCAGAGCGCGTCGAAGCTCTCCGGCTGCACCATCAGCTTGATGACCTCGAACGCCAGGTCCTTCTGCTTCGACGAGTCGAAGATGCCGTACCCGCCGGCACCGAAGAGCGACTTGTTGCTCTTCCACGTCGGGAACTCCACGACGTCGAAGCTGCCGTCCTTCATGCCCGCGTTGTGGAGACCACCCGCCCAGAACCCACCACCGATCGTCATGCCGATGCGCCCGGACGCGAAGAGGCCCTGCAGCGTGCCGCCACCGCCGACGTCGGGCGACGGGGACGCCCCCGACTTCTGCAGGTCGATCACGTACTGCAGCGCCTCGACCGCGGCGTCGGAGTTCGCCGTCGGGTCGCCCCACTTCCAGCCTCCCTTGCGGCCGCTCACGCCCACGGCGTTTGCCGTCGAACGCCTTGCTGCCCCAGAGCCAGTCGCCGCCGGAGTAGCGACCCTCCTCGAGGAGGTTGCCGTCGTTCGCGTAGAGGAACGAGGTCCAGCTGCCCCAGAGCCGCACGACCCAGTCGAACGCGTAGGTGCTGCCGCCGACCTTGGCCAGGCTCTCCGCCGACGAGTGGAAGTCGTCCATCGACCAGTTCGCAGCCGGACGCGAGAGCCCCGCCTTGTCGAACAGCGACGTCGAGTAGAACATGCTGCCGGCGTTGAAGCTGTCGGGCAGCGTGTAGAGGTGCCCCTGGTACATCGTCGACTCGACCAGCGAGGGGTGGATGCCCCTGAAGTACGTCGACAGCCCGGACAGGTTCTTGGTGACGAGGTCGTCGAGCGGCGTCAGCAGGTTCTTCGAGGCGAGCAGCTGCTGCCCCTCGGTCGCGACACTGACGATGTCGGGCACGTCCCCGGAAGCGATCTGCGTGAGCACCTTCGCCAGGAAGTCGTTCCAGTCGGTGCCGTTGATGGCCGTGACCTGCAGCTTCGCCGTCTTGTCGAGCTGCCGGATCTTCGGCTCGATGGCCTTCTGGAGTGCGGTCGCCGCGCTCTGCTCCCCGAAGTAGAGCATCTTGATCGTGCCCGTCGCGCCACCGCCGCTGCCGGAGGTGGAGCACGCCGCGAGCGATCCGATGCCGGCCAGTGCGAGTCCGGCACCACCGAACTTGAACAGCGTGCGTCGGTCGATCGGAGTGCTGAATCCGTTCGCCATGGGTCGCTCCTCTCTGAGCGATCGTGGCCCCGTCGAGTCGGAGCCAATACGTATTTGCTCGCCGACTGTACACAAGTCGTCCAGATGAGGCAATACGTATTTGCTTCTGCCATGATGAGCATGTCGAAGGAGGACAGATGGCGAGCCGAAAGCAGACGGAACCGTCGCACCGCGTCACGATGAAGGACGTCGCGCGGCATGCCGGCGTCTCGCAGCCGACGGTCTCGTTCGTGCTGAACGACCGGCGCGACGTCTCGATCGCCGCGGACACCCGGGCCCGCGTGCTCGAGTCGGCGAAGGCGCTCAACTTCCAGCCGAACCGTGCCGCGCAGTCCCTCCGGTCGAACCGGTCCTACACGGTCGGGGTCATCGCGGACCGGCTCGTCTCCCAGCCCTACGCCGGTCACATCGTGCTCGGTGTGCAGCAGGCCGTGCAGGAAGCCGGGTACGTCTGCTTCGTCGTCGAGACCGCGCAGACGTCCGACGGCGGCACGGCGGCCGTCGCGAACCTCGTGCAGCAGGGCGTCGCCGGCCTGATCTACGCCGCCCCCGGCCCCGAGGACGTCACGCCAGTGTCGGGCGTCGAGGGCGTGCCGACGGTCTTCGTGAACTGCTTCCCGCCGGACGGCGCCCCGGCCGTCACCGTGCTGGCCGACGAGTTCCAGGGTGGCCACGACGTCGCCGCTGCCGTGTTCGCCGCCGGGCACACCGACGTCGCGTTCCTCGGCGGTCCGGAGGACGACTACGCCTGCCGCGAGCGCAAGCGCGGGTTCGACGAGGCCGCGGCCGAAGCCGGTCTCCGAGCAGACGCCGTCCCCGTCCGGTACGGCACCTACCAGGTGGGCTCCGGCTACGACCTCGCGATGGAGTTCCTCGCCGACGACCCGCCGACCGCCCTCGTGTGCGGGAACGACCGCATGGCCGTCGGCGCACTGATGGCGGCGCAGTCCCTCGGGCTCCGCTGTCCGGAGGACGTCAGCATCGTCGGCTTCGACGACCAGCCCGACCTCGCCGACCAGATGCACCCGCCGCTGACCACGGTCGCGCTCCCCCACCAGCAGATGGGCTTCGACGCCGGCACGCTCCTGCTCGCCGAGACGCACGATCCCGGGCGCCACCTCGTGCCCTGCGAGTACGTCCCGCGAAGCTCCCTCGCAACGCCACGGGACGCCCCAGCACCCGCACCCGCAACCGATCCGCAGGAGTCCGAGTGACCGCCGAACCGAGCACCCACTTCCGCCCGCCGAACGGCTTCGTGGGCGACGTCATCCCGTTCGCGGCCGACGACCGGGCGTGGCTGTACTACCTGCTCGACGAACGGCCGGACGCGGCACCCGTCGACCGTCCGACCGGCATGCCCTGGGGCGCGGTCTCGACGACGGACTTCGTGACCTTCGAGGACCACGGCGTCGTGCTCCCCTCGGGCGGACCCGACGCCAGCGACTTCGACTGCTACACGGGCAGCGTCGTCCGCGACGACTCCGGGCTCCTGCACCTGTTCTCCACCGGCCACAACCCGCGCATCACCACCGACACCGATCTCGGTCGGAAGGACGTCCAGGTCGTCTGCCACGCGACCTCCGACGGCGACCTCACGCGCTGGACGAAGCACCCCGAGTGGGACCTGCCAGCACTCCCCGGCTACGCGCCCGAGGACTGGCGCGACCCGTTCGTCTTCCGCCCGTCGCCCGAGCGCCCCTGGCAGATGCTCCTCGCGACCCGCCGCTCGGACGAGCCCTACCGCCGCTCCGGTCTCGTCGCCCGCCTCGAGTCGGACGACCTCGTCACCTGGCGCGACGCCGACCCGATCTGGGCGCCGCACCGGTTCATCGCCCACGAGTGCCCGGACGTCTTCCGGTGGGGCGACTGGTGGTACCTCGTGTACTCCGAGTTCTCCGACGCGTTCTGCACGCGCTACCGCGTCGCGACGTCGCCCGACGGACCGTGGCTCGCGCCCGCCGACGACACCGTCGACGGCCGCGCGTTCTACGCCGCGAAGACCGTCGCCCTCGGCGAGGACCGCTTCTTCGTCGGGTGGATCGCCACGAAGGAGGGCGAACGCGACGCCGGGGCGTGGCAGTGGGCCGGCACCATGGCGACCCTCCAGGCGCACCAGCGAGCGGACGGATCGTTGGGCTTCGACCTCCCCCGGACGCTCCGAGCGGCGTACGCGAACGAGGTCGACGTCACCGATGTCTTCACACCCGTGAACGGCGCGGCACCGGTCGTCGGAGACGGCGCATCGAGCCGCTTCGCATCCTGGACCGGGCCGGAACTCCCCGCCGAGGCGCTCGTCACGATCGAGCTCGACGTCGCCCCGGACACGCGGTCGTTCGGTGTGCTCCTGCGCACGAGCGACGACGCGGAAGCCGGCTACGCGCTCCGCCTCGAACCGGACCGCTCCCGACTCGTCCTCGATCGGTGGCCGCGCGGTACGACCGGCGGTGAGCAGTGGCAGATCCTCGGTGACGTCCCGCACGCGGTCGAGCTCGAGCGCCCGGTCCCCCTCGCTCCCGGCCCGCACCGCATCGACGTGCACCTCGACGGCGACCTCTGCGTCGCCGTCGTCGACGGTTCCGTCGCGTTGAGCACGCGCCTCTACGACCGCCCGTCCGGGCGTCTCGCGCTCTTCGCGCAGGACGGCGCGTTCGCGCTGACCCGGGTCACCGTCAGCACTCGCTGACGGGCTCCGCACTGACGGACGGGAGGCGCGGTGCCAGCTGGCACCGCGCCTCCAGTCCGTCAGTCGTCCTCGTGCGCAGCCAGGGTGGCGAGCACGAGCTTCGCGATCCGCCGTTGGCCGGAGTCGCTCGGGTGGATGCCGTCCGTCGAGTAGATCCCCGTGCCCGAGTGGTCGGCCTGCGGGAGAGCGTCCGCCAGGCCGACGAAGGCGGCGCCACCCTTCGCTGCGGCGTTCTCGATCTCGGCGAGGTAGGTCGACCACGGGCTCGCCATGCCGTCCGTCATGCTCGAGGCCGGGTCGAACTCGCCGATCACGAGCAGCGAGGGTTTCGTGGGGAGTGCCGCGAGCGCCTTCAGGAACGCCACGTACTGCGTCCCGAGTTCCTCGGGGGTGAGCTTCGACGCATCGTTGCCACCCAGCGTGATCGTGACGAGGTCCGGCGCAGCACGACGCATCGCTGTCAGGAAGCCCTCCTGGTCCTCGGTGAAGGTCGCGATCGTCGCTCCGGAGTGGGCGGAGTCGTAGCGGTGGATGCCCTTGCCCCGGTCGCCGTCGAAGATCGTGAACCCCAGCAGGGAGAACGGCGAGACAGCGGTGACCGTCACCGTGTGCTCCCCGCTCGACAACCCGTCCACCGTCGTCGTCGTGCCGGTGCTGGCGGACCCCGTCGTGGCGACGGTCTCCGGTGCGGCTCCGTCGACGCTGTAGGTGAAGTCGCCGGACCCGGGGTAGCGCGCCCACCAGATGTCGATCCCGGTGCCCGTGAATGCGTAGGTGCGCGAAGCGCCTGCCTGCATCGCGACCGATCGGTAGCCGAGGTCGGGTGCGGTGGCGTCGAACTGGCTCGACCCCGTGCTCGCCGTCGCCCAGTCACCCCACGTCGAGTCCGGGCCGTACACGGCGAACTGTGCCGGGAGGTACCCGGCGCCACCGGTGACACCGTCCGTCGGGTGCTCCGTGCGGAGCCCGTCGAGCGTGAGGTCCATCCACCGGGTGGAGCGGGCGGAGGCACCCTGCCCCTCGGTGATCGAGTCCCCCAGGGCGACCCAGTTCGCGGGTTCGTCGGCCCGGTCGGCCACGGCCGCGTTCCAGGTGGCGAGGGGATCGGCGGCCTTCGGGGCCGTCTGCGTGGAGCACCCCGACACGACGATCGCCAGGAGTGCGACGGCCACTCCGGCCACGACCCGGGCTCCCCCTCGACGCCGTCCACGAACAGTGCTCCGCAGTGGGCCGTTCACGTTGCCTCCCGTGCGTTGGGGTGTGGACCGCGACCGAGCGCCGGGTCGGGCAATGCTACGCGCCCCGCTCGCGGACCCGGAACGAGACGTCACCACTGACGAGCTCGCGTGACCACGCGACCTCGCGTCCGAGCTGCCCGGTCGACGTGAAGAGGCGCACCTGTTGCGTCCCGGGCAGGACGGAAGCGAGCACGTCGCGGTCTGCGGGAGTGAAGCCGAGCTTCTGCCAGAAGGGCCCCGACCGCCGCGAGAACAACCACGCTCGACCCGCGCCCGCTCGAGCCGCTTCAGCCAGCGCGAAGCGCGCGAGCCGCGTACCGGCCCCGGACGCCCGCATCGAGCCGGACACCGCGACGCTCCGGATCAGGGCGTGCGCGCCGTCCGCGCTGAGCTCGAATCCGGTGCTGCCGGTGATCCCGCCCTCGGGTCCGCGTTCGAGCCAGACCTGCACGGCCGGCGAGTCGAGGCCGGCGATCGTCAGGTCGGCCTCGAGCAGGAACGTCCGCAACTCGTCCAGGTCGTCGCTCGTCGCTCGTGTGTAGTGCACGACTCGTCCTCGTCCGGTGACGCCTACGGGAGCACCTGCTGGAACACCGCGACGGCCCGACCGATCCCGACGATGATGCCGATGACGACGACGGCGATGCTGATCCACAGCGGCCACATGGGCCGTCCGGGTGCGACCTTGCGGACGACGACGTACCGGCCGATGACGTAGACGATCGGCGACAGGAACGCCCACGGCCACGAGAACGGCCGGACGACGCCGCGCCGCCCGAGGGCCCGGTGGTCGAAGAACGCGAGCACGACGTTCGCGGCGTACAGGAGCACGGAGAACGCCTGCAGCAGGAAGTACCCGGCGGTGTAGATGGAGGTCGGGTCCACCGTCCGGACGCCTCCCGGACCGACGCCGTAACGGACCTGCGGCTCGTAGAGGAAGGTGACGGGGAGGGAGAGCAGCGGGAGCAGCGCGAGGACCCAGACGAACACGGTGTCCGTCGGCACGTGCTCGGGGAGCCGCTGGCGGGGCAGCTGCGCGGGCGGCGGGCCGACCTGCACGGTCCACTGGGTGCCGTCCCACCACCGGGTGGCGTGTTGACCGGACGGGTCGGGGTACCAGCCTGGCGGCGTCGGTGACGACACGGTGCGCTCCTCGGGGGTCGGCGGGAGCATCGAACCCCCGCCCCGACCGTAGTGCAGCACGGCGGCCGAGTGCACCTACGCCCTCGCCGGACCCACCTCGTCCGGAGCGACGTCCTTCTGCACCGCGAACTGCGTCCGGTGCAGTTCCTCGTACCGGCCACCCGCCGCGAGCAGCTCCTCGTGCGTCCCGCGCTCCACGATCGAGCCGTCCTCGACGACGAGGATCTGGTCCGCGCTCCGGATGGTGGAGAGTCGGTGCGCGATCACCATCGCCGTGCGTCCCTCGAGCGCCTCGCTGAGCGCAGCCTGCACCGCAGCCTCCGAGGTGGAGTCGAGGGCCGCCGTGGCCTCGTCGAGGATGACCACCCGCGGCTGGGCGAGCAGGAGCCTCGCGATCGTCATCCGCTGTCGCTCCCCGCCGGACAGCCGGTAGCCGCGCTCCCCCACCATCGTGTCGAGCTGGTCCGGCAGGGACCGGATCAGCGTCTCGAGGCGCGCGCGGCGGACCGCGTCCCACACCTCGTCGTCGGAGGCGTCCGGCCGCGCGAGCCGCAGGTTCGAGCGGATGGTCTCGTGGAACAGGTGCCCGTCCTGCGTCACCATGCCCATCGTGTGCCGGAGGGACTCGAAGGTCACGTCGCGGACGTCCTCACCGGCGAGCCGGACGGCGCCCTGGTCGACGTCGTAGAGCCGCGAGAGCAGCTGCGCGATCGTGGACTTGCCCGCGCCCGAGGTCCCGACGAGCGCGATGGTCTGTCCGGGCTCGATCCGGAACGAGATGCCGTGCAGCACCTCGTCCCCGCCCCGGGTGTCGAGCGTGGAGACCTCCTCGAGCGACGCCAGCGACACCCGGTCCGCCGAGGGGTAGGCGAACCGGACGTCGTCGAACTCCACCGTGACCGGACCGTCCGGCACGGCCACGGCGCCGGGCTTCTCCTGGATGAGCGGCTCGAGGTCGAGGACCTCGAACACCCGCTCGAAGCTGACGACCGCGCTCATGATCTCGACACGGGCGTTCGCGAGACTGGTCAGCGGCACGTACAGCCGGGTGAGGAGGAGCGCGAGCGTGACCACGTCACCCGTGTTCAGCTGGCCGCCGAGGGCGAGGACCCCGCCGAGGCCGTACACGAGCGCGAGGGCGAGGGCCGCGACGAGCGTCAGGGCGGTGACGAAGACGAACTGCAGCATCGCGGTGCGCACCCCGATGTCCCGGACGCGCGCCGCACGGACGCGGAACTCCTCGGACTCCTCCTCCGGCCGACCGAAGAGCTTCACGAGGGTGGCTCCGGGAGCGGAGAAGCGCTCGGTCATCTGCGTGCTCATCGCCGAGTTGTGGTCGGCGGCCTCGCGACGCAGGGCCGCGAGTCGACCACCCATGCGGCGAGCCGGCACCAGGAAGAGCGGCAGCATGAGCACCGCGATCACCGTCACGAGCCACGACGTGCTGAGCATCACGGCGAGGGTGAGGACGAGCGCCACGAGGTTCGTGACCACGCCGGACAGCGTGCCGCTGAAGGCCTGCTGCGCTCCGATCACGTCGTTGTTGAGGCGGCTGACGAGCGCGCCCGTCCGGGTCCGGGTGAAGAAGGCGATCGGCATCTTCTGCACGTGGTCGAACACCGCGGTCCGCAGGTCGAGGATCACCCCTTCACCGATGCGGGCGGAGTACCACCGGGTCGCGAGCGACGAGGCAGCGTCGGCCACGGCGACGACGGCGATGACCACCGCGAGCCAGACGATCGTGCCGACCGCGCCACGAGCGGCGATGACGTCGACCACCTGGCCGGCGAGCACCGGAGTCGCGACCGCGAGGAACGCGCCGACGATCGAGAGCGCGATGAAGACCACGAGCTTGGCGCGGTACGGCGTCGCGAATGTCATGATGCGCCGGAGCGACTCGCGGGAGAACCCGTTCCTGCCGTCCTTGGCGGTGGAGATCTTGTAGAGCGAGCTCCAGGCCGCGCCTTCCATGCTCATGGCAGTTCCCTCCGCGCCGCGGAGTCGACGCGGGCCGGCAGCCAGGATACGGCGGTCCGTCGCGCCCCGCGCCGGTCGCGGGAGCCTGGAGGCGCGACCCGCCTGACGGAGGCGGGTCGCGCCTCCAGGCTGGTCACCGCGCGAGCGGTTCGACGCCGTAGCTCCTGACCACCGCTCGCAACTCGTCCAGGTACGCCTGCGCCTGCACGGTGAGGGGAACCGAGGCGTGGGCGATCCACCCGATCTCGATGCGTTCGTCGACGTCGAGCGGGATGGCGACGATCTCGGGGTCGAGGTCGTCGCTGATGAGGCCCGTCGAGATCGTGTACCCACCGAGGCCGATCATGAGGTTGAAGATCGTCGCCCGGTCCGAGACCCGGATCTCCCGCTTGCTCGACATCGTCGACAGGATCTCCTCGGCCAGGTAGAAGGAGTTGTTCGCGCCCTGGTCGAACGTGAGTCGAGGCAGGTCGGCGAGGTCCTCGAGGGTCGCGCGCTCCCGCGACGCGATCGGGTTCCGCCGGGAGACGAAGATGTGCGGCTGGGCGACGAACAGCGGGGTGAACACGACACCGGCGTCCCGCAGCAGCTTCCCGAGGACCTGCTTGTTGAAGTCGTTGCGGTAGAGGATGCCGACCTCGCTCCGCAGCGTGCGGACGTCCTCGATGATGTCCCAGGTGCGCGTCTCGCGGAGCGAGAACTCGTACTCGTCCGCGGCCGCCGCTTCGACCATCCGGACGAACGCCTCGACGGCGAACGAGTAGTGCTGCGCCGACACCCCGAGCAGTCGACGCGACGCCTGCCGCCCGACGTACCGCTGCTCGAGCAGGGAGACCTGCTCGACGACCTGCCGGGCGTACCCGAGGAACTCGACGCCGTCGACGGTGAGCACGACGCCTCGGGCCGAACGGGTGAAGAGCGGGCGACCGATCCGTGTCTCGAGGTCCTTCATCGCCGCGGACATGGTCGGCTGCGACACGTAGAGCAGATCGGCCGCGGCGCTCATCGAGCCCTCGGTCGCGACCTCGATGAAGTACCGGAGCTGCTGCAGGGTGATGTCGTTCGAGACCCGGGCCATAGGCCGAGGCTATACCGCCGCATAGTGTCTCGGTATTACCTGATGGCCTCGGGATCCCGCCATGATCGATGCATCATGGCGAGCGAGATCACCTTCAGCATCACCCGGACCCGGTTCGACGAGGACTACTCCCCGTCGGACAGCTCCCGGCTGACCACGAACTTCGCCAACCTGGCGCGCGGCGAGCGCCGGCAGGAGAACCTCCGTGCTGCGCTGGCGATGATCGACGGCCGCGCGAACGAGCTCTCGGCTGCCGGTGATCGCTACCGCCTGCAGCTCGACATCGTCTCGGCCGCACTGCAGTTCTCCGACGGTGGATCGGACGCCGAGTTCCCGCTGCTCGAGATGCTCGACGTCACGATCGTGGACCAGCACACCGGCGAGCACCACCACGGCATCCTCGGCAACAACTTCTCGTCGTACCTGCGCGACTACGACTTCTCGGTGCTGCTGCCGTCGTCGCCGGGCCTGCCGTCCGACTTCGGTGTGCTGCACGGGGCCCTCTTCCAGCGGTTCCTTTCGTCGTCGGCGTTCCACGACGGCTTCAGCGCCGAGCCCGTCGTCTGCATCAGCGTCTCGACGAGCCAGACCTACCGCCGGACCGGGTACGTCCACCCGGTCCTCGGCGCCGAGTACGAGCACGAGCACTCCTCGCTCACCGACGACTACTTCGGCCGGATGGGCATGCGGGTCCGGTACTTCCAGCCCGCCGGAGCGTCGGCCCCGCTCGCGTTCTACACGCGCGGCGACCTGACCGGGGACTACACGGACCTCCAGCTCATCGGCACGATCGCCACCATGGAGACGTTCCAGAAGATCTACCGCCCGGAGATCTACGCCGCGAACAGCCCCGCTGGCAGCACGTACCGCCCCACGCTCGACCACACCGACTTCACGCCCACTCCGGTCACCTACGACCGCGAGGAGCGCAGCCGCCTCGGGATCACCCAGGGCCGGTGGACCGAGGAGCACCTCGTGACGCCACACCGCGCACTCCTCTCGGAGTTCGCTGCCGAGCCCGTCCCCGCCCGCTGACCGTCTGGACCGTCACCTCCATGAGTTCTCTCCTCCCCACCGCGATCGTCGGCAGCCTGCCGAAGCCGTCCTGGCTCGCCGAGCCCGAGCGCCTCTGGTCCCCCTGGCAGCTCGACGGAGCCGCCTTGACCGAAGGGAAGCAGGACGCGCTCCGATCCGCCGTGCACGAGCAGGAGCACCGCGGAATCGACATCGTCAGCGACGGCGAGCAGACCCGCCAGCACTTCGTCACGACGTTCATCGAGCACCTCGACGGCATCGACCAGGAGCGCAAGGAGACCGTCCGGATCCGCGACCGCTACGACGCTGCTGTCCCCACGGTCGTCGGCGCCGTGAGTCGGCCCGCCCCGGTGTTCGTCGACGACGCCAAGTTCCTCCGAGCGCAGACCGACCGGCCGATCAAGTGGGCGCTCCCCGGGCCGATGACCATGATCGACACGCTCTCCGACCAGCACTACAAGTCCCGCGAGAAGCTGGCGTGGGAGTTCGCCGCGATCCTCAACCAGGAAGCCCGGGAGCTCGAAGCCGCCGGCGTCGACATCATCCAGTTCGACGAGCCCGCCTTCACGGTCTTCCACGACGAGGTGCAGGACTGGGGCGTCGCCGCGCTCGAGCGCGCCACCGAGGGGCTCCGCGCCGAGACCGCCGTGCACATCTGTTACGGGTACGGCATCGAGGCGAACAACAAGTGGAAGGAGACGCTCGGGGCGGAGTGGCGGCAGTACGAGCAGTCGTTCCCGCTGCTGCAGCAGTCGTCGATCGACATCGTGTCGCTGGAGTGCATCCACTCGCACGTGCCCCTCGACCTCGTGGAGCTCATCCGGGGGAAGAAGGTCATGCTCGGGGCGATCGACGTCGCGACCGAGGTCGTGGAGACCCCGGACGAGGTCGCTGAGGTGCTGCGGCGGGCGCTCGAGTTCGTCGATGCGGACAAGCTCATCCCCAGCTCGAACTGTGGGATGGCGCCGCTGGCGCGGGGTGCGGCGCTGGGGAAGCTCAGTGCGCTGTCCGCTGGTGCGGACATCGTGCGGGCCGAGCTCGTCGGCGCGGCCGTTCCTTCTGCGCGCTGACACTGCGAAACACCACGGCGGCTCTCTTCCGGGAGGAGGAGGGCCGCCGTTCGTGTTGCGTCCGCCGCGTGCGCGGCTCTCGATCCGGCCTGGAGGCGCGGCCGCCGTCCGGCTGACAGGTTGCGTTGGTACGAGGCCAGGGCTACATCGATATGTTGCGCATCACACTTCGGTATGTGTACGTTGTCCTCGGCGCGGAGGGGCTGCGCCAGAAGGGGGCTTCGATGTCGAAGTTCATGATTGCGGCTGCGGCCGCTATGGTCACCGTTTCCGCTGCAACCACGGTGCCGGCGCCGCCTGCCCAGGCAGCAACACCAACGTCGCAACACGTCAGAGTGGAACGGGCTCCGCTTTCTGATCGAAACGTTATCGAGCTGTTCACCGGGCAAGGGCGGATCATCGCCGAACACCCTGAACTAGCGAAGTACGTACCAAGCGGCGAGCAGAAGCTGACAGCTGCGCAAATCACCGCTGTGACCGCGGAGTACCAGAACGCCTACTCACAGTTCCACGACAACATCACCGTCCCGCTCCAGAGCGGCGACCCGTACCGGGTCCTCGACGCGCTGCATGCCTTCCAAACCGCGACCGAGCGCATCGCCACCTCACAGCCTGCCGCCATCACCGGCGACGGCAAGTGCGCCCTGCTGATCGCCGTCGCGGTCGCGGCCACGCTCTGGTTGGGCGTCCTCGTCTGGGTTGCTGGCCGATCCGGCTCCGCCGTGACCGAGGAACAGTTCGCGGCCGAACTGGCGGCTGCTTTGCCGTCGAGCAACTGACAAGAACCTCGAGAGGAAAAACCTTCGATGTCGAAGATCATGATCGCGGCTGCGGCCGTGATGGTCACCGTTTCCGCTGCAATCACAGTGCCGGCGCTGCCAGCCCAGGCAGCAACACCGACGACGCATCACCTCGCCGCCGAGCGAGCCCCGCTCTCCGATCGGAACGTGATCGAGCTGTTCACCGGGCAGGGGCGAATCATCGCCGAACACCCTGAACTTGCAACGTACGTACCAAGCGCAGAGCAGAAGCTGACAGCTGCGCAGATCTCCGCCGTGACCGCGGAGTACAAGAACGCCTACCCACAGTTCCACGACAACATCACCATCCCCCTCCAGAGCGGCGATCCCTACCGAGTACTCGATGCGCTGCACGCGTTCGAAACCGCGACCGAGCGCATCGCCACCTCACAGCCTGCCGCGATCACCGGCGATGGCAAGTGCCTCGTGGTCCTCGCCGTCGGTGTCCTGGTCTGGGCGGCTGTCTCCGTCTCGGTGAAGTTCTGGGGGCCCAAGTCGGCAGATCGTGACTCCGGTGCGCTCTTTGCTTCGGAGCTGACTCGCGCGCTTCGCTGATGGGTGAGAACCGACCGGTTTGGCCATTTGTCACGACGGTTGTGCTGCTGATGAGCTGGACGGCACTCACGATCGTGCAGTCGTTGTCGCCACACGCCTTGTCGAGTCGCGATCCTGCTGCGGTGAAGGTGCGAGATACCGTGCTGGCGATCGCCCCACAGCGCTGGGAATTCTTCACCGCATCGTCCAAGGGCCGGCAGTACGTCGCGTACCGCACCCAGACAGGCGAATCAGCACTGTCACTGCCGCAAGCAAGAGCGACGAACATGTTCGGCGTTTCGCGCGCACAGCGCGCCCAGGGCCCTGAGCTAGCAGCGCTGCATCAGCGTGTGGCGAACTGGACGAAGTGCACAGACAAATCTGCCTCGCAGAAGTGCATCCGACAGGCCGCCGAAGTTCGACCGCAGTCTCTCAAGAATGAGGCGAAGCGGAGGACTCTCTGCGGGGATCTCCTCTTGGCTCAGGAAAAGGCGACGCCGTTCGAATTCCGTAGCTTCGATCTCCCGAACTTCCGGGTGCTGCAGGCTGCACGGGTGGAGGTGTCGTGCAACTGATCTTCGCTGAGGTGAGCGCGCCCCGGCTGCGGCGCACCATCCGCGGGTTCGACCTTCAGTCGCTCCGCTTCAGCGGTTTCCGGGGCATTCTCGCGCTGGCCCAGCTCACGATCCTCGTCGCAACGCCCTACGACGCGTTGATGCAGACCTTGGTGGGCAGCGGAGCCGGTCCGGTCTGTGACGGGCTGCGAAACGTGTCGACGTACTGCTTAGGGCGCTTCCTGCCCGATGGACTCGTCACATCCGCCATGGTCATGATCCTCGTCGGGGTCGCTGCCGGGGTTGCACCATCCACGATGGCGATCCTGCACGCCTGGGTTGCGTTCTCGATCGCTGGGTCGATCTCGCTCCCCGACGGTGGCGACCAGGCGGCTGCGGTGTGCACCCTGCTCCTCATCGCCGTGAGTTTGGCCGACCAACGTCGCTGGCTGCTTGGTCCGCCGGAGCACGTCGCGATATGGCGCCGGCAAGTAGCACTCGGTGGTCTCATGGTCATGCGGGTCCAGGTCGCTGCGATCTACTTCAATGCCGCGATCGCGAAGCTGTTCGCGACCGAATGGGTCAACGGCACAGCCGAGTACTACGTCCTTCGGGACCCGTTCTTCGGGGCGAGCGGACCGCTTGCTCCTGTCCTACAAGCTGCGACGACGCTGCCCGCTGTGACGGTGGGCTTGACCTGGGGTGCGGTGATAGCGGAGATCGCGATCGGTGTGCTGATTCTGTGTGGCCCGCGAAGTCGTTCGATTGCCTTGGTCCTGTGCGTGGTGCTGCACGGGGCGATCATCATCACGATGGGGCTCTGGAGCTTCGGGCTGATCATGATTGCGATCGTCGGCATCGCCGCGATGCCGTACACGCCGCATGAGCAGACGCACCAGTTCTGGTCCCGCCTCGTCAGAAGGCACCACGCCACCGTGCACAGCCCTAGCGTGAATGGCGCTGGGGTCCGGTGAGCGCGCAGCACGTGCGTAGCGCGTCTCTTGGCTCCCTCGCCGCGGCCGTCCCCGTCTTCATCGAGATCGCAGTCACGAGTGCGTGGTGGAACCGACTCCCCGATCGGATCGCTACGACCTTCGGTCCGGACGGCAGCCCAGGCGGATACGGGACCCCGCTGGGGACGGTGAGCCTTCTCGCTGCCGTGCAGACCCTCTTTCTTGTCGCGGCGGTCGGATCGGCCTTCGCGCGAGATCGACGGAAGGGTCGGATCGCCTGCGCGGTGACCGCTGGGTTCATCGCCACTGTGGCGATCAGCTGGCTGATGATCGCGGGATTCGCGGCCTCGATCGTGGCACCAGCAGCGTGGTGGGTACTCCTGGCAGGCCCGGCGTGGGCAGTCGTTCCGTACTGGCTACTTCGCATCGACAAGGAGGCACCATGAGGCAGATCACGGCGCGAAAGGACCACAGGGAGACCACGGCAGGCAGGCCGCGGGGCACCCGATGGGGTGCGGTCAGCGTGTTCGTGTGCCTGGCGTACGGTGCAGCGTGGGGGCTGCTCTGGCCAGCGGTTCAGACGAGCGCGGATCTCTCGGATCCCGTCGGAAGCCCAGGCGCCTACATCGCGACCGTGGCGATGATGTTCACACCGGGCCTCGCAGCGCTGCTGGTCGCAGTCATGCTCCAGCGTCATCGCGGGAAAGCGCTCCTGGTTGAGCTCGGTCTGACAGGATTCTTCACCCGTCAGGGCTGGCGCTTCGCTGGCGCCGGCATCGCCGGAGCTGCGGTGCTGGTTCTGGGCAGCTGGAGTCTCGGCCTGCTGCTCGGGTGGGTGCAGCTCGATCCTGAGCGGTCCGTGGCGAGAGAGCTCATCATTCGAGTCACGGGCGAGCAGCCGCCGATGCCGATGGCGCTCCTTGCGCTGCTGCAACTGGTGAACCTCCCCATCGGGATAGCGATCACGGCGATCGCTGCGACGGGCGAGGAAATCGGTTGGCGCGGCTGGCTCCTCCCGAAACTGCTGCCGCTCGGAACCGGGTGGGCCCTCAGCCTGAGCGGGGCGATCTGGGGTCTCTGGCACGCCCCCGCGATCCTGCTCGGCCTGAACTACGAGCAACGTGACCCGCTCGGGATCATCATGATGACCATCGGCTGCGTGGGTGCCGGCGTGCTGATCGGCTGGCTCCGGCTTGCGAGCGGATCGCTTCTGCCCTGCGTCCTCGCACACGCGGCGCTCAACAGCTTCGCCACGTACCAGTCGATCCTCTTTCCGCCGTTCGACCAACGCCTTGTCGGGCCGCTCGCGATCACCGGGTGGATCGTCATGACGGTCCTGATCGTGACCGGCGTGTTGCGGGCAACTCGACTTCGGCAGCGACGCGACTCAGAACGGGGCAGCCACGAGATCCGCAACACCGAGGCTTCTCAGTAGCCGAGCAGATGGGCCCATGAGGGTCCGCTCGGAAGACAGGGGGCTCACCGGATCACCGCCGCATCAGCCGTCGCACTTCTCTCGCACCTCCCGCTCGATCAGCGCCGTGGCGATCGCATCGGCCGCATGCGGAGCCTTCGCGAGCGCATGGACCACCGCGGTGATTCCTGCGGCGTTGGACCGCCCACGCGCACTATGTCGGGAACACCGGGCATCAGTCGGAGGATCTCTACATGTCGCTCCACGTGAACTCCTCGAAGGCGTTCACGACGAACTACTGAGACTGATCAGGGGGCGATGAGTCGCTGTCGCCCCCTGATCCGCCAGTAGCATTTCCACACACCTATCGCCGACAAAGGAACCCCGATGGCCGTCACCGACGCTCAGACCACAACACCGACGCATCCGATCCGCCCGCTGATCGGTGCGGCGGTTATTGCCGTGTTCCTGGCGTACTTCGAGCTCGCCACGCGCGCCTCCGACGTGGTCATCGTGGCGTTCCTCATCCTCACCATCAGCGCCGTCATCTCGACCATCGCGAACATTCGAAACGCGACCCGTCTCCATCACCAGGCACACGGCAACATCGCCGTTGCTGTCTGGGCAGCTGCCGTCGCCGTGGTCGCTGTAGGGCTCGGTTGGTTGGGCGGAGCAGTCCTGCTCAACGGCAACGCACAAGGCATCGTTGCGATCCTGGTCGCGATCGCCTTCTTGATCGTCAGCGTCTTCACCGCCATCGCCGCCAGCAAAGCCACCGACTAGAACAACAGTCACTCGGATCGAATTGCATCGCCCGACCAGCCCGGCAGCGGATCCTCTTCAGGACAAGATCGTGAGGAGCCGGTTCCCGAAGAGTGCTGCGTAGCGTCCCTGCCTCCTCAGAATGTGCTGCACATCGTCGGCTATCCGTGGGAGTCGCTGAGTGAAACGCTCGAAGCCGGAGAGGATCAGGACGAGGCCTGTCTCGGTCGCATCCCACCCGTAGTCCGCCTCGGCTGCGTCTGACATGCAGTCGTTGAGCGCGTCCAGGTTCTTCCCGAAGTGGCTGGGGAACTGAAGGGCCGTCGCGAAGGCGATGTGCATCTGCTTGCCTTCTTGCCAAGCCCCGGCGTCCAGCTCGATGACCCGATAGCCCTCGCGCCGAAGCCACGTCTCGGCATTGCGCAACGCAGCATCGTCTCGCAGCCTGCGGACGAATCCGTCGCGGGCAATCTCAAAGTCCAGCCTGTTGCCGAGGATGTCGTCAGTGGAGAACGCGGGCACGTTCGAACCGTAGTACGCGAGGAGGTCAGAGTACGGCCGCGACCGATCTCGCAAGAGCCGTCGCTACCCATCAGCGTCTCCGATAGGGATCCTGATGGCCGTCCGATAGTCGGTCCTCCATCGGACACCGCCTCCCGCGGCACGCGCTCCACGGCCTTCACGTCTCACATAGCTCGTCCGGAACGAATCTCGATGAGCGCCCCCTATCCGGCCGGATGCGCGACCGTGCTCGCGAACGAAGAACGCCCCGTCAGCCGAAGCCAACGGGGCGCCCCCACGAATCAGACCAGACTCAGAAGTCCCAGTCCTCGTCCTCAGTGTTCACAGCCTTGCCGATCACGTACGACGACCCCGACCCCGAGAAGAAGTCGTGGTTCTCGTCAGCGTTCGGCGACAGGGCGGACAGGATCGCCGGGTTCACGTCCGTGATGTTCTTCGGGAACATCGGCTCGTAGCCCAGGTTCATCAGCGCCTTGTTGGCGTTGTAGTGCAGGAACTTCTTGACGTCCTCGGTCAGCCCGACCTCGTCGTAGAGGTCCTGCGTGTACTGCACCTCGTTCTCGTACAGCTCGAACAGGAGCGAGAACGTGTAGTCCTTCAGCTCGTCACGCTCGGCCTGCGTGAGCTGCTCGAGCCCCTTCTGGTACTTGTACCCGATGTAGTACCCGTGGACCGCTTCGTCACGGATGATCAGGCGGATGAGGTCGGCGGTGTTCGTCAGCTTCGCCCGCGACGACCAGTGCATCGGCAGGTAGAACCCGGAGTAGAACAGGAACGACTCGAGCAGCGTCGAAGCGACCTTGCGCTTTAGCGGCTGGTCGCCCTGGTAGTAGTCCATGACGATCTGGGCCTTCTTCTGCAGGTTCGGGTTCTCCTCGGACCAGCGGAAGGCTTCATCGATCTCGGGCGTCGACGCGAGGGTCGAGAAGATCGACGAGTAGCTCTTGGCGTGCACCGACTCCATGAACGCGATGTTCGTGTAGACGGCTTCTTCGTGCGGGGTGATCGCGTCGGGGATGAGCGACACGGCGCCGACGGTGCCCTGGATGGTGTCCAGGAGCGTCAGGCCGGTGAAGACGCGCATGGTCAGCTTCTGCTCGGCCGGCGTCAGCGTGTTCCACGACTGCACGTCGTTCGACAGCGGCACCTTCTCGGGCAGCCAGAAGTTGTTGACGAGGCGGTTCCAGACCTCGACGTCCTTGTCGTCCTGGATGCGGTTCCAGTTGATGGCCTGGACCCGATCAATGAGCTTCAGCTTCTCGACCAACGCACGTTTCCTTCAAGAGATGGTGATGATTACGGGACTGGAGGCGCGGTGCGGGCTGGCACCGCGCCTCCAGAATGCAGAGCGGCAGGCTCTACAGCATGCAGCTGACGCAGCCCTCGACCTCGGTGCCCTCGAGCGCGAGCTGGCGGAGACGGATGTAGTAGATCGTCTTGATGCCCTTGCGCCATGCGTAGATCTGCGCCTTGTTGATGTCACGCGTGGTGGCGGTGTCCTTGAAGAACAGCGTCAGGGACAGGCCCTGGTCCACGTGCTGCGTCGCCGCGGCGTACGTGTCGATGATCTTCTCGGCACCGATCTCGTACGCGTCCTGGTAGTAGTCCAGGTTGTCGTTCGTCATGAACGGCGCCGGGTAGTAGACGCGACCGAGCTTGCCTTCCTTGCGGATCTCGATCTTCGACGCGATCGGGTGGATCGACGACGTCGAGTGGTTGATGTACGAGATCGAACCGGTCGGCGGGACGGCCTGCAGGTTCTGGTTGTAGATGCCGTGCTCCTGGATGGACGCCTTCAGCGCCTTCCAGTCGTCCTGCGTCGGGATCGTGATGTTCGCGTTGTCGAAGAGCGAGGCGACGCGAGCGGTCGCGGGGGTCCACGCCTGGTCGGTGTACTTGTCGAAGAACTCGCCCGACGCGTACTTCGAGTCGCGGAACCCGTCGAAGGTCTCGCCGGTCTCGATCGCGATCTTGTTCGACGCACGAAGGGCGTGGAACAGCACCGTGTAGAAGTAGATGTTCGTGAAGTCGATGCCCTCTTCGGAGCCGTAGTACACGCGCTCACGAGCGAGGTAGCCGTGCAGGTTCATCTGGCCGAGGCCGATGGCGTGCGACTTGTCGTTGCCGTCCTCGACGGAGCGGACCGACGTGATGTGCGACATCTGCGACACCGAGGTGAGGCCGCGGATGGCGGTCTCGATGGTGCGACCGAAGTCCGGCGAGTCCATCGTCAGCGCGATGTTCAGCGAGCCGAGGTTGCAGGAGATGTCCTTGCCGATCTCGTTGTACGAGAGGTCCTCGTTGAACGTGGTCGGGGTGTTGACCTGCAGGATCTCCGAGCACAGGTTGGACATGTTGATCCGACCCTTGATCGGGTTGGCCTTGTTCACCGTGTCCTCGAACACGATGTACGGGTAGCCCGACTCGAACTGGATCTCGGCGATCGTGGTGAAGAAGTCACGCGCCTTGATCTTCGTCTTCTTGATGCGCGAGTCGTCGACCATCTCGCGGTACTTCTCGGAGATCGGGACGTCGCCGAACGGGATGCCGTAGACCTTCTCGACGTCGTACGGCGAGAAGAGGTACATGTCCTCGTTGTTCTTCGCGAGCTCGAACGTGATGTCCGGCACGACGACACCGAGGGACAGCGTCTTGATGCGGATCTTCTCGTCGGCGTTCTCACGCTTGGTGTCGAGGAACCGCATGATGTCCGGGTGGTGGGCGCTGAGGTAGACCGCGCCGGCGCCCTGACGCGCACCGAGCTGGTTCGCGTAGGAGAAGGAGTCTTCCAGCAGCTTCATCACGGGGATGATGCCCGAGGACTGGTTCTCGATCTGCTTGATCGGGGCGCCGGCCTCGCGGATGTTGGAGAGGAGCAGGGCCACGCCGCCGCCGCGCTTCGAGAGCTGCAGCGAGGAGTTGATGCCGCGCGAGATCGACTCCATGTTGTCCTCGATGCGGAGGAGGAAGCAGGAGACGAGCTCGCCGCGCTGGGCCTTCGCGGTGTTGAGGAACGTCGGGGTCGCGGGCTGGAAGCGGCCGGCGATGATCTCCTCGACGAGGTCGATCGCGAGCTGCTCGTTGCCCTGCGCGAGGCCGAGGGCGGTCATCACGACGCGGTCCTCGAAGCGCTCGAGGTAGCGCTTGCCGTCGAACGTCTTGAGCGTGTAGCTCGTGTAGTACTTGAACGCACCGAGGAACGTCTGGAACCGGAACTTCTTCGAGTACGCCAGGTCGTTGAGCTTCTGGATGAAGTCCAGCGAGTACATGTCGATCGTCTCGCGCTCGTAGTACTCGTTCTCGACCAGGTAGTCGAGCCGCTCCTTCAGGTTGTGGAAGAAGACGGTGTTCTGGTTGACGTGCTGCAGGAAGAACTGCTTCGCGGCTTCACGGTCCTTGTCGAACTGGATGTTCCCGTCCGCGTCGTAGAGGTTGAGCATCGCGTTGAGGGAGTGGTAGTCCATCCCCGTCTGCGGCGACGTCAGATCGACGTCTGCAACTGCTGCGTCCAAAATGCATCCAATCCTGTGTTGACCGCTGACACGTCGTCAGGAGTCCCGAAGAGTTCGAATCTGTAGAGGACGGGGACGTTGCACTTGCGTGCGATGACGTCCCCCGCGAGACCGTAGGCCTCGCCGAAGTTCGTGTTGCCCCCGACGATCACTCCGCGGATGAGCGAGCGGTTGCGTTCGTCGTTGAGGAACTTGATGACCTGCTTGGGGACCGCTCCCTGCCCGTTGCCGCCACCGTAGGTGGGCAGCACCAACACGTACGGCTCGTCCACGTGGAGGAACGGGTCGTTCGGGTAGAGCGGGATCCGGTCCGCGTCACGGCCGAGCTTCTCGACGAAGCGTGCGGTGTACCCGGACACGCTCGAGAAGTAGACCAGTCGGCTCATGGTGCCCCTCCGATGAGAAGGTGCGGACAGACGGACCGTGGGTGTCCTGCGGTGGTGATCCGAGCCTCCTGAACGAGCTCGGGTCACCACCCGCGGACGTGGGTCGAACTACGCGAGTTCGGCGCTGAGCGTCGCGATCTTGTCGGGACGGAAGCCCGACCAGTGGTCGTCGTCCGTGACGACGACGGGCGCCTGCAGGTAGCCGAGGCTCTTGACGTGCTCGAGCGCGGCTTCGTCGGTGGAGACGTCGTGCACTTCGTACTGGATGCCCTTGTTGTCGAGCGCCCGGTACGTCGCGGTGCACTGGACGCAGGACGGCTTGGTGTAGACGGTGACGGCCATGATCTCCCCTGGTTCTGCTGTTGCTGTGGTGGTTGTCTTGATGCCTGTGTGCAGCAGGTTCCGGGAGGGGCCGCTGCGATGCCTCCACACTACATCTAGTGGCTGGCGGAGTCACCGACCACAAGAGGAAGTGTTACAGCCGTGTAGTTCTCCACAAGCTCCTCCACAGTGTGAACAGCTCGGAGAGGCCCGTGATTCCGCCATTCTCCAGCGGACCACCGACACTTCCCCACACCCGTGGACAGCGTCGATCCACATGTGTGGAATCAGCGTGTCGGCGTGTCGCGGGCAGCTCTCCGTCCACACCTCCCCCGGACGGGTGACAGGGCCGTCCGTCCGGTCCGTACACTCGTCTCGTGAGCACGTACGGCCCCCTCCTCAAGACTCCCGGCGTGGGTCGCGTCATCGCCGCGCAGCTCACCGCACGGTTCCCCTTCGGCATGCTGTCGCTGGCGTACCTGCTGCACGTCGAGCACGTCTTCGACTCGTACGGCGCCGCCGGTCTCGTGCTCGCGACGACGAGCATCGGGCAGGCGATCGCGGGTCCGCTCACCAGCCGCTGGATGGGTAGCTGGGGCATGCGGCCGGTGCTCATCCTGACGAGCCTCGTCGCGCTCGTGAGCATGGCCGTCATCGCGTTCTTCGTCATGCCGCTGTGGGCCTACGTGGTCGTCGGGTTCCTGGGCGGCCTCGCTGTCCCGCCCGTGCAGCCAGCGGTGCGCACCATCTACCCCAAGATGGTGACCTCGTCGCAGCTCACGCCCCTCTTCTCCCTCGACGCGAGCGCGCAGGAGCTCATCTGGGTCGCCGGCCCGGTCATCACGACGTTCGTCGCGACGCAGATCGGCACGGTCCAGGCGATCGTCGTCGCGATGGTGTTCCTGGTCGTCGGCGGCACGTGGTTCATCGCCTCCCCCGAACTCGGCCGGGTCCGCATCCCGCGGTCGAAGCGCGCGTTCGGCGTGGTGCTGAAGCGGCCGTCGGTCGTCGTCGCCACCCTCACCGGCCTCCTCCTCATCGGGGCGTGCGCGGCGGTCGAGGCGAGCGTCACGAGCGTCTTCGGCGAGGGCAGCCCGAACGCCGGCATCGTCCTGGCCGTGTTCGCCATCGGGTCGCTCATCGGCGGTCTCACGCTCGGCCACCTGCCGATCTCGCGCAACACCCTGTGGACGCGGATGTCGATCGTGTTCGTCGGACTTGCCCTGGCCGTCGGCGGCACGAACTTCTGGTGGCTCTGCCTCGCCCTGGTCATCGCCGGCGCGGGCATCGCTCCGGCCCTCGCCGTCATGTTCGGCTCGGTCTCGGCGACGGTGAAGTTCTCCGACACGGCCGAGGCGTACGGCTGGATGGGCACTGGCCAGCTCATCGGTGCAGCGGGCGGTTCCGCGGTCGCCGGCTTCCTCATCGACAGCCAAGGGGCGACCGGCGGGATGATGGTCGGCGCCGTGATGGCCGCGGTGGGCGTCGTCCTGCCGCTCGTCACGAGGCGCTGGCTGCCCGACCTGCGTGGTCGCGACGCGAGCCCCATCCCCGACACCGAGCCGGTGAACATCCCCACCTAGGTCGCGAAACACGCGTGTTTCGACGTCCCGTGCGTCGATCGACGCGTGTCACGTCGATGTCGTGGTGCGACGCCCAGCCTGGAGGCGCGGCGCACCCCCGCCACGATCGGCAGGATGGGTGCATGGTCACCTCAGTCCCCCTCCACGACGGCGCATCGATCCCCGCCATCGGCTTCGGCGTCTACAAGGTCGACGACACCGAGGCCGAGACGGCGGTCGGTCTCGCGCTCGACGCCGGCTACCGGCACGTCGACACCGCCGAGATGTACGGCAACGAGACCGGCGTCGGGAAGGCGATCCGCGCCTCCGGGCTCGACCGTGACGACGTCTTCGTGACGACCAAGGTGTGGAACGACCACCAGGGGCGCGACGCGACCCTGCGGGCGTTCGACGCGAGCCTCGAGCGACTCGGGCTCGACACCGTCGACCTCTACCTGATCCACTGGCCGGCCGCGGCGAACGACCGCTACGTCGACACCTGGCGCGCCCTCGTCGAGCTGCGCGAGTCGGGGCGCGCGCGCAGCGTCGGGGTCTCGAACTTCCAGGTGCCGCACCTCGAACGGCTCATCGACGAGACGGGCGAGGTCCCGGCGGTGAACCAGGTCGAGCGGCACCCGTGGCTGCCGCAGCGCGACCTCACGGCGTTCCACGCGCAGCACGGGATCGTGACCGAGGCCTGGTCGCCGCTCGGCCGCGGGCGGCTCATCGACGAGCCGGTGCTCACCGGCATCGCGCACGCCCACGGGGTGAGCGTGGCGCAGGTGCTCGTGCGGTGGAACGTGCAGCAGGGTGTGGTGGTGCTGCCGAAGTCGGTGACGCCGTCGCGGATCCGGTCGAACCTCGACGTCGACGGGTTCGTGCTGAGCGACGACGACCTGGCAGCGATCGCGTCGCTCGAGTCGGGGCAGCGCACGGGGTCCCACCCGGACTCGGTGTCCTGACGCGCTCAGCCGGTCGGGAGCAGCCCACTGAAGGCGACCACGGCGATCCCGGTCCCCACGACTGCGAGGAAGATGCCGATCACCCGGACGAACCGCGGGGTGAGTGGCCTGCCGTTCATGAGCTCGTCGCCACCGATGGACTGCGCCCACCGGTTGAACACCGCGATCGTGACACCCCACAGCGCCACGACGACCGCACCGATGCCGAACCAGGTCGCGCCGGTCACCGCCCCCGCCTTCGCTCGATCTGCTGCCGGAGGTTCCGGACGAACACGACCTCCAGGGTGACCGCGATCGCCGTCAGGACGATCGCGAAGACGACGTGCGCGAGGTCGTGCCCACGGCTCAGCACGCTCAGCGGCAATCCGATGACGAGCGCCGCACAGACGACGACGTTGAACCACGCACCGACGACCCCGCCTGGGGTCCGACCAGTGCGCTCCATCCACGGAACCGGCATGCGCGGGACGCTACGCCGGCGGGCTGGGCGATCCGTACCCCGGAACCTCAGCCCCGGCGGTCCTCCTCGGACTGCCACGGCAGGTGCAGGTCGCCGGGCTCCGGCTCGACGTCACCCGCGTCGTCGGCACCACCCGTGCCCGGAGCGGCGACGATCCTCGAGGGGTCGATGCCGTCCGCCTCGAGGTCGGCGCGATCACGCTGCGACGTCTGCGAGGCCTCGGTCTCCCGCTCGCTCGACGGGCTGTACGAGGTGTCGGCCGCGCGCTGCTCACGCTCCCCGACCCCGTCCGCGCCCTCGTGGTGTGCGGCCTCGCGCAGGGCGTCGGTGCGTGCGCGGTCGTCGGAGTCCTCGGGGCCCGGGACGTCGGGGATGCTGTCGCTCATGGCGCCGACCGTAGGCCCCGCTGCCCGAGCGACGCCCCCGGCAGTCCGATCGACGCACCCGACCGGTGGTCCGCCCGAGGGCGACCGCTCGATCCCGCAGCATCGGTACCGATCCGGTCACGAGCCCGGAACGCGCCTCGACCCCACGCTACGATCGCCGCGGGCCAGGCGAGATCCGACGCCGGCCGGGGACGAGGGGGATCATGCGACGAGCGGTGACGAGGGGACGGACGACTGCGGTGGTGCTGCTGTCGGCGGTCGCAGCCATCGGACTGACCGGCTGCTCGGTGTTCAGCGGGCCCGATCCGGTACCGAGTCCGACCCGACTGGCCGTGCAGGGACCGGACGCCACCGAGCGACCGACGCCCTCCGCCTCCCCGACCCCCGAGCAGGTCCTCCCTGCCGGGACGGTCGCCGCCGAGACCGACGTCGTGTCGAAGACCGGGGACACGTCGATCCACGTGCGGGTCACCGCCGATGCCGGCGGCGTGTTCACGGTGCACCTCTCGGACTACCGGACGACGAACCCGCAGCCGATGTCGATCCAGTTCCGCCACCGCGTCGCCGGGTTCCAGGACGGCTACGACGCGGTCACCCGTGGGTTCGTGCAGTGGGACCGCGCGTCCGGACCGCCCGACTCGTACACGCTCGACGCCGGCGCACGGCCCGACTACCTCGCGAGCGCCGTCCTGGTGCCGATGTCGTCCGGCGACGGCACCAGCGACGCGGACCGTCCGTGGGTCGGCTCCGTGCTCGCGGTCGGCACGCTGACGTGGAAGATCCCGAACCCCTACCCGGACCTGCGCGTGACCGTGGGGAAGGCCCGCCCGGGTGCGTACGGGTACGTGAATGACGTCGACGGCACGCCCACCTGGTACATGGTGTCGCACGGGGACGACCTCACCACGGTGTCGAAGCGCTTCGGCGTCACCCCCGAACAGTTCGAGTGGATGAACCCCTACCTCGAGCTCCGCGGCGACAAGTGGCTCAACGAGGACGCCACCCTCAACATCTCCCCCGCGAACCGCTGACGCCGGGGGTCGGTCCGGTCCGTTACGGTTGACCAGCACTCGCCACACGCAGGAGGTCCCACCGTGACGATCGTCGCCGCAGCAGACGGCTCAGCCCTCGGCAACCCCGGCCCGGCCGGCTGGGCCTGGTACGTCGATGACGACCGCTGGGCCGCCGGTGGGTGGCCGAACGCCACCAACAACCAGGGCGAGCTGACCGCCGTCCTCCAGCTGCTCCGCGCCACGAAGGACACCGGCGAGCCGCTGCACATCCTCTGCGACAGCCAGTACGCGATCAAGGCGTGCACCGAGTGGCTCGCGGGCTGGAAGCGGAAGGGCTGGCGGAAGGCCGACGGCAAGCCCGTGCTGAATGTCGAGATCATCAAGGAGCTCGACGCCGAGCTGCAGGGCCGCAAGGTCACCTTCGAGTGGGTCCGTGGCCACGTCGGGCACGAGATGAACGAGGCGGCCGACGTCCGCGCCCGCGGTGCCGCGACCGCCTACCAGCAGGGCACCGAGGTGCCGCACGGCCCGGGGTGGCCCGGGGTCGAGGTCACCGAACCGGCCGCGCTGCCCGAGGCGACCCCGCCCGCGACCCTGTTCTGACCGTCAGAGCGGCCGTTCCGAGAGCGGCCGCTCCGAGAGCGGCCGCTCCCAGAGCGCGACCATGCTGACGAGGTGGTCGTACCGGAACGGCTTCTCCTCCCCCGTCGGCTCGTACCCGAGCGCCCGCCAGAACGGCTCCGCCACCGACGCGTTCGACGCGACGATCCCGAGGCGCAAACGGCGCGAGCGGCGCGAGCGCCCCGCGCCCGAGCGCCCGGACGCCGCCCGGACCCGCTCGACGACCGCGTCGTGCATCGCCCGCCCGAGCCCCCGACCCTGCTCGCCCCCTCGGACGACCAGCAGCCCGATGTACGCGACGGACGGCGACGGGTACCCGAGCAGCACGTCCGCGAACGCCACGAGCCGCTCCCCCTCCCACAGCCCGAGCCCGACCTTCCCCGCCGGATCGAACCCGTCCGGCACCGACAGCAGCGCGCTCAGCCCGTCGGACGGCCCCGGCGGGTACCCGGTGATCCGCAACGCGTAGTCCGGCACCGACTCGAGCAGGTCCTGCAGCGCGGCGACGTCACCGTCGGCCGAGGAGCCGCCGAGCTCGCGCACCACGGGCATCAGTCGACGTCCACGTCCGACCAGCCGTCGAAGCGTCCGATCTCGGTGACCCGCACCACGGCCTCGCCCGCCTCGTCCGACGCGTCGAGGTCGATCGTGGCGGAGAACCCGA
Source organism: Curtobacterium sp. SORGH_AS_0776 (assembly GCF_031453355.1). NCBI lineage: Bacteria > Bacillati > Actinomycetota > Actinomycetes > Micrococcales > Microbacteriaceae > Curtobacterium > Curtobacterium sp. SORGH_AS_0776. The sequence continues at coordinate 181,912 of NZ_JAVIYU010000001.1, forward strand.
AGTCCTTGTCGCCGGCGGGGTCGGCGAAGATCTGCCGCGCACGCCAGACGCGTGCCGAGCCCGCCGCACCGGACACCCCGGTGGCCCCGGCCTCGTCGAGCACCAGGTACTGCATGGACCGGGCGTCGGCACCCGTCCCGATCTCGTCGTGCGCCTCGTAGTACTCCTCGAGCACGGCGTCCCACGCGTCCTCGTCGAAGCCCGCCGCACCGTCCAGCGCCGCGAGTCCGGCGACGTCGTCGGCGGCGGCGAGCAGCACCCGCTGGAACAGGGCGTTGCGCACGAGCACCCGGAACGCCCGCGGGTTCCCGGTGAGCCGCGAGGGCTGCGGCGGCGCGATCTCCTCGTGTTCCTCCGACGCGAGCAGGACGTCACCGTTCAGCAGCGCCTCCCACTCGTCGACGAGCGAGGAGTCGGTCTGCTTGACGACCTCGCCGAGCCACTCGATCAGGTCGTCGAGCTCCGGGGTGCGCTGCTCGTCGGCGATCGTCTGCCGCATCGTCCGGTACGCGTCGGACAGGTACCGGAGCACGAGCCCCTCCGAGCGGGTGAGCTGGTAGAACCGCACGAAGTCGCCGAAGGTCATCGCCCGCTCGTACATGTCGCGCACGACGGCCTTGGGCGAGAGCGCGAAGTCGAGGACCCACGGCTGTTCGGCAGCGTAGGCCTCGTACGCCGCCTCCAACAGCTCGGCCAGCGGGCGGGGCCACGTGACCTCCTCGAGCAGCTCCATCCGCTCGTCGTACTCGATCCCCTCCTGCTTCATCCGAGCGACGGCCTCGCCGCGCTCCTTGAACTGCTGCTGCGAGAGGATCGCCCGCGGGTCGTCGAGGGTGGCCTCGACGATCGAGACCATGTCGAGCGCGTAGCTGGGAGACGAAGGATCGAGCAGCTCGAACGCCGCGAGCGCGAACGGCGAGAGCGGCTGGTTGAGCGCGAAGTTCGGCGCGATGTCGACGGTCAGCCGGTACTCCCCGTCGACCTTCTCGATCACCCGCGCGTTGATGAGCGTCCGTGCGATGGTCAGTGCCCGCCGGGCCATCGCGAGCTGCCGCGACCGGGGTTCGTGGTTGTCGAAGACCAGCGACCGGACGGACTCGAACGCCGAACCGCCGCGCGCGACGACGGAGAGCACCATCGCGTGCGTGATCCGCATCCGCGAGACCATCGGCTCGGGCTCGGCCGCGATGAGCCGCTCGAACGACGCCTGGCCCCACGACACGAAGCCGTCCGGTGCCTTCTTCCGCTTGATCTTGTTCTTCTTCTTCGGGTCGTCACCGGCCTTCGCGACCGCCCGCGCGTTCTCGATGTCGTGCTCCGGTGCCTCGGCGACGACGTCGCCCTCGGTGTCGTACCCGGCACGACCGGCTCGACCGGCGATCTGGTGGAACTCACGAGCGGACAGCTGCCGCATCTTCGTGCCGTCGAACTTCGTCAGCCCGGTGAGCAGCACCGAGCGGATCGGCACGTTGATGCCGACGCCGAGCGTGTCGGTGCCGCAGATCACCGGCAACAGCCCGCGCTGGGCGAGCTGCTCGACGAGCCGTCGGTACTTCGGCAGCATGCCGGCGTGGTGGACGCCGATGCCCGCCCGGATGAGTCGGGACAGGGTCTGCCCGAACCCGGCGCTGAAGCGGAACCCGGCGATGGCCTCGGCGATCTGGTCTCGGCGTTCGCGTGACGCGACGCGCGCCGACATGAGCGCCTGCGCCCGTTCGAGTGCGGCGGCCTGGGCGAAGTGGACGATGTAGATCGGTGCCTTGCCCTCCTCGAGCAGCCGTTCGACCGTCTCCTGCACGGGCGTCATCACGTACTCGTACTCGAGCGGCACCGGACGCGAGACCCCGGTGACCCGCGCGGTGGGCCGTCCGGTCCGGCGCGAGAGGTCGTCCGCGATGGTCGTGACGTCGCCGAGCGTCGCGGACATGAGCAGGAACTGCGCCCGTTCGAGGACGAGCAGCGGCACCTGCCACGCCCATCCGCGGTCGGGGTCGCCGTAGTAGTGGAACTCGTCCATCACGACGACGTCGACGTCGGCGTCCGGTCCCTGCCGGAGCGCGAGGTTCGCGAGGATCTCCGCCGTGCAGCACACGATCGGGGCATCGGCGTTGACGCTCGAGTCGCCCGTGACCATGCCGACGTTCTGGGCGCCGAACAGCTCGACGAGCTGGAAGAACTTTTCGGAGACGAGTGCCTTGATCGGCGCCGTGTAGTAGCTCCGCTTGCCCTCGGCGAGCGCGGCGAAGTGCGCACCCGCGGCCACGAGCGACTTGCCGGTGCCGGTGGGCGTCGAAAGCACGACGTTGGCGCCGGACACGAGCTCGATCACGGCTTCGTCCTGCGCCGGGTAGAGCGGGCGCCCGCCCTCGGCCGCCCAGGCCGCGAACGCCTCGTACACGGCGTCCGGGTCGACGACACCGTCGACCGCCGCCGGCAGGGCGGCGACGAGCGGGGGCTGGGTGGTGACGTCGGTCATGGCACCATCCTCCCAGGTGCATGGTGACGGACGGGAGGCGCGGGGCGGCGCCGAGCCGCGCCTCCCGTCGGTCAGACGCGACGGGAGGCGCGGCTCGATACGCGCGCATAGACTCACGTCGTGCGCGAACTCGGCTTCCTCTCCTTCGTCCCGAACCACGGCGGCACGGCCGGCGCCGCCGCTGCCCTCGAGGACGGCCTGCGGCTCTTCGAGACCGCCGAGTCGCTCGGGTACGGCACCGGCTGGGTCCGCGGGCGCCACTTCGAGCCGTTCCTGACCAGCCCGATGACCTTCTTCGCGGCCGCCGCCCAGCGGACCAGCTCGATCGGCTTCGGCACCGCGGTCCTCGGCATGCGCTACGAGGACCCGATCCGCCTCGCCGAGGACGCCAGCACGGTCGACCTCCTCAGCGACGGCCGCGTGCAGCTCGGCATCTCGACCGGCATCGCGGGCTACGGCCCGATCCTCGACCCGGTGTTCGGCGCGTCCGACCGCAGCTTCCGCGACGAGGCCGAGGCGCGCGCGTCCCGCCTGCTCGAGGTGCTGCAGGGCGAGCCGCTCGGCACTGCCGGCACGGGCTACGAGAGCATCCCGGCCGGCGCCGAGCTGACGCTGCAGCCCCTCAGTCCCGGACTCCGCGACCGTGTGTGGTGGGGCGGCGGCAGCATGGGCACCGCGGTGCGGACGGCCGAGAAGGGCCTGCTGCTGCACTGTTCGACCCTGAACACCGAGGACACCGGTGCGCCGTTCGCCGAGGCGCAGGCGGACCAGATCGCCGCGTACCGCGAGCGCTTCGCCCAGCTGCACCCCGACCGCACCCCGAAGGTCGCCGTCGGCCGGATCGTGGTCCCGCTGCTCGACGACCACGACCGCGCCGTGCACGAGGAGTTCCTCACCGGGTACGCGAGCGGCATGGACGACGAGGGGCGGCCGCTCTCGGGGAACCCGCCGTTCCGCTTCAGCAAGGTCGTCTCCGGCGAGCCGTCGGCCATCGTCGACGCGCTGCTCGCCGACCCTGCCGTGCGGTCGACCGACGAACTCGTGATCACCCTGCCCGCGAACGGTGACGCCGCGTCGCACGAGCGGATCCTGCGCATCGTCGCCGAGGACGTGGCACCCATCGTCCGAGCGGAGTGATGCGGGGCATCCGGCGGGCCCGCGCCGGGGGTTGGTGAGTTCCCCCGGGAGCCCGACCGGATGACCATCTCGTCCCTGATCCGCACGGGATGGTGCACCCATCGTTCCACCTACCGAGTGGTTTGTCACACCGGATTGCGGTTGATGGACCGAAAAAGTGACGTTCGTTCACTGGTTTCTCCCAGGCGGGAAGAAGTCAACCGGTTGGCATCTGCCGGAACGAACGAATGCGTCCCCGCGCGGACGCGGGGACGCATTCTGGACGCACCAGGGCCACCAGGGCTCCATCGGCCGGATCAGGAGACCGTGTCGCACGCATGGCGACCCCGTTCTCGGTGCGCACGCCGACGGTAACCAGCCGCCTGGCGCAGATCGATGTTACTGAATGATCACGGCGTCAGCGCGGAAACCGGACGACTTCACGCGGATTGGACCGTCACGGTGCCGGATTCGTCCGACACCGATGCGCCGACGTGCAGCGTGAAGGTGCCGGACTCGTGGGCCCATGCACCGTCCCAGTGCGCGAACGCCCGGGCCGGGACCTCGATCGAGACCTCGGTGGACTCCCCCGCGTCGAGCCGCACGGGCGCGAAGCCGACGAGCCAGCGGACCGGACGGTCGACCGCCGAGGACTCCCGCGAGGCGTAGACCTGCACGACGTGCTTGCCGGCACGGTCGCCCGTGTTCGCGACGGTCGCGGTGACGATGACCGCGTCGCCCTCGCGGACGGTCGGCGTCGCGGTGACGCCGTCGATCGTCCAGGTCGTGTAGCCGAGTCCGTGGCCGAACGGGTAGGCCGGCTCGGTGCCCGCGCGGAGCCAGGCCCGGTAGCCGATGTGCACGCCCTCGTCGTAGGACACCTTGCCGTCGACCGGGGTGACGTCCAGCACGGGCACGTCCGCCATCGCGACCGGCCAGGTGGTGGGCAGACGGCCGCCCGGCTCGCGAGCACCGGTGAGGACGTCGGCGAGCGCGTTGCCGTACTCCTGTCCGCCGAACCACGTGAGCAGGACCGCGGCGACGTCGTTCCGCCACGGCATCTCGACCGGCGAGCCGGCGTTCACGACGACCACGGTGTTCGGGTTCGCCGCGGCGACCGCACGGACCAGGTCGTCCTGGTGACCGGGGAGCGCGAGCGAGGAGCGGTCGTAGCCCTCGGACTCGACCTTCGAGTTGGTCCCGACCACGACGACGGCGATGTCCGCCCCGGTCGCGGCAGCCACGGCCGCGTCGATCAGCACCGACGGGTCCTCGTCGCTCGGCTCGGTACCGAACTGGTACGCGAGCACGCCGCCGAGGGTCTCGTCCTGGATGACGTCGTACTCGATGCGGATCGCGACGTCCTGGCCGGCCGTCACGGACACGGGCACCGACCGTGCCGGCGGGTTGAGGAACGCTGCGCCGAGCTGGTCGCCCTCGAACGGGACGTCCTCGTCGAGCACGAGCTCGCCGTCGATCCACATGCGCGAGCGACCCGCTGCGCCGATGCCGATCCGGACCGTGCCGGTGGACGGCGCGGTGTAGGTCGTGGTGATGTCGAGCCGGTCGGCCTCGCGCGTGGGGGCGTCGCCGCCGAACCAGAACAGCGCCGTGGCACGGCGGTCCTCGACGTACAGCTCGGTCCCGTCGCGCACGAACGCGACGCGGGCGCCGGGCTCGCCGGTACCGGGGTTGGTGATGGTGGACAGCGGGAACTCCGCGATGCCCTCCTGCACGACGGCACCGATCGCGTAGTCCACCGTGGCGCCCGGGAACGCCGAACGGATCCCGTCGAGCGGCGAGACGACCTGCGACGGCACGACCGTGGCCGAGCCACCGCCCTGCGTGCGGGCCTGGTCGGCGTTGTGGCCGATGACGGCGATGCGTGAGACGGCGGGCGCGTCGAGCGGCAGCACGCCCGTGTTGCGGACGAGGACGGTGCCCTCGGCCTCGGCCTCGCGGACGAACGCGACGCCGTCCTCGACGTGCACGGGCTGCGCGGCCACGGGCTCGAAGCCCTCGAGTGCGCCGACGCGGGCGGCGAGGGTGAGGATGCGGCGGACCTTCCGGTCGATCGCCTCGATCGGCACGTCGCCGGACTGCACGGCGGCGAGCAGCGGCCCCTCGCTCCACCACTGGTTCGGCCCGGGCATCGCGACGTCCTGGGACGCCTTCGCCGAGTCGACCGAGCGGACGCCGGTCCAGTCGGAGACGACGATGCCGTCGAAGCCCCACTCGGAGTTCAGCGGCGTCTCGAGCAGCTCGTTCTCGGACGCGGTCACGCCGTTGATCGAGTTGTACGACGACATGATCGCCCAGGCGTGCGCCTCGGTCACGGCCTTCTCGAACGCGAGCAGGTAGAGCTCCCGCAGGGCACGGTCGGAGACCTCGGTGGACGCGGTGAAGCGGTCGGTCTCGTAGTCGTTCGCGATGTAGTGCTTCGGGGTCGCGGCGACGCCGTTCTCCTGCACGCCCTCGACGTACGACGCCGCCAGGTCGCCGGTGAGCACCGGGTCCTCGCTGAACGCCTCGAAGTGCCGGCCGCCGAGGGGCGAGCGGTGCAGGTTGATGGTCGGGCCGAGGACGACGTCGACGCCCTTGCGGCGGGCCTCGACGGCCGCTGCGGCGCCGTAGCGCTTCGCGATCGCGCGGTCCCACGACGCGCTCAGCGCCGTCGCGGACGGCAGGTTCAGCGACGGGTCGCGCTCGTCCCAGACCTCACCGCGGACGCCGGACGGGCCGTCCGACATGAGGATGCGGCGCAGCCCGATCTTCTCGATCGGCCAGGTGGTCCAGAAGTCGCGCCCCGTCAGGAGCTGCACCTTCTCGTCGGTGGTCAGCTGGCCGACGAGCGCCTCGATGCGCTCGGCCGTACTGGAGGCGGTGGTCACGTCGTCCACGGTAGTCACGGTGGTCGGTCCTTTCGTTCAGAGCCAGAACAGGTGGTCAGCGCACGCCGCGGATGCGGGACACCGAGGCGATGCCGAGCAGTCCGACGACGGCGCCGGTGATGAAGAAGCCGCTGTACCCGCCGGTGAGGGCGATCACACCGGGGGCGGAGGCGGGGACGATCGACTGCGGCAGGGCCTGCGCGATGTTCACCACGCCGAGGTCCTTCGCGTTGTCCTCGTCGGAGGGGAGCACGTCGGTGATGAGGGCGAGGTCGACGGCGTAGAAGACACCCATGCCGGCGCCCATCACGAACTCACCGACGAGCACCATGCCGAGCGACGGCGCGAGCGCGATGAGCACGAGGCCCACCACGCCGACGACACCGGCCACGGCGACGAAGAGCTTGCGGCGGCCGAGCCTGTCGGACAGCCACCCGGCGACGAGGGACGTGAGGACGATCCCCACGACGTTCCACAGCGTGCCCTGGAACACCGCGTTCGCGACGTGCTCGGACTCGACGCCGATGTCGTCGCGCAGGAAGTAGGTCAGGTAGCTCACCGCGGTGTACTGCGCGGCGACCATGAGGAAGCGGGTCAGCCAGGCCCAGCCGAGGTCCGGGTGCTTCACCGGGTTGAACACGAACGACCCGAAGACCTGCCCGACGCTGAGCTTCGACGTCGGCCGGTTGGTGAGCACGCGGTCGCGGAACACGAGCGCGTAGAGCACGACGACGATCGACCCGATCGCGCCGGGGATGATCATCTGCGTCGCCGAGGTCGAGAAGAGCTGCACGAGGAACGTGCCGCCGACGAGCGCGAGGTTCTGGGAGAGCCCGAGCAGCGCCGCGACCCGGCCGCGCTGGGACCGCGTGACGTGGTCCGGCATGACGGCGGTCAGCGCCGCGATCGTGGCGTTGTAGGCGATCTGCGTGACGCCCCACGCGAGGACCAGCACGACGGTCGAGGTGGTCGTCGCGACGACCACGAGGCCCGCGAAGCCGACCACGGTGCCACCGATGATCCACGGACGACGCATGCCGAGCCTCCCGGCAGTCCGATCGCTGAAGCGACCGGCAAGGGGGTTGGCGACCATCGCGGCGAACGCGCCCCACACCGAGCGCCAGGCCGAGCACGCCCGCCTGGTCGTCCGGCGCGATCTCAGCGACCTTCAGCGCCATGGCGACGAGCACCGGCGGCAGCAGCGCGATGTACAGGCCGAGCATCGCGATCGGCATGCCGAGCGTGTACATGAGCGGATTGCCCCGGCCGCGCGTGGGCGCGACGGCGGTCGGGGTGTCGTTGACGGTCAGGGCATCGTTGGCCACTGCAACCTCTTCTCGGGGACGCCGCCTGCGTCGGCGACTCGCACGCCTTCGTCGGCGGCTCGTGCCACCGTAACACCAAAACCAACCGGGGCTAGGTTTTCTGGGCGGTCGCCGAGAGCGGTACAGTCCTGCCATGGCACGACGGGGTTCGTACGCGAAGGGCATCGCGAAGCGCGAGGAGATCCTCACGACGGCGCTCGACCTCGTCGCGTCGCAGGGCTTCCGTCGCACGAGCATCAAGGACATCGCCGATGCCGTCGGGCTGACGCAGGCCGGGTTGCTGCACTACTTCGACTCGAAGGACGAGCTCTGGGTCGAGATCCTGCGGCGCCGCGACGAGATCGACCTGCAGCACGACTGGCACGCCCCGGACCCGGCAGCGCTGCTCGCCGCGATCGTGCGGCACAACGCCGAGGTCCCCGGCCTCGTGCAGATGTTCGTCAACCTCTCCGCCGCGGCCGCGACCGACCCGGAGCACCCGGCGCACGAGTACTTCCGCGAGCGCTACGAGCGCAGCCGCCGCGACCTGTCCTCCGACTTCCGCGCCATGCAGGAGGACGGACGACTCCGCGTCGACGTCGACGTCGAGGAACTGACGAGCGTGCTGCTCGCGGTCTCGGACGGCATGCAGATCCAGTGGCTGTTCGACCCGTCGCGCGACATGGCGCAGCACGTCGAGCTCGTCGCACGGCTCGCGATCGCCCAGGTCACCCCCACCGCCTGACCCCGGGCAACGGGGTACGGACAGGGCCTGGTCGGGTCAGGTCGCGCCGGGCAGGATGGAGCCTGCCCGCGAGGGCGACCCGACGACGATGTGGAGTGAAGCGATGACGCGTGTAGTGGTGACCGGCGGCAGTGGCAAGCTCGGGCGAGCGGTGGTGCGCGACCTCGATGCGCACGGGTACGACGTGGTCCTGGTCGACCGCGTGCCCTTCCCCGACAAGCCCGAACGGGTGCAGTTCGTCCGCACCGACCTCACCGACCACGGCCAGGTGCTGAACGTCCTGCTCGGCGTCGACGACCGGTACGACCACGTCGACGCCGTGGTGCACCTCGCCGCGGTCCCCGCTCCCGGGCAGGTGCCGGACGTCGCGCTCATCACGAACAACGTGACGTCGTCGATCAACGTCTTCCACGCCGCACGCGCCGCGAAGATCAAGAACCTGGTGTGGGCGTCGAGCGAGACCCTGCTCGGCATCCCGATGGGTGAGCACCACCCGCCGTACCTGCCCGTCGACGAGGAGTTCGCGGTGCGCCCGCAGTCGTCGTACTCGCTCGGCAAGGCCGTGGAAGAGGAGATGGCCCGTCACTTCACCCGCTGGGACCCGGAGCTGAAGATGATCGGTCTGCGGTTCTCGAACGTGATGGACGAGACCGACTACCCCGCGTTCCCCTGGGACGCCACCCCCGAGGCGAAGACGTTCAACCTCTGGTCGTACATCGACTCCCGCGACGGCGCCCAGGCCGTGCGCAAGGCCCTCGAGGCCGAGCTCACCGGGTTCGAGGCGTTCGTGATCGCGAGCCCGGACACCGTCATGGACACTCCGACGATCGAGCTCGTCGAGCGCTACGTGCCGGACATCGAGCGCCGCGCGGACATCGACGGCGTCAGCTCGCTGCTCTCGTCGGAGAAGGCCCGCGAGCTGCTGGGCTACGCCCCCGAGCACAGCTGGCGCGACCACCGCGCCTGATCGTCAGGCGGCTGGGACGAGCAGGCCGTCGAGCACCAGATCGCGCGCCGCCGGCAGCAGGTCGGCGGCGAGCACCTGCTCGTCCACCCCGGTGATCTGCGCGAGGGCGCCGACGATCGCCGCCACCGACAGTTCCCCGTCGCAGGCCCCGACGAACGCGGCGAGCGCGGTGTCGGCGTCCACGCGGCGCCCGAGTCCACCGCCCTGCACGAGCGCCATCACGGTCGGGTCGTCGTTGCCCGGCCAGTAGAAGCGCTCCTCGGTGACGTCGCCGGCGACCACGAGGTGGGCGGCGGCGAGCGCGACGTCGTCGTGCGCGGCGAGCCACGCGGCCGCGTCGAGGACCCGCGCCACCGTCGCGCCGAGACCCGCGGGGTTGGAGCCGAGCGTCTCGGGGACGCGCTCGAAGCGGCGGAGGTGCGCCGCGCCTCTCCCCACGGGCTCGGCCGCCACGTCGCTCCGCAGGCTCCGCGACGCGTCGGAGCCGGCCCGCGTGGGCCCTGGCCGTGGCTTCCGGACCACGACGTACCCGAAGCCGACGCCGGTCACCCGACGGTCCGCGAAGTCGTCGAGCCACGCGCCGACCAGCCGGTCGAACTCGGGCGTCCCGGGCTTCGTCCCGCCGTCCCTGATCCACGTCTCGGCGTAGGCCGTCGGGTCCTGCCGTTCCCGCTCGATGACCCAGGCGTCGAGCCCGAGTCCGTCGGTGTCTGCGCGCTCGAACCAGGACCGCACGCGGTCGAGGCCGTCCGTGCCCCAGTGGTACTCCCAGTTGCCGAGCAGCTGCGCGGTCCCGCCGGGTTCGAGGTGGTCGCCGAGCCCAATCAGGACGGTCTCGACGAGGGCGTCGCCGACCATGCCGCCGTCGCGGTACTCGTAGGCGGGGACGCCCTCGCTGCGGGGCGTGATGACGAACGGCGGGTTCGAGACGATGCGGTCGAAGCGCTCCCCCGCGACCGGTTCGAACAGGGAGCCGAAGCGGAACTCGATGCCGTCGATGCCGTTGAGCTGCGCGTTGAACCGGGCGATGTCGAGGGCCCGGCGCGAGATGTCTGTGGCGACGACCTCGTCGGCGAAGCGCCGGGCGTGCATCGCCTGGATACCGCAGCCGGTGCCGAGGTCGAGCACGCGACGGACGGGCACGGGGACCTGCAGGCCGGAGAGCGTCGTGGTGGCACCACCGATGCCGAGGACGTGCTCCTCACCGAGGGCCGTGCCGAGTGCGAGTTCGCCGAGGTCCGAGACGATCCACCAGCTGCCGGCGCCGAGGTCGTCGACGAAGGCGTAGGGGCGGAGGTCCACCGCGGGGGCGACGGAGTCGGCGTCGACGCGGACCAGACCGCTCGCTTCGACGGACTGCACGCCGGCGGACGGGAACGCGGCGTCCGCGTCGGCACGACGGACCGGGAGCCCGAGCACGAAGAGCGTCGCGAGGGTGCCGAGCGGTGTCGTGTCGCGGGCGGCGAGCGCCCGGAGCGCTGCGACGCGCGAACCGCGGTGGAGCGACGCGGCAGCCTCGGCCCCCCACAGGGCGTCGACCCGCTCGACCGTGAACCCCGCGTCGGTCAGGTCCTGGCGCAGCGCATCGGTGACGGCGGCGTCGGCGCCGATCGTCGGGAGCGTGTGCGGGGTCCCGGTGGACGCGGCGAAGTCGGCGGAGGAGGCGGAGGCGGCGGCGGCGTTCATGCGGCGCCCTCGGCGAGGTCCGTGCGCATGAGGGCCGCGGGGACCTCCCACGCGAACACGAGGTCGAGGAGCCCGGGGAACCGCTGCTCGACGTCCTCGATGCGGACGCGGCTCGACCGGGTGAGCCCCTCCTGGTGCTGCTCGAGGAGCCCGGCCTCGCGCAGGACGCGGAAGTGGTGGGTCAGCGTGGACTTCGGCCGGTCGATGCCGACCCAGCCGCAGCTGCGGATGCCACCGGCGGCGTCGACGAGGTAGCGGTGCAGGATCGCGAGCCGGATCGGGTCGCTCAGGGCGTCCATCACGACCGGCAGGTCCATCTCGGCCACGGTCGGCTGCGGCAGGTGTTCGGGAGCATCCACGGTCGCGGGCATGGACGGGACGCTACCACCGTTCCGCTCATAGTACGACTTGCGTCGTACAGCACGACTCGATACTGTACGACTCTCTTCGTACTGTCCCGCTCGCAACGGAAGGTGGCGCACATGGCGCAGTCAGCTCGCTCGGTCGCCGGGTTCTGGATCCTCGCGGCGATGCTCCTCGTGTCCGTCGCCTCGTCGGCGGTCCCCTCGCCGATCTACCCCGTGTACGCCGCGGAGTGGCACCTCACCCCGCTCATGCTCACCGGCGTGTTCGCCATCTACGTCGCGGGACTGCTGGCCAGCCTGCTCGTCGCCGGGCGCCTGTCCGACCACGTCGGCCGCAAGCCCGTGCTCGTCGTCGGCGGCCTCGGCGTCGCGCTGTCCCTCGGACTCTTCGCGGTCGCGGACGGTGTCGGCGCCCTGATCGTGGACCGCATCGTGCAGGGCGTCTCCGTCGGGCTGCTCATCGGCGCCCTCGGAGCGGCGCTCATCGACAACTCGCTCGAGCGCTTCCCCACCCTCGCCGGGGTGCTGAACGGCGTCATCCCGCCGATCGCCCTCGCGACCGGTGCCATGTCGAGCGGCGCCCTCGTGCAGTGGGGTCCCGCGCCGGAGCAGCTCGTGTACCTGCTCTTCGGGGCGCTGCTCGTCCTCATGGTGATCGCACTCGTCGTCGTCCCCGAGCGGGTCACCCCGCGACCGGGTGCCCTCCGCTCCCTCGTCCCCCGGATCAGCGTGCCCCGGTCCTCGCGGCGGCTGTTCCGCAGCGTCGCCGGATCGCTCATCGCGAGCTGGGCCCTCGGCGGGATGTTCCTGTCGCTCGTCCCCTCGGCGCTCGGCGCGGTCTTCGGCATCACGAACCACTTCGCCGCCGGTGCCCTGATCGCCGTCGTCACCGGGGTCGGCGCGCTGACCGGCCTCGCGACGCAGCGGATGGACGCCCGTCGTGCGGTCCTGATCGGCCTGGTCGCCCTCGTGCTCGGACCGATCGTCACGGTGGCGTTCGTGATGGCGCACTCCCTGCCCGGCCTCGTCGTGGGCAGTGCGATCGCAGGCGTGGGCTTCGGCGCCGGGTTCCAGGCACCGCTGCGGATGCTGCTCGCCACCGCGGCACCGACGCACCGTGCGGGGCTGCTCTCCACGATCTACGTGGTGAGCTACCTGGCGTTCGGCGTGCCGGCCGTCGTCGGAGGGCTGCTCGAGCCGACCGTCGGGCTCGTGCCGGTCATCGCCGGGTACGGGGCGTTCATCGTCCTCGCCGCGGTCGTCGCCCTCGTGCTGCAGCTCGTGTCGCGGGACGCAGCCGCCGTCGAGGAGCAGGCCGCCGAGGTGCTCGAGCGCACCTGCACCGGCTCGGTCCGGGTGTCCCCTGCCGAGTAGGCGCGACGGGCGCGCGGCTCAGTGCCCGGGCCGCGCCCGCTTCGCACCGCGCCCGCGCACCCCGACCGTCCGGGCAGCACCGGTGTGCGCCGCGTCGACGTCCGCCTTGCCGCGATCGGCGGCGTTCCGGAGCCACTGCGGCCCGTGCGCCTTCGCCCAGTCCCAGAAGCGGTGCAGCTGGGCACGGAGCCACGTGATGATCCGGTGGAAGAAGTGGAACTCGCTCGCGAGGATCGTCAGCCCGATGAAGACCACCAGCCACCCCGGTCCGGGCAGCGGCACGAGGATCAACCCGATCACGACGACGAGCCCGCCGACGATCCCGACGAGCACCTTGTAGAAGAGGTGCAGGTGGGGACGCGCGTGGATCCAGGCGCGGACGTCGTGGAACCACTGGAACCGCCGGTGCGGCGTCTCGGCACGTTCGACCGCGTCGGTCCGGTCGTTCGGGTCGCCTTCCATGTGCCGCAATGTAGGGCGCGCGGCTGGGAAACCGCGGCGCGCGCGGTGGACGTGCGGTGCGTCCGGGACGGGAGGCGCGTGGCGGGGCCGACCCGCGCCTCCCGTCAGACGGTGCGGGCCAGGAGGCGCGTCACGCGTGCGCCACGCACGTCGCGGCCCACGGGACGGCGGCGAGGCGCGCCTCCGGGATCGGTTCCCCACCGACCGCACAGCGGCCGTAGGTCCCGGCGTCGAGCCGCGCGAGCGCGGCGTCCACCAACCGGATCCGCTCGCGGGCGTCGTCCCGCACGGCGCCGAGCGAGCCGCGCTCCCAGGCGAGGGTCGCGCCCTCGGGGTCGTGCTCGTCGTCGGAGTTGGCGTCCTGCCGGGCGTCGCTGACGTCCCGCATGCTCCGCTCGACGTCCGCGAGGAGCCGCTCGTTGCGCGCCCGCTCCGCGACCAGTGCCTGGCGAGGATCGTCCATGCCGGCCACCGTAGTCGGCCCGGAATGACCGTGCTGTCGGATGCGTTCGTATCCACATGACGAAGATCGGGTTCCTGTCGTTCGGACACTGGCGCGACGTGCCGGGGTCGAAGGTGCGCAGCGGTCGTGAGGCCCTGGTCCAGGCGATCGACCTCGCGGTCGCCGCCGAGGAGGCGGGCGTCGACGGCGCGTACTTCCGGGTCCACCACTTCGCGCCCCAGCAGGCGGCGCCCTTCCCGTTGCTCTCCGCGATCGCAGCGAAGACCAGCCGCATCGAGATCGGCACCGGCGTCATCGACATGCGCTACGAGAACCCGCTGTACATGGCGGAGGAGGCGGCTGCGACCGACCTCATCTCCGGTGGTCGGCTGCAGCTCGGCGTATCCCGGGGCTCACCCGAGACCGCCCTCGCCGGTTACCAGCAGTTCGGCTACGTGCCGGACGCCTCCGACGAGAACGGCGGGGACATGGCCCGTGCGCACACGTCGGTGTTCCGACGGGCGATCGCCGGCGAACCGATGGCGAACGCGAACCCGCAGATGACCGGCTCGGTCGGGTCCCTGCCGATCTCGCCGCTCTCCGACTCGCTCGGCGACCGCATCTGGTGGGGCGCCGGCACCCGGGCCACCGCGGAGTGGACGGCCGAGCAGGGCATGAACCTCATGTCGTCGACCCTGCTGACCGAGGACACCGGTGTGCCGTTCGACGAGCTCCAGGCCGAGCAGATCGAACGCTTCCGTCGGGTCTGGGCCGAGTCCGGCTGGGAGCGGACCCCTCGGGTCTCGGTGTCCCGCAGCATCATCCCGATCATCGACGACGAGTCGCAGCACTACTTCGGTGTCCGGGCACAGGTCGAGGGCCAGGACCAGGTCGGGCACCTCGACGGCGGGCTCGCACGGTTCGGCCGGTCGTACATCGGATCCCCGGAGGACCTGGTGGCCGAACTCGCGGCGGACCAGGCCGTGCGGACTGCCGACACCGTGCTCGTCACGGTGCCGAACCAGCTCGGCGTCGAGTTCAACGCCCGGCTGCTCGCTTCGGTGAAGGACATCATGCGCGAGGTGGACGCGGCGCCCGTCCCGGCCTGACGGGCGGTCAGGCGACGGCGGTCGGGTCCGGTGCGGGCGGGGTCGTCGCCGGTGCGGGCCAGACGAGCCGGAAGCGTTCGCACACGACCGGCATCCGCGGATCGAACCCGCGCGGGTCCTCCGAGTGCGCGCGCCAGTACGCCTCGTGCACCCGACGCCAGTGCGCGAGCGTCCGGTCGCCCTCCCCCTCGGCCCGGGCGTGGTCCGCATCGACCTCGTCGAAGGGGACGATCCGGACGCTCGTCGTCTCGACGACCGCCCGCGGTGCCCCGGTGGAGTCCGTGACGATGCCGATGTCCCCGAGCTCCGGCACGCGGTCCCCGGACGCCTCGTAGTCCCAGAACGACGACGCCGTCCCGTCCTTCACCCCGCGCAGCACGAGGTCGAGCAGATCGTCCGCCTGCGCCGGCGTCGCGCCGAACGACCACGCCTCCGGCAGGGCCGTCGGCAACTCCGGTCGCTCGTCGCGCCGGTCACGCCAGAAGTCGTCGAGCGTCGAGGTCACCCGCTCGACGCTACTGCACGCGGGTGGTCCCCCTTCCTGCCGACACCCGGGCTGGGACTGTGGCCGCTTCCCGCACTCCCGTAGCGTCGACGTGCACCTTCCCACGCACCCCGAGGAGCACCCCGTGACGCTGCCGGCCGCCGGCTGGTTCCCCGATCCGCAGGACGCGAGCCGCCTGCGCTGGTGGGACGGGCGCGCCTGGGGAGCGGCGACACGGGTGCTCCCGAGCCGGACCGAGCCGATCGTCCCGGTGGTCGTCGCGCCCGTCGGACCGTCGTTCTCGGTGCAGCCGGCGGCGATCAGGACACGCTCCTGGGCGTCTGGGGGCTCCGGCGTCCACCGCTTCAGTGCGTTCTCGACCCTGGCGGTGCTGCTCGCGGCGGCCTCCGTGGTGGTGAACCCCTGGGGTGCGAGCAGTGCGGCGGCGATCGTGGCGGGGGTGCTCGGCGTCGCATGGCCGGGGGCGACCGGGGGCTGGCGGGTGCTGGCGCGGAGTGCTTCGGCGAGTGCCCTGGTCCTCGGGGTGGCGACGGCTGCCGTGGCGGCGTCCGCGCAGTTCCACCTGTTCTGAGCGGTTCCGCCCCGCTGGCGTGCGGACCCTACCGCCGCGCCCGCGGGTGCGCCGTCTGGTACACGTCACGCAGCATGTCCGCCGTCACCATCGTGTAGATCTGCGTCGTCGCAACGCTCGCGTGCCCGAGCAGCTCCTGCACGACCCGCACGTCCGCTCCCCCCTCGAGCAGGTGCGTCGCGAACGAGTGCCGGAACGTGTGCGGCGACACGTGCTCGGAGAGCTCCGCACGCTCCGCTGCCGACTGGATCACGAGCCACGCACTCTGCCGTGACAGCCGTGCGCCCCGGGCGCCGAGGAACAGCGCCGGCGTCGACGCTCCCCGTGCCGCGAACACCGGGCGAGCCCGCACGAGGTACGCGTCGATCGCCGCCCGCGCGAAACTGCCGAGCGGCACCACCCGCTGCTTGTTGCCCTTGCCGGTGACCTTGACGACGGACAGCCCGTCGTCGAGGTCACCGGAGCCGTCGGACAGCGTCGTCACGTCGTCGACCGAGAGCCCGACGGCCTCCGAGATGCGCGCTCCCGTGGCGTAGAGGAGTTCGAGCAACGCCCGGTCCCGCAGCCCCACGAGGTCGTCGGCGGCACCGTCGGGCGACCCGGCGGACGCGGCCCCGAGCAACCGCTCCATGTCGTGCACGGAGATCGCCTTCGGCAGCCGCATCGGGGCCTTCGGTGGCCGCACGGACGCGCCGGGGTCGAGCTGGAGCCACCCCTCGCCGGCGGCGAACGCGGTGAACGACCGCACGGAACTGAGCATGCGTGCCACCGACCTCGGCGCGAGCGGCCCGGACGGTCGGGTCGCGAGGTGCTCCACGAACCCCGCGAGGTCCGCGCGCGCGATCCTCCCGACGTCGTCGAGCACCGCCGATCCCCCGGCACGGTCGGCGCCGTCCGACTCCACGACCGGAGCGGACGCGAGCCATTCCGCGAACGCCAGCAGGTCCCGCCGGTAGGCCGACAGCGTGTGCTGCGAGAGCCCCCGCTCGATCGCGATGTGCCGCAGGTACGTCTCCGTGGCACGCTCGAACGGGATCACCCCACGAGGCTAGCGTCGCTCGGGGAGCGTCAGTGCAGCGACCCGTCCGGCTCCCCCACGCGGAACCCGGTGAAGGCGACGGTCAGTCCCGCGCGGGACGGTGCCGCGCAGAGCAGCCCCGCCGACACGTGGGCATCGGGGTCGAGGTACGCCACCCGCACGAGCCGCGGCGGCTCGTCGTCCGCCCACGCCCGGATCGTCACGGCATCGCCGTCGCGGCTGGCCCGGACCGTGACGACCCGACCGGTCCACTCCGGCACGGGGGCCACCGACCAGTCCGACGCATCGCGCGTGACGACGGCTCCGACCTGGGGCGTCCCGTCGGCGAACTCGACGCCGGCCTTGATCCAGTTCCGCTCGTCGACCCGCAGGAACACCCCCGCCTGGTCGAACTGCTCCGTGTAGTCGAGCACGAACGACACCTCGACCGAGAACGCCCCGTCGACCGGGCGGAGCAGCGCGTGCTCGGAGTCGTGCACGAACCCGTACGAGGTGGTGCGCCAGGCGTCACTGCCCTCGACGGCCGTCACCCGCAGGGCGTCGCCGTCGAGCGTCGCCGCAACGGGCTCGTGCGTCCACCGCCCCTGGTCAAGCAGCGCCGCGAGGCTCACGCCGCGCGCCGCTCGAGCGCGTCCACCGCGAGCACGGCCACGACGAGCCCGGAGTTGTGCAGCCGACCGTCGAGGATCGCCTCCACCAGCTCGGCCCGGGGCACCCACCGCTTCACGATGTCGGCCTCTTCCGCTTCGCGGTCGAACGCCGTCGCGGTCGCCCGCACCCCACGGGCGCGGTAGATCTGCAGGAACTCGTCGCTGCCGCCGGACGAGGTGTTGTAGGTGACGAGGGGCTCCCAGTCATCGGCCTCGAGGTCGGCCTCCTCCGCCAGCTCGCGCTGCGCCGCGGTCAGGTGGTCCTCGCCCGCCATGTCGAGCAGCCCCGCCGGCAGCTCCCAGTCGCGCATCCGCACCGGGTGCCGGTACTGCTGGATGACGAGCACGCGGCCCTCGTCGTCCTCGGCGTAGACCGCGACGGCACCGGTGTGGTCGATGTACTCCCGGACCATCGTGTCGTCGTGGTACGCGATGCTGTCGCGGCGCACGTCCCAGACGGCGCCCTCGTACACGACGGTGGACTCGGTGACCTCGAACGAGGCGGGTTCGTCAGCGATGGGTGCGTCAGTCACGCGACCATCCTGGCACTGGCGCGCCCCGCTCGGCGGCAACGCGAAGCGTTGCGCGGGGCGCGCCGACCGAGCCTGCGAGGGAGGACGGTGCCAGCTGGCACCGCGCCTCCCGTCAGAGACCACTCGCGTTACGCGACCTGCTCCTCTTCCTGCGGGTCGAAGAGGCTCGACGCCTCGTGCCGCTCGATCGCGGCACCGACGAGCCCCGCGAACAGCGGGTGCGCGTCCGTCGGACGCGAGCGCAGCTCGGGGTGCGCCTGCGTGGCGATGTAGAACGGGTGCACCTCGCGCGGCAGCTCGACGTACTCGACCAGCGTGCCGTCGGGCGACGTGCCCGAGAACACCAGGCCGGCGTCCGCGATCTGCTCGCGGTACTTGTTGTTCACCTCGTAGCGGTGACGGTGCCGCTCGGACGCCTCGGGAGCGCCGTACAGCTCCGCCGCCAGCGAGCCCTCGGTGAACGACGCCGGGTACAGGCCCAGGCGCATCGTGCCACCCAGGTCGCCACCGGCGATGATGTCCACCTGCTCCGCCATGGTCGCGATGACCGGCGTCGAGGTCTCCGGGTCGAACTCGGTGCTCGACGCGTCGGTCAAGCCGACCTCGTGCCGGGCGTACTCGATGACCATGCACTGCAGACCGAGGCACAGACCGAGCGTCGGGATGCCCTGCTCACGCGCGAACCGCAGTGCGCCGAGCTTGCCCTCGATGCCGCGCACGCCGAACCCGCCGGGGATGCAGATGCCGTCGACGT
The DNA here is from genome assembly GCF_031453355.1 of Curtobacterium sp. SORGH_AS_0776. NCBI lineage: Bacteria > Bacillati > Actinomycetota > Actinomycetes > Micrococcales > Microbacteriaceae > Curtobacterium > Curtobacterium sp. SORGH_AS_0776. The sequence continues at coordinate 200,901 of NZ_JAVIYU010000001.1, forward strand.
CGCCGAGCTGCTTCGCCGCACCCTCGGGCGTGGTGCAGTCGTCGGAGACGACCCACTTCAGCGTGACCTTCGCGTCGTGCGCGAAGCCACCCGCACGGAGCGCCTCGGTGACCGACAGGTACGCGTCCGGCAGGTCGATGTACTTGCCGACCAGGGCGATCGTGACGTCCTTCTTCGGCTCGTGCACGGCACGCAGGACCGGGGTCCACGAGGTCCAGTCGACCGGACCCGCCGCGAGCCCGAGCGCGTCGACGATGACCTGGTCGAGGCCCTGGTTGTTCAGCAGCGTCGGGAGGTCGTAGATCGACGGCACGTCCACCGCGTTCACCACGGCGTCCTCGTCGACGTCGCACATGAGCGCGATCTTCTTCTTGTTCGAGTCCGACACCGGACGGTCGCTCCGCAGGACCAGCGCGTCCGGCTGGATGCCGATCGAACGGAGTGCGGCCACCGAGTGCTGCGTCGGCTTCGTCTTCTGCTCACCCGAGGCGTTCATGAACGGGACGAGCGACACGTGCACGAAGAACACGTTGTTGCGGCCGAGCTCGTGGCGGACCTGCCGCGCGGACTCGATGAAGGGCTGGGACTCGATGTCACCGACCGTGCCGCCGACCTCGGTGATGATGACGTCGGGCTGCGGGTCGTTCTGCGCCTGCTCGCGCATCCGACGCTTGATCTCGTCGGTGATGTGCGGGATGACCTGCACGGTGTCGCCGAGGTACTCGCCCCGACGCTCCTTCGCGATCACCGTCGAGTAGACCTGGCCGGTCGTGACGTTCGCGGACTGCGACAGGTTGATGTCGAGGAAGCGCTCGTAGTGCCCGATGTCGAGGTCCGTCTCCGCGCCGTCGTCGGTCACGAAGACCTCGCCGTGCTGGAACGGGTTCATGGTGCCCGGGTCCACGTTGAGGTACGGGTCGAGCTTCTGCATGACGACCTTGAGGCCACGAGCCGTGAGGAGGTTGCCGAGGCTGGCCGCCGTCAGGCCCTTGCCGAGGGACGAGACGACCCCGCCGGTCACGAAGATCTGCTTCGTCACCTTCGGGGTCGCGTTCGAAGAATTGGTTCCGCCGCTGAGAGTGTCCGCCACGGGATTCCATCGTACGTCAGAACTGCCAGGAGGCGCGACCTCGGTTCGCCGTGGGCGTTGCGTCGGGCGTGTGGCCGGGTCTCCGGGCGCTCCGGCGGACGGTCGGGGCGGCGGCCGGGAGCCGCCGCGTTCGCACCGTGCGCGTTCTGTCGCCCGGTGCGAGGTTGCACGCACGGTGCCCGGCTACGACCCCGCACCGAGTCGGGAGCCTCGCACCGACCGACACCCGACGCACGGTGCGAGGCGGGCGCGAGCCGCGCCTCCTGGACCGGCAGGCGGGGACGCGATCAGGCCTTCTGGCCGGCGACGTCGAGCAGCTCGCGCGCGTGCTCGATGCCGCTGGCACTGTCACCGAGGCCAGACAGCAGCCGCGCCATCTCCTGCAGGCGGTCCTCGCCCTCGAGGCGACGGACGCTCGACGACGTGACCGCCCCGCTGGCGTCCTTCACGACGTTGAGGTGGTTGTTCGCGAACGCCGCCACCTGCGCCAGGTGCGTCACGACGATGACCTGCGTGCGCTCCGCGAGCTTCGCCAGACGACGACCGATCTCGATCGCCGCCGCACCGCCGACGCCGGCGTCGACCTCGTCGAAGACGAACGTCGGCACCGTCGTGCTGCCCGCCATGACCACCTCGATCGCCAGCATGACGCGGGAGAGCTCGCCACCCGACGCACCCTTGCCGATCGGCCGCGGGTCGGTACCGGAGTGCGGCTGCAGCAGGATCGACACCTGGTCGCGGCCGTGGTGCCGGTAGTCGCCGGCGTCCGAGACCTCGACCACGAGGGTCGCCCCGGCCATCGCGAGGGACTTCAGCTCGGCGGTGACGCGCTCGGCGAGGTCCTTCGCCGCCTTGGTCCGTGCCGTCGTCAGGGCCGCGGCGGCACCGGCGAGCGTCTGCTCGTCCTGCTCGACCGCCTGCTGCAGCGCCACGATGCGGTCGTCGTCGCCGTCCAGTTCGAGCAGCCGATCACTCGCGCGCTGCCCGTAGGCGATCACGTCGTCGACGGTCTCGCCGTACTTGCGCGTGAGGCCGGCGAGCAGGGCCCGCCGCTCGTTGATGAGTTCGAGGTCGTGGCCGGCGTCGGGTTCGAGCGAGCCGAGGTAGCTCGACAGGCTCGCGGAGGCCTCGGACGCCTGGATGCCGAGCTCCGTGAGTTGCTCGAGCACGGGCTGCAGTTCGGCGTCGGACGCCGCGACCCGCTCGATCGCCCGGCGAGCGGACTCGACGAGGCCCACGACGTCCTGCACGCCGTCGAGCGACTCGCTCGAGAGGGCTTCGTGCGCGAGGCCCGCGGACAGCCGGAGTTCTTCGAGGTTCCCCAAGCGCTCGGCACGGTCGGCCAGCTCGACGTCTTCGCCGGGCTGCGGGTCCGCCGCCTCGATCTCGTCGGACGCCGCGCGGATGCGTTCGGCCTCGGCCACCCGGTCGTCACGGTCACGGGTGAGGGTCTCGAGCTCGCCGGTGTGCTGCTGCCAGGTGTCGTAGGCCCGCACGTACGCCGCGAGGACCTTCTCGAGCGCCGGACCGCCGAAGCCGTCGAGTGCGGCACGCTGCGCGGTCGCCGAGGTCAGCCGGATCTGGTCGGACTGTCCGTGCACGGTGACCAGCTGGTCCGCGAGCTCGCCGAGCACCGCGACGGGAGCGCTGCGGCCGCCGACGGTCGCGCGGCTGCGACCTTCGGCCGAGACCGTGCGCGTCAGGATGAGCTCGCCGTCCTCGACGGTGCCACCGGCGTCCTCGACACGTTCGGCGACGGCGTCGTGCTCGGGCACGTGCCAACGCCCCTCGACCACGGCGGTCGACGCGCCGCGGCGGACGGACCCCGCGTCGGCACGGGCGCCGAGGAGCAGCCCGAGCGCGGTCACGATCATCGTCTTGCCCGCACCGGTCTCACCGGTCACCACGGTGAAGCCGGGGCCGAGCTCGAGGGTGGTCTCGCCGATGACCCCGAGGTCGGAGATGGAGATCTCCTCGATCACAGGGTGTCCTCGTCGTCCTGCTGCGGGCCGCGCCACCCGGCGACGGGGAGCTGGAACTTGGCCACGAGCCGATCGGTGAACGGGGCGTCCTTGAGGCGGGCGACACGCACCGGGTCCGGCGAGCGCCGGACCTCGACGCGGGCACCCGGAGGGAGGTCGTGCGTGCGTCGACCGTCGCACCACAGGACGCCGACACCGCTCGTGCGACGCAGCACCTCGATCGCGAGGGTGCAGTCCGGGCCGACCACGATCGGTCGCGCGAAGAGGGCGTGGGCGCTCAGCGGCACCATGAGGAGCGCGTCGACGTCGGGCCAGACGATCGGCCCGCCTCCGGAGAACGAGTAGGCCGTGGAGCCGGTCGGGGTCGACACGACCACACCGTCGCAGCCGAACGACGACAGCGGGCGGCCGTCGACCTCGGTCACGACCTCGAGCATGCGTTCCCGGGAGGCTTTCTCGATGGTCGCCTCGTTGAGCGCCCAGGACGAGTAGACGACCTCGTTGCCGACGACGACGTCCACCTGCAGGGTGACGCGTTCCTCGACGTGGTACTCGCCGGACAGGGCTCGTTCGACCGTCGCCCGGAGCCCGTCCCGCTCGCTCTCGGCGAGGAACCCGACGTGTCCGAGGTTGACGCCGACGATCGGGGCGCCCGTCCCGCGCACGAGCTCGGCCGCGCGGAGGATCGTGCCGTCGCCACCGAGCACGATGACGATCTCGAGCTGGTCGGCCTGGACGTCGACGCCGAGGATGTCGACCTGCCCGACCGAGGCTTCGGCGCGGCGGATGTCGGCGTACTCGTCGAACGGCATGACCGGGACGAGACCAGCGGCGTGCAGGAGGTCGCAGACCTCGACCGCAGCGTCGATCGAGTCGCGGCGGCCCGTGTGGGACACCAGGAGGATGTGCCGGTCGTCGCTCATGCCGTCCCTTCCGTCAGTTCGGTCGCCCGGACGATCCATTCTGTCGGATTGGCACCGACATCCCGCTGGAAACGCGCCAGATACTCGTGGTTGCCGTGCGTGCCGACGATCGGCGACGCCGCGAGCCCCGAGGTGCCCAGACCGAGGTCCCACGCTGCCCAGAGGACGTTCATGAGCGCGTCGTTCCGGAGCGCCGGGTCACGGACGATGCCCTCACGGACACCACCGCGGCCGACCTCGAACTGCGGCTTCACGAGCAGGACGAAGTCGTCGGCGGGGACGGACTCGACCAGCGCCGGCAGGACGAGCCGGAGCGAGATGAACGACAGGTCCCCCACCACGAGGCTCGTCTCGGCCGCGGCGGGGTCGAGCGCGAGGTAGGCCTCGGCCGTGAGGTTGCGCGCGTTCGTGCCCTCGACGACGGCGACACGGGAGTCGAGCGCCACCAGGGGGTCGAGCTGCCCGTGCCCGACGTCGAGTGCCACCACGCGTCGTGCGCCGCGGCTCAGGAGCACCTGGGTGAACCCTCCGGTGCTCGCACCGACGTCGAGCGCGACACGGTCCGACGGGTCGACGCCGAACGTGTCGAGCGCGCCGAGGAGCTTCAGCGCAGCACGCGACACCCATTCGTCCGCACCGGCGACGTGGATCGGGGCCGATGGCCGCACCGGCGCCGACGGCTTGACGACCGCGGTGCCGGCGACGGTCACGCGGCCGTCCTGGATCAGTTTCGACGCTGCCGTGCGGGACTTCGCGAGCCCGCGGGAAGCGAGGAGGGCATCGAGTCGGACGGGCCGTTCGTCCTGCAGGGTCTCGTCGCCGTTGCCGTGCTCGTCAGGCACTCGTGCTGCCGCCGCTCTCGAGACGGGTCCGCAGTTCGTCGTGCAGCGCGGAGAACGCATCGGCGCGCTCGGCCAGCGGCAGCGATTCGGCCGCGGCGGTGCGCTGCCCGAAGTCATCCGTCACGGCGTGGTCGTCCGTCCGCACCTGGTCCGGGTCGCCCGGGCGGGCGTCACGCTCGGGGTCCCGCTCGTCGTTCGACACCTCGGTCACGCTACTCGCCACCGTACAGCTTCGGGTCGACGTCGAGTCCGTAGATCGCGAGCCCGGACTCCCAGATGAGGGCGGTCCCGGCGCGGAGCAGGTCGATCGCGTCGCCGTCGTCGAGCACCCGTACGACGTGGCCGCGCATCGCCACCGTGACGGCACCGACCGTGGCGTAGCGGGTGCCGTCCGGGTCTTCCCGCCGGACGGTCACCGGGTAGGGCTCGGACAGGCCACGGAGGTCGCCGAGGATGTAGGTGGGACGCGAACGCTGGTCGGCCGCGAGCACCTGCTTGGCCTTGTCGATCCCGGTGAGGACGAGGACGCTGGGGATACCGGCGTCGTTCGCGCCCTTGATGTCCGTGTCGAGGCGGTCGCCGATGAACAAGGGGTGCTCACCACCGAAGCGCGCGAGGGCTGCGTCGAAGATCGGCCGCTCGGGCTTGCCGGCGACCACGGGCATCCGACCGACGGCCTGGTGCACGGCGGACACGAGCGTGCCGTTGCCGGGCGCGATGCCGCGCTCGACCGGGATCGACCAGTCCATGTTCGTCGCGACCCACGGCACGTCCGGGTCGGCCAGGGCGAAGGATGCCTCGGCGAGGTGGGTCCACCCGAGGTCGGGGGAGAACCCCTGGATGACCGCGGCCGGCGAGTCCTCGGCGCTGGACGTCACGGTGAAGCCCGCTGCCTCGACGATGCTCGTCAGCCCCAGACCACCCGTGACGAGCACCGTCGCGCCCGCCGGGACGAGCGTCTCGAGCAGCCGGACGCCCGCCTGCGACGAGGTCACCACGTCGTCCTCGGACACCTCGAGCCCGTACCGCTCGAGGTGCTCGGCGACGTCGACTGGTCGGCGCGATGCGTTGTTCGTGATGTAGCCGACGCGGGCGGTCAGCGAGGCGCGGGTCAGCGCCTCGACCGCGTGCGGGATCGCGTTGCGGCCGCGGTACACGACGCCGTCGAGGTCGGTGAGGACGACGTCCACACCGTCCGTCGGCGGCTTCGGCAGGTCAGTCGGCTGCGGACCCGTCGACGTCGGAGGGGTTGTCGTCGTCGATCTCGCCGGGCTCGTCTCCGGCCGGCTCGTCGTCGTCGGGCTCGTCACCGAGGGGCTCGTCGGCGAGCTCGGCGTCGGGCTCGTCGTCGACGGCTCCGGCGAGCTCATCTGCGGGTCCTTCGACTTCGAGCGTTTCCTCGACCACATCAACTGTCTCCCAAGCGTTCTCGTCGGCGACCTCGGCCAGGGCCGCTGCCGCACGATCGACACGGGCCCACCACTCGTCGGCCTCGTCCTGGCGGCCGAGCTCCTCGAGCGTGGCCGCGTAAGCACTGTAGAGCGCCGGGGACCAGCTGTAGGCAGTGGACGGGTCGAGCTGTGGAATCTCCAGCTCGCCGAGTGCAGCTGTGGGATTCCCGAGGTCGAGGCGCGCACCGGACATGGCGATGGCGAGCTCGACCTGCACGGCCGTGTCCAGCGCCGCGCGGTCGACGGACCGGCCGAGCTCGAGCGCCCGCTCGGGACGGCCGAGACCACGCTCGCAGTCGACCATCATCGGCAGCTGGTCGTTCCGGCCGGAGATGCGTCGGTAGGTCCGGAGCTCTCGCAGCGCCGTCGCGAAGTCACCGAGGCGGTACGCCGTGATGGCCGCTGTCTCACGGACGACGCCGACCCGGCCGGCTCGACGAGCCGCGCTCAGTGCGTGCTGGTTTGCGGTCTTGGGGTCCTCGTCGACCAGGAGTGCCGCGGCCACGAGGTGGCGGGCGACCCAGTCGGCGTTGTCCTTGCTGAGCGTCTTGAGCTCCGCCCGGGCGACCTTGTCGAGATCGCGTGCCTGGATGTCCTCGGGGATCTCCGGGTCCTCGTGGCGGGGGCGGATCGACTTGGTGCCGTACGGGTCGCGGTCCTCCCAGTCGTCCCGCGAGGCCTCGCCGAACCGCGCACCGGCGTGCCGGCTGCCGTCGCCGAAGCGCTGACGATCGTCGCGACCACCGCGGTCACGGTCCTGGCCGCCGCGGAACGGACGGTCCCCGTCACGACGGGGTCGGTCGCCGTCTCGCGCGGGACGGTCCGAGCGGAACGGACGGTCACCGTCACGACGGGGTCGATCGCCGTCACGGGCGGGACGGTCCGAGCGGAACGGGCGGTCGCCATCACGAGCCGGACGGTCCGACCGGAACGGACGGTCACCATCGCGACGCGGACGGTCGGCACCCCCACGGAACGGACGGTCGCCATCACGAGCCGGACGGTCCGACCGGAACGGACGGTCGCCATCACGAGCCGGACGGTCCGACCGGAACGGACGGTCGCCATCACGAGCCGGACGGTCCGACCGGAACGGACGGTCACCGTCACGACGCGGACGGTCGTCGCCACCACGGAACGGACGGTCGCCATCGCGGCGGGGACGATCCCCATCGCGAGCCTGACGGTCCGAGCGGAACGGACGGTCGCCATCACGACGAGGACGCTCAGAACCCCCACGGAACGGGCGATCCCCGTCACGAGCAGGACGATCCGAGCCGCGCGGACCGTCACCACGAGGAGGACGACTCGAGTCGTCACGGTCACCACGCCACGCGGGCCGCCGGCCGCCATCGCGGAACGGACGATCGCCGTCCCGGTAGGAGCGCGCTCCGTCACGGGACGAACCAGCATCCCGAGCAGGACGATCCCCATCGCGCCGGGGAGCGTCGCGCCGGTCGCCCTCGCGGCGCTCGAAGTCGCGCGGCCCGGACGACCAACGGTTCCCACCGTCACGCCGAGGGGACCGGTCGCCATCGCGGCCTCGTCGGTCTCCACGATCGCCGTCGTTCCGCCGCTGACCGTCGTCGTTCGCCACCGTTGCTCCTCATTGCGTGCCCGAGCGCTCGCCCAGGCCATCGTCCGCTGTGTCGTTGTGTGTGTCGGCGCCGCACTGTCCCCGCCCGCACGCGCGTACCCAGTCCATCACGAACGAGCGCACGAGTCGAGCGAGGTGCGGCAGAAACAGAAGTAGCCACCGGCCTCCCGAGAACGAGGGTCTCCCCTACGAGTTCTCGATGGAGGGCCGATGGCCCACATCTTCTTACTAAATTGAGTCCGGCGGCGTCCTACTCTCCCACAAGGTCCCCCTTGCAGTACCATCGGCGCTGAGAGGCTTAGCTTCCGGGTTCGGAATGTGACCGGGCGTTTCCCTCTCGCTATGACCACCGGAACACCTTCGACCCAGATCCTGGATCAAAACCGTTCCTTCAGTACAAGCTGAAGTATTCAGTTTGATTCCCGATCGTCTGTCGGGAACCACAAAGTGGACGCGAGCCCGTGACCCGAAGGTCACGGAAATAGTTGTGTTGTCAAGTCTTCGGCTTATTAGTACCGGTCAGCTCCACGGGTCGTTAGTCCCCGCTTCCACATCCGGCCTATCAACCCAGTAGTCTGCTGGGAGCCTCTCACACTCAAGGTGCATGGAAATCTCATCTCGAAGACGGCTTCCCGCTTAGATGCTTTCAGCGGTTATCCGGTCCGAACGTAGCTAATCAGCGGTGCCCTTGGCAGAACAACTGACACACCAGAGGTTCGTCCATCCCGGTCCTCTCGTACTAGGGATAGATCTTCTCAAATTTCCAACGCGCGCAGCGGATAGGGACCGAACTGTCTCACGACGTTCTAAACCCAGCTCGCGTACCGCTTTAATGGGCGAACAGCCCAACCCTTGGGACCTACTCCAGCCCCAGGATGCGACGAGCCGACATCGAGGTGCCAAACCATGCCGTCGATATGGACTCTTGGGCAAGATCAGCCTGTTATCCCCGAGGTACCTTTTATCCGTTGAGCGACAGCGCTTCCACAAGCCACTGCCGGATCACTAGTCCCGACTTTCGTCCCTGCTCGACCTGTCAGTCTCACAGTCAAGCTCCCTTGTGCACTTACACTCGCCACCTGATTGCCAACCAGGTTGAGGGAACCTTTGGGCGCCTCCGTTACTCTTTGGGAGGCAACCGCCCCAGTTAAACTACCCACCAGGCACTGTCCATGAACCCGATCAGGGTCCTACGTTAGACATCCAGAGTGACCAGAGTGGTATTTCAACAACGACTCCACGAACACTAGCGTGCCCGCTTCACAGTCTCCCACCTATCCTACACAAGCCACACCGAACACCAATACCAAGCTGTAGTAAAGGTCACGGGGTCTTTCCGTCCTGCTGCGCGTAACGAGCATCTTTACTCGTAGTGCAATTTCGCCGAGTTCGCGGTTGAGACAGCTGGGAAGTCGTTACGCCATTCGTGCAGGTCGGAACTTACCCGACAAGGAATTTCGCTACCTTAGGATGGTTATAGTTACCACCGCCGTTTACTGGGGCTTAAATTCAGAGCTTCGCCCAAAGGCTAACCCTTCCTCTTAACCTTCCAGCACCGGGCAGGCGTCAGTCCGTATACATCGTCTTGCGACTTCGCACGGACCTGTGTTTTTAGTAAACAGTCGCTTCCCACTGGTCTCTGCGGCCTTCAACGCTCAGCGGAGCAAGTCCGCATCACGTGTCCGGCCCCCCTTCTCCCGAAGTTACGGGGGCATTTTGCCGAGTTCCTTAACCACGATTCTCTCGATCTCCTTGGTATTCTCTACCTGACCACCTGAGTCGGTTTCGGGTACGGGCGGCTGCAACCTCGCGTCGATGCTTTTCTCGGCAGCATAGGATCACTGATTTCCCCTTACGGGTACGCGTCGGATCTCAGGCATCTAGACGACGGATTTGCCTATCGTCAGCCCTACATCCTTACACCAGGATCACCTTACGGATACCATCGCCTGGCTCAGCTACCTTCCTGCGTCACACCTGTTCATACGCTAACCGCACCAGCATGGGGTCGAGCGTTAGACCGCACGCCATCACCCCGAAGGGATCCGGTCAATGCGGGTTAGGACTCTTAGCACCACTGGATTAGCTTGGGCGGTTGTTCGCCGGTACGGGAATATCAACCCGTTGTCCATCGACTACGCCTGTCGGCCTCGCCTTAGGTCCCGACTTACCCAGGGCGGATTAACCTGGCCCTGGAACCCTTGGTCTTTCGGAGGACGGGTTTCTCACCCGTCTTTCGCTACTCATGCCTGCATTCTCACTCGTGTAGCGTCCACGGCTGGATCACTCCGCCGCTTCACTCGCCACACGACGCTCTCCTACCACTCCGCACGACTGAACCACGAAGGCTTATCGAGTGTGCGAAATCTACAACTTCGGCGGTGTGCTTGAGCCCCGTTACATTGTCGGCGCGGAATCACTTGACCAGTGAGCTATTACGCACTCTTTCAAGGGTGGCTGCTTCTAAGCCAACCTCCTGGTTGTCTATGCAACTCCACATCCTTTCCCACTTAGCACACGCTTAGGGGCCTTAGTTGATAGTCTGGGTTGTTTCCCTCTCGACGATGAAGCTTATCCCCCACCGTCTCACTGCTGCGCTCTCACTCACCGGCATTCGGAGTTTGGCTGACGTCAGTAACCTGTTGAGGCCCATCGGCCATCCAGTAGCTCTACCTCCGGCGAGAAACACGCAACGCTGCACCTAAATGCATTTCGGAGAGAACCAGCTATCACGAAGTTTGATTGGCCTTTCACCCCTATCCACAGCTCATCCCCTCCATTTTCAACTGAAGTGGGTTCGGTCCTCCACGACGTCTTACCGTCGCTTCAACCTGGCCATGGATAGATCACTTCGCTTCGGGTCTAGGACATGCGACTCAAATCGCCCTATTCAGACTCGCTTTCGCTACGGCTGCCCCACACGGGTTAACCTCGCCACATATCACTAACTCGCAGGCTCATTCTTCAAAAGGCACGCCGTCACCCCTACAAGGAGGCTCCGACGGTTTGTAAGCAAACGGTTTCAGGTACTATTTCACTCCCCTCCCGGGGTACTTTTCACCTTTCCCTCACGGTACTTGTCCGCTATCGGTCATCTGGGAGTATTTAGGCTTATCAGGTGGTCCTGACAGATTCACACGGGATTTCTCGGGCCCCGTGCTACTTGGGATACACATCCGGCCATAACACCATTTCGTCTACGGGGCTGGCACCCACTACGGCCCGGCTTTCAAACCGGTTCGACTATGATGCGCTGTAACCGCCCCAGTCCGGCAGAACTGAGCGACGTGTCCCACAACCCCGACCATGCAACGCCCGCCGGCTATCACACATGATCGGTTTAGCCTCATCCGCTTTCGCTCGCCACTACTCACGGAATCACATGTTGTTTTCTCTTCCTGTGGGTACTGAGATGTTTCACTTCCCCACGTTCCCTCTACCCGCCCTATATATTCAGGCGGGAGTCACCAGGTCACAAAAGCGCCCAGCGGGGTTTCCCCATTCGGAAATCCTCGGCTCACAGCTCGATTATCAGCTCCCCGAGGCTTATCGCAGATTTCTACGTCCTTCTTCGGCTCCAGATGCCAAGGCATCCACCGTTTGCTCTTAGAAACTTGACCACAAAGATTAAAATTGCGATCGACTCACAACAACAACAACCCGAAAGTCATCATCGTTCCGAGCGATCTAAGATGCTCGCGTCCACTGTGTAGTTCTCAACATACGATCGGCACCACACTCCCCCAGAAGCCATGCTCCCAGCATCATGCGGCCCACCGAAGAACCCAACCAGAACCCAAAAGGCCCCAGTCACGGCTCAACCCCCGACCATCACGGTCAGGAAGCCTGGTCCCTCAGGACCCAACAACGTGCACCAGCCGACCCGCTCACCCCCAACCCGTTCCAACCCGAACCACGAAGGCCCCGGCGTACTGAGATCAGGAAGCTGCGCTCCCGACTGCACTGTCAATGTTCCACCCATGAGCTACCGGCGAGAACGTTCGTCTCGATCCGGCGCCTGGACCCACCGTCCCCCGAAGGACACGACGAGCCAGATGCTCCTTAGAAAGGAGGTGATCCAGCCGCACCTTCCGGTACGGCTACCTTGTTACGACTTAGTCCTAATCACCGATCCCACCTTCGACGGCTCCTTCCACAAGGGTTAGGCCACCGGCTTCGGGTGTTACCGACTTTCATGACTTGACGGGCGGTGTGTACAAGGCCCGGGAACGTATTCACCGCAGCGTTGCTGATCTGCGATTACTAGCGACTCCGACTTCATGAGGTCGAGTTGCAGACCTCAATCCGAACTGAGACCGGCTTTTTGGGATTCGCTCCACCTTACGGTATCGCAGCCCTTTGTACCGGCCATTGTAGCATGCGTGAAGCCCAAGACATAAGGGGCATGATGATTTGACGTCATCCCCACCTTCCTCCGAGTTGACCCCGGCAGTCTCCTATGAGTCCCCGCCATAACGCGCTGGCAACATAGAACGAGGGTTGCGCTCGTTGCGGGACTTAACCCAACATCTCACGACACGAGCTGACGACAACCATGCACCACCTGTACACCGACCACAAGGGGGCGACCATCTCTGGCCGTTTCCGGTGTATGTCAAGCCTTGGTAAGGTTCTTCGCGTTGCATCGAATTAATCCGCATGCTCCGCCGCTTGTGCGGGCCCCCGTCAATTCCTTTGAGTTTTAGCCTTGCGGCCGTACTCCCCAGGCGGGGCGCTTAATGCGTTAGCTACGACACAGAAACCGTGGAAAGGTCCCTACATCTAGCGCCCAACGTTTACGGCGTGGACTACCAGGGTATCTAATCCTGTTCGCTCCCCACGCTTTCGCTCCTCAGCGTCAGTTACGGCCCAGAGATCTGCCTTCGCCATCGGTGTTCCTCCTGATATCTGCGCATTCCACCGCTACACCAGGAATTCCAATCTCCCCTACCGCACTCTAGTCTGCCCGTACCCACTGCAAGCCCGAGGTTGAGCCTCGGGATTTCACAGCAGACGCGACAAACCGCCTACGAGCTCTTTACGCCCAATAATTCCGGACAACGCTTGCACCCTACGTATTACCGCGGCTGCTGGCACGTAGTTAGCCGGTGCTTTTTCTGCAGGTACCGTCACTTTCGCTTCTTCCCTACTAAAAGAGGTTTACAACCCGAAGGCCGTCATCCCTCACGCGGCGTTGCTGCATCAGGCTTTCGCCCATTGTGCAATATTCCCCACTGCTGCCTCCCGTAGGAGTCTGGGCCGTGTCTCAGTCCCAGTGTGGCCGGTCACCCTCTCAGGCCGGCTACCCGTCGTCGCCTTGGTGAGCCATTACCTCACCAACAAGCTGATAGGCCGCGAGTCCATCCCCAACCAAAAAATCTTTCCACCACCAGACCATGCGGCCGGCAGTCATATCCAGTATTAGACGTCGTTTCCAACGCTTATCCCAGAGTCAGGGGCAGGTTACTCACGTGTTACTCACCCGTTCGCCACTAATCCACCCAGCAAGCTGGGCATCATCGTTCGACTTGCATGTGTTAAGCACGCCGCCAGCGTTCGTCCTGAGCCAGGATCAAACTCTCCGTAAAAAAATTACAACCAACACCCGAAGATGTCAGCGAGTTGATTCTGACAAAAAGAACTGTCTACTGACAATTCTGTCTATCCAAAAGGAATTGTCTCCGAACCCACCAGCAAGCTGATGAGTCACGGGGTCAATAAATTGGCATTGACAATGTGCACGCTGTTGAGTTCTCAAGGACCAGACGCACTCCCCACTCGACCCCGAAAGAGGTTCCGCCAGAGAGGCTTTCGTTCTTGGTTTGACCACCGGTGTGTCGTCGGACCCTGAGGCCCAGTGGCTCATCCCGTAGGAGAGAACCGGTGGAGTAGTCATCCTAGGCGTCGAAGCGATCCAGCGCAAGGCCAGATCTGAACTTCAGTGGAGGATGGTCCCGCTTGAGGGCCGGCGTGCTCTGGGCTTTCGCTCCAGCCGCTCCGCCGCACCTTTGGGGTGACGAGTAAGAACTATACGCAGCGTTCAGCGGGTGCGCCAAGACGGGCCACATCCCGGGCGTGTCGCGTTGTGCAACACGTGCGGCCCGGACGCAGCGATGCCCGACTCCCACCAGGGGAACCGGGCATCGACGAGCGGCGACGATCAGGAGAGCGTCACACCGGCCAGGGTCTTCTTGCCACGACGGAGCACGAGCACTCCCCCGGGCAGGGCGAGGTCGGACAGCGACGCGGTCGGGTCCTCGGCGCGGGTGTTGTTCACGTACACACCACCCTGGTCGATGGCGCGACGGGCTTCCCCGAGGGACTTCACCAACTCGGTGTCGACGAGCGCTCGGGCCACGTCCGCATCACCGGGCAGCGCCACCGACCCCGGCAGCTCGGCGATCGCCGACCGCAGGGTGGTGGCGTCGAGCGCGCCCAGGTCGCCGTTGCCGAACAACGCCGCGGAGGCATCGATCGCCGCCTGCGTCGCCTCGACCCCGTGCACGACCGCCGTCACCTCGAACGCGAGGGTCCGTTGCGCCTCGCGCCGGAACGGCTCGTCGGCCACGGCCTGCTCGAGCCGCTCGATCTCGGCGCGGGACAGGAACGTGAACTGGCGGAGCCGGGCGATCACGTCGGCGTCCGTCGTGTTGAGCCAGAACTGGTAGAACGCGTACGGCGAGGTCATGTCCGGGTCGAGCCAGATCGCGTTGCCCTCGCTCTTGCCGAACTTCGTGCCGTCGGAGTTCGTGATGAGGGGCGTCCCCAGCGCGTGCACCGTCGCCCCCTCGGCACGACGGATGAGTTCCGTCCCCGAGGTCAGGTTGCCCCACTGGTCCGAGCCGCCCGTCTGCAGGGTGCACCCGTACTGGCGGAAGAGCTCGCGGTAGTCGAGTCCCTGCAGGATCTGGTAGCTGAACTCGGTGTAGCTGATGCCCGAGTCGGAGTTCAGGCGCGCGGCGACGGCGTCCTTCTTGAGCATCGAGTTCACGCGGAAGTACTTGCCGATGTCGCGCAGGAAGTCGATCGCGGACAGCGGCGCCGTCCAGTCGAGGTTGTTCACCAGCCGCACGCCGTTGTCGCCGTCGGGGCTGAGGAACCGCGACACCTGGCCCTGCAACCGCGTCACCCACTCCTGCACGGTCTCGCGGGTGTTGAGCGTCCGTTCGGCTGTCGGCCGCGGATCGCCGATCAACCCGGTGGAACCGCCGACGAGCGCGAGCGGCTTGTGCCCCGCCAGCTGGATCCGGCGCATGGTGAGCAGCTGCAACAGATTCCCGCAGTGCAGGGACGGCGCCGTCGGGTCGAAACCGCAGTAGTACGTGATCGGCTCGCCGTCGAGGGCCTCCTTGAGTGCCGTCTCGTCGGTGGAGACGTGCACCAGATCACGCCAGCGCAGTTCGTCCCAGACCGAGGCGAAGTTCGGGTCGTTCTGCTGGCGCGTCAGGACATCGTGAGCGGATTCACTGGACACCCAGCCATCGTAGCGGCGCGCGCGGCCCAGGAGGCGCGGGTCGGCTCCGTCAATCGAAGGCGCCCTTGTGCCGCCGGTACGCCGACACCGTCGGGTCACCGGTGAGCCAGAAGCGCCAGGGGAAGCGCGCGCCGCCGGCGATGCCGCCGACGCCGGTGCGCGGCCCTCGTGAGATCCGCGGGACCGGACCGGTCGCCGCCGGGCCCGGCACAGTCTCGGACAGGAGTTCCTCGACGACGCGAGTCGGTCCGACGGCGGCGAGCCGCGCCTCCAGGCCGGCAGCCAACGTCAGCACGTACGGGCCGGAGCCGTCGAGGAGTCTGCTGCCGTCGTCCTCACCGAGCACCGCACCGAGCGCGCCGCCGAGGTTGCCGGGACCGCGCGCGAGCGCGACGTCCGTGACGGATTCGCCGCGGCGGGAACGGGCGGTCTCGAGGCCCTCGACGACCTGCGCGCCCCGCAGCAGCGATCCCGACGACGTGCCCTCCGGCGCACTGACGACGTTGACGCACGTGTGGATGCCGTAGGAGCGGTAGGCGTAGAGCGTCCCGGGCGGTCCGAACAGGTGACGGTTGCGCGGCGTCGGGCCGCGGTGGCCGTGCGAGCCAGGGTCGGTGGGGCCGAAGTAGGCCTCGACCTCGGTGATGCGCAGGGTCACGCCCTTGCCCGCGATCGTCGCACCGAGCAATGCCGGCGCCGAGACCGGCGCCGGTTCGGACAGCAGCGCGAGCGTGGGGTCGGTCATCGGGTGAAGGGCACGCCCTCCGCCAGGTCGTGGACGCGGCGGGTGAGCGACGCGAGCTGTTCGGCGACGCGGTCCGGCGCGGTGCCGCCGATGCCGGCGCGCGACGCGACGGAACCCTCGATGGTGAGGACGCCGCGGACCTCGGGCGTGAGGTGTTCGGACACCGTCCGGTACTCGTCGTCGGTGGGGTCGTCGAGTTCGATCCCGCGCTCCTCGCAGTACCGGACCAGCGCGCCGGACACCTCGTGCGCGTCACGGAACGGCACCCCCTGGCGCACGAGCCACTCGGCGACGTCCGTCGCGAGCGAGAAGCCCTGCGGCGCGAGCTCGGCCATGCGGTCGGTGTCGAACGAGAGGGTCGCGACCATGCCGGTGAATGCGGGGAGCAGGACCTCGAGGGTGGCGACCGAGTCGAAGACGGGCTCCTTGTCCTCCTGCAGGTCGCGGTTGTAGGCGAGCGGCAGGCCCTTGAGCGTCGCGAGCAGGCCGGTCAGGTTCCCGATGAGCCGGCCCGACTTGCCCCGGGCGAGCTCGGCGATGTCCGGGTTCTTCTTCTGGGGCATGATGCTCGACCCCGTGGAGAACGCGTCGTGCAGCCGGACGAAGCCGAACTCCTTCGTGTTCCAGAGGATGATCTCCTCCGCCAGGCGGGAGACGTCGATGCCGATCTGCGCGAGGACGAACGCGAACTCGGCGACCACGTCACGAGCCGCCGTGGCGTCGATCGAGTTGTCCGCGGGGCGGGCGAACCCGAGCTCGTGGGCGATCGCCGAGGGGTCGAGCCCGAGCGAGCTCCCCGCGAGGGCGCCGGCGCCGTACGGGCTCACGCTCGCGCGGTCCGCCCAGTCGCGGAGCCGCTCGAGGTCACGGACCAGGGGCCACGCGTGTGCGAGCAGGTGGTGTGCGAGGAGGACCGGCTGCGCGTGCTGCAGGTGCGTGCGACCCGGCATGATCGCGCCGGGGTGCTCGTTGGCCTGCTGGGAGATCGCGTCGACGAGGTCGATGACGAGGTGCCCGATCCGGCGACCGTGGTCGAGCATGTGCATCCGACCGAGCGTCGCGATCTGGTCGTTGCGACTCCGGCCGGCGCGCAGCTTCCCGCCGAGCTCGGGGCCGAGGTCGGCGATGAGGAGTCGTTCGAGGGCGCCGTGCACGTCCTCGTCGCTGTCGGCGGGCTGCAGCGTGCCGTCGGCGTGCGCGGACTCGAGGCGGTCGAGGCCGGCGAGCATCCGCTCGAGCTCGTGGGCCGTCAGGTACCCGGCGGTGTTGAGCGCGCGGGCGTGGGCGCGGGAGCCGGCGATGTCGTAGGGGGCGAGCTGCCAGTCGAAGTGGGTCGATCGGGAGAGGGCGGCGAGCTCGGCGCTCGGGCCGTCCGCGAAGCGGCCACCCCAGAGGGCGCCGGTGTTGGTGGCGTCGGTCTTGGCGGCGGGCTGGTTCGCGTCGGTCATGGTTCTCTCGTCGTCCGGTCGTGGGTTTGGGGGCGGGATGTCGGTGCGCTGTGCGCTGTGCGCTGTGCGCTGTGCGCTCAGTTGGCCAGGTCGCGGCGGGCGGAGATCTTGCTCGGCAACGACCAGATGTCGATGAACCCCTTCGCGTGCGACTGGTCGAAGGCGTCGCCCGTGTCGTAGGTCGCGAGGTCGAAGTCGTAGAGGCTCTGGCTGGAGCGGCGTCCGGTCACGACGGCTCGGCCCGCGTGGAGCCGGAGTCGGACGTCGCCGGAGACGTGCTGCTGGGTGTGGGTGATGAAGGCGTCGAGGCTCCGCTTCAGGCCGCTGAACCACAGCCCGTCGTAGACCAGGTCGGCCCAGTCCGACTCGACCTGCCGCTTGTACCGGTTGACGTCGCGTTCGAGGGTCAGGTTCTCGAGCTCCTCGTGCGCGGCGATCAGGGCGACGGCGGCCGGCGCCTCGTACACCTCGCGCGACTTGATGCCGACGAGGCGGTCCTCGACCACGTCGATCCGACCGACACCGTGCTTGCCGGCGAGCGCGTTGAGCTCCTGCACGACGCGCAGCACGCTGAACCGCTGTCCGTCGATGGCGACCGGGACCCCCTGCTCGAAGGTGATCGTCACCTCGTCCGGAGCACGCGGGACGGTCGGGTCCTGCGTGTAGGCGTAGAGCTCCTCCGCCGGGGCGTTCCACGGATCCTCGAGGTGACCGGTCTCGACCGCTCGACCCCACACGTTCTGGTCGATCGACCAGGGCGAGCGTTCCGACTGTTCGATCGGCAGGCCGTGCTGCTGGGCGTAGGCGATCGCTCGGTCGCGGGTGAGCGCGAGGTCCCGCACCGGTGCGACGCTCGTCAGGTCCGGGGCGAGGGCCGCGACGGCCGCCTCGAAGCGGACCTGGTCGTTGCCCTTGCCCGTGCACCCGTGCGCCACGCTGTCGGCGCCGAGCTGCTTCGCCGTGAGCGCCAGGTGCTTGGCGATGAGGGGACGGCTCAGCGCGGAGACGAGCGGGTAGCGCTTCTGGTACAGGGCGTTGGCCTGCAGCGCGGGGACGAGGTAGTCGTCGGCGAACTCGTCCTTCGCGTCGATGACGATCGACTCGACGGCGCCGCAGTCGAGCGCGCGCTGCCGGATCGCCGCCATGTCCTCGCCGCCCTGGCCGACGTCGACCGCGAGGGCGACGACGTCCTTGCCGGTGGCGTCACGCAGCCAGCCGATGCCGACGGACGTGTCGAGTCCGCCGGAGTACGCGAGGACGACGCGGTCTGCCACGGTGGTCTCCCTGGGTCAGGCGGTCGCGGGAGCGCCGGTCGTCGCGGGGGCGCCGGTCGCGGGGGCACCGGTCGCGTTCGCTGCGAGGAGCCAGGCGAGCAGCGCCTTCTGGGCGTGGAGACGGTTCTCCGCCTCGTCCCAGATGATGCTCCGCGGACCGTCGATGACCTCGGCCGTGACCTCGAACCCACGGTCGGCGGGCAGGCAGTGCATGAACACGGCGTCGTCGGCGGCGTGCGCCATCACCGCGTCGTCCACGCGGTACCCGTTGAAGGTGTCGAGCCGCGCCTGCTTCTCGTCTTCCTTGCCCATCGACACCCAGGTGTCGGTCACGACGACGTCCGCTCCGGCGACGGCCGCGACCGGGTCGGTCACGACGAGCACGGAACCGCCGGTCACGGCAGCACGACGCTCGGCGTCCGTGACGACCTCGGCCGCCGGGGAGAACTCGGCCGGTGCCGCGACGCGGACGTGCATGCCCGCGGTGGCCCCGGCGAGCAGGTAGGACTGCGCCATGTTGCTCGCGCCGTCGCCGATGAAGGCCACAGTCTGCCCCGCCAGGGTCCCGCGGTGCTCGCGGATGGTCAGCAGGTCAGCGAGCAGCTGGCACGGGTGGAAGTCGTCCGACAGGGCGTTGACGACGGGGACGCTCGTGTTCGCCGCCATCTCCTCGAGCCCGGCCTGGCCGTAGGTGCGCCACACGATCGCCGACACCATGCGCTCGAGGACGCGTGCGGTGTCGGACGGCGTCTCCTTGCCGCCCAGCTGGCTGTTCGCCGTCGAGATGATGAGCGGGCTGCCGCCGAGGTCGGAGATGCCGACGTGGAAGGACACCCGCGTGCGGGTGGACGACTTGTCGAAGATCACGGCGACGCTCTGCGGTCCGGCGAGGGGCTTGGCCCCCCACCGGTCGGCCTTCATCTGCTCGGCGAGGTCGAGGATCGCGGACTGCTCCGCCTGGCTGAGGTCGTCGTCGCGGAGGAAGTGACGGGTCATGCGGAGGTCTCCTGGGTGGTGGTGCCCTGCTCGGCGGCGACTGCGGCCAGGCTCTCGCCGAGGATCGACACGAACTCGTCGATCTCGGCGTCGGACACGACGAGCGGCGGCGCGATGCGCAGGCTCGACTCGTTCGGGGCGTTGATGATCAGGCCGCGCTCGAGCGCGGCGGCGTTGACGGCGGCGGCGACCGGGCCGGTCAGACCGACCCCGATGAGGAGGCCGGTGCCACGGACCTCTTCGACGAGGGGCGAGCCGATGCTCGCGATGCCCGCACGGATCCGCTCCCCCTTCGTCACCGCACCGGACACGAGGTCCGCGCGCTCGATCTCGGCGAGGACGGCGTTCGCCACCCGGGTGCCGAGCGGGTTGCCACCGAACGTCGAGCCGTGCTGGCCGGCCGAGAACAGTTCGGACGCCCAGCCGAAGGTGACGAGGGCGCCGATCGGGAACCCGCCCGCGATGCCCTTCGCGATCGTGATGGCGTCCGGCTCGAAACCGTGGCCCTGGTAGGTGAACCAGTTGCCGGTCCGGCCGACGCCCGTCTGGATCTCGTCGAGGATCAGCAGCGCGCCGTGTTCCGCGGTCAGGCGGCGGGCGGCGAGCAGGAACCCCTCGGGCAGGTCGACCACGCCGGCCTCGCCCTTGATCGGTTCGACGATGAGCGCGGCCACGGTGTCGTCGATCGACTCCTCGAGCGCGGCGACCGTGGAGTCGATGTGCTCGACCCCGGGGACCATCGGCAGGAAGTCCTCTTGCAGGGCGGGCTTGCCGGTGAGCGCGAGCGCGCCCATCGTGCGGCCGTGGAAGCCCTGCTTCAGCGCGAGGATGCGGGTCTTCTGCCCGTCGGCGCCCTTGTTCAGGCGTGCGAGCTTGAACGCGGCCTCGTTGGCCTCGGCACCGGAGTTGCCGAAGTACACGCGGCCGGCCTCACCCGCGCCCGTGATGCGCTTGAGCCGCTCGGCGAGCTCGAGCTGCGGCGGGGTCGCGAAGTAGTTCGAGACGTGCACGAGCTTGGCGGCCTGGTCGCTGATCGCCTCGACCAGCGCGGGGTGCGCGTGGCCGAGCGAGTTGACGGCGATGCCGGCGAGGAAGTCGAGGTACTCGTTGCCGTCGACGTCCCAGACGCGACAGCCCTCGCCGCGCTCGAGCATGATCTTCGGCGGGGTCAGGGATCGCATGAGCGACGCCCCGAACCGGTCGTTCCAGGTCTCGGTCTGCGTCTCGGTGCTCACTGCGGCTGTCCCTTCTCGGTCGTGCTGGCCACGTGTTGGCCGGTGGTGCTGCTCGTCGACGGTGCTGCGACGCGTCGGCCGATCTCGGCGTGGGTCATCTGGTTCTCGGTGCGTCGGCTCGGGTCCGGGATCACCTCGGTGCCGGCGCCGCGCAGGGTGAAGACCTCGAGCAGGATCGAGTGCGGGATCCGCCCGTCGATGATCGTCGCGCCGCCGACCCCGCCGACCACGGCGTCGAGGCACGCGGTCATCTTCGGGATCATGCCCGACTCGAGCGACGGCAGGAGGGCGCGGAGTTCCTCGACCGCGATGAGGTCGACGATCGAGTCGCGGTCCGGCCAGTTGCGGTACAGGCCGGGGACGTCGGTGAGCATCATGAGCTTCGACGCCTTGAGGGCGATCGCGAGTGCGCCCGCCGCGGCGTCGGCGTTCACGTTGAGCGCCTGGTCCGGGTGGGCGTCGTCGATGGCGATGCTCGACACCACGGGGATGCGGCCGGCCTCGATCGCGGCGAGCACACCGGAGGGGTCGACGTGCGTGATGTCGCCGACGTGCCCGAGGTCGAAGTGCTCGCCGTCGACGACGACGCCCTTCTTCTCGCCGGTGAACAGCGAGCCGCCGTCACCGAAGACGCCGACGGCGAGGCCCTCGCCGTGCTCGTTCACCAGGTCGACGATCTCGCGGTTGACCTCGCCGGCGAGCACGTCGCGGACGACCGTGATCGCCTCGGTCGTGGTGACGCGGTACCCGCCGCGGAACTCGGACGCGATGCCCTGTTCCTTCAGCGCCGCCGAGATCTGCGGGCCGCCGCCGTGCACGACCACCGGGTGGAGGCCGGCGTACCGGAGGTAGACCATGTCCTCGGCGAACGCGCGCTTGAGGTCCTCGTTCACCATGGCGTTGCCGCCGAACTTGACGACGACGATCTTGCCCGAGAACCGCTTCAGCCACGGCAGGGACTCGATGAGGGTCGCGGCCTTGACGGTCGCGAGCTCGTGCTCTTCTTCCTTCGAGAGGATGCTGTCGTCGGCCATCAGCTGGAGTACGCGCTGTTCTCGTGGACGTAGTCGTGCGTGAGGTCGTTCGTCAGGATCGTCGCCGAGAACGGTCCGACGCCGAGGTCGATGAGGACGTCGGTGTCGCGCGGCGTCAGGTCGACGCGGTCGCTCGGCTCGTCCGGTGCGCCGGCGTGGCAGACACGGACCCCGTTCATCGAGACGTCGACGGCGTACGGGTCGAACTCGGCGTCGGTGGTGCCGATCGCCGCGAGCACCCGACCCCAGTTCGGGTCGTTGCCGAACACCGCGGCCTTGAACAGGTTGTTCCGGGCGACGCTCCGGCCGACCGTGACCGCGTCGTCCTCGGTCGCGGCGTTCACGACGTGGATCGTGATGTCGTGGCTCGCGCCCTCGGCGTCCTGCTGCAGCTGCCGTGCGAGGTCGGCGCAGACCGCGGTCAGGGCTTCTTGGAAGTCGCCGACCTCGGGCGTGACGCCGCTCGCACCGGAGGACAGCAGCACCACGGTGTCGTTCGTCGACATGCAGCCGTCCGAGTCGACCCGGTCGAAGGTGACGCGGGTGGCGGCCCGGAGCGCCTGGTCGAGCTCGTCCGAGCCGACGACGGCGTCCGTGGTGATCACGACGAGCATCGTCGCGAGCCCGGGTGCGAGCATGCCCGCGCCCTTGGCCATGCCGCCGACGGTCCAGCCGTCCTCGGTGACGACCGACTGCTTCGGCTTCGTGTCGGTGGTCATGATGGCGGTCGCGGCGTCCGGACCGCCGTCGGCCGACAGTGCCGCACTCGCGAGGTCGACGCCCCTGAGGACGTTGTCGCGGAACGTCTGGTCGCCGACCCCGATGAGGCCGGTCGAGCAGACGACGACGTCGCCGGCGCCGATGCCCAGCGCCTCGCCCACGGCTTCGGCGGTCATGTGGGTGGTCTGGAAGCCGAACGGACCGGTGAAGCAGTTCGCACCGCCGGAGTTCAGGACGACCGCGCGGGCGGTGCCGTCACCGACCGCCTGGCGCGACCAGATCACGGGGTGCGCCTGGGCGCGGTTGCTGGTGAAGACCGCGGCCACTGCGGCGTCCGGCCCGTCGTTGACGACGAGGGCCACGTCGGGCTTGCCGCTCGACTTGAGGCCGGCGGTCACGCCGGCCGCGCGGAAGCCCGCTGCCGCGGTGACGCCCTGGAGGCCCGGGTCGGTGTGGGTGGGCTGGCTTGCGTCGGTCACGGTGCGACTCCGTCCACGCTGAGGCCGAGGGTCTCCGGGAAGCCCAGGGCGATGTTCGTCGACTGGACCGCAGCACCCGCGGTGCCCTTGGCCAGGTTGTCCAGTGCGCTCACCGCGACGACGCGACCGGCGGCTTCGTCGACCGCGAGCCCGATCAGTGCGGTGTTCGCGCCGATGGTGTCGGCGACCCGGGGGAACTCGCCCTCGGGCAGGAGGTGCACGAAGGGCTCGTCGGCGTAGGCCTGCTCCCAGGCGAGCCGGACGTCACGGGCGCTCACACCGGGCGCGAGCTTCGCCGTCGTCGTCGCCAGGATGCCGCGGGACATCGGGACGAGGACCGGCGTGAACGAGATCGTCACGTCGGACGCGCCGGCGACCACGAGGTTCTGCTGGATCTCCGGGATGTGGCGGTGCTTCCCGCCGACCGCGTACGCGCTCGCTGAGCCCATGATCTCGGACGCCAGGTACGTGTTCGCGAGCTTCTTGCCGGCACCGCTCGGGCCGACGCTCAGCACGGCCACGAGGTCGTCCGACTCGATCAACCCGGCCTGGATGCCCGGCTGGATGCCGAGCGTGACCGCGGTCACGTTGCACCCGGGGACGGCGATCCGCTTCGTCCCCACGAGCGCCGCCCGCTGCCGGCTCTGCGTCTGGATGTCGTCCACGTCACGCCACTCGTCCGCCGACCCGGGCGTCGGCGCCGCGTGCAGCAGCTCCGGCAGCCCGTAGGTCCACGCGCCGTGGTAGTCGCCGCCGTAGAACGCTTCCCACGCCGCCGGGTCCGTCAGCCGGTGGTCCGCGCCGCAGTCCACGACGAGGGCGTCGTCGCCGAGCTCCGCGGTGATGGCCCCGGACTGGCCGTGCGGCAGCGCGAGGAACACGACGTCGTGTCCGCGCAGGTTGTCCGCCGTCGTCGGCTCGAGGGTCAGGTGCGACAGCGAGCGGAGGTGCGGCTGCGTCGCGATGAGCGGCTGTCCGGCGTTCGAGAACGCCGTCACCGTCCTGACGTCGAACTCGGGATGGGCGGAGAGCACGCGCAGGAGCTCACCGCCCGCGTAGCCGGAGGCTCCCGCCACGGCGACGGATACGGACATGGGATTCCACCTTTGGTCGGACTGGTCGTCGAGAGAGTCGGAGGCGGCGGCCCCGGGCGGTGCTGGTCCCGATGGGATCAGTCGCGCAGGGTCGCCCCGAATCGCTCGCCGGCACGTCGGACGGCGCCGTCACGGGCCTCAGTGGCCTCGGCAGCGGTCAGCGTGCGGTCCGTGGCACGGAAGCGCAGCGCGAACGTCAGGGACTTCTGTCCCTCGTCCACGCCGGTGCCCCGGTAGTCATCCACGAGGCGAGCATACTCCAACAGCTCTCCGGCACCAGTGCGCACCGCATCCAGTACGTCACCCGCCGGAACGTCGGCACCCACCACGAGGGACAGGTCCTGCGTCGCCGCCGGGTAGGACACGATCGGTGCCACCGAGACCAGTTCGGGTGCCGCCCGGACCATGGCGTCGAGGTCGAGTTCGACGACCGCGACGACGCGCGGCAGGACCGCTGCCTCGGTCAGCTCGGGCAGGAGTTCACCCGCGACGCCGACGACGGTTCCGTCCACGAGGAGCGATGCCGCGCGGCCCGGGTGCAGGGACGGGTGCGTCGTCTGTGCCACCATGAGCTCGACCCCGACCGCCCAGGCGACGGCGCGCGCGACGTCGAGTGCGTCCGCGATGCCGTACGGCTCGGGCTGGACGCCGGGCTGCTTCACGACCCGGTTGCCGGTGAGCAGCGCGGACACGTGGAACGGCTGCGGCGGCAGGGACGCGTCGAGCGCGGCGAGGGTGTCGCGGTCCGGGAGGACGGCGCCGGCCGGGACCGTGTCGGTGCCGAGCGTCTCGCCCGCGACCGGCAGGAACACCCGCGAGGTCTCGTAGAGCGCGACGTCGACGAGGCCGCGCGACACGTTGCGGCGGGCGGCGTCGACGAGTGCCGGCACCCCGCTGCGACGGAGGAGGCTCTGCTCGCTGTCGAGGGCGTTCGCAAGGACCACGCTCGGCCCGCCGGCGCCGTCGATGCCCGGGTAGGCCTCCTGCGTGGCCTGCGACACGAAGGGTGCGGTGACGACCTCGACCAGGCCGTCGGCGGCGAGTGCGGCGGCGACGCGGCGACGGGCCTGCTGGTGACCGGTCAGGCCACGGCCGGGCGGCGCGACGGGGAGGATGCTCGGGATGCGGTCGTAGCCGACGATGCGCGCGACCTCTTCGACGAGGGTGGTGTCGTCGGTGAGGTCGGGGCGCCAGGTCGGCGGTACGACGGCGAGCGTGTCCCCGTCGACGTCGACCGATGCACCGATCGCGCGCAGGGTGTCGATGACCTCGGCGTCGGAGTAGTCGACGCCGACGAGCTCGGCCGGACGGGCGGTTCGCATCGTGACCGTCGGGCGGGGGTCGGTGTCGACGAGCGTCGAGCCGAGGGTGTCCGCGGTGCCGCCCGCGAGCTCGACGAGGAGCTCGACCGCACGGTTCGCGGCGGCCTCGGCCACGAGCGGGTCGACGCCGCGCTCGAAGCGTCGGGACGCCTCGCTCGGGAGCTTGTGCCGACGCGCGGTCCGGGCGATGGAGGTCTGGTCGAAGCCGGCGGCCTCGATCAGGACGTCGGTGGTCGCGTCGGAGATCTCGGTCCGGGCGCCGCCCATCACGCCGGCGAGGCCGACGGGACCGGAGTCGTCGGTGATGACGAGGTCTTCCGGGTCCAGCGTCCGTTCGACGTGGTCGAGGGTCGTCAGGGTCTCGCCGGCAGCAGCACGACGGACACCGAGCCCGCCCTGCAGCGTCCGGAGGTCGTACCCGTGCAGCGGCTGACCGAGCTCGAACATGACGTAGTTCGTGATGTCGACGGGCAGCGAGATCGACCGGACACCGGCGAGGGCGAGACGCGAGACCATCCACGCCGGGGTCTTCGCGGTCGGGTCGATGCCACGGACGACACGGGTGACGAACGTGTGCGCGCCGACCCGGCCACGCACCGGGGCCTGGTCGTCGATCACGACCGGGAAGCCCTCGGCGCTGCGGGGGGCGACCCGCTCGACCGGGTCGTGGAAGGTCGCGCCGGTCGCGTGGGCGTACTCGCGAGCGACACCGCGCATGCTCAGCACGTACCCGCGGTCCGGGGTCACGTTGATCTCCACCGCGGCGTCGTCGAGACCGAGGAGCGCGATGGCGTCCGCGCCGACCTCGGGCTCCATGCCGAGGTCCGCGAAGCGGAGGATGCCGTCGTGCTCGTCGCCGAGACCGAGCTCGCGTGCCGAGGCGATCATGCCGTCGGACACGTGCCCGTAGGTCTTGCGTGCGGCGATCGGGAACGGCCCGGGCAGGACGGCGCCGGGGAGCGTGACGACGACGAGGTCGCCGACGTCGAAGTTGTGCGCGCCGCAGACGATGCCGCGGGGCTCGGGCTCGCCGACGTCCACCTGGCACCAGTTGATCGTCTTGCCGTTCTTCTGCGGCTCGGGCTCGCGCTCGAGCACGCGGCCGACGACGATCGGGCCCGTGAGGTCGTAGGTGTGGACGTCCTCTTCCTCGAAGCCCACCGACACGAGCGCCGCGTGGACGTGCTCGAGGGTGACGTCGTCGGGGAGGTCGACGGACTCGCCGAGCCAACGGAGTGGGACGCGCATCAGACCACCGTTCCGAACTGCTGCGAGAAGCGGATGTCGCCCTCGAGGAAGTCACGCATGTCGTTCAGGCCGTTGCGGAACTGCAGCGTCCGCTCGATGCCCATGCCGAACGCGAAGCCCTGGTACTCGGCCGGGTCGATGCCGGCGGCGCGCAGGACGTTCGGGTTGACCATGCCGCAGCCGCCCCACTCGACCCACCGGGCGCCGCCCTTGGCGTTCGGCTGCCAGACGTCCATCTCGGCGCTGGGTTCGGTGAACGGGAAGTAGTTCGGGCGGAGACGGATCTGCGCCTCGGCGCCGAACATCTGGCGTGCGAAGTGCTCGAGCGTGCCGCGCAGGTGCGCCATCGTCAGGCCCTTGTCGATCGCGATGCCCTCGACCTGGGTGAAGACCGGCAGGTGCGTGGCGTCGAGCTCGTCGGCGCGGTACACCCGGCCCGGCGCGATGACGTAGAGCGGCAGGTCGCGCGAGAGCAGCGACCGCACCTGCACCGGGGAGGTGTGCGTGCGCATGACGAGGTGGCGCTCGACCGGCTCGACGAAGATCGTGTCGGCCATCGCCCGGGCCGGGTGGTCCGGGTCGAAGTTCAGCGCGTCGAAGTTGAACCACTCGTGCTCGAGCTCGGGGCCTTCCGCGACTTCCCACCCCATGCCGACGAAGATGTCGGCCACGGTCTCGTTGAGGAGCGACAGCGGGTGCCGCGAGCCGGGCGCGCGGCGGACCGGGAGCGCGGTGACGTCGACGCGCTCGGCGTCGAGGCGTGCACGTTCCTCGGCTTCGGCGAGCACGGACTCCTGCTCGGCGATCGCCGCGTTCACCTGCCCACGAGCCTGTCCGACGAGCTTGCCCGCGGCCGCCTTCTGCTCCTTCGGCACGCTGCGCATCGACGCGTTCATCCGCGCCAGCGCGGACTGTTCGCCGGTGTGCTCGGCCCTGGCCTGCTTCAGCTCGGCGACGGTCGTCGTGGCGCGGACCGCCGCGAGGGCCCGGTCCACGGCGTCGGCGACGGCCGATTCGCTGATCTCGAGAGGTTCTGACACGAGACCCAAGCCTACCGGCCCGTGGGATACCGCCGTCCGGTACCGGACGGTCTGGGGAGGAGTCCCCGATCAGTCGCCTGTGGAGGGACGAGCCGTGCGCTGCGCGAACGCCGACTCGTACAGGCAGACGGACGCCGCGGTCGCGAGGTTCATCGACTCCGCCTTGCCGTAGATCGGTACCTTCACGGCGCGGTCGACGAGGGCGAGGTCCTCGGTGGTCAGACCACGTGCCTCGTTGCCGAACACCCATGCGGTCGGACCGTCGAGCATGCCGTCGGCGCGGACCTCGGGCAGGTCGTCGCCCGAGACGTCGGCGGCCAGGATCGTGTACCCGAGGCCCCGGGCACGGGACACCGCGTCGGCGAGCGTCACGCCGACCGACACCGGCACGTGGAAGAGCGAGCCCGTGGTCGACCGCACGACCTTCGGGTTGTACGGGTCGACGCTGCGCCCGGCGAGGACCACCGCGTCGGCGCCGGCGGCGTCGGCCGCACGGATGATGGTGCCGGCGTTGCCCGGATCACGCACCTCTTCGAGGATCGCGACGATCCCCGGCAGGCCGCCACGCGCCTCCTGGGCGGCACCGGCGTCGGGGAAGACGTCCTTCACCGACGTCGGGAACTGCTGGCACACCGCGACGACGCCCTGCGGCGTCACGGTGTCCGCCATCGCGTCGAGGACCTGTTCGGTCACGAACCACGTGTCGACCGGCGCGTCGTCGAGGCCGTAGCGCGCGGCCGCCGTCGGGGTCACGTAGAGCTCGCGGAGGAGCTCCGGGCGGTACTCGATCGCCTCACGCACCGCCTGCGGCCCTTCGAGCAGGAACAGGCCCGTGTCGGCGCGCACGTCCTTCTTCGACAGCGCTGCGACGGCACGGACACGGCCGGCCTTGGGGTTCTCGAGGAGATCGCTCACGGGACAAGTCTAGGAACGACGAAACCCCCGCCGGACCGGCGGGGGTTTCGCGAGCAGAAGAACTGACTACGCAGCCTTCGGGGCCGAGGTGTCGGCCGGGAGCGCCTTCTTGGCGGTCTCGACGAGCGCCGCGAACGTCTCGGGGTTGTTCACCGCGAGGTCCGCGAGGATGCGACGGTCGACCTCGACGCCGGCAAGGCCGAGGCCCTGGATGAGGCGGTTGTAGGTCAGGCCGTTCGCACGCGACGCGGCGTTGATGCGCTGGATCCAGAGGCGACGGAACTCGCCCTT
This sequence comes from Curtobacterium sp. SORGH_AS_0776, assembly GCF_031453355.1. NCBI lineage: Bacteria > Bacillati > Actinomycetota > Actinomycetes > Micrococcales > Microbacteriaceae > Curtobacterium > Curtobacterium sp. SORGH_AS_0776. The sequence continues at coordinate 230,101 of NZ_JAVIYU010000001.1, forward strand.
CTTCGCGTGACGGTCGCGGTACGCGTAGACGAGGGAGTGGGTGACCTGCTCCTTGGCCTTGCGGTACAGACGCGAACGCTGACCGCGGTAGCCCTCGGCGCGCTCGAGGATGACGCGGCGCTTCTTGGCGGCGTTGACCGCTCTCTTTACTCGTGCCATTGATCTATTCCTTTACGTTCTGCGGGGCTCAGTGGCCGAGGAGCTTCTTGACGTTCTTCGCGTCAGCCTTGGCGAGGACCTGGTCCTCGTTGAGGCGGGCCTTGCGCTTGGCGCTCTTGACCTCGAGGTTGTGACGCATACCGGCCTGCTGCTTCATGATCTTGCCGCTGCCGGTGACCTTGAAGCGCTTCTTCGACCCGGAGTGGGTCTTCTGCTTGGGCATGGTGGTGCCTTTCCGTGGGGATGGATGGGGAGCCGCGTCGTTGCGGGATCGGTCGGTGGGACCTATTCGGCGGGAGCTTCGGCCTGCGCGGGCTCGGGAGCCACGTCGGTGGTCTCGTCCTTGCCCTTCGCAGCGTGCTCCGACGCACGACGCTCGGCCTTCTGAGCAGCGCGCTTGGCGTTCTGCTCGCCCTTGACGTCGGACTTGTTCTTGAGCGGGGCGATGATCATCGTCATGTTGCGGCCGTCCTGGGTCGGACGCGACTCGACGACACCGAACTCGGCGATCTCCTCGGCGAACTTCTGGAGGAGACGGACACCCTGCTCCGGACGCGACTGCTCGCGGCCACGGAAGAGGATCATCGCCTTCACCTTGTCGCCACCGAGGAGGAAGCCCTCGGCGCGCTTGCGCTTCGTCTCGTAGTCGTGCACGTCGATCTTCAGGCGGAAACGGACTTCCTTGAGGTCCGTGTTCACCTGGTTGCGACGCGCTTCCTTGGCCTTCTGAGCGGCCTCGTACTTGAACTTGCCGTAGTCCATGATCTTCGCCACGGGCGGCTTCGAGTTCGGCGCGACCTCGACCAGATCCAGCTCGGCTTCCTGCGCGAGGCGCAGTGCGACGGCGATGGGGACAACGCCGACCTGCTCGCCCTGGGGGCCGACGAGTCGGACCTCGGGGACGCGGATTCGGTCGTTGGTACGGGGATCGGGAATGCGGAGCTCCTTCAATCAGGTGGTGGCCGTCCGGGGCGTTTGCCCTGGACGACGGCACGAGAGAGGAGATCTGACGCACGGATCGTGACCCGTTCGGCAGCCGCCCGACGCCGACCCCTGCGGGACGGCCGACCGACGCGGACGCCGGTGGAGCGGTGTGGACCCGGTAGCCTGTGGTGCGCGGCCGCGGGTGGGAGAGACTCCTCTTTCGTGACGCTGCGGGAGTGATCGGCCTCGTTCGCACGAGTCCGGGCACACTGACAGCATCTGCCGCGGACGAGTCTAGCAGAGGAGCACCGTGACCGACACCCCATCCCCCGAGCCCGACGAGGCCGCCCGCGACATCTCGGAGGTGCCGGCCGTCGAACTCATCAACACCGTGGCGGTGCACCTCCTCAGCGCGGCCGCCGTCAAGGTGGGTCTCGCGGACGACCCCGAGCAGCAGACGGACCTCGACGAGGCGCGCAAGCTCATCACGGCGCTCGCGGGGCTCGTCACCGCCGCGGCGACGGAGATCGGGGACCACCACGCCCGCCCGCTGCGCGACGGGCTCCGTTCGGTGCAGCTCGCGTTCCGCGAGGCGTCGAGCATCCAGGACGCGCCGGGCGCCGGTCCGGGCGAGAAGTACACCGGACCCGTCAACTGACGGGCGTCACCGGATGACGGACGGGAGGCGCGGTGCCGGCTGGCACCGCGCCTCCCGTCCGTCATCCGGTCCGGTCCAGGGCCGCAGCCCTCGGTCCGTCGGTCAGGCCGCGCTGCGCGCGACCAGGCGCGTGACCGCGGCGAGCGGGATCCCGACCCAGTCGGGACGGTTCCGGGTCTCGTAGACGACCTCGTAGACGGCCTTGTCGAGTTCGAACGCGTCGAGCAGTTCCCGGTGGGCACGCAGGTCCGATCTCGTCCCCTGCTGGTAGCCGTCGAGGAACGCCGACCGGGCGTCCTGCGCCCACTCCCCCGCGTCGACGGGTTCGGCGTCCTGGGCGAGCGACCCCTGGACGTAGTCGAACGAGCGCAGCATGCCGGCGACGTCCCGGAGCGTGACGTCCGGCAGGGAGCGCTCGGTGAGCGGCCGGAGCGGCTCGCCCTCGAAGTCGAGGAAGACCCAGCCGCGGGGTTCCGGAGCGGCGAGCACCTGTCCGAGGTGCAGGTCGCCGTGGATGCGCTGGAGGTCGGGCCAGTCGGCGTCGGCGGCCCGGGCGTAGACCGCACGGACGGCGTCGACGTGCGGGGCGATCGCCGGGGCCTCGCGTGCCGCGGCGTCGAGCCGGCCGTGCATCGTCGCGATCGCGGCGGCACGGCGGTCGTCGTCGGCGGGCTCGGTCGGCAGGGCCTCGGCGAGGGTGCGGTGCACCTCGGCGAGCGCGAGCCCCAGCCGCTCGGCGTCGGATGCGAAGGGGATGCCCTCGCGGGCGTCGCCGAGTGCCACACGCCAGGCGTCCTGCAGCCCCGGCAGGAACTCCTGGGCGAAGGCGAGGTGCCCGCTCGCGGTGCCGTCGGAGCGCCCCGGGTCCGGCCAGCTCCCGCGGAGCGCGCCGTACACGCGCGGCACCCGGGCGCTGCCCGCGGCCGAGAGGGCGAGCTGCGTGGTGACGTCCGGGTTGTCGCCGTGGTGCAGCACGCGGAAGACCTTCACGATGACCTCGGCGCCGGTGTCGGTCTCGCAGATGACCGAGGTGTTCGACTGTTCGCCGCTGAGCACCCGGGACCGCCTGACCGTGCCGATCGGGACGAGACTCTCGTCGTCGGCGTCGATGCGCGCGGCGAGGGACCGGATCCAGTCCGGATCGGCGGTCGCGTCGTGCACGGCCCCGGCCGCGTCGGGGCTGACCGGCGCCTGGTAGAGGACGGGGCCGGTCGGGGCGTCGTCGAGGACGAGGCGGGTACCGGCGGGCTGCGCGAGGGTGCGGAGCCGCGGGGTGGTGCCCTTCGCCGTGTACCAGCGCTGGTGGGCGATCCAGCCCTCGAGGGTGCGGTCGGTGGGCTCGCCGGGGGCGGGGACGGGTGCCTCGTCGCTCATGGGGCGAACCGTACGCGCCGGGGGCTGAGGGTGGTGCGCTGGGTCGTGGGGCGCGGGGCGCTGGGGTCGTGGGGCGCTGGGTTCGGGTCGACCGCTGTCCTCCACAGGGCGTCGTTCCGGGTGCGGCATCCACAGAACGCGGCTGGCCCGGTGACGAGGGCCCCGCGGCGGACGACACTGACGGCATGCAGACCCCGCACCCGGAGCCACTCGGCCGCACCGACCCCCATCGCACGTGGCGCATCGCCGACGACCGGCGACTGCCCGCCCTCGAACCCTTCGCCGACCGCGTCCACCGGCACGGTCCCGTGGTGCTGCGCGAGCACCTGTGGGACACCGACGACCGGGTCCTCGCGGCCGAGGGCGTCGAGCTCCTCCGGTCGGACGCCGGGTGGAGCGTCGACCGCGGTGACGGGCCGGTCGAGGTGCCCCCGGACCTCGACGGCGGCGACGACCAGGATGCGGACCACGTACCGCGCGACGTGGTCGAGGTCTTCCTGCGCGGCCGCCCGGTCCGGGTCGTCCGGGTGCGGGACACGGTGACGACCCTCGTCGAGCTGCGCGGGCGGGACGGGCGGCTCCGGGCCGAGGTGGCCGACGTCCGTGTGGACGAGGGCGAGCCCGACGCCGCGGTGCTCCGGTCGGCTCGGTGGTGGGCGCTGAGCGACGACGGGCGCGGTGGGACGGTGTCCCGGGCTGCGGAGCGGGCGCTGGCGGACGCGGCGGAACCCGGGGCGGGTGGTGGCGCCCGAGGCGGGGCCGGGCGCGCTGGTGGCGGGGCCGGGCACCCTGCGCTCCGTGCCGCCCCCGAGCGTCGGAAGGGGACGGCGGCACGCCCCCGACGGGGCTCCGCGGCCGCTGCCCTGCGAGCGGTGCTCCGATCGTTGCGCGCGGACCTCGTCGCGGTCGACCCGAGGGTGCGTGCCGACGAGCATTGGTCGGTGCACGACCTCCGGAAGGTCCTGCGTCGGCTGCGGAGCGTGCTGGCCGCGTACCGCGGTGCCCTCGATCGCGACGCCACCGAACCCCTGCGCGCCGAACTGGCCGAGGTCTCGCGGGTGGCCGGTGTCGCCCGCGACGCCGAGGTCCTGCGCGACCGGTTGCTCCGCACGGCCGGCCGCGCTCCCGAGGGCTTCGTCGACGCCGAGACCCTCGACCGGATCGGTGCGCACATCGCCGAGTCCCGCGCGGCGGCGGCCGCCGACCTCCGGCACACCCTGCGCTCGGCGACGTGGTTCCGGGCACTCGACCGCCTCGACGACCTCGTCGCCCGGGTGCCGCGGGGACCGCACGCCGACGACGACGCCCAGGCGTTCGCCGTCCACCGGATCGCGCGCGAGCGGAAGCGGGTCGCGAAGGCGATCGACGGCGGCACCGAGACGCTCGACGACCTGCACGAGATCCGAAAGGCGGCGCGGCGCCTGCGCTACGCCCTGCAGGCCGCCGACGGGGCGACGGACCTCGGGAAGCGGCGCCTCGGGTTGCTGCGGCGGGTCCAGGACGGCCTCGGCGAGGTGCTCGACGCGGCACACGCCACCGCGGCCCACCGGGAGCTGGCGACCCTCGCGGCGAGGAGCGGGGCGGACACGTTCGGCGCCGGGGTCCTCGCCACGACCGAGCACGCCGTCGTCGAGCGCGAGCGGGACCGGGCCGAGCACCTCGTCGCCCGCCTGCGGTCGCGCGTGGCGACCGGTCTGCGAGGATGACCGGGTGCCGCACTACCTCGAAGACCTCGCCGCCGGACAGACCTTCACGACCCCGGGCCGGACCATCACCGAGGCGGACGTCGTTTCCTTCGCCTCGTGGACGAACGACAACAACCAGGTCCACACCGACGTCGAGTTCGCCGCCAGGACCCGATACGGCCAGCGGGTCGTGCACGGGCTGCTCGGCACCTCGCTCTGCCTCGGGCTGATCGCCCGCACCGGGGTGTTCGAGGGCTCGGCCGTCGCGCTGCTCGGCATCGACCAGTGGCGCTTCACGGCGCCGGTGTTCATCGGGGACACCCTGACGTGCGAGGTCGAGATCCTGTCGACGCGGCTGACGAGCTCCGGGACGACGGGCATCGTCGAGCGGACGGTGTCGCTCCGGAACCAGCGGGGCGAGACCGTGCAGCAGGGGCGCATGGACGTCATGGTCCTGACGCGGGACGCCGCGATCGCCTGACGGGCCGGGCGGGCACTCGGCGGGAATCATCTCCGCGCTCTTTACAACGATGTACCCGCCACGCCAGCATGGAGGCATGAGCACGCTCGACGGCATCGTCGCCGCACCTGACACCGCTTCCCCGCAGGCCCTCCCGCTCGCCTCCCGGCAGGACGGCACGTACCCCCGGCCGCAGATGCTCCGCCCGCACTGGGCCGACCTCGACGGCACGTGGTCCTTCCGCAACGACGGCGACGACCCCGCCTGGCGGACCGGCTTCCCGGACGCACGGGACATCGTCGTCCCGTTCCCGCCCGAGTCCGTCGCGTCGGGCATCGACGAGCCGGGCTTCCACCCCGTCGTCTGGTACTCCCGCACCATCGGCCGCGCCGAGCTCGAGGCCGCCGGACGCGGCGACGCGGCACCCCGGCTCCTGCTGCACTTCGGCGCGGTGGACCACCGCGCCCGGGTCTGGATCGACGGGCAGTTCATCGGCGAGCACGAGGGCGGCCACACGCCGTTCTCGTTCGACGTGACCGACGTCCTGACCGCCACCGCCACCGCCGGCGGCGACGCCTCCGACGCCGTGCACACCCTCGTCGTCCGCGCCGAGGACGACCCGCACGACCTCACCCAGCCCCGCGGCAAGCAGGACTGGCACGAGGACCCGCACGCCATCTGGTACCGCCGCACCACCGGCATCTGGCAGACCGTCTGGCTCGAGGCCGTGCCGACCACGTCGATCGAGTACCTCCGCTGGACCAACCTCGACCACCAGACGCTCCGCCTGACCGTCCGGCTCGCCGGGGTCCGGGCCGGCGGCGAGCGCCTCCGCGTCGACGCCCGCTGGGACGAGCGCGACGAAGACCTCGCGACGATCGAGACCACGCTCGGTGCGACGGCGAACGAGTTCGACGTGCTCGTCCCGATCGCCCGGCAGGCGAACGGGCAGGCCGAGGACGAACTGCACTGGTCGCCGGAGGCACCGCGGCTCGTCGACGCCACGGTCACCCTGCTGGGATCCGGCAGCGACCGCGCCCCGATCGACGCCGTCGCGTCCTACTTCGGCGTGCGCACCGTCGGCGTCGACGGTGGCGCGTTCCTCCTCAACGGCCGGAGCTACGACGTCCGCAGCGTCCTCAACCAGGGGTACTGGCCGGACTCGCACATCGCAGCCCCCTCCCGCGAGGCGCTCCGCCGCGAGGTCGAGCTCATCAAGGAGCTCGGCTTCAACGCCGCACGCAACCACCAGAAGATCGAGGACCCGCGCTTCCTCTACTGGGCGGACCGGCTCGGCGTCCTCGTGTGGGGCGAGGCGCCGGGTGCGTACGCGTTCTCGCCGCGGGCCGTGCAGCGGCTGATGCGCGAGTGGATGGACGCCGTCGAGCGCGACGCCTCGCACCCGTCGATCGTCACGTGGGTCCCGGCGAACGAGAGCTGGGGCGTGCAGCACATCGCGACCGATCCCGCGCAGCAGGCCTACGCGCGGTCGTTGGCCGACGTCACGAGGGCGATCGACCCGACACGGCCGGTGATCTCGAACGACGGGTGGGAGCACGTCGCATCCGACATCATCACCGTCCACGACTACGAGGGCGACGGCTCCCGGCTCGCGGCGACCTACGCCGACGACGCGGCGCGCACGACACTGGTGCAGGGAATCGGGCCGGCCGACCGGCGCATCCTCGTCGGCGGGGCGGTCGACCGCGGGCAGCCGGTGATGCTCACCGAGTTCGGCGGCGTGAACTACCAGCCCGGCGTCCAGCGCGAGGACGGCTGGGGCTACACGACCGCGGCCGACGGCGACGACTGGGTCGCGCGGATAACGGCGCTGTACGACGCGGTCCGCGCGAGTTCGTTCCTCGCCGGGTCCTGCTGGACACAGCTCACGGACACGATGCAGGAGACGAACGGCCTGCTGAACGCGGACCGCACCCCGAAGGTGCCGATCGAGCAGATCCGGCGCGCGGTCACCGGTCGCTGACGCGACGCAGGTGAGCAGGAACGGTCGGGTCCGACGATGGGACCCGACCGTTCCTGCTCACCAGACGCGCGGATCAGGAAGCGAGGAACCGCAGGACGGCCTCGTTCCACTCGTCCTTGTGCGATGCGAGCACCCCGTGCGGCCCGCCCTCGATGACGTGGGTCTGCGCGTTCGGGATCGCCGCAGCGGTCCGCTTGCCGGACACCTCGAACGGCACGATGCCGTCGGAGTCGCCGTGGATCACGAGCGTCGGCACGTCGACCTTGGTGAGGTCGTCGCGGAAGTCCGTCGTGGCGAACGCGACGGTGCAGTCGAGCGTGCCCTTCGGCGATGCGAGCTCGGCGATCGCGAGGTCGTACGCGCGCTGGTCGCCCGACACCAGGGGCTTGTTCACGAGCGAGGGCTTGCCCGCCGTGTAGAACAGGTCGACGAACTCGTGCAGGAACGCGGGGCGGTCCCCGGTGATCCCGTTCGAGAACCAGTCCGCGAGGTCCTGGTCGACCCCGCCGTCGGGGTTGTCGTCGGACTTCCAGAGGTACGGCGGCACCGCGCTCGCGAACACGAGCTTCTTCACCCGGCCCGTGCCGTAGGTGGACACGTAGCGCGCGAGCTCACCGCCACCCATCGAGAACCCGATCAGCGTGACCTCGGTCAGCCCGAGCTGGTCGAGCAGGGTGTCGAGGTCGGCGGCGAACGTGTCGTAGTCGTACCCGCCCCACGGCTGCGACGACTGCCCGAAGCCACGACGGTCGTACGCGACGACACGGTGCCCGGCCTCGACGAGGGCCGGGATCTGGCCCTCCCACGAGCGGCCGGACAGGGGCCAGCCGTGGATGAGGACGACCGGGTCGCCCGATCCGAAGTCGTCGTAGTGCAGGTCGATGTCGTGCCCGTTCTCGGCTCCGACGGTGATGAACGGCATGGTGCCTCCGGTGGTTGCGTCTTCCAGGGAACACCGACCATGCAACGCCGCGGGCCCTCACCGAGGCTGGAAGCGTACGCCTTGCGGACACCGGCCGCATGCCGTGGACGTGCGAGGATCGGGCGGTGACGAGCGCCGGGGAGACGAGCCGCGCCTCCAGGCCGGCCCTGGAGGCGCGCCACAGCGGCTGGACCACTCCACTGCTCCTGTGGTTGGCCTCGCGCGTGGTCAGCACGGTCCTGCTCGCGACGGTCTACTTCGTGGCGACGGCGAACGGCTGGCCGTTCGCGTCGTCCCGACGCGACCCGTCCTTCTTCACGTTCTCGGGGTCGTGGGACGCGTCCTTCTACCGGATCATCGCGGAGCACGGGTACCCGACGACGCTGCCGCTCGATGACTCGGGGCACGTCCTCCCGAACGCCTGGGCGTTCCTGCCCGTGTTCCCGACGCTCGTGCGCGCCGTCATGCCCCTGACGGGCGGGTCGTTCTGGGTCGCGGGGGTGCTCGTGGCGACGCTCGCCGGGGCCGGGGCGTGCGTGTTGCTCTACCGGCTGGTGCTCGCCGTCGGCTGCTCGCATCGCGCGCGGTGGGCGACGGCGCTGTTCGCGTTCGGTCCGACCGGATTCCTGCTGCAGGTGGCCTACGCCGAGAGCACGTTCCTGCTGCTGCTGTTCGGGGCCTTGCTGGCGCTCGTTCGCCGACGCTACTGGCTGGTCGCGCCGCTCGGGCTCGTGGCCGCGTTCACGAAGCCGGGGGTGCTGGCGTTGGCCGTGGCGCTCGCGGTGCACCTCGTCGTGCGGTGGGTGCAGGAGCGTCGGGCGCTCCCGCTGCGGGACGCCGTGGCGATCGTCGTGTCGGGGCTGGTGGTGGCTGCGGCGGGGCTGGCGTGGCCGGTGATCGCCTCGGCCGTGACGGGTCGGCCGAACGCGTACCTCGACACCGAGCTGTCGTGGTGGGTGGGGTTCGTGGGGCGGCAGCACTTCGCGCCGCTCTCGCCGTGGTTCACGATGGCGGGGACGTGGCTCGGGCCGCTCGGGATCGTGCTCGTGGTCGCCGTGCTCGCGGGGGCGGTGTGGTTCTGGACGCGGAGGTCGGTCCGGGCCCTCGGGGTGGACGTGTGGGCGTTCACGGCGGCGTACGCGCTGTACCTCGTGGCGGTGTTCCTGCCGCAGCAGTCCCTGCCCCGGTTGCTCATGCCGACGGCGCCGCTGCTCGGGTCGGACGTGCTCGTGCGGACGCGGCGGCGGGCGGTCGTGTGGCTCGTCGTGGGTGTGTGCCTGCAGCCGGTCGCCGTCGTGCTGCTCTGGTTCCTCGGGTACCCCTGACGCGCGGCGCGGCCCGGCGCGGCGCGGCTCGGCGCGGCGCGCACAACCAAAGTCACTCCGCGCCGGGGGTTGCCGCGGTTCGAGCGCACTTTCGTTGTGCGCTGCCCCGCCGAACCGGCTGCGAGCACCACCAGACACCCGCGGCCCCGGCGCGCGCCGGCGCTACGCGTCGAACGTGTGGAACCAGGCGGTCCCGCCCGGGTGCTGCACCGTGATCATCTCGTCGAGGTCGCGGTACGGCCCGTCCTGGTTGTGGCTCGCCGACTTGATCCGGACCGTGCCGTCCGGCTCGGTGAACACCTCGGACACGATCGTGGTGTGGTCCGGCGAGTCGTTGTCGTTCCAGTCGTAGAACACGATGTCGCCGACCTTGACCTTGTCGCGTTCGTCGAGGGAGCGGCGGGTGAGCCCGAACTCCGCGGCGTTCGCGGTCAGCCACGGGTCCATCGTCGGGCAGTAGGTCCACGTCGCCGAGTGCTCCGCCCCGGCCGAGCGGTTGTACCAGTCGGATCGCTGCTGCCAGCCGCGGGCGATCAAGGTCTGCGACACGTAGTTCGCGCAGTCACCACCGATCGGGTTCATGGTGCCGTACTCGGCGAGGTTGTAGTCCTTCCAGTGCGCCATCGCGTACTCGAGCTGCCGGTCGACGTCGGTCAGTGCCGCGTAGGCCAGGGTCGAGGTCGCGACCGCCGTCGAGGCGTCCGGGACGGGCGCGGTGGTCGGCGTCGGCGTGGCCGTCGCGGAGTCCTGCGTCGCCCCGGTCTGCCCGTCGTTCGCGGCGCTGCCGTCGCCGTCCGAGGACTGGTTGGCGGACGGTGAGGGCTCGATCGCGGTCGTGAAGAGCGCGACGTCCGCCGACCCCGCCGTGTACATCGCCTGGTGCGGTGCCGTGAAGGTCACCTTCGTGGCGGTCGCCTTGACGTCCCGCGCGGCGATGCCCCCGACCGTGACGCCCGTGACCGCTGCCAGCCCGGAGCCGGCGACGGTGATCGTCACACCGCCGGCGAGCGGGACCTGCGCAGGGCTGAGCGACTTCGCGACCGGCTTCGCGGTGGGCGTGGACGAACCGCCACCGTTGCTCGTGCCACGACCGGATGCCTTGCCCGTTCCGCCGTCCCCCGACGAGCACGCGGCGACGGCGAGCCCGATGCCGGTCACGCCGGCGAGGGACAGCAGGGAGCGGCGCGTCAGGGAAGCAGTCATGGTGCTTCCCAGGGTAGGCGACGACACGGCATGATCTCTGGCAGGAACCACCGTCGAGAGGATCAGACCACCCATGCCCGAGAGCCACGACTTCTTCGTCGCAGCCGCCCCCGACCACGTCCGCGCACTCGTCCGCGGCGCACTCGTCCGCGAGGGCTACACCGTCGACGACGGCGATCAGGGAGCCCTCCGCGCCACCCGCGGCAGCATGGGCCTCACGCTGCTCATCGGCGGCATGGCGAACGACCGGACCTTCCACACCCGCCTCGACGTGCAGATCATGGTCACGCCGGACGGTCGGACGGTCGCGCGGCTCCTGCGCGGTGCCGGCAAGTCGGCGCTCAAGGGCGGTGCGCTCGGCATCTCGCGCGGCAACCGCGCCTTCGAGCAGGCCGCCAACGCGATCCACGGCGAGCTCGCCCAGGCCGGGATCCTGACGGAGAGCGTCCCCGGCTGACCCGGGCCCGCCCCGGAACGACGAAGGCCACCCGATCGGGTGGCCTTCTGTCTCGGAGTGGAGCTAAGGGGATTCGAACCCCTGACCTTCTCATTGCGAACGAGACGCGCTACCAACTGCGCCATAGCCCCGAGAACGCGTCCACACTAGCACCCGCGTCGGCCCGATCCGAAATCGGGCGATCAGACGGCGCGGCGGCGACGCATGATGGCGTCGAGGTCCGCCTGCTCGTAGGCGTCCTCGCCGAGGACCCCCATGCCGGCCCACTTGCTCGGCGCCGCCGGGGGCGCGGCGGGGGCAGCGGGTTCCGGAGCGGGAGCGACCTGCGCGACGGGGGTTCCCGTCCCGGCCGGCGCGCGCAGGCCCAGCCGCTCGGCGAGCCGTCCCTGGTCGTGCGCGGAGAGCGACGCGACGGCCTCCTCGACGTCCGGGCGCATGGGCGACACCCGCGCGAGCGACGGGTCGGTCTCGGCGGCACGGATCGCGGCCGCCTCGGCCTCGGCTTCCGCCTTGGCCGCGGCGACCCGCTCCTTCAGGCGGGCGGCGAGCTCCGCCGAGGACTCCGGCGTGGCCGCCGGGACCTTCGGGCGTTCGACGTACAGCGGCTTCGGGACGCGGTTCGGCGTCCAGCTGCGGTCACGAGCGGGCTCGGCGGGCTGCTCGGTCGACAGCGGCGGCGCCGGGTCCGTCCACTCGCTCGCGGGCCTGGAGGCGCGGCTCGACTCCGGCACGACCGTCGCGGTCCGGGCCTTCCGCGCCTTCGCCACCTGGTGCAGCTGGGCGAGGACCGCTGCGGACCCACCGGCGGCGACGAGGCCGGCGACACCGACGAGCCAGGCGGCGGGGGCCGCGACGAACACGACGACCGCGACGACGAGGCCGAGCGTGCCGAGCAGGGTCGCCCCCAGTCGGGACCGACGCATGCGCATCGCGGTGAGTGCGGGGACCGCCGAGGCCCGCTCGAGCACGGGTGCCTGCTCGGCCAGTCGTCGGGTGATCTCCCGCTGCCGGGCGGCCTCGTGGGCGCGGACGATCGCGGTGCGCTTCGCCTCCTCCGACTTCGCGACCCGCTGGGCCTCGGCGAGGGACTTCGCGTTCATCTCGATGCGGACCTCGTCCGGCAGCTCGGCGGTCTGCGCGAGGATGCGGAGGGTCTGCTGCAGCCGGATCGCGTTCCGCTCGGTCGCGAGGTACTGCCGACGGGCCGCCCAGGACGGCATGAGGTAGACGAGCCAGAGCACGGCCGCGATGAGCAGGACGATGCCGCCGCCCCAGGAGCCGATACCTGCCATGGGGACACGGTAGGGGTGGGCGTTCCCCCGGCCGGTGATTGCCGGACGCGTGTTGCGCGTGTCGCGACGAAATCACCGGGGGTGAGCCGCGCCTCCCGGGCCGCCCCGCCGGACGGACCGGACCCGCGGGTCAGACGCGGGGCGTGGTGTGCAGCGGCATCGCGGCCTCGTCGCGTGCCGCGAGGGGGACCGAACCGACGCCGGGCGGGACCTGGCCGCGGACCCAGCGTTCGAGGACGCCCTCGCGGACCTCTTCGGCGACGAGGGCGAAGCAGAAGTGGTCGCGCCAGTCGCCGTTGATGTGGATGTACCGGCGGCGGAGCCCCTCGAACCGGAAGCCGAGCTTCTCGACCACCCGCAGCGACGGGGCGTTCTCGGGACGGATGCAGATCTCGATGCGGTGGATCCCGACCACGCGGAAGCAGTGGTCCACCGCCATCGCGACGGCGATCGGCGTGACGTTGTGGCCGGCGGCGTCCTCGACGACCCAGTAGCCGATCGAAGCACTGGCCAGGGAGCCGTACGTGATGCCGGAGACGTTGAGCTGCCCGACGAAGCGGCCGTCGAGCTCCATCGCGAACGGGAGTCCGAGCCCCGCGCGGGCGTTGGCCTGGAGCGCGCGGATGCTGCCACGGACGTCGGTGGAGACGTGACCGGAGGGGTTCGTGGCCTCCCACGTGCGGAGCCACGAGCGGTTGCTCGCGAGGGCGACGTCGAGGTCGCGGGTGTCGCGGAGTCGGAGGGGCCGGATGGTGACCCGCCCGTGGGACAGGGTCGGGATCGTCGTCATCGCGCTGGTTCCTCCGGGAGCGTCGAACGGGCCCGGGGGTGTTCCCCGGACCCGTTCGGCGACGGGTCGTCTATTCGCCCGCGTTGAACTCCTTGAGCCACGACTTGAGGTCGGGGCCGAGGTCTTCGCGGTCCGAGGCGAGCTGGACGATCGCCTTGATGTAGTCGAGTTTGTCACCGGTGTCGTACCGGCGTCCACGGAACACGACGCCGTACACGCCGCCGGTCCACTCCTCGGCGTTCGCCATCTTCATGAGCGCGTCGGTCAGCTGGATCTCGCCGCCCTTGCCCGGCTCCTGCTTCTCGAGGACGTCGAAGACCTCGGGACGGATGACGTAGCGGCCGATGATGGCCAGGTTCGAGGGCGCCTCGCCCTGCGGGGGCTTCTCGACGAGGCCGGTGATCTTCACGACGTCGTCGGTGTCGGTCTCCTCGACCGTGGCGATGCCGTAGAGGTGGGTCTGCGACTCCGGGACCTCGAGCAGGGCGACGACGGTGGCGTTCTTCTCGCCCTGGACCTCGATCATGCGCTTGAGCAGCGGGTCGCGGGCGTCGATGATGTCGTCCCCGAGGAGCACGGCGAACGGCTCGCGGCCGACGTGCATCTTGGCGCGGAGCACGGCGTGGCCGAGGCCCAGCGGGTCACCCTGGCGGACGTAGTGCATGTCGGCGAGGTCCGTGGACTGGTTCACCTTCTGCAGCTTCTCGTGGTCGCCCTTCTTCTTGAGGGTCTCCTCGAGCTCGGACACGTGGTCGAAGTGGTTCTCGAGCGCGTTCTTGTTGCGGCCCGTGATCATCAGCACGTCGGTGAGCCCTGCGCCGACGGCCTCTTCCACCACGTACTGGATGGCCGGCTTGTCGACGACGGGGAGCATCTCCTTCGGCATCGCCTTGGTGGCGGGGAGGAAGCGCGTGCCCAGGCCTGCGGCGGGGATCACGGCCTTCGAAATCTGGAAGCCCATGCCTGGACGGTATCGGATGACCCCTGGAGGGGGCATGTCGTCGCTACGGAGGACACGGCTTCTCGCGCTCGGCGGCGGAAAGCCGCAAGACGTGCCCTCGGTAGACTCCTCGGCATGATCGCCGATCTCGGGAACGAGAAGCGCGCCCTGCGAGCCGAGCTCCGGCAGCGGCGGCGCACCCGGACCACGACCGAACGCGAGACCGACACCGCGGCGCTCACCGCGACCCTGCAGCGCTTCGCCGAGGAGCGCCAGGTCGAGTCGATCGCGCTGTACCTCTCCGCACCCGAGGAACCCGACGTCCGCCCGTTCCTGAACTGGGCGTTCGAGCGCGGCATCCGGGTGCTCCTGCCGATCACCCGCGAGGACGGCCTGCTCGACTGGGCGGTCGGCGACGGCGCCTCCGAGGCCGAGGGGCTGGCCGGCGTGCCCGAGGTCGTCGGCGAGGTGCTCTCCCCACTCGCGATCAACGACGTCGACGCGATCCTCGCCCCCGCCGCCGCGGTGGGACACGACGGCGTCCGGATGGGCTGGGGACGCGGCTACTACGACAAGACGCTCGGGTCGATGGCGAACCGCCCGCCCGTCTATGCTGTGATCTTCGACGCGGAGTACCTCGACGAGGTCCCGCGCGAGACCCACGACGAACCCGTCGACGGCATCATCACGCCGTCGCGCATCATCACCTTCCGGAGCTAGGGTGCCCACCTACTCGTACCGCTGCACGGAGTGCGGCAACGCCTTCGACATCAAGCAGTCGTTCTCCGACGCCACGCTCAACGAGTGCCCGGCGTGCGGCGGCGTGCTGCGCAAGGTCTTCTCGCCGGTCGGGGTGACGTTCAACGGGGGCGGCTTCTACCGGACCGATTCCCGGGCGGCGCCGAAGGGCTCGTCGGAGTCGTCGCGCTCGTCCGAGTCGTCGTCCTCGTCGTCCTCGTCGTCCTCGTCCTCGGCGCCGGCGAAGTCCGAGTCGAAGCCCGCAGCAGCGAAGCCCGCTGCCTCGACCACGCCGAAGCCCGCTGGGTCCTGACCGGGGTCCGGACTCCTCGGTAGGTTGATGGGGTCGCCGTCCGGCGGCCGTCCTCGACCCGGAAGGAGTCCCGTGAAGGGCTTCAAGGAGTTCCTGCTCCGCGGCAACGTCATCGACCTGGCCGTCGCAGTCGTCATCGGTGCAGCGTTCACCGCCATCGTGACCGTCATCGTGAACGCGATCATCAACCCGGCGATCGGCGCGGTGTTCAACGCGTCGAGCCTCGACGACGCGCTCAAGGTCGACATCCCGACCGTGGCGGGCGGCAAGCCGGCGACGCTGATGTTCGGCTCGGTGATCGGCGCGGTGATCAACTTCGTCATCGTCGCGGCCGTCGTGTACTTCGCCCTCGTGCTCCCCGTGAACCACCTCAAGAAGGTCGCGTTCGAGCGGGTCAAGAACGACGAGGAGCAGACGCCGCAGGACGTCCCGCCGACCGACGTCGAGGTGCTGCTCGAGATCCGCGACCTGCTCCGCTCGCAGAACGGCGTGCCCGCGAACACCGGCGGCGGTGCGCACGTGGCGCCGTCCACCGCTCCCGAGGGTCCCGGTATCGGCGGCACGACGAAGCTCTAGCTGCTCCCGCACAACCGAAACCCGCCCGAACCACGCGATCACGTGGCTCGGGCGGGTTTTGCTTGTGCGCGCGCCCGGCGCCAGCGCGCACCCGGCGCAGCGCGCGGCCGGCGCAGCGCGCGGCAGGCGCAGCGCGCGGCGGACGTCAGCGCGCGGCCGACACCTCGCGCCGCTTCGCGAACATCGCGATCGCGTACTGGACGCCCGCCAGCACGTGCCCGACGGTCCCGAGGTAGACGAACACGAGGGCGACGACGCGGACCCACGGCGCGTTCTCGTCGACGGTGTGCACCGCGGAGAACAGCAGCACCGGCAGCCCGACGAAGAGCAGCGCCGACCGGATCTTGCCGGTCCACGTGACGTCGAGGTCGGGGTTGCCGTGGAACAGCACGCTCGAGAGCACGACGAGCACCAGGTCGACGAGCACCACGACGGCGACGACCCACCACGGCAGCAAGCCGGTCAGCACGAGCGACAGCACGATCGCGATGATCGCGAGTCGGTCGGCGACGGGGTCGATCGCCTTGCCGAGCTTCGAGCCCTGGTCGAACTTGCGAGCGATGAAGCCGTCCGCCCAGTCGCTCACCCCGATGACGACGAGCGCGACGAGTGCCCAGCCGGGGTGTCCAGCGACGACGAGCCACACGAACACCGGGATCAGCAGCAGCCGGAACAGCGAGATCAGGTTCGGCCAGGTCTGCCAGTCGGGGCGCTCCCGCACGGTGTCAGTCATCGCAGGACAGGCTACCTGCTCACCAGTGCGGCGGGACGTCGCGCCGGAGCTGGTCGTCGTTCTCCCCGTCGCGGTGGCGGGCCGGTTCCGGCGGCGCGACCGGGTCGTAGCCCGGCACCGGCTGGGTGGTGACGCGCCTGCGGCGCCCCACCGCGCCTCCCGGCTGCGCATCCGCCTCACCGTCGTCGGTCGCCGACGGGACGGGAGGCGCGGCTGACGACGCGTCGTCGGCCCGCGTCCACGTGCCCACCAGCTGGTCCGTCTCGGGCGTCACCGGACCGGCCGGCCGGGAGGCCCGCCGGCTCGGCCGAGGAGTCACCGGCGTGCGGGGATCGGGGGGATGGAGATCTCCTGCGTGACACCGCGGTCGACCCCGAGCACGGCGGCGACGGTGTTCGCGACGCGGTCCGGGTCCGAGAAGAGCTGGAACGCGTGCACGCGCACGTAGTGCCAACCGAGTCGTCGGAGCACCTCGGGTCGGAGCCGGAGCGACTCGCGGAGCGACCCCTTCACGAGCGTCGCGTCGGTCTCGATCGTGACGCACACCCCACCGTGCGCGGCGACCAGGCCGAGCTTGCCGCGGTGGCCGAGCGCGACGGGGATGCCCCGCATCTCGAGCCGGCGGGCGAGGTCGACGAGCAGCGGGTCGGAGTCGTCCGGGACGTACTCGGCCGTGGTGCGTGCACGGACCTCGGCGAGGATCTCGGCGAGGGCGACGGTGCCGTGGCCCATCCGCTCGGCCTCGATGTCGGACGGCTGGAAGCAGGTGACGATGACCATCGAGCGACGTGCCCGGGTCATCGCGACGGCGAGCAGGCGCTCCCCACCGGGCTTGCCGAGCGGACCGAAGTCGCGCAGGACACGGCCGTGCGGGGTGCGACCGTAGCCGATCGAGAACACGACGCGGTCGCGGCTCTGGGCGACGGACTGCTCGAGCGTCGCGACGATGAACGGCTCGGCCCGGTCGCCGATGACGAACTCGGTGAGGTCCTTGTGCCCCTGCGCCGCGGTGAGCACGGCCTGCTCGACGCGGACGGCGTGCTTCGCCGAGGCGGTGATGACCATGAGCGACTCGGTCGGACGGGTGCGGGCGTGGTCCGTGACGAGCCGGACGACGCGGTCCACCTCGGCGTCGACGCTCTCGACCGCCCCCGACTCGGGGTCCGGCACGGCCTTGCCGTCGCTGACGTAGTCGAGCGCGATCGAGCCGTGCCCGAGGAACGAGCCGGCCCAGGGCAGCGACTCGATGCGTCCGCCGTAGAAGCGACGGTTGACGAGCTCGGCGAGGTCCTCGCCGCCGGCGCGGTACGAGCGGGTGAGCGACAGGGTCGGCAGCAGCGTGGAGAGCTTCGCGAGCGCGGAGTCGGCGTGGAAGGCGTCGAGCGTGCCCTCGTCGACCTGCAGCGCGCGGTGCGCCGGGTCGACCGCGATCCGGAACGGCGACGGGGTCTGCGTGACCGGGTCGCCGAACACGACGGTCTGACGGGCACGGCGGACGGCCCCGACGGTCTCGGCGATGGTGACGGCGCCCGCGTCGACGAGGATCACGGTGTCGAAGGGCATCGTGTCGGCGATCTGCGACACCTCGTAGGGCGACGCGAGCCACACCGGTGCGATCGACCGGGACAGGTGCGGCGCGGAGTCCTGCAGCAGACGCGAGGTGATCGCGCCGTCCCGCAGCTGGGTCTTCAGCGCGGTGGCCTCGTCCGGCCAGTCGACGAGTCCGACCTTCCAGTTCTCGGCCAGCTGCCACGCCAGGCCCTGGGAGACCCCGGCCGCGTGCGCGTCGTCGACGAGCCGGAAGTCGGCCTCGACCCGGTCGAGCATGTCGGTGTTCGCGCCGAGCAGGGCCCGGTCGGACTCGAGCATCGTCTCGAGGGCGGACTGCCACCACGCGAGCTCGAGCTCGGCGGGGACGTGGGTGTCCGGCACGTGCCGGTTCGCCAGGTCCGTGATGAGCGGTTCGAGCTGCAGGTCGCGCAGGGTCTGCATGAGCTCGGTCCGCTCCTGCAGGTTGTGCAGGACGTCGGACTCCTCGGCGAGGCGGGCGATCGTCGGGACGAGCTCGTCGATCGGGACGTTCGCCAGCTGGGTCTCGCGGGCGGTGCGACCCAGCGGCTCGTCGAGGCGCGCGAGGTCCTCGACGACGTTCGAGAACAGCACCTGGACGTCCGCGATGCCGGTGGGCACCTCGGGGTTCACGCCGGCGGCGACGTAGCGCTGCCAGAGGACGCGCTGCTGCTGGACGCGGGTCAGCGCCTCGTGCAGGTCGGACACGTGCACACCGGGGCGGACGTACTCGCGGGCGAGCTTCTTCAGCCGGCGCCGGTTCGTGCTCGACATCGGCGCACCCTCGCCGCGCGGGGCGGTGGCGGCCACGAGCTCGGACACCGAGCGGTCGAAGACGACGGGCAGGAAGCGGTCGAGGGTGTCGCGGATCTCGGTGAGCAGGCGCAGGTAGATGCCGAGCTCGTTGATCGTCGTGAACTGCCGCATGTGCGTCGTGGCGACGAGGTCGTGGGCACGGCGGAGCAGGGTCGGCAGGCCGTCGGCGTCGAGGTCCTTCGCGATCCGGTGGGCGCGCTGGGCACCGTCGCTCGAGGAGAACTTCGCGCCGTACCAGGGCGAGTCGTCCGGGCCGTAGCGGAACTCGCCGAGGTTCGCCGCGCTGACCATGGTCTCGGCGACGCGCGAGCGCCCCTCGACCATGCTCGTCACCGAGGTCTTCGACAGGCGTGCGGTCGTCGACGGCGGGACGGGCAGCAGCGACAGGCGCGACAGCTCGACCAGGCAGTCGAGCACCGAGACGCGGAAGTCGGGGTCGACGCGCGTCAGCGAGCCGCGGTAGTCCTTGAGGACCTTGCGGAGCCGGACCAGGGCGTCGTCGACCTCGCGCAGGTTCGGACGCGAGGCCTTCTCGTTGCGGGCGATCGCACGGACGACGTCACGACGGAGGGTGCCCGGGGTCACGGCGACGCCGGGCAGCTGCACCTCGGAGAACCGCGCCGCGATGCCGCGCAGGGTCGCACGGCGCGGGCTCACCACGAGGACGCGCTTGTTCGCCGCGACGAGGCCGCCGAGCGCGTTCACGATCGTCTGCGTGCCACCCGTGCCCGGGAGGGTCTTCACCACGATCGAGTTGCCGGCCGTGATCTGCGCGATCACGTTCTCCTGCTCGTCGTCGGCGTCGAGCAGGAGCGTGTCGGTCTCCGGGCTCCGCTCGTCCGACGGGGTCTGCTCGACCGGGTGGTACGACTGCTCGACCTGCCACTTCGCGCTCGGGTTGCCGGCGAGGGCGTCGAGCACCGGGTGGGACAGGTCCTCGGTGTCCTCGACCATCCCGGTCGCGACCTCGGCGAACGTGGACACGACCAGGCGTGCGTGCACCGAGAAGCCCGGGATGTGCGCGGTGAGCCCGCGGAGCCGGTCGATCACCGGGTTCGGCGTGAAGGAGCCGTCCTGCTGCGCGAGCGCCACGAAGGACTGGGCGTCGAGGATGACGCCGAACTGCTCGTGCAGCGCGTCGGCGAGGCCGGGGTTGAGGACGGGCTCGCCGAGCAGGCGGACCTCGAAGTCGCGGCCGTGCCGACGGATCGCGAGCGGGCGCAGCAGCACCGGGCCGCGGAACTGCTCGTCGCCGTGCTGCCAGTCGGCCATGCCGATGCCGAGCTTCACGGCGTCGATGCCGCGCACGGTGGACAGCTCGGTGCCCTTGGCCTCGACGTGACCGGCGGCGATGCGGGCGGCCCGGAGTGCCACCTCGTCACGGATCAGGCTCGACAGCAGCGTCGTCTTGCCGGTGATGAACTGCGCGAGGCCACCCGGGTGCGTCGTCGAGAGCTCGATGCGGGCCCGGGGGTGGTCGGCGAAGTGCGTGAGGGGGCTGGTGCCGCCGACGCCGGTCAGCTGCCCGCGCCAGACGTCCCAGACGGGTTCGGCGGCGTTGCCGGCCTGGAGGCGCGGATCACCCAGGCTGATCGCCTGCGGACTCGTGAGCTGCAGTTCCGGGCGCAGGGTGCGGTCGGGTTCGTCCGTCACGGCGGTCTCTTCCTGCTGTCCCCGTCGGTCCTGCTCCCCCTGCTGTCCGTCGCGCCCGTCCTGCTGTCCGTCACGCCCGTCCGCGGGCGCGTCGGCGCCCTCGACGGGGACGTCGTCGTTCACGTCGTCCTCGCCGTCGGTCACCCTGTCCGCTCGCCACACATCCGACACTGTAGGCGGAAGCGGGCTGGCACTCTGGCAATGAACCGAGGTTTCGGACTTTCCGGCCCCCGCCGATGCGCGACCGGGCGCGCCGGTGTGGTACCAACGGGGCATGGCCATCGACGACCGCACCGCTCCCCCCACCTCCGCGCCGGAGTCCGCTCCCGCACCGAACCGACGTCGATCGGTCCCCGCCGAGATCTCCCGTTCGTGGCTCCTCGTCTCCGGCACCGCGACCGACCGGTTCGAGAAGTCGCAGCGGTCCCGTGCCGACCAGATCATCCTGGACATCGAGGACGCGGTGGACCCCGCCGCCAAGCCGTCGGCCCGCCAGGGCGTCGCCGCGTGGCTGGCCGGCGGCGGCGAGGCCTGGGTGCGGATCAACGACGTGACGACGGACTTCTGGGCGGACGACGTCGAGGAGCTCCGCGGGCTGCCCGGGCTGCAGGGCGTCATGCTCGCGAAGACCGAGTCCCCGGCGCAGGTCACCGACACGTGGCACCGACTCGGCGGCCACACCCCGGTGATCGCCCTGGTCGAGTCGGCCCTGGGCATCGAGGAGTCGGTGCCCATCGCGAAGGCGCAGGGGGCGTTCCGGCTGGCGTTCGGCTCGGGCGACTACCGGCGGGACACCGGGACGAGCGCGGACACGCTCGCGATGGCGTACCCGCGGTCGAAGCTCGTCGTGGCGTCCCGCGTGGGCGACCTGCCCGGCCCGATCGACGGCCCGACGGTGGGGTCCTCGCACCCGATCCTCCGCGAGCAGTCGCAGGTCGCGGTCTCGCTCGGGCTCACCGGCAAGCTGTGCCTCGACACCGAGCAACTGCCCGTCATCAACGAGGTCATCTCCCCCACGCCGACCGACGTCGCCTGGGCGCAGGACTTCCTCGACGACTTCGAGGCCCGCGGCCGGGTCATCCGCGACGGCTCCGACCTGCCCAGACTCGGTCGCGCGCAGAAGATCCAGCGCCTCGCACAGGCGTTCGGCGTCGAGGCGCGGTAGGACTGCACCCATGACCTGGTCCAACGTGCCCGGCGGTCCGCCGCAGTCCTCACCCTCCGACCCCACCGGCGCCCAGCGGGCCACGTGGGAGCAGAGCGGCTCGACGCTGTTCCCGCCGGGGAAGCTCGCCGACCGGATCTCGACCGTGCTGCTCCTGGCGTTCGGCGCCGTCATGACGGTCGTCACCGCGGTCGTCGGGATCATCGCCGTCATCTCGGCGACCGCCACGTGCGACGCCGCCACCGGCTGCACCCCGGGTGGCTACATCGGTGGGACCGCGATCGCGGTCGGCGGTGCCTTCGTGATCGGCGTCGCCACGATCGTCCTGTCGATCGGCGCGTGGATCCGCCGCCGGTCGTCGTGGTGGATCGCCGCGATCGGCTTCGTGCTCGCGATCGTGGTCATCACGTGGGGCGGCGTCGTCTTCGCGGGGGCGGCGGACGGCGGCTCGGCGTCCTCCTCGGTCTCCCCCACAGCCTGACGCCTGCGGTCCGGCCCGGACCGGGGTAGCGTCCGGGGCATGGTGACGGTCTCGCGGACGACGGTCGCGGTGGTCGGTGGCGGCCCCGCCGGGGTCGTCCTCGGCCTGCTCCTCGCCCGTGCCGGCATCGCGGTCCGGCTCGTCGAGAAGCACGACGACTTCAACCGGGACTTCCGCGGTGACACCGTGCACGCCTCGACGATCCGGCTGCTCGACGAGCTCGGGCTCGGGGAGCGGTTCGCCGCCCTGCCGCAGTCACGCCTCGACGACTTCTCCCTGCCGATGCCGGACGGTTCGCGCGCGCTCCTCGGCGACTTCTCGCGCCTGCGCCCGCCGTACGACCACGTGGCGATGGTGCCGCAGTGGGACCTGCTCGACCTGCTCGTCACCGCCGCCCGCGAGGAGCCCTCGTTCGAGATCACGATGGGTCTCGCGGCCACCGACACGATCGAGGAGAACGGCGTCGTGACGGGCGTGCACCTGGCGCCGTACCGCGATCCGGACGGCGTGACCGAGGAACTCCGCGCCGACGTCGTCATCGCCTGCGACGGCCGCGACTCGGTGCTGCGCAGCGCCGCCGGCCTCCACCCGCGGTCGTTCCCGGTGCCGTTCGACACGTGGTGGTTCCGGCTCCCCCGCGAGCCCGGCGACGCGACGACCGCGCTCGTCCCGGCGTTCTCCGGCACCGACGTCCTGCTCAGCTTCCCGCGGCCCGATTACCACCAGGTCGCGTACTTCGCGCCGAAGGGGTCGGACGCGGCCCTCCGCGCCGCCGGGGTCGAGTCCTTCCGGGCCCGGGTCGCGCGGCTCCGACCGGACTTCGCGGGCCGCGTGGACACGATCGCGTCGATGGACGACGTGCACGTGCTCGACGTCCGGATGGACCGGCTCACCCGGTGGTGGCGCCCGGGACTGCTCTGCATCGGCGACGCGGCGCACGCCATGTCCCCGGCGGGCGGCGTCGGCATCAACCTGGCGGTGCAGGACGCGGTCGCGACGGCTGCGATCCTGGCGCCGGCGCTCGGACGGGGGCTCCGCGGCGCGGACCTCGACCGTGCCCTCGCCGCGGTGCAGCGCCGGCGCACCCCGCCGGCCGTGGTCGTCCAGACCGCCCAGGCGTTCCTGCACCGCGTGGTGTTCGAGCGGGCCTTCGCCGGGGCCCTGCAGGCCGGCCCGCCGCGGCTCCCCGTCCTGCTCGCCCGGTACGTGCCGCCCGTCCGCGGCCTCTACGCGCGCGGGATCGCCTTCGGACCGCTCCCCGAGGACGCCCCCGCCTGGGCACGGCGCTGACCCTGGACACGACCCGTCCCTCCCGGCGCATGCTGGGGACATGAAGCAACGAGTCATCGGAGACGTGTCGGTCAGTGCCATCGGACTCGGCGGGATGCCCATGTCCATCGAGGGGCGCCCGGACGAGCGGCAGTCCATCGCGACGATCCACGCCGCGCTCGAGGCCGGCGTCACGCTCATCGACACCGCCGACGCGTACCACCTGGCCGCCTACGACGAGGTGGGGCACAACGAGTCGCTCATCGCGAAGGCCGTCCGGGAGTTCCACGGCGACACCTCGGACGTCCTGATCGCCACGAAGGGCGGGCACCTCCGGCCGGAGCCCGGCCCGTGGGCGCAGAACGGCCGTCCGGAGTACCTCAAGGAAGCGGCGAAGGCGTCCGCGAAGCGCCTCGGCGTGGACGCCGTCGGGCTCTACCAGTTCCACCGACCGGACCCGGCGGTGCCCTACGCGGACTCGATCGGTGCGCTCGCCGAGCTCCTCGACGAGGGCGTCATCCGGATGGCCGGCATCTCGAACGCCGACCCCGACCAGATCCGGACGGCGAACGAGGTCCTCGACGGCCGACTCGCCTCGGTGCAGAACCAGTTCTCGCCGAAGTTCCGCTCGAGCGAACCGGAACTCGCACTGTGCGATGAGCTCGGGATCGCGTTCCTGCCGTGGAGCCCCCTCGGCGGCATCGCGAACGCCGCGGACCTCGGCACCGCCTACGAGGACTTCGCGTACATCGCCCGCGACCGCGGCGTCAGCCCGCAGGTCGTCGCGCTGGCGTGGGAGCTGCAGAAGAGCGACGTCGTCGTCCCCATCCCCGGGGCATCGCGCCCACAGTCGATCCTCGACTCGGTGACGGCCGCGACCATCAAGCTCCGTCCCGAGGACGTGGCCCGACTGGACGCCTCGCAGCCGGCGGTGGCGTAGACGACGCGACCCGCGCCTCCTGGACTGCCCTGGAGGCGCGGGTCGCGATCACGCGTCGGCGCGCGTCAGGACTGGCAGACCTCCTGGAAGTCCTTGCCCGTCGTCTCCAGCTTCTGCAGCCCCTCGGTGAAGCCGGAGCTGGACAGCGCGGACGGGTCCTTCGACGCCGCGAGGTCCTTCGTCATGCCCACGAAGTCCGAGAAGGCGCCCGCGAACGCGTCGGTCTTCGGCTTCACCTCGGTGTTGGTCACCTTGTCGGCGCTGTCCTCGAGCGTGGCGTCGAACTCGTCGAGCTTCGCCATCGCGGCCTGCGGGTCGCTCTGCAGCTCGGTGAGCTGCATCTGCATGCCCTTCGTAGCGTCGGTGACCTCGTTCGTGAACAGCTTGCAGGCCTCGGCCTTGGTCTGCGTCGGGGTCGGCGTCGACTTGGCGGCCGTCGTGGCGTCCGAGCCGGAGCCGCCAGCGGAGCAGCCGGCGAGGAGTGCGACGGCGATGGCGGCCGTGGTGAGCGAGACGAGCTTGGTGCGCATGGTGGTGGGTCCCCCCGGAGTCGTGCCCGCGACCCCGGGATGGGGTGCGGATCCGCGTCGAGGCTACATGGGAGGTCCACAGGTGGACCGCGTTGCCGTCGCAGTCGCTCAGTGCCCGCTGCGGAGCGGCGCGGCCGAACGGAAGAGCCCCTCGACGAGTTCGTCGATCCGGGCGTCGGCGATCGCGAGGTCTCGTTCGCCACGTTCCCTCGCAGCGTGACGCCCGTCGGCGTCCAGGACGCTCGTCCACGGGGTCGGGTGGACGTCGAGGCCGACGGACTGGTGGTAGTCGTGGTACTTGAAGGCCGCTTCGGTGGCGGCGGGAGACTTCAGCGAGACGAGGGTCGCGGGCGTCCGCAGCGAGTGCGCGAGGATCACGCCGTGCATGCCAGCGCTCATCACGTGCTCCGCCGCACCGAGCTCGGCCAGCATGTCGGCGGGCGTCA
Organism: Curtobacterium sp. SORGH_AS_0776; assembly: GCF_031453355.1. Lineage (NCBI taxonomy): Bacteria > Bacillati > Actinomycetota > Actinomycetes > Micrococcales > Microbacteriaceae > Curtobacterium > Curtobacterium sp. SORGH_AS_0776. The sequence goes on from NZ_JAVIYU010000001.1 coordinate 255,503, forward strand.
GGGTCGGCGGGAGGAGGCGCACCCCGGTCGAGCAGATCGCGGAGATCGTCCGCCGCTCGACCGCGGTCATGTGGGACGTGAAGTGCGAGACGAGCACTGTGCCGCGACGGCGTTCCCTGGGCAGGCCCGGACGGAGCGACCGGACGAGGAGTCCCGGGTCGCCGATCTGGGTGGACTCCGGCAGGCCCAGCGCCGCCCGCGCGAGCGGTCCACGGATCGCGAGGACGCGGTCGCGGACGGCAGCCGCACGGTCCGCAGGGACGTCCGGCGTGTGCAGGCCGGTCCCCCAGATCTGGCCGACGCCACCGCGCGTGAGGTACGGCACGATCGCGCTGCCGATGGCGACGACGTCTTCACGGCCGAGGGGCGCCCACCGGACGCGCCGTCCGAGGGCCTCCGTGAGAACGAGCTCCGAGAGCTCGTCCCCGTGGTTCGTGAACGCTCGTCCACGCCCGAGTGCGAGCCTGGACCACGCGGGGGCGTGGTCACGGAGTTCGTGCGCCAGTGCGCGGAGATCCCGACGGGGAGACCACCAGAAGGCGTTGATCGGTGTCGTCATGTGCTCTCTCTTCCACCCGAGGTGAAATAAGAATATCACATGCGAGAGATTCCTCGCCGTGTTCGCGACGCGTAGCGTCGGGGGCATGCGAGCGATCACCTCCGAGAACGGCACCCTCGACCTGCACGACCTCCCCGACCCGGTCCCCGGGGCCGGCGAGGTCCTCATCGAGGTCGCGGCCGCCGGGGTGAACAACGCCGACCTGCAGCAGGCGGCCGGCAACTACCCGCCGCCTCCCGGGGCGTCGGACGTCCTCGGCCTCGAGGTCTCCGGCACCGTCCGCGCACTCGGCGATGGCGTCGAGGGGTTCGCCGTCGGTGACCGGGTCTGCGCGCTGCTGTCCGGCGGCGGCTACGCGGCACTCGTCGTCGCCCCGGAGACCCAGGTGCTGCCGGTGCCGGAGGGGATCGACCTCGTCGAAGCCGCGGGGCTTCCGGAAGCCGCGTGCACGGTGTACTCGAACGTCGGCATGCTCGCCGGGCTCCGACCCGGACAGACCCTGCTCGTGCACGGCGGCACCGGCGGCATGGGGTCGCACGCGGTGCTCTGGGCGAAGGCGCTCGGAGCGACGGTGATCGCGACGTCCGGGGGCGAGCGGAAGGTGCAGGCCTCCCGGGAGCTCGGCGCGGACCTCGTGGTCGACCACCGCTCGGAGGACTTCGTCGCACGGGCGCTCGAGTTCACCGGGGGCCGTGGCGTCGACGTGGTGCTCGACGTCGTCGGGCCGGACTACCTGGCGCGGAACATCGAGGTGCTCGCGCCGAACGGGCACGTCGCCGTGATCGCCTCGGGCAGCGGCCGCACCGGCGAGCTCGACCTCGGCGCGATGATGCGGAAGCGGGCGACGATCAGTGCGACGACCCTGCGTGCCCGGCCGCTCGGCGAGAAGGCCGCGATCGTCGAGGCCGTCCGGTACAACGTCTGGCCGTTCGTGGCGGACGGTCGGGTGCGCCCGGTGATCGACTCGGTCCTGCCGCTCGCCGAGGCCGCCGAGGCGCACCGGCGGGTCCGGGACGGCGAGGTCGTCGGGAAGGTGCTGCTGACGCCCTAGGCGCGCAGCACCCGGGCGGGCGCGTCAGGCGTGGACGCGGGCGAGGAACTCGACGAGCGCGGGGTGCCGGGGAGCGTCGAGGACCTCGGCCGGGGCACCCTGCTCGACGACCGCGCCCTGGTGCAGGAACACGATCCGGTCGGCCACGTTCCGCGCGAAGTGCATCTCGTGCGTGGTCATCAGGATCGTCGAGCCCTGCCGCTTCAGCTCGGTCACCAGGTCGAGCACCTCGCCGACGAGCTGCGGGTCGAGCGCACTCGTGACCTCGTCGAGCAGCAGGAGTTCGGGGTCGGACGCGATCGCCCGCACGATCGCCACGCGCTGCTGCTGCCCGCCGGAGAGCCGGTCCGGGTAGGCCCCGGCGAAGTCCGCGAGGCCGATCCGCCCGAGGAGCCGCCGCGCGGTCTCCTCCGCCGACGCCCTGCCGACGCCGTGCACCTGCCGGGAGGCGAGCGTCACGTTGTCGAGCACGCTCATGTGCGGGAACAGGTTGAACTGCTGGAACACGACGCCGATCCGGGCCCGGGTGGCGTCGACGTCGATGCGGGGATCGGCGATGTCCGTGCCCTGCAGCAGGATCTCGCCGTCGTCGATGCCCTCGAGCAGGTTCACCGTCTTGAGGAGCGTCGACTTGCCGGAGCCCGAGGCCCCGATGACGCAGATGACCTCGTGGCGGTGCACCGTCAGGTCGATCCCACGCAGGACCTCGTGCTCGCCGAACGCCTTGCGCAACCCGCGCAGCTCGAGGACCGCGGCCGACGTCTCGGGGGTGATCCGCGCCTCCTGGCCCGTCATACGGTCCCTCCGATCTGCTCGCGCCGCTGCTGGCGACGCGCGATCGCGTCCGTGACGCGGATCAGCGGCAGGCTGATCACGACGAAGAGCAGTCCGGCGACGAAGTAGGGCGTGAAGTTGTAGGTCTCGGCCTGGGCGATCTGCGCGGAGCGGACCGCGTCCACCGCGCCGAGGATCGACACGAGACCGACGTCCTTCTGCATCGACACGAAGTCGTTCATGAGCGCGGGCGTGACCTTGCGGATCGCCTGCGGCAGCACGACGAGGCGCAGGGTCTTCGCGTGCGACAGCCCGAGCGACCGGGCGGCGAGGCGCTGCGAGGGGTGCACGGCCTCCATGCCGGCGCGGAGCACCTCGGCGATGTACGACGAGTACGTGAGCACGATCGCGATGGTGCCCCAGACCTCGGCGGGGAGGCGCGGGAAGACCCCGAGCCCGGGGATCCCGTAGCCCACCAGGTACAGCACGATGATGAGCGGCAGGCCGCGGAACAGGTCGGTGTAGCCGGTGGCGAGCATCCGCAGGGGGAAGAACACCGGGCTCCGCAGGCCCCGGACGACCGCCAGCAGGGTTCCGAACACCGCGACGCCGATGGCGCTGAAGAACAGGATCCGGATGTTCAGCCAGAGGCCCTCGAGGATCGACGGGAACGAGTCGATCGCGGTCTGCGGGTCGAAGAACGACTGCTGGACGGCGGCCCAGCCGGGGGTGTTCACGACGCCGAAGTAGACGACGGCGATCACGACGAGCGTCGACGCGACGGACACCACGATCGACCGGCGTCCGCGCTGCCGACGGTAGAGCCGACGCTCCAGCTCGACCTGGCTCGGCGCGGCTGCGGCCACCGGGGTGCCGGCACCTGCTGGAGCGGTCATGCGGCTACTTCAGGACGGGGGTGTCGGTCTCCGAGGAGAGCCACTTGGTCTGCAGGTCCTGGAGCGTGCCGTCCGCCTTGAGCGACTTGATCGCCTTGTCGACCTTGCTCGTCAGTTCGGAGTCCTTCGGCAGCACGAAGCCGAACTGGTCGCCCGTGCCGTCGGACGGGAACTGCGCCGAGACCGTGCCCTTGCCGTCGAGCTGCGCGCCGGACATGTAGAAGGCGGTCGGCAGGTCGGTCACGATCGCGTCGATCTGGCCCGACTTGAGCGCGAGGACGGCGTCGTCGTTCGAGTTGAAGACCTGCGGGGTGACCCCGAGGACGTCCTTCACGCTCTGGATGCTCGTCGACCCGGTCGCGACACCGATCGCGTCCTGCTTCAGCGCCGCGATGGTGGTGTCGTCGGCGGCCTTCGAGGACTGCGTCGTCACGACCGCCTGGGTCGTCGTGTAGTACGCGCTCGACATGTCGACGGCCTTCTTGCGCTTGGCGTCGATCGAGAACTGCTGGACGTTCATGTCCCAGTCCTTCGGGCCCGGTGCGATGGCACTGTCGAAGGTGCTCCGCTTCCACACGACGTCCGACTTGTCGTAGCCCATCTCCTTCGCGACGGCGTAGGCCACGGCGGCCTCGAAGCCCTTGCCGGACTGCGGCTTGTTGTCCTCGACCCAGGGCGAGTACGCGGGCTGCCCGGTCGCGATGGTGAGCTTGCCGTCGGTGACGGTGCCGTCGGCGTTGCCGCTGCCGCCCGCCGAGCAGGACGAGAGCGCGAGTGCGGCGACCGCAGCGGTCGCGACGGCGATGGTGAGACGGAGGGATCGGGTCACGGTCGGGCCTTCGTGCGAGGGGGTGGGGGCAGGACGAAGTGTACTTCGCGCTGGGATACCAACGCGAAACGGATGTCTCGCGACTACTCGGCGAGCGTGAAGTCGTCGAACGAGAACCCGGGCGACACCAGGCAGCTCAGCAGCACCTCGCCGTCGCCCGGCAGGGTCCGCTGCCACACGCCGCCGCGCACGAACGCCTGCGCGTCGTTCACCCGGTCGCGCCCGGCGTCCGGGCCGAGCGTGATCGTCGCACCGGGCTCGGGCTGCTCGCCGTCGCCGCCGAGCTGCAGGTCGACGCTGTCCGGCCCGTGCCACATCCAGATCTCGTCGCTCGTGACCCGGTGCCAGGCCGAGGCCTCACCCGGGGGCAGCAGGAAGTGGATCAGGGTCGCGGCGGGCCGGTCGCCCGCCGGGGTCGACACGGTCGCGGGCGAGGTCCAGGTGCGGACGTACCAGCCGCCCTCCGGGTGCGGCTCCATACCCAAGGCGACGGCGCGCTTCGGCACGTCGAGCCACTCGATCAGGGTTCCGTCGACGGTGCGACGGGCGGCCATGCCCGGGCGGGGTGCGGTCTCGGTCATGATTCCTCCAAGGAACGATCAGGTGGGGCGGGCGGGCCGGTCAGCGCACCGTCGACGGCCCTGACGACACCGCGGACCACGGTCGCGACGGCACGGCCGGCACCGTCCTCGACGAGTTCGGCGAGGGCGTCCGGCACGGTCCGGGCGTCGACGTCGAAGACGGCGAGGTCGGCGCGTGCCCCGACGGCGAGGTGCCCGATCCGGTCCGGCCCGACGGCGAGCCCCATGGCGTGCGCGCCGCCGAGGGTCGCCGCGGCGAGCAGTCGTTCGTGCAGGTCGCGGTGCCCGTAGCCCTGCGACCGGGCGATCCGGTGCAGCGCGGTGACGTCGGCCATCAGGTCGAGGGACGGCGACGACGACAGCGAGTCCGTGCCGATCGCGATCGGGCTGCCCTCGCGCAGGTAGTCGGCGACGGGTGGCGGATCGAGCCCGATGACGGCGTTCGATCGCGGGCAGAGCGCGACGGCGGTCCCCCGCGCGCGCAGCAGTGCGCGGTCGGCGGCGGTCATGTACACACCGTGCGCGATGTGGCAGTCGGGCCCGAGCACGCCCAGCCGGTCGACGAACGCGGTCGCGCTCGCACCGAAGCCGAGCGCGCGCATGGCCCGGAACGACGGCACGTTCGCCAGGTGCCAGTCGTTGCCGTGGCCGACGCCGTCGACTCCCTCGAGTCCGGGCACCGGCCCGAGGGCGACGCGCTCGCCCTCGAACGCGGCCTCGCCGAGGTGCAGGTGCAGCCGGAGACCGCGCTGGCGCACGATGTCGGGGAGTTCGAGCAGCGGGGCGACCTCGAGCGAGTACGGCGCGTGCGGGGAGAGCCCGGCGCCCGGGTCCGTCGGGATCCGCTCGAGTTCGGCGAGGACCTGGTCGCGGCCGTGGGACTGCCAGGCCGCGTTCTCCCAGTCCATGACCTCCCAGTAGGCGATGCCCCCGAGGCCCGCTTCGGCGAGCACGGTCGACGCCTCGATGTCCGTGACGACGTCGGCGATGCTCGTCACACCGGCGAGGATCGACGACGTCGCGCCCGCTGCCGCCTCGGCGTGCCAGTCGTGCGGCTCGGCGTAGTCCTCGTTGAACGCGCGGGCCCAGTCCTCGAAACCGCTGTACTGCCGCTGCCCGACACTGGCCATGCCGGTGTACTGCAGGTGCGAGTGCGCGTTCACGAGACCGGGGAGGAGGGCACCTCGCCACGGCCGTTCGGTGAAGGGCACGCCGGAGACCGCGAGCTGGTCGACGACCCACGACCGGTCGCCGACGTGCAGGATGCGGCCGTCCTGCACCGCGACGGCGCCGTCGGCGATGGGCGGCGCGGTCATCGGCACGACGATGCGCGCCGAGTGGACGGTGACGGGGTGCCCGGTGGTCACGACGGGTCTCCGAAACGGCGGGTCCGGACGTCGGGCTCACGGTCGGCGGGGTGCTCGGCGAGCGGTCCAGGAGGCGCGGCTGGCGCTCCGAAGGCGGCGAGCGCCGCGCGGGCGGTCGCCTCGTCCACCGCGGGGTCGATCGGCACGACGGCACGGTCGAGCTCGTCACCCCGTTCGAGGAGCATCCGGACGGCGCCGAGCTGTGCGGCGAAGGACAGGTCCATGATCTCGATCGGGTTGCCCTCGGCAGCGGTGATGTTGATGCAGCCGCCGCCGTCGAGCACGATCGGGCCGCCGTCCGTACCGGGGAACACGAGTCGCTCGGCCTTCGGACCCACCGGGACCCGCTCGGCGCCGGCTGCTCGGGCGTCGTCGAGCGCCACCTCGTGGTCGACGCCGCCCGCGACCGCGACGACCGTGCCGTCCGCGCACGACCGCAACGCGCGGAGGTCGACCGTGTCGGCGACCCCCGTGGCGCTCATCACGAGGTCGGCGTCCTGCACCGCCTCGGCGAGGGGTGCGACGGCGTAGCCGGCGAAGAGCGCCTGCAGGGCGCGGACCGGGTCCGTCTCGGCGACCGTCACCCGCAGACCGAGTGCCGTGAGCACCAGGGCGACCCCCTCGCCGACGTGGCCGAACCCGGCGACGACCGCCGCGCCTCCCGGGACCACGCGGTGCGTACCGGACGGGAGCCGGTCGAGCAGGTCGAACACCGCGAACACCGTCGACTGCCCGGTGCCGTACCGGTTGTCGAAGAAGGTCTTGGTGCGGGCGTCGTTCACCGCGACGACGGGGATGCCGAGCTCGCCGCGCGCCGCCATGGTGCGGAGCGGGCGGAGGCCGCTCGTCGTCTCCTCCGCTGCGCCGAGCATCGTGGGCACCAGGTCCGGCCGCTCCTGGTGCGCGAGACGGATCACGTGCGAGCCGTCGTCGAGCAGGACGTGCGGCCGGGTGTCGAGCATCGCGAGGGCGAGGGCCCGCTGCTCGGGGAGCGAGGCGGCACTGCTCGCGTACACGGTCAGCCCGGCTGCACGGAGGGCGTCGGCCACGGCGTCGTCGGTCTCGTCGGCGTGGGCGTAGACGACGACCTCGGCGCCGGCGTCGCGGAGGAGCAGGCTCAGCACGGCGGTCTTCGGCTCGAGGAACATCGCGACGCCGATCCTGGTGCCACGGAGGAGTCCCCCGTCGCGCAGCTCGGCGGCGACCGCTCGCGACACGGGCATCGACCGGCGGGCCCAGCGCAGGCGGGCCTCGGCGGCAGGGTCGTCCTCGGGGTCGCGGCCGGTGGAGACGAGGAAGACGTCGTCCGAGGTCATCGGCACCGCGAGGACACCCGGACGGGCGATCGTGACCGGGCCGAAGGCGTCCTCGTCGACGGCGGGGAGGTGTCGTCCGGCGTCGACCACGACGAGGGTCGCACCCCGGGGGCGGTCGGCTTCGCGCTCGATGACCGGCGTGGAGTCCTCCGGCGAACCGGCGCACCAGAGCTGGTCGACGGGTTCGTGGGGCAGTGCCTCGCGGGCGCCGAGCCCCGTCAGCAGGGAGCGCAGCGCCGCGGTGTCACGGGGGTCGCCGCCGACGATGCGGAAGCGGCGCGCGGCCACGAGGAGGTTCGTCGCGCTCGCGAAGCGCCGGACGGCCGCCGAGGCCCAGGCGCGGGTCTCGGGGTCGGCTCCTGGCGGCATGCCCCAATCGTAGGGCGAGCGGGCGGCGCGCCCGTGTCCGGCGGGTGGCCGGGGGCCTCGTCAGCGCAGGACGTGTGGTGGGGGCGTGCCGTCCCATCCCCCGTCGGCCGGCGACGACGACGACCAGGGTGCCGGCCAGCCGGCGAGCGCGTTCGCGCTCCGGTCGAGCCGTCGGTGCCGGCGCAGCACCGTGACCAGGACCGCGACCCCCACGGCCGACACGATCGCGAGCCCGATCACGTACAGGGTCGTCGCGACGCCGGCGATCGACGCCGGGACGACCCCGTTCCGCGCCGCCGAGAACGGCGTCCCCGTCACGACGAACGCCAGCAGGGTCGAGATCGTCGAGTTGGAGTCCCACAGCCCGTGCAGCAGGGAGACCCCCACGTAGGCGACGATCGGGGCCCACGACCACCGGAACCGGTCGCGACCACGGGCGGCGCCGAACAGGACGGCTCCGAGGATCGACGTCCAGAGCACGTGCCCGACCGGGGACAGCACCGCACGGACGACCTCGGTCTGCAGCAGGGACACCAGATCGATGCCCCGCGCGGTGATCGCCGCGTTGAACGCGTACCCCGCCGACTCGAACGCGGCGAACCCGGCACCGACCGTCGCCCCGAGGAGCGCTCCCTGCCGAGCCGTCTTCGGGCGCACCCGCCACCCGACGAACAGCAGCAGGACGCCCTTGACGAACTCCTCGACGAACCCGACGACGATGTACACGAGTGCGTCCTGCTGCAGGTTCGCCTCGAGCAGAGACGCCCCGAGCACGCCGAGGATCCCGCCGACGAAGAACGCGACGATGAGCTGCATCGTGCTCACCGTTCCGGTCACCCGCTCGATGACGAACAGCACCACCGTGAAGGGCACGAGGAAGCTGCCGAGCAGGATGATCGTCGGGACGAGGTTCGTGTTCAGCGTCGTGATCGTGACGACGATCGTGACCACCCAGAGCAGGAACCCGACGAGGAGGGTCTTCCACCACCAGCCGTGACGGTGGTGCGGGTGAGCGGCGCGGACGTCCGTGGACAGGCTCATGGAGCCATGGTGCTCCGCGGCCGCGCCGGGGGTCACGGGAATGCGCGGGGCTCGTCGGACGTACTCTCTGGGCATGAGCGATGCATCCTTCGACAAGGTCACGATGTTCGGTGCGGACTGGTGCCGCGACTGCCGCCGTTCCAAGGCGCTGCTCGACACCCTCGGGGTGGACTACGAGTACGTCGACGTGGAGGCGGACCTGACCGCAGCCGACCGCGCCGAGGAGATCAGCGGGCGGAAGAACATCCCCGTCGTCGTGCTGCCGAACGGGAAGCACTTCGTCGAGCCGTCGGACGCCGAACTGCGCTCGGAGCTCGAGGCCGCCGGCGTCGTCTGACGCCCGGGCGCGCTCTCGCCACCTCCCCCGCCCGGACATCGGATGAATCGGGCATGATGGCGGCGTGATCATCGACGCTCACCACCACCTCTGGGATCCGGCAGACCGTCCCTACCCCTGGATGGACGACTCGGTCGCCCCGATCCGGCGACGGTTCGACGTGGACGACCTGCGTGCGGCGACCACCGGGACCTCCGTCACGCGGACGATCGCGGTGCAGGCGGTGCACGACGCAGGCGAGACCGCCTGGCTCCTCGCGCAGCCCGCGCCGGTCGCGGGCGTCGTCGGCTGGGTGGACCTGACCGCGCCCGACGTCGCCGAGCGCGTGGCGGCGGCGTCGACCGGTCCGGGCGGCGAGCGGCTCGTCGGCGTCCGCCACCAGGCACAGGACGAGCCCGACCCCGGGTGGCTCGCCCGGCCGGAGGTCGTCCGCGGCGTCCGTGTCGTCGCGCGTGCCGGCCTCGTGTTCGACCTGCTCGTGCGGGCCCGGGAGCACGACGCCGCCCTCGCCCTCGTCGACGCCGTGCCCGAGGCGTCGTTCGTCCTCGACCACGCCGGCAAGCCGTCGATCGACACCGGGGACCCCTCGTGGCCGGACCGGATGCGGGACTTCGCCGTCAGGCCCAACGTGGCGTGCAAGGTCTCCGGGCTGCTCACCGAGGCCGGCGTCGACTGGCGGGACCGTCCGGTGGCCCGGTACGCCCGCGACGTCGTCGAGCACTTCGGACCGGAACGCTCGCTGTTCGGCTCCGACTGGCCGGTGTCGACGCTGGCCGCCGACTACGCCGAGGTGCTGCGCACGACGAGCGATGCCCTGGCCGACCTGTCGCCGACCGAGCGCGACGCTGTCCTCCGCGGGACGGCCGAGCGGATCTACCTTGCCGGAGCCCGCACTCAGACATAGGATGTTTCCGCTGCACCGGCGCAGCAGGAGAGTGAGGAACGATGCGGTTCGCACGACTTGGCCCGGCGGGCGACGAGATCCCGGTCGCGATCGACGACGACGGCGAGGTGCTCGACCTCCGGAGCCTCACCGGTGACATCAGCGGTGGCTTCCTGGCGTCCGACCCCGGCCCCGACGCCCTCGTGCGGCACGCCCGCGCCGCCGGCGACCTGCCCGTGGTCGACCGGGCGGACGGACTCCGGCGTGGGTCGCCCGTCGCCCGCCCCGGCAAGGTCGTCTGCATCGGCCTGAACTACCGCGACCACGCCGCCGAGACCGGCGCCGACATCCCCACCGAGCCGATCGTGTTCATGAAGGACCCGATGACGGTGATCGGCCCCGACGACGAGGTCCTCGTCCCCCGCGGCAGCACGAAGACCGACTGGGAGATCGAGCTCGCGATCGTGATCGGCACCACCGCGCGCTACTGCGCGTCCGAGGACGAGGCCGCGACGCACATCGCCGGCTACGCCATCGCCAACGACGTCTCGGAGCGCGCGTTCCAGCTCGAACGCGGCGGGCAGTGGGACAAGGGGAAGTCCTGCGAGACGTTCAACCCGCTCGGCCCGTGGCTCGTCACGCCGTCCGCGCTCGAGGCGGACGGTCTCGACCCGAACGCCCTGTCGCTGCAGCTCCGGGTGAACGGCGAGCTCCGGCAGGACGGCAGCACCCGGGACATGATCTTCCGGCCGGCCGAGATCGTCCGGTACCTGTCGCAGTTCATGGTCCTCTACCCGGGCGACGTCATCAGCACCGGCACACCCGCGGGGGTCGCCCTCGGCAGCGGTGCGCCGTACCTGCAGGCCGGCGACGTCGTCGAACTCACCGCCGAGGGCCTCGGCTCGCAGCGCCAGACGATCGGCGCAGCATGACCGCCGGAACCCACGAGGGCCTGCGGGCCATCGTCACCGGGGGCGCCTCGGGGATCGGCGCCGCGATCGTCGCCGCGCTCCGTGACCGAGGTGCGACCGTCGCGGTGCTCGACCTGCAACCCCCGGACGACGCCCTGTCGTTCCGCTGCGACCTCGGCGACGACACGTCCGTCCGGGCAGCGGTGTCCGACGCCGTCGAACAGCTCGGCGGCGTCGACGTCCTGGTCAACAACGCCGGCATCGGCGCACAGGGCACGGTCGAGGACAACCCCGACGACGAGTGGCGCCGCGTGTACGAGGTGAACGTGCTCGGCGCGGTCCGCCTCTCGCGCGCGTGCCTGCCGCACCTCCGCGACTCCGACGCCGCCAGCATCGTGAACACGTGCTCGATCGCCGCCACCGCGGGGCTGCCCCAGCGCGCGCTGTACTCCGCGACGAAGGGCGCGATCGCCGCCCTCACCCGCGCCATGGCGGCCGACCACCTCCGGGAGGGCATCCGCGTCAACGCCGTCAACCCCGGCACCGCGGACACCCCCTGGGTCGCGCGGCTGCTCGAGCGCGCCGACGACCCGGCAGCGGAACGGGCGGCCCTGGAGGCACGCCAACCGCACGGACGCCTCGTCGCCCCCGAGGAGGTGGCCGAGGCCGTCGCCTACCTCACCAGTCCGCTCGCCCGGTCGACGACGGGCGTCGACCTCGCGGTCGACGGCGGGATGCAGGCGCTCCGGCTCCGGCCCGCCTGATGGGCCCTGGAGGCGCGACTATCGTCGTCGTGTCGGCTCGCGTGGGCGAGTGGCCGAGCAGGAGGTGGTGACGTGGCGTCGCTGACGGACGATGCGATCGCACGCATCCAGCAGATGATCGTGAGCGGCGAGCTCCAACCCGGGCAGCGCCTCCCGCCCGAGAAGGAGCTCAGCGAGTCCCTCGGGCTGTCGCGGAACAGCCTCCGCGAAGCGGTGAAGGCCCTCGAACTCATCCGCGTGCTCGACGTCCGGCGCGGCGACGGCACGTACGTGACGTCGCTCGAGCCGACCGTCCTGCTCGAAGCGGTCTCCTTCGTCGTCGACATGCACCACGACCGCTCGCTCGTGGACCTGCTCGAGGTCCGACGGATCCTCGAGCCCGCGTCCGCCGTCCTCGCGACCGCCCGCGCCTCGGAGCAGCAGATCGACGACCTGCACGCGCTCATGCAGTCCGTCGGCGAGGACACCGGCGTCGAGGACCTCGTCGCCCACGACCTGCAGTTCCACTCGACGATCGCGGGCATCGGCGGCAACCAGTACCTGTCCGGCCTGCTCGACGCCCTGTCGAGCAAGACCGTCCGGGTGCGGGTCTGGCGCGGCTTGACGCAGAACGGCTCCGTGCAGCGCACGCTCGACGAGCACGCGGCGATCGTGGACGCCATCCGTCGCCGCGACCCCCAGCTCGTGCAGGCGCTCGTCGTGGCGCACGTCGAGGGTGTGGAGCGCTGGTTGCGGCGCTCGCTCGACTGAACCCGGCAGTCCTCCCAGGCAGGTGCGAGTTGGGTCGGTTGTCGGCCCTGACTCCGGCAACCATGCCGCGGCAACCGCACCCACGAGGAGGAAACCGTGATCGGTCTCATCATCAGCTTGATCATCATCGGACTCATCGCCGGCGCCCTCGCGCGGCTCATCGTCCCCGGCAAGCAGCACATCTCGATCCCCATGACCATCCTGCTCGGCATCATCGGGTCGTTCGTGGGCGGGTTCCTCGGGTTCCTGATCTTCCAGCACGACCCGATGGACGGCTTCTTCCAGCCCGCCGGCATCATCGGCTCGATCATCGGCGCCGTCATCGTGCTGTTCATCTACACGCGCTTCGCCGGCCGGAGCGCCCGCACCCGCTAGTCGGACGTGGCCGGGCACGACCCGGCGCACAACCGAAGTCACCCCGAACCGCGCATCCGCATGGTTCGGGGTGACTTTCGTTGTGCGCACGCGATCGGCGCCGGCGATCGGCGCGGGCCGCCGCGCGGCGGGGCGCCCGCGTCAGGCGGCGAGCAGGCCTGCCGTGCGCAGGTCGTCCCAGAGCGCCTCGGGCACCGTCGCGGCCGCCCGAGCGACGTTCGAGCGCACCTGCTCCGCCGACTGCGCACCGAGGGCGATCGCCCGGACCGCAGCCGCCCGGCGCGGGAACGCGAGCGCGGCCTGGGGCAGCGTGACGCCGTGCCGTTCGCAGACGTCCGCGATCGCGTTCGCCCGTTCGACGACCGACGTCGGCGCCACCGCGTAGTCGTACGTCGCCGAGGCGTCCGGCCGGTCCCGTCCGAGCAGCCCCGAGTTGTAGACGCCGACCGCGACCACGGCGACCCCGAGGTCCTCGCACCGTGCGACCAGCGCCGCCGCGGGCTGCTCAAGCAGCGTGTACCGGCCGGCGAGCATGACCACGTCGCACATGCCGGTGGAGACCGCCGCCTCGAGGGCCTCGACGGAGTTCGACCCGACGCCCACCGCCCGGACGACCCCCTCGTCCCGGAGCTCGACGAGCGTCGGCAGCGCCTGGGTCAACCCGTCGCGCAGCGAGTACACGTCCGGGTCGTGCAGGTAGGCGATGTCCACGTGGTCGAGCCCGAGCCGCCCGAGGGACTCGTCGAGGGACCGCCGCACGCCCGACGGCGAGGGGTCCCACTGCCGGACCAGGTCGTCCGGCACCGCGAACCCGCCGGAGTCCAGGTCGTCCCCGTCGCCTCGCCCGGGCACGAGCAGGCGTCCGACCTTCGTCGACACCAGGTAGTCGGACCGCGGCCGTTCGGCGAGTGCCGCTCCGAGCCGCCGCTCGGACAGCCCGAGCCCGTAGTGCGGCGCGGTGTCGAAGCCACGGACCCCGGCCTCCCACGCGGCGTCGACCGTGGCCCACGCCTCGTCGTCGGACACCTCGCGCAGCAGGTTGCCGATCCCCGCACCACCGAACCAGAACGGTCCGCGGTCGAGGTCCGGGGCCGTCACGCGTCCACCTGGTCCGCGAGCGACCACACCCGGGGGATGCCGTCGTCGTCGCCGGAGTAGTCGTCGTCCGCCTCGAGCAGCGGGTTCACCACGGCCTGCCAGTCGGCGTTCACGGGGTCGTCGGCGAGCGCCCTCCGCATCGCCCGGTAGTCGTCGACCTCGACGAGGTGCACGAGGTCCTGCCCGTCCCGCCAGATCGTCCAGTCCTGCACGCCGGCCGCGCGGAGCCGTGCCGCCAGCGCGGGCGGGACCGAGGCGTGCACGCGTTCGTACGCCGCCTCGCTCCCCGCCCGCAGCCGGGTCCTCGTCAGGATGCGCTGCATCAGTCGCGCAGGAAGAGCTCGACCACGGGCACCGCCACGTCCGGCCGGACGATCGGCAGGGTGAGCGTCAGCGTCCCCGCGGGCTGTCCACCGAGGCCGGTGTTCTGCGCCCGGGTGCCGGGCGCGATCTCGCGGTAGTGGATCTCCGACGCGTCGTTCAGGAGCTGGGCGTACTCGACCCGGCCGGCGAGGTCGGCGAGGTGCACGTGCTCGAACGGCCACGTGAAGAGGTGCAGGTACAGCCGGTTCCCGTTCTGCGTGTAGACGGTGCCCGCTGGCGCCCGGAACGACGACGGTCCGGCGCCGTACACCGACCGCGCGTGCTGGTGCATCCACGTGCCGATCCCGGCGAGCGCCGTCCGTGCGACCCCGTCGAACTCGCCACGACCGGTCGGCCCGACGTTGAGGAGCATGTTCCCGTTGTTCGAGACCCCGTCGACGAGCATGCGCACGAGCAGGTCGGTGCTCTTGACGTTCAGGTTGTCGCGGTCGTACCCCCACGAGCCGTTGAGGGTCTGGCAGGCCTCCCACGGCACCTGCACGCCGTCGACCTCCATCGGCTTGTCCGGCTGGTACTGCTCCGGCGTGACGATGTCCCCGGGCAGGTCGAGCCGGTCGTTGACGATGATGCCGGGCTGGAGCCGCTTGGTCAGCGCCAACAGCTCCTCGGACCCCCAGTCGTCGCGGCCCTTGCCGCCCCAGATGTCCTCGTGGTCGTTGTCGCGGTACGAGAAGTCGTAGAACAGGTAGTCGATCCGCCCGTAGTCGGACAACAGCTCCGTCACCTGCCCGTGCAGGTAGTCCCGGTAGCGCGCCATGTCCCGGCCCTCGTTCAGCGCGGCGATCGCCTCGTCGCCGTCGTCCCGCCTCGGGTGCACGCCGTCGATCGTGAAGTCCGGGTGGTGCCAGTCGATGAGCGAGTGGTAGAACCCGACCCGCAGTCCCTCGGCGCGGACGGCGTCGACGAACTCGCGCACGATGTCGCGGCCGAACGGGGTGTTCGTGGACTTGTAGTCGGTCAGTGCGCTGTCCCAGAGCGCGAAGCCCTCGTGGTGCTTCGTGGTGAGCACGACGTACTTCATGCCCGCCTCACGTGCTCGTCTGGCCCAGTCGGCGGCGTCGAACAGGTCCGGGTCGAAGTGGTCGAAGTACTTCTGGTAGTCGGCGTCGGTGATCCGCTCGCGGTTCTTCACCCACTCGTGCCGTGCCGGCAGGGCGTACAGCCCCCAGTGGATGAACATGCCGAACCGGTCGTGGGTGAACCACGCGGGCAGGCCGGAGGGATCGGTCGCGGTCTGCGGCTCTGCAGGTGCGGTGATGGTCATGTGGCCAGTGTTCCTTTCAGGAGTGCAGCACGTCACCGGCCGCCGAGGCCGCTGGTGACGATGCCCTTGACGAGGTGCTTCTGGAGCAGGACGAGGAGGATCACGGTGGGGAGCATGGAGATCACCGAGGCCGCCATCACGAGGTTCCACTCGGACCCCTGCTGCCCGAAGAACTGCTGCAGGCCGAGCGGGATCGTGCCGTGGGCCTCGACGTCGTTGACCACGACGAGCGGCCAGAGGAACGAGTTCCAGTAGGAGATGAACGAGAAGACCGCGAGCACGGCCATCGTCGGCCGGGCGAGCGGCAGCATCACCGAGACGAAGGTCCGGACGGCGCCGGCGCCGTCGACGCGTGCTGCGTCGTCGAGCTCCTGCGGCACGGTGAGGAAGAACTGCCGGATGAGGAACGCGCCGAGCGCCGTGAACGCCCACGGGACGATGAGCGCCTGGAAGGTGTCCACCCACCCGAAGCCCTGCATCATCACGTACATCGGGATGACGAGGACGTCCTGCGGGATCATCAGCGTCACGAGGAAGAGCAGGAACACGGTGTTCCGTCCCCGCCAGCGCAGCCGCGAGAACGCGTACCCGGAGAGCACGGCCACGACGACGTTGATCACGGTGCCGGCAGCCGCCACGAAGATCCCGTTCAGGATGAATCGGGCGAACGGCAGGTAGGTGAACGCCTGGACGTAGTTGTCCCACTCGAGCGAGCGTCCCCAGAGCGTCGGCGGCGTGGTGAACACCTGGTCCGCCGGCTTGAGGCTCGTCGCCACCATGTAGATGAGCGGCGAGACGAAGAGCAGCGCGACGAGGCAGAGGAGCGCGTAGCCGATCGCGTGCCGGAG
Source organism: Curtobacterium sp. SORGH_AS_0776 (assembly GCF_031453355.1). Taxonomy (NCBI): domain Bacteria; kingdom Bacillati; phylum Actinomycetota; class Actinomycetes; order Micrococcales; family Microbacteriaceae; genus Curtobacterium; species Curtobacterium sp. SORGH_AS_0776. The sequence continues at coordinate 271,900 of NZ_JAVIYU010000001.1, forward strand.
CCGTCCGGGCCGGGGTGCCGAGGCGGTCCGGGGCACGGACCGCGGGTTGACCGTGCGGTTCGACGTCGTGAACCCGGTCGTGCGGGGCTTGGTCAGCTCACTCATAGTGCACCCACCGCTTCTGCCCGAGGAACTGGACGGCCGTGATCCCGAGGATGATGACGAACAGCACCCAGGCACCGGCGGAGGCCAGCCCGAGCTGCTGGTTCTGGAAGCCCGTGTTGTAGATGTACTGCACGAGGGTCTCCGTCGCCGTGCCCGGTCCGCCCTTGGTGAGGACGAACGGCTGCACGAACACCTGGAACGAGGTGATCAGCGTCATCATCGTGGCGAAGAACACCGACGGCGAGATGAGCGGGAACTTGATCGCCCAGAACGTCTGCCACGCGTTCGCGCCGTCGAGCTGCGACGCCTCGATCTGGTTCTCGGGCACGGCGTCGAGGGCCGCCGAGAAGATGAGCATGTTGTACCCGAAGCCCTGCCAGACGCTCATGGCGACGATGGCGAGCATCGCCCAGTGCTCGTCGGCGAGGAAGTTCGGCGCGTGCACGCCGACCGTCGACTGCAGGGAGGCGTCGATCGCGCCGCCCGGCTGGTAGAGCATCCGCCAGACCACGACGTTCGCGACGATCGGCGTGATGGTCGGGATGAAGAACAGCACGCGGAAGACGTGTCGACCGGCGATCCGCGGCGTCAGCCAGGCGGCGAGCCCGAGCGACACGACGAGGTTGAGCGGCACGTACAGCACGACGAACAGGGCCGTGTTGAGCGTCACCGTCCGGAACACCGGGTCGGCGAAGAGCCTGGCGTAGTTCTCGATGCCGGCGAAGCTGCGCTCGCCGAGCATCGGCCAGTTCATGAAGCTGACGACGAGGGAGGCGATGATCGGGAACGCCGTGAAGACGACCAGCCCGATCGAGTGCGGCGCGGCGAAGGCGGCGCCCCACCACGAGCGCCGACCGACGACGCCGTCGGCGTCACCGCCCTTGGGCCGGGGCGTCGCGGTGCCCGTCGCGACCGCGGTCGCGACGGCGGGGACCGCCGGTGGATCCTGGATGGTGGTCATGCGACGACCTCCTCGTCGTTCGCGGGTGCTTGCTGTCGGGGTGGCGGACTGGAGGCGCGGGGCGGGGTCGACCCGCGCCTCCAGTCCGTCAGTCGGTCGCGTCGGTCACTGCGTGCCGAGCTGGCCGGCGATCGAGGACATCGTGTCCTTGCCGGACGTCTGTCCGTTGACCGCCTGGAGCGCGTACTGCGTGAAGAGCTGGCCCAGCTGGTCGCTCTGCTTGTTGCCCGGGAGCGGCGAGGACTTGGCGAGGGCCGCCTTGAGCGCGGTCTCGGCCCCGTCGATGCCGGCGCTGGAGTACCACGCGTCCTGCGCCGCGGTGCGGGCCGGGAAGGCACGCCCCTGCTCGGCGAGGGACGTCAGGACCTTCTCGCTGGTCATCGTCTGGACGGCCTTGAACGCCTGCTCCGGGTACTTGCACTGCTTCGAGACGCCGAAGCCGGAACCGGCGGCGAAGGTCGACGGGCCCGAGGTCCCGGCCGGCAGCGTCGTGACGCCGAGGTCGAACTTCACCTTGGCCTTCTGGCTGATCAGCGACCACGGACCGTCCGTGTACATCGCGACCTTGCCGGCGGCGAAGTCGTTGCCGGGGGTCGACGCGTCGGACGACGCCTGGGTCGCGTAGCCCTTCTTCACCAGGCTCGCGAGCCAGTCCAGGCCGTCCGCGAACTTCGTGTCGGTGGCGTCGATCTTGCCGGCCTTCGTGATCACCCGGCCGCCGTTGTAGCCGTAGATCATCGACTCGAGGTTGAGGTCGCCCACGGTCGAGCCGAACTCGGTGATGCCCTTCGCCTTGAGCGCCTCGCCGGCCTGCTCGAAGTCGTCGGTGGTCCACCCGGGCTCGGGGTCCGCCACGCCGGCCTGCTTGAAGAGGTCCTTGTTGTAGAACATCAGGATGGGCCCGGTGTCGTACGGCAGACCGTAGAGCTTGCCGTCGACCTTCATGCCGTCGAGCGCCGTGCTGTCGTACGCCGACAGGTCAAGGCCGTCCTTCTTCGCGAGGTCGTCGAGCGACAGGAGCGATGACGTGTAGTTCGCCGCGCGGAGGGACTGCATGCTCACGATGCACTGGGCGCTGCCGGCGCTGAGCTGCGTGCTGAGCTTCGTGAAGTAGTTCTCGAACGGGGCGCCCTGGATCGTCAGGGTGATGCCGTCCTCGCTCTTCACGGTGTCGGCGACCTTCTGCCAGGCGGCCTTGTCCTCCTTCCCGGCGATCCACATGGACCAGGTCATGGCGTCCTTGGACTGGCTGCCGCCGGCACTGCTGCCGGAGGAACAACCAGCGAGGACGAGCGCGGTGGCGGCGGCTGCCGCCAGCCCCGCGACGATTCGGCGTCGGTGCATCGGAGTCTCCACTTCGTCGTGGTGATCAGGGTGAGGGTCGGTACTGGAGGGACGTGGTGCGTGTCAGGGGCGTCGGACGTCGCGATCGGGGTGCGTCAGGCGACGCGGACGGGGTCGGGGTGCGTCAAGCGACGCGGACGGCGTCGGTGTGCGTCATGCGACGCGGACGGCGTCCGGGACGCTCGCGTCGACGGCGGCCCAGACCGGGCCGTCGGGGAACGCGTGGTCCTCGAGCGTGGCGGCGTGCATCTCGGTGCCCGCGCCGGGAGCGGTGGGCGGCCAGTAGCGGCCGTCGTGCACGTCGACCGGTGTCACGAAGTGCTCGTGCAGGTGGTCGACGAACTCGATGCAGCGGGTGTCGAGGTCTCCGGTGAGCGCGACGGCGTCGAACATCGAGAGGTGCTGCACCGCCTCGCACAGACCGACCCCGCCGGCGTGCGGGCAGACGCGGACGCCGTACTTGGCCGCGAGGAGCAGGATCGCGAGGTTCTCGTTCACCCCGGCGACCCGCGTGGCGTCGATCTGGAGCACCGACATCGCGTCCGCCTGGATGAGCTGCTTCGCGATCACGCGGTTCGCCATGTGCTCCCCCGTCGCCACCGGGATCGGTGCGATGCGGCGGGCGATCTCGGCGTGTCCGAGGACGTCGTCGGGGCTCGTGGGTTCCTCGACCCACGCGATGTCGAACGGGCGGAGCCGCTCGATCCACGTGACCGCCTCGTCGACGTCCCAGCGCTGGTTGGCGTCGATCGCGATCCGGATGTCCGGACCGACCGTGGCGCGGGCGATCCCGAGCCGTCGGACGTCCTCGTCGATGTCCCCGCCGACCTTGAGCTTGATCTGGGTGAAGCCCTCGTCGACGGCCTCGCGGCAGAGGCGGGCGAGCTTCTCGTCGTCGTAGCCGAGCCAGCCGGGCGTGGTGGTGTACGCCGGGTAGCCCTCGTGCTCGAGGCGGCGTCGGCGCTCGGCACGGAGCGGCACGGCGGCCTCGAACAGCTCCCGTGCGTCGGCCGGGGTGATGGCGTCGGAGAGGTACCGGAAGTCCACCAGGTCGACGAGCTCGTCCGGGCTGAGATCGGCGAGCAGCGCCCAGAGCGGCTGCCCGGCACGCTTCGCCCGGAGGTCCCAGAGGGCGTTCACCACGGCGCCGATCGCCATGTGCATCACGCCCTTCTCGGGCCCGAGCCACCGGAGCTGCGAGTCGTGGACGAGCGTGCGCCACGTCCCGCCCATGTCCGCGAGGACCGACTCGGCGTCCGCGCCGACGACGTGCTCGCGGAGGGCGGCGATCGCTGCTTCCTGCACCTCGTTGCCGCGGCCGATCGTGAAGACGAAGGCGGTGCCGACGTGCCCGTCCAGGGCGTCGGTCGCGATCTCGACGTAGGCGGCGGAGTAGTCGGGCGCCGGGTTCATGGCGTCGGATCCGTCGTGGTCCCGGGAGGTCGGGAACCGGACGTCGCGGACGCGCAGACCGGTGATGCGGCTCATCGTGTCTCCTACCCGTTCGGTCTCCGTCGACCGAACGGACTCATCGAAACATCCGATGTCTCTGCTGTCAAGGTCCGATTTCTAGATGTTTCAGCCACGATGCGCAGTGATTGATCGGACGACAGCACGCGACGGCAAGGAGACAGACAGGAGGCGCGGTGCGGTTCGGACCCGCACCGCGCCTCCTGTCACGGCCGCCACGCCGCTGGCGCGTCGCGCCGGAACCGGCCGGTGGGGCCCACCTCCTGGACGTGGTCGCGCTGCTCAGACGGCGGCGAGCCGCCCCATCTCCGCGACCACGCCGCGGAGCCGGTCCGCGAGCTCGTCGCGGGACGCGACCGAGAACCGGTGCGCGACCTCGATGACGGCGGCCATGACGAGCGTGACGGCGGTCCGCGCCGCCTCGGCGTCGGTGCGTGCGGCGGCGACCTCGACGATCGCCGACCGGGCCTCGGCCATCCACTGCAGCATCGTCGGGACCATCTCGGACCGCGCCTGCACGAGCGACTTCATCCGGCGGCGGTCCTCGGGCAGGGTCACGGTCTGCGCGACGAGATCGCAGAGGTCGGACACGAGCGTGCCTGCACCGGCGAGGAAGGTCGCGCGGGCAGGGTCCGGGACGGTGGTCGCGGGGAGGCCGAGGGCGGCGTTGCCCTTGGACGGGAAGTAGTTGAAGAACGTGCGGGGCGAGACGCCGGCGGCGGCGCAGATCTCCTCGACCGTGACGCCGGCGAGCCCGCGATCGGTGACGAGCTCGAGCGCGGACCGGTGGATGGCGGCCCGGGTCTGCTGCTTCTTGCGCTCCCGCAGGCCGCTGTCGCCGGGGGCGGGGGCTTCGGTGGTGGTCACGTGGTGGCTCCTCGGACGGACGACGGGGCCTCCCGCGGTGGCGGGAGGCCCCGTGCGGCCTAGCGGTCCGACGCGCCCCGCTGGACGGGGATCGAACCGGTGACGGGAGCGGTCGGCGAGCCCATGGTGTCGGCGGCCTTGACCGCCTGGACCTCGAGGTCGTCAGCCGTGCCCTCGTTGTCCGCCTGCTCCTGCAGGGCCGAGCTCTTGCGGAGCGGCGGCGCCTTGAAGAACCAGCTCAGGACGAAGGCGAGCAGGATGACCGCGAAGCCGACCCAGTAGACCGTGACGGCCGACGAGTTGAACCCGGTCATGAACGGTCTGGTGAGCGCGGCGTCTGCACCGTTCAGGTAGGACGTGTCGCTCGTCTCGCTGCTCGACGCGCCCTTGTCGCTCGTGCCCTTGTCGATCTGCTTCGACAGCGCCGGTACGAGGTCGTCCACCCAGTACGTGCGCTGGGCCGAGTCGGACCAGTCGACGACGAGCTTGCCGTCCTGCACGGACGCGTGCGCCTTGTCGGCGGCGGCGGTGAGCGCCTGCTGCTGCACGGCCTCGGGGGCGCCGGCCGTGGCCTGGGTCACCTGCGCGGTGGCTTGGTCGAGCCCGGACTGGACCTGCTGCTTGATCGGGGTGACGATCGGGTTCCAGATCTGGTCCATGACGCCCTGGTTCGCCTCGGCGCTGGCGACCGTCGGGTTGAGCGCGGCGTCGAGTGCACCGGTCAGGTTCTTCTGGTCGGCCGTGGCGTGCAGGATGTTCGCCGGCATGATCGAGAACAGGACGCTCAGGAGCACCGCGGTGCCCAGCGTTCCACCGATCTGGCGGAAGAACGTCGCCGAGCTGGTCGCCACGCCCATGTCACGCGGCTGCACGGAGTTCTGCGAGGCGAGGGTGATGCTCTGCATGAGCTGACCGAGGCCGAGCCCGATGAGGAACATGCCGATCATCAGGAACCAGAGCGGCTTGTCGATGGTCATGAACGTCAGGACGACGTAGCCGAGCGAGACGAGCGCGGTGCCGATCACCGGGAAGATCCGGTACTTGCCGGTGCGGGCGACGATCTGGCCGGAGGCGATCGAGGCGATCATGAGCCCGCCGATCATCGGCAGGGTCGCGAAGCCGGACTCGGTCGGGGTGAGCCCCGTGACGATCTGCAGGTACAGCGGGATGGTCAGCATGGCGCCGAACATCGCGAAGCCCACGAGGAAGCCGAGGATCGTGGCCATCGAGAAGACGCCCGAGCGGAAGAGCTTCAGCGGGATGATCGCGTCGTCCTTCATGAGCGTCTCGATGACGAGGAAGGCGACCAGCCCGAGGGCACCGATGACGTAGCAGGCGATCGCGGCGGCCGAGCCCCAGCCCCAGGTGCGGCCCTGCTCGGCCACGAGCAGGAGCGGGACGAGGGTCACGATGACCGAGGTCGCGCCCCACCAGTCGATGCGCGGCTTCGCCTTGGCGTCGCCGAACTTCGGCAGGTGCAGGAACGCGATGACCATGAGGAGCGCCGCGACGCCGATCGGGACGTTGATCAGGAAGACCCAGCGCCAGCCGGTGACGCCGAGGATGGTCGACGCACCGGAGAAGAGCCCGCCGATGAGCGGACCGATGACCGAGGAGATGCCGAAGACGGCCAGGAAGTACCCCTGGTACTTCGCACGCTCGCGGGGAGCGAGGATGTCGCCCATGATCGCGAGCGGCAGGGACATCAGCGCACCGGCACCGATGCCCTGGAAGGCACGGAACGCGGCGAGCATGATCATCGACGTCGACATGGTCGAGAGCAGCGAGCCGATGATGAAGACCGCGATGCCGAAGATGTAGAGGGGACGACGGCCGAAGACGTCGGAGAGCTTGCCGTAGATCGGTGTGGTGATCGTCGACGCGATCAGGTAGGCCGTGGTGACCCAGGCCTGCTGGTCGAGACCGTGCAGGTCGTCGCCGATGGTGCGGATGGCCGTGCCGACGATCGTCTGGTCGAGCGACGAGAGGAACATGCCGGCCATGAGGCCGTAGATGACGAGGAGGATCTGGCGGTGCGACATGATCGGCTTCCCCGGCTGGCCGGCCGGGGAGCTCTGTCGTCCGCGCGACACCTCGACGGGTGCAGTGGCAGTAGACATGGGGGTCCTTCAGGGGTGCGTGTGGTGGTCGTGGTCGCGAGGGACGCCGGGGCGTCGTGGCGGGCCGATGGCGGCGGGTCAACCTTGCAGACGCTGCAACTTTACACCATGAGCACCTTTGCTACCTACGCAATCTTTCCCGTTGTGCATGTTTGTGAACGCCTCCTCAGGTACCGTGGGCCGCATGGGGCGGACGACGTGGACCGATGTGCCGGCAGTCCTGCGGGAGCGCATCGAGACGGTGCTCGGGGGTGCGGTGGCGCGGGCCGAGTCACAGGCGGGTGGGTACTCCCCCGGTGGCGCCGACCGGGTGGTCACCGCGCACGGTCGACGAGCCTTCGTGAAGACGCTCTCGCGGTCGCGGAACCCGGACGGCTTCGGGATGCACGAGCGTGAGGCCGAGGTCATGGGCCACCTGCCCGGTTCGGTGCAGGCGCCTCGGCTGATCGACACCGTGCGCGAGACCGTCGACGGCGACGACTGGATCGCCCTCGTCATCGAGGACGTGGCCGGACACCACCCCGGCACGGCGGGCGACGGGTCTGACGTCACCGCCGTGCTCGACGCACTCGACACGCTGCCGACCGCCACCGGGACGCTCACACAGCTCCCGCGCGTCGCGGACGACCTCGTCGAGGACTTCGGCGCCTGGGACCGGATGGCCGCTTCAGGCTTCCCCGACGTCGTCCCGGCGCACGTGGTCGCCGCTGCCCCTGCGATGGCGCGGGCGGCACGCGACGCCGCGGCGGCCGTCGACGGAGGATCCCTGGCGCACGTCGACTGCCGCGCCGACAACCTGCTCGTCGACGCGGACGGTGTCGTCTGGGTCATCGACTGGCCGTGGGCGGCCGTCGGCGCGCACTGGCTCGACCCGCTCACCTACCTGCTCGACGTGCTGGTGCGCGGCGAGGACGCCGACGTCGAGCACCACCTCGCCAACCACCGGGTGTTCGCGGGGGTGCCGGCGTCGAGCGTGGACGCGGTCCTCGCCGGGCTCGCCGGGACGTTCTTCGAGAAGGCGTCCCGCCCGGCGATCCCGCACATGCCGACGCTCCGGGACTTCCAACGACGCGAGGGGCTGGCGGCCGCCGAGTGGCTGCTGCGACGGTGGGGAGGACTGCCGCCGGGGGAAGAACCCACGTACCCCGCTGTCCAGGAAGCGTGACCCGGTCGAGCGTACCGTCCCGCACATGACTGACGAGCACGAAGGCCAGCGTCCGGAAGACGACGCTGCGCGGCTCGGACTCGTCGTCGTCGGCGAGGCAGCAGCACTGCACTCGGGCGACGAGGCGGCCCTGGACGCGAGCGAACAGAACATCCGCGACACCATCGACGAGATGATCGACGAACCGTTGACCGAACGGCAGGAGCAGGTGGTCGAACGACTGGCGTCGGCCGGGGGCACGCTCACCGCGGGCCTCAGCGGTGCCCTCGCCGCGCAGACCGGCCGGAGCGTCGACGACGTCCTCGAGGGAGCCGCCCGCAGCGTCGTCTGGCAGCAGCGTCTGGCGGACCAGCGCCGGGACGGACACGACGGCTCCGGTGAGCGCGAGGACGCCGGCGGGCAGCAGCGCGACCGCCGCGACGACGACGGGCGCGACGAGGACTGACCCCCGCCGCGCCCGCACCGGACGACGGATCGGCTACTCGGCCGCCGCGGACTCCTGCTCACGCACGACGGCGCGGGCCGCGGCCTGCCCCGTCGTGGTGCTCTTGACGATGTCGCTCAGCGTGAAGCCGGCCGTCGTCCCGAGCAGGGCGTCGACCTCGCTGAACTGGCTGACCACGCTCTTCGAGAGTGCTCCGGCACCGTCGGAGGACACCACGGTCAGCTTGTCGATGTTGCCCATCGGCGCCGCGAGCTCACGGGCGATGCTCGGCAGCGTCTCGATCGCCTTCACCCGGAGGACCGCCTCGGAGTGCTGGGCGAGCGCGTCCGCCTGCGCCTTGGTGGCGTCGGCCTCGGCCTGGCCCTTGGCGCGGATGGCGTCGGCGGCGGCCTCCCCCTCGGCGCGGGACGCGTCGGCCGCGAGCTTGCGCGCCTCGGACTCGGCCTGGGCCTCGGCGGCGATCGCCTCGGCCGAGATGCGTCGGGCCTCTGCCTGGGCACGGGCGGTCTCGACCTGGGCAGCGGCAGCCGCCTCGGCCTCGACGCGGGTCTTGCGCGCCTGTGCCTCGGCCACCGCGGAGACCTCGGACTCGAGCTCGGCACGGCGGAGTTCGGCACGCTTCTGCGCGGTCAGCTGCTCCTGCTCGACGACGCCCTGCGCCGCGCGGGCCTGGGCGAGCGGGCCGGCGGCGGCGGCTTCGGCGGAGGCACGGTCGGCGTCGAGCTGCAGCGCGGCCCGACGGATCGCGAGGGTGTTCTCCGCCTCGGCGATGGCCTGGTCGGCCGTGGCACGGGCCTCACGCGCTTCGCGGTCGGCCTGGGCCTCGGCGTTCTCGGCCTCGAGCCGGACCCGCGCGCGCTCGGCACGTCCGAGGTCGCTGATGTAGTCGTTGCGGTCCGAGATGCCCTTGATCTCGAACGAGTCGACGTCGAGTCCCTGGCTGTGCAGGGCGTCCTTCGCGACGTCGAGCACGGCGACGGTGAGCTGGTCGCGGTTGCGGATGATGGTCGACACGTCGGTCGCACCGATCGAGGCACGGAGGGAACCGGACAGGACCTCGCGCGCGAAGTCGTCGATCTTCTTCTCCTGGCCGAGGAACCGCTGCGCGGCGGCCCGGATCGACGCGTCGGCCTCGCCCACCTTGACGAGCGCCACGGCCTCGACGTCGATGGTCACGCCGCGGGAGTCCTGCGCGTTCACGTTGATGTCGATCGCGCGCGAGCTCAGCGAGATCTTGGCGACGCGCTCGAAGAACGGTCGGACCAGGACACCGGCGCCGAGGACGACCTTGATCCCGGACTCGACCGTCTCGGTGCCGTCGGGGTTCTTCACCTTGCGGGAGCGCTTGCCGGTGATGATGAGCGCTTCGTCGGCGCCGGCGTTGCGGTAGACGAGCTTCGCGTAGATCAGCACGATGACCGCCAGGACGACGACCCCCACGACGATCAGCGGGACGGCTCCGAGCGCGAACAGGACTTCCATGACTCCCCCTCGTGGAACAGGCCGCAGCCTGGATTCCGCATCTGTTGTTCCGTTGGCTCCCATCGTAGGAGAACGCACGGACAGACGGGAGGCGCGGTGTGGGTCGGACCCGCACCGCGCCTCCTGGACGGAGTCGCGTCAGCGCCTACGCGCCCGCACGCCACCAGTCGTCGAAGGGCGTCGCCGGGACCTGGCGCTTGTGCTCCGTCGCCCGGTAGCGCGACTCGATCGCCTCGGCGACCTCGATCGGCACGTCGTGGCCCTGCAGGTACGCGTCGATCTCGGCGTACGACAGCCCGAGGTTCGCCTCGTCCGTCTGGCCGGGCGTCTCGTCGAGCAGGTCGGCGGTGGGGGCCTTCTCGTACAGGCGGGCCGGGGCGCCGAGGTGCTCGAGCAGCTGCCGGCCCTGGCTCTTCGACAGCCCGGTGAGCGGGGTGAGATCGACACCGCCGTCGCCGTACTTCGTGAAGAAGCCGGTCACGGCCTCGGCCGCGTGGTCGGTCCCGACGACGAGGAGCCCCCGCTGCCCGGCGACGGCGTACTGCGCGACCATCCGCATCCGGGCCTTGACGTTGCCCTTCACGAAGTCGCTCAGCTCCACGCCCGAGGCCGCGGTGTCCTGCACGACCCCGTCGACACCGTGCTCGATGTTCACGGTGATGCCCGGGTCGGCCGCGATGAACTGCAGCGCGAGCTGGGCGTCGTCCTCGTCGGCCTGCACGCGGTACGGCATGCGGACGGTGGTGAACTCTGCGGGGTGCCCCTCGGCGCGGAGCGACTCGACGGCGAGCTGGGTCAGGCGCCCGGCGAGCGTCGAGTCCTGGCCGCCGCTGATCGCGAGCAGGTAGCCCTTGGCGCCGGTGGTGAGCAGGTAGTCCCGGAGGAACCCGACGCGACGGGCGATCTCCTGCTCCGGGTCGATGGTCGGCTGGACGTTGAGGTCCGCTGCGATGGCGGCTTGGAGTTCACGCACCACCCCAGTATCCCGCTGCATCCGCCGCGTGCACAGGGTTCAGTGGACGCGATCCGCGCCGACCGGACGGATGGTGTTGTCGTGGTCGGCCCCGATCGCGCAGGTGCAGACGACGCCGATGGTCTCCTGCGCCCGGGTGAGGACGAAGCGTTCGACGTGCGGGGGTCCGACGTGGCGGTCGAGCGGGTGGGTGTCGTGGTCGTGCACGGTGATCCTCACGTCGCGGTCGGAATCGGTCGGAAGCGGTCGGGAGCGGTCCGAAGCGGTGGATCGGGTGCGGCCGGGCGGGAGGGGCCGGCCGGCGGACGAGGGGTGCCGGTGCGGTGGTGGCCCGAACCACCACCGCACCGGCGGGACCGCGGCGACCCGAACGCGCCGCGGACCCGGGAGACGGGCGCCGGTACCCGCCGGCGCCCGTCCGGGTCAGGCTCGATGCATGCGCCGCGCGACGAGCGTGCCGCCGCCGGCCGCGAGGAGCAGCCCGGCGAGGAGCAGCAGCGGCACCAGCTCGGCACCGGTGTAGGCGAGGCTCCCGGTGCCCGCACCGTTGCCGACCGCGCCGGCACCGGCACCGGCGGCACCGCCCGCACCGCCTGCGCCGCCCGCGCCGCCCGCGCCGCCGGGGGTCCCCGGCGTGCCGGGCGTACCGGGCGTACCCGGGTCGGTCGGGTCGACCGGTGCTGCTGCGACCGCGAAGGTCACCGCGGCGGGGTCGCTCACGAGGGTGCCGATCGTCTCGACCGCCTCGGCCTCGTGGTCACCGACGGCGACCCCGGGGAACGTGACCGTCCACGTGCCGTCCTCGTCCGCGACGGTCGACTGCGTGCCCTCGTCGTCACCGTCGAGCGTGACGTCGACGTCGGCGCCCGGCTCCGCGGTGCCCGTGACCGGCACCGAGGTGGTGTCGTCGTCCGCCGGGACCGTGTAGTCCGTCCCGTCCTCGGGCGAGGTGATGGCGATGCCCGCGAACGGGTCCGCCTGCACGGTCGCCGTCGCGAGGTCGACGGTCGCCAGGTCCGCCGCCGGCAGGAGCTGCACGCGGACGGCCCGGACCGTGGTGGCCCCGGTGTCGTCGGCGGTCGGCTCGGTGAACGCCGGGGCGGTCTGCGAGTTGATCGTGACGGAGACGAGCTGGTTCACGACGTCGAGCAGCGGGTCGAGCGCCGTGACGGTCGACGTGATGGTGGTGAGCAGGGTCTGCACGGTGTCCGCCACGAAGTCCCCGCCGAGCACGTCACCGAGGATGCCGGTCAGCGCCGGGACGATGGTCGAGCCGAGCAGCGGCTGCAGCAGCGGGTCGAGCGTGCCGAGCACCGGGCCGAGGATCCCGTCGCCGGTGACCGTGAGCGTGGCGCCGTCACCGGTGCCGAGCAGGTCCCCGACGGTGGTGTCGACCGTGAGGGTCAGCCCCGCCACGTCGGCTCCGAGCAGGTCGACGCCGGTGTCCACGACGAGCTGCACGTCGGCGACGTCCAGGGCGTTCGTGAGCGTCGTGGTGAGGAGTGCCGGCAGCTGCTCGGTCAGGATGTCCGAGATCGCGCCGGTGATCTGCGCGTTGATCGTCGCGTCGTCGAGCAGCGTGGTGTTCGCCGGCAGGTCGTTCAGCGTGTAGAGCTGCGCGAGGTCGATCGTGACCACGCCCGAGGACAGGTCGATCGTGACCGGCCCGTCGGTGAGCGGCTGCTGCGTCACGGTGGCGAGCGCACCCTGCAGGTCCACGTCGGCGGTGAGCTGGGCGGTGGTGTCGTCGAGCGTCAGGACCCCGAGCCCGAGGGTGTTCACGGCGTCGGTCACCGGGTCGAGCAGCGCCGCGGTGAGGTCGGTGGTGAGACCGTCCTCACCGATCGCCGCGTTCACGGTGTCGTCGGTGGTGCCGAGCGTCGTGTCCAGCGACGTCACGAGCTGCTGGACGGCGGGGCTGACGAGCCGGACCTGTGCGCCGGCGACCTGGTAGTCGGTGGTGACGTCCGGAGCGCCGAACGTCCGCGTCGCCTCGGCCCGGGCGGACAGGGCGCCGAGCCCGACCGAGAGCTCGCTCACGACGCCGTCGACGTCGAGGTCGCCGAGCAGCGGGGTGAGGTTCACGGTGGCGCCGGTGCCGGGGGTGCCCGGACCGACCTGGATCGCGCCGTCCGCGCCGACGGCTCCGGCGGCCGCGACCGCCGAGGTGGTGTCCGTGCTCGCGACCTGGCCGGCGACGCCGACGTTCACGAGACCGTTCTGGCCGAGCAGCTGGATGCCCCCGGGGACGTTGATCCCGATGCTGTTCAGCACCGAGAGGTCGAGCGGGTCGGACTGCCCGGCGGTCGCCCCGCCGGGAGCGGTCGCGCCGAAGGACCCGGCGAGCGCCGCGACGCTGTCGAGGTCGACGGAGCCGCTGCCGGAGAGCAGACGACCCTCGGCCTGGGTCGCGTCGGTCGCAGCGGCGTGTGCGGGGAGGGCTGCTCCCCCGATGATCACGGCCGCGACGGTGGCCGTGGCGCCCGCGCGGAGCGCGAAGCGTGTTGCAGTGCGTGGCATGGTGCCTCTTCCTCCAGGCGGAGGTCGTCCGCCTGCTGATCCATCCCCCGCTGGTGGGGCGGGAGATCCGACGGGCGCGCTGGTGGGGCGGCCCGGAGTCACGTGTGCGCGTCGTGCTGCGCGCGGGCGCGGCTATCCGGGGTGATCACCCCCGGCGAGGCGGGGAGCGGTGCAGGCAGCGTTGACGGACGGGCGCATCGATCGTGCGCGCATCGTTCGTCCTCGTGCCATGTCCTGATCCCCCCGGGTGGGCTCGGCGGCGTCGTCGAGCTGAGGATGAGCGGTTGGTGAGACCGCGTTTCCTGTGCAATCTACAAGGGGGGTCCCCCGTCGTGGCGATACCCCCGTTCGGGGCACGCCGTGAACGGATCAGTTCGAGTGTTGACAGTTAGAGGTCGAACGGTTAGCGTTCTGAACATGACGCAGCAGGCACCCCGGTTCGACACGCCCCTCCAGCAGATGCGCTGGATCGGGTGGGCGCAGCGCAAGGCGGCCGAGGAATGGGTCCGCGAACGCGACCTCACCCAGGAGCAGAGCTTCGTGCTCGGGTACCTGCAGCACACGCCCGGCGCGATCCAGCGCGACATCGCCGACATCACCCGGACGAGTGCGGCCAGCGTCTCGAGTCTCCTGCAGGGACTCGAGCGCCGCGGGCTCGTCGAACGCCGGGCGGACGCCGAGAACGCCCGGACGAAGCGCGTCTTCGCCACCGACGAGGGGATCGCCCTCATCGCCGGCTTCGAGGACGCCATGATCGCGCTCGACGACGTCCTGCTCGCGCCGCTCGACGCCAACGAGCGCGCCACCCTGCAGGAGCTCCTGCACAAGGTGACCGCGGAGCTGCCGGAACCCACCCGGTGACCTGACCCGCGCCTCCAGGCCCGTCCAGGAGGCGCGACCCACCCCCACGTGTCGGCGTCCGCCGATCGCGTCATCAGTCATGCCCTGCGGCGCCGACCGACGGTCGGCGCGCGCTCCGCCCTGCCCAGAAGGAGGCAGCCATGAGCACCACAGCACCCGACACCGCCGCGGCGAAGAACCGCTGGTACCTGTCCGCCGCCCCGATCGGCCGCGCGCTCGTCCACCTGTGCGTCCCGATGGCCGCCGCGATGGTCGTCAGCGCCGTCTACAACGTCATCAACGCCGGTTTCATCGGATCGCAGCACGACACCTCGCTGCTCGCCGCGATCACGTTCGGCACCCCGCTCCTCGGCATCATCATGGCCGTCGGCGGCGTGTTCGGCGTCGGTGGCAGTGCCCTCATGTCGCGCATGCTCGGGGCCTCGGAACACGATCCCGCCAAGGCCGAGGACATCAAGCGCGTCGCCTCCTTCGCCCTCTGGGGAGCCGTCGTCACCGGTGTGGTCCTCGCCGTGCTCGGCCTGGTGTTCCTGCACCCGCTCGTCGCCGTGCTCGGTGCCGACGCCGCCGCGGTGCCCGCCACGAGCGCGTACGTCTCGGTCATGCTCGCGTTCGTGCCGGTGCTCGCCGCGTCGTTCGCCCTGGAGCAGATCGTCCGGTCCGAGGGGGCGGCACGGCAGGCCATGGTCGGGCTCGTCCTGTCGACCGTCGGGAACCTCGTGTTCGACGTGCTCTTCATCCTCGTCCTGCACTGGGGCGTCGCCGGTGCCGCACTCGCCGTCGGCCTCGGCAACGTCGTGGCGATCGGCTACTGGATCGTCTGGCTCCAGCGGAACAGCGCGAACGTGAGCTTCGCACCGAAGTGGTTCACGCTGCGGCCGGACATCCTCGGGCCGGTGTTCGGCATCGGCTCGAGCGAACTGCTGCAGTCCGGGTTCCTCATCGTGACGACTCTCGTGCTGAACAACCTCGCGGCCGTCTACGGGGACGACCCGCTCGCGGCCATGGGCGTCGCCGTCCGCATCGCCCAGGTCCCGGAGTTCCTCGTGATGGGCGTGACCATCGGCGTGCTGCCGCTGCTCGCCTACGCCTTCGGCAAGGGCGACGCCGTTCGGCTCCGAGCCGCACTCCGCGGTGCCGCGTTCACCGTCGGGACGATCGTCCTGCTGTTCTCCGGCACGGTGTTCGTCTTCCGCGAGCAGGTCTTCACGGTCTTCTCCGGCGACCACTCGGTGCTCGCGATCGGCCTGACCATCCTCACGGCGCAGCTCGTCGCCACGATCGTGAACGGGTTCACCGGGCTGCTGACCTCGCTGTTCCAGGCCACCGGGATGGTGTTGCCGGCCATGGTGCTGTCGATGGCGCAGGGCGTGCTGTTCATCCCGATCGTGATCGTCGGGAACCTGTGGTTCGGGCTCGCCGGGATCATCTGGGCACTGACCGTGACCGAGGTGCTCGTGTTCGTCGCGGCGCTGGTGCTCTGGCTCGCGTCGCGCGGGCGGATCGCCCGCGGTCTCGCCGAGGGCTCGCCGGAGCGGGCGGACGCCGCGCTCGAGGAGGCGGCGGCGGTCTGACGGGACGCCACGACGGACGGGAGGCGCGGTGCCGGCTGGCACCGCGCCTCCCGTCCGTCGGGTGGCCGCGACAGCTCGTCGCTGGCCGGCCGGCTCGTCGGCGGTCAGTTCAGAGCTGCTCGCCGAGGAAGTCCGCGTAGGACGGCTCGTCCCAGGTCGGTCCGACCGCGCGGAGCGTCTCGTCCGCGCCGCCGAGGCGTGCGGCGAGCAGGCCGGCGATGTCCTCGGGCGAGCGCATGCCGTGGCGGTGCCAGTCCTCCTGGCGACGGACGGTCACGCGAGCACCAGCTCGACGACGGACACGGCCAGCGGGCCGAGGGGAGTGCGGGGCGAGCCGACGAACAGTTCGGCGGGGTGCGAGCACACGTGGACAGTGGCGGTCACGTCGACCAGCCCTTCGTCGGAGTGATGCGCACTCCGGATCCGATCGGACCGTCCCGTTGCGCCAGACCCCGCAGACCGCGAGGAGCATCAAGACGACGGAACCCTGAGTCGGTCCGATGTCCCCCAGCGTACTGTCGCTCGACCGTCGGCACGAGAACCGTCCGGAACGCGCATCGACGCCTCCCGACGTCGCCCCGGCCCGGATCTCCGCGTCCCCGGTACGGTGGGCGGGCACACCCGTACCCCGAGGAGCCCCATGCCCCTGTTCGGCACCCCGCAGCCCCCGCACCCCGACGCACCGCCGAGCCAGGTGGCGAAGCAGTGGTCCGACTCGTTCGGCGCTCTGGCCACCCGCTGCCTGCAGATCATCGTCGTGCTCGTCGTCGTGATCGGCATCGTCTACGCCGCCGCCACGCTCAGCGTCGTCACGATCCCGGTCCTGCTCGCCCTCATCATCGCGTCGGCCATGCACCCCGTCGTGTCCTGGCTGCGGCGGCACCGGGTGCCGTCCGTGCTCGCGACCCTCGCCGTCCTGATCGGCGTGCTCGTCGTGCTCGGCCTCGTCGGCTGGCTCATCGTCGTGGCCGTCATCTCGCAGTGGCCCGACCTGCAGAAGTCGGCCCTGAGCGGCTTCGACCAGCTCCAGGACTTCGTGTCGACGCTGCCGATCTCGATCGACCAGTCGCAGATCGACGATGCCGTGAAGGGCATCCAGGACTTCGTCACCAGCTCGCAGTTCGGCTCCGGCGCGCTCGCGGGGGCATCGGCCACGGCGAACTTCCTCACCGGTCTCGTGCTGATGATCGTGGTGCTGTTCTTCTTCCTCAAGGACGGTCCGGCCATCTGGGAGTTCCTCCTCCGTCCCTTCACCGGTGCCCGCTACGACCGAGCTCGCCGGGTGGGTGACCGGGTCGTGCAGACGCTCGGCGGCTACGTCCGCGGGACCGCCACCGTCGCCGCGGTGGACGCGATCGGCATCGGCGTCGGCATCACGATCGTCGGGGTGCCGCTCGCACTGCCCCTCGCCGTCGTCGTGTTCATCACGGCGTTCATCCCGATCGTCGGTGCGACGGCGGCCGGCATCCTCGCCGCCCTCGTCGCCCTCGTCGCACTCGGCCCCGTCCAGGCGCTGATCGTCGTCGGCATCGTCGTCCTCGTGAACCAGCTCGAGGGCAACCTGCTCCAGCCCGTCCTGATGGGCAAGACGCTCAAGCTGCACGGCCTCGTCATCCTGATCGGTCTGACCGCCGGCACGGTGCTCGCGGGCATCACCGGCGCGATCATCTCGGTGCCGCTGCTCGCCGCCGCGTGGGGCGTCGTGCAGGTGTGGGACGGGCCCGACAAGCCGGCGCGCCCGTGGCGGCAGAAGCGCGTGGAGTCCGCCGAGGCGCGCTGACGCGGGCGGGCGGTCGGGGCGGTCGGGCGGTCGCGGCGTCCGTTCCGTCCGTGCCGCCGCCGCCCCGGAACGACAACGTCGATGTCGTACGACGTCGACCATGTCGTTCCCCCGCGGACGCAACAGTTGCACCCGTTCGGCAGCGACGTCGTCGATGTCGTACGACGTCGACAATGTCGTTCGACTCCGGCCCGTCCGCCGACCGAGGCCCAGCACAGCACGACGAAGGGGGCCTCCGCACGTGGCGGAGGCCCCCTTCGTCGTGCTGCAGAGCGGCGTCAGTCGGTGCCGGAGTCGAACGCCGCGCCCTCGGATGCGAGATCCGTCGCACGACCGAGCGCGTCGTCGGCATCCGAGGTGACGACCGCGCCGCCCAGGATCTCCTCCGACTCACCCGACTCGAGCTCGCCGACGAGGTCGCCCGTCGCCCCGCCGATGAGCCCGGCGGCGGCGTACTGCTCGAGGCGTGCCCGCGAGTCGGCGATGTCGAGGTTGCGCATGGTCAGCTGGCCGATGCGGTCGTCCGGGCCGAACGCCGCGTCGCCGACACGCTCCATCGAGAGCTTGTCCGGGTGGTACGACAGCGCCGGGCCCGTGGTGTCGAGGATCGTGTAGTCGTCGCCGCGACGCAGGCGCAGGGTGACCTCGCCGGTGACGGCCGAGGCGACCCAGCGCTGCAGCGACTCACGCAGCATGAGGGACTGCGGGTCGAGCCAGCGCCCCTCGTACATGAGGCGACCGAGACGGCGACCCTCGGTGTGGTACGACGCGACGGTGTCCTCGTTGTGGATCGCGTTGAGCAGGCGCTCGTAGGCGATGTGCAGCAGCGCCATGCCCGGCGCCTCGTAGATGCCGCGGCTCTTCGCCTCGATGATGCGGTTCTCGATCTGGTCGGACGCGCCGAGGCCGTGGCGGCCGCCGATCGCGTTCGCCTCGTAGACGAGCGCCACGGCGTCGGCGTACTCGACACCGTTGATCGCGACGGGGCGACCGGCCTCGAAGCGGACGCTCACGACCTCGGTGGCGACCTCGACGTCGTCACGCCAGGCGGCGACGCCCATGATCGGCTCGACGATGTCCAGGCCGCTCGAGAGCTCCTCGAGGCTCTTCGCCTCGTGCGTGGCGCCCCAGATGTTCGCGTCGGTCGAGTAGGCCTTCTCGGTGGAGTCGCGGTACGGGAAGCCCCGGGCGACGAGCCACTCGCTCATCTCCTTGCGGCCGCCGAGCTCCTCGACGAACTCGGAGTCGAGCCACGGCTTGTAGACGCGCAGCCGCGGGTTCGCCATCAGGCCGTAGCGGTAGAACCGCTCGATGTCGTTGCCCTTGTACGTGGAGCCGTCGCCCCAGATGTCGACGCCGTCCTCCTTCATGGCGCGGACGAGCATCGTGCCCGTCACGGCGCGACCGAGGGGCGTCGTGTTGAAGTAGGTCTTGCCGCCGGAACGGATGTGGAAGGCACCGGTCTGCAGGGCGACGAGGCCTTCTTCCACGAGGGCGCTCTTCGCGTCGACGAGTCGGGCGATCTCGGCACCGTACTCGTGGGCACGACCGGGGACGGCGTCGATGTCGGGCTCGTCGTACTGGCCGATGTCGGCCGTGTACGTGCAGGGCACCGCTCCCTTCTCGCGCATCCAGGCGACCGCGCAGGAGGTGTCGAGACCTCCGGAGAACGCGATGCCGACTCGTTCGCCGACGGGGAGACTGCTCAGGACCTTGGACACGACGTCAATCGTACGGGGAGTCCAGCCGGTACATCGACGCGAGAAGTGCCCCTGGAGGGACTCGAACCCCCAACCGTTTCCTTAGGACGGAACTGCTCTTCCATTGAGCTACAGAGGCTGGCCCACCCACTCTAGCGGCGGAACGGCTCCAGGAAGGCCCGAAGCTCGTCGGCGAACAGCCCCGGTTGCTCGAACGCCGCGAAGTGCCCGCCCCGGTCGAGTTCGTGGTGGTACACGAGGTTCGTCGTCCGCTCGAGCCACTCCTTCGGCGCCCGCACGAGGTCCCCCGGGAAGATCGAGAACCCGGACGGCACCTCGACCCGACGCTCGAGCTGCGCTGCCGGAACCGCCGCGTTCGCGTGGTACATCCGCATCGCCGACCCGATCGTCGCCGTGGCCCAGTACTCGGTGAGCAACGCCAGGACCTCGTCCCGCGTGTACACCGACCAGAGGTCCCCGCCGCAGTCGCTCCACGAGCGGAGCTTCTCGACGATCCACGCCGCGAGCCCGGCCGGGGAGTCGTTCAGGCCGACCGCCGCGGTCTGCGGCTTGGTCCGGTGCATCATCGCGTAGGCGCCCTCGTCGGTGCGCCACCGCTCGGTCTCGGCGACGAAGGCACGCTCCGCCTCGGACAGCGTCGACGGGTCGAGCCCGGGCCAGGCGAGCCCACCGTCGATCCGGTGCACGGCGACGACCCGCTCGGGGTGGTCGAGTGCGAGGTACCGCACGACGTGCGTGCCGATGTCCCCGCCGGACGCCGCGAACCGCTCGTACCCGAGGTCGGTCATCAGCGTCGCCCACATCCCGGCGACGGCCCGTGCGTCGATCGGCTGCGGCGGGGCGTCGGAGAACCCGTAGCCGGGCATGTCCGGCACGATCACGTCGAACCCGGCGTCGACGAGCATCGGCAGCACCTTGCGGTACCGCCACCCGGAGTCCGGCCAGCCGTGCGCGAGCAGCACGGGCAGCGCACCCGGCGTCGCCGCGCGGGCGTGCAGCACGTGGATACTGATGCCGTCCACCTCGACCCGGCGCGACGGCAGTGCGGCGAGCGCCGCCCGGTGCGCGTCGAAGTCGAACCCGTCCGCCCAGTACTCGACGAGCGGGCGCAGCTCGTCGACGTCGATGCCGAGCGACCACCCGGTCCCGGCGGGCGCGTCCGGCCAGCGGGTCGCGCGCAGGCGCGCACGCAGGTCGTCGATCGTCGCGTCGTCGATCTCGGGGGTCTCCGTCATGGCGGCACGCTACGCCCGCCCACCGACAGCCGGTCGCCACAGCCGACACGGTCCTGGTCCGGCACCGGGACGGACGGGAGGCGCGGGTCGGGCCCGACCCGCGCCTCCCGTCCGTCCCGGCGTCAGCCGCGCGGTACCGCTACGCGGCCACCAGGTACTCGTCCCACTCGGACTGCGGACGCTCGATGCCCCGCACCACCCACGAGGAGCCGTGCGGCGCCTTCGGGCGGAAGCGGAGCCGCCACCCCATCTCCTGCGGGGTGCGGTCGCCCTTGGTGTTGTTGCACGCCAGGCAGCAGGCGACGAGGTTCTCCCACGAGTCCTCGCCCCCGCGCGAGCGAGGCTGCACGTGGTCGATCGTGGTGGCGTGCCGATCGCAGTACGCGCACCGGTTGGCGTCCCGGCGGAGGACGCCCCGGCGCGACACCGGCACGAGTCTCGAGTGCGGGATGCGGACGTACCGGGTGAGGATGATGACGGACGGACGGTCGTAGGTCGACGTCGACCCCGTGACCGGGTGGTCGAGGTCGGCGGCGACGATGGCGGCCTTCTGGTTCATGACCAGCACGAGGGCCCGACGGAACGAGATCACCGCGAGGGGCTCGTAACCGGCGTTGAGGACGAGAGTGCGCATGGGTTCCCTTCCGACGTGCCTGGACGGCTTCCAGGCTGTGCGGGTGCGTCGGACCGGGGTACCGCGCAGGTGACCTCCGCTCGCGCGAACGGCCCCTGAACCACGAAGAGCACCACCCGGATGGGCAGTGCTCAGGTCATGCAGGGGCGTGCTCGTGCACGCAGGCGGTGGTCGACCATATGTCGACGTGCGCGCGCCGACCCATGGTGCGGGTCGTGCGGAACGCTGACATGGGGTCTCCCTGCTCGGACCGTTCGGGCCGGTGCACGGTCAGGGTACGTCAGAAACCGGCCCGGCACGAGAGTGCACGGGCCGGTTCCGGCGATGTTCACGGGATCGATGCCCGCGGTACGGGTCAGATGCCGAAGCGGAGTCAGACGCCGACGGGGAGTCAGATGCCGAAGCGGACGATGTGGTAGTCGCTGGTCCAGATCGGGCGGATCGACACGGAGCCACCGGGCTTCGGCGCGTCCATGATCATGCCGTTGCCCATGTAGAAGCCGTCGTGCGCCTCGTTGTTGAAGATGACGACGTCGCCCGGCTGCGCCTCGGACTCGGGGATCGTGGTGCCGGCCTGGTCCTGCAGCGGCACGGAGTGCGCGAGGTTGATGCCGTACTGCGCGTACACGAACATGACGTAGCCCGAGCAGTCGAAGCCCGACGGGTCCGCGCCGCCGAAGACGTACGGGGTGCCGATGTACTGCTTGGCGGTGGCGACCACGGCCGGCAGCGAGAACGGGGTGTTCGCGGCGGTCGACGAGGCGACGTAGTCGGAGGCGCTCGGCCCCGTGTAGGACGCGTACTGCGAGGCGGTCTGCGCGCGGGCGGCCTGGGTGGCCGCGGCCTGCTCGGACGCCTGCTTCGCCGCGGCGTCGGCGGCCTTCTGCGCTGCCTCGGCGTCGAGGGTGGACTGCGCCGTCGCACCGTAGCCGTCACGGCTCGTGCCGGCGAGGGCGACCGCGTCGGAGACGGAGAAGTTCTGGGCCTCGGTCGTGCGGACCTGGCGCTGCGCGGTCGCGGCGTCCGTCCCGGTCGGCTGCTGCGTCGCGGCGAACGCCGGGGCGACCGCGACGGTGCCGAACATGCCCGCGGCCACGGTCAGGACGACCGGCGCGAGGAAGCGGCGCTTGCGGGCCGACGAGCTCGCCTTGGTGGAGGCGGCGGTACGCGCGGCCTGGGCGGCACGACGGCCGCCGGGGAGCGGAGCGTCGCGCACCGGGGTGACGGCGCGGGCTGCTCGGCGCGAGAGGGGGGCGTCGGTGGCGTTCGCGGTGTTCGTCGGGTTCGCGGGCGTCTGGTCGTCCGCGGCGGAACCGGTCTGCGTCAAGGGTGTCTCCGGCGTCTCGTCACCACTGCCAGCGGGGGTGATCGCCGACCGTGCAACCCCATCCGTTCGTCATCGTTTCCGATCGAGACAGGAGACGGGTTCGAGACGTCCTGTCACGGGTCCTGGGCCTCGTGGGTGGCCGGCGGACTCGTCGAGTTTACGTGTCGACCGTTACCTTGTCGAGATGAAACCGCCGCTTTGTAACGAATTGGTAAAGAAGCCCTGATCAGACTGCAGAAACGCGCCCCGCCCCAGTTTCGGGGGCAGACGGGTCAGGAGCGCTCGATGTAGACGTGCTGCGCGACCTCGGTCGGGAGCTCGATGCCTGCGTCCTCGCCGTCGACGCGCACGGCGACGTAGGCCCCGGCGCGCTGCACGCTCGCGACCCGGCCGGGCATGACACCGGCGGACCGCAGCTGGTGGAGGAGCTCCGGTTCGAACTGCACGGGCTCGCCCAGGCGGCGGATGACCCCGGTCGCGACGGCGTCGGTGCCCTCGGTCGCGGCGACGATGTTCTGCACGCCGTCGAGGAAGCCTGGGGCGGCCGGGCCGCCGATCTCGGCGAGGCCCGGGATCGGGTTGCCGTACGGCGACTCGGTCGGGTTGCCGAGCATCTCGAGCAGACGGACCTCGACCTGCTCGCTCATCACGTGCTCCCAGCGGCATGCCTCGTCGTGGACGAACGCCCAGTCGAGACCGATGACGTCGGAGAGCAGACGCTCGGCGAGCCGGTGCTTGCGCATCACGTGCGTCGCGCGCGAGCGTCCTTCGTCGGTGAGTTCGAGGTGCCGGTCGCCCGAGACGACGACCAGGCCGTCGCGCTCCATGCGGGCGATGGTCTGCGAGACGGTGGGACCCGAGTGACCGAGGCGCTCCGAGATGCGGGCGCGCAGCGGCACGATCGCCTCTTCCTCGAGGTCGAGGATGGTGCGAAGGTACATCTCCGTGGTGTCGACGAGATCGGTCACGGTCCGCCTCTCATGTCTGGGCCCAGCGCGCCCCACCCTACTTGTTCGAGGCGACATGGAATGACCAACACTTGCAAGGTGCAAGAAAGTCCGTGCGCGATGCGGCCAGGAGGCGCGGCGTCGGGCCGCCCCGTCCGGCCGGTACACGGTCACTCGCGCTGGGATACCGCTCGTTAGGATCGGTGCATGGCAGACATCGTCATCCCCGCCGAACTCCTCCCGACCGATGGCCGATTCGGCTGCGGACCGTCCAAGATCCGTGGCGCGCAGCTCGAGTCCCTCGTGACCCGCGGCGCGACGATCCTCGGCACGTCCCACCGCCAGAAGCCCGTCAAGGACCTCGTGGGCAGCGTCCGCGCCGGCCTCGGCGACCTGTTCGACCTCCCAGAGGGCTACGAGGTCGTCCTCGGCAACGGCGGCTCGACCGCGTTCTGGGACGCCGCCGCGTTCGGGCTCATCGAGCGCCGGGCCGAGAACCTGTCCTTCGGCGAGTTCGGCTCGAAGTTCGCCAAGGCCGCCGGCGCACCCTGGCTCGAGGCGCCGCACGTGGTGGAAGCCCCCGGCGGATCCCTCGCCCCGCTCGAGATCGTCGAGGGCGTGGACGTCTACGCCTACCCGCACAACGAGACCTCGACGGGTGTCATGGCGCCGGTCGTCCGCGCCGCCGGGGACGCCGGCGCCCTCACCGTCGTCGACGCCACGAGCGCCGCCGGTGGTGCCGCGTTCGACGTCAGCGCCACGGACGTCTACTACTTCGCCCCGCAGAAGAACTTCGCCTCGGACGGTGGCCTCTGGCTCGCGCTGTTCTCCCCCGCGGCGATCGAGCGTGTCGAGCGCATCGCCGCGAGCGGCCGGTACATCCCCGAGTTCCTCTCGCTCAAGAACGCCGTCGACAACTCGCGGCTGAACCAGACGCTGAACACCCCGGCGCTCGCGACCCTGATCCTCCTCGACGACCAGGTCCGCTGGATCAACGAGTCCGGCGGGCTCGCCTGGGCCGACACCCGCACGAAGACCTCGTCGTCGACGCTCTACGACTGGGCGGAGTCGGTCGACTACGCGACGCCGTTCGTGACCGACCCCGCAGCCCGGTCACAGGTCGTCGCCACGATCGACCTCGACGACTCGGTCGACGCCAAGGCCGTCGCTGCGACGCTGCGCCAGAACGGAATCGTCGACACCGAGCCGTACCGGAAGCTCGGCCGCAACCAGCTCCGCATCGCGACCTTCACGGCGATCGACCCGGACGACGTCGCGAAGCTCGTGCAGGCGATCGACTTCACGGTGAGCGCCCTGCGCTGACGCGGTCGGTCCGCACGGACAGGAGGCGCGGTGCCAGCTGGCACCGCGCCTCCTGTCCGTCCGGGGACCGGTCGGTCGCCCGTCAGGCGCGGTGGTGCTCCGGGTCGACCTCGCCGGCGTCCAGCCGGTCGACCTCGAGGTCGGCGTCCGGGTCGACCGGGCGCACCCGCTGGGTGCGACGGCGGCCCCGGGCCGGCTCGGCCGGCTCGGCCGGTGCGACCTGCTGGTCGGCGTCGTCGGTGTCCGCGTCGTCGGTATCCGCGTCGTCGGTGTCGTCCTCGGACCCGTCCAGCTCGTCGACGTCCACACCGTCGATGTCGTCGTCGTCCGGTTCGTCGAGGTCGTCCTCGTCGGCGTCGAAGTCGTCCTCGTCGTCCGCTTCGTCGTCGTCGGACTCGTCGTCGTCCGAGTCGTCGTAGTCGGCGTCCTCGTCCGCGTCGTCCTCGTCGCCGTCGAAGTCCTCGTCGTCGTCCTCGTCGGACTCGTCGTCGTGCTCGCCCTCGGCACCGTCGGTGTCCTGGCCGGCCCGGTACTCGGCGAGCCGCTCGGACCACGGCACCCAGTCGGGCGCCAGCAGCGAGCCGTCACCAGGCATGAGCTCGACCTCGAGCACGGTCGGCTCGTCACCGGACACCTGGGCGATCGAGACGGTCCAGCGCCAGCCGGGGTACCCGGCCATGCGGTTGGCGAACAGCACCGAGACGACGCCGTCGCCCTCGTCGACGGTCCCGGCGAACGCGCCGACGGTCGACTCGGGGGTCACCTCGAGCAGCGCCGTGCGGGCGAGCGCGGTGAGGTCCTCGGAGGGGGCAGGAGCAACAGGGGAGGTATCGGTCATCACGCGTCCAACTGGTCAGCGACGTGCCGCAGGATCGCAGCGATTCGGGTGCCGTTCTTCGGGTACCGGCCGTGCCGGAAGTCCCCGCTGATCCGGTCGAGCTCCTTCACGAGGTCCTCGACGATCACGGCCATGTCGTCCGCCGATCGTCGCGACATCTTCGCGAGGGACGGCTGCGGGTCGAGGAGCCGCACGGACAGCGCCTGCGACCCCTTCTTCCCCTGGACGACGCCGTACTCGAGCCGCGAACCGGCCTTCACCGACGTGACGCCGTCGGGGAGCGACGACGCGTGCAGGAAGACGGGTTCGCCGTCGTCGCCGGTGATGAACCCGAACCCCTTCTGGTCGTCGTAGAACTTGACCTTGCCGGTGGGCATTCGTCGGTCTCCTCGTGATCGTGGAAACGGCCGTGGTGCGTCGGATATCCTGGGTCGATGGCCAACCCGACCCGGTCCACCGGGAACACGCAGGACTCCGCGGAGCCCCCGGTGACGTTCAATCGTACCGAACGCGCCCTCGCGTTCATGGTCGGCGGGATCTTCATCGCCGCCTTCCTCTGCATGGCCGCCATGATCGTGATGTGGCTGACCGTCCCCAGCGCCCAGGGATCGATGCCCTGGCCCGTGATCATGGCGATCCCGCTGATCGGCTTCCCGATCGGGATGGTGCTCGTGTTCACCCTCCTCGGGATCACCTGGACCCGTCGGGCCCGAGCGAACCGGACGGCGCGCTGAGGACCGCGTCGGACGAGCGCGGCGGACGATGACGACCACCGCAGACCTCGCCGCCCGGCTCCGGGCGATGCCGGACGACGCCCTCGAACGGCTCGTCGTGGCGCGCCGGCTCCCCGCGGCGGTCCTCGCCGAGACCGGCCCGCTGCGCATCTCGGACTTCTTCGACCTCGCCGAGGCGCTCCGCACCGACGACGCGGTCGACGCCGCGATCGAGCACCTGCCCCGTCGGACGCTGCTCGCGCTGCGTGACGGCGCGGGCTCCGCCGACGACCTCGCCCCGGCGGTCGCGCTCGGCCTGGCGGACGAGGACGGCGGCGTCGACGACGCGGTGTCGGCCCGGCTGGCCGCCCACGACGAGATCGCCGGTCTCCCAGGAGGCGCGGATCACCCCCGCCCCGTCGCTCCGGTGGACGAGACGGGCGACGACGAGCGCGCCCGGACGACCGGCGCGGAGCACGCCTTCGCGACGATGACCGTGCTCGCCGAACTCCTCCGGGCGGTGTCCGAGGGCGCGGTGCGCGAGCTCGTGAAGGGCGGCATCGGCACCCCGCTCGCGAAGACGCTCGGCGAGCGTGCCGGCGCGGACCCCGTCGTGGTCCCCGGCCGCCTCGCGCTGCTCGAACGGATCGGGTTCACGGACACGGGCAACGGGACGTGGGCGACCACGGCAGCGGGCGACGCCTGGCTCGTCGCGAGCTGGCCGGACCGCTGGTCGACGCTGGTGTCGGCATGGCGGGACGCACTCGACCCCGCCGTCCGGAGCGTGCTCGACGTGGCCGGCGACGACCTGCGCGACCTCGTGTCGGCCGGCCGGTGGGCGTACCCGGCGGGCTCGCGCTGGCTCGACGCGGTGCTGCTCGACGTCGCGGGCACGGCGGCCGCACTCGGGCTCACGGTCGACGGCCGCGTGACGAGCACCGGCCGTGCGCTGCTGGACGGGGACCCGGCCCCCGCTGCGGAGGACCTCCCCCGCACCGTCGACGCCGTGTACCTGCAGCACGACCTCACGGTCATCGCACCGGGACCGCTCGCGCCGGTCGACGACGCCGCGCTCCGGACCGTCGCCGTGCTCGAGGCACCGGGCCTCGCCGCCCGGTACCGCATCTCCGAGGACTCGCTCCGCCGCGCGTTCCGGGCCGGTCACACCCGGCAGGACGTCGTCGCGCTGCTGGAACGGCTGTCCGCGACGGGCCTGCCGCAGCCGCTCTCCTACCTCGTCGACCAGGTGTCCTCGCGGGACGGCAGCATCGTGGTCGACGTCGGCGCCGACGGGGTCGGGGCCCGCGTGCACGGTACGCCCGACCAGCTCGACCTCATCGGGGTGGACGCCGAGCTCCGGCAGCTGGCGTGGGAGCGCAGCGACCTGACCACCCTGCTGACCCGCTACCCGCCGCACGTCGTCCACACGGCGCTCGAGGACCAGCGCTACCCGGCCGTCCTGACGGCCGCAGCCCGCCCGGCGACGGGATCCGTTCCTCCAGGCCGTCGACGCACCACCGGACGCAACCCGGAGCAGGCGGCGCACGCACTCGTGGAACGGCTCCGTGTCACCACCGAGCGCGGCGAGGCCGAGCCCGAGCAGGAGTGGCTGGGGCGGCAGATCGACCTGGCCGTCCGGGGCCGCACGCCGATCCGCCTGACGGTGCGCATGCCGGACGGCTCCGAGCGGCCGTTCTCGATCGTGCCGACCTCGGTCGCCGCCGGACGCGTGCGGGGACGCGACACGGCCGTCGACGTCGAGCGGACGCTCCCGCTCTCCCTCGTGGTGGCTGTGGAGAGCGACGCCTGATCCACAGGTGAGCCGATCCGCGCTGGTTCGCAGCCGAGCGGCCTAGGCTGATCCGTCATGAACGGACCGCTGATCGTGCAGAGCGACCGCACCGTGCTCCTCGAGGTGGCGCACCCCGACGCCGAGGACGCACGGCACGACCTCGCGGTGTTCGCCGAGCTCGAACGCGCGCCGGAACACGTGCACACGTACCGCATCACCCGGCTCGGCCTGTGGAACGCGCGTGCGGCCGGACACGACGCCGAGAGCATGATCCACACGCTCGAGCACTTCGCGAAGTTCCCCGTCCCGCAGAGCGTCACGGTGGACATCCGCGACACCGTGGCACGGTACGGCCGACTCGTCATCCGGCGCGAAGAGCGTCCGGACGCGCCGGCGATCGCGAACTCCCCGGCCGAAGCGCTCGAGCGCCAGCCGGTCCTGCTCCTCACCGCGTCCGAACCCACGGTCCTCGCCGAGGTCATCCGCTCGAAGCGGATCAAGCCGCTGCTGGGCGACATGCGCTCCCCGGAAGAGGTCGAGCTGCTCCCGTGGGCACGCGGGCAGATCAAACAAGAGCTCGTGAAGCTCGGCTGGCCGGCCGAGGACCTCGCCGGGTACACGCCCGGCCAGCCGCACCCGATCGACCTCGACACCGACGACTGGCACCTGCGTCCCTACCAGGAACAGGCGGTCGACACGTTCTTCGCACAGGGCTCCGGCGTCGTCGTGCTGCCCTGTGGTGCCGGCAAGACGCTCGTGGGCGCCGGGGCGATGGCGACGGTCAAGGCGACGACGCTCATCCTCGTGACGAACACCGTCTCGGCCCGGCAGTGGCGATCCGAGCTGCTGCGCCGGACCACCCTCACCGAGGACGAGATCGGCGAGTACTCGGGCAGCGTGAAGGAGATCCGTCCGGTCACGATCGCGACGTACCAGATCCTCACCGCCCGCCGGAAGGGCGAGTACACGCACCTGTCGCTCCTCGACGCCCTCGACTGGGGACTCATCGTCTACGACGAGGTGCACCTGCTGCCGGCGCCGGTCTTCAAGCTGACCGCCGACCTCCAGGCCCGGCGGCGGCTCGGGCTCACGGCGACCCTCGTGCGCGAGGACGGGCGCGAGGGCGACGTCTTCTCGCTCATCGGGCCGAAGCGCTACGACGCCCCGTGGAAGGAGATCGAGGCGCAGGGGTACATCTCCCCCGCCGCCTGCTACGAGGTGCGCATCGACCTGCCGCACCAGGACCGCCTCGAGTACGCGGCGTCGAGCGACGACGAGCGGTACCGGCTCGCGGCGACCTCGCCGGCGAAGACCCCGGTGGTGCGCGAGCTCATCGAGAAGCACCGCGGCGAGCAGATCCTCGTGATCGGGCAGTACATCGACCAGCTCGACTCGCTCGCCGAGTCCCTGGACGCCGCCGAGATCACCGGTTCGACCCCCGTCGACGAGCGGGAGCGGCTCTACCAGGCCTTCCGCGAGGGGTCGATCGACGTGCTCGTCGTCTCGAAGGTCGCGAACTTCTCGGTCGACCTGCCCGACGCGACGGTGGCGATCCAGGTGTCCGGCTCGTTCGGATCCCGTCAGGAAGAGGCCCAGCGACTCGGCCGACTCCTCCGCCCGAACAAGGACGGGCTGCCCGCGTCGTTCTACACGCTCGTCACGCGGGACACCGTCGACCAGGACTTCGCGCAGAACCGGCAGCGGTTCCTCGCGGAGCAGGGGTACTCCTACACGATCCTCGACGCCGACCAGGTCCAGGCGGTCGTGGGCTGACGCACCAACCGCTCTCAGGAAACCACTAGGGAACGGTCAGAAGATAGGACCATGAGCGATGGCCCTAAGATCCTGATCGTTGACGACGAGCCGAACATCCGCGACCTCCTGACGACCTCGCTGCGTTTCGCCGGCTTCGCCGTGCGCGCGGTGGGCAACGGAGCACAGGCGATCTCCGCCGTGCTCGAGGAAGAGCCGGACCTGATCATCCTCGACGTCATGCTGCCCGACATGAACGGCTTCGGCGTCACCAAGCGCCTGCGGTCGTCGGGCTACACCTCCCCGATCCTGTTCCTCACCGCCAAGGACGACACCGAGGACAAGATCACCGGCCTCACCGTCGGCGGCGACGACTACGTCACCAAGCCGTTCTCGCTCGACGAGATCGTCGCCCGCATCAAGGCGATCCTCCGTCGCACGATGAACGACGAGGAAGACGCGATCATCCGCGCCGGCGAGCTCACGATGGACCAGGACACGCACGAAGTCACGATCGGCGACGCGCAGATCGAGCTCTCCCCGACCGAGTTCAAGCTGCTCCGCTACCTCATGCTCAACCCGAACCGCGTGCTGTCGAAAGCGCAGATCCTCGACCACGTGTGGGAGTACGACTTCAACGGCGACGCCGGCATCGTCGAGTCGTACATCTCCTACCTGCGCCGCAAGCTCGACCAGTACTCGGCCGAGCCGATCATCCAGACCAAGCGCGGGTTCGGCTACATGCTCAAGGCGTCCAAGGCCTCGTAGGGCGTCCGGATCCCTCGGGGTTCGTCTTCACGGCGGTCGTCCGGTTTCACCGGGCGACCGCTGTCTATCGTTGGGGCAGCATGCACACGCGAATGAGCCGCTGGTGGGACGGGATCTCCCTGCGCACCAAGATCACCGGGATCACGGTGCTCCTGGTGGCGCTCGGACTGCTCGTCGCGGGGCTCGGCACGATGACGGTGCTGTCGACGTACCTCATGGCCCAGCTGGACAACAACGTCCGTCAGACGACGGAACAGCTCGAGGGTCAGAACATCAGCGACGGCGAGCAGTACTGCAAGCTCTCCGTCGTCCTCTCGCAGAGCGCGTACGTCGCCGCCTACGACTCCGCGGGCAAACAGATCTGCCAGACCCCGGCGTCGAGCCGCCCCGACATCCACGAGCTCGACTTCTCCTCCGCGGCGCAGACCAGTTCGCGCTTCTCGCTGTACGACAGCCAGCACAACCACGAGTGGCGTGCGCAGGTCATCCCGGCATCGCTGCAGGACCAGTCGACCGGCACGACGCAGGCCGGGTACGTCCTGGTCGCGGTGTCGAGCGCCGACACCGACCAGACCGTCCTGCGATTCACCGCCATCTTCCTGAGCTTCGGTGCCTCGGTGATCCTGCTCGGCGCCATGCTCACGCGGCTCCTCGTGACGGCGACCTTCGACCCCCTGCGCGACGTCGAGGACACCGCTGCCCGGTTCGCCGCCGGTGACTTCAACCAGCGCCTCGAAGCCGACACCCCCAACACCGAGGTCGGTCGACTGAACCGGTCCCTCAACTCGATGCTCGAACGCATCGACTCCGCGTTCGAGGACCGGCAGCGCACCATCGACCAGATGCGTCGGTTCGTCGGGGACGCCTCCCACGAGCTCCGCACGCCCCTCGTGTCGCTCCGCGGGTACGCCGAGCTCTACCGGATGGGCGCGCTCCGCAAGGAAGAGGACGTCGCCCAGGCGATGGAGCGCATCGAGAAGGAAGCCCAGCGCATGGGCCTCCTCGTGCAGGACCTGCTGCAGCTCGCCCGCATCGACGAGTCGAAGCCGCTCGAGCTCGGCCCGGTCGACCTCGTCGCCATCGCCCGTGACTCCGCGCTCGACACGATGGCGTCGAACCCCGACCGCGAGATCCAGGTGCTCGTCGAGGACTCGGTGACCGGCGAGAGCGTGCCGCACGCGGTCCGTCCGGCGTCAGCACCCGCCTCGGCCCCCGGTTCCGGCGACGGCCCCCCGGCATCGCCGACGTCCGCGAACACGACCGGCCCGATCGCGTTCTCGCGCCAGACGATCGCGCGACTCCGCGCCCGCCGCACCCGCGCGATGGGTGTCGACGGCGCGGCTGCCCCCACTGACGAGACCACCCCGCTGCCCACCGTCGTGCTGCCGAAGCGGCCGCCGATCGTCCTGGCGGAGGAGAACAAGATCCGCCAGATCGTGACGAACCTCATGGGCAACGCCATGCGCTTCACGGAGCACGACGACCCGATCGAGATCGGCATCGGCGTGGACGACGAGCGCGGGATGGCGCACATCGACGTGATCGACCACGGCGAGGGCATCCCGCCGCAGCTGCGCGACAAGATCTTCCAGCGCTTCTGGCGTGCCGACACCTCGCGCGCGCGGGACACCGGCGGCTCGGGCCTGGGGCTCGCGATCGTCTCGGGCATCGTCGCGGCGCACCACGGGTCGGTCGAGGTGTTCGACACCGAGGGCGGCGGCGCGACCTTCCGCGTGTGGCTCCCCCTGCTCCCCCGCGACTACGCCGCCCCCGCCCCCGCCGGCGCGTGACGCCCGCGGGCGCCCGCCCGCCGGCGTCCGCTCGCCCGCGCCCGCCCGCCCGCTGGCCCGAGGTCGCAATACCTGCCGCCCATCCACGCGCCCGGCGGCAGTTCGTGCGACCCGGACGCCCCCCGCGCGGCATGTCGCACGACCTCGCGACGAACCCGCCAGCACACGCCGAGGTCGCAATACCTGCCGCCCACCCACGGGCCCGGCGGCAGTTCGTGCGACCCGGACGCCCCACGCGCGGCATGTCGCGCGACCTCACGACGAACCCACCAGCACACGCCGAGGTCGCAATACCTGCCGCCCACCCACGGGCCCAGCGGCAGTTCGTGCGACCCGGACGCCCCACGCGCGGCATGTCGCGCGACCTCGACCAGGTCATGCCCGTGATCGAGCCGACGATCGCGCAACGAACGCCTGACGAAGCCGCTCGAAGAGGACCGCAGGACGGTCGACGTCCCCTCGATTCACGTGGAGGACGAGCCATCCCTCCACGGTCATGGAGTTGTCCCGGCGCTGATCGTGTTCGAACGTCGCGCGCTCGCGGTGGTGGTCCCCGTCGTACTCCAGCGCGATCCGGAGCTCCGGCCAGCCCATGTCCACCCGCGCCAGGAACCGCCGTGCACGGTCGAACACCTCGATCTGGAGTTCCGGTTCAGGGAACCCCGCGTCCACGACCGCAAGACGCAGCCACGTCTCCATCGCCGACTCAGCACCGACGCGGATGAGTTCGACGGCCGCACGTGCAACGGCGACGGAGCGCTGCCCGGGAAGGATCGTGGCGGCCAGGGCGTCGACCGTCGTCCGGCCTCGCGGTCCGACGAGGAAGTCTCCGACGGCCACGAGCTGTCGGACGCTCAGCAGCCCAGCGCACTCGCGCCACGCGTGTTCCGGCCCGCTGACTCGTACGCCGCCCCGCAGCACCACGGCCGCCGCGGATCGACGTCGGTGTCCGACGACACCGGGCCGACGCATGAGCGGGCCGGCGCCGATCGTCGTGACGTGCAGGCTGCCCTCGAACTGGCGCGGGAGCGGGGCACCCCAGAGCTCGACAGCGGTCGTGTGACTGAAGTGTTGATCTGGGCGCATCACGAGTGCGAGCGCGGCGACGGGCGACATCAATGCAGCTGTCGTCCGGACGCCGTGCACCGGGCGGGCGAGGTCCCGCCGGCGGAGTCGACCCGGGTCGACCCCGGCCGCGAGTGCGTCGCAGACCCGGAAGCCGTTCGGATCGAGTTCGTCGGGGAGCGGAGACGGCCGAGGCATGACGAGAGTGTGGCGGTGCGGTGCGAGCCGCGACCATCCTTCGAGCCGAACTGTGGAGAACGTGACGACCCGCGCCTCCTGTGCGGTGAGCGCTGGTCGCACAACACGCCGTGGGCGGGACGGTGAGGTCGCACGAACTGCCGCCCGTCGCGCTCTCGGGCGGCAGTTCGTGCGACCTCGACGCCCGCCCCCGCCCGCCGCCGCCCGCCGGCACGCACCCCCCCCCCACGCACGCGGAAGGGCCCCGCACGCGCAGCGTGCGAGGCCCTTCCGTCAGGACTGCTTAGAAGTCCATGCCACCCGTCGGGTCGCCGGCCGGAGCAGCAGGGGTGCGCTCGGGCTTGTCGGCGACGACGGCCTCGGTCGTGAGGAACAGACCGGCGATCGACGCAGCGTTCTGCAGCGCCGAGCGCGTGACCTTGGCCGGGTCGATGATGCCCGCGGCGACGAGGTCGACGTACTCACCGGTCGCGGCGTTGAGGCCGTGACCCGACTCGAGCTCGCGGACCTTGGCGGCGACGACACCCGGCTCGAGACCGGCGTTCAGCGCGATCTGCTTGAGCGGCGCGTCGATCGCGACGCGGACGATGTTCGCACCGGTCGCCTCGTCGCCCTCGAGCTCGAGGGTGTCGAGCACGACGGACGCCTGGATGAGGGCGACGCCACCACCGGCGACGATGCCCTCTTCGACAGCGGCCTTCGCGTTGCGGACGGCGTCCTCGATGCGGTGCTTGCGCTCCTTGAGCTCGACCTCGGTCGCGGCACCGGCCTTGATGACGGCCACGCCACCGGCGAGCTTCGCGAGGCGCTCCTGGAGCTTCTCGCGGTCGTAGTCGGAGTCGGTCGCCTCGATCTCGGAGCGGATCTGACGGACGCGGCCCGCGATCTGCTCCTCGTCGCCGGCACCCTCGACGATGGTCGTCTCGTCCTTGGTGATGATGACCTTGCGGGCCTTGCCGAGCAGGTCGAGCGTCGCGTTCTCGAGCTTGAGGCCGACCTCTTCCGAGATGACCTGGCCGCCGGTGAGGATCGCGATGTCCTGCAGCATGGCCTTGCGACGGTCGCCGAAGCCCGGGGCCTTGACGGCGACGGACTTGAAGATGCCGCGGATCTTGTTCACGACGAGCGTGGCCAGGGCCTCGCCGTCGACGTCCTCGGCGATGATCAGGAGCTGCTTGCCCGCCTGGATCACCTTGTCGACGACCGGCAGGAGGTCCTTGATGTTCGAGATCTTCGAGTTGACGATCAGGATGTAGGCGTCCTCGAAGACGGCTTCCTGACGCTCGGGGTCGGTCACGAAGTACTGCGACAGGTAGCCCTTGTCGAAGCGCATGCCCTCGGTGAGCTCGAGCTCGGTGCCGAAGGTGTTCGACTCCTCGACGGTGACGACACCTTCCTTGCCGACCTTGTCGATGGCCTCGGCGATGAGCGCGCCGATGGTCGGGTCAGCGGCCGAGATCGACGCGGTCGCGGCGATCTGGTCCTTGGTCTCGATGTCCTTCGCGTTGGCGAGGAGCTGGTCGGAGACGGCGGCGACGGCCTTCTCGATGCCGCGCTTGAGCGACACGGGGTCGGCACCGGCGGCGACGTTGCGGAGGCCTTCGCGGACGAGGGCCTGGGCGAGGACGGTCGCGGTGGTCGTGCCGTCACCGGCGACGTCGTCGGTCTTCTTGGCGACCTCCTTGACGAGCTCCGCACCGATCTTCTCGTACGGGTCGTCGAGCTCGATCTCCTTGGCGATGGAGACACCGTCGTTCGTGATCGTGGGGGCGCCCCACTTCTTCTCGAGGACGACGTTGCGGCCGCGCGGGCCGAGCGTCACCTTCACGGCGTCAGCCAGGATGTTCAGGCCGCGCTCGAGGCCACGGCGGGCCTCCTCGTCGAAAGCAATGATCTTAGCCATGTGAGTTTCTCGTCCCTCCCGGACGTCGTCATGGGGGTCGTGCTGGCACTCAGCGTGAGCGAGTGCCAACGCCGATTCTGGCACTCGCAGGGGTCGAGTGCAACACCGCCAGGAGGCGCGGGTCGAGTTCCCAGGACACGCACCGACACGAGGGACGGAAGCGACGAACGCCGGTCGCCGCACACGGACGAACGCGCCGCCCCGGACGGGACGGCGCGTTCGCGAGGTGGTTGCCGGGTCAGGCGGGACGAACCGATTCGGCCTGCGGCCCCTTCGACCCGGTGCCGACGTCGAACGTCACTGCCTGGCCCTCCTCGAGGACCTTGTACCCCGACATGTCGATTGCCGAGTAGTGCACGAACACGTCCTGGCCCCCTCCATCGACGGTGATGAAGCCGAAGCCCTTCTCGGCGTTGAACCACTTCACGGTTCCGTTGGCCATGATCTCTTGCTCCCTGCGGTGGTGCTGGTGCGGACGGCGTAGTCGCCGTCTTGGGGAGACTCTTACCGAACAATGCCGACAGGGCAAGAGGTGTGACGTTGTTTCACGTCGATTCCGACAAGAATCAACGTGCTCGAAACACGGCCGTCACAAATGCACGCTTCACGCACCGGAGAACGCGACCAGGAATGCGCCGGGAACGATCAGCCGGCGTAGTCCGCGCCGAGCACGACGCTGATGTCGGCGTTCGGGAACGCCGCCGACTGCTGCACCGCGGTCGTGCCGAGCGACTTCGCGATGCCCTGCGCGACGGCGGCCTGGGCGGCCTGCTGGTAGTACACGATCGTCGAGGTCGCCCCGGTCGTGCCGGCGTCCCCCGTCGACGTCACCTTCCACCCGGCCGAGGTCAGCGCCGCGCTGCCCTTCGCCGCGAGGCCGGTCGTCGACGTGCCGTTCAGCACGACGAGCGTCGTCGCACCCCTGGTCGGCCGGGGTCCCCGCGGCCGGTGCCTGCGACGCCGACGAGGACGCGGACGACGACGGCGCCGCCGATGCGGACGCCGACGCCGAGGCCGAAGCCGACGGCGATGCCGAGCCGGTGAACGAGTAGCTGCCGTTCAGGAGCGCGAGGGCGACGACGCAGACCCCCACGATGACACCGGTGGCGAGCGCCGCCCACGCGAACGCGATCCACCCGCGCCCACGCCGCTGCGCACCGCGGTGCGCCCCGACCCGGGGGCCGTCGGCGACGTCGTCGAACCGGTCTCGGGGGTATCTCGTCGTCATCGTTCCTCTTCACGTCCTTCGGGAGCTGCACCGGGCGCGACGAAACTGCGCGCCGCCCGGGCACTGGTGCGCGCGTACCGGAGCCGCTGCAGCCGGGAGACCAGCTGCGGGTCGTACGCGAGCGCCGCGGGCGAGTCGATCACACGGTTCAGCACCTGGTAGTACCGAGCGGGCGACATGTCGAACTCGACCCGGATCTCCGCTTCCTTCGTGCGGTCGTGCCGTGCCCGGTCGTGCTCGAACGCGAGCACGTGCTTGGCGAGCTCGTCGAGCTCGACGGGTGTGGCGGTCACTGCGGTTCCGATCACGGTGGGGGAACGGGTCTCGCACATCGTAGGGGTGGAGGTCATCCCCACCCTGGCACGCCGCTGGACTGTCGCGAAGACCGGTCACAGGTTCGGATCGGCCAACCACCGGACGCGGACCCCGAACGGGTCCGACACGGCCAGGGCCACGCCGTCGAGCGACGCGGTCGCGAACGCGTCCGGATCAGCGGGGTCGACGTCGTCCGGCAGGGTCGCGGCGACCCCGCTGAGGATCCCCGTGCGTTCCAGCGCGATCCAGTGCACGCCCCGCTCGCGCACCCGGTCGACGAACCGCTGGCGGTCCGCGCCGGGGACGTACACGAGGGTCCCGGTCGTCAGGACGACCGGCACGACGTCGTCCGGCAGGGCCTCCAGTGCGCGGTCGAGGTCGCCCGGCAGGGTGCCCCGGATGCGGACGGGAGGCGCGGCGAGCGTCGCACGCGCAGCCTCGCGCATCAGGGCGGTGCGGTCCGTCGCCTCGGGCGGGACGGCCTCGACGAGCCGGTCGAACGCCCCGGGCCCGGCGAGGTCGATCGGGTTCGGGTCGAGGGCCACCCGCGCCCGGACCTCGATCGGTTCCGCTGCCGGCGCCGGCACCGCGCCGCTGGCCGCCGCGACGAGGTGCAGGCCGGGCTCGACGGAGGCCGTGTGCATCCGGACGACCTCGGACCGCGCCCCGACGACGTAGTCGAGCGTCACCCGGTCCGGGATCGAGCACAGCCCCGCCGCCGCCCCCGCGTCGACGAGGCCGAGCGGCCGCCCGACCCGCGCGGCGAGCGCCGCGAACAGCGGGACCACCGGGGCGAGGCGTCTGGGGTCGTTGGCCTGCACCGTGGCGGAGGTGAGGGCGCCGAGCAGGGCGGGTCGCGCCTCCTGGACGAGCGCGCGCAGCGCACCGGGGTCCGCCGGATCGGCGCCCAGGCGCCGGGCGACCGCGAAGAGGAGCTCTGGCTGCCGCTTCGACTCCGGGACATCGTCGAGCACGGACACCACCCCGTCGTCCAGCGACCGCGCCCACGCGGCGTAGGACGGCGAGACCCCCGCGATGCGCTCCGCGTAGGCGGCGTACCGCTCCCGCGTGTCCATCAGCGACCGGGACGGTGCATGCCGACGTGACGGATGCCGGCCTCGTCGTAGGGCGCTCCGAAGCGGACGAAGCCGTGGCGCTCGTAGAGTCCGGCGACGTACTCCTGGGCGTGCAGGACGAAGGGCTCGTGCCCGTGCGCATCGAGCACCGCGGCCACGAGGCGACCGGCGATCCCGCTCCCGCGGTGTCCGGGGTCGGTGGCGACCCGGCCGATCACCCAGGCGGGTGCAGCCGAACCGTCCGGGTGGACCTCGTCCGGTGCCGGTCGGATGAGCCGCAGGTACCCAACCGGTCGGTCGTCGGTGCCGAACCACCAGTGCTCGGTGTCCGGTTCACGGTCACGGCCGTCGAAGTCCTCGGCCGTGACGCGCTGTTCCAGTGCGAACACGCGGTTCCGGAGCACCACGATGCCGTACAGTTCGTCCGTCGTCAGACGGTCCCAACGGGCGTGGTGCACGGAATGTTCGGACATCGTCGCGAGTTTACCGAAGTGGTCGTCCAGCAACGGCGACAGGAGCAGGAGGAAACAATGGCATACAACGTCGACAAGTCCGACGCCCAGTGGCGCGAGGAGCTCTCCCCGGACCAGTACGCCGTCCTCCGGCAGGCCGGTACGGAGCGCCCGTGGACGGGTGACCTCCTGGACGAGGAGCGCGCCGGTGTCTACACCTGTGCGGCGTGCGGCGCGGAGCTGTTCAAGAGCGGCACGAAGTTCGACTCCGGCTGCGGTTGGCCGTCGTTCTACGAGTCGGTCGACCCCGACGCGGTGCAGCTGCTCGAGGACAACTCCCTCGGCATGGCACGCACCGAGGTCCGCTGCGCGAACTGCGGCTCGCACCTCGGCCACGTGTTCCCCGACGGGTTCGGCACGCCGACGGGTGACCGCTACTGCATGAACTCGATCTCGCTGAACTTCTCCGAGAAGAGCGAGTGAGGCCCCGGCGCGTCCGCCGCTAGGATGGGCGCGTCAGCCGGCATGGCGCAATTGGTAGCGCACCGTACTTGTAATACGGGGGTTGCGGGTTCGAGTCCCGCTGCCGGCCCCACCCACCCCCCCCGATCTGGGGTAGACAGATCTGTTGACCGTCGGATGCTCACCCTGCCAGGGTGAGCGCCGTGAAACAACAGCGGAATCAGGGGAATTCAGCACGGGGGAATCGCGGGCTGCGCGTCGTCGCAACCGCCTCCGTCTTCGGCATCGTGGCCGCCGGGCTCATCGTCGCCGGACCGGTCAGCTCGGCGTCGGCCGACACCAAGACCATCGAGGACAGCATCGGCTGGTACCGGCCGAGCGACTCGTCCTGGCACCTGTCGTTCGACACGCCTCCTGGTGACGAGAGCGACGTCGCGTTCGTGAACGGGCCGACCAACAGCGGCTCGGTCGTGCCGGTGGCGGGCGACTGGAACGGCGACGGTGCCGACTCCATCGCGTGGTACCGCTACAGCGACGCGTCGTGGCACATGTCGGACGATCTCAGCGGCGGCCCGTCCGACGCAGCGTTCGTCTGGGGGCCAGCAGGCGACACGTCCATCACTCCGATCGTCGGGGACTGGGACGGCGACGGCAAGGACACCGTCGGCTGGTACCGACCCTCCGACGGGTCGTACCACCTCGCGAACGCCAACACGACGTCCGCGTCGTCGAGCGCGTTCGTGTGGGGGCCAGCGGGGAACACGTCCGTGACGCCCGTCGTCGGGGACTGGGACGGCAACGGCAAGGACACCGTCGGCTGGTACCGACCCTCCGACGGGTCGTACCACCTCGCGAACGCCAACAACACGACCGCCGACTCCAGCGCGTTCGTCGCTGGCCCGCCTGGCAACACCACCGTGACGGCGATCGCCGGCGACTGGAACGGCGACGGGAAGGACACCGTCGGCTGGTACCGACCCTCCGACGGGTCGTACCACCTTGCGAACGCCAACACCACCAACCCGAGTTCGAGCGCGTTCGCGTGGGGTCCGGCGGGGAACACGTCAGTGGTCCCGATCGTCGGTGACTGGGACGGGAAGGTCACGGCACCGCCGCCCTCGACTGGTCTGCCGAGCTCGCCGACAGCACAGCAGGTCGTCGACTACGCCCGCTCCTACATGGGCAAGACGGTCTACCAGGTGGACACCTCCACGACGGCCCCTTGGCACGGGTACCGCGGCGATTGGTGCGCGTGGTTCTCGACCTGGGCGCTCCGGAACACCACCGGCGGGACCTACTACACGTGGGTGCGCGACATGCGGAAGCTCGGCACGCAGCTGCCTGCCGGTGCCTCGCCGCGCGTCGGTGACATCGTCATCTTCGGCTCGGACCAGCACGTCGGCATCGTTTCTAAGAAGGTGAACGGCGTCTGGTACGTGCTGGACGGCAACGGTCTGAGCACCGGGACGAGTGGGGACTGGACCACGACGAAGGTCGCCGAACGACCGATCTGGAGCCAGGCGCACGACTTCATCCGCGTCGATTACTGACACGACGCTGGGGGACGGTCCCCCGCCACGTGCGAAGGCCCCGGGTGGGAACACCCGGGGCCTTCGGCGCGTGGAACACGGATCAGGGGGCGTTCCGAGCGCTCGACGCGGTAACCAGCCGGTCGTGCAGTGATGGTGACACCGCACCGAACACGGTGTCCACATCCCTGGTCAAGCTCGCGGAAAGCCGCACCCGTCGGACAGCGAACGCTCAGCGACCCCCGGTGATCTTCCGCTCGCGCTGCGCGACACCCGCGGTGCCGTAGGGGTAGTCGTCGATGCGCGGCGCGCTGACCTCGGTGAGCCGTGCGAGCTCGGCGTCGTCGAGGACGAGGTCGGCGGCACCGAGGTTGTCCTCGAGCTGCGAGACCGTCCGGGCACCGAGGATGACGCTCGTCACGGCCGGTCGGGCGAGGAGCCAGGCCAGGGAGACCTGCGACCGCGAGGCACCGTGCGCGTCGGCGATGTCCGACACCGCGTCGAGGACGGCCCATGTCCGCTCGTCGCCGTTCCGCGCCTCCCACGCCTCCATCCCGCGCGCCGGGTTCTCGCCGAGCCGGGTCGCGCCGCTGGGGGCCTCGTCGCGCTGGTACTTGCCGGAGAGCCAGCCGCCGGCGAGGGGCGACCAGGGCAGCAGGCCGATGCCGGCGTCGAGGCAGGCGGGGACGATCTCGTGCTCGATGTCGCGGACGAGCAGGTTGTACTGCGGCTGCAGCGTCACGGGCGGGGCCCACCCGTGGCCCTTCGCCTCGTACACGGCCTTCGTGATCTGGTACCCGAGGTAGTTCGAGAACCCGTAGGAGCCGATCTTGCCCGCGGACACGGCGTCGTCGAGGAAGCGCAGGGTCTCCTCGATCGGGGTGAGGGCGTCCCACGCGTGCATCTGGTACAGGTCGATGTACTCGACGCCGAGCCGCTCGAGCGAGGCGTCGAGGGCGACCCGGAGGTGCCGACGGGACAGCCCGAGGTCGTTCGGCCCGTCGCCCTGCGGGAAGCGCCCCTTGGTGGCGAGGACGACCTGCTGCGCCTCGGTCGGGTGCGCGGCGAGCCAGCGGCCGATGATGCGCTCGGACTCGTTGCCGGAGTAGACGTCCGCCGTGTCGATGAGCGTGCCGCCGGCGGCGACGAACGTGTCGATGATGGTGTGCGAGGTGGGTTCGTCGGCTTCGCTGCCGAAGGTCATGGTGCCGAGGGTCAGCGTCGACACCGATGTCCCGCTGTTGCCGAGGAGTCTGTAGTCCATGGCCGGGACGGTACGCGCGACCACCGGGGACAACGAGGACCTGGCAGTACCCGTCAGCGCTGGTCGGACACGGCGGTCTCGGTCAGGAAGGCGATCGCGGCCTGGCGGAAGTCGCGCGACGTCGGCGCGTTGAAGTGGTTCCGGCCCGGGATCTCGAAGAACGAGGCGTCCGGGGCCGCCGCCGCGAGCCGCACGGCACTGTCCTTGATGCCGTCCTCGCTGCCCGCGGCCATCAGCACGGGCTGCGCGGGCGCGTTCGACGGCGTCGGCTCGATGCTGCCCCGCATCCCCTCGACCATCGCCACGAGCGCGCCGAGGTCGTTCCCCTCGACGCCGG
Source organism: Curtobacterium sp. SORGH_AS_0776 (assembly GCF_031453355.1). Lineage (NCBI taxonomy): Bacteria > Bacillati > Actinomycetota > Actinomycetes > Micrococcales > Microbacteriaceae > Curtobacterium > Curtobacterium sp. SORGH_AS_0776. Next base: position 314,236 of record NZ_JAVIYU010000001.1, read on the forward strand.
CGGCCATCGTCAGGTAGCCGTTCGTCACGCGGTCCTCGATCGGCGTGCCGTCCGCCAAGTACGCCTTCGCCTGGTCGACCCGCACGCGCCGCATCGGGTCGGCGTCGGGGATGCCGCCGAAGACCGCACGGGTGATCCGGTCGGGGAGCTGCTCGGCGGTGTGCCACCCGACGCGGGCGCCGAGCGAGTACCCGAGGTACGCGACGTCGTCGAGCAGGTAGGTGTCGATCACGCTGACGACGTCCGCGACGAGGAGCTCCATCGAGTACGCGGACGGGTCGTGCGGCTTCGACGAGGCGCCGTGCCCGCGCTGGTCGAGCGCGACGACGCGGTACCCGGCGCGGACGAGGTCGCGCGTCCACCCCGAGGCGTGCCAGTTCAGCAGCGCGCCGGAGGCGAACCCGTGCACGGCGACGACCGCCGGCGCCTCGGGGTCGCCGAAGTCGTAGGTCGCGATCTTCAGCCCGTCCGGGGACATCACGACGCGGGGACGGGGTGCTTCGGGGACGAGTGACATGTCCCCTCCAGGCTACCGGGGCACTGTGGTCGCCATGGACGGCTACGGCGGCGATCAGATCCGGGCGGCGGAGCGGCCGCACCTCGACGCGGGCGAACCGCTCATGCAGCGTGCGGCGGACGGGCTGGCGCGGACCGTCGGCGGACTGCTCGACGACCCGGCCGTGCGTCCGGGTGACGGACCGGGATCGGTCCTGCTGCTGGTGGGCAGCGGCGACAACGGTGGTGACGCGCTGTTCGCTGGGGGCACGCCTGGCGGCGGACGGGAGGCGCGTGACGGTGCTGCGCGTCGGCTCACGCGTCCACGCGGCGGGCCTGGCAGCGGCGCTGGACGCCGGGGCGCGCCTCCTGGACCGCCCGTCCGACACCGGGTCGGTCCGTCCGGCCGCGGACCTCCTCGCAGCGGCCTCCCGGGATGACGCTGCGCGTCTGGCCGCCGTCGCGACCGACGCGGCGCTCGAGGCGGACCTGGTGCTCGACGGGATCCTCGGCATCGGCGTGCACGGCGCGTCCGCGCTCCGCTCGCCGGCGCGCGAGGTCGTCGCGGCGATCCGCCAGCTCGCACGCGACCAGCGCGCACCGTTCGTCGTGGCGGTCGACGTGCCGAGCGGCATCGACGTCGACACCGGCGCGATCGCGGACGACCACGTGCTGCAGGCGGACGTCACGGTGACGTTCGGCGGGGTGAAGGCCGGGCTGCTCCGCGGACCGGGCGCGAGCCTCGCCGGGCGGATCGAGCTCGTCGACGTCGGGATCGGTGCAGACCTGGCGGGCGTGGAGCCGCTGGTCCGCACCTGAGACCCGGGCTCGGACCCGGGGTCAGACCGCGCCGGCGTCCACCCCGTGCTCGATGCCCGGGCGGGCCTCGAGCCAGGTGTCGACGAAGTGGCGGTAGTTCGCCGCGATGAGCCCCTCGGCGGCCTCGGTGTCGAGGTGTTCGCGGACGACGTCCTCGAGCGGTTCCTCCCAGTTGCTGCGACCGATGGCGAACCCGACGAACCCGTCCACCCCGGCGGCGGTGCGCAGCCAGTGGTCGAGCTGCTCCTCGGGGGCGTCCCGGCCGAGGACGATGCACTGCACCGCGTCCCGGCCACCGCGACGCACGGTCCGGACGACCCGTTCCGCGTCCGCGCGCTCGTCGAGGCCCTCGAGCTTCCACACGTCCGCCTCGACCCCGTGGTCCTGCAGGTACTCGATGACCTGCACGACGAGGTCCGGTCGGAGGTCGCGGTCGTAGTCCTCGACCGATGCCCGCTGCTCGTCGGTCGCCGGAACGAGCAGTTCGACCAGGAACGGCCGACCGGCACCGTGCAGCACGCCAGCGATGTCGGCGAGCTCCGATGCCTGCCGCTCGCGGCGGTCCGCGTCGAAGTCGGGGTTGTCACGCACGAGCACCTTCACCCAGTCCGGGTCGAAGGCGTCCACGTGCGCGATCCAGTCCTCGCCGTACTCGAGCTCGAACCACTCCCGGCCCGACCGCTCGATCGGCATCGCGAGCTGGAGGCCGGCCTCCTTGACGAGCCGGGCGACGTCGGCGCCGTAGCGCTCGTCGACGAGGACGCCGGTCCGCTCGCGGGACGCACCGGCCGCGAGCGCCGTGAGGACACCGCGGTAGACGAGCTGCTTGCCGGCGCGCACGCGCTCGGCCTCGGCTTCGTCGAGCGGCTCCCCGCCGGACTCGTCGTAGGTGTGCTCGAGGAGCGAGGACCGCTGGTCCATCGCGAAGAGGAAGAGGGGGTGGGTTTCGTCGAGGACGGGCATGCCGTCCGGTCTACTCCTCCCGCCGATGCGGGCACCGAGCACCGCCCACCCGTACATTCGGGGCATGACGTTCAACGACGACTCGCAGCTCACGGGCGGGAAGGTCACCCGGCGGGGGCGCGGCGCTGCGATCGGCGGCGGCGCGGTGGGCGTCGGCGCCATCGTCGTGTTCCTCATCGCGCAGTTCACCGGCGTAGACCTCTCCGGCATCATCGACGGCGGCAACGGCACGACCGAGATCCAGCAGCGCGGTGAGACCGTCGACGCAGCAGCCGAGTGCCGAACGGGCCGTGACGCGAACCTCAAGATCGAGTGCCGGATGGAGGGCGCCGCGGAGTCGCTCGACGGGTACTGGACGTCCGAGTCACGGAAGCTCGGGATCGTCTACACGACCCCGGGGTTCATCCTGTTCGACGGCTCGACGAGCACCTCGTGCGGCCAGGCGTCGGCGGCGACCGGCCCGTTCTACTGCCCGCCGGACCGGGCGATCTACCTCGACACCGCGTTCTACGACGACCTGCAGTCGAAGTACGGCTCCTCCGGAGGACCGCTCGCGCAGATGTACGTCGTCGCGCACGAGTGGGGCCACCACATCCAGCAGCTCCAGGGTGCCTTCGCGAACACCGACCGCTCCGGGACCGGAGCGTCGTCCGGCAGCGTCCGCGTCGAACTGCAGGCGGACTGCTACGCGGGCGCCTGGGTCGGCGGCGCCGCGACCACGAAGGACGCGAACGGCGAGACCTTCTTCGAGCCGATCACGCGTGCCGAGATCGAGGACGCACTGTCCGCCGCGAGCGCCGTCGGCGACGACAGCATCCAGGAGCGCTCGAGCGGTCGGGTCGACCCGGACTCGTTCACCCACGGGTCGAGCGAGCAGCGCCAGAACTGGTTCCTGCGGGGCTACCAGCGCGGCGCGACGGCGTGCGACACGTTCAGCGTGCCGGGTTCGTCCCTGTAGTCCGGGTCAGCAGCCCGGGTCAGTTCGACGGCGAGGCGCTCGGCGTCGCGGACCGGGTCGGGGTGGCACTCGGCGTGGGCGTGGGCGTGGGCGTCGGGGTGGCGTCGCTCGCACCGGCAGCCGTCACCACGAAGGTCCGGAAGTCGTCGTTCGTGATCGGCGAGGTGAGCTCGTAGCGCTGCCCGTTCACGAGCACGAGGGGCGTTCCGGGGAACTCCTTGAGCGTCGACCCGGGGATGTCGCCGCCGGTCACCGCGGTGGTCCGCTCGTCGATCCACTTGCTGTAGGTCTGGTCCTCGATGCACTTCGTGATCGTCGACCGCTTCTGCAGCCCGTCCACGCCCGTCACGACCTTGGTCAGCTGCGCGTCGGTGAGGCCGGCGGTGCCCTCCTCCGGCTGCTTCGCGAACAGCGCCTGGTTGACGGCGAAGAACTGGTCCGGCGAGCTGTCCGCGACGCAGGCGGCGGCGTTCGCGGCCCGGAGCGAGTACTTCGTGCCCTGCGACCGGTTCGAGAGGATCGCGATCGGGTGGATGTCCACCGTCGCCGCACCGGAGTCGACGAGGTTCTGGATGTACTCGCCGTTCGCGTCCTCGAACTGGCCGCAGATCGGGCAGAGGTAGTCGACGTACATCGTGATGCGCACCGAGCCGGCGGCGTCCGTCGAGGTCGGCGCGGGCGACTGTGAGGACGCCGTGACCGCCTTGAGGTCCTGCCCGATCGTGATGCCGCCCTGCGAGGTGTTCGCCGGGCCGGGGCCCGCGGGCTGCACGGAGTCGACGAGGACGAGTGTCACGACGGTCGCTGCGGCGAGCAGGACGACGCCGATGCCGATCTGCAGGCCGAGTCGGAGTCCGCGCTGGCGGCGCTTCTGCTGGGTGCGGGCACGCTGGGCACGCTGTCGTGCGGCTTCGCGTCGTTCGTTCCGCGCGGCGCGGGCGTCACCCTCGGGGCGGTTGGTCATGCGTCGAGTGTCCTCACGTTGGTCGTCGTCCGTACGGCTTCCCCCGGCAGGCCGGACGGACCCGCCGATCGTACCGGGACCCGATGGGAACCACCCAACCAGGTGTGAGCACTGGCGCTCCCGGGGCAGATCGTGTTGTATGAACCTCGATGGTCGACGGCGACCATCCGGGGCCCCCACGGGCAACCGCTTCACTCGGATCGTCCGGCACGTACCTGCCGGTGAAGGAAGGACCGAACGCTCATGGCGTCCGTCACCTATGACAAGGCAACCCGTCTCTACCCCGGAGGCAACCGTCCCGCGGTCGACTCCCTCGACCTGGACGTCGCCGACGGCGAGTTCCTCGTCCTCGTCGGCCCCTCGGGCTGTGGCAAGTCCACGTCCCTGCGCATGCTGGCCGGCCTCGAAGAGGTCAACTCCGGCTCGATCCGCATCGGCGACCGCGATGTCACGGACGTCCCGCCGAAGGACCGCGACATCGCGATGGTGTTCCAGAACTACGCGCTGTACCCGCACATGACCGTTGCCGAGAACATGGGCTTCGCGCTCAAGATCGCCGGCGTCGGCAAGGACGAGCGCGCCACCCGCGTGCAGGAAGCCGCGAAGCTCCTCGACCTCGAGCAGTACCTCGGCCGCAAGCCGAAGGCGCTCTCCGGTGGTCAGCGTCAGCGCGTCGCGATGGGCCGCGCGATCGTCCGTCAGCCGCAGGTGTTCCTCATGGACGAGCCGCTGTCGAACCTCGACGCCAAGCTCCGCGTCCAGACCCGCACCCAGATCGCCTCGCTGCAGCGTCGTCTCGGCGTCACCACGGTCTACGTCACGCACGACCAGACCGAGGCGCTCACCATGGGTGACCGCATCGCGGTGCTCAAGGACGGCATCCTGCAGCAGGTCGGCTCGCCGCGCGACCTCTACGAGAAGCCGAACAACGTCTTCGTCGCGGGCTTCATCGGCTCGCCGGCGATGAACCTCCTCCCGGCCGACGTGGTCGAGGGCGGCATCAAGTTCGGTTCGCTCAACCACCCCATCGACCGCGACACGCTCTCCAACGCGCGTTCCGGGAACATCACGGTCGGCATCCGCCCCGAGGACGTCATCGTGGCGCAGTCGGGCGAGGGCCTGCCGGTCACGGTCGACGTGGTCGAGGAGCTCGGCGCCGACGGCTACCTGTACGGTCACGCCGACGTCAAGGGTTCGCGCGTCGACATCGTCGCCCGCGTCGACGGGCGTTCGCACCCGTCGATCGGTGACACGATCGTCGTCACGCCGAAGCAGGGCCACGTGCACGCCTTCGACACCGAGTCGGGCGAGCGGCTCGACGACAAGGCCGTCGTCAGCGCGTAACGCTGGAAGGTCCCCACAGGAGGCGCGGTGCCAGCTGGCACCGCGCCTCCCGTCCGTCGCACACGTACCAGAGGAACCAACCGTGCCCGACTCGATGTCCATCACCGCCGCCACCGTCGACCCCGGACTCCTCGACCTGCCGTGGGACCTCCCCCTGGCGGACTGGCCGGACGAGACGATCGTCGCGCTCCCGAAGGGCATCTCGCGGCACCTCGTGCGCTTCGTGCAGCTCGGCGGGTACGTCGTCGCCGTGAAGGAGACCGGCGAAGAGGTCGCCCGCTCGGAGTACGAGATGCTCCGCACCCTGCAGCGCATGGACGTGCCGTGCGTCGACCCCGTCGCGGTGATCACGAACCGGGTCAGCGCCGACGGCGAGGCCCTGCACCCGGTGCTCGTCACCCGGCACCTGCGCTTCTCGCTGCCGTACCGTGCCCTGTACTCGCAGACACTGCGGCCCGAGACGGCCACCCGTCTGGTCGACGCCCTCGCGCTCCTGCTCGTGCGGCTGCACGTCATCGGCTTCTACTGGGGCGACGTCTCGCTCTCGAACACGCTGTTCCGACGTGACGCCGGTGCCTTCGCGGCGTACCTGGTGGACGCGGAGACCGGCAAGCTCTACCCCGGCGGCCTGTCGAACGGTCAGCGGGAGAACGACCTCGAGGTCGCGCGCGTGAACATCGCCGGCGAGCTCCTCGACCTCGAGGCCGGCGGTCGACTCGACGAGAACGCCGACGCCGTGGACGTCTCGAACCGGATCGTCGCGCAGTACCGGACGCTCTGGAAGGAACTCACCGGCACCGAGCAGTTCGACGTCAAGGAACGCTGGCGCATCAACGACCGCGTCGAACGGCTCAACGCGCTCGGGTTCGACATCGAGGAGCTCTCGATCCACACGACCGAGGGCGGGTCGCAGGTGCGCATCCAGCCGAAGGTCGTCGACGCCGGACACCACCAGCGACGACTCCTGCGCCTCACCGGGATCGACGCCGGCGAGAACCAGGCGCGGCGGCTCCTCAACGACCTCGACTCGTACCGGGCGCGCAACGGCCGCGACCTGCTCGACGAGGAGATGGTGGCGCACGAGTGGGTGTCGCGGGTGTTCGAGCCGGTGATCCGCTCGATCCCGCGGGACCTGCGCGGGCGGCTCGAGCCGGCCGAGGTCTTCCACGAGCTGCTCGAGCACCGCTGGTTCATGTCGCAGGAAGAGGAGCGGTCGGTGTCGCTCCCCGAGGCGACGACCGCGTACATCAACGACGTGCTCCGGCACCGTCGCGACGAGCGGCTGCTGATCAACCCGCCGACGTCGTCGATGACGCTGCCGATCCCGGTCGTCGACGACGCGGTGCCGGCGTCGCCCGACGACGTCGAGGACTGGCGCGCCGGGGTCTGACGGGCGCGGGGTCGCCCCGGGCACGCCCGCGCCCCGGGCACGCCCGCGCCCCGGCGCGCGCCCACGCGCCCGCGCGCCCGCGCGCCTCGCATGGTGAGCAGGAATGGTCGCCTCCCGAACCGGGAGGCGACCATTCCTGCTCACGAAGTGCGCGACTACTCGGCGCGACGGCGCCGGGCGACCTCCCACAGGGTGACGCTCGCGGCGATGCCCGCGTTGAGGGACTCCGTCGCGCTCGAGATCGGGATCGAGACGATCGCGTCGCAGGTCTCGGTGACGAGGCGTGAGAGGCCCTTGCCCTCGGAACCGACGACGATCACGATCGGTCGGTCGGCGAGCTCGAGGCCGTCGAGCTCCACGTCGCCGTCACCGTCGAGGCCGAGGACGAACAGGCCCATCGACTTGAGCGACTTGAGGGTCTGCGTGAGGTTCGGGGCCATCGCGACGGGGGTCCGGGCGGCCGCACCGGCCGAGGTCTTCCACGCGGACGCGGTCACACCGACCGAACGGCGCTGCGGGACGACGACACCGTGGCCGCCGAAGGCCGCGGTGGACCGGATGATCGCACCGAGGTTGCGCGGGTCGGTGATGCCGTCGAGGGCGACGAGCAGCGGGACCTCGTCCTTGGCGAACGCCCGCTCGACGACGTCCTCGGCCACGGCGTACTCGTACGCCGGGACCTTGAGCGCGACACCCTGGTGCACGCTGTCGTGCCCCGTGATGCGGTCGAGCTCCGGACGCATGATCTCCATGATCGGGACGCCGCGGTGGTTGGCGAGCGCGAGGATCTCCTTGACGCGGTCGTCAACCTCGATGCGGGAGGCGATGTACAGCGTCGTCGAGGGGGTCTTCGTGCGCAGGGCCTCGAGCACCGAGTTGCGGCCGGTGACCAGCTCGGAGTCGTCGGTCTTCCGCTGCGGCGGACGACCGGTGCGCTGCTGCGGCGAGCTCGATGCACCATGACGCCCGCGAGCGGCCTCGAAGCGCTCCTTCGCCGCCTTGCGCTTGCCGGCGGGGTGGTACGGACGGTCCTCGGCCTTCGGCGTGGGCTTGCGGCCCTCGAGCGCCTGTGCGCCCTGACCGCCGGAGCCGACCTGCTTGTTGCCCTTGCGACCGGTCCGGACGGCGCCCGGCCGTCCCTTCTTGCTGCCCGAGACGTTCTTCATTGCTCTCTCCTGTCCGGCACTGCCGTTGTCAGGCGATGCTCCAGCGTGTACCTGCTGCGGTGTCCTCGATCGTGATGCCCGCGGATGCGAGGTCGTCGCGCACGCGGTCGGCCGTGGCGAAGTCGCGTGCGGCCCTGGCGTCGGCGCGTTCCTGCACGAGGCGTTCGACGAGTGCTGCGAGCGGTGCGGCCGATGCGTCGTGGCCAGCACCCGACCAGTGGGCGGCTCGCGGATCGATGCCGAGCACTTCCACCATCGCAGCCACCTGATGGTACGCGGTTCCGAGCGCTTCCGCATCGTCCGCGTCGAGGGCGGCGTTCCCGGAGCGGACGGTCTCGTGCAGCACGGCGAGGGCCTGGGGCACCGAGAGGTCGTCGTCCATCGCCGCGGCGAAGGCCTCGGGCACCCCCGGGGCGTCGGCCAGCCGGACGCCCTCGAGCCGCGGTGCGGCCCGGGTCAGGAAGCCCTCGATCCGGTCGAGCGCCGCCTCGGCCTCGGCCAGGGAGCCGTCGTGGTGGTCGATCGACGAGCGGTAGTGCGCGGCGCCGAGGAAGTACCGGACGACCACGGGACGCGCGGACCCGAGGAAGTCCGCGGCGAAGATCGAGTTGCCGAGCGACTTCGACATCTTCTGCCCGTCGACGGAGACGAGGCCGTTGTGCAGCCAGTAGGAGGCGAACGGATCCCCGGCCGCCGTGGACTGCGCGAGTTCGTTCTCGTGGTGCGGGAAGCGCAGGTCGAGCCCGCCGCCGTGGATGTCGAACGCCGGGCCGAGGTAGCGCCGGGACATCGCCGAGCACTCGATGTGCCAGCCCGGGCGGCCGGGGCCCCAGGGCGAGTCCCAGTTCGCCGTCGACGGCTCCCCGGCCTTGGCGCCCTTCCAGAGCGCGAAGTCGCGGGGGTCGCGCTTTCCGCGGGGGTCGGCGTCGGTGGCCTCGACCATGTCCTCGCGCCGCTGCCGGGTGAGCGCCCCGTAGGACGCCCAGCTGCCGGTGTCGAAGTAGACGTCGCCGGAGCCGTCCGCCGCCGCGTAGGCGTGCCCGCGGTCGATGAGCTTGGTGATGATGTCGTGCATCTGCGGCACGCTCGCGGTGGCCCGGGGCTCGTACGTCGGGGGCAGGATGCCGAGGGCGTTGTACGCGGCCGTGAACTCGAGCTCGACGCGGTACGCCCGGGCGAACCAGGCCTCGTCGGTGCCGTGCGCGAGGTCGAGCACCTTGTCGTCGATGTCCGTGACGTTCCGCACGAGCGTGACCCGGAGGCCGCGGTGGGTGAGCCAGCGGCGCCAGATGTCGTAGACGAGAGCGGAGCGGAGGTGCCCGATGTGCGGCGACGACTGCACGGTCGGACCGCACACGTACATGCTCACCTGTCCGTCGACCAGCGGGACGAGGTCGACGACGGCAGCGGCGCGGGAGTCGTAGAGGCGAACGGTCACGCGTCCAGCCTAGGACGTCAGACCGGTCGGACGACGGCTGTCGCGATCGCGGCGAGCCCCTCGCCGCGGCCGGTGAACCCGAGACCGTCCGTCGTCGTGCCGGAGACCGCGACCGGGGCCCCGACGACGGCGCCGAGGGCGTCCTGCATCTCGGTCCGACGTGCGCCGATGCGCGGGCGGTTCCCGATGACCTGCACGGTGACGGACACGGGCACCAGACCGGCGGCGGCCAGCATCGCGACCGCACCCCGGACGAAGACGTCACCCGCCGCCCCGGCGTATGCGGGGTCCGACGTGCCGAACGTCCCGCCGATGTCGCCGAGCCCGCCCGCCGAGAGCAGGGCGTCGCAGACCGCGTGCGCGACCGCGTCGCCGTCGCTGTGGCCGGAGAGCCCCGCTTCACCGGGGAAGTCGAGCAGCCCGACCCGGCACGGGGACGCCGCGTCGAACGCGTGCACGTCCACCCCGAGGCCGACCCGGGTGTCCTCGGGGGTGGCGGCGCGGGCACGCACGATCGACTCGGCACGACCGAGGTCCCACGGGGTGGTGATCTTGAAGGCGTCGGCGTCGCCGGGGACGAACCGCACGGTACCGCCCGCCGCCTGGAACACCCCGGCGTCGTCGGTCTCGGCCTGCTGCGACACGGCGTACGCCTGCCGGAGCGCGGCGAGCGGGAAGCCCTGCGGCGTCTGCACCCCGACGAGTGCCGCGCGGTCGACGGTCTCGACGACGGCGTCCCCGTCGACGCGCTTGATCGTGTCCGTGACGGGCAGTGCGGGGACGAACCCGGCACCCGCCCCGTCGTGCAGCGAACCGGCGACGGCGTCGAACACCCGCTCGAACTGGGCTGGCGGCGTCAGACAGCGCGCCGCGTCGTGCACCAGCACCGCGGTGACGGAGTCCGGCAGCACGGCCAGGCCGGCCTCGACCGAGGCATGGCGATCCGCGCCTCCGGGGACGACGGCCGTGTAGGCGACCGCAGCCCCGGCGACGGACGCGACCACCTGTCGGCAGTCGTCGAGGAGCGCCGCCGGCGCGACCACCACGACGAGCGTCGGCGACGGCAGGGCGAACAGCGGCTCGAGCGCCCGCGCGAGCATCAGCGTGCCGGCCACGGGGACGAACGCCTTGGCCGTCCCGATGCCGAGCCGCGTGCCGGAACCGGCCGCAACGACGACGACCGCCCTGTCCACCCCGTGGGGGAACAGAACGGTCGAGGACGTGTTCAGTGGTTCGGTGCGCTCAGGAGGCGAGGACCTCGTCGAGGACGGTCGATGCCTTGTCCTCGTCGGTCTTCTCGGCCAGCGCCAGCTCGGAGATCAGGATCTGCCGCGCCTTGGCGAGCATCCGCTTCTCCCCCGCGGACAGGCCGCGGTCCTGGTCGCGGCGCCAGAGGTCGCGGACGACCTCGGACACCTTGATGACGTCACCGGAAGCGAGCTTCTCGAGGTTCGCCTTGTAGCGACGCGACCAGTTCGTGGGCTCTTCGGTGAAGGGGGCACGCAGGACCTCGAACACCTTGTCGAGGCCTTCCTTGCCGATCACGTCACGGACTCCGACCAGGTCGACGTTGTCCGCCGGGACCTCGATCGTGAGGTCACCCTGGGTGACCCGCAGCTTCAGGTAGACCTTTTCCTCACCCTTGATGACGCGCGTCTTGACTTCAGAGATGGTTGCCGCCCCGTGATGGGGGTAGACGACGGTCTCGCCGACCTCGAATTGCATGTATCAGGCTCCGTTCCGAGACACCCAGTTTACCACAAGCGTTGTTCGGGTAAGGGGCGCCTAACAACTGGCACCCCCGCTGATCGGTAGGATGGTGCCGGACCGTCCGGTCCACAATCGTGATCTTCCGGAGGAATCTCTTGCGAGCTCGGGTACTCGTGTCCGTCGCCGTTGCGGCAACCATCGCGCTCGGCGCCACCGGCTGCGAGTTCATGTCGCCCGCACAGACGACGGAGATCAAGCAGATCACCGACGGCGTGAACGTGTCGACCGGCAAGGTGGACATCCGCAACGCGCTCCTCATCGCGGACGACGCCGACGGCGCCCGGTTCGTGGGCACGATCGTGAACAACGCCGAGCGGGACGACATCACCCTCTCGATCGAGGTCGGCGGGGACACCCAGACCGTCACGGTCCCGGCGAACACGCACATCGACCTCGGCGGGGCCGCGGAGCCCTCCGAGCAGGCCACCGCCTCGACGGAAGAGGGCGACGGCACCACGCAGGGCACGGCCGCCGGCGACTCGCGCGAGGTCGTCTTCGACGACGCCGACACCAAGCCCGGCTCGCTGGTCAAGGTCTACTTCTCGTACTCGGGCGCCGAGGGCGTCTCGGCGAGCGTCCCGGTGCTGACCAGCCAGCAGGAGGAGTACGCGACGCTCGCGCCGACCTCCTCGCCGGAGCCCACCAGCGAGATCACCCTCCCGGTCGAGACGCCCGCGGCCACGCCGACGGACGACGCGACGCAGGACGCCGGCAACTAGCAGCAGACGCACGCACAGGAGGCGCGGTGCCGGTCCCAGGGACCGGCACCGCGCCTCCTGTGCGTCAGCCGACCTCGCGTCAGCCCTCGATGCGGTAGCCGAGCCCGCGGACGGTCACCAGGATCTCCGGCGCGCTCGGCACGCGCTCGATCTTCGAGCGGATGCGCTTGATGTGCACGTCCAGGGTCTTCGTGTCGCCGAAGTAGTCGGAGCCCCACACCCGGTCGATGAGCTGCCCCCGGGTGAGCACGCGCCCGGCGTTGCGGAGCAGCAGCTCGAGGAGCTCGAACTCCTTGAGCGGCATCGGCGTCTCCGAGCCGTCCACCGCCACGGTGTGCCGCTCGACGTCCATCCGGATGCCACCGACCTGCAGGATCCCGCTGTCCGCGGGGTCGTCCTCGGTCCGGCGACGCAGGACCGCACGGATGCGGGCGAGGAGCTCGCGGGTCGAGTACGGCTTCGTCACGTAGTCGTCCGCGCCGAGCTCCAGCCCGACGACGATGTCCACCTCGGAGTCCTTCGCGGTGAGCATGATGATCGGGATGTTCGAGCGGGTCCGGATCTGTCGGCAGACCTCGGTGCCGGAGAGTCCCGGCAGCATCAGGTCGAGCAGCACCAGGTCGGGGTTCTCCGCGTCGAACTTCGACAGCGCGGTAACGCCGTCCGCAGCGACGGAGGTGTCGTACCCCTCGCGCTGCAGCAGGAACTCCAGGGGCTCGCTCAGGGCCGGCTCGTCGTCGACGATGAGGATCTTGGTCACGATGGCTGCTCTTCCAGTTGCTCTTCGAGTGCTGTGGTCAGTTCCGGGTCCGCCTCGGGCAGGCGGATGGTGAAGGTCGAGCCCTTGCCGGGCTGCGACCAGACGCGCACGTCCCCGCCGTGGTTGCCGACGACGTGCTTCACGATGGCGAGGCCGAGGCCGGTGCCGCCCGTGGCACGGGACCGGGCGGGGTCGACGCGGTAGAACCGCTCGAACACCCGGTCGAGGTCGGCCTCGGGGATGCCGACGCCCTGGTCGGTCACCGCGATCTCGACGAAGCCCTTCGCGGACCGGACGCCCACGCCGACGCGGGTGTGGTCCGGGGAGTACTTGACCGCGTTGGCGATGAGGTTCGACACCGCGATCTGCAGCAGGGCGGGGTCGCCCATCACCCGCAGCTTCGACTTCTTCGCCCGCACGAGTTCGATGTCCCGGGCGCGGGCGACGATCTCGTTCGCGTCGACGGCGGCCTGCACGATGCGGTCGATCGACGTCTCCTCGCTGTTCTCCAGCGTGTCGACGGACTGCAGCCGCGAGAGTTCGATGATGTCCTTCGTCAGGGCGGCCAGCCGCTCCGACTCGGTGACGAGCTGCGCGGCGAACTTCCGCACGTGCTGGGGTTCGTCCGCGGCGGCGACGAGGGTCTCGGAGAGCAGGCCGATCGCGCCGATCGGGGTCTTCAGCTCGTGCGAGATGTTCGCGACGAAGTCCCGCCGGACCTCGTCGATGCGCCGGGTCTCGGTCAGGTCGTCGGCCGTGACGAGCACGTACCGGTTGCCGAGCTGCGCGGCGCGGAAGCTCAGGTAGCCGATCTGGTCGCTGCCCCGACCACGGGGCAGCTCGAGGTCCTCGGCGCCCATCTCCCCGCTCTTGCGCACGCGGTCGACGAGGTCGACGAGCTCGCGGTGCACGAGCTTCCGCCGCACCACCAGCCCGACCGTCAGTGCCTGCGGCGAGGCAGCGACGACCGTGTTCGAGGGGTCGACCACCACGGCCGGGTTGTGCATCGTGGCGATGACCGCGGCGACGCCGTCGGGCAGGGTGCGTTCCGCCACGTCGGCAGCACGAGCCGTGCGCTCGGCGGTGATGATCAGCACCACGACGCCTGCTCCGAACACCCCGCCGAGGAGCATCGACAGTGGCACGAGCCACGCGTTGTCCATGCCGTCAGTGTAGGGATGGTCATGCGGGGTTCCGGTACCGTTCACCGTCTGCGGAAGGCCGGATCGCGAAGCGTTCAACCGCACGTCACCGTTCGTTCACCTGACGTGACGACACTCGACCGGTACGCAGAGAGAGGTACTCCCCCATGCGCGAAGTCTTCCAGCAGGAACTTCAGGACGTCCAGGAGCGACTGACCGAGATCGCCGGGCTCGTCGAGTCCGCCATCACCCGAGCCACGCAGTCGTTCAGCGAGTCCGACGTGTCCCTCGCCGAGGAGGTGATCGCCGACGACGCCAAGATCGACGAGGCGGCGAACAGCCTCGACGAGATCGCGATCGACATCCTCGCGCGCCAGGCCCCGGTCGCCCGCGACCTCCGCGTCGTGGTCACCGCCCTGCGCGTCAGCTCGTCGCTCGAGCGCATGGGCGACATGGCAGAGCACATCGCCCAGCTCACCCGGCAGCGCTTCCCCGAGAAGGTCGTGCCGAAGGGCCTCCGCGGCACCTTCAAGAAGATGGGCCAGCTCGACGTCGCGATGGCGCAGAAGCTCACGCGGCTGCTCGCCACCGAGGACATCGCCCTCGCCGGCGAGATCCGCGACGAGGACGACGCCATCGACGAGCTGCACGCGAGCGTGTTCGACTTCGTGCTCGGCGAGACCTGGAAGGGTGCGCCGATCGACACCGTCGACGCGACCCTGGCATCGCGGTACCACGAGCGCTTCGCGGACCACGCGGTCTCGATCGCCAAGAAGGTCGAGTACCTGGCGACGGGTGACTGGGCCGGCGCGTCCTCGGTGACGGTGTCGCCCGCCTGACCCGACGCTGTGGCGTCACCGAGCCGGACGGACCACACGGTCCGCCCGGCTCGCTGCGTTCCGCTCGGCTCGCTGGGTTCTGACAGGATCGACGCATGGCCCAGGTCGCGATCATCGTCAACGGCATGCCCGGTTCCGGCAAGAGCACCATCGGTGCCGCCCTCGCCGAGGTGCTCGGCTGCCCGTTCCTGTCGAAGGACCGGATCAAGGAGCCCCTCGCCGACCTCGTCGGCCCGATGATCGCGTCGCGTCCGCTCGGCGCCATCGCGATGGAGACGATGTGGTCGATGGCGCAGGCCGTCGAGAACGGGGTCGTCCTCGACGCCGTCTGGCTGCCGTCGCGGGACCGCGGACTCCTGGAGGCGCGGCTCGCCTCCGCCGGGTCGCCGCGCGCTGTCGAGGTGTGGTGCGACACGGACCGGGCCACCGCCGAGGACCGGCTGCGCGACCGGTACGACCCGGGCACCGTGCCGGTGCGCCACGAGGTGCACGGGGACCTGGCCGACGTGCTCGCGTTCTGGGACGAGCACGGCGACGCCGCCCAGCCGGTCGGCCTGCCGGGCGTCCCGGTGGTCCGCGTCGACACGACGAAGCCGTACGACGTCGGCGCCCTGGTGCAGGAGATCGCCTCCCACTTCGTGTGAACGCACAGAACGCGCAGAACGCCCCGCCCGGTCAGTCCGGGCGGGGCGTTCGTGTGTGCAGCGCTGCTACTTCTTTGCGCCCTGCGCGGCCACGGCGGCGGCTCCGGCAGCGGCGGCCTCGGGGTCGAGGTAGTACGCCGGCTTCGTCGGACGGAAGTCGTCGTCGAGCTCGTACACCAGCGGGATGCCGGTCGGGATGTTCAGGCCGGCGATGTCCTCGTCGGAGATGCCGTCGAGGTGCTTCACGAGCGCCCGGAGCGAGTTGCCGTGCGCCGTGACGAGGACGGTCTTGCCCGCGCCGAGGTCCTTCGTGATGTCGGACTCCCAGTAGGGCAGCAGGCGGTCGATCACGAGCTTGAGCGACTCGGTGCGGGGCAGCTGGTCGCCGAGGTCGGCGTAGCGGCGGTCCCCGAACTGCGACCACTCGGCGTCGTCGGCGATGGGGGGCGGCGGCACGTCGAACGACCGGCGCCACTCCATGAACTGCTGCTCGCCGTACTGCTCGAGCGTCTGGGCCTTGTCCTTGCCCTGCAGGTCGCCGTAGTGGCGCTCGTTGAGGCGCCAGTCGCGCTTCACCGGCAGCCACGCCAGGTCGGCCTGGAGCAGCGCGATGTCGGCCGTCTGGATCGCGCGGGTGAGGAGCGACGTGTAGAGGACGTCGGGGACGATGCCGGACTCGGCGATGAGGTCGCCGGCGCGCTTCGCCTCCTTCTCGCCCAGCTCGCTGAGCCGGACGTCGACCCAACCGGTGAACAGGTTCTTCTGGTTCCAGTCACTGTTGCCGTGACGGAGCAGGACGAGCGTGGAGGTCATGCCCCGAGTCTACCGAGCGCCGTGCAGCCGGTCCCCGGACCCGTACCCTGGTCGGCATGCCCATCGGGAACGTGACGCGCGGGACGACCGGGTACAACCGGCTCCGCCGCGTCGACCGGTGGATCGCCACGCTGCCGGCCCTCCGTCGGAGCGCCGACCCGCTCGTCGCCGACGTCGGGTACGGGGCCTCGCCGACGACGACGCTCGAACTCCGGGACCGCCTGGCCGCCGTCCGCCCCGACGTCGAGGTCACCGGCATCGAGATCGAGCCGGCCCGGGTGGCCCTCGCGAACGCCGGCACGCGGGACGGGGTGACGTTCCGGCTCGGCGGGTTCGAGACACCGACACCGGGGAACCGCCGGCCCGCCGTGATCCGCGCCTTCAACGTGCTGCGGCAGTACGACGAGTCCGCGGTTGTGGAGTCCTGGCGGATCATGCAGGACCGCCTGCAACCGGGCGGCGCGCTCGTCGAGGGGACCTGCAACGAGGTCGGGCGGGTGGCCTCGTGGGTGACGCTCGACGACGTCGCACCACGCACCTTCACGGTGTCGCTCCGGCTGGCGGGGCTCGACGTCCCCTCGGTCGTGGCCGAACGGCTGCCGAAGGCCCTCATCCACCGGAACGTTCCCGGCGAGCGGGTGCACGCGTTCCTCGGCGACCTCGACCTGGCGTGGGCGGTCGCGGCGCCGCTCGGCACGTACGGCCCCCGGCAGCGGTGGATCGCGACGGTCCGGGGCATGCGGGACCGGGGGTGGCCGGTGCTGCACGGGGTGACGCGGTGGCGGCTCGGCGAGCTCAGCGTCCCGTGGGCCGCGGTGGCCCCGGCCTGACCAGCCGGCGCGCGCCGCGGGACCCCGAGACTCGGCCGGGCGGACAGTTTCGTGGCCCTGATGGCGCGAACGTGTCCGCGGAGCGGAGACTCGGGGCCGGGCGCCGGGCGCCGGGGGGCCGGCGCCGGCTACGAGCGGCGGACGGCGCCGAGGCGGGGCAGGCGCGGGACGTCGGCGGTGGCGCCGGCCCCCGGCGGCACGATGACCTCTTGCGTGGCCGACACGACCACGTCGTCGGCGCTGAGCGTCAGCGTGGCGGCGGGGTCGAGGGAACGCTTCACGACCGCGAGCCCGATCGGCCCGAGCTCGTGGTGGATGCCCGACGCCGTCAGGCGTCCGACCTCCTTCTCGCCGGAGACGACCGGCGTCCCCGGAGCCGGCAGCACGCCGTCCGATCCGTCGAGGTGCAGCATGACGACCCGGCGCGGCGGGTGTCCGAGGTTGTGGACCTTCGCGACGGTCTCCTGCCCCCGGTAGCAGCCCTTCGACAGGTGCACGGCGGACCGGAGCCAGTCGAGCTCGTGCGGGATCGTGCGCTCGTCGACGTCGGACAGCGAGGGTCGCCAGGCGGCGATGCGCAGGGCCTCGTACGCGAGGAGTCCCGCGACGGGTTCGTCCGACGCGGCGATCGCGCCCGCGGTGCCGGGGGTGACCACGGCGATGCGGAGGGTCCAGTCGGAGGCGGGGTGCGCCTCCTGGTCGGCGTAGCCCCACCCGCCGGGCGTGACGGACGCCCACGGGTCGACCCACTCGGCGACCGGGGTCTCGGGCAGGTCGGTCGACGCGAACGGCGCGGACTCGCCGAACCAGCCGATCGTGGCGAAGTCCGCCGAACGGTCGGCGACCTCGACGCGCAGCATGAACCGCATCGAGTCGAGCCACGCAGCGAGCGGTGCCGCGTCGGCGGGCTCGGTCAGCAGCCACGCCACCGACCCGTCGTCGACGACGCGCGCCGCGTGCTCGACCCGACCGGACTGGTCGAGCACGAGCGTCTCGGTGCTCACGCCGGCGGCGAGCCCGGTGAGCAGCTGCGAGGTGATCGAGTTGAGCCACGACAGACGGTCCGGGCCGGTGACGGTGACGACACCGAGGCCGAGTTCGACGACGGCACGGCCGCGGGCGAGCAGACGCTGCTCGCCGAGCGGGTTGCCGAAGTGCGCGGCGGGGCCGGATTCCGTCGCCACGAAGCCGGCGCGGCCGGCGAAGGCGGACATCAGTCGACCTTCGCGAGCTGCCCCGAGGCGTGCGAGGTCAGCTCCTTGCCGAGTGCGGCGATGTCCCACGCCCAGAAGAGCTTGCCCTCGACCAGGCCGTAGAGCCGGGTGGCCGCGGAGTAGTCCTTGGCGTTCGGCGAGCGCATCACGGCGTCGGTCGCGAGGTCGATGCGGCCCTTGCGGACCCGCCCGACGTAGAGCTCGTTGACGCCGGTCGGGTGGATGATCGCCGCTTCGACGTCGAAACCGTCCGTGGTGTTCCGCAGCGCCTCGACGCTCTCGACGGTGCCGAACGGCGTCGGCCCCTCGCCGAGGAGCATCGCCGGGCCGCGGTCACCGGGCTCGGACGGACGGTCGATCCGCCAGTAGCCCATCTCGGCCGCGAGCGGGGTGTGCTCGTCGTCGAGCAGCCACGTCGTGGAGGAGTAGTTGAGGTAGGGCAGACCGTCGTGGCTGAAGCTCACGCGCTGGCCGAACTCGTACTTCCGGGGTTCGTCCTCGTCACCGACGGGGTACTCGACCACACCGGTGCCCTCCCAGACGCCGACGAGCCACGACAGCGGGACGAGTTCCGGCGCGAGGCCCTCCGGCAGTTCGATCAACGCTGACCCTTGAACAGCTTCACGACGACGGTCACCGAGACGAACGCGATCGCGAGCGACGCGAGGCCGAGCAGGCCCACGTAGAAGAGCTCGAGCGCAAGCAGCGAATCCATGGCTGGAGTCTACGCGTCACGCCTGACGGCGCCAGGCGGACGGCGGCGCGTCAGCGCACCAGCAGGACCACCGCGGTGACGAGCACGACGACGAACGCCCCGGACGACGCGATGCTGATCCGCTCGACCAGCCCGTCCTTCGTCGCGGTGATGAGCTGCAGCACGAAGCTGACCAGCACGCAGAGCACGAACACGAGCAGCAGCCACGCGAACGAGTCCTTGTCGGTGAGGGTGAGGACGAGCACGGCGCCGACGACCGCGAGCAGCCAGACCGGCAGCACGGACGTCAGCCGGAGGCGGCGCTGGTCGGTGGGCTGAACAGGCTCGGTCACGCGCCCCATCATGACAGGGCCGCGTGCCGAAGGTGCCCGGAACGCGTCCCCGACCGTCCGGCCGGGAGGGATGCTTCCCGAGCATCACTAGGATGTGTGCACGACTCCCCCACGCCCTGGAGGTCCTGTGGCCCAGCTCCTGGTACTCACCTCAGCCGCGCCCGGCGACGTCCTGCCGAGCCTCGGACTGCTGAGCCACCGGATCCGCCACGTCCCCGCCGAGGCCGCACAGCTGGTCAACGCCCCGCAGAGCGACCTCATGTTCGTGGACGCCCGGACGGACCTGGCGAGCGCCAAGGCCCTGTGCAAGATCCTCGCGACGAGCGGCTCGACGACGCCGATCATCCTGGTCGTCACCGAGGGTGGTCTGACCGCGGTCAACAGCGAGTGGAACGTCGACGACGTCGTGCTCGAGACCGCCGGCCCGGCCGAGGTCGACGCCCGCATCCGTCTCACGGCCGGTCGCGCGTCGAAGAACCAGACCGGGTCGAAGATCCAGGCGTCCGGTGTCGTCATCGACGAGGCCAGCTACTCGGCGAAGGTCCGCGGTCGGCCGCTCGACCTCACCTTCAAGGAGTTCGAGCTCCTCCGCTTCTTCGCCACGCACCCCTCGCGGGTCTTCACCCGCGAGCAGCTCCTCAGCGAGGTGTGGGGCTACGACTACTTCGGCGGCACCCGGACGGTCGACGTGCACGTGCGGCGCCTCCGCGCGAAGCTCGGCGACCTCGAGTCCCTCATCGGCACGGTCCGCAACGTCGGGTACCGCTTCAACGTCTACGACGACGAGGCCGACCGGCTCGCGAGCCAGTAGTGGTCGACCTGTCGCGCTTCGTCGTCCCGGGCGAAGCGCCGCCGTTCTCCGACCAGACCCTGGTCGACGTGCGCGCCGGTCGCGCGACCGTGCTCGGCGACGAGCGCGGGGTCGCCGTGGTCCGTGACGGCGAGCTGGAACTCGTGGTCGCCCAGGAGGCGCGGGGCCACGGTCTCGGCACCGCCCTCGCCCGGCAGGCGCTCACCCCGGGCGGCGGGGCCGCTCCCGTGGACGGGTCGGCCCCTCGGCTCGCGTGGGCGCACGGGGACCACCCCGCTGCCCGAGCACTCGCGGCCCGCTTCGGCTGGACGGCGGTCCGCACACTCCTGCAGCTCCGCGCCGCGATCGCGTCCGTCGCCCCCGACCCCGCGGTGCCCACCGGCTGGTCCCTGTCGTCGTTCCGGACGGGCGACCCCGCCGACGAGGCCGACTGGTTGACGCTCAACGCCGCCGCGTTCGCGCACCACCCGGAACAGGGCCGGATGACGCTCGACGACCTGCGCGCCCGCGAGGCCGACGACTGGTTCTCCGGCGACGACCTGCTCCTGCTCCGCGACGACTCCGGGCAGCTCGCCGGGTCGTGCTGGCTCAAGGTCGAGGGCGACACCGGCGAGTTCTACGCCGTGGCCGTCCGACCCGACCTGCAGGGCCGGGGACTCGGCGGCGTCCTGATGCGCGCGGGGACGGCACGCCTGACCGGCCGGGGCCTCTCCGCCGCGGCGCTCTACGTCGAGGGCGACAACGCCCCGGCGCTGGCCCTCTACCGCCGATCCGGGTTCGAGCAGTACTCGATCGACGTCCAGTACGCGGCCGGCTGACGCTCCTCCACACGGCGTCGTTCACCGCCCGTTTCCACAGCGTCCACGTGCGGCCCTCCTGGCGCAGGGGGCGGGTGGCAGGATGTGGGCATGGACACCGAACCGCAGCTCGACGGCGACTCCGTCGCACCGGACCTCGACGACTTCGACGAGGTCGTCGAGATCGAGCACGAGTCGCTGCCCACCGACCGCTACTTCGACCGTGAACTCAGCTGGCTCCGGTTCAACCAGCGCGTGCTCGAACTCGGCGAGGACCGCACGCAGCCGCTCCTCGAACGGGCGAACTTCCTGGCGATCTTCGCGTCCAACCTCGACGAGTTCTTCATGGTCCGGGTCGCCGGCCTGAAGCGCCGCATCGACACCGGCATCGCCGTGCCGACCAACGTCGGTCGCGCACCGAGCGACGTGCTGCGCGACATCGCGACGAAGGCGCACGAGCTGCAGGACCGCCACGCGCAGGCGTTCATCGGGTCGCTCAAGCCGGACCTCGACGCGGCTGGCATCCACATCGAGCACTGGTCCGACCTCGACGAGGCCGACCGGCTCCGGATGCGCGAGTACTTCAACGAGCAGATCTTCCCGGTGCTCATGCCGCTCGCGGTCGACCCGGCGCACCCCTTCCCGTACATCTCCGGGTTGTCGCTCAACCTCGCGGTGCGCGTGCGCAACCCGAAGTCGCAGCGGCAGGAGTTCGCGCGCCTCAAGGTCCCGCAGAACTTCTCGCGGTTCATCAAGCTGCCGGACGACGACTCCGGGCTGCTCCGCTTCATCCCCCTCGAAGACCTCATCGCGAACCACCTCGACGACCTCTTCCCGGGGGATGGAGGTCCTCGAGCACCACGTGTTCCGGGTCACCCGCAACGAAGACGTCGAGATCGAGGAGGACGAGGCCGAGAACCTCATCCAGGCCCTCGAGCGCGAGCTGCTCCGTCGTCGGTTCGGGCCGCCCATCCGTCTCGAGATCACCGAGGACATGGACCCGGTGACGCTCGACCTGCTCGTGCGCGAACTCGACATCACCGAGCAGGAGGTGTTCCGCCTGCCGTCGCCGCTCGACCTCGGCGGCCTGTTCGAGATCGCCAAGATCGCCCGCCCGGACCTGCACTACCCGAAGCACGTGCCGACGACCCCGGTGCAGTTCCAGCCGGGCGAACCGAACACGAAGCCGGACCTCTTCCGCGCGATCGCGGCCAAGGACGTCCTCGTGCACCACCCGTACGAGTCCTTCGCGACGAGTGTGCAGGCGTTCCTCGAGCAGGCCGCGGCCGACCCGAACGTGCTCGCGATCAAGCAGACGCTCTACCGCACCTCGGGCGACAGCCCCATCGTCGAGGCGCTCATCGACGCCGCGGCCGCGGGCAAGCAGGTGCTCGCACTCGTCGAGATCAAGGCGCGCTTCGACGAGCAGAACAACATCACGTGGGCCCGCAAGCTCGAGAAGGCCGGCGTGCACGTGGTCTACGGCCTGGTCGGGCTGAAGACGCACTCGAAGCTCGTGCTCGTCATCCGGCAGGAGGGCGGCACGCTCAAGCACTACAGCCACATCGGGACGGGCAACTACAACCCGAAGACCTCGCGCATCTACGAGGACATGGGGCTCTTCACGTCGGACGACACCGTGGGCAAGGACCTCACGCGCCTGTTCAACGAGCTGTCGGGCTACGCGATCGAGAAGAAGTTCAAGCGCCTGCTCGTCGCGCCGCTGCACCTGCGGAAGGGCCTGCTCAAGCGCATCACGACCGAGGCGGACAACGCTCGAGCCGGCAAGCCCTCGGGGATCCGCATCAAGGTCAACTCGATGGTGGACGAGCAGATCATCGATGCGCTGTACCTGGCGAGCCAGGCCGGTGTGCCGATCGACGTCTGGGTCCGCGGCATCTGCTCGCTCAAGCCCGGCATGGAAGGCGTCAGCGACACCATCCGGGTGCGCAGCGTCGTCGGCCGGTACCTCGAGCACTCGCGGGCGTTCGCGTTCCACAACGACGGCGACCCGGCCGTGTTCATCGGCTCGGCGGACATGATGCACCGCAACCTCGACCGCCGCGTCGAAGCGCTCGTGCGGCTGTCCGACCCCGGCCACGTGAACGAGATCCACGAGATGTTCGACCTCGCCATGGCGGACACGACGAGCTCGTGGCACCTCGAGTCGGACGGCGAGTGGACGCGCCACTCGACGGACGAGGACGGCCGACCGCTCGATGACGTGCAGAATGTCCTCATGCGGAAGATCTCGGCGCGGAAGCGCTCCACTCGGTGAGCGGCGGCTCCTCAGGGCCGGTCGTCGCTGCGGGTGCCGTCGTCTGGCGTGAACAGGACGGCGTCCCGCTCGTGCTGCTCATCCACCGCGACCACCACAAGGACGTCTCGTTCCCGAAGGGCAAGGTCGACCCGGGCGAGAGCGTCCCGACGACCGCCGTGCGCGAGATCGACGAGGAAACCGGCTACCGCGTGCACCTCGGCGCTCCCCTGGGCACGGCCGAGTACGTCCTGCCGAGCGGCCGCGACAAGGTGGTGCACTACTGGTCCGCCCGCGTCCCCGCGAAGGAGTACGAGCGCGCCGGCAAGTTCCGCCCGAACGACGAGGTCGCCTCGGTCGAGTGGGTCACGCTCGACGACGCCCGGCACCGACTGACGTACGAGCGCGACGTCGCGATCCTCGACCGGTTCGCCGACCGCGTCGCCGCCGGGGAACACCGCACCTTCGCCCTCATCGCCCTCCGGCACGC
This sequence comes from Curtobacterium sp. SORGH_AS_0776, assembly GCF_031453355.1. Classification (NCBI taxonomy): domain Bacteria; kingdom Bacillati; phylum Actinomycetota; class Actinomycetes; order Micrococcales; family Microbacteriaceae; genus Curtobacterium; species Curtobacterium sp. SORGH_AS_0776. The sequence goes on from NZ_JAVIYU010000001.1 coordinate 337,906, forward strand.
CAAGACGGTCCCCGGCTCGGAGTGGAACGGACCGGACGCCACCCGTCCGCTCCTGCCCGTCGGCCGGTCGCAGGCGAAGTCGGTCGCGTCGCCGGTGGCCGCCTTCGGTCCGAAGAAGATCGTCAGCAGCACCGCGGCCCGCTGCCTCGCGACGGTCGAACCGCTCTCCGACCGGACGCACCTCGGGGTCTCGAGCACGCCGGACATCAGCCAGGACGCCCACGACCGGGGTGCCGCCGACGTCAAGGGCGTCGTGCAGAAGCGTCTCGACAAGGCGAAGACGACGGTCCTGTGCTCGCACGGGCCCGTGCTGCCGGACATCATCGCCCGCATCGCGACCGCGACGGCCGACGAGTCCGGCCGGTTCGACCTCCGCCGTGCCGCGATGCTCTCGGTCGGCGACTTCTCGGTGCTGCACATCGCCGACGGCAGGCTCGTCGCCGTCGAGACGCACCGCAACCCCGTCTCGGCGTAGGCCGAGCGTCCGGGCCGAGCCGCGCCTCCAGGCCTCTGCGGTGTGCATGCGCACGCATGCGCCCGCGCACGGCGCGGCGTTCCCGATCCTGCACCCGCGCGCGCTCCGACGCACGGCGCCCCGTCCAGGACAACCCCTCGTTCACCTCCCGTTCACCAGGGCGGGTGATCCCCGTCACCTCGCGTCCCTACAGTCGCTCCCGGGTCAGCACCGGCCCACGGGACCAGCAGCGGTCCCACCTGCACTGACATTCCCGAAGGGACCCCTGTGAACATCAAGCGAATCGGTACGGTCGCGGCAATCGCGATCGCCGGCGCGGTCGTGCTCTCCTCGTGCGCGGCGAACGAGGACGCGGGCAACACGCCCTCGTCCAGCTCGAGCTCCGGCACCGACTACTCGAAGCTCTCGGGCACGCTGACCGGCTCGGGTTCGTCCGCCCAGCAGACGGCCGAGGCCACCTGGGCCGCTGGTTTCCAGAACGTCGCCTCCGGCGTGACGGTCAACTACTCGCCCGACGGTTCGGGCGCCGGCCGCAAGAACTTCATCTCGGGTGCCGCCGACTTCGCCGGCTCCGACGCCGCGCTGAAGGACGAGGAGCTCGCGGGCTCGTTCGCCCTGTGCGCCGCGGACTCGAAGGCCATCGACATCCCGGTCTACATCTCCCCGATCGCCATCGCCTACAAGGTCGACGGCGTCAAGGACCTCACGCTCGACGCGAAGACCATCGCGGGCATCTTCTCGGGCAAGATCACGAAGTGGAACGACTCGCAGATCGCCGACCTGAACAAGGACGCGACCCTGCCGGACGCGAACATCACGGTCGTGCACCGCTCCGACGACTCGGGCACCACGCAGAACTTCTCCGAGTACGTCGCGGCGAACGCCAAGGACGTCTGGACCGAGGCCCCCAGCCAGACCTTCCCGTACCAGGTCGGCGACAGCGCGAAGGGCACCTCGGGTGTGGCCTCGGCCATGGCCAGCGCCTCGAACGCCATCACCTACATCGACGACTCCGGCGCGGGTGACCTCGACAAGGCGAAGCTCATGGTCGGCGACAAGGCCACCGAGATCTCCGCCGAGGGTGCTGCCAAGGTCGTCGCGGACTCCGAGACGGTCCTCCGGCCGCGCGGACAACGACCTCGCGATCGACATCAACCGCACCGACACGGCCGAGAACGCCTGGCCGCTGGTGCTCGTCTCCTACGCGATCGCCTGCCAGGAGTACAAGGACGCCGACAAGGGCAAGCTCGTGAAGGGCTACCTCGACTACGTCGTCTCGAAGGACGCGCAGGACGCCGCCGCGAAGGAGGCCAAGTCGGCCGCCCTCTCGACCGACCTCGCCGAGAAGGCCGCGAAGGCCGTCGCCTCCATCAAGTAAGACACCCTGAGCGCCCGGACGCCGGTCCCACCCACCTGACCGGCGTCCGGGCCCTCGCCGGTCCGCTCCACGCTCCGAGCGGACCGCGCACCACCGGACACCCCCGACCCGTCGCCTCCCCCGGCGTTCCTCCGACAGGAGTCCCATGACGACCGCACCGGCCCAGCCAGTGGCCCCCGTCACCCCCAAGCCGAAGCCCGTCGTCCGCATCGGCGACCGCGTCTTCTCCGCCGCGTCGGTCATCGCCGGCGGGCTCATCCTCTTCGTGCTGGTGCTCGTCGCCGCCTTCCTGGTCTGGCAGAGCATCCCGGCGTTCTCCGCGAAGGTCGGCGAGCTGCCGAACAGCGCCACGAACTTCTGGGACTACGTCGGCCCCCTCGTTTTCGGCACCGTCTGGTCCGCGCTCATCGCGCTCGTGATCGCCGTGCCGCTCGCCCTCGGGATCGCGCTCTTCATCTCGCACTACGCACCGCGGCGGCTCGCCCCGGTGCTCGGCTACGTGATCGACCTGCTGGCCGCGGTGCCGTCGGTCGTCTACGGCCTCTGGGGCATCGTGGTGCTGGCGCCGTTCGTGAAGCCGTTCTACGTCTTCCTGAACACCTACCTCGGCTGGATCCCGCTCTTCTCCGGGCAGGTGTCCGGCACGGGTCGCACGATCCTCACCGCGTCGATCGTCCTCGCCGTCATGGCCATCCCGATCATGACCGCGGTCATGCGCGAGATCTTCCTGCAGGCACCGCGCCTCAACGAGGAAGCGGCCCTGGCCCTCGGCGCGACCCGGTGGGAGATGATCCGCCTGTCGGTCCTGCCGTTCGCCAAGTCCGGCATCGTGTCCGCGATCATGCTCGGCCTCGGTCGTGCGCTCGGCGAGACGATGGCGATCGCGCTGGTGCTGTCGGTGTCGACGAACGTCACCTTCCAGATGCTCACGTCGCTGAACCCCTCGACGATCGCGGCGAACATCGCCCTGCAGTTCGCCGAGGCGTCCGGCACGGCCCTGAACGCGCTCATCGCGTCGGGTCTGATCCTCTTCGTCATCACCCTGGTCATCAACATGCTCGCGCGGTACATCGTCCGCAAGCGAGTGAGCTGAGAGGTACGACCCGATGTCCCTCGCCATCCGTCAGTCCGGCGTCGCCGGCAACGTCTACGCCAACGGCAAGCTGCACAAGTCCGTGCCGTGGCTGCTCCTCGTCGGCTCCTGGGTCGCGCTGATCCTCGTCTTCGCCCTGCTCAACGCCGGCGGCGCGGTCAAGGACTTCAACGTCGTCGCGGCGCTCTTCCTCGGCACGGTCCTGTTCGATGTCCTCATCGTGGTCGTCTCGCGCATCGTCGAGGGTGGTCGCAAGGCCGTCGACCGGCTCATCACCTCACTCGTCATCACGGCGTTCGTGATCGCGGTCCTGCCGCTCGTCTCGCTGCTGTACACGGTGCTCGCGGACGGCCTCGCCCGCTTCGACGTGGAGTTCTTCTCGTACTCGATGCGCGGCGTCATCTCCGAGGGCGGCGGCGCGCTGCACGCCCTGATCGGCACGCTCGAGATCACGCTGTTCGCGGCCCTGATCTCGGTGCCGATCGGCCTGCTCACGTCGATCTACCTCGTCGAGTACGGCACGGGCGCCCTCGCCAAGGGCATCACGTTCTTCGTCGACGTCATGACGGGCATCCCCTCGATCGTCGCCGGCCTCTTCGCGTACTCGCTCTTCGCGCTGTTCCTCGGCCCGGGCGCCCGCTTCGGCCTGGTCGGCTCGGTGGCGCTGTCGGTGCTGATGATCCCGATCGTCGTGCGCTCCACCGAAGAGGTCCTGAAGATCGTGCCGATGGAGCTCCGCGAGGCCTCGTACGCCCTCGGCGTCCCGAAGTACCTCACGATCCTCAAGGTCGTGCTCCCCACGTCGCTCGCCGGCATCACCACCGGCGTCATGCTCTCGATCGCCCGTGTCATCGGCGAGACCGCCCCGCTGCTGGTCACCGCCGGGTTCACGGCGAGCATGAACTACGACCTGTTCAAGAACCCGATGATGACCCTGCCGGTGTTCGCGTACACGCAGTACTCGCAGCAGGGCGCCAACCCGGTGCCGTTCGTCGACCGGGCCTGGACGGCAGCCCTCCTGCTCATCCTCATCGTGATGCTGCTGAACCTGCTCGCCCGCTTCATCACCCGCCTCTTCGCCCCCAAGCTCTCGCGCTGACGCGCGGATCCACCCACCCCGAAGGAACACAGTGTCCAAGCGCATCGAGGTCGACGGCCTCAACGTCTACTACTCGAAGTTCAAGGCGGTCGAGGGCGTCGACATGACGATCGAGCCCCGCACCGTGACCGCGTTCATCGGTCCGTCCGGCTGCGGCAAGTCCACCTTCCTCCGCACGCTGAACCGCATGCACGAGGTCATCCCGGGCGCCTACGTCGAAGGCTCGGTCAAGATCGACGGCGACGACCTGTACGGCGCGGGCGTCGACCCGGTGCTCGTCCGTCGCCAGGTCGGCATGGTGTTCCAGCGTCCGAACCCGTTCCCGACGATGTCCATCAAGGACAACGTGCTCGCGGGCGTGAAGCTCAACAACAAGCGCCTCTCCCGCTCCGAGTCGGACGACGTCGTCGAGCGGTCCCTGCAGGGCGCGAACCTCTGGAACGAGGTCAAGGACCGCCTCGACAAGCCCGGCATGGGGCTGTCCGGCGGCCAGCAGCAGCGCCTCTGCATCGCCCGGGCGATCGCGGTGCAGCCGGACGTGCTCCTCATGGACGAGCCGTGCTCGGCGCTCGACCCGATCTCGACCCTCGCGATCGAGGACCTCATCGAGGAGCTGAAGAAGGAGTACACGATCGTCATCGTGACCCACAACATGCAGCAGGCCTCGCGCGTCAGCGACAAGACGGCGTTCTTCAACATCGCCGGCACCGGCGCACCCGGCAAGCTCATCGAGTTCGACGACACCGCGACGATGTTCTCGAACCCGTCCGTGCAGGCCACCGAGGACTACGTCTCCGGCCGCTTCGGGTGATCGTCGTCCGCCCGTGCGGACCCTGAACGACAAGACCGACGTCGTACGACGTCGGTCTTGTCGTTCGTTGTGCGCGCGGGCTGTTGCGGGCGCAGGATTGCGACAACGCGCTCGTCGTACGACAGCGGCGATGTCGTTCCGGGTCCGCACGCCGCGGCAGCCAGGAGGCGCATCCCACCGCCCACAGGCAGCTCACGAATCACCGCCACCCGCCGGGCACGACGAACTCCCCGCCCGCGGACCGTGCCACGCGAGCGGGGAGACGTGCGAACCAGTGCCCGGGTCAGGCCGAGGTGGTCGGGACCGCCATGATCGGCGTCGTCGTCGGCTGGTCCGAGCCGCCGGCGGGCTCCACCGTCATGCCGATCGTCGCACCGTGCGACAGCGACCCCTTGAGGACCGCCGAGTGCACCCCGGAGGACACCCCGTCCATCAGACCGGCAGCGTTGATCTTGCCGCCGGTGCCCTCGGAGCCGATGTACCAGAGTTCGTAGGTCTTGCCCTCCGGAGCCGCGGGGACCCCGTCGAGGATGACCGCGGACTTGCCGACCTCGTTCGACCAGACGACCGTGGCCGTCCCGCCGCCCGCGACCTTGGCGGTGCTGCGCTGGAAGTCCGACGCGGCGTAGATCCGGTCGAGTCCGCCGGAAGCCTGGGTCGTACCAGGGCCGGGCTCGTTCGAGGGCGTGAAGGACGTGCCGACGCCGAGTCCGACGCCGAGGAAGACCACGGCGACGGCGGCCGCGGCGGAGAGTGCCGCTGCCGGACGCTGGAACCAGCGACGGCGAGCCTTCTCCGCAGCCGCACCACCGGCGGACGTGAGGTCCGTGGCGGGGGCGAACCGCGCCTCCTGGCCGGCATCGCCGACCGGCGCGTCAGCGACCGGAGCGGTCGTGGCAGCCGCCTCGGACCGCGAGGCCACCGGAGCAGCCTGCGGGGTCGATGCGATCTGGGCCATCAGCGACGCCTTGAGCGACGAGGGCGGCTCGATCGGGGTGACGGCGTAGGCGAGCTGCAGCGCGGTCTCGCGCAGCGAGTCCGTCTCGGCCTGCAGCTCCGGCGAGGTGGCGAGCGTCGAGTCGAGCAGTGCCCGCTCGTCGTCCGACAGCGCGTCGAGGGCGTGTGAACCCGTCAGCAGTGCGGGGTCGTCGTGTCGTTCGGTCATGATGTCACCCCCATCTCGTCGCGGAGTCTGATCATCCCGTCACGGAGACGGGTCTTGACGGTGCCGATCGGGACACCGAGGTGGTCGGCCATCTCGCTGTGCGAGTAGCCGCCGTAGTACGCGAGTTGGACTGCCTGGCGCTGGAACTCGGTGAGCTTCGCGAGCGCCCGGCTGACGCGTTCGTGTTCGATCCGGATCTCGACCGACTCGGAGACCTGGTCGAAGCCGGCCTCGAAGTCGCGGATGCCGATCTTCGTGTCACGGTCGTGCGAGGACTGCGATGCCCGCACCCGGTCGACCGCTCGGCGGTGGGCCATGGTGAGGATCCAGCTCGCTGCGGTGCCGCGCTTGCGGTCGTAGCGGGTGGCTTGCTGCCAGACCTCGAGGAAGACCTCTTGCGTGACCTCTTCCGACTGCGCGCGGTCCCGGAGGAGCCTGGTCACGAGGCCGAGCACGCGGCCCGAGAGCACGTCGTACAGCTCGGAGAAGGCTGCCTGGTCGCCGGTCGCCACGCGGGTGAGGAGGTCGTCTGGGGACGCCTGAGCCGGCTCGGTCGAGCTCCAGCTCTCGGTGTCACTGTCCACGATGGCAAGCATTGCAGGTTTCCCTCCTCTCGGTTGCGATCTGGCTGTGAGTCCTGTCCGACCACGCGTTCGGGTCTCGTGGTCGGACAGTGGTGCAGGACAGCACGAGGGCCCGCGTGACCCGCAGGGAATTGACCGCCAGGGAGCGGACCGGGTCTCGCGGGACCCTCGCTGTCGTGACCGGCTCATCGCCTGTCACGGTGATGATTCGGCACCCTCGCCCAACCGGATTGGAGCGGTTCTCACGGCTTGTCGCTGGGGCGCGCTCGGGGCACGCCCGGCGTCGGTTCTGTCCACCGAGAGTGAACAGGGTCGTGTGCACGGCCGCGGTCTCGTAGAATCGATGTCGCCGGGCCGCAGCAAGCCCCGGGCTCCAAAATTCGCCGCTTCGAGCGGCCTCGCGCCGAGAGGCGCTTCTGCGGCCCGGTTCTTCTCTGCCCGCTTCGTGCCTCGTGCCCGCTTCTCGGGTGCGCGTTCCGTGCGCGCTTCTCGGGTGCGCGTTCCGTGCCCGCTTCTTGCGTGCGTGTCGCGTGCCCGGTGGGCGTCGTCGCGGTCGGGCCTGGAGGCGCGGTGCGGGTCCGCCCCGCGGCCCGCTCAGTCCAGGCTGTCGCGACGCCAGAGCGACGCCGCCTCGGTGAGGTCGGCCGCCAGTTCCGACAGGCGCAGCGCGCGCGTCGTGAGCTCGGACGCCCGGTCCCCCGCCGTGAGGTCCGCGTCGTCCGCCACCGCGGTCGCCCCCGCTGCCGTGAGCCGGCAGAACGCGGCACCACGGTCGAGCGCCACCGCGAGGTCACCCGTGTAGAGGCCGTGCAGGATCCGGTCGGCCAGCGTCAGGATCTCCGCCGGTCCGGTCGGCTGCTCCGCGCCCGCGACGGCCTGGTCGATCGTGCCGATCCGCTCCGTGCCGCGCGCGAAGAGGTACGCGATCTCCTCCGGGTTCTGCCGGATGACGGTGCGGACGAGGTAGATCCGCCACAGTGCGCCCGGGAGCGTGTGCGCCCCCACCCGCGCCCACAGCTCGGCGATGGCGTCGATGCCGTGCACGTCCGTGTAGGTCACCAGGCGCTCGACGACCGCCGGGTCGGGATCCTGACGCACGCGGTGGAGCAGGGCGTTCGCGGTCTCGTGCGCGACGCGGTTCACCACGGCCGGGTCCTCGCCGCCCTGGATCGCGGCGAACTCCTGGTCGGTGAAGTGGACGGGACGGTGGTGATCGCGAGGCACCGCGTCAGTGTAGGCACGGCCGGTGACGCGCCCGCCCTCCGTTCGCCCAGAACGCAACCGCTCCGTCGCGCGTACGGTGTCTGATCGGGAGGCGCTCCTCCCGCACGCGAAGGAAGAGGACTCCCATGAACCCCCTGCTCATCATCCTGGCCGTGATCGCGGTCATCCTGCTGTTCGTCGGTGGCTTCACCGCGAGCCTGAAGTTCCTGCTCTGGGTCGGCCTCGTGCTGCTCATCGTCGCGGTCGTGCTGTGGCTCGTCCGCACGCTCACCGGGCGTCGCAGCTGACCCGTCCCCTCGGTTCTTCCCGGAGGCCCTCACCCGCTAGCCTTGCGGGTGAGGGCCTCTAGCTCAGTTGGTAGAGCACCGGACTTTTAATCCGAGGGTCGTGGGTTCGAGCCCCACGGGGCCCACCGAACGTGACCGTTCCTTGGCTTGGCCGGGCTTCCCGTAGGATCGTCGGCATGCGCGATCGCCCAACCGGCAGGATCGGCTCACTGGACGGACTCCGCGGCGTCGCTGCCGCCGTCGTCGTCGTCCACCACGCCTTCCTCTCGATCCCGACCCTCTCGGACGGCAACTACCGCCGTGACGTCCCCGACTGGGCGAGCTGGATGGTGTACTCCCCCGCCCACCTCGTGTGGGCCGGCAGCGAGGCCGTCTTCGTCTTCTTCGTGCTGAGCGGCTTCGTCCTGACCCTCCCGGCCCTCCGCCGGTCGCAGGACTGGATCGCCTACTACCCGAGCCGGCTCGTCCGCCTCTACCTGCCGGTGGTGGCGTCGATCGCGCTCGCGCTCGTGTTCTTCTTCCTCGTTCCCCGGCAGGACCAGCCGCACCAGTCGTTCTGGATCAACCGGCACGCCGAGCCGTTCACCCTGCACGGACTCGTGAACGACCTCACGCTCCTCGCTCCGACGCTCGTGAACAGCCCGCTCTGGTCGCTCACGTGGGAGGTCCTCTTCTCCCTGCTGCTGCCGCTCTTCGTCTCGATCGCCGCGGTGACCCGACGCTGGTGGTGGGTGACCGCCATCGTCGCCGTCTTCCTGTCGGCCCTCGGCGAGTACGAGCACTCGAAGTGGCTGATGTACCTGCCGATGTTCCTGCTCGGCTCCGCGCTCGCGGCCGGCTGGGAGCGCCTGCCGGACGTCCCGACGCTGCTCGGCTGGGTCCTGCTCGTGGTGAGCCTCCTCGGCATCACCGTGAAGTGGTGGCTGCCGACGACGGCGTGGTGGTCGCCCGTGCTGCCCGCGATCATCCTCGCTTCGGCCGGCACGATCGTCGTGCTCGCCGGCAGGTGGTTGCCCGCCGAGCGCTTCCTGCTCGGTGCGATCCCCCGCGAGCTCGGGCGGCTCTCGTTCAGCCTCTACCTCGTGCACGAGCCCATCACGGTGACCGTCGCGAACCTCCTCCCGCGTGCCCTGCCGTCCTGGCTGGTCCTCGTCGCGATCCCGATCGGCATCGGCGTCGCCTACGTGTTCTCGCGGCTCGTGGAACTGCCGGCGCACCGCTTGGCGAAGCACATCGCGAAGTCGCTCTCGAGCCGTCCACCCGTCCCGCAGGCTGTCTGACGGTTCAGCACCTCGCCGGGCGGGTGTCCGGGGGCACGGATGCTGAGCACCTACAATCCCGGTGTGGCTCGACGAACCGACGGCGGTGTGCCCGGCGGCTCCCGTCGGTCCACCGCGCAGACCAGGCGCCGACGAGCGGTCCCCGCGATCGCCCTCGGCGCCATGTGCCTCGGCATCGCCGGGCTGCTCGTCATGCTGCCCGCCGTGTCCGACGCATGCCAGCCGGTGCCCGCGACATCCGACTTCTCCGCTGAGCAGGTCGCGGACGCAATCGCCCCGGGCTCCGACGTCCTCATCGTCGGCGACTCGTACACAACGGGTCGCGGTTCCTACGACGACGTGCACGGGTGGGCGCAGGACCTCGTGTCCGAGCGGCAGTGGGACGCGACCATCAACGGCTACCCGGGCACCGGCTACGTGAACCCCGGCCGCGGTCGCTCGTCGCGCACCGTCTACCTGTCCCGGATCGAGCAGCGGGCAGCGCTCACGCCGGACCTCGTCATCGTCCAGGGCAGCCAGAACGACTGGCTCACCGACTCCACCACCCTCGAGAAGACCGTCGAGCGGACGCTCCGGCAGGCCGAGCTGCAGTGGCCGGACGCGGTCGTGGTGGCGATCGGCCCGTCGGCACCCCAGCCGCGCGCCGAGGCCACGACGGGCATCAACGACGCGGTGGCCGCGGGTGCCAACGCCGTGGGCGTCCCGTACATCGACGCGATCGACGGGCAGTGGTTCACCGCGATGAACAGCGGCAGCTACGCCGCGACCGACCAGCAGCACCTCAACGACGCCGGGTACCTGTACCTCGCGGGCAAGATCGACGCCGAGCTCGAGCAGCTCGCGACGCAGCCCGACGGCGAGCAGTGCCTCTGAGCACTCGACCGGGGTACAAGTCGTCCTCAGGAGCCTCAGGGTGGTTCCACTGCACAGTTCAGTCCGCGTTCAGCCGACTGTTGGGCTGCCGCCGATAGTGTCGTTCCCGGATCCGATCGACGGATCCTGCAGCACCGCACCATCGCAGAACGAACGGGGTACACCGTGATCGAGCCCATCGAAGCCACGCAGACCAGCACCACCGGTGACGCGCGCCGCATCGTCGAGCTCGCAGCAGCGACCAACACGACGATGAGCAACGAGCTCCTGCTCGACACGCTCCGCCGGAACGCCCAGGTCACGACCCGCCACATCCGCAAGGACTTCGTCGAGGTCGCGACCGGCACCGCGGTGCTCGGCTACGTCTGCCGACAGCGCAAGGACTTCATCGCCCTCCGCGGCGACGACCCGGCGTGGGCGCACGAGGTGGGCCGCTACGCGAGCGAGTCCCTCGCGGTCGAGGCGCTGCGCATGCGTCGCGCCTGACCCTCCCGGACGAACGACGAAGGCCGCCCCACCTCGGGGCGGCCTTCGTCGTGTCCGGCGCGGACCAGCCGCGGCGGTCCGGCTGTCGCCCCGCGCCCTGCCGAGTCTCGCCCTCGCGGACACCCTCGCGCCGCACGAGGCGCGAACGTGTACGCCGAGTCTCGGCTCCGCGGACACCGTCGCGGCGCGGGACACGCGAAACCGTCCGCACGGCCGAGTCTCGGCTGCGGACCGGCCGCGCCCGGGTCAGGACCAGACGCGGCGGATGCCCCAGCTGCCGGTCCAGGCCTCGTCGGGCTCGAGCCAGCGCAGCCCCTCCCCGGAGTTGAGCGCGTCGGCCGGCGCCGTCATCGGCTCCACCGCCACGGCCAGCCCGGTGCCGTCGCCACGGGGGAACTCGCGGGAGGTGAACACCTGCACGTACGGGAACGACCCGTCCTGCCAGAGTTCGACGCCGTCGCCCTCCGGCCCGTGCATCGTCGTGCGCCGGATCCCCTCGGCGTCGGGCGTGACGTCCGTGTACGCCGTGTCGAGGTCGGCGTCACCGGCGCGGACACCGGAGCGCAGGTCGAACGGGGTGCCGTCGACGGCCACGGTGCCGTTCGGGATCTTCCGCTCGTCCACGGTGAACGCCGTCGCGGCGTCGAGCCGGACGACGAGGTCCTCGGCGGGGGTGTCCCCGGCACGGAGGTACGGGTGCGCGCCGATCGCGAACGGCGCACGCACGCCGGAGCGGTTCACGACCTCGTGCGTCACCCGGATGCCGTCGTCGACGAGCTCGTGGTGCACGCGGGTCTCGAGCGTGAAGGGCCAGCCGTGCTGCGGGTGGATCGTGGCTTCCTGCACGATGCCGGACTCGGTCTGGGACACGACGCGGTACGGCGCGAACCGGAGCAGCCCGTGCGAGGCGTTGCCGTACTTCGGCTCGGAGACGTCGAGCTGCTGCTGCTTCCCGTCGAGTTCCCACACGCCGCCGGCGACGCGGTTCGGCCACGGCGCGAGCACGATCCCGTTCGCCCCGGGCGGCTGCGACGTGACGGGGAACGGCTCGGTGAGGTCGAACCCCGCGACGCGGAGTTCCCGGATGCCGGCCGCCACCTCGGTGACGATCGCCTCGACGACCCCGTCGGGTCCGGCGTGGCGGAGGTGGTACTGCCCTCCGGTGGGAGCTGCGGTCATGAGGTACGGGTCCTTCCCGGTGCGGATGGTGCTGATCGTGCGGATGGTGCTGGTACTGCCGGCTCGTCCGCCACGACCACCTCGACGCCGGCCGCCCGGATCGGGGCGACCTGCTCCGCCGTGGTCTCGGCGGTGACGACGACGTCGATGTCCTCGAGCCCGCGGACGACCCCGATGTGGGCCCGGCCGAACTTCGACCCGTCCGCGACCACGACCGTACGCCGAGCCGCGGCCGCGAGCATCCGCTTCGCCTCGGTCTCGGGCAGGTTCACGTTGGTGAGGCCGTGCGCGACGTCGACCCCGGTGCCACCGAGGAACACGAGGTCCGCGGCGATCATCGGCAGCAGCGTGCCGTTGAACGGCGCCACGAGGGAGTGCTGCAACGGACGGAGCGTCCCCCCGGTGACGATGACGGTGAAGCGCGGGACGGCGGCCTCGAGCACGAGCGCGGTCGTCAGCGAGTTCGTGACCACCGTGACGTCGACGAGGTCCTCGCGGGCGACCAGTGCCGTCGCCACGGCTGCGGGCGTGGTGCCGACGTCGAGCACGACGCACTGCCCGGAGCGCACGAGCGCCGCCGCGGCGCGGCCGATGGCGGCCTTGGCCACCTGGTGCTCGACGGCGGTCTCCTCGAAGGGGCGCTCGGTGGAACCGGCCCCGAGGCGGACGGCACCGCCGCGGACCCGCCGGATCCGCGCCTCCTGGTCGAGCAGGGAGAGGTCCTGCCGGACGGTCACCTCGCTGGTGCCGAGGGCCGCTGCCAGGGCGGCCGTGCGGACGAGTCCGGGCGCGCCCTCAACGATCGAGACGATGCGGTCCTGCCGCAGCGGCGCGGGGAGCGCGCCGGCCAGGAAGGAGAGGTCGTCGTCCGTCATGCCACCAGTTTCGCGTGCTTACGAACACTTTCGCAATGCTTCGTGGAGCCGCTAGGGTTGTGCGGTGATCACCAAGCGCGTGACGAAGCTCGCGGACGGACGCGACCTCTTCTACTTCGACGACGCCGACTCGACGCTGCCCGCAGAACGCAGCATCGACCAGCGTGTCCTCGACCCGCGGCCGGAGACGGCGCGCATGCGGCAGGACGTCCTCACGGGCGAGTGGGTGTCCATCGCGGCGAGCCGGCAGAACCGCGTGTTCCTGCCGCCGGCCGACCAGGACCCGCTCGCGCCGCAGTCGGCGGAGAACCCCTCCGAGATCCCGAGCCGGTACGACGTCGCGGTGTTCGAGAACCGCTCCCCGTCCTTCGGCCCGATGCTCGCCGGACCCGACGGGGCGGACGACGCCCCGCCGTCGCTCGACTCCCTGACCGAGGTCGGGCTGAACCGGCAGTTCCGGAGCGTCGGGCGGTGCGAGGTCGTCTGCTTCTCGCCCGCGACCGAGGGCTCCTTCGCGTCGATCTCCGAGTCACGCGCCCGCACCGTGGTCGAGGCGTGGGCGGACCGCACGGCGGCGCTGTCCCGGATGCCCGGCATCCAGCAGGTCTTCCCGTTCGAGAACCGGGGCGAGGCCATCGGCGTCACGCTTCACCACCCGCACGGGCAGATCTACGCCTACCCCTACGTCACCCCGCGCACCCAGCGCCTGCTCGAGAGCATCCAGCGGTTCGGGCCGGACCTGTTCGAGCAGCACCTCGCGAACGAGCGCGCCTCCGACCGGGTCGTCCTCGCCGGTGAGCACTTCACCGCCTTCGTGCCCTTCGCCGCACGCTGGCCCATCGAGATCCACATGCTCCCGCACCGGCACGTCCCCGACTTCGCCGGGCTCACCGACGCCGAGAAGGACGAGCTGGCGCACATGCACCTCCGGCTCACCCGCGGGATCGACAAGCTCTACGACGACCCGACGCCGTACATCGCCGCGTGGCACCAGGCGCCGGTGCACACCGGGCGCGACACCGTGCGGCTCATGCTCCAGATCACGTCCCCGCGACGCGCGGCGGACAAGCTCAAGTTCCTGGCCGGCAGCGAAGCCGCCATGGGCGCCTGGATCGGGGACCTCGTCCCCGAGAAGGCGGCCGAGTTCATCCGAGGAGGGATCGAACGCGCATGACGTTCCAGCAGGTCTACGGGTACGAGCCCGCGGTGCGGTACTCCGCGCCCGGCCGGGTCAACCTGATCGGCGAGCACACCGACTACAACGACGGGTACGTGCTGCCCTTCGCCATCGACCGTCGCACGACCGCGTCGATCGCGCCCCGGGACGACCGGCAGCTGCGCGTCGCGTCGGCGTTCGACGCGGGCACCGTCGTCGAGCTCTCCCTCGACGAGCTGGCGCCCGAGCGCATGGACGGCTGGTCGGCGTACGTCCTCGGCATCGCGTGGGCGCTCCGCGAGCAGGCGGGCGCCGACCTCACCGGCAAGACCGGCTTCGACGTCTTCATCGAGTCGGACGTCCCGGTCGGCGCCGGGCTCTCGTCGAGCGCGGCGATCGAGTGCGGCGTCGCACTCGCCTTCAACGACCTGTGGGAGCTCGGGCTCGACCGGAAGACCCTGGCCCGGGTCGGCCAGTACTCCGAGAACCACGCCGTCGGCGCCCCCACCGGGATCATGGACCAGTCCGCCTCGCTGCTCGGCGAGCAGGACGCGGTCGTCTTCCTCGACTGCCGCACGCTCGACACCGCCGTGGTCGACCTGGCGCTCGAGGCGAACGGGCTCGAGGTCCTCGTCGTCGACACCCGCGTCGAGCACGCACACGCCACCGGCGGCTACAAGGCCCGTCGCGCGTCGTGCGAGCACGGTGCAGCCGTGATGGGCGTCGAGGCGCTCCGCGACCTGTCGGTCGACGACCTGCCGCGCGCGCAAGAACTCCTCGACGACGAGACCTTCCGCCGTGTCCGGCACGTCGTGACCGAGGACCAGCGCGTCCTCGACACCGTCCGCACGCTGCGCGAGCACGGGCCGCGAGCGATCGGGTCCCTGCTGGTCGCGTCGCACGAGTCGATGCGGGACGACTTCGAGATCTCGGTGCCGGAGCTCGACCTCGCGGTCGCGACCGCGATGGAGCACGGTGCGGTGGGCGCGCGGATGACCGGTGGCGGCTTCGGTGGTGCGGCGATCGCGTTGGTCGACCAGGAGGCGCGGCAGACGATCGCAGACGCGGTCACCGCCGCCTTCGCCGCGGCCGGGTACCGCGAGCCGACGGTGTTCACGGTGCACGCCGCGCAGGGCGCCCGGCGCGACTGACGCGCCGGGTCGCGCCGGCCGCCCGGGCCGGGACCGCGGGTCAGCGGGTCGCGTGCCCCGTGGTGACGGTCACGCCGCCCCACGGGAAGCCGTGCGGGTGCAGGACCTCGTGGTCGATCTGGTCCATCACGACGTGCCCCTGCCACACGGTGTAGATCAGCACGCCGACCACGACGACCACCGGGACGGCCAGGTACGCCGCGAACCGGACGATGTCGCCGAGTGATCGCTTGCCGAACCGCGCGAGCATCGGCGGCAGGAACACCCCGACGACGACCACGAGGAGCAGGACGGCGATCGCGGCGGGCGCTGTGTGTCCCTCGGCCTGCACGGTCGGCGGCGCGCTCGACAGCGGGTTGCCCGCGTTGTCGATCCAGTGCCCGTCGCCGTCCGTCCCGCCGTACTCCGACGAGACGGACCACATCGTGAGCGTCGGGTACGACAGGAGCGCGACGGCCCCGATCAGCACGAGGCCCCGCGCTCGCGGTCGCAGCTTCCGTCCGGCGTGCGCCATCACGGGCGCGGTCTGCACGTTCTCCCCCATGTGCGAGACCGTAGCACCGCGGTCGACGCTCACGGCGCGCCCTCGAGTCGCTGGATCGACCACGAGACGTCGCCGATCGTGAACGGGTGCAGGTCGCCGTGCGCGACGGCCCAGTACACCCACTGCCACTGCACGATGAACAGCACCCACACCAGCACGGTCGCCCCGACCACCCCAGCCAGACCGAGCGCTAGCACGCGGTCCTGGTCCCACCGCGCGGCACCGCGCCGAGCGACCCCGACGACGAAGCCGGCCACCGCGAAGCCGACCGTGAGGAGCACCCACCCGATCCACGGCCGGGCCTCGAACTGCACGAAGCCGAGTTCGTGCACGTCCGTGCTGCCGGGCAGCCGCGGCTGAGCGGACCAGTTCTGTCCGAGGACCTGCAGGAACAGGCACAGCAGCGTGATCCAGACGAGCTTGCGGGCGTCCTTCGTGAAGAGCGACTCGCGTGCCCGGGGCTCCGCGGCGGAGGTGGTCATGCCCGAACGGTAGCGCGGTGCCGGCCGCGGCAGAAGCGCCCGTCCGGGGCACGCCCCGGACCCGGCCACCTCGGGCCCGCGCGGACGTGGCGGCGCCGACCCGCGCCTCCCGACCGTGCTCCGTGAGCAGAAATGGTCGGGTTCCACGACGGGACCCGACCATTTCTGCTCACGAAGCGCACGCGCGGCGCGGCGCGCGCAGCGCGCTAGTGCAAGTGGCGCTCGGCGGCCTCGACGACGTTCTTCATCAGCATCGCGCGGGTCATCGGGCCGACACCGCCGGGCGTCGGCGACAGGAAGCCCGCCACCGAGGCGACCGCGGGGTCGACGTCGCCCCGGAGGCGAGCCTTGCCCGTCTCCGGGGAGACCACGCGACTGATGCCGACGTCGATGACCGCCGCACCGGGCTTCACCCAGTCCGGCTGCACGAGCCCCGCGACACCGGCCGCGGCGACGATGATGTCCGCGCGGCGGCACTCGGCGGCGACGTCCTCGGTGAGGGAGTGGGTGAGGGTCGCGGTGGCCTCGAGCCGGGTGAGGAGCAGCCCGAGCGGACGACCGACCGTGAGCCCCTGCCCGATGATCGTGACGTGCTGGCCCCGGATCGGGACGTCGTACGCCTCGAGCATCGCGACGATGCCGCGCGGGGTGCACGGCAGGGGTGCGTCGATCGTGCCGGCACCGCCCGGGACGGCGAGCACGAGCTCACCGAGGTTGGTCGGGTGCAGGCCGTCGGCGTCCTTCGCCGGGTTCATCAGCTCGAGCATCGGGATCGGGTCGATCCCCTGCGGCAGCGGGAGCTGCACGATGAACGCGGTGACCCGGGGGTCGTCGTTCATCTGCAGGATCGCTGCCCGGATGTCGGCGGCCGACGCGGTCTCGGGCAGGTCGATGCGGACCGAGTCGAGCCCGATCTGCGCCGAGTCGCGGTGCTTGCCCGCGACGTAGGACACCGAGCCCGCGTTCTGGCCGACCATGATCGTGCCGAGCCCGGGGCGGAACCCGTGGTCGTGCAGCCGGTCGATGCGGACCTTCAGGTCGTCGAGCGTGCGGGCGGCGAGGGCGGTGCCGTCGATGCGGACGGCACTGCCCTCACCCGCCCAGCGCTCGCGCGGCAGCGGCGCGGGCGACGGGGCGGCGCCGCTCACGCGTAGAGCGGGAACGCGTCGGTCAGGGCCTTCACCCGGGCCGAGAGCGCGTCGATGTCGGGGTTCGGCATGAGGGTCAGCGCGATGATGTCCGCGACCTCGGTGAACTCCGCGTCGCCGAAGCCACGCGTGGCCAGCGCCGAGGTGCCGATGCGGACACCCGAGGTGACCATCGGCGGGCGCGGGTCGAACGGCACGGAGTTGCGGTTCACGGTGATGCCGACCTCGTGCAGGAGGTCCTCGGCCTGCTTGCCGTCGACCTCGGACGTGCGGAGGTCCACGAGCACGAGGTGCACGTCGGTGCCACCGGTGAGGACGTCGATGCCTGCAGCCTTCGCGTCGTCGGCCGTCAGCCGTGCGGCGAGTGCCTGTGCACCGCGGATCGTGCGCTCCTGGCGCTCCTTGAACTCCGGGGTGGCGGCGAGCAGGAACGCGGTGGCCTTGGCGGCGATCACGTGCATGAGCGGACCGCCCTGCTGGCCCGGGAACACGGCCGAGTTGAGCTTCTTGAAGAGCGACTCGTCGTTGGACAGGATGATGCCGGAGCGGGGGCCGCCGAGGGTCTTGTGCACCGTCGAGGACACCACGTGGGCGTGCGGCACCGGGGACGGGTGCAGGCCGGCGGCGACGAGACCGGCGAAGTGCGCCATGTCCACCCAGAGCTTCGCGCCGACCTCGTCCGCGATCTCGCGGAACTTCGCGAAGTCGAGCTGGCGCGGGTAGGCCGACCAACCGGCGATGAGGACCTTCGGCTGGTGCTCGATGGCCTTCGCGCGGATGTCGTCGTAGTCGACCTCGAACGTCTCGGGGTCGACGCCGTACGCGACGGCGTTGTAGATGCGGCCGGAGAAGTTGAGCTTCATGCCGTGGGTCAGGTGACCGCCGTGCGCGAGCTCGAGGCCGAGGATGGTGTCGCCGGCGGACGCGATGGCGTGCAGGACGGCCGCGTTCGCGGTCGCACCCGAGTGCGGCTGGACGTTGGCGTACTCGGCGCCGAAGAGGGCCTTCGCGCGGTCGATGGCGAGCTGCTCGGCGACGTCGACGTACTCGCAGCCGCCGTAGTAGCGCTTGCCCGGGTAGCCCTCGGCGTACTTGTTGGTGAGCACGGAGCCCTGCGACTCGAGGACGGCGCGCGGCACGAAGTTCTCCGACGCGATCATCTCGAGGGTGTCGCGCTGGCGGCCGAGCTCCTGCTCGAGGACGCGGGCGATCTCGGGGTCGACCTCGTTCAGCGGGGCGTTGAAGGCGGTGTTGGTGGCTGCGGGGGGCAGATCGGTGATGGACACGGGACTCCTCGTTGTCTGTTCCGTCGCGCACGCGCACGACGAGGTGGACGGGTGGGCGCGGCCCAGGCGTACGGCCGCGCACCGTGTCAGGTGTCGCTCCCCGATGGTGACCCATCCAACGCCAGTCGCGACCCCCCGATCGTACCGAGCGAGCAGGTTCGTGTCACCCTGGGTGCATGACCCTGTTGACGCCCGACGTGGACGAGCGCACCGACGCCCGTACGAGCGTGCGACCGGACACGCCGTGGGTCGCGGTCGTGTGGGACGACCCGGTGAACCTCATGTCCTACGTGACCTACGTCTTCCAGCAGTACTTCGGCTTCCCGCGCGCGAAGGCGGAGCGACTCATGCGCCAGGTGAACGACGAGGGACGCGCGATCGTGGCGACCGGCCCCCGCGAAGCGATGGAGGCCCACGTCGAGGCCATGCACGGGTACGGGCTGCAGGCCTCGGTGGACAGGGCGCCCGCTCCGTGATCCCGTTCGTCCGCCGTGCCGACGGCGTGCACCTCGCCATGTCCTCCGGCGAGCGCGGCGTGCTCACGTCGCTGACCGAGCAGCTGCAGCAGGTGCTCGACGGGGACCTCGCATCGGACCCGGTCGCGGCGCGGATGTTCCCGGACGCCTACCGCGACGACGCCGAGGCGAGCGCGGAGTTCCGGCGGTGGACCGAGTCGGACCTGGTGGCGAGGAAGACCGAGAACGCCCGGGCCGTGCACGCGTGGCTCACCGGGGCACGGGACGGCGCCTTCGAGACCTCGGACGAGCAGGCGTGGCTGCGCTGCCTGACGGACCTGCGGCTGACGATCGCGGACCGGCTGGGGATCGTGGACTCCGCCACGGAGGAGCAGTCGTCCACCGCCGACGCGGGCGTCGGCCTCCGGGACGTCTACGACTGGCTCGGGTACGTGCAGGAGCACCTGGTCGAGACCCTGACCGGTCCGCGGTGAGCGTCGCCTTCCGCCCCGTCGACGGTGACGACCTGGAGGCGCTGCTCGCCTTCTCGACGGACGAACCGGTTGCGTGGATCGGTGCGAACCGGTACCGGGCCGAGTCCGCCACGGGCAACTACCGCCCGGAGTGGTCGTGGCTGGCCCTGCGGGACGGTCGCCCCGTCGGCCGCGCCCTGTGGTGGGGCGGCGCGGACGCCACGGCACCGTCGACACTCGACGACCTGCTCATCGCACCGGGTTCGTCCGACCCCGACGAGCGCCGGGAGATCGCCGCCGGACTCATCGCCGCCGGGGCCGCCGCGTTCGGTTCGCTGCCGGAGTGGATCGTCGACGTCGCGGTGGACTGGCACACGGACGACGACGCCGTCGCGGCCGTGCGGTGGCGGACGGAAGCGGCCCGTGCCGCCGGACTCGGACGGATGACCGAGCGGGTCAGCGTCGCGCTCGAACAGCCGGGCGCTCCCGCGACGGCGTCGGTGCCGACGCCGGCCCTGCGGTTCCGCGGCGGCGGCGACGCCGAGTTCGTGGACCTGTTCGCGCGCGTCGCGGTCGGGAGCCTCGACGCACACACGCTGGCCGCCGTCGCCGAGCTGGGCTCGCGGGGCGCGGCCGCCGACGACCTCGCGTTCTACCGGTCGCTACCCGGATCCCGTGACGGGTGGCGGATCGCCCTCGACGCGGAGGGGCTCGTCGTCGGCTTCGTCATCGCGACCCGGACGGCGTACGACGCGGCCGTCAGCTCCATCGGCGTCCTGCCGCAGCACCGGGGTCGCGGCGTCGTCGACGGACTGCTGGCCGAGGCGGTCCGGGTGCACGCCGCTGCCGGTGCACCGCGGGTGGTCGGGACGACGGACGCGACGAACACCCCGATGCGTCGGGCGTTCGAGCGTGCGGGGTTCGTGGTGACGAAGCGGCGGATCGTCTTCGAGCCGTGAGTTCAGAAGGCAGCCTTGCAAGTTCACCTGTCGAAGTAGTACCGTGACGGTATGGAATCTGACGGCGACGGCTCGGACGTGCTCGCCGGGGCGCTGCTGACGCTGTACGGCAAGATCCGCCGCACGACCCTCGTCGGCAAGGTCGACGACGTCACGGCCTCGCAGTCCGCCGCACTCGGTCGACTCGTCCGCGACGGCGCGACCACGACGGCCGAACTCGCCCGCGCCGAGGGCGTCCGGCCGCAGTCGATGGGGGCGACCGTCCAGGCGCTCGAGGACCTCGGCCTCGTCACCCGCACGCAGGACCCGACCGACGGGCGCCGGACCATCGTCGCCGCGACTGACACCGGCCGCACTGCCCGCGACGAGTCCCACCGCGCCCGGACCCGCCTGCTCGCCGAGCGCCTCGCGACGCTCGACCCCGACGACCGTGCCACGGTCGCCCGCTCCCTCCGCATCCTCGAACCCCTCGTCGAACCGTGACCACCAGGAGGGGCGACCCGCGTCGACCGACGCGAGCCGCGCCTCCTGGCCGTCACGACGCGACCCCCTCGCAAAGGCAGCCGAACACGTCCACCGCAACCGCCTCCACACCCGTCTCCCCGTCGACCGATCCCGGCGGGAGCGGCTTCGGCCCGAAGCTCCTCGTGCCGGTCCTGGTCGGACCGCTGCTCAACCCGATCAACACGACGATGGTGTCGGTCGCCCTCGCGCCGATCTCCCGCGACCTCGGGATCGGTGCCGCGCAGGCGATCTGGCTCGTCGCGGCGCTGTACCTCGCGAGCGCCATCGCGCAGCCGACGATGGGCAAGCTCGCCGACCGGTTCGGTCCGAAGAAGGTGTTCCTGACCGGACTCGTCATCGTCGGGGTCGCCGGGATCGTGCCCGAGTTCCTGACCGGCTTCGGCGGCGCGGTGTTCGCGCGCGTGCTGATCGGCATCGGGACCTCGTCGGCGTACCCGGCCGCGCTGACGACCCTGCGCCAGCACTCCGCCCGCATCGGGAAGCCCACCCCGCCGCTCGTGCTCGGCGCGCTGTCGATCACGTCGCTCGTGTCCGCCGCCGCCGGGCCGCCCCTCGGTGGAGCGCTCATCGCCGCGTTCGGCTGGCACGCGATCTTCCTCGTCAACGTCCCGCTCGCCGCCTTCGGGATCGTCGTCTCCGCGCTGTGGCTGCCGTCGGACAGGCTCCGGCCGCGGACCGACGAGGACCTGCCCGTCCTCACCGCGCTCGACCCGTTCGGGATGCTGCTCATGACCGGCTTCGTGTCGGCGCTGCTCGTGTTCCTGCTCGACCTGTCCGCCGGACTCTGGTGGCTGCTCGGCACGGCGGTCGTGCTGCTCGTCGCGCTCGTGCTCTGGGAGCTCCGCGCCGTGCGGCCGTTCGTCGACGTGCGCATGCTCGCCCGCAACGGGGCCCTCTCCCGCACGTACATGCGGCTGTTCCTCGTGTACATGCTCGCCTACACGATGACCTACGGCTTCTCGCAGTGGGTGCAGGACGTCGCGGGCTACTCGAGCGACGTCGCCGGGTACATCCAGCTGCCCGCGGCAGTCGTCGCCGGGGTCGCGTCGTTCCTCATCGCCCGGAAGACCGCCGTGCGGGGGCCGCTCATCGTCGCGGCCGTGGTGCCGATCGTCGGCGGGCTGCTCCTCCTGCTGCTCCACACCGGGTCGCCGGTGTTCCTGCTCGTCCTCGCGCCGGCGCTGTTCGGCGTGCCGCAGGCCCTGGCGTCCGTGTCGAACCAGGCGGCGCTGTACCGGGTGGTGCCGGCGGAGTACATCGGGACCGCGGCGGGGCTGTCCCGGACGAGCGTGTACATCGGAGCGATCGGGGCGTCCTCGCTGATCGGCGGGGTGTTCGGCCAGGCCCCGACGACGCCGGACCTGCACGTGCTGGCGTGGGTGATCGTGGGGGTCGCGGTGCTGTTGAGCGTCCTGACGATCGCCGACCGGGCGCTGTCGCGGCCGCTCCCCCGCTGACGCCGCGGGGCGGCGCGCGCCGCGGCGGGCGGCGGGCGCAGCCCGCCCACCCGGCCGGCCGCTGGCCAGACGCGCGCACAACCAAAGTCACGTCGAACCGCGCGATCGTCCGGTTCGACGTGACTTTGGTTGTGCGCCGCCCGCTTGCGCCGCCGCCCGGCGGCGCCGGAGCCGCGCGCGCCGCGCCCGCGCGACCGCCGGCGAGCCGCAGCTCGACCGGCGGGGCCGCGCCGCGCCTCCCGACAGCGCGATCCCGGTACCCTGATGCGGTGACCGACCCGACCGCCCCGAGCGAGCAGACCCCCACGCACTGGACCCTCACGCTGGTCTGCGACGACCAGCCCGGGATCGTGCACGCCGTCTCCGGAGCCGTCGTCGCCGCGAGCGGGAACATCACCGAGTCGCAGCAGTTCTCGAGCGTCGACACGAACACGTTCTTCATGCGCCTCCAGGTCATGGCACCCGTCGACCGCACCACGTTCGAGGCCGCGCTCGCCCCCGTCGCCGAGCGCTACGACGCCCGCGTCCAGCTCGACGTCGTCGGCCGGCCGCTGCGCACCCTCGTCCTCGTGTCGAAGGCCGGACACTGCCTGAACGACCTGCTGTACCGGCAGCGCGGCGGACAGCTCCCGATCGAGGTGCCGCTCGTGCTCTCGAACCACGCGGACCTCTCCGAGCTCGCGTCGTTCTACTCCGTGCCGTTCGAGCACCGGCCGGTGACGGACGCCGCGAGCAAGCAGGAGATGGAGCGCCGGGTGCTGCAGGCGGTCGAGGAGCACGACATCGAGCTCGTCGTCCTCGCCCGGTACATGCAGATCCTCTCGCCGGAGCTGTGCGCCGCACTCGAGGGTCGCGCGGTGAACATCCACCACTCGTTCCTGCCGGGCTTCAAGGGCGCCAACCCCTACCGGCAGGCACACGCCCGCGGGGTCAAGCTCATCGGTGCGACGGCGCACTTCGTGACGAGCGACCTCGACGAGGGCCCGATCATCGAGCAGAACGTCGTCCGCGTGGACCACACGAAGGACCCCGCCGAGCTGGTCTCGATCGGCCAGGACGAGGAGTCCCGCACGCTCACCCAGGCGGTGCGCTGGATCGCCGAGGACCGTGTCCTCCTCGACGGCGCCCGCACCATCATCTTCAAGTAGGCACCGCATGTCAGCACCGCAGTCCCCCGTCGATTGGGGCGACACCCCGGACCCGCACGCCATCCGCCCCCGGAGGCTCGACGGCTGGACGGTGCTCCGCATCCTGGTGTGCGCGTTCGGCCTGGTCTCGCTGGCGTACTGGGGCTACATCGCGTGGCCGTTCCCGATGCCCGGCATCCTGTTCATGATCGGCGCACCGGTGTTCGCCGCGGTGGTCTGGTGCCTGTTCCGGTCGCAGGCGTCGCCGATCGAGACGGACATCGTCGGCAAGACCATCGTCGAGGTCGCCCTCGTGATCGCGGCCGGCGGGTGCTGGATCTCGATCGGGCACCCGGTGGTGGGGCTGGTCTTCATCCTCGTGGCGGCCCTCTCCGGCGTGGTGCAGTTCCGGAAGGAGACCCGGTGAACGGCGGCGGCTCCGGCGGCCAGGAGGCGCGGCGCACCCTGATCCGCTCGGCCCACGTGGTCGACGCGGCCGGCTCCACGGCGGACGGCTGGGTCCTCGTCGTCGGTGACACGATCCACGCGGTCGGCTCCGGCCCCGAGGCACCGGCGGCGACCTCGGTGCACGAGGTCGTGGACCTCGGCGACGCCGTCCTGACGCCCGGCTTCATCGACCTGCACGGCCACGGCGGCGGCGGCACCGCGTACGAGGACGACTCGATCGCGGCCGCCCTCGAGGTCCACCGGTCGCACGGCACGACCCGCTCGGTCCTGTCCCTCGTCGCGAACCCGGTCCCCGCGCTGACCGCCTCGCTCGACCGCATCCGCACGGTGATGGCCGACGACCCGCTCGTGCTCGGCGTCCACCTCGAGGGTCCCTTCCTCTCCCCGCACAACAAGGGCGCCCACAACGAGTCGTTCCTGATCGACCCGGCGCCCGGTCCGGTCGCGGAACTGCTCGAGGCCGGCGAGGGCGTCGTCCGCCAGGTCACCATCGCGCCGGAGCTCGCCGGCGCCCTCGACGCGACCGAACGGTTCGTCGCCGCGGGCGTCACCGTCGCCGTGGGCCACACCGTCGGCACGTACGACCAGGCCCGGGCAGCGTTCGACGCCGGCGCGACCATGCTCACGCACGCGTTCAACGCCATGCCGGGCATCCACCACCGGGCTCCCGGGCCGATCGCGGCGGCCGTGGCCGACGACCGTGTGACGCTCGAGCTCATCCTCGACGGCGTGCACGTGCACCCGTCCGTGGCGTCGATGCTGCTGCGGGCGGCGCCGGGTCGTGTCGCCCTCATCACCGACGCCATGGGCGCTGCCGGTGCGGCCGACGGCTCCTACACGCTCGGGTCCCTCGCCGTGACCGTGACGGACGGAATCGCGCACGTGGCGGGGACGGACACCATCGCGGGGTCGACGCTGACGCAGGACGTGGCGCTGCGGAACGCCGTGACCCTCGCGGGACAGGCGCTGCCGGACGCCGTGGCGGCGCTGACCAGCGTGCCGGCGGCGGCGCTGGGGCTCGGCGACCGGCTGGGTCGGCTCGCGCCGGGGTACGCCGCCGACCTCGTGGCGTTGTCGCCGTCGTTCGAGGTCCAGCGGGTGTGGGGCGCGGGGCGCGAGCTGCGCTGACGCGCCGCGGCGCCTACCGGTCGACCGGCCGCCCCCGCACCCCGCTCGCCCACGACGTGTCCGCCGTGTCCCCGACCCGCAGCGACAGCGTCCCACCGCGGGTCACGAACGACGCCGGCACCCACGACTTCTCGAGCGTCCGGCCGTCCAGACGTGCACCGTGGACGTACGGCTCCGTGCCGGAGGACCGGACGACGATCCGCTCCCCGCTCGACCGCCGGATGTCGACCGTGCTGAACGTCGGGCTCCCGATGAGCATCTCCGCCCGCCCCGGCGTCTGCGGGAACAACCCGATCGACGCGAAGACGTACCAGGCGCTCATCGTGCCGAGGTCGTCGTTGCCCGGCAAGCCGCTCGGCCCGGTCGTGTAGGCGTCGTCGACGACCCGACGCACGGTCTCCTGCGTCTTCCACGGCTTGCCGAGCGCGTTGTACATCCACGGCGTGTGGATGTCGGGCTCGTTGGTCGGGTCGAACTTGGTGGGATCACCACCGGTCACCGCGAACGCGCCGGAGCTGTCGTGGAAGAAGGCGTCCAGGCGAGCCGCAGCGGCGTCGTCACCGCCCAGCGCGGTCGACAGCCCGTGCACGTCCTGCGGCACGAGCCACGTGTACTGCGCACTCGTCCCCTGCGCGAACCCGGTGCCGGTCGAGGGCGACCAGTCCGGTGTCCACGATCCGTCGGCCTGGCGAGCGGCCTGGTAGCCGACGGCCGGGTTGAACGTGTTCTTCCAGTAGGTCCCGCGCTCCGCGAACATCCGGGCGTCCGAGCGCAGCCCCAGCGACGAGGCCCAGTACCCGAGCGCACTGTCGGAGATCGAGTCCTCGAGGGTCTCCGCAGCGCCACCCCAGCACGAGCAGTCGTCGTTCGCCGCGTAGTGCCGCTGCAGGTACTCGTCGAGGGCCGGCCGCTGCGCCAGGCACTGACCAGGGCACCCGATGTCACTCTCGGCGTCGGCGTTCTCGACGGTGGCCTGGTGCCGTAGCGAGGCGTAGGCGGCTCGCACGTCGAAGTTCCGGACACCCATGGCGTACCAGGTGGCGAGGGTCGCGGCCGAGGGGTCGCCCGTCATCACGTGCGTCGGCGCCCCGAGGTGGAGCCAGCGGTCCCACACGCCACCGTTCTGCTCGGCGAACCGCAGCATCGACTGCGCCATGTCCCCGGCGACGTCCGGTCGCAGCAGGGCGAGCAGCTGGATCTGCGCCCGGTACTGGTCCCACCCGGAGTACGTGCCGTAGACGGCCCGGTGTCCCCGGTCCATCCGGTGCACCCGCTGGTCCGGCCCCAGGTAGCGGCCGTCGCGGTCGTTCAGCGTGTTCGGCTGCATGAGCGCGTGGTACACGGACGTGTAGAGCTGGGTGGTCCGGTCCGCCGTGCCGCCACCGACGCGCAGGCGCGACAGTTCGCGGTTCCAGGAGGCGCGGGTGCCGGCCGCCACGCTGGCGACGGTCGAGCGCGGGGTCACCTCTCCGTCGCGGTTCGCGACGGCTCCTGCCGCGCTCACGTACGAGATGCCGATCTTCGCGTGCACCGTCGCACCGCGACGCGCGTCGAAGCCGACCCACGCGCCGGAGCCGCGTCCGGCACGGTCGGCGCCGGTCAGGTAGCCCTCCCCGCCGGAGGAGGACGTGCCTCCTGGTCGGACCGCGCCGTCCTGCCAGGTGCCGGTGCTCGTGAACGCCCGGTCGAAGGTCGCCGTGAAGAACAGGCGGTAGTAGCTGCGGCGGTCGGGGTTCGTGGCCCCGCCCCCGTTCGCTCGGCGGCTGCAGAAGCCGCCGGTCAGGACGCTGCCGCTGACCGTGCGGGTCCGTGCGTCGACGCGGGTGGTCGCCGCCTCGCTGCCGTTGATCGAGTTCGACGTGCGGAAGAGCAGGTTCGCGTCCTTGCCTGCCGGGAACGCGAACTCGCCGACGCCGGCTCGCGTGGTGACGGCGAGGTCGGTTCGGACGCCGTTGTCGAGGCGGACCGTGTAGCGGCCGGGGCTCGCGGACTCGTCGTCGTGCGAGTACCCGGCGGCGTAGACCGCGTCGGTGGAGTCGGACGACGGCGAGGTCGTGACCGGTGTGGTGACGGGCATGATCGGCACGTCACCGGCGGCCCCCGGCGCGCAGCCGGCACCGTTCAGGTGCGTCAGGCTGAACCCCCGCAGTCGGTCGACGTCGTACGAGTAGCCGTTCGCGACCGGGGTCGAGGTCTGGTCGCCCGCGGTGCCGGTGGGGCTCCACTGCATCATGCCGAACGGGGCGGTGGCGCCGGGCCACGTGTTGCCGTCACCGCTCGTACCGATGAACGGGTCGACGTACCGGGCGGGGTCGGAGACGGTCCGGGCCGCCTGTCCTGCCTGCCCGGACGGCGAGGCGACCGCCGGTGCGGCGACCAGCCCCGTCCCGAGCAGCGCGGCGATCGTGGCCACCGCGGCGAGCGGCAGCGGGCGGAGGAGCGGGCGACGGTGCACGCGGGAACGGTTCACGCCCGCGACGCTAGACCCCTCGGACGGGGGACGCGCGATCGGTCACCGAGCGCTCTCCTGCTGTTCACGTCGATCGGCCGGCAGGCCCGCGCCTGCTTGGATGGACGCCATGCAGCACGGGGACGAGCACGCGCCGGGCGGTCGACGACACCCAGCGCGGGCGATCGTCCTCGTGATGGCCGAGTACGGCGTCGGGGACTCGCCGCTCTGGTACCGCGGATCCTCCCAGGACGTCGGCCTGGTCGATCCGGACGCGGACGGCCTCGGCCTCAGCGCTGCCCTGCGGCACGACCTCGAGGCGTGGAACGACGTGTTCGACGCGCTGAGCGGGACGTCGTTCGAGTGGCCCTCGGCCGCCGTCCGTGACGCCCACCGGGTCGACGCGTTCACGCTCGCGAGCAGGGTGCAGCTCGAAGTCGGTGACGACGTCCACGTCTGGTGCGGTGCCGGCGGCGGAATCGACACCTTCCCGGTCGCGCACCCCGTCGTGGTGGCGCCCGCCGACCGCGTCGGCACCGAGGTCGAGTCCTGGAACGGCCGCCGCCGCGCCGAGATCATGTCCGCGCGCGCCGCCGGGCTCCGCGAGGGCACCGAACGCGCGATCGTCGGGTGGCGCGCGCTGACCGAGCGGGCCGGGGGTCCGTTCGGTGACGCGGGGACCCGAGCACTGGGACTCCGCACAGCAGCACGCATGCAGGCCGATGTCGGCGTCCGGGCGCAGGTGGTGTCCTTCGCGGGCGCGAGCGGACCGTACACCCTCGCCGACGTCGACTGAGGTCCAGATCACACCCTCCGCTGCGAGGATGGGCCCATGAGCGTCATGGTCTCCCTCTTCGATGCGCACCGCACCCGCACCAGCGAGAAGTACACGGCCTACCCGCCGGACGTGCTGCCGATGTTCGTCGCGGAGATGGACAGCATGCTCGCCGAACCCGTGCGGGACGCCCTCGTGGCCGCGGTCACGAACGGCGACACCGGGTACGTCGGGCACGGCCGGGCGCTTCCCGAGGCGTTCGCCGACTTCGCCGAGGCCCGCTGGTCGTGGCGCCTCGACCCGGACCTCGTGCGGACCACCACGGACGTCTCGGTGGCTGCGGTGGAGACGCTCCGCCGGGTCATCGAGCCCGGGGACCAGGTCGTCATCATGCCGCCCGTGTACCCGCCGTTCTGGGAGTACGTCGCCGAGGCCGGCGGCTCCGTGACCGAGGTCCCGCTGCTCGCACCCGAGGGCACCGCGGACCCGTTCGACACCACGGCCGGGTGGCGGATGGACCTCGACGGGATCGGCCGGGCGTTCGCGGACGGAGCCCGGACGGTGCTGCTCTGCAACCCGCACAACCCCCTCGGACTCGTCCACACCCGGGAAGACCTCGCCGCCCTCGCCCGACTCGCCGCCGAGTGGGACGCCGTGGTCGTCTCGGACGAGATCCACGCGCCGCTCGTGCACGCGGACGCGACGTTCACGCCCTTCCTCGACTCGTGCCCCGAGGCAGCGGAGCTCGGGGTCACCCTGACGAGCGCGAGCAAGGCGTGGAACCTCGCGGGGACGAAGTGCGCCCTGATGGTCGGCGCCTCCGACCGCGCCCGCGCCTGGTTCGACGGCATGCCCGGCGAGGTGGTCGAGCGCACCGGGATCCTCGGGTACACCGCGAGCGTGGCGGCGTTCAGCGAGGGCGGACCCTGGCTCGCGTCGCTGCTGACCGAACTCGCCGCGAACCGCCGCACCCTGGCCGAGCGACTCGGCGACGTGCTGCCCGGCACCGGGTACCGGCAGCCGCAGGCGTCCTACCTGGCGTGGCTCGACCTGCGAGCGCTGCCGTGGGGTGACGACCCCGCAGCCCTCCTCGTCGACGAGGCGAAGGTCGCGCTCGGCAGCGGACCGGACTTCGGACGCCAGGGGGTCGGGTTCGCGCGACTCAACTTCGGGTGCTCGGCGGAGACCCTCGACGACGGACTCAGCCGCCTGCACACCGCGTTCGAACGACGTGCAGGAGGCTGATCCGCGGTCCTACTCGAACAGCTGCCAGGCCGGCTTGTTCGCGTACGTGTACGTGTAGTAGTCGGCGAGCTTGAGGCCCGCCGCGGCTTCCTCGTCGACGACGACGGTGGCGTGCTCGTGCAGCTGCAGCGCGGACCCGGGGACGAACGACGACAGCGGCCCCTCGACCGCGGCGGCCACGGCGTCGGCCTTCGACGAGCCCTGGGCGACGAGGACGAGCTCACGGGCCTCGAGGATGGTGCCGAGCCCCTGCGTCATGCAGTGCGTCGGGACCTGGTCGAGGCTGTCGAAGAAGCGGGCGTTGGCCTCGCGCGTGGACGGGGCGAGGGTCTTGATGCGCGTGCGGGACGCGAACGACGACGTCGGCTCGTTGAACCCGATGTGCCCGTTCGCGCCGATCCCGAGGATCTGCACGTCGACCCCGCCGGCGGCACGGATCGCGGCGTCGTACTCCTTCGCCGCGAACTCGAGGTCGGACGCGCGGCCGTCCGGGACCCGCACGCGGGAGGGCTCGAACCCGAGCGGCTCGATGACGTCGCGCTGGATCACCGAGGCGTACGACTCGGGGTGCTCGAGCGGGATGCCGACGTACTCGTCGAGGGCGAACGCGCGGGCCTCGGCGAACGAGATCTCCCCCGCGTCGACACGACGCTGCAGGTCGGCGTAGATGCCCTGCGGGCTGGACCCGGTGGCGACGCCGATGACGGCGGACGGCTTCTTCGCGACGACGGAGGCGATCTTGGCCGCGGCGACGCGACCGACCTCAGCCGGCGTGGGCAGGATGATGATCTCCACGGGGACAGCCTACTGGTCATGACCAGTCCGCGACAGGGCCCCGTGTCGGTAGCGTGGCGGCATGCCCACGCCTGACTTCGTCCTGTCCCTCCGCTCGAAGATCGGGAACGAGCCGCTCTGGCTCACCGGGGTCACCGCCGTCGTGACGCGCGGCGAGGGTCCGGACCGTGAGCTCCTCGTCGTGCGCCGGGCCGACAACCACGCGTTCACGCCGGTCACCGGCATCGTCGACCCCGGCGAGGAACCCGCGGTCGCCGCCGAACGCGAGGTCCTCGAGGAAGCCGACGTCGTCGCCGTCGCCGAGCGCCTCGCGTGGGTGCAGGTGCTGCCGGAGATGACGTACCCGAACGGCGACCGGGCGCAGTACCTCGACCTGGTGTTCGCCTGCCGGTACGTCTCCGGGGAGCCCTTCCCCGCCGACGGTGAGAACACCGAGGCCTTCTGGGCGCGGCTCGACGCGCTGCCGGAGATGCCCGCGACCATGCGGGCGCGGATCGAGGCGGCCCTGTCCGACGACCCGGCCACGCGCTTCCAGCGCTGACCCGCGGGACGGGACGGGAGGCGCGGTGCGGGCCCGCACCGCGCCTCCCGTCCGGCAGCGCGCAGCCGAGTCTCGAGCAGACGGACAGTTTCGCGGTCGGAGCGTCGCGGAACCGTCCGCCCAGCCGAGACTCGGTCTCGCCGGGGCGGCTCGTCGCGTCTACGCGAGCGGGGCGACCGCCACGGGCGCACCGAGCAGGCGCACGGCGACGGACTCGCCGGCCGCACGACGGTCGCCGACCTCGTGCTGCACCGTCACCACGGTGTCGTCGTCGAGCCGGACCGTGGTGCGCCGGATCGACCCGAGGAAGCTCGAGGCCACGACCGTGCCGGTGACGCCCTCCGAGGCGAAGGCGACGTCCTCCGGGCGGACGTAGGCGAGCACCGGGCCGTCCGGCACCGAGGCGTCGAGCGCCGGGACGCTGAACCCGTAGACGAACACGTCACCCCCGCGCAGGTCCCCGCGGAGCCGGTTCGACTGCCCGACGAAGTCCGCCGTGAACGCCGAGGACGGGGACCGGTAGAGCTCCTCGGGCGTGCCGATCTGCTCGATGTCGCCGGCGTTCATCACCGCGATGCGGTCCGAGACGGCGAGTGCCTCCTCCTGGTCGTGGGTGACGAACACGGTCGTGATGCCGAGGTCGCTCTGGATGCGGCGGATCTCGTCGCGGAGGGACACGCGCACCTTGGCGTCGAGCGCGGACAGCGGCTCGTCGAGCAGGAGCACACGGGGCCGGGTGACCAGGGCCCGGGCGAGGGCGACGCGCTGCTGCTGGCCGCCGGAGAGCTGGTGCGGGTAGCGGTCGGCGAACTCGGCGAGGTGCACCATGTCGAGCGCGTCGATGACCTGCTCGCGGCGCGCGGCGGCGGGGACCCGGCGCATCTCCAGGCCGAACGCGACGTTCTGCCGCACGGTCATGTGCGGGAACAGCGAGTACTGCTGGAACACCATGCCGATGTCCCGCTTGTCCACCGGGGTGCCCGCGACGTCGACGCCGTCGATGCGGATGGAGCCGGCGTCGATGGCCTCGAGGCCGGCGAGCGCCCGGAGCGCGGTCGTCTTGCCGCAGCCCGAGGGCCCGAGCAGCGACACGAACTCCCCGGGTTCGATGCGGAGCGACAGGCCGGCGAGGGCACGGTGCGCGCCGTAGTGCTTCTCGACGCCGTGCAGCTCGACGGTCGCGCCGTCGGTGGCGAGCGATGCCGGGGCGGCGGGGGCGGTGACGGTCATGCGGACTCCTTCGGGGCACGGCGACGGCGGGAGCCGACCCGGCCGATGACGACGAGCAGCACGAATCCGAAGACGAGTGCGCCCAGCGAGAAGATCGCGGCGACGTAGGGGTCGGTCGACTGCACGAGCAGGAGCGCCGTCTGGAACGTCGTGCGGGAGAGGAACGAGGCGAGGGTGTACTCGCCGAGGACGACCGTGATGGTCAGGAAGCAGGCGGCGGTGATGCCGCGGCGGAGGTTCGGCAGGAGCACCCGCCACGTGACGGTCCACCACGACGCGCCGAGCGACCGGGCGGCCTCGGAGAGCACGGCCATGTCCATCGCGGTGATGGCCGCGGCGATCGGTCGGAACGCGAAGGGCAGCGAGACGATGCCGATCGCGAACGACAGGGTCCACGCGCCCGAGCCGAAGACCTGGGCGACGACCTGGTACACGGGGATGAACCCGACGACGAGGACGACCACGGGGACGGTGATCGGCACGATGCACACGAACTCGAGGACCCGACGGAGCCGCGGGTACCGCAGGGCCGTGATGATCTGGGCCGGCAGCAGGACGAGCAGCACGATCCCCACGGTGATGAGCGCGATGAGCAGGGATGCCCCGAGGCCGTCGAACACCGGCTGGTAGGTCGCGG
Source organism: Curtobacterium sp. SORGH_AS_0776 (assembly GCF_031453355.1). NCBI lineage: Bacteria > Bacillati > Actinomycetota > Actinomycetes > Micrococcales > Microbacteriaceae > Curtobacterium > Curtobacterium sp. SORGH_AS_0776. Next base: position 370,746 of record NZ_JAVIYU010000001.1, read on the forward strand.
CGTTCACCGGGTCGACGAGTGCGCCGTAGTGCGCGAGCGTCAGGCTGCCGTCCGTCCCCTGGCGGAAGGTGAACTGCGCGAGGGCGACGAGCGGGACGGCGAACACGAGGCCGACCACGACGAGCACGATCGCGGCGGTGACCCGTGACGGGGCCGCGCCGAAGCGGCCGGGGCGAGCCGCGCCTCCTGGCCGACGACGAGACGACGAGCGCGACGGGCGCGACCCACGCGACGGACGCACTGGGGCAGCCGCGCTCATCGCTGCCACCTCGACGCCCGGCGCTGCAGCAGCGAGTACGCGCCCATCACGACCGCCATCACGACGACCATGCCGAAGGCGAGCACACCGGCGACGTTCTGCAGTCCGATGATCGTCTCGCTCGTGAGCTGCGTGCGGATGGTGAGCGGCACGATCCCGCCCTGGGAGATCAGGGCCGCCGCGGTGGCGAACGACGAGAACCCGTTCGCGAAGAGGAGCAGCAGCGATCCCCAGAACGCCGGCGCGAGCACGGGCAGGCCGATGCGGCGCCAGTACGTCGCGCGGGAGGCGCCGAGGGTGGCGGCGGCTTCACCCCACTGGGTCTTGACGCCTTCGAGGGCGGGCATGAACGTGAGGACCATCAGCGGCACCTGGAAGTAGACGTAGGGGATGACGAGCCCGGGGACCGTGTAGAGGAAGGTGCCCTCGGCGTTGAGGTCGATGTGGAAGACGGACACCAACCACGTCGTGACGAGGCCCTGCGCGCCGATCGTGGCGATGAACGCGAACGCGAGCATGACGCCGCCGAACTGGGCGAGGACGCTCGCAGCGGAGTCGATCACGGACCGGACGAGCCCGTCGGGCCGGAGCGCGGCGAGCGCCCAGCACACGATCGCCCCGACGACGGCACCGATCACGGCGGACACGGCCGACAGGGCGAACGAGCCGCCGAAGGCACGGATGACCGACGGGTCGGCGAACGCGGCGAGGTTGGCGAACGTGAACGCGCCGTCGCTCGTGAAGAAGCCGCTGCTGATCGCGACCACCGCGGGGACGGCCAGGAACAGCAGGACGTAGGCGGCGAACGGGGTGAGGCCGAGCCACGCGATGCCGCCGCGGCGCCGGACACGGGGTCCGGCGACGCGGCGGGCGGTGGCATCCGCCGGCTGCTCGCTCGTGACGAGCGTCGCCCCGGCGACCGGTGCCGATGCGGTGGTGCCCGCCGCTGAGGCGGGCACCCCCGGTGCCGATGCGGTGGTCATGCTGCTCAGGAGCCCATCGTCGAGGCCCACTTCGCCGACAGCACCTTCGCCGCGGCGGTGACCTGCTCGTCGGTCAGCTCGACGTAGTCCTTCGGCGCGCCACCAGCGGCGTCGAGGGCGTCCTGGTCGACCTTGCCCGACTTCTCGAGCGCGGCGAGGGTGGACGGGAAGGCGCCGGCCTGGAGGTACAGGTTCTGCACGTCCGGGCTGGCGATGTACTCCTGCCAGAGGCGCGCGGCCGCGGGGTGCGGGGCGTCCTTGTTGATCGCCTGCGAGTAGTACGAGCCGAGGGCCTGGCCCTCGGGGACGACGGTCTTCCAGTTCTTGTTCCCGCTCGCGCCGGCCGCCGGACCCCACGCGAGGTTGTTGTAGGACCACTGGATCACGACGGGCGTCTCGCCCGAGGCGACGGTCGCCTGCGACGGCAGCACGTTCTGGAAGTTGCCCGCCTGCTTCAGCTTGCCGAAGTAGTCGACGCCCTTCGTGATGTCGTCGGCCGAGCCGCCGTTCTCGAGCGCCGCGAGGTACACGGCCGACGCGGCCTGGTTCGCCTGCGTCGGGTCGCCCGCGATCGAGACCTTGCCCTTGTACTCGGAGCCGAGCAGGTCGTCCAGGTCCTTCGGGGCGTCCGTGATCTTCGACGAGTCGTAGCCGATCGACATCAGGCCCGTGTAGTCGCGGGTCCAGGCGCCGTCCTCGTCCTTGAGGTCCGAGGGGATGTCGCTCCAGTTCGCGACCTTGTAGTCCGTCAGCAGGTCGAGGTTCTGCTGCAGCACGGCGTTGCCGAGGTCGAGCACGTCCGGTGCCGTCGACTGGCCCTTCTGCGACTTCACCGCGGCGACCTCGTCGGCGCTCGAGCCGTTCGGGTTCGCGGAGGTGATCTTGATGCCGTACTTCTTGGTGAAGCCGTCGATGATCTTGCCGTAGTTGGCCCACGACGGCGGCAGCGCGATGACATTGAGCTGCCCCTCCGCCTTGGCGGCCTTCACGAGGGCGTCCATGCCACCGGCGGACTCGGCGCTCGTGGCGGTCTTCCAGTCGGTGCCGTCCTTGGTCGTGCTGGCGGAGCTCGTGGCCGAGCAGCCGGCGAGGGTGACGATGGCGGCGGCGGCCAGGGCGATGCCGGCGAGGGTGCGCTTGTGCTGCACGGGGTGTGCCTTTCGGGTGCTGTGATGCGTCGGGGTGGACCGGGGTCCGGGTCCTGGACGATCGTGGACGCGTCCGGTTTCCGGCCAGTGCTGCGGTGGTGAACGGCGGCGGAACAGCCGGTTCGCCTGTACGGTTTCGCTTGTCGGCACAGGCGCCGGCACCGGCGTCGGCCCGCATCGGGCCGGCCCGTCCAGCCCGGTTCAGTCCAGGAGGCACGGATGCAGTTCACGACGACCGTCCTGCAGGCGCGGAAGACGGCGACCGGTCTGCCGGTCCCGTCCGACGTCGTCGACGCGCTGGGCGCGGGGCGCCGCCCACCCGTCGTGGTCACCCTGAACGGCGCCTACACGTACCGGTCGTCGATCGGCGTGATGGACGAGCAGTCCCTCGTCCCGCTGTCGGCGGAGCACCGTGCCGCCTCCGGGGTCGCGGCCGGCGACACCGTCGAGGTCACGATCGAGGTCGACACGCTGCCCCGCGTCGTCGACCTGCCGGAGGACCTCGCGTCGGCACTGCAGGACGCCGGGGTCCGAGCGGCCTTCGACACGCTGTCGAACTCGCGGCAGCGGGCCCTCGCCGACCCGGTCGTGCAGGCGAAGGCGCCGGAGACCCGTGCGCGTCGGATCGCGAAGGCCGTCGAGTCCCTGCGCGGGGAGGCGCCGGGGCGTACCTGACCGTTTCGGGCGTACCTGGTCAGAAGTTTCGGGCAGGTACGACCGAAAGCACCATGTACCGCGTTCGTTACGCGCCGAGCTCCACCAGCACGCGCGGGATCTCCGTCACGAGCTCGCTCGCCAGGTAGCCGAGCGGCCCGACCTGCACGGCGAGGCGGTCGCCAGCCGCCGCGTGCACGTACGACGCCCACGCCACTGCCTGCGCCGGATCGGCACCGCGAGCGAGCAGACCGGTGACCGCCCCCGACAGGACGTCCCCGCTCCCGCTCGTCCCGAGCCCGCCGGAACCGGTGCCCTTCAGCCAGCTGCGCCCGTTCGGTGTCGCGATGGCGTCGCCGAGGGCCACGACCGCACCGAACCGCTGGGCGATGACCATCGCATCGGCCACGTCGTCTCCGCTGCCGTCGCGCCCGAGCAACCGTTCGGCCTCGCCGGAGTTGGGCGTCATCACCAGGCGGCCGCGCAGGGGCGCCAGTCGGTCCCGGACATCGACGGCCACGCCGAGGGCGAAGGCGTCGAGCACCACCGTCGTCCGGGCTCCGACCGCGTCCGCGAGCCCGGCGACGAGGTCACGGGTCCCGTCCGGCGCATCGAGCCCCGGGCCGATCAAGACAGCGTCGGCGCTCGCAGCGGGCTCCTCGATCCCCTCGATCGCGCCGACGGCGATGTGTCCGTCCGGGTCCTCGTCGAGGGGTTCGACACCGGACTCGGGCACCGCGACGGCGACTTCGTTCGCGATGCTCCTGCCGACCGCCAGCGTGAGCCGGCCTGCACCGACCCGCAGTGCGGCGAGCGCCGAGAGCATCGCCGCGCCCGGTGTACGGGCGGCGCCGCCGATGACGAGCACCTGCCCGCGGCCGTACTTGCCGGCGCCCGCGTCGGGGAGGGGCCAATCCCGCAGGAAGTTCGGGGTGACGGGTTCAACGGACATCTTCGTCGTCCTTCCTGCCGGTGTGTGCGGTGACCTCGTCGTCATCGAGGTGTTCGACCGACGAGAACTCCTCGAGCATCCACGGCGCCCCGGCGTGCTCGCGCCGGACTCGTGTGAGCGAGGCGTTCGCGACCGCGTGGGTCCGCGCGAAGTCCATCAGGGCTGGTTCGTCGAGGTCGAGGCACACCGCCACGACCATCATGACCACGGCGTCGTGCGCAGCGATGACGAGGCGTTCGGTGCCCTCGAGGCGCTCGACGTCGGCGAGGGCGGAGCGGAGCCGGAGCATCACGTCTGCCCAGGACTCACCGCCCGCCGGACGGTGGTAGAACTTGCCGAGCCACTGTCGACGGCGCTCCTCGTCCGGGTGACGGTTCCGGACGCCCTGCAGGGTGTGCAGGTCGAGGACCCCGAGCTCGCGGTCGCGGAGGCGCTCGTCCACGCGCTTCGGAGGCTCGGTCTGTCCGGCGGCGGCCAGCGCGATCTCGATCGTCTGCTGTGCGCGCAGGTACGGCGACACCCACAGCGCCACGGGGACGTCGTCGATGCCCCGATCGACGAGTTCCTGTCCGAGGGACCGGGACTGGTCCTCGCCGAGGGGGCTCAGCGGGACGTCGGCGTCACGGTAGGGCACGTCGATCAGGTCCTCGCCCGCTGCCTCGGCGCGCGCCGCGGCGACGTTGGCGACCGATTCACCGTGACGGACGAGCCAGATCTCCTGCACTGCCATGCGGCCACGCTAACCAGGCCGCACTGAGCCGACTCACCGCATCGGCGTCGTCGCGGGGTGTCGAGCGCTCCGCACCGGTCGGACCGCACACGGGAGGCCGGCGGCACGGAACCGGAGTGCCAGCGCGTCGAGGTCGAACAGCTCGCGCCACTCGACGCGGAGCACCGTGCGGACGCCCGGCACCGTGAGCAGGCGGGCGTGACGACGTTTCTCGTCGATGAACACCTCGGTCTGGTCGCGGCCCCCGAGGTACCGCTCCTGCGTGTACTTCGCACGCCCGTCGATCTCGACGATCACCCCCTCGTCCGGGAACCAGAAGTCGACGACGGACCGACGACCACCGATCACGAACTCCTGCTGCAGCACGGGCACGGGGAGCCCGAGCTCGCGGAAGACCACACGTGCGAGGGACTCCGCCGGGGAACCCGATCGTCCGTCTGCGAGCTCGACGACCTGCGCAGCCCGGGCCCGTCCCCGAGCGCTCGGGTGCAGCGCTCGCCACAGGTCCTCTCGTCGGATGCCGCGGCGCAACGCTGCATCGGCGACGACGACTCCGGCCCGCAGGTCGTCCGTCATCGCGATGTCGATGACGGTTCGTGGAATCGTGGTGATCGCGAGGTCGCCCGCTCGGGTCCGTTCGGTGTCGGACACCGGCCGGGTGTGCAGGACCAGTTCGGAGGTCCGGGCGCGGTACATCGACTCCGGCACGGTCGCGTGGACCGGGATGCTCCACCCGCCGAGCGGCGGCAGCCCGTGCACTGCGGCTGCGGATGCGTGGGAGACGGTCGCCCGGCTGCCGAGTCGACCGAGCCGCGCGTACACGCGGGTCACGTACCGCTGCCGGGGCCGTGCAGCCGTGTCCGGCGGCGGAGGGTGCTGGCGTCGAGGCCGGCTTCGCGCGTGGTGGAGGCCCGCAGGATGGGCAGCGGTTCGTTCATGGACGAGACGATGCCCGCCAGCCACGCGCAAAGCGGTCCGATCTCGTCAACTGTTGACGCGCCTCCAGGCCCACGCTGTTGTGGAGGACCAACGTTCTTTCCCAGGACGGACGCGATCCCTGACGGAATCGGGCGTACCTGGTCAGATCTTTCGGCCAGGTACGCCCGATTCGACCACCTACGCCCGGAACGACCAGGCCAACCCGCAGCACGGCGCCGGACGGAACGCACCCGTGTCCCGTCCGGCGCCGCGGTCCTCCGCGCGCGAGCCCGCTGCCTCAGGCCCGACGCACCCGGAGGGTCACGATCTCGAAGGGCCGGAGCGTGAGCACGACCGGCTCCCCCGACTCCCACGAGTCCCCCAGCGGGCGTTCCAGCAGGTCCACCGCCGCCACCCCGGCGACGTCGAACCCGAAGTCGACGCCGACGTCGGCCGCGCGACCGCCCGACGCCTCGTAGAGCCGCACGACGACGTCACCGGAGCGGTCCTCGGCGAGCTTCACCGCCTCGACGAACACCTGCGGCGACGACACCGTCACGAGCGGGTCGACCGTGGTCGTCCCCTCCACCGTGCGCACCGGCAGGTTGAGCCGGTACCCGGCATCGGCGGCGTCGAGCACCGAGGCGCCCACCCGCAGCACCGTCCGGAACACGTGGTGCCCCTGGTCGGCGTGCGGGTCCGGGAACGTCGGGGCCCGCAGCAGCGACTCCCGGACGAGCGTCGTGGTGCCGCCGTCGGCCCGGGTGCTCCGGGTGATGTCGTGTCCGTAGGTGGAGTCGTTCGCGACGGCGACGCCGAACCCGGGCTCGGCGACGTGCACCCAGCGGTGGGCGCTCGTCTCGAAGCGGGCCATGTCCCACGAGGTGTTCTGGTGGGTCGGTCGGTCGATGTGGCCGAACTGGATCTCGCTCGAGGCCGAGGCCGCGCGGACGTCGAGCGGGAACGCGAGCTTGAGGAGCTTCTGGCGCTCGTGCCAGTCGACCTCGGTCACGATCGTCAGCTCGGACTGGCCGGCGACGGCGGAGTACCGGGTGGTGATCGACGACGACCCGAAGGAGCGCTCGACGACGAGTTCGTCGCCGGACACCTCGACCGAGGACGCCTCCAGCACCGTGCCGCTGCGCTGGTAGGCGCGGTCGATGTCCCACGCCTCCCACTGGTTCGGGGTGTCACGGAACACGGTGTACTCCGCGGCGGCCGCACCCGGGGCGACGGCGTCGCGTCCGGACGCGTGGTCGACGAGCGACACGACGTGACCGGCCGCGTCGATGGTCGCCGTGATGACACCGGTGTCGAACACGAAGCGGTCGCCGTTCCGGACGGGAGGCACGGCTCGCGGTTCGTCGCCCAGCGAACCACCCAGGGCGGTTGCGCCTCCAGCCGCGACCGGCGAGGCGTTGAAGCGCACGACGTTCCCGGTCGAGCCGCTGCCGCCGACGGCGTCCGCCCCCGACGGTGCGTCCAGCAAGGCGCTCCCACCGCCGGCCCGGGCGGTGGACGACGCACCGACCCCGGCGAGCGCCGCGGCACCGCCGTTCGCGAGCGCCGTCGTGGCGTTGCCGATCAGGCCCTCGAGCACACGGGCGACCTCGGCGTAGTTCGCCTCGGCGTTCTCGTAGACCCAGGCGATCGAGGAGCCGGGCAGGATGTCGTGGAACTGCTGCAGGAGCACGGTGTGCCAGGCCTGCTCGAGCTCCTCGTACGGGTAGTCGAGCCCGAGTCGGACGGCGGCGGTGGACGCCCAGAGCTCGGCCTCGCGGAGCAGGTGCTCGGAGCGCCGGTTGCCCTGCTTCGTGCGGATCTGGGAGGTGTAGGTGCCGCGGTGGAACTCGAGGTACATCTCGCCCGACCACACCGCCGGCGTCGGCAGTGCGGCCTCGATCTCCTCGAAGACCTGCGCCGGGGTGCCGAGGTCGACCCGCGGGGACCCGTCGAGGTCGTGCTGGCGTCGGGCAGCGGCGACCATCTCGCGGGTGGGTCCGCCACCGCCGTCGCCGAAGCCGTAGAGCAGCATCGAGGTGTTCGCGACGCCGCGCTCCTTGTTCTGCCGTTCGCCGCGGTGCAGGTCGGCGGGTGAGACGTCCGAGTTGTAGGTGTCCGCCGGGGGCAGGTGCGTGAGGACCCGGGAGCCGTCGATGCCCTCCCAGTGGAACGACGTGTGCGGGATGACGTTCGTCTCGTTCCACGAGGGCTTCTGCGTGACGAACCACTTCGAGCCGGCGGCGCGGACGATCTGCGGCAGGGCTCCGGAGTACCCGAACGAGTCCGGGAGCCACGCCTCGGGGGTGTCGATGCCGAACTCCTCGAGGAAGAACCGCTTGCCGGCGACGAACTGCCGCGCGAGGGCCTCGCCGCCGGGCAGGTTCGTGTCCGACTCGACCCACATGCCGCCGACCGGGATCCACCGGCCCTCGGCGACCCGTTGCTTGATGCGGGCCCAGATCGACGGGTAGCCGTCCCGGATCCAGGCGTACTGCTGCGCCGAGGAGCAGGCGAACGTGAAGTCGGGATCGCGGTCCATCATGTCGAGCACGTTCGAGAAGGTGCGGGCGCACTTCCGGATGGTCTCGCGCACCGGCCAGAGCCACGCCGAGTCGATGTGCGCGTGGCCGACGGCGATCGCCCGGTGCGCGGCAGCGCTGGCCGGCACGGCGAGGACGGGCGCGAGGACCGCTCGTGCGTCGGCGGCCGTCCCGGCGACGTCGTCCGGGTCGAGGGCGTCGGCGGCGCGTTCGAGCACGCGCAGGACGTCCGCGCCGCGGGTGCCGTCGGTGGGCAGCTCGGCCATCAGGCCGCGGAGGACCCAGAAGTCCTGCTGGAGCTCCCACACGGTGTCGTCCCGCTCGACGATCTCGAGCGCCTTCACCTTGTAGATCGGCTTCGTCCCGGCCGTGGAGCGCGACCCGAGCGGCGTCGCCCCCTGGAACGAGTCGCCGCCGATGTCCGGGTTCGCCGCGGCCTCGACGTAGAGCTCGAAGGACTCACCGGGCCCGACCTCGAGCGGGACGGTGTCGTTCTTCGGCTCGATGCCCTTGACGGTCGTACCGTCCGGCCGCCACGCGAGCCCCTCGGCCTGGAACCCGGGGTGGCGCTTCGTGAAGCCGAGGTCGACCCGGAGCTCCGCCGTGGTGCCCGGCGCCGTCCCGAAGTCCTCCGGCACGGTGCCGCGGATCCGGAACCAGGTGGTCCCCCACGGTCGGCCGCCCCAGGAGCCGCCCACCGTGAACGGCTCGTAGTCGGCAGCCACCGCGACGTCGAACGGGACCGGTTCGTCCGGCACGGTCCAGGCGGCGATCTCCACCGGTGCGGACCGGCGCAGGACGGCGGGGTCGATGCGGTCCCGGACGAGCCGGGCGATGCGGGCTTCGACGAGGGGTTCGTCGTGGTGCATGGAGGTGGTTCCTTTCCAGCAGGGACGGGTGTCAGCCCTTGATGCCGCCGGCGAGGGCGTTGCCGCCGCCGAGGCCTCGGGACACGACCACGTAGAGGGCGATGACGGGCACGGAGTAGATGATCGAGAAGGCCGCGAGCTGCCCGTACGCCACCGCCCCGTACTGCCCGAAGAAGTTGAAGATGCTCACCGCGGCGGGCACCTTGTCGGGCGAGAGCAGCAGGACGAAGGGGACGAAGAAGTTCCCCCAGGCCTGGATGAACACGAAGATGAACACCACGGCGATGCCCGGGCGCATGAGCGGGATCACGATGCGCGTCAGGGTCGTCATCATCGAGGCGCCGTCGGTCCACGCCGCTTCCTCGAGGGAGATCGGCACCGAGTCCATGAAGTTCTTCGCCATCCAGATCGCCATCGGCAGCGAGGTGGCGGCGAGGAAGAAGATGCAGCCCCACACGTTGTCGATGAGGTTGAGCGACACGAACAGCGCGTAGACCGGCACCATCATGGCGGTGATCGGCAGGCCGGTGCCGAACAGGATCCCGTACAGGAACGGCTTGTTGACGCGCATCTTGTAGCGGGACAGCGGGTAGGCGGCGAGCAGCGCGAACACCACGGTGACGAGCGCCGTGCCGCCGGAGATGAGCAGGCTGTTCGCGAGCGGGATGAACGACAGCTCCGGGGTGAGGACCTTCGTGAAGTTGTCGAGCGTGAACTGCGACGGCACCTTCACCGACAGGGACGCGTCGGGGTCGACCGAGGCGAGCACGAGCCAGAGCAGCGGCACCGCGAAGCACACCGCGATGACGAGCAGCACGATGTTCGACACCCAGCGCATGGTCCGACCCCGCGGGGAGGTCATGTGCAGCGAGCCCGGGGCGGTCACCGAACGGGTGGTGGTCTGGTCGAGGGACGGGGCTGTGATGGCCATCAGTCCACCTCCGGCTTCAGTGCCTTGATGTAGATGATCGAGAACACCGCGCCGACCACGAGCAGGATCGTCGCGATCGCCGTCCCGAAGCCGAGCTGCGAGAACTTGAACGCCTCTTGGTAGGCGAGGATCGGCAGCGTGGACGAGTCCGTCCCGGGGCCGCCGGCGGTCATCACGTAGATGAGGGTGAACACCGACAGGGTCTGCAGCGTCGTCAGCATGAGGTTCGTCGAGATCGACCGACGGATGACCGGCAGCGTGATGTAGACGAGGCGCTGCCACCCGGTGGCGCCGTCGACCTCGGCGGACTCGGTGATCTCCTCGGGGACCTCCTGCACGGCGGCGGAGTACACGAGCATCGAGAACGCGGTGCCGCGCCAGATGTTCGCGAGGATGACGGCGAGCATCGGGTACGTGTAGAGCCAGTTCGGCCCGTTGATGCCGATCGACGCGAGGAACTCGTTGAGCGTCCCCTTGTCGTTGAAGAACGCGTAGGCCGCGAACGACGCCACGATCTCGGGCAGCACCCACGCGGCGACGACGAACGTGCCGACGACGGCGCGGACGACCTTGTGGGCACTGCGCATGAGGAGCGCCAGCGCGAGGCCGAGCACGTTCTGCCCGACCACGGCGGAGGCGAGCAGGAAGACGATGGTGAGGATGACGGACTTCGGGAAGTCCGGGTCCTGGAACAGCTCGACGTAGTTCTTCAGGCCGACGAACTGCTGGTCGGCGGCGCCGACCCCGGTCAGCGCCGAGTTGGTGAACGACCCGTAGAACGAGGAGATGACCGGGCCGAGCAGGAAGATGACGAGCAGGACGACGGCGGGGAGGAGCGGGACCGCTCGTCCCACGTTCCGCAGGGGCTTCCGCTTGCGCGGGACCGGCGGATCGGTGCGCTTGGGCGCACCGGGCGCCGACAACGTCGGCGCGAGGGGAGTGCTGGACACAGTGGTTGCCTTCCGGGTGCGGAGGGGGTTCCGAAGGTGGGTGGGGTCGGACGGGAGGCGCGGCGCACGACGCGAGCCGCGCCTCCAGTCCGTCAGGTGGTGCCGTCCCGTCAGCCGGAGACGGTGTTGTCCTTGCCGACCACCTGTTCGACGGACTTGTCGTACGCGGCGGCCGCCTGCTTCGGTGTCTGCTGCCCGGTCATGACCGACTCCATCGCCACCTGGATGGCGTTGGACACCTGGGAGTACTCACTCGTCGCCGGGCGGAAGTTCGTGTGCTCCACGAGCCCGGAGAAGAACTTGAACGTCGGGTTGGACGCGTCGTACGTCGGGTCCTCGGCGACGTCCTTGCGGACGGCGATCTGGCTGTTCTCGATGTCGTACTTCAGCGAGCCCTTCTGGTTGAGGAAGGTCGAGATGAAGTCGAACGCGGCCTGCGGGTTCTTCGAGTTCTTGCCGACCGCGAGGGTCCAGCCACCGGACATCGAGTTGTAGCCCGGCTCCTGGCCGTTCTGCGTCGGCATCGGCGCCTGGCCCATCACGTCCGACCACTCGGGCCACGGCGCGGTGCCGGACTTCAGCCACGTCCCCGACTGCCACGACCCGTCGAGGTCGATCGCGAGCTGGCCCTTGGGGAGCCACGTCTGCGCGATCGTGGTGCCGACCTGGCTGTCGAGTGCCTGCTGCGGTGTCGGGCCGAGGCCGCCCTGGTAGACGTCCTTGATGAACTGCAGCGAGTCCTCGAACTGCTTCGAGCCGGTGACCCACTTCTTGTCCTTGTAGAGCGTGTTGCCGGAGCCGTCCGCGCCGTACAGGAGCATCTCGAAGCCCTGCATCGTCGACGCCTCGCCCTGGGGCTTGCCGGAGTAGACGTTGAACGGGATGACGCCCGGGTCCTTCTCCTTGATGGTCTTCGCGGCCGCGAGGACGTCGTCCCAGGTCTTCGGCTGCCACGGGACGGGCAGGCCGACCTTCTTGAAGATGTCCTTGTTGTACCAGAGGGCCCGGGTGTCGGTGCCCATCGGGATGCCGTAGGTCTTGCCGTCGACGCCTTCACCGGCCTGCTTGGCGTTGTCGTAGAACTGGCTCCAGTCCTTCCACTTCGCCGTGTACTTGTCGAGCGGCAGGAGGTAGCCGGCCTGTGCGTCGGCCTTGATGAGGAAGGTGTCCTCGTACATGACGTCCGGTGCGGTCGCCGGCGCCTTGTTCATGAGCGCGAGCTTCGTGTAGTAGTCGTTCTCCTGCGCCTGGATCGGCACGAGTTCGACCTTCTTGCCCGGGTTCTCCTTCTCGTACTCCTTCTTGACGACCTTCATCTGGGCGTCGAGCTGCTGGAAGGCACCGAACTTCTGGTACGCGATCTTGATGGTGTCGCTCGAGGCAGAGCCTGAGCTGGAACAACCAGCCAGACCGACCGCGGCGACTGCCACGGCTGCGAGTCCGGCGATGATTCGGGTGCGGCGTTTCATCGGTGCTCCTTTGCACGGGATGTTCGCGGGCTCCGTCACCCGCGCGCAGGATTACTCCACCGTATTTACTTATCCGTGTCAAGAGTCGGTCCGTGTCGATTCGGTCACGCTCCCGGACCGCTCAGACCGGAGTGGCACCGCCCGTGACCGTGATGCCGCCGGTCGCCGGGACGTCGACGAGCAGCACGCTCGGCCGTCCGACGTGCCGGCCCTGCCGGATCACCACGCGGTCACCGGGCTGCACGGCCCCGATCTCGCGCAGGTAGGCGCCGGTCGACGCTGCCGCCGAACCGGTCGCCGGGTCCTCGGTGATCCGGCCGGCCGGGAAGAGGTTGCGCGCCTCGTACTCCAGCGCGCCGGTGCGGTGCAGGACCGTGACCGTCCCCGCCCAGCCGGCCTCGCGCTTGAGGGCCGCGAGGGGCTCCGGGGCGAAGCGGAACTGGTGGAACAGCTCGACGTCGGCGAGCACGATCACCGGGTGCCAGTTGCCGGCGAAGGACTCGAGCACCGGGAAACCCGCCGCGACGTCGTCGACCGTCAGGCCGAGCAGGGCGAACAGGCGGTCGCGGAGGTCGGGGTCGAGCGGCCGGGACGCCGGCTGGACGCTCGTCATCGCGACCTGCACGCTGCCGTCCGGAGCGGTCGTGGCGTCGAGGGCGATCTCCCCCGCGGCGGTCGTGAACACCCGGCGCCCGAGGCCCTCGCGTTCGGCGAGCACCACCGCCGTGGCGATCGTGGCGTGGCCGCAGAACGGGACCTCGGCCGCCGGCGAGAAGTACCGCAGGCGCGGGCCCGTGGGGGTCTGCCCGGTGACGAAGGCGGTCTCGGGGTACCCGACCTCCTGCGCGATCGCGAGCATCTCGTCGTCGGAGAGGTCGGCCGCGTCGAGCACGATGCCGGCGGGGTTGCCGCCACCCGGCTCGGCGGCGAAGGCGGTGTACCGGAGGATCTCGTTGTGCACCATGCGACCGTACCGCCGCGGGCGCGTGGGCCTCGCGGGCCGATCGCGGGCGCGTGGCTCGCGGGCGCGTGGCTCGCGGGCGCGTGGCTCGCGGGCGTCGGGGCTCGCGTGCGCGCGTTCGTGAGCAGGAATGGTCGGGTCCGCACCACGAACCCGACCATTCCTGCTCACCGGGTCACTCCGAGGCGGGGGTCCCCCTGCGCCGGCGGAGCACGAGCACGCCCGCACCGGCGGCCAGGAGCAGGAACGCCGCCACGGCGCCGACCCCGAGACCCTCGGCACCCGTGAACGCCAGCGCGCCGGTCACGGGGTCGATCGTGATCGTGGTCCAGCCCAGCACCGTGCCGTCCTCGGCGGTCACCACGATGCGGTGTTCGCCCGCGGGGGCGTCGGCCGGGATGGTCGCCGTGACCGTGCCGTCCGCCGCGACCGTGGTGGTCCCGAGCAGCGTCGGCGTGGAGAACATCCAGACGTGCACCTGCTGCCCGGCGTACCGGGTACCGACGGCGATCGTGATGGTCTCGCCGGGGCGTGCCTTGGCCGGGGCGGTGAGCGTGCCGCGGTTCGCCTCGGTCAGGGACGACTCGGACGGTGCGACGGGCGCACCCGAGGGCGAGGCGCCCGCTCCGGGGGTGGAGCCACCCGGCGCGGTGTCGCCCGGGGCGGGCGTCGACCCGCCACCCGGCGTCGGGACCGGGGTCGGCGTGGTGCCACCGTCGCCCGGCGTGCCACCGTCGCCCGGCGTGCCACCGTCGCCCGGCGTCCCGCCATCGCCCGGCGTCCCGCCATCGCCAGGCATCCCACCGTCGCCCGGCGTCGACGAGTCGCACGGGTAGGTGCCCGTCCGGAGCGAAAACCCGTCCGTGTCGTTGTCGTCGGCGTAGAAGGTCGCCCGCGAGCCACCACTGCAGACACCCGAGATCGCGAAGCCCTCGTTCGCCAGCGTCCGGTCGGCGTTCGACGGCGCCTCGTACACGGTCGTCGCCGCGAAGGCCCCGTCGGCCACCTCGTACAGCGCCGTCCGGCCGGAGCACGCGTCGTCGCAGACCACCCAGAGTGCGTCGAGCGTCGGGTCGAACTGGACGTCCGCGACGACGGAGAACGGCGTCGCGATCGTGGCCACCCGCTGGAAGGCGCCGTCGGACATCAGGGCGTACGCGTACACGCTGGCCGTGCCCTCGACACCGACGAAGAACAGCCCGTCGCCGTGTCCGGTGTAGGTCGCCGGCGTGTACGCGGCGCCGGTGTGCTCGTCCGCGAAGCCGTGCGCGGTGAGCCAGGAGTCCGGGATCCAGGTGACGCCCTCGAGGCCCGCGTTCGCGCCGAGCCCGGGGAAGTCCGCCGCGAGGTTCCACTCGTCGGTGGCGTCCAGCGTCGACTGGGAGCCGTCGGTGGTGGCGAAGCGCAGGACGGCCGGGCGGCTCGTGGACGACACGTCGTTGTTCCGCTCGGTCGAGACGTAGACCGCGCCGGGGTCGTCGGACGTGACGGTGACGCCCTCGGCATCCGGGGTGCCGGAGCCGTCGGCGTAGTGCAGTTCCGTGCCGTCCGCGTTCGAGGGCGCCCATCCGCCCGCACCGTCGGACACGAGGTGGTAGAGCAGCCCGTCTCCGTTCTGCACGGCCCAGAGCTGCCCGGCGGCCGAACCCGAGGTCGTCCAGTCGATGCCGCTCAGGTCACCGGTGAAGGTGTCCTCGTCGTCGAGCACCCGCTCGTCCGGACCACCGGGCCACGCCTCGGCGGTGACCACCCCGGCGAACCGGTTCGCGGCGCCCTTGGTCGGCGCCGAGGTCTCCGCGAACGCGCCGGTGCCGTCGGGGTTCCGGCCGTACGTCGTCGCGGCGTGCGCGCTCCACGTGTACGAGTCGACGACGTCGCCACGAGGATCGAAGACCCGCGCCGAGTCCGCCTTGCCCAGCCCGAACCCGAAGTCCTGCTCGTCGAGGACGGTGAAGCCGCCCGGTGCGACGGTCGTCCCGGTCGGGATCGTGTACGCGTGCGTGTCGTCGCTGTCCCGGAACACGTACCCACCG
The DNA here is from genome assembly GCF_031453355.1 of Curtobacterium sp. SORGH_AS_0776. Taxonomy (NCBI): domain Bacteria; kingdom Bacillati; phylum Actinomycetota; class Actinomycetes; order Micrococcales; family Microbacteriaceae; genus Curtobacterium; species Curtobacterium sp. SORGH_AS_0776. The sequence continues at coordinate 386,146 of NZ_JAVIYU010000001.1, forward strand.
AGGTCGACCGTGGTCGTCCCGACGTTCGTCAGCTCGACCCAGTCGCCAGGGGTCCCACCGTCGGACTCCACCTCGTTGATGCGCACCGGCGAGGAGCAGTCGTTCGCCGCACCCTTCGTCGACGCCGTGGTGTCCACGAGTGCGCCGGTCCCGTCCGGGCAGCGCCCGTACGTCACCGCGGCGTGCGCCGTCCACGAGTACCGCAGCACGAGGTCGCCCGCCGGGTCGTAGACCCTGGCGGTGTCGGCGCCGCCGAGCCCGAAGTCGAAGCCGGGAGCGGTCGCCGACACCTGGTCGATGACGAAGTACCCGCCGGCGCCGATGGTCGAACCGGCGGGCAGGACGTACGCCTCGTGCGAGCTGTCGTCGTCGAGGAACGCGTACCCGGACAGGTCGATCGCCGCCGACGAGGTGTTCCGCAGTTCGACCCAGTCGGTGTCGTCGCCGTTCGACTCGACCTCGTTCACGACGAGTCCGTTCGGGCTCGCGGCGCCCACGGACGGGTCGTCGTCACCGACGGCAGCGGAGGCGGGCGACGTCGTCAGCACGCCGGCGGCGACGACGAGGGCGGCGGCGACGGACGCGCCGAGGCGAAGAGCACGGGGATGCATGCAGAGTCCTTCTCGGGAGTTCGGGGGGGACCTGCACGACTGTTCAGCATCCTGGCATCCGGCCGGTGGCGGCGAGGTGAACGACGGGTGTCGCGCGCGACACGGGGAACGGCACCGTGTGCCGGACGGGAGGCGCGGGCCGGGCCCGCACCGCGCCTCCCGTCACGGGCTGGTCGCGACCGACCTCCGTCAGCGACGGATGAGGAGTGTGCTCGCCCGCGGCGACAGCGCCGCGTCGAGGACGAGGCAGGCCGCGCCGACCGCGGCCACGTCCGCTCCGCGACCGCTCTCGGTCACGACGACGGGGTGCTTCGGCACGAGCAGCGGCGAACCGACGATCGCCTCGCGCGCAGCGGGGAGGGCCGCGCTCGCGATCCGCGACCAGAACGGGCCGCCGAACACGACGCGGTCGATGTCGAGCAGGTTGACGATGAGGACGACCGCGTTGCCCATCACCGTCCCCGCCTCGGCCGCGAGTCCGACGGCGACCGGGTCCCCGGCGTCGATCGCCGCGCCGAGCGCGTCCCAGGCACGGTCGACCGCGGCGACGTCCGCGGGTGCGCCGCCGAGCGCGAGCCCCCGGGCCTGCGCGATGTGCACCAGGCGGTCCGGTGCCACCGCCGCGCCGACCTCCCCCCGCGTGCCCTCGCCGTCCGGCGTCCCGGCGAGCGAGCCCTGGTCGACCATGATGTGCCCGGCGTCACCGGCGTTCGACCCGACCCCGCGGACGGGCTCGTGGTCAACGGCGAGGCCCACGCCGAAGCCGGTGCCGAAGTACACGAAGGCGAAGTTCCGCGCGGAGGACTCCCCGGCGAGGAACATCTCCCCCACCACGGCCGCCGTGACGTCCTTCTCGAGGAGGACGGGGTACCCGGTCGCCTCGGCCAGCGCGTCGCGCAGGGGGACGTCGCGCCACCGCGGCAGGAAGGGCGGGTCGAGCACAACGCCGGCGTCGACGTCGATGGGTCCGGGGCTGGCGATGCCGACCCCGAGCACGGCCTCGACGTCGACGCGCGCCCCCGAGACGAGCTCGTCGATCGCCGTCGCGATCGTCCGGACGACCTCGGACGGGTCGTCCGCGGTCGGGGTCGACGTGGTGCTCGACGCGACCACGGTGCCCGCGAGGTCGAGCAGCACGTAGGTCACGACGGCGGGGTCCACGTGCACCCCGACGGCGTAGCGGCTGCCGGCCTCGAGCCGCAGGATCGTGCGGGGCTTGCCGCGACCGGACACGACCGTGCCCGACTCGGCGATCATCCCCGCCTCGATGAGGAACCGCGTGACGTTCGACACGGTCTGCGCGCTGAGGCCCGTACGGGAGGCGAGCTCGACGCGGCTCAGCCCGTCCGGCGAGCGGCGCACGGCGTCGAGCACCACCGTCCGGTTGAACCCGCCGATCGACGGGAGGTTCGCCCCGCGTCGATGCTCTGCCATGCCGCGACCATACCGCGCTGTCACCGCTCGGCGAGCACCGCTTCGCGGAGGACCACGGCGAGACGCTCGGAGAACTCGAGCGTGATGTGTTGGCCGTCCTTCCGGATCAGGACGTCGTCCGCGAGGACCGGGCAGCGGCCGTCGACGCAGTACCAGCCGCTCGAATCGACGAAGTCCACGCCCGGCCGGGACTCGGCGACTCGACGCTCGGCAGCGGCTCCGAGCTGGTACGCGTCCGACAGCTCCGAGGTGCACGCGTCCGGCCCGTTCAGCCGCAACGCCGCACACTGCGACGGGTCCCCACCCCCTGCGGCACCGCGGCGACGAAGACGACCCGGGCGCCCGATCCGGCGACGGCGTCGACGAACCGACCGGCGGCGGCTTCCCACTCGCGCGCAGCCTCGGGCAGACTCGGGCGCCCGACGAGCTGCGCGACCCCGTCGTACCCGTGGGTGACGACCACGATGTCCGGCGTCGTCTCGTTGATCTCGTCGATGGCAGCTGTCCGTTGCTCATTGCACCGCCTGCGATCGTCGTCCGACTTCCCGCGCACGGCGATGTCGAGCATCGGACAGCCGCTGGCGGTCAACCCGCGCACGATCGAGTCATGTCCGAAGGCCCCGACAGCCGCGGGCATCAGGGCGACCCCTACGGAGCTCCCCACGACCGTGACCTGTCGGACGGGATCATCCGCCGCGAAGCGACACGGCCCGGGATCGCCGATGACAGTCCGGTCGCACGCCTCGTACCCTTGCGGCGGCCCCGGCACCAGTTCGTCCAGCGCCGGGGTGAGTCCGACCGGCCACTGCTCCGACCGGAGACCACTCCCGAGCGCGGCACCGAGGGACCGCGGGGTCCAGGGTTCGGCGACCGCGCTGTCCACCCCGTCGCCGACCCGCTCGGTCTGCGGGGTCGGGGCTGCCGTGAACGTACCCGTCCCGAACGCCACCACCGCGAACGCCGCGACCGAGGCGACGACGCGGACGGTCGCACCGGCTCGGAGTCCGACCCGCATCGCCGGGAGTTCCACCCAGCGGCGTGACAGTCCGCCGAGGACGAGCCCGACGAGGACGGCCGCGCTCCCGGCGACCACCCGCTGCTCGGGGAAGACGTACGTCGCTGCGACGATCGCCGGGAAGTGCCAGAGGTAGATCGAGTACGACGCTTCACCGACCCACTGCACCGGGCGCCACCGGAGGACAGGGAGCGGAGGGAGCCCCTGCCCGGAGACGAGCACCACGATCGTTCCCACGACCGCCAGGACCGCGTCGGGGACCGGGACGGCATCCGCACCAGGGGCGGTGAGGGCGGCGACCCCGATGATCCCGAGCCCGGACAGGACGCCGCCGACGCGGATGCGGGCCGGCACGCGCTGCGTCCGCGCACCGACTGGGACCGAGAGTGCTCCGAGGGCGGCTCCGGCGGCCAGTTCCCAGAGACGCGATCCCGTGTCGAAGTACGAGGCTGCTGGCGCGGTCGTCCACGCCGACGCGGCCCAGGCCACGGACGCGACGAGCACGAGCACCGAGGCCGCGACGGCGATGCGTCGGACCGAGACGGCGTCGGGTCGACGGAGCGATCGCCAGAGGACCGCCACGAGCAGCGGGAACACGACGTAGAACTGGAGCTCGACACTGAGCGACCAGAAGTGCTGGAGGGGGGACGTCGACGACGCCGACGCCCAGTAGTCGGCGTCACGGCCGAGGAACACCCAGTTCACGATGCCGAGCGCGGCCGCTCCCGAATCGCGCAGGACGGACGCGGCGAGCGGCTGGCGGAGCGCGGCCACAGCGCCGATCGCCACGACGGCGAGGGTCAGCACCGCTGCCGGGAACAGCCGCCAGAAACGCCGGCGGAGGAAGCCGCCGAGTGCGAAGCGTCCGGTTCGCACCCGTTCGGACACCATCGATCGCGCGAGCAGGTACCCGGAGAGCGCGAAGAACACGTCGACGCCGACCCACCCACCGATCGGGACGCCGAACGCGTGGACGCCGACGACGAGCAGGACGGCGACTGTCCGCAACGCGGTGAGGTCGTGGCGGATCCGTCGATCGAAGGTCATGATGTTGAGATATTACATGTCATGCGTTGGGATCGGTAGTGGCCCCCGCACGGGTCGCACGGCTACCCTGAGCGGCATGACGGACCTCCGCCTCGAAGAACTCTCCGCGTCGACCGCTGCGGCGGCGAACTCCCTGACGCTCAAGCCCGGGCAGGAGCAGTTCGTGCAGCCGACGACCTACGGCGTCGCGGAGTCGGACGTGAAGCCGAGCTCGGCGTGGACGCGCGTGGTCCTCGACGGCGACGAGGTCGTCGGCATGATCATCGGCACCTTCGACGAGGACAACGCCGAGGAAGAACTGCGCAGCGCGATCTGGCGGGTCAACGTGTCCGCGACGGCCCAGGGTCGGGGCGTCGGTCGCTTCGCGGTGCACGGCCTCGCCGACGAGGCCCGCAATCGTGGACTCGAGCGCCTCACCGTCGTGTACGAACCCGGTGGCGACGACAGCCCCGAGGCGTTCTTCCGCGCCGTCGGGTTCGAGGTGGTGCGCGAGACCCAGTACGGCGACCACTTCGCGGTCCTGCAGTTGGTGTGACCGAGGCTCCCCCCGACGACTTCGGCGCAGCCGTCGCCGAGGTCGTCCGGCTCATCCCGGCTGGTCACGTCATGACCTACGGCGACGTGGCCGCGGCGCTCGGCTCCCGGGCGTCGCGTGCCGTCGGCAAGGTCATGGCGCACGAGGGCTCCGACCTGCCGTGGTGGCGCGTGGTCCGGTCCGGCGGTCTGCCCCCGGTGCACCACGAGGCCCGGGCGCACGAGCACTACCGCGCCGAGGGCACCCCGCTCGTGCAGGGGACGACGACCTGGAGGATCGACATGCGTCGGGCGCGCTGGTCACCCGCCACGGACGCGGACGACCCGTTCTGAGCGGCGCCCTCACGCGTCGAAGCGTGCGCCCTTCGGGTTCGACGGCAGCAGGCACACGACGAAGAGCACGAGCGAGCCGATGCCGACCACCACGTGCAGGAACTGCCAGAAGCCGGAGAGGTTCGCGTCGTGCAGCCGTCGGGCGCCGAGGGCGAGGGACCCGATCAGCGTCGCGAGCCCCCAGAGCACGAACAGGTAGGAGCCGACCGGGTTCTCGAGCACCGGGGTGTCCGGCGTGAAGACCTGCGGCACGAGCTGCAGCACGAGGCCGATCGCGAACGACGTGATCCACCACCACCAGAACTCGGAACGGGAGGCCCGCCCGGTGAACACGGTGTACTTCCGCCAGAACCTCCGGACGGCCTCGGTGAAGGGTGCCCCGTAGAAGGGGTCGCGCAGGGCCACGCCGCCGGGCTGCACGCTGTCGTCGCTCATGGGTCAACCCAACCACGTGGAACCACGAATCCGACGTGGAACCAGCGCGAGTGCGTGGTTCCACGTCGGATCTGTGGTTCGTCCGACAGCGCCGATCGACAGTGCCGATCGACGGTGCCGCTACACGAGCGAGTCCCGCCAGGCCGCGTGCAGCTGCGCGAACCGTCCGGTCCCGGCGATGAGGTCGTCCGGCGTGCCGTCCTCGACGATCCGGCCGTACTCCATCACGAGCACCCGGTGCGCGATCGCCACGGTCGACAGCCGGTGCGCGATGATCACCGCGGTCCGGTCGGCGAGCAGCGTCTCGAGCCCCTCCTGCACGAGCCGCTCCGACGGGATGTCGAGCGACGCCGTGGCCTCGTCGAGGATGAGCACCTTCGGGTCCGCGATGAACGCCCGGGCGAACGACAGGAGCTGCCGCTGCCCGGCCGACACCCGGCCACCGCGCTTGTTCACGTCGGTGTCGTACCCGTCGGGCAGCGCCATGATGAACTCGTGCGCGCCGACCGCCTTCGCCGCCGACTCGATCTCGGACCGTGACGCCCCCGGCTTGCCGAGCGCGATGTTGTCCGCGACGGTGCCGGAGAACAGGTACGCCTCCTGCGTGACCATGACGATCGCGCGGCGCATGTCCTTCGTGTCGAGGTCCCGCAGGTCCACGCCGTCGAGCTTCACCGAGCCCTGCGACGGGTCGTAGAAGCGCGCCATGAGCTTGGCGAGCGTCGACTTGCCGGCACCGGTCGACCCGACGAGCGCGATCGTCTGCCCCGCCGGGATGTGCAGGTCGAACTCGGGCAGGACGACCTTGCCCTTGTTGTACGCGAACACGACGTCGTCGAAGTCCATCCGCCCGGTGGCGTCCGGCAGCTTCACCGGCTTCGCGGGGTCCGGCACGCTCGGCCGCTCCTCGAGCACGCCCGAGATCTTCTCCATCGCGGCCGAGGCCGACTGGTACCCGTTGTAGAACATCGCGAGTTCCTGGGCCGGGTCGAAGAAGCGCTTGGCGTACAGCGCGACCGCGAGCAGCGCGCCGACCTCGAGCGTCCCGCCGACGATCCGGAAGCCACCGACGACGACGACCGCGGCCAGTGTGACGTTGCCGATGAGCACGAGCACCGGGTCGAAGGTCCCGAACAGGTTGAACACCTTCGTGTTCGCCTGCCGGTAGTCCTCGACGTAGCCGCCGTACTCGTCGCGGTTGCGGGACTCCTTGCGGAACGCCTGCACCGCCCGGATGCCCGTCATCGTCTCGACGAAGTGCACGATCACGCGCGCCGAGGTGACACGGGTGGCGCGGAACAGCGTCTGCGAGTTGGACTGGAACCAGCGGATCAGGAACCACAGCGGCACGAGCGACACCGCGAGCACGAGCCCGGACGTCGGGTCGAGCGCCACGAGCGCGATGGCGGTGAACACCATGTACAGCACGCCCTGGATGAGCTGGTTCAGCCCGGAGTCGAGCAGCTCGCGGATCGAGTCGAGGTCGCTCGTCTGGCGGGAGATGATCCGACCGGACGTGTAGGTCTCGTGGAACTCGAGCGAGAGCCGCTGCGTGTGCAGGAACACCCGCTTGCGCAGGTCGAACAGGATCGCCTGGCTGATCCGCGCCGCCAGCACCGTGTACCAGGCCGTGAGCACGGCACCGAGCACCGCCACGACGATGTACGTCGCGACGACGCCGAACGCCGGCACCCAGTCGTTCTGCTCCATCACCGCCGGCAGCGCGTTGTCGATGCCCCAGGCGATGAGCGCCGGGCCCGCGACCGTGCCCGCGGTCGAGACCACGACCACGACGGCGAGGACGACGAGCCGGGCCTTGAGCGGCGCGGCGAGCGACCCGAGCAGGGCGAGGGAGCGGCGCCGCAGGCGCTTGCTCTCCGCCTTGGTGAAGTCCTCGCGCTCCTCGCCGCGCACGCCGAGCGTGGTGATCGACGCGGTGACGGGCGCGGCAGCCTGCGTGTCGGCGATGTCGTCGACGACGGGATCCGCGCCTCCTGGACCGGCCGACGTGTCGACCGGGAGGTTCTTCTCCTGCTGGCTCATGCCATCGCCTCCTCTCGTGCGGTGGCGTCGTCGTCGTCGAGCGACGAGATGACGTAGCGGTAGTGGTCGTTGTTCGCCATCAGCTCCGAGTGGGTGCCGACGGCCGTGACGACGCCGTTCTCCATGAGCGCCACCCGGTCGGCGAGCGTCACGGTCGACGGGCGGTGCGCCACGATGAGCGACGTGGTCTCGGCGAGGACGCGGCGGAGACCCGCCTCGACCCGCGCCTCGGTGTCGACGTCGAGCGCGGACAGCGGGTCGTCGAGGACGAGCACCGACGGCCGCGCCGCGATCGCACGGGCGAGCGCCAGGCGCTGCCGCTGCCCGCCGGAGAGGGACAGGCCCTCTTCGCCGACACGGGTGTCGACCCCGTCGGGCAGGTCGTCCACGAAGGACGCCTGGGCGATGTCGAGGGCCTCGCGCATGAGGGCCTCGGCCTCGTCGCCGGACAGGTCCGGGCGACCGAGCAGCACGTTCTCGCGCACGGTCGTCGAGAACAGGGTGGCGTCCTCGAACGCGACACCGACGTGGCGACGCAGCTCCGCTCGGGTCAGCGAGCGGATGTCGACGCCGTCGATCGTCACGGAGCCGCCCGTGACGTCGTACAGCCGTGGCACGAGCGACAGCAGCGTGGTCTTGCCGCAGCCGGTCAGCCCGACGAGCGCCATGGTCTCACCGGGTCGGAGCTGCAGGTCGACCCCGTTGATGAGGTCCGGGAACTGCGGTGGGGAGTCCTGGTACCGGAAGTGCACGCCGTTGAACGACAGCGCACCGTGCGGCTCCGCGATCGTCTCCGGGTGCTCGGGGTCCGTGATCGTGTTCTCGGAGTCCATGACCTCGAAGAAGCGGTCGACCGCGGTGCGCGTGTCGAACGTCATCGAGAGCAGGAAGCCGATCGACTCGATCGGGAACCGGAGCACCGTCGCCGTCGCGAAGAACGCGAAGAGCTGTCCGACGGACAGTTCCCCCTGGCTCGCGAGCCAGATGCCGGCGAGCAGGCAGAGCGCGAATGCGACGTCGGGCACGAGCAGCAGCCACAGCCAGATCCCCGCGATCGCCTTCGCCTTCTCGATCTCGGTGCCGCGCAGCGCCTCGGCCTGCTCGCTGAACTCGTCGAGCTTGTAGCGACCGCGGCCGAACGCCTTGAGCACGCGGATGCCGTGCACCGACTGCTCGACGCTCGTGGCGAGGTCGCCGACCTGGTCCTGGCTGCGGCGCGCGACGACGGAGTACCGGCGTTCGAACAGCAGGCCGTTGATCCACAGCGGGATCGACGCGACGAGGAACACCAGGCCGAGCAGCCACCCGAAGGTGAACAGCACGACGAAGCCGACGACGATCGTCACGATGTTGACGACCAGCAGCACGACGCCGAAGGCCAGCCACCGGCGGATCAGCGACAGGTCGGACACGGAGCGGGACAGCAGCTGTCCGGACTCCCACCGGTCGTGAAACGCCACCGGCAGGTCCTGCAGCTTCGCGTAGAGCGCGTTCCGCATGCTCGTCTCGATGCGCGTCGACGGCCGCATGACCATCCGACGCCGGGACGCGATGAAGAACGCCTCGAGCACGCCGAGCGCGAGCACACCGAGACCCGCGGGCCAGATCTGTGCGGAGTCCTTCGAGGACAGCGGGCCGTCGACGAGCCACTGCAGGACGTAGGGGATCGCGAGCGCGACCAGGGAGGCGCCCATGGCGGCGAACATGCCGCCGATGAGCCGGCCCTGGTAGGGCTTCACGTAGGGGTAGATCCGCGCGATCGCGCGGAAGGTCGAGGGGCGGTCGGTGGACGGGCGCGCCTGGTCTGGCGTCTTGGACATGGATTGCGTCCTCGTGCGTCGTGCCGAGACCCTCTGGACCGGCCGCTGCTGTCGCAGCCGTCGGTCTGGAGGCTCGGTGTCCGTTGCGTGGTGGTCGTCGGCCGAGCGGGTCGGTCGCGTCCCGGGCCGTGCCCGCCCTGGTGGGGCGTGCTCGGTCCTCGTCGCGGTCGCCCGCCGCCGCGTCGCGCGCGGCGTCGGTTCGGTCGGAGTGCACCGGGAGACAGTCGTCCCCCGGGTTCAGGCGTGGGCTCGCGCTGGCCCGTGCTCGTCGTCGTCGCTGGTGTCGCGGCGGCTCGTCGCGTGCTCGTCGTCGTCGGGCGGTGCCGACGGCTCGTCGCGTGCTCGTCGTCGTCGGGCGGTGCCGACGGCTCGTCGCTGGCTGTGGGAGGCAGCCCTACGCGGACAGCGGTGCCGTGACGGCGGGCGCACCCCGGTGGGGGTACGGCGCGACGGCCGCGTGTGCGGGACGCGGGCGGATGCCACGTGCCCCACCGGACGGTCGTGCGTCGGGAGCGGTCCCCACGAAGAGCACGAGACCCGCACGGGCAGCCGTCGCCACGGTTCCGGTCGTCGTGTTCATCGTCACTCCAGTCGTCGTCATCGTCACCGTTGTGTCCGCGGTGCCGCCGGCCGGTGTCTGTCGTGGACACTGGGGCCGTCGGCGTGCCTGTCGCGGAGCCTTACAGACTATTCACAGTCGAACGTGGTGCGCAAGCGTTTCCCGGAGTTGCCGGTTGTTCGACTCAGTGGAAGAAGTGCCGCTCGCCCGTGAAGTACATCGTCACGCCGGCAGCCTTCGCCGCGGCGATGACCTCGTCGTCGCGGACGCTCCCACCGGGCTGGGCGACCGCACGGACGCCCGCGTCGAGGAGCACCTGCAGCCCGTCCGCGAACGGGAAGAAGGCATCGGAGGCCGCGACGCTGCCGGTGGCGCGCTCACCCGCACGGTTCACCGCGAGGTGGCACGAGTCGACCCGGTTCACCTGACCCATGCCGACGCCGACGCTCGCGCCCTGGTTCGCCAGGAGGATCGCGTTCGACTTCACCGCACGGCTCGCCTTCCACGCGAAGGCGAGGTCGGCCAGGGTCTGCTCGTCGGCCGGTTCGCCCGCGACGAGGGTCCACGTGGACTGGTCGAACGCGGTGAAGCGGTCGGCGTCCTGCACGAGGAACCCGCCGGAGATCTGCTTGACCTCGCGCGGGGCGAGGGCGAAGTCGGTCGGCAGCGTGAGCAGGCGGATGTTCTTCTTCCGCGAGAGGATCTCGATCGCCTCGGGGTCGAAGGCCGGCGCGACGACTACCTCGGTGAAGATGTCGGCGACCGTCTCGGCCATCTGCTTCGTGACGGGTCGGTTGGCGGCGATGACCCCGCCGAACGCCGAGAGCGGGTCGCACGCGTGCGCAGCGGCGTGCGCGGCGGCGATCGGGTCGGCCGCGTCCGCCGGGGCGATCGCGATCCCGCACGGGTTGGCGTGCTTGATGATCGCGACGGCGGGCTCGGCGAAGTCGTAGGCCGCGCGGACGGCGGCATCGGCGTCGACGTAGTTGTTGTACGACATCTCCTTGCCGTGCAGCTGCGCCGCCTGGGCGATCCCGGTGCCACCGGCGCTCGTGTACAGCGCCGCGGCCTGGTGGGCGTTCTCGCCGTACCGGAGCGTCGCCGCGAGGTCGGCGTCCACCGTCAGGTGCTCGTCGAACGACCCCGGCGTCTCGATGTCCCCTCGCGTGGTCGGTGCCGCGGCGTCCGCCACGACGTCGCTCGCGAAGTAGCCGGCGACCGCGGTGTCGTACGCGGCGGTGTGCGCGAAGGCCTGGGCGGCGAGGCGCTTCCGCAGCTCGAGCGTGGTGCCGCCGGCGCGGACGGCCTCGACCACCTCGGCGTAGGACGACGGCGACACGACGATCGCAACGTTCGGGTGGTTCTTCGCCGAGGCGCGGACCATGGCGGGGCCGCCGATGTCGACGTTCTCGACCACTGTCGCGGTGTCGGCACCCGAGGCCACCGTCTCGACGAACGGGTACAGGTTGACCACCACGAGCTCGAACGGCTCGATGCCGAGGTCGGCGAGCTGCTGCTCGTGCGACTCGAGTCGGAGATCGGCGAGGAGCCCCGCGTGCACGGACGGGTGCAGCGTCTTCACCCGGCCGTCGAGCGACTCCGGGAAGCCCGTGACGCTCGACACGTCCGTGACGGCGTACCCGGCGTCGCGGATGGTCTGCGCCGTGGAACCGGTCGACACGATCTCGACACCGGCGTCGGCGAGGGCCCCGGCGAGCTCGAGCAGGCCGGACTTGTCGCTCACCGAGATGAGCGCCCGCCGCACGGGGACGAGGTCCCGGTCGCGGTACAGGCTGGGGTCGGCTGCGTGCACGCTCATGCGCTCGGGGTGCCCTTCAGGTCGGTGGTGCCGTTGGCGATGTCGAGGATGGTCTGGATGAGCAGGCGTCGCTCGACCGGCTTGATCCGGTCGTGCAGCGTCGACTCGGAGTCGCCGGGGAGCACGGGGACGCGCTCCTGGGCGAGGATCGGACCGCTGTCGACGCCGTCGTCGACCTGGATCACGCTCGCACCGGTCTGCTCCACGCCGGCGGCCAGGGCGTCCCGCACGCCGTGGGCGCCCGGGAACTCGGGCAGGTACGCGGGGTGCGTGTTGATCACCGCGGGGCCGAACTCGGAGACGACCGCCGGCGGCAGCAGCCGCATGAGGCCCGACAGCACGAGCAGGTCCGGCGACCACGGCCGGATCTGGGCGGCGAGCTCGCGGCCCCACTCCTCGCGCGAGTCGAACCGCGAGAACGGCACCGTGAACGTCGGGATGGAGAACTCCTCGCCCAGACCGAGCCCCTCGGCGTCGCGGTCGGCACCGATGGCGACGACCCGAGCGGGGTACTCCGCGTCGAGGGTCGCCTCGAGCAGGGCCCGGAGGTTCGAGCCGGCACCGGAGATCAGGACGACCAGTTCGAGCACGGGACAACCCTACCGGGCTGCGGTCACCGGTCGTCCTTCGGGCGGCGCCACCACGGCAGCTCGTCCTCGGGGATCTGGTCCGTTGCGTCCCATCGCTGCTGCTGGACGGGCGGCGAGGACGGCACGGAGCCGCCCTCAGCACGGGCCCGGTCGTCGGCGTCCTCGACGTCGTCTCGACCCGCGACGAACTCCTCGGTGCTCCACGGGAACGCGGGCTGCGGCTCCGTCCCCGGCGCACGCGGCACGGCGGTGGCGGCCTCGTCCGGCTCGCGGTCGACGTCGGCTCCGGTGACCCGGTCGCGCAGGTCGCCGGCGCGCTCGCGGACGCCGTCGGCCGCTCCGCGCAGGCGGTCGCGGATCGGGCCGACTCCCCCGCGGCCGGTGGCACGCGGGCGATCGGTGACGCGGTCGGCGGGCACCCGGTCGGCGGCGACGGCGTCAGTGCGGGCCCAGTCCGGCAGTGCGACGTCAGCGTCCGGGTCGCGGTCCGGTGCGGGGTCGGATGCGGTTCGGGAGGCGCGGCTCGACTCCCCCGGACTGCCCGCCTCGGTCTCGGTGCGGGTCGGCTCGGTCCGCGCGCTGCGGTCAGCCCCGGTCCCCGGACCGTTCCCGCCCTCGGTGCCGTTCCCCGACCCCTGCGGGCCACTGCCCGGGACGCGGCCCACGGTCGCATCGTCGCGGTCGTACCGCGTGGCGGCGACGCGTGCCCGATCGCCCTGCTCGGGTCCGCCGCGCCCCGGCAGACCCCGGGCGTCGCCGCCGTGGGCACCGTCGGCGTGGCCGCCGTCGGCATGGGCGTCGTCGGCGCGTGCGGGGTCGGCGCGTGCGGGGTCGGCCGTGGTGCCGCCGTGCGTCTCCTCGACCACGAAGCGGTGCACGTCGGTGGTCCGACCGGCGCCGGCGCGGTCGAGTGCGGCGAGCAGCGAGCCGTCGGCAGCGGCCTCGGTGTCGGCGTCCGCAGGGCCGTCGTCCGTCTCGTGCCACTGTTCCCGGGCCCACCCGCGCTCGGGCATCCGGACGAGGTCGCTGCCGGCCGCGAGCGCCACCACGGCGGGCACACCGACCTCGAGGGCCGCGAACGCCCCGACGACCAGCGCGTGCGGACCGACGTCGGCCAGGCGGCCCGGGCCGAACGACCCCGCCGAGAGCCAGGCCACGAGCCCGGTCAGCACACCGGCGACGATCCCCGCAGCGACGCCGCCGAGCGCCCGGTGCAGGGCGGAGTTCGCACTGCCGAGGGCCTGCACGAGCCGGGGGCGCAGGAGGCCGCCGGCCGCGAACCCGGCCACGACCGGCACGAGGACCCAGACCAGGCCGAACGTGTGCCCGGACGCCGGGAGCGCGCCGAACACCGGCAGGCCGGGGATCGGCCCGAGCGTCGTGCCGATCGGCGACACGCTGGACCCGGTCCCGATCGCGAAGCCGGGCCCGACGAGCCACGACGTCGCCCAGCCGACGAAGTCCGGCAGGAACGCGAGCTGGCCGACCGTCAGGGCGATCCCCCCGACCACGCCGGCGTGCGACCGCTCGTACAGGGAGATGACCTCGGCGAAGGAGGCGAAGAGCAGGAAGGCGACGACGACCCCGGCGACGGCGACGACCGCAGCCGTCGCGGCGGTGCCGGCACGGAGGCCGAACGCCGCGATCGCACGCCAGGCGGTCGGGACACGGTCGAGCTGGTCGAGCACGCGCCCGGTGACCGGGTCGGCCGGGAGCCCCCGTCGCCGTCGGCACACCTCGCTCGTGACGAGTGCGGGGATCCCGAACCAGAGCGCCGGGAGGACGATCGCCTGCCAGAGCGTCGGCACGGTCGCCGCGGACCGGGAGGACAGTGCGACGAGGAGCCCGAGGACGGCGACGACGCCGGTACCGACGAGGAGCCCGGTCGTGCGGTGCTCGGTCTCGGCGAACCGGCGCCCGGCACGTCCGGCGAGCCAGGCGGTCACGAGGGCGAACCCGAGCGCCGGGAGCGTCACGTGGATCGGGTCGGTGGCGCCGCTCACGCCGGACGACCTCGCGAGCGCCGAGCCGAGCACGAACGACACGTCGACCCCGTGCCCGACGAGCCACACGCTCCCCGTGGCCTTCCAGAACACGTCCCAGTCGACCTGGAGTCCGTACTCGAAGCCCCACAGGAGGGTCAGCGGCACGAGGGCGATCCCGATGCCGACGCCGACCGTCACGACCGCCTCGATCGCGGCGAGCACTGCGGTTCCCAGGCGGTTCATCGCAGCGAGGATACGTGCCGTCGCCGCGATCCCGTGTCAGCCGCGCGGCGGCTCGGCGCAAGCCAACGCTCATGCGCGAGGCGTGGCTCGTGACAGCGTCGACTCATTGCTATCCAACATTTTGTATTTCATACTGGATGTATGCGCAATCCAGCACTCGTTGCCCGCACCCGACAGCGCCTCCTCACCCTGCAAGCACGAAACATGACCTCCGCGGAACAGGTGACGCGTCCCGGTGGCCCCGTGGTGAGCATGACGAGCTTCGGCGAGCGCATAGCCACCGCGCACCTCGCGCTCGAGAGCATCGCCCGAGGGACCGCCCGCCCGAGCCGGCTGATCCTGTGGCTCGACGACGCCTCGACGGTGGCGAACCCGACGCCGGGCCTGCAACGGCTCATCGCACGCGGAGCGGAAGTCCTCCACACCGAGGATGACGGCCCGCACAAGAAGTACTACCCCTACGTGCAGTCGATCCCGGTCCACCGCGTGCCGCTGGTGACCGCAGACGACGACTGGCTCTTCCCGCGACGGTGGCTGGAGACGCTGATGTCCGTGCACCGAACCGATCAGTCGACGAACACGACGCACCGCGCGCGGCGTATCGAGATGCACGGCGGCATCGTCGCCCCGTACATCGACTGGAAGCGGATCGCCGCCGGACCACCATCAGCACGACACCTGGCAACCGGAGGCTGGGGACACGTCATGGTGCCGAAGATGCTCGAGGCGCTGCGCGACCGTCGCTCTGAGTTCCGCAAGAGCGCGCCGAGGGCCGACGACATCTGGCTGCACCGCGTGGCCGTCGAGACCGGGACGAGTCCGAAGTCAGTGGGCATCTACGACCATCGACAGATCCTGCACATGCCGATCGGGAACGGGCCGACGTTGGCCTCGACCAACGTCGACGAGGCCGGCAACGACCATCAGGTCCGTTCGGCGTGGACTTCGGATGTCCTGCGAGCGATGACAACCGAACCGGCGGTGAGCCGCTGAACGTGCCCGCCTGACGGACGGGAGGCGCGGTGCCAGCCGGCACCGCGCCTCCCGTCCGACCATCCGGACCCGCGAGCGCTACTTGCTCGCGACCACCTCGCGCAGCAGCGCCGCCGTCTCCGACGGCGTCTTACCGACCTTGACGCCAGCGGCCTCGAGCGCCTGCTTCTTCGCCTCGGCCGTCCCGGCGGAGCCGGACACGATCGCGCCGGCGTGACCCATCGTCTTGCCCTCCGGCGCGGTGAAGCCCGCGACGTAACCGACGACCGGCTTGGTGACGTGCGCCTTGATGTAGTCGGCCGCACGCTCCTCGGCGTCGCCGCCGATCTCGCCGATCATGACGATCGCCTCGGTCTCGGGGTCGGCCTCGAACGCCGCGAGCGCGTCGATGTGCGTGGTGCCGATGACCGGGTCGCCGCCGATGCCGATGGCGGTCGAGAAGCCCAGGTCACGCAGTTCGTACATCATCTGGTAGGTCAGCGTGCCCGACTTCGAGACGAGACCGATCGGGCCCTTGCCGGTGATCGTCGCCGGGGTGATGCCGACGAGCGACTCCCCGGGGGTGATGATGCCGGGGCAGTTCGGGCCGATGATGCGGGTCTTGCCGCCGAGGGCCTTGGCGTGTGCCCAGAACTCCGCGGAGTCCTGCACGGGGATGCCCTCGGTGATGACGACGACGAGCGGGATCTCGGCGTCGATGGCCTCCATCACGGCGTCCTTCGCGAACGCCGGCGGCACGAAGACGATGGAGACGTCGGCACCGGTGGTGTCGATGGCCTCGCGCACCGAGCCGAACACCGGCAGCTCGACGTCGCCGTGGGTCACGGTGGTGCCGGCCTTGCGGGCGTTGACGCCGCCGACGACGTTCGTGCCGGCCTTGAGCATGAGCGCGGTGTGCTTGGTGCCCTCGCCGCCGGTGATGCCCTGGACGATGACCTTGGAGTCCTTGTTGAGGAAGATCGACATGGTCAGTCCCTTCAGGCCGCTGCGGCGGCGAGTTCGGCGGCCTGCTCGGCCGCGTCGTCCATGGTCGCGGCGACGGTGACGAGCGGGTGCGCTGCCTCCGCCAGGATCCGGCGACCCTCTTCCACGTTGTTGCCGTCGAGGCGCACGACGAGCGGTTTGGTGGCCGCGTCGCCGAGGATGCCGAGGGCGGCGACGATGCCGTTCGCGACGGCGTCGCAGGCGGTGATGCCGCCGAAGACGTTCACGAAGACGCTCTTCACCTGGGGGTCGCCGAGGATGACGTCGAGGCCGTTGGCCATGACCTCGGCCGAGGCGCCGCCGCCGATGTCGAGGAAGTTGGCGGGCTTCACGCCGCCGTGGCGCTCACCGGCGTAGGCGACGACGTCGAGCGTCGACATGACGAGCCCCGCACCGTTGCCGATCACGCCGACTTGGCCGTCGAGCTTGACGTAGTTGAGACCGTGGGCCTTCGCCTTGGCCTCGAGCGGGTCCTCGCTCGCGGTGTCTTCGAGGTCCTTATGGCCCTCGTGCCGGAAGTCGGCGTTCTCGTCGAGCGAGACCTTGCCGTCGAGCGCGAGGATCTGGCCGTCGCCCGTGCGGACGAGCGGGTTGACCTCGACGAGGGTGGCGTCCTCGCCGGCGAACACGTCGTAGAGCTTCACGAACACCGCGGCGACCTGGTCCACCAACTCGTCGGGGAACCCGGCCTGGCGTGCGATGTCCTTCGCCGCCGAGTCGTTGATCCCGGTGAGCGGGTTGACCTCGACGCGGGCGAGGGCCTCGGGCTTCTCGACGGCGAGCTGCTCGATCTCCATGCCGCCCTCGACGCTCGTGAGCGAGAGGTACGAGCGGTTCGCCCGGTCGAGCAGCACGGAGAAGTAGAACTCCTCGGCGATGTCCGCGCCCTGGGCGATCATGACCCGCTTGACCGTGTGGCCCTTGATGTCGAGGCCGAGGATCGCCTGGGCGTGCTCGTAGGCCTCGTCCGGGGTCTTCGCGACCTTGACGCCGCCGGCCTTGCCGCGACCGCCGACCTTCACCTGCGCCTTGACGACGACGACTCCGCCGATCTTCTCGGCCGCCGCCCTCGCCTCGTCCGGGGTGTCGGCGATGATCCCCTGCAACACGGGGACGCCGTAGGACTCGAAGAGGTCCCTGGCCTGGTACTCGAAAAGATCCACGCTGTTCTTCTTCCCGCACGTTCCGTGCGATCGGCATCGGTTACCCGGTCGCCACACTCACCATCGAGGGTCGCTCGATGTCGAGACAACGGCCGGGAGCCAGCCTAGCGCCGGCAGGTGGACGCGCGGTGCGCGCCCGTCACGTCGTGCGCGCACCCGTCGGTCGGGAGGCGCGGATCACCTCCGCCCCGCCCGATCCGCTGGGCGCACCCGTCGAACGGTCCCCCAGCGTCCGCCCGGCACTGTGGAACGGTGAACGACGCCCTCCGTACCCGCGCCGCCGACGTGTTCGGCTGGCACCTCCGCCCCGACCAGGAATCCGTCATCGACGCCGTGCTCGACGGACGCGACGCGCTCGCCGTGATGCCGACCGGATCGGGGAAGTCCGCGATCTACCAGGTCGCCGGCATCGAGCTGGACGGCGTCGTCGTCGTGGTCTCGCCCCTCGTCGCGCTGCAGGAGGACCAGGTCGTCGGACTCGAGCACCACGAGGGCGCTCCCCGCGCCGTCGCGATGAACGCCACGAGGAAGGCCCGCGCCGTCGCCGAGGCCTGGGACGCCGTCGCCGCCGGTGCGGTCGGCTACGTGTTCCTGGCGCCCGAACAGCTCGCGAAGGACGACGTGCTCGAGCGACTCCGCGACGCCGGCGTCGTGCTGCTCGCCGTCGACGAGGCCCACTGCATCTCGTCCTGGGGCCACGACTTCCGCCCGGACTACCTGGCGCTCGGCGAGGTCGCGGAGCGTCTCGGCCGTCCGCCCGTGCTCGCACTGACCGCGACCGGCTCCGCTCCGGTGCGGGACGACATCGTCGAACGGCTCGGCATGCGCGACCCGTTCGTGCTCGCGTCGGGCTTCGACCGGCCCGGCATCCGGCTCGAGGTCGTCCGGCACGCCGAGGACGCCGAGAAGCGCGCGGCCGTGGTCGAGCAGGTGGCCGAGCTCGACGGCGCCACCGTGGTCTACGTCGCCACCCGTGCGGCGACCACGGAGTACGCGGACTCGCTCGCCGCCCGGGGTCGTCGGGCCCAGCCGTACCACGCCGGCATGCCGATCCGCGAGCGGGAGGCCGTGCACACCGGGTTCCTGGACGGCGACGTCGACGTCGTGGTGGCGACCAGCGCGTTCGGCATGGGCATCGACAAGCCGGACGTCCGGTACGTCGTGCACGCCGACGTGCCCGAGTCGATCGACGCCTACTACCAGGAGATCGGGCGTGCAGGACGGGACGCCGAACCCGCTGGCGCCACCCTGCACTACCGCGCCGAGGACTTCGGCCTGCGCACGTTCTTCGCGTCCGGGTCGCCGCGACCCGCCTCGGTCCGCGCCGTGTTCGACGCCGTCCCGGCCACCGGCTCGTCGCTCCGGTCGGCGGTCGTGGAGGCCTCGGGCCTCTCGAGCCGGACCGCGGGCCGCGCGCTCAACGCCCTGCTCGACGCCCGGGCCCTGCGCGAGGACGTGGACGGGATCGGCCGGGTGCCGGACGGTCCGCGGGACGCCGACCGTGCGGCCCGTGCCGCCGCGGACCGCGCCGCCGAGCGGGAGCGGGTCGAGGAGTCCCGGATCGCGATGATGCGCCAGCTCGCCGAGACGACCGGGTGCCGCCGGCAGTTCCTGCTCGGCTACTTCGGGGACGAGCTGCCGGAACCGTGCGGGAACTGCGACACCTGTTCGTCGGGGACTGCCTACGACGCCGCCGCACACGTCGCCGACGGCGCCAACGACACGGCCTGGCCGCCGGACGCCCGGGTCGAGCACGCCGAGTGGGGCACCGGTGTCGTGATGAGCACGGAGGAGGACCGCATCACGGTGTTCTTCGAGTCCGCCGGCTACCGCACGCTCGCGCTGGCCGACATCGAGCGGCACGACCTGCTCGAACGGCTCTGACCCGCCGGGATCGCCCGGGCGGGGAAGGCGCGGTCGCTCGACCACCCGTCGGCGACCGCGCTCCACTCCCCCGAGCACCCGCGATGTTGCCCCGGCGGCGTGACCGGCAGGTGTCCCCCGGG
This sequence comes from Curtobacterium sp. SORGH_AS_0776, assembly GCF_031453355.1. Taxonomy (NCBI): domain Bacteria; kingdom Bacillati; phylum Actinomycetota; class Actinomycetes; order Micrococcales; family Microbacteriaceae; genus Curtobacterium; species Curtobacterium sp. SORGH_AS_0776. Next base: position 405,760 of record NZ_JAVIYU010000001.1, read on the forward strand.
TGAACACGACACGAAACCGGACGCCCGTCGAGCCCTGACGGGTAGGCAGGAAGCCCGCAACGGAAAGGAACCACCATGAGCGATCCCGGCATCAGCCCCGTCGACGACTTCGAGGCCCAGCAGCGTCGCGACGACGACGTCGACCGCGAGCACGTCGGCCCGTACGAGGTGGACGAGTCCGAAGAGTCCCTCGAGACCGTCACGAACGATGCCGTCGCCGGCGAGACCGTCGAGCCGCAGCCCGGTGACGGTACCGACGACGGCCCGACCGGTGGCTCGCCGCGCGAGGGTTCCCCCGACCTGTGGGAGCACGACGAGGACGAGGACCGCCCCGACCTCGGGAACGACCTCGGCACGAAGCCCCTCTGACCGACGGCCCCCACGGAGCACGGCCCAGTACGATCGGGCCGTGCTCCGTCGCGTCCAGGACAGTGTCCGCAGCATGCCCGCCGTGGCTCGGCTGCTGGCCCTCGCATCGCTCCTGCTCGTCGCGGCCGCGGCGCACACGGGTGTCCGGTCCGGTGTGACCGACTGCGGTCCGGGTACGTACGGACCACCGTGCGGCACGAACGTGCTCTGGGTGCCGCTGGTCGTCGCCGGGGTGCTGCTCGCGGTGGTCGCCGGATCGCCGAGTCACCTCTGGCCGCTCCCGGCGATCTGGCTGGTCGCCGTCCTGGTCGCCGCCGCGACGGGGCAGGTCGGGAGCGCGGCGTTCCTCGTCGCCGCCCTGGTGGGCGGGGACGCTCGCGCTCATCGCTGCCATCCTGATCGACGTGCTCCCCCGCCTCCGCGCCGGACGGCGCGGGCCACGACCGTGAGCGGTCGCCCGACGGGAGGAACGGGGCCGCGCCCGCACCGTCCCTCCAGTCCGCCCGTGGGCGGGGTCCCGGAACGCGACCTGCGTCGGTTCCTCGCCGACAGCACGCCCGTGGCCGCCGGAGGCCGCGCCATCCTGCTCCAGATCGCCGACCCCGTGGTCGCAGCGGGGGTCCGGCGGCACTCGGACTTCGCTCGACGGCCGCAGCAACGGCTCGCCCACACCCTCACGTTCGTGTACGCGGTGGTGGTCGGCACCGACGCCGACGCTGCCGTCGCGGCCGGTTTCGTGGACCGCGCCCACCGGCCGGTCGCCGGAGCCGACGACGTGGACCGGCAACTCTGGGTGGCCGCGACCCTGTACGACTCCGCGATGCGCGCCCACGAGCTGTTCGGTACGCCCGCGGAACCCGCGCTCGCCGGACGCGTGCTCGACGCCTACGCCCCGATCGGCACGGCGCTGCGCGTGCCCGCGGACCGGTGGCCGGCGACGGTGCCGGACTTCGACCGGTACTGGACCCGCACGCTCGCCGGGCTCCGCGTCACCGAGGACGCCCGCGGCGTCGTGCGCGACCTGCTGCACCCCCGGCTCGCGCCGCTGTGGGTGCGGGTCGCGATGCCGCTCGTGCGGATCGTCACCGTCGGGATGCTCCCGGACGCCCTCCGGTCGCAGTACGGCTTCGCGTGGGGGCCACGCGAACAGCGGCGCTTCCGGCGGACCGTGCGCCGGGTGCGGGTCGCACGGGCGATCCTGCCCGGGTGGCTGCTGCGGCTGCCGGGGCCGCTGCTCCTGCGGGCGATGCGGCGGCACGCGGCCGGGGGTCAGCCGGCGAGGACCCGGACGGCGTAGTCGCCGACCATCACCACGTCACCGGGTCGGGCCACGACCTGCGCGCCACCGACGCTCGGCTCCTGCGCCCCGGACGCCCGGACCACCACCGTGCCGTTCGCGGAGCCGAGGTCCTCGACCACGAGCCCGCCGTCGCCCGTCGGCCGGATCGCCGCGTGCTCGCGCGACACCGAACGACCCGGGTCGTCGAGCAGCACCGCACGCCGCCCAGGCGCCGTCTGGACCTTGCGCCCCAGGACCACCGGCTGGTCGAGCGGCACCACGTTGCCCGGTGCGACCTCGAGCACGAGCCGCGGCACCACGCCGATCGTGGGCAGCGGCTGGTCGGTGTGCACCACGGCGTCCGGCTCGCGGTCGGACACCGGTGCGCTCGGCAGCACCCACGCCCGCGACAGGTGACCGGCCTGTCGATCGCGCTCGACCTCGGCGTGGGTGACGACCGGACGCTCCGGTGTCCCATCGTCCTTGCGACGTCGTGCCACGGTGTACCCCTCGTTCTGGTTCTTGTCCCCACCTGGTGCGAGATGCAACGGAATCAAGTATCGTCGAACCGCCGGGGGGCTCCCGGTACATCAAATACCGCATCGGGAGGGTATGCACATGGCAAACGTCAACGTCACCTACGACGATCTCCGCAACCAGGCTTCGCAGCTGCGCAACGGCCAGAAGTCCATCGAGGACCAGCTGAGCCAGCTCAAGAGCCAGATCGACAACCTCGTGTCGTCGGGCTACGTCACCGACAAGTCGTCCAAGGCGTTCGACGCGACGTACTCGGAGTTCAACTCCGGCGCGACGCAGACGATCCAGGCGATCGACGGCATGGCCGGGTTCCTCGAGAGCGCGGCCAACACGCTCGAGTCGACGGACGAGCAGCTCGCTTCGAGCATCGGCTAGTCAGGACCAGCACGACGGTGGCCGGCGCCTGGGGGTGCCGGCCACCGCTCTCGCCGCAGGGGCGGCGTCGAACGACCAGCAGCAGTAGGAATCCACCGGGGGAACCGTGGCCGGCACCATCAAGCTCGATCTCGACCTGATCGGGAATCTCGCATCCGACCTCTCGAGGCTGCACGGCGACTTCCAACACGTCGCCTCTGCCGCATCCGACTACAAGACCGGCATCGGCTCGATGACGGTCGGCAGTGCGATCGACGACTTCGCCGGCAACTGGGACATCCGGCGCGGGCGCCTCCAGGAGTCGATCAAGGCCGTGGCCGAGATGGCCGAGAGCGCGCACGACGGCTTCACCCAGACCGAGGTCGAGCTCGCGAACAAGATCCTCGGGAAGGACAGCTGATGGCACGGCCCAGCGACTGGAGCGCCGTCGACATGCAGCTCGACCCGGTGCCCGGCGACCCGGCCGAGATCCGGCAGTCCGCCTCCGGTGCCCGTTCGATCGAGCAGGCCATCACCGAGCAGGTCAACCGCCTCAACAGCCTCAAGGACGGCGAGGGCTGGGAGAGCGAGTCGGGGACGAAGTTCCGCGACTCCGCCGGTGACCTCGCCGGCGCCATCGAGAAGGCCAAGGGCCGCTACACCGAGCTCGCCGCCGCGCTCGACCAGTGGGCGGACGGGCTCGAGGGGCTCCAGCGCGAGGCCGACGCAGCCCTGCTGCAGGCGCAGGACGCGCGGGACGCACACCGCGCTGCGGCGAACCAGACCATCACGGCCGAGGCCGACAGTCCGGAGCACCAGGACCAGGTCGACGCGCAGGACCGGGCGCTGAGTGCGGCGCAGGGCGACATCGACGCGGCGAAGGCGATCATCCACCGGCTCGCCGGGCCCTTCGGCGAAGAGGGCGAGTACGGGGAGCTGGCCGGTCGGGTCGCAGATCGCATCCGACAGGGCGCGGACGACGGGCTGAAGGACGGCTGGTTCGACCACGTGAAGCAGGCGATCCACGGGGCGCGGGGCGTGCTCAACGTCATCAAGGATGCGCTCGACGCCGTCGGCGCCGTCCTTCTGGTCGTCACCGTGGTCGCGGCCATCTTCTTCCCCGTGGCGCTCCCGGTGATCGCCGCCATCGGGCTCGCTGTGGCCGGCGCGAAGCTGCTGATCAGGGCAACGCAGGCGGTGGCGGGTGACGCGAGCGCGGGGGACGTCGGCAAGGACGCCCTCGGCTTCGCATTGGCCGGGGTCGGGTTCGGTGCCGCCAAGTACGCCAGCTCCGCGATGGGGCTGCTGCGGGGCGCAGTGGGAGAGACACGTGCAGCATCGGCTGCCGCTGCGGCGCGAAACGCGAACGCCGGAGTGGGCGGCGAGCTGAGTGCGTTCCTCCGGGGTGGCGATGCCGGCATCCGGGAGGCAGAAGCGGTCGGACGAAAGCCCCTCACGGCGTTGCTCGACACGTACGTGACCGGCGGTCTGATGGAGACCGCTCAGGTCCTCAAGCTCGCGCCGGATTCCGCCCTCGCACGCGAGGCAGCGACGCGCGCAGCGCTGGCCAACGGTGTCGTCGCCGGCTCCGGACTTCCCGGTCTCCCGGATCTGCCGGAACCCGTGGTGAACGTCGTCTCCGCCGCCACGGACTGGAACGGGTACTGGAAGTCGAAGAGCGAGATCCACGTCGGTTCCCTGTGACGCAGTACCGAGTCCTCTTGCCCGACGGGTGGTACCGGTACCCGGTCGACGGCGATCCGAAGCGCGCTTCGCGAGCGTTCGCCGATCGTCACCTGGTCCTCCGCGGTGGGGACGACCCAACGGCTGTGGAGGCACGGCGCCGCGCGCGCGACGACATCCGCTCCGCCTTCAGCACGATGGCGAACGCAGGGACGACAGATCTGTACTTCTTCGACGGCCAGTTCGGCGGAGTGCCGATGAACATGTTGTTCACGGTCGGTGTGGTCTACCTCAGACCGACGATCGCCGATCTCGAACTCCCTGCGGTCGCTCCGGTGCTCGGTGCATCGACGACGCTCACGGAGTTGCCCGTGGGGGAAGCACTCCGGGCGCGGTCCGAAGGAGAGATCGACGGAGGACGATCGCTGCCGGCGTCGCTCCCCGGTGACATCGCCGCGGCGTTCCTCGCTGCATCGGGATCAGGCGGGCCAGCGAGGACGACTCGCGTGGACTACTTCCTGCCGGTGCCGCAGGAGCACGGCTCCTTCGCGCTGATCTCGTTCCAGTGCGCGGGCGATCCGTTCGTGGACGAGCGCGTTGCACACTTCGACATCCTGATGACCGGCTTCGCCTGGGACGGCGGGCGATGAAGTTCACATGGCCACCGACCGACACGCTCCGTCCACTCGACCTCGAAGCGCATCGTCGTGATCCCTCGAGTGCGCCGACGATCATCAGACTCCTCAACGAAACGGATGCAGCAGCAGCCTGGACGGTCCTCGAGGACTCGCACGAGGTCGGCTGGGTCGCCGTCCGCACGGCCCCGCTCGACGGCCGTCCCTCCGGGGTCGCCCGGGCTGGCCTCCGTGCGCCTGATCCGATCGGGCCGATCGAGGAATCGATGCTCCCCACGAGCAGCGGCGACGCGCTGCGACTGGTCCAACGCCTCGCGCTGGAACGGCCGGACGGCGCAGCCTTCGTCGTGGTCCAAGCATCGTGGTCCTGGGTCGTGGGGGACGAGCTCGTCGTCCTCTCATCGAGCAGCGCCGAACCCGCACTCGCCGAGCTGTTGATCGCACGCATCGACGCCCTCGCTGCGAAGATCGTCATCGATGCTTGAAACCCTTGCCCGCCCTGCCGCATCGAGCGACCGGACGGCCGCTGCGACCAGTGCCATGCGGCTCGTCATCGACGAACGAGATCGGCTCGTCGTCCTCGACCAGGGCGGTGAACGAACGACGACGGACACCGTCGCCCGCGCCTGGTTCCTGAACGGCGACGTCCTCCCGAGGCACCTCGCGCCCACAGCCAGCAACGGCGCCGTGCTGATCGAGGACGTGAGCGGCAGCCTCAACCTCGTTCCGATCGACGATTGGTGGATGGCTCCCGTCTCCATCGTGCCGAAGGAACTCGCACTCCGCTCGAGCGGTCTCTCCGCGTTGCTCGATCGTTTCGGCACCGATGATCCACCGCCCGGCCACTTCGCCTCGGCCCACGTCCTGACATCCACGGATGAGCGGCGACGCCGCAGGAGTCAGAAGATCCTGGTCGTCGTCATCCTGCTCGGACTCGGCGCATTCCTGACGGATGCATTCGGCCCGATCGTGCTGGCGATGACCCGCACCCCCGACGCCCCGGCCTTCGGATGGATCTCGGCCGGTGCAGCCGCCGCCAACGCATTGGTGGTGCTGGTCGTCGCCGCAGGGCGCAGGCGTCGGCCCAGGAGCGCCGACGCGCCGGCACTCCGGCCCGTGGCCGGCCCCTCCTGGTTCCTCAACGCGGCGTCGATCAGCGCGGACGACCAGGGTCTCGTCCTCGTCGACGGGCAGGGCATCGCGCAACGGTTGGCAACACCGGATCGGCATCTCGGGCCGGATGCCGTGGTGCGCGCGGCGTTCGTGCACGACGAGGATCCTCGAGTGCTGCTCATCGACGGAACGGACACCGTCCGCGCGCAGTTGCCGCTGCGACTGTGGGCGCCGTCGCCGGACGAGGCACTCGTCCTCCGAGAGTTCCTGCAGCGTCTCGGTGTCCTTACCGTCGCATCCGACGATCTGCGCAACCAGCCCGCGCTCGCGCTTGACGAGATGCGCAGCAGCCGCGTCGGCCCGTCGTCGCTGATGCTGCCGAACGTCCTGGGCGCCGTACCCGCGTACCCGTTCCTCGCATCGTCGGCCTTCACGACGGTCGTGCTCGCCGGGGCTCGGTCGGCGGGCTCCGGGGATACCGCGACGATCGTCACGGCGCTGTTCGCTGCCATCGCGGTCGCAACGGTCGCCGCGGTCTTCGTCGTCGAATCGAGTTCGCGCCTCCCCGTCGCTCGCATCCGTCCGGAACAGCACGGACGTCCGGACCAGCCAGCGCTCACCCGACGCCACCTCGTCGCTGTGGGCATCCCGCTCATCGGAGCAGCTGTCGCCGTCTGGTACTTCGAGCAGGGCAACATCTTCTCTGCGACCAGCATCCTGCTCCTGGTGCTCGCCGTCCCACTGGTCTCGTGGCTGACGTTCCGTCGCCGTCGCGCAGAGCGGGGAAAGGCACCGGTCGGGCTCGGACGGTGGATCGTGATCGGAGCCCCGAGAGGAGACGAATGACTCGCCTGCTGTGGAACTACAACCGCGCCTGGACGCTGCTCGACGACGAGGGTGAGGTCGACGAGGTCACCGACGCAGCGGTGGAGCATGCGCTCGCGCAGGCGAAGCAGCGGCCGAAGCGTCGAGAACGCACGGTGCTCCGAACGGTCGTGCGTGACATCGCCGCCTTCCAGACCGCGGCGAAGGCGGAGACCTGCTTCGTGCTCTCGACCACGGCGCCGACGGTCCGAGCGATCGCGTACACGGTCGTGCACACCGTCGCCGGTGTCGACCGCGCGGACACCTTCATCGACGACGCTCGTGCAACGCGGGCGTCCGGCATCGGCGACGCCAGTGTCGGGACACTCGACCTGCCCGTCGGCCGTGCAACGCTCGTGGAGATGCGGGAACGCAGCACCGGCGGCCGGGGGCGGCCGGTGATGCAGGTCGTTCGTGTGATCATCCCCATCGTCGACGGCTTGAACGAGCTCACGGTGGTCGTGTCCTTCTTCGTCCCGGACGAGAACGACAGCGCCCTCGCTCGGCCCATGCTCGATGAGCTCCTCCGCGACCTGCGCATCGACTGGGGGTGAGCGTCATCGGCGGGGCGGAGACGGTCGCCCACGCGGCCGTGCTGAGCGACCGACGCGCCGCGCGGGGTCAGGTGGAGTCACTCGCTGTCGTGGACGACCGCTTGTACGGCGTGCGGTCGACGGGCCACCTCGCGCTCACAGGGCGGATCGTGGCCGCTTGGGCCCTCGACTGGTCGGACGTCCCGCGCTCGATCGTCGCGAGTCCCGGCAACGGAGCCGTCGCGATCCGCGACGAGCACGGACGCGAGTTCATCGTGCCGATCGACGACTGGTGGATCACGCCGTCGAGCCCGACGCTCTTGTCCACCGCACTCGATTCGAGCGGTCTCGCGTTGCTGATCCAGCGGTACGGAGCATCGGCAACGCTCAACGGAACCCCACGTCCCACGGTCATCCTTCCTCGGCCACCGGCGTTCTTCACCCGTGCCGAGCTCCTCGTGCGCGTGGCGGTCCTCGGGGGTGGTGCGCTCATCCCGCTCTCCGTCGCCTCCGCCCTCGTCGTGGCAGCGACGGCGTATCGACTGCTCTGGGAGTTGTGGAGCCTCCCACAGATCGCGGCATCGATCGCTGTCGTCGTCGCTGCCTTCTCGGTGATCATCGGCAGGCGACGGATCACGAGGGAACCGACTGACGCGGTCCGACCACACGGACCAGCTTGGTTCACGAGTACGGCATCGCTGTCGGTCAACGGTGGTCAGCAGCTGGAGCTCACGGACGGCCAGGGCATGTGGCGCCGTCTGGAGACTCCCAGTTCGACGCTGTCCCCGATGGCGGTCAGCCGTGTGGTGTTCACCGACCACGCTCGTCGCACTGCTCTGCTGGTCGACGGCACCGGTACCGTTCGCGCAGAACTGGATGCAGCGACCTGGTACCCGGACGGACCCGACCAGCTGACGGCGTTCTTCAACGCATCCGGCATCCTGACGGCGCATCAACCGGACGTGCGGTCTTCTCCGGCGCAGCGCCTCGACACCCGATCCAGCCTGGACATCGCGAAGGGATCGCTGTCGTCCTGCAACGAGCTCGGGGTCGCACGGGTGACGCCGGTCCTCGTCGCAACCGTGTTGCCGGTCCTGGGTTCTGCGACGTCGTTCGCCGCGGGACTGCCCTGGGCCGGTGCACTGTGCCTCGCGCTCGCTGCGACGAACGTCGGCCTCACCTGCTGGCTGGGCTGGACGGAGACGTCTGTGCGCGTCGGCGACCCGACGAGAGTCGCGGTCGACAAGCCCAACCGGATGAGCGGACGGTCCGCAGCGCTGACGATCGTCGTGCTGGCTTCGCTGCTGACCCTGCTCTGGACCGTTCCGGCCCAGCGCTGGGACCTCGTCGTCGCAGCCGTCTTGCTCGCGATGGCCCTCCCCGGTCTCGCTTGGGTGGCGTACCGGCGTCGAGCACTGATCAACGGGAGCGGCCCACTGGCGCTCCACCGGTGGTGGCTCAGCGGCGCATCACGAGGAGAGGAACCATGAAGAACCTGCACTTCCGGCCGATCGACGCCTGGACGTTCATCGAGCCCGGGGCGCCGGATGAAGTCGGGACGGCCGCTGCCACTCGCGCGGTGAGCTTCGCGGAGACGGCCGTGTCGTCGAGGGACCGTGCCCGCCTCGTGCGCGAGTTCAGCGACCTTGCTCGGTACCGCGACACGTTCGAGGCGCCGGACTTCGCCGTCCTCACCACGAACAGACCGTCGGTGCACGTCATCGCGCACACCGCGGTGCACTACCTCGTCGGAGACGGAGCGGCCGACTTCGTGATCGACGACTCCTGGGCGGAGCGCCGCGATGGATCGCTCACTGCTGACCCCGAGATCACGACGACACGCACCGCGCTGGGCACCGCCACACGGATCCTGCTCAGACACACTTCGGAACCGAGCAGGTTCCTCCGGAGACGATCCGTCAAGACCTCGGTCCGATGGGTGCAGCGGTTCTCCGACGAATCGCTCTCCCGCACGGCCGTGCTCACATCGGTGATCGCGCACGAGAGCAACGTCGATCTCGCGCTGCCGCACGTGGACCGGCTCGCGCTCAGCCTCGAACTCCGGGAGACGTCATGAGCGGCGCCGCGGACCCGACGCCCGTCGGCCTCCCCGACCTCGAGGGCCTCGCCGGCGCGGACTGGTTGGTCGTCCCGCTGCCGGAGGGCGTCCGGGGCAAGCCGAAGCGTTGGGCGAACTCGACTACCTACCGGCTCTTCCCCTGGTACGTGCGACCGTTCAAGACCGTGGAGGTCATCTTGACCGCTGGGTCGCTCGAGCAGCACTGCAGGATGAGCGCGCCCGACCTCCGGTTCGCGTTCTTCCGCCCGCAAATCACATCCCCGACGGACACGACGACCGTCTCCGTCGCCGCCACCGGGGACAGACTGGGCGGTACCGGCATCCCGCCCTTCGAGGGCCTCCGCGCCGGCGCCCAGACGGTGTGGGAGCAGACAGCGGAGACGTGGCCGTTCATCGATGCGACGGGAGCCGTGGTCGCGCGCTGCTGGCGTTTCCGATCCGGCACCCTGACCATCACGGTCACCGGTCTCGGCGATCACGCTGCGGCCTTCACTGCCGCTGAGACGTCCCTGGAGGCGTTCGTCCGACGCATCCACAACGCGAGGTGAGCGCTGGGGCTGGACGCGTCGCAGGTGAGCCGACCCGCTCCCCCGCACCGCGCCTCCAGTCCGACCGCTCATCCACAAGCCGGACGCAACCCGGCCTGCGCGGCGCAGGAACCTGCGAGAATCGACCCATGAGCGGCAGCACGACGCTGCGGGGGGCCTCGACGGGGTGCTCCGCGACGACCAGGACCCACGACGTGGCAGGTGCCGCGTGCGCCTGACGTTCACCGCGACCCACCTGCCGACCGACGCCACCGCGGACTTCGTGGTCGAGTGCGACGAGGACACCGTCCTCGGCGAGGTCGTCGAGATCGTCGCCCGTCGCTTCGGCCTGAGCGCCGAGTCCATCGTCGAGGTCGCGGTCGACGCCGTCCCCACGACCCCGCACGCCCGGCTCGGTGACGGCGTCCTGCTCGAGGGGTCCCGCCTGACCTTCGGCGCCCCCGCGCCGGTCCTCCCGCTGCCGGCCGACCTGCCGAGCGTCCGCATCGTGGGCGGGCCCGGAGCCGGCACGGTCGTGGTGCTCGATGCGGGCATCGCACACGTCGGCTCCGCTCCGGACGCCACGGTGCACCTGCCGGACCGCACCGCCCCGGAGTACGCGGCGATCCTGCGCCTCGACCTCAACCGGCGGTTCTCGATCATCCCGACGCGCGGTTCGCGGGTCCTCCTCGACCGTACGGAGCTCGACGAGGAGACGCCCGTCGAGCCCGGCAGCGTCGTCACGATCGGCGACACGCTGCTGTCGGTCGCGGTCCCCGACGCCGACCGGGCGGCGATCACGCTGACGCCAGGTGGCGGGACGCTCGACTACACCCGGCCGCCGCGCCTGCTGCCGGAGGAGACCCCGACGGTCTTCAAGCTGCCGGCCGCGCCGGGGCAGCAGTCGCGCCGCTCCATCCCGATCATCGCGGCGCTCGCGCCGCTCGGCATGGCGGCCGTGATGATCTCGATCTTCCACAACGTCGCGTACCTGGCCTTCGGCCTCATGTCGCCGATCATCATGTTCGGCAACGCCTGGTGGGACCGCCGCAACGGCAAGAAGACGCACCGGCAGCGGGTGGCCGAGTACGAGGAGACGAAGAAGGCGGTCGAGGCGGACGCCCTGGAGGCAGTGGTCCGGTACCAACGCGAGTCACGCACCAGCGCGCCCGACCCGGCGACGGTGCTCGACATCGCCCTGCGCCGTCGCGCCCGGCTCTGGGAGCGTCGGCGGACCGACCCCGACTACCTCACGCTGCGCGTCGGCACGGCGGACGTGCCGTCGGGCGTCGTGCTCGAGGACCCGGCAGCGCTGGAGCACCGGCGGGCGGTCGACAAGCTGGCCGAGGACGTGCCGGTCGTGGTCGACCTCGGCGAGCACGGCGTGGTCGGTGTCGCCGGGCGCGACGAGCACACCAGGCACCTCACTTCGTGGCTCGTGGCGCAGCTCGCGGTGCTGCAGAGCCCGCGGGACACCCAGTTCGTGGTGCTCACCGACGCGCAGTCCGCCGACGAGTGGGCGTGGCTGCGATGGGTGCCGCAGGCGCGACCGGGCTTCGGGCAGGACGCCGTCATCGCGATCGGCAACGACGCCGAGACGCTGGGCGCGCGGGTCGCCGAGATCGGGCAGCTCATCGACGCACGGCAGCGGGCGATGCGCGAGTCGAACGTGCGGGGGATCCCCGGTCCCGACGTGGTCGTGGTGCTCGACGGCGCTCGACGGCTGCGCGCACTGCCGGGCCTGATCCGCATCCTCAAGGAAGGGCCTGCGGTCGGTGTCCGGGCGATCTGCATCGAGGAAGAGGCACGCCTGCTGCCCGAGGAGTGCTCGGTCGTCGTCACGGTGGGTCCGGAGCGCATCCGTGTCGCCGCCCAGCGTCAGGCGACGGTCACCGACGTCCGACCGGACCGCATCCCGGACGGCTGGTTCGAGACCGTCGCCCGGGCGGTGGCGCCGATGGTCGACGCCGACGACGAGAGCGATGCCGGTGGGCTGCCGTCGTCGTCGCGACTGCTCGACGTGATGCTGCTGGAACCGCCGACGGCGCGGGCGATCACGGGCAAGTGGAACGTGCGTGCGCGCACCACCGAGGTGGTCGTGGGCGAGAGCCTCGACGGCCCGTTCGCGTTCGACCTCCGCAGGGACGGCCCGCACGGCCTGGTCGCCGGCACGACCGGGTCGGGCAAATCCGAGCTCCTGCAGACGATCGTCGCGTCCCTGGCGGCGACGAACACCCCGGAGGGCATGAACTTCGTCCTCATCGACTACAAGGGCGGTGCCGCGTTCCGCGACTTCGCGCCGCTGCCGCACACGGTCGGCATGGTGACGGACCTCGACACGCACCTGGTGGAACGCGCCCTCGAGTCGCTCGGCGCCGAGCTCCGTCGCCGCGAGCACCTGCTGGCCGACGCCGCCGCGAAGGACATCGAGGACTACGTCGACCGCCTCGTCCGCGGTGAGCCGCTGCCGCCGATGCCGCGTCTGCTCATCGTCATCGACGAGTTCGCCAGTCTCGTGCGCGAGCTCCCGGACTTCGTCACGGGCCTGGTCAACATCGCACAGCGGGGACGGTCACTCGGCATCCACCTCATCCTCGCCACGCAGCGTCCAACGGGTGTCGTGTCGAACGACATCCGCGCCAACACGAACCTCCGGATCGCGCTCCGGGTCACGGACTCGAGCGAGAGCACCGACGTCATCGACGCCGGCGACGCGGCGCAGATCCAGAAGAGCACGCCCGGCCGCGGGTACATCCGTCTCGGGGCCGGCGCGCTGCTGCCGTTCCAGGCCGGTCGGGTGGGTGGCCGGCGTCCGGGGCTGTCGACCGGACGCAAGCAGGTCTGGGCAGGAGCCGTCTCGTGGTCGTCGCTGGGCACCACACCGCCGGCACCACCGAAGTCGAAGGAGCTGCAGGCAGAGGAACGCACCGACCTGCAGGAGCTCGTCGGTGCGGTGGCCGAGGCGGCGACCGAGCTCGGTGGACCGGCTCCCTACCGTCCGTGGCTCGACGCCCTGCCGGAGACGCTGCTCTTCACCGACCTGAACGACCGGGCCTGGGAGCTCGACGACAGCAGCACGACCGATGCCCGGGTCGGTCCGCTGCCCTTCGCGCTGCAGGACTTCCCGGCCGAGCAGGCGCAGCGGGTCCGGAGCCTCGACCTCGACTCGGACGGACACCTCTACGTGGTCGGTGCTCCGCGGAGCGGTCGGTCGCAGGTGCTCCGCACGATCGCCGCCGCGGTCGCCCGGAACACCTCGGCAGCCGACGTCCACGTGTACGCGCTCGACTGCGGCAACGGGGCGCTGCTGCCGATCCAGGCCCTCCCGCACGCCGGCGCCGTCGTGCAGCGCGTGCAGACCGAACGCGCGCAACGGCTCCTCACGAAGCTCACCCAGGAGCTCGCCCGCCGGCAGCAGGTCCTCGCCGACGGCGGGTTCGCGAGCATCGTCGAGCAGCGCGCGGCGGCGGTCGTGCCTGCCGACCGTCTCCCCCACATCGTGTTCATGCTCGACCGGTGGGAAGGGTTCGTCGGCTCGCTCGGCGAACTCGACCACGGTGCACCGACCGACCAGGTGATGACCCTCCTGCGCGAAGGGGCGAGCGTCGGCATCCACCTGGTGGTCACCGGGGACCGTCAACTCCTGTCGAGTCGGATGGCGACCCTGGTCGAGGACAAGCTCGTCCTCCGGCTCTCCGACCGCGGTGACTACGGCCTCGCGTCGCTCAACCCCCGCAAGCTGCCCGAGCAGGTCCCGGACGGACGGGCGTTCGCGTCGGAGTCCGCCACCGAGACGCAGATCGCCCTGCTCGCCGCCGCCGGCACCGGCCAGTCGCAGGCCGCGGCGATCACCGCCCTCGCGACCTTCGCGACCGAGCGCGACCGCGCGGTCGAGCGTGCGCGTCGGCCGTTCCGCGTCGACCAGCTGTCCGGGCCGGTGCCGTTCGACCGGGCGTGGGAGATGCGCGACGACGACGCCGCCCTGTTCGGCCTCGTCGGCATCGGCGGGGACGACCTCACCGCCATCGGGCCGGACCTCGCGGCCGCGGGCTCGTTCGTCGTGGGCGGTCCCGCGAAGTCCGGTCGGAGCTCCGTCCTGCTGTCGATCGCACGGTCGGTGTTGCGCGAGGGGGGCGAGATCGTGCTCGTCACCCCACGGCAGTCGCCCCTGCGCGCCCTCGCGTCCGAGCCCGGCGTCCTCGGCGCGCACGAGGGCGTCGACGTCACCGAGGCCGACCTCGCGCCGCTGTTCGACGGGCAACCCCGGCCGCCGGGTCCTCGTCATCGACGATGCCGAGCTCGTCAAGGACGCACCGGCGAAGAGCTGGCTGCAGGGCTTCGTGAAGAGCGCGGCGGACAACGGGCAGGCCATCGTCGCGGCGGGGTTGACGGCCGAGTTCGGCGTCGGGTTCACGGGCTGGCAGGTGGACATGAAGCGACGTCGGTCGGGCGCGCTCCTCAGCCCGCAGGCGATCACCGAGGGCGACCTGCTCGGCATGCGCCTGCCGCGCAGCAGCATCGTCGAACGGGTGCAGGTCGGCTCCGCGCTGGTGCACCTCGGCGACGGCGAACTGGTGTCGGTGCAGGTTCCGGTCCCCTGATCGCACCACAGTTCTTGTCGTACTGACAAATACCGTGGTACGGTCGGGTCATGGCAGTCGAACTCAGCACCCGGACCACCCGGGGCACCCAGGCGACACCGACGTTCTCCACCATGCGGTTCCCCGCCGGTGAAGCACACGTCAAGGTCGCACACGACGCCGACGCGGGGGACCTCATCGAGATCGCGACCCTGCGCGGCACGAACGGCGACGACCTCCTCATGCTCGGCATGTGGGCGGACGCCGTCCGGCAGCGCGGATCGCGGTCCGTCGCCCTCGTCCCGTACCTGCCCGGCGCCCGGCAGGACCGCGGCCTCCCCTTCGGCGCGAAGGTCTACGCGGACGTCGTCAACGGCTTCGGGATCGACCAGGTGATCGCGTTCGACCCGCACTCGCCGGTGATCGTCGACCTGGTGGAGCGCCTGACCGTGGTCACCAGCGAGACCGTCGTCCGCGACCAGGTCGTCGCCGGCTCGGACTACAGCGGGATCATCGCCCCCGACAAGGGCGCGGTCGCGCGGGCCTCCGCCGTCGCCGACGCCTGCGGGTTGCCGGTGTTCCGCGCCGAGAAGCACCGCAACCCGGACACCGGCAAGCTCGACGGCTTCACGTGCGAGCCGCTGCCGGACACCGGTCGCCTGCTCGTCGTCGACGACATCTGCGACGGGGGCGGCACGTTCATGGGCCTCGCGACCGCGACAGGGCTGACGAAGGACCGCCTCGGCCTGTGGGTCTCCCACGGCGTCTTCTCCGGCCGGGCCCCGCAGCTCGCCGAGCACTTCGGGGAGATCGTCACGACGGACTCCTACCCCGCGCAGAACGCCATCGAGGGCCTGCGCACGATCGAACTCACCCCTTACCTGACGGAGCAGATCCGATGACGCAGACCGACACCACCACGACCGGCACCACCGGCATCGCGCCCCGCCTCACCGGCCCGAGCCCGATCGCCCCGCTCCTCGCCGTCGACGGCTACAAGCACTCGCACCGGCAGGTCTACCCCGCCGGCACCACCCGGATCCTCATCAACTGGACGAACCGTTCGAACGCGCACATGCCCGAGTCGACGCACGCCGTCGTGTTCGGCCTGCAGGCGTTCATCCAGCGCTCGCTCGTCGAGGCGTGGGCGCCGTTCTTCGCCGCGGACGAGGACGAGGTCGCCGACCTGTTCGAGCAGGCACTGCAGGGGTACTTCGGCCCGAACCACATCGGCACCGACCACGTCCGGGCACTCCACCGCCTCGGGTACCTCCCGCTCGAGATCCGCGCGCTCCCCGAGGGCACCCTCGCCCCGATCGGTGTCGCGACCCTCACCGTCGAGAACACCGTCGACGAGTTCTTCTGGCTGCCGAACTACATCGAGACGGCCCTGTCGGCCTCGATCTGGCACCCGTCAACCGTCGCCACGAAGGCGCTCGAGTACCGCGACCTCATGGAGGACTGGGCCGCCCGCACCGGCGCCGACCCGGCCAGCATCGACTTCGCCGCGCACGACTTCTCCTTCCGGGGGCAGTCGAGCATCGAGTCGGCCGCGGCCGGTGGCGCCGGGCACCTCCTCTCGTTCCTCGGCACCGACTCGATGCCGTCGCTCGACTTCATCGACCGCTACTACCCGGGTGACAACGGCTGGGTGGCCGCGAGCGTCCCGGCCACCGAGCACAGCGTGATGTGCGTGCGCGGCGCCGAGGGCGAGCTGGCGACCTTCGAGCAGATCCTCGACGTGTACCCGACGGGCATCGTGTCGGCCGTGAGCGACGGGTTCGACCTCTTCAAGGTGATCACCGAGACGCTCCCGCAGCTCAAGGACCGCATCACGGGTCGCGACGGCAAGCTCGTCATCCGCCCGGACTCGGGCGACCCGGTGGACATCGTCACCGGCACCGTCCACGGGGTCGATGCCGCGGCCCTGACCGACCCGGCCCGCAGCCACGAGGAGAAGGGTGTCGTGGAGCTCCTCGACGAGATCTTCGGGCACACCGTGAACGACCAGGGCTTCAAGGTCCTCGACCAGCACATCGGCGTGATCTACGGCGACAGCATCACCCTCGACCGCGCCCGCCGCATCTACGAGCGGCTCGCCGCCAAGGGCTACGCGAGCGACAACATCGTGCTCGGCATCGGCTCGTACACGTACCAGTACATGACCCGCGACAACCTCGGCAGCGCGGTCAAGGCCACCTGGGCGCTGGTGGACGGCGAGCCCGTCGACATCCAGAAGGACCCGAAGACGGGCAGCGGCAAGAAGAGCGCGAAGGGCCGGATCGCCCTGCACCGCGACGAAACCGGCGAGATCCGCCAGACCGACCAGGCCACCACCGAGGACGAGGCGACGAGCCTGCTCCAGCCCGTGTGGGTCGACGGCCGGTTCCGGGTCCTGCAGTCGTTCGCGGACGTGCGGGAGACCCTCCGCCGCGAACGCACCGAGCGCGCCGACCGCGCGGCCCGTCGGGCGACGGCGTGACCGACGCCACCTCGGCTGCCCGCGACCAGCCGCTCATCGCGATCGACGTCGTCCCGATGTCGTTCACGACGAGCGACGGGTTGCGGGTCGCCACCGCGCGTCGGCAGTACGCGCCGTACGCGGGCCAGGAGGCGCTCCCCGGCGTGCTCCTGGAGGGTGCGGAACTCCTCGCCGACGGTGCACGACGCGCACTGCGGACCAAGACCGGGATCGACGCGGCGACGGTCCGGCACCTCGCGCAGGTCGGCGCGTTCGACGGACCCGACCGCGACCCGCGGAGCGCCGCGATCAGCGTCGCCTTCCTGGCCGTCGTGGCACCGGCGGTGACGACCCCGACGCCGGCCGCGGCGGCCGCTGTGGTGGCCCCGCCCGCGGCCGCCGGACCCGCGGTCTGGCGCGTGCCCGGGGGAGACGACCCGCGCCTCCCGTTCGACCACGACGCGATCATCCGAGCCGCCATCGACCACGTCCGCACCCGGATCTGGCGCGATCTGCCGCTCACGCGCGCGTTGCTCGGCGAGGTGTTCACCACCTCCGACGCCTCCGCGCTGCAGACCGCGCTGACGGGCGTGCAGCCGGACCCGGGCAACACGAACCGGGCGCTGCGGACCAACCCGGCGCTCGTCCGGGCCGACGCGTCGGCCACGGCCGCGGTCCGTGGCGGTCGTCCCCCGGCAACCTGGACGTGGGCGGGCTGATCGCGGTTGGGTGGGGGCATGCCCTCCGCTCCGCTGTCCGGTGACACCTCGTTCGCGTTCCCGGAGTACACCGACCCGCCAGCATCACCGTTCGACGTCGCCCGCACCTGGTTCGACGAGGCGCGGGACGGCGATGTGTCCGAGCCGATGTCGATGACGCTCGCCACCGCGGGGTCCGACGGCCGGGTCTCGGCGCGGACCGTGGACGTGAAGCGGCTCGACGACCGCGGGCTCGTGTTCGGGACCTCGACGCTCAGCCCGACGGGCCGGCAGCTCGACGACAACCCGTTCGCCGCGCTCCAGGTGTACTGGCGGGAGACCATGCAGCAGCTGCGGTTCGAGGGCCGGGCCGTGCAGCTCTCCGACACCGAGTCCGACGCGCTGTTCGCCGACCGGTCGCCGAAGTCCCGCGCTGCCACCGCGATCGCCGACCAGTCCTCGGTGCTCGAGCCCCGGACGCTGCAGGACCTCATCGACGACGCGAACGCGCTGCTCGACGAGTCCGAGGACGACGTGCCCCGCCCGGAGGGCTGGGTGGCGTGGCGACTCGAGCCGGACCGCGTCGAGTTCTGGCACGGCAGCCGCGACCGGATGCACCGGCGGTTGCAGTACGTGCTCGCCGACGGTGCGTGGTCGGCGGCGCGGCTGCAGCCGTAGCGCGGCGCGGGCGGCGGGCGGCCGCCTGGCCTGCCGCACAACCAAAGCGCGCTCGAACCACGCAATCCCGTGGCTCGAGCGCACTTTGGTTGTGCGAACGCGAACCGACCCAGCCGCCGCGGTGCCGCGCGGGGCGGGGCGCGGCCGCGCCGCGCCGCGCCGCGCCCGCGCTACCGCGCGATCGGGTTCGGCATCGCCCCCGCCCGGATGAGCGACGACGACTGGTCCGCCAGGTCCACCATCGACAGCGTGTTCCGCAGCTGCAGCCGGTTGAGGCACGAGTGCTCGAACGCCGGCACCCGCAGGTCCAGCGGCCGCCGGCGCTCCGGGTGGGACGCGGCGTGCGCGTCGACGCACTCCCCCACCACCTGCCAGAACCGCGACTCCGGCAGGACCCCGTCGTCGTCGAGGATCGCCGCGACGAAGCGCAGCACCCCGTCGAACACGTCGGTGAACACGGCGAGCGCCGCTTCGTCGTCGTCCACCGGGTGCACGATGCGCTCGATGTCGGCGGGCACCGGGCGGTCGGCGTGCCGCCCGAGCACCGCGACCTCTTCTCCGATGTCCTTCATCACCGTGCGCACCACGACCCCGTCACGGACGACGAGCACGAGGTTCTCGCCGTGCGGCATGAACACCAGGTCGTGCACGGTCAGGCAGTGCACCACGGGCAGCAGGTACGCGTCGAGCCAGCGCCGCACCCACTCGTCGGCCGGCAGCCCCGATGCCTCGATCAGCGCCGACACGACGGCGTCACCCGAGGCGTCCCGGTGCAGCAAGGCGGCCATCGTCAGCAGTCGCTCGCCGTCCGTCACCCGCGGCAGCGGGCTCTCCCGCCACAGCGCCGCGAGCATCTTCCGCTGCGGTGAGGACACGTCGACCCGGTGGTAGGCGTCCCCGGTGTACCCGATCGCCGCGTGCTCCCGGAGCACCGAGAACCCGGCGCCGGCCAGCGTCTCGTCCGCGGACACGAGCGCCGCGACCCAGTCGTTCACCGCCGGGGTGTTCCGCATGTACGCGGGCGACATCCCCCGCAGGAACCCCATGTTCTGCACGGCGAGCGCCGTCTTGACGTACGAGCGCTCCGGGTGGGAGCGGTCGAACGCCGTCCGGATCGACTGCTGCGGCTGGTACTCGTCCGGCCCCTCGCCGAGGTCGACCAGGTCCTGCCGCCCGAGGTCCGGCGCGAACGTCACGGCGATCCGGTGCTGCCACTGCCACGGGTGCACGGGGATCCAGACGTAGTCGTCGGGGTCGAGTCCCCGGGACACGAGCACGGCCCGGAACCCGGCGGTGGTCTCCGGGTCGAGCTCGGCCGCCCAGTGGTCGCGCTCGGTGCGGTCCGCGGCGAGCGCGAGGTGCGTGCAGGCCCGGCGTGCGGCGAGCCAGCGGTAGCGGAACCGACCGCCGGCCTCGGGAGCGTAGGCGCGGTACTCGTCCAGCCCGAACCCGATCCGCCCGTTCGCCGCCACGAACGCCGGGTGCCCCTCGGTCATCGCCGACTCGACGTCCTGGAACGACGCGACGACGCGGTCGGTCCCCTCCGTGCGCCCCCGTGCGAGCTGCGCGGCGGACGGCCCACCGCGACGGTGCTTCGCGGCGGCGCTGGCGAGGGTGGAGGCGATCTCCTCGAGGTACGTGCCGAGCAGCGCGTCGGGGATCCCGAGCACGTCGCGCAGCTCGAGGACGAGGTCCTGCGCGCTGAGCGGGGCCGCCACACCGGCGCGGGTGCGGGTCAGCGACGCCTCGTCGATCGACCAGTGCTCGAGCACGTGCCGGCGGGCGCGGAACCGGTAGGTCGACTCCCCCGCGTCGAGCCGCCAGCCGTCGCCGTCCGACTGCGGTTCCACGAGGCGCTCGTGCGTGAACTCGGCGATCGCCTTCGCCACGAGGTGCCGCTGGGCCGGTTCGAGGTGCTCCGGCCGGAGGTGCGCCGCGGGCCCGTCGCCCTCGGGCAGCCCGATCCGGTCGGTGTCGAGCACGGACAACAGGGCGCGCTTGCCGTCGACGTCGACCTCGCGCAGCACGCGGAACCCGACCTCGGCGTTCTTCGCGTGCACGGCGGTGTTCCGGACGTCGGGCTCGACGACGACGCGGCGTGCTCCGAGGACCTCGCGGCAGTGCTCGACGACGGTGCGCATGACGGCACTCGTCAGTCCGTGCACCCGTCCGTCGGCGGGCGGCGGCGCGACGAGCAGGTGCATGCCGACGTCGCCGGGTTCGGCGGCGAACACGTCGGTGAGCAGGACCCGTGCCGGGTCGTACGTCTCCGCGAGGAACACCGGGACGCCGTCACGACGGCCGAGCCACGCGGCCTGCGCGGGATCCGCCTGCACGTCCGCGAGGTACGTCCGCACCGCGTCGACGTCGAGGTGTCCCATGCCCCACCACGACGACGCGGGGTGCGCGAGCCACGAATGCACGAGGGCGGCGTCACGATCCGGGTCCACGGGTTCGACGGCCAGGAGGCGCGCCTCGGCGCCGCCGACCTGGGTCACGTCCGGCAGGGTGGTCGCGTCGACGGTCATGCGGAGACCTCCGCGCGCTCGGTCGCGTGCCGGGGCGGCGCGCCGTCCGCGGTGCTGCCACGTGCCGTGGAGCGGGCCGAGGCGGGCAGGCCGAACTCCTGGAAGGCGATCCGCGCCTCCAGGCCGTAGACGGGCCGACCCGTGACGGAGCGGATGATCGACGCGTTCCGCCACGCCCCCATGCCGAGGTCGGGTGCGGTGAGACCGTGCGTGTGCTCCTCGGCGTTCTGCACCCAGATGCGGCCGCCGAGTCGGTCGACGTGGTGGTCGCGTGCGACCGCCAGGCGCCCCCGGGAGTCGCGGGCGACGAGGTGCTCGACCGGTGCGAGGAACGCCGCGGACCGCGGTCGGTACCCGGTCGCCAGGACCAGCCGCTCGACCTCGTGCTCGTACGTCTCGCCGAGCTGCTCGTGCCGGAGGGTCAGCCGGTACGTCCCCCGGTCCGCCAGCCAGACGGCGTCGACCACGCTCGTCTCGGTGCGGAGCGTCGTCGGGACCGGTCCCGGCGCGCTGAGCCGGTACAGCTGGTCGTACAGCGCGTCGACGAGGTCCGCGCTGATGCCCTTGTACAGCCCGCGCTGCTCGCGACCGAGGTGGTCGCGGACGTCCTCGGGCAGGGCGTGGAAGTGGTCCGTGTACTCCGGGCTCGTCATCTCGAGCGTGAGCTTGGTGTCCTCCATCGGGAAGAACCGCGGCGAGCGGGTGATCCAGTCGAGGCGGTAGCCGTCCTGCCGGACGTCCTCGAGCAGCTCGCGGTAGACCTCGGCGGCGGACTGGCCGCTGCCGATCACCGCGATCGACCCGGCACGGCGAAGGGCGTCACGGTTCGGCAGGAACTCGGCGGAGTGGATCGCCGGCCCCTCGATGCCCCGCAGGGGTGCGGGGACGGACGGCTCCGTGCCGATGCCGACGACGACGTGGCGTGCGCGGTACGTCTCGGGACCCTGATCGGTCTCGGCGTGCACCGTGAACAGGTCGGTCGTCACGTCGTGCTCGACGGCCGTGACCCGGCGACCCCAGCGGAGGGTGTCGAGCCGGTCGGCGGCCCACCGGCAGTACGCGTCGTACTCGCTGCGGAGGGGGTGGAAGTCCTCGCGGATGTAGAACGGGTAGAGCCGGCCGGTCTCCTTGAGCCACGCCAGGAACGAGAACGGCGAGGTCGGGTCCGCCATCGTCACGAGGTCCGCCATGAACGGCACCTGGATCGTGGCGTCGTCGAGCATCATGCCGTGGTGCCAGGCGAAGCCGTCGGCGGCGTCGAGGAACACCGCGTCGAGGTCGTCGAGCGGGTCGGTGAGGCAGGCGAGGCCGAGGTTGAACGGCCCGATGCCGATGCCGATCAGGTCGTGGACGGGGCGGTCGGCGGTCTCGTCGGCGGTCCGGTCGGCGGTCCGGAGGTCGTCGGCGGTGGTCATCGCGTCGCTCCTTCCGGGGCGGAGGTGGTCGCGCGGACGCGCGCTGCCGTCGCCGCGACGTGGTCGAGCGAGGCGCGCATCTGCGTCGGGGTCGTCTCCGGGTTGAGCAGCGTCAGCTTGTTGCAGGGGCGCCCGTCGATCACGGTCTTCGCGATGAGCACCCGCCCCTCGGCGAGGAGGGCCGCCCGGATCGGGGCCACCAGTGCGTCGGCGTCCGCGTCGGTCACGCCGGCGGGCTGCCACCGGAACAGCACGGTGCTGAGCTGCGTCGGCGCGACGAGCACGAGGTCCGGGTGCTCGTCGACGATCGCGTGCGTCGCCGCCGCGAGGTCGATCACCGCGTCGAACGCCCGCCCGACGGCCTCGGCGCCGGACGCTCGGAGGGTCGCCCAGAGCTTCAGCGCGTCGAACCGCCTGGTGGTCTGCAGGGACTTGTCGACCTGGTTCGGCTCGGCGGCGTCCTCGGGGTTGAGGTAGTCCGCGTACCAGGCCGTGCGGCGGAGGTCGGCGGGGTCGCGGACGACCAGGGCGCTCGACGACACCGGCTGGAAGAACGACTTGTGCAGGTCGGCGGTCACGCTCCGCGCACGCTCGATCCCGTCGAGCAGGTGCCGACGGGTCGGGGACACGAGCAGGCCGCAGCCGTACGCGGCGTCGACGTGGAGCCAGACGTCCTCGAGGTCGCACACGTCGGCGATCGGCTCGAGCGGGTCGATCACGCCGCGGTCGGTGGTGCCCGCCGTGGCGACGACGGCCATCGGGGTGCGGCCGGCCGCGCGGGCCGCGGCGATCGCCTCGGCGAGGGCCGCGGGACGCATCCGGCCGGCCTGGTCGGTGGGGACGTCGACGACGGCGTCGTCGGGGAGGCCGAGGAGCCGGGCGGACTTGCGGACGCTGAAGTGGGACTCGGCGGTGGCGAAGACGGTGAGCGTCGGGGCAGCCGAAGCCGTCGCTGCTGCCGCTGCTGTCGCTGCCTCTCGCGCCAGCAGCAGTGCCTGCAGGTTCGACTGGGACCCGCCCGAGGTGAACACCCCGTCACCGCTCGCGAACCCGATGCGCCCGGCGAGCCACGCCACCACGTGCCGCTCGATGTCGGTCCCGATCCGCGACTGGTCCCAGGTGTCGACCGAGGTGTTCACGGCGGCGAGCACCGACTCCGCCGCGACCGCGGGCAGCGCGACCGGGCAGTTGAGGTGGGCGAGGTACGCCGGGTCGTGGAACCAGACGGCTTCGCGGACGAACAGGTCGTCGAGCTCGGCGAGCGCCCGGTCCGTCCCGAGGGGTTCAGCGTCGAGGTCGACGGCGGCGACGCAGGCCCGGAGTTCGTCCGCGGCGGTGTCGGTCGTCGGTCGGCCGATGTCGGAGATGCGGTCCGCGAGCCGGTCGACCGTCGTGGTGACGGTGGTCCGGTAGCGCTCGGCGTTGGCAGAGGTCAACAATTCGATGAGGGCTGTCACGTTAGGTAAGGCTAACCTCACCTCAGCGCGATTGTCACGCGCGGCAGCACGCCCCCGACATGGCCGGGCGCGTCGGCGTCAGGGACTCAGCGCCTCAGAGCTTCTCGATCGGCGCGATCTTGATGAGGAGCTTCTTGCGGCCCGCGGAGTCGAACGCGATCTCGGCGATGCGCTTGGCGCCGATGCCGGTCACGGCCGAGACCGTCCCTTCGCCGAAATCGACGTGCTTGATGCGGTCGCCGGCCACGAGCTCCATGTCGCCGTTGTCGCGGACCTGTCCGGACACGCGGTTCGCCCACTCGGTCTTCGGACGGGTCTTCTGCGCTGCGGCCGCCCGGTCGTACGAGCCACCGCCCCAGCCGCCACCGCCGCGGTACCCGCCGCCGGCGCCGGCGCCCGAGCCACCGATCCCGCCGCCCCGTCGTGCGTTGAGGGCCCGGGGCTCCGTCCCGCCGCGGCTGTTCGCCATGCCGGGAGACTGCTTCCACTCGATGAGCCCCTCGGGGATCTCCTGCAGGAAGCGGGACGGCATCGCCACGTTGACGTCACCGAACTGCGCGCGGGTCATCGCGAGCGACAGGAAGAGGGACTTCTTGGCGCGGGTGATCCCCACGTAGAAGAGCCGGCGTTCCTCGGACGGGCCACCCGGCTCGTTCGCCGACATCCGGTGCGGCAGCAGGTCTTCCTCGACGCCGGTGAGGAACACCGCGTCGTACTCGAGCCCCTTCGCCGTGTGCAGGGTCATGAGCGACACCGTTCCCGACGAGTCGTCGAGCTCGTCCGCCGCGGCGACGAGGGAGACCTCGGTCAGGAAGTCGGACAGCGTGCCCTCGGGGTTGTTCTTCTGGAACTCCCGCGTCACCGCGACGAGCTCGTCGATGTTGTCCGCACGGGCGGCGTCCTGCGCGTCGGGCGACTTCCGGAGGTTCTCGAGCAGCCCCGAGCCGTCGAGCAGCTGCGTGAGGGTGTCCACGACCGGCTGGGTACCGGCGCGGGACGAGACGTCGTCGAGCAGGGCGGCGAACGCCGTGATCGCGTTGCGCACCTTCGGCCCGAAACCGAGTTCGTCGGCGTGCCGGAGGGCGTCCCGCATCGTCGTCTCGTGCTCGTCGGCGTAGCGCTGCAGGGTGGTCTCGGTGACCGCGCCGATGCCGCGCTTCGGGACGTTGAGGACCCGTCGGAGTGCCATCGGGTCGGCCGGGTTGGCGACGGTGATCAGGTACGCCATGGCGTCCTTGATCTCGGCGCGCTCGTAGAACTTCGTGCCGCCGAGGACCCGGTACGGGATCGCCGCACGGATGAAGATCTCCTCGAGCGCACGGGTCTGCGAGTTCGTCCGGTAGAAGACGGCCATGTCGCGGTAGGACATGCCGTCCTCGTGCAGGCGCTGGATCTCGTCGGCGACGAACTGGGCCTCGTCGTGCCCGGTGTAGCCCGTGAACCCGACGATCTTGTCGCCGGCGCCGACGTCCGTGAACAGGTTCTTCGCCTGCCGGTCGAAGTTGTTCGCGATGACGGCGTTCGCGGCGTCGAGGATGTTCTGCGTCGACCGGTAGTTCTGCTCGAGCAGGACGACCTTCGAGTTCGGGAAGTCCCGCTCGAACTCGACGATGTTGCGGATGTCCGCCCCGCGGAAGGCGTAGATGGACTGGTCGGAGTCGCCGACGACGGTCAGCGACGCCGGGGCGATCGACCCGTCGGCCTCGCGCATGCGGGCCACGTGCTGCCCGGCGTCCTCGAGTTTGTCCACCTGCTCGACCGGCACCGGCCGCGTGAGCTCGCGGATGAGGGCGTACTGCGCGTGGTTGGTGTCCTGGTACTCGTCGACGAGGATGAACCGGAACCGGCGCTGGTAGAGCGCGGCGACCTCGGGGAAGGCGCGGAAGAGGAACACCGTCTGGCCGATGAGGTCGTCGAAGTCGAACGCGTTCGCCCGGCGCAGCTCGTTCGTGTACCGCCGGAAGACCTCGGTGAACATGACCTCTTGCGGGTCGTTCGCGTTGATGTTCCGGGCGTAGGAGTCGATGTCCTGCAGCTCGTTCTTGAGCTTCGAGATCTTCGAGGCCGCAGCGCCGACGGTCAGCCCGAGCGAGTCCGCCTCGAGCTCCTTGATGATCCGCTTGAGCAGGGCCTTCGAGTCGGCGGAGTCGTAGATCGTGAACGACTGCGCGAACCCGAAGCGCTCGGCCTCGCGCCGGAGGATCCGCACGCACGCCGAGTGGAAGGTGGAGATCCACATCCCCTCGGATGCCTGCCCGACCAGCGCCCGCACGCGCTCGCGCATCTCGGCCGCGGCCTTGTTCGTGAAGGTGATCGCCAGGATCTGCGACGGCCAGGCTTCTCGGTTGGCGAGCAGCAGCGCGATGCGGCGGGTCAGCACGCTCGTCTTGCCGGAGCCCGCGCCCGCCACGATGAGCAGGGACTCGCCGCGGTACTCGACGGCTTCCTTCTGCTGGGGGTTCAGACCCGCGGTGAAGGGGTCGTCGTAGGCGCGGTCACCGGCGCCGGAACCGTCAGCACGGCCGGGCGTCGAGTCGAAGGGGTCGAGCACGATCGTCATGTCCGGGACAGTCTAGGCCGGGCCTCCGACAGCCGAGCGGGCGAGCACGGCCAGGTCGGTGTGGTCGGCGAACACCCCGTCGACGCCGGTGCGGACGACCGAGGTGAACCACCGCTCCCAGTCGCCGAACGCCGCGACCTCGCCGCCGCGACGCAACGGCGCCGGCAGGAAGCGGTTCTCCGGTCGCAGCGTCCACGTGTACACGGCGAGCCCGGCCTCGTGCGCGCGGTCGACGATGGCGCTCCGCACGGGTGCCGGATCCTCGAGCGCGACGCTGTCCACCCCGGCCATCAGTGTCCCCAGGTCGACGCTGATGCCGTGGAACTCCGTCGCGAGCGCCGTGAGCGCGTCGTCGGACCGCTCGGCCGCGTACGTGGGAGCCAGCGACCCGTGGGACGCGACCTCGTCCGCCGCGCTGCCCCGCGCCTCCTGGAGGTAGACGAGCCGCCCGCCGGTCCCGCGCTCCCGGAGGTCCCGCAGCACGCCCTTCTCGAAGCTCTCGATGGTGAGGCGCTCGTCCCCGCGCCACCCGGTCTCGGCGAGGACCCCGTCGAGGAGCTGCCCCATCGGGAAGCCCGCTCGGTCGAAGAAGTCGGCGTGCTTGACCTCCGCGACGAGTCCGACCGGCCGGGGAGCCGCGTCGAGGATCGCGAGCAGGTCCTCGAGGCGGAGGACCGGCTCCTCGCCGTCGTGCTCCGCCGACCCCGGTCGCAGGGCGGGGAGGCGCTCACGGGTCCCCAGCGTCCGCAGCTCGGCCCACGTGAAGTCCTCGGTGAACCAGCCCGTCGTCTTCTGCCCGTCGACCGTCTTCGTCGTGCGCAGGTGCCGGAACTCGGGGTGGTCGGCGACGTCGGTCGTGCCGGAGACCTCGTTCTCGTGCCGCAGCACCAGCACGCCGTCCTTCGTGGGCACGAGGTCCGGCTCGATCGCGTCGGCACCGAGTTCGATCGCGAGCTCGTAGGCGCTCCGCGAGTGCTCGGGACGGTAACCGGACGCGCCGCGGTGGGCGATCACCAGGGTCATGCCTGCGACACTACGGCCACATCCGGCGCGCGGCGTCCCCGGGCCGGTAGGTTCACGGCATGGGGCTCGCCCAGGGGTGGAAGCGGAGCAGCGTCGCCGCGGCGACGGTGCTGGTCGGCGTCGCGGCGTGGGTCGTGCCGGCCTCCGGATCGGCACCCCTGCACCTCGCCGAGGGCGGGGGCGAGGTCTGCATGGAGGGTCGCACGGACGCCACCGTCGGCATCGCGATGCTCGACCACCCGACGGGCGACCCGATCGTCGTCAGCGCGGTGTCCGCACCGGGGGACGGCGTGCGCATCGTCGACGCGTTCGTGGTCCGGTACCCGCACGGTGCGTCGGACCCGGTCCGGTACGGGACGGACGAGTGGCCGGTCCCCGCGCACTGGGGCGAGCCGGAACCGGCGCTCGGCGCGTCGGTCGCCGCGGGCGATGCCGCCGACCTCGTCGTGCACGTCCGCCGCGATGCGCGCGACGGCGGCACGGTGGGACCGGTGCGGGTCGTGTACACGCAGGGCGCGCGGCTGTGGTCGGAGACCACCGGCACCGAGATCGCGCTGCGCGCGCACTGCTGATCCAGGAGGCGCGGTGCCGGTCCGCCCCGAACCTCGCCGTGAGCGGTCGGCGGGCTCCGGGCCGCTTCGGGGCGTGCACGCAGCGCGCGACCGTAGGCTGCGCTCGTCGGGTCCCCACGGGGCCGCTTCCGCTCGCCGCGAATCCTCAGCCTTCCGCGATCGAGCCCACCTAGGCTGAGAGGACTCGAATCTCCAAGGAAGAGGACACCATGGCCTTCAAGCCCGGTTTCGACCAGTCCCCCGCCTTCAACAACCAGGGGCCCAACACCTGGGGTGGGCGCGGCGCTGGTCAGCAGCAGGCCGGCTGGGGACAGACCCCGCAGCAGGCACAGGGCGGGATGACCCCCGAGCAGCTGCAGTACATGTACGACCGTCCGGCTGCCAGCACGGTCGACACGGACCGCATGTCGTACGAGGACACCATCGTCAAGACGCTGCTCGCGTTCGGCGTGCTCGTCGTGGGTGCCGTGGCCGGCTGGAACGCACCGATGATCGTCTGGATCATCGGCGCCGTCGCCGGCTTCGTGCTGGCGCTCGTCAACATGTTCAAGAAGAAGCCGTCGCCCGGGCTCGTCCTGGCGTACTCCTTCGCCCAGGGACTCTTCGTCGGTGGCATCTCGCACTACTACCAGAACGCGTTCGGCGGCATCGTCGTGCAGGCCGTGTTCGGCACGCTCGGTGTCTTCGCCGTGACGCTCGCGCTGTTCGCCTCCGGCAAGGTCCGCGCGACGCCGAAGGCCACGCGCTTCTTCCTCGTCGCGATGGTCGGGTACCTGGTGTTCTCGCTCATCAACCTGGTCCTCATGTGGACCGGCGTGACGCAGACCGCGTTCGGCGCCCTCGGGTTCGAGATCTTCGGCATCCCGCTCGGCGTGATCATCGGCATCCTCGTCGTGGTCATGGCGGCGTACTCGCTGATCCTCGACTTCGACCAGATCCAGACCGGCGTCCGTCGTGGCGCTCCCCGGATCTACGCGTGGACGGCGGCGTTCGGGCTCATCGTCACGATCGTGTGGCTGTACCTCGAGATCCTGCGCATCCTCGCCATCGTCGCGAGCAGCCAGCGCAACTAGTACTCGGCACGACCCGAAGGGCCCCGGCGAACACGCCGGGGCCCTTCGTCGTCCCCGGGTCGGGGGTGGCCGACGAGCCTCCCACGACGAGATCGCACGACATGCCGCACGTGCATCGCCGAGGTCGCACAACGTGCCGCACAACCTCGCTGCGAGCGGCAGATCGTGCGACCTCGCCGCACGCACGAGCTCGCCGCACGCACGAGCTCGCCGACCGGCCTCCGGACGCAGGACGGCCCGGCACGCAGGACGCGTGCCGGGCCGTCAGCGCGGGAGGACTACTCCCACTCGATCGTCCCCGGCGGCTTCGACGTGACGTCGAGCACGACCCGGTTCACGTCGGGCACCTCGTTCGTGATGCGGTTCGAGATCTTCGCGAGGGTGTCGTACGGCAGGCGCGTCCAGTCGGCGGTCATCGCGTCTTCGGACGAGACCGGACGGAGCACGATGGGGTGGCCGTACGTGCGACCGTCGCCCTGGACGCCCACGGAACGGACATCGGCGAGCAGGACGACCGGGCACTGCCAGATCTCCTCGTCGAGGCCGGCCGCGGTGAGCTCTTCGCGGGCGATCTTGTCGGCCGCGCGGAGCAGCTCGAGACGGTCCTTCGTGACCTCACCGACGATGCGGATGCCGAGGCCCGGACCGGGGAACGGCTGGCGACCGACGATGACCTCGGGCAGACCGAGCTCGCGACCGACCGCGCGGACCTCGTCCTTGAACAGGGTGCGGAGCGGCTCGACGAGCTCGAACGTCATGTCGTCGGGGAGACCGCCGACGTTGTGGTGCGACTTGATGTTCGCTGTTCCCGAGCCACCGCCGGACTCGACGACGTCGGGGTAGAGCGTGCCCTGCACGAGGAACTCGACCTCGCCGGCGTCCGATCCCTCGGCCGACTCAGCGCGGGCCTCGAGCACGAGGGCCTCGGCCGCGGCCTCGAACGTGCGGATGAACTCGCGCCCGATGATCTTGCGCTTCTGCTCCGGGTCGCTCACGCCGGCGAGGGCGTCGAGGAACTGCTGCTCGGCGTCGATCGTGATGAGCCGCACACCGGTGGAGGCGACGTAGTCCTCTTCCACCTGCTTGCGCTCGTCGGCGCGGAGGAGCCCGTGGTCGACGAAGACGCACGTGAGCTGGTCGCCGACGGCCTTGTGCACCAGGGCCGCGGCGACGGCGGAGTCGACGCCACCGGAGAGTCCGGCGATGACCCGAGCCGAACCGACCTGTGCGCGGATGCGTTCGACCTGCTCCTCGATCACGTTCGCGGAGTTCCAGTCACCGGGGAGCCCTGCAGCACGGTGCAGGAAGTTCTCGAGCACGGCCTGGCCGTACACCGAGTGCTTGACCTCGGGGTGCCACTGCACGCCGTAGAGCTTGCGCTCGTCGGAGGCGAACGCGGCGACGGGGGTCGAGGCGCTGGACGCGAGGACCTCGAAGCCCTCGGGTGCCTTCGCCACGGAGTCGCCGTGGGACATCCAGGTCACCTGCGACTCCGGCTGGTCGCCGAGGAGCGTGCTCGTGCCGGGCGAGAGCGTGACGTCGGTCGCGCCGTACTCGCGCAGCCCGGTGTTCGCCACCTCGCCACCGAGCGCGGTCGCCATCGCCTGGAAGCCGTAGCAGATGCCGAGCACGGGGACGCCGAGGTCGAGGATGTCGCCGTCGAGCGCGGGCGCACCGGTCTCGTACACGGACGACGGACCGCCGGACAGCACGATGGCCGCGGGGTCCTTCGCACGGACCTCGTCCGCTGTGATCGAGTGCGGGACGATCTCGCTGTAGACGTTCGCTTCACGGACCCGACGCGCGATGAGCTGCGCGTACTGGGCACCGAAGTCGACGACGAGGACGGGACGCTGTTCGGTCTCGCTCACCGAGCGGCCTCCTTCTCACGCTGCTGGGCAGCGGTCAGCTCGTGGTAGGTGTCCATGGCGATCTTCTGCATGCGGTGCTCGACCACGAACGACATGAACGGGATGATGCCCCCGAGGGCGATGAGCAGGAAGCGGATCGGCTTCCAGCGCATGATGCTCCACAGACGGAAGTCGGTGAAGAGGTAGAGCACGTACAGCCAGCCGTGGGCGATGAGGATGCCGATCGACAGGTTGAAGGTGCCGGACTCCTTGCCCGCCGTGCCCTCCGGCACGAAGAACGCACCGCCGCCGAGCTGCATCTCGAGGTGCAGCGGCGTGTACTTGATGACCATCTCGACCACCAGGGCGAGCAGCAGCACGCCGGTGATGTACGCCGAGACGCGGTACCACTTCACCGCGCCCGGGATCTTCGGGATGTCGCGGGTACGGACGGTCAGAGCCATATCGGCCATCCTACCGTCGGTCGACGAGGGCACCGTCGACGCTGAGTGCGGCCTCACGCCGCTCTTCTTCCTCACGCTCCCAGGCGTCCTTCACGAACCGGTACCAGAGGAAGACGGCGAACCCGGCGAACACGACCCACTCGATCGCGTAGAACAGGTTGAGCCAGTCGAACTGGACCTCGCGCGAGGGCGCACGGTCGGCGATGGTGCCGAGGTCCGCCGCCTTCGCCGTGGTGCCGTCGGCGACGACGTACCCGAGGTACATCCGGTCGTCGAACGCCTTCCACGTGTTCACGAACCGGGCCGGCGCGACCGCCGAGTACTCGCCCTTGTCGTAGGTGTCCTGGTCGGGCGACTCGGCCGGGTAGTAGCGCCCCTCGACCGTGAGCCGCGTGCCGTCCGCCAGACGGTCACCACCGGCGACGGCCGCGGACCGCTCGTCGGACCACCCGATCACCACCGGGAGGCTCGCGCCGCTCGTGTCGTCCACCAGGTGTCCGACGGTCTGGTACGTCCCGCCACCGGTCCGGCCGGTCAGGACGGTGGTGTCACCGGCGACGAACGTCCCCGTGACCGTCACCTTCTGCCCGGCCATCTTCTCGGTCGCGGGCTGCATCGGCCCGGTCACGGCGTCGAGGCTCTTCCGGTTCTCGGTCGTCGCGGGGAGGGGGGTGCCGTTGGCGATGCTCCGCTCGAGCTGCCACTTGCCCAGCCCGGCGAACACCGCCGCGAGCACGAGCGCCAGCAACAGCAGCGCGATCCACCTCGGTCGTCGGGCTACGGCCCACATCTGTATCAGTACTCCGGATCGCGCTGGCGGACCGGGCGCTCGGGGCGCTCGGTGGGGGTCTCGACCGACGACGTCCGGGGCTCGGACACCGTCTCCGGAGACTCATTCTCCCGCTCTTGGCTGCCAGCGGCCTCCACCAGGGCGAACTCCTCGGCGAACTGGCGGTCCCGCTCTGCCCGACGAGCGGCAGCGGCGGCGTCCGACTCGGCCTCTGCCGCCTCGGCCGCGGCAGCCGCTGCGACCGCTCGACGGCCACCGAGACGCGTCCGCAGGCGTGCCAGACGAGCTGGGCGGATCACGAGCCGACCGATGCGGTCCGAGTTGACCGCGAGCAACGGCCCGAGGATCGCCATGACGAGGACGTACAGACCCGCGAAGGCGGTGATGCGGGCTTCGAGCCCGGCAGCGGCCGAGAGCGTCGCGAGGATCAGCGCGAACTCGCCGCGGTTCACCAGGATGACGGCGGTGTTGATCCCCTGCTGGATATTGAAGCCGTTCATGCGCGCGACGAGCTGTCCCGCGATGGCGTTCAGCGCGACGGTCATGCCGATCGCACCGAGCACCGGCCAGAGCACCTCGCCGAAGGTCGACAGGTCGAGCCCGAGCCCGAAGTTCACGAAGAAGAACGCCGCGAACACGTCGCGCATCGGCAGGGCGAGCTGTTCGATGCGGTCGCGGTAGCGCGTGGCGCCGCAGAGCAGGCCGATCACGAACGCACCGATCGCGTCCGTGACGCCGAGCAGGTCGCCGATGCCGCCGAACATGACCGCGAGGCCGAAGAACAGCACGGTGAACAGCTCGTCGTCACGGGTCGCGAAGATCCGGGACACCCACTTGCCGGCGAACCGGGCCAGCGTGAACATCACGATGAGGAACCCGAACGCGAGCGCGAGCTTGCCGACGACACCCCACACGTTCGTGTCGCCGGAGAGGACCACCGAGACGATCGCGAGGTAGATCGCGATGAAGACGTCCTCGATCACGGTGACGCCGAGGATCATCGGGGTCTCGTCGTTCGCCAGGCGACGGAGCTCGATGAGGAGCTTCGTCACGATCGCGCTCGACGAGGTCGCCGTCATGCCGGCGATGATGAGGGCTTCGCGCGTGCCCCACCCGAGCGAGAACCCGAAGGCGAACCCGACGCCCATGTTGATGGCGACGTACGTGCCACCGGACACCAGGAGCTTGCCGGCGTTGCCGTAGAACTCTTCCTGGTCGAACTCCAACCCGAGGTTGAACAGCAGCAGGATGAGCCCGAACGTCGCGATCAGCTCGATCGTGTGCGACTCGACGTTCAGCCCGATCCACGGGGTGTGGGGACTCGCGATGAGCCCCACGACCATGTAGATCGGGATCGCGGGCAACCCGATCGTCTTGCCGAGTCGTCCGAGGACGTAGGCGATGATGAAGAGGATGCCGATGGTGAGGAGCTCACCACCCAGGTGCACGGGCTAGCTCCTCGGCGGGGCCTCGGCCGCAGCGGCCGCAAGCTCTCCGCTGCGGTAGAACGAGAACGCCTTCGCGACCTTCTCGGGTGCACCGGCGACGACGATGGTGTCGCCCGGGAACACGACGAAGTCGGACGACGGGGCCGGGTTGGCGCTGTCACCACGGACGACCGCCACGACGGTCAGGCCGATGAAGCCCGAGTCGTGCAGGTCGCCGAGGGGCTTGCCGGCGATGGCGTCGTCGTAGTCGACCGAGAACCAGTCGATGCTGAGGCCCGGGATCTCGTCGAGCTTGTCGAGGCCCTCGGTGATGCGCGTGCCGCCGAGGAGTTCGGCGAGCGTGTGCGCCTCGTCCTCACTGAGTCGCAGCGACACCTTCTCCGACTTGTCGGCGCCGTCCGAGACGTCGGCGAAGGAGATGAGGTCTGAGTGACCCGACCGGTGCGTGATGACACCGCACTTGCCACCGTCGTCGGTGTAGAAGCTGTGCAGCACGCCGACTCCGGGGAGTTTGACGCGATGGACGTCGACCATGATGGCTCCCTTTTCGAGTACCCCGATGATAACCACCGCGATGGTCCGTCCATTCCGTTCCGCTACAGTCCGGTGGACGGGGACGACAGGGGGAACGCTGTGGACGAGCAGGACAGGACCAACCGGCTGGATGGCCGGCACCGGGATCGCGGTGGCGGCACTCTACGCCGCACTGCTCGCCGTCCAGGCACTCGTGCTCGATCCGCTCGCCGCGGTGCCGGGCGCCACGCTCGGCGCGATCCACGCGGAACTCGAGCGCCAGGGCTTCGCGGTCGGCACCGACATCGCCGTCGTCGTCGGGATCGCCGTCGTCGGCGTCGCCCTGGCGATCGGCCTCGGCACCTCGCTCGTCGTCACCCGTGCACGGCCGTACGTCACCGCCGCGGTCCTGCTCGGGGTGGTCGCGCTCGGCGGTCCGATGACCTGGTGGAGCGGCTTCTGGCTCGGCATGGACGTCGCCGACGCGTACGGCGTCGGCGGTGGAGCGCACACCGCCTCGGCCGGTGTCCTCCTCATCACCAGCGCGATCGCGCTGGCCGCGGTCCCGTTCGTCCTCGTGATCGGCCAGGCGGTCAGTGTCCGCCGGACCACGCACCGGTCGCGCGCTGCCTGACGGAGCCGACCCGCGCCTCCAGGCAGTCGAGAGCCAGGAGGCACGGGGCGCGTCCTACTCGGGCTCGCTCGTCTTCTCGCCGACCACCTGCTCGTCGGAGGCCTTGGCGCCCTCCGCGCCGCTCGACCGGCCACCGCCGACCACCACGTCGTCCTCGTCGAAGCCGAACGCGATGTCCGGCGCCTCGAGCCGCACGCGGTCCGCCGAGGCGTCGTCGGGCTGCAGCTGCGACTCGCGTTCCGCGGCGACGCGCTTGAGGTAGTTCGACACCTCGTTCTCGGTGGTCTCCTGGTCCCAGCCGAGCACGTCCGCCATGAGCTTCGCGGCGACGGGGGCCGCCGACTCACCGCGGTCCCACGCCTCGATCGAGATGCGGGTCCGGCGGGCGAGGACGTCCTCGAGGTGCAGGGCGCCCTCGTGCGAGGCCGCGTAGACGACCTCGGCGCCGATGTAGTCGTCGGCACCGGGGAGCGGCTCGGCGAGGGACGGGTCCTGCTTCACGAGCCGGAGCACCTCGGTCGCGAGCGTGCCGTAGCGGTTCAGCAGGTGCTCGATGCGGACCTTGTGCACGCCGAAGCTCCGCGCGGTGCGGCCGCGTCGGTTCCAGGCGGCCGGGTAGCCCTCGGCACCGAGCAGTGGGATGTCCTCGGTCGTCGAGCCCGGGATCTTCCCGTCCATCGCCGCGACGGCCTCGTCGATGGCGTCCTTGCCCATCACGCGGTACGTGGTCCACTTGCCGCCGGCGACGACCACGAGCCCGGGGACCGTGTGCGCGACGACGTGCTCGCGGCTGAGCTTCGACGTCTGGTCGGACTCCCCCGCGAGCAGCGGCCGGAGTCCGGCGTACACGCCCTCGACGTCCTCACGCGTGAGCGGGACCGCGAGGACCTTGTTCACGTGCTCGAGGATGTAGTCGATGTCCGCCGCGGTCGCCGCCGGGTGCGCCTTGTCGAGGTACCAGTCGGTGTCCGTCGTGCCGACCAGCCAGTGCCGGCCCCACGGGATCACGAAGAGCACGCTCTTCTCGGTGCGGAGGATCATGCCCGTGTTCGACTGGAAGCGGTCGCGCGGGATGACCAGGTGCACGCCCTTCGACGCCCGCACCTTGAACTGCCCACGGGTCCCGACCATCGCCTGGGTGTCGTCGGTCCAGACGCCCGTCGCGTTGACGACCTGCTTCGCCCGGATGTCGAACTTCTCGCCCGTCTGGATGTCGTGCGCGTGCGCGCCCACGACCCGCTCCCCGACCTTGATGAAGCCCTCGATGCGGACGCGGCTCGCGGCGTGTGCCCCGTACGACGCAGCGGTGCGGACGAGCGAGGCCACGTAGCGCGCGTCGTCGACCTGGGCGTCGTAGTACGTCATGCCGCCGACGAAGGCGTCCTTCTTGAGGCCGGGCATGTTCTTGAGGACCTGGGTCCGGCTGAGGTGCCGGTGGTGCGGGACCCCCGGCGGCCGACCACCGGACCAGCTGAAGACGTCGTACATCGCCATGCCGATGCCGATGTAGAAGCGCTCCCACACGCGGTGGTTGAGCGGGTAGAGGAAGCGGACGGGCTTCACGAGGTGCGGGGCGATGCGCTGCAGCAGGAGGCCGCGTTCGATCAGTGCCTCGCGGACGAGCGCGAAGTTCAGCTGCTCGAGGTAGCGGATGCCGCCGTGGACGAGCTTCGACGACCGGCTCGAGGTCCCCGAGCCCCAGTCGCGGGCTTCGACGATGCCGACGCTGAGGCCACGGGTGACGGCGTCGAGTGCGCTGCCGCCACCGACGATGCCACCGCCGACGACCAGGACGTCGAGCTCCTTGGTCTTCAGGGTCTCGATGGCGGCCGCGCGTTCGTCGGGACCGAGCTTCACCGACGGGTCGAACCCCACCCCCGGGGCGGCGGTCTCGGGCCGGGCGGGCCGGGTCGCGCTGGACGTGCTCGTGCTGGTCTTCGCCATCGTCGCCTCCGTGTCACGGTGACGCCGGGCGTCACCCGCGCCGGAGTGCGGGTGCCACCGTCAGTTCCGGTGGTACGGCGCCACGACCACTTCTACTCGCTGGAACTCCTTGACGTCGGAGTATCCGGTCGTGGCCATCGATCGACGCAGGGCGCCGACGATGTTCGCGCGGCCGTCCCACGTCGGGGTGGGGCCGTTCAGGACGTTCTCGAGCGGGGCGATCGTGCCGACCTCGACCCGGCGGCCGCGCGGCAGCTCCGGGTGGTGCGCCTCGGCACCCCAGTGGAACCCACCGCCGGGGGCCTCGGTCGCGCGGGCCAGTGCGGTGCCGAGCATCACGGCGTCGGCGCCCATCGCGATGGCCTTGACGACGTCGCCGGCGGTGTCGAGCCCGCCGTCGGCGATGACGTGCACGTAGCGGCCACCGGACTCGTCCATGTAGTCACGGCGAGCGCCGGCGATGTCCGCGACGGCCGTGGCCATCGGGGCGTGGATGCCGAGGGCGGCCCGCGTGGTCGA
This sequence comes from Curtobacterium sp. SORGH_AS_0776, assembly GCF_031453355.1. Classification (NCBI taxonomy): domain Bacteria; kingdom Bacillati; phylum Actinomycetota; class Actinomycetes; order Micrococcales; family Microbacteriaceae; genus Curtobacterium; species Curtobacterium sp. SORGH_AS_0776. The sequence continues at coordinate 442,941 of NZ_JAVIYU010000001.1, forward strand.
TGCCGCGCCGCCGCCGAAGCCGACGAGCACACCAGCGGCACCGGTACGCATGAGGTGCAGGGCCGCCGTGTAGGTCGAGGCGCCGCCCACGATCACCGGGACGTCGAGCTCGTAGATGAACTTCTTGAGGTTGAGCGGCTCGGTGTTCTGCGAGACGTGCTCGGCCGAGACCGTCGTGCCGCGGATGACGAACAGGTCGACACCGGCGTCGACGACGGTCTGCGAGAACTCCTGCGTGCGCTGGGGGCTGAGCGACCCGGCGACGGGGACACCGGCGGCGCGGATCTCGGCCAGGCGCGCGGTGATCAGCTCGGCCTTGACCGGCTCGGAGTAGATCTCCTGCATGCGCTTCGTGACGTTGCCGTCGGTGAGCGCCTTGATCTCGTCGAAGTAGGGCGTCGGGTCCTCGTAGCGGGTCCAGAGGCCCTCGAGGTCGAGGACGCCGAGCATGCCGAGCCGGCCCATCTGGATGACCGTCGCGGGCGAGGCGACGGAGTCCATCGGGGCCGAGAGGATCGGCGACTCGAACGTGAACGCGTCGATCGACCACTGCACGCTCACGTCACGCGGGTCACGCGTGCGCCGCGAGGGGACCACCGCGATGTCGTCGAACGCGTACGCCCGACGTCCGCGCTTGCCAGCACCGATCTCGACTTCACTCACCCGGCAAGCCTAGCGGTCGTGTCCCCCGGGTGACACGGGCGCGACGGGCAGGGCGCGCGGCGGAGGTCAGCGCGTCCGGCGTGCGCGGCGCCTGCGGAGCGTCCGCAGGACGAGCCCGAGCAGCAGCGCCAGCACCACCAGCACGCCGACCAGCGCCGCGGCGACCTTCACGAGCAGCGCCGCCCCGACGAAGAGCACGGCGAACACCAGCCACACGAGGGCGTCGAGCACGAGGGGGCCGGGAGTCCGCACGCGACCGACGATAGCGACCCGGCGGAGGCGGGTCGCGCCTCCTGGCCGGCGACGCGCCGTCCCCGCGACGTGGGCCGCGCACCGGTCCGCATGAGGAGCGGGGCCGTGCGGCGCTGAGCGTCCACGCACGACCCCACTCGGTGCGGGTACCGCCCCCACAGCGGCACCCACGGTCGACACCGCTCGCTCAGCGCGCGGAGTCGACGTCCTTGGCGAGCGTCCCCAGGTACAGCTCGATGACCTTCGGGTCGTCGGCGAGCTCCTTCCCGGTGCCCGAGTACGCGTTCCTCCCCTGGTCGAGCACGTACCCACGATCGCAGATCTGCAGACAGCGTCGCGCGTTCTGCTCCACCATGACGATCGACACACCGGCCTTGTTGATCCGGCGGGTGCGGATGAACGTCTCGTCCTGGCGCACGGGCGACAGCCCCGCGGAGGGTTCGTCGAGCAGCAGCACCTTCGGGTCCATCATGAGCGCCCGGGCCATCGCGACGGACTGCCGCTCACCGCCGGACAGCGATCCGGCGCGCTGGCCCTTCCGCTGGCCCAGGACGGGGAACAGGTCGTAGATGACCTCGAGCCGCTCGGCGAACTTCCGGGGCCGCAGGTACAGGCCCATCTGCAGGTTCTCCTCGATCGAGAGCGAGGGGAAGACGTTGTTCGTCTGCGGGACGAAGCCCACGCCGGCCTGCACGAGCTTGTTCGCCTTGAGGTTGGTGATGTCCTCGCCCTGCAGGGTGACGGAGCCCTCGCGGATGGAAACGAGGCCGAACAGGGCCTTGAGGAGCGTCGACTTGCCGGCGCCGTTCGGGCCGATGATGCCGATGAGCTCGCCCGGGTAGCAGTCGAGGTCGCAGCCGTTCAGGATGTTCACCCCCGGCAGGTAGCCGGCGACGAGGTTCTTCGCGCTGAGCACGGGCTCGCGTTCCAGCGTGGCCGCCGGGGCGGCGGTCGCCGGCGACGGACTGGAGGCGCTGCTCGCGTTCGTGGGCTCGCTTGCGTCGGTCATCGGGTCGCCTCCTGCTCGTCTTCTTCCGCTACTTCCTCGGCGAGTTCCTCGTAGGTCTCCTCGTTGAGGAGCGAGTCGTCACCGAGGTCGGTGTCGTGGTGCGCACCGAGGTACGCGTCGATGACCGCACGGTCGTCCATCACCGTGTCGGCCGGGCCCTCGGCGACGACCTTGCCCTCGGCCATCACGACGACCCAGTCGGAGATGTGCCGGACCATGTGCATGTCGTGCTCGACGAAGAGCACGGTCATGCCGTCGTCGCGCAGGGACTGGATGTGCCCGAGCAGCGACTGGGTCAGCGCCGGGTTCACGCCGGCCATCGGCTCGTCGAGCATGATCATCGTCGGGTCGGACATGAGCGCCCGGGCCATCTCGAGGAGCTTGCGCTGCCCGCCGGACAGCGACCCCGCGTAGTCGTCGGCCTTCGTGTCGAGCTTGAAGCGGGCGAGGAGGTCCTCGGCCTTCGCCGTGATCTCGCGCTCCCGCTTCCGCCAGAGCGCCGGGACGAGGCCGACGAAGAAGTTCTCGCCGGGCTGGTCGCGGGCGCCGAGGAGCATGTTCTGCATCACGGTGAGGCGGCTGAGCGCCTTCGTGAGCTGGAACGTGCGGACCATGCCCTTGTTCGCGATGTGGGTGGCGCTGGTCTTCTGCAGGGTGTTGCCGTCGAACCGGGTCGTCGCGCCGGGGCTCGGCTTGTCGAACCCGGTGAGCAGGTTGAAGAACGTCGTCTTGCCGGCGCCGTTCGGGCCGATGAGGGCGGTGATCGAGCCGCGCTGGACCTCGAGGTGGTCGACGTCGACCGCGGTCATGCCGCCGAAGCGACGGGTGACGTCGTCGACGACCAGGATCGGGTCGTTCTTGGGGTGGGCGTACGACTCAGACACTGAACGTCAACTCCTTCTTGTTGCCCAGGAGGCCCTGTGGACGGAACACGATGAGGAGCATGAGCGCGACGCCGACGAGCACGTAGGAGAACTGCTCGGCCTGCTGCGCGTTCATGATCGAGTTCGGGATGAAGTCACCGGCGAGGGTGCGGATCGCGAGTCGGACGACGAAGAAGAGCACGGCGCCGAGCACCGGTCCGAACACCGTCGCCGCACCGCCGAGGATGAGCGCCGTCCAGATGAAGAACGTCATCGAGCGGCCCATCGCGTCCGGTTGCACCGAACTCGGCAGGACGTAGATGATCCCGGCCAGGGCCCCGAGCGCACCGCCGAACACGAGCGCCTGCATCTTGTACGAGTAGACGTTCTTGCCGAGGGAGCGGACGGCGTCCTCGTCCTCGCGGATGGCCTTCACGACACGACCCCACGGGCTCCGCATGAGCAGGAACAGCACGAGCGTGAACAGGGCGACGAGCCCCCACGCCGCGATCCGGATCCACCAGCCGTTGACGCCGTTGTTCGAGTACGTGAACCACAGGATCGTGGTGGTGCCGTCGGGGAGCGGGCTGAGGGCGTTGAACGGGTCGCGGTAGCTCGACCCGGTGATGCCGTTCGAGCCGCCGGTCGTCGTGGTGAGCAGGCTCGACCGTCCCACCATGCGGATGATCTCGGCGCCGGAGATCGTCACGATCGCGAGGTAGTCGCCGCGGAGCCGCAGGGTCGGGATGCCGAGGATGATCGCGAACACGATCGACACGAGCAACGCGACCAGGACGGCCATCACGAACGGCAGCCCGTTGGTGATCGAGATCGCGAAGCCGTAGGCGCCGAGCAGCAGGAACGCCGCCTGGCCCATGTTCACCAGGCCGGTGAGTCCGAAGTGGACGTTGAGGCCGATCGCGGCGAGCGCGAACGCCGCCGTGGTCGGGGCGAGTGCCTCCTGCGTGAGGGAGGACAGCAGGTTGAGGATGTAGTCCATGGCGGCGCTCCTTAGCCGATCCGCTCGGCGCGGCCGAAGATGCCCTGCGGCCGGAACAGCAGGATGAGGATGAGGATCACGAGGGCGGTGGCGTACTTGAAGTCACCGGGCAGCACGAGGTTCGTGAGCTCCACGACGACGCCGATGATCATCGAGCCGACGAGTGCGCCGTAGGCGGTCCCGAGGCCACCGAGCGTGACCGAGGCGAACATGAGCAGCAGCAGCTGCAGGCCGGTCTGCCAGTTCACGCCGTTGAGCACGAGGCCGAGCATGACGCCGGAGAGCCCCGCGAGGCCGGCGGCGAGCGTCCACACGAACCGGATGACCCGGTCGACGTCGATGCCGGACGCGCTGGCCAGTGCCGGGTTGTCCGACACCGCGCGGGTCGCACGGCCGAAGCGCGTCTTCGCGAGGAACAGACCGGTCGCGACGAGGACGACGAGCGCGATGCCCATCGCCACGTACGACTGCACCGTGAGCGTGACCCCGGCGAAGCGGACCGTCTCGGGGTTGCCCTGCTGGATGCGGACGGTCGAGGCGCCGAAGAAGTACTGGAACGCGTACTGCGCGGCGATCGACAACCCGATCGTCACGATCATGAGCTGCGTCAGGCTGATGCGCTTGCGCCGCAACGGCCGCCAGATGCCGGCGTCCTGCAGGTACCCGGTCGCCGCGCACAGCAGCGTGACCACCACCCCCGTCAGCCAGATGTTCCACCCGAGCTGGTTCGCGAAGAGGTAGGCGAGCAACCCGCCGAGGGTGACCTGCTCACCGTGCGAGAAGCTCGACAGGCCGGTCGTGCCGTAGATGAGCGAGAGGCCCACCGACGCCAGCGCGATGAGGAGCCCGAGCCGGATGCCGGACGCGAACTGCTGCCAGGCGCGCTGGGGCGTGACGCTCGTCGCGTCGTCGTTCGTGACGACGCCCTGCTGGTCGGACAGCTGGAAGATCTGCCCGACGTTCGCGTTGAGGCTCGCCGACACGGTGCGCTTCGCGTCCGCCGCGTTCGTCAGGTACTGGCCCTTGGGCAGCGTGTCCTGGTCGACGCTCACGGTGTAGCTGCCCGCCTCGGTCACGCTCACCGACCAGCGCCCGGCGTCGGACGTCGTCGCGGTCTGCGCGAAGCCACCCGGCCCGGCGACGTCGACGTCGACGCCCGGGACCGGTTCGCGGTCCGAGTCGGTGATCGTGCCCTGGATGCAGCCGTTCGTCGGGCTGACCGTGCACGGCTGGGTGCTGGCGGGTGCGGTGCTCGCGGACGCCGATGCGCTCGCGGTCGGGGCCGAGGTGGCGCCGATCGCCGGCAGCGTCACCGCCCAGTCGATCAGGAAGGTCGCCAGGAACGCGAGCACGAGGACGGCCATGATGACCGGTCGCTTTCGTCCAGGGCGGAGGCGGAACCTGCGCAGCAGTGCAGGTCCCGGCGGAGTGATGGATCCCACGGAAGAGCCTCTCGTTCGGATGACGAGGACGCTAGGGGGATTGTGTGACACCCGTGTTTCCATCACGTTCCCTGTGTGATTCGTGCCGCAACTGTGACGTTGTGGAGGAAGGGCGGACGGAGGTCCCGGGACGGGGCCGCACCGCGCCTCCTGGCCGCCCACGGGTGTCCACAGGGCGGAATGCGGAAGAGCGCCTGCGCGTTACCATGGTCTATCCGGAACCCGCCGCAGCGTTCCCGGTGTCTCGACCACTTCACCTCGCCCACGAAGGGGACCCATGGACCAGCCGGATCCGTTCGGATTCATCGGACTCACGTACGACGACGTCATGCTCCTGCCGGGGTACACCGACGTCATCCCGAGCGAGGCGTCGACCGCGTCCCGGCTCACCAAGCGCATCACGGTCAACGTCCCGCTGCTCTCCGCGGCGATGGACACCGTGACCGAGGCCCGCATGGCGATCGCCATGGCCCGACAGGGCGGCATCGGGATCCTGCACCGCAACATGTCGATCGCCGACCAGGCGGCCGCGGTCGACAAGGTCAAGCGCAGCGAGTCGGGCATGATCACCAACCCGGTGACCACCAGCCCGGACGCCACCGTGGCCGAGGTCGACGCGCTCTGCGGACAGTTCCGCGTCTCCGGCCTGCCGGTGGTCGAGGGTGACGGCACCCTCGTCGGCATCATCACCAACCGCGACATGCGGTTCGTGGCGCCGTTCGAGCAGCAGACCACGCTCGTGCGCGACGTCATGACGAAGGCCCCGCTCATCACGGCCCCGGTCGGCATCGACCCGGACGACGCCGTCGCGATCTTCGCCGAGCACAAGATCGAGAAGCTCCCCCTCGTCGACGAGGACGGCAAGCTCCGCGGTCTCATCACCGTCAAGGACTTCGACAAGAGCGAGAAGTACCCGGACGCCACGAAGGACGACGCCGGACGCCTGCGCGTCGGTGCCGCGATCGGCTTCTTCGGCGACGCCTGGGAGCGCGCGACCGCGCTGCGCGAGGCCGGCGTGGACGTCCTTGTCGTCGACACCGCCAACGGCCACAGCGCCGGCGTGCTCGACATGGTCCGTCGACTCAAGGCCGACCCGGCGTTCGCCGCGGTGGACGTCATCGGCGGGCAGGCAGCCACGCGCGAGGGCGCCCAGGCGCTCATCGACGCGGGTGTCGACGCCGTCAAGGTCGGCGTCGGACCGGGATCGATCTGCACGACGCGCGTCGTCGCGGGTGTCGGCGTCCCGCAGGTCACCGCCGTGTACGAGGCCTCCCTCGCCGCGCGTGAGGCCGGCGTGCCGGTCATCGCCGACGGCGGGCTGCAGTACTCGGGCGACATCGCGAAGGCCCTCGTGGCCGGTGCCGACACCGTGATGCTCGGCTCGCTCCTCGCCGGTACCGACGAGTCGCCCGGTGACCTGGTGTTCGTCAACGGCAAGCAGTTCAAGGCCTACCGCGGGATGGGCTCCCTCGGCGCCCTGCAGACCCGTGGCAAGAAGACCTCGTACTCGAAGGACCGCTACTTCCAGGCGGACGTCCCCTCGGACGACAAGCTCGTGCCGGAGGGCATCGAGGGCCAGGTCCCGTACCGCGGCTCGGTGGCGAACGTCGTCTACCAGCTCGTCGGCGGCCTGCGGCAGTCGATGTTCTACGTCGGCGGCCGGACCGTCCCGGAGCTCAAGGCCCGCGGCAAGTTCGTCCGGATCACCCCGGCCGGGCTCAAGGAGTCGCACCCGCACGACGTGCAGATGGTCGTCGAGGCGCCGAACTACAGCCGCTGACCCGACCAGCACCCTCGAACGCCCCTGCTCCCGGACGGAGCGGGGGCGTTCGTCGTCGGCCGGCAGTAGGGTCGCGGCATGGTCAGCGCCGTGTCCCACACCTCGATCGACTGCCGTGACGCCTACACGCTCTCCGAGTGGTGGAAGCAGGTCCTCGGCTACGTCGACGTCGCCGACGACCCGAACGCGCCCGGGCACGAGGAGTGCATCATCGTCGCTCCCGACGGGTCGCACCACGTGCTCTTCATCCAGGTGCCGGAAGCGAAGGCCGTGAAGAACCGCATCCACTTCGACCTGCGGCCGACCGACCGGACCCGCGACGAAGAAGTCGTCCGGCTGCGGGGCATCGGTGCGCTCGAACTGGCCGACCGACGCACGGCGACCGGCGGCTGGGTGGTGTTCGCCGACCCCGAGGGGAACGAGTTCTGCGTCCTCCGGTCCCAGGCCGAGCTCGACGCCTGACCCAGGCCAGCCCCCACCCGGGTAGCCGACGTTCGTGTCCGGTCTGCGCGGGTCCGGTCGACCGCGCCCGGGCGGTCAGCTCGAGACCCGCGGGTTTCCGCAGACCCCGCGTCACGGCTGGGTAACGAAACACTTTGCGTACCGCCCCGTCACGCGGCTGAAACACCGTGACCCTACGTTCTCTCACATCCCCAGCGGGACCTGAGGTTCCGCGCAGAGAAAGGGCTCCACGGATGATCAGAACCACCCGTGCCACCACGGCACTGGCAGTGGCAGGAGCGGCGGCGCTCCTCCTCGCCGCCTGTTCCACCACCAGCGGCGGCACCTCACCGTCCTCCTCCGCGTCGGGAGGCGCGAAGAAGGACCCCGCCGCGAGCTGCAAGGCCCCCGACACCCCGGGCACCGACGCGCTGAAGATCGGCACGATCCTCCCGCTCACCGGTTCGCTCGCCTACCTGAACCCGCCCGCGGAGTCCGGTGTGGGACTCGCGGTGCAGGACATCAACGCGGCGGGCGGTGTGCTCGACAAGGACGTCACCATCGACCCCGCCACCGACTCCGGTGACAGCAACGACATGACGGTGTCGAGCTCGGCGGCGACGAAGCTCGTGAACGCGAAGGTCCCGGTCGCGATCGGCGCCGAGTCCTCCAGCGTCACGCTCAACGTCATCGACCAGCTCACGAGCAACTGCATCGTGGAGATCTCCCCCGCGAACACCGCCTCGGACCTGTCCGGCTACTCGTCGTACTACTACCGGACCGCTCCGCCGGACTCGGTGCAGGGTTCGGCGCTCGGCCAGCTCGTCACGGGTGACGGCAACGCCAAGGTCGCGTTCCTCGTCTTCAACGACACCTACGGCACCGGCCTCCGCAACACCGTGCAGAAGGCGATCGAGGACTCGGGCGGATCCGTCGTCTACGGCGGCAAGGGCAAGGGCCAGGAGTTCCCGCCCGGCCAGACGACCTTCTCCTCCGAGGTGACCGCGGCGCTCGCCACGAAGCCGGACGCCATCGTCGTCCTGGCCTTCGACGAGACGAAGTCGATCATCCCGGAGCTGAAGTCGCAGGACGCCGACATGTCGAAGATCTACATGTCCGACGGCAACACCGCCGACTACTCGAAGGACTTCGACAAGGGCACGCTCACCGGTGCGCAGGGCACCATCCCCGGCGCCTCGCCCAAGGACGAGTTCAAGAAGCAGCTCAGCGACTTCTACAAGAAGTCGTCGGGCAAGGACCTCGCCGACTACTCGTACGCGGCCGAGTCGTACGACGCCACCGTCCTCGCCGCCCTGGCCGCGGTGAAGGGCAAGGGCACGGACTCCGGCACCATCCAGGCCAACATGGCCGCGGTGTCCGGTGCCGACGGCGGCACGGAGTGCTCGACGTTCAAGGACTGCGTCGCCCTGCTCGACAAGGGTGAGGACATCCACTACACGGGTCCGTCGGGCATCGGTCCGTTCGACGACAACAACGACCCGTCGAGCGCCTACATCGGCATCTACAAGTTCGACGGCGACAACAAGCCCGTCTACCAGAGCGCGATCCAGGGCTCGGTCAAGAAGTAGTCGGCAGCACCAGATCGACAGCGCCTCGCGGCCCGGCCGCGGGGCGCTGTCGCGTGCGGTGACGGCGGCGGCGGGCCGAGACTCGGCTGCGCGGACAGTTCCGTGGCGGACACGGCGCGAAACTGTCCGCCGGGCCGAGACTCGGGGCCCGACGGGCGGGCAGGCAGGCGGACAGGACACGGGCCCTGGAGGCGCGGCTCGGCCCCGTCAGACCGGCTCGGCCGCGGTGGGCGCCACCGCCCGGCGCCGCGATGCCCGAGCGGCCAGGAACGAGTCGGCCGTCAGGATGACCAGGGCGAGCCACACGATCCCGAAGCCGAACCACCGGGCACCCGACATCGGCTCGTGCTGCACGACCACCCCGACGAGCAGCTGCATCACCGGCGCGAGGTACTGCGTCAGCCCGAGCGTGGACAGGCTCACCCGGCGGGCGGACGACGCGAACAGCAGCAGCGGCACGGCCGTCGCGGGCCCGGTCAGCACCGTCACGAGGACGTGCACCCAGCCCTCGCTCGTGAACGTCACCCCGCCGCCGAGGCCGGTCGCGCCGAGCACCACGAGGGCGACCACGGCGATCGGCAGCAGCCACACGGTCTCGATCGTCAGGCCGCTCAGGGCGTCCACCGTTCCACCGACCCGCTTCTTCACGAGCCCGTACAGGCCGAACGAGAACGCCAGTACGAGGGAGATCCACGGCATCTGTCCGTAGCCCACCGCGATCACGACGACGGCCACGATGCTGATGCCGACGGCGGTCCACTGCAGCGGACGCAGGCGTTCGCGGAGCACCACGACACCGAGCGCGATCGTCACGAGCGGGTTGATGAAGTACCCGAGCGCCGCCTCGACCGTGTGGCCCGTGGTCGTCGCCGCGACGTACACGGTCCAGTTCACCAGGATGAGCACGGCCGCGAGGCCCATCACGAGCATCACCCGACGCTGGGCCATCAGGGGGCGGGTCCGGAGCCAGGAGCGGGTGACGGCGATCGCGATCGCGCAGAACACCAGCCCGAAGACGATCCGCCAGGCGACGATCTCGAACGCGCCGGCGGGGGCCATCGCCGCGAAGAGCAGCGGCATGAGTCCCCACAGCCCGTACGCGATGATCGCCTGCACGACGCCGACGGATGCCTCGCTGCGGGCCGGGCGCGCCGGGGACGGTTCACTCACGGAACCATCCTAGGAACGGGCACCGACGGCGCGGGGTCGAGCCGCGCCTCCTGGACCCGCCGACCCGGCGCGGAACGCGAGAACGCCCCGCCCGGCCGGAGCCGAACGGGGCGTTCGCGATGTGTACTGGACTCAGTGCACGATGACCGCGAGGACATCACGCGCCGAGAGGACGAGGAGGTCCTCGCCCGAGTACTTGACCTCGGTGCCGCCGTACTTCGAGTAGATGACCTTGTCACCCACGGCGACGTCCAGCGGGACGCGGTTGCCGTTGTCGTCGATACGACCCGGGCCCACGGCGACGACCTCGCCCTCCTGGGGCTTCTCCTTCGCGGTGTCCGGGATGACCAGACCGGAAGCGGTGGTCTGCTCCGCCTCGACCTGGCGGATGACGATGCGATCCTCGAGCGGCTTGATGCTGACGGCCACGGTGACCTCTTCTTTCTCGGTACTGACTCGGTACAGATGAAAACCGTGTTGGCACTACGCACAGGAGAGTGCCAACCGCCCCAACTCTAGGGCGTCGTTGGCACTCGGTCAATCCGAGTGCCAACGTCCGACCGGGCTCTCGGCGACCTGGGAGGATCGTCGGGTGGAAGCCGCCGATCTCGCCCAGTTGCTGACCCCCGAGGGGATGGCCCTGCTCGACCGTACCCCGGCCGTGTCCGACGGTGGTGAGATCGTCCGGGTCGTCTCACGACTGCGCTCCGAAGGACACGATCCGGGCCTCGTCGCGGCGGTCCTGACGCAGGCGAAGCTCCGGCAGAAGGCCCGTGGGAAGTTCGGGGACTTCGCCTCCCGCATGCTCTTCACCGAGGCCGGCCTCGAGCAGGCGACCCGTCTGCAGGTCGCCGCCCAGCACGCCGGACGCTTCGCCGCCGCGGGGCTCATCCGGGTCGCCGACCTCGGGTGCGGCATCGGCGGGGACGCGATGGCGATGGCGGCGCTCGACCTCGAGGTCACCGCGGTCGACCGTGACGAGGTCACCGCGGCCGTCGCGACGCACAACCTGTCACTCTGGGACTCCGCCCGGGTGGAGCTCGGCGACGCCGCTTCGTTCGACCTGTCCCGCGTCGACGGGGTCTGGATGGACCCGGCGCGCCGGACCTCCGGCCACGCGAACACGAAGCGCCTCGCCGACCCGGACGACTGGTCCCCCTCGCTCGACACCGTGTTCGCTGCCGCCACGACGACCCCGACGGGCGTGAAGCTCGGGCCGGGCGTCGACCGCGACCTCATCCCGGACACGGCCGAGGCGCAGTGGACCTCCGTGGACCGCGAGGTCGTCGAGCTCGCCCTCTGGTTCGGCCCCCTCGCCCGTCCCGGTGTCCGCCGTGCCGCGACCGTCATCGGGGCGCACGGGATCGCCGAGCTCACGGGCGACGCCGACGCCGCGGACGTCGAGGTCGGCGCGCTCGGCGCGTACCTGTACGAGCCCGACGGGGCGGTCATCCGTGCGCGGCTCATCGGCGACCTCGCCCGGTCGCTCGACGGCCGGATGCTCTCCGACGGCATCGCGTACATCACCTCGGACCGGGCCGTCACGACACCGTTCGCGCAGGGCTTCCGGGTGCTCGACACGATGCCGCTCGACGTGAAGCAGCTCGCCGCGCGACTCGCAGCGGACGACATCGGGACCGTCGAGATCAAGAAGCGCGGGGTCGACGTGGACCCGGCGCAGTTCCGGAAGCGGTTGCGGTTGCGCGGACGCGGGCGCGTCACGCTCGTGCTCACCCGCCTGGAGGGACGGCACACCGCGATCCTGTGCGAGCGGCTGGGGGACGTGGCCGGCTAGGCCGCGGGGCGGGGGCGCGCGCCGGGCGGGCGCCCGCGCTCGCGCTGTGCACAACGAAAGTCACCCCGAACCGCGGCGATCCGTGGTTCGGGGTGACTTTCGTTGTGCGAGCGGGTCGCCGGGGTCCCGGTCAGCCGATGAAGGCGCCGGACCCGTAGTCGTCGTAGTTCGAGTACGAGCTCCCCATCGAGGCGAACGCGAACAGCCCGATGATCCAGAGGATCCACACACCGGTCATCACCCAGCCGGCGATGACACCGGTGAGCGCCAGGGCGCGCCCGCTCTCACCGGTCTGCTTGATGCGGCCGAGGGCGAGGTGGCCGAGGATCGCGCCGGCGGGGCCGAGCAGGATCGCCATGAAGAACAGCGGGATGGCCCCGAGGCCGAACACGATGGACAGGATCGCCAGTGTGTTGGTCTTCGGGCGCTGTGCGTAGGGCTGGTAGCCCGTGGCCGCGTAGGGGTTCTGCTGGCCCGGGGCGGCGTACGGGTTCTGCTGGCCGGGGGCCGCGTACGGATTCTGCGGCGCGGCGTAGGGGTTCTGCTGCTGCTGCGCGCCGTAGGGGTTCTGCGGTTGCTGCGCGGCGTACGGGTTCTGCGGCTGCTGCGGCGCTGCGTACGGGTTCTGCGGCGCGGCGTAGGGATTCGAACCCTGCGGGGCGCCGTAGCCCGGGTGCGCCTGCTGTCCGGACTGCCCCCACGGGTCGTTCGGCGCTGCCGCCGGTGCCTCGGGAGCGGACGCGCCGTACTGCTGCGGCTGCCCGGAGTCGGGCTGGGCCGCACTCGACGGCACCGACGATGCGGTGCTGTCCGGCGTCTCGCCCGGCTTCGGCCACTGGTTCTGATCGGACACCGTCCACCCCTCTCGGCGCCACGGTCGTCGGCGCCTCATGTGAATCCTCCCACAGACACTCCCCTGCGGGCCGGACGCGAGCACGGCGCAGACCGGACGCGGAACGGCGTCGGCCCGCGAGCGTCAGACCTGGACGGTCGTCACCGGCAGCGTCGAGTCCGCCGCGATCCCGAGGTCGCTCGGCGCGTGCCCCTCGGCGACGAGTCGGGCGCCGATAGCCGCGATCATCGCCCCGTTGTCCGTGCAGAGGTCGAACGGCGGGATCCGGAGCTCGACACCGGCCGCAGCACAGCGCTCCTCGGCGACGGCCCGCAGCCGGGCGTTCGCCACGACGCCGCCGCCGAGCAGGAGCCGGTGCACGCCGGTGTCCGCGCACGCGCGCAGCGCCTTCGTCAGGAGCACGTCGACCACGGCTTCGCGGAAGCTGGCGGCGACGTCGGCCACGGGGATCTCGCGCCCCTCGTCACGGCAGCGCTCGACCCACCGGGCGACGGCGGTCTTCAGTCCGGAGAACGAGAAGTCGTAGCGGTGCGCGGCCATGTCCTTCGGCAGCGTCAAGCCGCGGGGGAAACGGATCGCGGTGGGGTCGCCGTCCGCCGCGGCCTTGTCGATCTGCGGGCCGCCGGGGTACGGCAGTCCCAGGAGCCGCGCGACCTTGTCGAACGCCTCGCCCGCGGCGTCGTCGATCGTCTCGCCGAGCAGTTCCACGTCGCCGACGAGGTCTCGCACGAGCAGCAGCGACGTGTGCCCGCCGGACACCAGGAGCGCCACCGTCGGCAGGTCGATCTCGGACCCGTCCGACCGGAGGACGTCGGCGCCGACGTGCCCGACCAGGTGGTTCACGCCGTACAACGGCTTGCCCGTCGCCACCGCGAGGGCCTTCGCGGCGCCGACCCCGACCATGAGCGCCCCCGCGAGGCCCGGCCCGGCGGTCACCGCCACGGCGTCGAGCTCGTCGAGGGTGACGCCGGCCTGCTCGAGCGCGGCGGTCAGCGTCGGGGTCATCGCCTCGAGGTGGGCCCGTGCGGCGACCTCGGGGACGACGCCGCCGTACCGCGCGTGCTCCTCCATGCTCGACGCGATGACGTTCGCGAGCAGGGTGGTGCCACGCACGATCCCGACACCGGTCTCGTCGCAGCTCGTCTCGATGCCGAGCACGAGTGGTTCAGCCATCGAGGGCCTCCTGTCCGATGGGGCCGACGCCGGACGGACCGACGCCCGACGGGCCGACGTCGGGAGTCGTCGCGAGCTCCGCCCGCATCACCCACGCGTCCACACCGTCGGGCTGGTAGTAGCGGGGGCGGACGGCGATCCGCTCGAACCCGAACGCCGTGTACATCGCCTGGGCCACGGGGTTGTCGGCGCGTACCTCGAGGAAGACCTCGTGCACGCCACGCCGCCGCGCCTCGTCGAGGAGCTCTGTGAAGAGCACCCGACCGATGCCCTTCCCCCGCTGCTCTGCCGCGACCGCGATCGTCTGGACGTCCGCCACGGGGTTGCCCGCCAGCGAGGAGAGCCCGGCGTACCCGACGATCGTCGGCGCCCCGCCCTCGGTCGTCTCGACGACGACGTAGTACCCGTGCGGCGAGTACAGCTCGCCGGACATCTGCGACGCCGACCAGGCATCGGTCGGGAACGACGCGTGCTCCAGCCACATCACGTCGTCGAGGTCCTGCGGATGGGCGCGCCGCAGGCGCAGCCCGTCGGGCAGCGTCACTGCTTCACCCGCTTGGGCGCACCCGGCATCGTGACGTCCGGATCGCGGAGGTAGAGAGGCGCGTCCTCGGCGAAGGGCGCGCCGGAGGTGAGCCGGTCTGCGGCGAGCGCACCGAGCCTCCAGGCCGGGATGGACAGGGCCGTCACGCGGTCCCAGCCCACGGCGTCGGGCCAGGAGGCGCGGATCGCCTCGTCGAGGTCCGCCGGTTTGGCGAGTCCGGGACCCGCGACGCGCGTGCCGGTCTGGTCGTAGGCGCTCCAGTAGACCTCGCGCCGACGCGCGTCCGTCAGGACGACGAACGGACCGGGTCCGTCCTGGTCGGCCGCGACCGCGTCGTGGCTGACCAGCGGGAGGACGGGGACGCCGCGTGCAGCGGCGAAGGTGCGGGCTGCGGCGATGCCGACGCGGAGGCCGGTGAACGGCCCCGGCCCCATGCCGGCGACGACGCCCGAGACGTCGGCGGGGGTTATGCCGGCTGCGTCGAGGACCTCGGCGAGGAACGGGCCGATGACCTCGGCGTGGCGGCGACTGTCCTCGGTGCTGCGGGTCGCGAGGGCCTGCCCGCTGCCCGGGTCGACGACGGCGACCGAGGTTCCGGCGGAGGTGTCGATCGCGAGCAGCACGGTCCCATCGTAAGCGGCGGCGCGGTTGCTCGATGCCGATCGAGCGCCGCTCTGGTGGCGGTTCCGCTCAGTGCTCGTCGTCCCGGACGACCGCACGCCGGACCTCCTCGACGGCAGCGGCGACTCCTCGTTCGCGGACCGCCGGGTCCCCGTGTTCGGACTCGTGCACGAAGACGGTGGCTCCGCGGCGCGCTCCGCAGAAGTCGACGACGCCGTGCTCGATCTGGGTCCGCAGCGCCTCGCGGTACCCGTGCCGGTCGTAGACACCGGCATCGTCCCCGGCGACGGGCACGAGGTGGACGGTGAGCCGACCGAGGTTCCGGCGCATGCCCTCGTCGCCGCCGACGTCGAACGCCCACCCGTTCACGAAGACGCGGTCGATCCACCCCTTCAGCAGCGCCGGCAGCGACCACCACCAGACGGGGAACACCAGGACGAGGTCGGTGGCCCGGTCGATGCGCCGCTGTTCGGCGACGACGTCCGTCGGGGCGTCCTCGCCGGTCCGGTAGGTGTGGCGGTCGGCGAGCGTGAAGCGCGGGTCGAAGCCCTCGGCGGCGAGGTCGGCGATCTCCGCCGTCCCCTCGGGCAACGCGCCTCGCAGTCGTTGCGCGACGTGGTGGGTCAACGAGTCGGGGTCGGGGTGGGCGGTCACGATGAGCGTCGGCACACTGCATCTTCGCGAGGGCGGCTGGACGGCAGCAGGACCGCAGGGTCAGAGGACGGCGTCCGCCCAGCGCGGGCCGGAGGCGGTGACGACCACGCGGCGCGGCTCGTCGGGGACGTCGTCCGGGTCGAGGTCGTCACCGGCAACCGCGTCGTCGGCACCGGTCGCGCGGACGATCTCGACGTCGAGGACGCTGTCCGAGATGCCGTCGACGAACCCACGCCCCCACTCGACGACGACGATCGAGGCGTCCCAGTCGAGGTCGAGGTCGTCGAGCTCCACCGGGTCGGACAGTCGGTAGGCGTCCACGTGCACCAGGTCCGGCCCGGCCGAGGTCGGGTGTGTCCGGGCGAGGACGAACGTCGGGCTCGAGACCTGCCCGCGGGCGCCGAGCGCTGCGCCGAGCCCCCGCGTCAGGGTGGTCTTGCCGGCGCCGAGCGGACCGGTCAGGACGACGAGGTCACCGGCACGGAGGACGGCCGCGAGTCGGGCACCGAGAGCACCCATCTCCTCGGTGGTCCGGGCCGTGGTGTCGAGCAGCACCCGGGAGTCGGTCACCGTTCGCCCCGGAGGTACTCGGCGACGTGGCCCTCGACCCGGTGCCCTTCGTAGACGCGGGGCACCCGGGAGCCGATCCGGCAGACGATCTCCTCGCCGATGGTGCCGAGCGCGTCGCCCCACTCGAGGACCGTCATCTCGTCGTGCTCGCCCGTGCCGAACAGCACGACGGTGTCGCCGACCCGGACGTCGTCGTCGCCGACGTCCACGAGGAACTGGTCCATCGCGACGCGACCGGCGATCGGGTAGCGCGTGCCGCCGATCGCGACCTCGATGCGGCCCTGCGCCAACCGCGGGACGCCGTCCGCGTAGCCGACCGGAACGAGCGCGAGGGTGGTCTCGGCGGTGGTGCGGTACGTGTAGTCGTACGAGACACCGGTGTCGACGGGCACGCGCTTCGTCTTCGCGACCGAGGCGGTCAGGGTCATCACGGGCTCGAGGCCGAGGTCGGCCGCCGAGACGCCGTCGGCACCGGGGATGCCGAACAGGTTCGCGCCCATCCGGACCATGTCCTTGCGGAAATCTTTGCGCTCGAGCCCGGCGAGCGAGGCGGCGACGTGCTCCGTCGGGATGTCGAGCCCGAGGTCGTCGGCCTGCTCGACCGCGTCGTCGAAGAGCGCCACGGCGGAGGCGTCCTCGTCGTCGGAGGACTCGGCGAGGTGCGTGTAGGCGGCCACGACCTCGATGCGGCCGTCACGCTGGGCGTCACGGGCGAGGGTCACGAGGGCGGGCCAGTCGTCCGGCGTCGAACCGTCGCGGTGCAGGCCGGAGTCGAAGCCGAGGTGCACCCGGGCGGGACGCTGGTCGACGGCGTCGATCACCCGCTGCAGCTCCGGCACGTTCGAGACGCCGAGGTCGACGGCGGAGTCGATCGCGTCGCGGAAGTCCAGCGCGGGGTCGTGCTGCCACGTGAAGAGGTGGACGTCCTCGCCGACGCCGATCGACCGCAGACGCAGGGCCGCGGGGACCGTGAGCACGCCGATCCACCGGATCCCCGCGTCCACCGCGGCGAGGGCGATCGGCTCGAGACCGTGCCCGTAGGCGTCGGCCTTCATGATCGCCATGAGCTCGACCGGGTCCATCCACTCGCGGACCAGGTCGAGGTTGGCGCGGTAGGCGTCGAGGTCGATCCGGGCCCGGCGCAGCGGCGCGTTCACGAGGTCCTCCGTTCGACGTTGCGGCCGACCCGGGCGACCACCTCGTAGTTGATCGTGCCCACTGCGGCGGCCCAGTCCTCGACCGCGGGGTCGCCGTTCGCCGGGTCGCCCCAGAGCACGGCCTCGTCGCCGATCCGGACGTCGGCGTCGCCGATGTCGACGTGCATGGCGTTCATCGCCACGCGACCGACGACCGGGAAGGTGCGGTCGCCGATCCGGACCGAGACGCGATTGCCGAAGTCGCGGTCGAAGCCGTCCGCGTAGCCGAGCCCGATCACCGCGAGCCGGGTGTCCGTCGTCGCGCGCCAGGTGTAGCCGTAGCTGACGCCCTCGCCCGCACGGACCGGGACCGTCCGGAGGACCGCGGCGGTCACGCGCATCGCGGGGCGGAGCCCGAGGTCGGCCGAGGTGCGGTCGGGGAACGGGCTGAGGCCGTACAGCGCGAGGCCGACCCGGGCGACGTCGTGCCGGGTCTCCGCGACGGCGAGGCTCGCGGCGCTGGCGGCGAGGTGCACCATGTCGGGAACGATGCCGTTCGCAGCGAGACCCTCGAGCGCGCGCTGGAGGGCGGCGTCCTGGTCGAGGTCGTCGGCGCGGGAGGCGTTCGCCAGGTGCGACATGAGGCCCTCGATGCGGGTGCGGTTGCCGCTGCGGGCAAGGCGACCGGCGGTGGCGAAGAGCTCGGACCACTCGGACTCCACCGCGCCGTTGCGGCTCAGGCCGGTGTCGACGCAGATGTGCACCGCGGGGACCTCGGAGTCGGCGGCGGCGGAGAGCTGGTCGACGCTCGAGACCGCCGGGGTGATGCCGTACTGCGCGGCGCGACGGAAGTCCTCGTCGGGGGCGTGGAGCCACGCGAGGATCCGGACGCCCTCGTCGATGCCGGCGTGGCGGAGGGCGATCCCCTCGTCGATGTCCGCGACGCCGAGCCACTCCGCGCCGGCGTCCACGAAGGCCTGCGCGGACTCCGCTGCGCCGTGGCCGTAGCCGTTGGCCTTGACGACCGCGATGACGCCGGACGGAGCCACCTGTTCGGCGACGGTCGCGTAGTTGGCGATCAGCGCCTCCCGATCGACCGTGATGCCGGTGAACGCGCTCACGCAGATTCCCCTGTTCCTTCGAGGACCACGAACGCCGTCGCGATCCCTCCGTCGTGCGAGAGCGAGAGGTGCACGCTCGTCACCCCGCGCCCGTCCGCCACCTGGCGCGCCCCCTGGCGCAGCGTCAGCGACGGGTTCCGCTGGTCGTCGGAGACGACCTCGAGGTCCTGCCAGCTCAGTCCGGCGCTCGACCCGAACGCCTTGATCAGCGCTTCCTTCGCCGCGAACCGCGCGGCCAGCGACGCGATCGGCCGGGGTTCCCCGTCGCGGACGAGCTCCGACGGGGTGAAGAGGCGCGTACGCATCGCGGGCGTCCGATCGAGCACCCGCTCGAACCGTTCCAGGTCGACCACGTCGACACCGATGCCGATGATCATCGTGCGACTACTCGACGGTGACCGACTTCGCGAGGTTGCGCGGCTGGTCGACGTCGAGGCCCTTGGCCGCGGCGAGCTCCATGCCGAACATGTGCAGCGGTGCGACCGCGAGCAGCGGCTCGAACAGCGGCGTCGCGAGCGGGATGCGCAGCACCTCGTCGGCGAATGGCAGCACGGCGGCGTCGCCCTCTTCCGCGATCGCGATCACCCGGGCGCCGCGGGCGCGGATCTCCTGGATGTTCGAGACGACCTTGGGGTGCAGCGACCGCGGGTCGCGCGGCGACGGGACGATCACGAAGACGATCTGCCCCGGCTCGATCAGGGCGATCGGGCCGTGCTTGAGCTCACCGGCGGCGAAGCCCTCGGCGTGGATGTAGGCGAGTTCCTTGAGCTTGAGGGCACCCTCGAGCGCGATCGGGTAGCCGACGTGGCGGCCGAGGAAGAGGACGCTCCGGGTGTCGGCCATCCAGCGGGCGAGGTCCTTGATGCCGGACGCGTCGTCGATGGTCTGCTGCAGCTTCGGTGCGAGGCCCTCGAGCTCGGCGACCTGCTCGGCGATCTGCTCTGCCGTGAGGGTGCCCCGCAGCGTGGCGAGGTGCAGCCCGAGCAGGTAGAGCGCGACGCCCTGCGCGATGAACGCCTTGGTCGACGCGACGGCGACCTCGGGCCCGGCGTGCGTGTAGATCACGGCGTCGGACTCGCGCGGGATCGTGGCGCCCTGGGTGTTGCAGATCGACAGGACCTGGGCGCCCTGCTCGCGGGCGTACTTCACAGCCATGAGCGTGTCCATGGTCTCGCCGGACTGGCTGATCGAGACGACCAGCGTGCGGTCGTCCAGCACCGGGTCGCGGTAGCGGAACTCGTGCGCGAGCTCGACCTCGACCGGGACGCGGGCCCACTGCTCGATCGCGTACTTGCCGAGGATGCCGGCGTAGGCCGCGGTGCCGCAGGCGATGACGATGACCCGGTCGACCTGCGCGAGGCGGTCGGCGATCGGGTCGAGGTCCGTCAGCGTCACGGCACCGTCGTGCACGCGGCCGAGGATGGTCTTCGCGACGGCCTCGGGCTCCTCGCTGATCTCCTTCGCCATGAACGAGGTCCAGCCGCCCTTGTCGGCCGCGGAGGCGTCCCAGTTCACCTCGAACTCGCTCGGTGCTGCCGGGGTGCCGTCGAAGTGGATGACGTCGACGCCGTCGGGGCGGATCGTGGCGATCTCGTCCTGCCCGATGGCGAGGGCACGCTGCGTGTAGGCGACGAACGCGGCCACGTCCGAGCCCATGAAGTTCTCGCCGTCGCCCAGGCCGACCACGAGGGGGGAGTTGCGACGGGCGCCGACGACCACACCGGGCTGGTCGGCGTGGACGACGAGGAGCGTGAACGCCCCTTCGAGCCGCTGCACGGCCTGCTGCATGGCGGCGGTCAGGTCACCGGTCGCGCGGAACGACCGGGCGACGAGGTGTGCCGCGACCTCGGAGTCGGTCTCGCTGAGGAACGCGACGCCCTCGGCCTCGAGCTCGGCACGGAGCTCGGAGAAGTTCTCGATGATGCCGTTGTGGATGAGGGCGAGCTTGCCGCCGTCGGCCAGGTGCGGGTGCGCGTTGCCGTCGGTCGGGCCACCGTGGGTCGCCCAGCGGGTGTGGCCGATGCCCGTCCCGCCGTCGGCGATGGGGTGCGATTCCAGCTCGTCCACGAGGGCCTGGAGCTTGCCCGCCTTCTTCGCGGACGCTAGCTCGTGCGACCCGTCCACGACGGCGATGCCCGCCGAGTCGTAGCCGCGGTACTCGAGCCGACGGAGACCACCGAGGAGGACGTCCTGGCTGCTGTTGCTGCCGACGTAGCCGACGATTCCACACATGGGGACGATCCTACGGTCTGGCTGGACGACGACCCTGCGAACGAGCAGGGCTGGGGATAACGTTTGGGACATGGGACGCTTCGACGACATCGCGATCACGACGCTGCACGGTGAGGAGACCACGTTCGGGGCGTTCGCGGACAAGGCGGTCCTCGTCGTGAACGTCGCGTCGCGCTGCGGCCTCGCTCCGCAGTACGAGCAGCTCGAGGCGCTCCAGAAGGAGTACGGCCCCCGCGGCTTCACGGTCCTGGGCTTTCCGAGCAACCAGTTCCTGCAGGAGCTCGGCTCGTCCGAGGCGATCGACGAGTACTGCTCCACCACGTGGGGCGTCACCTTCCCGATGTCCGAGAAGGTCAAGGTGAACGGCAAGAGCGCCCACCCGCTCTACCAGGCGCTCAAGGAGACCCCGGACGCCGACGGCAAGGCCGGGCGGGTCACGTGGAACTTCGAGAAGTTCCTGGTCGCCCCGGACGGCACGGTCACGCGGTTCCGCCCGACGACCAAGCCGGACGCGCCGCAGGTCATCGCCGCGATCGAGGCGGCCCTGCCGGCCTGAGCGCGCACGCCGCACGTGGGCGCGGGTGTCGGACGGGAGGCGCGGATCACGCGAGCCGACCGGCTCACGTGATCCGCGCCTCCCGTCTGTACGCTCGTTCCCATGCCGATTCCGGAGACCACCGTCGCGCACCCGACCCCCTTCGTGGAGATCCCGCGTGGCGAGTGGTCGCAGCTCGCTCCGAAGGAGCACCTGTCCCTCACCGAGACCGAGATCGTGCAGCTGCGCGGTCTCGGCGACCGCCTCGACATGCAGGAGGTGCAGGAGGTCTACCTGCCGCTGTCCCGCCTGCTGACGCTCTACGCGGCGGGCGCACGGAACCTGCACGCGTCGACGTCGGCCTTCCTGGGTGACCGAGCCGGGCGGACGCCGTTCGTGATCGGTGTCGCCGGGTCGGTCGCCGTCGGCAAGTCGACCGTCGCCCGTCTGCTGCGCGAGCTGACGAAGCGCTGGCCGGACACCCCGCGCGTGGAGCTCGTGACCACCGACGGGTTCCTCTACTCCAACGCCGAGCTCGAGCGGCGCGGGATCATGGACCGCAAGGGCTTCCCGGAGTCCTACGACCGCCGGGCCCTGCTGCGCTTCGTCAGCCAGGTGAAGAGCGGCGCGACCGAGGTCCGTGCGCCGTACTACTCGCACCTCGTGTACGACATCGTGCCCGACGCCGAGATCGTGGTGCGACAGCCGGACATCCTCATCGTCGAGGGCCTGAACGTGCTCGCGCCGCCGGTGCACGGGCGGCTGGCACTGTCCGACCTCTTCGACTTCACGATCTACGTCGACGCGAAGACGAAGGACATCGAGGCCTGGTACGTCGACCGGTTCCTCGCGCTGCAGGAAGAGGCCTTCGCGAGCCCCGACTCGTTCTTCCACCGGTTCGCCTCGCTCTCCCGGTCGGATGCCGTGCAGACGGCGACCGAGGTGTGGCGGGCGATCAACGAGCCGAACCTGATCGAGAACGTGTTGCCGACGCGCTCCCGGGCGACCCTCGTGTTGAAGAAGGCGGCGGACCACAAGGTGTCGTCGGTGTTGCTCCGCAAGATCTGACGCGGGGGGCGCGGCGCGAGCCGCGGGGCGCCGCCAGCGGCGGGCCGCTGCGCCGAACCACGAATCCGACGTGGAACCGGGCGCGCGGGCTGGTGCGATGTCGCATCCGTGGTTCGACGCGGCTCGGCCGGCTCGGCCGCCGCCGCGGGGCGGCTCGAGCTGCCGCCGCACAAGCAAAGT
The DNA here is from genome assembly GCF_031453355.1 of Curtobacterium sp. SORGH_AS_0776. Lineage (NCBI taxonomy): Bacteria > Bacillati > Actinomycetota > Actinomycetes > Micrococcales > Microbacteriaceae > Curtobacterium > Curtobacterium sp. SORGH_AS_0776. The sequence continues at coordinate 465,632 of NZ_JAVIYU010000001.1, forward strand.
CCGTCGGAACCACGCATCTGCGTGGTTCCGACGGACTTTGGTTGTGCGAGCGCGCGCCGCGCGCGCCAGCGCGCGCCGCGCGCCTACGCCGCGTCGAGCGCCAGGCGCTCGCGCACCACGGCCGCGAGCTCCTCGGCGATCCGCTCGGCATCGGCCTGGGAGGCCGCCTCGACCATGACCCGCACGACGGGCTCGGTGCCGGACGGCCGGAGCAGCACGCGTCCCGCGTCGCCGAGTGCGGCGGTCGCAGCGGCGACGGCGTCCTGCACGCCCTGGTCGGCGAGGCCGTGCCGGTCCACCCCGCGCACGTTCACGAGCACCTGCGGGAACACCGTCATGCACGACGCGAGCTGCTCGAGCGTCTTGCCCGTCCGGGCCATCTCGGCGACGAGGTGCAACCCGGTGAGGATGCCGTCGCCGGTGGTCGCGAACTCGTTGAAGATGATGTGGCCGGACTGCTCGCCACCGAGCGAGTACCCGCCCTCGGTCATCTTCTCGAGGACGTAGCGGTCGCCGACACCGGTCTCGAGCATCGTGATGCCCGCGTCCGCCATGGCGCGCTTCAGCCCGAGGTTCGACATCACCGTCGCGACGAGGGTGTCGGACGCCAGGCGCCCGCGCTCCTGCAGCGACAGCGCGAGGATCGCCATGATCTGGTCGCCGTCGATCGCGTTGCCGGCGGCGTCGACCGCGAGGCAGCGGTCCGCGTCACCGTCGTGGGCGATGCCGACGTCCGCTCCGTGCGAGAGCACCGCACGGGCGAGGTTGTCGATGTGGGTGGAACCGACACCGTCGTTGATGTTCATGCCGTCCGGGTCGGCACCGATCAGGGTCACGCGGGCCCCGGCGTTGACGAACACCTCGGGCGAGACGCCCGCGGCGGCGCCGTTCGCGCAGTCGAGCACGACGTGGATGCCGTCGAGCCGGTGCGGCAGCGTGCCGAGCAGGTGGACGACGTAGCGGTCCTCGGCGTCGGCGAACCGGGTGATCCGGCCGACGTCGCCACCGGTGGGGGTCGGTGCGGAGTGGTCGTGCATGGCCGCTTCGATGCGGTCCTCGACCTCGTCCGGGAGCTTCCGGCCGCCCGTGGCGAAGAACTTGATCCCGTTGTCGGGAGCGGGGTTGTGCGATGCGGAGATCATCACGCCGAAGTCGGCGTCGATGTCCGCGACGAGGAACGCCGCAGCGGGGGTGGGGATGACCCCGGCGTCGAGCACGTCGACGCCGGCGGAGGCGAGCCCGGCCGCGACCGCGGCACCGAGGAACTCGCCGGAGACGCGCGGGTCGCGCGCGAGGACCGCACGAGGGCGCGGTCGACCGGACGCCCGGCGGGCGTCCGCGTGGTGTCCGTGTGTGAGGACGGCCGCGCTCGCCTGGGCAAGACCCAGTGCGAGCGCGGCCGTCAGCTCGCCGTTGGCGAGACCACGAACCCCGTCGGTACCGAACAGACGCGGCATTGCGATCTTCAGCCGGTGACGACTAGCGCTTCGAGAACTGCGAAGCCTTGCGGGCCTTCTTGAGACCGGCCTTCTTGCGCTCGATGACGCGGGCGTCGCGGGTGAGGAAGCCGGCCTTCTTGAGGGTGGCGCGGTTGTTCTCGCGGTCGATCTCGTTCAGCGAACGGGCGATGGCGAGACGGAGCGCACCAGCCTGACCCGAGGGGCCACCACCGGTGATGCGGGCGACGACGTCGTAGGCGCCGAGCAGCTCGAGCACCTTGAACGGGTCGTTGATGAGCTGCTGGTGCAGCTTGTTCGGGAAGTAGTCCTCGAGCGAGCGGCCGTTCACGACGAACGAGCCGGAGCCCGGGACGAGACGGACGCGTGCGATGGCCTCCTTGCGGCGCCCGACGGCACCGCCCGAGACGTTGAGGATCTGACGGGGAGCGGCCTCGGAAGCGGCGGGTGCGCTCTCCGTGGTGAAGCTCTCCGGGGTCTGGTCGAGGGAGTCAGCGATCTGAGCCATGAGTTTTACCTAGTCCTTGGAAGTCGTCGTGGCCGGAACTACTGTGCGACCTGGTCGAAGGTGTACGCCTTGGGCTGCTGCGCCGAGTGCGGGTGCTCCGCGCCGGCGTAGACCTTCAGCTTCTTGAGCTGCTCGCGACCGAGGGTGTTCTTCGGGAGCATGCCGCGGATCGCCTTCTCGACGGCGCGGGTCGGGTGCTTCTCGAGCATCTCCGGGTAGGAGGTCGCCGTGAGGCCGCCCGGGTAGCCCGAGTGGCGGTAGTAGACCTTCTTCGCGAGCTTCGAACCGGTCAGGGCGACCTTGTCGGCGTTCACGATGATGACGTAGTCACCCATGTCCATGTGCTGGGCGAAGGTGGCCTTGTGCTTGCCGCGCAGGAGCGCCGCGGCGTGGGTGGCGAGGCGGCCGAGGACGACGTCGGTCGCGTCGATGACGATCCAGTCGTGCTGGACGTCTGCCGGCTTCGGGGAGAACGTACGAGTCACAGTGGTGCTGCTTTCGTGTCGAGGTGAGGAGTCCGTGAATCCCGCTCCGGTGGGTGTTCACGCGGGAGAACCTGGGTGAACGGCCCGGTGGAGGGCTCATCTGACTGTCCGGCGCACGGAGCGCGCAGACCAAGGTGAGAGCCTACCCGACGCAGGTGACGGCGGTCAAACGGAGACAGGACGGACGGGAGGCGCGGTGCCGGCTGGCACCGCGCCTCCCGTCCGGTGCGGCGAACGTCAGCCGAACAGGCCCCGCAGCCATGCGAGCCGCGCGGCGAGCGCCGCCAGCGCGTCCGCGACCGGACCGCCGTGGCCCGGGTTCCCGCCGTGTCCAGGGTCACCGCCGTGGCCGGGGTTCCCCCCTCCGGGAGTGCCGACGCCCGGCAGGTCGATGCCGACCACGACCGGGTCGTGGTCGCTCGCCCGGTACACGTCGTCGCGGTACAGGTCCGTGACGTTGTAGTCGTACCGGCTGTACTCGAGGCCCACCGACTCGACCGAGTTGATGTTCCAGATGTCCACGCCGGTGACGGTCTCCAGCGCAGCGGGGGACGCGAACACGTGGTCGAGCGAGCCGCTCAGCCCGCTGAAGACGTACGACCACTCGGACGCGTCCTCGGTCGGGCCGAGGTCCGTGTAGCCGGCGTCCTCGAGGGCGACGACCGGGTCCTCCTCGCTGTAGGCGTTGAAGTCGCCGAGCATGAACACCTTGTCGGTCCGCGCCTGGCGCTGCATCGCGGTCGAGAACGTCACGAGCGCCTTCGCCTGCTCGACGCGCGAGTGGTTCGACGCGCCCTGCCCGTCGCCCTGGTCGGCGTCGACGCCCTCGCCGGAGCCCTTCGACTTGAAGTGGTTCGCGATGACCAGGAAGGTGTCCTTCGCACTCGGCTTCTGCGCACCCTTGCCCTTGCCGGGCTTCGCGACGACCGGGGCGAAGGCCTGCGCGAGCGGCTGGCGGGCATTCGTGAACGCCGTCGAGTCGGTGAGGATCGTCGACGAGCCGACGGGCTGCACGCGGTCCTTCTTGTAGATGAGCGCGAGGCGGATGACGTCCTCGCTCGACGGGAGCTTCGACGGGGACTTCGCGTACGCCCAGGTGTCCTTGCCGGTCGCGGCGTTGAGCGCGGCCACGAGGGTCGCCACGGCCGCGTCACGGTCCTGGCCGAAGCGCGCCGAGTTCTCGATCTCCTCGAGGGAGACGACGTCGGCGCCGAGGCCGTTGATCGCCTTCACGATCTTCACCTGCTGGCGGGCGAGGTCGTCGGCGTTCGCGGCACCGCGGGCGTCGCAGCCGCCCCGGACGGTCACGGGGTCGCCGTCGCGGTCGGTGTAGTACGTGCAACCGGTGAGCTGGTCGCCGGTCGTCGGGAAGTAGTTCAGGACGTTGAACCCGGCGAGGCGGATGTCACCGCCGACGTTCTCCGGGGCTGCGGTGCGGACGTCCGAGAACGACGCCGGCAGGTCGGCAGCCGGGGTGGCGCCGGTGATCGGCGACGTCGGCTGGAACTTCCACGAGTCGTTGCGGTAGTCGAGGACGACCGGCTCGCGGAAGGTCGCCGCGGCGCCGACCGTGACCGGGCCCTGGGTGAGCCACGACACCGGGATCGACTGGTTCGCCGCGCTGAGAAAGTTCGTGCTCGCACCGTCGTCGAGGACGACCTTGCGCGCCGCGTTGTCCGCGGTGACGGCGGCGGCCTCGGCACTGCCCGGACGGGCGACCTCGGTCGGCTGGAGCAGGCGCTGCTTCCCCGATGCCAGTACGACCTCGCCGTACTGGTTCGTCGTGTAGTTGTCCGCGACGGTGTAGTCGCCCTGCGGCGCCACGAGCATGCTCTCGAGCGACTCGCGCTGTGCGTCGGTGCGCGGGAAGGTCAGCGTGGCCGGGACCGGCTGGACGACCCCCGCGGCGGGGAGCTTCGTCAGGCCGGCAGCGGTGGGCACGGTCAGCTCGGTCAGGCCGTTGAACTCGGACACCGTGCCGGTGAGGCGCACCGCGTCCCCGATCGCCACGCTGCCGACCGTCGCCGACGAGTAGACGAAGACGGCGTCGGAGGCGGTGTGCGTCCCGAGGTCGAGCGCGCCGCCGGTGCCGGCGGTCTGGACCGTGTAGCCGTTGAAGCCGCCGGTGGCGTACACCGCGGTGACGACGCCGTCGGTCGTGACGGTCTTCCCGGCGAACGGCGAGGCCTCGCCGGTGCCCTGCAGCTGCGCGATGGTGACCCGTTCGGCCGGAGTCGTGCCGCCGTCACCGGGGTCGGTGGGGTCGGTCGGGTCCGTCGGCTGCGTGGTCTCGCCCGCCGCGTTCTCCGGCGTGACGGTCGTCGTCACCCGGAAGTCGGCGGCGTTCGAGTCGGTGTCGGTCGTGCCCTGACGGGTGAGCGCGTCCGGGACGGCGTTCGCCGTGCCGGTCGGTGCGACCGCGGTCTCGAAGGTGTTCGACGTGCCGTAGCCGAGCAGGTCGATGACGCCGGGGGCGCCCGTCGTCACGGCGCCGGCGGGGAGCGTCAGCGCCGTCGCCTGGTCGGCGAGGACGAGGGTGCCGGTCGACCCGGAGGGGTTCAGCCCGGTGACGGCGTCCGGCTCGGGCAGCGCCTCGCCGTTCGTGCCGTTCGAGCCCATCTGCACGAGGTAGGTGCCGTGCGCGGGCACGGAGCCGGCGAGCTTGCCGACCGAGGGCGCTCCGGTACCGGTCGCCGCGCGGTACTGCACCGACCAGCCGTCGACGCTGACGGGGCTGTCGGTGGGGTTGCCGAGTTCGACGAACTTGTTCGTGAAGGGCTGGTTCGCGCTGCCGCCCTTGAGGTAGGCCTCGGCGATGACGAGCCCGGTGCCCTGGGGGTTCGCGCTGGCCGAGGAGACGGAGACGAGCGGAGCGGCGACGAGCGCGGCTGCAGCGGTGGCGCACAGCAGAGTGCGCCCGACGGATCTGTGCATGGTCGCACGCTACCGACCAGCGGGGCCCCTCAGGTTTCCGGCGGGTGAACGATCCGTTCCACCCCTGATCGGGGTGCAGCCGACGGTGGTGCGGGATGCCCGGGGATCAGGACCCGATCGGCCGCCAGGCGGACCCGACGCGGTGCACGGCCGGCCCGTGTCCGGGGAGCAGGACGTCCGGGATCGGCAGCGCCCGCGCGGACTCGAGCGCTCGTTCCTGGTCGGCCGTGAAGAACGACGTGATCATGCGCGGCCGCGGCTCCCACGACGACGGCTGCGTGTCGTGCCGGCTGACGACGGCGTCCCCGGTGACGATCGCGTTCGCGGCGGGCAGCAGGTAGGCCGTGGACCCGTCGGTGTGCCCGGTGGCCGGCAGCGGCGCGATCGCCCGGCCGACGAAGTCCGCACCCGTGAACGCGCGGGCGGTCGGCACCGCGGTGGGTCGCAGCGCGTCGGAGCGCACTGCGCGGGCGAGCCACCGGAGGACCCGGGGCGCGGCCAGTCGTCCACCGATCTCGGCCGGCGTCACCTGCTGCCGCGCGGGTCCGCGCACGTTGTCGAGCTCGTCGGCGTGGGCGAGCACCTCGACGTGCGGGTACCGCTCGAGGATGCCGGGGATGCCGCCGACGTGGTCGACGTGCCCGTGCGTGACGTACACCCGGCGCAGGTCGTCGAGCTCGTGGCCGGCGTAGCGCACGGTGTCGAGCACGAGGTCGGTGTCGGCCGGGTAGCCGGCGTCGATCAGTGCGACACCGTCCTCCTCGGCGAGGACCACCCAGTTCGAGACGGGCCCCTCGACGAACACCACCCCGGGTGCGACGGACACGACGGAGCGGGGTTCGCGGGAGGTCATCCCCCGACGGTACCGCCGTCGTCGGGCGCTCCGCGTCGCGCCCGGGTCTGCGACGCCCGCGCCGCGAGCTCGTCGTCCGCCGGGTACCCGACCTCGGTCAGGGTGAGGCCCTTGGCCGGCGCGACCTTGAACTCGCTCGTCCGGGCCTCGGCGACCCGCAGCTCCTCGAGCCGGTCGGCACCGAACCGGCCCTCGCCGACGGCGATCGTCGCCCCCACCATCGCGCGCACCATCGAGTGGCAGAAGGCGTCGGCCTGGAGGCGCGCCACCAGCACGCCGTCCGGCTCGCGGTCCCAGCGGAACTCCTGCAACGTCCGGATGGTCGTCGCCCCCTCGCGCGGCTTGCAGAACGTCGCGAAGTCGTGCAGCCCCAGCAGCCGCAGCGCACCGCGCTCCATCGCCGCCGGGTCCAACCGCGTCGGGTGCCAGACCGTGTGCCCCCGTCGACGTGGATCGCGCGGGGCGTCGGCGTCCGCGATCCGGTACGAGTACCGGCGCCACAGCGGCGAGAACCGGGCGTCGAACCCCTCCGGCGCGACCGAGGCCCGGGTGACGACGACGTCCCCCTCCGGCGCCGCGATGCCGTTCACGCGCTTGACGAGCCCGTCCAGCGGCGAGCGCCCCGACCCCCGCTTGGCGGCCAGCGCGTCCCACTGCGCCGGCGTGAGGTCGAGGTGGGCGACCTGCCCGGTGGCGTGCACGCCCGCGTCGGTGCGCCCGGCCACGGTGAGCAGCGGCGGCTCGCCCCACCGGGTGAAGACCGTGGCGAGCGCGGCCTCGAGCGCGCCCTGCACGGTCCGGAGACCCGGCTGCCGAGCCCACCCGGAGAACGCGGCACCGTCGTACGCGATGTCCAACCGCAGCCGCACGCTGCCCCCGCCACCGCCGCCCTGCGGGCCCGCCGTCTCGTCCACCAGGCCACCGTACCGGGGCCGCGCCGCGCCTCCTGGCCCCCGTGCTCACACGCGCCCCGCCCCGGTGTCAGTGCCACGTCAGTGCCGCGTGAGCGGGCCGCGGCACCATCGTCCTCGACATCGACGAACCACGTCGAGTCACCACGAAAGGACCTGCGCGAATGACCACCACACCGCTCGCGGTCGAGGCCACCGGCCTCGTGAAGACCTTCGGGACGAACCGCGCAGTGGACGGTGTCGACCTCCGCGTGGAGGCCGGCACGGTCTACGGCGTGCTCGGCCCCAACGGCGCCGGCAAGACCACCACCATCTCGATGCTCGCGACGCTGCTCAAGGCGGACGCCGGCGAGGCCCGCATCTTCGGACGGGACGTCCGCCGTGAGGCGCAGGCCGTCCGCTCCCTCATCGGCGTGACCGGCCAGTACGCCAGCGTCGACGAGACGCTCAGCGCGACCGAGAACCTCGTCATCTTCTCGCGCCTGCTCGGCCTGGGCCGCGCCGAGTCGAAGCGGAAGGCCGCCGAGCTGCTCGAGCGCTTCGGGCTGACCGAGGCTGCGTCGCGTCCGTTGAAGAACTTCTCCGGGGGCATGCGTCGGCGTCTCGACCTCGCCGCGAGCCTCATCGCACAGCCGCCGCTGCTGTTCCTCGACGAGCCGACGACGGGTCTCGACCCCCGCACCCGCGCCCAGATGTGGGACACGATCCGGGAGCTCGTCGCGACCGGCTCCACCGTCCTGCTGACGACGCAGTACCTCGACGAGGCCGACCAGCTGGCCGACCGTATCGCCGTGATCGACCACGGCCGCGTCGTCGCCGAGGGCACGGGCGACGAGCTGAAGGCGTCCATCGGGTCGAGCTCGCTCCAGCTCCGGCTGGCCGACCCGCTCCGGCTCGACGCCGCCCGCACCATCGTGCGGAACAGCCTCGGCGTCGACGCGGTGGCCAGCCCCGAGGGCTCGCGCCTCACCGCGCCGATGTCCGACCCGGACCGCGTGACCGACCTGCTCGTGTCGTTCCGCGACGCCGGCATCTCCCTCGCCGAGATGAGCGTGCAGAAGCCCACGCTCGACGAAGTGTTCCTGACCATCACGGGTGCCCCGGCCACCACCGACGACGACACCACGCGCGAGCTCGAAGGGAGCATCGCATGACCACCATCGCCCCCACCCCTACCTCGGCGCCGCGGGTCGCCCCACGCCCCGGCATCGGCGGCTCCGGACTCGGCGCGACCGTCCGGCAGTCCTTCACGATGGCGTACCGCGGCCTGGTGAAGGTCCGTCGCACGCCCGAGCAGCTGTTCGACGTGACGCTCATGCCGATCGTCTTCACCGTGATGTTCACGTACATCTTCGGCGGCGCGATCGCCGGCGACGTGTCCAGCTACCTGCCCGTCATCATCCCCGGCATCCTCGTGCAGACGAACATCACGTCCTCGATCGTCACCGGCGTCCAGCTCCGCGAGGACATGGACAAGGGCGTGTTCGACCGCTTCAAGTCCCTGCCGATCGCCCGCATCGCGCCGCTCGCCGGTGCGTTGCTCGCCGACACGGTCCGGTACGCGATCGCCACCGCCATCACGTTCACGGTCGGCATCATCATGGGCCTCCGTCCCGAGGGCGGTGCCGCGGCAGTCGTGCTGGCCGGCGTGCTCGTGATCGTGGTCGCCTGGTCGATCAGCTGGATCTTCGCCTACTTCGGCGTGATCGCCCGCACCGCGTCGAGCGTCTCGGGCATCGCCAACCTGGTGCTCTTCCCGCTGACGTTCCTGTCGAACGCGTTCGTCCCCACGGACACCCTGCCCGGCTGGTTGCGCTGGTTCACCGAGGTCAACCCGATCTCGCACCTCATCACCGCCGTCCGCGAGCTGATCAACCACGGCGCCGTCACCGGTGACCTCTGGATCAGCCTGCTCGGTGCCGCCGTGGTGGTCGCCGTGTTCGCGCCGCTGACGGTCCGCGCCTACATGCGGAAGGCGTAACGGAGGTCCTCCAGCAGCGTCCTGGCCCGCGCGACGGCCTCGGTCCGGTCCCATCCGGCCGAGGCCGTCTCGGCGTCCGCGACGCGGGCCGCGCCGAGCGCGTCGACGAGGAGCGGTCGGAGCCGTCCGTGGGCGAGCACCGCGAAGTCCTGCCGGGTGCCGAACCGCATCGCGGCACCCCAGCACCGGGCCGCCTCGGCCGGACGGTCGCTGCGCGCCGCCGCGACCGCGAGTCCCGCCAGCGTCGTACCGATGACGGGCAGGTCGAGCCACCACGGGTGGACGCGGATCATCACGAGTGCGGCCTTCCGGATGCGGCGAGCGACCGCGCGTTCGTCGGCCTGGAGGCGCGGTGCGGCTCCGTCGGGCGCGCCGAGCGCCGCCTCGTCGACCGCTGCGATCCGCGCCGCGCCCGCCATCACGGTCCAGTGCGGTGTCGCCTTCCGGTGCGGCAGCACCCAGTCCCACGCGGCCGTGTACTGCGCGGCAGCGGCGTCGAGGTCGCCCTCGAACCGGAGGCACTCCGCGCCGATCGCGACGGCCAGCACGCCGATCTGGGAGCGGTCGCCGTCGAAGCCGCCGCGCCCCGAGACCGGTCGGTGCTGCAGCTCGGCGGCGATCGACCGGGCGGTGTCCACGGCGCCGGTCGCGGCCGAGCAGAGCCCGACGGTCCAGCCGATCTCGTACAGGTCGTCCTCGGCGCCGAAGCGCTCGAGCTGCTCACGGGCGCGGTCGGCGTTCGCGAGGGCGTCCGCGTACCGGCCGGTCTGGGCGAGGAGCTGCGTCATGGTGACGGCCACGGTGCCGATCGTCCACGCGTCGGCGGTGCGCTCCGCGAGCGTCTGCGCCCGGGTGGCGTACCGGAGGGCCGCCGCGAACTCGCCGTCGTTCTCGGCGAGTGGCGCGCTGAGCATGTTGGCGGTGCCGGCCACGCCCTCGTCGGGGTCGTCGCGGAGGCGCGCGAGGAGCGCGGTGCCCGCCGCCGGACGCCCGAGCGTCAGGAGCAGGGCCGCCTGTGCGTCGAGCACCGGGAACCCCGTCGTCCCGACGCGGCGGAGGCGCCGGAGCGTGGAGATCGCCCACGCGGCGGTCCGGCGGTCGTCGAACGCCGAGGAGGCCCCGGCGACGACGAGTCCGACGTGCACCGCGGCGACGTCCTCGGGCGCGGGCGGACCCGAGCGCAGCACCGCGACCACGTCGGACGCGATCGCGGTGACCTCGCCGTGGGCACCCCGGAGCGTCCAGTAGGCCCCGAGGGCGGCGAAGACGTGCGCGGTCGCCGAGGCGTCGTCGGCGCGGAGGCTCCAGCGGAGCAGGGTCACGAGGTTGTCGGCCTCGCGCTGGACCTCGTGGAAGCGGTCGAGCTGCTCCGGGCCGGTGAGCGTGAAGAGGTTCCTGGCGGCGGCGAAGTCACGCCCCCAGTGGATCATCGCCGTGCGCACGGCCTCGGTGGCACCACGTTCGTCGAGCCGTGCGGCCCCGAACTCGCGGACGGTCTCGAGCAGGCGGTAGCGGACCGGCTCCCCCTCGACCTCGACGAGCTGCACGAGGGACTGCTCGACGAGTTCGGCGAGGTCGTCGAGCGCGTCGTCCCGGCGGTCCGGCGCGGCCACGGCCTCGACGGCGTCGACCGCCAGGCCGTCCGGGAACAGTGCCAGGCGGGTCAGGAGGTCCTGCGCGCCCGCGTCGAGCAGGCGCCAGCTCCACTCGATGACCGCCAGGAGCGTACGGTGCCGCTCCGGGGCGCTGCGGTCGCCGCCGCGGAGCAGGGCGAACCGGTCGTCGAGCCGGCGCTCGATCTCGTCGACGCTCATCCCCCGGATCCGCGCCGCGGCGAGCTCGATCGCGAGCGGCGACCCGTCGAGCCGCGTGCAGATGCGGCGGACGGTGTCCACGGGCAGCACGGCCCCGGGTCGGGCCGCCCGGGCGCGCTCGGTGAACAGCCGGACCGCGGCGCCGTCGGCCTCGACCGGGAGGGGCGCGAGGGGCGCCACTACCTCGCCGGCGATCGCGAGCGGTGCGCGCGAGGTCGTGAGGATCCGGAGGTCGGGGATGCTCGCGAGCAGGTCGGCGGCGAACCCGGCGACGTCGCCGACGAGGTGCTCGCAGTTGTCCAGGACGAGGACCGTCGGGGCTTCTCCGAGCGCCCGCCCCACACGCGCTCGCAGGTCGGCGACGACGACCTCCCGCAGCGCCCGGGCGGAGCGGAGCTCGGCCACCCCGAGCAGGGCACCGAGCGCGGGGACGACGTCCTCGGCGGTGGCGATCGGTGCGAGCTCGAACACCACCACGCCGGTGGTCGGCGGCACACCGGCGGCGACCGCCTGCGCGAGGCGGGTCTTGCCGAGCCCACCCGCACCGAGGATCGTGACCAGCCGGTTGCGGGACAGGAGGTCCGTGACGGCGGCGAGGTCCTCGTGCCGCCCGACGAGCGTGTTCGGCGCGGCCCGCAGCCCGACCCGACGAGCACGACCGGAGTCGGCGGCGGACCGGCGGAGCAGGTCGGCGTTCAGCCGCACCAGGTCGGCCGAGGGGTCCGCGCCGAGCTCGTCGGCGAGGCGGTCGCGGTGCGTCGCGAACGCGGCGAGCGCCTCGGCGTTCCGGCCGGCGGCGACCAGCGCGCGCATGCACCCGGCGACGGCGACCTCGTCGAACGGGTTCGCCTCGGACTCGGCGAGCCACAGCGCGGCCGCTTCGGCCGCGTCCCCGCGGTCGAGGAGGAGTTCGCCCAGCCGGCGTCGGAGCGCACGGCGGGCAGTGGCCGCGCGGTCGGCGAGCGCGGCGCCGAGGTCCCCGTCGACGTCCGCGCCGGGGTCGCCCCGCCAGCCGTCGAGTGCTGCCCGGACCACCGCGACGTCCTCGCTGGCAGCCGCGCGCTCGGCGGCCGTCAGGTCGACCGAGCCGGGGTCGACCCCGAGTGCGTACCCGGTGCTGGTCGACACGACGACGCCGTCGGCCGTGCTGCGCCGGAGCCGGGAGACGAGGGTCTGCAGCGCTGCCCGGGCACCCCGCGGCTGGTCGTCGCCCCAGAGCTCGTCGATGAGCGCCTCGGTCGTCACGGCGTGTCCGCGCGCGAGCACCAGCGCGACGAGGAACCCGCGTGCCAGAGCCCCGGGGACGGCGGTCGGGCGCCCCTGCTGGTCCTCGACCTCGACCGGCCCGAGGACGGCGACGCGAGAGTGGACGGGCACGTGCCGAGTCTAGGTCGAGCGTCGGGCGTCAGCCGCGGGCGCTCCGGAAGGCGGACGGCCCCGTGCGGGTGTCCAGGTCGTTCGTCGCCCGGCGCTCGGACTCCACGATGCCGCGCATCGCCACGAGTGCGGCGGACGTGACCGCGACGTGCGACGGGTTCTCGCGCGACGCGTCCAGCGCGCGCTCGACCTCGGCGATCGCGTCGTCGCCCGCCTCTTCGGGGCACTCGCCGCGGACCATGCACGCGAGCTCGCGGAGGGCCTTCGCGAGCGGCTCGGCGAACTCGGGGTCCGGTCGCCCGAGCCCCTCCGACACCGGACCCGACCGGGCGACGAGCTCGGTGAGGTCCGTCGTGTACCAGGCGACCCGCTCGAGGGCACGGAAGCGGGCACCGTCCTGCTCGAGCCGTGCCCGGGACCCACGGAGTGCTCCGCGCGGGTTCAGCCGACGGCTCTCGTGCGCGATCGACACCCGGGAGCGGACGTCGGCGATGGCACGGTCGAGCCGGTCCTGCTGCCGATCCCACGCCTTCTCGTCCCGCTCGCCCTCCTCGAGGACCGCCGCGAGCCCGTCCAGGTGGTCCGCGAGGACCCCGTTCACGGCGTCGATCCGGTGCTCGGCGTCCCAGAAGCGCAGGGGCGGGAAGACGAGGAAGTTCACCAGGAGGCCAACCACGACCCCGACGGCCATCTGCACGAGGTACCCGAGCGAGTACCCCTCGGCGTGGGCGCCACCGACGAGCAGGACGAACAGCGCGGCGGTGGACACCCAGGAGCTGCCCTCGCCGAGGACGCGGAACCCGCCCACGAGCACCCCGATGCCGACCGCCAGCGCGATCGCCAAGAAGCCCGGGTCGCCGACCCACATCGTGAACCCGGCGATGACGATGCCGAGCGCGATGCCGACGAGCGTCTGGACCCCGCTCCGGATGCCCGCGAACACCGTCGTCTGCATCGCCACGACGGCGCCGAGCGGTGCGTAGTACGGGTACTCCGCCGCGACCCCGGGCATGTGTCGCGCGATGAACCACGCGAGGACCGCCGCGACGGCGGCCTTCGCGGCGTGGAGCAGGCGCGGTTGCGTCCCGGAGGTACGGCTCCACCGCCAGACCCGGCTCCCCACACCCGCGATGTGCTCGAACTGCATCGGTCCCTCTCGTCGTGTCGGCCGGTCACGATACGGTGCCGCGCCTGTGAGACGGAGCGGGTCCGCGTTCTGCGGCTCTGCCGCCTGTGGGCCAGGAGGAACGGGGCGGGCCCGCACCGCGCCTCCAGGCCGCCGTCCGGTCACCCCCAGGACGCGACGAAGCCCCCGCAACGCGTGTTGCGGGGGCTTCGTCGTGGTGGGGCTGTGACTACTTGTCGTCCGACTTCTCGGCGGCGTCGGCCTCGACCTCGGCAGCTGCCTCGGTCTCGGTCTCCTCGGCGACGGGAGCGGACTCCTCGGTGGTCTCGGTCTCCTCGACCGGGGCCTCGTCGGTGGTGTCCTCGGCGGCGGGCTCCTCGACCGGAGCAGCCGCGGCCGGGGCCGCGTCGCGCTTGACCGGGGCCGGCGTGCTCGACACCGGCTCGAGGACGAGCTCGATCGACGCGAGGGGAGCGTTGTCGCCCTTGCGGAAACCGAGCTTCGTGATGCGGGTGTAGCCGCCCTGACGGTCCTCGACCTGCGGGGCGATCTCGGTGAACAGCGTGTGCACGACGGACTTGTCGCGCAGGATGCTGATCACGCGACGACGCGCGTGCAGGTCGCCACGCTTCGCGAACGTGATGAGACGCTCGGCGACGGGACGGAGGCGCTTGGCCTTCGTCTCGGTGGTCGTGATGCGACCGTGCGTGAAGAGGGCGTTGGCGAGGTTGCTCAGGAGCAGGCGCTCGTGGGCGGGGCCGCCACCGAGGCGGGGGCCCTTGGTGGGCTTCGGCATGTCAGTTCTCCAGTGGTGAAAGTGTTGCGCGCTGCGTCAGCGGCGCGCGTGCGCGTCAGCGCGAGGTCAGTTGTTGGACTCGTCCTCGTCGTACCCGCTGTAGAAGTGGGCGCCGTCGAATCCGGGGACGGTGTCCTTGAGGGACAGGCCGAGCTCGGTGAGCTTGTCCTTGACCTCGTCCACCGACTTCTGACCGAAGTTGCGGATGTTCATGAGCTGCGTCTCCGACAGGGCGACGAGCTCGGACACCGTGTTGATGCCCTCCCGCTTGAGGCAGTTGTAGCTGCGGACCGACAGGTCCAGGTCCTCGATCGGGGTCTGCAGCTCGTTCGAGAGCACGGCGTCGACCGGCGCGGGGCCGATCTCGATGCCCTCGGCCGCGGTGTTGAGCTCGCGGGCGAGCCCGAACAGCTCGACGAGCGTCCGACCGGCCGACGCGATGGCGTCGCGCGGCGTGATGGCCGGCTTCGACTCGACGTCGACGACCAGGCGGTCGAAGTCCGTGCGCTCACCGGCACGCGTCGCCTCGACGCGGTAGGTGACCTTGAGGACCGGCGAGTAGATCGAGTCGATCGGGATCTGACCGGCCTCGCTGAACTCCGAACGGTTCTGCGTCGCCGAGACGTAGCCACGGCCACGCTCGATCGTCAGCTCGAGCTCGAAGCGCGCGGTGTCGTTCAGGGTCGCGATGACGAGGTCCGGGTTGTGGATCTCGACGCCGGCCGGAGCGGAGATGTCCGCTGCGGTGACCTGACCGGCACCCTGCTTGCGCAGGTACGCCGTGATCGGCTCGTCGTGCTCGCTGGAGACGACCAGGCTCTTGATGTTGAGGATGATCTCGGTGACGTCTTCCTTGACACCGGGAACGGTGCTGAACTCGTGGAGGACGCCGTCGATGCGGATGCTGGTGACAGCCGCGCCGGGGATCGAGGAGAGGAGCGTGCGGCGCAGCGAGTTGCCGAGGGTGTAACCGAAGCCCGGCTCGAGCGGCTCGATGACGAAGCGCGAGCGGAACTCGGAGATCGTCTCCTCGGTCAGGGTGGGGCGCTGTGCAATGAGCACTGTGGGATTCCTTTCGGCGGAGTGTCCGCTATATGACACTCGGCGGTACGACGGGGCCGACCGGGCCCCGACGGGTCTGTTGAGTTGTGATCACGCGCACGCGCTTGCCAGGACGGCACGGCCTGCGCGATCGAACGACCAGGAATGGCCGCGGGCCCTGCTCGCTCCCGTCAGGGGACGAGCAGGGCGCGGCCGGTTGCTCCTCGCGTCAGACGCGACGGCGCTTGGGCGGGCGGCACCCGTTGTGCGCCTGCGGCGTGACGTCGTTGATCGAACCCACCTCGAGGCCAGCGGCCTGGAGCGAGCGGATCGCGGTCTCGCGGCCCGAACCCGGACCCTTCACGAAGACGTCGACCTTCTTGACGCCGTGCTCCTGCGCCTGACGCGCAGCGGACTCGGCGGCGAGCTGCGCCGCGAACGGCGTCGACTTGCGCGAACCCTTGAAGCCCACGGCACCCGAGGACGCCCAGCTGAGGACGGCACCCGACGGGTCGGTGATGCTGACGATCGTGTTGTTGAACGTGCTCTTGATGTGGGCCTGGCCCACGGCGACGTTCTTCTTCTCCTTGCGGCGCGGCTTGCGCGCGGCAGTCTTGGGGGTAGCCATCGGGGTCTCCTATCGAGCCTTCTTCTTGCCTGCCACGGTGCGCTTCGGTCCCTTGCGGGTACGCGCGTTGGTCTTGGTGCGCTGACCGCGCACCGGGAGACCACGACGGTGGCGAAGACCCTCGTAGCTACCGATCTCGACCTTGCGGCGGATGTCGGCTGCGACCTCACGGCGGAGGTCACCCTCCACCTTGAAGTTGCCCTCGATGAAGTCACGGAGGGCGACGAGCTGGTCGTCGGTCAGGTCCTTGACGCGGATGTCACCGGAGATACCGGTCTCGGCGAGTGCCTGGACCGCGCGGGTACGGCCGACGCCGTAGATGTACGTGAGTGCGATCTCCACGCGCTTCTCGCGCGGGATGTCGACGCCTGCTAGACGTGCCATGTGATGGCTGCTCCTGTTGTCGATGGAGGTGTGGAGCAGTACCGGTGCTCGGGCCTCCGACCCGAGGTGTCCCCGCTCGCGCGGATCTTGGTACTGCGTTCGATGTTGAGTTGTGGATCCTGCTCGCAGCCGCCCGAGGGCGATCGCGTCAGGCAGCCGGGACTAGCCCTGGCGCTGCTTGTGACGCGGGTTGCTCTTGCAGATCACCATGACGCGGCCCTTGCGGCGAATGACACGGCAGTGCTCGCAGATGGGCTTGACGCTGGGGTTGACCTTCATTGTTCTTTCCTCGTGCTCGCTGGCTTCGTGCTCGGCAGGGTTGCCGGGCCGTTCCTTTCCAGCTCGCGGATCACTTGTAGCGGTAGACGATCCGGCCGCGGGTCAGGTCGTACGGGCTCAGCTCCACGATCACGCGGTCCTCGGGGAGGATGCGGATGTAGTGCTGGCGCATCTTCCCGGAGATGTGCGCAAGGACCTTGTGTCCGTTGGTCAGCTCAACGCGGAACATCGCGTTGGGCAGAGCTTCGAGCACCGAGCCCTCGATCTCGATGACGCCGTCTTTCTTGGCCATAGCCTCACTGTCGCTTGGTTGGATTACCGGTGTGATCCCCGAGCCGGTCTGCGGGTCGGGCGCCACGCCCAGTAGGCATGACACACCAAAGATCGATCCTATGTGGTAAACCCAGGATTGCCAAGTGGAGACGGCGAAGTCCCCACGTCTGGGGCTTCACAGCGCTGTCTGAGCGTTCCACAGTGGTTTGACGGCGCGCTCCGGGGTCCCGTTGGCCACCGACCCCTAGCGTGGCCGTCGCCCCCGCCCGTGCAGACCGCGCCGCACGGACCACCGAACGGAGACCACGTGCCCGACGCCACCCGACGCCCGTTCGCCCGCCACGGCCGCCTCCCGCGCCGCCGCGGATGGGGTACGCTCGCGTCGATCGTGGCGTCCACCCTCGCCGTCGTCCTCGTGAGCGGGACGAGCGTCGCCGCCATCGCGGGTGCGCAGCTCGCCACGGCGCCGAGGACCGTCAAGCTCAGCACGGACGACCAGAGCACCGCGCAGACGGCCGACATCACCGCCATCAAGGGCGGCGCGAACATCCTGCTCATCGGCAGCGACACCCGCATCGGGCAGTTCGACTCGGACGAGGACGTCGAGGGGGCCCGCAACGACGTCACGATGCTCATCCACATCTCGCAGGACCACACCCAGCTGACCGCGGTGAGCTTCCCGCGCGACCTCATGGTGCCGATCCCGGCGTGCACGAACCCCGAGAGCGGGACCACGTACCCGGCGGCCACGTCCGCACAGTTCAACACGGCACTCGGGAACGGCGGGGTCTCGTGCGTCGTCGACACCGTCGAGAACCTCACCGGCCTGAGCATCCCGTACGCCGGGCTCATCACGTTCGACGGCGTCATCGAGATGTCGAACGCCCTCGGCGGCGTGGACGTGTGCGTCGCGGACCCGATCAACGACTCCTACACGAACCTGCACCTGACGGCCGGCTCGCACAAGCTCGAGGGCACGGACGCGCTCGCGTTCCTCCGCACCCGGCACGGTGTCGGCGACGGGAGCGACCTCGCGCGCATCAGCTCGCAGCAGGTGTTCCTGTCGGCCCTGCTGCGCAAGGTCACCTCGGACGGGACGCTCTCGAACCCGATCACGCTCTACAAGCTCGCCGGCGCCGCGCTGTCGAACATGACGCTGTCCGACGGCCTCGCCCAGGCGCGCACGCTCGTCGGACTGGCCGGGGCCCTGCGCGGGATGAGCACGGCGAACATGCTGTTCGTGCAGTACCCGGTCGCGGACGACCCCGAGGACAGCGCGCGCGTGATCGTCGACCAGGACGCCGCCCACACCCTCAACGTCGCGCTGCAGAACGACCAGAAGACCTCGCTGAGCGACTCGAGCACGGGGCGCGCGTCGGAGGAGTCCTCCGGCTCGAGCGGGACGGCGACCGCTACCCCGTCCACGGGGACCTCGACCGGGACGTCGTCGGCCGGTGGGTCCTCGGCCGGGACGTCCTCGGGTACCGCGGCCGGCAGCGGCACCGGCACGGCGTCCGGATCGGCGTCCGGCACCGCCACGAGCGCCGCGACCGGTTCGGCGACGCCGCTGCCCTCGTCGATCACCGGACAGAGCGCGTCCGAGGAGACCTGCTCAGTCGGCAACGACTGAGGCCGGCGCGCGGCGCCCGTCGCGCGGTGCCCGTTGTGCGTCGCGCGCGGGTGCGCACCCTGACGACGAGTGCACGTGGTCCACACGGTGCAGACGTCGTGGACGTGCGCAGGTTCGGACCGGAGGCGCGTGGCGGGGCCGCACCGCGCCTCCTGGCCGTCCGACGGGTCCGGACGCGACGGCGCGCACGCGCCCGGCCAGGCAGTGCCGCCTGCGGGAGATGCGACCGACGGGAGGCGCGCCCTACGGGATCGGGACCGGCGTCACACCCAGCGGGGCCAGGCCCGCGGCGCCGCCGTCGGCCGCCGTCAGCACCCAGATGCCGTCGGCGTGCACCGCGATGCTGTGCTCCCAGTGCGCCGCGTCGGAACCGTCGAGCGTGCGGACGGTCCACTCGTCGTCGTCCGTCGAGCTGTCGATCGTGCCGGCCGTGACCATCGGCTCGATCGCGACCACGAGTCCGGGCTTGACCGCCGGACCGGCGCCGCGGACGCGGTAGTTGAAGACGGGCGGGTCCTCGTGCATCGAGCGGCCGATGCCGTGGCCGGTGTAGTCCTCGACGATGCCCCACGCGCCGGTCTCGTCGATGGCGTCCTCGATGACGGCGCCGACCTCGTGCAGGTGCTTCGCGTGCGCGAGCGCGGCGATGCCGTGCCAGAGCGCGCGCTCGGTGGTGTCCGAGAGCATCTGCCGGGCCGCACTGACACCGGCGTCACCACCCGGGACGACGACCGTGAAGGCACTGTCACCGTTCCAGCCGTCGACCTCGGCACCGGCGTCGACCGACACGACGTCACCGGGCTGGAGCACACGCTCCCCTGGGATCCCGTGCACGATCTCGTCGTTCACCGACACGCAGAGCGTGTGCCGGTAGCCCGGGACGAGCTGGAAGTTCGGGATGCCGCCGCCGTCACGGATGACCCGCTCGGCGATGGCGTCGAGCTCGCCCGTGGTGATGCCCGGACGGATCGCGTCGCGGACCGCCGTCAGGGCGTCGTGGGTCAGCAGACCCGGACGCACCATGGCGCGGAGTTCGTCCGGCGTCTTGTAGATCGAGGGCTTGCGGAACCGCACCACGCTGGCGTCAGACGCCCGCGGTCAGCCCACGCGAGGACAGCGCGGCCTGGATCCGGTCGCCGACCTCGTCGATGCCACCGAGGCCGTCGACATCGACGACGAGCCCACGCTCGCCGTACGCCGCGACGATCGGAGCGGTCTGCTCGGTGTAGACCTGCTGCCGACGACGGATGGTCTCCTCGTTGTCGTCGCTGCGGCCCTGTTCCTCGGCGCGCTTCAGGAGGCGGCCGACGAGCTCGTCCTGGTCGGCGACGAGCTGCACGACCGCGTCGATGCCGGTGCCCTGCTCGGCGAGGAGCGCGTCGAGGTACTCGACCTGCCCGACCGTGCGGGGGTAGCCGTCGAGCAGGAAGCCGTTCTCGGCGTCGGCCTCGTGCAGGCGGGACTTCACGAGCTCGTTCGTGAGCGAGTCGGGAACGTAGTCGCCCGCGTCCATGATCGCCTTCGCCTGGACGCCGAGCGGGGTGCCCTCTGCGACGTTCTTGCGGAAGATGTCACCCGTCGAGACGGCGGGGATCCCGAACGCGTCGGCGATGCGACCGGCCTGGGTGCCCTTCCCGGCTCCGGGAGGTCCGACGATGATGAGACGTGCGCTCAACGGAGAAGCCCTTCGTAGTGACGCTGCTGCAGCTGCGAGTCGATCTGCTTCACGGTCTCGAGGCCGACACCCACGATGATGAGGATGCTCGCGCCGCCGAACGGGAAGTTCTGGTTCGCACCGAAGAACGCCAGCGCCGCCAGCGGGATCAGGGCGATGAGACCGAGGTACAGGGAGCCGGGCAACGTCACCCGGGTGAGAACGTAGTCGAGGTACTCGGCCGTCGGACGACCGGCCCGGATGCCCGGGATGAAGCCGCCGTACTTCTTCATGTTGTCGGCGACCTCTTCTGGGTTGAAGGTGATCGCGACGTAGAAGTACGTGAAGCCGACGATGAGCAGGAAGTACAGGACCATGTAGAACCAGTTGTCACCCGAGGTCAGGTTGTTCTGGATCCAGGTCACCCACGCCGCCGGCTCGCTGCCGTCGGAGGGCTGGTTGAACTGCGCGACCAGGGCCGGCAGGTACAGCAACGACGAGGCGAAGATGACGGGCACGACGCCGGCCATGTTCACCTTGATCGGGATGTACGTGTTGTTGCCGCCGTACGTGCGGCGACCGACCATGCGCTTGGCGTACTGCACGGGGATCCGCCGCTGCGATTGCTCGACGAACACGACGGCCATCATGATGACCAGTCCGACGAGGATGACGAACAGGAACAGCTCGAAGCCGTTCGACTGCTCGATCGCCCAGAGCGCCGACGGGAACTGCGCCGCGATGGACGTGAAGATGAGGAGCGACATGCCGTTGCCGATGCCGCGCTCGGTGACGAGCTCGCCCATCCACATGATGAGGCCGGTACCGGCGGTCAGGGTGACGACCATGAGCATGATCGCGTACCAGCTGTCGTTCGAGATGATCGACGAGCAGGAGGCCGAGGCGTTGGTACCGAACAGGGCGCCGGAGCGGGCGACCGTGATCAGGGTGGTGGACTGCAGCACGCCGAGCGCGATGGTGAGGTAGCGCGTGTACTGCGTCAGCTTCGCCTGACCGGACTGCCCCTCCTTGTAGAGGGCGTCGAAGTGCGGGATGACCACGCGGAGCAGCTGCACGATGATCGACGACGTGATGTACGGCATGATGCCGAGCGCGAAGACCGAGAGCTTCAGCAGCGCGCCGCCGGAGAAGAGGTTGATCAGGTCGTACAGACCCTGCTGCGACGAAGCGCTGGCGAGACAGGTCTGCACGGATGCGTAGTCGACGAACGGCGCGGGGATGTACGACCCCAGGCGGAACAGCGCGATGATCGCGAGGGTGAAGCCGATCTTCTTGCGAAGATCTGGGGTGCGCATGATGCGCGCGACCGCTCTGAACACGAGGACTCCGAACTTCTGGGACCGGCGGCCCGTCGAGGGGCCGTCACCGGTGTGGTCGGCAGGACCGACCTGGCCGGCGGACGCCGACCACTGTCAAGGAAACCGTAACGGCGGCCCGTGCGCAAACGCACGGGCCGCCGACGGGGTTACTGGGAGACGGTGCCGCCAGCAGCCGCGATCTTCTCGGCGGCGGACGCCGAGACCTTGTCGACCGAGACCGTGAGCTTCACGCTGATGTCACCCTGACCGAGAACCTTGACCTTCTCGTTCTTGCGGACGGCGCCCTTGGCGACCAGGTCCGCGACGGTGACGTCGCCACCGTTGGGGTAGAGCTCCGCGATCTTGTCCAGGTTCACGACCTGGTACTCGACGCGGAACGGGTTCTTGAACCCGCGGAGCTTCGGGGTGCGCATGTGCAGCGGCATCTGCCCACCCTCGAAGCCGACCTTGACCTGGTAACGAGCCTTCTGGCCCTTGGTACCACGGCCGGCGGTCTTGCCCTTGGAGCCCTCACCACGACCGACGCGGGTGCGAGCCTTCTTGGCGCCCTCTGCCGGACGGAGGTGGTGCAGCTTCAGGACCTGCACGCGCTCGTTCTTCTCGTCGCTCATGCGTCGACCTCCTCGACCTTCACGAGGTGCGCGACCGTTGCGACGTACCCGCGGTTCTGGGCGTTGTCCTCACGCAGGACCGTACGGCCGATGCGCTTGAGACCCAGGCTGCGGAGCGTGTCGCGCTGGTACTGCTTCTCGCTGATAACGGACTTCGTCTGCGTGATCTTCAGCATCGCCATCACGCACCTGCCTTCTCGGACGCGGCACGCAGAGCAGCGGCCTCGGCCTGGAGCAGACGGTCCGGGACGACCCGGTCGACGGGGAGACCGCGACGGCTTGCGACCGCACGGGGCTCCTCGAGCTGCTGCAGCGCCGTGACGGTCGCGTGCACGATGTTGATGGTGTTCGACGAACCGAGCGACTTGCTCAGGACGTCGTGGATACCGGCGCACTCGAGGACGGCACGGACCGGACCACCGGCGATGACACCGGTACCGGCAGCGGCCGGACGGAGGAGCACGACGCCAGCAGCGGCCTCGCCCTGCACCGGGTGCGGGATCGTGTTGCCGACGCGCGGGACGCGGAAGAAGTTCTTCTTCGCTTCCTCGACACCCTTCGAGATGGCGGTCGGGACCTCGCGGGCCTTGCCGTAGCCGACACCCACGAGACCGTTGCCGTCACCGACGACGACGAGCGCGGTGAAGCTGAAGCGACGACCACCCTTGACGACCTTGGAGACGCGGTTGATGGTCACGACGCGCTCGAGGAACTGGCTGTCGCCACCCCGACCGTTGCGGTCGTTGCCACGGCCGCCACCCTGCTGACGGTCGCGACCGCCACCACGGCGGCCACGGTTGTCGGCGGAGTCGCGGTTGTTCGATGCCGAACCGGCTGCGGTCTCGACGGGGCGCTCGACGACGGGGACCTCGGGCTCCTTGGCCGCGGGGGCCGTGGTGCTCGTGGCCTCGGCCTCGGTCGCCTCAGCGGCCTCGGTCGTTTCGACGTTGGCGTCTTCGTTCGTGTTCGCGATGTCGCTCACAGGTTCAGCCCTCCTTCACGGGCACCATCGGCGATCGCGGCGACGCGACCGGCGTACTTGCTACCACCGCGGTCGAAGACCACGGCCTCGACGCCAGCGGCCTTCGCGCGCTCGGCGAGGAGTTCGCCGACACGACGGGCCTTGGCGGTCTTGTCGCCGTCGAACGTACGGAGGTCGGCCTCCATCGTCGACGCGCTGGCCAGCGTGTGGCCCTTGGCGTCGTCGATGACCTGGACGAACACGTGACGCGCCGAACGGGTGACAGCGAGACGCGGACGGGCCTCGGTGCCGGTGATCTTCTTGCGGAGGCGGTTGTGACGGCGCGCCTTGGCGGCCGACTTGCTCTTGCCTCGTGTCTTGAGGAGACCCATGATCACTTACCTGACTTTCCGGCCTTGCGGCGCACGATCTCGCCGGCGTAGCGGACACCCTTGCCCTTGTAGGGCTCGGGCTTGCGCAGCTTGCGGATGTTTGCAGCGACCTCGCCGACGGACTGCTTGTCGATGCCGTTGACGGTCAGCTTGTTGTTGCCCTCGACGGCGAAGCTGATGCCCGCGGGCGGCTCGACCGTGATCGGGTGGGAGTAGCCGAGCGCGAACTCGACGTTGTTGCCCTTTGCCTGTACGCGGTAACCGGTGCCGACGACCTCGAGGCCCTTGGAGTAGCCCTGGGTCACGCCGACGATGTTGTTCGCGATGAGGGTGCGGGTCAGGCCGTGCAGCGCACGCGAGCTGCGCTCGTCGTCCGGACGGGTGACGAGGACCTGGTTCTCCTCGACCTTGGCCTGGATGGGCTCCGCGACGACGAGCGCGAGCTCGCCCTTCGGGCCCTTGACCGCGACGTTCTGACCATCGATGGAGACGGTCACGCCAGCGGGGATGTCAATGGGAAGACGTCCGATACGAGACATTGTCGATCACCACACGTAGGCGAGGACTTCCCCACCCACGCCCTTCTGCTCGGCTTCACGGTCGGTGAGCAGTCCCGACGAGGTCGAGAGGATCGCCACGCCGAGGCCACCGAGGACCTGGGGGATCTCCGTCGACTTCGCGTAGACCCGGAGACCGGGCTTCGAGACGCGCTTGATGCCGGCGATCGAACGCTCGCGCTCGGGGCCGTACTTCAGGTCGATCGTGAGGGTCTCGCCCACGCGGGCGTCCTCGATCTTCCACTCGCTGATGTAACCCTCGCGCTTGAGGATCTCAGCGATGTTCTTCTTCAGCTTGGAGCTGGGAAGCGAGACGGCGTCGTGGTGCGCCGAGTTCGCGTTCCGCAATCTGGTCAGCATGTCTGCGACCGGATCGGTCATCGTCATGATGGTCGTCCATTCTTCGCCTGGTTTCGACACCCGTTCCACGAATGCCGACCTGAGCGATCGGGTGATCCCGGGGCGATTCCCCTGGATCGGTGTGTTCGTGCGTGCGGGCCGGAGGACGTGAATCCTCCGGCCCGCACCGCCCGAAGTATCTTAGACCGTCTGCTCGGCAGAACGGAACGGGAACCCGAGCTGGCGGAGCAGCGCGCGGCCCTCGTCGTCCGACTTCGCGGTGGTCACGACGGTGATGTCGAAGCCACGCACGCGGTCGATGCGGTCCTGGTCGATCTCGTGGAACACGGACTGCTCCGTGAGACCGAACGTGTAGTTGCCGTTGCCGTCGAACTGCTTGTCGCTGAGACCGCGGAAGTCGCGGATGCGGGGCAGTGCGAGGGTCACGAGACGGTCGATGAACTCCCACGCGCGGTCACCACGGAGGGTGACGTGCGCGCCGATGGCCTGGCCCTCACGCAGCTTGAACTGCGCGATGGACTTGCGGGCCTTCGTGACCTGGGGCTTCTGACCCGTGATCGCCGTGAGGTCCTTGATGGCCCCCTCGATGATCTTCGAGTCGCGAGCGGCCTCACCGACACCGGTGTTCACGACGACCTTGACCAGGCCGGGGACCTGGTTGACGTTCGCGTACCCGAACTGCTCGGTGAGGGCAGCCTTGATCTCGTTCTTGTACTTCTGCTTGAGGCGCGGCTCGACCTTGGTCGCCGGCGCGGCAGTCGTGTCGGTCATCAGAGCTTCTCACCCGACTTCTTGGCGTAGCGGACTCGGACGGTCTTCTTGACGCCGTCCTTCTCCACCTCTTCGTTGCGGAAACCGACGCGGGTCGGCTTCTTGGTCTTCGGGTCGACGATGGCGACGTTCGACACGTGGATCGGAGCCTCGTGCTGCTCGATGCCACCGGTCTTCGAGCCGCGCTGCGTCTGGCCGACGCGGACGTGCTTCGTGACGAAGTTCACGCCCTCGACGACGACGCGGTTCTTGTCCTTGAGGACCTCGATGACCTTGCCCTGCTTGCCACGGTCACCGCCGCGCTCCTGCTTGGCACCCGTGATGACCTGGACCAGGTCACCCTTCTTGATGTTCGCCATGGCTTACAGCACCTCCGGCGCGAGCGAGATGATCTTCATGAACTTCTTGTCACGGAGCTCGCGACCGACCGGACCGAAGATGCGCGTGCCGCGCGGGTCGCCGTCAGCCTTGAGGATCACTGCCGCGTTCTCGTCGAACTTGATGTAGGAGCCGTCCTGACGACGGGTCTCCTTCTTGGTGCGAACGATGACCGCCTTGACGACGTCACCCTTCTTCACGTTGCCGCCGGGGATGGCGTCCTTCACCGTGGCGACGATGACGTCACCGAGACCGGCGTAGCGACGACCCGAGCCACCGAGCACGCGGATGGTCAAGATCTCCTTGGCACCCGTGTTGTCGGCGACCTTGAGGCGGGATTCCTGCTGAATCACTGCTGTCTCCTATTCCGAAGCAGGCCGGGGCCTACTTGGCCTTCTCGAGGATCTCGACCAGGCGCCAGCGCTTGGAAGCGCTGAGGGGACGGGTCTCGCTGATCACGACGAGGTCGCCGACACCAGCGGTGCCGAGCTCGTCGTGGGCCTTCACCTTGGACGTGCGACGGATGATCTTGCCGTAGAGCGCGTGCTTCACGCGGTCCTCGACCTCGACCACGATGGTCTTGTCCATCTTGTCGCTCGTGACGTAGCCACGACGCGTCTTGCGGTAGCCGCGAGCGGAGGCGGCGGAGGTCTTCTCTTCGTTCGCCATTACTTCTCCTCGGCGGTCTCGGCCTCGGCCGACTCAGCCGGCTTCTCAGCCTTCTTGGTCGTCTTCTTGGCCTTGGGGGCGGTCTCGACGGGCGCGGGAGTGGCACGGATGCCGAGCTCGCGCTCGCGGAGGACGGTGTAGATGCGAGCGATGTCGCGCTTGACGGCACGGAGACGACCGTGGCTCTCCAGCTGGCCGGTGGCCGACTGGAAGCGGAGGTTGAAGAGCTCCTCCTTGGCCTTCTTCAGTTCGTCAGCAAGACGCTCGTTCTCGAACGTGTCGAGCTCCGTCGGACGGAGCTCCTTGGAACCGATCGCCATTATGCGTCGCCCTCCTCGCGCTTGATGATGCGTGCCTTGAGGGGCAGCTTGTGGATTGCACGGGTCAGCGCCTCACGGGCGATGTCCTCGTTGACGCCGGAGAGCTCGAAGAGCACACGGCCCGGCTTGACGTTGGCGACCCACCACTCGGGGGAACCCTTACCGGAACCCATGCGGGTCTCGGCGGGCTTCTTCGTGAGCGGACGGTCCGGGTAGATGTTGATCCACACCTTGCCGCCACGCTTGATGTGACGCGTCATGGCGATACGAGCGGACTCGATCTGACGGTTGGTCACGTAAGCGGGCGTCAGCGCCTGGATGCCGTAGTCACCGAACGACACCTTGGTGCCGCCGGTGGCCTGGCCCGAACGCTTCGGGTGGTGCTGCTTGCGGTGCTTGACTCGACGGGGAATAAGCATGGTTACGCCTCAACTCCTGCGCCGGCCGGCGCGTCCTGCGGGGCCTGCTGCTGACGGCCGCCACGGTCGCCGCCACGGCGGTCGCCGCGCTCGCCACGGGGGCCGCCACGACGCTCCGGGCGCGACGAACGCTGGTTCGCCTGCTCGCGAGCGAGCTCCTTGTTCGTGATGTCGCCCTTGTAGATCCAGACCTTCACGCCGATGCGGCCGAACGTGGTCCGGGCCTCGTAGAAGCCGTAGTCGATGTTCGCGCGGAGCGTGTGCAGGGGCACGCGGCCCTCGCGGTAGAACTCCGAGCGCGACATCTCGGCGCCGCCGAGACGACCCGACACCTGGATGCGGACACCCTTGGCGCCGGCGCGCTGTGCACCCTGCAGGCCCTTGCGCATGGCGCGACGGAACGCGACACGAGCGGAGAGCTGCTCGGCGATGCCCTGCGCGACGAGCTGGGCCTCGGTCTCGGGGTTCTTGACCTCGAGGATGTTGAGCTGGATCTGCTTCTTGGTGAGCTTCTCGAGCTCGCCACGGACGCGCTCCGCCTCGGCGCCACGGCGCCCGATGACGATGCCCGGACGCGCGGTGTGGATGTCCACGCGGACGCGGTCACGGGTGCGCTCGAGCTCGATGCGGGCGACGCCGGCGCGGTCGAGGGTCTTCTTCAGGTACTCGCGCACCTTGATGTCCTCGGCCACGTAGTCGGCGTAGCGCTGACCCGGCTTCGTGCTGTCGGTGAACCAGTGCGAGACGTGGTCCGTCGTGATCCCGAGACGGAAGCCGTACGGGTTGACCTTCTGGCCCATTACTTGCTCGCCTTCTTGCTCGTCGCGGCAGCCTCGACCTCATCCGGCGTCGCGAGGACGACCGTGATGTGGCTGGTGCGCTTGTTGATGCGGAAGGCGCGGCCCTGGGCGCGCGGCTGGAACCGCTTCAGGGTCGTACCTTCGTCGACGAAGACGCGGCTCACGTAGAGGTCGCGCTCGTCGAGGAAGCTGTTCGTCGAGTCCGCCTTGACCCGTGCGTTCGCGATCGCCGAGGCGACCAGCTTGTACACGGGCTCCGAAGCGCCCTGGGGGGCGAACTTCAGGATGGCGAGGGCCTCGTGGGCCTGCTTGCCGCGGATCAGCTCGATGACGCGACGGGCCTTCTGAGGCGTGACGCGGATGTGTCGCACGCGTGCGATCGACTCCACCATTTCGTTCCTCCTCTGCGTCGCCGCCTTAGCGGCGACGGCCCTTCTTGTCGTCCTTCACGTGACCACGGAAGGTGCGGGTCGGCGCGAACTCGCCGAGCTTGTGACCGACCATCGACTCGGTGACGAACACCG
Source organism: Curtobacterium sp. SORGH_AS_0776 (assembly GCF_031453355.1). Lineage (NCBI taxonomy): Bacteria > Bacillati > Actinomycetota > Actinomycetes > Micrococcales > Microbacteriaceae > Curtobacterium > Curtobacterium sp. SORGH_AS_0776. Next base: position 493,865 of record NZ_JAVIYU010000001.1, read on the forward strand.
GGATGTGCTTGCGGCCGTCGTGCACGGCGATCGTGTGCCCGAGCATGTTCGGGATGATCATCGAGCGACGCGACCAGGTGCGGATCACGTTCTTGGTGTTGGCCTCGTTCTGCGTGACGACCTTGCGGAGCAGGTGCTCGTCGACGAAGGGGCCCTTCTTCAGACTGCGTGGCATCTTCTGAACTCCTACTTGCGCTTCTTGCCGGCGTTACGGCGACGGACGATGAGCTTGTCGCTCGGCTTGTTCGGCTTGCGCGTGCGGCCCTCGGCCTGACCCCACGGGCTGACCGGGTGACGGCCACCGGAGGTCTTGCCCTCGCCACCACCGTGCGGGTGGTCGACCGGGTTCATCGCGACACCACGCACGGTCGGGCGGACGCCCTTCCAGCGCATGCGGCCGGCCTTGCCCCAGTTGATGTTCGACTGCTCGGCGTTGCCGACCTCGCCGATCGTGGCGCGGCAGCGTGCGTCGACGTTGCGGACCTCGCCCGACGGCAGACGGAGCTGCGCGTAGGGGCCGTCCTTGGCGACGAGACGCACCGAGGCGCCGGCCGAACGCGCGAGCTTGGCGCCGCCACCGGGGCGGAGCTCGATCGCGTGCACGACGGTACCCACGGGGATGTTGCGCAGCGGCAGGTTGTTGCCCGGCTTGATGTCCGCGCCGGCGCCCTGCTCGATGACGTCGCCCTGCTTGAGCTTGTTCGGCGCGATGATGTAGCGCTTCGTGCCGTCCACGTAGTGCAGGAGCGCGATGCGCGCCGTGCGGTTCGGGTCGTACTCGATGTGCGCGACCTTGGCGTCGATGCCGTCCTTGTCGTGACGACGGAAGTCGATCACGCGGTACTGACGCTTGTGGCCACCACCGATGTGACGGGTGGTGATGCGGCCGGAGCTGTTGCGGCCACCGGTCTTCGGCAGCGGACGAAGCAGCGACTTCTCCGGCGTCGAACGGGTGATCTCAGCGAAGTCGGCGACCGACGAGCCGCGACGACCGGGGGTCGTCGGCTTGTAGTTACGAATAGCCATGATTTATCCCTCTGGTCCTCAGCCGACAGCCGTGAAGATGTCGATCGAACCGGACTTGAGCGTCACGATGGCACGCTTGGTGTCCTTGCGCTTGCCCATGCCGAAGCGCGTGCGACGGGTCTTGCCCGGACGGTTCAGCGTGTTGATGCTCGCGACCTTGACGTCGAAGATCTTCTCGATGGCGAGCTTGATCTCGGTCTTGTTCGAACGGGGGTCCACGATGAACGTGTACTTGCCCTGGTCGATCAGGCCGTAGCTCTTCTCCGAGACGACCGGCGAGATGATGATGTCGCGCGGGTCCTTGTTGAAGCCGCTCATGCGGAGATCTCCTTCGCGGTCTTCGACGCGATGAAGGCGTCGAGTGCGCTCTTGCTGAAGACGAGCGCGTCGGCCTTGAGCACGTCGTAGGCGTTGAGCTGGCCGTACGAGAGCGCGTGGACGTTCGGCAGGTTGCGGATCGACTTGAGCGTGAGCTCGTCGTCCTGCTCGAGCACGACGAGCACGTGCTTGACGGGCGCGACCTTCTCGATGAGCGTGCGGGCGGTCTTGGTCGACGGCACCTCGGCCGCGACGAAGCCCTCCACAGCGGAGATGCGGCCACCGCGGGCGCGGTCCGAGAGCGAGCCGAGCAGAGCAGCGGCGATCATCTTCTTCGGGGTGCGCTGCGAGTAGTCGCGCGGGGTCGGTCCGTGGACGACGCCACCGCCGGTGTGCTCCGGAGCGCGGACCGAACCCTGACGGGAGCGGCCGGTGCCCTTCTGCTTGAACGGCTTGCGACCAGCACCGCGGACCTCGCCGCGGTTCTTGGTCTTGTGGGTGCCCTGACGCGCGGCTGCGAGCTGCGCGGTGACGACCTGGTGGATCAGCGGGACGTTGGTCTCGACGTCGAAGAGCTCGGCGGGGAGCTCGACGGTGCCGGACTTGACGCCCGATGCGTCGAGGACGTCGATCGTGGTTGCGGTCGTGGTGGCCATGATCACTTACCCTTCACGGCGGTGCGGACGAAGACGGAGCGACCGCGAGCACCGGGGATCGCGCCCTTGACGAGCAGCAGACCCTTCTCGGCGTCGACGGCGTGCACCGTGAGGTTGAGGACGGTCACACGCTCGCCACCCATGCGACCCGCCATGCGCATGCCCTTGAAGACACGCGACGGGGTCGACGAAGCACCGATCGAACCGGGCTTGCGGTGGTTGCGGTGGGCACCGTGCGAAGCGGACACACCGGCGAAGCCGTGGCGCTTCATGACACCGGCGAAGCCCTTGCCCTTGGAGGTGCCGACGACGTCGACCTTCTGGCCCGCCTCGAACGTGTCGACGGTGAGCTCCTGGCCGAGCGTGTACTCAGCGGAGTCGTTGGTGCGGATCTCCGTGAGGGTGCGGCGCGGGGTGACCCCGGCTGCCTCGAAGTGGCCGGCGGCCGGCTTGTTGACCTTGCGCGGGTCGATGGCGCCGGCGGCGATCTGGATCGCCTCGTAGCCGTCGCGCTCGACGTTGCGGATCTGGGTGACCACGTTCGGGCCGACCTCGATCACGGTGACGGGGATGAACTTGTTGTTCTCGTCCCACACCTGGGTCATCCCGAGCTTCTTGCCGAGGAGGCCCTTGACGGTCTTGGTTGAGTTCGCCATCAGTCCAGCCCCCTTACAGCTTGATCTCGATGTTGACGTCGGCCGGGAGGTCGAGTCGCATGAGCGAGTCGACGGCCTTCGGCGTCGGGTCGACGATGTCGATGACCCGCTTGTGCGTGCGCTTCTCGAAGTGCTCGCGCGAGTCCTTGTACTTGTGAGGAGAACGGATCACGGTGACCACGTTCTTCTCGGTGGGGAGCGGCACCGGGCCGACCACGGTCGCACCGGCACGGGTCACCGTGTCGACGATCTTCCGGGCCGACGTGTCGATGACCTCGTGGTCGTACGACTTGAGCCGGATGCGGATCTTCTGTCCCGCCATGTGTCTCTTTGTCCTCTCTGCGCCGCGCACCCTCGGGCCGCCTGACGCCGCCGCCACCGTGCATTCCTGCAGGGCTTGGCTGTTTTCTGTGAACCAACCGGCCGCATCCGCTGGGGATGACCGCTGTTCTCGTGTCAACCGCGCGGAGCGACCTGGGCCGTTCAGCGTGGGCATGTCGTCTCCCGCACGCTCTGGGCACAGCAGTGCCCGTCACGCTTGGTGGGGAGTCGATCGTGTTCTGCTGCCTGCGGCCCAACCCAGCCCTGCTGGACAGGGGGGTTGTGCACTGCCAGAGCAGTGATCCTGCGCACGCGAACGCGCGCGGAATTTCGGAACCGGACAAGTCTCGCATAGGCACGGCATCCGTGCAACCCGGGCGTGTCGCGAATCACGGGCGTGTCGGGATCGGCCCGCTTCCCCGGATACACGCGGATCGAGGGCCAGGAGGCGCGGGTCGCCCCCGACGCGCGACGTGCCCTCCGGAGCCGGTCCGGAGGGCACGTCGCAGGGGTCGGTCGGGACTACTCCGCGACGACCGGGGGGACGAACCACGGGGGGAAGACCGCGACCCGGGGAGCGTGTCCGCCGTGGTCCTTGAGCACGGCCTTGACCGTCTGGCGGACGCGGTCGTTGGGGACGCCGATGACCGCGACGGCCGAGAACGGCACGCTCGGCCCGGCGAGCAGCTCGAGGCCGAGCATCTCCGGGTCGGTGAAGTCGGTGCGACGGATGAGGTTCGTCGCGGCCTCGGGCCCGACCGCGAACCGGACGTCCTCGGCGTCGGCGTCCTGGTCGGCGACGATGACCGACGCCCCGAAGGCCGACACCGGCACGACGAGCATGATGTACTCCGTCGCCCGGGTCCGGCGGGCCGCGTCGGACCACCGCTCGCCCTCGGCGCCGGTGCGCAGCTCGTCCCAGCGGGTCGCGTCGGGCGACAGCGTGAACGGCACGTGCGCGGCGACCGGGGAGCCGTCGGGGGCGTGTGCCTCGGCGCGGGCGGCCCGGGCAGCGGCGGAGGCGACGTCGACGACCGGCGTCACGGCGTCCGACGCAAGGATCGCACCGGACCCCACGATGTCGTCGAGGTTGTCCACGTGCGTCACGTGGTGCGCGCGGAGCGAGGCGAAGTCACGCGCCTCGGGCAGGTCGGGCACCGGGGACCGCAGCGAGGACGCCGGGGTCGCCGCCTGGCCGGGGACGGTCCGGAGCGAGGTGGTGATCCGGGTGCGGCGCGGGGTCGGGGTGGTGGGGAGTTCTGCGGCCTCGCGCTGCCGTGGCGCGCAGATGTCGCAGAGTTCGGTGGGGAATCCGTGGATGCACTCGTCAGTCACGACTGGTGGGGTCCTTCCGTGCCCGGGTGGGGGTGTTCGGGCACGAGGTCCAACGGTACGTCATCCCGGCCCCTTCCCGGTCACTGTCGGTAGAGCAGTGCGCGGACCTCCGACTCGGCCGCGTGCATGCGGTCGGGGTCGATGGTCTCGCCGTGGTCGTAGGCGTCGAGCAGGCGCGGGTCGATGTAGCTCTGCCGGCACACCGTCGGGGTGTTGCCGAGTTCCTCGCTCGCGACCTTCACCGCGTGCGACACCGCCTTCTTCCGTTTCGTCACGGACGACTGCGGTCCGGTCGCCGCGAGGTCGACCGCGGCGGCGACGGTGCCGTGCAGGGTGCGGAAGTCCTTCGCGGTGAACTCGTCACCGGCACGTTCCTTCACGTACTCGTTGATGTCCTCGGCTGAGAGGGGCTCCCACTCGGCGCCGCGGCGTGCACGGAACGAGAGCAGCCGGGCGTTCGGTCCACGCCGCTTCATGCCCGCGATGACGATCGCGAGGTCCGGGTCGTGGATCGAGGACGACCACTCCTGGCCGCTCTTGCCCGGGAAGTCGAGCTCGATGTCGTCGCCGGAGACGTGGGCGTGCGCGCACAGCAGGGTGGACAGGCCGCGGCTGCCGTGCTCGGTGGCGTACCGCTCCGACCCGACCCGCAGGGACCCCTGGTCGAGCATCCGGAAGGCCGCCGCGAGGGCACGCTGCCGGTCGGGCTCCGGCCGCCGGAGGTCCATGGTGACCCCGCGTCGTGCGACCGGCAGGGATTCAGCGAGCGCCAGCGCACGGTCGTACTTGATGCGGTCCATCCGCTCGCGCCAGGACGGGTGGTACATGTACTGCCGACGGCCGGCGCCGTCGATGCCGGTCGCCAGGATGTGGCCGTTCTCGTACGGGGAGATCCAGACGTCGTCCCACGCGGGCGGGATGACGAGGTCCTCGAGACGCTGCCGGACCGCGGCGTCGGTGACGGTGGTGCCGTCCGGGTCGCGGTAGGAGAAGCCACGTCCGCTGCGGACGCGGTGGTAGCCGCGACCGTTGGTCGCGGAGCGGCGGAGACGGGTCACGCTCTCGATGCAACTCGCCACCGCCTGTGACCCGGCCCGGCGACGGACTGGAGGTGGGCCCCACCCGCCGGTTCCGGCGCACCGCGCCAGCGGGGTGACGGCCGAGACGGGAGGGACGGTGCCAGCCGACACCGCGCCTCCCGTCCGCCGATGGGTCGGATCCGACCGGACTACCCGTTCGCCTGCTTCCGGCGACGCAGGAACAGGATCGTGCCGCCGGCCGCGAGGAGCAGGAGCGCCGCGATGGACCCCTTCCACGCGATGTCGGTGCCGGTGAACGCGAGCTGGCCGGTACCCGGGCCCGTCGCGACCACACCGGCCCCCGCTGCGGGGTCGGCTGCGACCGCCGGCGCGGCCGGGTACGTGATCGTCAGGGTCGCGGTGGTGCGGCTCCCGTCGTCACCCGCGACCGAGTACGGGACCGTCACCGTGCCGCTTAAGCCGGGAACCGGCGTGAACGTGATCGTCCCGTCGGGGCCCACCGTGAACGTGCCCTGCTCCGGGATCGTCACGGTGGTGACGAGCTCGCCGGTCTCCGGGTCGACCAGGCGCACGGACTCGGGGTCGATCGGGGTCGAGCCGGCCGCGTCGTTGCCGAGCACGTCGACGGTCAGCGGCTCGCCGGGGGTACCGGTCCGGGTGTCGTTCGCTGCCGTCGGCGCTGCACCGACGGTCACGGTGACCGTGGAGGAGGCCGTCCCGCCGTCGACGTCGGCGATCGCGTACGGCACCTCGAGCGTTCCCGTGAAGCCCTTCGCCGGGGTGAAGGTGACCGCACCGGTCGTGGTGTCGACCGTGAAGACGCCCTTCCCGGGCACCGTGCGCGTCGTGACCGGTTCGCCGTCAGCGCCCAGGAGCCGGACCGACCCGGGCGCGATCGACGTGCGGGCGTTGCCGGCCGTGTCGTTGCCGAGCACCGGGGTCGTCACGGGGGTGTCCTGAGCGGTCCGGGCGGTGTCCGGAGCAGCGGTGGGCGCCACCGGGATGACGGTGACGGTGATGGTCGCGGTCGCCGCCACCTCACCCGTGTCACCGATCTGGTACGTGACGGTCGACGCGGTACCGGACCAGCCCTGCGCCGGGGCGAAGAGCACCGAACCGGTCGTCGGGTCGGCGGTGTAGACGCCCTGGCCGGCGACGGTTAGGGTGCGACCGTCCTCGGACACGACCGCGCCCGTGGGCTGGCCGGTGGTCGGGAACACGACCGTCGTCGGGTCGATCGGGGTCCCGCCTCGGATCCCGGGCCGGTCGTTCGCCGGGACGGCGATCGACACGGGGGTGTTCTGCCCGGTGGTGGTGACGTCGTCCTCCGCGACCGGGCCGACCGGTGCGACGGTGATCGTGATCGTGGACGAGGTCGTTGTCCCGTCGACGTCGGCGACCTGGTAGGTCACCGCCGAGCCGACTCCGCGGAACGTCGGCTCCGGGGTGAACGTCACCTTCCCGCTGTCCGGGTCGACGACGTAGGCACCCTCACCGGGGACGGTGACCTTCCGGCCGTCCTCCGAGACCGTCGAGCCGTTCGGCTGGCCGGCGGTCGGGAACACCACGGTGGCGGGGTCGAAGGGCGTGCCCGCGTTGCCCGCGGTGTCGTCACCGAGGACGTCGATGGTGGTCGGTTCGCCCTGCGCCACCTTCGCGGTGTCCGGGTTCGCCTTCGGGGAGACCGGGGTGACGGTCACCACGATGGTGCCGGTGCCCGATTCGCCGCCGGTGTCGCCGACCTGGTAGGTCACCGGCGTGGTGGTGCCGGTGTACCCCTGCGCGGGCGTGAAGGTCACCTTCCCGCTGTCCGGGTCGATCGTGGAGACGCCCTGTCCGGGCACGGTGATCTGCTTGCCGTCGTCCGACACGATCGCGCCGTCGGGCTGGCCGGACCGCGGGAACACCACGGACGTCGGGTCGATCGGCGTGCCGCGGTCGACGCCGGCAGCGGTGCCACCGGCGACGTCGACCGTGACCGGGGTGTTCTGCTGCGTGGTCGCGGTGTCGTCGCCCGCCTTCGGGCCCATGGGCTTCGCGGTGACCACGATCTGCGCCGTGGACGTGCTGCCGTCGGCGTCCGCCACACGGTAGGTCACCGGCGACGCGTCTCCGCGGAACGTCGGCTCAGGGGTGAACGTGACCGCACCCGTCGTCGCGTCCACGGTGTAGACGCCCGTTCCGGGCACCGTCAGCGTCCGACCATCGTCGGAGACGGCCGCGCCGGACGGCTGCCCCGCGGACGGGAATACGACCGACGCAGCGACCGTCCCGCCCTCGTCGTTGCGGAGGACGTCGATGGTGACCGCCTCGCCCTGGTCCGTGGTCGCCGCGTCGTCCTGCGCCGTGCCCCGGTAGCTGACGGACACCTGCCCCTGGGTCTGGTTCCCGCGGGTGTCCTCGACGGTGTAGGTGACCGGGGTCGGGTTCCGGGTGAAGCCGGACTCGGGGGTGAAGGTCACGGCACCGCTGCTCCGGTCGACGGTCCAGACGCCCTGACCGGGGACGGTGAGGGTCTTGCCGCCGTCGGTCACCGTGGCGCCGGCGACGTCGGGAGCCGTCAGCTGCACGGTGGTGGCGTCGATGTCACCCGTCGCGCCCTGCAGCACGTCGACGGTCGCGGGCTGGCCGGGGGTGTTCGCGGTGGAGGAGCTGTTCTCGACCTTCGGCTTCAGCGGGTTCGAGAACGCGCAGCTCACGTCTCCGCCGGCCGTCGGGACCGTGAACGGTGCCGAGGTCCCCTTGCCGGAGGACACGACGGCGTTGCTCGTGAGGTCGGTGCAGACGTACGACGTGTCGTAGTCACCGGGGTTCGTCGCCTGGTTCCCGGGCGACTGCGTGACGGTGTAGGACTGGCCCGGCAGCAGGATGATCGGGCCCGCGGTGACGGTGTCGTTGCCGTCGGACGTGGTGGCGGTCGCCGGCTTCGGCACGTCGCCGCCGCCGACACCGATCGTCAGCTGGTCGCCGGGCTTGGCCTTCCCGTCGGTGAAGCCGCCCGACGCGGAACCGGTCGACGGCACCGCGCGCGAGCCGAGGTCCGTGACGTTCAGCGCGGTGCCACCCTGGTTGACGCTGCGCTTGGCGACGGTGCCACCGGTGACCGGGTTCACCTGCAGGAACGTGTTGGCCGACGAGCCGGCGATGTAGATGTAGCCGTCGTCGCCGAACGCCAGCGACGTCAGCGCGGCCGCCGGCGTGATGGCCGGGCCGACCGCGGTCGCGGTGGTGGCGCCCCCACCGAGGTCCTCGGCGTTGACGCGGTACAGCTGCGCCGTGCTCGCACTGCTCGAGATGAAGTACAGGTTGCCCTGCCGGTCGAAGGCGAGGTCGCCGTTGGTGCCGGGCGGGTTCGGCGCCGTCACCGAGGTGACGTTCGACGAGACGGTGTTCGTGTCCGGGTCGTACGACGTGAAGGTGAACGTCGAGCCGCTCGAGAGACCACCGAAGAAGAACTTGCCGCTCTTTGGGTCGACGCCGCCCATCTGGTTCGCGACCGACGGCGAGTTCGGACGGGTGGCGGTCTCCCACGTCTCCGTCGACGCGGTGTACTCGAACACGGTCGTGCTGTTCGTCATGAACAGCTTGTCACCGTCGCCCGAGATGCCGATCTGGTTGAGACCGGTCGCGTTGTTCGGCGCCGTCACGGCGGGGGTCGCAGCGCCGCTCGCCCGGTCCACGGCGTACACCGTGGACGAGCCCGAGACGGTCGCGTAGAGCTGCGTCGTCGGGAACGGGGACGCGGCCGATGCCAGCTGCGGCGTCAGGAGGACTGCGCTCCCCGCGACCAGCGCGGTGACGGCAGCTCCTGCGAGCAGTCGGGCGGGGCGGCGGCGCACGGGGGCACGGTGCAGTGCAGACACGCTTGTCCTTCGGGTCGAGGATCGGCGACCCGCAGAGCGCGCGCGACAGTGTCCGCGCAGGCAGGGCCCTGCGTCGGGAGACGGCGGGTGTTCGGGTCACCACGCGTGACCGGTGCGGTCCCGCGACTCCACGGTATCGAGTCGCGGGAAACCGCAACAACACCCCGAGCGGGGTACATCGCGTCCCATCTTGTGGGGACAACTGCGCCGGCTTCCGGAACGCCGACGGCGCGTCTACGCTGCCGCCATGGCGTCGTACACCGTACGTCCTCTCGACGCGTCCACGTGGGACGCCTTCGACGAGCTCTGCCGCACGAGCGACGGCTTCCCGAGCGGCTGCTTCTGCATCGGCTTCCACGACGAGGGGCCGACACGGGACGCCGCTTGCAACCGGGAGCGCAAGTACGAGCGCGTCCTCGCCGGCACCACCCACGCCGCGCTCGTCCTCGACGGGGAGCGGTGCGTCGGCTGGTGCCAGTACGGGCCGGTCTCCGAGGTCGTCCGCATCAAGAACCGTCGCGTGTACGACCGGTCGCAGGTCGGTCCGGATCCCGCCTGGCGCATCGGTTGCACCTACGTCCGCGCCGGGTACCGCCGACAGGGGGTCGCCACCGAGGCGCTCGGCGGTGCGCTCGCCCTCATCGCCGCCGCCGGCGGCGGGACCGTCGAGGGCTACCCGGAACCCGCCGGGACGGTGCCGGCCGGCTTCCTCTTCCACGGCGCGCTCTCGACGTTCGAGCGGTTCGGGTTCGCGCGCCAGCGCGCGATCGGCAAGCACCGCTGGGTCGTCACCACGACGGTCGAACCGGCCTGACGATCGAACCGGGCCCGAGACGGCACTGGAGGCGCTGCGCACGTCGTGCGCAGCGCCTCCAGTTCGCCGTCGGCGTCGGACCTACTCGCCGTTGTTGCCGATCTTGTCGTCCAGGTCCTGCGCGGTCTTGTCGATCTGCTCGTCGAACTTCCCGCCCGTGACCTTCTTGATGCCGTCGGCCAGGCCGTGGATGATCTTGTCGGAGACGTCCTCCGCCTTGTCGCTCCGCAGCGCGTCCTCGATCTTGTCCTTGTTCTCGTCCACGAACGCCTTCGCGCGGTCGGTGACCTCCTCCGCCTTGGCGGAGACGTTCTTCTGGATGTCGTCGAAGCCGGCCATGCTGCCTCCCTGCCGGCCGGAGGTGACCCGGCCGCTCGATGGCCGGTCGATCCGGCCGCTTGGCCCACATCGTGCTCCGATCCCCGCGATCTGTCCGCCGAACGCGAGCGAACTCCCGAGAAACGGAAAGCGGGGCCGGACCCGAAGGTCCGACCCCGCTGACGCGTGGTAACCGGAGTTACTTGACGATCTCCTCGACCGTACCGGCGCCGACCGTACGACCACCCTCACGGATGGCGAAACGGAGACCCGGCTCCATGGCGATCGGCTGGATCAGCTCGACGGCCATCGACACGGTGTCGCCGGGCATGACCATCTCGGTGCCCTCGGGCAGCGTGATGACGCCGGTGACGTCCGTGGTGCGGAAGTAGAACTGCGGACGGTAGTTCGCGTAGAACGGGTTGTGACGCCCGCCCTCTTCCTTGGTCAGGATGTAGGCGTTCGCCTTGAACTCGGTGTGCGGCGTGACCGAACCCGGCTTCACGACGACCTGGCCGCGCTCCACGTCCTCGCGCTTGAGGCCACGGATGAGCAGACCGGTGTTGTCACCAGCCTCGGCCTTGTCGAGCAGCTTGCGGAACATCTCGATGCCCGTGACCGTGGTCTTCTGCGTCGGGCGGATGCCGACGATCTCGACCTCGGAGTTGAGGTCGAGCGTGCCACGCTCGACACGACCGGTGACGACCGTGCCACGACCGGTGATCGTGAAGACGTCCTCGATCGGCATCAGGAACGGCTGGTCGGTGGCGCGCACCGGGTCCGGCACGTGCTCGTCGACCTGGGCCATGAGGTCCTGGACGGACTTGACCCACTTCTCATCGCCCTCGAGCGCCTTGAGCGCCGAGACCTGCACGACGGGGGCGTCCTCGTCGAACTCCTGCGAGCCGAGGAGTTCACGGACCTCGAGCTCGACGAGCTCCAGGATCTCCTCGTCGTCCACCATGTCGGACTTGTTCAGCGCGACGACGATGTAGGGGACGCCGACCTGGCGGGCGAGCAGCACGTGCTCACGCGTCTGGGGCATCGGACCGTCGGTGGCGGCGACCACGAGGATCGCGCCGTCCATCTGCGCCGCACCCGTGATCATGTTCTTCACGTAGTCAGCGTGACCAGGAGCGTCGACGTGCGCGTAGTGGCGCTTCTCGGTCTGGTACTCGACGTGCGAGATGTTGATCGTGATGCCGCGCTCGCGCTCCTCGGGAGCGTTGTCGATCTGAGCGAAGTCACGGGCCTCGTTGAGGTCCGGGTACTGGTCGTGCAGAACCTTGGTGATCGCCGCCGTGAGCGTGGTCTTGCCGTGGTCGACGTGACCGATGGTTCCGATGTTGACGTGCGGCTTGGTCCGCTCGAACTTGGCCTTGGCCACTGTGGGTCCTCCTCAGGACTCGGAGAGCATGCCCCCGGTTCGTGAACCGTTGGCGTGCAGTGTGTGTCTTTACTGTACTTGGTGGCGAGGGGCCCGTCGCCGGGCACCCCCGCCTGTGGAGAGACGCTGGAGCGTCACTCCCCCGCGTTCTTCGCGATGATCTCCTCGGCGACCTTGGCCGGGACCTGGCTGTAGGTCTCGAAGGTCATCGAGTAGACCGCACGACCAGAGGTCTTCGACCGCAGGTCGCCGACGTAGCCGAACATCTCGGACAGCGGCACGCTCGCGCGGACCACCTTGACGCCCGAGGCGTCCTCCATCGAGGCGATCTGGCCACGACGGGAGTTCAGGTCACCGATGACGTCGCCCATGTACTCCTCCGGAGTACGGACCTCGACGGCCATGATCGGCTCGAGGATCGCCGGACCGGCCTTGCGGGCCGCTTCCTTGTAGGCGATCGAACCGGCGATCTTGAACGCCATCTCGGACGAGTCGACGTCGTGCGCCGCGCCGTCCTTGAGGATGGCCTTCACGCCGACGGTCGGGTACCCGGCCAGGATGCCGACCTGCATGGCGTCCTGGATACCGGCGTCGACCGACGGGATGTACTCACGCGGGACGCGACCACCGGTGACGGCGTTCTCGAACTCGTAGACCTTCTCGGCCGTGACTTCCATCGGCTCGAGGGCGATCTGCACCTTCGCGAACTGGCCGGAACCACCGGTCTGCTTCTTGTGCGTGTAGTCGTAGCGCTCGACGACCTTGGTCAGGGTCTCGCGGTAGGCCACCTGGGGCTTGCCGACCGACGCCTCGACCTTGAACTCGCGCTTCATGCGGTCGACGAGGATGTCGAGATGGAGCTCGCCCATGCCCTTGATCGTCGTCTGACCGGTCTCGGCGTTGAGCTCGACGCGGAACGTCGGGTCCTCTTCGGCGAGCTTCTGGATGGCCGTGGAGAGCTTCTCCTGGTCGGCCTTCGTGTTCGGCTCGATGGCGACCTCGATGACCGGCTCCGGGAACGTCATCGACTCGAGGACGACCTGGTTGGTCGGGTCGCACAGGGTGTCACCGGTGGTGGTGTCCTTGAGACCGATGACCGCGTAGATGTGGCCGGCGGTCACGTTGTCGACCGGGTTCTCCTTGTTGGAGTGCATCTGGAAGATCTTCCCGATGCGCTCCTTCTTGCCCTTGGTCGAGTTGATGACCTGGGCACCCGACTCGATCGAGCCCGAGTAGACGCGGACGTAGGTGAGACGACCGAAGAAGGGGTGCACCGCGACCTTGAACGCGAGGGCCGAGAACGGCTCCGACGCGTCGGGCTTGCGGATGATCTCCTTCTCCTCGTCCTTGACGTCGTGGCCGATCATCGGCGGCACGTCGAGCGGGGACGGGAGGTAGTCGATGACGGCGTCGAGCATCGGCTGGACACCGCGGTTCTTGAAGGCCGAGCCGCACAGGACGGGGTAGACCTCGGACGCGATCGTGAGCTTGCGGATCGCAGCCTTGATCTCGTCCTTGGTGAGCTCCTCGCCGCCGAAGTACTTCTCGAGCAGGGCGTCGTCGGTCTCGGCGACGCGCTCGATCAGCTTGGCGCGGTACTCGTCCGCACGGTCCTTGAGGTCCGCGGGAATCTCCTGGACCTCGTACTGGGCGCCCATGGTGACATCACCCTTGGCGTCGCCCGGCCAGACCTTGGCGTGCATCTCGATGAGGTCGACGATCCCGACGAAGTCGTTCTCGGCGCCGATCGGAAGCTGGAGCACGAGGGGCTCCGCGCCGAGGCGGTTGATGATGGTGTCGACCGTGAAGTAGAAGTCGGCGCCCAGCTTGTCCATCTTGTTGACGAAGCAGATGCGCGGGACGTCGTACTTGTCGGCCTGACGCCAGACGGTCTCGGACTGGGGCTCGACGCCCTCCTTGCCGTCGAAGACGGCGACCGCACCGTCGAGCACGCGGAGCGAACGCTCCACCTCGACCGTGAAGTCCACGTGACCGGGGGTGTCGATGATATTGATCTGGTTGTTGTCCCAGAAGCAGGTCGTCGCGGCCGACGTGATCGTGATGCCGCGCTCCTGCTCCTGCGCCATCCAGTCCATCGTGGCAGCGCCGTCGTGGACCTCACCGATCTTGTGCGTGATGCCCGTGTAGAACAGGATGCGCTCGGTCGTCGTGGTCTTGCCGGCATCGATGTGCGCCATGATGCCGATGTTGCGGACCTTGTTCAGGTCGGTGAGCACGTCCTGTGCCACAGGGTTCCTCCGGAAGAGTTGTAGGAGAGGTTGGCGTCCGTACGGGCGCCGGGGTTCATGACCACCGGCGCCCGGACGGTGCCGGGACTACCAGCGGTAGTGGGCGAAGGCCTTGTTCGACTCGGCCATCTTGTGCGTGTCCTCACGGCGCTTGACCGCGGCACCGAGACCGTTCGACGCGTCGAGGATCTCGTTCATGAGACGCTCGGTCATCGTCTTCTCGCGACGGGCCTTGGCGTACGAGGTCAGCCAGCGGAGCGCGAGGGTGTTCGCGCGGTGCGGCTTGACCTCGACCGGGACCTGGTAGGTCGAGCCACCGACGCGGCGGCTACGGACCTCGAGGGTGGGACGGACGTTGTCGAGCGCCTTCTTGAGCGTCGCGACGGCGTCCTGCTGGTTCTTGGCGGAAACGCCTTCGAGGGCACCGTAGACGATGCGCTCTGCGAGGCCCTTCTTGCCGTCGAGCAGGATCTTGTTCACGAGCTGCGAGACGATCGGTGCGCCGTAGACCGGGTCTGCGACGACGGGACGCTTGGGGGCGGGACCCTTACGAGGCATTGGCTCAACCCTTCTTCGCGCCGTAGCGGCTACGTGCCTGCTTACGGTTCTTCACGGCCTGCGTGTCGAGCGCACCGCGGATGATCTTGTAGCGGACACCGGGGAGGTCCTTCACACGACCGCCGCGCACGAGCACCATCGAGTGCTCCTGGAGGTTGTGGCCCTCACCGGGGATGTAGGCCGTGACCTCGGTGCCGTTCGAGAGCTTGACACGAGCGACCTTGCGCAGTGCCGAGTTCGGCTTCTTCGGGGTGGTGGTGTAGACGCGGGTGCACACACCACGCTGCTGGGGGTTCGCCTTCAGGGCGGGCGCCTTGGTCTTGGTGACCTTCGGCGTACGACCCTTGCGAACCAGCTGCTGAATAGTAGGCAACTGTTCTCCTGGTTCTTCGCTCGTGTTCTCCGGCCGGCGCGGTCCGCCGACTTCCTCGTCCCACGCTGATCACCGCCTGACGGCGGATGACGAGTGGGGGACGGAGTGTTCCTGCCGACCGTTGGTCGGACCGGACTTTTCGGGCACGCCCGAAGGCGCACACCCGGAAGAGATTACCCGCGTAACCCGGCGAAATCAATCCGGGCGCGTCGCCCTGGAGGCGCGTGACGAGTGCCCTGGGCGAACAGGCGTCGCGTGGGTGGTCACGCGGGGCGCGGGGCGCTCCGCCCGGCCGGGCGCGGTGGACCGGACCCACGGCCGCCGGCCTGGCGCGGTGGACCGGACCCACGGCCGCCGGAGGGACGTGGCGGGCCGGCACCGTGCCTCCTGGACGCACCGGGGCGCCGTCGTGCGCGGCGTCAGGAGCCCGTGTCGGACGAGCCGTTGCCCACCGCCGAGCGGAACGTCGCCCCCGCGTCCGTGAACTCCGTGACGTACCCGCTGGCGTTGACGTTCATCGGCCCGGCGGACGCCGTGCCCACCCCGCCCGGGCCGGAGATGTCCGCCGTGAACGTGGCACGCCCGAAGGACGTCGTCGTGACGAGCCAGCCGTTCGACACCCACCCGCCGATCGACACGGTTGGGCGGGTGTCCAGCGTCCACTTCTGGTTCGTGTACGTGTAGGCGGCGTCCTGACCGTAGGCATAGAAGCTGCACCCGGCCGGTGCCGCCTCGGTCGAGGCGATGCAGCCGTCGACCCACGCGTCCACCGCCGCCTGGGCGGACCGCTTGCCCGCTGCGGTGAGCTCCGTCGCCATCGAGACGGGACTCGAGGCGGTGCCCCCGAAGCCGGTGACCGTCGCCGTCGCGGCCTTGGCGGAGTACCACTCGCCACCGTCCACCGCGACGTCGTACGTGCCGGGGAGGGCCGTGAGCGTCGCCGTGCCGTCCTTCGACGTGACCACGGACTGCCCGGCCACCGACACCTTCGTGCCCGTGGGGCCGCGCAGGCTGACGTCCACCGCACCGAGCCGCGGTGCCTCGAGCTGCCAGACCGGGAACACGCCCCAGTCGGTGCCCGTCTTGTCGAGGGTGAAGGTGGACGAGACGTCGCGCCCCGCCTGCCGCAGGTACGCCGTGACCGTGGCGGTGTCGCCGTCCGTACGCGTGGCGGCGATCCGGTACCCCGTGACGCGGTCCTTCGCCTTCGCGTAGGCGGCCTTGGTGAGGAGCAGGTCGCGTTCGTCGTGCTCGATGCCCGCCACGTCGAGCGCGGCGCCCACCCGACCCGCCGTGAGGTCGTCGAGGAAGGCACGGACCGGACGATCGGCAGCGTGCGTCGAGGTGCCGACCGAGTAGCCGACCACGCCCGCGACCAGGAGCAGCACGACGGCCGCGCCACCCGCGACGATGCTGACGAGCCGACCGCGACCGAGTCGACGACGGGGCCGGGGCTGCGGTCCGGACGCCCCCGCCGGTGGTGCGTCCCGCGTGCCGCGGATCGAGTCCACGGCCGGGACGGATCCCCATCCGTCGGCCTGGTGCTGGTCGGTCATCGGTCCCCCGTCGTCCTGTGGTGCTGCAGGAAGACTACCGGCGGGCACCGTCATCGCCGGGCTCCGGGCGCACCCCCGACGCGCGCGACTGGTGCCGTGCCGCGGCGATCCCGCCGACGACGCACAGGAGTGCCACGACCACCGAACCGACGACGAACGGGCCGAGTGCGTAGCCGGCCGGGAACACGAGCAGCTCGGTGAGGTCGCTGCGGACCAGGCTGTAGCCGACCGCCCCGACGCCGAGCATCAC
The DNA here is from genome assembly GCF_031453355.1 of Curtobacterium sp. SORGH_AS_0776. Lineage (NCBI taxonomy): Bacteria > Bacillati > Actinomycetota > Actinomycetes > Micrococcales > Microbacteriaceae > Curtobacterium > Curtobacterium sp. SORGH_AS_0776. The sequence goes on from NZ_JAVIYU010000001.1 coordinate 510,585, forward strand.
CAGGTAGCAGGTCGCCGCGGCGACGAGGCCGGTGACGCCGGGGTTGCCCTCGCGGGAGCCGACCGCGGTCGCGAGGAACACCACCACGGCACCGCCGAGCACCATCGCGGGGCCGAGGTACGGGGTGGCGTCGGGCTGGGAGATGACCTCGACGTCGGCGAGGAGGGCCTCGAAGCCGGTCACCGCGATGACGAGCGCGATGAACAGGATCGACGTCATCGTCGCGATCAACCACCGGGACATGCGGTGATCGTATCGCTGGCGGGGCTCAGGCGGGGGTGGCGTCTGCGCGCTGCGGCTCGTCGGTGTGCGTCGCCTGGTCGGCGTGCTCCTGCGCTGCGGCGACGAGCGCGAGGGCGATCGTGGCCGTGATCACCGGGATGGACTCGGTCATCGGCGCGGCTGCGGTCGGGGCGTCGGTCGCGTCGGTCGCGTGCGTCGCGTCGGTCGCGTGCGTCGCGTCGGGCGTGTGCGTCGCGTCGGGCGTGTGCGTCGCGTCGGTCGTGTGCGTTGCGTCGGTCGCGTCGCCGTCGGCGTCCGGGCCCTGGAGGCGCGGCGCGGGTGCCGCGGTGGGCGTCGCCTCCGCCTCGTGGTCGCGCAGCGCCGGTCCGACGATCGGCAGGACCGCCGTGGTCGCCGGCGGCTCGGCGCGGAGGACCGGCGTCTCGGTCGACGGGGCACCCCGCTTCGCCGCACGACGGGCCCTCGCCATCTTGACGAGCACGACGACCGCGACGATCGCCCAGATGCCGTTCACGATCGTCGACGGGACGGCGTGGTGCGCCGCGACGTTGATCGCCACGGCGAGCCCGCCCACGAGGTTGAACAGCTGGTACACCGGGCCGTTCGGGAGCTTGCCCATCGAGAAGAGCAGGTAACCAGCAAGGACGGTTACTGCTCCGAACCAACCGAGGAACTCCACGATTCCAGCCAACACGCGCGACTCCGGGCACGACGAGGAACGGCCGTTTCGAGCGACCGTTCGAGAGAGGGACGAGCAGCCGCGAGCGCGGGCTCAGGAGCATCGTAAGCACAGCGGGAGGCCGTGCGGAAGAGGGTGCGGCGTGGCGCGTCGGACCCCAGTTGGTGGGGGTCGGGTCAGCCGTTCGTGGCGGGGTCCGCGAGCACGTAGACGTACCCGGAGAGCGACCACGACTGGTCGGCCATCGGGTCGCCTCCCGAGTCGGAACTCGTCGCCGCGACCCCGTTCACGAGGAACAGCCGCTGACCGTTCTGCACGTTCTTCGTGAAGGCGAGTGCCTGGTCGTACGACCCCTTGACGGCCGCCGTCACGGGCACGACCACGAAGTTCGCGCTCGTGATCTGGGCGTCACTGTGCGGGGCCGGCGCCTCGGGCGTCGCTGCGGCTGTCGGCGCTGCCGACGCGGACGCCGTCGACGACGGTGACGCACTCGCGGACGGGGCCGGTTCCGCCGCGGCCACTGGGGCGTACGCCTTGGGGTCGCCGATGGTGATCGACGTGACCGTGACGCCACTGGCAGCGCCGGCGCCGTTCAGCTGGTTCAGCAGCGAGGCGGTGTCGGTCGAGGACGGGACCGAGGCCCGCAGGGCAGCCAGCTCGGCCTTCGTCGCGTCGAGCGACGTGTACGCCTCCTCGAGGCGGTGGAGTTCGGCGCGGTTCCGGGCGTTCGTCGCATCGATGTCGGCCTGCTGGGCGCTGTTGTCGGACGCCTGTGCGAGCTGCGGCTGTGCGCCGAGGAACCACCCGCCCGCGAGGACGGCCAGCGTCGCGGCCAACGCGATGATGAGGGAGAGACGGTTCTTGTTCACTTCGATCCGTCCTTCGTGTACTTGCCGTCGAACGCCTTCGCGCCGAGGTGCGCCTGGATGGTCGCCGAGTACTGCCCCGTGTCCTCCTCGAGCGCGACCGACGTGATCGTCGAGTCGACGTAGCCACGGAGCTGCGAGAGGCGTGCGGTCCAGTCCGGGACCGAGGGGATGCTCGGGCTCTGGATCGTCAGCTGCATCGTCGCTGCTCGTGACCCCTGCAACGGGACGGTCGACTGCGCGAAGGACTCGGTGGAGTCCGCCGAGTCGATCGTCATCGCGGTGATGGAGACGCCGGCGGGGAGCACCGACTTCAGCTGCGCGAGTGTCGAACTCCAGTCGATCTCGGTGGAGCCACCGACGGACTGGGCGGCTTCGAGCAGGGCCGTGTCGTTCTCGGCCGAACGGACCTCCGAGTAGCGCTGCTGCTGCTGCAGGAGCGAGGTGGTCTCGTTCTGCGCGGACAGGTACGACTGCGCCGTGTCGAGCTGGTGCACGTACGCGCCGCCGGAGCCCAGGGCCGCGACCGCGGCGGCGACGATCACGCCGAGCCAGGCGCGCCGCGCGATGGCCCGTTCGCGGCGCTCCGTGTGGACCTCGGGCGGGAGGAGGTCGACCCGCGGCTCACGCCCCGCGATCGAGGTGGACGCCGTCGTGCGCGGGCCGCGCGGAGCGCGACCCCGTCCGGGTCCGGTGGTGTCCTCGGGCGCTGCGGCCCGGACGTCGGTGGCGGTCATGCTGCTCGACTCCCCACTGCCAGCCCGTAGGCGACGGCGATCGCGTCCTCGTGGTCCGTCACGTCCTGCACCGGGATCGACCGCGCGAGGTCGACCCCCGCGAAGGCGGAGCCGCGCTGCACCGGGAGGTGGGTGTGCGCGGCGAGCGCCTCGGGGAGGCCGACGAGGCGAGCGCCACCGCCCACGAGGACGATGCGCTCGACGTGGTCGCCCGGGCGCGTGTTGACGAAGTAGCTGATCGTGTTCCGGAGGCTCGCGATGAGCTCCGTGACGGCGTCGGCGATGACCGACACGGCGCGCGCGTCATCCGGCGTGCGAGCGCCCGTACCGATGCCGAGGTGCCGCTTCACGACCTCGGCCTGTCCGAACTCGATGTCGAGCGCTGCCGCGAGCGTCTTGGTGACGTCGTTCCCGCCCGTCGGGATGATGCGGACGAACTGGGGGACGCCGTCGCTCACGAGGACGACGGTCGTCGTGTCGGCGCCGAGCTGGACCAGCGCCGTGGTGCCGTGCAGCCCCGGCCTGCCCACGAGGACGCGGGTGAGGGCGAACGGGATGAGGTCGACGCCGACCGGGTTGAGACCAGCGAGCTGCGCGGCCTTGACGTTCGCGAGCACCGCGTCCTTGATCGCCGCGACGAGCAGGCCGTGCACGACGGGACCGTTGTCGCTCATCGCCTCGGCGGTCGGGTAGAAGTCGAGGATCGCGTCGCCGACGGGAACGGGAAGCATGTCCTGCACCTGGAACGGCAGGCTCTCGCGGATCTGCGCCAACGGTGCGACCGGGACGGTCAGGTCGCGGGAGAGCACGCGTTGGTTGCCCATGCCGAGTACGACGTCCTTCGAGCGGAACCGGCCGATTGACCACAGGGAACGCAGTGCCGACGCGACCGTGTTGGGCTCGAGCACCTCGCCACGGCTGACGGCGTCCGGCGGGGTCGGGACCTCGGCGAACCGCAGGACGGTCGGGCGTGCGCGGTCGGCGTTCGCGACCTCGACCGCGCGGATCGAGGATCCCGCGATGTCGATGCCCACGATGCTCTTGCCCATGTTGCTGCTTTCGTCGAGGAGTGGTCGGTGGAGGAGGCGTCAGGCGAGTCCGAGGACCCCGAGGTAGGCGGTCCAGAGAGCGTGTCCGAAGACGATGCCGATCCACGCGCCGATCAGCATCGACGGCCCGAACGGCACGCCACCGCGCCATCGCGCACGTCGTGTGGTGACCAGCGCGATCGCGACGGTACCTCCGACCACGAAGGCGCCGAAAGCACCCACTGCGAGGGGTCCCCATCCGAGGTACGCGAGGACGAGCCCGAGGACGACGGCGAGTTTCACGTCGCCGAGCCCCATCCCGCCCGGGACCGCGACGGCCAGCGCGAGGTAGGCGCCGCCCAGGACCACCGCCCCGATACCCGCCCGGCCGAGGGCCGCGAGGTCTCCGCTCAGCACCGAGACGACGACCAGGAGGACGGCGAGGACCACGGCGGACGGGTAGACGATCGCGTTCGGCAGGGTGTGCGTCTCGAGGTCGATCAGCGCGAGGGCGACGGAGACCGCCATGAGGTAGAGAAGAGCCGCGAGGAGGACCGCCTGGGCTGCAGGGACACGGACGGGTCCGATCACCACGGGTCCGGAGACCGCGACGGCCGCGACCGCGACGAACAGCAGTGCGGTCGACAGCTCGACGATCGGGTACCGAGGCGAGATCGGCTCCGCGCAGTCCCGGCACCGTCCGCGCAGGAGCACCCAGGAGAGCACCGGCACGTTGTCCCGACGCCGGATGGCCTGTCCGCACCCGGGGCAGGAGCTCGGCGGCGACACCACCGAGAGGCCGGCGGGGACGCGGTGCACGACGACGTTCAGGAAGGAGCCGACGAGCAGGCCGAGCACGCCGGCGAGGACGACGACGATCGGCAGGACCTCGCCCACGCCGATCACCTGCACGCCCCCGTGCTGGTCGTCGCGCACGAGCCGTCCGCCTTGAAGGCCGCCTGCACCTCCACCTGCGTGGTCACGCCGTAGGAGGTCGACACGGGCTGGAGGAACTTCGGCGGCGCCGTGGTCAGCAGGCGCTGGTCGTAGACGTAGTTCTTCGAGAACCCCGTGCTGCCCGTGGTCGCGACGGGTCCACGCCAGTTCTGCGCGATGGAGCCGATGACCTTGAGCACACCCAGCTTCGACCCGATGTCGTAGTTCTGGTTCCAGAACGTCCCCGCGTTGCTCGCGATCGCCGCGCTGATGGTCAGGGACTCGCCGCCGGAGCGGTTGAGGAGTCGGACGCCGCTCTGGTTGCAGCGTGTGGTGTCGGTGACGTTGCCGACGCCCCACTGGTAGACGGTCGGGTAGGAGGTGCAGCGTGCGGGGTTGTAGACCTCGACGGCGTTCTGCCCGACCAGTCCGAGGATGTCGTTCGTCGCGCTGACGTAGGTGATGTCGTCCGTCACCCAGATGGTGCCGGACGACGCGATGGTCATGGCACCGGCGAACGCGCCGCTGACGAACACGTCCCCCGCCGAGCAGCTGTACGTGTCCGACGCCGACCCGGTCTGTGCGTACGAACCCGACGTGCCGCCGTTGATCCACTCGCCGGCGGCCGGGAAGCCCTGCCCGTTGCTGAAGGGCTGGTTCGTCGTGGTCGTCGTGGTCCCGTTCGATCGCACGGTGACCGTCGTCGTGCAGTACGTGTTCGTGTACTTCGAGGGGAACGTGTTCGCCGCCCAGGAGTTGACGTTGTTCGAGGCGGTCGGCACGTCCTGGACGTACATGAGGTTCGCCGGGAGGGTCGTGATGGTGGCACCGGCAGCGCTCTGCAGGTCCGAGATGGTCCCGCACAGTGCGGCGGCCTTCGCGAGGTCGGCCCCCGCCTTGACCTCACCGGTCGACGCGACCACCTGGATCTGCGTCGCCTTGGACCACGGCGACCAGACGGTCATCTTGCCGTTGCCGAGGAACGACACCCGCGTCGGCCCGGTGTAGAGGCAGCCGGGACGAGGGACCGTGGTCGGGGTGTCCGTGCGGGTCTCCTGCGACATGTTCGAGTTCAGCGCGGGGAGCCCGAGGTAGGGCACCGCGGTCGCGGCGCCGCCGTTGAACACGCCGCTGCACGTCCCGCTGGACGGGCGGACGCTCGTGTCGTGCTGCTCGACGGTGCCGTTGAACACCGTCGAGCAGGCCGCGGTGAACACGTCGTTCGTCCGGATGGGACCGTTCAGGACGTCGGTCCCGGCGAACTGCACCGCCTGGCACTTCGTCCCGCTCTGCCACTGGTACATGGTGGTGCAGGAGCTACCCGAGATCGCCGGGTTCGATGATTCGTAGTTCGTGAAGTAGAGGTAGTTGATGAAGCCGTCGCCCTTGAGGTTGGCGACCAGGGACCGCACGCTGCCGCCCGACTTACCGGTCACGCGGACCTTCAAGACGCCCTTCGAGGAGTAGTTCGAGTTGTCGACCTCGTACCGGTACCACTGGTCCGTCGACCCGACGACCCCCGCCCACTTCGAGAAGGCGTCGTTGCCGTTCTGTCCGCTGAAGGTCGACCCGCTGTCCCTGCTGAACTGAGCGTCGGCGTTGCCGTAGAGGGCGTACCCGTTGTCGTTCGAGAGCTTCGACTGGTAGTCGGCGAGCCCCGCGTACGCGGCGGCGATCGCGTTCTGGAAGTTGCGGTCGGTCGCCGACTTCACGGCGCCGGACGTCGACACGGCGATCATGGTCGCGACGAGCAGCATCATGACGGTGCCGAAGATGAGCACGTTGCCGAGGATCATGCCCCGCTCGTCGCGCTGGGCCCGGTCCAGGAGTGCGTGGATCCGCCTCACGGGGTCCCTCCGGTGTTCGTCCCGTAGACCACGTTGAAGAGGTACAGGGTGTTCTGGATGTGGGTGTTCCCGGACAGGCCGGCCGTCGACGAGCCGAGCTCGAGGTTCACGCGCACGGCACGAACGTTCCCGAGCTGGGTCGCGGCGAGCGTGCCGTCCGACTGCGTCGGGACGGTGGTGCCGTTGGCCCCGAGGTACTCGAACAGCGGGTCGCCGTCGACCGTGGGGGACGCGACGGGTCCACCCACGACGACGCTGCGCGTCGGGGTCTGCGTGGTCGCGGGGAACGTCCAGAAGCCGTTGTTGGCGGTGCCGTCCCACTGGTCCAGGACGATCCGCTTCGCAGCGTTGACCGAGTACCGGATCTGGACGGGCTTGTCGGTGCTGTTGCCGTCCAGGTTGATGTAGGCGTAGAAGGTCGTCCGCGTCGGCGCGGCTTCGGTCAGCGCCGCGGCGTAGCTGCCGTCCGCCTTCGGCAACAGGCTCGCCGCGTGGACGTACCGGGTCAGCGAGTTCATCACGATCGACGCCGACCGTGCGTTCTGGTCGGACGTCGTGTTCGTCGAACCGGCCCGGAGCGTGGCGGTGAAGAAGCCGCCGACGGCGACGAGGATGACCATCGCCACGCTCACCGCGACCAGCAGCTCGGAGAGCGTGACGCCCGACTGGTCGGCGTGCAGCCGACGGAGGGCCCCGGTCACGACGTCTGCCCTCGTGGGTCGAGCGTGAGCGTGTTGTCGTAGCTGATGACCACGAGCGCGCTCTTCTGGTTCACGCGGCCGCTCGTGACCGCGTTCACGTTGGAGGCGTTCGAGGCGATCTCGTTCTTGGTCGTCGCGCCGAAGGACGTCCCCGAGTAGAGGGTCCAGGTCCCGAAGGGCAGGGCGATCGTCGCCGTGTCCGCTGACGAGAGCGGGAACTTCATCGTCATGCCGGCGGAGCACCCCGGGTCACCGGCCGCGGGGTTCGAGGACGACACCGCGGTCACGTAGCGGCTCTTGACCCCCTTCACCGTCGCGACGCCCATCATCACGGACGCCGAGGACGGCACCCCCGGTGACGTCTCGATCGTCCCCGGTGCCGAGCCGACCGCCCCCGAGGGATTCGGTGTCGACCATGCCGACGGGTTCGGGCTGAGACAGCTCGAGGACGACGCCGAGCTGTTCGAGTACGGACCCGCGTAGACGGTGTAGCCCGAGGTGAACGGGAACACCGGCAGGCTCGGCGTCGAGGCGGACGTGACGGCGAGCGAGGTGCTGGTGACGTCCCACGGCTTGACCGTGTCGAGGCCGCCGACCGTCGAGGAGAGCACCGTCACCATGTTCGTGGGGAGCGTCGCGTTGTAGCCCTTCGCGTACTGCAGCGTCAGCTGGCTCGCGCGGTCGTACACGAACGGCACCGGTGAGCTCGCGCCGGCGGAGACGGTGATCGGCGACTGGGAGGACGGCTGCGCCTGGTTCGTGTCGATGCCACCGGTGGTGTTCGCGGTGACCGTGTAGTCGCCCGGTACCACGTTGACCGCGTAGGAGCAGCCCTGTGCGTCGGTCGGCTGGACCGCCGTGGTGAGCGCGGAGCCACCGCCGCCGGAGACCGGCGTGACCGTGATGCCGACGCCCGCGTACGGGGCGCCGGCCGCCGTCGCGACCGAGATGATCAGCGTGCCGTACCCGGGGTCGGTCACGGCGTCGCTCGGCGCGATGGCGGAGGTCACCGAGGTGGAGCTCGTCCCGCCGCTGCGCGGGCTGGGCCAGCTCACGGTTTCGACGATGCTCTTGTAGGCCAGCTTGCCGGTCGACGACCCGCACGCGCCGGTCGCACCGTCGCTCTGCACCCACGAGACTGCTCGGTCGATCTTGTACTCGACGTTGCCGACCGTCTTCGTGTTGTCGGCCCCCGCCTTGCTGATCACCTTGAAGATCCCCGCGGTCGACGCTGCGGCGGTCTGCCGGAGGGTGTCGATGTCCTGCGACGCCAGCGCCACCGCGGTCTCTCGGCCACGGGTCGTCTGGGTGAGCTGCAGGGTGTTCGCGATGCCATAGGCGATGCCCACCGACATCACCGCGAACACCATCATCGCGACCATGACCTCGATGATCGAGAAGCCGGCCTCGGCGTCGCGCTCGTCGTGCGGGCTGAGGGCGTCCCGCAGTCGTTGGATCATGGTCACCTCCTGGTCGGTGTTCGGGTGAGCGAAAGGGCGGCCCGTCCGACGACGGACCGCCCTTCACACGATCAATTGGATCAGCAGGACCCGGTGGCTGCAGACGTCTTGTCCGTGATGTTGAACGGGTTCTTCGTCGCGCCGGTGCCGTTGATGCAGAAGCCGGCGGTCGTTCCCGAGCCGGTGGTCTTGTAGACCAGGTTGTTGTCCGTGCTCTGCGTCCAGCCGTACTGACCGAGCGTCGACGAGTTGAAGTCGGTCGCGGCCGGCAGGGCGCCGTTCTTGTCGGTCTGGTACGCGATCACCGCGGTCTTCGCGTTGGCGAGGTCCGACTTCACGGAGGCGTCCTTCGCGTTGTTCTGCACGTTGAGGTACACCGGGATGGCGATCGCGGCGAGGATGCCGATGATGATCACGACGACGAGGAGCTCGATGAGCGTGAAGCCCTTCTCGTCCTCTTCGAGGAGTCCCTTACGGCGAGCCTCGAGCTTGCCCATGAGAGCGAAGTACATGGTGTTTCCATTCTTTCGGGAATGCGATGGGAAGATTGTTCGGGGCGTGCTCGCCGCCGCTGACAAGAGTATTCAGGGCCAATTCCGGGCGGAATCCCGAGAACGGGGGGCAAGTAGGGAACGAAATACCCCCACTCCCGGGGGCAGTGGGGGTAATTCCTCCCCCGCACGAGGGGTAGCGGAAAGCCGGTCCTACTTGACGAGCGACGTGATCTGGAAGATCGGCAGGTACAGCGCCACGATCATCCCGCCGACCACCACGCCCAGGAACGCGATGAGCAACGGCTCGATGAGGGCGGTCAGGGACTCTGTGGTCGCCTCGACCTCGGCGTCGTAGAAGATCGCGATCTTCTCGAGCATGACCTCGAGCGAGCCCGCGTCCTCACCGACCGCCATCATCTGCGAGACCATGCTCGGGAATACTTTCTCATTCGCGAGCGGCGCGGATATCGACTCGCCTTTCCGAACACTTTCCGCAACCCGTTCGAGTGCTTTCTGCACGACGAAGTTGTTCGAGACTTCACCGACGATCTGCAATGCCTGCAGAATGGGCACACCGGCCCCGATCATGTTCGAGAAATTGCGTGCGAACCGCGCGATGACGATCTTCTTCGTCAGCGGGCCGAACACCGGCAGACGCATCATCAGCGGGTCACGGACGGCGCGGAAACGATCGGTGTTCTTGTTGGCGCGGAACCAGAGCCACCCGACGACGACCGCGACGGCCAGCACGGGTCCGAGCCACCGCATCGCGTGGGACATCGTCACGAGGATCTGCGTCGGCACCGGCAGCTGCCCGCCGAGGCTCGAGAACATGTCCTGGAAGATCGGCACGATGAAGATGAGCATGATGACGACCGCGAGCAGCGACATCACCAGCACGACGACCGGGTAGGTCATCGCCGACTTGATGGTCGACCGGAGCTTGTGCTCCTTCTCGAAGTTCGTCGCGATGGAGTCCATCGCCTGGTCGAGGAAGCCGCCGGTCTCACCCGCCCGGATCATGTTGATCATGATCGGGGGGAAGTCGACCGGGTACTTCGCCACGGCGTCGGAGAAGGAGACACCGCGCTCGACGTCGTCCCGGACCTTGCCGAGGATCACCTTGAGCTTCTTGTTCTCCGTCTGGTCGGCGAGGATCGACAGCGCGCGGAGCAGGGAGAGCCCCGACGTCAGCATGGTCGACGCCTGACGCGACATGATCGCCAGGTCCTTGAGCCCCACACCCTTCTCGAACCCCGGGATCTTGATCTCGGTCTGCAGTCCGGTGCCGGGCTTCGCCTCGGTGATGGCTATCGGTGAGACGCCCATGCCCCGCAGCCGCTGGACGACCGCTCCTTCGGAGGACGCGTCGAGCCGTCCCTTGACGAGCTTCCCGGCGCCGTCGCGCCCTCGGTAGTCGTAGGCGAGTGACATCAGTGGCCTCCTGAGTACTTGTCGCCGAAGTCGATCTCGGACGCGGCGATCGCGGCGGCCGAGGAGTCGGACGGGGACTCGACGCGCTGCACGAGCCGGTCGAAGCCCTCGTGGTCGTGCACCTTCTCCATCGCGGCAGCCCGCGTGACGGTTCCGACGTTGACGAGCTCGGCGAGGTCCTGGTCCATCGTGTGCATCCCCATGTCACGCCCGGCCTGCATGGCGGAGGTGATCTGGTACGTCTTGCCCTCGCGCACGAGGTTCCCGATGGCCGGGGTGGTCCTCATGATCTCGGTGGCGACGACCCGGCCGGCACCGTTGGCCTTCGGCACGAGCGTCTGGCAGACGACCCCCTCGAGCGTCGAGGCGAGCTGCGTCCGGATCTGCCCCTGCTGGTGCGGCGGGAAGACGTCGATGACGCGGTCGATCGTGCCGGGAGCGCTCTGCGTGTGCAGGGTGGCGAACACGAGGTGGCCGGTCTCGGCCGCGGTGAGGGCGACGGAGATCGTCTCGAGGTCGCGGAGCTCGCCGATCAGGATGACGTCCGGGTCCTGGCGCAGCACGTGCTTCAGGGCGGCGGCGAACGAGTGCGTGTCTGCCCCGACCTCGCGCTGGTTGATGATCGCCTTCTTGTGGTCGTGCATGAACTCGATCGGGTCCTCGACCGTCACGATGTGGTCGGCCCGGGTCTCGTTGACGAGGTCGATGAGGGCGGCGAGCGTGGTCGACTTGCCGGAACCGGTCGGCCCGGTCACGAGCACGAGTCCGCGCGGCAGCTTGGCGAACTCCCCCACGTGTTCGGGGATGCCGAGCTGCTTGAGGGTCTTGATCTTCGTGGGGATGATGCGGAAGGCCGCGCCCCAGTTCCCGCGCTGCTGGTAGTAGTTCACGCGGAAGCGGTACTCGGGCGACAGCGAGTACGCGAAGTCGAGTTCCTGCTCGTGGTCGAACTGCCCGGCCTGCTCGACCGAGAGCAGGGTCTTGAGGGCGGCGATCACCTTGTTCCGCGCCCACGGCCCACCGGGGACCGCCGGTCGCAGGGATCCGTCGACGCGCACGGTCGGGGCCGCGTCCGCGGTGAGGTGGAGGTCCGACGCACCCTGGTAGACGACCTGGGCGAGCGCGGTGATGAGGTCGGGGTCGGCGACCTCACGCGCGTGGCGGGTGAAGTTGATCTCGTCGTGGCCGGCGGGTGCCGGCACGTGGGTGGCCGCGACGTGGGCGACGGTCGGGAGGATCGTGGTCGGTTCCGCAGGCACGACCGGCAGGTGCTGGGTCACCGCGTCGGCGTAGCCGTAGGACGCGGTCGACGGCGGGACGGCGGCGGACGGCGTCGCGGGGCGGGCGTGCGGCTGCGCGACCGGCACGGCGACGGGGTCGCCGGACGGCGCCGGCCAGGACCCGCTCGGGACGGACGCGGAGGGCACGGCAGCACCGGGGACGGGCGCAGCCGGAGCCGGAGCCGGCCACGCGGTGTCACCCGACAGGTCGTAGACCGGCGCGGCCGAGGCGGGGGCGATCTGCGCCTCGACGGCCGGCGACGTCGGCTGCTGCGCCGCTGCGGCCGCGAGCCGGGCGGCGCGGCGACCACCGACCTCGTTGCCGGGGCGTCCAGGGTGCCACCCCGCGACCGGCTCGTCGCCGGGCACGGAGATGTCGTAGACGGAATCGGTCATCGTTCCACTCCCACGCCTACGCGACCACGCGCAGGATCTCGTCGATGCTCGTCATGCCGAGCTTGACCTTCTCCCACCCGTCCTGGCGGAGGGTGAGCATGCCCTGCTGCTGGGCGACGCGGCCGATCTCGGCGCTCGAGGCACGCGAGACGGCGAGACGCTCGATCTCCTCGGTCACGGTCATGACCTCGTGCAGGGCGATGCGGCCGCGGTACCCGGTGTTCGAACACACGGCGCAGCCGACCGGGCCGAAGAACTCCGGCACGGCGGTGTCCTCGGTGCCCACGAAGCCGAGCGCCACGAGCTGCGCTGGCGTGTACTGCGCCGGGGCCTTGCAGCGGTCGCAAAGCCGTCGTGCCAGACGCTGGGCGACCACGGAGTCGAGTGCGGACCCGACGAGGAACGGCTCGATGTCCATCTCCGTCAGTCGCGTCACGGCCGACGGGGCGTCGTTCGTGTGCAGCGTGGACAGCACGAGGTGGCCGGTGAGCGAGGCCTCGATCGCGATCTGCGCGGTCTCGTGGTCGCGGATCTCGCCGAGGAGCACGACATCGGGGTCGGACCGGAGGATCGATCGCAGGGCCGACGCGAACGTGAGTCCGGCCTTCGGGTTGACCTGCACCTGGTTGATGCCGGCCATCCGGTACTCGACCGGGTCCTCGACGGTGATGACATTGATCTCCGGACGGGCGACCGCGTTGAGGGTCGTGTAGAGCGTCGTCGACTTGCCGGACCCAGTGGGACCGGTGACGAGGATCATGCCGTACGGCTTCGAGTAGGAGCGCTGGTACGCCTGGAAGTTCTGCTCGAGCAGGTTGAGGTCCTTGAGGGACATCGACGTGTTCGTGTTGTCGAGGATCCGCATGACGACCTTCTCGCCCCACACGGTGGGGAGCGTCGCGACGCGGAGGTCGATCTGCCGGCCACCGTGGCGCACCGACATGCGGCCGTCCTGCGGCTTCCGACGCTCGGCGATGTCGATGTCGCTCATGATCTTGAGCCGGCTGATGACGCCGTTCTGGATGTTCTTCGGCGCCGGGGCCATCTCGTGCAGCACGCCGTCGATGCGGTAGCGCACCCGGACCTCGTGCTCGCCGGGCTCGATGTGGATGTCGGACGCGTGGTCCTGGATGGCCTGGGACACGAGCAGGTTGACGAACCGGACGATCGGGACGTCGTCGAGCGCGCCGTCCGTGAGGTCGACCTGCTGCTGGGTCTGCGCCGATGCCTCTTCCTCGAGCGAGGAGGTCAGGTCGTTCAGCTCGTCGTCGGCACGCAGGTAGCGGTCGAGCGCTGCGGCGAGGTCGCGCTCGTCGACCTGCAGCGGCTTCACGGGGCGTCCGGAGGCGGTCCGGGCGTCATCGATCGCCAGCACGTTCGTCGGGTTCACCATCGCGAGGACGAGGACCTCGCCCTCGAACCCGACGCCGAGCACGCCGTGCCGACGGCACAGGGCCGCCGGGAGCATCGACACCGCGGTGCCGTCGACCGGGTAGTCCGTCAGCGGGACGGTCTTGGAGTTGTTCGACGCAGCGCGCGCGGTGATGTACTGCGCCTCGCTGACGAGGCCCTGGTCGACGAGCGAGCGGATCGAACGGTCGTCGATCTCCTCGTCGCCGGTCATCGAGTCGAGGTGCTCGATCGGCAGGGCTCCGTTGAGGATGAGGATCTCGGACAGCGTGGCCATGAGCTGCGGAGCCTCCTTCGGGTCGCGCGCGGTTCGTGGGGACGAGCGCCGCAGGGGTTCGACGCCCGACCACGCTACGTCCGCACGGAACGGCCACCGCAGTCCCACAACGAGGGGGCGAGGGGGTGTTCGGTGGCCCCAGTGCAGGGGTACCCACGGGTATCGACACCGCCGACGGCGTGCGCGCCGAGGGCCGCGACGACCCCCGTCAGAGGGTCGTCGACGCGGTGACGTGCACCGGCCCCGGGACGAACCCGAGCCGCTCGTAGATGCGTCCGGCGCCGGTCGGGTTCTCGGCGTCGACGTGCAGGACCGCGGCGGACAGCCCCTCGGCACGCATCCCCTGCAGCGCGGCGTCGAGGACGATCGGCGCGAGTCCTGTCCCACGTGCCGCCCGCACGACACCGACCCAGTGCACGTACCCGAACGACCGGCCGCGAGCGGCGAAGCCGTCCGGGTCCACCTCGACGAGCGCGAAGGCCACGATCCGGCCCGACGGGTCGACGACGACGCGGCCGAGGTCGAGGCGGGCCGTCGCCGCGGTGAGGAACCCGCGCCAGTCGGACTCGACCATCGGTTGCGATCCCCAGTGGTCGCGGAAGGCGTCGTTCTTCGCGATCCGCAGCGGCTCGATGTCGTCGAGGGTCGCCGCACGCACGCTGTACCCGTCCGGCAACTGCGGGACCGCGGCACCGGCGGGCTCGTCGAGCACCGCCTGCATGTCCACCCAGTGCCGGACGGGCTCGAGTCCGGCACGGGCTGCCAGCCGGAGGGCGCCGGATCCCTGCGGCGCACCGAGCGAGATCGTCGCCGGCAGGTCGAGGTCGAGCGCGGCGAGTCGCTGCCGTGCGCGCCCGATGAGCCACGCGAGCACACGACGGCCGATCCCCCGGCCGCGCAGCGCGGGGTGGACCGCCCCCTCGAGCACCACGCGAGCAGCGGTGACCCGGGAGGGGACGTCGATGACGATGCCGTACGCCTGCACATGCCCATCAGCATCGACGCCGACGAGGGTGTCCCGGGCGAGATCGAGCCCTTCGGTGGACAACGTCCGCTCCAGGCTCGCTGTGGAGGGACGAGCGTGTGGGTCGTCGACCGCGGCAGCCGCCACGGCGAGGGCGTGCGCGGCCTCCAGGTCGTCCCGGGTCGCCGCCCGGAAGGTCAGGCCGGCGATCGGGACCGGGAGCTCGAGGTGGGCCGGGGCGGTGATCCGTTCGCGCAGCGTTGCCATCCGCCCAGCCTGCCATCCGGCACGGGCGCGACGGCGGAAAGTGCTCGACGCGCAGCACTGCTCCGGGACATGATGAGTCATGGACATCACGAGCGTGACCGTGGGGCTGCCCGTCACCGACATCGAGGCGTCCTGCCTCTGGTACGGCGCCGTGTTCGAACGTGCCGAACCGGACCTCGAGCCCGACGAGGGCATCGCCGAGTACGAGGTCGGCGGCATCTGGATCCAGCTCTACGAGGACGCCGACGCCGAGGAGAACCCCGTGAGCGTCCGCTTCGGCGTCGACGACGTCGCCGCCCAACACGCACGCATCGGCGCACTCGGGATCGACATCGGCCCGGTCGAGTGCGTCGACGGAGCCGTCGACTGGTTCGACGTCCGCGATCCCGACGGCAACGTCCTGAGCCTGTTCTCCCTCGTCGACGAGACCGGCCGGGGCTCCGGACGCGGCAACGGGGCGGACCGCGCGGTCTGAGCCGTCGCGCCACCAACGGGAACGGCCCCCGCATCCGAGGATGCGGGGGCCGTTCCGGTGGAGCTCAGGCTCAGTTGTAGGTGCCCGGCGTGAAGTCGTCCGACGAGAAGCTGTCGAAGTCGACGAAGCTCAGGTCGGCGTCCGAGAACGACGAGTCGTCCGCGAAGATGCGGTTCGGGTACCGCTCCGCCTTCGCTTCTTCCGTCGCGTTCACGTCCACGTCGCGGTACCGGCTGAGGCCCGTCCCGGCGGGGATGAGCTTACCGATGATGACGTTCTCCTTGAGGCCGACGAGGTGGTCCTGCTTGCCCTCCATGGCCGCCTGCGTGAGCACGCGGGTGGTCTCCTGGAAGGACGCGGCGGACAGCCACGACTCGGTCGCGAGGGACGCCTTCGTGATGCCCATGACCTCCTGGCGAGCGGAAGCGGTCTTGCGACCCTCCTGCAGCGCCGCACGGTTGAGCTCGTTGTACCGCGAACGGTCCACGAGCTCGCCCGGGAGCAGGTCGGTGTCGCCGTGGTCGACGACGGTGACCTTGCGGAGCATCTGGCGCACGATGACCTCGATGTGCTTGTCGTGGATCGGCACGCCCTGCGAGCCGTACACGTCCTGCACACCGTTGACGAGGTGCTTCTGGACCTCACGGACACCCTTGACGCGGAGGACTTCCTTCGGGTCGACGGTGCCGGCGATGAACTGCTCGCCGAGCTCGACGTGCTGGCCGTCCTCGATGAGGAGCGTCGCACGCTTCAGCACCGGGTAGATGAACGGCTCGTCACCGTTGTCCGGCGTGAGGATGATGCGACGACCCTTGTCGGTGTCCTCGATCGTGGCGCGGCCGGGGGCCTCGGCGATCGGGGACGCACCCTTGGGGGTACGCGCCTCGAAGAGCTCCGTGACACGCGGCAGACCCTGGGTGATGTCGTCGGCCGAGGCCGAACCACCCGTGTGGAAGGTACGCATCGTCAGCTGGGTACCGGGCTCACCGATGGACTGGGCGGCGATGATGCCGACCGCCTCGCCGATGTCGACGAGGTTGCCCGTGGCGAGCGAACGGCCGTAGCACTTCGCGCAGACACCGACGCTCGACTCGCAGGTCAGGACCGAGCGCACCTTGATGCTCTCGACACCGGCCGCGAGCAGCTTGTCGATGAGGACGTCACCGACGTCCTCGCCGGCCTCGGCGACGACCGTGCCCTTCGCGTCCACGGCCGGGGTGGCCAGGGTGCGGGAGTACACGGTGTTCTCGACGCGCGGGTCGCGCACGAGCTTGCCGTCGGCGCCCACGGTCGCGATCGGGAGCTCGAGGCCCCGGGTCGTGCCGCAGTCGTCCTCGCGGATGATGACGTCCTGCGAGACGTCCACGAGACGACGGGTGAGGTACCCGGAGTCCGCGGTACGGAGCGCGGTGTCGGCAAGACCCTTGCGAGCACCGTGCGTGGCGATGAAGTACTCCGCCACGGTCAGGCCCTCGCGGTACGAGTTGATGATCGGGCGGGCGATGATCTCGCCCTTCGGGTTGTTCACCAGACCACGCATACCGGCGATGTTGCGGACCTGGAGCCAGTTACCACGAGCACCGGACGACACCATGCGGTTGATGGTGTTGTCGACCGGGAAGTTGTCGCGCATCTCCTGCGCGATCTCGTTCGTGGCCTCGGTCCAGATCTTGATCAGGTCGGCGCGACGCTCGGCGTCGGTGATCAGACCCTTGTCGAACTCGCCCTGCACCTTGGCGGCCTGGACCTCGTAGCCCGCGATGATCTCCTTCTTGCGAGGAGGCGTCACGACGTCGGAGAGCGCCACGGTCACACCGGAGCGCGTGCCCCAGTAGAAGCCCGCGTCCTTGATCCGGTCCAGCGCGGCGGCCGTCTCGGTCTTGGAGTAGCGCTCGGCGAGGTCGTTGACGATCGCGGAGAGCACGCCCTTGTCGGTGACCTTCTGGACGAACGGGTAGTTCGCCGGGAGGGTCTCGTTGAAGAGCGCACGGCCCAGGGTCGTCTCGAGCAGCACGGTGTCGCCCTGCTCGTAGCCCTCGGGAGCTTCACCCTCGGCGAAGTGGACGTCCGCCATGCGGATCTTCACGAGCGCGTTGAGGTGCAGCGTGCCCTGGTCCTTCGCGAGGATGGCCTCGGCGACGGAGGAGAACGCACGGCCTTCACCCACGGCGCCCTCGCGGACGGTCGTGAGGTGGTGCAGACCGATGATCATGTCCTGTGCGGGCAGGGTCACCGGACGGCCGTCGGACGGCTTCAGGATGTTGTTCGAGGCGAGCATCAGGATGCGGGCCTCGGCCTGGGCCTCGACCGACAGCGGCAGGTGCACGGCCATCTGGTCACCGTCGAAGTCCGCGTTGAACGCAGCACACACGAGCGGGTGGAGCTGGATGGCCTTGCCCTCGACGAGCTGCGGCTCGAACGCCTGGATGCCCAGACGGTGCAGCGTCGGCGCACGGTTCAGCAGCACGGGGCGCTCGCGGATGATCTCCTCGAGCACGTCCCACACCTGCGGACGCGAACGCTCGACCATGCGCTTGGCCGACTTGATGTTCTGCGCGTGCGACAGGTCGATCAGGCGCTTGATCACGAACGGCTTGAAGAGCTCGAGCGCCATCTGCTTGGGCAGACCGCACTGGTGCAGCTTCAGCTGCGGGCCGACGATGATGACCGAACGGCCCGAGTAGTCGACGCGCTTGCCGAGCAGGTTCTGGCGGAAACGACCCTGCTTGCCCTTGAGCATGTCGCTCAGGGACTTCAGGGCGCGGTTGCCGGTACCCGTGACCGGACGACCACGACGACCGTTGTCGAACAGCGCGTCGACCGCTTCCTGCAGCATGCGCTTCTCGTTGTTCACGATGATCTCGGGGGCACCGAGGTCGAGCAGGCGGCGGAGACGGTTGTTGCGGTTGATCACACGACGGTAGAGGTCGTTGAGGTCACTCGTGGCGAAGCGGCCACCGTCGAGCTGCACCATCGGGCGCAGCTCCGGCGGGATGACCGGCACGACGTCGAGCACCATCGCGGCCGGCGAGTTGCCGGTGGCGAGGAAGGAGCTGACGACGCGCAGACGCTTGATCGCGCGGATCTTCTTCTGGCCCTTGCCCTCGGCGATCTGCAGGCGCAGCGCCTCGGCCTCGGCGGCCAGGTCGAACGCCTCGAGCCGCAGCTTGATCGCCTCGGCGCCCATGTAGGCGTCGAAGTAGATCCCGAAGCGGTCCTGGAGCTCGTGGAAGACGGCGTCCTCGGGCTTGAGGTCGCCCACCTTGAGGTTGCGGAAGTCCTCCCACACGCGCTCGAGGCGGGTGATGTCCTCGTCGAACGACTTGCGGACCTGGGACATCTCCTTCTCGGCAGTGTCCTTGGTGCGGCGCTTGACGTCGGCCTTGGCGCCCTCTTCCTCGAGCGCTGCGAGGTCGTCCTCGAGCTTCTTAAGGCGGTCGGCGATGATCGAGTCGCGCTGCCCCTCGAGGTTCTTGATCTCGAGGCGCATCTCGTTCTCGAGACCCGGCATGTCGGCGTGACGGCCCTCTTCATCGATGTCGATGATCATGTACGCCGCGAAGTAGATGACCTTCTCGAGGTCCTTCGGCGCCATGTCGAGGAGGTAGCCGAGGCGCGACGGGACGCCCTTGAAGTACCAGATGTGCGTGACGGGCGCGGCGAGCTCGATGTGGCCCATGCGCTCACGGCGGACCGAGGACTTGGTGACCTCGACGCCGCAGCGCTCGCAGACGATGCCCTTGAACCGGACACGCTTGTACTTGCCGCAGGCGCACTCCCAGTCGCGGGACGGACCGAAGATCTGCTCGCCGAACAGACCGTCCTTCTCGGGCTTGAGGGTGCGGTAGTTGATGGTCTCCGGCTTCTTGACCTCGCCGTACGACCACTGGCGGATGTCCTCGGCCGTGGCGAGACCGATCCGCAGTGCGTCAAATGAAGTTGCTTCGAGCAATGTTCTTCTCTCTAGCTGGATTCGTTACGAGTACGGGCGGGATCAGATGTCGTCGACGGACGACGACTCGAACCGCGAGGAGATGTTGATGCCGAGCTCTTCAGCGGCACGGAAGACCTCGTCGTCCGTGTCGCGGAGGCTGACCGCCTGGCCGTCGGCCGAGAGGACCTCGACGTTCAGGCAGAGCGACTGCATCTCCTTCATGAGGACCTTGAACGACTCCGGGATACCCGGCTCCTGGATGTTCTCGCCCTTGACGATCGCCTCGTAGACCTTCACGCGGCCGAGGATGTCGTCGGACTTGATCGTCAGGAGCTCCTGGAGGGCGTAGGCGGCGCCGTACGCCTCGAGCGCCCACACCTCCATCTCGCCGAAGCGCTGTCCACCGAACTGCGCCTTACCACCCAGCGGCTGCTGCGTGATCATCGAGTACGGACCGGTCGAACGGGCGTGGATCTTGTCGTCGACCAGGTGGTGCAGCTTGAGGATGTACATGTAGCCGACCGACACGGGCTCCGGGAACGGCTCGCCGGAGCGGCCGTCGAAGAGCTGCGCCTTGCCGGACGAACCGATCAGGCGCTCGCCGTCGCGGTTCGGGAGGGTCGAGTCGAGGAGGCCCTCGATCTCGCGCTCGTAGGCACCGTCGAACACCGGGGTGGCGACCTTCGTGCCGGGCTCCGCGCTGCGGGCTGCCTCGGGGAGGGCAGAAGCCCACTCCTGGATGCCCTCGACGTTCCAGCCCTGCTTCGCGAGCCACCCGAGGTGGATCTCGAGGACCTGGCCGAAGTTCATGCGGCCGGGGACGCCGAGCGGGTTGAGCACGATGTCGACGGGGGTGCCGTCGGCGAGGAACGGCATGTCCTCGACCGGGAGGATGGTCGAGATGACGCCCTTGTTGCCGTGACGACCGGCGAGCTTGTCACCCGCGGTGATCTTGCGCTTCTGGGCGATGTACACGACCACGCGCTGGTTGACGCCCGAGCCGAGCTCGTCGTCGCCGTCCTGCGAGTCGAACACCTTGACGCCGATGATCGTGCCCTCTTCACCGTGGGGCACCTTGAGCGAGGTGTCGCGGACTTCGCGCGACTTCTCGTTGAAGATGGCGCGGAGGAGGCGCTCTTCGGCGCTGAGCTCGGTCTCGCCCTTCGGCGTGACCTTGCCGACCAGGATGTCGCCGGGGCGGACCTCGGCACCGATGCGGATGATGCCGCGCTCGTCGAGGTCGGCCAGGAGGTCCGGGCTGACGTTCGGGAGGTCGCGGGTGATCTCTTCCTTGCCGAGCTTCGTGTCACGGGCGTCGACCTCGTACTCCTCGATGTGGATCGAGGAGAGCGTGTCGTCCTTCACGAGGTTCTGCGACAGGATCATCGCGTCCTCGTAGTTGTAGCCCTCCCACGGCATGAACGCGACGAGGAGGTTCTTGCCGAGCGCGAGCTCGCCGTTCTCCGTCGCGGGGCCGTCGGCGATGACCTCGCCCTGCTCCACACGCTCACCGGCCGAGACGACCACGCGGTGGTTGTAGCTCGTGCCCTGGTTCGAGCGGTCGAACTTGCGCAGGTAGTAGGTCTGCGTGCCGCCCTCGTCGAGCTGCAGGGTCACGGCGTCGGCCGAGACCTCGGAGACGACACCGGCCTTGTCGGCGGTGACGACGTCGCCGGCGTCGATGGCGGTGTAGCCCTCCATGCCGGTGCCGACGAGCGGCGACTCGGAGCGGAGCAGCGGGACTGCCTGACGCTGCATGTTCGCACCCATGAGGGCGCGGTTCGCGTCGTCGTGCTCGAGGAACGGGATGAGCGACGTCGCGACCGACACCATCTGGCGCGGGGAGACGTCCATGTAGTCGACCTCGTCCTTGCCGACGAGCTCGACCTCGCCGCCCTTCTTCCGGACGAGCACCTTGTCGTCCTGGAAGTGGAAGGAGTCGGTGAGCGGGGCGTTCGCCTGCGCGACGACGAAGTCGTCCTCTTCCGAGGCCGTGAGGTAGTCGATGGTCGTGGTGACCTGACCGTTCACGACGCGACGGTACGGCGTCTCGATGAAGCCGAAGGAGTTGATCCGACCGAACGACGCGAGCGAGCCGATCAGGCCGATGTTCGGGCCTTCCGGGGTCTCGATCGGGCACATGCGGCCGTAGTGCGACGGGTGGACGTCACGGACCTCGACGCCGGCACGCTCACGGGACAGACCACCCGGGCCGAGGGCCGAGAGGCGACGCTTGTGCGTCAGGCCCGCGAGCGGGTTGTTCTGGTCCATGAACTGCGACAGCTGGGACGTCCCGAAGAACTCCTTGATCGCGGCGACGACCGGGCGCACGTTGATCAGGGTCTGCGGCGTGATCGCCTCGATGTCCTGCGTGGTCATGCGCTCGCGGACGACGCGCTCCATGCGGGACAGACCGGTGCGGACCTGGTTCTGGATGAGCTCACCGACGGCGCGGATGCGACGGTTGCCGAAGTGGTCGATGTCGTCCACGTCGAGGCGCAGCTGCACCGGCTCGCCGTCACGGACACCGTCGAGCGTGGTCTTCTCGGCGTGCAGCGAGACCAGGTACTTGATCGTGCGGACGATGTCCTGCACGGTCAGGACCGAGTCGCTGAGCGGCGCGTCGATGCCGAGCTTGCGGTTGACCTTGTAGCGGCCGACCTTCGCGAGGTCGTAGCGCTTCGGGTTGAAGTAGAAGTTGTCGAGGAGCGCACGCGCGGCCTCGGCGGCGACCTGCTCGCCCGGACGCAGCTTGCGGTAGATGTCCTTGAGCGCCTCTTCCTTGGTGAGGATGGCGTCCTTCTCGAGGGTCGACTCGATCGAGGCGAAGCCCTGGAACTCGTCCATGATCTCTTCGCTCGTCATGCCGAGCGCCTTGAGGAACACGGTGACCGACTGCTTGCGCTTGCGGTCGATGCGCACGCCCACCTGGTCGCGCTTGTCGATCTCGAACTCGAGCCAGGCACCACGCGACGGGATCACGCGGGCGGAGTAGATGTCCTTGTCGGAGGTCTTCTCCTGCTGGCGCTCGAAGTACACGCCCGGCGAGCGGACGAGCTGCGAGACCACGACACGCTCGGTGCCGTTGATGATGAACGTGCCGCGCTCGGTCATGAGCGGGAAGTCGCCCATGAAGACGGTCTGCGTCTTGATCTCACCGGTCATGTGGTTCATGAACTCGGCGTTGACGTAGAGCGGGGCAGCGTAGGTCTTGCCACGCTCCTTGCACTCGTCGATCGAGTACTTCGGGTCCTCGAGCTCGGGCGACGTGAAGCCGAGCTGCATGGTCTCGCCGAGGTCCTCGATCGGGGAGATCTCCTCGAAGATCTCCTCGAGCCCGGAGTGCAGTGCGAGGTCGGTGCGACCCTGCTCCTGGCCTTCGGCGAGGCGGGCCTTCCAGACGTCGTTGCCGACGAGCCAGTCGAAGCTCTCCGTCTGGAGTGCGAGCAGATCAGGAACCGTGAGGGTGTCCGTGATCTTGGCGAACGAGAGTCGCGAGTGGTTGCGACCGTTCTTGGGGTTGGTGGATGCGTTGGGCGCAGCAGCCAAGGGTTTGACCTCCGGTAGGCCCCGTCGGGCCGGTACTGACGAGCAGCACGTAGGTGAGTGGATTGACGCTTCAGCGCACCCCTCGAAGACACGCGATCACGCGACGGCCGGTGAGCTGTGCACGTGTGCGATGATCTGGGTGGACGGGACCCGCCGACATATACGGGACCGGCACCACCAGGGCACGTTCTGGAAGAACGCTGCGTCGACCGCAATATGACGACACGGATGCCAGGGAGCGCGAACTGCCATCATAGGTCGGGCTCGTCGCGGATGTCCAGTCCTGGCTTGACCGAATTCGGCAGTGCCGTGTATAAGCCGGTGGACAGCGTGGGTATTCCCTGCTCCGCAGCCCGGCCACGCCCGCCGGCGCAGGACGCGCAACGCCCGTCAGCGCAGGGCGCGGAACGCCGCCTCGGGCTGCCGCGTCCGCACGAACGTGACACGTCCGCGGTCGTCGGTGAACTCGATCCCGAGCCCCGGCGTGAGGATGAGCGCGCGGACGCCGCGTCCGATCCGGAGCCCGATGCCGCCGTACGTCGACGCGTCCGCCTCGACGAGTCGCACGTCGGTGATCCGGTCGCGGGCGATCCGTCGCGCGGGCAGCGGCCGGAAGTGCAGGACGACGTGGGTGTCCGTCACCGTCCACCCCGATCGGGCGACGAGGAGCAGGAACCCGACCGCGACGCCGACGAGCGCCGGCACCAGCAGCGCCGTCTCCGGAGCGTCGCCCGGCCAGCCGAGCACCGCCGCGGTCAGCCCGAGCCCGCCCACCAGCAGGACCGCACCCACCGCACGCATCCAGGTCGGCGCGTGCTCGCGCTCGGTGTGGGTGGACGGACGGGAGGCGCGGGTGGCGACCGCGGGACGGCTCGCGGTGGTGCGGCGGTACGTGGGCACGCTCATGGTGTCGGTCATGCGGGTCGACTCCTCGTGGGATCGGGTCCGTTCGTGCTCATATGTTACATAGCGCACGCAATGTGTTCAATGGTCTCGGCGGGCGGACCACGGGCGGCGCGCAGGAGAGCGGGGAGCCCGGCGCACGCCGACGGCGCGCACACGAGGGGCAGTGGGGGTTGCCGGACGGTCGCGCCGCGGTCACGAGCGGGGTGCGGAAGCGCGCGAGGTGTGGGGCACTGCGCGGATCGACGCACCGAGGTGACGACCCGGTGAACGGTAGGCGACGACCCTTGGCGTCCGCTGGTGGTGCATGTGCACGCATTCACCTGCGCCGGGTTGACCGGTCGGGACCGCGGACCCGGGTCAGCGCAGGACGAGGGCGACGGCCTCCGCGCGGGTGCGGACGCCGAGCTTCGTGAACACCTGGTTCACGTAGGACTTCACGGTGGGCACGGTGAGGAAGAGCTCGGCGGCGATCTGCGGGTTCGACCGGCCCTCGGCGATGCGCCCGAGCACGTCCGCCTCGCGCGGGGTGAGCGTCGGGAAGCGCGCACGGAGCGACTCGGTCGGGTCGGGCGTCGCGACGGGCGCGGGCGCGGTGCCGCCGGCCAGCTGGGCGACGAGCCGGGCGCCCACGGTGGCGTCGAACGTCGACTGCCCCGACGCCACCGCGCGGATCGCCGTCGCGATCTCGCCGCGGCCGGCGTCCTTGGTCAGGTACCCGCGTGCACCGGCCCGCAGCGCGGTCAGGATCGACTCGTCATCGGCGAACGTGGTGAGGACGAGCACGGCGACCCCGGGGTGTCCCGCGGTGATGCGCGCCGTCGCCGTCGGGCCGTCGACGCCGGGCATCCGGAGGTCCATGAGCACGACGTCCGGGGACTCCCGCTCGACCGCGGCGACCGCCTCGGCGCCGTCCGACGCCTCGCCGACGACCTCGAGGTCGTCCACGAGCGAGAGCACCGTCACCAGCCCGTCGCGCACGATGGCCTGGTCGTCGACGACGAGGACGCGGATGGTCACGGGCGGTCCCCCTCGGCGGCCAGCTCGTCGACCGGCAGGTGCATCGCCACGACGAACTCGTCGTCCGACCGGTCCGCCTCGACCGCGGCGCCGCTGCCGAGCTCCGCGAAGCGTTCGCGCATCCCGAGCAGACCGTGGCCGCCGCCCGACAGCGGGTTCGCGACCACGACGTCCACGGCGTCGCCGTCCCGGATGACGGACAGGGACACGGGACGGCCGGGGGCATGCCTGCGGGCGTTGCTGAGCGCCTCCCGGACCACCTGGACCACGGCGGCGCGGTGGGCCGCATCGAGGTCGGTGAGCGCCGTGTCGCCCTGCGTCACGATCTCGCCGCCGAACGACCGGTGCGCGTCGACGAGGGCTCCCAGGCCCGCCGCGGGGTCCGTGGTCGGACGGGAGGCACGGTGCGGGACCTCGGGCGGGCCCGCGTCCGCCTCGGTGTCCGTCTCCGCGTCGTCCCGCAGGGCGTGCACCGCACGTCGCGCCTCGGCCAGGCCGTCCGCGGCGAGCGCGCGGGCCTCGGCGGCGCGCTTCGTGGCGTCGTCGACCCGGCCGGCCTCGAGCAGGGCCTCGACCGCGTCGAGCTGGAGCACCAGTCCGCCGAGGGAGTGCGCGAGCACGTCGTGGATGTCCCGGGCGGCTCGGGACCGGTCCGCGAGGAGTTCGGCGCGCTGCTGGTCCCGCTCGGCCTCGCGCGCCCGTTCCGCCGCGATGCGGAACTGCCGACGGCTGAAGCCGATGAGGACGCCCAGGAGCATGCCGCCGCTCGTCCCGAGGACGAACTGGACCGAGGCGTGCTCGATCGAGGCGGACACCGCGACGACCACGATCGCGGCGAGTGCGGCGACGGATGCCGCCCAGACCGGGACGCGGAGGTTCGCGCCGAGCAGGACGATCCCGACGATCACGGGGACGATCATGAGCGAGTCCGTCGGCACCACCGTCAGGGTGCCCGCGGCGATCATCAGGACCCCGGCGACGACGAGGAGCCGGGGTGTGCGACCGAACTCGCGGAGCGCCCACGCGGCGAGCGCCACCGCGCCGAGCACCCACACCCACACGGGGTGCTGCAGGGCGATGCCGTTCTTCACGAACCAGAACGCGACGATCGCGATGCCGAGGGCGTTGAGCCCCCAGGCGGCGCCCGAACGGGACCGGCCTCCGGGGAGGTCGGTCTCGTCCTGGCCGGTCAGCAGGGTCACCGGACCATCATGCCGCGCGGCTGGCGGTCGCCGCGGGGGATGCGGCCGTCGATGACGACGGCGCGTGCGGCGCGGTTCAGTGCGAGGACGAGCAGGATCGTGCCGGTCGACGTGAGCAGGTGCGCGCCGAGGTGGCCGCCGAGCACGTCGAGGCCGACGCGGACGGCGATGAGGACGATCCACAGCACCGCGCCGAGCGCACCCGTACGGGACTGGATCGTGCGGCCCTTGGCGTCCGGAGTGCCGACCGTGCGGAAGCGGGTGATGCTGCCCATGGTCAGGCCGACCCCGATCGTGATGAGCGCCTCGATCCCGAGGAACACCACGTCGGTCGTCGTGATCGTCGCCTTCGTCTGGGCGAGGACGACCACGCCGACGATCGCCATGATGAGCGGCGTGCGCCAGATGCGCGCCGGGTCGAGGTACTGCCAGGTCGCCTGGCGGTACCCGAGGAACGCGACCAGGGCGATGCCGACGAGGATGTTCACGAGGAGCTGGACCGACATGGTGTCCGCCTTCCGAGGAGGTCCGGCGGGCGTCTCCCGGCCGGTGGTACCAGCCTCGATCGACGGCGTCGGCGGGCACACCAACCAGGGGTGGGGACGCGGGTGGTGATCGTGGTGGTGTTCGATTGGTGCCATGGCTGATGCGTTCGACGGGTTCCGGATCGGTGCGGGGTACGCGGTGGTCGAGCCGGACCGGCACCGCCCGGGGTCCTTCACGCTCGTCGTCGACGGGACGCCACAGTCGCACGTCGACCTCGAGGACCCGACGCACCTGGCGTTCGAGTACATCCGGGCGGATCGGGCACGCCATCGACCTGCTCCCGGACGGCCCGGTGACGGCGCTGCACCTCGGTGCCGGGGCCCTGACGCTCCCCCGGTACGTCGCGGTCACGCGGCCGGGCTCGCGGCAGCAGGTCATCGAGCTGGAGCGGGACCTGGTCGACCACGTGCGGGACGCGCTGCCCTTCCCCCGCGGGGCCTCGATCCGGGTGCGGTACGGCGACGCCCGCGAGGTCCTCGGCAAGCTCCCAACCGGACTGCGCGGCACGGTGGACCTGGCCGTGGTGGACGTGTTCGGCGGCTCGCAGATCCCCGCGCACGTGACGAGCATCGAGTTCTACCGCGAGGTCGCGGAGTTCCTGTCGCCCACCGGCATCGTGGCCGTGAACGTGGCGGACGGGGCCGGGCTCGCGTTCGCCCGGGGGCAGGCGTCGACGCTGCAGGCGGTGCTGCCGTCGGTGGCGGCCGTCGCGGACACCGGGATGCTCAAGGGCCGGCGGTTCGGGAACATCGTGCTGCTCGGGTCGCCGACGGACCTGCCCGTGGCGGAGATGCCTCGCCGGTACTCCTCCGACCCGATGCCGGCGAAGGTCGTGCACGGGGCGGAGCTGCGGGCGTTCATCGCCGGGGCGCCGATCGTCACGGACCAGACCGCGGTGGCGTCGCCGGAGCCGAACCGGAGCGTCTTCGGCGGCTGACGCGCGACCGCGGGTCGGGCCGACGGTCGCCGTGCGATCGGGCGGATGCCGCGCACGCGGAGGGTCCGCCTGCCAGGATGGGTCTGAACGACCGCGCAGGTGCGCGACCGAGCAAGGGGATCCCTGATGACGAACGACGACCGGAGCAACGAGGACCGGACGGGCGACGGCCAGGCGTCGAGCTGGGGCGGAGCGCCGCAGCAGCCCGCTCCCTCGGCCGACGAGCCGCGCTACGGCGAGCGGGTAGACCCCGCTCCCACCTCCACGCCGCAGTACGGCGAGCCGGCCCCGCAGGCCGACGCGCCGCGCTGGGGCGAACAGGCCCAGCAGTACCAGGCACCGCAGGGCGAGACCCCGCAGTACGGGTCGACCCAGTACGCCGAGCAGCAGGGCCAGTACGGGCAGCCGCAGCACGGGCAGCCCCAGTACGGCCAGCAGCCCTACGCGGCGGCTCCGGCGAGCGCCGGTGCCCCCTCGTGGCAGGGCTACGAGGAGCCGAAGGCCAAGAAGAAGACCGTCGGTGTGGTGGCCTTCGTCCTCGGGCTCGTGTCGCTCGTCGTCGGCGTGATCGGCGGATGGCTGATGGGGGCTGCGCTCGCGAGCAGCGACGCCCTCCGGAGCGTCGTACCGACGGACGGGTCGACGCCCGACCAGAGCCAGTTGCAGCAGCAGCTCATGAACGACCCCAACGTCGTGTCACAGCTCGGGGTCGGGGCGATCGTCGCCGGGATCGCTGCGCTCCTCGGCCTCTGGGCGCTCGTGCAGGGCATCGTCGCGATCGTCACGAAGCGCGGCCGGGGCTGGGGTGTGTTCG
This sequence comes from Curtobacterium sp. SORGH_AS_0776, assembly GCF_031453355.1. Lineage (NCBI taxonomy): Bacteria > Bacillati > Actinomycetota > Actinomycetes > Micrococcales > Microbacteriaceae > Curtobacterium > Curtobacterium sp. SORGH_AS_0776. The sequence goes on from NZ_JAVIYU010000001.1 coordinate 538,984, forward strand.
CGATCATCCTCGCGGTCGTCGCCACGATCGCGACCTTCGCCACCTACATCGGCGTCGCGGCCGCGGCGGTGGTGAACGGCGGCAGCTGAGCTCCGGAGACCGTCCCGGACGGCCCGTCGTGCACCCGCACGGCGGGCCGTTCTCGTCCCCGCGGTCGACACGAGCGTGACCCCCGTGCGCGTGGCACCGCTCGCTCTCGGGGCGGCGCGGCTACCCTCGAACCGATGTCCCTCCCGCCCGACGACCGCCAGCAGCCCGACCGCACCGACCGTGCCCGGGAACCGCGTCATGCGGCGCCCGTGACGGCCGGCGTGAGCCCCGGCAGCACCTTCGCTCCGATCAGCCTGCGCCCCGCGGTGGACGCCGACGCCGTCCAGCAGCGGCTGCGCGACCTCGGGCAGAGCCGCAGCACCGACGCGCTCGCGGAGCGTGCCGAGCTCCTCCGCCTGCTCGGTCGGCTCGACGAGTCGCTCGTCATCGCCGAGGAGGTCTTCCGCCTGACGATGTTCACGGGGGAGCGCTCGGACAAGGTCTCCGCACGGATCCGTCGCGCCCACGTCCTGCACGACCTGGGGCGGTACGAGCGTGCCGCGACCGAGTCGGCCCTGGCACGGGACACCGCCCGGACCGAGGAGTGGCCGGAGCTCGAGGGCGCAGCGGCCGAGCTCGAGGGCTGGTCGCTGTTCGAACTCTCCCGCTTCGACGAGGCCCGTGCCGCGCTGTCCCGGGCGTACCAGGCGTTCCGCCAGGCCGGTGCGCCGTCGGAGCGCACCGAGGCGCTCCGCACGGCGGTCGAGGCAGCGCTCCGGGCCTCGGTCGCGCAGCCCCCGGCCGAGGACAAGCCGCGCACCGCCCGCGACGTCGCCGCACGCCGTGCGGACGAGGACGAACCGGCCGCACCCCGCGCTCCGGAGCCCGTGCAGCAGACCCCCACGGTGCGCCGCCGGGTCCTCGGTGCGCCGGACGCCGCCCGGACCGAGGCGGACGAACTCTGGGGCCGCATCGCCGCACGTGCCGCGCAGAAGGGCCAGGCCGGGCGCGACGAACCCGGCGACGACGAACGGTGACGACGCTCGAGGCCGTCCGGTCCCGCGCCGAACACCTGATGACGGCACACCTCGGGGCGGGCAGCTGGTCGTTCGGGTTCGACCACGCGAAGACCCGGGCGGGCCAGTGCGACTTCGCCCGCAAGCGCATCACGGTGAGCCGCCACCTCGCCGTGCGGTTCTCCGAGGACGACGTCGACCAGGTGCTCCTGCACGAGATCGCGCACGCGGTGGCCGGGGCCCGCGCCGGCCACGGACCCACGTGGCGCCGGACGGCGAAGGCACTCGGCTACACGGGCTCGCGCCTGTACGACGGCCCCGTGGCGAGCGAACTCGCACCGTGGATCGGCACCTGTCCGGCCGGGCACGAGCACTTCCGCTACCGCACCCCGACCCGGCCGCTGGCGTGCGCGAAGTGCTCCCGCCGGTTCGACGCCCGGAACGTCATCGCGTGGGAGCGCCGAGCGGCGGAGGCCAGCCGAGCTACCGCATGATGCCGATCGCATGCGGAGGCGCGCCGGTAACCCGTTAGCCTGGGCGGATGCACACGGGGCAGCACATCCGCACGGACACCGGTTCCACGTGGTTCTTCGACGCCGGACGGATCGCCCTCGACTTCGCGCACACCGGCGGGTTCGCCGACGACCCGGACGGTCGACGTCCGCGGGCGCAGCTCGGCGAACTGCTCGCGACACCGGCCGACCTCGACGAGTGGCTGAGCGACCACACCGAGCCGATCGACGTCGGCGCGACCGCCCGCGAGCTGCAGGACGCCCGTGCCCTCCGCGCAGCGATCGCCCGGCTGGCCGTCGCCGCGGCTCCGGGTCCGGCCTCGACCGCGGCTGAACGGACCGCGGTGGCTGCCGGCCTCCGCGCCGGGACGGGTCGCACGCGCCCGGCACCGGACGACATCGACACGGTCAACCTGTTCGCCGCGCTGCCGGACGTGCCGCCGAGCCTGCCCGGTGGTCGTCGTCGTGCGGGTGCGAACCGGGTGCGGCTCGCCCAGGCGCTGTCGAGCGTCGCACGGGACGCCGTGGCCCTGTTCACCGAGGTCGGCTTCGACGACGTCGCCGCGGACGGGCAGCCGACGCGGTTGAGCCGGTGCTCGGCGGACGACTGCGGCCTCGTCTTCTACGACTCGTCGCGCGGGGGCACACGCCGGTGGTGCTCGATGCAGCGGTGCGGCAACCGGGCGAAGGTGCGGGCGCACCGGGCCCGACGCGCGGCGGTCTGAGCCGACCCGCGCCTCCTGGCCTGCTCGCCGCTCCGGGCCGGGCCGATTCGCATGCGACACGAAAACAAGGATTCGGCGTGCCGAATCCTCTGGCATGCTGTCTTCATGACCGACACCGCTGCCCGTCCTGCCGAGACGACCACGCCTCGGAAGCGCGCGGCCGGCCTGACCCTGCTCGGCCCCGCGTTCGTGGCCGCCATCGCCTACGTCGACCCCGGCAACGTCGCCGCGAACCTCACCGCGGGCGCGAAGTACGGCTACCTGCTGCTCTGGGTCCTCGTCGCCGCGAACGCCAGCGCGGTCGTCGTGCAGTACCTCTCCGCCAAGCTCGGCGTCGTCACCGGCAAGTCCCTGCCGGAGCACCTCGGCCTGCGGATGAAGCGCACGCCCCGGCTGCTGTTCTGGGCGCAGGCCGAGGTCGTGGCCGCCGCGACCGACATCGCCGAGGTCATCGGCGGCGCACTCGCGCTGCACCTGCTGTTCGGGCTGCCGCTCGTCGCCGGCGGGGTGATCACCGGCGTGGTCTCGATGGCGATCCTCACCCTGCAGAGCCACCGCGGCACCCGGACGTTCGAGGCGGTCGTGACGGCGATGCTCGCGATCCTCACGGTGGGGTTCTGCGCCGGGCTGCTGTTCGCGCAGGTGTCACCGGGCGAGCTCGTCTCCGGACTCGTCCCGCGGTTCGAGGGGTCCGAATCGGTGATGCTCGCCGCCTCGATGCTCGGCGCGACGGTGATGCCGCACGCGGTCTACCTGCACTCCGCCCTGGCGCGCGACCGGCACGGCGACGTCCCGGCGGGCCCGGAGCGTCGTCGGGTGCTCGTCGCGACGCGCTGGGACGTGGGGCTGGCGCTCCTGGTGGCCGGCGGGGTGAACATCTGCATGCTCGTCCTCGCGGCGGCGACGCTGCCCGGGGTCGCCGACACGGACTCGATCCCCGGAGCGCAGCGGGCGATCGCCGAGCACGTCGGCCCCGTCGTGGGCGTCCTGTTCGCGGTGGGGCTGCTGGCGTCGGGACTCGCCTCGACCTCGGTGGGCTGCATGGCCGGCGCCGAGATCATGAAGGGACTGCTGCACGTGCGGATCCCACTGCTGGCCCGACGGCTGGTCACGCTCGTGCCGGCCATCGTCCTGCTCGCGGTGAACGCCGACGCGACGATGCTGCTCGTGGTGAGCCAGGTCGTGCTGAGCTTCGGGATCGCCTTCGCGATCGTGCCGCTGGTCGTCTACACGTCCCGCCGCAGCGTGATGGGTGCAGACGTCAACGCGATGACCACCCGCGTCGTCGCGGGGGTCATCGCGTTGGTGATCGTCGCGCTCAACGTGGCGCTCATCGTGCTGACGCTGGCCGGCTGAGCGGGTCGGCGCCGGCGAGTCGGCGCCGACTAGTCGACGACGCGGACGCCCTTCCAGAACGCCACGTAGCCCGAGTAGTCCTCGCCGACACGGTCGAACGACGACGGGATGGGCGTCGGGTACGACCAGGCGTTGTCCTGCAGCGCCTGCCCGTCGACGTTCACCGTGTAGTACTGCGTGTCGCCCTTCCACGGGCAGTGGTACTGGGTGGGGCTCTCGGTGAACAGCTCGCTCTTCACGCTCGACGGCGGGAAGTACCAGTTGCCCTCGATCTGGATGAGGTCCTCCTGCGGGGCCTCGGCGATCACGGTGTCTCCGACGACTGCCTTCACGGCACGCTCCTTCGCTCTGCGGTCCGGCGGAGGTACCGGATGTGGAGGTCGAACGCTACGCGCGCGAACTCGATTCCCGCAGGGTCTCCAGCTGGCCGTCCACCGCGAGCGCCGCGTGAACGTCGGCCGGTGCGAGCGCCGCGGCCGCCTCGGAAGCGCTGACCAGGTGCTTCACCGCCCGCCGCAGTCCCGTGTACGCGGCACAGGCGGCCGCCGCCTCGGGCGAGGTGTGGTCGATCCCGACCTCGGCGAGCGCGTCGACGACGGCGCCGGCCGCGAGCAGGTCCTCGACCGCGAAGTCCGGTGCGTCGGGCACGTCCGCGGCCTCGCCCGCCGCTTCCGCGGCGTCGTCACCGGGTGCGTGGTGGCGTCCGGCGGCGACGATCGCGACGACGCAGCGGTCACCGCGTTCGGCCTGGAGGCGCGTCACGCGTTCCGCGACCGCCGTCGCGTTGCCGAGGTGGCCGAGCACGACCTCCGGACCGTCCGGCACCTGCGCGGCGACCGCGCGGAGCGCCCGTCGGTGGGCGGGTCCGTCGTGCGCCGCGGACGCCGGGAGGACGTCGACCCAGACGACCAGGTGCGTCCCCGGGGCGATCCGCGCGGCGCCGCCGGTCCCCCATGCGAAGCGGACCTGGTACTTCTCCTGCGTGCGTGCTGCCACCTGCGACACGATAGCCGTCGGCGGGTCCCTGATCCTTTCCACAGGTGCTCCGCCGTCCGGGGTTCGTCAGGGTCGGCGACCGTAGGATCTGTTGCCATGGAGATCGCCCCCGCACCCACCCTGACCGGCGACCGCGTGACGCTCGAGCCCCTCGGCTCCGAGCACGCGGACGACCTGCGGGCGGCGGTCGCGGACGGCGATCTGTGGCGCACCTGGTACACCTCGATCCCCGCTCCGGCGCAGGTCGACGACGAGATCGACCGGCGGCTCGCCGAGCAGGCAGCGGGACGGATGGTGCCGTTCGCGGTGCGCGACCGCCCGACCGGCCGGGTCGTGGGGTCGACGACGTTCCTCAACCCCGACACGGGCAACCGCCGGGTCGAGATCGGTGCGACGTTCCTGTCGCGGTCGACGCAGCGCACGGGCATCAACACCGAGGCGAAGCTGCTCATGCTCTCGCACGCGTTCGACGTCTGGCAGTGCATCGCGGTCGAGTTCCGGACCCACTGGCACAACCTCCAGTCCCGCACGGCCATCGCGGCACTCGGTGCGAAGCAGGACGGCGTGCTCCGGAACCACTCGATCGGCCGTGACGGCACGCTGCGGGACACCGTGGTGTTCTCCGTGATCGCGTCGGAGTGGCCGACCGTGCGGTTGTCCCTCGCCGAACGGCTCCGTCGGCACGACCGCGCCGAGGGTGCTCGACGCCGATCCGCTCGACACGCCTGACCCGGTTCCGTCCGGCACGCCTGCCGCCGGGCCCGCCGGTCGTCCACCGCGCACGAGTAGCGTTCGCGGCATGCACGTGGGCATCCGGATCACCCTCGACGCACCGGTCGAGGCCGTGCGTGACGCCCTGCTGTCCCCGGCGGTGATGGTCGCCGTGACGAAGCCGTTCCTGGTCTACCGGTCGCGCGATCCGCAGGGGTTCCCGGTGCGCTGGGTGCCGGGCGAGCCGCACCCGATCACCGCGAGCGCCTTCGGCGTGGTCCCGAGCGGCGACACGCACGTCGACCTCGACCTGTACGAGGTGCGCGGTGTGCCCGTGCAACGCGACAACGGCGGTGGCACGAGCGGGCTGTTCGGACGGATGTCGATGCAGCACCGGATGGCGACCGTCGACCTCGGGGACGGTCGGACGCTCCTCGTCGACCGGCTCTCGTACCGGATGCGGCCCGCGGTGCTCGGAGCCCTGCTCTGGCCGGGGATGTGGGTGATCTGGCAGTGGCGCGCGCTGCGGATGCGCGCCCTCGCGCCCGGTTGGCGGCGCGCCCGACGAGCCGCGGCCTGACCGCCGGACCCGCGCCGTTCCTCCAGGCAGGGCGTACGCTCGTACCGTGAGCCAGACGCATGAGCCGGCAACCGACGACCGCGTGCACAGCACGCTCGCCACCGTGGACTGGCGGCGGATGACCTTCGACCTGTACCGACGGGTTCGGGCGACGACCGACCCGGAGACCGCCCACGCACTGTGGCGCGAGACCCGTGACGCGATGTTCGGCGAGCACCCGGCCAGCCCGCTCCTCGACGAGGACGCCCGCGACTTCGAGTCCCTGCCCGTCCCGGACTACGACCCGTCGTGGCGCTTCCGTGCCCGGATCGAGCCGGCGGAGCCCCTCGCGATGGACGTCGAGACGGGCACCGACGGCATCGTGCACTTCGACCGGCTCGGCGTCGTGACCCTGGCCGGCATCGGTTCGCTCGACGTGTGGTCGCACGGCGGCTACGCGGGCGGCGTGTTCATCCCGGTCAAGGACTCGAGCGCCGGCAAGGCCCGCGGGACCTACGGCGGCGGACGCTACCTCGTCGACACGATCAAGGGCGCGGACCTCGGGGGCGACGACGGCGAGCTCGTCCTCGACTTCAACTTCGCCTACAACCCGTCGTGCGCGTACGACCCGGCGTGGGCGTGCCCGCTCGCGCCTCCGGGCAACACCGTCGCGGTCCCGATCCCCGTCGGCGAGCAGTACGACTTCTAGGGTGGAGCACATGTCGGGTCTCGTCGCGATCGACGCCGGAGGGCGCATCCCGCCGTTCGAGCAGGTCCGGTCCCAGATCGCCGCGCAGATCAGCGCCGGGTACCTCGTGGACGGTGAACGACTGCCGAGCGTCCGTGGACTCGCGGACGAGCTCGGGCTCGCCGCCGGGACCGTGGCGCGGGCGTACCAGTTGCTCGAAGAGGCCGGGCTCGTGCAGACCGCACGCGGCGCCGGTACGCGGGTGATCCGACCGGCCGAGGTGCCGTCGTCGGTGACCGATGCCGCCCGTGCCCTCGCTGCCGCCGCACGGGCCGCGGGGCTGTCCGCCGACCAAGCAGCTGCCGCCCTGCGGGACGCCTGGCCCGCCTGACGCCGGCGCGGGCGCTGCGTCAGCAGCGCTCGAACACGTAGTCGTCGCTCGACGGCGTCACGAGGTCCCGGTCGCGCAGGATCGTCATCGCCGGCCGCTTCGCCGAGGCGCACACCGACGACCACGGCTGCTCGCTGTTGTCCGAGTACTCGACGTCGATGACCCGCTTGCCGTACGCCTTCGTGTACTCGCCGCACTCCTGGTAGACGAAGCACTCCTCGGCGACCACGAAGTCGAAGCCGGTCTGCTTCCGCCCGGACGCCCCGAGCTGCGGCGTGTTCTTCTGCCCGACCGCGAGCCCCTCGCCGTGCCCGAGACGGACGAGCGCGGCGGCGAGTGCGAGGTTCCCGGACCGCGTCAGCTTCCCCTTCGAGCGCGTCCACGAGTCGAGGTTGTCGAACTCGACGGCGTCGAACCCGCGATCGGCGCACCGGGCGACGGACTTCGTCAGGACCCGCACGATCGTCGCGCGCTTCGCAGCGGTCGTCGTGTCGAGCAACATCTCGTCCGGCCAGCCCGGGTCGGACACCGGCTGGCCCGATCGGTCGCGGAGGATCGCCGTCGGGTGGTCCCGCTTCCACATCGCGGCGTCCTCCGGCTGGGTCTGGAAGCCGTTGACGTAGCAGATCGAGTACTTCCCCGCCGCCGGGCGTGCGGTGCTGTCGCGCTCGACGATCGTGACACCTGCCGGAGGCGCGTACGAGCCGCCCAGCTGGTAGTCGGGGACGCCCGAGGTGGGCAGGTTCCGGTACGACGCGGCGGGCACCGCGGCGGCGCAGGACGCCGTCCCCAGGACGGCGACGAGGGCCGTCGCGACGGTCAGCAGGACGGTTCTGGTGCGCACCGGTGCATCCTCGCACGAGCCGGCGGACACCTCGGCCTGGGGGATCCGACCCGCGCACGCTATGCTGGACGTACTCGAGGCGCCGATCGCCTCGTGCGTCGTACGGACGCCCCCGAACTCCCGGTCCACGGACCGATGATCGAGCACCTCCCGAAGGTGCCAGGCTTCTCTGCTGCGGCGACTGCGCCAGCCACACCCGTTGGCGCGCATCCCGCCCGCGCGCTGCCTCGCAAGCGCGACCACAGCCGGAGCACTCCGGTTGGAAAGGTCACCATGACCAACGAAGACATCCGTTTCTCCGATCTCGGCGTCCCCGCGCCGATGGTCGCCGTCCTCGCCGACCAGGGCAAGGAGACCGCGTTCCCCATCCAGGAGGACACGCTCCCCGACTCCCTGCAGGGCAAGGACGTCCTCGGCCGTGGCCGCACCGGCTCCGGCAAGACGATCGCGTTCGCGATCCCGCTCGTCGCCCGCCTCGCCGCGAGTGGCCGCAAGCGCCGCGCCGGCCGGCCCCGTGCCCTGGTGCTCGCCCCCACCCGTGAGCTCGCGACCCAGATCGACGTCGCCCTCGCCCCGCTCGCCAAGGCCATGGGCCTGAACACCACGACCGTCTTCGGCGGCGTCGGGCAGGGTCGTCAGGTCGACGCCCTGCGCGGTGGCGTGGACGTCGTCGTGGGCGTGCCCCGGCCGTCTCGCCGACCTCATGCAGCAGGGCCACGTCAACCTCGGTGACATCGAGGTGACCGTCCTCGACGAGGCCGACCACATGGCCGACATGGGCTTCCTCCCCGGTGTGACCAAGATCATGCAGGCCACGCCCGAGCAGGGACAGCGTCTGCTGTTCTCCGCCACGCTCGACAACGGCGTGGACAAGCTCGTCAAGAAGTTCCTGCACAACCCGGTCATGCACTCGGTCGACGAGGCGAACAGCCCCGTCGAGGCGATGACCCACCACCTGTTCGAGGTCGCCGACGCCGACGCGAAGAAGGACCTCGTCCGGACGCTCGCGAGCGGCACCGGTCGTCGCATCCTCTTCATGCGCACGAAGCACCACGCCAAGCGCCTCGCCAAGCAGCTCAGCAGCCAGGGCATCCCGGCCGTCGACCTGCAGGGCAACCTGTCGCAGGGCGCCCGTGAGCGGAACCTCGCGAAGTTCTCCTCCGGCGAGGCCCTCGTGCTCGTCGCCACCGACGTCGCCGCCCGCGGCGTGCACGTCGACCACGTCGAGCTCGTCGTCCACGTCGACCCGCCGACCGAGCACAAGGCGTACCTGCACCGCTCGGGCCGCACCGCCCGCGCCGGTTCGTCCGGCGACGTCGTCACCGTGACGATGCCCGCCGAGCGCCGCGACGTCGCGCAGATGATGCGTGCGGCCGCGATCAAGGTCACGCCGCAGCAGGTCACGGCGAACTCCCCCGCCGTCACGGAGCTGGTCGGCGAGATCGCTCCGGTCCGCCACGTCGCCCCGGAGCAGCCCGCACAGCAGCAGCGCCAGCCCAAGCAGCGCACCACCGAGTCCGACAACGCGGGCGGCGGCCGTCGCCGTGGTCGCGGCGGTCGTACCGGAGGCGCGGCGCAGCCCGCGCGCACCGGCTCGGCTTCCGGGTCGTCCGGTGCAGGGCGTCGCGGCGGTCGTCCCGCCGAGGCCGGCGCCGGCGCCTCGACCGGCTCCGCCGGTGGGCAGCGCTCGGGTGCCGCGTCCGGCGGTCGCCGCAGTGGTGGCAGCCGTCGTGCGTCGAGCGACACCGTCCGTGGCGGGTCCGCTCCGGTCTGGTCCTCGGAGGGCGGCTACGCCGCCGGTCGTGGGTCCGGCACCGAGTCGGGCGGCAACCGTCGTGGTGGCTCGCGCCGCGCCTCCCGTCCCGCCGGTTCCGCGCGCTGACCTCTCGATCTCAACCTCCACGCCGCCTGAGCACGGACGCACTCCACGGGCGTAGGTTCTCGTTCACCGGATGCCGCGTGAGCGGCTGACGGGGAACTGTCCGCTGTCGGAAGGAGAGCCTATGGCTGGGATCGAAGACGTCAAGAACGCTGCTGCGAAGGCAGCTGGCAAGGCCAAGGAAGCCGTCGGGAACGTGACGGACAACGACCGCCTCAAGGCTGAAGGCAAGACCGATCAGGTCAAGGCCGACACCAAGCAGGCAGGTACGAACGTCAAGGACGCCGCTTCAGGCGTGGCCGACAGCCTCAAGAACGACAACAAGTAAGCCGGTTCAGTACCGCGCTGCGAAGCCCCCGGGTCCGATTCGGATCCGGGGGCTTCGTCGTGTGCGGGTGGCGTGGGCCGCTACATGAGGGCGCCGACCGATGCGAGTCCGGCGCGGAGGAGCGCCCCGCGACCGCCCTCCATCTCGTCGGCGACGGCGTCGGAGGCCGCCTCCATCGGGCTCATCCAGGTCAGCTCGAGGGCGTCCTGCCGGGGCTCGCACGTGCCGGTCACGGGGACGACGTACGCGAGGGAGATCGCGTGCTGCCGTTCGTCCGTGTAGACGGACGCGCCGGGCAGCGGGAAGTACTCGGCCACGGTGAACGGGGTGGGGCTCGACGGCAGCTGCGGGAACGCCATCGGCCCGAGGTCCTTCTCGAGGTGCCGGAACAGTGCGGTCCGGATCGACTCGCCGAACATCACGCGCCCGGAGACGAGCGTGCGGGCGATGGAACCGCTCGGGGCGACGCGCAGCAGCACGCCCACCTCGGTGACGACGCCGAGGCCGTCGGTGCGGACGGGCACCGCCTCGACGTAGCAGATCGGCAGTCGACGGCGGACGTTCGCGAGCTCCTCGTCGGACAGCCAGCCGGAGTCGGGGTCGGGGGTGCGCAGCGAGGCCATGCACCGTGTCTACCAGTCACCGCGGCGAGTTCGGCGGAAGGCGCGGGGGTTGGGGATGGTTGATGCGTCAACTACTGTCGTCCCCATGATCGATCGCGATGCCGTGCAGTGGACCCGGAGCCCCTCCGAGCGTGCGGGGACGCCGCTGCTCGTGACGATGCACGGGGTGGGGTCGAACGAGCGCGACCTGCTCGGACTCGCCCCGGCGCTGCCGTCGTCGTGGACCATGGCGTCGTTGCGTGCGCCGATGCCGTTCGGGCAGGGGTACAGCTGGTACCCGCTCGGGACGCCGGGCTCCCCGGCACTCGGGCCCGTCGACGAGTCCGTCGCCGGCGTCCTCGAGTGGATCGACTCGGTCGCGGCCGAGCACCCGCGGATCGGACTGCTCGGGTTCTCGCAGGGCGGGTCGATGGCGCTGCAACTGCTCCGGGCACGGCCCGCTGCGTTCGCGTTCGCGGTGTCGCTTTCCGGGTTCGTCGTGCCGGGCGTGACGGACTCGCGTGACGAAGCAGTCGCCGCCGTCCGGCCCCGGGTGTTCCTCGGGCACGGCGACCTCGACCCGGTGATCCCCGGCGAGGCCACCGCCCGGACGCAGGCGTGGGCGGCGACGAACACCACCGTGACGGATCGCACGTACGAGGGTCTGCCCCACGCGGTGTCCGCAGCGGAGCTGGCGGACGTGGCCGCGTTCGTCGGGGGCTGACGACCCTCCACGCGAGGAGACGAGGACGGGAGGCGCGGTGCCAGCTGGCACCGCGCCTCCCGTCACGGGTTCCGACGTCAGTCGGCGAGGATCTGCAGGAGGTCCTTGCGGAGCTGGTCGATCTTGGCGGTCGCCGCCTTCGCCTGCTCCTCCGTCGCGCTGGTGCGGTACATGTGCAGGACGCCCATGGTCTTCCGGAGCGCCTCGATGAACTCGCGGGACGAGTCCGGGAGGCCCGGCGCGTCGAAGGCCGCCGCGATCTCGTCCGCCTTCGCCTCTGCCTCGGCCTTGCCGGCGTCGGTGAGCTCGAAGAGCGTCTTCCGGCCGTCACCCGTGGCGACGACGAGGTCCTCGTCCACGAGCTGCTGGAGCGTCGGGTAGACCGAACCGGGGCTCGGCTTCCAGGCGCCGCCGGTGCGTTCGGCGATGGTCTTGATGACGGCGTAGCCGTTCTGCGGGCCCTCGGCCAGCAGGCCGAGGATCGCGAGGCGGACGTCGCCGCGGCGACGGCGTTCGCGGCCGAAGCCGGGACCGCCGAACCCCGGACCGCCGAAGCCGGGTCCGAAGCCGCGTCCGAAACCGGGGCCGAAGCCGCCGCGTCCGCCGTGGTCGTGGTCACCGCGGTCGCGGCCGGGGAAGCCGGCGCCGTGGTGCTGCCGCGCGCCGCCGAAGCGGGGGCCGCGCGGGTGCTGGGTGGTGTCGAAGTCGTTGTGCATGGGTCGCATGATGCGTCCTTCCGTCGTGCTGAGTCGGCTCGCGAACGGTCTGACCAGAATCGTCTTCGTCGTATCGCGATGTGTTGACGATAGATCGGTAACTATCGCTCTGTCAAGGGGTACGTCCGCACGGGCCGCTGTCGGTGGTGGCGGGCAGGATGGGACGGACCATGACGGACGTCCTCGAGCGCTTCTCCCCCGCCACCGCGGAGTGGTTCCGCGGCGCCTTCGCCGCACCGACCCCGGCGCAGGCCGGTGCGTGGGACGCCGTCTCCACCGGGCAGCACGCGCTCGTGATCGCCCCGACGGGGTCCGGCAAGACGCTGGCATCGTTCCTGTGGTCGATCGACCGACTCATCAGCTCGACCGACCGTCCGCCCGCGAAGCAGCGCACCCGGGTGCTCTACGTGTCCCCGCTGAAGGCCCTCGGCGTCGATGTCGAACGGAACCTGCGCAGCCCGCTCGTCGGCATCACCCAGACCGCGCGGCGCCTCGGGCTCGAACCACCCGACGTCACGGTCGGGGTCCGCAGCGGTGACACCCCGTCGTCCGATCGGCAGAAGCTGCTGCGGCAGCCGCCGGACATCCTCATCACGACGCCGGAGTCGCTGTACCTCATGCTCACCTCGCAGGCGCGCGAGACCCTGGTGAACGTCGACACCGTCATCGTGGACGAGGTGCACGCCGTCGCGTCCACCAAGCGCGGCGCCCACCTGGCGGTCTCGCTCGAACGGCTCGACGACCTGCTCGAGAAGCCCGTGCAGCGCATCGGGCTGTCGGCCACGGTGCGCCCCCCGGAAGAGGTGGCGCGGTTCCTCGGCGGACGCGCACCGGTGTCGATCATCGCCCCGCCGGCGCAGAAGACGTTCGACCTGCGGGTCGTCGTGCCGGTCGACGACATGGCCGAGCTCGGTGCACCGCCCGTCGGTGCGGACGCGACCGAGTCACCGACGAACGGGTCGATCTGGCCCCACGTCGAGGAACGCGTGGTCGACCTGGTCGAGGAACACCGGTCGACCATCGTGTTCGCGAACTCCCGCCGCCTGGCCGAGCGGTTGACGGCACGGCTGAACGAGATCCACGAAGAACGCGTCCTCGCGGCGGCGGGTTCCGTCGGCGACGGGGCGCTGGTGCCGGCCGGTTCCTCCCCCGCCGACGACGGCCTGCCGGTCGCGCGCGGGCGTCCGCAGTCCCCGGCACGGACCTCGGCGCACGCCGTCGCCCCGCAGGGCACGAAGCGGCCCCCGGCGCAAGTGATCGGCGCGTCCGGGCAGACCGGTGGCGGGGGCTCCGACGCCGCCGTGCCGGTGCTCGCCCGCGCCCACCACGGTTCCGTCTCGAAGGACCAGCGCGCCATCATCGAGGACGACCTGAAGTCCGGTCGACTGCGCTGCGTCGTCGCGACGAGTTCGCTCGAGCTCGGCATCGACATGGGCGAGGTCGACCTCGTCGTGCAGGTCGAGGCGCCACCCTCGGTCGCGAGCGGTCTCCAGCGCGTCGGTCGCGCCGGGCACCAGGTCGGCGAGATCTCGCGCGGTGTGCTGTTCCCGAAGCACCGCGCCGACCTGGTGAACAGCGCCGTGACGGTCGAGCGGATGGTCGCCGGGCAGATCGAGTCGATCTCGGTGCCGGCGAACCCACTCGACGTGCTCGCGCAGCACACCGTGGCAGCGGGGGCGATCGACACGGTCGACGTCGAGCACTGGTTCGAGCTCGTGCGGCGGAGCGCCCCGTTCAGCGGTCTGCCCCGCTCCGCGTTCGAGGCCACGCTCGACCTCGTGACCGGGCGCTACCCGAGCGACGAGTTCGCCGAGCTCCGCCCGCGCCTGGTGTGGGACCGCGTGCACGGCACCCTGACCGGGCGTCCGGGTGCCCAGCGGCTCGCGGTCACCAGCGGCGGGACGATCCCCGACCGCGGCATGTTCGGCGTGTTCATGGTCGGCGAGAAGGCCTCGCGCGTCGGCGAGCTCGACGAGGAGATGGTCTACGAGTCCCGCGTCGGCGACGTCTTCGCGCTGGGTGCGACGAGCTGGCGCATCGAGGAGATCACCCACGACCGGGTGATCGTCAGCCCCGCGTTCGGGCAGCCGGGCCGCGTGCCGTTCTGGAAGGGCGACGGCATCGGTCGCCCCGCGGAACTCGGCCGTGCCACCGGGGCCTTCGTGCGCGAGGTCGAGGGAGCTTCCGACGACGACGCACGTGCCCGGGTGGCCGCCGGTGGGCTCGACGAACGGGCCGTGACGAACCTGCTCACCTTCCTCCGCGACCAGCGCGCCGCGACCGGACACGTGCCGAACGACACGACCCTCGTGATCGAACGCTTCCGTGACGAGCTCGGCGACTGGCGGCTCATCCTGCACTCGCCGTACGGCATGCAGGTGCACGCGCCGTGGGCCCTGGCGGTCGCGGCACGACTCCGTGAGCGCCACGGGATCGACGGCGACGCCATGGCCGCCGACGACGGGATCGTCGTGCGCATCCCCGAGACCGATGCCGAGCCTCCCGGCGCCGACCTGTTCGTGTTCGAGCGGGACGACCTCGAAGCGCTCGTGACGGACGAGGTCGGGGCGTCGGCGCTGTTCGCCGCGCGCTTCCGTGAGTGCGCCGCGCGGGCGCTCCTGCTGCCCCGCCGGAACCCCGGGCAGCGCTCCCCGCTCTGGCAGCAACGGCAGCGGGCCTCGCAGCTGCTCGAGGTCGCCCAGAAGTACCCGACCTTCCCGATCGTGCTCGAGACCGTGCGCGAGGTCCTCCAGGACGTGTACGACGTGCCCGCCCTGCTGGGGATCGCCGACGACATCGCGGGCCGGCGCATCCGGTTGGTCGAGACCGAGACGGAGACGCCGTCACCGTTCGCGCGCTCGCTGCTCTTCGGGTACGTCGCCGCGTTCATGTACGAGGGGGACTCCCCCCTCGCCGAGCGTCGGGCGGCCGCACTGTCCCTCGACTCGACGCTGCTCGGCGAGCTGCTCGGTCGTGCCGAGCTCCGAGAGCTGCTCGACCCGGCGGTGATCGCCTCGGTCGAGCGTGACCTGCAGCGGCTCTCGCCGGACCGCCGGGCGCGCGACGCCGAGGGAATCGTCGACGTCCTGCGGCTCGTGGGCGCGCTCGACCTCGACGAGATCGTGGAGCGGAGCTGGCTGGCGGAGGCGGACGACCGCGCCGCAGCGACGACCGAGGTGCAGACCGTGCTCGCCGCGCTCGAGCGAGACCGCCGCGTGCTCGCGTTCTCGCACGCCGGCGCGACCCGCTGGGCCGTGATCGAGGACGCCTCCCGCCTGCGCGACGCCCTCGGGGTGCCCCTGCCGATCGGCGTGCCGACGGCGTTCGTCGAACCGGTGGCCGATCCGCTCGGCGACCTGGTCGGCCGGTACGCCCGGTCGCACGGGCCGTTCTCCGCGCAGGACGCCGCCGGACGGCTGGGGCTCGGGATCGCCGTCGTGCAGGACACCCTGCGCCGCCTCGTCGCCGACCGTCGCGTGGTCGAGGGCGAGTTCCGTCCCGATCGCCAGGGTGCGGAGTGGTGCGACGCCGAGGTGCTCCGCCGCATCCGCACGAAGTCGCTCGCGGCGCTCCGGCACGAGGTCGAGCCCGTCGCCCCGGACGCCCTCGCGCGGTTCCTGCCCGCGTGGCAGCACGTCCGGACCGCCGGTACCCGCGGTGGGCTGCGCGGCGTCGACGGGGTGCTCCAGGTCGTCGACCAGCTCGCCGGGGTGGCACTGCCCGCGAGCGCGTGGGAGACCCTCGTGCTGCCGGCACGCGTCGGCGACTACGCGCCGAGCATGCTCGACGAGCTCACCGCCACGGGCGAGGTCCTCTGGTCCGGCGGCGGCACACTGCCGGGCAACGACGGATGGATCCGCCTGCACCTCGCCGACACCGCGGCTACGACCCTGGCGGAGCCCTCCGGCGACGAGACGACCGAGCTCCAGCGGGACGTGCTCGGTGCGCTCGCGGGCGGCGGCGCGTACTTCTTCCGGCAGCTCGGGCAGGCCGTGGGCAGCACCGACGACACCGCCCTGTCGACCGCGCTGTGGGACCTGGTGTGGGCCGGACAGATCACGAACGACACCTTCGCGCCGTTGCGGGCGATGCTCGGCGGGAAGGCGAAGAGCTCGAGCGCACCCCGCGCACGGGCGTACCGCGGGCGTCGTCGGCCGACGATGCCGACCCAGTCCGGTCCGCCGTCCGTCGGCGGCCGGTGGTCCCTGCTCCCCCTCGCCGAGTCCGACGCGACCGTCCGGGCCGCCGCGACCGCCGAACAGCTGCTCGAGCGGTACGGCGTCGTCACCCGCGGCGCGGTGCAGGTCGAGGGCGTCCGGGGCGGGTTCGCCGGCGTGTACCGGGTGCTCTCCCGCTTCGAGGAGTCCGGCCGGGCCCGCCGGGGCTACTTCGTCGAGGGCCTCGGCGCCGCGCAGTTCGCGACGGGGCCCACCGTCGACCGGCTCCGCACGTACGCGCGCGACATCGACGACGACGAACGGGCCGATCCGGACCGGTCGCGTGATGCCCTGACCCTCGCGGCGACCGACCCGGCGAACGCGTACGGGGCGTCGCTGCCGTGGCCGTCCGACGCCGCCGCCGGGCCCGACGACGACGGTCCGGGCAGCGCCGACGGTACGGCTGGTCGTCCCGGTGGGGCCGCCGACTCCGCTCCCGTGAAGACGACGGGCCGCGGGCACCGGCCCGGGCGCAAGGCGGGTGCGCTCGTCACGACGGTCGACGGGCACCTCGCGGTGTACGTCGAACGCGGTGGCAAGTCGGTGCTGACCTTCACCGACGACCCGGCGGACCTCGCCGTGGCTGCGGCGTCGATCGCCGCGACCGTGCGGAGCGGCCTACGGAAGCTCTCGGTCGAGCGGGTGGACGGCGACTTCGTCCTCGAGACCCCGCTCGGTTCGGCGCTGCGCGAAGCCGGGTTCACCGCCACGCCGCAGGGGCTGCGTCTCCGTGTCTGAGCGCACGACGGGGGTGCCCGGTGCCTGAGGGCGACACCGTCTTCCGCGCCGCCCGTCGGCTCCACGCCGCACTGGCGGGGAAGGTCCTCACCCGCAGCGACTTCCGGGTGCCGGCGTTCGCCACGCTCGACCTCGTCGGCCGCACGGTGGACGAGGTCGTCCCGCGTGGCAAGCACCTGCTGCACCGGATCGGCGACCTGACCGTGCACTCGCACCTCAAGATGGAGGGGCGGTGGGACGTCTACGCGCCCGGGGACCGCTGGCGTCGCCCGGCGCACCAGGCACGGGTGGTGCTCGACGCTGTGGACGTCTCGACGGTGGGCTTCGCGCTCGGGGTGCTCGAGGTCGTCCCCCGCGACCAGGAGTCCGAGATCGTCGGGTACCTCGGCCCCGACCTGCTCGGTCCCGACTGGGACGCCGACCTCGCGCTGGCGAACCTGACGCGGGACCCTGATCGTCCGGTCGGCCTCGCACTGCTCGACCAGCGGGTGCTCGCCGGCCTCGGGAACGTCTACCGGAACGAACTGTGCTTCCTGCGCGGAGTCCTGCCGACCCGTCCGGTGCGCGAGGTGCACGACCCGGCGCGGATGATCGCCCTGGCGAGCCGGCTCATCCTCGCCAACCGTGACCGCAGTGCCCGTGTGACCACCGGGGTCGATCGGCCCGGTCGGCGCTTCTGGGTGTACGGCCGGGCGGGGAAGCCGTGCCTGCGCTGCGGCACGCCGATCCGGTACGGGGAGCTCGGTGAGTCGGAGCTGACCCTGCGCGACACGTACTGGTGCCCGCGCTGCCAGACCTGACGGGTCGCGGCCACCGCGCCGGCGCTACGCGCGCGACATGATCCACGCCAGCATGTACGACCGCGAGTTCGCGGAGTCGACCACCGCGTCCGGCAACGCCCTCGCCTCCCGCAGCGCCGTGGCCGCATCGGCCCGTGACGCCAGCGCCCGGTACATGAGCAGGTAGTCGCCGAACTGGACGTCGTACCTGCCGTCCGGCACGGCCTCGGCCAGCACCCGGCGGATCTGCGCCGCGCCGCCGGCATCGACGTACGAGGCCGCCACGGCCGGCATCGGGATGAGCTCGATCCCCGCGGGCGCGGCCGCCGCGGCGCTGAACCAGGTCGCGTGGTCGCGCTTGCCGCCCCAGGTCAGCGAGACCACCCGGTGCCGGAACTCCGGGAACGCGGACAGGTCCGGGTCGAGCACGTCCCGCGCGGCCGAAGCCGCCTCGTTGGAAAGCAGCCAGGTCCCGACCGACCGGAGCGACGACGACCCCGACGTCGAGCCGGACACCGCTCCCCACAGCGCGACGCCGTTCCACGCCGAGACGGCCTCGGACGACGACTCCTGGTTGTTTCCGTCGGCGAACGGCGAGAACCCGGACGCCCACGAGTGCTGCACGTACGGGTCGTAGACGCGGAGCGCCGGGAACGAGGCGGTGGCCTCCGGTGACGCGATGTCCGCCGCGACGAGGTCGGCCACGGTCCGCCACCGGCTCACGAGCGCCGGGTCGTCGGCGGCGAGGACCGCGGCTGCGGACAGCACGTAGCCGTAGTGGAAGTGGTGGTCGTTGAACTCGTCGGAGCCGAACGAGGCCTCCTGCCCGACGAGCCCGTGCAGCGTGGGGTCGTAGGCGAAGCACCGGGCCGTGCGGGTCCCGCACCCGGCGAGGTCGAACCACTGGTCGAGCTCGTCGACGACCGAGGTCTTCAGTGCGTCCGCCACCGACGCGAGGTCGAGCTGCGTCGCGAGCCGGTACAGGTTCGCGACGCGGTACAGGTCCTTCCCACCGCCGTAGCTGTCCGCGGCGTACGACGAGGCATCCACCGTGGACGCGTCGGCGCGGACCTGGGTGACGAGCGCCGCTCGCTCCGCGGACGACAGCCCCGACAGGTCGAGGGTGTCCGATGGTCGGACCGTGTCGACCGCGAACCGCAGGGCGGTGCCGGTGCAGACCGGGGCCGGTCCCTGGACGGTCTCGTAGTGCAGGCCGGTGCACTCCAGGCCGGTCGTGCCCTGCCCCGGCTGCGGGACGAGCACGCCCCGGTCGCCGGAGCCGAAGTCGTACGTCAGCGTCGTGCGCTGTTTCCCCCGCGAGGCGCTGCGGTCGAGCGCGACCCCCGTGAGCGGACGGGCGGCGGCGACGAGTCTGGCCGTCTGTGCCGCGGTCGCGCCGTCCGGGACCGGCAGGAGCACGACGCTGCCGCCGGACCGCAGGTCGATCGCGTCGCCGTCGATCGTCCCGTCGCGGACGACGAGCTGCCAGGTCCGGCCGCCGCTGGTAACGGTCCCGGTACCGTCCCCGGTGCCGTCGATCGGGGTGGTCGCGGTGACGGTGCCGGCACGCGCGGCGGTGTACGTCACGAGCGGCGAGCCCTCGGCGACCACCGTGTGCCCGAGGACGGTGGAGCCGTCACGGTGCTCGACGGTCACGGACACCGAGTCGTAGGCGGACACCAGGGTCGAGGTCGCACCGAGGTCGAGTCCGACCTGCTGCGTCGCGCCGCCGGCGATGGTCTTCTCGGTGGCCGTGACGGTGGGGAGACCGGCCGCGAAGCCGTCGTCGGTCACCTGCCACGAGATCGGGCTGGGGAACACCGGCTGCGGTGCCGCGCCGAAGACGAGTCCCGAGAACCAGCGGTTCGTCGGCGGCAGCAGGCCGTCGGCGAGGCGCATCGCGCCCGCCTTCGACGACGCGACGTCGCCGAGACCGGCGACCGCGCGCGCCTGTGCCGCACCGTTCGTGGTGGGCGAGGTGGTCTCGCCGGGGTGATCCGTGCCTCCAGGACCGGTGCACGCGGTCACGAGCATCGCGACGGCCGTCACGACGGTGACGCTGGTGGACAGCCTGGAGGCACGGCGCACGCCGACCCGACGGCGCGCGTCCGGCGCCTGGTCGCGACGGGCAGACCGAGGCAGCCGGAACATGGGGCTACAGTCCGATCTGCCGCGCGAAGTCACGGACGAGGTCCGTGACACCCGCGAGCCGGCCGTCGTCCCGCAGGTGCAGGGTGGCGTCCACCGGCGTCCCGGGGCTCGTGATGCCGCTCGACGGCGACGCGGAGAGCTCGGGGCTCTCGACGTCGACCGTGGTCTTCGCCTGCCCCTGGTCGTTGGTCTCGACGCTGACGCTCTTCACGGTGCCCCGGATCGTCGTGTCGTTCGGGAGCACGAGGTCGACCGCGGCGCCGTTCCGGATCCGCCCGTAGTCCCGGGCCGTCACGATGAAGCTCGAGGTGACGAAGAGGCTGTCCTCCTTGTGGATCGTGCCGAGCTCGGAGCCGGCCTGCACGTACCCGCCGGTCTTCACGTCGACCTTGGCGACGGTGCCGGAGACCTCGGCCTTGAACGTGATGAAGCCGTCGGCGCCGATGTCGTACGCGCTCGTCTGCGTGTTCGCGCCCACGACGCCCTTCCGGATGTCCTGCGCGAGCTGGAGGCTCTGCACCTGCAGGAGCTGGTCGCCCTTCCGGACGGTGTCGCCCTCCTCGACGTACTCCTCGGTGACGGTCCCGCCGTAGTCGGTGCCGACGGCGTACTCCTGCGCGGCGATCGCCGCCGAGGTGCTCGCCACGGCGCTCTGCCGCTGGTTGAAGACGAGCGTGCACGCCGCCACGACGACGAGCACCACGATGAGTCCCGCGAACAGCCGGAGTCGGTTCGTCCAGGTCATGCCGTCACCCCGTCCAGCATCGCGGTCAGCCGGTCCGTCACGCGGTTCCGCGCCTGTTCGCGGAACGCGGCGATGATGAACGCGAGGAACACGAGGGTGTTCGTGGTGTTCCAGGCCGTCGCGAGCGTCAGCTGCCCGTTGTCGAGGTCACGCCAGACCGCCACGACGCTCGTCAACGCCAGGAACACGAACACGAGCACCTGCGGGACGATGAAGTTGAACGGGGAGGGCGTCCGACCACGGGAGGCGCCGGTGACGTGCCACGCCTGCTCCTTGCCGCAGACGACGTTCCAGAGCGCGCTCGCGTAGATCGGGAACGAGACCGCGGCGAGCAGGAGCGTCTCGTACCGGAACGACCCGAGGGCGTAGAACGCGAGGAGCACCTGCGCACCGTAGAAGCCGAGGTAGAACAGCACCCACTCGCCGGCCCCGATCGTCAGGTTCATCGGGCGCAGGTCGAAGTAGATCTCGAGCGGCGGCACGAGCAGGAGGAGCCCGGGGACGATGCCCGTCAGGTAGAAGCTCGCGGTGACGAGGTACTGCAGTCGCTGGTCCATCGTCAGCCGGTGCTTCGGGCGGAACGGGAAGTGCGTGAGCAGGATCTCGAAGCCGCCCGTGGCCCACCGGAGCTGCTGCTTCGTGAAGCCCTCGATGGTCTCCGGGGCGTCTCCGACGGCGAGGGTCATCGGGATGAAGACGGTCTTCCAGCCGCGCTCGTGGAGCATCAGGCTCGTCCAGACGTCCTCGGACTTCGAGTCGGTGTACATGCCGCCGATCTCGTCGATGGCCTCGCGGCGGAAGATGACGTTCGTCCCGACGCAGAACGCCGCGTTGAACCGGTTCCGGCCGGGCTGGATGAACCGGTAGAACACCGTCTGCATGTACCCGGCGCCCCGCGAGACGAGGTTGTGGAGGTTGCCGTACGACTGCGGGGTCTGCACGAAGGCGATCCCGTCGTCGGCGAAGAACGGCACGGTCTCGAACAGGAAGTCCGGCTTCGGCACGAAGTCCGCGTCGAAGACCGCGAAGTAATCGCCCTTGGCGAGCGTCAGCGCGTGGTTGATGTTGCCCGCCTTCGCGCCGTGCGAGGAGAGCCGACGGACGTACCGGGCGCCGAGCTCCTCGGCGAGCGCCCGCACCTCGTCGCTCCGCCCGTCGTCGAGCACCCACGTGCGGTGCTCGCCGCGCATGGCCACCGCGGCCTGCACCGTCGCGGCCACCTTGGTGAGCTCCTCGCCGTAGACGGTGATGAAGACGTCGACGTCCACCCGGCGTCCGCGCACGTGCATCGGCCAGCGGTGGGGCTGGTCGGCGGCGCCGCTGCGGGCGATGGTGTCGCGGTCGAACAGGGTGTCCTGGGTGTGGTGGAACGCGAAGTCCCGGGGATCGGAGCCGCCGGACAGGATCGTCCACATGGACAGGAGCGCCTGCCCCACGAGCACGCTCTCGGCGACGATCACGAGCCCGTACGGCAGGAAGTCGCCCCGGTTCGCCGGGTCGAGGAGGAACACCGCGTACGCCATCACGCCGAGCGTGGCGATGAGCACGATGAGGACCATCACGGGGCTGTGCGCCCGGCTCTCGGCACGTGGTCGGACGTAGGGCACCGGCTCGGTCTGCCGGCGGCGTCGGGCGCGCTCGCGGTCGCGCGGCGTGAGCGGTGCCGGGAGCTGGAAGTCGAAGGACTGCAGCTCGTCGGTCGCCGCTGGTGCTCGGAGTGGCGTCTGGGTACGACGGACGTCGGGTGGTGCGGACATGGCGTGGTCTCCTGTCGGGTTCGGAGAGGACTCACGCGGGGTCGAGCGCAGGCGCCGACGCATCGTGAGACGGGCGTCGGCGGCTGCGGCGACATGGATCCGGACCCTCGGGAGGTCCGGCCGGCGAGGGACTAGGGATCCTGCGCCGGCGGTGCTCACGACCGTGGGTGCGGTCGCGGTGTTCGGTGTGTCGTGTCGTGGTGCGGTCGTGCTGTCGACGGCCCGTCGCCGTCGGTCCTGCGATCGTAGGGCCGCGATCGGGCCGGTTGCGTGACGAACGTGTGAACACGGCCCCGGGGGCGGCGATCGTGCGGTTTCCCGCAAGCGGCCGCCCCCGACGCGACGTCAGGCCGCGGAGCGTCCCGCGGCGGGGCGTCGGCGCAGGGTGGCGTCGAGCACGGCCGGCGGCTGGTACTGCTGGTCGAGCCGTCCGACGTCGGTGCCCGGCGGGACGATCGCGTCGATGCGGTCGAGGACCTCGTCGGAGAGCACGACGTCGGCGCCGGCGAGCAGGTCGTCGAGCTGCTCCACCGAGCGCGGGCCGATCAGGGCACTCGTGACGCCGGGGTGCGCGATCGCGAAGGCCATCGCGAGGTGGGTCATCCGGATGCCGGTCTCCTCGGACAGTGCGACCACCTGTTCCACGGCGTCGATCCGTCGCTCGTCGCGGTTGTGCCGGAACATGGTCGCGCGGGCGAGGTCGGTGTCCTGCCCCTTCCGGAAGCGGCCGGTCAGCATGCCGCCGGCGAGGGGACTCCACACGAGGGACCCCATGCCGTACCGCTGGACGACCGGGAGGACCTCGCGCTCGATGCCGCGGTTGAGGATCGAGTACGTGGGCTGCTCCGTCCGGAAGCGCTCGAGCCCGCTGCGCTCCGACGTCCACTGCGCCTCGACCTGCATCGACGCGGGGAAGTCCGAGCTGCCGATCGCCCGGACCTTGCCACTGCGGATCAGGTCGGTCAGGGCGGACAGGGTCTCCTCGAGGTCGACCGTGTCGTCGGGTCGGTGCGCCTGGTACAGGTCGATGTGGTCGGTCCGGAGGCGCCGCAGCGACCCCTCGACGGCCTGCGTGATCCACCGCCGGGAGTTGCCGCGCCGGTTCGGGTCGTCGCCCATCGGGCCGTTGAACTTGGTGGCGATGACGACGTCGTCCCGGCGGCCGGCGAGCGCCTTGCCGAGCAGTTCCTCCGAGCCGCCCTGCGAGTAGCGGTCGGCGGTGTCGATGAAGTTGATGCCCGCGTCGAGTGCGCGGTGGACGATGCGGATCGAGTCCTGCTCGTCGCCGTTGCCGATGCTGCCGTCGGTGCCGAGCATCATGGCGCCGAGGGCGAAGGGGCTGACCTGGATGCCGGTGCGGCCGAGGGTGCGGTACTGCATGTGCGGTTCCTCCTGTCGATGGCGTTCCGGGTGTCGGTGCCGTATCGTGGCCCGAAGTGGAACGCTCTTCCGGAACTATACGGAACGGCTTTCCGTTTACGCAAGAGGAGGACTCCGTGCGCGCCGACGCCCGACGCAATGCCGACGCCCTGACCGACGCCGCCAAGGCCGTCTTCGCGACCGACGGGGTGGACGCCCCCGCGAAGCTGATCGCGGACCGGGCCGGGGTCGGCGTCGGCACCCTGTACCGGCGGTTCCCGCAGCGCTCGGACCTCGTCGTCGCGGTGTTCCAGCGGGCGGTCGAGTCGACGGCGGCCGCCGCGGACGAGCTCGCCGCCGCGCACGCCCCCGACGAGGCGCTCGCCCTGTGGCTGCAGCGGTTCACCGAGTTCGTCGCGACGAAGCGCGGGCTCGCCGCCGCCCTGCACTCGGGCGACCCGGCGTTCGAGGCGCTGCCGGACTACTTCCTCGCGCGGCTCGGTGGCGCCCTCGGTGGGCTCCTCGAGGCCGCGGCGGCCGCCGGGACGATCCGCCCCGACGTCGACGCGCAGCAGCTCCTGCACGCGGTGGCCGACCTGTGCCACGGGGCTCCGACGATCGAGCAGAGCCAGCTGCTCGTCGGGCTGCTCGTGGACGGGCTCCGCTACCGCGCGACGGCCTGACCGGCGGGGTGGAGCCGCTCGGCCGCGGTCGCCCGGACGGCCTCGGTCACGCGCTCGAGCAGCGGTGAGGCCAGGTTCCAGCGCTGCCACCAGAGCGACACGTCCGCCCGACGCCCGGGAGTGAGCTCGACGAGGTCGCCCCGGTCGAGGGCATCGAGGCACTGGGCCTCCGGCAGCATCCCCCAGCCGAAGCCGAGCGACACCGCACGGGCGAAGTCCGCCGAGGTCGGGACGAAGTGCCGCGGCCCGGACGGCGCGTGGCCGAGCACCCGCCGCAGGTACCCCTGCTGCAGGTCGTCGTCGCGGTCGTAGTCCACGAGGGGCACCCGGTCGAGGAGCCGTGTCATCCGCTGCTCGCTGTCGACACCCGGCAGGTACCGGGCGACGAACGACGGGGAGGCGACGGCCCGGTACCGGTCGATCCCCAGCGGCACCGAGGAGCACCCCTGCACCGGCTCGGCCTCGGCCGTGACCGCCGCCATCACGGTGCCCGCGCGGAGGAGTTCGGCGGTGCGGTCCTGGTCCTCGCGGTGGAGGTCGAACACGACCTCGGTGTCGGCGCGCACGAGGGCGAGCGCGTCGAGGAACCAGGTGCCCAGCGAGTCGGCGTTCACCGCGAGCGGGATCGACGGGACGACCGAGTCGCCGCCGCCGAGCGCCCGGGTGGTCTCCTCGTCGAGCAACCGGGCCTGCCGTGCGTGGCGGAGGACGACCTCGCCGTCGGGGGTCGGGCGGACCGGCGTCGTCCGCTGCAGGAGCACCCGGCCCACCTGCTGCTCCATCGACTTGATCCGCTGCGACACCGCCGACGGGGTGATCGACAGCGCTCGGGCCGCGGCGTCGAGCGTCCCGTGGTCGACCGCTGCGAGCAGGGTCTCGAGGTGTTCGCGCTGCAGTCGTGGCATGCAGCTGAGCTTACGCAGCATCAGGAACGTGAGCTGTTCTGCACGTGGCCGCGGCCGTACGGTCGGACCGTGACCACACTCCTCCCCCTGCTCGCCGGCCTCGGTACCGGGCTCGCGCTCATCGTGGCGATCGGTGTGCAGAACACGTACCTGCTCCGGCTCGCGGTGACCTCGTCGGTACGGGTCGTCGCAGCGGCGGTGGTGGTCTGCGCACTCTCGGACGCCGTGCTGATCCTCGCGGGGGTGCTCGGCGTCGGGGTCGTGGTGGAGCGGTTCCCGGTGGCGCTCGTGGTGATCCGCTTCGTCGGTGCGGCGTTCCTGGTGACCTACGGGGTGCTCGCGGCTCGTCGGGCGCTGTGGCCGTCCGGCGCGGCGATGCGGGTGGAGTCGGCGGCGACGGACGACGGCGTGCCGGTGGCGACCGCGGCGGTGGGACCGGCCACCTCGGCGACGGTGGGTGCGGGGCGGACGCGCACCGCGCCTCCAGGACCCCGACGAACCGACCGCGCCGTCACCATGCGGACGGCCGTCGTGACGATGCTGCTGTTCACGTGGGCCAACCCGCACGTCTACCTGGACACGCTCGTGTTCCTCGGGTCCGTCGCGAACCAGCAGGGGCCGGCGGAGCGGTGGTGGTGGACGGTGGGGGCGGTCCTCGCGAGTTGCCTGTGGTTCGGCGCGCTCGGGTTCGGCGGACGGCTGCTGCGACCGTTCTTCGCGAAGCCGCTGACGTGGCGCGTGTTCGACGGGCTCGTCGCGCTCGTCATGCTCGGGTTCGGCGCGGCGCTCGCACTGGGCGCCTGACGCGGCGCGCGGCGACTGGCCGCGCCCCCGCCCGCGTGGAACCACGTTTCCGACACCGAACCAGCCCCCGCGCGTGGTTCGGTGTCGGAAACGTGGTTCGACCCGCCCGCCAGCGCCCGCGCCAGCGCCAGCGCGCCCGCGCTACTGCAGCCCCTTGCCCACCCGGCTGTTGCGACGGCTGTACCCGAAGTAGATCGCGAACCCGACCACGAGCCAGATGACGAACCGGAGCCACGTCTCGACCTCGAGGTTCAACATCAACCAGAAGCACAGCACCGCCGAGACGATCGGCAGCACCGGCGACCACGGCACCCGGAAGGCACGCGGCGCGTCGGGACGCGAACGACGGAGCACGATGATCCCGATCGACACGAGCACGAACGCGGACAGGGTGCCGATGTTGATCATGCCCTCGAGCTTGTCGACCGCGGTGAAGCCGGCGAGCAGCGCGACGACGACACCCGCGACGACCTGCACGCGCACCGGCGTCTGCGTCTTCTCGTTCGTCTTCGAGAACCAGCGCGGCAGCAAGCCGTCACGGCTCATCGCGAAGACGATGCGGGACAGGCCGAGCAGCAGCACCATGACGACCGTGGTCAGACCGATCAGGGAGCCGATCGCGATGATGCCGGCGGCCCACGGCAGCCCGACGATGTCGAAGGCCGATGCCAGCGACGGCGTCTTCTCCTCGGCCAGGCGCTGGTACGACACCATGCCCGTGATGACGACGCTGACGCCGACGTAGAGCAGCGTCACGATGCCGAGGCCGATGAAGATGCCGCGCGGCAGGGTCTTCTGCGGGTTCTCGGTCTCCTCGGCGCTGGTCGCGACGACGTCGAAGCCGATGAACGCGAAGAACACGAGGGAGGCCGCGGCGAGCAGGCCGAAGACGCCGTACTGGGCGGGCTCCGAGCCGGTGAACCAGGACACGAGCGACTGGGTCCAGACGCTCCCCTCCGAGCCGCGGGCGGGCGACGCCGGCGGGATGAAGGGGGTGAAGTTCGCGGCCTTGACGAAGAACGCACCGGCGACGATGACGAACACGACGATGGCGACCTTGATGACCGTGATGACGGCCGAGACCCGCGACGACAGCCGGGTGCCGAACGCGAGCAGCACCGTGAAGATCCCGACGATCAGGACCGGGCCCCAGGTGAACGGGATCGGCCCGAGCTGGATCGTGCTCGGCAGGTCGACGCCGAACACCTCGAACGCGGTGCTGAGGTAGATGCCCCAGTACTTCGCGATGACGGCGCTGGCGGTGAGGGTCTCGAGGATGAGGTCCCACCCGACGATCCAGGCGAGCAGCTCGCCCATCGTGGCGTAGGTGAACGTGTACGCGGAGCCGGCGACGGGGATCGTCGAGGCGAACTCGGCGTAGCACATGATCGCGAGGCCGCAGGTGACGGCGGCGAGCAGGAACGAGATGATGACGCCTGGTCCGGCGAAGTTCGCGGCGGCGTTCGCACCGACCGAGAAGATGCCGGCGCCGACGGCGACCGCGATCCCCATCGCGGCGATGTCGAACGTCTTCAGGGAGCGTTTCAGGGACCGGCCCTGCTCCTCGGAGTCGGCCAGTGAGGCCTCGATCGACTTGATGCGGAGCTTCTGTGCCATGGGGTGGATCCCGTCATCGGCTGGCGGCGGACCCCGCGACATTACTGGTGTACCACCCCGACACGCAAACACCGCGGACGGGTGTGGCCCGGCAGCGCGGCCTGCGACGGCACGTGGTCCGGGGCCCGGGAGGCGCGGCTCGGCTCAGACCGACCGGCGCCAGTCCGACAGGAACCGCGCTCCGGCGTCGTCGTGGATCACGCCGTCGGGTGCCGTGAGCACCGGGTAGGGCGTCGCCGGGACCCCGTCGGACGGGCGGACGTCGACGTGCGCCACCTCGTGGCCGTTCGCGTGCAGCCAGTCCGCCATCGCGTAGTCGCTCCGGGAGTCGCCCATCGTCCGCCACGCCAGGGGCAGCCCGCCGTCCTGCGCGAGGAGCTCGAGCGACCGCTCGGCGCCCATGTCCTTGCCGCTGCGGTCGGACTCGACGTCGGTCGAGATGATCGTCGGGTCGATCCGCCACTGCACGGCACCGTCGGCGTCGGGGCGGACGTCGTCGAGCCGGCGGACCCCGAGTCCGCGGCGCTGGAGTGCGGCCATGGCCTTCGCGTCGAACTCCGGCTGGCGGGCGAGGTACGTGGCGTTCGGCACCTCGACGCGCTGCTCGATCGAGACCATCGCGCGCTTCGTCTCGTCGAAGAAGACCAGGTCGGCGTACTCGTCGCGGACGAGCTCGCGCATCTCGTCGGCGTAGTCCCGCGGCAGCGCCAGGTCCTCGGCGACGGTCAGCTCGCCCATGCCGCCCTCGTACTGCGGGCCGATCGAGCACCAGACGGCGCCCTTCTCGCACACGGCGTGCACGCGGCCGCCCGCGGCGAGACCGCCGGCGAGCAGGGGTCCGACGACCTCCTGCCGGATGAAGGCGTCGCTCCGCCCCGTGTTGAACACGACGGGGATGCCCTCGGCCGCGAGCGCGACGAGGTCCTCGACGATGCTCGGGATCGCGATGGTGCGCGAGACGGGGCTGGCGATGGGCCCGTCGACGTCGAGCAGGAGTCCGAGGCGAGGTGCGTTCACGACGACCATCCTTGCAGCCCCGGTGGTCAGCGCCGTGCGGCCGTCCGCGCGGTGAAGCGGTCGAGCAGCTGGCCGAGGGCCTCGGGCGCGGGCACGTGTCCCTGGCCCGGCACCTCGGCGTACTCCGACCCCGGGACGGCCTCGACGACCGCCCGGGCCGCCTGCCGCATCCACTCGAGGCCGTCACCACCGGCCGCGACGAGGACGGGCACGCCCACGGCTGCGGCCACCCGCTCGGGGATCGCGAGACCGTTGAGGACCCGGACGTCACGGCTCAGCACGTGCGCGTCGACGACGAGGGACCGCCACAGCGCACCCTTCAGCCGGAGCGCCGTGATCTGGCCCATGGGGACGCCGAGGACGTGCGCGAGGAACGCCCGGACGGCCTGGGCACGACGCCCGCCGATGACGTGCTCGTCGAGGACGTCCGCGAACACGACGTCGTCGGCGTGCGGGTCGACGGTGGCTCGGTAGGGCGGCTCCCAGAGCACGGCGGCGTCGAGTCGGACCCCGCCCGCGATCCCGTGCAGCACCACGCCCGCGCCCACGCAGAGGCCGACCGCCGTGACGGGACCCTCGACGTCGGCGACGACGGCCGCGAGGTCCTCGACCTCGCGCTCGATCGCCCACGGGTCGGTGTCGCCGCTCGCGCCGCGGCCGCGTCGGTCGTAGGTGATGACCCGGTAGCGGTCCTGCAGGGCCGCGGTCAGGCCGGTGACGAACGGGGTGCCGTGGTGGTCGAACGCCCCGCCGACGACGACGAGCGCGGGGCCGGTCCCGGCGTCGGACACGGCGAGCACCGTGCCGTCCGCGGAGACGACCGTGCGGTCGACGTGCTGGTCCATGGGGTCCTCGAAGGTGGGTCGACCGCGGTGCGCCGCTGGCGCGCGTGGGGTCCTTCGGGTCTGGTCCTTGGCGGGTCGGTTGTGTCGAGCATGGCAGGCCCGTGCCCCCGCGTCGACACCCGCAACCAGGGGGAGAACGCCGGTCCGGCCGCTCTCGACTCAGACGAGTGCCGTCGTGCCCACCGACTCCCGCTCGAGCAGGGACCGCTTCACGTCGAGCCCCCACGCGAAGCCGCCGAGCGTGCCGTCGGTCCGCAGCACGCGGTGGCACGGCACGAACAGCGCCGGGGCGTTCCGCGCACACACGCTCGCCGCGGCCCGGACGGCGTCGGGTCGCCCCATCGCGGCGGCGAACCCGGTGTAGGTCAACGTCCCGCCGGCGGGGATCAGTCGGAGCTGCCGCCAGCCCTCGGCGAAGAGCTCGGTGCCGAACTGGCGCACCGGCACCTGCATCGCGTGCTCGACCTCGCCCGCGTAGAACGCGTCGACGGCGTCCGCCGAGGCCACCCGGCCGTCGACGACGCGTTCCGGCCGGTGCCGGTCGGCGAGGCGCGCGAGGATGCGCTCCGCGTCGTCCGTCCAGCCCGAGGCGAGGACACGACCCTCGGTGTCCTCGAGCACGGTGAAGGGGCCGTCGGGGGTGTCCAGCGTCTGGATCGTCGCAT
This sequence comes from Curtobacterium sp. SORGH_AS_0776, assembly GCF_031453355.1. NCBI lineage: Bacteria > Bacillati > Actinomycetota > Actinomycetes > Micrococcales > Microbacteriaceae > Curtobacterium > Curtobacterium sp. SORGH_AS_0776. Next base: position 569,343 of record NZ_JAVIYU010000001.1, read on the forward strand.
CGGTCATCGTTCGTCCTTCCGGGCGGCCGGAGCCGCGGTCGTGTGGGTCGCACCGGTCGTCGCCGTCGCGCGGTCGATGATCGGTCGCCAGCAGTGCATCGTGAGGTAGCTCCGCCACGGCGCCACCTGCTCCGACCATAGGGAGAGCTCGCGCGCCGAACCGGGCAGACCGAGTTCCTGTGCACCGTTGCGCACCGCGAGGTCGCTGTGGAGGAAGACGTCCGGGTGGTGGCGGACGCGGAGCGCCACGTAGTCGGCGGTCCAAGGCCCGATGCCCTTCACCGCGAGGAGTCCGGCGCGCAGCTCGTCGAGCGACTGCCCGCCGTCGACCACGAGCGACCCGTCGGCGAGCGCGGCGGCCACTCGGAGGATCGTGTCGACGCGGGCAGCCGGGCCACGGAGCACCTCGTGCCCGCGGGCCGCGATGACGGCGGCGGACGGGAACAGCAGGCCGTCCGGCGCGATCGCGGGCGGCACGGGCGCACCGAGCGCCGCGACCAACCGCGTCTGCGCCGTCCGGGCCGCGGCGACGGACACCTGCTGGCCGATGAGGGTCCGGAAGACGATCTCGTGCGGGTCCACGGCGCCGGGCAGCCGGATGCCGGGGACCCGGGCGACGGCGTCGGCCAGCTCGGGCACCGCGCCGAGCACGGCGTCGACGGCTTCCGGATCGGCGTCGAGGTCGAAGTACGAGCGCACCCGCGCCACGAGCGTCGGGAGGTCGGAGAGGTCCGTGACCCGCACGCGCAGGTCGATCCCGGTCCCCCGCCCGGCCACCCCGGGGACGGCGGCCGAGGCGCTGAACCAGGCCGCGCCTCCTGGCAGGTCGAGCACCCGTCCGTACGACGTGACCCGCCCGGTGTCGTCGACCTCCACCTGCTCCGTGCCCGCCAGGGCGTGCAGCGCGTGCCAGTCGAGGAGCCCCTGCGCGTCGAACGGCGCGCGCGCCGGCAGGTGCACGTGCAGTGCTCCGTCCGCGACCGGTCGGAGCGTGCGGCGTGCGCGGAGCTCGGTCGGCGTGACCGCGAAGACCTCGCGCACGGTCTCGTTGAACTGGCGGACGCTCGCGAAGCCGGCGGCGAACGCGACGTCCGCGACGGGCAGGTCGGACGAGGTGAGCAGCGTCCGCGCGGTCTGCGCGCGGTGCGCCCGGCTGAGCGCCTTGGGCCCGGCACCGAGCTCGGCGGTCATGATGCGGTTGAGCTGCCGCTCGGAGTACCCGACGCGGGCGGCGAGGCCGGGCACGCCGTCGCGTTCGACGACGCCGTCGAGGACGAGGCGCATGGCGCGTCCGGCGACGTCCTCGCGGAGGTCCCACTCGGGGCTGCCCGGTGTGGCCTCGGGCAGGCAGCGCTTGCAGGCGCGGAAGCCGGCGAGGTGCGCGGCGGCGCTGGTGCGGTAGAAGGTGACGCCGGACTCCCGGGGCGTCCGGGCCGGGCACGACGGGCGGCAGTAGATGCCGGTGGAGTGCACGGCGGTGACGAACTGCCCGTCGAACCGGGCATCGCGGGAGGCGACGACCCGGTAGCGCTCGGCGTGCAGTGCCTCTGGTGCGGTGGACATGCCCACAGCCTGACACGGCTCACTGACATCGACTGGCGGAAATCAGACAGGGCAGCGGACGTCCGTCGGTGCGGGGACGGCGGCCTGGAGGCGCGGCTAGCGTGGGGTGCGTGACCGACGTGGACGACGTGGCCGGCTCCGGCGACCTGCCCTACCGGACCGACGTCGAGATCGCGCTGCTGCTGGTGTCCCGGCGGCACCGCTACGAGGGGCGACCGGCGGACGGGGCGCTGCCCGCCGTGGACGGCGAGCCGGACGACCTGCGCGAGCGCGTCGAGCTGCGCGCGGGACTCGGGATCGTCGGCGACCGGTACTTCGCGTCGCGGGCGCACGTGCACGCCTCGGTGACCGTGATCGGTCTCGAGGGGCTGGACGCCGTCGCCGCCGAACTCGGTGCGGCCGTTGACCCGGTCGCGACCCGGCGGAACGTGTTCCTCCGCGGGGTGGACGTCGAGGCGCTCCGGGGCCAGCCGTTCGCGCTCGACTCCGGGCAGGGGGTGGTCCGCTTCCGCGGGTACCGGCCGGCGAACCCGTGCGCCTGGATGGACCACGAGGTGGCCCCGGGGGCGTTCCGGGCGATGCGCGGGCGGGGCGGGGTGCGGTGCGACCCGGAGTCCGACGGCGTCCTCGCCCTCGGTCCCGCGGTGCTCCGCACGGCCCGCCCCGTCGCGCTCCCCTGACGCGCCGGCGCGCCCTGCGCGCCCGGCGCGCCGAGACTCGGGCCCGCGGACTCTTTCGCGCTGCCGCAGCCCACGCCGAGTCCGCCGAGCCGAGACTCGGCCCAGCCTCCTACGCGGTCAGTGCGGACTCGATCGCGAGTGGGCGCAGTGCCGGCTACGCGGTCAGTGCGGACTCGATGGCGTCGACGAACGCCGGCAGGTCGTCCGGGTTCCGCGAGGTGATGAGCCCGCCGTCGACCTGGACCTCCTGGTCGACCCACTCGGCCCCGGCGTTCCGCACGTCGGTCTGCAGCGACGGGAACGACGTGATCGTCTTCCCCGACACGACGCCGGCCTCGATGAGGGTCCACGGCCCGTGGCAGATCGCGGCGACCGGCTTGCCGGCCTCCGCGAACGCCTGCACGAGGGAGACCGCCTGCTGGTCGGTGCGGAGGGTGTCGGCGTTGATCGTGCCCCCGGGGACGACGAGCGCGTCGAACGAGCCGGCGTTGACACCGGCGATGGTGGTGTCCGGGTCGACGTTCTTGCCCGGGTCCTTGTCGCCGACGAGGGTCGCGATCGCCCCGGTCTCCTGCGCCGCCACCGTCACCGTCGCGCCGCGCTCGCGGAGCTGGTCGATCGGGACGACGATCTCGTCCTGCTCCACGCCGTAGTTCGTCGCGATGACGAGGATCTTCTTGCCGTCGAGTGCTGCCATGGTCGTTCCTTCCGCGGCCCGGTCGTTCCGGCCGCACGACCAGCGTCGTCGGGGAGCGCTGGAAGCGTCCGCAGGTGGACAGCCGTGGGCGGCGGTCCAGTCAGCCGCGGATGCGGAAGGCCGTTCCCTCGCGCTCCACGGAGATGCCGTCGTAGCCGCCCACTCGGTACAGTCCCGCGGTGACGTCGGCCTCGAGCGTCCCCACGACGACCGTGGTAGCCCCGGAGGCGATGGCGGCCTCGAGCCCGGCGGGTGCGTCCTCGAAGGCCACGCAGTCGGCGGCGTCGACACCGAGCAGTGCCGCACCGCGCAGGTACCCGTCCGGGTGCGGCTTGCCGTGCTCGACGTCCTCGGAGGCGACGAGCGCCTCGGGCACGTGCACCCCGGCGGCCTGCATCCGCTCCACCGCGAGGTCGCGGGGCGCACTCGTGACGATCGCGACCGGCACCCCGGCGTCGACCAGGCGGGACACGAACGCCCCGGCGCCCGGGACCTCCGAGATGCCCTCGGTGCTCTCGCGCTCCTCGGCGACGAGCCCGGCAGCGATCCGCAGCTGCTCGTCGTGGTCGAGGTCGGGCAGGAAGCGCTGGATCGTGCTGATCGCCTGACGACCGTGCGAGAAGGCGAGGATCTCCGCGGGGTCGATGCCGTGCTCGACACCGAACCGGGTCCAGGTCGCCTCGACCACCGCGGTCGAGTCGACGAGCGTCCCGTCCATGTCGAAGAGGACCCCGGACGCCACGATGTCGATCACGCGCCCGACCCTAGCGTGCCACCCCGGTCACTCGCCGGGGTCCGGCGCGCGGCCCCGGTCACTCGCCGGGGTCGGGCGCCCGTACGTACCGGGTGAGCAGCACACCGTCACGCCCGAGGAGCACGTGGGCCGGCCGGAAGCGCCGGAGGTCGGGCGAACCGCCGTGGGTGATGCGCGGGCCGGCGCCACCCTCGAGCGACGGGTCGACCGTCAGCGTGAGTTCGTCCACGAGGTCCGCCGACACGAGCGCCCCGAAGAACGTCGGTCCGCCCTCGCAGTGCACCGTGCCGAGACCGCGCGACACCAGGGCGTCCCGCAGGGCGACGGGGTCGACCGTGTCCGGGTCGTCGTCGGAGCTGCACGGCACGACGTCCGCGACCGCCGCGAGCGCCGCGGCCCGGGGCGACGACGATGCGGTCGTCGAGGTGAGGACGATCGGACGCACCGGCGCCTCGGTGAACACCCGGGACGCCGGGTCGAGGGACAGCGAGCCCGAGACGATCGCGAACACCGGGTGGTCGGGCAGCCCGTGCGCCCGCCGCCACACCACGTCGGCGTCGTGCAGCACCATCGGCCCGTAGCCCTCGTCACGGACCGTCCCCGCGGCCACCAGCACCGCGTCGGCCACCCGGCGCAGCAGGTCGAACACGCGCAGGTCGTCCGGCCCGCCGAGCGATCCCGAGACCCCGTCACCCGCGGCCGTCGCCGAGCCGTCGAGCGTCGTCACGAAGTTCACCCGCAGCCAGGGCGCGACCGCCCCCGCCGTGTACAGCTCGAGCAGCTCGTCGTCGGACAGGTCGGCGATCGACGGCGGGAGGACGCTCACGTGTTGTGCCGCGCTTCCACCGGTGCCCGCCAGCCGAGCGTCGCCTCGACCATGCGCATCGCGTCCACGCTCTCGGCGACGTCGTGCATCCGGACGATCCGCGCGCCGAGCATCGCGCTCACCGTCGCGACCGCCAACGACCCCGCCAGTCGCTCACCGCGGGGACGCCCGAGCGACTCCCCCACGAAGTCCTTGTTCGAGACCGCCGCGAGCACCGGGTAGCCGAGCGCGACCACCTCGGGCAGGCGTCGGGTGAGCTCGAGCGTGTGCACCGTGTTCTTGTTGAGGTCGTGCCCCGGGTCGACGATGATCCGCGACTCCGGGATGCCGGCCGCGAGGGCCCGGTCGACCCGTTCGCGCAGGAACCCGACGACCTCGGTCGTCACGTCGCCGTACTGCGGCGGGGCCGGCAGCGGACGACGGGGCTCCGCCAGCGAGTGCGTGACCACGATCGTCGCGTCGGAGTCCGCCACGACGGCCGCCATCCGGGGGTCGGACAGCCCGGTCGTGTCGTTCACCACGCTCGCACCGGCCTCGATCGCCGCTGCGGCGACCTCGGGCCGGAAGGTGTCGACGCTGATCGTCACGTCGGACTCCTGCGCGAGCTGCCGGACGACGGGGACGACGCGGTCGATCTCGTCGGCGGCGGGCAGCTCCGGCCCCGGCGCGAACTTCACGCCGCCGATGTCGACCCAGTCCGCGCCCTGCTCGGCCGCGTGCACGGCGGCCTCGACGGCACGGTCGAGTGCGAACGTCGCGCCGCGGTCGTGGAACGAGTCGGGCGTGCGGTTCACGATCGCCATGACGGCGATGCGGTGGTCGAAGTCGAAGGTCCGGCGGCCGATGGTGCGCACGGGCTCGCGCAGGTCGGGGACGACCCACCCGGGTGCGGTGGCAGCAGGGCCCTGGCGCGCCCCGCTCAGCGGCGACGCGAAGCGTTGCGCGGGGCGCGCCGACCGAGCCTGCGAGGGAGGCGACCCGCCTCGCTCGGTCGTCACGCGTCCGCCCCGCGGCCGGCTCCGACATCCGCGCCTGCACCGATCAGGGCGATCGCCTCGGCCCGTCCGGCGGCCTCGGCCAGGGTGCCGGTCGCTGCCACGGTCACGGTCGTCGACCCGGTCTGCCGCTCCCCGCGGGTCGTCACGCACTGGTGCTGCGCGTCGAGGACCACGAGGACGCCGGCGGCCCCGAGCCCCTCGGCGATGGTCGCCGCGACCTGCTCGCCGAGCCGCTCCTGCAGCTGCGGACGGGAGGCCACCGCGTCGAGCACGCGCGACAGCGTGCCGAGGCCGATGAGCCGGTCCCCCGGCGCGTACGCGAGGTGCGCCACACCGAGGAACGGGAGCAGGTGGTGCTCGCAGACGGACCGGAACTTCACGTCGCGCACGATGACGAGCTGCCCGCGGTCGCCCGGTTCGGCGTGGACCGTGCCGTCGCGGGCGATCGCCACCGCGTCCGTCCCGATGCCGGAGAAGAACTCGGCGTACGACTCGGCCACACGAGCGGGCGTGCGGGCGAGCTCCGCACGGTCGGGATCCTCGCCGATCGCGAGCAGGAGCTCCCGCACCGCGGACTCGATGCGCGCACGGTCCAGACGTTGGTTCACCCGTCCATCCAACACCAGCCCTGGCCGCAGAACGCGACCGGCCACCGGGCGTGACGTACCCCGTCGAGGCGAGCCGCGCCTCCAGGAAATCCCCTGGAAGGAAGCTGTGACGTGCCGGAAACCCAGCGCCCTTTAAGCTTGTTCGGTGAGCGCCCCGCAGACCGACACCACGCCCCGGAACCGCTTCGCGACCGGCCTCGACCGCTTCTTCTCCATCACGCACCGCGGATCGACGATCCCCCGCGAGATCCGGGGCGGCCTCGTCTCCTTCGTGACGATGGCCTACATCGTCATCCTCAACCCGCTCATCCTCGGTGGGTTCAGCCAGGACCAGGCGCCGCAGGACGTCCTCGGCGGCTGGCTGCAGAACGCCCAGGTCGCCGCGGCCACCGGACTCGTCGCCGGGCTCATGACGATCGCGATGGGCCTCATCGCGAACCTGCCGTTCGGCATCGCCGCGGGGCTCGGGATCAACTCGTTCCTCGCCGTCAGCGTCGTGCACCAGGTCACCTGGGCCGAGGCGATGGGCCTGGTCGTCATCAACGGCGTCGTGATCGTGATCCTGGCGTTGACGGGCATCCGGACGATGATCTTCACGGCCGTGCCCGCGCAGCTCAAGGCGGCCATCACCGTCGGCATCGGCCTGTTCATCGCGTTCATCGGCCTGGTCGACTCCGGGTTCGTCCGCACCACGAAGAACGCCTCCCCGCCGCTGCAGCTCGGCGAGGACGGCTCCATCGCAGCACTGCCGACCATCGTCTTCCTGATCGGCCTCGTCATCATCGGCACGCTGATGGCCCGCAAGGTCCGGGGCGCCCTGCTCATCGGCATCGTGGCGACCACGGTCATCGCGATCATCCTGCAGGCGATCTTCAAGGTACCGACCTCGGTCGACTCGCCCACCGGCTGGAACCTCAACGCGCCGGGGCTGCCTTCCGCGCTGTTCGCGGTGCCCGACCTGTCGCTCGTCGGCCACGCGGACGTCTTCGGCGCCTTCACCCGCATCGGTCCCATCGCCGCGTCGATGCTCGTCTTCACCCTCGTCTTCACGAACTTCTTCGACGCCATGGGCACGATGACAGGCCTCGCGAAGGCCGCCGGTGTCGCGAACCCCGATGGCACCTTCCCGCGCCTGAAGTCGGCGCTCGTCGTCGAGGGTGCCGGTGCCATCGCCGGTGGTGGCGCCTCGGTGTCGTCGAACACCGTGTTCATCGACTCCGCCGCCGGCATCGGCGAGGGCGCCCGGACCGGCATGGCCTCCGTCGTCACGGGTCTGCTGTTCCTAGCGTCGATGTTCCTCACGCCGCTGACGCAGGTCGTCCCGCTCGAGGTCGCCGCCGCCGGGCTCGTGGTCGTCGGTGCGCTCATGGTGGCGCAGGTGAAGGACATCGACTGGACCGACTTCGGGGCGGCGCTGCCGGCGTTCCTGACGATCGTGATCATGCCGCTGACCTACTCGATCGCGAACGGCATCGGTGCGGGGTTCATCAGCTGGGTGCTCATCAAGCTGCTGTCCGGCCGCGGCCGTCAGGTGTCGTGGCTGCTGTACGTCGTGGCGGCGGGCTTCCTGCTGTACTTCGCGCGGGGGCCGCTCGAGGTGCTGCTCGGCGTCGGCTGAGGCGCGGCGCGGGCGCTTGCGTCCGCTCGCTGCGCTCGCGTTTCGCACAACGAAAGTCGCCCCGAACCACGGACAGTCGTGGTTCGGGGCGTCTTGCGTTGTGCGCGGGCACCGGTCCCGGGAGGCGCGGCCTCAGTCCGCCAGGTCGGCCGGCGTCGCCTCGTGGTGGCGTCGGCCCTGGGAGCGCCGGTCCTCCTTCATGCCCGCCTCGAACAGGTGCTTCCGTCCCTGCACGAGCTCGTCCCGCGCGGTCCGTTCGAGCTCCTTCGCGAGGGCGTAGTACCCGTCGTCGTAGTCCTCGACGACCTGGAACGTCCACCGGCCGGCGATGACGTTGCGTCCGACGAGCTCCGAGTCGATGCGGTCCGCCAGCTCGGTGTGGCCCGCGTCCCGGAGCTGCTCGACGGCCTCGCCGATGTTCAGGTCCGCCATCCCGGTCAGCCGGTGGAACCCATAGAGCAGGCCGCGGGCGTGCTCGATCACCTCGACCGCTGCCGACAGGGTGCCGAGCGCCTCGACCGTGGCGTCCGAGACCCCCTCGGGCACGCGGTGCTGCTCGTCGGGGCCCTGTGCGTCGTCGTGCGGTGCGTCGTTCGTCATGGGTCCCGTCTACCGGACCGCTGCTCCCACCGCTCCGAGGTGCCGGGGTCGGCCGGGGGCGGTACGGTTCGGGCATGACCAGGTGGGTCGCGCTGCTGCGCGGGGTGAACGTCAACGGGATCACGATCAGGAGCGCCGAACTCGCGGCGCTGTTCCGAGAACGCGGCTACCAGGACGTCCGGACCGTCCTCGCCTCGGGGAACGTGGTGTTCGGCTCGGACGGCACGGCCGCCGCCCTGAAGACCGACATCGAGCAGTCGCTCCGGGACCGCTTCGGATACGACGCCTGGATCGTGCTCGTTCCCCACGACGACCTCGCTGCCGTCGTGGACGGCTTCCCGTTCCCCGCCGCCGAGGACCGCCACGACTACGTCGTGTTCGGCTCCGACGAGGACGCCCTCGACGACCTGCTGGCCGACCTCGAGGTCGACGAGTCCGTCGAGCGCGTCGCACGCGGCGTGGGGGTCGTCTACTGGTCGTGCCCGAAGGGGTCGAGCACGGACACGGTGTTCGCCAAGCGGGCCGGTGCCGCACGCTTCAAGCGGACGACGACGACCCGCAACGCGAACACGCTCCGGAAGCTCCTGTGAGCCGGGGTGGTCTGCACCACGTCGAACTGCGCACCGCCGACCTCGACGCGTCCGGTCCCGCGTGGGACTGGCTCCTGACCGAGCTCGGCCACGAGCCCTTCCAGCGGTGGCCCGACGGGCGCAGCTGGCGGCTCGGCGACCTGTACGTCGTACTCGAGAGCGCCCCGCTGCCGGGCGAGCACGATCGACGACGCCCGGGCCTGAGCCACCTCGCGTTCCACGCCGGCGGCATCGACGACGTGGCCCGGATCTGGGCGGCCGCACCCGGGCACGGATGGCGACGCCTCTACGAGGACCGCCATCCGCACGCCGGCGGGCCGGACCACCACGCGGCGTTCCTCGAGGACGCCGAACGGTTCAAGGTCGAACTCGTCGCCGACTGAGCAGCGCCGACCGGCCGCGGACAGCCACGGTCAGGACTGCGCCGGCTGCCCGTTGCTCGCGGTGGTGCCACCGTCGACCGGCAGGATCGCCCCGGTGATGAACGACGCCGCGTCACTCGCCAGGAACAGCACGGCCGCCGCGACCTCGTGCGCACGACCCGCGCGGCCGAGGGCGATCCGCTCCTCGAACTTCTCCTGCAGCTCCTCGTCCTCAGCCTGGTCCTGCGTGAGGTCCGTCCAGACGAGCCCCGGCGCCACGGCGTTCACGCGGACGCCGAACTGCCCGTTGTCGAGCGCGGCGGCCTTGGTGAAGTTCGAGACCCCGCCCTTCGCCGCGTTGTAGGGGCTCATCCGCCAGTCCGCGTCCTCGCCGGACACCGACGAGGTGTTCACGATCGACCCCTTCGTGGCACGGAGGAACGGCAGCGCCGCGCGCGTGCCGTAGAACACGCTGGAGAGGTCGGTCTCGATCACGCGGTGCCACTCGTCCGGCGTGATGTCCGTGATGTCGCCGGAGCTGAAGGTGCCGGCGTTGTTCACCAGCACGTCGATGCGGTCGAACCGCTCGATGGCCGTGTCGACGACCCGCTGCCAGTCGGCGGGGCTCGCGGCGTCGGCGTGGAGCGCCACGACCCGGTCGCTCGGCAGGCTGTCGCCGACCGCTCGCACCTTCTCGTCGACGCTGTCGGTCAGGACGACGGACGCGCCCTCGTCGACGAACGCCCGCACGGTCGCCTCGCCGATGCCGGACCCGGCACCCGTGACGATCGCCACCTTGCCCTCGAACCGGTTGCCCATGGTGTCTCCTCTCGTTGCACGATCCGTGCCCGGGGAGACGCCATCGGCCCGGCGGGGCACGGCGAGCCATGGTGCCCGCACCCGCCTGGGCGCGTTCGGAGGGACTCAGGCGGTCGCTTCGTCCGGCTCCAGGTCGCGGTCGAGCGAGATGGTCGGGATCGACGCCGTGATGACCGATCCGTCGGCTCGGAGGGTGCCCTGGATGTCGGCTGTCGTCGGCGTGCGCCCGGACATCCGCGGGCCCTGGTGCGGCAGTCGCACGACGGTCGGCTCGCCGGCCGTGACGTCCCACTGCTGGTTGTGCACCCACGCCGTGAACCCGGAACCCGTCTCGACCGTGAAGGTCATGGCGTCCTGCTCGAGGTCGACGCGCACCCGTGACCCGCGCACGGTGAGCCGGTAGGTGATCCGCTCCCAGTCCCTCGGCAGCCGCGGGTTGAAGGTCATCCGGCCGCCGTGGTCCCGCATGCCGCCGAACCCGTTCACGACCGCACCCCAGATGCCGCCCGTCGAGGCGATGTGCACCCCGTCGGTCGTGTTGCCGTGCAGGTCGGCGAGGTCGACGTACAGCGCCGTCTGGAAGTACTGCAGCGCGAGGTCGTGGTACCCGACCTCGGCCGCCATGATCGACTGCACGACGGCCGACAGCGTGGAGTCGCCCGTCGTGAGGGCGTCGTAGTAGTCGAAGTCGCGACGCTTCTCGGCAGCGGTGAACTCGTGCCCCTGCAGGAACAGCGCGAGCACGACGTCGGCCTGCTTGAGCACCTGGAACCGGTAGATCACCAGCGGGTGGTAGTGGAGCAGCAGCGGTCGCTTGCTCTCGGGGGTGTTGTCGAGGTCCCAGAGTTCCTTGTCGAGGAACTGGGCGTCCTGCGGGTGGATGCCACGGTGCGGATCGAACGGGATCTCCATCGACTCGGCCGCGTGCTCCCAGTCGGTGACCTCTTGCGCCTGCAACCCGGTCCGCCGCACCATGCGGTCGTACTCTTCCGGGTCGTCGGCTGCGAGCTCGCGGCAGGCGTTCACGGCGAACCACAGGTTCGCCCGGGCCATCACGTTCGTGTAGAGGTTGTCGTCGACGACCGTCGTGTACTCGTCGGGACCGGTGACGCCGTCGATGTGGAACTTCTTGTCGCCGTTCGACCGCCAGAACCCGAGGTCCTCCCACAGGCGGGCGGTCTCGACGAGGATGTCGATCGCACCGCGCTTGAGGAATTCGCGGTCGTCCGAGGCGCGGACGTACTGCATGAGCGCATGCGCGATGTCCGCGTCGATGTGGTACTGCGCGGTGCCGGCGGCGTAGTAGGCGCTGGACTCCTCGCCGTTGATCGTCCGCCAGGGGAACAGCGCGCCGTGCTGGTTCAGCTCGCGGGCGCGGGACCGAGCTGCGTCGAGCATGTTGTAGCGGAACCGCAGGGCGTTCCGGGCGACGATCGGCGCCGTGTAGGACAGGAACGGCAGGACGTAGATCTCCATGTCCCAGAAGTAGTGGCCGCCGTACCCGGAGCCCGTGACGCCCTTCGCCGCGATGCCGTGCCCGTCGGTCCGGGCCGTGGCCTGCGCGAGCATGAACAGGTTCCACCGGACGGCCTGCTGGAGCGCGGGCTGCCCGACGATCTCGACGTCGCTCCGCGCCCAGAAGTCGTCCATCCACTCGGCCTGCCGCGCGAACGCGGCGTCGACGGACTCGGCACGCGAGCGATCGAGGGTCCGCTCGCAGCGGTCGGCGAGTTCGCGCGCCGGGACCCCGCGGGACGTGTGGTAGACCACGTGCTTCGTCAGGCGGATCGACTGCCCGGCGCGCGCCTGCACGCGGTAGACGTGCTTCGCCAGGTCGTCCTCGATCGACGAGGACTCGTCCCAGCTGTTCTCGGTCTCGAGGTGGTGCTCGACGCCGACGCAGATCGTCATGCCCGAGCTCGCCGCCTGGTACCCGAGCAGCGAACGGCCGCCGGTGCTGCGCTTGAGCTTCGGCTCGAGCACCCGCTCGGTGAACGCCTCGGCCTTGCGCGGGTCGAACGCGTTCGCCGCCGCACGCATCCCCGCGTGGTACTCGTCCTGCACGTCCTGCCGGTTGAGGATCTGGCTCGACAGCAGGATCGAGGCGTCCGCGTCGAGCACGGTCACCTCGTAGTCGATGACCGCCAGGTGTCGGTCGGTGAACGACACCAGCCGCCGCGACCGGATGAGCACGCGCTTGCCCGAGGGCGTCGACCACTCGGTCTCGCGGAACAGGTACCCGCCCCGGAAGTCGAGCCGCCGGGTGTGCCGGAGGATGTCCGCCTCGGCCAGGACGAGCGGTTCGTCGTCGACGTACAGGCGGATCACCTTGGCGTCGGGCGCGTTGATGATCGTCTGCCCGGTCTTCGCGAAGCCGAAGGCGTCCTCGGCGTGGCGGATCGGCCAGGTCTCGTGGAAGCCGTTGATGTACGTGCCGTACTGCACGCCGCCACGACCCTCGTCGAGGTTGCCGCGCAGGCCCAGGTACCCGTTGCCGACGGCGAAGTTCGTCTCGGCGACGCCCTGCTCGTCGGGCGCGTACTCGGTCTCGACGAGGGCCCACTCGTCGATCGGGTAGCGGACGCGGTCCAGCGGGTCGGAGGTGATGGGGTTCATGGTGCTCCGTGGGGGAGGAGGGTGTTCGTGGGAGGGTCGGGTGGGCCTGGAGGCGCGGATCGCCTCGGCCGCTGGCGCCTACGTCGTGCTCGTGGCCGGTTCCGGCAGCTCGTCGACGAGGTCGCCGAGGTCGCCGACCACGACGTCGGCACCGTGCGCCCGGAGCGCGTCGGCCCCGGCTCCGCGATCGACGCCGATCACGAGCCCGAAGGCACCGTTCCGTCCCGCCTCGACCCCGCTCGTGGCGTCCTCGACCACGACGCACTCGGCAGCGGTCAGGCCGAACCGGCTCGCGGCGTCGAGGTAGGTGTCGGGCGCGGGCTTGCCGGCCAGACCGTCTTCGCGGGCGACGAGGCCGTCGACCACCACGGGGAAGCGCTCGAGGATGCCGGCCGTGCGGAGCACCTGCACGGCGTTGGCGGAGCTCGACACGACGGCGACGGACAACCCGGCGTCGATGGCGGCGACGAGGAACCGGAGCGAACCGGGGTAGGGCTCCACCCCGTGCTCGGTCAGCTCGGCCGTGAACTCGGCGTTCTTCCGGTTGCCGAGCCCGCACACCGTGTCGGCGTCCGGCGGGTCGTCCGGGGTGCCCTGCGGCAGGTCGATGCCGCGGGACTCGAGCAGGGAGCGCACCCCGTCGTACCGGGGCTTGCCGTCGACGTACGCGAAGTAGTCCTGTTCCGTGTACGGAGTGACGCCGTGCTGGGCGAGGTAGGGCGTGAACAGCCGGCTCCACGCACGCATGTGGACGTCGGCGGTGGGGGTGAGGACACCGTCCAGGTCGAACAGGAGCGCTCGCTGGTCAGCGAGTCGCGCGGGTGTGCGCCGGTCCGGCGTCGTCATGTGCTGCCCTCCGGGGGACGGGGTCGTCGACGTTGCTTCCGGACGAGTCTAGGACCGCTCCAGGACCGATGTTCAGGCGCGCCGGGCCCCTGTGGAAAGAGTTCACACACTCGTTCGCTGTGCAGGAGGTTCAGCGCAGCGCAGCGCCCGACGGCAGCGTCCGCACCCACTCCTCGATCGCCGAACCGATCTGCTGCCGGGCGTCGGTCCGCGAGATCGTCGCGGTGTCGTCCCCGGGCTGCGCACCGTACGCGCCGAAGTCGGCGTGGTTCGCGCCCTGCACCTCGACCGTCATCGCGTTCGACGGCAGCAGGTGCCGCGCGGCGTCGACCTTCTCGGGGGTGTAGAGCCCGTCACGCGACCCCGAGACGCTGAGCACGCTGATGTACGACTTGCTGATGTCGTTCGCGCAGTAGCTGCCGAGCAGGAGCAGCCCGTCGGCGTCCGGCGCGAGCTGGCACGCGCGCACGCCACCGAGCGAGTGACCGCCGACCGCCCAGGACCGGACGTCGGGGGCATGGGACTCGAACGTCGACAGCGGGCGGGTGTCGAAGAAGGCGAGGTGCAGCGTCGGCTTCGTGATGACGACGGTCGTCCCGCTGGCGACCACCTGCCGGAACGTCGCCATGTACGCGTACGGGTCGACCTTCGCGCCCGGGATGAACACGATACCCGCGCCGTTCGCGGTGCCGGTCGGCGTCATCACCACGGCGTCCCCGGCATCCCGGACGGCCACACGGTCGTCCCGCCAGACCTGCAGCGCCGCGCTCCGTGTGCCCTGCATGACGATGTTCGCCCAGACGAGGAACACCACCGCGATCAGCACGACCACGGCGACGACCCAGGCGGTCCAGCGGAGTGCTCGGTTCATGGTGTCCCTGCTTCCTGCGGGCGTCGGGCGGTGACGGTGAGCCAGCGCTCGTCGGCACCCGGGCGCGTGGTCTCACGGACGTCGACGTCGGTCCAGCCGGAACGGCTGACGACCTCGGCCAGGGGTCCCGGCGTCCAGTAGGTGAAGTGTCGCGCGAGGTCGAGCTTCCGCGTGCTCCACGCGTCGCCGTCGCCGAGCTTCACGGTGGCGGCCAGCACACCGCCGGGGTGCACGGCGTCGCGGAGCCGCACGAGGACGCCCTCGAGCTCCGTCCGACCGACGTGCAGCAGCACGGCGTTCGCGAACACGGCCTCGTACGGGCCGCCGAACGCGTCCGAGCGCACGTCGACGAGGCGCGCCTCGTGCCCCGCGGACCGCAGCGCGTCGACGAACGACCGCGCTCCGTCGGTCCGGTCGACGACGAGTCCGGCCGCCTCGAGCGCGAGGGCGTCACGCCCCGGGCCCGACCCGAGCTCGAGCACCCGCGCCCCGACCGGGACGAGTGCGAGCAGGTCGTCGACGAGCCCGGCACGGTGGTCGACGGTGCGCTCGGCGTAGCGGTCGGCCGCACGCTCGTAGGCGTCCAGCGTGCGCTCGGCCGTGAGGTCACGACGCATCACGACCTCGTGCCGACCGTCGGGCAGCGGGTCACCGGGCTCGTCGGCCGCGGTGAAGCCACAGCGCTCGTACGTGCGACGGGCCGTGGCGTTGTCCGGCATGACCGACAGCTCGAGGGTGTCGGCCCCGGCGCTCGCGGCCCAGGTCGCGACCGCACGGATGAGCGCGGCCGCGACCCCTCGGCCGCGGGCGGCGGGGTCGACCCACATCGAGATGAGTTCGGCGGAGCCGGGGCCCTCGCCCGGGACGCCGCTGGCCATGCCGACGACGGAGTCGTCCTCGGCGTGGGCGAGCAGGTCGAGCGCTCCGGGGATCGAGAGGCGGGTCCGCCACCGGTGCTCGGGCGCGTCGGCCCAGTCGGCGAGCGTGGACCCGAAGGCCTCCGGTGCGTCCTCGAGCGCCGCGAGCCGGACCGGACGCCAGGTCTCCCAGTCGTCCGCCGTCACCCGGCGCAGCGCGATCGTCACGCCCCGACGCTACCGCCCGCGGGTGCGAGCCGACCCTGCCGGGCCGACCCGCGCCTCCTGGACCGGATCAGACCGCCGCAGCCTCCGTGGCGGCCGCACGCAGCTCCGCCGCCGCGGCTGCGACGTCGTCCGCGCTGTAGATGGCGCTCCCGGCGACGGCGATGATCGCTCCGGACGCCTGCACGGCCGCGATCGACGACGCGTTCACGCCGCCCGCGATCGAGAAGGGGACGCCGGAGGCCTCGCCGGCCTCGAGCAGGGTGGAGAAGGTGAAGCCCTCCTCGGCCTGCTCGTCGAGCCCCGCGTGCACCTCGACGAACTGCGCGCCGAGGGCGACGACCTCACGGGCCCGTGCGGGCTTGTCCGCGACGCCGATGAGGTCGACGACGACGCCCTTGCCGTGCTTCTCGGCAGCGGCGACCGCGCCCGCGATGGTCGAGTCCCCGGCGACGCCGAGGACGGTGACCAGGTCGGCGCCCGCAGCGAACGCGATGTCCGCCTCGAGCTCGCCGGCGTCCATGGTCTTGAGGTCGGCGAACACGGTCTTGTCCGGGTGGGCCTCCTTCATCGCAGTGATGACGGAGAGCCCGGCGCTCTTGATGAGCGGCGTGCCGAGCTCGAGGACGTCGACGCTCGGGGCGGCCTTCGCGGCGAGGTCGAGCGCGGCCTCGGTGGTGAGGGTGTCGATGGCGAACTGGATCTGCATGGGTGTGCCTTTCACTCGAGGTTGGCGTGGCTGGGCCACAGGTCGTCGGCGGAGCGTCCGCTCCGGGTCCACAGGGCGTGGAAGAGTGCGTCGCCGAGCAGGACCACGGCCTGCTCGAAGCGGCTGCCCGCGTACTGCTCGGAGGCGCTGCCCGATCGGTCCGTCTTCGTCGCGGCGGGCACGACGAGGGTGACGGCGGCGAGCGCGCCGAGCGGCGAGTCGTCGGTCGTCGACACGGCGAGCACGTCAGCGCCGACGTCGACCGTGGTGCGCGCCGCCTGGACGATGCCGGTGGTCGTGCCGGAGCCGCTCGCGACGAGCAGGACGTCCCCCGTCCGGATGGCCGGGGTCGTCACCTCGCCGACGACGTGCACGTCGAGTCCGAGGTGCATGAGCCGCATGGCCGTCATCCGCAGCGCGAGGCCGGAGCGGCCGGCCCCGTGGACGAACACGCGCTCGGCACCGCTGAGGAGGTCGAGCGCTGCATCGGTGTCGCCCCGGACCGTCTCGGCGAGGTCGGCGGACTCGCGGACGATCAGGGCGAGGGCGTCGGTCACGGTGTCAGCGGGCATGCCATCGATCGTGGTCGGGACGCGGGTCCGCCGCCGCTACCCGACACGGCGGGGTCCCCATCCGATCGGGTGGCCCCACCCGCTCGGGTGGGAGTCGTACGGTTGGTCACGTGACCGACAACGTGCGCGACGACGGGACGACGGCTCCGTCGGCCGTCCAGGAGGCGCGGCGCGACCCCGCAGGACGCCTCGCCGCCGCCGACCACGCGCGCACCGTCGCGGAGCAGGCGGACCGGCACGCACTCACCCTGGAGTCGGTGCTCGCCGTGCTCCGGTCGCCGCGCGTGGGCGACGCGGCCGCCCGTGCCGAGGCCGTCGAGATCGCGTCGGCAGCGCTCGTCGACCTCCGGACCGTGACGGACCGGCAGCGCGGCGCGTTGCTCGAACCGGTCACGGGGGCGTTCTCGCGGCTCCGGGCCGACCTCCGTCCGCTCGTCCGGTTCGGGGACCTCGACGTGCAGTTCGTGGAACCGCCGGCGACCGGTCGGGCACTCCCCGGCGACGTCGCCCACAGCGCCCGGGCGATCGTGCGGACGGCGGTGCTCGCCCTCGTCGACGAGGGA
Organism: Curtobacterium sp. SORGH_AS_0776; assembly: GCF_031453355.1. NCBI lineage: Bacteria > Bacillati > Actinomycetota > Actinomycetes > Micrococcales > Microbacteriaceae > Curtobacterium > Curtobacterium sp. SORGH_AS_0776. The sequence goes on from NZ_JAVIYU010000001.1 coordinate 586,717, forward strand.
GCTGCGCGGCGCGTCCGGATCCAGTGGGACTGCGACGGCCGGAACCTGCTCATGCAGCTCCGCGACGACGGAGCCGGCACGCTCGACGTGCACGACGACACCGTCCGGCCGATCGCCGAGCGGGTCGCGACCCTCGACGGCGAACTGCACGTGGCGTCCACGGCGGGCTGGGGGTCCGTGCTCGACATCGCGATCCCGCTCGACCCGCCGGCGGGGACGCCGGTGTCGTCGGAGGCGTCCGACCTCACGCCGCGGGAGCAGGACGTGCTGCGGCTCGTCGCCACCGGGATCGGCAACCGGGAGATCGCCGACGGGCTCGGCATCAGCCCGAACACGGTCAAGTACCACGTGGCCAACCTGCTCCGGAAGCTCGGCGCGCGGACCCGGGCGGAGCTCGCCGCGGTCAGCTCCCGGGCGTGATCCCGGCGGGGCTGAAGCGGTAGCCCATGCCCGACTCGGTCACCAGGTAGCGCGGGTGTCCCGGGTCCGGCTCGAGCTTCCGCCGCAGCTGCGCCATGTACAGCCGCAGGTACCCGGAGTCGTTGCCGTGCGACGGTCCCCACACGTCGGTGAGGAGCATCTCGCGCGTCATGAGCCGGTCGGGGTTCGTCACGAGGACCTCGAGCAGCCGCCACTCGGTCGGGGTCAGTCGGATGGCCGGACCGGACGGCGGCGTGACCTGCTTCGCGACGAGGTCGACGACGAGGTCCCCGATCGACACCGAGGGCGTCGCACCCGCGGCCGACGCTGCCGCGACCTGCCGCCGTCCGAGCGCCCGGAGTCGGGCGAGCAGCTCGTCCATCTGGAAGGGCTTCGTGACGTAGTCGTCCGCGCCGGCGTCGAGTGCGTCGACCTTGTCCGACGAGTCGGTCCGACCGGACAGCACGAGCACCGGGACCTGCGACCAGGCCCGGATGCCCTCGAGCACCCCGATGCCGTCGAGCCGGGGCATCCCGAGGTCGAGCAGCACGAGGTCGGGCCGCTCGGTGATGACCGCGTCGATCGCGGCCCGGCCGTCCCGGGCGGTGACGACGTCGTACCCGCGGGCGGCGAGCGTCACGGCGAGCGCCCGGACGAGTTGCACGTCGTCGTCGGCGATCAAGACCTTCATCGCGTACGGCCCTTCATCGGATCTCCACTCCCAGGTGTCCGGCGATCGGCAGCCGCACCACGACGGTGAGTCCGCCGCCGGGGGTGTCGTCGACCTCGATCGTGCCGCCCATGCCCTCGGTGAACCCGCGAGCGAGGGCCAGTCCGAGTCCGAGTCCGGTTGTCGTTGTCGGTGTCGCCGAGTCGCTGGAACGGCTGGAACACCTCGTCGACGCGGTCCGACGGGATGCCGGGGCCGTGGTCGGCCACCCGGAGCTCGACGCCGCCGCCGAACGCGCTCGCGGCGATGCGGACCCGGGTGTCCTCCGGGGCGTACCGCACGGCGTTGGCGAGGAGGTTCACGACGACGCGCTGCAGCAGCACGGCGTCGGCGAGCACCGGCGGGAGGTCGGCGGGCAGGTCGAGGTCGACGTCGTCCGGACCGAGCTCGAGCTCGTCGAGCGCGGGGGCGACCACCGTCTCGAGGGCGAGCGGCACCGGCGTCACGGCGAGCACCCCGGCCTGCACGCGACTGACGTCCAGCAGGTCTGCCAACAGCACCGCGAGCTGACGCAGGCTCTCGTCGGCGGTGGCGAGCAGCGCCTCCTGGTCGTCCGCCGACAACTCGATGTCCGGCGCCCGCAGCGTCTGCACGGCCGCCGAGGCGGCCGCGATCGGCCGCCGCACGTCGTGGCCGACGGCCGCGAGGATCGCGCTCCGCACCCGGTCCACCGCCGCGATGCGCTCGGCGTCGACGGCCGCGCGGGTGAGGTCGCGGTGCTCGACGGCGGCGTCGAGCTGCTGCTCGACGACGCGCAGCAGTCGGCGCTGGGTCGGGTCGTCGGGGGCGCCCGCGAACTCCAGGACGGCGCCGGACGGGAGGGACGTGGCGGCGTCCGGCGTCTCGCCGAACGTCCCGGACGTGGCCGGCACCTCGTCACCTTGCCGGATCCGGACGCCGGCGAAGCCGAAGGCCTCGCGAGTCCGGTCGAGCAGCGCCTGCAGGGCGTCGTCGCCGCGGAGCACGCTGCCGGCGATCCCCATGAGGAGGCCCGACTCGGCGGCGGCGCGGCGGGCAGCTCGCGATCGACGGGCCGAGCGGTCCACGACGAAGCTCACGAGCACGGCACTGATGACGTACATGACGAGGGCGACCAGGTGCCACGGCTGCTGCACGGTGACCCGGTGCAGGGGTTGCACGAAGAAGAAGTCGAGGCTCAGCCCGGACAGCACGGCGGCGAAGACGGCCGGCCACATCCCGCCGACGAGCGCCACCACGAGCACGAGCAGCTGGTAGGCGAGCACGTCCACGGTGATCGAGTCGGGGTCGGTGCTGAACGACAGCAGCCAGGTGAGCAGTGGACCGGCGACGAGGGAGAGCACGAACGCGGCGACGATCCGGCCGCGGGACAGGCTGCCGCCGAGCCTCGGCAGGGCGAAGCCACCGCCGGCCCGCTCGTGGGTGACGACGTGGACGTCGATGTCGCCGGACTCGCGGATGACGGTGTTGCCGATGCCCGGGCCCGTGATCGCCGCGGCGAGCCGACTGCGGCGGCTCACCCCGATGACGATCTGCGTGGCGTCGATCGACTTCGCGAACCGCACCAGGGTCGTCGGCACGTCGTCACCGACCACCTGGTGGTACGTCCCGCCGAGCTGTTCGAGCAGGGTGCGCTGCTTCCCGAGCGCCCCCGGGTGGCGCTCGCGGAGGCCGTCGTTCGTCGTGACGTGCACGGCGGCGAGCTCGCCGCCGGCGCTGCGGGCGGCGATCCGGGCGCCGCGGCGCAGCAGGGTCTCGCCCTCGGGACCGCCGGTCAGGGCGACGAGGACGCGTTCCCGGGTCTCCCACCGGTGGTCGATGCCGTGCTCGGCGCGGTAGGCCTTGAGTGCGTCGTCGACCTCGTCGGCGAGCCAGAGCAGGGCGATCTCGCGCAGGGCGGTGAGGTTGCCGAGCCGGAAGTAGTTCGACAGCGCCGCGTCGATCCGGGTCGCCGGGTAGACGAGCCCGTCCGACAGTCGCTCGCGCAGCGCCGCCGGGGCGAGGTCGACCACCTCGATCTGGTCCGCCGCGCGCACCACGGCGTCCGGGACGGTCTCGCGCTGGACGGTGCCGGTGATCTCGCGGACGACGTCGCCGAGGGACTGCATGTGCTGCACGTTCACGGTGGAGATGACGTCGATCCCGGCGTCCCGCATCGCCTCGACGTCCTGCCAGCGCTTCTCGTTCGTGCTGCCGGGCGCGTTCGTGTGGGCGAGCTCGTCGACGAGGGCGATGTCGGGCCGGCGGGCCAGCACGGCCTCGAGGTCGAGGTCGTCGAGCTGGACGCCGCGGTGCTCCACGATGCGACGGGGGACGACCTCGAGCCCGTCGACCAGTGTGGCCGTGGCTGCGCGGCCGTGGGTCTCGACGACGGCGACGACCACGTCGCGGCCCTCGGCGCGCAGTCGGTGCCCCTCTTCGAGCATCGTGAACGTCTTGCCGACACCGGGCGCCGCACCGAGCAGGACCCGCAGCTTCCCGCGCTTCACGTGCTCATCCTCTCGCGTCCGAGGGGTTCGGGGAGCGCCCGCACAACCAAAGTCCGTGCGAACCGCGGTTCCGCGCGGTTCGGTGTGACTTCGGTTGTGCGGGAGCGATCCGCGCCACCGGTCACGCCGACGCCTTCCCGAGCGCCAGGTTCAGCTCGAGCACGTTCACCACGGGCTCGCCGAGGAACCCGAGCTGCCGCGCCTCGGTGTGCTGCTCCACGAGCGTCCGCACCGCCGACTCCGACATCCCCCGCGCAGCGGCCACGCGGGACACCTGCTGCAGCGCGTACTCCGGGCTGATGTCCGGGTCGAGGCCGGAGCCCGACGCCGTCACCGCGTCCGCCGGCACCTCGGAGGCGGGGACCCCGTCGGCCTTCGCGACGGCGGCCTTGCGCTCCTCGATCGCCTTGCGGAGGTCGGGGTTCGACGGCCCGAGGTTCGATCCGCTCGACGCCCCGGCGTCGTAGCCCTTCTCCCCCGCGGCGCTCGGCCGCGACTGGAACCACCGGTCGGCTCCGCGGCCGTCGAACGACTGCCCGATGAGCGACGACCCGACGACGGTGCCGTCCGACGACGTCACCATCGAGCCGTTCGCCTGGTCGTGGAACGCGGCCTGGCCGACGCCCCACACCGCGAGCGGGTAGGCGATGCCGAGCACCACGGTGCTGAGCAGGGTGAGCCGGACGGCCACCCCGAGTGAGCGGAAGGAGGAACGAGATGCAGACGTCATGAGGAGAACCCCGGGATGAGACCGACCACGAGGTCGATGAGCTTGATGCCGATGAAGGGGACGATCACGCCGCCGAGCCCGTAGAGGAGCAGGTTCCGGCCGAGGATCGACGATGCCGAGGCGGCGCGGTAGGCGACGCCGCGGAGGGACAGCGGGATGAGCGCCACGATCACGAGCGCGTTGAAGATGACGGCGCTGAGGATCGCGGACGCGGGACTGTGCAGCCCCATGACGTTGAGCGCGGCGAGCCCGGGGAACGCCATCTGGAACATCGCGGGGATGATCGCGAAGTACTTGGCGATGTCGTTCGCGATCGAGAACGTCGTGAGCGCCCCGCGGGTGATGAGCAGCTGCTTGCCGATCCGGACGACGTCGATGAGCTTCGTCGGGTCCGAGTCGAGGTCGACCATGTTGCCGGCCTCCTTCGCCGCGGTCGTCCCGGTGTTCATCGCCACGCCGACGTCCGCCTGCGCCAGGGCCGGGGCGTCGTTCGTGCCGTCACCGGTCATCGCGACGAGGTTCCCGCCCTCCTGCTCCTTGCGGATCAGGGCGAGCTTGTCCTCCGGCGTGGCCTCGGCGAGGAAGTCGTCCACACCGGCCTCGGCGGCGATCGCCTTCGCGGTGCGCGGGTTGTCGCCGGTGATCATCACCGTGCGGATCCCCATCTCGCGCAGCTCGGCGAACCGCGCCGCCATGCCGTCCTTGACGACGTCCTTGAGGTGGACGACCCCGAGCAGCGTGACCGCACCGGAGGGTGCGCGGCGTCCGACGACGAGCGGGGTACCGCCCTGGTCCGAGACCTCGACCACCGTGGCGTCGATGGCCTGCGCGACCGCCTCGGGGACACCGGCTGAGCCGGTTGCAGCCCAGGCGAGCACTGCCGACGCGGCACCCTTGCGCACGGAGCTCCCGTCGGGCAGGTCCACGCCGGACATGCGCGTCTGTGCGGTGAAGGGCACCTCGACGGCACCGGCGGGGAGGTCCGGGGTGACGCCCGCTCCCGCGGCGAGGTCGACGATGGACCGCCCCTCGGGGGTCCCGTCCGCAGCGGACGACAGGGCGGCCGCCTCCATCAGGGCCGGCTCCGTGACACCGGGGACCGGCACCACGCGCGACGCCCGACGGTTGCCGTACGTGATCGTCCCGGTCTTGTCGAGCAGCAGGGTCGTGATGTCCCCGGCGGCCTCGACCGCACGGCCGGACATCGCCAGGACGTTGTGCTGCACGAGTCGGTCCATGCCCGCGATGCCGATCGCGGAGAGCAGCGCACCGATCGTCGTCGGGATGAGGCAGACGAGCAGGGCGATGAGCACCGGCACGCTGACGGTCGCCCCGACGAGCCCGGCGATCGGCTGCACCGTCAGGCAGACGATCACGAACACGATCGACAGCGAGGCGAGCAGGATGTTCAGCGCGATCTCGTTCGGCGTCTTCTGCCGGGCGGCACCCTCGACGAGCCGGATCATCCGGTCGATGAAGGTCTCACCAGGGGTCGACGTGATGCGCACGACGATGCGGTCCGAGAGCACCCGGGTGCCGCCGGTGACGGCACTCCGGTCGCCGCCGGACTCGCGGATGACCGGGGCGGACTCACCGGTCACGGCCGACTCGTCGACGGACGCGATGCCGTCCACGACGTCGCCGTCGCCCGGGATCACCTCGCCCGCGACGACGACCACGACGTCGCCCTTGGCGAGGTCGACGGACGCGACCTCCTCGGTCTCGTTGCCGGCCGCCGCCGCGTCGGACCGGTCGTACCGGAGCACCCGACGGGCACTCGTGGTCGAGCGGGTCTTCCGCAGCGTGTCGGCCTGCGCCTTGCCCCGGCCCTCGGCCACCGACTCCGCGAGGTTCGCGAAGACGACGGTGAGCCAGAGCCACACGGCGATGGCGATGGTGAACGCGGACGGCTCGACGACGGCTGCTGCCGTCGTCAGCGCGGCGCCGACCTCGACGATGAACATGACGGGGTTCCGCCACATCAGTCGCGGGTCGAGTTTGCGCAGGGCACCCGGGAGGCCCGCCACGAGTTGACGGGGTCCGAAGGCGGACGAGCGTGTGGCCGGCCTGGAGGCGCTGGTCGCCTCGTGCTCGGAGGTCGCGGTGGTCATGGTCTCGGCTTTCATCGGGCGAGGGCTTCTGCGAGCGGTCCCAGTGCGAGCACCGGGAAGTAGGTGAGTGCGGTCACGACGACGGCGACGCCGCCGAGCAGGACGATGAACAGCGGCCGGTGCGTGGGCAGCGTGCCGACGGTCTCCGGCACCCGGTCCTGGGTCGCGAGGGACCCGGCGAGCGCCAGCACGAACACCATCGGGACGAACCGGCCGAGCAGCATCACGACGCCGAGCGCGGAGTTCATCCACGTCGTGTTCGCCGTCAGGCCGCCGAACGCCGAGCCGTTGTTGTTCGCGCCCGAGGTGAAGGCGTAGAGGAGCTCGGACAGGCCGTGGTTGCCCGGGTTGAAGATCGACGTGCCGACGACCTGCTCGCGGACGCCCGGGAGCACCAGGGACAGGCCGGTGCCGAGGAGCACCAGGGTCGGGGTGACGAGGATGTAGAGCGACGCGAAGGTCATCTCGCGGGCCCGGATCTTCTTGCCGAGGTACTCGGGGGTCCGACCGACGAGCAGCCCGCCGATGAACACCGTGATGACCGCGAGCACGAGCATCCCGTACAGCCCGGAGCCGACGCCGCCGGGGGTGACCTCGCCGAGCATCATGTTGACGAGCGCCATCATCCCGCCGATCGGCGTGAAGCTGTCGAACATGCCGTTCACGGCGCCGGTCGACGTCGCGGTCGAGGTCGTCCCGAAGAGCGTCGTGCCGAGGATGCCGAACCGCACCTCCTTGCCCTCCATGGCGGCCCCGGCGGCGTGGGTCGCGCTGCCGCCGCCACCGAGCTCGGCGATCGACATCACCGAGAGCGAGACGAGGAAGATCGCGCCCATCACGGCGAGGATCGCGTAGCCCTGACGGTCGTCGTCCACCATGCGGCCGAACGTGCGCGGCAGCGAGAACGGGATGACGAGCATGAGGAAGACCTCGACGAGGTTCGTCCACGCCTGGGGGTTCTCGAACGGGTGCGCCGAGTTCGCGTTGAAGTAGCCGCCACCGTTCGTGCCGAGTTCCTTGATGGCCTCCTGCGAGGCGACGAACCCGTCCGGGATGTGCTGCGTCCCGCCGACCAGGGTCGTGACGTCGGTGCCGTTCCCCCACGACTGGATGACACCGCCGGCGACGAGCACGATCGCGAACACGAACGCTCCCGGCAGCAGGAGCCTGCCGGTCCCGCGGACGACGTCCACCCAGACGTTGCCGAGCGTGCCGGAGCGTCGACGGGCGAAGCCGCGGACGAGCGCCACGGCGACGGCGAGCCCGACCGCCGCGGAGAGGAAGTTCTGCACCGCGAGGCCGGCCATCTGCACCGTGTACCCGACGGTGACCTCGGGCGAGTACGACTGCCAGTTCGTGTTCGCGACGAACGACGCCGCCGTGTTGAACGCGAGCGACGGACCGACGTTCGGCAGCCCGAGGTCGCCGGGCAGCACGACCTGGATGCGCTGCAGGAGGTACACGAGCAGCAGCCCCACGGCGCTGAAGAGCAGCACGCCGCGCAGGTACGCGGGCCACGACTGCTCGGCATCGGGGTCGACGCCGATCACCCGGTAGACGCCGCGCTCGATCCGGCTGTGCCGTGTCGGCGTGAACACCCGCGCCATCCAGTCGCCGAGCGGCCGGTAGGCGACGACGAGCAGCAGCACGAGGGTGGCGACCTGGACGATCCCGGCCCACGTGTCCGCGGTGCTCATCAGAACTTCTCCGGGCGCACGAGGGCCCAGACGAGGTACACGAGCGAGGCGACGCCGAGGACGGCGGCGGCGATGGTGATGACGATCACAGCCGTTCCACCGCCTTGGCGATGAGTGCCACCACGCCGAACACGGCGAGGACACCGGCGACGACGAAGACGTCGAACACGAGGGACTCCAGAGGTTCACGGGGTCCGCGCCGGGCGACGCGGACGGCACCACGTGTGGTGCCGAACCGATGCTGGATCCGGCACCGCACCTCCAGACCCGTCCCTAACGGTTTCCTGACGCGCTCCTGACACACGCATGCGCGTCACTAACGCTCGCTCGCCCCAGCCGCTCGGCGAGCACGGCCGTCGCCGCACGGAGTTCGTCGGGCCCCTCGACGGTGAAGTCCGCGGTGGCACCGGCGAACGCCGCCGCGAGGCCCTCCCACGACCAGGAGCCGCGCGTGAGACGGCACCGGTCCGGGCCGAGCGGCTCGAGCACGGCGTCGTCGGGGAGGTACGGCGCGACGGTCTCGGCCGGCACCTCGAGGACGGCGGTGCCGGTGCACGGCCAGACGTCCTCGCGGTCGGACCCCTTGAACCGCGCGGCCACGAACGCCGCCGGATGGCCACCGGGCACGGGACGCGGTGTGAACGGCACGCGCGTCCGCATCCGCGGGGTGATGCGGTCGACGCGGTGGGTGCGCCAGTCATCGCGGTCGAGGTCCCAGTCGAGCAGGTACCAGCGGCCGTTCCGGGCGACCACCGCGTGCGGCTCGACCCGGTGGGGCGTCTCGTCGGGGCCGTACCCGAAGCGGAGGACCTCGCCGAGGTGGACTGCCTCGCTCACCGCGACGAGGACCTCCGGGTCGACGGGGGTGCGACCGGCCGACGTGACCGCGTCGATCGCGTCCACCCGTGTGCGCAGACGCGCGGGCATCACCTGCCGCACCGTCGCGAGCGCCCGGGCGGCCGATTCGGCGATGTCCGCGCCGGACGCGGGCGCCACGGCGAGCGCGATGGCGATCGCGACCGCCTGGTCGTCGTCGAACAGCAGCGGGGGCAGGTCCGCACCCGCTGCCAGCCGGTACCCGCCGGCCGGGCCACGCAGTGCCTCCACGCGGTAGCCGAGGCCGCGGAGCCGGTCGACGTCGCGGCGGAGCGTGCGCGGGCTGACCTCGAGCCGTCCGGCGAGCTCGTCGCCGGGCCAGTCCCGGTGCACCTGCAGCAGCGAGAGCAGCGCGAGCATGCGCGAGGACGGTCCGGACATGTCTCCAGTATCGGTGGAGAAGCGGACAGGATCTGACCGCAATGCCCGGGATGCTTGGTCCCATGAGCATCGAAACGACAACCCACCTCAACTTCGACGGACAGGCCCGCGCGGCCCTCGACTTCTACGCCTCGGTCTTCGGCGGCGAGGTCGCGTCCATGACCTACGGCGCGATGGGCGCCTCGGACGAGCCGGACTGGGCCGACCGCATCGTCTGGGGTCAGGTCGCCACCGACGCCGGGCTGCGCGTGATGGCCTTCGACGTCTGGCCGGGGCAGCCGTACGACCAGGGCACGAACGCCTTCTACGTGTACGTGCACGGCGACGACGCGGCCGAGCTCGAGCGGTACTGGGCGGCGCTGTCCGAGGGCGCCGAGATCCGGCAGCCGCTCGGTCCGTCGGCCTGGGCACCGCTGGCCGGACAGCTCCGCGACCGCTTCGGCGTGATCTGGGCGCTCGACGTCGCGGCGCCGACCGAGTAGCGCCGACCGAGTAGCGCGGCTCGATCAGCGACGCTGTGCGGCCCGGGGCGACCCCCGGGCCGCACGCCGTGACGTTTCCGAGCCACTTCCCCACGAAATCCGACCGCCGGTAGCGTGCCGGCATGCCCGAGTTCCGTCCGATGCCCGGCTACGAGCTCGGCGACGGGTGGGTGGCCGCGCGTCGACGTCGCTCCCGGTTCGGCCGGGTGTGGCGCTGGGCCGGCCCGCCGGTGGCGCTCCTCGCCGTCGTCGCGGCCGTCCTGCTGTTCCGCTGGTACGCCGGCGTGGCCGACCAGGTCGAGTGGGAGTGCGCCGTGTCCAGCTGCGGCACGAACGACCCGCGGTCGTTCGCACCGGAGGGGTGCTGGGCACTCCTGGTACTGGCCACGCTCGGCGTCGGACGGTTGCCGGGGCGCTGGTGGTGGCGAGCCGGAGTGCTGCTGGCGTTCGCCGTCGTCGCCGCGTGGTCGATCGACTGGTGGAGGCTGCCGGGGATGGACCTCGGGCTGTTCGTGACCCCGATCGGCGCGGGTGGTGTCGGCGCCGTGCTGCTGCTCGCCCGGATCGGGATCGCGGTCGACCGTGCACGTGGGCGAGCCCACACCGCCCGGCGGCGACCGCGGTGACGGGCGGTCAGCGCGCGGGACTCCATGTGCTGACCGTCACGGCAGCGGTGACGCTCGTCGGCGCGAACACCTGCTCCGGATCGACGTGGTGGTGGCTCGGCCCCATGTGCACCACGTCGTGGACGTCCTCGGCGGACAGCTCCATCGTCCACGTGAGGTCCTCGGCCGACCGCTGCTCGAACGCGGGCGTGAGGGAGTCGTGCAGCCGCCGTTCCTTCTCGGGGTCCACCGTGATCGTCGCCTCGGCCAGCTCCGCCAGGTGTCCGGTGCGCGGGGTCACGACGACGAGGAGGCCCTCAGGGTGCAGCACCCGCGCGTACTCCGTCTGGTTGCGTGGCGCGAAGACGTCCAACACGACCGCGGCTGCGCCGTCGACGACCGGGAGGCGCTCGGTCACGTCCCCGACGACGGCCCCCGCACGCTCGTGGATGCGAGCGGCCCGTCGGATCGCGACCGCGGACAGGTCGAGCGCGACCCCGAGCCGCGAGACGGCCTCGAGCGCGTGCGCGAGGTACGTGCCCGGCCCGGACCCCACGTCGAGGACGACACCGGGCACGTCCACGGACGCGACCGCCCGGGCCACGGCCCGTTCGACCGGTGCGTAGTGCCCCCGCCCCAGGAAGCGGAGTCGGGCGTCGACCATCTCCGGGGTGTCCGCCGTCAGCGCACGACGCTTCGCGGGCAGCAGCGTGAGGTGCCCCTGCTTGGCCTCGTCGAACCGGTGGCCCGTGGCGCAGCCGACCTGGCCACCGTCGACACGGCCGAGGGGCTCGGCGCAGACGGGGCAGGCGAGCATCGGCAGCAGGTCGTCACGCACCGGCCCAGCGTACGGGGCCTCGCTAGCCTGGCCGGATGTCGCTGCAGCAGCTCTTCGGCCTCGACGGACGCACCGCCCTGGTGACGGGAGGCAGTTCCGGCATCGGGCGAGCGATCGCCACCGCCCTCGCGGACGCCGGCGCACACGTGCTCGTCGCGGCCCGGACCGCGGCGACCATCGACGCCACCGTGGCTGCGATCCGGCAGGCGGGTGGCTCGGCCGACGGGATCGTCGCAGACCTGTCCACGCGCGCCGGAGCCCACGCCCTCGCCGACACTGCGGGCGATGTCGACGTGCTCGTCAACTCCGCGGGGATCAACCTGCGGCCGCCCATGGCCGACCTCGACGAGGACACCTGGGACGCCACGATGGCCGTGAACCTCGACGCGGCGTTCGTGCTCGGGCAGCGGCTCGCGCCCGGCATGGCCGCTCGCGGGTACGGCCGGATCATCGGCATCAGCTCCCAGCAGGCGCACCGACCCTTCGCCGCCAGCGGCGCGTACGGGGTCTCGAAGGCGGGCCTGGAGGCGCTGGCCCGGTCCCAAGCAGAGGCCTGGTCCGGGCACGGGGTCACGTCCAACGTCCTCGTCCCCGGTTTCGTCCGGACCCCGCTCAACGAACGGCTCAGTGCCGACCCCGCGACCGTCGCCGCCCTCGCGGCACGGACCCTGGTCGGGCGGAACGGGCTCGCCTCGGACTTCGCCGCCGCCGCGGTGTTCCTCGCCGGCCCCGGTTCGGCGTACGTCACGGGGCAGTCGATCGCGATCGACGGCGGGTTCTCCGTGCACTGACCCCGGTACGGTCGGGGCATGGCCGTCATCCACCGTGCAGAACTCCGCCCGTCGAAGCTCGAGGCGCTCGCCGCCTGGCTGCCGGACCAGCCCTGGAGCGGGGTCTCCGCCGGCGACGACCTCGCGATCGCCGGGAAGTTCCGGTTCGACGACCCCGCGGGCGAGGTCGGCGTCGAGACGGTCCTCGTGCGCACGACGGACGGCCGGGTGCTCCAGGCGCCGCTGACCTACCGCGGCGCTCCGCTCGACGGCGCCGAGGCCTTCCTCGTGACCGAGATGGACCACGCCGTGCTCGGACGACGCTGGGTCTACGACGCCGTGGGCGACCCGGTGTACGCGGACGTCCCGCGCCGGGCGATCGCCACGGGCGGGCACGAGGCCACCCTCGAGCGCGCCGACGGATCCGGGGCGTGGGACGCCGAGGGGACGGCATCGGGCAGCGGGTCCGACGCCGACTCCCCCACCGTGACGGCCGTGGACGCGCAGACCTCCGGCGCCCTGACCTCCGTCGCGACCGACCACGGGACGCTCGTCGTCGCCCGTGCCGTCGGGGCGGAGCTGCCCGCTGGTCGCACGCTCACCGGCAGCTGGGCCGACGGGACCGGCGTGCTCGCGGTCCTGGTGCCCTGAACCGGACCACCTGACGGCCGCGACACCCGTGGCGGGGCTGAGCCGCGCCTCCCGTCCGTCGCTCGTATCGATGCCGGTACGGACAGGGCCTGCCTGCCCGGGCACGCCGATGGCAGGATCGAGGGCGTGAAGACACTGGAGTTGCCACAGACGGACCTCACCGCCTCCGACGTCGTCGTCGGCCTGATGCGGATCAACGACATGAGCGACGAGGACATCCGCGCGCTCTACCGCGCCTCGCGCGACGCGGGCGTGACCATGTTCGACCACGCCGCGGTGTACGGCGGGTGGCACGGCTGCGAGGAGCGCTTCGGCTCGGCCGTCACCCTCTCCCCCGCCGAGCGCGCCGAGATCGTGCTGCAGACCAAGGTCGGCATCCGCCCGACCTCGAACGGCGCGTACTTCGACTTCTCGTACGAGCACATCATCGAGTCCGTGCACGAGTCCCTCACGGCACTGCAGACCGACCACATCGACGTCCTGCTGCTGCACCGTCCCGACGCCCTCGTCGAGCCGGAAGAGGTCGCGAAGGCCTTCGACGAGCTGCACGCCGCCGGCAAGGTCCACCACTTCGGCGTCTCGAACCACACGCCGGGGCAGGTCGACCTGCTGCGCCGCTCGGTGCGGCAGCCGCTCGCGTTCAACCAGGTGCAGCTGAGCATCACGCACGCGAACGTCATTGCGCAGGGCGTCACGGCGAACATGGGCGGCCTCGACCAGTCGATCGACCGCGACAACGACATCCTCAACCACTCGCGCAGCAACGACATCACGCTGCAGGCCTGGTCGCCGTTCCAGAAGGGCTTCTTCGACGGCGTCTTCCTCGGCGACCGCGAGCACTACGCCGAGCTGAACGACGTGCTCGAGGAGCTCGCGGCCGCGCACGGGGTCACCCCGACGGGCATCGCCGTGGCGTGGATCACCCGCCACCCGGCGCACTTCCAGGTCGTCCTCGGCACGACGAACCCGCAGCGCGTCCGGGACTCTGCCGCCGGGTCGGACGTCGTGCTCTCGCGCGAGGAGTGGTACCGCGTGTTCACCGCCGCGGGGCACACCGTCCCCTGAGCGGATCGGGCAGGGTGGGACCCGTGCTCCACGACCTCACCCTGCCCGTCCCCCTCGTCGCCCGCTCCGGCCCGGTCACCGTCCGGGACGCTTCGCCCGACGACCTCGACGCCCTGATGGCGCTGCTGTCAGACGACCCGATCAGTGCCGCACGCGGGGACGTCGCCGCGCCGGAGGACGAGCCGCTGTACGCCGCCGCGCTCCGGGCGATCGTCGAGGACCCGGCGAACGCGCTCCTCGTCGTGACGGACGAGCGCGGAGTCGTCGTCGGCACGCTGCAGCTCACGCGGATCCCCGGGATGGCCCGGCGTGGATCCGCCCGGCTGCTCGTCGAGGCGGTCCGGGTGAGCAGTGGCGTGCGGTCGGGCGGGATCGGCAGCGCGGTGATGCGGTGGGTGACCGAGGTCGCCGCCCGGGAACTCGGGACGCCGCTCGTGCAGTTGACCTCGGACGCAGACCGGACGGACGCGCACCGGTTCTACGAGCGGCTGGGGTTCACGGGCTCGCACGTCGGGTTCAAGTACCGCGTGCCCGGCGGGCCCGCCGGGCGCTGACGCGGGGCGCGGCGCGCGGCGCGGCGTCGCTTGCCGTCGCACAACCGAACGCGCGTCGAACCGCGGCTCCGCACGGTTCGTGGTGCTTTTGGTTGTGCGCAGCACGCGCGCTACTGCGCGGGCAGCAGCGCGCGCCGCGCGCCGCGCGGGGCGCGGGGCGCGGGTCAGTCGGCGCGGGTGGGGGCGCTCGGGACCGCCACGTCGACCGGCGACACCCCCGCGGGGTCGGCCGACGCCCCGCCGACGACGTCGAACGTGATGCCGAGCTCGGCGGCCGACTCCTCGTCGAGCTCGAGCCCGTCTTCCTTCACCTGGTCCTCGGGGATGGCACGGCCACCGGACGGGTCCCAAGAGTTCGCGATCGACATGCGCCCGAGCATGCCCGGTCCGCTTGGCAATCGCCCTGGAAACGCGTCAGAGATCGTCCGGGTGCAGGCGGTCGCCGGCCTGCGGACGTCGGAACACGGGACCGCCGCCGGCCTCGTCCTCGTCGTCGTGACGGACCGGCGAGACGCTCGGGTCGGCGGAGTCCTCGCCGACGTCGGCGCCGCGGTCCTCCTCGATCTGCAGCTCGTCCTCGTCGGAGCCGTCCACGGGGATCGAGCGGCCGTCCTGTTCGGGATCGAAGGGTGTGCTCATCGACATGGGCCGAGCATGCCCCCTCCCGGTGAACGGCGGGTCAACGCTGTCCGTCCGCCGCGATCAGCTCGAGCTGGGTGAGCGGCAGGTCGGAGACGGCCGTGAACGTGAAGGCCGTCCCGGAGCCCTGCAACCGGAACACCCGGGTCTGCCCGGCCCAGTCGAACACCGCGTCCTGCACGGCGACGCGGGTGTCCCCGAGCGCGGCCTCCCACGAGTGGACCCCGGGTTCCGCCGCGGTGACCGTGTAGAGCGAGGTCGGGACGTCGGGGACGTCGAACGACACCGAGGTCCCCGCGGCGAGCGCCGTGACCGTCCGCCCCGTGTCGTCGACGAGCGAGGAGGCGGGCGACGGGAGGTCGGCGGACGACAGGCCGACCGGCAGCAGGTCGACGGGGGTGTCCCGGTACCCGTGCACGTCGGACGCGGACACCGGGCGGGTGTCCGATGCCCAGCCCTGCGGCTCGGGCGACAGCGTGAACACGATCCGCGACGCCGACACCACCACCGAGTGGGGGATGCTCACCGACGTCCAGGGTGAGCCGTCGACCGTCACCGACGCGACGTACGCGCCCTCGGAGCCGTCGGCGACCTCGATGACGGTGGGCGCGCCTCCCGGCTGCTGCAGCACCGTCCTGCGGACCGACGGCGGCACGAGGACGTAGGTGCCCGTGGACGGCGCCAGCGGGTAGAGGCCGATCGTCGCGAAGACGTACCAGGCGCTCATCTCGCCGTTGTCCTCGTCGCCGGGGTAGCCCTGCCCGAGGTCGGACCCGACGAAGAGCCGGTGCAGCGCCTCGCGGACGATGCGGTGCGCATCGTCGTGCCGCCCGGTGAACATCGGGAAGAACGGGATGTGGTGCGCGGGCTGGTTGGAGAGCCCGAGCATCCCCATCCGCACGTCGCGGGCCTCGGTCATCTCGTGGATCGGGAAGCCGTACGAGCCGGAGCGGACGGTCGCGCCGGTCTCCGGGGTGGTGAAGAACGCGTCGAGCGCGGCGTCGAAGCGGGACGGGCCGCCGTGCAGGTCGACGACGCCGGCGCCGTCGTGCGGAGCGGTGAAGGCGGTCCCCCACGCGTTCGTCTCGGTGTAGTCGTCGCCCCAGTCCCGCGGGTCGAACTCGGTGCCGACCCGCCACGACCCGTCGGGGTCGCGCCCGATGAAGAAGCCCCGTTCGGAGTCGAACACGTTCCGGTACTGCAGGGACCGACGGGCGAACCACTCCGACTCGGCCTCGTAGCGGGCGAGGTCGGCGGGTGTCCGGGCGCGCGAGGCGAGCAGGCCCGCCATGACGGCGAGGCTCCAGTCGTTGATGGCCGCGTCGAGGGTCCAGCTCATCCCCTCGTGGGTCGCGGTGTCGACGTGGCCGCGGAAGGCACCCGGGAGGCTCCCCTTGCGTCCGACACGCTCGTCGCGCGGCGGGACGGTCGCGTTCCGCAGTGCGCTGCGGTACGCCTGCGCGAGGTCGAACCCGGTGACGCCCTTCACCGCGAGGTCCGCGAAGACGGTGTCGCTCGTGGTGCCCGTCATGCAGTCCTCGGCGCCGGGCGCACTCCACCGGGGCGTCCACCCGCCGTCGTGGTGGTGCTCGACGAAGCCCTGCGCGAGGTGGCCCGCCGTCTCCGGGGTGAGCAGGGCGAGGAGCGGCCAGGCGGTCCGGTAGGTGTCCCAGAAGCCGTTCGTGGTGGTGAACGGCCCGTCGACGACCTCGGGTCCGGGCTCGTCGCGGATCGGCTCGGCATGCACGGACCCGTACGGGGAGCGGTGCCGGGGAACCCCGTCGCGCGCGGTCTCGCCGGCACGGTTCGGGTAGAGGAACAGGCGGTAGAGCCCCGAGTACAGGCTCGTCAGCTGGTCGGGGGTCGCACCCTCGACGGAGAGCGTGGCGAGCTCGTCCGTCCAGAGCCGCTCGGCACGGGCGCGCATGGTGTCGAAGGGGCCGGCGGCGTCCAGGTTCGCGCGGGCGTCCTCGAACGAGACCGTGGAGATCCCGAGCAGCACGTCGGTGCCCTCGGCCTCGTCGGACAGCGACAACCAGCCGCGGAGCTGCTGCTCGCCGACGGTGGTGTGGTCGGCCGTCACCCCGGGGACCTGCAGGTGCACGAAGTGGGGCGGGGTGCCCGGACGGTCGTCGAGCAGGACCTCGACCACGGCGGTGCCGTCCGTGACCGTCACCGAGACGTCCGAGACCCGGCCGTGGTGGTCGAGCACGATGCTCCGGGTGCCTGTGAACCGGAAGCCGAGGGCGAACTCCCCCGCGGTCATCTCGGCCGTGACGTCCTGGTCGAGGGCGACCCGGTAGCGGTGCGGGCCGTCCTGCTCGTCGTCGTGGTCGAAGCCGAGGGCGCGGGTGGCCCGGTCGGGATCGGGGGTGTCGAGCGGGGAGGGCATGACCTGGAAGACGCCCCGGTCCCCCATCCACGGGGACGGGATGTGGCTCGTGGCGAAGGCCTGGATCGCCGGGCGGACCCGGCCGGTCGCGTCGGTGCGGTCGTGCTCCTGGTAGGCGTACGGCCAGCGGTTGCTCGAGGCGTCGGTCATGGGCAGGCCGAAGACCCCACCGTGCGGGATGCCGACCAGCGGGGCGTTGTTGCCGCGGGAGAACCGGGATGACGCCTGCGTGCCGCGGGTCGTGCGGACGTGGTCGAGCGGGGTGCGCGGGACGGGGCGCGCGGGCCCGATGCGGACGGCGTCGAGCCAGCCGCGGAGGTGCGGGCGCGACCCGTCTGCGGTCGTGGGGTGCGGGGCGGAGCCGAGCCGCGCCTCCAGGCGGTCCACGACCCGGCCAGCGAGCAGGGTGAGGTCCACCGCCCGACGGTTCCACTGGTCGACCCACTGCTTGCGCGCGGCGTCCTGCGCCTCCGGCGTGAGCGCATCGCCGTACTGGTCGCGCGCCGCGTCGCTCAGCCGCGTGCCGTCGGTACAGACCAGGTCGAGCGCGAACGCCGTCGCGTCCCAGAAGTGCGGCAGGTCGTCCTCGGTGGGTTCCGTCGCACCGTCCGGCAGCACGCGCTCCGGGAACCACACCCACGAGAGTTCGTCACCCGACTCGATCGTCCGACCGGCGAACCCGGGGACGACCGCGGCGGCGACGTGCTCACCCGCCGGTCGTTCGACCAGCCAGCCCTCCGCCGAACCGAAGCCGACACCGTTCCGCGCGGCGACGGCCGTCGTCGGGCCACCGCTCCGTTGCAGTTCTCGCACCGGCCCAGCGTATTTGGTCCACCGTCTGGAGGAAAACCCTCGGCGTGTCAGCCCTTGTTGTGCCCCGGCGCGTTCGCCGAGTTCCCCGGGCCGGAGCCGGAGCCGGAGCCGCCCGGACCACTGGTGTCGACGGCAGGGTCGGCGCCGTCTTGCGGAGCCTGCACGGGGTTGGACGCCGGGCTCGACGGCTGCGGCCCCACCGAGGGGTCGTCCGCCGGGTCGCTCGGCTGTGCCGGCTCGGACGGCTGTTCGGCCGGTTCGGACGGCTGCTGTGCGGGCTCGGACGGCTGCTCGGCCGGTTCGGAGGGCTGCTCCGCCGGCTCGGACGGCTGCTCCGCCGGCTCACTCGGCTGCTGGTCGTCGGTCGAGGGTGAGCTCGACTCGGTCGGTGCCGGCGTCGACCCGTCGTCCCCGTTCAGGGCGAACACGGCGACGACGATGCCGGCGAGCACGAGCACACCGATCACCACGGCGGCGATGATCGGCCCGCGTCGGCGCCGAGGTCGGTCGTCCGGTGCCGGCGCCGGGGGCGCCGCGACCGGGCCACGGGGGCCTCCGGCATGGCCGACCGCTCCGGTCGCGCCGTCCGCACCGCGGCCCCCCTGCGCGCCGAGCACCGTGGTCGCGACGTCGTCGGAGGCGTTCGGCCGCTGCGCGTCCAGGACGCGCGTCGCGTCGTCGGCGCCGCCGGGCTGCGCGGTCGGCATGGCTCGCGTGGCGGCGTCGGCCCCGGAGGCGCGACTCGCCGGCATCGCCTGCGTCGCCTCGTCCGCACGGGCGGCACCCGCAGCGCCCGCCGCCGCGGCACCGGCCGCCGCGCCCGCCACGGCCGGCGTGACCGTGCCGGGACCGCCTGGGAGGAGCTGCGTGGCCGGAGCGGCGTCGTCGTGGCCGAGCGCACGGAGTCGCTGTGCCGCCTCGGCCGCCGAGGGCCGGTCCGCCGGGTCCTGCGCGGTCATGACGTGCAGGAGCGTGCGCCAGGCGGTGGGCAGGTGTGGGTCGATCTCCGGACCGCGGGTGAGGCGAGCGGTCGCGGACTCGACCGCGCTGCCCGGGAACGGCTGCTTGCCGGTGAGCGCCTCGAGGAGCATGAGCCCGAGCGCGTACACGTCGGCCTTGCCGGTGATCGGCTGCGCCAGGACCTGCTCCGGTGCGATGTACGCCGCCGTGCCCATTACCGTGCCGGTCTGGGTGGCCCGGGCGCCGTCCCGCAGCAGGGCGATGCCGAAGTCCGCGAGCTTGACGTGGACGCCGTCGCTCTCGAGCAGCACGTTCGCCGGCTTCACGTCGCGGTGGACGATGCCCTGCGCGTGCGCCGCCGCGAGGCCGTCCGCGACCTGCGCCCCGACACCGGCGGCGGTGGCACGGTCGAGCGGCCCCTCGCGCAGTCGCGTCGCGAGGTCGCTGCCCGGGACGAGTTCCATCACGAGGTACGAGTCGCCGTCGACGTCGTCGAGCGCGGCGTCGTACAGGGTCACGAGTGCCGGGCTGCGGAGCGCCGCGAGGGTCTGGATCTCCGCCTCGGCACGGGCGCGTTCGCCGTGGTCGACCGCTCCGATGCGGAAGACCTTGACCGCCACCTCACGCCCGAGCTGCTCGTCGACCGCTCGGTAGACGGAGGCCATGCCGCCGTGCCCGAGCGTTCCCGTGACGCGGTACCGACCGCCGAATACCCGTTCTTCCATGCGGGGCAACCTACCGGGACGACCTGACGGGTCGCGCACCGCGGCGGAGCGCCGTGAGGTAGAGCCGGTGCGCCGTGATCACCAGCGCGAGCCAGGCGAGCCCGAGCGCCCACGCCGCCAGGACGTCGGTCAGCCAGTGGTGGCCGAGGAACACCCGCGAGATGCCGACCGAGACGACGAAGAAGGTGCCGGCGACGATCGTCAGCACCCGGGTCACGAGCTTCGACTGCCGGAGGAGCAGCAGGTACACGATCGTCCCGACGATGACGGTCGCGTTGAGCGTGTGCCCGGACGGGAACGACGGCGAGTGCTCGTACGGCGGGACGGCATCGCGCAGCGGCGGGCGGGCACGGCCGATGAGGTCCTTGCCCGCGATGGTCATGAGCAGGGACCCGCCCGCGGCCGCGACGAGCAGCACGAGGGGCGTCCAGGCACGACGCTGGATCGTGAAGCCGACGAGGAACCCCAGGGCGACGATCGGCATCCCGATGGTGCCGGCGACGTCCGTCCACCAGGTCACGAGGGTGTCGGCCGTCGGCGACCGGAGCGTGAGCATCCAGTCGAGCACGGGGCGGTCGAGCACGGCGACGTCGTCGGCCTCGCGCACGGCGTCGTAGACCTCGGACGCCGCCCAGGTGGCGGTCACGGCGACCCCGATGCCGATCGCGAGGGTGACCACGAGCAGCGGGAGCGCACCCCAGCGGTGGCCGAGCGCTGCCCAGCCGTCCGCGGATGCCCGGCCGGCGCGGGTGCGCCACGTCGTGAGGTCGACGTCGCCGACGCGCTGGTCGGGGGCCTCGGGGTGATCGGTCTGCATCGACCCACCCTGCCCGAGTCCCGGTGTGCGGGTGCGGTGCGCCGGACGCAGGGCGCGCAGGTGCGCGGCGTCAGTCCTTCGCGGCGCCGTAGTCGTCGACGACCGCCACCGAGAGCGGGAACACCACCGGGAAGTCGCGGAAGAGCAGTCGCCCGGCATCGGCGGCGGCGGCCCGGATCTGCTCGGCCACCCACTCGGCGTGCTCGGCCGGGGTGTGCACCACGATCTCGTCGTGCACGAAGAACACCAGGTGCGGGCCGTCCGTCACCGGCCCCGGGAAGTGCTCGGCGAGCCGCGAGCGCAACGACCCCATCCACGCCAGCGCCCACTCGGCAGCGGTGCCCTGCACGATGAAGTTCCGGGTGAACCGCCCCCAGCTCCGTGCCCGCGACTCCACCGCCCGCTGCATCGCCGGCGTCCCCTCGACCGTGTAGGCCTGGTTCCGCGCCGCGAACCACGAGGCGTCCGGCACCGGTGACGTCCGGCCGAGCAACGTCGTCACGGGTTCGCCCCGCTCCCCCGCCCGGGCTGCCCGGCTGACGAGTCCGAGGGCGGCCGGGAACGCCCGCTCGAGCCGCGGGACGAGCCGCCCGCCCTCGCCCTGGGTCGCCCCGTACATCGCGCCGAGCATCGCGCCCTTGGCCTGCTGCCGGGTCTCGACCGCTCCGGAGGCCACGACGCCGTCGTACAGGTCGCGCCCGTCGCCGGCCGCCGCCATCGCACGGTCGCCGGCCATCGCCGCGAGCACCCGGGGCTCCAGCTGCGCCGCGTCGGCCACCACGAGCTTCCACCCGTCGTCCGCGACCACGGCGGCGCGGATGCCCTTCGGCAGCTGCATCGCTCCCCCGCCGTCGGCCGCCCAGCGCCCGGTGACGACCCCGCCGACCAGGTACTTCGGGTGGAACCGACCGTCGTGCACCCACTCGTCGAGCCAGGTCCAGCCGTTCGCGGTCAGCAGCCGGGCGAGCCGCTTGTACTCGAGCAGCGGTTCGATGACCGGGTGCTCGATCTCCTGCAGCTCCCACTTCCGTGTGCTCGTGACCATCAGGCCGGCTCGGCGCAGGGACTTCAGGACGTCGGCGGGCGAGTCCGGGTTGAGCGACGGGTCACCGAGCCGCTCGCGCACGACGGCCGCGATCTCCTCGAGCCGCCGAGGGCGCACGCCGTACGGCACCCGCGGTCCGAGCGCGTCCTCGAGCAGTCGTTCGTGCACGTCGGCGCGCCAGGGCAGCCCGGCGTGGAGCATCTCCGCCGCCACGAGCGCGCCGGCGGACTCCGCCGTCACCAGGAGCCGCAGCGCACCCGGCGCGGTCGACGACGCGACCGCGTCGAGCTGCGCCCGCAGCTCTGCCACCGGGTCCAGCTCGTCGTCGGGAGGCGACACGTCGAAGAGCGCGTCGTCGAAGAGGCGGGCGTGCGTCGGGCGGGTGACCCGCGCCTCCTGGACGGCGGCGTCCCATCCGTCGACGGGCGCGGCGGCGAGCGCGGTGTCCCGAGCCGCGAGGGCCGATCGCAGGATGCGGCGGCACAGGCGCAGGTCGATGCAGCGTCCGACCCGGCCGCCGGCCGCGAGCACGGCCGGGTACCAGCGCGCGGTGTCGTCCCACACCCAGCGCACGTCGGGCGCGTCCCGGGACGCGACGAACGCCGGGAGGCGCGGCTCGTCCACCCGGATCGGCTCGCCGTCTGCGGTCCCCGCGTCGGTCAGGGGCGTCGCGAGGACGCCGCCGTCGACGCGGCGGAGGACGAGGTGCACGGAACGATCATGCCGTGCGCCACCGTCAGTCCGGTGATCAGCTCATCCGGTCACTGCGCGGGGTCCTCCCGCGGATCCGTCGCTCCGGGGTCGCCGGGGCGGACCGCGGCGCTGTCGGAGACGTCGATGCGGACGTCGCCGTCCTCGGCGCGGGACACCTCGACCCGTGGGTCGGCGTCGTGCTCGTCGGAGCCGGACATGCGTCGGAAGGTGTCCTGGCGGCGTTCTTCGAAGGACATGTCGACACCGTCGTCGAGGTGGTCGCGGTCGGGCTTCGTCATGGGAGGGACGGTACTCAGCAGAGCGGGACGTTCACCGCGAGCCCGCCCATCGCGGTCTCCTTGTACTTCGTGGACATGTCGGCGCCGGTCTGCCGCATCGTCTCGACGACCTGGTCGAGCGACACGTGGTGCACGCCGTCACCCCGGAGCGCCATCCGCGCCGCGTTGATCGCCTTGTTCGCGGCGATGGCGTTCCGCTCGATGCACGGGATCTGGACGAGCCCGCCGATCGGGTCGCAGGTGAGCCCGAGGTTGTGCTCCATGGCGATCTCGGCGGCGTTCTCGACCTGCTCGGGCGTTCCTCCGAGCACTTCGGCGAGCCCTGCGGCGGCCATCGACGCCGCCGATCCGACCTCGCCCTGGCAGCCGACCTCGGCGCCGGAGATCGACGCGCGCTCCTTGTAGATCGAACCGACGGCGCCCGCGGTCAGCAGGAAGCGCACCACGGTGTCGTCGCGGTTCGCCGGCGTGACCGTCGGCACGTAGGTGAGCGCGTAGTAGAGGACGGCGGGGATGATGCCGGCGGCACCGTTCGTCGGAGCGGTGACCACCCGTCCACCGGTGGCGTTCTCCTCGTTGACGGCCATCGCCATGAGGTTCACCCACTCCATCGCGAAGAGCGGGTCGTGCCCGGGGTCGTCGGCGGTGAGCTGCTCGAACCAGTTCGCGGCGCGGCGTCGAACGGTGAGCCCGCCCGGGAGCGTGCCCGAGCGTTCGACGGACCGTTCGACGCAGGACTCCATGACGCCGTGGATGCGGAGGAGGCCGGCCCGGACTTCGTCGGCGCTGCGCGTGGCGGTCTCGTTGGCGAGTGCGACCCCGCTGACCGGCAGACCGCTCGCCGCGCAGGCCGCGAGCAGCTCGGCGCCGCTCGAGAACGGGTACGGCACAGCGTCGTCGACGGGGATCGCGGTCTCGGCGACGTCCCCATCGGAGTCATTCGTGATGAACCCGCCGCCGATCGAGTAGTACGTCTCCTCGGCGATGGTCGCCCCGGACGCGTCGTCGGCGCGGAGGCGCATCGCGTTCGGGTGGCGGGGGAGCATCGTCAGCGGGTGGAGCACGATGTCGGCGAGCCGGAACCGGACGCTCGACCCGCCCTGGAGCCCGAGCACGCCGGTCTCCTCGAGCTCGGCGAGCGATCGGGTCATCGCGTCGGGGTCCACGGTCTCGGGGTCCGACCCCATCAGGCCGGCGACGACCGCGCCGAGCGTCCCGTGGCCCTGACCGGTCGAGGCCAGCGAGCCGTAGAGGTGGACGGCGATCGTCGCGACGGGAGCCTCGGCCACGCGGGCGGCGAAGGCGCGTCCGGCCCGCATCGGTCCGACGGTGTGGGAACTCGACGGACCGATCCCGATGCTGAACAGATCGAAGACGGAGACCGGCACCCCGCCACACTAACCCGTCCGGACGGGTGGGGGATCAGCGCCGGGAGCCCTGGTTCGGCATGAGGATCCAGAGGACGACGTAGGCGATCCAGAGCGGCCCCGGGAAGAAGCTCAGGATGACCCAGGCGATGCGGACGAGGGTGCGGGACCAGCCGAACCGGTCGGCGATGCCGGCACAGACCCCGGCGAGGAGGCGGCCGGTGCGGGGGCGGATGAGTGTGTTCATGTCATCGACGGTACGGAGGATCGATCCGACATCGAATCCGGGGGACACCCGGGTCCGTGGTGGGGACAACCCCACCCCCTCCACGTCTGACTCCTGTGGACCGCTCCATCCCCGCTGTCATGGGAGACTTACGACATGCCCATCCTCAACAAGGACATGCAGGTCTGCATCTCACTCGCCGCTCGACCGAGCAACATCGGCACCCGCTTCCACAACTTCCTCTACGACGAGCTCGGGCTGGAGTTCGTCTACAAGGCGTTCACCACGACCGACCTCCCCGGCGCGGTGACCGGCATCCGGGCACTCGGCATCCGCGGCTGCTCGGTCTCGATGCCCTTCAAGGAAGCGATCATCCCGCTCGTCGACGTCGTCGAGGAGTCCGCGGCGGCGATCGAGTCGATCAACACCGTGGTGAACGACGACGGCGTCCTCACGGCGTCGAACACCGACTACGAGGCAGTCGCGTCGCTGCTCGCCTCGCACGCCGTCGATCCGTCCGCGAGCGTGCTGCTCCGCGGCTCCGGCGGCATGGCCAAGGCGGTCACGGCGGCGTTCCGGGGTGCCGGGTTCGACGACCTCACCGTGGTCGCACGCAACGAGCAGGCGGGGCCGGCCCTCGCGGCGCAGTACGGGTACGAGTGGGTCGCCGACGAGCGGGACGCGCCGGTCACCGACGTCCTGGTGAACGTCACGCCCCTCGGCATGCGCGGCGACCAGCAGGACACGCTCGCCTTCGACCAGGATCGCGTCGGGGCGGCGACGACCGTGTTCGACGTGGTCGCGTTCCCGTCCGAGACCCCGCTGATCCGCGCCGGTCGCGCTGCGGACAAGCAGGTCATCACCGGTGCCGAGGTGATCGCGCTGCAGGCGGCGCGGCAGTTCGAGCGGTACACGGGCGTCGCGCTGACGGACGACCAGGTCCGCCGGGCGAGCGAGTTCAGTCGCAGCGAGGCCTGATCGGCTCGTCGGTGTACCGCATGCCCATCCGGGTGCGGACCTCGTCGAGGGTCGCCTCGGCGACCTCGTTCGCCCGACGGTTCCCGGCCGCCAGCACCGCTGTGACGATCGACGGGTCGCGAGCGAGTTCGGCACGACGGCGTCGGTGCGCGGCGAAGCGCTCGTTGACCGCCTCGACCGCGACACGCTTCACCGCCGCCGCGCCCGCTGAGCCGATCTCGTCGGCGATCGCCTCCGGGGTCGAGTCCGTGCAGAGTGCCGCGGTCGTGAGGAGCGCTGCGACCCCCGGCCGGCGCTCGGGGTCGAAGGTGATGTGCCGATCACCGTCCGTGCGTGCCCGTCGGATGACGTCCGCGGTCTCGTCGTCGGTCATGCCGAGCGCGATGGCGTTGCCGTAGCTCTTGCTCATCTTCCGGCCGTCGACACCGGGGACCTCTGGCGACGTCGTGACGAGCGGTTCCGGCTCGGGGAACAGCGCGCCGAACCGGTCGTTGAACCGCCGAGCGATCATCCGTGTCATCTCGACGTGCGGCAGGTTGTCCTTCCCGACCGGGACGAGGTTGCCCTTGCAGAACAGGATGTCCGCGGCCTGGTGGACGGGGTAGGTGAGCATCAGGCCGCTGAGCGCGCGACCGGATGCCGCGACCTCGGCCTTCACGGTCGGGTTGCGGTGCAGCTCCGCTGCGGTGACGAGGCTGAGGAACGGCAGCAGCAGCTGGTTCAGCGCCGGCACCGACGAGTGCGTGAAGACCGTCGTCGCGGCCGGGTCGAGTCCGGCCGCGAGGTAGTCGAGCACAGCCTCGCGGACATTCGAGGCGACGTGGTCAGCGGTGTCCCGATCGGTGATGACCTGGTAGTCGGCGAGCACCAGGAAGGTCTCGACCCCGCGCCGCTGCAGCGCGACGCGCTCGGCGATCGTGCCGAAGAAGTGCCCGAGGTGCAGCCGACCGGTCGGCCGTTCGCCGGTCAGGACGCGGAACCGGTCCGGTCGCGCCCGGATGCGGGCGTCGAGGTCGTGCATGCGGTGCTGTGTGGCGGTGAACGTGTCCACTGGAGTTGCCCTCTCGAGAGAAAGGGCTGCACGACGGTCCTGCGGTCTGCGAGCTGCCGTGCAGCCCGCGACCATGCGTCAGGAGGCTGCTACCGCAGCCACCACGAAGAACGAGGAGAACGCATGTCGGGATCGTAGCGCGAGCGTCGGCGCAGCGACACCCGTCCCCACCGCTCGATGTCGGCGCTCTACGCTGGTCGGATGCTCTCCCGACGTGACGCCGCCGTCCGGCTCGACATCTCCCTCGAGATGGCGACCCGGCACGGGATCCCCTCGCACCTCAGCGAGGCAGAACTCACGGCGATCGAGCAGGACCCGCCCGCCTGGCTCGTGCAGTCCCGAGCCAACCGCACCGGCACCAAGAAGGTCTGGGTCCGCCTCGAGTGCGTGGTCTGCGGCTTCGCGGAAGAGGCACGACCGAAGAAGTGGTGGCCCGACTGGGACCACCTGATGTGCGACTACCACGAGCCCTACCAGGCGCCGGACCCCGTCGCGGGCTTCACCCGGCACGAGGTCGAGGGCATCGGCAGCCGCTTCGTCGCGCTCGTCGACACCCGGCCGTAGCGCGGAGCGCACCCGCACCCCGCACCCGGACCGAGACGCACCCGCGCCGCGCCCTGATCGTGCACCGTCCACGACGGAAGGCACGGTACCGACCGGCACCGCGCCTCCCGTCCTGCCCGCACACGGCGCCCACCGGCGCCGTCACGCGGCTCCGTCAGTCGACGGCGTCCCCGATGGCGGCACCGACCCCGGCCGCCGCCACGACGGCGCCGGCCCAGGCCACCGCTGCCGGGGTGGCCGCGACGGGACGGAGACCACGGAACGTGGTCGCCTCGTCACTGTCGAACGGGACGGCGTCGAGCTGTCGTGTCTGCTGCATGCGCTGCTTCCTTCCTCGATGTCCTGCTGATCAGTTCCCGACGGCCTCTTCGACCGCGTACGCGGCGACCGCACCCGTGAAGACCGAGGTGGCGGCGAGCGCTGCGAGCGGGGTCGCGGCGAGGGGCTGCTCCGGTGCGAACCGCTGCCCGCGGTCGCTGTCGAACGCGATGTCGGCGATGGTGGTCATGCTGGATTCCTTCCGTTCTGCGATGGTGATGGTCGGGCGCAGGGCCCGGTTCCCGGCCCGGTGGGCCGAGGTCACTCTCGTCGTGCCGAGACGACGAAGACTGCGGCTGCGATGCCGAGCACGACCAGGACCGACAGCCACGCGAAGCCGGGCAGGTCGAACAGGAGTATCGCCACCGCGATGGCGATGAGCACGACGGGTGCTGCGAACCACAGCGCGGTCCGTGTGTTGGCGTTCATCTGGTCTCCTCCTTCGGTCGTGCGGACGCTGCGGAGGCGGCGTCCGGCTGCCGACGGGGGCCGTCCCCGTCGTGCATCGGTTCCCGTCGGGAGGCGAAGAGCTCCTCGACGGGCACGGTGTCGTCGTGACCGCCCGTGCGGACGATCGCGAACTGGACGGCATCGGCGCGACCACCGGTCTGCGCGGCGACGACGCGGCGGACGAAGGCGAGCAGCGCGCGGTAGTCTGCGCCCGTCTCGTACCCGTCCGGCAGCTGTTCCGCTGCCACCAGGAACCGTCCGACCACGTCGAACAGGCCCTTGTCGACCCGCCGGTCCGGGAACCACAGCATGTGCCGGAGCCGGCGCGCTGCGACGTCCTTGGTCCGCGTCCACTCGCTGACCACGTCGTCCTGCCGGTACCGGTGCAGCAGCTCGAAGTCCATCGAGGCGGGGATCGGTGCGAAGAAGCGCCAGTTCGGGATGAGCAGCGCGGCGGTGTCGACCTGCCGGACCCGATCGAACCGACGGTTCGGGTGCTGGCCGATGACCGTCGCGATGATCCAGAGCGCGAGGCCGATCGCGAGGGGCAGGGCCCCGACCGTCACTGCGGCGGCTCATCGGTCCACCCCGATCGCCTCGCGGACGAGTGCACCGACCCGTCGGACCGGTCCGGGGTGGACGAGCAGGCCGTCGTGGGTGGACAGGACGACCTCGCGGCGACCGTCGTGCTCGTGCGCGACGCGTTCGTGCGCGGCGCTCACGGCCGGTTGGAGTTCGTCGCTCGTGCTCGCCGTGACGACGAGCACGTCGGCACCCTCGGGGATGCGGCGTCCGGGTCGGTCGGCGACGAGGTCCGGCTCCGCCGCCTGCCACTCCGCACGGCCGGTGCGCCACAGTCGGGCGTTCCGGTACACGGGGCTCAGGTCGTCGGTCCGTCCCGGGCGTGCGGGGATCGCCCAGGTCGTGGCGTCGAGCAGCCATCCCCAGCCGGTCCGCAGGGACCACTCCATCAGCGGGAAGCCGTCCGTGAGCGACCGGACGGCGGTCAGGACGTCCTCGTCGGGTCGGTCCACGAAACCGGTGGTCGGGTCGAGGAGGACCACCCCGGCGACGTCGCGCCCGAGTTCGGCCGCGTGGCGTCGGAGCAGGTGCCCGCCGAACGAGTGCCCGACGAGCCAGAGGGGTCCGTCCCCGGCGTGGCGGCCGACGAGGAAACGGAGGTCCTCCGCGTAGGTGGCGAGCGTCGCGCCGGGTGCCGTGCTCGCCCCGGTACCGGGACGGTCGTACGTCAGCATGGCGACGTCGCCGCCGAGCTCCGCGATGATCGGGTCCCAGTACTCCTGGACCGCGACGAGCGAGTTCTCGAACACCACCAGGGGTGCGCCCGGGCCCGAAGCCGCCGGCCGGTACCGCACGGCCAGGCGCGAGCCGGCGGGCGTCTCGACCACGGTCTGCCCGGCACGGGGACGTCGACTGCGCCGGGCGTCCACGACCTGCCGGACCACGGCCTGCGTCCCGACCGCGGCCCCGATCACGCCGAGGACCCACGGGAACCCGTCGTGACGACGCGGCACGACCGATCGACGGTCCGCGGTGACGTAGAGCACCGCGGGCTGCAGTGCGAGGAACGCGGGGAGGAACCGACCGAGTCCCATGGTCGCGGCGATGGTGAGGTGCATCCCGGCGATCGCGCCGAGGTACGCCACGCGCATCCTCGGGCCGAGCACGAACACGATCGGGAACGCGCACTCGAGGACGAGTGTGGCGACCTCGCCCACCCGCGCCAGTGCCGGCCGGTCGCGCAGGACCCGCCACACCCACTCCGAACCGTAGGTCCGCGTGCGCATCACCCCGAGCAGCGCCGAGCCGTTCCGCCAGGGCTCACCCATCAGCTTCACCCACCCCGAGACGAGGTACGACAGCGTCGCCTGGCTCGCGACCGCCCACAGCGCGGTGTCCACCGTCGCGGGTCGTCCGGAGGCCCGGGCCACGCCCGACAGCGCCTGCGTGAAGAACGCCGCCTGGTCGCTGCCGTCGCCGCCGTTGTGGTGCAGCGGCCCGAGCGCGTAGCCGGTGAGCACCGTGACGGCGGACGCCGCGGCGCGGACGCGTCGGTCGCGGACCGGGGACAGGTGGACGAGGGCGGCGGCCACCCGGAGCCCGTGCATCGCGGTCACCACCCGGGGCCGGTAGACGCGGTCGAGCACGCGGCGCAGCCGCTCGTTGCGGACGAGCGCGGAGCCCCGCAGCAGGGTCCAGTCGTTCAGGCCGCCCGTCCGGCGGTTGTCCGCGTTCGCGAGGTGCTCGAGACTCCCCATCAGCACCACGAGCGCGGAGGCCCGCTCGGTCGCGGCGAGCACGTTCCCGCGGTCGGCCGACCGGTCGACGACACTGCGGACGACGCGGTCCACGAACCCGATCACGACGCCACCTCGAACTCGACCGTGTACGTGGGGGATTCCGGCGTCACCGGACCGCCGTCCCGGTCGCCCGCCACGGACCGCACCACGAGCCCGAGCTCCGCACCGAGGTCCGTGAGGACCTCGACCGGTGTGAGGAGGCTCACCTCGTTCCCGATGGTCGTCCGTCCGCCGTCGTGCCACAGGTGACTGACCTGCCAGAGTCCGGTCGGCTCGTCCAGGGTCGCGTAGGTCTGCAGACCACGGCCGGCGCCCGGGTAGGGGACGAACCAGGTCTCACGACGACGTCCGCCGTGCAGGCCGAGCACCGCGTCGGGGTTGTGCGTCTCGACGACCAACCGGCCGCCGTCGGCGAGGTGGTCCCGCGCGGTGGCGAGCGTCTCGCGCTGGTGCTCGCGGGTCAGCAGCATCGAGATGGACGCGCAGACGCAGAAGACCAGGTCGTACCGCCGTCCGAGGCGGAGGTCCGTCATCGAGCCCTGCACCAGGTCGAGGTCGACGCCGGCCTCGTCGGCGCCGTCGCGGCACCGGTCGAGCATCTCGGCGGACAGGTCGACGCCGGTGACGGTGATGCCCCGCTGCGCGAGCGGGATCGCCACGCGACCGGTCCCCACGCCGAGCTCGAGCGCCGTCGCCGGTGCGCTGGAAGCGAGCACGTCGACGAGCCCCGGGTCCGGCGGGAAGACGTCGTCGTAGATCTCCGCGAACTGCTGCCCGTACGTGTGCTGCACGACCCGACCCCCCTCGGCGCCGGGCTCCCTCGGCCCGACACCGAGGGACGGTATGCCTGTACGTTCGCTCAGTCACACGAGTCCCGACGATCGCTCAGGCTGCTCGGAGGCGTTCGCCAGGTCCGGTCGGCACCCCGCCCCGGCGCGTGCGCCGCGTCGAGCCGCACCAGCTCGGGGAAGCAGCAGGATGCGGACCGGATCGGGTCGGTCGGGCACGCGGTGGACCGGTGTGTACCCCGGCTGCGCGGTCAGTCGGCGACCACAGGACGGACGGGAGGCGCGATGCGGGCCCGCACCGCGCCTCCCGTCCCTCAGGACGTCGCGGCGCGACCCGCGGCCACCCAGCCGAGCCGCCGCAGCGTCTCGCGGTTGCGGATCCAGATCATCGGCTGCATCAGGAAGTCCGGCATCCAGGCGCCCGGCCCCGCCACGGCGTTCTCCACGATGGTGACCTTGCAGCCACGGCGGTGCTCCTCGACGACGAGCTCGACCCGGGCCTCGCCGAGGGGCCACCCCTTCGGCTGGATGACCATGCGGTGCGGGGCGTCCCACTCGAGGACCGTCGTCACGTCGTCGATCACGAGCGGCCAGACGCCGAACGAGTGGTGCAGGCGGGTGCCGACCGCCGGCCAGCCCGGGTCCTGCCCGCGCATCCGCGAGGCGCCGACGACCCACGTCGTGAAGAGCCAGCCGTCCGCGAGCACGTCGAAGACGTCCTCCGGGCGGCAGTGCAGGATGCGGACGTTCTTCGCCATGGTCAGTCCTCCGGTGTGAGATCGACGTGCTCGGGCAGCCCGAACGTGTGCCGCAGGGCGCTCCGGGCCGCGTGCCAGCCGGCCATGCCGTGCACACCGGGGCCGGGGGCGGACGCCTCGGAGCAGAGGTACATGCCGCCGCCCATGCGCCACGGGTCGGACGACAGCACCGGGCGCTTGACCAGCTGCCAGAAGCTCGCGGCCCCCGCGGCGATGTCACCGCCGACGTAGTTCGGGTTGTACGCGCCCATCTCGACCGCGGTGCGGCTGCTCGACTGCAGGACGGTGTCGCGGAACCCGGGCGCGAACCGCTCGATCTGCCGCGTGATCGCCTCGGTCTGGTCGACGTCCGACCCGGCGGGGACGTGCGCGTAGGCCCAGAAGACGTGCTTGCCCGCGGGCGCGCGGCTCGGGTCGACCACGGTGGGCTCCGAGCCGAGCACGTACGGACGCTCGGCGTGCTGGCCGCGTGCGACCGCGCCCTCGGCGGCCGCGATCTCGGCGCGGGTCCCGCCGATGTGCACCGTGCCGGCACGGCGGAGTGCCTCGTTCGTCCACGGGACCGGGTCGGAGAGCGCGAAGTCGACCTTCGCGGCGGCGTTGCCGAACCGGAAGCGCCGGAGGGCACCCCGTCGCGGCGTCGGGATCTGCTTCCCGGCGATCCGCAGCATCCCGGGGACGCTCGTGTCGAACAGCACCGCCTTGGCCGGGGTGAGGTCGGCGAGCGAGCGGACCTCGCGCCCGGTCTCGATCCGGCCGCCGTGCGCGACGAGGTCGGCGGCGAGCGCGTCGACGATCGCCTGGCTGCCGCCGATCGGGACGGGCCAGCCCCGCGCGTGCGCGTAGGCACCGAGCGACAGCGCGGCGGCGGCCGTGGCGAGGGACGGCATGTGCTGGATCGAGTGGGCCGCGACGCCGGAGACCATGGCGGGGGCGACCTCGTCGCGGAAACGCAGGTTCCACGCACTCGTGCCCTGCTCGAGCGCCCGCAACCCGAACCGGAGGACGCTCAGCGGGTGCCGCGGCACGTGCAGCAGGGCGCCGGTGGCGAAGTCGGCGACCTGGTCGGCGTTGCCGGACAGGGGGGCCATGAGCTGCCGGAACGCCGGGCCGTCGACACCGAGCGACTCCGCGGTGCGCGCGAGGTCCTGGTACGCGATCCCGGCACGGCCGCCGTCGAGCGGGTGCCCGTACTGGACCTCGGGCAGGCGGAGTTCGATGCGGTCCTCGAGGCGGAAGCGCCGGAAGAACTCGGACTGCAGCGCCATCGGGTGCACGGCGGAGCACACGTCGTGCAGGAACCCGGGCAGCGTGAGTTCGGCGGTCCGCGCACCACCGCCGATCGTGTCGGCGCGTTCGACGACCTCGACCGACAGCCCGGCACGCGCGAGCGTCACCGCCGCCGCTAGTCCGTTCGGTCCGGCTCCGACGACCACCGCATCCACCATGCCCCCGAGCCTAGGGACCGCTGCTGCGCGCCGTCTCGGTCGGGGCGCGGCGCGCCCGGTGCAGGTGAGGCGTCAGACGCGCGCCGCGTCCGGGTCCGCCGGGTCCGACCCGTCGTCGCCCGCGTCCGCCGCGTCGGGCTCGTCGGCGTCCACCGGGGTCGATCCCACCGGGTGCTCCGCCAGCAGGGCCGCGAAGTCCTCGTCGAGCATCTGCTGCAGCCGGTCGTCCCGCCCGACCTCGTAGTCGTCCGCCGGACGCTGCGCCCACCCGAGCCGCCCGACGACGGTCGTGCCGATGTCGTCCCAGGCGCGGGCACGTGCGGCGAGGACGATGCCGTCGACGAAGCCCTGGTCGTCCCGGCGCTTGTCGAGCATCGTCGCGAGCTGCTCGTACGTCGCCTCACGCGTGCGGAGCTTGAGGTCGTCACCGCGGCGGTAGTCGTGCTGGTGCCGCGAACGGCCCTTCTGCTTGCTCGACCTCGAGCGGATCTCGCGCATCCGGGCAGCGTCGCCGCGCTGTTCCTCGGCCATGCGGTGGAGTTCCTCGCGCGCGGCGTCGGCGATGACGGCGTGGTCGAAGTACCCCTCGTCGCGGAGGGCGTTCGTGATGATCCGGTTGCCCACGGCGATGGTGACCGCGGCCTTCGCGATGAGGAAGCCCTCGTCGACGGCGCGCTTCAGTTCGACCTGACTGACGGGTCGGTCGCGCACGTCGTGCTTGCTGCGTCGTCCGAACAAGGCCATGCAGTCGACGATACCGGCGTCCGGTGACCATCCGTCCGCAGGTGGAACCGGATCAGGCCCTGGAGGGACGACCCGCCTCCCACGGACCCGTAGCGTCGGGTGCATGGTCACGTCCTCGGAATCCCCCCGCACCGGGCTCGGCACGGCGAGTCTCGTCCTCGGTGTCTGCTCGTTGCTCGCCGGCTGGACGTTCGTCGCGCCGATCGTCGGGCTGTGCCTCGGCGTCGCCTCGCGGAGCCGCGAACCGTTCGCCCGCGGACGTGCCGGGTGGGGGATCTTCCTGAACCTCGTCGCACTGGCGGTGTGGATCCTGCTGCTCGTGCTGCTCGTGGTGGGCGGCGCGTTCGCCGTGTGGTCGGGCGCGACGCAGGGCCGCTGACCCGGTCGGCCCTGGGGCCCGGAGCTGCCCGCTCAGAACACGAGGCCGTACACGGCGACGTCCACCCGCACCGGCCCCAGGGGCATCGCGCTCCGCAGGGTGCCCTCGTGCGTGAAGCCGAGCCGCTC
The DNA here is from genome assembly GCF_031453355.1 of Curtobacterium sp. SORGH_AS_0776. Taxonomy (NCBI): domain Bacteria; kingdom Bacillati; phylum Actinomycetota; class Actinomycetes; order Micrococcales; family Microbacteriaceae; genus Curtobacterium; species Curtobacterium sp. SORGH_AS_0776. The sequence continues at coordinate 620,998 of NZ_JAVIYU010000001.1, forward strand.
GGCGAGGCCCCGGCTGCGCACGTTGTCGACCGCCGTCCGGATCTCGGCACGCGCGGCGCCCCGCGCCCGGGCCACCCCGACGAGGACGGTGGCGGCGCGCCGGGCGACACCCCGTCCCTCCTGGCCCGCGTCCACCCAGTAGCCGAGCGATGCCTGCCCCAGGTAGGGGTCGAAGGCGAGCGAGGCGGCACCCACGACCCGGTCGTCCTGCCGGATGACGCAGGGCAGCGCGCGGTCCATCGCGTACTGGCCGAGCAGGTGTTCGGTGTGCAGGCCGATCGTCTCGACGGTCTGCTCCTGCCACGCCCACGGCTCCGCGGCACGGAGCCGGTCGGCGTTCGCGACGACGAGCTCGTGCAGCGGCCGGACGGTGGTGAGGTCGCGCAGCGTCAGCGTGTACCCGTCCCCGAGGTCCCGTCCGAACGCCGCCACCCCTCGAGACTAGGCACGCGTGCGCCTACTCGTACCGGAGCGCCTCGATCGGGTTCTGCCGGGCCGCCCGACGCGCCGGCAGCGTGCCCGCGAGGAAGGCGATGAACATCACCACGAGGATGATCGTGATCACCGAGGACGGCGCGAACTGCATGATCTGCAGCCCCGGCAGGTCCTTGAGGACGGTCCCGGCGAGGACGTTCGAGATCCCCGTCCCGAGCAGGATCGCCACGCCCGCACCGATCGCACTGCCGAGGAACCCGATGAACACGGCCTCGAGCGAGAACAGCGTGTAGACCTTCCCGCCGCCCATGCCCATCGCCTTCATCAGGCCGATCTCACGCGTGCGCTCCTGCACGCTCATGAGCAGCGTGTTGATGATGCCGAACCCGGCCGCGACGAGCGCGATCACGGCGAAGGCGTTGAGCACGCCGACGATGCCGTTGATGACCGTCTGGAACTGGCCGAGCTGGTCCTGGATGGTCTGCCCGGTGTAGCCGTCCTTCGACAGGGCGCTCTTCACGCTGCTGGCCGACGCACCGCTGTCGAGCGTGGCGGTGGCGCTGGCGTACGAGGTGGCGATCGACGAGGGCTTGCCGGTCTCCTGCGCGGCCTGCATCGCGTCGGTGAGGGCGGCGTTCGCACCGGCACCGCCGCCGAACAGCGACTCGTTCTGTACCCCCGCGATCGTGGCGGTCAGGGTGTGCTCCTTGCCCTGGTAGTCGTCGACCGCGACGGTCAGCTCCTTGCCCACGGCGGCCTTCGCGCTGCCGAGACCGAGGTTCTCCAGGTAGTTCGTGGGCAGGAGCACCTGGTTGCCGGCGGAGGACGCGTCGTCGAGCTGCTTCCCGGCGGCGAGGTCGGCGTCGAGCTCCCCGGCGTTGGCGGCGATGTCGACGACGTACTTGCCCTTCCCGTCGTACTCGACCCACTTCGTGCTCAGGGCGACGGCGGGGCGGACGCTCTTCACCCCCGAGACGTCCGTGATCTTGGCGACGTCCGACTGGGACAGGTACGCGAACGAGGCCGGCCCGCGGTCCACGCTCTGGCTCGACTTGTCGGGGTCGTACTTCGCCGGCCCGGAGTCGGTCGACGACTCGACGGCCTTGGTGATCGTCAGCGACCCGGTGTCGCCGATGGAGGCCACCTGGGTGTCGATGTAGTTGCTGACGCCCGTGCCGATGGCCGAGGTCAGGGTGATCGTGAACGCGCCGATGAAGATCGCGATGACCGTCAGCGTCGTGCGCAGCTTCGACCGGAAGGTGTTCGCGACCGCGGTGCGGAAGAGGTCGAGGACGTTCATGCGGAGTGCCTTCCGTGGGTGGCCGGCGCGTCGACGGCGTCGTCGCTCCCGCCCACGATGAGTCCGTCGCGCACGTTGACGCGCCGGTCGCAGCGTTCGGCGAGTTCCTCGTCGTGGGTGACGACCACGAGGGTGATGCCCCGGTCGCGCTGCAGCCCGAAGAGCATGTCCTCGACCACCTGCCCCGTGTTCGTGTCGAGGTTGCCGGTCGGCTCGTCCGCGAAGATGACGCTCGGCTCCCCGACGAGTGCACGCGCGATGACCACGCGCTGCTTCTGCCCGCCGGACAGGTCGTTGGCGTCGTTCTTCGCCTTGTCGGCCAGGCCGAGGGCGTCGAGTGCGGCCATGCCCCGGCGCTTCCGCTCGGCACCGGAGACGCCGGCGATCTTCAACGGGAGCACGACGTTCTCGAGCACCGAGGTCTTCGGCGTGAGGAAGAACTGCTGGAAGACGAACCCGAAGGTGCTGTTCCGCGTGCGGTTCACCTGCCGCGCGCTGAGCGTCGCGGCGTCGGTGCCGTCGAGGAGCACCTGGCCCGCCGACGGCTTGTCGAGCAGCGCGAGGAGGTGCATGAGCGTGGACTTCCCGGAGCCGGACTTGCCGACGATCGCGAGGCTCTCGCCCTGGTCCACCTGCAGCGACACGCCCTTGAGCGCGTCGAACCGCGTCGCGCCGCGGCCGTAGGTCCTGGCGAGGCCGCGGGCCTCGAGCACGGGAGTGGTCATGCGCCCACCGTACTGTCCGCTGCACGACTGCAAGTTTGCGTTTGCTGTAAACGATGTGACGTTCCGGTTACAGTCGGGCCATGCCCGACACCGCGCCCGCCTCCGAGATGGGCCTCCGCGACCGCAAACGCCTCGAGACCCGGCACCGGATCGCCGAGGCGGCACGCTCCCTCGCACTCGAACAGGACATCGACCGCACCACGATCGAGCAGATCGCCGCGCGCGCCGAGGTCTCCCCGCGCACGTTCTTCAACTACTTCGAGAGCAAGGAGGACGCGGTCCTCGGGCACACCGAGCTCGACCTCGCGCCCGAGACGCTCGACGCCCACCTGGCCGCCGTCGCGGGGGAGCCCGCGGCGCAGGCCGTGGTGGACCTGGCGTTCCTGGTGTTCGGGGAGTCCTTCGGTGACGAGCACGAGCGGCTCGCCCGGAAGGAGGTGATCGTGCGCTTCCCGCAGCTCATGCGCCGCCAGGTCTCCCGGATGACCACGGTCGCCGAGGCGATGACGGGCGCGGTCCGGACGATCCTCGAGCGGGACCCGGCCTGGGGTCCGGACGCGGCCACGCCCCAGGCGGCCGAGATGCTGCTCGGCATGTGCATGACCGGGCTGCGGAGCTCGGCGCGCCACGAGGGGTCGGACCCGGAGGAGGTCCGCGCGCAGGTGGTCGCGACGATCCGCGACACCGCCGCGCGCATCACGGCTTCGTGATGAAGCCCTCCTTGACCATCCAGTCGAAGGCGACGTCGGCGGGCTCCCGACCCTCGACGTCGACCTGCCGGTTCAGCTCCTGCAGCACGGCGTCCGTGAGCTTCGGCGAGATCTGGTCGTAGACGTCCTCGAGCTGCGGGTACTCCTTGAGCGTCGCCGAGTCGAGCACGGGCGCGACGTTGTACGCCGGGAAGAAGCCCTTGTCGTCCTCGAGCACGGTGAGCCCGAGCGACTTGATGCGGCCGTCGGTGGTGAAGACCTCACCGAAGTTGCACTTGCCACGATCGGTCGCGGTGTAGACCGTGCCGGTGTCGAGGATGCTGACGTTCTTCGTCGGGATGCCGTTGTCGCCCGAGCCGCCGAGCTCGAGCCCGTACTTCTTCAGCATCGGCTTGAAGCCGTCGGCACGGGAGTTGAACTCGGACTCGACGCAGAACGTCCGATCGCTGACGGGGAGGTTCGTGATGTCGGAGAGGGACTTGATGTTCCCGAGCTCCGAGACGGCTTCGTCGCGGACGGCGAAGGCGTACGTGTTGTTCATCGGCGCCGGCTCGAGCCAGGTGAGGCCGTTGCCGGCGTCCTCCTGCTTCACCGCTTCCCACTGCTCGGTCTTGTCCGGGATGCCCTCGCTGTGGCCCATGAAGGTCAGCCAGGCCGTGCCCGTGTACTCGTAGGTGAAGTCGGCGCCGTGCGAGGTCATCAGCTCGCGGACGGCGACACTGCCCGGCACGTTCGTCTCGTCGGTGACGTCGAACCCGGCGGCCTTCGCGGCGAGCACGGCGATCTTGCCGAGCACGAGCTGCTCGGTGAAGTTCTTCGAGGTCACGGTGATGTGCGCGCCGTCCGGCAGGTCGTCGATGCGCTGGATCGAACCGGGGTCCGCGGCGGGGACGAAGGACGTCGCCGGCTGCAGGCCGCAGCCGGTCAGCACGAGGGCGGCCGCGCCCGCCACGGCGGTGGCGGTCGCGACCCGGCGACGGACGGTCGGATGGGAGGCGCGGCGTGCGCCCCGCAGATCGGCGCGCGGCGCGTCGTGGGTCGCGTTCAGGGCGTGGGTCCCGTGGGTCATCGGAGTCCCTTCGGTCGTGCGACCGTCTCGACCACGCGGCCGATCCAGTCGATGGACAGGGCGAGGAGCGCCACGAGGAGCGCCCCGGAGACGAGGACCTTCGGCAGGAACAGGTTCACGCCCGTGGTGATGAGCAGTCCGAGGCCACCGGCGCCGACGAACGTCGCCAGGCTCGCGGTGCCGACGAGCAGCACCAGCGCGGTGCGGATGCCGGAGAGCATGACCGGCACGGCCAGCGGCAGCTCGACCTTCACGAGCACGCTGAACGCGCTCATGCCCATGCCCCGCCCGGCCTCGACCAACCGCGAGTCGACGCTCTGGATGCCGATCATGGTGTTCCGGAGCACCGGCAGGATCGCGTAGAGCACGAGGGCGACGACGGCCGACCACGAGTTCAGGCCGAGCCACGCGGCGAGCAGCACGATGAGCCCGACGGCCGGTGCCGCCTGCCCGAAGTTGGCGACGGCGAGCACGTACACGCTCGCCCGGCGGAGCGGCCCGCGGGTGAGCAGGACGCCGAGCGGGATGCCGATCACGAGCACGAGCACGGTCGACTCGAGGGTCAGCACGAGGTGCTGCCCGGTGAGCGCGAGGATGTCCGCCGGGTTGAGCGTGGTGCGCTCGGTCGGCGTGAGGTCCGCCGTGGCGAGCCAGACCGCGAACCCGGCGAGGACGACGAGGATGGCGATCGGCTGCACGAGCAGCCCCTTCCACCCGGTGCGGCTGCCCGTCCCCGTCCCGGCGGCGACCGCGCTCACAGGTCCTCCCCGCTGGTCGCCACCACGGGCGACGACGGCATGGTCTCGATCGGGTTCGTGTTCGTCCCGACCGGCGTGTACGCCTGGTCCTGGGCGGCGGCGGCGCGCGACCGGGTGATCGCGTCCATGACCGTCTCGACCGTGATGACGCCCTGGAACGCCTCGCCGCGGCCGGTCACGAGTGCGGCGCCGGCGCTCGACACGAGCATGGTGTCGAGCGCGTCGTTCAGGGTGGCGGCCCCGCCCACGACGGGCAGGTCGGGCTCGATGCCCTCCGGGATCCGGTCGAGCCGCTCGAGCTGACGACGCGTCGGCCACCCGATCGGACGCTGTCGGCGGTCGACGACGACGGCGTGCCCGTGGCCACCGGCCTCCTGCATGCGCTGCAGCACGGCCTTCGCCTCCTCGCCCGGCGAGCAGGTCACCGCGGGGGCGAGCTCGACGTCGCGGACCCGGTTCAGCGTGAGCTGCTTGAGTCCGGCGCCGGACCCGATGAAGTTCTCGACGAACTCGTTCGCCGGCTCGGCGAGGATCCGCTCCGGGGTGTCGTACTGCACGATGTGGGCACCCTCGGTGAAGATCACGATCCAGTCGCCGAGCTTCACGGCCTCGTCGAAGTCGTGGCTCACGATGACGATCGTCTTGTGCAGCTCCTCCTGGATGCGGAGGAGCTCGTCCTGCAGGCGCTGGCGGGTGATCGGGTCCACCGCGCCGAACGGCTCGTCCATGAGCAGGACGGGCGGGTCCGCGGCGAGCGCCCGGGCGACGCCGACGCGCTGCTGCTGACCGCCGGAGAGCTCGCGGGGGAACCGGTCGCGGTAGGTGTCGGGGTCGAGCGAGACGAGGTCGAGGAGCTCGTCGACGCGGGCCGCGATCTGCTCCTTCGACCACCCGAGCATCTTCGGGACGATCGCGATGTTCGCCGCCACGGTCATGTGCGGGAAGAGCCCGCCGGCCTGGATCACGTAGCCCATGCGGCGACGGAGCTCGTCCGCGTCGATCCCCGTGACGTCGTCCTCACCGACGACGATGCGTCCCTCGGTCGGTTCGATCAGGCGGTTGATCATCTTGAGCGTGGTCGTCTTGCCGCAGCCGGACGGGCCGACGAGCATGACGATCTTGCCGGCCGGGATCTCGAGCGTGATGCCGTCGACCGCGGGCTTCGCCTGACCGGGGTACCGCTTCGTGACCTCGTCGAGCAGGATGCGGCGGCCGGTGACGTCGCCGGCGGGAGCGGTGGTGGTGGCGGAGTCAGTGCTGGACACGGATACCTCTCGAGATGGTCAGACGGCCGAGGCCGAGGAGGAGCAGGTCGAGGACGAGGGCGAGCAGGACGACCCCCACCACCCCGACCGTCACGGAGAAGAGGGCGTTCGCACCGCCGAGGCGGGACAGCCCGGAGAAGATGAAGCCGCCGAGCCCGGGGCCGAGCGCGTAGGCGGCGATCGCGGCGATGCCCATCACCATCTGCGCGGACACCCGCACACCGCTGAGGATGATCGGCCACGCCATCGGCAGCTCGACCTGGAGCAGGGTCCGGAACCGGCTCATGCCGATGCCCCGCGCCGACTCGACCACCGTCGGCGGGATCTCGGCGAGACCGACGACGGCGTTGCGCAGGATCGGCAGCGTCGCGAAGAAGACGACCGTCACCACGGACGGCACGACGCCGAAGCCGAGCGGCACGATGAGCAGACCGATGACCGCGAAGGACGGGAGCGTCAGGCCGATCGCCGAGACCCCGTTCGCGACGGAGGTGAGCCGTTCGCTGCGGTAGACGAGCGTGGCGAGGACCACGGCGATGAGCGTCGCGAGCACCGTGCACTGGACGACCAGTGAGAAGTGCTGCCACGACGCGAACCAGATCTGGTCCCACCGCTCCCCGATGTACTGGAACACGCGCAGAACGCTCCCCTCCGGTCGGCCGAACTGCCCACGGGTCGGGGCACAAGTGGGTTCGAACCTACGCAGGGGGCAGGGTCACCGCACAACCGAGGACGGGCGCCGGAGCGACTCCCTGCGGATCCGCGAAGCCGGAAACACCCGGTCAGGACAGGTGCAGCGCCCCGACCCTGGGAGAACGGTAACGATCGCGAGCAGTCGTCGGCTATGCGCCGAGGTCGCGGAGTCCCGACCGCTCGGCGACGTCGACCAGGTGCTCGCGCCAGAGGACCCACTCGTCCGGGGTCTTCTCGGCGAGGTTGCCGTCCCCGTCACCCGCGAGCCCGTCGAGCATCTCGCGCACGATGTCGGCGTGCCCCGCGTGCCGGGCCGTCTCGTACCCCATGTGCACGAGGATCCGGTGCAGGGTCACCCGCCGGCGGTCCTCCGGCCACCAGGGAACGACCCCGCGGGCGTCGAGGTCGAGCGCCTCGATCGTGGCGTCCGCGTGCGCGGCACTGCGGTGGTGGAACGCGACGACGTCGTCCAGGGTCTCGTCGAGCGTCGCGTACATGTCGTCGCCGTCCTCGGACTCGAGCCAGGCGGGCGGGTCCGGCAGCGGGCGCCCGAAGACCTCGCCGAAGTACATGGCCTGCACGCCCGCGACGTGCTTCACGAGGCCGAGCACGTTCGTCCCGGTCGGCGTGACCGGCCATCGTGCCTGCCGTTCGGCGAGCCCGTCGAGCTTGGCGACCAGTGCCGCGCGGTGCTTCTGCAGGTACCGGTGCAGCGTCCGCTTGATGACCTCGGCGTCGATGCCGGTCGTCGACCCCTCGTCCGACAGCATCGAGCCGCCGCTCGAGGCGATGGTCGGTGCTGCCGGTGCGGGGTGGACCTCGGGGACCGGGTCGGCGCTCGTCATGCCCTCGATCGTGCCACCGAACGCTCGCGGACGCGCTCCGACTCCTGCACGGCGACCCGTTCGGCGGTGAGCAGGAGCCCGGCGACCTCGCCGGAGTTCCGCGCCGGGGCGTCGTTCCAGCTGGTGAGGTCGCGGACCCGTCCCATCCGGACGTCCGGCGCCGGGCACCAGAGGACCGGCTGTCCCTCGTCGACGGCGAGGGCGTGCCACACCAGGTCGAGGGCGCGCTGCACCTGCTGCGAGTGCACGGCGTGCGGGCCACCGGCAGCGGAGACCACGGAGCCGACCAGGCACGCGGCGACGAGGGGGCGGCCCTGCACGTCCATCGCCGCGGCACTGGAGGCCTTCCGCATCCGACCGTGCTCGTCGACGTACGCGAACCACGCGTGCTGGATCCACCCCCGTTCGATGACGCCGCGCGCCCCGGAGAGCAGCCGGGCGAGGTCGTCCAGCTCCTGCAACCGGGCCTCGACGCGACGGTCGCGCGCAGCGGAACGGCGTGCGGAGAACCGGTCGAGGAGCCCGCGGAAGCCGGTGCGGGTCGGGGTGGACGGGACGGGAGAGGCGTCGGTGGCGACGTCGTGCTGGACGCGGAACTCGAGGGTCATGACGGCCCCTCCGATCTTCACGTGCACGGATTGGTGCGGTCACGATAGCCCCGCGCGGACTCAGTCGTCCAGCACTTCTCCGATCACCCGGCCTGCGACGGCGCGGAACGCGCGGTCGTCGGACAGGTGGAGTGCCGAACCGATCGAGACGGCCCAGGCACGCGCCCGCTCCCAGGTGTCGTCGTCGGCCGCGACGCGCGCGCGGAAGGTGCGCCGCGCCTCCCGGTCGAGCGTGAGCCACGCGGTGGCGAGGTCGACGGCCGGGTCGCCCGCGGTCACGTCGCCGAAGTCGACGACCGCCGCCAGGCGGGTCCCGCCGTCCGGTGCCGTCTCGAAGAGCACGTTGAAGGGGTGCAGGTCGCCGTGCACCCAGACGGGAGGCCCGGCGTACGCGGGCAGCGCCGCCGCGGTCCGCCAGACTGCCGCGAGTTCACGGGCCCGGGGCACGTCCGCCGTCGCGAGTCGCGTCAGGACGCTGTCGCTGCGCGTGGCGAGCGGCACCGCGCGGACGGGGTTCACGGGAGCGTCCGGCGGCGCGGGGACGTGCAGCAGCTCGACGAACGCGGCGAGCGCCTCGGCCACGTGCACGCCGCCGGCGCGTTCGGCCGCCGGGGTACCGGGCAGCCAGCGGACGACGCTCCACGACCACGGGTACCCGAGGGCCGGGCGTCCGGTGCGGACCGGATCGGGGACGGGCACGATCGCCGCCACCCGGTGCGCGATCTCCGGCAACCACCGCTGCTCGTGCTCGATGAGCGCCGCAGCTGCCGCCCGGCGGGGGAGCCGCACGGCGAGCAGCTCGCCGAGCCGGACCATGACGTTGTCCCAGCCGCTCGCCACGATCGCGAGCGGGAGGTCCGCGAGGTCCGGGTGCTGGTCGCGGAGCAGGGCGGCGACGAGCGGGACGTCGACGTCGACCTCGGCGGCGGGGGTGGCCATCGGGTCAGGGTAGCCGGGGGCGCGCACACCCGTGAACTGGGGAGAGCCGGGCGGGGCGGGCGCTCGGTAGCCTCGAGGGACCAGCGACGTGGGTGTCCATGGGGGGACCCGCGTCGCGTGGCGGTCGGGTCAGGCGTCGTCGGGCAGCGGGGCGATCAGCGCGACGAGCCGGGGGATCTCGGGGCGTACCCGGTCGGAGACGATGGCCGCGAGCAGGACCGTCCAGAGCTCACGGAGCCGGACGTACAGGTCCGACCGGTCGGCGAGGACGTCCGAGACGGTCTGCACCCCCGTGTACGCGGGGATGACGACGCGACCGACGAGTTCCGGGTCCCACGCGGGGTCGACCTCGCCGGCGTCGATGCCCTGTCGGACGAGGTCGGTCACCACGGCGATCCAGTCGGCGTACGGGTCCTGCCGGGCCACGTCCGCCGTCGCGGCCTCGGTGGACAGACGGATGCCGGCGCTCACGACGGTCTCGTGGATCATCTGCGACGCGAGGCCCTGGGACATCCACATGAGCACCTCGAGCGGGGTCGTCCCGCGGGCGGCCGCCGCCTCGCCGTACCGCCGGGAGACCTCGTGCTGCCGGGCGATCACCGCGCCGGCGAGGTCGGCCTTCGACGTGAAGTGGAAGTACAGCGCACCCTTGGTGAGACCGGCCCGCTCGGCGACGGCGTCCATCGAGGTGCCGAGGTACCCGCGCTCGTCGAACTCGCCCGCCGCCGCGTCGAGGATCGCGGCACGGGTGGCGACCGCCCGCTGCTGCCGCGTGCCACCGTCCTGCGCCATGATCCTGCAAGCGTACCGATGCGGCCGTCCCAGGCGGTGTCCGGGTGACGTCCGGGAACCTCCCCGGTCGGCTGTCGTACGGTTCCCGGCATGGACGGATGGCGGAACCCGGTGCGCTGGGCACGGACGGGTCGGTGGCTGCTGCTGCCGATCGCCGTGCTCGACTGGGTCGCGCTGGCGCCGCAGACCGTCGTCGTGCTGGCGTTCGCGATCGCCGTGGTCGGGCTGACCGGCATCGCCGCGGCGCTCGTCGCCCGGATGCTCCGAGGGTCGCGGGGCGCGATGGCGGCGCTCGGGGTGGTGCTCCTGCTCGGCGGGCTCGTCGTGTTCGGCCTCGATCCGTTCCCGGCGTCGATCCCGCTCATCGACGGGTGGTGGCCGGAGTCGATCACGCAGCCGCAGGTCGTGGGGAGCGCCTACTGGCAGCTCGCCGGCCTCGGGATCGAGCTCGCCGGGTTCGGCATGCTCGCGACGCTGCTGGTCGTGTCCCTGACCGCGAAGCCCGCGCAGCGCTGACGACCGCGGGCGCGGGCGCTCAGTCGCGCGTGAGGACGAGGAGCGTGCCGGCCGTGGCGACGCCCCGGACCCGGTCGACCAGGCTCGCGGTGTCGTCGGCGCCTCGCACCCATCCGATCAGCGTGTCGAGGTCCCCGACCGCGGCCAGCAGTCCGTCGGTGCACAGCACGACGCGGTCTCCCGACGCGAGTTCGAGCGCACCGGGGGTCCGCGGCGTCCCGTCCGGTTGCAGGCCGATCGGCAGGTCGTGCGACCGGAGCACCGCGGCACCGCCGTCCGCGCGCACGACCGCCGCGAGGCCGTGCCCGGCGTCCCGGTGCACGACGTGACCCGTCGCGGGGTCGAGCCGCAGGTGGAAGAGCGACCCGACGGTGTCCGCAGCCGACAGGTCGGCGGCGACCTGCGCCTCCAGGCCGACGATCGCGGTCTCCACGTCGACGTCGGTCCGCGCGATCACGGCTGCCCGGACCGCTGCTGCCAGGAGCGCCGAGGCGCGACCGGCTGCCGGGACGGCTCCGACGGTGCAGTGCAGGCGGCCGTCGGCGGCGACTCGCCAATCCGCGACGTCACCGGAGTCCTCGCGGGGGAGCGTCAGCACCTCCAGCGAGTACCCCGGGACCTCGACGGGTCCGGGGACGAGGCCCTCCACGACCCGCCGGACCCGGTCGCGCTCGATCGTGTGCCCGAGCTCCCGCTCCGCCCAGCGCGCGAGGTCGCGGAGCAGGTCGATGTCCTCGGCCGTCAGCGAGCGCGGCGTCGCGTCCATGATGCAGAGCGTGCCGACGCGCGTGCCGTCGAGCATCGACAGCGGTGCGCCCGCGTAGAACCGGATGCCGTGCTCAGCCACCGCGGGGGTGTGGGCGAACCGGGGATCGAGCGTGGTGTCCGGGATGACCATCGGCTCGGGGCTCAGGACGGTCGTCGCACAGAACTGCTCGCTCGCCGGCACGCTGGAGCCCTGTTGCCACCCGAAGGTCGACTGGGACGTGACGAGTCCGTCGTGGACGAGGTTGAGGAAGGTCAGCGGGACCCCGAAGGCCTCCTGCGTCATGCGGGTGATGCGGTCGAAGCGCTCCTCGGGGCCGCAGCCGAGGACGCCGAGCGCCTCGACCACGGCCGACCGGTGCGCTGCGGCGTCGAGGTGGGTCACCCGTCCTGTCTACCCGCACCCTCGCCCAGGAACCAGTCCCGCGGGTGGGGGTCGGCGGTCAGTTCGCGTCGCTCGGACACCGGCGCCGCCCACGCGGCCGCGTTCGACAGCACCCGCTGGACGTCCGGGTGGTGGTACACCGGGTACTCCTGGTCACCGGGGGAGAAGTAGAAGACCTTCCCGAGGCCCCGGCGGTACGCGACGCCCGAGCGGAAGACCTCGCCGCCGGCGAACGTCGACAGGAACACCTCTTCGTCGGGGCGCGGGATGTCGAAGTACTCGCCGTACATCTCCTGGCGGTCGATGACGATCGGGTGCGGGACGCCCGCGGCGATCGGGTGCTCGGGTGCCACGGTCCAGACGAGCTCGCGCTCCCCGTCGTTGCGCCATTTCAGGGAGCAGGTCGTGCCCATCAGGCGCTTGAACGGCTTCGAGTAGTGCCCGGAGTGCAGCACCACGAGGCCCATGCCCGCGTGCACGGCATCGACCACGAGGTCGACGACGGCGTCGCTGACCTCGTCGTGGGCGGCGTGGCCCCACCAGAACAGGACGTCGGTGGTGGCCAGTCGCTCGGCGGTGATGCCGTGGTCGGGCTCCTGCAGGGTGGCCGTGCTCACGGTCGCGTCGGAGTGGTGCTCGCGGAGCGCGGCGGCGATCACGGTGTGCATGCCGTCGGGGTAGTGCCCGACGACGGTCTCGTCACCCCGGCTCTCGTGCACGTTCTCGTTCCAGACGACGATGTTCAGGGGACGGGATTCGGTCGGCGTCGACATGGCTCCCACGCTAGTCCGCCTGGTCGTCGAATCGATACGACCACCGGAGTGTCGGGGGTTTCCCGGGAGGCGTCCGCGACGATGTCCGCATGACTCCCCGCTCCCTGTTCCGCGCCGCCGCGGTCGCCGAACTCGTGACCTGGACCATGCTCATCGCCGGGATGGTGCTCAAGTACGGCCTCGGTGCCGGCGACTGGGGCGTCCGGATCGGCGGCGGGGTGCACGGGTTCGTGTTCCTGGCGTACCTCGTCGTGACGACCGTCGTCGCGGTGAACCAGCGGTGGTCGGCCGGAGCGCTCGTGCTCGGGTGGGCGAGTGCCGTCGTGCCGTACGCGACGGTGCCGTTCGAGGTCGCCGTGGCCCGGCGCGGGATGCTCGAGGGCCCGTGGCGCCAGGGTGCCGAGGGGCGCGTCGGGTTCTGGGACCGCCTGCTGTTCTTCGTGGTGCGGCACCCGGCGGTGTCGATCCTCGTCGGCGTCGTCGCCGTCGCCCTGGTGTTCGTGGCGCTGCTGGCCGCAGGCCCGCCCGTCCCGTCCCGGAACTGACGCGACAGCGGTGGTCGCGACCACACGACGGACGGGAGGCGCGGTGCCAGCTGGCACCGCGCCTCCCGTCCGTGCGTCCCGCGGCTACAGCGCGGCGAGGATCCCGTTCAACGTGGCGGACGGGCGCATCACGGCGCTCGTCTTGGCGTCGTCCGGACGGTAGTACCCGCCGATGTCCGCCGGGTGCCCCTGCACGCTGTTCAGCTCCTCGACGATCGTCGACTCCTGCTCGTCGAGCGTCGCCGCGATCTCGGCGAACGCCGAGGCGAGCTGGGCGTCGGTCGTCTGCGCCGCGAGCTCCTGGGCCCAGTACTTCGCCAGGTAGAAGTGGCTGCCGCGGTTGTCGATCGACCCGAGCTTGCGACCGCGGCGACTTGTCCTCGTCGAGGAACGTGCCGGTCGCACGGTCGAGCGTCTCGCCGAGGATCTTCGCCCGCTCGTTGCCCGTCACACCGGCGAGGTGCTCGAGGCTGACCGCGAGGGCGAGGAACTCGCCGAGGCTGTCCCAGCGCAGGTAGTTCTGCTCGACGAGCTGCTGCACGTGCTTCGGCGCCGAACCACCGGCACCGGTCTCGAACAGGCCGCCGCCGCCGAGGAGCGGGACGACGGAGAGCATCTTCGCCGAGGTGCCGAGCTCCATGATCGGGAACAGGTCGGTGAGGTAGTCGCGGAGCACGTTGCCCGTGACGGAGATGGTGTCCTCGCCGCGGCGGATGCGCTCGAGCGAGAAGCGCATCGCGTCCTCGGGGGAGAGGATCTCGATCTGCAGGCCGTCGGTGTCCTGCTCGGCGAGGTAGGTCCGCACCAGGCCGATGAGGTTCGCGTCGTGCGCACGGGTCTCGTCGAGCCAGAACACCGCGGGGGAGCCGGTCGCACGGGCACGCGTCACGGCGAGCTTCACCCAGTCGCGGATCGCGACGTCCTTGGTCTGGCAGGCGCGCCAGATGTCACCGGCCTCGACCTCGTGCTCGATGACCGTCTCGCCGCCGCTCGTGACCACGCGGACGCGGCCGGCTGCCGGGACCTCGAAGGTCTTGTCGTGCGAGCCGTACTCCTCGGCCTTCTGCGCCATCAGGCCGACGTTCGGCACCGAGCCCATGGTGGCCGGGTCGAACGCACCGTTGGCGCGGCAGTCCTCGATCGTGGCCTGGTAGATGCCGGCGTAGCTCGAGTCCGGGATGACCGCGAGGGTGTCGTGCTCCTCGCCGTCCGGACCCCACATGTGGCCCGAGGTGCGGATCATCGCGGGCATGGAGGCGTCCACGATGACGTCGCTCGGGACGTGCAGGTTCGTGATGCCCCTGTCGGAGTCGACCATCGCGAGCTCGGGGCCCGCGTCGATGCCGTCCGCGAACGCCTGCTTGATCTCCGCACCGTTCGGCACGGCGTCGAGCCCGGCGAGGATCGAGCCGAGGCCGTCGTTCGGGTTGAGCCCGGCGGCGGCGAGGTCGGCGCCGAAGCGCTCGAAGACGCTCGGGAAGAACGCCCGGATGACGTGGCCGAAGATGATCGGGTCGGAGACCTTCATCATCGTGGCCTTGAGGTGCACCGAGAACAGGATGCCCTGCTCCTGCGCCGCGCGGATCTGGTCCTGCAGGAAGGCCTCGAGCGCACGGACGTGCAGCACCGTGCCGTCGACGACCTCGCCCGCGAGGACGGGGATCGACTGCTTGAGGACCGTGGTCGCACCGTCGGCACCGACGAACTCGATCGTCAGGACGTCGTCGGCGGGGGCGATCCAGGACTGCTCGTTCGAGCGGAAGTCGTCCGTGCCCATCGTCACGACGTTCGTCTTCGAGTCGTGGCTCCAGGCGCCCATGCGGTGCGGGTGCTTGCGGGCGTAGTTCTTGACGGAGAGCGGTGCGCGGCGGTCGGAGTTGCCCTCGCGCAGGACCGGGTTCACGGCGCTGCCCTTGGTGCGGTCGTAGCGGGCGCGGGCGTCGCGCTCGTCGTCGGACGTCGGCTCGTCGGGGTAGTCCGGCAGGTCGTAGCCCTGCGCCTGGAGCTCCTTGATCGCGGCCTTGAGCTGCGGGATCGACGCCGAGATGTTCGGCAGCTTGATGATGTTCGCCTCGGGGGTCTTCGCGAGGTCCCCGAGCTCGGCGAGGGCGTCGTCCAGGCGCTGCTCGGCGGTGAGCCGCTCCGGGAACTGGGCGATGATCCGGCCCGAGAGCGAGATGTCGCGGGTCTCGACGTCGACACCTGCGGTGCCGGCGAAGGCCTGGATGACCGGGAGGAAGGAGTGGGTGGCGAGGAACGGCGCCTCGTCCGTGAGGGTGTAGATGATCTTGGCCATGCTGGCGGGTACTCCCTTGTTCGACCGTCGGTACGTCCACGCTACTCGCGCAACGGGATGTCTCGACATCAAGATACATGGTGCCGCCTGCGTGGAGCAGATGCTCGGATGGCTTCCTGGAGGCGCACTGTCGACTCATAGGAACGTCGCGTGGAGTGGTCTTCCGCACCACACGACCGCAGGAGGCGCGCATGTCGACGACACGGCAGACACCGGAGGACTTCGGGTGGTCCGCGGAGGACCTCCGTTCGGCGTACGCCGTGGACGGCAGCGGGCCGTACCGGTACGCGCCGGACGGGTCCGGGCCGTTCTCGTACGACGAGGACGGCTCCGGGCCGTGGTTGGTCGGTCCGACGCCGCGTCGTGGGCTCGCCCGCTTCGCGCCGCGGGACCGTGGGTCGGGCTCGCGGTTGCGGCGGATCGGGACCGCCGTGACCGCGGGCACGCTCGCGCTCGTCCTGGCCGCCGGCAGTGTCGCGGTCGTCGCCCACGTCCTTCCTCCACACCACGCGGTCAACGCCTCGGCTGTCCACAGCGCGGAGCCGGACCGGGACTGATCGCCCGGAACGGTGCCACGCTGTGGGAGTGAACGAACTCCTCGTCATCGGTGTGGTCGCCCTGGTCGCCATCGCGGGCGCCGCCGTGCTCGGCCCGCGCATCGGGGTCGCCGCGCCGCTCGTCCTCGTCGCGGTGGGGGTCGCCGCGAGCCTCGTGCCGTGGATCCCGCACGCCCGGATCGAACCGGAGTGGATCCTCGCAGGGGTGCTGCCCCCGTTGCTGTACTCGGCGGCGGTGTCGATGCCGTCGATGAACTTCCGGCGGGAGTTCGGCGCGATCAGCGGCCTGTCGGTCCTGCTCGTCGTCGCGTCGAGCCTGGTGCTCGGGCTCTTCTTCGCGTGGGTCGTCCCGGGGCTGGGCTTCTGGTGGGGCATCGCGCTCGGGGCGATCGTCAGTCCCACCGACGCCGTCGCGACCTCGATCGTCAAGCAGACCTCGGTGTCACGGCGGGCGATCTCGATCCTCGACGGGGAGTCACTGCTCAACGACGCGACCGCGCTCGTGCTCCTCCGCACCGCGATCTTCGCCGCGGGCGCGTCGTTCTCGTTCTGGGGCGCACTCGGAGACTTCGCCCGGGCCGTCGCGATCGCCGTCGTCATCGGCTGGTTCGTCGGCTGGCTCAACGTCTGGGTGCGGTCCCGGGTGCCGAACGCCGCGGTGAACACGGCGCTGTCCTTCGCGGTGCCGTTCGTCGCCGCGATCCCGACCGAGCACTTCGAGGGGTCCGGCCTGGTCGCGGCGGTCGTCGCGGGGCTGTTCACGGGCATCGTCGGCCCGCGCAGGCTCCCCCCGGGGCACCGGCTGTCGGACGCCCAGAACTGGCAGACGATCGAGCTCGTGCTCGAGGGTGCCGTGTTCCTGACGATGGGACTGCAGCTCGCGTCGATCCTCGGCGACGTGCAGGACCAGCACGCCGGGATCGGGCCGGCGCTCCTCATCGCCGTCGGCGCCCTGGTGCTCACCGTCCTCGTCCGGGCGGCCTACGTCGTGCCGCTGCTGCTCGCCCTGTCCGCCAGCGCCGAGCGCGGCGAACGGATGCAGACCCGCTTCGCGGAGATGCACGCGCAGGACCGCGACGCCATGAGCGAGGTGATCCGCGAACACCGCCCGGGCAACCGGGCGCCGTCCGAACGGGAACTCGACCGGTTCGCGGTGCGGGTCCGACGCACCCTGGCGGACATCGCGTACTACACGAAGGCGCCGCTCGGCTGGCGGGAGGGCACCGCGGTGGTCTGGGCGGGGATGCGCGGCGCGGTGACCGTCGCGGCGGCCCAGACGCTCCCCGACGGCACGCCCCAGCGGTCACTGCTCGTCTTCGTCGCGTTCGCCGTGGCCCTGCTGTCGCTCGTGGTCCAGGGCGGGACGATCGGGCCGCTCCTCCGTCGCATCGCCGCGCCGACGACGGACACCGCCGCGCAGGACACCGAGGAACGCAAGCGGCTCCTCGAGCTCATGCGTGCAGCGGCGGAGCAGGTCCCCGGGACGAGCGAGGCCGGACCCCGCGCGCGGGAAGAGCTCGAAGCCGCCGACCCCGCCGAACTCCGGGCGTGGATGGGGCGCGAGAAGGCCCGGCGCCTGGCGGTGCTCGAAGCGCAGCGCGCCGCGATCCTCGACGCCCGCGACGACGGCAGCTTCGACGCCGAGGTGCTCGAGTCGATGCTGCAGAACCTCGATGCCGAGCAGATCGCCCTCGAGCTCAGGGGCGCTCCCGCACGGTGACGGTCACTCGCCGATGCGCACCCGGAAGACCCGGACGCCGGCGGTCTTCAGGGCCGCGAGCCCCACGCGCATCCGGAAGTTCCGGAACGGCCGCTCGAACCCGGACGGTGCCGACGCCGCGCCGATCTGGTGGAGCACCTCGGACGTCAGCGTCCGCTCGACCTTCGGCGCGAGCCGGGTCAGCCCCGAGACCGTCACGACGATTCGGACCGCGTGCGGCGCGAGCAGCGGGTCGATCATCTCGGCGGCCTCGTGCGCACGGTGGAACGCCGGGTCGTCACCGGGTCGACGGATCGCGATGACGGCGAGTTCGGCGTCCCAGGTCTCCTCGGGATCGGGCAGGTCGTCCACCCCGACCACGCGCATCCGGGCGGCGTCGACCCCGGCCCGGACGGCAGCGGTCCGGAGCACCGGCAGGAGCTCCTGCGTCCCGGCGAGCACGACGTGCGCCGACGCCAGGTCGACCGGTTCGTGCCGCTCGCGCGGTGTTCGGGCCATGTGGAGGGTCCTTTCCGCTCGCTCACTGCGGACACTACTGATCGGGCGGCCTCCGGGGCCGGGGCGGGCTGTGGGATCAGCAGCCTCCCAGCACTTCGGTAACGATGAGATCACGAAAGGACCTGTACAAAGCGACAGAGTCGTGCAGAATGGTGGGCGGCCATGACGACTGCACGCGAACTCGACCAGCACCCGGACACCCCGGTGGTGCACCTGTCCCGTCGCGCCGCCCTCGAGGCCGAGCGCGCAGCAGCCCGCAAGCCGGCCCGCCGCGAGCGGACGCCGAAGCCCGAGCGCGCACCGAAGGCCGAGCGCACGCCCGCGCCGCCTCGCGCGCCGAAGCCCGAACGCACCGGTCGCCGAGCTGCCGCCGCGCGTGCGACGACCGAGCACGTCGACGCCCGCATCCAGCGCGTCGTCCGCCGCCCCGCGCCCGGCGTGACCGCCGTCGCCCGGGCGACCCGCGCCTCCAGGTCCCGCCGCGCCAGCCGCGTGACGCTCACGAGCGCCCTCGCCGCCCTCGCGATGTTCGCCGCGTCCGCGATGCCCGCGCACGCCAGTGCCGGCACCTCGATGGCGACCGCGACCCTCGCGCCCTCCGTCCGCACGCAGGACTACGCCGTGACGCAGGCGATCTCCGCCTCCGCCCTCGACCGCGACGGCTTCACGGTCGGCGGCGGTTCGGCCGGGGCCCCGGGCACGTCGGTGTCCTACGGCGGCGAGGTCCGGTCACCGTTCCCCGGGCCGGTGCGGATGAGCTCGGGCTTCGGCTACCGCTCGGCTCCGTGCGGCGCCTGCTCGTCGCTCCACCAGGGCCTCGACTTCAACCCGGGCATGGGCGCGCCGATCGGTGCCGTGGCCGCGGGGACCGTCCGGGTCTCCGGCACGTACTTCTCGTACGGCACCGCGGTGATCATCGACCACGTGATCGACGGGCGCGAGGTCTCGACGCTCTACGGCCACATGATCCCCGGCTCCTCGCCGCTGAAGGTCGGGGACACCGTCGAGGCCGGGCAGTTCATCGGCAAGGTCGGCTCCTCCGGGGTCTCGACCGGGGCGCACCTCCACCTCGAGGTCCTGATGGACGGCGAGACCCCGATCGACCCGGAAGCCTGGCTCGAAGCGCGCATCGGGCGTTCCCTCACCGCCTGATCAGGTTCCCTGTGCATGCTCACAGGCATGGACGACTGTCACAGACCGCCCACCCGTCGCCGATCTGAGCCGGCAGCCCGCTGATGGGACCCGACACCTGGATCGCCTTCGGGCTCGTGGTGCTCTTCGTGCTCGTCGGTGGCGTGTTCGCCGCAGCCGAGATCGCCCTCGTCTCTCTCCGTGAATCCCAGCTGCAGCAGCTCGAGCGCCGCGGGTCCCGCGGGATGCGCGTCGCCGAGCTCGGCCGCGACCCGAACCGTTTCCTCTCCGCCGTGCAGATCGGCGTGACCGTCGCCGGGTTCTTCTCGGCCGCGTACGGCGCATCGTCGATCGCTCCTGACGTCGCGCCGCTGTTCACGGGCCTCGGGCTCGAGCAGGGTGCTGCCGAGACGGTGGCACTCGTGCTGATGACCCTCGTGATCGCCTACCTGTCGCTGGTCTTCGGCGAGCTCGTGCCGAAGCGGCTCGCCCTGCAGCGCGCCGAGGGCTTCTCGATGGCCGTGGCCCCCACGCTCGACCGGTTCGCCACGCTCATGCGCCCGGTGATCTGGCTGCTCTCGAAGTCGACCGACACCGTCGTGCGGCTGCTCGGCGGGGACCCGAACGCCCGGAGCGAGTCGATGAGCACCGAGGAGCTCCGCGGTCTCGTCGAGGACCACGACGCCATCGACGCCCAGGGACGCCGGATCGCCCGGAGCGCCCTCGACGCGGGCGACCGGATCCTCCGCGAGTCGATGCGGCCCTGGTACGACGTGTCGACGATCGACGCGGGCATCTCGATCGCCGCGGCCACCGACCACGCCATCGACCTCGGGCACACCCGGTACCTCGTCACCGACGGCACGCGGGACCACGTCGACGGGTTCGTGCACCTGCGGGACCTGCTGCGCCCGGAGGACCCCACCGCACCGGTGTCGACCCTCGTGCGTCCGGTGCTCGCGCTGCCCGAGACGAAGTCGCTGTCGAGTGCGATCGCGGACATGCGCACCGAGGGACACCAGATCGCCCTGGTCGTCGACGAGTACGGCGGCAGCGCGGGCATGGTGACGCTCGAGGCGCTGCTCGAGGACCTCGTCGGACGCATCCGCGACGAGTACGACGAGCCCGCGGCCGAGCACGACGGCGTCGACGGGGCGACCGTGCTCGAGGACCTCGTGGCCGACGGCGGCCCGGCCCTCCCCGACGGCGACTACGAGACGGTGGGCGGCTTGGTGCAGGTGGCGCTGGACCGCGTGCCGGAGGTCGGGGACGTCGTCGAGGTCGGCGGCCACCGGCTCGAGGTGACCGCCATGGACGGTCACCGCGTGGCGCGCGTGCGCATCACGGCCGACGCAACCGCCTGAGCACTGGAGGCGCGGTGCGGGGCCGCCCCGCGCCTCCCGTCCGTCCCGTCCCGGGTACGGGCAGGGCCTGCCGCGGTACCAGCCACGGGACGTACGCTCGTCGCATGGGTATCGACGTGCGCAACGAGATCCGCGACTTCCTGTCCTCGAGGCGGGCGCGGCTCACTCCCGAGCAGGTCGGCATGCCGTCGTTCGGCGGTGGTGTCCGACGGGTGCCGGGGCTGCGTCGGCACGAGGTCGCCATGCTCGCCGGCGTCAGCGTCGACTACTACACGCGGCTTGAGCGGGGCTCGCTCAAGGGCGTCTCGGACAGCGTGCTCGAGGGGCTCGCCGGTGCGCTGCAGCTCGACGAGGACGAGCGCGTGCACCTGTGGGACCTCGCCCGCCTGGCGAACGCCGGCGTGAAGGTCATGCACCGCAACGTCCCGACCCGCGTGCGCCCCGGTGTGCAGCGGCTGCTCGACTCGATCACGGGAGCGCCCGCCTGGGTGCGGAACGAGCGCGGTGACGTGGTCGCGACGAACGAGCTCGGTCGCGCGCTGTACGCGCCGATGTTCGCGGGCCCCGGTCGCCCGGTGAACACCGCGCGCTTCACGTTCCTCGACCCCGCGGCGAAGGAGTTCTTCGCGGACTGGGCGCAGACCGCTCGGGACGCGGTGGCGATCCTCCGTGCGGCCGCGGTCTCGAACCCGTGCGAGCCCGGACTCGTGACCCTCGTCGGCGAGCTGTCGACCCGGAGCGAGGAGTTCCGCACGTGGTGGGCCGCCCACGACGTCCGGATGCACCGCACCGGCAAGAAGCGGCTCGTGCACCCCATCGTCGGTGAGCTCCGGCTCGACTACGAGGCGCTGGAACTCGTCGCGGACCCGGGCCTGGTGATGTTCTCGTACTCGGCCGAGCCCGGCAGCGAGTCCGAGCGGTCCCTGGCGCTCCTCGGGTCGTGGGCTGCGACCGAGCGTGCCGAGCACTACGCGGCGCTGCGGGAGTCGGAGACCGAGTCGGTCGACTGACCTCCCGCGCGACGGGCGTCAGACGGTGGGGGTCGCGGGACCCGTCTCGTCGGGGCTGGCGCCACCGTCCTCGATGCCGTCGACGGCGGCGTCGTACCGCAGCCGCTCGATGCGCAGCTGCCGCTCCGTCGCGGACAGCCGCAGCACGCGGATCGCGGCGAACACGAGCACGATGAGCGCGACCGTCAGCACGGCGAGCGCCACGACGAACGCGATGTACAGGACACTGACGACGGCGAATCCCCCGGAGACCATGGCCCGACCGTAACAGGCCCGGTCCGTAGGCTGGGGCCGTGACGAGGACGACGGACGGTTCAGCGGGGGACGCCGACTCCGCCCGCATCGGTCAGGACCACAGCAAGTACCGTCGGCCGGAGCCGTCCTTCGCCCGGGCGATCGCGAAGGCCCTCGGCGACGCCCGGACGGTCCTCGACGTGGGCGCCGGCGCCGGCGCCGGGTCCTACGAGCCCACCGACCGCGAGGTGACCGCGATCGACGCCACCGCCGAGGACCTGCCGTTCGCCGACGACACGTTCGACGCCGCGATGACGACCTTCTCCGTGCACGAGTGGGGCGACCTCGAGCGTGGGCTGGCCGAGCTGCGCCGGGTGACCCGGGGTCCGATCGTGATCCTGACGTGCGACCCCGACCGTGTCGAGGACTTCTGGCTCGCCGAGTACGCCCCCGAGGTCATGGCGACCGAGGCCCGGCGCTACCCCTCGCTCGCCCGGATCGCGGCGGCCCTCACCGACGACGCGGTCACGACAACGCGCCTGCCGATCCCGTTCACGTGCATCGACGGGTTCTCCGAGGCGTACTACGCGCGGCCGGAACGCCTCCTCGACCCGGGCGCACGACGGGCGGACCCGGCGTGGAGCTCCGTCGACGAGATGACCGCACGGCGATCCGTCGCCGCGCTCCGCACGGCCCTCGAGTCCGGCGAGTGGGACCGAGCCCACGGCGCGCTCCGCACGCAGCCGACGTTCGAGGGCTCGCTCGTCCTCCTCACCGCGCAGCCGCACCCGGCTTGACACGTCGACGTAGGCTGGTCGGGTGAGCTTCCAGGAGGTGGTCGGCGCCCGTTTCGCCGACATCAGGGCGTGATGCCCCCGGTCGCACCGTTCGGTGCGGCCGCCGTCATCGAACCCTGAACCCTCCGCCCGGTGCGGCATGCGTCCGCGTGCCCCGGGCCCGTCCGAGAGCGAACCACCATGCTGCCCATCAGCGAGAAGACCATCCGCACGTCCTTCGTCAACGCCTCCCGCAAGGAGACCGGCGACCTCACGCTGCCCGCCGACCTCGACACCCTCGACTGGGACGCGCTCGACTACCTCGGCTGGCGCGACCCGAAGCTCGCCCGGCGCGCGTACGCCGTCGTGCCGACCCTCGAGGGCGACCTCGTCGGCATCCTGTTCCGGCAGGCCGAGGCCTCGCCCCGTGCCCGGGCGCAGTGCTCGTGGTGCCAGGACGTGAAGCTCCCGAACGACGTCGTGTTCTACAGCGCGAAGCGGTCCGGCACGGCGGGTCGCAACGGCAACACCGTCGGCACGCTCGTCTGCCAGGACTTCCAGTGCTCGCGCAACGTCCGGCGGACGCCGCCGCTCGCGTACGAGGGCTACGACGTCGAGGCCGCACGGCTGCAGCGGATCGAGGACCTGCAGCTCCGCGCGGCGTCCTTCGCCGCGGAGGTCTAGCCGCGAGTGCGCACGCGGACGACGAGTGCGCGGCGTGCAGCGCGCGCAGACGTCGTCGAGGTGCGCACCTGCGGGACGGGAGGCGCGGTGCGGGCCCGACCCGCGCCTCCCGTCCCACAGCGGCGACCGTTCCGGGACCGTGGGTCACGTCGCGCGGGTAACCACGGCGTAACCCCGGTGAAACGGGCGTTCCGTAGCGTGGCGGCATGGACATCGGCGATCTCGACGACGCGACCGTCTCCGACGCGGTCGCCACGGCCACCGGGTGGGCGGCCGTTCCGGCGTGGGCCGACGCACTCGCCGCCGGACGGCCGTACGGCTCCGTCGCCGCGCTCCTGGAGCGTGCCGCCGCCGAGGCACGTGGGTGGGGCGCCGCCGAGCTCGACGCCGCCCTCGCGCAGCACCCGCGGATCGGTGAGCGGGGCAGCGATGCCTCGTCAGCCCGGGAGCAGTCGGCCATGCGCGCCGCGGACGACGACGTCGCCCGGGCGATCGCCGCGGGGAACGCCGAGTACGAGCGGCGGTTCGGCCGGGTGTTCCTCGTGCGCGCGGCCGGCCGGACGCCCGAGGAGCTCCTCGCCGAACTCCGACGGCGGCTCGGCAACGATCCCGACGTCGAGGTCGCCGAGGCCGCCGGTGCCCTCGCGGACATCGCACTGCACCGCATCCGCGCGACCTTCGCCGTCGCCCAGCTGACCACGCACGTCCTCGACGCGACCCGGGGCACGCCCGCCGCGGGGGTGGGCCTCGTGCTGAGCACCGTCGACGGCGACGTCCTCGCGACCGGCACGACCGACACCGACGGACGCGCTGCGCTCGGGCCGGACGTCCTGCCGCGTGGCGACCTCCAGCTGCGCTTCGACACGGGCGGGTACCACCGCGCCGCCGGCGTACCGACGTTCCACCCGTTCGTCGTCGTGGCCTTCACCGTGCGCGGGACCGAGCACCTCCACGTGCCGCTCCTGCTCAGCCCGTTTGCCTACAGCACCTACCGAGGCAGTTGATCCCATGCCGCGCGGGGCATGTGTCCCGCCCGCAACCCGCGAGCGGGCGAAATGTGCGCAGCTCGCATGGCGAACGGCGCATGTTCCGCCCGCGTCGCCGGGCCGGGATGACGGGCGTGGGTCGCGTCCGTCACCGGACCGACGCCCGGAACGCACGCCGAGACGGCCTGGAGGCGCGGTGCCAGCCGGCACCGCGCCTCCAGGCCGTCATCCGGTCGCGTCTACCGACCGATGGTCGACATGTCGGGGTAGCGGTCACCCGTCGGCACCGGCAGCGCCGACAGGCGCGCGATCTGGTCCGCTGTCAGGGTGAGGTCGGCTGCGCCGACGTTCTCCTCGAGTCGCGAGACCCGCTTCGTGCCGGGGATCGGCACGACGTCGTCGCCCTGCGCGAGCAGCCATGCCAGCGCCACCTGCGCCGGGGTCCCCCCGGCCTCGGTCGCGATCTCCTTGACGGCGTCGACGATGCGCATGTTCTCGGCGAAGGCCTCCTCCTGGAAGCGCGGGTTCGCCAGGCGGAAGTCGTCGGCGTCCAGGTCGGACGGCTTCGTGATCGCTCCCGTCAGGAACCCGCGGCCGAGCGGCGAGTACGGCACGAGGCCGATGCCGAGCTCGCGGAGGGTGTCGAGCACGTCGCCCTCGGGGTCCCGGGTCCACAGCGAGTACTCGCTCTGGAGCGCCGTGATCGGGTGGACCGCGTGGGCCTTCCGGATCGTCGCTGCGCTCGCCTCGGAGAGCCCGATGTGGCGGATCTTGCCCTCCTGCACGAAGCCGGCGAGCTGCCCGATGACGTCCTCGATCGGGACGGCCGGGTCGACGCGGTGCTGGTAGTACAGGTCGATGTGGTCGGTGCCGAGGCGGCGGAGCGAGCCCTCGAGCGCCTCGCGCACGGACTCCGGTGCGGAGCTGATGCCGCGGCCCGTGGCGGGCGTCTCCTCGCCGGCGGTGTGCGTGATGAGGCCGAACTTCGTCGCGATGACGACGTCGTCGCGGCGGTCTCCGAGGGCCCGGCGGAGCAGGTCCTCGTTCGTGTAGGGGCCGTACGCCTCGGCGGTGTCGAACAGGGTGACGCCGAGGTCGATCGCACGGTGGATGGTGCGGATCGACTCGTCGTCGTCGGTGCCGGCGCCCGTGTAGAAGGCGCTCATGCCCATGGTGCCGAGGCCGACGGGTCCGACCTCGAGGTCTGCGAGCTTGCGTGTCTGCATGGGAGCAGGTCTACTCCGGGTCCCTCGGTTGGAGGGAGGCACTGACCGGACCCGTCAGCCGGGAATGCCGGTTCGTGCGGTTCCTCCAAGGTTCCGCGCGTTCGTGGCCCGACCCTGGTGTGATCGGGGCGTGAACCTGTACTTCCGGCTGTTCCTGCTCCAGTTGCGCGTCCGGCTCCGCCCCGCGATCGGCGGACGGCGACCGACGCTCTGGGACGAGGTCCGCACGCCGTTCCGGGTGACCCTGACCGACCTCGACCCGCTGCGGCACGTGAACAACGGGAAGTACCTGTCGATGCTCGACCTCGGGCGGCTCGACCTCATGCTGCGCTCGGGGTTCTGGGGTGCGATCGCCGAGCGCGGCTGGTACCCGGTCGTGTCGGCGCAGACGATCACCTACAAGCGGTCGTTGACGCTCGGCCAGCGGTTCGAACTCGTGACCCGGGTGCTCGGGATGGACGACCGCGCGGCCTACCTGGAGCAGACGTTCGTCCGCCGCGGGACCGTGGTGGCACGGGCCGTGGTGCAGGCGCGGTTCCTGCTGCGTACCGGCGGGACGGTGTCCCCGTCGGAGCTGCTCGAGGCCGCGGGCGCGTCCGATAGAGACCTGTCGGTGCCGGATTGGGTGCACGAGTGGGCCGGGGCCACCCGGATCAGCAGCTCGGGTACGCTCGCCGGCACGGGGTCCGAGACCCCGGGACGAGAGGGGACGTCATGACCATCGTGTGGATCGTGATCGGCGTCGCGGTGCTGATCGCCGCCGTCATCACCGTGCTCGAGGTGCAGAACCACCGACGAGCGAAGCGCCTCGCGCACCTCGGACCGGCCGACCCGCGGCTCGGGGCCCAGGCGAGAGCGGACGCCGAGGCCGCGCACTCGGTGACCGAGGGGCTGTCGAAGGCCGCGCACCCGGGTGTCACCGGCGCCGGCGGTGGGGTCTCCGGACCGTGACCCGTCCCGCCACCAGGCGTGCGGTGCTCGCCGGGGGAGTCGGACTCGGGATCGCCGGGGTGCTCGCCGCGTGCAGTCGACCGGCGCCGTCCCCGTCCCCGTCGGCCACGACTACGTCCGGCCCCACCGGGACTCCGACCGCGTCACCGACACCGGGCGGCCCCGACTCGTGGGACGCCCTCGCCGCCGCGGTCTCCGGACGGCTGCTGCGCTCCGGGTCGAACGGATGGAACAGCGCCCGGCTCGTCGAGAACCCCCGGTACGACGACGCCGACCCGCAGGGCATCCTGCGCGCGGCCGGCACCGCGGACGTCCAGGCCGGGCTGGCCTTCGCCCGGAACACGAACACGCCGGTGGCGCTCCGTTCCGGCGGGCACTCGTACACGGGCTGGTCGGCGGGCGGTGCGAGCGGCACCGACGTCCCGCGGTCGCTGGTGATCAGCACGCAGGACCTCGACGGCATCGACGTGCACGACGACGGCACCGTGACGATCGGTCCCGGTGCGCAGCTCGGAGACGTCTACGCCACGCTCGCCGCCGCCGGACGGGCGATCGGCGCCGGCTCCTGCCCCACGGTCGGGATCGGCGGCCTGACGCTCGGCGGCGGGGTCGGTGTGCTCGTCCGCTCCTTCGGGCTGACGTGCGACCAGCTCACCGGTGCGACCGTCGTCACGCCGGACGGCACCGTGCACGAGGTCTCCGCGACCGCCGAGCCCGACCTGTTCTGGGCCTGCCGCGGCGGGGGCGGTGGGACCGTCGGCGTCGTGACCGCACTGACGTACCGGACCCAGGCCGCGCCCGGCGTCCTGCTCTTCTCGATCACCTTCGCGTGGTCGGCCGCAGCGGCGGTCGTGCGCGCCTGGCAGGACTGGGCGCCCACCGCCGACCCGGAGCTGTGGTCGACGCTCAAGCTGCTGAACGGGAGCCGGCACACCGCCCCGACGGTCACTGTGACGGGTGTGTGGACGGGTTCGAAGACCGGCGCTGACACCACCGTCGACGGTTTCATCGCCGCCACCGGAGCGAAGCCGCTCGCCCACACCGCGCGGCAGCTCACCTACGGTGCCGCGATGTCCGCGTTGGCGGGGAAGCCACAGCGGGTGTCCGAGGCGGCGACGTCCTCGATCGGATCGGTGAAACTGTCCGACGAACAGATCGACGTGCTCGTCGCCCACGCCGAGGCGGCCGGCGACGTGGCGGGGAACCTCGAGGGCGGGGTCGCGCTCGACGCCCTCGGCGGTGTCGTCTCCGACGTCGGACGGACCGACACCGCGTTCCCGTGGCGGTCGGCGCTCATGACCGTGCAGTACACCGCAGTGTTCGCGGACGGATCGGACCCGGCACCCTTCGACGCCTACGTCCGGGGGTTCCGGAAGGCGATGCGGCCGGCGTGGGGTGACGCGGCGTACGCGAACTACTGCGACGCGGCGATCACGGACCCGGCGGACTACTTCGACGTGAACACCTCGCGGCTGCACCGGATCGCCGAGCAGGTGGACCCGGACGGGGTGCTGGCGCAGCCGAACTGGGTGTGAGCGGTGGCCCTCCGGACGACGGTGGGCCGCCCTACGATGACCGCATGGACGCGGACGACCTGGTACTCCCCGACGCCGCTGCCTGGCGCGCCTGGCTCGGCGCGCACGAGGACGACCCCGACGGCGTGTGGCTCGTCCTCGCGAAGAAGGGCACCACGGAGCCGACGACGCTGACCTACGACCAGGCCCTCGACGAAGCGCTCTGCTCCGGGTGGATCGACGGCCAGAAGCGCGGGCGGGACAACACGACCTTCCGCCAGCGGTTCACCCCGCGGCGCAAGGCGTCGATCTGGTCGCAGCGGAACATCGGACTCGTCGCCACCCTCGAGTCCGCGGGGCGCATGCGCGACCGGGGCCGGGCCGAGGTCGACCGTGCGAAGGGCGACGGCCGGTGGGACCGCGCCTACGCCGGTGCCGCGACGGCCACCGTGCCCGACGACCTGCGGGCAGCGCTCGACGCCGCTCCCGCGGCCGCAGCGCTGTTCGCCGAACTCGACGCCACGAACCGGTACGCCGTGCTCCACCGGATCACGACCGCGCCGAGTGCGACGGCGCGGGCGAACCGGCTCGCGAAGCTCGTCGGCGGGCTCGAGCGGGGCGAGACCCCGTACCCGCGGAAGCCCTGACGGCCGCGTCGAACCACGAAGACGACGACGAACCAGGCGCGCGGGCTGGTTCGACGTCGGAAACGTGGTTCGACGCACCCACGCCGGCGCCCGCGCCCGCCGTCAGCGCCGCAGGCCGACGAGCACGCCCCGGTGGTCGCTGCCGTTCGCGGGCAGGACCTCGGTCGACGTCGTCCCGAGCCCCCGGGTGAAGACGTGGTCGATCCGCACGACGGGCAACTGCGCCGGCCAGGTCGCCCCGAACCCGCCGCCCTCGTCGAGCATCCGGGTCAGCGGGAGCATCTCCGGGTCGGCCGCACCGCCGTTGAAGTCCCCCGCGACGACGAGCCGCTCCGACTCGTCGTCGCGGACCGCCTCGGTGAGCGACGCCAGCATCCGCGGCCGACCGTCCTCGCCGCCAGGTCGCAGTGAGTCCATGTGCACGACGTACAACCGGACGTCGCCGACCCCGGTGTCCACCGTCACACGGAGCGCCCGGGCCCAGCCCAGACCGAGCGTGAGGGGTTCGCCGTCGCGCAGGGTCGTCCGACTCCACACCCCGATCGACCCGACCCGGTAGTGGTGCGGGTACCGCTCGTCGAGGACGCCCGCGACCGCCGTGCCCGAGGTCTGGGTGAGCTCCTCGAGCGCGATGACGTCCGGGTCGCGCGCCGCGATCGACCTCGCGGTGGCGGCCGGTTCGGGGTTGGCGGCCTCGATGTTCTCGGTGACGACCGTCAACTGCGGCGACCCCGAGGTGCCGGGAGCGAGCACGCCGGGCAGGACCGCGACGGCCCACGCGGCGGCGAAGGCGAGGGACAGCACGGCGAGCCGCTTCGACCGGGTGCCGAGTGCCGCACCGGCGACGGGGACGAGCAGGAGCGCGAGCCACGGCAGCAGCGAGCCGATCACGGACCCCGAGCTCCCGAGGACGCCCAGGACGGCGGGGACGAGGAGGACGACGATCCCGGCGAGCAACGCGATCCCGACGACACCGATGACGAACGAGCGGCCGGGACTCCGTCTGCGGGAGCGGAGGGGCACGCCGAGGAGCATAGGAACCGCTTCTGACAGATCCCGGGGGACACCGGTTCACCAGACCTGCAACGAAGCAGGCGTAGACCGGGGACATGACCACTGGCACCGACACCACGAACCGTCCGGCCGCCGCCTCCGGCACCTTCCGCATCGGTGGTGACCTCGAGGTCCACCGCCTCGGCTACGGCACCATGCAGCTCACCGGCCCCGGCGTCTGGGGACCCCCGAAGGACCACGACGAGGCGATCCGCGTCCTCAAGCGCGCCGTCGAGCTCGGCGTGGACTTCTTCGACACCGCCGACTCCTACGGCCCCTACGTCGCCGAGGACCTGCTCCGCGAGGCACTGCACCCCTACGGCGACGACATCGCCATCGCGACGAAGGCCGGTCTCACCCGCACCGGGCCGAACGAGTGGCCGCCGGTCGGCCGCCCGGAGTACCTGCGCCAGGAGGCCGAGATGAGCCTCCGCCGCCTCGGCCTCGAGCGCATCGACCTGTTCCAGCTCCACCGCATCGACCCGAAGGTCCCGCTCGAGGACCAGGTCGGCGAGCTGAAGAAGCTGCAGGACGAGGGCAAGATCCGCCACATCGGCCTGTCCGAGGTGTCGGTCGACGAGGTGAAGGCCGCGCAGGAGATCGCCACGATCGTCTCCGTCCAGAACCTCTACAACCTGCAGAAGCGCGACGCCGAGGAACTCCTCGACTGGTCGACCGAGCAGGGCATCGGCTTCATCCCGTGGTTCCCGCTCGCGACCGGCGGTCTCACCGGCAGCGACTCCCCGCTGACCGAGATCGCCGAGCGCAAGGGCGCCACCCCGGCCCAGCTCGCCCTGGCCTGGCTGCTCAAGCGCTCGCCCGTGGTGCTGCCGATCCCCGGCACGTCGAGCGTCGCCCACCTCGAGGACAACCTCGCGGGCGCGACGGTCGAGCTGACCGACGACGAGTTCGAGGAGCTGTCGAAGCTGGGTCACTGACGCGACACGGTGACGGACTGGAGGCGCGGTGCCAGCTGGCACCGCGCCTCCAGTCCGTCATGGGGTTGCGTTCGCATACGCGGTATGTGCATACTCGGTATGTCCAAGGCGGACGGAACGAGGGGGAAGACGTCATGAGCGTACGGATGGGCGTACTCGCGCTGCTGGTGGCCGGGCCCGGCTACGGGTACCAGCTCCGGGGGGAGTTCGAGCACCGGACCGGGGGCAGCTGGCCGCTGAACATCGGCCAGGTCTACACGACGCTCGACCGCCTGGAACGCGACGGCCTCGTGGCCCGCGGTGACGCCGACGACGACGGACACGTCGTCTACACGGCGACCGACGCGGGTCACGAGGAGGTCGCACGCTGGTTCAGCGAGCCGGTCCCGCCGAAGCGCGGTCGTGACGAGCTCGCGATCAAGTTCGCCCTCGCGGTGACGGTGCCCGGCGTCGACGTGCCGCGCCTCGTGCAGGTCCAGCGCGCCGCCGCCGTGCGGAACCTGCAGGACCTGACCCGCCTGAAGCGCTCCTCGGACCCGGCTGACGACCTGGCCTGGTCGCTCGTGCTCGAGTCGATGCTCTTCCAGGCCGAGGCCGACGTCCGCTGGCTCGACCACGTGGAGTCGAGCGTCGCGCGCCACCGACCGTCCCCGACACCGGACTCGACGGTCGCTGCCGAGTCGTCCGACGCCACCGTGCGGAGCGCCCGGTGAACGCCGCCGCCCCGCTCCTCGAACTCGACGCCGTGAGCGTGCAGTACGGCTCCGGCGCGAAGGCCGTCACCGCCCTCGCCGGCATCGACCTGCGCATCGCCCGCGGCGAGATGGTCGCCGTGATGGGGACCTCGGGCTCGGGCAAGTCGACGCTGCTCGCCTGCGCGGGCACGCTCCTGCCGCCGACCAGCGGCGAGGTCGTCATCGACGGCGACTTCGTGTCCGACCGGCCGGCCAAGGACCTCGCCGCCCTGCGTCGGCGTCTCGTCGGGTTCGTGTTCCAGGACTTCAACCTCATCCCGTCGCTGACCGCGGTCGAGAACGTGGCGCTGCCGCTCGAGCTCGACGGCTGGAAGGCGAGCCGTGCCCGGCGCGCAGCCGAACTCGCGCTCGAGAACGTCGAGCTCGGGCACCGCGCCGACGCCTTCCCGGACGACCTGTCCGGTGGCCAGCAGCAGCGGGTCGCGATCGCGCGCGGGGTCGTCGGCGAGCGCCGGCTGGTCCTCGCCGACGAGCCGACCGGTGCCCTCGACTCGCAGACCGGCGAGGTCGTGCTCCGCATGCTGCGCCGGCACGTCGACTCCGGGGCGGGCGCGCTGCTCGTGACCCACGACGCCCGGCACGCGGCCTGGGCGGACCGGATCGTGTTCCTCCGCGACGGCCGCGTCGTGGACGAGACCGTGTACTCGGGCGTCGAGATGGCGCTCACGGACCGGACCGCCTCGTGAACGCGCGTCGGCGACGCGCCGACGCCGGGGCCCGCGCGGGGCGTGACCGCCGCACGCCCTTCGCGCTGCGACCGGCGCTCCGGCTGGGCCGCCGGCTGGCGTTCGCGAAGGCCGGCCGCGCGGCGCTGATCGTCGCCCTCATCGGCATCCCGACCGCCGGGTTCGCCGCGGTGTCGGTCGTCGTGCAGTCGACGCAGCCGACCCAGGCGGAGAGCCTCCGGTACGACCTCGGGCACGCGGCAGCGCAGATGCAGGTCGTCGGCCC
Organism: Curtobacterium sp. SORGH_AS_0776; assembly: GCF_031453355.1. NCBI lineage: Bacteria > Bacillati > Actinomycetota > Actinomycetes > Micrococcales > Microbacteriaceae > Curtobacterium > Curtobacterium sp. SORGH_AS_0776. Next base: position 653,412 of record NZ_JAVIYU010000001.1, read on the forward strand.
GGACCTCCCGGGCATGCGGCAGGACCCCGTGCAGTGGCAGTACACCGAGTCCGCGAAGGACAGCCCGGTCGCGGAGTCCGACGGCGAGGCCCGGTTCGCCGACGTCCTCGACCACGTGCCCGCCGGTGCCGTGTCGATCCCGGTCACCTCGGCGCAGATCGTGCTGACCGGGCCGAAGGGGCCGATCGGGATCCAGGCGGTCGAGGGAGCGGTCTGGTCGCGGGTCCTCGACGGGCACTGGCACGTGCTCGACGGCGCCGTACCGACCAGCCGTGACGAGCTCATGGTCACCCCGGCGACGCTCGAACGTCTCGGCGCGTCGATCGGCGACACGGTCGACCTGACCGACCCGGTGACGAAGCGCTTCACGATCACGGGCACCATGCGCGACGCCGCGTCCGACCCGGGCGTGCAGGGCGTCTTCGTGCCGTGGGGCACCACGCAGCCGACGACCGGCACGGCCGCGGCGCCGTTCGACGTCACCGTGTACCTGGCCTCGGACGCCCCGACGTGGTCCGAGATCCGCGCGCTCAACGCCCACGGGATCACCGTGCAGTCGCGTCCCGTCGTGCTCGACCCGCCCGACGAGCGGTTGCACGGCGCCGGGCTCAGCAGCCCGATCGGCTGGTTCCTCGGGGCGATGGCGCTGCTCGGCGTCTTCGCGATGTTCGAGGTGGCCCTGCTCGCCGGCGCCGCGTTCCTCGTCGGGACCCGGGCGGACACCCGCTCGTACGCGATCGTCACGAGCGTCGGCGGGGACCGACGCTTCGTCCGGTCGATCGTCGCCGGCTCCGGGCTGGTGCTCGGGCTCACCGGCGCCGTCCTCGGGGTCGCGCTCGGCACGGGGGTCGGCGTGCTCGCGTTCCACCTGGCCGACAACGGCAACGTGGGCTCGTGGCCCGGGCTGCACGTCCCGGTCGGCCTGGTCCTGTCGATCGGTGCCGCCGCCGTCCTCGCCGGGCTCGTGTCGGCGCTCGTCGCGGCCCGTGCGGCCACGCGGGTGAACGTCCTCGCCGCACTGCGCGGCTCGCTCCGGCCCGCGGCGGTGAACCCGCGCGCCGAGCGCCGCCGCCGGATCTGGGCACCGGTGCTCGTCGTCGCGGGCACCGTGATGACCCTGGCGTGCGGTGCGGGCGTGCTGCTGCTCAACGACCGCCCGGTGCAGCAGGACCACCTCGCCTGGATCGTCGGCGCCGGCGTCGCGATCGGCCCGTGCCTCATGCAGCTCGGGGTCGCGATGTCGTCGCCGTGGTTGCTCGCCCTCGTCTCCCGGACCGCGACGCGGCTCGGGCTCTCCGCCCGCATCGCCGCCCGCGACGCCCGGCGCAACCCGGTGCGGACCGTGCCGGTGCTCGCGAGCGTGATGAGCGTCGTGTTCGTGGCCTCGGTGGCGATCACGTGGAGTGCGTCCGAGCACGCGCAGTTCGTCCGCGACTACGAGTACCGCACCGCCGTGGGCGTCGCGACGGCCGACGTCTGGCTCTCGAACGAGGACGGCAGCGATGGCGGCTACGACGCCTCCGTCACGGCGAAGGCGGCGAAGATCGTCTCCGGTGTCCTCGACCACGACCAGGTGCGTGTGCTCGGCGTCGCGCCCGACGTCGCCGGCGACCAGCCGTCGACGCTCTCGCTCCTGCACTCGTGGGGGCGGACGGACTGCCGCGCGAACGACACCACGTCGTGCTCGCGCTACCTGGAGTCGCAGGACACCTCCGCGCCGAAGATCTGGACCGGCACGGTGGACGACTACGCGGTCCTCACCGGACACCGTCCGTCCGCCGAGGTCCGCGACGCCCTCACCTCGGGCCGCGCCGTCGCCCTGTGGCCGGAGTACGCGCACGACGGCCAGGTCCGGATCGACGCGTTCCGCGACCAGACGTCGAACAGCCCCGCGATCACGGCCAAGACCCGTCCGGACGCCACGACGACGATCCCCGCGGTGCTCGACGTGCAGACCCCCCGCATCCAGGTCGGCGTCTTCATGACCCGCGAGACCGCCGAGCGGTACCGGGTCCCGGCGGTGGACGGCATGCTCGTCACGGAGCAGTCCGCGGACCTGACCCCGGCACAGTCCGACGAGCTGACCTCGGCGTGGCAGAGCCTCGGCGGCGAGGACCGCGAACGGTGGGGCGGCCCGTACTTCCAGTACGAGGCCGGTCCGGTCGACGCGCAGGGCATCGTCAAGGCGATCGTCCTCGCCCTCGCCGCGGCGGTGACGATCGGCGCGACCGCCGTCGCCATCGGGCTGGCCCGCTCGGACGGCCGACGCGACGACGAGGTCCTCGACGCGGTCGGTGCGGCACCCGTGCTCCGTCGCCGGGTGTCCGCGTGGCAGGCCGCGATCCTGACGACCGTCGGTGCGGTGATCGGCACGCTGCTCGGGCTGCTGCCCATCCGGGCGCTCACCCTCCGCTTCTCGGCGGGACCAGCCGGCACCACGCACCTGCCGTTCGTGGCGGACTGGCCCGTGCTCGCCCTCCTCGGGCTCGGGCTGCCGCTGCTCGTCACCGCGGGGACGTGGGTCTTCGCGGGCCGCCGCCACCGCGTGGCACTGCGGCGCACACCGTGACCGGACGCGGCGGGTCCCGGACCCGACCGGGGCGGCCGGCTGGGAACGGCCGCGAAGACCCACAGCCAGCGGCGCGGTTCCCCAGGTCTGGGGACTGGTACGGCAGGCCGATCCGGGGGATACCTGATGTCGTGTCCCGCACCCGTCGTCTCGCCCTCGTCGCGAGCATCGTCACCGCCGCCTGCCTCGTCGCCGGCGGATCCCTCGTCGTCGGCACGGCCGTCGTGTCGGCGAGCACCGCCGCAGCCGAGCGCGCCCCGTCCGTGGGTCGCGCCTCCGCCGCGCCGGTCGAACGTGCGGACACCCGAGCCGCAGCCGGCGGAACAGCTGTCCGTGCCGCCACACCGGACGACGCCGTGACCGGGGCGCTCGGCTCCGGCGACCGATCCGGCGCGGTCACCTTCGCGTACGCGGGCGACTCCATCACGGCACGGCCGGACTCCTGGCTCCACGACCTCGTGCCGGACACCCGGTTCCACGCCGTCGGCGGCTACGCGCACAGCGGGTACCGGTCCGACGAGGTCCTCCACGAGATCGGCCCCGTGCCGGACGCGGACGTCCTCGTCGTCGAGCTCGGCACGAACGACGTGAACCAGGCGATCCCGACCGCGACGACGATCGCGAACGTGGACGCCGTCGTCCGGAAGGTCGGTGCGCGGCACGTCCTCGTCGTCTCCGGCCCGCCGTCGAACTGGACCTGGAGCCAGTGGGGCGCCGACCGCCGCGCGGGACAGCTCGTCCTCAGCCGGGCGCTGGAGCGCGACGCGGCGGAGCACGGCTGGTCGTACGTCGACCCGTTCGCCGGGTTCCGGCAGGCGGACGGCGCGTGGGTCCGGGGTGCGTCGGCGGACGGCATCCACGGCGACGCGGCGACGAACGTCGTCGTCGCGCGTGTGATGGCGACGGCGATCACGCGCGCCGCGCGCTGATCGAGACGCGACCAGGGTCGGACGGGAGGTGGGCCCCACCCGCCGTCCGTCAGCTGGTCACTCGGGCAGCGGCTCGGCGTAGGTCCGGAACGCACCGCGCTCGGTGTGGATCGCCCAGAGGCGGTCCGCGATCGACGCACCGGAGTGCTCGGGCTGCCCGTCGTCGATGCCGAACGGGATGATGAGCTGTCCGACGTGGACGTCCTCGTCACGGACGGCGTCGTGCAGCAGCTGCGCGTAGGCGCTCTCTCCCGCGAACGCCACGGACGTGCCGGTGACCCGAGCACCCGGGCGCACCGCGCTCCCGCCGTTCACGAACAGGATCGTGCCGCGCCCGATCGCGCGCATGCCGGGCAGCACCTGGCGGACGGCGTTGACCGAGCCGTAGACCGAGAACTCGATCGGGCCGACCAGGTCCTCAGCCGTGGTCTCGAGCACCGGGCGCATGTACTCCTTGGCGGGCAGCGGGCTGTACTGCAGCACCTCGATCGGCCCGAGCTGCTCGGTCGCACGCTCGAGGGCGCCGCGGAGGGAGTCCCCGTCGCGGACGTTCGCGGCGAAGCCGGCGGCGGTGTACCCGTGCTCCCGGAGGCCGGCGGCGAGGGAGTCCAGGCGGTCCTGGTTGCGGGAGAGCAGGGCGATCGAGAAGCCCTCGCGGGCGAAGCGCTCGGCGACGGCGAGGCCGAGGCCCTTGCCGGCTCCGACGATGGCGATGGTGGTCATGAGGTGGTCCTTCCGGTGGTGTGGGGTCGTGCGAGGACGAGCAGTCCCCAGAGCGACACGAGCGCGCCACCGAGGACGAGGACGGCCATCGGGACGGCGGTGTCCGAGCCGCCGAGTCCCGCGATCGGAGCGGTCACGCCGGCCGTCGTCCACTGAACCAGACCGAGCACGGCTGAGCTCGTCCCGGGGTGTGCGGGGACGGCGGACGATGCGAGGGCCCCACCGTTCGTGACGACCAGCCCGTTGCCGATCATGAGCACGAAGAAGCCGATCAGGGCCACGATCAGCGGCATCCCGAACCAGATCGCGCCGATGAGCATGCCCGCACCGGCGACGCCCATGCAGGCCTGCCCGACGAGGATGATGCGTCTCGTGGACACCCGGCCGGCGAGTCGGGCGGCCACGAGGGACGCGATCGTCATCGCGCCCGCGTTCGCCGCGAAGTCGATCGCGTACGCCGTCGGCGACAGTCCGTTCATGGTCTGCAGCACGAACGGCGAGGTCGCGACGTACGCGAACACCCCGACGAACGCAGCACACGCGGTGACGACGTAGCCGACGAACCGTCGATCGCCGAGGACCTGCCGCGCCGCGAGCCGGAACGTGCGCAGGCCGCCGGCGTGCCGTCGGTCCCGTGGGAGGGACTCGGGGACGACGACGGCCGCGGTCACGCACATGAGCACCCCGAGGCCGGCGAGGACCCAGAACGTGGTCCGCCAGTCACCGAACCCCAGGATCGCGGCGCCGAACAGCGGCCCGAGCACCGGTGCGATCCCGCCGATACCCATCACGACGTTGAGGACGCGGACGAGCTGGGCGCCGTGGGCGAGGTCGACGATCACCGACCGAGCAATCACCATCACCCACCCGCCCGCGAACCCCTGCACGAGGCGCGCCGCCGTGAGCACGCCGATCGACGGGGCGAGCGCGCACACGACCGAGGCCGCGACGACGAGCAGCGTGCCGGCGAGCAGTGGCAGGCGGCGCCCGCGCTGGTCGGAGAACGGTCCGCCGACGAGCTGCCCGAGGCCCATGCCCGCGAAGAACGTCGTGAGGGTCAGCTGCACGGCGGACGCGCTCGTGTGGAACTCGGCCTCGACGGTCGGGAACGCGGTGACGTACATGTCGGTCGCGAGCGGCGCGACCGCGGTGAGGAACACGACGGCGGCGACGAGGGCCGTCGGCACGGCGCGGGCGGTCGGGGGAGCGGGCGGGGTCACGGTGGCGGGCACGGACCCATCGAACGGCTGGTCGGTGCGCGGGTGGGAGTCCCTGCCGACAGGGGTTCCACCGCAACCCCCGTCACCCAGGGGATTCCCGACCGCGGCGTGTGCAATCGACCCACGACCCGGGAGGACCACCGTGCACACCACCGCTCGCACCCGCCGCACCCTGTCCGCCCTCGGCGCGTTCGCCGCCGCGGCCCTCGTCCTCGCGGCCTGCACCGACGACGACGCCCGCACGCTCGAGGGTCGGGCGACCGCCACGAGCAGCCCCTCGTCGAGCGCCACGACCCCCGCGGCGAGCGCCGCCGGACAGCTCGAACCCGGGGGCGAGACGACCGACATCGCCACCGGACTGGACGCCCCATGGTCGGTGGTCCGCACCGGTGACGGCGGCGATGCCCTGATCAGCGAGCGGGACTCGGCGACGGTGCTCGAACTGACCGGCGCCGGGAAGACGCGCGAGGTCGGCACGATCGCGGGCGTCCGGCACGGCGGTGAGGGCGGTCTGCTCGGACTCGCGCTGCACGAGGGCGACCTGTTCGTGTACTCGACGGGCGACGACGGCAACCGCATCCAGCGCTACGACCTGTCCGGGAGCGCCGGTTCCTACGCGCTCGGGGACGCCACGACCGTGATCGACGGGCTGCCGTCGAACAGCTTCCACAACGGCGGGCGGATCGCGTTCGGCCCGGACGGCATGCTCTACGCGAGCGTCGGCGACGCCGGTACCGGTTCGGACGCGCAGGACCGGGACTCGCTCGCGGGGAAGATCCTGCGGCTGACCCCGGACGGCCAGGTCCCCGGCGGCAACCCGTTCCCCGGGTCCCCGGTGTGGAGCTTCGGCCACCGGAACGTGCAGGGCATGGGGTGGACGGCCGACGGCACGATGTTCGCGTCGGAGTTCGGGCAGGACACCTGGGACGAGCTCAACGTCATCGAGAAGGGCCGGGACTACGGCTGGCCCGAGGTCGAGGGCACCGGCGGCACGAGCAAGGGCTTCGTCGATCCCGTGCAGCAGTGGGCCACCGACGACGCCTCACCGAGCGGCCTGGCGGTGATCGACGACACGGTGTTCATCGCGAACCTCCAGGGCGAGGTCGTCAGGGCTGTGCCGGCCGACGCACCCTCGACGTCGACCGAGTACTTCGCGGGGGACTTCGGCCGCATCCGCACGGTGCTCGAGGGCCCCGAGGGTGCCCTGTGGTTCGTCACGAACAACACCGACGGGCGTGGCGACCCGACCGACGGCGACGACCGGATCGTGTCGGTGCCGCTCGCGACGAGCTGAGCCCGAGCGACGGACCCCGACCAGCACGGGGGTTCCGGCAGCACCTCGCTCGCCCCCGCCCAGCCGAAGTACCGTGACCGGCATGGACCACCGCGACGAAGCCCGCGACTTCCTCTCCGGTCGCCGCGCCCGCATCACACCGGAGCAGGCCGGCGTCGAGACGTTCGGCACCCGCCGCCGCGTCACCGGGCTGCGCCGCGAGGAGGTCGCCCGGCTGGCCGGCGTGAGCATCGACTACTACACCCGGCTCGAGCGCGGGAACCTCCAGGGCGTCTCGGACAGCGTGCTCGACGCCATCGCGGGCGCACTCCACCTCGACCCGGCCGAGCACGAGCACCTGCGCGACCTCGCCCGCCACCAGAACGCCACGCCCCGCCGTGCCGCCGCGGTCACACCGGTGGCGGCAGTGCGCCCGGAGCTCCAGTACCTGCTCGACGCCATCGCCGACGCCCCCGCGATGATCGTGAACAACCGACAGGACATCGTCGCCGCGAACACGCTCGGCTGGGCGATGCACTCGGACCTCGTCGCGGCGAGCGCACGGCCCTGCAACTTCTCGCGGTTCATCTTCCTCGACCCGCAGGCACGGAACTTCTACCTCGACTGGCAGCGCGCGGCGCACACGAACGTCGCGATCCTCCGGCGCGAGGCCGGGCGGACGCCGAACGACCCCGGGCTCGCGGCCCTGATCGGCGAGCTCTCGATGCGGAGCGACGACTTCCGCACGCTCTGGGCGGCGCACGACGTCCGGCGGCACTACGCGGGGGTGAAGTCGTTCCGGCACGCGGTGGTCGGTCCGCTCGAGCTGCACTTCCAGACGCTCGAGCTCACGGAGGACCCGGGGCTCGCGCTGACGATCTACCCGGCGACGCCCGGGAGCCCGACGGCGGACGCGCTGCGGCTGCTCGCCTCGTGGGCGGCGACGGAGCGCATCGTGGAGCGTGCGCGCGAGCGCGTCTGACGCGGTGGTCGCGACCGCCTGCGGGACTGGAGGCGCGGTGCCGGCCCGCACCGCGCCTCCAGGCCCCACCGGGTCGCGTCAGGCCTCCGGGATCACCCGTTCGAAGCGGCTCGTGTCGGTCCCGTCCGGGTCCGGCCCGCCGCGACGACCGGTGTCGAGGGCGTCGAGCGCTGCGAGCTCGTCCTCGGAGAGCACGAAGTCGAACACGTCGAAGTTCTCGGCGATGCGCCCGGGGTTCGTGGACTTCGGGATCGCGTTGCGGCCCTGCTGCACGTGCCACCGGAGCATCACTTGCGCCGGGGTCTTCCCGTGGGCCTCGCCGATGGCCCGGATCGTCGGGTCGTCGAGCACGCTGACCCGCTCGTCGCCCCAGCCCGGGTAGAAGGTGATGCCGCCGATCGGCGACCACGCCTGGTCGAGGATGCCGTGCTCGGCGTCGGCGCGCTGCACGTCCGGCTGCGTGAAGTACGGGTGCAGCTCGACCTGGTTGAGCGCCGGGATCACGTCCGTGGCGTCCAGGAGCGACCGGAGGTGGTGCGGCATGAAGTTGCTCACGCCGATCGCGCCGACACGACCCTCGGCGTACAGCCGCTCGAGCGCCCGGTACGCCGCGATGGTCCGCTCGAAGCGGTCGGGTGCGGGCTGGTGCAGGATCAGGACGTCGACGTGGTCGAAGCCGAGCTTGCCGGTCGCCTTGTCGAACGCGTGCAGGGTCTCGTCGAGACCGTAGTCGGAGACCCAGATCTTCGTCTCGACGACGATCTCGTCGCGGTCGACACCCGAGGCGCGGATGCCCTCGCCGACCTCGCGCTCGTTGCCGTACGCGGCGGCGGTGTCGATGTGGCGGTACCCGGTCTCGAGCGCGGTGCGCACGGCGTCGACCGTGTCGGCCGGCGCGCTCTGGAAGACGCCGAACCCGATCGCGGGGATCTCGAGTCCGTTGTTGAGGGTGAGTGTGTCCATGTCCACGACGCTACGACCGCCCGGACCGACCTGACGGGTACCAGCAGCCCCTGCTCCGACCCGTCGATCGGACCTACCGTGGAGGACATGGACACGAGAGACGAAGTCCGCGACTTCCTCCGCACCCGCCGCGAGCGCGTCACGCCGCAGCAGGTCGGGCTTCCCGACTTCGGCGGCGCGCGACGGGTGAAGGGCCTTCGCCGCGAGGAACTCGCCCTCATCGCGGGTATGAGCGTCGACTACTACATCCGCCTCGAGCGGGGGAACCTCACCGGGGTGTCCGAGAGCGTCCTCGGATCCCTGTCCCGGGCGCTCCGGCTCGACGACGCCGAGCACGCGCACCTGTTCGACCTCGCCCGTGCGCAGAACGCCTCGGCGACGACGCGTCGGAAGACCCCGACGTCGAAGGTCCGGCCGAACGTGCAGCGGGTGCTCGACTCGATGACCGCTCCCGCGTGGGTGCGGAACGGCCGGTCGGACTTCCTGGCCGGCAACGCTCTCGCCCGTGCGGTCTACGCACCGCTCTTCCTCGACCCGTCCGGTACCCCGAACACCGCGCGCTTCGCCTTCCTCGACCCCCGTGGTCGCGAGTTCTGGCGCGACTGGGACAGCGTGACCGGGGACATGGTCGCCGTGCTCCGTGCCGAAGCGGCCCGGTCCCCGTACGACCGCGGGCTGACGGACCTCATCGGGGAGCTCTCCACCCGCAGCGAGGAGTTCCGCCAGCGCTGGGCCGCGCACGACGTGATGCGGCACCGGTCCGGCATCAAGCACGTGCACCACCCCGAGGTCGGCGACCTCGACCTGACGTACGAAACGATGGAGCTCGTCACGGACACCGGGCTGACGCTCATCGTCTACGGCGCGGAGCCCGGCTCGCCGTCCGAGGAGCGCCTGCAGCTCCTCGCCAACCTCGCGGCGACCACCGTCGCCGCCGTCCCGGAGACGGAGGACGCATGAGCGAGACCGACTCGATCCGGACCACCCGGCCCGCGGAGCCGCTGACGTTCCTCGAGCGGGTCCGGTTCCGCCTGCGTGCCGAGCGCGAGATCGAGGAACTCACGCGCGACCGCGCGCGCGAGGACTGCATCCGCGCCGAGGCTGCAGTGCGCCTCGCACCGGGTCCGTGGCACCTCGCGGAGCTCTTCCGGCGGCGTCCGTGACCGCCGGTGCGGGGATGACGCCCGCGCGCACGCTGCTGTTCGCGGTGGCCGGGGGCGCGGCCGTCGGCAACCTCTACTGGGCGCAGCCGCTCCTCGACGACATCGCGTCCTCGCTCGGGACGTCCGCCGCGGTCGCCGGGCTGCTCGTCACGCTCACCCAGGTCGGGTACGCGCTGGGGATCCTGCTCGTGGTGCCGCTCGGCGACGTGCTCGACCGACGACGCCTGATCCCCGGGGTGCTCGTCGCGTCCGCGGTCGCGCTGCTGTTCGCCGCCGTGGCCCCGTCGTTCGCCGTGCTGCTGGTGGCGCTCGCGCTCGTCGGCCTCACCACCGTCGCCGGGCAGCTGCTCATCCCGCTGGCCGGGGACCTCGCCGATCCCTCGTCCCGCGGGCGGGTCGTGGGCACGATCGCATCCGGGGTCCTCACCGGCATCCTCGTGTCGCGGACGGTCAGCGGGCTCGTCGCGGACGCGTTCGGCTGGCGCACGATCTACGTGGTCGCCGCCGTCGCGGCCCTGCTGTTCGCCGTGCTGCTCCGGCGGGCGATCCCCGAGCTCGACCGGCGCGACCGGGTGCGGTACCCCACGCTCATCGCCTCGGTGTTCCGTGCCGTCGCCGCGCACCGGGCCGTGCGGGTGACCCTCGTCATCAGCTCCGCGATGTTCGCCGTCTTCACGATGTTCTGGACCGCGCTGACGTTCCTGCTCAGCGCCGAGCCGTTCGGGTACTCCACGAGCGCGATCGGGCTCGTCGGTCTGGCCGGGCTCGCCGGGGCGGTCGCCGCGCAGCGGGTCGGTCGGCTGCACGACCGCGGGGTCTCCGTGCCGGTGACCGGTGCGGCGATCGCCGTCGTGCTCGTCTCGCTCGTGCTCGCGGGCCTCGGAGCGCGGTCGATCGTGGTCGTCCTCGTCGCGGTCGTCCTGCTGGACGTCGGTGTGCAGGCGACGAACGTCCTCAACCAGACCCGGCTCTTCGCGATCGACCCGGCGGCGCGCAGCCGACTCAACACCGCGTTCGTCACCGCGAACTTCATCGGCGGGGCGATCGGCTCGGCACTCGCCTCGGTGCTGTGGAACGCCGGCGTTTGGACCGCGGTCACCGTGGGCGGAGCGGTCCTGGTCGGGTTCGCCCTGACGGTCTGGGCGGTCCACCGCCGCCGCGGGCTGGTGGTCACCGCCCGCGCCTGACCTCAGATCGCGAGCTCGACGTCGTGTCCGTTGACCGTCACGATGATCCGGGGGTTCTGTGCCCCCGCCGCGGTGATGTAGCTCCGGAGTGTCGAGAGGAGCATGTCCTCCCGACGCTCCATCTGGGACACCGCGCCCTGGCTGATCCCCAGTTCGTGTGCGATCTCGACCTGGGTCCGCTTGCCGGCTTCCCGCACCATCGCGAGGCTCATGGCGTGGATCCGGTCGAGCTCGTCCGCCTCCGTCTCGAGCGCCGCCACGGCGTCGGCCATGCCGGGGCGCTCGAGCATCCGCTCGAGTCGGTCGTTGCCGTGCACGAAGTCCTTCTCGCCCATCATGCTTCCTTCGTCTCGTCGACCCATCGGTCGATCAGTCGGTCGGCTCGGACGCCGACCGTGTCGTAGAACACGTCACCCATCGCGGCCTTGTCGCCGGAGAACAGCGCGATGACGACACGGTCCGTGCCCGGCGGGAACCAGCAGATCAACCGGAGCGCGATCCCCTGGACGTACGGGTGCGACACCCGCCAGACGACGTGCTCCTTCGACTGCCGGACCCGCTTGATCACTGCGGTGTCGTGCGTCGGCGCTGCATCCAGGTCCCGCAGCCGCTTGAGCATGAACGTGAGCAACTCGAGCCGCCGCCGACCCCGTTCGGTGGTGTCGGCTTCGAGGCGGTCGAGCTGAGCGTTGAACTCTCGAGGCCAGTCGATCTGCATGCAGCGCACATTAGCCAAGGCTGATATTAGCCGCAACTGATCACAGGCGCAAGCACAACCTCAGACGACGAGGGGGCGCGCGACGTCCACCTCGCCGTGCTCCACGAGCCAGCGGAACGCGTCGAGGACCGTCGCCTCGGCCGTCCAGGCGGGCTCGTAGCCGAGCAGCCGCCGCGGCTTCTCGGTGCCGAACACCTGGCTGCGCGACAGGTGCTCCCAGCTCGCACCGGCGTGCTCCGGAGCCGTGGTCTCGCGGAACCGGTCCCACGAGACGGGCTCGAGCCGCGCCTCCTGGCCGAACCACGACGCGACCAGGTGCGCGTACCCGCGTGCCGTGAGCGCCGTCGGAGCCGTGACGAAGAAGTCCTCGCCGGCCGCGGCGTCCCGCTGCTCGACCGCGAGCTGGAAGGCCTGTGCGACGTCGTCGGCGTGCACGTGCGCCATCGTCTCGGCACCGAGGCCGGGGACCTCGACGGGCTCGCCGGCGGACAGCTTCGTCCACACCGTGGGGTCGAGGTTGCCGAGCGGACCGATGGGCATCCAGCCCGGTCCGCTGATGTGACCGGGGTGCAACGAGGTAGTCACCAAACCCCCGTCGGCAGTTTCACGCTTGAGCATCCGGGCGATCGCGTCCTTCTGCACGCCGTAGTCGCCGAACGGCTCGGTCGCGTTCTCCTCGGTGACGGGCAGCACGTGCGACACCCCGGCACGCCAGATCGACCCGCAGTGCACGAGGTGGGTGCCGCTGCCGCGGAGGGCCGTGACGAGGGCCTCGGCGGACGACGTCGTGAAGCAGACGAGGTCGACGACGGCGTCGGCACGGAGTGCGGCGATCCGGTCGCCGAACGTGCCGTCGCGGTCCTCCTGCTCGCGGTCGGCGGTGACCCGTTCGACCTGCTGCCACTCGGGGGAGTCGGCGTACGGGGTGCTGCTGCCGCGGGTGACGGTCACGACGTCGTGACCGGCGCGGACGAGACGGGGGACGAGGAACGTGCCGATGTGGCCGGTGGCTCCGATGACGACGATGCGCATGCCGGTCACGCTAGGCGCACGCGACTGGGCGTGGCAGGCCCGGACGGAACCCCTGTGACGGACGGGAGGGACGGTGCGGGCTGGCACCGCGCCTCCCGTCCGTCAGCGGGTCGGCTCCAGGGCCGGGAGCGGCTGGTCCGAGTCCGCCGTGTGCGTCAGTCGCGCCATCAGGGGCGCCACCGGGCGCGAGGTCAGGACGTGGTGCGCGGCGCGCTGCGCCGCGAGACCGAGCTTCGTCTGCGGGTACGCGAAGTGCTTGATCCCGGACGGCATGGTCTGGATCCGGTCGACGAGCGGCCGCATCCAGGCCTCGAACGCCCCGAGTGCCGCGGTGGTGTCGGACTCGTCGGCGAGGGACGCAGCGAGGACGTACCCGCCGGTGAGCGCCAGCGAACTCCCGCCGCCGCCCATCGGTGTCACGCACCAGGCCGCGTCGCCGAGCAGCACGACGGAACCCCGGTGCCAGGTCGGGGCGTGGATCTGCGTGAGGTCGTCGACGTAGACGTCGTCCGACTGCTCGAACCCGTCGAGCACACGATCGGTCTGCCATCCGGCGCCGGCGTAGCGGTCGCGCCGGTCGGGGACTTCGCCGTCGTCGTTGGTGTACGCGAGCATCGCCCTCGTCGTGCCGTGGTTGTCGGGCCGCAGGTGCACCTGTCGACCCTCGACGGCGTTGTACCAGCGCCAGGTGTCGTCGTCGGACGGGATCCGTGGGATCGTCCCGAACTCCATCGTGATGCCGAGCCGCCGGGGCTCGACGGTGAAGAGCAGGTCGCGTGTGCTCGAGCGGACACCCTCGGCGACGACGAGGAGCTCGGCCTGGAGCGTCGCGCCGCTCCGGGTGCGGACGGTGACGGGTCGTCCGTCCGAGCCGTCCTCGTCCACCGCGACCACGGCGTCGTCGAAGACGAGGCGCACGCGGTCCGGCAGCGCCTGCCGGATCGCGTCCGCGAAGTCGCCGCGCAGGACCTCGAGCTCCGCCGTCGCCCCCTCACCGGAGTCGTCGTCGGGCAGCCGGACGATGGTGCCCCCCTGCTCGTCGACGATCACCGTGCCGGTCTCGCCCGTGTTGGCCGAGCGGATCGCCTCGGTCAGCCCCATGCGGTCGAGGACCTCGCGGGCGACGCCCCGGACGTCGACGTTCTGGCCACCGGTGCGGAAGCCCGCCGAGCGCTCGAGGACGGTGACGTCCCAGCCGGTCCGGTCCAACCAGTAGGCGGCGGAGAGCCCGGCGATGCTGCCGCCGGTGACGAGGGCTCGACGCGGTGCCTTCACGAGGTGGTGATCACCTTGACGGAGCCGGCGATGGTCGCGGCGTCCTCGGCGAGCGCGACGACCGGGTCGGGGAGGCGGGTCGTGGCGCCGACGAGCTTGCGCGCACCCCAGCCGACGAAGCTGCCGACGATCGCGCCGACGCCACCGAGGATCGCGCCCTCGATGCGCAGGTCGCGCCTGCCCGTCGTGCCGAGCGCGGCCCCGACGAGCGCTCCGGACGCCACGCGCCCGGCGAGGCCCGCGGGGGAGATCCGGTTCGGCGTCCCCGGCAGCTTGTCGCCGATGAGCTCGCCGACGGCCGATGCGACGAGGACGCCACGGCCGAGGGGCGTGCTGAAGACCTTCCAGTCCTGCCACGAGCCCTTCAGTGAGGAGCGGTCGTGGTTCATTGCCATGACGGCGAGCGGGGTGGCGCTCCGGCCGCCGCTGAGGATGCCCAGGACCAGGGTGCGGACCAGGGTGTGCTGCTCGTTCTTCGTGCTCATCGGTGCTCCTGTCGTGTCGGTTCGGACGCTACTCCCGGAGCGCTGAGCCACCACGAGTACCGTCCGGCCCATGAGCAACGTCATCGTCCTCGGCGGCCACGGCAAGGTCGCACTCCTCGCCACCCGCATCCTCACCGACCGCGGCCACACCGTCACCTCGGTCATCCGCGACCCCGACCAGGCCGACGAGATCCGCGCCCACGGCGGGCAGCCGCACGTCGCCGACATCCAGCAGCAGACCCTCACCGACTTCGCCGAGCTCATCCACGGACACGACGCCGTGGTCTGGTCGGCCGGTGCCGGCGGCGGATCGGCCGACCGCACCTGGGCGATCGACCGCGACGCGGCGATCCTGTCCGTGCAGGGAGCCGCGAAGGCCGGTGTCGACCGCTACGTCATGGTCTCCTGGTCCGGCTCGCTCCTCGACCACGGGGTGCCGCAGGACGACGACTTCTTCGCGTACGCGCAGTCGAAGATGATCGCCGACGCCGTGCTCCGCGACTCGGGGCTCCGCTGGACGGTCGTCGCGCCGAGCACCCTCGCCGACGACGAGCCCACGGGTTCGGTCGACTGGGACGGCTCCTCGACGCAGGTCCCGCGCGGCGACGTCGCGCACGTGGTGGCCGACTCGGTCGAGGGCGACGAGACGATCGGCCGGACGATCCGGTTCAACACCGGTTCCACCCCGATCGCCGACTTCCTCCGCACGGCGGGCTGAGCGGTGGCGCGGAACCCCGAACCGTTCCGGGGCCGACTGGCCCTCGTGACCGGTGCGAGCGGCGGCATCGGCGAGTCGCTGGCGGAGGGCCTCGCCGCGGGTGGCGCCGACCTCGTCCTGGTCGCCCGGTCCGCCGACAAGCTCGACGCCGTCGCCTCGGGCATCCACGCGCGCCACGGTGTGCGCGTGCGGGTGCTCCCGGCCGACCTGGCCACGGCCGACGGCGTCGACGAGGTGATCACGGCGCTCGACGGCACCCGCGTCGACGTCCTGATCGCGAACGCCGGGGTCGGGTGGCACGGCACCTTCGCCGAGCAGCCCGAGGACGGCATCGTGCAGCAGATCGCGCTCAACGAGACCGCGCTGGTCCGGCTGACGCGAGCGTTCCTGCCCGGCATGCTCGCCCGCGGCGTCGGCGGCGTGATGACCGTGGCCTCGACCGCGGCGTTCCAGCCCACCCCGCACATGGCGCTCTACGGCGCGACGAAGGCGTTCGTCCTGTCCTTCACCGAGGCGCTCTGGCAGGAGACGCGCGGGCAGGGCATCCGGGTGCTCGCCCTGTGCCCCGGCCCGACCGCGACGGGCTTCTTCGACGCCGCGGGCGGCGGGTCGTTCCTCGAGGGCGGTCGGCAGTCGGCGGAGGAGGTCGCACGCGTCGGTCTGCGGGCGTTCGCCCGTGCCGGCGGACCCACGGTCGTCTCCGGCGCGCGCAACGCCGTGCTGGCGAGTGCGCACCGCTTCGTCCCCCGCGGCCTGATGACACGCATGTCCGCGATGGTGATGGAGTGACGAGCCCGACGGTCCTCTTCGTGCACGGCGCCCTCGTCCGTGACGGCGACTGGTGGTGGGCTCCGACCGGCGACCTGCTGCGCGAACGGACCGGGATCGCCAGCCGCGCCGTGGCCCTGCCGTCGTGCGGGGAGACCGACACCGGCGGCGGCCTGCAGGAGGACGCCGCCGCACTGCGCCGCGCCCTCGACGAGGTCCCCGACGCCATCGTCGTCGGACACTCCTACGGCGGGACGGTGATCGCCGAGGCGGGCCCGCACCCCGCGGTCCGGCACCTGCTGCTCGTGTCGAGCTACCTGCCGCCCGTCGGGGCGTCGCAGGGGTCGATCATGTCCGGCGAGCCGGACCCCGTCGCGGTGCGCCCGGACGCCGACGGGCGGATCGTCGTCGACGGGTACGACGAGCGGTCGTTCGGCGCCCGGTTCCTGCAGGACGCGGACGCCGCGACGCAGCGGGCGGCGTGGGACCGGGTCACCTCGCAGGACGTCCGCGCGTTCGGCACGCCGACGAGCGCCGAGGGGTGGGTCGGCGTGGACTCCACCGCGGTGGTGTGCGCCGAGGACCGCTCGACGACCGTCGCACTCCAGCGGGAGCACGCGGCGCGGGCCACCCGGTCGGTCGAACTCCCGACGGGGCACCACCCGTTCATCACCCGACCGGACCTCGTGGTCCAGCAGCTCGAGGCGTTCCTGCACGACTGACCCGGGACCGCGGGCCGCTCGGCAGGTCGTCCCAGACGTCGGCCCAGATCGACTCGAAGTCCACCGGTCGGATCGCGCCGGCACGGAGCGCCCGCTCCGGCACGGTCAACGCGTCGAGCGAGGCGCCGAGCAACCCGACGTCCCCGTGCACCTCGGGTCGCCCGGTGCCGTGGAAGGTCGTCACCGTCAGTGTCCGGACACCGGGACGGAGTCGACGGGCGGCCCGCCCGAGCACCAGGAAGCCGCACGCGTACACCCCGACGGCGGCGACGGTCCCG
Source organism: Curtobacterium sp. SORGH_AS_0776 (assembly GCF_031453355.1). NCBI lineage: Bacteria > Bacillati > Actinomycetota > Actinomycetes > Micrococcales > Microbacteriaceae > Curtobacterium > Curtobacterium sp. SORGH_AS_0776. The sequence continues at coordinate 670,417 of NZ_JAVIYU010000001.1, forward strand.
AGGGCGGCGCGGGGAGCGAGCGCGGCCATCACGGCGATCGCCAGCAGTGCCCCGACGGCCGGCCACGCCGACCACGCGCGGAGCACCGCACGCTCGCGTCGGGTCGTGCCCGGCGGGTAGACGACGAGGGTCCTCGTGCTCCACATCGTCCGGTCGACGGGGCGCACGGAGTACCGACCCCACACGTGCGGGCCGTCGACCACGCGTGCGCGCAGGTCGGAGACGGCGCTCACCGGACGACCTCGGCGCGGACCGGCACCACGACGTCGCGGTGCCGGATCGCGGCCACGCAGGGGAAGCAGAGCAGGTCGCCCTCGCGGACGTCCGCGGGCAACGGGGCCGGGAGCCGGTGGAAGGGACCGTCCTCCGCGCCGGCGCACGGGGTGAGGACGTACGTCCCGGTCGGGGGCGCCGTGCTCACCCGGCCGATGAGCCGCACCTGGTCGAGGACGGCGAACCGGGGGAGCACCGCGTCGAGTTCGAGCAGGACGACACCGGTCCGGGGGCGCCGCACGCGCAGCACCGACGCCACCGCGACGCTCACCTCGCCCGGCGTCCACGTGCGGGGTCGGTAGCGGGGCGGTGCCTGCTCGGCGGTGTGCACGCACGGGGTGCCGGCGAGTTCGGCCAGCCGGACCATCGACACGGCGGCGACCAGGACGTCGCCGGTCGTGGGTTCGGTGTGGGCGGGCCAGAGGGTCTGGTCCACGGGGTCGGGGAGGGACGCGCGGAGCGTCGGGAGGATCGCGGTCAGGGTCACCACTCCACGATCCGGCGGGGGCGGCCGTGCGGACAGTGTCCTGACGGATCGCTGACGCCGTCGGTCCGATCCCGTGCGCGGTCCTGACGCGGCGAGCGCGGAGGACGCGACGAGCGCGCGGACCGTGCGGAGCGGCGGACGGGAGGCGCGGTGCGGGTCCGCACCGTCCCTCCCGTCCGTCTCTTGGTCACGCTGGCCGCATCACGCGAACTGCGCGTAGAACCGCTCGGGCGCCTCGGCGAGCGACGCCTTGACCCCGGCGCTCCAGTCGTCCACGACGACCTCCGCCGCGCCCCGCTCCACACCGTCGAGGGAGAGGCGCGCGACCTCGGCCGGGTCGACCTTCGGCCCCTCGTACCCGGCCATCATGTCGGTGTCGGCGGCTCCGAGGTGCAGCCCCTGGACGCTGATGCCCCGGCCGGTCAGCTCGAGGCGGACGGCGTTCGTCATGTTCCACTCGGCGGCCTTGGCGGCGGCGTACCCGCCCGAGCCCGGGTACGCGAACCAGGACAGCGCCGACAGGACGTTCACGATCGCGCCCCCGCCGTTGCGTTCGATCACCGGCGCGAACGACCGGACCATCCCGAGGTTGCCCCAGAAGTGCGTGTCCATCTCACGCCGCACGTCGGTCAGGTCGTCCGTGAGCAGCGAGCCCTGCGTGGTGATGCCGGCGTTGTTGACGAGCAGGGTCACGTCGGACGCCACCGCCGCTGCCGCCGCGACGGACGCCTGGTCGGTGATGTCGAGCGGGAGCACCTCGACCCCCTCGATGTCGACCAGTTCGGGGCGCCGGGCCGTGGCGTAGACCTTGGCGGCGCCGCGCTCGAGCAGCTGCTGCACGAACCGTCGTCCGATGCCCCGGTTCGAGCCCGTGACGAGTGCGACCGATCCAGCGATGTCCATGGTGTTCCTCCTGCCGAGCGGGCACCTCCCGCAGCGGCTCGGCTACGCTAAGACCTCACATCGATGTCAGGTGCAAGGAGGAGATCGTGCGCATCGGAGACCTCGCTGCGGCGACCGGCGTGAGCGTGCGGTCGCTCCGGTACTACGAGGAGCAGGGCCTGCTGCCGGCCGGACGGACGGCGAGCGGCCAGCGCTCCTACGCCGTGCCCGCCGTCGAGCGGGTCCAGCTCATCCAGCAGCTCTTCGCCGCCGGGCTGCCGAGCCGCACCATCGTGCAGCTGCTGCCCTGCGTGGACGCGGGGGTGGCGACGCCGGAGTCGTTCGCGCTCCTCGTCGCCGAGCGGGACCGGATCACGGCGCAGCTCGCCGAGCTCGAGGCCGCTCGGGACCGGCTCGACGAGGTCATCGCGATCACCGAGCACCCGACGCCGGAGCACTGCCCGGCGCTGCGGGACCAGCCGCTGGCGGCCTGACCGGCGCGGCGCGCCGTTCAGCGGCGGCGCGCGGATCAGCGGCGGCGCGCGGCCTGCCAGGTCTCCCGCGGCAGCACCCCGAACTCGTCGCGGTAGCTGCCGGCGAACCGTCCGAGGTGCGCGAAGCCCGAGTCCCGCGCCACGTCCCCGACGCTCCGGTCGTCCCCGGACTCCAGGCCCTCACGGGCGAGCAGCAGTCGGATGCGCCGGAGGTAGGTGGTCGGCGTGATGCCGTGGTGGCGCCGGAACGCGTCCTGCAGCCCGCGGATGCTCAGCCCCGCGGCCGCCGCGACGTCCTCGACGGTGATCTGCTCGGTCGCGTGCTCGAGCAGGTACGCCTCGGCCCGGGCGAACCGTGCCGCCGCTGCCGTGCGGGGCTGGTCCTGCCCGACCGGCCAGTGCGGGATCGCCGTGAGCAGGCCGCCCGCCGCGAAGCGGGTCAGTTCGCGCTCGTGCTCCTCGGTGACCTCCTCCGGACCGCGCAGCACGTCGGCAGCCACCGCGCGCACCATCAACCACCAGGCGGCGAGCGTCGGCCCCTCGGGGATGTGGTGCGGCTGGAACTCGATCGGCCCCGGCTGCCAGGCGCCGCGTTCGGCAGCGACCTGCTCCACCGTGGTCCGGTCGATGCGGATGAGGTCGAGGTGGAACCCGTCCCACCGGACCTGCTGCGGCTCGTGGCGGAACAGGACCGGACGGCCGGTGCGCACCCCGTCGCCGTCGACCGCACCGCTGCCGGACTTCAGCCAGAACAGGACCATCGCGGACTCGGCCTCGACCGTTCCCTCGACGACGCCGGTGCTCGCCATCGACACGAGCGACAGCAGCTCGGAGCCACGTCGCCGTTCCTCGAACGAGAACCCCGAGGGCGCACCCTCGACCGTGGCCCGTCGGACGTCGGGGATGCGCGTGACGAGCTCCGCCGCGTCCGCCGGTTCGGACGTCACGACCGACCACTGCGACCGCTGCACGAAGGCGCTCACCGTGTGACCTGCAGCACCGCGTCGGCGATGTCCCGTGCCACCTGCTCGGGCGGGGTGTCCGTCGTGTCGACGACCTCGGCCGCGGCGTGCAGCCAGGTGCGTGCCGCCTCGGCGTACGGCTCGACGCGGCTGTACCGGAACGTGGACGGCCCCATCACGGCGTCGTTCTGGATCCGGTCCCGCAGGGTCTCCTCTTCCGCGTGCAGCACGAAGTGCCGGACCGGGATCCCGTGCGCCGCGAACCCGTCCGCGATCTCCCGCCAGTACCGCTCGACGAGGACCGTCTGCGGCATCACGAGCGTGCCGCCCGCGAAGGCCAGGACCTGCCGCGCGGTCTCGACGACGAGCGGTCGCCAGGGGTCCCAGTGCTGGAAGTCGCCGGACTCGGGCAGCGGGGGCCGGACGTCCATGAGGGTCTCGCCGACCTTCTCCGGATCGAGCACGCGAGCGTCCGGCAGGAGCGGCTGCACCAGCCTGCTGGTGGTCGTCTTGCCGACGCCGTGCGTCCCGTTGATCCAGACGATCATGATCGGACCGTAGCGCATGCCGGCGTGCGAGGGCAGTACGGCACGGTCCTGTGCGTCCGGTCAGGATCGGCGACAATGGACCGTGCCCTTCCGTGCCCTGATCGCCACCGCCGTGTCGGCCGTCGCCCTGGCGTTCGTCCTCGTCACGGCGGCCCCCGCATCCGCCCACGACGTCCTCGCCTCGACCGCACCCGCTGCGGACGCGACGGTCGAGGGTGACCTCGACCAGGTCGCCCTCACGTTCTCGGAGCCGCCGCTGGCCGGGCTCGAGTCCGGGATCGTCGTCAGCGTGACCGGCCCGGACGGCGCCGAGGTCGGCGCGGGGAGTGTCGACGTCGACGGCAGCACGCTGCGCACGGCGGCCGACCTCACGGCTGCCGGGTCGTACACGGTGACCTGGCGGAGCGTCTCGGTGGACGGACACCCGATCTCGGGGAGCTACCGGTTCACGTCGACCGGAGCACCGGCCCCGACCCCGACGGCGACGGCGACGGCGACGGGACCGACGCAGACCCCGAGCGCGGGCACCCCGACGCCGAGCGCCACAGCCGGTGCCGGTGCCGGTGCGATCAGCGCCACGGCCGGGTCGTCCGGGCCTGGGGCGACGCCATGGGTCCTCGGCGGGATCGCGGTCGTGGTCGCCGCCGCGCTCGTCGCCGTCCTGCTGGTCGCCCGTCGCCGGACCACCCCCGACGACGACTGACACGAGCCGCGCCGCCGCCTCAGCGCCCGGCGTACCGCCCACGGTGGTGCCGCCAGTCCCAGACCGCGACGGCGATCCGGCCGACGCCGAGTGCGATCCAGACCGCACCGATGATCCACCGCCACGCGTCGTCGCCGCCCTCGACCGCGGCGAACACGAGCCACACCACGCCCAGGGCGGTCCACGCCACGGCCATCCAGAGCGCCGGCCGCCCGACGATCGACCGCCACAGCTGCTCGCCCCCGGCGTCGTCGCTCATGGCGACACCGTAGACCGTCCGGTCCGCCCGTGCCAGGGCGTCAGGCGCGGTCGTGCAGCGTCACCTGGTACCCGTCCGGGTCGGCGAAGGTGAAGGTCCGACCGAACGGGCCGTCGATCGGCGCGGACACGATCCGGTGGCCGTCGGCGACCAAGGCGTCGTGGATCGCCTGGACGTCGGTCGCGTGCAGCCAGATCGCCGCGCCGATCCCCGGCTGCGCCACGGCGTCGAGGTCGGTGCCGGGCACGAGGTCGCGCAGGGCGAACGCGATCGGCGTGGTCTCGAAGACGACCGCGTGCGGCGGACCCGCCTGCGACCGGACGAGGCCGAGGTACTGCTCGTAGAACGCCTGGGATGCATCGAGATCGCGGGTCTGCAGCGAGATGAAGTCGGGACCGGTGACGGGCATGGGATCTCCTTCGTTGGTGTCAGTTATCTGACACGGACGAACCTATGTCAGACTACTGACATGCGTCAAGACGGACACGGCATCGACCTGGACACGTCCCTCGGGTACCTGCTCAAAGAGGCCGCGAGCGCGCTCCGCACCGCGATGGAGGCGGTCCTCCGCCCGCTCGGCATGACCGTCACGCACTACTCGTGCCTCGAGCTGCTCGCGCAGCGCCCGGGGTCGTCGAACTCCGACCTCGCCCGCGGGGCGTTCGTGACGCGGCAGTCGATGAACGTCCTGCTGCAGGCGCTCGAACGGGACGGCTCGGTGACGCGCGCGTCGGAGGCACCGGTGGGCAAGGCGCTGCCGGTCCAGCTCACCCCGCTCGGGCGGGAGCGTCTCGCCGAGGCGTCGGCAGCCGTCCGCGGCGTCGAGGTCCGGATGCTGAGCGGGATGTCGGCCGACGAGCAGGGCGCGGCACTCCGGGCACTGCGGAGCATGGTGCGGTCGCTGCGCGATGACGCGTGAGTCGCGCTAGGGCGCGACCGGTCGACGCCCCGTGGACGACTGGAAGCGCAGCAGGTAGCCGTCGGGATCGGTGACCAGGAACTGCCGCACCCCGGCTTCCTCGTCGCCCACGCGGTACCAGCGCGTCTCCGCCGGCATGAAGAGCTCCACACCGCCGGCACGGAGCGACGCCGCGACGACGTCCGCGTCCGGGACACCGATCTGCAGGTTGATCCCGCGGCCGAGTGGTCGATCGAGCGGCCCGGTGAGCCAGTTCCGACCGACCCCGGCCTGCTCGAGCATGACGTGCGCCGACCCGAGCGTCAGGTAGGCGAACCGCTCCTCGGGACGCGCGTAGGCCACGGTGAACCCGCACAGGCCGGACCAGAAGCCGATGCTCGCGTCCAGGTCGGCGACGAGGAGCTCGGGGACGAGGGCGGGGTCCGGATCGGTCGTCACCAGGCCATGCTGCCAGCCGGCGTACCGGACCCGCACCGCGCCTCCTGAAGGTGTGGACAAGATCCGTGCTCGCCGGACCTGCGCCGTATCCGCGGCCTAGCGTGAGAGCGTCATGGCACCCGAACACCGACTCCCCGCCGAGCCCGACGCGGCTCCCACCGTCGCGCACCACGATGCGCACCACGCGGCCACCGCCGCGCCGCCCGAGCGATCCGAGCACTCCGACGCCGGATCCGGCGACCAGCCGGACCCGAACCGGTGGAAGGCCCTCGTCATCTGCCTGCTCGGCGGCGGCATCGTCCTGCTCGACGTGTCGATCGTCAACGTCGCACTGCAGTCGATCTCGTCCGGACTCCCCGGGGCCACCCCCGAGGCCGTGCAGTGGATCCTCTCCGGTTACGCACTGTCGTTCGGGCTCCTGCTCGTCCCCGGCGGCCGACTGGGCGATGCCTCCGGCCGCCGGCGCATGTTCGTCATCGGGGTCGGGCTCTTCACCCTCGCGAGCGCGCTCTGCGGCTTCGCTCCGAACGGGATCGTGCTGGTCGTCGCTCGGCTGGTGCAGGGCCTCGCCGGTGGTCTGCTCACACCCCAGGTGACGGCGCTCATCCAGCAGCTGTTCCGCGGGAAGGAGCGCGGCACCGCCTTCGGGCTGTTCGGCGCCACGGTCGGCATCGCCACGGCGATCGGCCCCCTCGTCGGTGGTCTGCTCATCACGGCCTTCGGCACCGAGAACGGCTGGCGGTTCGTCTTCTTCGTGAACCTGCCCGTGGGACTCGTCACGATCCTCCTGGCCTTCCGCTACCTGCCGGCGGCGAGCCGGGCGGAACGCGGCCGGAAGCACGACTTCGACCCGGTCGGGATCGTCCTGCTCGGCGCCGCGGTGGTCGCCCTGCTGCTGCCGTTCGTGCAGGCGCAGGAGTGGAAGGGCACGGCGAAGTGGTGGCTCGTGGTCGCCGCCGTCGTGCTCGGCGCACTCTTCGTGCTGTGGGAGCGGCGGTACGCGCGGTCGAAGGAGCCCGTCATCGACCTCGGGCTGTTCCGCCGCCGGTCGTTCTCGCTCGGTGTCGGGCTCGCGACGCTGTACTTCGCCGGGTTCACGCCGCTGTTCTTCGTCCTGACGCTGGCCCTGCAGTCGGGCCTCGGGTACTCCGCGCTGCTCGCCGGCCTGTCGTCCGTGCCGTTCGCGATCGGGTCCGGGGTCGCGTCGACCATCGGCGGTCGCGTCGTCTCGCGGTTCGGCCGACAGCTCATCGTCGTCGGGACCGTGCTGGTCCTGATCGGTCTCGGAGGGGTGATCTGGGTCGTCGCGAACCACTACCGGTCCGACCTCGGATGGTGGCTCGTCGTGCCGCTCCTCGTCGCCGGTGTCGGCTCCGGACTGACGATCTCGCCGAACCAGACGCTCACGCTGTCCGAGGTACCGGTGGAGCAGGGCGGCTCGGCCGGTGGGCTCATCCAGGTCGGTGCGCGCGTCGGGTCCGCGATCGGGATCGCCGCCGTCGGCAGCGTCTTCTACTCGGCGCTCGCGAGCTCGAAGGGCGACTACGCGCAGGGGTTGCCGCTCGGACTGGGCGTGGCGCTCGGGTTCGTCGCGGCGGCGTTGCTCGCGGGGATCGTCGACGTCGTCGTCGGGCGGATCCGGGGGACCGAGGCGACGGTGTGATCCGGGTCCTGCTGCACATCGCCACGATCGTCGTCGCGACGGCGCTGTCCCTCGGCGGCGGGCTGCTCGTGGCGCTCGAACTCGGGAGCGCGGCGCACGGGTGGCTCGTCGCCGCGGCCGTCTGCACGCCGCTCGTCGTCATGGGACCGGTCCTCGTCGGAGCCTTGGCCGGCTACTACGACCACCGCTCGTCCCCCGAGAGCCAGCGCTCCCTGTTCCGGGTCTCGGCAGTCGTCGCCGCCGTCGACGTCGTGGCCGCAGTGGTCTTCGTGCTGACGGCTCTGTCGGCGCAGGCTCCCCTCTGGGTGCCGGTGGTGCTCGTCGTCGGGGCCGCGGTGCTCCTCGCCGTCGCCCGCCCGCTCGGAGCACTCTTCCGGCGTTCGGAGCCGCCCATCACCGACCAGGGCGACGACGTCCCCGGCACCGGGCTGGTGCGACGCGGGGTGCGCTCGATCGCGACGACCTTCGTCATCGCCGCGGTGGTCTGCACGATCGGGGTCACGATCCTGGCGGACTTCGCGGACCGTGGCGGAGCGCTCCTCCAGGTCGTCCTGCTCGGGGGCCAGTTGACCTTCACCGCGACGGCGATGGCCGCGATCGTCGTGGCGCTCCCGCTGAACCGTGCGCTCCGCGACAGCGGTGGGCGGGACATCGGACGCCTGCGGCGGTACGCGAAGGTGGTGCTGCGAGGCAAGGAGCTCCCGCTCGACGAGGCCGACCGCGCCGGAGCGGTCCGGTACGCCCGGATCGTCCCGCTCGCCCTGCAGTTCCAGCTGGTGTTCACGGGCCTGCTGTACGTCGCCATCGCGTTCCAGTTCGTGTCGTCCGCGGTCCGCGGCGACCTGGGGCTGCTGCCCGTGGTCGTCGTGCTCGCCTGGGCGATCCCCCTCTCGGTACGGCGGATCGGTCGTGCGCGTCGGTACGCGGAGCAGCACCGACCGACCTGATCGGCGTGGGTGGGCACCCGTCGGGGATGCGCTATCGTCGGGCGCAGAGGGAAAAGGCCCGCGCCCCATCGGCTGCCGGGTACTCACACGCGACTCGCGGGGGTCGCCACTTCTTCATCGAAGGAGTGCACCCGTGTCCGAAGTCATCACCCGCCCGCCGTTCGACCCCGAACTCGTGCCGTTCCTCGACGCCATCGCAGCGCGCGGACCCGTCACCATCACGCCCGAGGTGTTGCCGCGCATGCGGCAGCTCGACGTCACCGAGGCCGAACTCGATGCACGGCTGCACGCCCGCGGGTACGAGCGTCGACGCATCACCGTGCCCGGTCACGGCGGCGACCCGATCGGCCTCGCGGTGATCCAGCGCATCGGTCGCACCGGCGCGACCACGGGGGTGTACACGATCCACGGGGGCGGCATGGTGTTCGGCCACCACCTCGGGAACCTCGACTCCTACGACGACTGGCTGCTGGTCCACGACGTCGTGCTCGTCAGCGTGGACTACCGCCTCGCGCCCGAGTACCCGGACCCGTTCCCGGTCGAGGACTGCTACGCCGGGCTCGTGTGGGTGTCCGAGCACGTCGAGGAGCTCGGCATCGACCCGGACCGCATCGTCATCGCCGGGCAGAGCGCCGGCGGCGGCCTCGCAGCGGGCACGGCCCTGCTCGCCCGCGACCGTCGCGGGCCGTCGCTGCTGGCCCAGATCCTCGTGTCGCCGATGCTCGACGACCGCGACGAGACCGTCTCCACCGTGCAGATCGACGGTGTCGGCGTCGCCGACCGCCAGCTGACCCGGTTCGGCTGGGACGCCTACCTCGGCAGCCGACGCGCCACCGGCGACGTGTCCGTGTACGCCGCTCCCGCGCGGGCGACGGACCTCGCCGGACTCCCGCGCACCTACATCGACTGCGGCAGCGCCGAGGTCTTCCGCGACGAGACCGTGGCCTTCGCGAGTGGACTCTGGGCGGCGGGCGTCGACGCCGAGCTGCACGTGTGGCCAGGAGCCTTCCACGGCTTCACGAGCATGCTCCCCGACGCCACGATCTCCAGGACGGCGACCGCCGCGCTGGCGGGGTGGACGAGCCGGACGCTCGGGGTCGACCACGGTTGAATGGGTCCATGCGGGCACTGGTGCTGGGCGGGACCGGATGGCTCGGACGTGCGATCGTCCGGGACCTCCTCGGGGACGGCGTCGAGGTCACCTGCCTCGCACGCGGTGCGACGGGTGACGTCCCGGACGGCGCCCGACTCGTCCGCACCGATCGTCGCGCGGACGGCGCCTACGAACCCGTGCGTGGCGCCTGGGACGAGGTGGTCGAGCTCTCGTCCGATCCGGAGCTCGTCCGTCCCGCGCTCGACGCGCTCGCAGACTCCGCCGCGCACTGGACGCTCGTCTCGACCACCTCGGTCTACGCCCGGAACGACGAACCGGGCGCGGACGAGACCGCCGAGGTCGTCGAACCCGTCGACCTGACGCAGTACGCGGACGCCAAGGTCGCCGCCGAGCGGAGCAGCGCCGACCGACTCGGGTCGCGGCTCCTCGTCGCCCGACCCGGCCTCATCGTCGGCACGGGCGACCCGAGCGACCGGTTCGGGTACTGGCCCGCCCGACTCAACCGACCCGGGCCGGTGCTGGTCCCCACGTCGGAAGGGCGTTCCGTGCAGGTCATCGACGTCGCGGACCTCGCAGGGTGGGTCGGACGTGCGGGGCGGACCCGCCGCACCGGGGTCGTGAACGCCGTCGGCGAGATCGTGCTGATGCGGGACTTCTTCCGCCTGGTCGTCGACGCCACGGGGTTCGACGGCGAGCTCGTCGAGGTCGAGGACGACGTGCTGCTCACCCACGACATACGGTACTGGGCGGGGCCGAGGTCGCTGCCGCTGTGGCTTCCGCACTCCGATGCGGCGCTGATGCACCGGTCTGCGCGGGCGTTCCGCGATGCCGGGGGTCGGAGTCGTCCGCTGGCGGAGACCCTCGCCGGGGTGCTCGACGACGAGCGGGCGCGTGGGGTGGAGCGGCCGCGGCGGGCGGGGCTCGGGGCGGCTGAGGAGGCGGCGGTGCTCGCAGCGGTGCGCTGACCTCGATCGCGGTGCTCAGTCCAGCTTCCGGCGGCGCAGTCGCTCGAACCAGCCCGCCGTCGCGATCGACTGCCCGACGTCGCCGTTGCCGGCCATCGTTCCGGCAGCTAGCCCGAGGAAGGTCGTCCCGCACGCGTCGCACAGCGTCCGCGTAGCCGTCCGGACCGGCTCACCCTGGATGGGTCGTCAGCACTGGTCACAGCGTTGTTGCACGGTCCCCTCGATCGTCAGCGGTGCCGCTCCAGCGCGCCCGAGGAACACTGCTGCGGCTGTGGCGGAGACCTTATACGCAATGCTCCGGGAAATGCAGTCCACAGAACAGCGGACTGTTGACCGCATCTTGCCGATGTTAGCGTCCGAACGGGATCCCGAAGGCATTTCGGGGAATCCCCGAACGGAAGTGAATGAGGCAACATGAACATCACCAGCCAAATCTCCCGAGAAACGACGTCGTCCTTTGCCGGTCGAAAGCGGTTCGGCGCTCTCCTGCTGGTCGCCGTGGCTTTCGTCACCGCCACCCTGTTCACCGGAGGTCCAGCACACGCCGAGAAGATCGGGTCACTCCTGACCATCGGGTGCGGGAACAAGACGGCCCAGTTGAACTGGACGAGCACGGGTGAAGTCCACATCTTCGGTTCACCAGACCGCAATTCGGCCGGAACGAACCTGATCCGCGTGGTCACGAAGAGCGGTTCGTACAGCTACAACTCCGGGTACCACACGTACACGTTCCAGATCGGTGCTTCGACGGGCCACGTCACGAGCGTCAAGCAGGTCTGCGTCGCGCAGTCGTAAGAGCCACGGTCAACAGGAGCGACCCCGCAGGCAGCGGGGCCGCTCCTGTTCCGTTTCGTGGTCGAATGCGCGCCGTCGCGGCTCCCGGGCACCGGTGACGGTTCTGTCGAACCTGTGTGAGCGCCACGTCAGCGTGGTGTGAGTGGCTCGGACGAGGCTGTGGTCCATGAACGTGGTCCTGGTCGCGCAGCTCGTGCTCGTCGGTCTCCTCGCCGGCGAGGAGTTCATCGTGCGGTGGGGCGTCCAACCGGCGATGGCCTCCCTGCCGGACGATGCGCACCTCCGCACGCGTATCGCGCTCGTCAGGTCGCTCAAGGTCGTCGTACCGATGCTGATGGTGCCGGCCGTGCTCGCCACGGTCGCGGTCCTGGTCGTCGCCGGCGCGGGCGACGGGCTCGGGTGGCGAGTGGCAGCCGCTGCGGCGCTCGGGGTGTTCGTCCTGGCGTCGTTCCTCGGCACGGTCCCGATCAACATCGGGGTCAACGACTGGGATCCGCTCGACCCGCCGGCGGACTGGAAGCGGGTCGTGGTGCGGTGGGAGCGGATCGACGTGGTCCGGTCGAGCGCGGCGATCGTGGCGTTCGTGCTGTCCGCGATCGGGGTCGTGCAGATCGGGGCGTGACGGAGGGCCGGTCGATCGACGACCGGACGGGCGAGGAGGTCCACGGTCGAGCGGCCGACGACTTCGACCTCCGGTGGGTTCTCGACCAAGGCGGTCGGGAACTGCGCGAAGAAGACCACGTCGCACTACAGCACGACCTACCACGACTGCGCCGCGGAGGCCTCCGACGGTGTTCTGACGGTCGGGATGCACCTCACCTACACGCTGGTCTCCGGGACCGGCGACACCATCAACGAGATCACGACGCCGTATCAGTTCGCTCGTGGTGGTCAGGCGGCGACGCCGAAGATTTCCATCCAGCGCAAGACCGAGACTTCTGCTGGGCCTGCGTACGCGCGCGGCTCGACTCAGTTCAGCGGATCCGCGGGCAGTTACACGGGGACGATGTACGTCAAGGTCGGCGGCGACAAGGCATGGACGACGGGCTGGTGAGCTCGATGACGAAGGAGACCACAATCATGAACAGCACCCGAACCCGCCGAGTCGCAACATTCGCAACTGCTGTCGCAGTCGCAGCATGCCTCAGTGTGACCCTCGCCGTTCCTGCTCACGCGGCCACCAGCGACGATGAGGCGTACACACGGAGCTTCCTGACCGAGTACGGCGTCCCCACCACGACCCAGGACGCCCTCGTCGACAAGCTCTCGCACGGTCAGACTCTCGACTCTGCGAAGTCCGGAGCGATCCCGGTGTCGTCGCGCACCATCACGACTGCTACCGCAGATGAGGTCGTTTCGACCTTCGCTGATGGCTCGATCAGCGTTTCCGGGACCGAGCAAGCGGCGCCGGCGGCATCGGGATCGATCGCGCCGCGCGCCATCAAGGGTTGCAAGGAGTCGAACGGCGGCGGCTACGTGGTGATGTCTGGTTGCACCGTTTACCTCCAGACCGCAAGCTACGAGCTATCCTTCAAGGCCACGTACGAGCGCTATACCGGCGGCGCGCAGATCGACTCGGCACCGAGCAGCTCGCTCTACGTCAACGCGTTCTGGGGGTCCGTCGACAGCAAGTCCCTCGCCATCAAGCGTAAGAAGCAGGACGGCTCAAAGGATGCGGTGGCGACCGCCCACGCGCACTATGTCGGGAACACCGGGCATCAGTCGGAGGATCTCTACATGTCGCTCCACGTGAACTCCTCGAAGGCGTTCACGACGAACTACTGAGACTGATCAGGGGGCGATGAGTCGCTGTCGCCCCCTGATCCGCCAGTAGCATTTCCACACACCTATCGCCGACAAAGGAACCCCGATGGCCGTCACCGACGCTCAGACCACAACACCGACGCATCCGATCCGCCCGCTGATCGGTGCGGCGGTTATTGCCGTGTTCCTGGCGTACTTCGAGCTCGCCACGCGAGCCTCCGACGTGGTCATCATGGCGTTCCTCATCCTCACCATCAGCGCCGTCATCTCGACCATCGCGAACATTCGAAACGCGACCCGTCTCCGTCACCAGGCACACGGCAACATCGCCGTTGCTGTCTGGGCAGCCGCCGTCGCCGTGGTCGCTGTAGGGCTCGGTTGGTTGGGCGGAGCAGTCCTGCTCAACGGCAACGCACAAGGCATCGTTGCGATCCTGGTCGCGATCGCCTTCTTGATCGTCAGCGTCTTCACCGCCATCGCCGCCAGCAAAGCCACCGACTAGAACAACAGTCACTCGGATCGAATTGCATCGCCCGACCAGCCCGGACTGTGAGTGCCTCGGGTTCTCCAGTCACCGATCGACGGAACAAGGGAGACCTCTCCAGCTCGACTGATGGGTAGACGGCACCGATCACGCAGACGTGCATGCTTTGCCCTTTGCTCAAAGTCGATTCCGATCCGACAACGTGGCGCCGCCATCTCACCAGAGAACAAGCGGGGCAGAATTCGGCGTGCCGGATGAGCGGGATCCAGACAACTTCGGCTGACGAGATCGAGATTCGAAGACCGTCTCCAGGCTCTGCGAGCACGTCCCCGACACGCAGAGACCTCAAACATGCGTCTGACAACTCTCCGACCGCGCCGATGAGCAGCAGAGCCCGTGCGCGGTCCTTCTCCGCTTCCTCCGAGAACGAGCGGTCGATCTCCCGAAGCGTCTCTTGCAGCGCCCGCACCGCGGTCAATGGTTGTCGCGATCGCTCTCGATTTGCGTGCCGGTTGGCGCGGGAGAGAACGACAGGGACCGGCGAAGCCGACCTGATGCGGGGGAGCCCTGCTTGAACGTGCTTGGCGTCGATGATGTCAACCCAGCCCGAGATCCGGGCAGCCGAGTGCGCGAGCGCCCCTGTGTCATCAACCTCCCGGCACCGATCGAGGAGATAGCTGGCTACGACCGGACCCGAGGTGGGCAACGAGCTCAGCCCCCGCTGGGTACACCACGCTTCAAAGTCCGCCCAGGGGTTCGACGTACGCCGACGCGGAGGCTCCGGGCCGAGTCCGAAGTCGCCAGGTGCTCCGGTGAATGGCGTCAAGGCCGGGGCTGACTTGAAAGGCGGAGCGCTCACGATGCGGGTCCGATCGTCGAGTAGTCGCCCGCCGAACAGAAGGTCCGTTGGACGCGGAGGGACCACTTCTTAGGCGGAAAGACCATCTATTTGGCACGCCGACAACAAACGTTGTCGGCTGCCACACAAGCAGTCCCGCACACCGTCATCCAGCTCGCCCTCTGCCCATACCTGTCCGGCCACGCTGCCAAATAACTTGTTCACTTCTGCTGCCGGGCTCACGTCGACCGCAGCACGCGTTGAGCGCCGAGTCGACGCCCACTGCTCGTGAACGGACTGGACGGTAGCCATGCATTGCAGCTGCGCAGCACAGTCACCGACGATGACGGGGACCACTCGTGCTGCTCCCTGCAGTCCGGCGGAACCAGCCGACAGTCGACCGGATGGCGACGACGACGGAGACGATGTCACCGACGACCACGGCGACGTGATGGAGCACCTGCACGAACGCGTGCACGATGTGTTCGAGTTGCGAGACGACGGCTTCAAGGTCTGCGATGTAGGGCGACATGGCAGCTCTATGCGCGGACAGCCACTCGCGCCCTAGCAGGCCGAGTGTCGTCGGACCTCACTCGTATGCTCACTCTGTGACCGAGGCATACCCAACAAGCGTGTTCATTAGCTATCAGCACGCCGACAAGGCACTGGCCCGCAAGCTGCAAGACGGCCTCGAGCAACAAGGCTTCTTCGTGTGGCGTGACGAAGCAGAGCTTCGGGTTGGCGACAGTATCGTCGAGCGCGTAACGGCGGCGCTCGATCAGATCGAGTTCGTCGCCGCAATTGTCAGCAGCGCCAGTGTCACGAGTCCGTGGTGTCAGAAGGAGCTTTCCCTCGCAATGACGGGGGAGATCGCCCGCCGCGGTGTCCAGGTGCTTCCGTTACGCGTCGACGGCACCGACATGCCCCCGTCGCTGAAGGACAAGCTCTATCTCGACATCTCGACGGAGAACGCCAACGAGGCCGTGGAGACCCTCGCGAACAGCATCCGAAGTCACCTGCAGCCGGTCCGGCAGATCCCTGCTCGCCGTCTCCGCCCTGCTGCAGCGCAGCAATCGATCGAGTCAGAAGATGTTCCGATCCGGGTCGTGGGAATCGATCGGGACAACGTTGGTACGCCTCGCGGGGACGGGACGCCGGGGAGCGCCCTGTATCTCGTGCCGTTGGTGCTTTCCCGCACTCCCGATCAACTCTGGGCGGCCGCCTTCACCGAACGGTGGAACAACGCACTGTTCTCCTCGATGCACCGGCCGGGTATCGGGTCGGTTCGCGGCAACCGGATCCTCCTCGACGGCACGACTGTCGAGGAGGTCGCTGACTATCACCTTGCGACGGTGCGCCAGACCATCGACTACGCCAACGAAGTGGCCGCAACGCAGCGTCGCCGGGATGCGCAAGCGAAGCAGCGTCGCGATGCGCAACTCGAACAGCACGCAGCAGAGGTGGACGAAGCCATCCGCCGAATGGGGTTCGACTCCTAGCGATAGCTATACCGAGTACGACGGGTAGAGGCCTATGGCGAGGCCTCCGTCGCTGCCGCGTGGATCGAACCAAAAAGGGACTGCTCGAACTCCGACAGAATCGGGTCGAGCGCGGACAGGCCACCCCGCTGAGCTCTGACGATCGCGAACTCAGAGTCCCCATGCGGTGTCCGGCAGACCTCGCGCGAGATGACTTCGATACGAGGAATCAAGACGCACCGAGCGTTGCTCGAGTGTCGCCCCTTCGTCGTCGAGCTCGGAGACGCATGCGCGGGGCATCCGCACCACGGCAGCCTGCACGACGCTGGGCAAGTCCCGCAACGCCACGTCGACGAGCGTGGAGCCCCTCCCGGCTGTAGTCACGTGTTCACCCAAACACGCTGTCTCGTTGATCGATCGACAACCGCAAGCACACTGGCGGACATCGACCCCGCGACAGGCGAGGCGCTGGACATCAGCTGACAGGGGGTCTTGACGGCACTTTAGCGAGCCGGGCAGGATCGGGTTCGGTGCCGGCAGGCTGCTACGTCCTCCTGATGTGGCATGGGGATCGCCGCACCGTCGAGGGGGACACCATGTCATATGGCGTGTGCACGGCGCAGGAACGCGGTCACCGAAGCGGTAGCCAGCGCGAGAGAGACTGTCCAGCCGGGCATTTTGGTGCTTCCGTCACTACTGGAGGCATCTCGGTTCTAGTGGCGCCATCAGTCGCGCCGGGGACCACGACCCACTCGATCGGGCACACGCAGCCTGCCGCGGTTCCTCCCTTTTCAGCGTCAGATCAAAAGTGGATGGATTCCCTGGCCGAGAAGGTGCTCGAGCTCGCACTCGCAGATGACGATATCGACCGCATATGGGACACCACGTTTCTGCTGCTCGACGCGGTAGCACCGCCAGGGGGAAGGGTCGCCCGCCGCGGTCACGTGCTGTGCGTGCTGTTCGAGGATGCAGCGGTCGCTCTCGAGGGTTTGATTGACGCGCCGGGCGACGTCGTCGCGAAACTCGCAGCCGCGTCGATCAACGGCCCAACCATACTCGCGGTTGCGGTCAAAGTGCTCGTGAAGCAGGCCATCAAATTCGCACTTGCACATGCGACGGCCCCGCTCAGTCTCATCCGACTCAAGCTGTGCTTCCTCGCCCTGGCGTTCTGCCCAAACGACACCGCGCACCCGGGCTCCGGCCTGCTCACGCACTGTGAGAAGCCTCTGCTTGACGCTGCGATGGACCTCCCTGCCAAGCCCTAGAGCGTCATAGGTGCCGTTGCGGGCCGCTCTGGTCGAAGCGCGATCCGGACTGCTCGTAGGTGTTCCATGCTTTGAGGTTCAGCCGGCGGTACTCGGGGAAGGTGCGCTGAAGGAGCGGCTTACAGAGGGCAGAAGCTTCCACGTCGACCTGAGCGGGCGCGGCGCGGCGGCATCCGCGGAGGGTAACGGACGTCCCCGGCGCCGCGGCCCTAGTCGGCGTGCTTCTGGTCGTCCTCGATTTCGGCTGCGGCCCGCTGGATCGCCGAAATCCGTTCAGCCACGTGATCCCGAAGTGGTGTTGTTGAATCGGGGTCGACACCGAGCTCGAGCAGCCGCTCCCGTGCGGACTTGTCGCCGTGTAGGTAGTCAGCCAGCAGACCGTTGATTGTGGCTACCAATCCGAGACTTGGCTTCGCGAGTTCGGATGCTAGGCCTGGCGAGATAGCGTCCTCGCGAATGAACCGAGAGCGTTGAGACCGAGCGTCGGTGCCAAGTCGAAGGTCCCGACGGGCCTGCTCGGCGATCCGGGCTTCGAACGCCTCGAGGTCGCTGAGCGGTCGGGGGGTGTACCGCTGTTCGACGAGGCTTCGGAGCAGCCCGCGCATCTCTTTGACGGCGCTCTCCATGTCGAAGGGGCGTTCGGTTTCTACCGCGACGGGCGGGGTAGGGACCGCATCGAGTTCCTTTGCGATTTCGGGCCATTCGCGGCGGGCGGCCGACTCGATGATCGGCCAGGCAGTGGCGACGTCGCGTGCCTCATGAATCGACTTGATCAGTCTGACAAACCCGTCCTCATTCAGATCAACGGCGTTAAACCCATTCAGTGGCGACGGCAGGTCTTCCTTGCTCAGCCCTACCGCAACCGGAACGACACGTGATCGCGGTGCCTGATTGCCGAGCGCCCCCGCTTCAAAGCTCAGCCATGGCTTGTCGAGGTTGTCCGGAGTCACACAAATGATTCCGAACGTGGCCTCTCGGAGCTTGTCGCTGATCTCCTGGAACCACTGCACGCCGGATGCGATGTCTTTGTCGGACATGAACGTCGGCAGCCCTTGAATCACGTACTCAAGGTGGCTCGCGAACACATGTGCAATCGCCTTGCTGCGCTCGCCCGACCAGCTGATGAAGACCGTCATAGCTGAAGGCTAGATGACGTCGCCGCTGCTCCACGTGATATCTCCGACTCCGTCATCCTGACTCAGGAACGGGGGGCGACGTCGACGCGGTGCGGTGCGGCGTCGGGAACCCGTAGAGACCACAGCATGATCAGGCTCGCCGTGAGTGGAGCGACAACCCATCTCGTTAGGCGATCGGCCAGCGAGACGGTGGGACCAGGGGTGCTGAGATCGACACGTCCATCGACCGGACTGCCACCAACCTGTCCAACTTCGTATTTCAGGACACGTTGTGTGGCAATTGGACAAGTTAGCTGGCGGACGACAAACGTCGCCTACTGCGGCATGTCCACGAACCTCGAGAACATCCCGTGGAACGCCACCGTGATCGTGTCCGTCGGCCCGTTGCGGTGCTTCGCCACGATGAGGTCCGCCTCACCCTGCCGCGGGTTGTCCTTCTCGTACGCCGACTCACGGTGCAGCAGGATGACCATGTCGGCGTCCTGCTCGATCGACCCGGACTCACGCAGGTCGGAGATCTGGGGCTTCTTGTCGGCACGCTGCTCGGGACCACGGTTCAGCTGCGACAGTGCGACGACGGGGACCTGGAGCTCCTTCGCCATGAGCTTCAGTGCACGCGAGAACTCGGAGACCTCTTGCTGGCGGGACTCGACCTTCTTGCCGGAGGTCATGAGCTGCAGGTAGTCGATGACGACCATGCGGAGGTTGTGCTGCTGCTTGAGGCGCCGGCACTTCGCCCGGATCTCGACGAGCGTCATGTTGGGGGAGTCGTCGATGAAGAACGGGGCGTCGTTGATCCGCCCACGGGTCTGCGCGATGGTCGTCCAGTCGCGAGAGTCGACGGTGCCCTTGCGCATGTTCTGCAGCGGCACGCTGGACTCTGCGGAGAGCAGACGCATCGCGATCTCGGCGCGACCCATCTCGAGCGAGAAGAACGCGGCGGTCTCGTTGTGCTTGATCGCGGCCGCGCGGCAGAGGTCGAGCGCGAGCGTCGACTTCCCGAGCGCCGGGCGGGCGGCGATGATGATGAGCTGCCCGGGGTGGAAGCCGTTGGTGAGACCGTCGAGCTGGGCGAAGCCGGTCGGGACGCCGGTCATCTGCCCGTCGCGCCCCTTCGCGGCCTCGATCTCGTCGAGGGCGGCGGAGATGGCGTCGGTGAGGGGGACGTAGTCCTCGGTCTGCACACCACCGGCGACGTTGTAGACCTCGGCCTGGGCGCTGTTGACGAGGTCGGTGACCTCACCCTCGGACGCGTAGCCCATCTGCACGATTCGGGTACCCGCGTCGACCAGGCGGCGCAGCACGGCCTTCTCCGCCACGATCGCCGCGTAGTACCCGGCGTTCGCCGCGGTGGGCACCATGCTCGTCACGCTGTGCAGGTACTCGGCGCCGCCGGCGCGGGACAGCAGGCCGGTCTTCGTCAGCTCGTCGGTGACGGCGATGACGTCGGTCGGCTCACCGTGCGAGTAGAGGGACAGGATCGCGTCGAAGATGACCTCGTGCTTGGGGATGTAGAAGTCCACGCCACGAGCGGTCTCGATGACGTCGGCCACGGCGTCCTTCGACAGGAGCATGCCGCCGATCGTCGACTGCTCGGCGAGCATGTCGTGCGGGGGAGTGCGTTCCGCGCCACCACGATCCGCGTAGTCCTGCGGCGCGGGTTCGAGATGCGCGATCGACACACTTGCTCCTCTTGTTCAGTGGCGGCTCGTCCAGTGGCTGCGACGGGTCCGTCGACGGCGGCCGTGACGAACCGACCGTCCCTGTTCTACCCCGGGCGACCGACATCGCCGAGTCGCTGGGCCAAGCTACGGGGACAGAGTTATCCCCAGCAAACGGCCCTGTGGATAACTCTGTGGAGAGCCTGCGGAAC
This sequence comes from Curtobacterium sp. SORGH_AS_0776, assembly GCF_031453355.1. Classification (NCBI taxonomy): domain Bacteria; kingdom Bacillati; phylum Actinomycetota; class Actinomycetes; order Micrococcales; family Microbacteriaceae; genus Curtobacterium; species Curtobacterium sp. SORGH_AS_0776. The sequence continues at coordinate 690,704 of NZ_JAVIYU010000001.1, forward strand.
ACGCCGGGATGCTGTGTGGACAACTGTGGACAGGGGTGTGGACAAGTGGCCTGGGGAACACACTTTCGACCGCTTGACCTGGGGTTTCGTGTTCCACACCATGTGTGGAGAAGTGGGGTTCAAGTACGCATTGAAGGTTGCCGATCCGTCCGTTTCGCCTGTGTAAAAACAGTTGACAAACGGAAATCTGAGGACAACTTTCCCAAGCCGTTCCCAGCAAGCGCGACCCTGTCTGAGAAGTAACCGGTCAGCGCGGGACGAGCCGCGCCTCCTGGGCCGGAACCGCCACCGACGACCCCGGAACGCGACGACGGGCGGGCCTCCCGGAGGAGACCCGCCCGTCGTGAGCGGAAGACCGCGGCCAGTGTTACTTGGCGGCGACGACCTGGAGCGAGATCACGGCAGTGATGTCCTCGCGCAGACGCACGGTGGCCTCGTGGTCACCGACGGTCTTGATGGTCGCGGGGACCTCGACCTTGCGCTTGTCGAGCGAGCCGACGCCCTGCGCCTGGACGGCGTCAGCGACGTCGCCCGGACGGACGGAGCCGAACAGACGACCGTCCTTGCCGGCCTTGACGGTCAGCTTGATGGTCGCGTTCTCGAGCTTCATCTTGAGGTCCTGTGCCTCTTCGATGGTGGCGAGCTCGCGAGCGGCACGTGCCGCACGGATCGACTCGACCTGCTTCTCGCCGCCCTTGGACCACGCGACAGCGAAGCCCTGCGGGATCAGGTAGTTGCGGGCGTAGCCATTCTTGACGTCGACGACGTCACCGGCGGAACCGAGGCCGGAGACCTCGTGGGTGAGGATGAGCTTCGACATGTGTCGACCTCCGATCAGCGGCCGGAGCCGGCGTAGGGGAGGAGCGCCATCTCACGGGCGTTCTTCACGGCACGGGCGATGAGGCGCTGCTCCTGGACGGAGACGCCGGTGATGCGACGGGCGCGGATCTTGCCACGCTCCGAGATGAACTTGCGAAGGGTCGCGACGTCCTTGTAGTCGATGACGCCGACCTTGATCGACTTCGCGGGAGCGGCGTTCTTGCCGCCCTTACCGCGAGGCTTCCGGCGATCGCCGGTGCTCTTTCCAGCCATTGTTTGTCCTTAAGAAGTGGAAGTTGTGTCCGTTGAACCGCGGAGGATCAGAACGGGGTCTCGTCGTCGTACGTGCCGCCCGGGGTGCTCCACACGTCGTTCGACTGTGCGTTGCCGCCCTGCTGGCCACCCTGGGGGGACCAGGGCGCGTCCGACTGACCGCCGCCGTTGTTGTTCCAGCCGCCGCCGTTGCCGCCGTTGCCCGCCGGGGCGTTGCCGCCACCGACCTGGCCACGACCGCCGCCGGAACCACCCGCAGCACGGGTGATCTGCGCGGTCGCGTAGCGGAGCGACGGGCCGATCTCGTCGACCTCGAGCTCGATGCTCGTGCGCTGCTGGCCCTCACGGTCCTGGTACGAGCGCTGACGGAGACGACCCTGCGCGATGACGCGCGAGCCCTTCGTCAGCGAGCCCGCCACGTGCTCGGCGAACTCGCGCCAGACGCTCGCACGGAGGAACAGCGCGTCGCCGTCCTTCCACTCGTTCGCCTGACGGTCGAACGTGCGAGGAGTCGACGCGATGGTGAAGTTCGCCACGGCGAGCCCGTTCTGCGTGTACCGCAGCTCCGGGTCCGCGGTGAGGTTGCCCACCACCGTGATGACGGTTTCGCCGGCCACGGGTTACTCGGCGCTCGCGGTCGCGGTTGCGTTGGCGGCCTTGCGGGCCGCGCGGGCCTCGTCGCGCTGCTTCTGGGCGGCGACCTGCGCGATGCCCTCTTCGGCGCGGAGGACCTTCGTGCGGAGCACGGCCTCGGAGAGGCCGAGCTGACGGTCCAGCTCCTTGGCGGCCTCGGGGGTGGACGTGAAGTCCACGACGGCGTAGATGCCCTCGGACTTCTTCGCGATCTCGTAGGCGAGACGACGACGGCCCCAGACGTCCACGTTGTCGACGGTGCCACCGTCGTTGCGGATCACAGCGAGGAACTTGTCCAGGCTGGGAGCGACGGTGCGCTCGTCGATCTCGGGGTCGAGGATCGCCATCAGTTCGTACTGGTGCATGCGGAACCCACCTCCTCTGGTCTCAGCGGCCCCGAGCAGTTCTCGGGGCAGGAGGGTTGATGCATGTGTCCCGCCACGCAGAGTGCGTGCGGACAACCCGGCAAGCTTAGCGGACGGCCTGGAGGCGCGCCACCGGCTGTGCAGAACCGATCGCGTCCGTCAGGCGGTCGCGTCGCGGGCGGCCCACCAGTCGCGCAGGCGCGCTTCGGCATCGTCGGGGCCGAGGGGGCCCTCGTCCATCCGCACCTCGAGGAGGAAGCGGTAGGCCTCGCCCACGGCACGCCCCGGCGGGATGTCGAGGATGCGCATGATGTCGTCGCCGGAGAGGTCCGGCCGGATCGAGTCGAGCTTCTCCTGCTCGGAGAGTTCCCGGATCCGGTCCTCGAGGTCGTCGTAGGCGAAGGCGAGCCGGTCGGCCTTGCGGCGGTTCCGGGTGGTGACGTCGGAGCGGGTGAGCTCGTGCAGGCGTTCGAGCTGGTCGCCGGCGTCCCGGACGTAGCGACGGACGGCGGAGTCGGTCCACGCGCCGTCCGTGTAGCCGAAGAAGCGGAGGTGCAGCTCGATCAGGCGGCTGACGGCGGCGATGGTGTCGTTGTCGAAGCGCAGGGCACGGAGCCGCTTCTTCGCGAGCTTCGAGCCGACGAGGTCGTGGTGGTGGAAGCTCACGGCGCCGCCGGGCTCGAGCTTGCGGGTCGCGGGCTTCCCGATGTCGTGCAGGAGCGCGGCGAGCCGGAGCACCGTGTCGGGGGCCTCGCCGGGGTGCCGCTCGGCCTCGTAGCCGATCGCTTGCGTCAGGACCGTGAGGGAGTGCTCGTAGACGTCCTTGTGGTGGTGGTGCTCGTCGATCTCGAGCCGCATCGCCGGCAGTTCGGGGAGGAAGCGCTCGGCGAGCCCGGTGTCGACGAGTAGACGCACGCCGTCCACCGGTTCGTCCGTGTTCAGGAGCTTGACCAGTTCGTCGCGGACCCGCTCGGCGGAGACGATGTCGATCGAGTCGACCAGGTCCGTCATGGCCTCGCGCACCTCGTCCGAGACCGTGAAGCCGAGCTGCGCGGTGAACCGGGCGGCGCGCATCATCCGCAGGGGGTCGTCGCGGAAGGAGACCCGGGCGGCCTGGGGCGTGTGCAGGCGCTCGGCGAGGAGGTCCTCGACGCCCCCGTGCACGTCGACGAGCTCCCGTGCGGGCAGACGGAGCGCCATCGCGTTGACGGTGAAGTCGCGGCGGAGCAGGTCGTCCTCGATGGTGTCGCCGAACGCGACCTCGGGCTTGCGGGTCTCGCCGTCGTAGACGTCGCTGCGGTACGTGGTGATCTCGACCTGCTCGCCGGCCACCCGCGCGGCGATGGTGCCGAACTGCCGACCGACGTCCCAGGTGTTGCTCGCGATCGGTCCGACGATCCGCAGGATGTCGTCCGGACGGGCGTCGGTGGTGAAGTCGAGGTCGGTGACCGCTCGCCCGAGGAAGGCGTCGCGGACGGGACCGCCGACGAGGGCCAGTTCGTGTCCGGCGTCGGCGAAGGCCCGAGCGAGGATGGCGACGGGCTCGGTGGCGGCGAGTGCGTCGAGTCGCTCGACGGCCTGGGCAACGGACTGCATGACGGTCCTCATCCTCCCAGATCGCAGGCCTGAGTTCTCCACAACGTGCGCGCGCACGGGAGCGTTCATGGTCGGGCCTCATACACTCGTGGACGGCCCGAACCGACCCCGTGGCCCTCCCGTATGCAGATCTTCCGCACCACGCTCGCCGCCGCCGCGTCGGCCCTCGTCGCGCTCGGCCTCGTCGTCGCGCCCGCTGCGGCCGACGGTGCACTCGCCACGACGGCCTCCACGACCACGACGCACGCCGCACACCCCGCGGCTGCCGAGCAGGGCCGGACGACGATCACGATCGCTCCGGCGAACCGCGGGATCGTCCAGCGCGACGAGGACCTCGAGCTCTCCGTCACGGTCACGAACGACACCGACGCGGACGTCCCCGCCGGCACCGCGGAGCTCGACATCTTCCGCTCCGTGAGCACGCGCGACGTCCTCTCCGACTGGCTTGCCGACACCAGCACGACCGGTTACCTCGGCGCCCCGATGGACTCTGTGGACGTCCCGGCGGTCCCGGCACATCGATCCGTCACGCTCGGCTCGGTGAAGATCGTCTCGGGCAACGTCGCCCTCGGCGGGTACTCGTCGTTCGGTGCCCGACGCATCGCCGCCGAGTACACGGCCGGTGACACCTACGCCGTGGCGCGGTCCGCGATCACCTGGTACCCCGAGACGGACCAGACGCCGGTGAGCGTCTCGGTCGCGATGCCCATCACCGTCCCGGCGACGAACCAGGGCGTCCTGACGGCCGGCGTCCTGGCCTCAGCGACCGCCGTCGACGGCACGCTCACCCAGCAGCTCGACGCAGCCGAGGACCACAACGTCGCCGTCGCGATCGACCCGCGGATCATCGCGTCCATCCGGATCCTCGGCGAGAACGCACCGTCGTCGGCGACCGCGTGGTTGGACCGGCTCGAGTCGCTCCGGAACGAGACCTTCGCGCTCCCGTACGCCGACGCCGACGTCACCGGCCTCCGGCAAGCGGGAGCCGACGGGGTCCTCTCGCCGATCTCCCTCGACCAGGAGATCAAGCAGCAGAACTTCCCCGGCGCGTCCACCCCGACCCCGACCCCGACGTCGGATCCGCAGAGCCCGACGGCCGACCCCTCCGCCTCGACGTCACCGACCGACGACGCCACCGCCGACCCCGGGACGGACGACGAGGCACCCGCGACGCTGCCCACCACCGATTCCCTGCTCGACTTCCCCTACTCGATGGACGGGATCGCCTGGCCGTCGGACGGCACCGTCACCGCGGCGGACCTGCCGGCGCTCGCGAAGGCCGGCTCGAAGACGACGATCGTGTCGAGCGGCAACACGTCGGCCGGCGCGGACACGACGATCGCCGCGTCCGAGCAGATCGCCGGGCAGCACGTCCTCGTGTCCGACCAGTCGATGTCTGCCCTGCTCCGCACCGCCGCGACCGCGTCGAGCCAGCAGGAGTGGTCGACGGCCATGTCCGAGCTCACCGCGACGCTCGCCACCTCCGCCCGGGCGGGCACGGCCGAGGCACCGATCCTGCTCACCCTCGGTCGCGACTGGCCGACGAACTCCGCACGGCTGAGCCAGGCGCTCGACGCGCTCGAGGACACCGCCTGGGTCGCCCCGGCGGACCTCTCCACCGCGGCCTCCGCCACGGCCGGCTCCCTCACGCTGTCGGCCGGGACGAACGGCGACGCCCGCATCGACCAGCTGCAGCGACTGGTGGACGGCGAACAGGACCTCGCCGGGTTCGCGTCCGCGCTGGACACCCCGACCGACCTGACCGCGCCCGCCCGACTCCGGCTGCTCGCCCTGGCCTCGAACGCCTGGCGCACCGACACGGACGGCCTCGCGACCGCCGTGGACGCCCAGGTCGCGAACTGGGCGGGCAAGACCTCGCAGATCAGCATCCCCGACTCGAGCAGCCTCACCCTGCTCGGCGACCGGTCCTCGCTGCCGATCTCCATCCGGAACCGCTCCGACTTCCCGGTCACGGTGCTGCTGTCCGTGCAGCCGTCCAACTCCGCGCTGCGGGTGGTGCGGAACGACATCGAGGTGAAGATCCAGCCGGACTCCTCCACCCGTACGACGGTGCCGGTCCAGTCGGTCGCGAACGGCAAGGTCAACCTGACCCTCTCCCTCACGAGTCCGACCGGGGTGAAGATCGCGACCCCGGCCACCGTGGAGCTGAACGTCCAGGCGCAGTGGGAGACCGTGATCACCGCGGCCGCGGCGGTGGCGCTCGTCGCGATCTTCGGGTTCGGCATCTTCCGGAGCATCCGGAAGCGTCGCCGTCGCCGGAACGGCGACGTCGACGAGGACGACGACGAGGACCCGAACCGGCTGCTCGAGGTCCAGCCGGTGGTCGGTGGGGACCCCGTGCCCGCCGCATCGCCGCACGACGGGCGGGCACCGTTCCTCCAGTCCGACACCGCGGTGCGCGACGCACCGACAGCCGACCCCGAGGAGCCGACCATCAGCGCCACCCAGCCCGAGCCGTCCGTCGACGCGGAGCCGGCCGCCGAGCGCAGTCTCGGCCGTGCCAGTGCGATGCTCGCTGCCGGCACCATGCTGTCGCGCATCCTCGGCTTCGCGAAGACCTTCGTCCTCGCCTTCGCGATCGGCAACACCGGCTCCGACGCCGCGAACGCCTTCGGCATCTCGAACCAGCTGCCGAACAACATCTACGCGCTCATCGCCGGCGGCCTGCTGTCCGCCGTGCTCATCCCGCAGATCGTCCGCTCCATGAAGCAGCACACCGACGGCGGCGTGGCCTACGTCAACAAGATCGTGACGCTCGGCGGGTCGGTGTTCGTCGTCATCGCCGTCGTCGCGACGATCCTGGCGCCGTTCCTCGTGTGGGTGTACAGCCAGCAGGCGTCCGGCGACAGCAAGGGCTTCACGCCCGCCCAGACGGACCTGGCCGTCGCGTTCGCGTTCTGGTGCCTGCCGCAGATCCTCTTCTACGCGATGTACTCGCTCCTCGGCGAGGTCCTGAACGCGAAGCAGGTGTTCGGGCCCTTCACCTGGGCGCCGCTGCTCAACAACGTCATCGCGATCGCGGGACTGATCGTCTTCATCGCGCTGTTCGGCGGTCGCGACGTCAACTCCTCCACCGAGGGGTGGACGGCGATCAAGATCGCCGTCCTCGCCGGCAGCGCGTCACTGGGCGTGTTCGCGCAGGCCGCCTTCCTGCCGTTCTTCTGGCGGCGTGCCGGACTGACCTTCCGACCGGACTTCCGCTGGCGCGGGGTGGGGCTGCGCTCCACCGGGACGGCCGCCGGGTGGCTGTTCGCGATGATCCTCGTGACGCAGCTCGCCGGCATCGTGCAGTCGCGCGTCGCATCGCTCGCCGGGGGCGCCGGCATCGCCACCCTCGGCACGACGTGGCTGCTGTTCATGCTCCCGCACTCGATCATCGCGGTCTCCATCGCGACGGCGTACTTCACGCGGATGAGCCACGACGCCGAACGCGGCGACCTCGGAGCAGTCCGCCGGAACCTCTCGCTCTCACTGCGGATCGTCGGCCTGTTCACCGTGTTCGCGAGCGTCGCGCTCATCGTGCTCGCGATGCCGTTCGCCCGGATCTGGGAGAACCGGTTCGACCACACCCAGGCGATGGCCGAGGTCCTGTGGGCCTACATGCCGGGTCTCGTGCTGTTCAGCATGCTCTTCATCATCCAGCGGGTGTTCTGGGCGCTGCACGACCACCGGACGCCGTTCCTGATGCAGTGCGTCCAGTCGGTGCTCTTCGTCATCGGCGCCCTCGCCGTCGCGACCTTCCCCGGCAACGTGATCGGCGTCTCGATCGCGGTGTGCACGACCGTCGCGGGGACCGTGCAGACGATCATCGCGCTCGTCCTCGTCCGCAAGCGTCTGAACGGCATCGAGGGGCCGATCGTCACCCGGTCACACGTGCAGTTCGTCATCGCCGCGCTCATCTCCGGCGTCGTGGGGCTCGTCGTCGTCAACTTCTTCGGCGGCTTCTCGGCCGACGGGTTCGCGATGTCCGACGTCTCCGGCGCACTGATCACCATCGCCCTCACCGGTGCCGTGATGGTGCTCGTCTACTTCGGGGCGCTCGTCGTCGCGAAGAACGGCGAGATCAGGGGCGCCGTCGACATCCTGCGGAAGCGGCTCGGTCGCTGACGCGCTCCCGGGCGATGCGGAATGCCACGCCGGTAGCATGTGTTGACCCGGTCAGCTATCTACGGAAGGGCAGCGAGGCATGCGCCAGCTCATCATCATCGGTTCCGGCCCGGCCGGGTTCACCGCCGGCATCTACGCGGCACGCGCGGAGCTCAAGCCCCTGATCGTCGCCTCCAGCGTCGAGACCGGCGGCGAGCTCACGAAGACGACCGAGGTCGAGAACTTCCCGGGCTTCCCCGAGGGGATCCAGGGCCCGGACCTCATGATCAAGATGCAGGAACAGGCCGAGAAGTTCGGCGCAGAGGTCCTGTACGACGACGCCGTGTCGGTCGACCTCACCGGTGACGTCAAGAAGGTCACGGTCGGCTCCGGCGAGACGTACGAGGCCCTCGCGGTCATCTACGCGACCGGTTCGGCGTACCGCCACCTCGGCCTCGCAGACGAAGAGCGGCTGTCCGGCCACGGCGTCAGCTGGTGCGCCACCTGCGACGGCTTCTTCTTCCGCCAGAAGAACATCGCCGTCGTCGGCGGTGGCGACTCCGCGATGGAAGAGGCGACGTTCCTCACCCGCTTCGCCGACAAGGTGACGGTCATCCACCGCAAGGACACCCTGCGCGCGTCGAAGATCATGCAGGACCGGGCGATGAACGACCCGAAGATCGAGTTCGCGTGGAACAAGGAGGTCACCGGCATCACGGGTGACTCCGCGGTGACCGGCGTCACGCTGCGCGACACGGTGGACGGCACCGAGAGCGAGCTGGCCCTCGACGGCCTCTTCATCGCGATCGGCAACGACCCGCGCACGCACCTGATCCACGGGCAGATCGACATCGCCCCCGAGGGCACGATCGCGGTCCAGGGTCGCTCCTCGAAGACGAACCTGCCCGGCGTGTTCGCCGCCGGTGACGTCATCGACCCGACCTACCGCCAGGCGATCACGGCCGCCGGCTCCGGCACCGTCGCGGCGCTCGACGCGGAGAAGTACCTCGCCGAGCTCGACGACGCGCTGACCGGCCCTGCCGAGGGCGTGACCCCGGAGTCGCCCGTCACGGTCGACGTCGAAGCCGCCCACGCCTGATCCACGGAATACCGCAGCGCCCCGGGCGTTGCACCCACTGATCGACTTCTCGAAGGAGCACACATGTCCAACGCCAAGGCAGTCACCGACGCCACCTTCTCGGACGAGGTCCTCAAGTCCGACAAGACGATCCTCGTCGACTTCTGGGCCGAGTGGTGCGGCCCGTGTCGCGCGGTCTCGCCGATCCTCGACCAGATCGCCGAAGAGCACGCCGGCAAGATCGAGATCGTGAAGCTCAACGTGGACGACAACCCCCAGTCGGCCATGAACTACCAGATCACCTCGATCCCGGCGATGAAGGTCTTCAAGGGCGGCGAGGTCGTCAAGACCGTCATCGGCGCGAAGCCGAAGCCGGCGCTCGAGGCCGACCTCGCAGAGTTCCTCGCGTAGGCACCTGCCCCACCGAGCGGCCCCGCACCCCACCGGGTGCGGGGCCGCTCGCGTCTTCCGGGCCACTGGTTCAGGATCGGCCCCGTCGCGGGGCCCGGGTTTCCGGGGTCGATGTCGTAGTGTGGCGGGAATGTGAGTGGCGGGCAGGTCCCGCTGGAACGGAGCCAAGATGACGAACGGCAACAGCCTCGACCCCTGGTACGACTCCTACGCCCAGCGCACCGCCGGGCTGAGCGCCTCCGAGGTCCGAGCCCTGTTCGCCGTCGCGTCGCGGCCCGAGGTGGTCTCGCTCGCCGGCGGCATGCCGTACGTCTCCGCCCTGCCGCGTGAGCTCGTCACGGGCTCCCTCGACCGTGTCATGGCCGAGGACGCCGCCATGGCGCTCCAGTACGGCGGGGGACAGGGCCTGCGGTCCCTGCGCGAGCACATCGTCGACGTGATGAGCCTCGAGGGCATCCGTGCCAGCGCCGAGGACGTCGTCGTCACCACCGGTTCGCAGCACGCGCTGGACCTCGTCACGCGGCTCTTCATCGACCCGGGTGACGTCGTGCTCGCCGAATCGCCGTCCTACGTCGGCGCGATCGGGGTCTTCCGGTCGTACCAGGCCGAGACCGTGCACGTCACCACCGACGAGAACGGTCTCGTCCCCGAAGCGCTGCGCGAAGCGATCGCGAACCTGCGGACCCAGGGCAAGCGGATCAAGTTCCTCTACACGATCCCGAACTTCCACAACCCCGCCGGTGTGACCCTCAGCCGCGAGCGTCGCATCGAGATCCTCGACATCTGCCGGTCGAACAACATCCTCGTGCTCGAGGACAACCCCTACGGCCTCCTCTGGTTCGACGAGCCGGCGCCGCAGGCGATCCGATCGATCGACGAAGAGGGCGTGCTCTACCTCGGCTCGTTCTCCAAGACGCTCGCGCCGGGCTTCCGTGTCGGCTGGGCCCTCGCACCGCACGCCATCCGCGAGAAGCTCGTCCTCGCCAACGAGTCGGCCGTCCTCGCGCCGAACTCCTTCGGCCAGTACGTCGTGAACGCCTACCTCGACGCCGCGGACTGGAAGGGTCAGGTCGACACCTTCCGGGGCCTCTACGCCGAGCGTCGTGACGCCATGCTGTCCGCGCTGGGGGAGTTCCTGCCGGACCTGTCCTGGACGAAGCCGAACGGTGGGTTCTTCGTCTGGCTGACCCTGCCCGAGTCGCTCGACTCCAAGGGGATGCTGCCGCGGGCGGTCAAGGAGCTCGTCGCCTACACCCCGGGGACGGCCTTCTACGCCGACGGCCGCGGCGGCGGTCACATCCGCCTGTCGTTCTGCTACCCGACGCCGGAGCAGATCCGCGTCGGCGTGAAGCGGCTCGCGAACGTCGTCAACGACGAGCTCGAGCTGGTCGAGACCTTCGGGTCCGCGACGCGGCCCAACGCGGTCGTTCGTCCGGCATCGTCGGTGAGCGCTCCGCCCCCAAACATCTCCTGATCAGCCTTTTTCACCGTTCCACCCGCAGTACCGGAGGTCCATCCGCATGGCCGAGCTCACCCGCCGTCACGTCGTCGTCGTCGCGGGAGGGATCTCGCACGAGCGTGACGTCTCCCTGCGCTCCGGTCGCCGTGTGGCCGACTCGCTGACCGGGTACGGCTGGCAGGTGGACCTCCGCGACGCGGACGCATCGTTGTTGCCGACCCTGCGGGAGAGCCGCCCGGACGTCGTGTGGCCGGCTCTGCACGGCGCCTCCGGTGAGGACGGCGCCCTGCGGGGCATCCTGGAGGCGCTGGACATCCCGTTCGTCGGCTCACGTTCGACGTCGGCCCGGCTGGCATGGGACAAGCCCACCGCGTCGGCGCTGGTCGCGCGGGCTGGCGTTCGGACCCCTCGCTCGGTCACGCTCTCGCACGACGTCTTCCGGGAGCTCGGCGCGGTCGGCGTCCTCGAGAGCATCGCTGTCGAGCACCCGGTCCCACTCGCCGTCAAGCCTGCCCGAGGTGGGAGCGCCCAGGGCGTCACCCTCGTCGACGACGTGAACGACCTGCCGCGCGCGATGGTCACCGCGTACACGTACTGCGACGACGTCGTGGTCGAGCAGCTCATCCGTGGGACCGAGGTCGCGGTCGGCATCATCGACACCGGCGACGGTCCGGTGGCACTATCCGCCGTCGAGATCGTCCCCCGCAACGGCATCTACGGGTTCGAGGCGCGGTACAACGCCGGCGAGACCACCTTCTACACGCCCGCCCGCCTGTCCGAGGAGTTCGCGGCTGCTGCGTCCGCCGCCGCCGTGGCAGCCCACGAGGCCCTCGGTCTGCGACACATCTCGCGCGTCGACCTCATCGTCGATGCTGCTGGGACGCCCTGGTTCCTGGAGGCGAACGTCCTTCCCGGGCTCACCGAGACCTCTCTCGTGCCGCAGGCCCTCTCCGCGTCGGGCTTCGACCTGGGGTGGACCTACGCCGAGCTCGCGGAGCAGGCGATCCGCGAGCACCGAGCTTGACACCGCGATCGTGGGGTGCCGACACGTTCCACGTGGAACATCCCTTGCCCCCGTCCTCTCGGCCTTGAGCCTCGTGACGCTGGCCACAGGCGAAGCCGTGCACTGGCGGGCCACTCGTCAGGCAGGACGGCTTCCACCACCGACGGAGGGCTCTACTGGGCTCGTCGTCGTCCTGGGGTTCGGCAATCGGGGTCGTCGCATCAACGTCGTGAATCGGTGGCGGGCTCGGATCACTGTCCGCACAGCACGTTCGGCTCGCGGCCGGCGCTTCCGTTCAGATCCTCTGCAGTGGGGGACCCGTGCGCGGGACGGTCGCGGAGGCTGTGCTCCTCCGCGACTACATCGAGAACTCCCTCGGCTGGGATGGTCCTGTGTCGATCGAGCCGGGCAGTCGTTCGACGTGGGAGAACGTCCGGAACGCATTTCCGTGGATTGAGTCGGCGGATTGGGTCGCCTTCGCATCGAACGGGCTGCACGCTGAGAAGGCGCGTGTCTACCTCGCGCGTCAGCGACCGGACGCTCGCTGACCGGCTCGCGGCTGCCGATGACTACCGGTTCGGAGATATGATGTTACTGAAGCCTGTGTTCGCTGCAGTCGGGCTGTGGAAGCTTCGTGCCGTGTTCCACGTGAAACCTCCGGCCTAGTTCGCCCGTTGCACGTGGAACATTCGCCCAAACCTGCGCGGAAGGCACTTGGGAGACATCGCGTCCTCCAGTGTCGACCTCTCCACGATCCACACTCGCTGCCCGAGGGCCGCGCGCAGAGCGAGCCAGCCCGGGGCCACAGCCCTGACTTCCATGCATGCCGGGACGGGTGCGGATCCCCGCGTACGGCCGTGACGCATGATGGAGACGGTTCCTTCGGTTGGCCCGCACCCATCTCATCGCCCTCGAACTGGAGGGTTACGCAGCGACTCAAAGACCAGGGCTCCATGCCAAGCGCCTAGGAGATCATTCGCCGCTCATCGTCCAACGGGGGAGCGGCCCGGCCCCAGCGCCCGTCCGTCACGGATCGCGCCGTTGCCGCGAAGGAACCCCGGGGCCAACTCCTACTCGTATCGTGCGGGTCATCCGACATCCCGCCTCGTGTTCCGCCACCCATACGCGTGCGAACGTGCAGCTCGGCACAAGGCCGGATTCGAGACGCGCCGCAGCCGCTCGACTGCCCCACCGCGATTACATGGCGCGGATGACCGCTACTGCGGGAACACGCGGGCCACTGGTTTCGACACCTAGGGCTTCTTGCGGCTCCGTGCAGGGGCGAGATCGCTCGGTCTGACGGCTCCGGTGGGCGCGAGCACGGCGCCACGATCGGACAGAACGGCATCTGCTGGCCGACACGAACCACCCTCGGCACTTGGACTCGATGTTCCACGTGAAACGCCACCTGCACGATCAGGCCCCCGAACAACGGGGTACCCGAGAGGCCACAGCAGGCTCACTCAGGGCCCAGTAGACCCGCCGTCGAACCCACGGACCCGACGAGGCCGTCGACCCGGCAGGCGGCCGCACAGCGCCGTACAGAGACCTCCGCGGCAGGAGACGGCCGAACGTCAGCCCGCGACGTCCTCGATCCCAAGCTCCCCGAGGATCCGGTTGAGGTCATCCCCGTTCGCGAAGTCGATCGTCACCGAGCTCTTCCGCGCCCCGACAGCGATCTTGACCCGCGTGTTCAATCGATCCCCGAGCCGCTCCGCCAGGTCGTTGAAATGCACCTGCCGCTTCGACGGCTCCGCCTTGGGCTTCACCGGCGTCTTCGCCGCGAGCTGCTGCGCGATCGACTCGGCGGCCCGGACGGACAGGTCCTCGTTGACGATCTTCTCGGCGAGGTACTCCATGGCCTCGGCGTCAGGCGCAGCGAGGATCGCACGTGCGTGTCCAGCCGAGAGCACGCCCGCTGCCACGCGCCGCTGGACGGGGGAGGGGAGTCGCAGGAGACGGATCGTGTTGGTGATCTGCGGACGCGAACGGCCGATCCGCTGGGCGAGCTGTTCCTGCGTGATGCCGAAGTCCGCCAGGAGCTGCTGGTACGCCGAAGCCTCTTCGAGCGGGTTGAGGTTCGCACGGTGGAGGTTCTCGAGCAGGGCGTCACGGAGCATCGCATCGTCGGGGGTGTCCTTGACGATGGCGGGGATGGTGCTGAGCCCGAGCTCCTTGGTGGCGCGGAGTCGGCGCTCACCCATGATCAGCTCGTACTGCGGCTCCGTCCCAGCGGCGCCGGCGATCGGGCGCACGACGATGGGCTGGAGGACCCCGATCTCGCGGATCGAGTGGACGAGTTCCTGCAGTTCCTCTTCGCGGAACTCCTTGCGCGGCTGGTGCGCGTTCGGCACGACGTCGAGAGGGTTCAGGTTCGCCAGACGCGCGCCGGGAACCGCGACGAGCTCCTCTGCGGTCGCACCGTCGACGAGCGGCGCGGACGCCGGCGATCCACCGGTCGGGAAGAACACGTCGACGGGGCGGTCCTGCTGCTCCGACGCCGTCGGGATGAGGGCTCCGATACCCCGTCCGAGTCCAGTTCGCTTCGGTGCCATCAGTGCTGCGCTCCTCGTGCTGCGATCTCGGCTGCCGCCTCCAGGTAGGAGAGCGAGCCGGTTGAGTTGACGTCGTACGCAACGACGCTCTGCCCGTAGCTCGGGGCTTCGCTGACGCGGACGGATCGGGGGATCACGGCCTCGAGCACCTGCTCGCCGAAGTGCTCTCGCACGTCTGCTGCGACCTGGTTGGAGAGGTTCGTCCGGCTGTCGTACATCGTCAGGAGGATGGTCGACACGGCGAGGTTCGGGTTCAGGTGCCGCTCGATGAGCTCGATGTTCCGGAGCAGCTGACTCAACCCCTCGAGCGCGTAGTACTCGCACTGGATCGGGATGAGGACCTCGCGCGCTGCGACGAAGGCGTTGATCGTGAGCAGCCCGAGCGACGGCGGGCAGTCGATGAAGACGTAGTGGTACGGCTCGTCCAGCGACTCGAGGTACTGGTCCAGTGCGGTCCGCAGGCGCTGTTCGCGAGCGACGAGCGACACCAGCTCGATCTCGGCGCCGGCGAGGTGGATCGTGGCCGGTACGCACCAGAGCGTGTCCGACTCGGGGGAGCGCTGGACCGTGTCGGCGATCGGTGCTTCGTCGACGATCACGTCGTAGATACTCGGGACCTCGGCCTGGTGGTTGACGCCGAGCGCCGTGGACGCGTTGCCCTGTGGGTCGAGGTCGATCACCAGCACGCGCGCTCCACCGTGCGCCAACGCAGCGGCGAGGTTGACCGTGGTGGTGGTCTTGCCGACGCCACCCTTCTGGTTCGACACCGTGAAGACACGCGTCTTCGGCGGCAGCGGGAACTGCTGCGTCGCGATCGCACGGCGACGACGGTTCAGATCAGCAATCTCACGGGCGAGCGGTGTCGACGCGTCGTAATCGGTCGATGAACTCAACGAGTGCCTCTTCCCCGGTTCGGTTTCACGTGGAACGCGGAGCCACTGGTGGCCGGTCGAACCGGCCCGAGCCGCAGCGTCAGTCAACTGTAGCCCGGAAGACGCGTGTGGTCTCCTCGACCACACCGACTCCGAGCTCGAGCACCTCGACATCGGCGAGACGCTTCCGGAGGATGACCTTTCGAGCCTTCTCCATCTCGTCCTCGACGCGGGCACCCTTCATCAGGATGAGCTGGCCACCGGACCGAACCAGCGGCACGGTCAGGGGGATCAGCTTCGACAACGCGCTGACGGCCCGCGCAGTCACCTGGTCGACCACGATGTCGTCGGCGACGTCCTCAGCACGGGCACGGACGACCTCGACGTTGTCGAGGCCCAGGCGTGAGGCCTCTGACGTCAGCCAATCCACTCGCCGTTCCATCGGTTCGATGAGCGTGAGGTGCACGTCCGGCCGGGTGATCGCGAGCACCAAGCCGGGGAGTCCAGCACCGGAACCGACGTCGGCGACCCGGCCCCGTTCCTCCAGGAGTGGAGCGACCACCGCAGAATTGAGGATATGTCGCGTCCACAAGCGCGGCAGCTCGAGCGGGCCGATCAGGCCGAGCTCCTCACCGCGTCGAGCAAGCTCGTTCGTGAAGGAACGCGCCAGGTCGAGGCGATCGCCGAAGAGCGTCGCAGCAGCCGCCGGCTCCGTCTCGAGGACGGGAGGCGCGGTCTCGGTCATCGGGTGACGACCGTGTGGCGGTCCCGACCCTCACCCTCGGACTCCGAGTGGAAGCCCTTCTCGGCGACCAGGTCGTGGACCAGCTTGCGCTCGTACGACGACATCGCGGGGAGTGCAGCCGTGGTCGAACCCGCCTCGATGCGCTCGATGGCGGTGTCGACGAGCCGCTGCAGTTCGGACGCACGGGCATCGCGCGAGCCGCCGACGTCGAGGATCAGCCTGCTGAACTCGCCGGTCTCGGCCTGGACGGCGATGCGCGTGAGCTCCTGCAGGGCCGAGACGGTGTCCGGCTTCGACAGCACGCGGAGCGCGTCGCCCTCGTCCGTGACGGACAGGTACACGCGGCCCGCACGCTCCTCGATCTCGATGTCGCCGTCGAGGTCGCAGATGTCGAGGAGTTCCTCGATGTAGTCCGCCGCGATGTCGGCTTCGTCGCGGGCGTCGTCGTCGACGGTCGCGGTCGAGGTGTCGACGGTGGTGTCCACGGCGTCCGCGGTGTCCTGCTCGGTCACTTACTTCTTCCCGTTCTTCTTGGCACGGTTCTTGCCGACCGGCTGCTGCCGCTGGGTCGTCACGCGGACGGCCTCGATCTCGGCGGCACCGGCCCCGGCGCCGGCCTCAGCGAGGACCGGGGTGGCCGCACCGCGACGCTGCGCCTTCTTCGCGAGACGTGCCTCACGAGCGAGTGCGGCCTCGGAACCGGGGGTCGGCATGCTGCGGATGACGAAGTACTGCTGCGCCATCGTCCAGACGTTCGAGGCGAGCCAGTAGAACATGACGCCGAGGGGGAACGACAGACCGGAGATGACGAAGACCAGCGGGAGGATGTACAGCATCATCTTCTGCTGGCGGTACATCGGAGACTCCTTGGTCTCCGGCGACATGTTCTTCGCGACGAGCTGCAGCTGGGTGATGAACTGCGAGGCGGTCATCACGACGATCATGACGCCGGCGATGACCCGGACCTCCCAGCCGGAGGCGTTCGTGAACGTCTCGTGCAGGGGAGCGCCGAAGAGCGATGCGTTGCCGAACGACGCGGCGAGGTCGTTCGTGAGCAGGCCGATGCCCGTCTTGTTGATCTGCGCCTCGTGCAGCACCGAGTACAGCGAGAAGAAGATCGGCATCTGGATCAGCAGCGGCAGGCAGGAGCTCAGCGGGTTCGTCCCGGTCTCCTTGTACAGCGCCATGGTCTCGCGGCTCATGGCCTCACGCGAGAACTGGTCCTTCTTGCCCTTGTACTTCTCTTGGATCTTCTTGAGCTGCGGCGCCACCTCGAGCATGCGGCGCTGCGACTTGATCTGGCGCACGAAGATCGGGATGAGCGCGGCGCGCACCACGAAGGTCAGGAAGATGATGGAGAGCACCCAGGTGATGCCGGCTCCGGGGTCCATGCCGATGCTCTCGAAGATCCAGTGGAAGCCCACGAGGATGGCCGAGACCACCCACTTGAGCGGCCAGAGGATCGTTCCGATGAATCCGAGGTCCATGGGGACTGTCACGCCTTTCGAGTGCGCTGGGGGAGCAGGACCGGCAGGGTGGAACCACCCGTGGGCTGCGGCTGCGGCTGGGTCGGTGCGAGCACGAACCCGAACCGGTTGACGTCGTAGGGGCGACGCCGTGCACGGACGTCGTCGATGCCCCCGGCTGCCCAGGGGTTGCACCGTGCGATGCGCCATGCACCCATGGCGGATCCGCGGACGACGCCGTACTGCTGGATCGCCTCGAGCGCGTACCGGGAGCACGAGGGGTGGTACCGACAGACGTTGCCGTAGAGCGGTGAGATCACGGCACGGTAGGCGCGCAGCACGATGACGCACACGTTGCGCGGGAGCAACGCGACGGCCCAGGCGAGCCGGGTCCACAGGTTGCGGTTCATGCTGCCTTCTCCACACCACGCGCACAGGAGCGCGAGACGTCTTCGAGCAGGGTAGGCCATCCGGCCTGCGCAGCGGCTGGCAGTGCGCGGACCACCACGTCGTAGCCGACGGGG
This sequence comes from Curtobacterium sp. SORGH_AS_0776, assembly GCF_031453355.1. NCBI lineage: Bacteria > Bacillati > Actinomycetota > Actinomycetes > Micrococcales > Microbacteriaceae > Curtobacterium > Curtobacterium sp. SORGH_AS_0776. The sequence goes on from NZ_JAVIYU010000001.1 coordinate 708,610, forward strand.
ATGTCGGCGAGCAGTCCGTGCGCGATCGCCTTGAGGCGACGCCTGACCAGGTTCCGGGTCACGGCGTTGCCCACCGTCTTCGCGACGATGAACCCGAACCGTGTCGGACCGGTACCGCTCGACGGGTCGCCCGAGGTGCGACGGACCACCGATACGACGGCGTGCGCCGTGGCGCTTCTGCGACCACGACGCACGACGGACCGGTAGTCGTCACCTCGGACGATCCGGTTGGCGCGGGCCAACACGAGTCGGTACCGGAGGACGAGATCAGGCGGGGAGCCTGATCAGGCGCTGAGCTCGGTGCGGCCCTTGGCGCGACGTGCGGCCAGGATGGCGCGGCCGGCACGGGTGCGCATGCGGGCGCGGAAGCCGTGCTTCTTGGCGCGGCGGCGGTTGTTCGGCTGGAAGGTGCGCTTGCTCATGATGTTCTCCACACGGCTGCTCGCGGCGAGCCGTCACGTATGTGTAGTCGCTCGGTGCCGAACGACGCAGATGGGCGCGACCGAACGGCCGCAGTCAACTGGTTAACGGTACGTGACAGGGGCGAGCAGGTCAAACGCCGTCGTCGACCCGACCGAGGGAGCGGTGCGCACGTTCATTATCCACATTGGGGAAAACGTGCGTTCGGTACGACGCGCTCGAGTCCTTTACAGTGGGGTGATCGACCGGCCAGCGGCCCGGTACGACGGGGGATTCCCCTCGTCGTGCGGCTCGCGCCGGTCGTGGACAAGACTGTGGACAACCCTGTGGACCACCATGCGGGACGACACGCGTCCGGGACGTCGACGATGCCACCCGGACTCACGACGACCCGCCAGGAACGTTCCGGCGGTCGACGCTGCGCCGGTCCGTCCGGCGGCGGTGGACACCCAGTGCAGACGAGCACCAGCGACGAGCACGACACGACATCAGGAGACGAGCGCGACATGACGATGCCGGCCGACCCCGTCGAGGACCTCTGGTCATCCGTCCTCGGACTCCTCTCGGAGGACGACCGCATCACCCCGCAGCTGCACGGCTTCCTCAACCTGGTCGAGCCGAAGGGCGTGCTCGCCGGCACCCTCTACCTCGAGGTGCCGAACGACCTCACCCGCGGCATGCTCGAGCAGCGGATCCGCATCCCGATCACCGAGGCCGTCTCCCGCATCGGTGACGACACCGTCGCGAACTTCGCCATCACGGTGAACCCGGACATGGCGTCCGAGCCGCGCGTAGACACGCAGGTCACGAGCAACGTCCCCGAGTACGCCGAGCCGGTGCAGGAGGCCGTCGAGCAGAGTGCGGCCCCCCGCCAGTACATCGAGGCGCCGTTCGTCCCGAGCCAGATCGACTCCCCGGGGACCAGCGGTCGCCCCGAGTCCCGGCTCAACCCCAAGTACAACTTCGACAACTTCGTCATCGGCTCGTCGAACCGCTTCGCCCACGCGGCGGCGGTCGCGGTGGCCGAGGCCCCGGCGAAGGCCTACAACCCGCTCTTCATCTACGGCGACTCGGGCCTCGGCAAGACCCACCTCCTGCACGCGATCGGCCACTACGCCGAGAGCCTCTACCCCGGGATCCGGGTGCGGTACGTGTCCAGCGAGGAGTTCACGAACGACTTCATCAACTCGATCGCGAACAACCGGTCGAACCAGTTCCAGCAGCGGTACCGCGACATCGACATCCTGCTGATCGACGACATCCAGTTCCTGCAGGGCAAGGACTCCACGCAAGAGGCGTTCTTCCACACCTTCAACACGCTGCACGACCACAACAAGCAGGTCGTCATCACGTCGGACGTCGCACCGAAGCACCTGACCGGGTTCGAGGACCGGATGCGCTCCCGCTTCGAGTGGGGCCTCATCACCGACGTCCAGGCGCCGGACCTCGAGACCCGCATCGCGATCCTCCGCAAGAAGGCGCAGTCCGACCACCTGCAGGTGCCGGACGACATCCTCGAGTTCATCGCGTCGAAGGTGTCGAGCAACATCCGCGAGCTCGAGGGCACCCTGATCCGCGTCACGGCGTTCGCGAGCCTCAACCGGACGGCCGTCGACATGGCCCTGGTGCAGACGGTCCTCAAGGACCTCATCACGCTCGACGACGACAACGTGATCGCGCCGACGGACATCATCAACCACACCGCGGAGTACTTCAAGCTCTCCGTCGACGACCTCTACGGGTCCTCCCGCTCGCAGGCGATCGCCACGGCACGGCAGATCGCGATGTACCTCTGCCGTGAGATGACGAGCCTGTCGCTGCCGAAGATCGGACAGCTCTTCGGCAACCGGGACCACACCACGGTCATGTACGCCAACAAGAAGATCGCGGAGCTCATGAAGGAGCGTCGCTCGATCTACAACCAGGTCACGGAGCTGACCAGCCGCATCAAGCAGGACCCGCCGCTACCGCTGACGCACGTCGCGTTGCGTCGCGCTGCGCACATCTGGTACGGCCCTGGAGGCGCGGCTGACGACCGTCAGATCGGCCTGCTTCCGCGCGCATCCACCATCTGAGACGGTTCCATGCGCCGGACTTCACACAGTGTGGAAAGCCTGTGGATAACTGTGGAGGACACGCCGGTCGGTTGTTCACAGCGGAGGGGCCACCTGTGGAGACTGGGGATGGAAGTGGATAGATGAGATTCATTCATCCAGACGCCGCCCACACACCACTCACAACTCACACGTGTGTAGTTCCCTGTGGACAAGCGGTGTGAACAGGGTTATCCACAGTGTGCACAGGCGTTAACACCATTACTCCTGGTTAACGATTGATCTCAGCGGGCCAACCTTGTGGACGGCGGGATGACAAGAAATCCGGGCCTCGCCGGGCTGTGCCACAATGGGGCGGCCGGACAGTCCAACCGATCGACAGGGGTTCCAGCTGTGAAGTTCGAGGTCAACCGGGACGTCTTCTCCGAAGCCGTCTCCTTCGCGGTGAAGCTCCTCCCACAGCGCACGACCCTCCCGATCCTCTCGGGCGTCCTCATCCACGCCGACGGCGATCGACTCACGCTCTCGTCGTTCGACTACGAGGTCTCGGCGCAGACGTCCATCGCCGCGCAGATCGACGACCCCGGCACGGTGCTCGTCTCCGGCCGGCTCCTCAACGACATCGCGAGTCGCCTGCCGAACGCCCCGGTCACCTTCACCACCGAGGACTCGAAGATCTCGGTCACCTGCGGTTCGGCGCACTTCACGCTGCTGTCCATGCCGGTCGAGGAGTACCCGACGCTCCCGGAGATCGGCGAGCAGACTGGCGTCATCCCCGGCGACGCCTTCTCCGAAGCCGTGTCCCAGGTCGCCGTCGCCGCCAGCCGCGACGACGTCACCCCGGTGATCACCGGCGTCCAGCTCGAGGTCGGCGACAACGACCTGTCGCTCATCGCGACGGACCGCTACCGCGTCGCCGTCCGCACCATCGCGTGGGACTCCGGCCGCGTCGGGTCGGACCCGCTGCACGCGCTCGTCCCGGCCCGCACCCTGCAAGAGGTGGGCCGCACGTTCGGCTCGGCGTCCACCGTCTCGGTGTCGATCAGCGGCTCGTCCGATCGCGAGCTCATCGCGTTCCACGCGGACGACAAGACCGTCACGTCGCTGCTCATCAAGGGCAACTACCCGCCGGTCCGCCGGCTCTTCCCCGAGACCGTCCAGGACCACGCGGTGATCAACACCGCGGAACTGGTCGAGGCGGTCCGACGGGTCTCCCTCGTCCTGGAGCGCGAAGCCGCCCTCCGGTTCTCCTTCACGGTCGACGGGCTCACGCTCGAAGCGATCGGTTCCGAACAAGCGCAGGCGTCAGAGTCGATCAGTGCGTTGCTGACCGGTGAGGAAACGGTGGTCTCGCTGAAGCCCGCCTTCCTCCTGGACGGGTTGAACGCGGTGCACTCCGAGTTCGTCCGGATCTCCTTCACCAAGACGGAGAACCCCAACAAGCCGGGTCCGGTGCTCATCACCGGCCAGACCTCGCAAGAGGCCCCGGCCGCGGACGGATACCGGTACCTGCTGCAGCCCAATCTCCTGCTGCGGTAAGCGCAACAGCCGAACACTGCGCTGACGCGCCATCCCTGCATCAGCGCGACGACGAACAGAAGAGGAAATCATGCACATCGGTCTTGTCGGCCTCGGTCGCATGGGCAACAACATGCGTGCCCGTCTCCGCAACGCAGGCATCGAGGTCACCGGCTACGACGCGAACCCCGCCGTCTCAGACGTCGCCGACCTCGGCGCACTCGCCGCGGCGCTCCCCGAGGGCAAGAAGCTCGTGTGGGTCATGGTCCCGCACGGCAAGATCACCGACGACGTGATCACCGACCTGTCGAACGTCCTGAGCGAGGGCGACCTCGTGATCGACGGCGGCAACTCGAAGTGGCTCGACGACGAGGTGCACGCCAAGCAGCTCGACGCCAAGGGCATCCGCTACATGGACGCCGGCGTCTCCGGCGGTGTCTGGGGCAAGGAGAATGGCTACGGCCTCATGGTGGGCGGCGCCCCCGAGGACGTCGAGTTCGCCATGCCCGTCTTCGACGCGCTCCGTCCCGAGGGCCCGCGCGAAGAGGGCTTCTCGCACGCCGGCGGCGTCGGCGCGGGCCACTACGCGAAGATGGTCCACAACGGCATCGAGTACGCGATCATGCAGGCGTACGGTGAGGGCTACGAGCTCCTCGAGGCGAAGGACATCGTCCACGACGTCCCGGCGGTCTTCGCCGGATGGCAGCGCGGCACGGTCGTCCGCTCCTGGCTGCTCGACCTCCTCGTCCTCGCGATCAACGAGGACCCGAAGCTCGACGAGCTCGAGGGCTACGTCGACGACTCGGGCGAGGGTCGCTGGACCCTCGAAGAGGCGATCGAGCTCGCGGTGCCGATGCCCGCGCTCTCCGCGGCGATGTTCGCCCGCTTCGTCTCGCGTCAGGGCAGCGAGTCCCCGACGATGAAGGCCGTCGCGGCGCTCCGCAACCAGTTCGGCGGCCACGCCGTCAAGAAGGCGTAGTCCAACCGGGGCAACCCGGCCACGGCCCGCGTGCACGTCGACCACCTGCAACTCACGGACTTCCGGAACTACCGGGAGGCCGAGGTCGACCTCGCACGCGGGCCGAACCTGTTCGTCGGCCGGAACGGACAGGGCAAGACCAACCTCGTCGAGGCGATCGGCTACCTCTCCACCCTGGGATCGCACCGGGTCCCGACGGACGCGGCACTCGTGCGGCAGGGCTGCGACGCGGCGATCGTCCGCGCTCGGCTCGCGCACGAGGACCGCAGCATCCTCGCCGAGGTCCAGATCAACCGCACCGGCGCGAACCGGGCGCAGGTGAACCGCTCGGCCATCAAGCCCCGCGAGCTCCCGCGCTACTGCACGAGCGTCCTCTTCGCTCCCGAGGACCTCGCGCTGGTCCGGGGCGAACCGGCCGGCCGACGCCGGATGCTCGACGAGCTCCTCGGGCAGATCGCCCCGCGCATGCAGGGCGTCCTCGCCGACTACGACCGGACGCTCCGGCAGCGGAACACCCTGTTGAAGTCGGCCCGGGCGACCGGTGCGAAGGCGGGTTCGCTCGCGACGCTCGACGTCTGGGACGAGCGGCTCGTGGCGTTCGGCGCCGAGATCATCGCCGCCCGTGACCACCTCACCCGGCGGCTCGCCCCGTTCGTGGCCGAGGCCTACGCGACCGTCGCCGGCGAACGGCACGAGGCGTCGATCACCGGAGTCCTGAGCGTCCGCGGCGGCGACCCGGAGGACGCGGCCGCGACGGATCCCGTCCTCGGGACACCCGACGAGCCGGTCACCGTCACCGCAGCAGCAGATGCGTTCCGCGCGGCACTCGAACGGCGTCGACGCGACGAGCTCGACCGCGGCCTGACGCTCGTCGGTCCCCACCGCGACGACGTCCTCTTCCAGCTGAACGGGTTACCTGCCCGCGGCTACGCCAGTCACGGGGAATCGTGGTCGTTCGCGCTCGCCGTGCAGCTGGCCAGTGCCTCGATCCTCCGCGCCGAGTCGAGCCTGGGGGATCCGATCATCATCCTCGACGACGTGTTCGCCGAACTCGACGAGTCCCGCCGGGAACGCCTGGCTGGGGCGGTCGCCGACTACGAGCAGGTGCTCATCACCGCGGCGGTGTTCGGTGACGTGCCCGAGCAGCTGGCCGCGCACACCGTCCGGATCGAATCGGGCACGATCGTGACCGACGAGGCGGAGCCGAGCCGCGCCTCCAGTCCGACCGGAGAACCGGAAGACCACCGGGCGGAAGCCGACCCGACCGGAGCGGGCGTCTGATGCCGAAGCCGTCGAAGCCGACCGAGCCCTCGCGGGTCTACCGGCACCTCCGCGCCGTCTTCGGCGACCCCTCGAAGCGCGGCGTCGACGCGCGCCGGCGCCGCATGAAGGGACTCGATCCCGACTCCGTGCCCTACGGTCGCGGTCGCGAGCCCGCCGGACTCGGCGACGTCGTCGGTTCGCTCGCGCAGGAACTCGGCTGGACGGAGCCCCTCGCCCGGTCCGAGCTGTTCGTGGACTGGCCCGCCGTGGTGGGGGAGGAACTCGCGAAGCACTCCCGACCCGTGACCATCGACGACGGTGCACTCGTCATCCGGTGCGACTCGACGGCCTGGGCGACCCAGCTCCGACTGATGCGCAGCACCGTCACGACGACCATCGCCGAGCGGCACCCCGAGGCGGGGGTCCAGTCGATCCGGGTTTCGGGCCCCGACGCCCCCACCTGGAAACGGGGTCCCAGGACGGTTCAGGGGCGCGGTCCCCGCGACACTTACGGGTAGGGCGACGAAATCGTCCGGAAGGACGAAAAAAGGCCGTCCACGGCCGGAATCCGCCCTCGGAGGAGGGGGTCCTGCGGTAGACTGAGAGGTGCAGTGCGCGGGTGTTCCGCGCGCAGGCAGGAGCACCTTCGAATGACATCCGGATCTGACGACGACCGACAGAACTCGTCCGGCGAGGCGACCCCGCAGAGCGATCCAGCGTACGGCGCAGACCAGATCCAGGTGCTCGAGGGACTCGAAGCCGTCCGGAAGCGTCCGGGCATGTACATCGGGTCGACCGGTCCCCGCGGTCTGCACCACCTCGTGCAGGAGATCGTCGACAACTCCGTCGACGAAGCACTCGCGGGCTACTGCGACACGATCAACGTCACCATCCGCGAAGACGGCGGCGTCCGCGTGGTCGACAACGGCCGTGGCATCCCCGTCGGGATCCACGCTGCCGAGGGCGTCTCGACCGTCCAGGTCGTGCTCACCGTCCTGCACGCCGGCGGCAAGTTCGGCGGCGGCGCGTACGCGGTGTCCGGTGGTCTGCACGGCGTCGGTTCGTCGGTCGTCAACGCGCTGAGCTCCGAGCTCGACGTCGAGGTCCGCCAGCAGGGCCACGTCTGGCGCCAGAGCTACACCGACGGCGTCCCGGTCGCGCCCCTGTCGAAGGACGAGGAAGACGACGGTCACGGCACCACGATCACCTTCTGGCCGAACGCGGACATCTTCGAGACCGTCGTCTTCGACTACGAGACCCTGCGCACGCGCTTCCAGCAGATGGCCTTCCTCAACAAGGGCCTGCGGATCACCCTGACCGACGAGCGCACCCCGGCCGAGGGTGAAGAGGCACGGCACGACTCCTTCCTCTACGAGCGCGGCCTCGCCGACTACGTCGAGTACCTCAACGCCCAGAAGAAGGCCGACCTGGTGCACCCGGACGTCATCGGCTTCGAGGCCGAGGACCCGGAGCGCAAGATCGCGCTCGAGGTCGCGATGCAGTGGAACACCTCCTACCAGGAGAGCGTCCACACCTTCGCGAACACGATCAACACGCACGAGGGCGGCACCCACGAAGAGGGCTTCCGCGCGGCGCTGACGTACCTGGTCAACAAGTACGCGCGCGAGGCGAAGATCATCAAGGAGAAGGACGACAACCTCACGGGTGACGACATCCGTGAAGGGCTGACGGCCGTCATCTCCGTGAAGCTCGGCGAGCCGCAGTTCGAGGGGCAGACGAAGACCAAGCTCGGCAACACCGAGGCGAAGGGCTTCGTCCAGCGCGTCGTCGGCACCGAGCTCACCCACTGGTTCGAGAGCAACCCGACGCAGGCCCGCGACGTCGTGCGCAAGGCGATCCAGGCCTCGCAGGCCCGTCTCGCCGCACGCAAGGCACGCGAGACCACCCGTCGCAAGGGCCTCCTCGAGTCGGGCGGCATGCCCGGCAAGCTCAAGGACTGCCAGTCGAAGGACCCGACGGTCTCCGAGATCTTCATGGTCGAGGGTGACTCCGCCGGTGGTTCCGCCGTGCAGGGTCGCAACCCGATGACGCAGGCGATCCTGCCGCTGCGCGGCAAGATCCTCAACGTCGAGAAGGCCCGCCTCGACCGTGCCCTGGCCAACCAGGAGATCCAGTCGATGATCACGGCGTTCGGTGCCGGCATCGGCGAGGACTTCGACCCGGACAAGGCCCGGTACCACAAGATCGTGCTGATGGCCGATGCCGACGTCGACGGCCAGCACATCACGACCCTGCTCCTCACCCTGCTGTTCCGCTACATGCGGCCGCTCATCGAGCGCGGCTACGTGTACCTCGCGCAGCCGCCGCTCTACCGCCTGAAGTGGTCGAACTCGGCGCACGAGTACGTGTTCAGCGACCGGGAGCGCGACGCCCTGATGCAGGCCGGCCTCGCCGCCGGCAAGCGCATCCCGAAGGACAACGGGATCCAGCGCTACAAGGGTCTCGGCGAGATGGACTACAAGGAGCTGTGGGACACCACGATGAACCCGGACACCCGGACGCTCCTGCAGGTCACGCTCGAGGACGCCGCCGCGGTGGACAGCGTCTTCGCGACGCTGATGGGTGAGGACGTCGAGTCCCGTCGCCAGTTCATCCAGCAGAACGCGAAGGACGTCCGGTTCTTGGACATCTGATCCTGGCCTGGAGGCGCGGCGTGAGTCGCGCGGACCAGTCCTGACCACCTGTGGTCGCGCCCGGCGCGACTGACGGAACCACAGCCTCCAGGCTGTCCAGAAAGGGAACGAAGCCACATGGCTGACGACAACGAGAACGGCGCCGACGAGCAGCCCGAGATCGTCCACGGCGACAGCGGGGACATCGTCGTCTCCGGTGACCGCATCTCGCAGGTCGACCTGCAGCTCGAGATGCAGCGCTCCTACCTCGACTACGCGATGAGCGTCATCGTCGGTCGTGCCCTGCCCGAGGTCCGTGACGGACTGAAGCCGGTGCACCGCCGCGTGATCTACGCGATGTTCGACGGCGGCTACCGTCCCGACCGGGCCTTCTCGAAGTGCTCGCGCGTCGTCGGCGACGTCATGGGGCAGTTCCACCCGCACGGTGACAGCGCGATCTACGACGCCCTCGTCCGCCTGGTGCAGCCGTGGTCGCTCCGGTACCCGCTCGCGCTCGGCCAGGGCAACTTCGGGTCCCCGGGCAACGACGGCGCCGCCGCCCCGCGGTACACCGAGACCAAGATGGCGCCGCTCGCCATGGAGATGGTCCGGGACATCGACGAGGACACCGTCGACTTCCAGGACAACTACGACGGTCGCACGCAGGAACCCGCGATCCTGCCGGCACGCTTCCCGAACCTGCTGGTCAACGGGTCCGTCGGCATCGCGGTCGGCATGGCGACGAACATCCCGCCGCACAACCTGCGCGAGGTCGCTGCGGGCGCCAAGTGGGCGCTCGAGCACCCCGACGCCACGCGTGAAGAGCTCCTCGGCGCGCTCATGCAGCGGATCAAGGGCCCGGACTTCCCGACCGGGGCGCAGATCCTCGGCACGAAGGGCATCCAGGACGCCTACCGCACCGGTCGTGGCTCGATCACGATGCGCGCGGTCGTCAACGTCGAGGAGATCCAGGGTCGCACCTGCCTCGTCGTCACCGAGCTCCCGTACCAGGTGAACCCCGACAACCTCGCGATCCGCATCGCCGAGGGCGTGAAGGACGGCAAGCTCGCCGGCATCGCGGACATCCGCGACGAGACCTCGGGTCGTACCGGTCAGCGTCTCGTCATCGTGCTCAAGCGCGACGCCGTCGCCAAGGTCGTCCTCAACAACCTGTACAAGCACACGCAGCTGCAGGAGAACTTCGGCGCGAACATGCTCGCGATCGTCGACGGTGTGCCCCGCACCCTCGCGCTCGACGGGTTCATCTCGGCGTGGGTCGACCACCAGATCGACGTCATCGTCCGCCGCACCCAGTTCCGGCTGCGCGAGGCCGAGAAGCGCGCCCACATCCTCCGTGGCTACCTGGCCGCGCTCGACGCCCTCGACGAGGTCATCGCGCTCATCCGCCGGTCGCCCGACGTCGAAGAGGCCCGCACCGGCCTGATGGACCTGCTGTCCGTCGACGAGATCCAGGCGCGCGCGATCCTCGAGCTCCAGCTCCGTCGGCTCGCCGCCCTCGAGCGGCAGAAGATCCACGACGAGGCCGAGGAGCTCGAGCGCAAGATCGCCGACTTCCAGGACATCCTCGCGTCGGAGACCCGTCAGCGCACGATCATCGGCGACGAGCTCGAGGAGATCGTCGAGCGGTTCGGCGACGACCGCCGCAGCGAGATCCTGCTCGGCTTCGACGGCGACATGTCCATCGAGGACCTCATCCCCGAAGAGGAGATGGTCGTCACCATCACCCGCGGCGGGTACGTCAAGCGGACGCGCAGCGACAACTACCGCTCGCAGCACCGCGGCGGCCGCGGGGTCAAGGGTGCGCAGCTGCGCGCCGACGACATCGTCGAGCACTTCTTCGTGACGACGACGCACCACTGGCTCCTCTTCCTGACGGACAAGGGGCGGGTCTACCGCGCGAAGGCCTACGAGCTGCAGGAGGCCAGCCGCGACGCCAAGGGTCAGCACGTCGCGAACCTGCTCGCCATGCAGCCGGACGAGCAGATCCAGCAGGTGCTCGACATCCGCGACTACGAGGCGGCCCAGTACCTCGTGCTCGCCACGGCGCACGGTCTCGTGAAGAAGACCCCGCTCACCGAGTACGACACGAACCGCACCGGTGGCATCATCGCGATCAACCTGCGCGACGGCGACACCCTGGTGCAGGCGCTCCTCGTCGACGAGCACGACGACCTCCTGCTCGTGTCGAAGCACGGCATGTCGCTGCGCTTCACCGCGACGAACGACACCCTGCGCCCGATGGGTCGATCGACCTCCGGCGTGAAGGGCATGTCCTTCCGCGACGACGACTCGCTGCTCGCAGCCCGGGTCGTCTCGGACGACGGCTACGTGTGGGTCATGACCGAGGGCGGCTACGCCAAGCGCACGTCGGTCGACCAGTACCGCGTACAGGGCCGTGGTGGTCTCGGCATCAAGGTGGCCAAGCTGGCCGCTGACCGAGGCGACCTTGTGGGTGCTCTCATCGTGGGCGAGGACGACGAGGTGCTCGTCGTGCTGCAATCGGGCAAGGTGGTAAGGTCTGCCGTGGCCGAGGTGCCCGCCAAGGGTCGCGACACGATGGGTGTGGTCTTCGCGAGGTTCGCGGAGAACGACCGGATCATCGCGGTGGCCCGGAACACAGAGCGGAACCTGGACGACCAGGACGACGCCGAGATCGAGCCTGCGGGCCCGGTGGAGACGGTCAGCCCGGACGAAGCGGCCGCCGACCCCGCCGACACAGTGCCCACGGACACCGTGGCCGGAGAGGACCAGTCAAGCAATGAGTAGTGTCGCCGAGAAGCTCCAGAAGAAGGCGAAGCGGCCCGTCGGCACCCGTCAGGTGCGACTGCGGCTCGTGTACGTCGACTTCTGGTCGATGGTGAAGCTCAGCTTCCTCATCGCCCTGGCCGGCTCGATCGTGATCGTCGTCGCCACCGCGCTGGTGTGGGTCATCCTGAACCAGACCGGTGTCTTCACCCAGATCGACGCCCTGCTGAAGGACGTCACCGGGCAGAACAACTACTCGATCATGGACCAGTTCTCGCTGGGCCAGGTGCTCGGGTTCTCCATCGTCGTGGGCATCCTCAACGTGGTCGTCGGCACCGTGCTCGGCGCCATCGTGAGTGTCCTCTACAACCTCAGTGTGCGGATCACCGGCGGCTTGCTCGTCGGCTTCACGAACAACTGACACACCCGGGCCGGATGGGCCGACCGCCTCGATTTCGTTCTGCGAGATCCGTACGGTAGGCTTTCATCCGGTCTGAGGGGCTATAGCTCAGGCGGTTAGAGCGCTTCGCTGATAACGAAGAGGTCCAAGGTTCAAGTCCTTGTAGCCCCACCACTTCCTCCGACACTCCGTACGATGGGTGTCACGGGGCCTTAGCTCAGTTGGTAGAGCGCCTGCTTTGCAAGCAGGATGTCGGGAGTTCGATTCTCCCAGGCTCCACTCCCTCGGCGTGAGCGATGCTCCGCTCGTTCCTCGCTTCGCCTCACTCGGTCGTTGTGTTCGTCTGCGCCTTCGGCGCGCCGCTCCGCGATCGGTTCCGTTGCGCGACGTTCTTGCGTCGCGCGATCGGTCGGTTTCGCGCTCGAGGTTTGCCGATTGTGGCATCTCGCGCGGGCAGAACGGCCGTTCCTGAGACCTCGGCGGACGTGAGCGGCGCGTCGTGCGACCGCGACACGGCTCCAGGTGGACCCCGGTGGACGTGCGTGGCGGGTCGTGCGACCGCGCCGCGTGGCGGGGTGGGCCGAGCGCGACGGCGGACGGGAGGCGCGGGGCGGGGTCGACCCGCGCCTCCCGTCCGCCGCCGGGCCGGTGAGCGGGCACGACATGCCGCGCGTCGTGCGCCGAGTGGGCACGAACGGCCGCTTCGGCGCGGTAAGCGCGACGTATTGTGCCCGCTCGCCGCCTCCGGCGACGGCCGGCGGGCCGCCGGCCCACGGACGACGAAGGGCCCCGGCGCGTGCCGGGGCCCTTCGTGCGAACCGGGAGGTCAGGCGGCAGGCTTCTCCGCCGTGTCAGCGTCATCGGCGACCCACAGGTCGTCGTCCGCGCGGAGCGTCTGGTACGCGGCGTAGGCGGCGCCCGCCACGGCGACGACACCGACCACGATCAGCGCGACACCGCCGAAGCCGATGCCCTTCTTCTGGTGCGGCACGTACTTCTCCGCAGCCTTCTTGGCCTTCTTGCCCTTCTTCTGGGCGTTCTTCACGATCCTCTTGACGCGGGGATCCTTCGCGAGGTCACCCACGCTGAGGACCGAGCCCGCCGTCGCGACGAGTCCGGGGACGACCTCGGACTGGAAGCGGTGCGAAGCACTCTGCGCTGCGCTCGTGGCAGCGTGCACCCCCGTGGCGACAGCCGGACGGATGCCGTTGTCGATCGCGTTCTGCACTCGCGGAGCGATGTCCTTGCGAGCGGTGTCCACGGCGTGGGACCGCGCCTCCGCAAGGATCGCGTTCGCGTGCTCGAGGACCTTGCGCTGCTCGCCGAGGAGCGAGGCGGTCTGGCCCTTGAGCTTCTTGATCTGCTTCCGGCGCTTGCGCGGGATCTCGATCGTCGTCATCTGGTACCTCCATCGGAACGGCGTGACCCCCATCCTGCCACCGCAGTGCCTGACAGGTCACGGAGCCCCACCTGTGTGATCCGTCTGACCGTCAGCAGTACATGCGAGAATCGGAACATGTCTCTGCACACCGCTGTCGCAACGATCCACACGAACAAGGGCGACATCCGCGTCAACCTGTTCGGCAACCACGCTCCGAAGACCGTCAAGAACTTCGTCGACCTCGCGACGGGCAAGCAGGAGTGGACCCACCCCGGCACCGGCAAGGTCTCGACCGACAAGCTGTACGACGGTGTCGTCTTCCACCGCATCATCAAGGACTTCATGATCCAGGGCGGCGACCCGCTCGGTCAGGGCATCGGCGGACCGGGCTACCGCTTCGACGACGAGATCCACCCGGAGCTCACCTTCCAGAACCCGTACATCTTCGCCATGGCGAACGCCGGCATCCAGGGCGGCCGCGGCACCAACGGCTCGCAGTTCTTCATCACCACGGTGGCGACGCCGTGGCTGCAGGGCAAGCACACCATCTTCGGCGAGGTCGCGGACGACGAGTCCCGCGCGGTCGTCGACGCGATCGAGGGTGTGGCGACCGACGGCCGTGACAAGCCGCTCGAGGACGTCGTCATCCAGAGCATCGACGTCGAGGACGTCTGAGCCACCACGTGACCGATCAGGCGTACAACCCGAACAACACCTGCTACCGGCATCCGGACCGGCAGAGCTTCGTGCTCTGCCAGCGCTGCGGGCGGACGATCTGCCCGGAGTGCCAGACGCCGGCGGCGGTCGGGGTGCACTGCCCTGAGTGCGTGCGCGAGCAGCGTGCGCAGTTCCAGGCGAACCGTCGGGCGTCCGGAGGCCCCAGCGGGCTGACGGTCGCCCGGCGGCGCTTCGCCATGCTCGATCAGAAGGCGACGGTCGTGATCGTCGCCGTCTCGGCTGTGCTGTGGTTGCTGAACCAGGTGACCGGCGGCTACGTCAACGCCTGGTTGAGCTACTACGCCCCGGCGGTCGGCTCGCAGCCGTGGCGACTCGTGACGGGCCTCTTCGTCCACTCGTCCTTCTTCCACATCCTCTTCAACATGTGGGCGGTGTGGATCTTCGGGCGGATGCTCGAGAACATCCTCGGCACGTGGCGGTTCGTCGCGTTGTACTTCTTGGCAGGGCTCGGCGGCGACCTCGCGGTCTCCCTGCTCAGCCCTGCCACGCCGGTGGTCGGGGCGTCGGGTGCGATCTTCGGGTTGTTCGCGGCGTTCTTCGTGATCCAGCGCAGCCTCGGTTACAACGCCGTGCAGCTCCTCGTCATCATGGGCCTCAACCTCGTCGTGGGCTTCCTGCCCGGGACCGCGATCTCGTGGCAGGCGCACGTGGGTGGGATCGTCCTCGGCTTCATCACCGGATTCGTCTTCGCGCGGACCCGGAACATCCGGCAAAGGCGGCTGCAGATCGGACTCCTGGTGGCTGAGGCCGTCGTCCTCGTCGGGCTCATCTACGCGGCGTACGCGGGCTTGTCGGTCGGCGTCGGCATCTGAGTCCCCGTCTGCACACGAACGCCCCGTCGCTCAGCGGCGGGGCGTTCGTGCGTCCGCGGGGGCTTTTCCACACGTGCACGACCGAGTTGTCCACAGCTGTGGAGAACGCGGTGAGTTACACGCGTGTGATTATCCCCACTGTGGACTTCGCTGTGGATAACTCTGGGACGAGGGTGTGGATGGGTGTGTGGAGAGTGTGGAGAACTGTGGAGAACGCACGCGGAGGCGGGGACAAGGGCTACGGCGGGGCGAGTGCGCTGTGGACAACGGCACGTACGACGACGCCCGCCGCACCAGCAGGTGCGACGGGCGTCGGGAGGTGTGTGGCCGGGGTGCTACCGCCAGCGCGTGGTCATCAGGAAGCCGACGAACATGATGCCGAAGCCGATCAGGATGTTCCACGAGCCGAGGGACGGCACCGGCAGGGTCGTGTTCGAGATGTAGAAGACGATCACCCAGGCGAGGCCGATGAGCATGAAACCGAACATGACCGGCTTGAACCACACGGGGTTCGGCTGGTCCCCCGCGGTGTCGACCGAGTCGGCTCGGGTCGTCCGGGCGGGCTTGGTGCGGTCCTTGTCCTTGGCCATGGCCGGTATCCTACCGTGACCGCGGGTGTGGGAAGCCTCTCAGCCCGCCGCACACATCCCCCACGAGTACGGTGAACCGACCATGACCAAGATCCTCGTCGTCGACAACTACGACAGCTTCGTCTACACGCTGAACGGCTACGTGCAGCAGCTCGGGGCGGAGACCGACGTGGTCCGGAACGACGCCTTCCCCGCGTCCGAGATCGCCGACCGCATCGCCGAGTACGACGGTGTGCTCCTGTCTCCCGGCCCCGGGACGCCCGCGGATGCCGGCGTCTCCGTCGAGACCGTGCACGCCGCCATCGCCGCGGACAAGCCCCTGCTCGGTGTGTGCCTCGGCCACCAGGCCATCGCCGAGGCGCTCGGTGCGACGGTCACCCACGCCGAGGAACTCATGCACGGCAAGACCTCGCAGGTCGACCACGACGACAGCCCCCTCTTCACGGGCGTCCCGCACCCGTTCACGGCGACGCGGTACCACTCGCTCGCGATCGTCGACGGCACGGTCCCCGACGAGCTCACGGTGACCGCCCGGACCGGTGGCGGCGTCATCATGGGCGTGCAGCACCGCGAGCACCCCGTGTACGGCGTGCAGTTCCACCCGGAGTCGGTCCTCACCGAGGGTGGCTACCGGATGGTCGGCAACTGGCTCGAGACGACCGGCCTCGCCGGTGCAGCGGAACGCGCTGCGGGCCTGAACCCGCTCATCGCGGCGCACCGGGCTTGACAGCGGCGCGCCACTGACGCGACCGCCCTGCGGGACGGTGGGGCGTAGCCGGCTCGAGCCGCGCCTCCGGGAACGCAGGCCGACACGACGCCGGACAGGAGGCGCGGCGCACCCCCGTCACGGAGCATCCGTCAGGACGCGGTCAGGTCACTGACCGTCGTCGCCGCCGTCCTTACCACCGTCGGCGGGTGCATCCGTCGCCGGCGGCTGCGAGGGCTGCGCGGAGCCGGCGCAGTACGTGAGCGTCACGGTGCTGCCCTGCGCGATGTCGCCGGCGGGGGCGCTCTGCTGCGTCACGGTACCGCCGATGCACGAGTAGGACGGCGCCGGCGTGACCTTCAGCCCCAGCTGTGCGAGGGTCGCGTTCGCCGTGGAGAACGGCTGCTGGGTGACGTTCGGCAACTCGACCTTGCCGTTCGACACGGTCAGGTTCACCACCGTGCCCTTGGTGTGCTGCGAGGAGGCGGCGGGGTCGGTGCTCATGACCGTCCCCTCGGGCACGTCGGGCGAGTAGTCGGAGTTGATCGCACCGACGGCGAAGCCCGCCTGCTCGAGGGTCTTCTGCGCTGCGTCCTGCGCCTGCCCCGCGAGGTCCGGGACGGCGACCTGTTCGGGGCCGAGCGAGACGATCACGCGGACGTTCTGCTTGCGCGCGACGTTCGTGCCGGAGCCGGGCTCGGTGCGGATGACCGATCCCCGGTCGACGTCGTCGGAGTTCTCCTCGACCTTGACGGGGACGAGGTCCTTCTTGCCGAGCGCGGAGGCCGCGGAGTCGTAGGTGGCACCGACGACGTTCGGCACGCTGACCGAGGACGTGACGGGAGGCTTGCCCGGACCGAGGTTCGCGACGAAGAACACGACCGCCACGATGACCGCCGCGGTCAGGATGATGCCGACCCAGATCCAGGCGACGGGCGGACGGTTCTGAGTGCGCTGCGGACGGTGCTCGGCGGTGTCGTCGTCGAGCTCGCGGAAGGCCACCGCGGGGTTCGAGGTCGTCCGGGGGTTCACACCGAACAGCACCGTCGAGGCGTCGTGGGCGGCCTGCTGCTGGAGCTTGCGGGTCGACGCGGGAACCTTGCCCGCCGCGGCCTGCTGCAGCTCCGTCCGGAACTCCGCCGCGTTCTGGTAGCGGCGCGTGCGGTCCTTCACCAGGGCGTGCAGCGTGACCGCGTCGAGCGCCGGCGAGACCTCGGGCGTGAGGGACGACGGCGCGACGGGCTGTTCGCTGACGTGCTGGTACGCGACGGCGACGGGGGTGTCCCCGAGGAACGGCGGGCGGCCGGTGAGCAGCTCGAAGAACACGACACCGGTGGAGTAGACGTCGGTACGGGCGTCGACGGTCTCGCCGCGGGCCTGTTCCGGGGAGAAGTACGACGCGGTACCGAGGATCGAGGTCGTCTGGGCGACCGTCGCGGAGGTGTCGGTGATGGCGCGGGCGATGCCGAAGTCCATGACCTTGACCTGGCCGGAGTGCGTCACCATGACGTTCGCGGGCTTGATGTCGCGGTGCACGACGCCGGCACGGTGCGAGTACTCGAGCGCGGTGAGGATGCCCTCGGTGATGCGCACGGCTTCGTCCGGGGCGACCGGGCCCTCGCCGATGATGTCGGAGAGCGGACGGCCCTCGACGTACTCCATGACGATGAAGGGCACCTGCACCTCGGCACCAGAGGTCTCGGTGACCGTCTCTTCGCCGGCGTCGTAGACGCGGACGATGGTGGGGTGGGCCATGCGGGCGGCCGCCTGGGCTTCCTGCCGGAAGCGCGTGCGGAACGCCGGGTCGTTGGCGAGGCTGGGCTTCAGCAGCTTCACCGCCACCTTGCGTCCGAGCCGGGTGTCGTTGCCCAGATGCACAGTGGCCATGCCGCCCCGACCGATGACGTCACCGATCTCGTAGCGGTTGGCGAGGAGGGTGATCCCCGCGGTCACACCTTCTGGCACGTACTCCTCCGAATGTCCGTCCGGGCAAGTGTACGGCAGGCTTCGCTGGTGAGACGCTGGTGACGGGGGGCTCGACCGAACCGTTACGCAACGGTGTCGCGAGCCCCCGTCCGGGGGTCGATCAGTTGCCGTCCTGCGGTGCCTGGCTCGGGTTGTTGCCGTCGGTCGGGTCGGTCGTCGGCTCGTCCGTGGCCTGCCAGGCATCGCTCGACGCGGCCTCGGACGCCGCGGACGCCGCGAGGTTGCCGCACGTCACGGTGTAGCTCAGCGAGGCCGAGGTGTCGATCTTGTCGATCTGCACGGTGACCGATCGGTGGTCGGCGTCGAGCGTGCCCGAGGTCTGGCTCGAGGCGTCCTTGCCGCCGGTGATCGTGTACGCGTACGACGACACGGTGTACCCGGTCGGGCACGTCGCCGCCGCCCAGCTGAAGGTCACCACGCCGTCGGCGGACACCGCACCCGGGGACGCCGAGTTCGGCTGGTTGACCGTCGGCTGCGCCGTGTACTGCTGCAGCACGACGAGCGAGCCGGGAGCCAGGCTGCCGGTGGGGCTGATCGACTGGACGGTGTTCGCCTGCTCGGGCTTTGGGGCGGGGTCGCCGTCCTCGACGCGGGAGGTGAGGTTCAGGGCCTCGAGCTTGGCCTGCGCGTCGGCGACCGACAGCCCGACGAAGTCCGCCGAGTTCACGGTCACGCGGGTCTCGGTCGGAGACGGCGTCGGGGTGTTGGACGGCTTCGGCGTCGCGCTGCGCGTCGTCGCGGACTTCGTCGGCTCCGGCTGGTCGTTGCTGTTCAGGGCGAACGCACCGACGACACCGGCGATGATGAGCACCGCGACGATGCCCACGACCCACCAGATCCAGGCGCGCTTCTTCTTCGGCTCCTCGCCCTCGCCGTCGACCGGCGAGCCCGGGGTGCCCGGACCGCCCGCGACCGCACCGGCCTGGGTGCCGATGAGCGCCGTCGCGGCGTCGTTCCCCGGCGTCTGCGGCGGGTTGAACGCCACGGTGCCGCCAGCCGCGATGGCCGGGACGGCGACGGTGGCGGCCGCGACGTCCCCACGGCGGAGCGCCTGAGCCGCACGGGCCAGGTTCGCCGCCGTCGCCGGACGGTCGGCCGGCTTCTTGGCGATGCACGACATCACCAGGGCGGAGACCGGCTCCGGGATGTCCCCCGGGAGCGCAGGCGGCTGCTCGTTGATGTGCGCCATGGCGATCGCGACCTGCGACTCGCCCGTGAACGGGCGACGGCCCGCCAGGCACTCGTACGCGACGATGCCGAGCGAGTAGATGTCGGTCGACGGCGACGCCGGGTGCCCGCTCGCCTGCTCCGGCGAGAGGTACTGGACGGTGCCCATGACCTGTCCGGTCGCGGTGAGCGGCACCTGGTCGGCGATGCGCGCGATGCCGAAGTCGGTGATCTTGACGCGGCCGTCCGGCGTGATGAGCAGGTTGCCCGGCTTGATGTCCCGGTGAACGAGCCCGACGGCGTGTGCGGCCTGCAGGGCGTTCGCGGTCTGCGCGACGATGTCGAGGACCTTGTCGACCGGCAGCGTGTGCTCCCGCTCGATCATGGTCGAGAGCGCCTCGCCCGGGACGAGCTCCATCACGAGGTAGGCGCTGCCGTCCTCCTCGCCGTAGTCGAAGACGTTGGCGATGCCCTCGTGGTTGACGAGCGCAGCGTGACGGGCCTCGGCGCGGAAGCGCTCGAGGAAGCCCGGGTCGCCGAGGTACTCGTCCTTGAGGATCTTGAGTGCGACGGTCCGGCCGATGACGAGGTCGGTGGCCTGCCACACCTCTCCCATGCCGCCGATGGCGACGCGGGACGAGAGTTGGTACCGCCCACCGAAGGTGAGTCCGCTGGTGGGTCTCATTTGTTCAGCACCGCCTCCATGACTTTCTTCGCGACCGGGGCCGCGACCGTGTTGCCGACTCCGGACTGCCCGAGTCCGCCGCCGTTCCCGACGACGACCGCGACGGCCACCTCCGGGTCCTTCGCCGGGGCGAAGCCCGTGAACCAGAGTGTGTAGGGATCGCCCGTGCCGCCTTCGGCCGTGCCAGTCTTCCCTGCGACGTCGACACCGTCGATCTTGGCATTGGTGCCGGTCCCCGAGCTGACGACGCTCTGCATGGCCTCGGTGAGGTCACTCGATTCGGAGGCCGAGAGCGGATCGCTGTACTGCTTCGGGGAGAAGGACTCGACGGTCTTCAAGTCGCTCGTCGTGATCGAGTCGACGAGCGAGGGCTGCATGACCTTGCCGCCGTTCGCGATGCCGGCGGAGACCATGGCCATCTGCAGCGGGGACACGCGGACGCTGGCCTGGCCGAACGAGCTCAGCATGAGCTGCGCGGTGTCGTCGCTGACGTCGGGGTACTGGCTGGCGGTGGCGCGCATCGGGACCTCGATCGCGTCGCCGAAGCCGTACTTGTCCGCCATGCTCTTGATCGCGTCGTAGCCGAGCTTCTGGCCGAGCTCCGCGAAGGGGATGTTGCACGAGTACTGGATCGCCGTGCGCAGCTTGACCTTGTCGCCGCCGCCGCACGAGCCGCCCTCGGCGTTGTTGATGTACGTGCTCGTCCCGGGCAGCTGCAGTCGCGACGGGTTCGGGAACTCGGAGTCGAGGTTGTACTTGCCGCCCTCGAGCGCCGCGGACGCCACGACGAGCTTGAAGACCGACCCGGGCGTGTACAGGTCGCCGCCGATGGCCCGGTTCTGCAGGGGCTTCGCGGCGTTCGACTCGAGCGCCTTGTACTGGTCGATGACGTTCTGCGTGTCGTGCGACGTCAGCGTGTTCGGGTCGTAGCTCTGCTTCGACACCATCGCGAGGATCTTGCCGGTCTTCGGCTGGATCGCGACGACGGCACCGGTGTTGTCACCCAGTGCGTCGTACGCGGCCTTCTGGACGTCCGGGTCGATCGTCAGGTTGACGTTGTCGCCCTGGACGTCCTGGCCGGTCAGGATCGCGTTGAGGTTCTGGAAGAACGAGGCGTCGGAGTTGCCGGAGAGCACGGTGTTCTCGGCGCCCTCGATGCCGGAGTTGCCCTGGCCGATCGTGAAGTACCCGGTGACGGCCGAGTACAGGTCGCCGTTCGTGTACTTCCGCTGGTACTGGTACTGGTCGTCCACCGGGGTCGACTCGGCGATGGGACTGCCGTTGACGAGGATCGCGCCGCGCTTCGTGGAGTAGCTGGCGAGGATCGTCCGGGAGTTCCGCGAGTCCGCGCGGAGGGAGTCGGCCGAGAAGAACTGGATGGAGGTCGTCGACACGAAGAGTGCGACGAACATGAGCACGATGACGGTCGAGACACCGCGGAGCTGTCGGTTCACCGGCTGCGCTCCTTCCTGGTCGTCCCGCGACCACGAGCAGCCGGGATCGCACCCTGCTGCACGCGCTGTTCGGCGGGGATTGCATCGGTCAGGCGCAGCAGCATCGCGGCGATGATCCAGTTGGCGACGAGGGACGAACCACCGGCCGCCATGAACGGCGTGGTGAGGCCGGTGACCGGGATGACCCGGGTGATGCCGCCGACGACGACGAACACCTGCAGGGCGATGATGAAGCCGAAGCCCACGCCGAGCAGCTTGCCGAAGTCGTCCTGCGCCATGAACCCGACGCGGAGGCCCCGGGACGCCAGGATGATGAACAGGGCGAGGATCGCGAAGACGCCGATCAGGCCGAGTTCCTCACCCAGCGACGCGATGATGTAGTCCGCGTTGGCGACCGGGGTGATGTACGGACGCCCCTGGCCGAGACCGGTGCCCGTGATCCCGCCGTTCGCGAAGCCGAACAGGCCCTGCACGAGCTGGTAGCTGCCCTGGGTCTGCCTGGTGAAGATCTCCTGGTTGAACGGGTCGAGCCACTGCTCGAACCGACCGTGCACGTAGACGAGTACGGACTGTGCGACGAGCGCGCCGCCGACGAACAACACGAGCCCGATGAGGACCCAGCTCAGCCGCGCCGTCGCGACGTAGATCATCACGAGGAACAGGCCGAAGTAGAGCAGCGCGGTGCCGAGGTCGCGCTGGAAGACCAGGACGCCCATGGCCGCGGCCCACATCACGAGGATCGGACCGAGGTCGCGCGCCCGCGGGAACGTCATGCCGAGGAACTTCCGGCCGACGATCGACAGCGAGTCCCGCGCGGTGACGAGGTAGCCGGCGAAGAACAGCGCCATCGTGATCTTGGCGAGCTCGCCCGGCTGGAAGGTGAACGAGCCGAGCTTGATCCAGACCCGCGCGCCGTTCACGTTGAGTCCGATGCCCGGCAGCATCGGCAGCAGCAGCAGCGCGATCGTCAGGAACATGAAGATGTAGCGGTACCGCTGCAGGAACCGGTGGTTCCGGACGACGGAGACCGTGATGATCGCCAGGATCATCGCGAGCATCGTCCAGACGATCTGCTTCACGCCGATCGCGCCCCAGCCGGTCAGGCCGTTGTGGACGTCGATGCGGTAGATCTCGGCGATCCCGATGCCGTTCAGCACGAGTGCGACCGGCAGGATGAACGGGTCGGCGTTCTTCGCGACGATGCGCAGCACGACGTGCATCACGAGCGCGAGCCCGAGGATGCCGGCGCCGACCCAGAGCACCGAGGTGTCGAACAGCTTGCCCTTCGTGCCGAGCTGCACGAGGACCATCGCGCCGGCGCAGATGCCGCACGCGATGACGAGCAGCACGAGCTCGAGGTTGCGGGCGCGGGCGGGCTCCCGCAGCTTGATCGTGATCGCCTGCGTGAAGGACTGGGCGGTGGCGCTGCTCATCGCTTCGCCCCTGGTGACGGCGACGGCGACTTCGTCGGGGACGAGGAGGGCGTCGGGGACGGTGATCCGCCGTCACCGCCGGTGCCTGCCTGGTCCTGCCCGGTTTCGGCAGCCTTCCGGAGCCGGTCGACGATGTCACGGGCGTCGTCGAGCGACTGCGCGTTGATCGTCGAACGGACGTTCTCGCGGGTGTACTCCGGCAGCCCGGACACCGAGATGTCGGTGTCCTCGTACACGTCGGACAGCGCGATCGGCCCGATCGACTGCTGCACGCCCTTGTAGATCGCGACGGTGCCGCGGTCGGTCCCGACGTAGTAGTGGTCCTGGATGATCCGCCAGCCGAGGAAGACGGCGCCGACGAGTGCGGCGACGGCCACGACGAGCGCGATGGTCCACGAGACACGACGGCGGATCCGGCGACGGCGGTCCTCGGCGATGAGCTCGGCGAAGAACTGGTCGGACTCGGGCTCGAAGTGCGAGTCCTCGGGGGCGGTCGTGACCTTGAGCGGGTGGAGCAGGATCGTGGGGAGGCGGATCGGCTTGCGGCCGGTCGACGCCTCGAACGTGAGCGGTGCCGCCGCGGAGCCGACCGTGGTGGCCGCATCGTCGTCGTCGTCGGGCTCGGTGTCGGTGACGTCCATCACGACGACCGTCACGTTGTCGGGCGCGCCGTGGTCGAGCGTCTCCTTCACGAGGCGCTGCGTGACCTGGTTCGCGTCCATGTTCGACGCGAGCGCGTGCCGGATGCGCTCTTCGGCCAGGTACGACGAGAGTCCGTCGGAGCAGAGTAGCCAGCGGTCGCCCGGCTGGATGTCCATGATGGCGGTGTCGACCTCCGGCGCGGCGTCGACGTCGCCGAGCACCCGCATGAGGACGGAGCGCCGCGGGTGCACCGCGGCCTCTTCCGGGGTGATCCGGCCGCTGTCCACGAGCCGCTGCACGAAGGTGTGGTCGGACGTGATCTGCTGGAGCTCGCCGTCGCGGTGCCGGTAGATGCGCGAGTCGCCGATGTGCGCGATGGCGATCTGTTCGCCGACCCGGATCATCGCGGACACCGTGGTGCCCATGCCGGTGAGTTCCTGGTGCTCGAACACCGTCTCGGTGATGAGCTGGTTCGCCGCGATCAGCGCCGACTGCAGTGCGAACTCGGCGTCGTGCGCCGACGGGAACTCGCGGTCGACCTCCCGGATGCGGCGGATCGCGATCGCCGAGGCGACGTCACCGCCCGCGTGCCCGCCCATGCCGTCGGCCACCGCGAACAGGTGCTGTCCGGCGTAGCCGGAGTCCTGGTTGTTCGCGCGGATGCGTCCGACGTGGGACACAGCGGCGCTCAGCGTGCGAGCGGTCATCCCGGGTTACCGCCGCAGCTCGAACGTCGTCGTCCCGATCGTGATCGGCGTCCGCTCCGCGATGATCACGGGAACGGTCACCTTCTGACCGTTGACGAACGTGCCGTTCGTGGACTCGAGGTCGGTGAGGAGCCAGCCGTCGGCCCGGAGGTCGAGGCGGGCGTGGTTTGTGGACGTGTAGTCGTCGCGGATGACGACGTTGGACTCGCTCGACCGGCCGATCGTGATCGGGCCGCCACCGAGCGGCATCTCCATGCCCTCGCGCGAGCCCTCGGTGATCACGAGGCGGGTCGCAGCCGGCGTGGCGGACTGCTGCGCCCCCGTCGCTTGACCGATGAGGTCCGTGAAGGCACCGGCTGACGCGGCCGCCGGGGCCGCTGCTGCCGGCACCGCGGGGGTCGTCGGACCCGACGCACCGGCCTTCGGATCGGTGGGGATGGTGCGCACGCGTTGGCCGAACAGGTCGCTCCGCAGGGCGAAGACGATCACGAACACGAACAGCCAGAGCACCGCGAGGAACGCGAAGCGCAGGACGAGCAGGGTCAGCCCTGTGGTCACCTGGTACCTCCGTCGTTCTCGGGTATCACCCGGAACACCATACGGGTACGACCGATCTCGATCGTGGAATCCGGCTCCACGATGGCCTGCTGGAAGCGCTCACCGTTCAGTTTCGAGCCGTTCGTCGACCCGAGGTCGTTGGCCTGGGCGTGCTTGCCGTCCCAGATGACCTCGACGTGCTTGCGGCTCGTGCCGGTGTCGGCGACGGTGATGTCGGCGTCCGTCCCGCGACCGATCACGGTGCGACCGCGCTGCAGCTTGTGCCGCTGCGAACCGATGTCGAGCACCGCGACCCAGGCGACGTCGCGCTGGACCGTCGTCGAGTCGATCTGCAGGATCCCGGTGGAGAGGGTGCCGTCCTGCTGCAGGCGGATCGTCACCGGTCCGGAGAAGGAGTAGTTCTGCGCGACCGCGTGCTGCTGCACCATCTGCGAGAGCTCGTCGACGAGCGGCCGACCGATGTCGTTCATGCGCGTGTAGTCCGGCGGCGCGAGTCGCACCAAGAACTCGTTCGGCACGAGGATGCGTTCGCGGGAGACGACGGCTGCCTTGGTGTCGAGCTCGCGGCGGAGGGCGCTCGAGATCTCGACGGGCTGCACGCCGGAGCGGAAGGTCTTCGCGAACGCGCCGTTCACGGCGCGCTCCAGCCCTCGCTCGAAGCTGTCCAACAAGCCCATGGGTCTCCAGTGTTCTCGGTCGTCGACCTCTGCATGGTAGTGGTTGGCGTCTGGCAGCGTCTGTGCGTGGTAGTGTTCTCGGGCTGGCGCGAGTGGCGGAATTGGTAGACGCGCACGGTTCAGGTCCGTGTGCTGGAAACGGCGTGGGGGTTCAAGTCCCCCCTCGCGCACCAGACAACGCAAGAGGCCCCCGGAGAGATCCGGGGGCCTCTTCGCGTTCCGCGGCGGCGTCAGTCCCGAGGGCGGTCGGGATCCGTCGGCCTGGAGGCGCGGCTCGGCTCGGCACCGTCGGCGCGCCGGAAGAACGGGCGTGCGCTGGGCAGGAAGAGCAGCACCGCGGCGACGACCGAGACCAGGATCAGGACGGTGGACAGGCCCCCGTCGGTGATGCTCAGGACGGCACGGAGCGCTGCGATCGCCACGAGCACGATCCGGGCCACCGCGGAGCCGCGGAGCACCAGGATCGTCGCAGCGGCGACGGCGGCCCAGACGACGAACGACAGCACGAGTGCGAGGACGCCGCCGACCCCGGTCAGTCCCGACCCGGACGCCGAGACGACGACGGTGGAGACGACGCCGACGACCAGCCAGACGGCCCAGAGTACGACCGCCGTCCGGACGACCGGAGGCGGGGTCGGTCGGGAACGTCGCAGTTCGTCCGTCGTCGTCATGTGCTCCCCGTCCCCGCCGCTCCCTGGTGCGGCGTGACGATCGTACCGGCGGCCCGCCCGCGCCGGCGGGACGCTAGCGTGACGACGTGGACGACGCGCGCACGACCGAACCCCGACCCGGCACCACAGTCCCGGACGCCCGTGGTCGCACCGGACTCGACGCCGTCGGCCGCGACCTCGACCGCAACCCGGACGTGGTCGTCCGTGACGTCGAGGTCGTCTCGGACGGCTGGCACGTGCTCCGCCGGACGACGCTCGACGTGCGGCGCCGTGACGGTCGTTGGGACCGGCAGCAGCGCGAGACCTACGACCGCGGCAACGGTGCTGCCGTGCTGCCCCACGGCCCCGAGCGCGACACCGTGCTGCTCACCCGGCAGTTCCGCTGGCCCGCCTACGTCAACGGCCATCCGGACGGGATGCTCGTCGAGGCGGCGGCGGGCCTCCTCGACGAGGACGACCCGGAGACGGCCGTGCGGCGCGAGGCGGCGGAGGAGCTCGGCATCCGGCTCGGCAGCCTCACGAAGGTGTTCGACGCGTTCATGAGCCCCGGGTCCGTGACCGAGCGCGTGCACGGGTACGTCGGTGCCTACACGCCCGCCGACCTCGTGCACGCCGGCGGCGGGCTGGAGGACGAGGGCGAGGACATCGAGGTGCTCGAGCTTCCGTTGGACGAGGCCCTGGCGATGGTCGCGGACGGGCGCATCGCCGACGGCAAGACGATCATGCTCCTGCAGTGGGTGGCCCTGCAGCGCTGAGGGCAGCGGCGTCCAGCCCGACGGCGTGGGCGATCGTCGTGCGGACGAGGCCCTCGCGCGTCGGCCGGTCGAGGTAGTCCACGAGGGCGTACCCGTTCGTGGCGTCCACGAGCGCGAACAGCAGCCGGCCGACCGCGTCCGGGTCGTCGGTGCGCATGACCCCGTCGCGGACGCCGTCGCGGACCACCCCGGTCGCGAGCGCCTGCCAGTCGTCCATGACGTCGCGCGCGGCGGTGGCGAGCGCACCGTTGGTCCGGCCGAGGCTCCACGCGTCGGCCCAGAGCGCGGCGACGTCGTCCCGGGTGGGGTCGGCGATGCAGGCCAGCAGGATCCCCAGGCGTGCGGTCGGGTCGGACCGTTCGTGCACGATCCGGCGGACCTCGGCCACCTCGGCGCTCGCGACGGTGCGGAAGGTGTCGCCGACGAGGTCCTCCATCACCGGACGGTAGTGCGCCACGAGCGAGGGCGCCACGCCGATTGCTGCGGCCACGCCCCGCAGGGTCACGGCGGCGAGGCCCTCGGCGCGGGCGACGGCGACGGCCGCGTCGGCGATCTGGGCCTCCCGCTCGGCCGGGCTCAGGCGCCGGCGGGTCGGAGTGGTCGGCACGACGCCAGCCTAGGCGCGCCTCACGCGCCCTCGACGACGAACGCCGCCCAGAGGTCGGCGCGGGTGGCGAACACCGACAGGTCCCGTTCGAGCAGCCGTCCCGCGTGCTCGACCCGCGCGCGGGCGGTGTGCCGGTGGATGCCGAGTGCCTGGGCGGTGCGGTCGTACTCGCAGTTCTGCTCGAGCCAGGTCCGTACTGTGCGGGTCAGCTCGGTGCCGGCCGTCCGGTCGTGGTCGAGCAGGGGAGCGAGGAACGCGCGGGCGACGGCACCGGCGTCGACGTCCACGTGGGCCAGGTGGGCGAGCACCCCCTCGCGGGCGAGGTCGCCGAACTCGGTGGTGCCGGGTCGCCCCTCGCGCCGGCGGTCGAGTGCCTGCACCGCCTCGGTCCGCGCACGGCCGAAGTACCGGTACGAGGCGCCGTCGGAGAGCCCGGCGTGCAGGTCGAAGCGGTCCACGAGTTCCTCGACGATCGCGGTGTCCTCGGCGCCGACGCAGAGGAACAGCTCGTCGTCCGCCGCGAAGAAGAGCCGGCCGGGGCGGTCCTGCACCCACAGCTCGAGCCAATCGACGACGGTGTCGAGGTCCTGGTCGGGGACGTCGACGGCGGCGATCCGGACGGGTTCGGCCGGCAGCGGTCCCCACACTTCGCGCGAGGTCGTGTCCACGACGGCGGGGTCGCCCACCGACAGCATGGTGAGGAGCCCGGTGCGGAGGAGCCCGCGCGCACGGGCGAGTTCGCGGTTCTGCTGCAGTGCGAGTCCGGCCAGGGCGATCACGGCGGTGACGACCTCGCGGCCGGCCCGGTCGAGCGCGCCGCCGTTCGCGATGGCGAGCACGCCGCTGAGGTGGCCGCCGCTGCCGAGTGTCTGCAGCGAGAACCCGGTGCGGTGCTCGGTCGTCACGGGCAGGCTCGCCCGCTGGCCGGCTCGGAGGAGTCGGAGCGCCTCGGTCCGGAGCACCTCGAGGTCCTCGGCGGGGACACCGTCGGCCGGGTGACCGCGATCGAGCCGTCCGGAGACGTCGAAGAGGCCGACCCACCCGTCGAGCTGCCGGGACAGCTCGGCGATGGTCGCCCCGAGGCCGTCGGGTCGCATGGCCGCGAGCGAGATGGCCCGCTGCGCGGCGAGGGCCCAGGCGTTGCGGGCGTTGGCGTCACGGGCGACGGCGTCCGCGTTCGCCTGCGCGACGGCGATGAAGGAGGTCTCGTACGGGACCTCGAAGAGTGCGAGCCCCTGCTCGGTACAGGCGTCGACGAGCTGCGGCGGGGTGCCGGTGCGCACGACCTCGTCCCCGAAGCCGAGCGCGACGACGCCCCGGCGCAGCAGTCGGGCGACGTAGGCGTCCGTGACCGCCGCCGTGACCTCGGTGTCGTCGCCGAACTGCGTGCCGGTGGTGAGCAGCCCCTGCCCGTCGGCGAGGAACGGCGTCGGGTCCTCGAGGTCGGAGCTGTGCAACCAGGAGAGCGGCGCATCGAGGGCTGCGTCGGTGGCCGTCAGGAGCCGGAGCCGCAGGTCGGCGCGGTGGAGCAGGGAGCGCAGGGTCGCGGGCATGGGTGCACCCTATCCGCTGCGTCGATCGAGGTGACCACCGGTGTACACGGTGGACAGCGGCGCCGCAGGGGAGTGGCTCCTACGATCGCGGCATGTCCTCCACCGTCGCACCCTCGACCAGCGCCGCCGCGGGCGGCCCCTCGCTGCCCCAGGAACGGCGGCTCGTCACGGAGGTGCCGGGCCCCCGCTCCCGAGCGCTCTTCGAACGCAAGGCCGCCGCCGTGGCGTCCGGCGTCGGGGTCGCGGTACCGATCGCCGTCGTCGCGGCCGGTGGCGGCGTGGTCGTCGACGCGGACGGCAACTCGTTCGTCGACCTCGGCTCCGGGATCGCGGTGACGAGTGTCGGCAACGCGCACCCGGGCGTGGTCGACGCCGTGCAGCAGCAGGTCCAGGCGTTCACGCACACCTGCTTCACCATCGCCGCCTACGACGGGTACGTCGAGGTCGCCGAGGCGCTCAACCGGCTCACCCCCGGCGACCACGAGAAGCGGAGCGCGCTCTTCAACTCCGGGGCCGAGGCGGTCGAGAACGCGGTGAAGATCGCCCGCAAGCACACCGGTCGGCAGGCGATCGTGGTGTTCGACCACGCCTACCACGGGCGGACGAACCTCACGATGGCGCTCACCGCGAAGAACCAGCCGTACAAGAACGGCTTCGGTCCCTTCGCGCCCGAGGTGTACCGCGTCCCGATGTCGTACCCGTTCCGCGACGGCGGACTGTCCGGTGCCGAGGCGGCGAAGCGGGCGATCAGCCAGATCGAGAAGCAGGTCGGCGCGGAGAACACCGCCGCGGTGCTCGTCGAGCCGATCCAGGGCGAGGGCGGCTTCGTCGTCCCGGCACCCGGGTTCCTCGCCGCGCTCTCGGAGTGGACCACCGCGAACGACGTCGTGTTCATCGCCGACGAGGTGCAGACCGGGTTCGCCCGCACCGGCGCCATGTTCGCGAGCGAGCACGAGGGCATCGTCCCCGACATCGTCACCACCGCCAAGGGCATGGCCGGCGGGATGCCGCTCTCCGCCGTCACCGGGCGCGCCGAGATCATGGACTCCGCCCACGTCGGCGGACTCGGCGGCACCTACGGCGGCAACCCCGTCGCGTGCGCCGCAGCACTCGCCGCGATCCACGCCTTCCAGCACGACGGCCTGGTCGAGCGCGCTGCCGAGATCGGCGACGTGCTGCTCGGACGACTCCGCACCGCACAGGCGACCGACCCCCGCATCGGCGACGTCCGTGGCCGCGGCGCCATGATCGCGATCGAACTCGTCGACCCGGCGACCGGGGAACCCGACGCCGCGCTCACCGGACGGGTCGTACGGTACGCGTACGAGCACGGCGTGATCGCCCTCACCGCGGGGACGTACGGCAACGTCCTCCGCTTCCTCCCCCCGCTCGCGATCGACGACGACCTGCTCCACGAGGGGCTCGACATCGTCCTGGAAGGACTCGCAGCAGCATGACCGACACCCAGCAGACCAGCCAGCAGACCACCCAGCAGGCCACCCAGCGCACCGACGCCGAACGCGAGCTGCTCGCGAAGGTCCCCACGGGCCTCCTGGTCGACGGCACCTGGCGACCGGCAGCCGACGGCGGCACGTTCGGCGTCGTCGACCCCGCCACCGGAGAGACGCTCCTCGAGATCGCCGACGCAACCCCCGAAGACGGTGTCGCGGCCCTCGACGCCGCCGAAGCGGCGAAGCACGGCTGGGCGACGACTCCGCCGCGCGAGCGAGCCGAGGTCCTGCGCCGCGCCTTCGACCTGCTCCAGGAACGCCGCGCCGACTTCGCCCTCCTCATGACGCTGGAGATGGGGAAGCCGCTCGCCGAGGCGAACGGCGAGGTCACCTACGGCGGTGAGTTCCTCCGCTGGTTCTCCGAGGAGGCCGTCCGCATCGGCGGCTCCTACGGCACCAACCCCGAGGGCACCGGCCGTGCGATCGTCAGCCACAAGCCCGTCGGCCCGGCGTTCCTCATCACCCCGTGGAACTTCCCCCTCGCGATGGCCACCCGCAAGATCGCCCCCGCGCTCGCCGCCGGGTGCACGGTCGTCGTGAAGCCCGCCGAACTCACCCCGCTCACCACCCTGCTGTTCGCCGACCTGCTGGTCGAGGCGGGCGTGCCGGCCGGGGTCGTCAACGTCGTGCCCACCACGCACGCCGGTGCGCTGTCCGAGCCGATCATCGCCGACCCGCGACTCCGGAAGCTGTCGTTCACGGGATCGACGCCGGTCGGCCGGACCCTCCTCGCCCAGGCGGCGCAGAACGTGCTGCGGACGAGCATGGAGCTCGGCGGCAACGCCCCGTTCCTCGTGTTCGCCGACGCGGACCTCGACCTCGCCGTCGAGGGGGCGCTCGCCGCGAAGTTCCGGAACACCGGGCAGGCGTGCACCGCGGCCAACCGGTTCCTCGTGCACGAGGACGTCGCCGAGGAGTTCGCCAGCCGCCTCACCGACCGCGTCGCGGCCATGTCCGTCGGCCGCGGGACCGAGGACGGCGTTGCCATCGGCCCGCTCATCGACCAGCGCGCCGTCGACAAGGCGCACCGACTCGTCACCGACGCCCTCGACCGCGGAGCGACCCTCCGGACCGGCGGCCACCCCGTCGACGGCCCCGGCACGTTCTACGCGCCCACCGTGATCACCGACGTGCAGCCCGGCAGCGACCTGCTCCGCGACGAGATCTTCGGACCGGTCCTGGCGATCCGGACGTTCTCGACCGAGGACGAGGCGATCGACGCGGCGAACGACACCGAGTACGGCCTCGTCGGCTACGCGTTCACCGAGGACCCCGCGCGCGGACAGCGCCTCACGGAACGGCTCGAGACGGGCATGCTGGGGCTCAACACCGGCGTCGTCTCGAACGCGTCGGCACCGTTCGGCGGGGTCAAGCAGTCCGGCCTCGGACGCGAGGGCGGCGGCGAGGGCATCGCCGAGTACCTCGAGACCATGTACACGCTGACGCCCGACCCGTTCGGGCGCACGAAGGGAGCGCAGCGATGACCATCGAGAAGGACGTCGTCGTCATCGGCGCCGGGGTCACCGGCCTCATCGCCGCGAACCGCCTCGTCGCCGAGGGGAAGCGCGTGGCCGTGCTCGAGGCCCGCGACCGCGTCGGTGGCCGCACGTGGACCAACGACATCGAGGGCGTCACCCTCGAGATCGGCGGCCAGTGGGTCTCCCCGGACCAGACCGCCCTGCTCGAGACCCTCGACGAACTCGGACTCGAGACGTACGACCGCTACCGCGAGGGCTCCAGCGTCTACATCGACGAGCACGGCACCCGCACCGAGTACACCGGCGACATCTTCCCGCTCCCGGAGGCCACCGCCGCCGAGATCGAACGGCTCGTCGCCGTCGTCGACGAGTACGTGGCGACGGTCGACCCGGCACGCCCCTGGGAAGCGCCCCACGCCGCCGCGCTCGACGAGACCTCGTTCCGCGCCTGGCTGCACACGCTGAGCGACGACCGGGTCGCGACCGACAACGTCGAGCTCTTCATCGCCGGCGCCATGCTGACCAAGCCCGCACACGCCTTCTCGGCGCTGCAGGCCCTGCTCATGGCCGCCTCGGCCGGGAGCTTCTCGAACCTCGTCGACGCCGACTTCATCCTCGACAAGCGCGTCGTCGGCGGCATGCAGCAGGTGTCCGAGCGGCTCGCCGCCCGGCTCGGTGCGGACGTCCACCTGAACGCCCCGGTGCGCACCCTGCGCTGGGACGACGAGGGCGTCACAGCGCTCGCCGACGGCGGCATCGAGGTCCGCGCTCGCCAGGCACTCGTGGCCGTCCCGCCGCCCCTGTACTCCCGCATCTCGTACGAGCCGCCGCTGCCGCGTCGCCAGCACCAGCTGCACCAGCACCTGTCGATGGGGTTCGTCATCAAGGTGCACGCCGTCTACGACCGGCCGTTCTGGCGCGGCGCCGGGCTGTCCGGCACCGCGTTCAGCCCGTACGAGCTCGTGCACGAGGCGTACGACAACACCTCGTACGGGCAGGAGCAGGGCACGCTCGTCGGATTCGTGTCCGACCAGCACGCCGACGACGTCTTCGCCCTCTCGGCCGAGGAGCGCAAGGCCCGCGTGCTCGACTCGCTCGCGCACTACTACGGCGACGAGGCGCGCCGACCGGTCGTCTACTACGAGAGCGACTGGGGTACCGAGGAGTGGACCCGTGGCGCCTACGCGGCGAGCTTCGACCTGGGCGGCCTCGTCCGGTACGGCGCCGATCAGCGCGCTGCCGTCGGCCCGATCCGGTTCGCGTCGAGCGACCTCGCCGGGCACGGGTACCAGCACGTGGACGGGGCGGTGCGGATGGGCCGCGAAGCGGCGGCCGAGATCCTCGCCTCGTTGCCGCAGCCGGCGGTGCAGTAGACCCACGCCGAGACGGACGGGAGGCGCGGTGCGGGCTGGCACCGCGCCTCCCGTCCGTCATCGGTGTGGGTCCAGGCCGTCCGCCTCCGTCAGGGAGGCGACCATCTGGACGCGGCGAGCGTACCGGTCGAGCCCGAGCCGTGCCTCGGTCGCCACCAGCCCGTCGTCGAACGGCGACGACGGTGCTTGCTCGACGAACCCGGCGGTCGCGTAGAAGGGGGCGTTCCAGGGCACGTCCGCGTAGGTCCGGAGCGTGATGGCCTCGTGACCGCGCGCTCGGGCCTCGTCCTTCGCCGCCTCGACCAGCGCTCGACCGAGACCCTGCCGCGCGTGTCCGGGCGTCACCGAGAGCTGCTCCAGGTGGCAGACGCCGTCCCGCTCGAGCACGTGGACGAAACCCGCCGGCCCGCCGTCGTCGCCCTCGACGACCAGCAGGAAGCCCGGCTCGGCGAGCCGCTCGGTGCCGGTCGGTGCCGGAGGCCACGTCTCCGGACGGAAGCGGTCGTCGAACAGCCGGTCGGCCTCGTTCTCGATCTGCTCGATCGCGGGAGCGTCCTCAGGTCGGGCGAAGCGGATGCGTCGGTGCACGAGGCGAGCCTACGGTCCGGGTCGGCCTCCCTGCGCTGCCGGTACGGTCGTCCCATGGGAGACCCGCACGACGAGGCCGTGACGATCCGCCCGGCGACGACCGCCGACGCCGAGGGCATCGCCAGGGTGCACACCGCATCATGGCGCGAGACCTACGGCCGGTTCGTGGACGACCCGGACACCGACCCGTGGTTCGACCTCGGCCGGCGACTCGACATGTGGCGCGCGAACCTCGCCCAGGGGACGTTCGCGACCGTGGTGGCCGACAGCGCTGACGGGATCGTCGGCTTCGCCGCGGTGGAGGCGACGACCGAGCCCGACGCCGTCCGACCCGAGGAACTCACGATGCTGTACGTGCTCGGGCGCGCCCACGGCGACGGCAGCGGTCAAGCGCTGCTCGACGCGGTCCTCGGTGACCGTCCGGCATCGCTGTGGGTCGCCGAGGACAACCCGCGTGCGCACGCCTTCTACCGACGGAACGGATTCGTCCCGGACGGCGCCACGTCGAGCTTCGGCCCGATCGGCTCCACCGTGCGGCTCGTCCGCTGACCGACGCCCGTCCTGGACGGACACCGGACGCAGCGCGCGTACGGTCCGGGACATGAGCGACACCAGCGGAACCAGCGACCCCACCGACGCCGAGCGGCAGTACACCGAGGACCTGCCGGACGGCTCGCCCTCGGGCGACGCCACGAAGGACCCGGAGCAGGACAGCGACCACGACTCGGGCGGCGAGCCGGCGGACCCGCAGTAGTCCGCCCTGGTCGTCTCGCGCGGCGTCGGCGGCCCCTGCGATGATCGTGGCATGGACGAGACGACCGCTGCGGCGATCAGTGCGGTGGCCGCGGCGGTGAGTGTCCCGGTGGCGGTCGCGTCTGCCGTCGTCGCATGGCGGGCGGGTCGGGCGGCCAAGCGCGCGGCGGATCAGCAGAACCAGCTCGGGCACGCTGCGTGAGTCGGCTCCTGGCAACCGACCGTCGACATGGTGCTCGACGCGGTCACGTACCGGTGGGCGACCGACACCGAGGTCTGGGAGTCCGGCGCCCAGACGGACCCCGGCCTCGTTCCGGGCGAGGGCGTCTCGCCGCAACGAGCACGTGACGAGCGCCTGCACGTCGAGGTGGTGGTCTCGGGACGCCTCGTCAACCACTCATCGCGTGAGGTGCTGGCGACCGCACACGCACTTCGTCGTCGGCAGGTGCGGTTCCCGTTGCGGAACCAGGGGGTGTTCCTGGTGGACGGCGTCGACCGCCACCAGGCCGTGGTCGCTGCGAACTCGACCATCGCCTTCCGGTGGATCGACCGGCTCCCGGTGGACGATTGGCTGCAGCACCTCGCCGCCTCCGACCGGTGGCCGGCCTTCGACGTGCCGATCCGGCTCCGGCGCCGTGGGCGGACGGATTCGCTGCAGTCCGGAGGGTTCCGCGTCGTGTTGGACAGTCGGGCCGCCGAGCGGGTCTCCGAGGTCTGGACGGCGATCCTCGAGCGCCCAGCGGTCCGGCCGTGCGGTCGGGACGACCGGGACGAGCTGCTGTGGGTTCCGGCCGGGTCTGCTTCCGCCCCCATCGACGACGACGTCATCCGGTACCGGTGCGCTGCCGACAGCACGCTGGCACAGCTCCGGCCGCCGAGGCTGCGTCTCGTGCCGGGTCGACTCTGACCCCGGGTGCTGTCCGGCGGATCCCGCCCGGTCAGGCGCCGACGAGCCGTTCGGCAGCCGCCCGCGCCGCCGCTGCCCAGGGCCGCGACGGATCAGCCTGCGCGCTCGCCATCGCGCCGTCGTAGAGCAGGCAGAGCTGCAGCGCCGTGCCGTCCGGATCGGCTGCGTCGGCCTCCGCGAGCAGTGACGTGAAGAGTCCCCGGACCCACGTGCGGTGCTCGAGCGTCACCTCGTGCGTGGGGTGCCCGGCGCCGTACTCCGCCTCGACGTTGATGAACGGGCAGCCCCGGTAGCCCGGGGCTACGAACCACTCCCCGAGCAGGTCGAACACCGCCAGGACGCGGTCGCGCGGCGTGCTCCCGCGCCCGGGGAGCTCGGCGGCGACGTGCTCCTGCCACGACCGGCTCCGTCCTTGCAGGTAGCCGAGCACGAGGTCGTCCTTCGTCCGGAAGTGCGTGTAGAGGCTCGCCTTCGAGATGTCCGCCTCGGCAGCGACCTGGTCCACCCCGACCGCGTGGATCCCCTGCTCGTAGAAGAGCCGGTCGGCCGTGGCGACCGCGCGCTCGTACGCGGGTCGGCGGCGGGTTCGGGAAGTCGACGTGTCGGACATGTTTTGACTTTACTGCACTGATCTGTACAGTTACCAGCGATTCAACCAAACCGATCTGTTCAGTTAGGACATCGACCATGACCACCACCGCCCTCGTCACCGGGTCCACCAGCGGCATCGGCCGCGCCACCGCCGAACGCCTCGCCGCGGAGGGGATGCACGTCGTCGTCTCCGGCCGGAACGCCGAGCGAGGTGACGAGGTCGTAGGGGGGATCCGTGCGGCCGGTGGCACGGCCGACTTCGTCCGGGCGGACCTGCGTGACGCCGCCAGCGCGAAGGAGCTCGCCGAGGCGGCGCTCGCGATCGGGGACGGCCGGGTCGACGTGCTCGTCAACAGCGCCGGGATCTTCCCCTTCGGCGCGACGGCTGACACCACCTCGGAAGGTTTCGACGAGGTCTACGACGTCAACGTGAAGGCGCCGTACTTCCTGGTCGCTGCGCTCGCTCCGGGCATGGCAGAGCGCGGCACGGGCGCCATCGTGAACGTCACGACGATGGTCGCCGAGTTCGGTGCGGCCGGCATGGGGCTGTACGGCTCGACGAAGGCGGCGCTCGTCCTGCTGACGAAGTCGTGGGCGGCTGAGTTCGGCCCCGCCGGCGTCCGCGTCAACGCCGTGAGCCCCGGTCCGACCCGCACCGAGGGCACGGCGGCGATGGGCGAGAGCCTCGACCAGCTCGCCGCTGCCGGTCCGGCCGGACGGCCGGGCACGGCCGGGGAGATCGCCGAGGCGATCGTCTTCCTCGCCACCGACGCGGCCTCCTTCGTGCACGGCGCGGTCCTGCCGGTGGACGGTGGCCGGATCGCGGTCTGACGCGACCCGCTGACGGACGGGAGGCGCGGTGTCAGCTCGCACCGCGCCTCCAGTCCTCCTGCGCCTCGTCCAGTCGCCACGAAGGACCCGGAGCAGGACAGCGTCTGGTCCGCGCCCTCGTCAGTCTGCGGCGCGGATGGGTTCACCGGTGTCCGGGTCCCAACCGACCACCCGCGGCTGCGCGACCCGGGCAGCAGGGCGCTGGCGTGGCGGGAAGTACCCGCGGGCAGCGGGCAGGTACGGCAAGAACGCGGCGACGGCACCCAGTACGCCGTTCGCGGTGGTGAGTCCGTACGGCGGCAGGAGGGCGCTGATGGCTCCGACCACACCGAGCACCGCCATCCAGAACCGTGCGCGTCCGGAGCCGCGGCCGACGCGCAGTGCACCGAACACGAACCAGCCGAGGATCGCCAGGCCGATGGCGACCGGCACGAGGCCCCAGGGGCCACCGGACGACACCGTTCCGGGCAGGTCCACGAGCCGTGTGACCAGGTCGCACGCGAACAGCACGAGCCACAGCACGACGGCAGCGGTCACGAGGACGGGGCGGGAGCGCGGGACACCGGTGGTCACGTGGTGATCCTAGGACCGGAGTTGCGCTGCGCACCACGCGTGGACGGTGCCGCTCGCACTACGATCGCGATGTGGACCCGAACGCGACCCCGCTCCGGAGCGGCCCTGCTGCGCCGACCCGGCTGACGGGCCAGCACGCCCTGCTGCTCGCGCTCGTGGCCATCGTGCAACTCGCGAGCAACGGTCTGTTCCCCGGCCTCGGGCTCGTGTTCCTCGCGCTGCTCGGGACGCCGTGGTTCCGTCGCCGGCCCGACCGGGTCGTACTGGTGCTCGGCGCTGCGCTGAGCCTCGCCCCCGTGGTGGTGATGCTGGTCGACCTCGTGTCCGGCGTCCAGGTCGGCGTCGAGTTCGGGTCGAGCCCCCGGTAACCGGAAGGGGTACGTCGGCGAGCCGGGGACACAGTCGCCGACCGGTAGAACGACGACATGACCACTTCTTCCCGCACCCCGCTCGGCGTGACACTCGTCGACGGCGGCGCGAACGTCGCTCTCTTCTCCAGCACCGCCGAGCGCGTCGAGTTCTGCCGGTTCGACGAGGACGGCACCGAACACCGCACCGAGCTCACGAACCGCACCGGCTACACCTTCCACGACGTCGTCCCGGACGTGACCGTGGGGACCCGCTACGGCTTCCGCGTCCACGGCGCATGGGACCCGGCGAAGGGCCTCCGTCACAACCCGGCGAAGCTGCTGCTCGACCCGTACGCCACCGCCGTCGACGGCACGTACGAGTGGGGCCAGGCGCTGTTCGGCCACGACATGCAGCACCCGGACCAGATCGACGAGACCGACTCGGCCGCTGCGATGCCGAAGTCCGTCGTCGCCGACCGCGACTTCGACTGGGGCGACGACGCGCGGCCCCGCACGGCCCTCGCCGACACGGTCGTGTACGAGGTCCACGTCAAGGGCTTCACGAAGCAGCACCCGGACGTGCCCGAGGAGATCCGCGGGACCTACGCCGGACTCGCGCACCCGGCGGCGATCAAGCACCTCACCGACCTCGGGGTGACCGCCGTCGAGCTGCTGCCGACGCACCAGTTCGTGCAGGACTCGACCCTCGCCGACAAGGGCCTCCGCAACTACTGGGGCTACAACAGCATCGGGTTCTTCGCCCCGCACGACGAGTACTCGTCGTCCGGCACCGCCGGCCAGCAGGTCGCCGAGTTCAAGGCGATGGTGCAGGCCCTGCACGCCGCCGGCCTCGAGGTCATCATGGACGTCGTCTACAACCACACGGCCGAGGGCAACCACATGGGCCCGACGCTCTCGTTCAAGGGCATCGACAACGAGTCGTACTACCGACTGGTCGAGGGCGACGAGGCGAACTACTTCGACACGACCGGCACGGGCAACAGCCTCAACGTGTCGCACCCCGCGGCGCTCGGCCTCGTCATGGACTCGCTCCGGTACTGGGTCGAGGAGATGCACGTCGACGGCTTCCGCTTCGACCTCGCGACGACGCTGACCCGTCAGGGCGGCGAGGCGGAGAAGCACTCGGCGTTCCTCGACATCATCCACCAGGACCCGGTGCTCCGCGAGGTGAAGATGATCGCCGAGCCGTGGGACACCGCCGGCTACCAGGTCGGCGGCTTCCCGGCGGACTGGTCGGAGTGGAACGGCAAGTACCGCGACGACCTGCGCGCGTTCTGGCGCGGCGACGCGGGCACCCTCGGTGACGCCGTGCAGCGCGTGCTCGGCAGCCCGGACGTCTACGAGGGCTCTCGGCGCTCCCCGCTGTGCTCGGTCGACTTCGTCACCGCCCACGACGGTTTCACCCTGGCGGACCTGACGATGTACGCCGAGAAGCACAACGAGGCGAACGGCGAGGACAACAACGACGGCGAGAGCGACAACACCTCGTTCAACGGCGGTGTCGAGGGCCCGACCGACGACGGCGTGGTGAACGACTACCGCAACCGGCAGCGCCGGAACTTCCTCGGCACGCTGCTGCTCTCGGCGGGCGTCCCGATGATCCTCGGCGGCGACGAGATCGCCCGGTCGCAGGGCGGCAACAACAACGCCTACTGCCAGGACGACGAGATCTCGTGGTTCGACTGGGCCGCGGCCGACCGGGACCTGCTGGCCTTCACGACCGAGGCGATCGCCTTCCGTCGGGAGCACGTGTCACTGCGTCCCGAGTGGTACCGCACGGCTCCCGGCGACTCGGAGTCCACGGTCGACGTGCTCCGTGCCGACGCGAAGGGATTCGACGACGCCGACTGGGCGGACGGCGGCAACCGGGCGGTCATGCTCGTCCTGCAGCAGGGCGACGACACCGTGGCGGTGCTGCTCAACGCGTCGGAGACCACCGTCGAGTTCACCCTGCCGGAGAAGCCGGGTGGCGGGCGCTGGTCCCTCGGGCTGTCGAGCGACCCGGACCAGGCCGTCGGCGACGACGCGTCGACCGTGCTGGTGCGCGACGCGTCGTTCACGGCGCTGGTCTGATCGCTCGGGCGACCATCTGACGGATGGGAGGCGCGGTGCCGGCTGGCACCGCGCCTCCCGTCATGCGGGAGCAGTGCGGTCGCGCCCGCTCACCGCTCCGGCAGGTACTCGTGCCGGAAGTCCGGCACGACGGCAGCGATGTGGTCGTAGTCGCGGTCAGCCGTGAGCACGATCGCCTCGTTCGCGATCGCGTACGCGGCGATCAGCGAGTCGACCGCTCCGGCGCCACGGACGTACCCGCCGTTCCACAGTGCGCTCTGCAGCGTGAGGACGTCGGCTGCGCTCGGGTGCTCCTCGGCGGGGAAGAACACCTCCATGTCGCGTCGGAACTCCGCATGCTCAGCCGCATCGCGTGCGGAGAAGCAGTACTCGAGCACCTGCGGCGGGCACGTGAGGATGAGGTCCTGCGTCGACACCGCACGGAGTCGTGTCGCGATGGCGGGATGACGCCCGGCTTTCCACCACACCGAGTTGTCGACGATGTACGCGCTCACGCCTCGTCCGAGGGCACTCCCGGTGCGGAGTAGTGCTCGACGGGGGCACCCGTCTGTTCGTCGGTGAACGTCCGGCCCACGATCCGCTCGACGGCGTCGGGCTGGCGCCGCACCGCGATGAGCGTCTGCAGCGCGCGGTTCACGACGTCGCGGTTCGTGCGTGCGCCCGTGAGCTCCTTGGCGGTGTCGAGCACCGCCTGGTCGAGGTCGATCGTCGTGACGGTCATCGTGTCCGCTCCTTCCGTGGGTGCAGACCACGACTATACACCCGCTTATATAACGGACGGGAGGCGCGGTGCCGGCGGCACCGCGCCTCCCGTCCGTCCGTGGGCCGGGTCCAGGGTGTCAGCCGCCGATGCGGATCAGCTTCTTGTTGACGAACTCGTCGGCCCCGAGCGGGCCGAGCTCGCGGCCGAAGCCGCTCGCCTTGACGCCGCCGAAGGGGAGCTCCGGGCTGTCCGCGCCGACGATGTTCACGTAGACCATCCCGGCCTCGATGCGATCGGCGACCCGCAGTGCCTGCTCGGCGTCGGTCGTGAAGAGGTACGAGCCGAGGCCGTACGGGGTGTCGTTCGCGATCGTGATCGCGGCGTCCTCGTCCTCGACCCGGTAGACGGCGGCGACGGGGCCGAAGAACTCCTCGCGGTACGCGTCGTTGTCGGGCGTGACGCCGGTCAGGACCGTCGGGGTGAAGGCGTTCCCCTGACGCTGGCCGCCGGTGACGACGGTGGCGCCCTGGGCGGTGGCCGCTGCGAGCTGCTCCTGCAACCGGTCGGCAGCGGCGGGGGAGGACAGCGGACCGAGCTCGGCACCGGGCGTGGTCGGGTCGGTGGGCGAGACCGCGGCCATCGCGTCGGTGAACTTCGCCAGGAAGTCGTCGTACAGGTGGTCGGCGACGAGGAAGCGCTTCGCGGCGTTGCAGACCTGGCCGTTGCCCTCGAGGCGGGTGGCGACGGCTGATTCGACCACGGCGTCGAGGTCGTCGGTCGACAGCAGGATGAACGGGTCCGAGCCGCCGAGCTCGAGGACGACCTTGGTGAGGTTGCGGCCGGCGATCTCGGCGACGGCGGCACCGGCGCGTGCGGAGCCGGTGAGGGAGACGCCCTGGACGCGCGGGTCGGCGATGACGTCGGCCGCCTGGTCGTTCGTGGCGAAGACGTTCGTGTACGCGCCCTCGGGGAAGCCCGCGTCGTGGAAGACCTGCTCGATCGCGAGTGCGGACTCCGGGCACTGCGGGGCGTGCTTGAGCAGGACGGTGTTGCCGATGACGAGGTTCGGACCGGCGAACCGGGCGATCTGGTACGCGGGGAAGTTCCACGGCATGATGCCGAGCAGGACGCCGATCGAGGACTTCCGGATGAACGCACTGCCCTCGCTGCCGTCCGCCAGGGTGATCGGCTGGTCGGCGAGGAACTCCTCGGCGTGGTCGGCGTAGTAGTCGTAGATGTCGGCGCAGAAGTCGACCTCGCCCACGGCCTGGTCGATCGGCTTCGCCATCTCGCGGACGATCGTGGCGGCGAGGTCGTCCCGACGCTCCCGGTACAGCTCGGCGACGCGGTGCAGCAGCGCGGCGCGGTCGGCGACGGTACTCGTGCGCGACCACTGGGCGTGCGTGCGGT
This sequence comes from Curtobacterium sp. SORGH_AS_0776, assembly GCF_031453355.1. Classification (NCBI taxonomy): domain Bacteria; kingdom Bacillati; phylum Actinomycetota; class Actinomycetes; order Micrococcales; family Microbacteriaceae; genus Curtobacterium; species Curtobacterium sp. SORGH_AS_0776. Next base: position 750,927 of record NZ_JAVIYU010000001.1, read on the forward strand.
CGGCGGTGTCGATCGCCGCGCGGAGCTCCTCGTCGGTGATCGTCGGGAACGTGGCGAGGGTCTGGCCTGTGGCCGGGTCGGTGACCGCGTAGACGGTACCCGTGTCGTTCATCGTGTCTCCTGTGTGGTTCAGACCTGGTCGGTCAGCTGCTTGTTGACGCCGGTGACGGGCTGGTTCTCGTCGAAGCCCTTCGGCTGGATCCGGAACCCCTTCGTGATCACCAGCAGGTACACGAAGCCGATCGCGGCCCAGACGCCGCCGGCGATGAGGGCGTCGGCGTGCAGCTGAGACCAGAGAACACCGGTCAGCAGCATCGCGACCCCGGGGAGGACGATGAAGGTGAACCGGTCGCGGGCGGTGTGCCGGCGGCCCTCGCGCCAGGCGAAGTGCACGATGACCGTCAGGTTGACGAACGTGAACGCGATGAGGGCGCCGAAGTTGATGTACGCCGAGATGGTGTCGAGCGAGAACGTCATCGCGAGGAGCGTGACCGCCCCGACGATGACGACGTTCGGGATGGGTGTGCGGGTCCTCGGGCTCACGTACCCGAAGACCTTCTTCGGCAGGACGTTGTTGCGGCCCATCACGAGCAGCATGCGGGCGACGCTGGCGTGCGAGGCCAGGCCCGAGGCGAGTGCGGCGACGAACCCGGCGGCGACGAGGATCGCCTGGAACACCTTGCCGCCGACGAGCAGCCCGATCTGGGGCAGCGGGTCGTCGGTGAACTCGCCGAACGGGGCGTTGGTCGGGAAGCGGAGCTGGGCGAAGTACGCCGAGACGAGGAAGATGAGCCCGCCGATGAGGACGGTCAGCAGGATCGCCTTCGGCATGATGCGGATGCTCTTCGCCTCCTCCGTGTACATCGTCACCGCGTCGAACCCGATGAACGAGAAGCACACGACGGTCGCCCCGGTGAGGAGCGCCGACATCGTCACGCCGTCGTGCACGAAGGGCTCGGCGCTGACCACCGTGCCGGCACCGGCACCCTCGACGAGTTCGATCACGGCGAAGACGACGAACGCGATCATCGCGAGGATCGCCCCGATGAGCAGGACCATGTTGAGGTTCGACGTCCCGCGCATCGACAGGCAGATCACCGTCGTGACGAACAGCGTGTAGACGACCACCGTCACCCACGCGGGCAGTGCCGGGAAGACCTGCTCGAGGTACAGACGGATGATGAGCGCGTTCACCATCGGGAGCAGCAGGTAGTCGAGCAGGGACGCCCAGCCGACCATGAAGCCGGCGTTCGGGTGGATCGACTCCCGCACGTACGTGTAGGCCGAACCCGCGGCCGGGTAGACGCGGACCATCTTCCCGTAGCTGATCGCCGTCAGGAGCATGATCACGAGCGCGATGAGGTACGCACTCGGCACGGCGCCGTTCGTCTCGCCGGAGACGATGCCGAAGGTGTCGAACACCACGGTCGGCGTCATGTACCCGAGGCCGAGTCCGACGATCGCCCACAGCCCGAGACTCCGCTTCAGGGACCCACCGCGCGCGGTGCCGGGCGGGGCGGTGACGATGGTCGGTGACGCCATGGGGAGTTCCTCCTGCTCGCAGCCGGAGCTGCGGGGGCCGGGGTCCGCGCGGCGGTGCGCGGACCTGATCGGGTGGACCGATCCGCTGACGATACCGACGCCGCGGGCAGCGTCGGACCCGCCACGGAGTACACGATGCGACGCAGGGATGTACGCGGTGTCGCTTGCCGATCGGAGCCTGGGACCGGCCGGGAAGATGCTCAGCCACGGGGCCGGAACCGCGGGCGCACTCCCGGCACGGCTCCCTACGATCGGCTCGGCACGACCGGCACCGGGCCGGACGCCGACGGACGAGGACGACCGATGACACGGACACGAGGGTTGATCGCCGCGGGGCTGGTGGTCGGCCTCGCGCTCGGCGCGGCCGGTGGGTGGGGCGTCGCCCACGCGACCGGTGCGGGTGGGACGGGCTCCGCCGCTGCCGGGCGGGCCGTCGCTGCGGAGCCGAGCCGCGCCTCCACGGCCCGCGCGACGACCGTGCCGAGCGTCCGCCCCTCTGCGCACGCCCCGATCGCGACCGCGGCCGGCGGGATCCCCGCTGCCGAGGCGCCCGGGTCCACTCCCGCGCCGGCGAGCGTCGACCTGGCGAGGACGTGGACCGCACCGGCCGACCTGCCGACGCAGGGGCGGCTGCTCCGGGTGACCATCCCGGCCACGCGATCGCACTTCGTCGCACGCCAGGCCCTGCTGTACCTGCCCCCGGCCGCGCTCACCGCCGACCCACCGGCGCTGCCCGTCGACGTGCTCCTGTCCGGCCAGTCCCGCGGGGCCGGTCCCGAGGACGTGCAGACCGGCGGGTCGATCGAGCAGACGATGGACGCACTCGCGACCGTCGACCGCGGCCTCGCACCGATCGTGGTCGTCCCCGACCAGCTCGGCCCGCGGTCGGCGAACCCGATGTGCGTCGACGGGGCGCTCGGCAACAGCCGGACCTACCTCACCGAGGACGTCCCGGCGTGGGTGACGAGCCATCTGCGGGTGCAGACCGCGGCCTCCGCGTGGACCATCGGCGGGTTCTCGCAGGGTGGGACGTGCGCGATCCAGCTCGGGGCGGGGGACACCTCGCGGTTCGGCAACCTCATCGACGTCTCCGGCGAGGACGGTCCCACGCTCGGCAGCGAGACGAAGACCGTCGACGAGGGGTTCGCCGGGAACCGGGCGGCGTGGGCGGCTGCGCAGCCGGCGGCACTGCTGCGCGCCGGTGCGCCGTTCCGGGACTCGAACGCGTTCTTCGCGGCCGGGGCCCTCGACACCACCTACGGGCCCGTGATGCCCGTGATGGCCGAGCGGGCGCGGGCAGCGGGGATGCACGTCGCCACGTGGGTCGTGCCGGGTGGGCGGCACAGCTGGGTGACGGCGCGGGCGGCGCTCGCCGCGGGGCTCGACTGGTTGCAGCCGCGGGTGGGGCTCGGGGCGCCGGCGGCCTGACGTCTACTGAGCCGCGGGCTCCTGCTGCGTGATGCAGTGCAGCCCACCGCCCCGCGCGAACACCTCGCGCGCATCGATCGTCCGCACCTCCCCGCCCCGGGTACACGTCCGCGAGGATCCCCCGCGCCCGCTCGTCCGCCGCCGGCTCCCCGAACCCGCACGCGATCACCGCGCCGTTCACCACGACGTGGTTCACGTAGTTCCAGTCGACGGGTCCGTCGGCGTCGGCGAGCGTCGCGGGTGCGGGCAGCTCGACGATGGTGGCGTCCGTCGCCTTCTCGATCGCCCGTCGGACGATCGGCATCACGAGGTGGTCCGGGTGGCCGGGGTCCGGCTGGGCGTGCAGCAGGACGGTGTCCATCGCGGCGCCGGCGAATGTCGCCACCATGTCGACGTGCCCCCGGGTACCGAAGCCGTCGTAGTCGCGGGTGAGGCCACGGGGCAGCCAGACCACGTCGGTCGCGCCGATCGTCCGTGCCAGCTCCTGCTCCACCCGCGCGCGGTCGGCGTAGGGGTTCCGGCGGGGATCGAGCTGGACAGTCTCGGTGACGAGGACGCGCCCGGTCCCGTCGACGTGGATCGCCCCGCCCTCGTTCACGAGCAGCGACGGGATCCGTTCCACACCGGCGGCCGCGGCGACGGTGGCGGCGACCTCGGCGTCGCGCGTCCACGTCGACCACGGGTTCGCACCCCAGCCGTTGAAGACCCAGTCCACCGCGCCACGGGCCCCGGTCACGTCGTCGACCACGAACGTCGGACCGATGTCGCGCATCCAGAAGTCGTCGAGGGGCGCCTCGAGCACGTCCACGGCGCCGGACAGGAGGCGTCGGGCGTCGTCGCGCGCGACCGGGTCGACGACCACGGTGACGGCCTGGTACTCGCTGATCGCGTTCGCGGTCGCCGCCCAGACGGTACGCGCCGCCTCGGCGCTCGCCGGGTCGTCGCCGAGCGTCAGCCCGGGCCGCGGGAACGCCATCCAGGTGCGTTCCTGCGGGGCGGTCTCGGGAGGCATGGCCCACGTCATGCGCGCACCTCGCGTCCGGTGGGGGTCGCCGCCACGGCGATGGCCGCGTCGATCGCGTCGCGTGCGCCGTACGCGTGGCGTTCCTCGTCGACGGGGGCGACGAGCGTGCCGTACAGGTCCGGGCGGCGCGTGACGTAGAAGGGGAAGAGCCGGAGCCACTCCGTGCGGGCGTCGAGGTCGAGGTCCGCGACGAGCACGACACTCGCGTCCCGCGGTGCCTCGACGAGGACGCGGCCGAACGGGTCGGAGATGAACGAGGAGCCGTAGAAGGTGATGTCGCCCTCGTCGCCCCAGCGGTTCGGGACCACCATGAACTGCCCCGAGGTGATGCCGTTCGCCACGATGACCTGCCGCCAGATCGGCGCGGTGTCGAACGCGGGGAACGACGGCTCGGACCCGATCGCCGTCGGGTACGCGAGGACCTCGCTGCCGGCGAGACCGTACGACCGCGCGACCTCGGGGAACCATTCGTCCCAGCAGGTCGGCAGGCCCACACGGGCGCCGAGTCCGGCCGGCTCGTACACCGGGAAGGCGTCGGCGTCGGTGCCCGGGCGGAAGTAGGTGTCCTCGTAGTAGCCGGCGCTGATCGGGATGTGCGTCTTGCGCGTCCGTCCGACCAGCGTGCCGTCCGGGGCGACGAGGACGGCCGTGTTGTAGCCGCGCGGGTCCTCGGGCCGGTCGTCGGCGGCCGGGCGCTCGTACAGCGAGGCGTGCACGAACACCCCGTGCTCCGCCGCCTGGGCGCGGGCGAAGGCGACCGTCGGGCCGTCCTCGAGCGACTCGGCCGATTCCTTCGGTGTACCGGTCGCGGGGGTGTCGCCCGGGTAGCGCGAGAGCGTCAGTTCGGGGAGGAACACCGCGGTGGCGCCGTTCGCCGCTGCCGTCGCGATGCCGTCCGCGAGCTGGGCACGGTGGGCAGCGGGATCCTCGAGCCACCGGGACTGCACGAGGCCGACGCGCACCCGGCGTCGGGGGCGGCCGGTGTCCTCGTGCAGGGGAGACGGCTGCGGTGTGCCGGTGATGACGTCCATGACGCCATTGTTGATCGCACGATCAACGAGCGCAACCCCCTCGAGGTGTTGTGTGGACGCATGAGCGAACCCATCGTCACGCCGCTCGGCTTCTCGCACGTCCGGTTGACGGTCACCGACATCCGACGCAGCAAGGCGTTCTACGAGCAGTTGTTCGGGATGCCACCGGGGAGCGACTTCAGCGACCAGATCGACGACCCGACGATCCACGACGACCCGTGGCGGACCTACGGCGGGTGCTCCTTCACGTTCGGCGGGCAGACGCTGGGCCTGCGGCCGGTCGCGCCGGCGGGGGACCGGTTCGACCCGGACCGCGTCGGCCTCGACCACGTGTCGTTCCGAGTGGCATCGGTCGACGAGCTGCACGCCGCGGTGGGCCGGCTCGACGCGGCGGGGATCGAGCACGGCGAGGTGACCGACCTGCCGCCGTTCGGGCTCGTGATCCTGTCCGTGCAGGACCCGGACGACGTCAACCTGGAGTTCGCGGCGCCCCGACCCTGACGGTCGTTCGGCGGGTGTGTCACGTCAAGAGGGGCTGTCCGCGCCGTCGCCGTCCTGGGAGCATCACGGCATGCTCGACAACCTGATGGGGACCGGAGCCTCCCTCTCGCTCGTCGCCCTGCTCGTCGCACTGGTGTGCCTGTGGGTGGCTGCGGTCCGGTCGATCCTCCGTGACCCGTACCTGTCCGACGAGGGCAAGGTCGGGTGGATGATCGCGGTGTTCGTCGCACCGTTCCTCGGCGTGATCGCCTGGTACGCGACGCGGAGCTGGACCCGGTCGTGACTGTCCGGTCGGCGCGCGCGTCCCCCGGGCGTCGAGGTGACACCCGTGCCCCGGGCGTTGGCTGATCCGGTCAGACAACAGGAGGACACATGAGCAAGACCTGGTTCATCACCGGCGCGTCCAAGGGCTTCGGCCGCGAGTGGACGGAAGCGGCACTCGAGCGCGGGGACTCCGTCGCCGGGACCGCCCGCAAACCCGACGACGTGCACGACCTCGTCGACCAGTACCCGGACACGTTCCTCGCGCTGCAGCTCGACGTCACCGACCGTGCGGCCGACATCGCCGCGGTCCAGCGTGCCGCCGAGCACTTCGGCTCCCTCGACGTCGTCGTCAACAACGCCGGCTACGGCCACTTCGGCATGGTCGAGGAGCTCACCGAGGACGAGGTGCGCGCGCAGCTCGAGACGAACCTGTTCGGTGCGCTCTGGGTCACCCAGGCGGCGCTGCCGATCATGCGCGAGCAGGGGTCCGGACACATCGTCCAGGTGTCGAGCATCGGCGGGATCAGTGCGTTCCCGACGGTCGGGGCGTACCACGCGTCGAAGTGGGCGCTCGAGGGGATCTCGCAGTCGCTGTCCCAGGAGGTCGCGGGCTTCGGCATCCACGTCACCCTCGTCGAGCCCGGCGGCTTCTCGACGGACTGGTCCGGTCCGTCCTCGAAGCACAGCGAGGAGATCGCCGCGTACGCCGACGTGCGCGAGGCCGCGTCCAAGCGCCCGTCCGCTGCCGACCCGGGCAAGCCGGAGGCGACCCGGTCGGCGATCCTGAAGGTCGTCGACGCGGACGAGCCGCCGCTGCGGGTGTTCTTCGGGAAGGCGCCGCTCGGCATCGCGGAGCGTGACTACGAGTCGCGGTTGGCGACCTGGCGCGAGTGGCAGCCCGTGGCCGAGGAAGCACACGGCGCCTGACGACCTGCGAGGTCAGGCGCGACCGACCGCCGAGCCGACCACGGCGAGCAGCCGGAGTCGCTCGGCGGTCTCGCTGCCGGGTTCGGCGGTGTACACGAGCAGGTTCTGCGAGCTGTCGGGGTCCTGCAGCACCTGGCACTGCAGGGTGAGCAGCCCGACCTCGGGGTGGCGGTAGGTCTTCACGTCACGCGGACGGATGCCGACCTCGTGGCGCGCCCAGACCTCGCGGAACTCCTCGCTCGTCGCGAGGAGCCGTTCGGCCAGGTGTGCGGCCCGGGAGTCGGGTCCGCGACGAGCGATGACGGTGCGGAGACCCGAGGCGTACATCCGGGACAGGAAGGGGTGGTCCTCGACCGGGTGGACGTCCCGGGACGCCGGGTCGGCGAACCACCGGTACCCGATGCTCCGGTCGTCGCCCCGTCGGCCGCTGGCGTCACCGGTGAGTTCGGCGGCGAGGGGCGTCTGCTGCAGCGTCTCGCCCAGCTCGGTGACGATCTCGGCCGGGCTGTCGGCGAGCCGGTCGAAGATGCGCATCATGCCGGGGCTGACGTGGTCGCCGCCGGACGCCGCGGTCGGGGGCTCGTGTCCGGCGAGGCGGAAGAGGTGGTCGCGCTCCGCGATCGTGAGGCGCAGACCCTGCGCGATCGACGCGAGCATCTGGTCGGACGGCTGCGGTCCGCGCTCCCGTTCCAGCCGCGCGTAGTAGTCGACGGACATGTTGCTCAGCAGCGCCGCCTCCTCGCGCCGCAGCCCGCTCGTGCGACGGCGCTGGCCCCGGGGCAGGCCGACGTCCTCGGGCTGCAGGGCCGTCCGACGGCTGCGGAGGAAGTCCGCGAGGGACGCTCGGTCGATCATGCGCCCATCCTCTCCCGGGGCGTCGACCGCAGCCACGGATCGTCAGGCCGTGGTTGCGCGTGCACGACGCAGCGACGATCGTCTCGGGTGCCCAATCAGGTGCTCACCACGACGGAAGAGGCAGACCATGGCACGGAACGAACGACTCACCCTCCCGGACCTCGGCGGACGCCGGGTCCTGGTGACCGGAGCGAGCGACGGCATCGGACTGGAGATCGCCGCGCGCTTCGCCGGCGCCGGGGCGGAGGTGGTCGTGCCGGTGCGCAACCGCGACAAGGGAGCGGCTGCGGTCGCCCGGATCACCGCGCAGCACCCGGGTGCCTCCGTGCTGCTCGAGGACCTGGACCTGTCCTCGCTGGAGTCCGTGTCGACGCTCGGGGAGCGGCTGCGGTCCGAGGGCACGCCGATCGACGTGTTCGTGGGGAACGCCGGCGTGATGAACCCGCCGGAGCGGCAGACGACGCGGGACGGCTTCGAGCTGCAGTTCGGCACGAACCACCTCGGGCACGTCGCACTCGTCGGCGCCCTGCTCCCCCTGCTCCGTGCCGCGAACGGTCGGGTCGTGATGCAGTCGAGCGTGGCGGCGCAGCGTGCCTCGATCCGGTGGGACGACCTGCAGTCCGAGCGGGACTACGACGTCGCGCGGGCGTACGGGCAGTCGAAGCTCGCGTGCGCGCTCTTCGCCCTCGAGCTCGGTCGGAGGAGCCGGGCCGGTGGGTGGGGGATCACGAGTGCGGTCAGCCACCCCGGCGTCGCACCCACGAGCCTGCTCGCCGCACGACCGGAGATCGGACGCTCGGGCGACACCGTGGCCGTCCGGCTGATCCGCTGGCTGTCGGCGCGCGGGCTCCTCGTCGGGACCCCGGCCTCGGCGGCGGAGCCGGCCCTGCTCGCGGCGACCGACGCGGACCTCGACGGCGGCTTCGTCGGTCCGACCGGACCCGGGCAGCTCGGCGGACCGGCCGGCCGTCGGAAGCCGTGGGCACCGTTGCTCCGTGACGAGGACGCCGCTCGGCTCTGGGACGTGTCGGAGTCGCTCGTCGAGAGTTCGGTCAGCTGATGATGTTCACCGCGCGCGAGATCACGAGCGCCAGCAGGATGAACCCGCCGATCGACTGGTAGGCCATGATCATCTTCGCCCGGATGGTCATCGGCATCGTGTCGGTCGGGCTGAACGCCATCATGTTCGTCAGCGCGACGTAGAGGTAGTCGAGGTACACCGGCCGCCAGGCCGCCGTCTTCGGGTCGGTCTCCTGCGGGAACTGGAAGTCGGCGCGGTCGGTCACCCACAGCCCCGGCTGTCGTCGGGCGACGGGGCCGCCCCGGTCGAGCTCCCAGTACACGAGCCCGAACGCGATGATGCTGCTCACCCAGACCTGCAGGGCGGTCAGGAGCACCGCGCCGCCGTCGGGGTGCCCGTGCAGCAGCTCGTCGATCGTGCGGACGACGGTCAGCTGGTTCGCGACCGTCAGCAGGACCGCGAGGCCCGTGGACAGCCACCGCGACCAGGTGGTCTCACGGGTCAGCCGCCGGGGGTTGAACACGATGAGCGGGGTGAGGAGCAGCACCCCGAGGAGCGGGACCACCCAGGACGGGAAGAACAGGACCTCGTCGGGCAGGAACAGGCTCAGCACGAGGTTCACCAGCACGGCGACGGCGACCGGCCCGCGGTGCTCGTGCCGGGGTGTGGTCCGCGTCGTCGTCACGGCTCCGAGTGTGGCACTCGAACACCGTTCCGGGCCCGTGCGGCCCGTGAGCGTCCGGTCAGTACGACACCCTTCGGGACCCGCTCAGCCGACGCGCGCCGGCACCCGATCGTCCTCGACCTCCGCCCGGATCACCGCGAGCGCGAACCCGCGCCGCCCGCGGGTCGCCCACACCGCGATGACCGACGTCACCGCGAGCACGAACGCGAGGAACGCGGAGAACGGGACGTCCAGGGCGAGCAGTGCCGCCCACCCGCCGGAGCCGAGCGCCCAGCGCACCACGCGCCTCCCGGTCCCCGGTGTCGGCACCGGACGGAGCCGGACGACGTGCTCACCGAGGGTCCGGCCCGTCGCGAGCACGACCACGAGCTGTGCGAACGGGGCGACCAGTGCACCGGCGGTGATGAGCGTGCCGAGCACCGGGTCCTGGTCGTCCCGCCCAGCGATCGCCCACACCAGGGCGGTCCCGACGCTCAGCGTGCCGGACAGGAGCCAGATCGCCAGCACGTCGGCGAGCATGCCGGAGAACCGTCGTGCCGCGGTGACCGGGCGCGGGGCGTCCGCGTCGGTGGTCCGCCCGGACCCCGCGAGCAGCCCCACGAGCGGGGCGAGGAACGTGCCGACCACGGCGCCGGTCGTGTTCGCGAGCAGGTCGTCGACGTCGAAGAGGCGGTACGAGCACGGGTAGAGGAACCAGTCGCCGGTGAGCTGCGTCGTCTCGATGAGCAGGGACACCACGAACCCGGCGCCGAGCCCGACGAGCAGGCCGGCGAACACGCGCCTCCGGGCGACCGCGTGCCGGGCGAGTGCACCGAGGGGCACGAAGAGCAGCACGTTGAACAGGACCTGCGCCGACGCCGGGTTGGACAGCAGTGACCGGGGTCCGGAGATCCCGCCCTCCTTCGCGACGTCCCCGAGGAACGCGAACGGCGTCAGCTGCGGCGAGGCCGCGTTCCGGCACATCGTCGCGACGTCGTCGGGCAGGGGCAGCAGCGTGTAGGTGACGAGCGCGAGGGCGTAGACGAGCGTGCCGAACGCGACGAGCGAGCGTCGGAAGCCGAGCTGCCCGTGACGGCGGTACTCCCACGCCGTCCACGGCACGAGCGCCCCGACGGCGAGGACGACCCCGACGACGAACGCGATCACGCCTGGCAGCACGGTTCCCATGCGGTCGACGGTACTGATCGCGTGGGCGCACGGAGCCGATGTCAACCGCTCGGAGGACCCGGGATCGATCCGTCGTCGCACGGGGTCGCGTCGCCCGGGGGACGATCCGCGGGCGGTCGGTGCGCAGGCTGGTGGCATGTCCGAACGCAACCGTCCCACCGTCCGTCTCCTCGCCGCCGCCGTGGTCGCCGGTTCCGTCGCGGTGCTCGCGACCGGGTGCAGCTTCGTCCAGCAGCAGACGGGCGATGCCTGGTCCGTGACCTACGAGGCCCGCGTCGACCAGCCGAGCGGGGCCGCCCTCACCGACGTGCGGGTCGAGGGCGCCGAGCGGCGCGGCGAAGCACCCGAGGTGCACCGGCTCGACGCGCAGGAGACCGGGTCCTCGGACGGCGACGGGTCGCGCTGGGAGCACGACGCGATCGTCCTCGCCGAGCAGCGGGCGTCGGTGCGGGCGACGCCGGGCGCCGGTGCCACGGCGACGTGCCGGATCCTGCTCGACGGGAAGCGCGAGATCGCGAGCGAGACGTCGGCGCGGCCCGGCGACGCGGTGCGGTGCTCGGCGGACACCCCCGCCTTCGACTGACGGAGCGTCACGCCCGACCGGGCGGCGGGTGCCGGCCGGATCCGGGCGACTCCGGCCCCGCCCGTCAGCCGGGCAGCGGCCCCGCCAACGACCCGGCCGACACCTCGTGCCCGAGCAACCGCCCCGCCGCCCGCAGCCCGGAGAGCAGCGCCCCGTGCACCGTCGCGGGGTCCTCGCCCCACGTGGCCTCACCGGCGAGCTGCACCCGCCCCGACGGGGTGCCGAGCAGGTCGTGGTCGTCCGGTGACGCCCCCACGTGCAGGTACGAGTACGACCCGCGCGCGAAGGGGTCCGCCGCCCACCGGGTGATCCGCACGCCTTCCAGCTCCGGGACCGTGGGCCCGAACATCCGGCGCAGCGCTTCGACCGCCTCGTCGACGACCAGGGCATCGGGCAGCGACTCGATCCGCCGCGCGCCGGCACCGCCCACGAGCGCCGCGAGCACCGGTTCGCCGGTCACCCGGGAGATGTCGTACCAGGAGTGCCAGTCGACCCCGGCCGGACCCTGCTGCCGCACCACCCAGTCGTCACCCCAGAACCGCTCGGGGAACCGCAGGAACACCTTGTCGTAGACGCCCATCCCGAGTCGGCCCATCGCGTCGAGCACCGCGGGCTCGAGTGGTGGCTCGAACGTGATCGCGCCGGCCTGCAGCACGCCGATGGGTGCCGTGACGACGACCTCCGCAGCGGACACGGTCGTCCCGTCGGCGAGCCCGACGACCACGCCCGAGGACGACGAGCGCACGGCGGCGACGACGGCGGACAGGCGCACGTCGAGCCCGGCCGCCAGGGCGTGCGCGTACTGGGCGTAGCCGCCGGGGAACACCACCTCGTCGCCGGCGACGTGCTCCTCGTCGAGCCCGTGCGCGTCGAGCACGGTGACCGGGGCGCCGCAGAGGTCCTCGGAGCGGTGCGCCGTGTACTCGCGGATCCGCGCGGCCCGGTCGCCCTGCCACTGCAGGGACCGCAGCGCGGTGTCGACGGCGGACGCGTAGGTCGCCGGCGGCGGGGCGTCGGCGACCACCGCGGCGAGGGCGCCGTCGACGGTGTGCAGGTCCGCGACGAACGACGCGGCCTCGGGCGCGGTCAACCGCCGTCCGGACGGGGCGTGCCAGCCGATCGGCCGCCCGTCGAACTGGAAGCTGCCGACGGTGAACTCGACGGTCTCGATCCCGAACGCGGACGCCAGGGACCAGAGCGGGTTGCCCTCGATGCCGTGGATCCACGAGGCGCCGAGGTCGACCGGCACCCCGATCTCGTCGTCGGTCCAGGTGCGGCCACCGATGCGGTCGCGGGCCTCGAGCACGACGACGCGCTGCCCGCCCTGCACGAGCGCTCGAGCAGCGGCGAGCCCGGCGACCCCGGCCCCCACGACGACGACGTCGGCATCGCGTGCAGCCATCAGTGTCCTCCGGTCAGCGGTGCCATCAGGCGGGCGGCGAGGCTCGGCCGCCCGGTCAGTGCTTCCTCGCGGTCGGCCAGGTCGGTGGCCACGAGCCCGGCGTTCGCCCCGAGGAACCGCAGCGGCTCCGGCTCCCAGTCCGGCGACCGGTGGTTCACCCACGGCAGCGCGGTCAGCGGCGAGGACACACCCCGCACGAGGTCGGCGAGCGTCCGTCCGGCGAGGTTCGTCGTGGACAGGCCGTCGCCGACGTAGCCGCCGGCGGTCCCGACGTGGCCGTCCCACGTGACCGAGGCGCACCAGTCACGGGGCACCCCGAGGGGTCCGCCCCACGTGTGCGTGACCGGTGCGTCGGCGACGGCGGGGAACAGCTCGACCAGGGACCGCCGAAGGTGCTCGAACACGCGTGGTACCCGGTCGTAGCCGGGGGTGATCGCGGACCCCCAGTGGTAGCGGGCTCCGCGCCCGCCGAACGCCAGTCGGTCGTCCGCCGTGCGCTGCCCGTACACGAGCAGGTGCCGGTAGTCGGAGAACGTCTGCCCGTGCTCGAGCCCGACACGGTCCCACACCGCGGCCGGCAGGGGAGCGGTCGCGATCATGAGCGAGTACAGCGGCAGGATGCGCCGCTTCGTCTGCTCGAGCTGCGCGCCGTAGCCCTCGACCGCGATGACCACGGCACCGGCCGTGACGGTCCCGCGCGACGTGACCACGTGCCCTGGACCCCACGAGACGGCGGGCGTGTGCTCCGCGATCCGGACGCCCCGCGCCTCCAGGGCCGCCGCCAGGCCGCGCACCAGCGCTGCGGGCTGGACCCGCGCGCAGTCCGGCGTCCACGCGACACCGGCCGATCCGGCGGCATCGCCGGGGCGTGCGTCGCGGTACGTCATGTCGTCGCCCCACGCGGCCGAGGCGGCGACCTCGTCGCGGGCCGCGCGTTCCTGCACGGCGGAGCGCGCGTAGAGGACGGTGCCGCCCTTGACGTAGTCGCAGTCGACTCCGGCCTCGGACGCTGCGCGCCCGACCTCGTCGACGGTGTCGCGCATCGCCCGACGCAGGGCGAGGGCCGCGTCTCGGCCGTGCTCGCGGGCGATCGCCTCGGCGGACCGCGGGAACAGTGCGGAGCACCAGCCGCCGTTGCGTCCGGACGCGCCGAAGCCCGCGATCTCGCGTTCCACGACGACGACCTGGAGGCGCGGGTCGGCCTGGTGCAGGTACCACGCGGTCCAGAGACCCGTCAGTCCACCGCCGACGATGCAGACGTCCGCGGTGGTGTCGCCGTCGAGCGGCGGCCGGGGCGTCAGGTCGTCGCGGCCACTCGTGACGAGCGCGTCGAGCCAGAACGAGACGCCCCGGTAGCCGGTCACGGTCAGATCTTCGTCCAGGCCTCGGACAGGACGCTCCGCAGGATCGAGGTCATCTCGCGGAACTCCGGCTGCCCGATGGTGAGCGGCGGTGCGAGCTGCACGACGGGGTCGCCGCGGTCGTCGGCACGGCAGTACAGCCCGGCGTCGAACAGCGCCTTCGACAGGAACCCGCGGAGCAGGCGCTCCGACTCGGCGTCGTCGAAGGTCGTCTTGGTGGCCTTGTCCTTCACGAGCTCGATGCCGTAGAAGTACCCGTCACCACGGACGTCCCCGACGATGGGCAGGTCGCGCAGCGTGTCCAGCTCGGCCTTGAAGAGCGGGGCGTTCTGCTGGACGTTCTGGAGCAGCCCCTCTTCCTCGAAGATGTCGAGGTTCTCCATCGCGACGGCGGCGGAGACCGGGTGCCCGCCGAACGTGTACCCGTGGTAGAAGGTCGTGTCGCCCGTGGAGAACGGCTCGAAGAGCTTGTCGCTGATGATCGTCGCGCCGATGGGGGAGTAGCCCGAGGTCATCGCCTTCGCGCACGTGATCATGTCCGGGACGAAGCCGTAGGTGTCGCACGCGAACATCGTGCCGATCCGACCGAACGCGCAGATCACCTCGTCGGAGACCAGCAGCACGTCGTACTCGTCGCAGATCTCGCGGACCCGCTGGAAGTACCCGGGCGGCGGGGTGAAGCAGCCGCCGGAGTTCTGCACCGGTTCGAGGAAGACCGCGGCGACGGTGTCCGGTCCCTCGAACTCGATCATCTCGCGGATGCGCTCGGCCGCCCAGAAGCCGAACTCCTCCTCGCTCTCGCCGGCGAAGCCCATCTCGGCGGCGCGGTAGTAGTTCGTGTTCGGCACGCGGAAGCCACCCGGCGCGAGCGGCTCGAACATCTGCTTCATCGCCGGGATGCCCGTGATCGCGAGTGCTCCCTGCGGGGTGCCGTGGTACGCGACCGCGCGGGAGATCACCTTGTGCTTCATCGGCTTGCCGCGGAGCTTCCAGTAGTACTTCGCGAGCTTGAAGGCGGTCTCGACGGCCTCGCCGCCACCGGTCGAGAAGAACACCTTGTTGAGGTCGCCGGGGGCGTGGTCGGCCAACCGGTCCGCGAGCTCGATCGCCGCGGGGTGCGCGTACGACCAGATCGGGAAGAACGACAGCGTCTCGGCCTGCTTGGCGGCCATCTCGGCCAGGCGCTTCCGGCCGTGGCCCGCGGCGACGACGAACAGGCCGGAGAGCCCGTCGATGTACTCCTTGCCGTGGCTGTCGTAGACGTGGTGCCCCTCGCCGCGCACCATGATCGGCACGTCGGCACCGGCCTGGTTCGCACCGTGCCGGGCGAAGTGCATCCACAGGTGGTCGCGCGACTTCTGCTGCAGCGCGGCGTCGTCCACCGGTGCGAACGGGTCGTACGAGCCGAGACGGGTGGTGGGTCGTTCGGAGATGGTCATCGCGTTCCCCAGTCGTAGAGCTGTTTGCGGAGTTGCAGGTAGACGAAGGTCTCGGTGCCGGCGACGCCCGGGATCGCCCGGATGGTGCCGTTCAGGAGTTCGATCAGGTCGTCGTCGTCCTCGCAGACGACCTCGACCATGAGGTCGAAGCTCCCGGCGGTCATGACGAGGTAGTCGACCGCCGGGAGCCGTTCGAGTTCGTCGGCGACGGTTCGGGTGTCGCCGCTGACCCGGATGCCGATCATCGCCTGGCGGTGGAACCCGAGTTGCAGGGGGTCCGTCACCGCGACGATCTGCATGACGCCGGTCTCGGTCAGCTTCTGGACGCGCTGCCGGACCGCCGCTTCGCTGAGACCGACCGCCTTGCCGATCTCGCCGTACGGACGGCGCCCGTCCGCCTGGAGTTGTTCGATGATCCGCTTCGAGGTGTCGTCGATCGGTCCCGGACGTCGTGGTGCTGCCGCCATGCCGGACAGCATTGCAGCGCCATCACCCAGAAAGCAAGGGAATCCGTTGTGAACACCGTGTTTCACGACGATTTCCGTTGTTACAAGTCTTCCGAACCAGCTTTTTCCGTGCCAGTATCGCCGCCATGCGGGAGACCACGAAGACGAGCGAGGTCCGGAACTTCGTCGGGGGCGCGTCCGTCGAGGTCCGCGCCGACGCGGCCTTCGACCTGATCGACCCGACCGACGAGCACGTCTACGGCACGTCGCCGGTGTCCAGCGCCGCCGACGTCGACGCGGCCTTCCGTGCGGCGAGCACCGCGTTCGGGACGTGGGGCCGCACCACACCCGCGGAACGACAGCTCGCGCTCTTCCGGATCGCCGACGCGATGGAGCAGCGGGCGGAGGAGTTCGCCGACCTCGAGTCGCTCGACACCGGGAAGCCCCGCGCCACCCTCGTCGAGGACGAGATCCTGCTCTCCGTCGACCAGATCCGCTTCTTCGCCGGCGCCGCCCGGAACCTCGAGGGGCGGAGCGCCGGCGAGTACATGACCGACCACACGTCGTTCGTCCGCCGCGAGCCGATCGGTGTCGTCGCCCAGGTCACCCCGTGGAACTACCCGCTCAACATGGCGGTGTGGAAGTTCGCGCCGGCGCTCGCCGCGGGGAACACGACCGTGCTCAAGCCGAGCGACACCACCCCGCTGTCGACCCTGCTGCTCGCCGAGGTCGCCGCGGAGTTCCTGCCGCCCGGCGTCCTCAACGTCGTCGTGGGGGACCGGACGACCGGTGCCGCGATGATCGACCACCCCACGCCGCAGCTCGTGTCGATCACCGGTTCCGTCCGCGCGGGCATCGAGGTCGCCCGCGCCGCCGCCGGGGACCTCAAGCGGACCCACCTCGAACTCGGCGGCAAGGCCCCGGTGATCGTGTTCGACGACGCCGACGTCCCCGCCGCCGTGGCCGGCATCGTCGCCGCCGGGTTCTTCAACGCCGGGCAGGACTGCACCGCCGCCACCCGCCTGCTCGTGCAGGACGGCGTCCACGACGAGTTCGTGGCGGCGCTCGCCGAGGCGGCGCAGACCGACGCGCAGACCGGGCCGGACGCACCGACCCCGTACTTCGGCCCGGTGAACAACGCGGCCCAGCTCGCCCAGGTCCGGTCGTTCATCGACTCCCTCCCCGACCACGCGTCGATCGAGCTCGGCGGCCACCGCCTGGGCGACCGCGGCTTCCACCACGAGGCGACGATCGTCTCCGGGCTCCGGCAGGACGACCGCGCCGTGCAGCAGGAGATCTTCGGCCCGGTGCAGACCGTCCAGCGTTTCTCGACCGAGCAGCAGGCCCTCGCGTGGGCGAACGGCGTCGAGTACGGCCTGGCGAGCTCGGTGTGGACGACCGACCACGCGCGGGCGATGCGCTTCGCCCGCGACCTCGACTTCGGGTGCGTGTGGATCAACACCCACATCCCGATCGTCGCCGAGATGCCGCACGGCGGCTTCAAGCACTCCGGCTACGGCAAGGACCTGTCCCAGTACGGGTTCGACGACTACACCCGCATCAAGCACGTCATGTCCTACATCGGCTGAGCCCGAACCCGACCCCGAGCAGCACGAGCAGCAGGAGGCACCATGGCAATGACCGGCACCTTCGCCGAATCGGGAGCCGATCTCCGGCTCGACCGGATCACCAAGTCCTTCCCCGGCCACACCGCGGTCGACGCCCTCGACCTCACCGTCCCGGCCGGCTCGTTCTTCGCGCTGCTCGGGCCGTCCGGCTGCGGCAAGACGACGACGCTCCGGCTCGTCGCCGGCCTCGAGGAGCCCACGAGCGGCACGATCACGATCGGCGGACGGGACGTCACCGACACGAAGCCGTACCAGCGGCCGGTCAACACGGTGTTCCAGAACTACGCGCTGTTCCCGCACATGAGCGTGCTCGAGAACGTGGCGTTCGGGTTGAAGCGCCGGCGCATCCCGGACCCGATGACGAAAGCGACCGAGGCGTTGCGGCTCGTCGAGCTCGAGGGTTCGGCGTCGAAGCGTCCGGCGCAGCTGTCCGGCGGCATGCAGCAGCGCGTCGCCCTCGCCCGCGCGATCGTGAACCGCCCGGCCCTGCTCCTGCTCGACGAGCCCCTCGGCGCCCTCGACCTCAAGCTGCGGCACCAGATGCAGCTCGAGCTGAAGACGATCCAGGCCGAGGTCGGTCTCACCTTCCTGCACGTCACGCACGACCAGGAGGAGGCGATGACGATGGCCGACACGGTCGCCGTCATGAACGGCGGCCGCATCGAGCAGATGGGCAGCCCACAGGACCTGTACGAGCTGCCCCGCACGGCGTTCGTCGCGAACTTCCTCGGGCAGTCGAACCTGCTCGAGGGCGAGGTCCGCGGCACCGACGGCGGACTCCTCGTCGTCGCGACCGCGGCCGGCACGATCGCCGTCCCGACCGACCGGGCCGTCGCGACGACCGGACACGTGGTGGTCGGCGTCCGTCCGGAGAAGCTCAAGATCCGCACCGCCGAGCCGGCACCAGAGGCCGGTCGCAACATCCTCGGCCCCGGCCGTGTGGTCGACGTGTCGTTCTCCGGCGTCAGCACCCAGTACCTCGTGGACGTGCCGGGCGCGGGCCGCGTCTCCGTCTTCGCGCAGAACTCCAAGGGCGGACCGCGTATCGCCACCGGTACCGAGGTCTGGCTCACGTGGGGCGTCGACCACGGTTTCGGCCTGGAGGCGCACCCCGCGTCCGACGCGACCGTCACCGCCGGAGCCGACCCGCGCCTCCAGTCCGCACCCGCCACCGCGGGGGTCGTCGCGTGAGTCCGCGGCCGGACCTGGTGCGCGGACTGACGTCCGCACGCGTCAGCCGTCGCGGGTTCCTCGCGGGCGGCGGGGCCGCCGCGGTCGCCGCCCTGCTCGCCGGCTGCAGCATCAAGGGGTCGGCGGCGTCGCTCGCCGAACACCCGGTGGACTGGGAGCGGTTCTGGAAGGCCCAGAAGGCGACGAAGCAGCTCAACTTCGCGAACTGGCCGCTCTACATCGACTCCGACCACGGGAAGTCCGAGTCCATCCAGCTGTTCGAGCGGGCCACCGGGATCTCGGTCGACTACCAGGCCGTGATCCAGGACAACGCGACGTTCTACGCGACGGTGTCGCCGATCCTCCGCGCGCAGGGAGCCACCGGCTACGACCTCGTCGTGATGACGAACGGCTTCGAGCTGACGCAGATGATCAAGAACGGGTTCGTGTGCGAGCTCGACCACTCGCGGCTGCCGAACTTCGCGGCGAACGCGGGCGACTCCGTGAAGGACCCGACCTACGACCCCGGGAACAAGCACTCGGTCGTGTGGCAGACCGGGTTCACCGGGATCGCCTACAACCCGAAGTACGTCGACCGCGAGATCACGTCGTTCCAGGACCTGCTCGACCCGGCGTTCACGGGCCGCGTGGGACTGATGAGCGACAACACCGAGCTCGGGTCCCTCGGGCTGCTCGCGAACGGGATCGCCCCGGAGACCTCGACCCCCGCGGACTGGCGGACGGCCCAGGACTGGCTGCGGAAGCTGCGTCCGAGCGTCACCGGGTTCTACGACCAGAGCTACATCAACAAGCTCGAGAACGGCGACACCTGGATCACGCAGGCGTGGTCCGGCGACGTGTTCCAGGCGCAGCAGTCCGGGTTCGAGCACTTGAAGTTCGTCACGCCCGAGGAAGGCCAGATGATGTGGCACGACAACCTCATGATCCCCCGGCAGGCGGCGAACCCGGTGTCGGCCCTGGAGTGGATGGACTTCTACTACACGCCGAAGATCGCCGGCATCGTCGAGGACTACGTCAACTACGTCTGCCCGGTGCCTGCCGCGGAGGACTACGTCCGTGACGAGCTGGACGACCCCACCGTGGCGGACAGCCCGCTGGTGTTCCCCTCGGCCGAGGTGCTCGAGAAGTCGCACGAGTTCCGGGTGTTCGAGAACTACGACGAGTACTCGGAGTGGAACGGCATCTTCAACGCGGTGGTGCAGTCGTGAGCGCCGTCGGGACGGCCGGGACCGCCGGTCTCGGGGCCGGACCGGGACCCGCGCCCGTGCGGCACGGTCGTCGCCTGCGGGTGCCGTTCCTGCTCGCCGTCGTCGGCACCGCGTACCTGGCCGTGTTCTTCGTCATCCCGCTCGTGTCGGGACTCATCGTCTCGCTCATGTCGGGCAACCCGGACGACGGCTACACGTTCACGTGGAACTGGGGGATCTACGGCTCGCTGTTCATCGACCCGCAGGTGCCGTACCTGACGTTCCTCGGCCGGTCGCTCTGGTACGGCGCGGCCGCGACCGTCGTGACGATCATCGTCGGGTACCCGGTGGCGTACTTCATCGCCTTCCGGGTGTCGCCACGGTGGAAGAACCCGCTCCTCATGCTCGTGTTCGTGAGCTTCCTCGTGTCGTTCGTCATCCGCACCGACATGTGGGCGTTCGTGCTCGCCTCACAGGGGCCGGTCGTCACGGCGCTGCAGGCGATCGGCCTGGCCGGCAAGGACTTCCACATCCTCGGGACCGGTGGCGCGGTGATCTTCGGCGACGCCTACAACGACCTGGCGTTCATGGTGCTGCCGATCTACGCCGCGCTCGAACGCATCGACCCCCGACTCGGCGAGGCGGCGAACGACCTCTACGCCGGCAAGGTCCGGGCGTTCTGGCACACCACGCTGCCGCTGTCCCGCGCGGGCATCTTCGCTGGTGTCCTGCTCGTCTTCATCGACAGCGTGGGCGACCCGGTGAACTCGGCGCTCCTGGGCGGCACGAACACGTACACGATCGGGCAGGCGATCCAGGACGCCTACTCCGGCAACCAGCAGTACAACGTCGCCGCGGCGCTCTCGACCGTGCTCATGGTCGTGCTCGGCATCATCCTGTTCATCTACGCCCGCGTCTCCGGCACCGACGACCTCGAGGACCTCGTATGACCGCCGTCGCTCCGCCCCGCGCCACCGCTCCCGCCGCACCCGCCACCGGGACGGCCGCGCGCCGACCCGGCCGGCACGGGGTGAACCGCCGCGGGCCGTGGCTCGCGATCGTCTACTGGGTCACCATCGCGATCACCCTCGTGCCGATCGTCTACATGATCGTGTACTCGTTCAACGACGCCCCGACGAACCGGCTGTCGTTCGCGTGGAACGGGTTCACGACCTACTGGTACGCGAACCTCGTGAACGTCTCCGGCCTCGGACAGGCGTTCGTCACCTCGGTCGTCATCGCGTTCCTCGCCGCGATCATCTCGGTCGCGATCGGCCTGCCGCTGGCCCTGGCGCTCGAGCGCTACCGGTTCCCCGGGCGCGGTGCCGTCAACGCCGTCGTGTTCGCGGACATCGCGGCGCCGTCGATCGTCGTCGGGTCCGCGTCGCTGTCGTTCTTCCTGTCGGTCGGGCTCGGCACCGGGTTCCTGACGATCCTGCTCACGCACGTGGCGTTCGACGTCGCCTACGTCGTCGTGGTCCTCCGGGCGCGGATCGCGGGGACGTCACGGGCGCTCGAGGAGGCCGCGGGGGACCTCGGGGCGACGCCCTTGCAGGCGTTCCGGCTCGTGACCCTGCCGTTGCTCGCGCCGGGCATGCTGGCCGCGGGGTTGCTCGCGCTGGCGATGTCGATCGACGACTACGTGATCACCTCGTTCGTCGCCGGGCCCTCGGTCACGTTCCCGCTGTTCGTGTACGGCGCCGCCAAGGCCGGGATGCCGCCGCAGGTGCTGTGCTTCGGCACGCTCGTGTTCGCGGTGGGGCTGCTCGTGGCGCTGCTGAACGGGGCGCTGAACCGGCGGTTGGCGCGCACCCGCGGCTGACCCGGACTCGTAGGCTCGGGGGATGGACGTCATCGAGGTCGACGAGCGCGACAGTACCTGGGAGGACCCGCGCCCGCGCTTCCGCGTGTACGTCCAACGCCCCGACGGCGACGTGTTCGCAACGGAGACGACCGACCTGCTCGAGGCCGACGTCCTGCAGGTCGTCGACTGGGCCCAGCGCCGCGCCGCCGAGCACGAGGGCGCGCTCTGGTCGATCGCACTCGTCTCCGACGACCGGCGCGGGTTGCGCGGGCTCACCTGGCTCGTGGGTTCGGACGCGAACGACCCTCCGGAGGACGACCTCGACGTCGACCGCCGTGCGCGCATGCGTGCGCGGCGGGCGGATCCGGTCGTGGTGCCGGTCGAGGACCGGGCACCCGCCGACTCCTGACCGCCACCGATGACGGACGGGAGGCGCGGTGCGAGCCCGCACCGCGCCTCCCGTCCCTCGGCTCGCGCGTCAGGCGACGGCGGTCGCGGCCTGCTCGCGGTCGGCCGATGCGTCGTCGCGGAGCAGCCGGTCGGCGGTGCGGAGCGACAGCGCCATGATCGTCAGCGCCGGGTTCGCGATGAGGGAGCTCGGGAACACCGAGTTGTCCACGACCCACAGGTTCGGCACGTCCCACGACCGGCCGGCGGCGTCCACGACCGAGTTCCCCGCGTCGGTGCCCATCCGCGCCGTGCCGACGGTGTGCGCCGTGCGGTCGAGGACCCGGACGTCCGTGCCGCCCGCCGCCTCGACGATCGCGGTCATCGTGCGGACCGCGTGGCGGGTGATCGCTTCCTCGTTCGACCCGGGCGAGAACGTGACGCGGGCCTTCGGCACCCCGTTCGCGTCGACCTCGTCGGCGAGCACGAGCCGGTTGTCGTCGTACGGCAGGCACTCGGCGTTGATGCCGACGCCGGCCATGCGCGGGTAGTCCTGCAGCGCCCGGACGAGCGCGGCACCGCGGAGCCCACCGCCCCGCACGAGCGAGGTGGCGAGCGTCAGCGGCTGCACGCCGAGGCTCTGGATCAGGTAGCCGCCCGCGAAGTCCGCGTCGGCGGGGCGGACGAAGTCCTCGGTGATGATCGACGACGGGTACCCGCGGTAGGACCGCATCGACTCGTCGAAGGTCGCCCAGACCTGGGTGGCCCCGTGCGCGGTGAAGTTCCGGCCGACCTGGCCGCTGCTGTTCGCGATCCCGGTGTGCAGCAGCAGGCGCGGGGTCTCGATGCCACCCGCGGCGAGGACGAGCGTGCGGCAGCGCTGCCGGTGGTCGCGGCCGTCCTGGCGGTAGACGACGGCCTCGACCCGGCCCCTGGCGTCGAGCTCGATGCCGTGCACGAACGCCTCGGCGCGGATCTCCGCACCGAACGCGACGGCGGCGGGCAGGTAGGTGGTGTCCATCGACACCTTCGCCCCGTTCCGGCAGCCCTGGTGGCAGGAACCGCAGGACACGCAGGCCTGGCGGAGCCCGTGGTGCTCCTGGTGCCGGTCCTCGGTGGTGAGGCCGACGGGGGCGTCCGTGGCGGTGATGCCCACGGCGGCGGCACCCCGGATCATCATGTCCGACGAGGCGTTCCGCGGCGGCGGGCCCATGCGGTAGCGGCGCTCCGGGTCCCACGGGTAGTGCGCGGGTCCGGCGACGCCGACGTCGTGCTCGGCCTGCTCGATCCAGCGGGTGAGCTCGGCGTGGTCGATCGGCCAGTCCTCGCCCTGCCCGGAGTCGGTGCGGAGCCGGATGTCGTGCTGGTTCGGCCGCGGCGTGAACGCGCCCCAGTGCAGGGTCGAGCCGCCGACGCCGGTGCCGCTGTTGTTCGGGCCGAAGGCGGTCGGGGCGCTGCCGCCGCTGATCCGCTCGTCCATCCAGTTGATGTCCCCGGGCGCCTCGACCTCGTCGGGCGTGTACCGCTCCGGGTCGGTGTTCGGGCCGGCCTCGAGCGCGACGACGCTGAGGCCGCGGCGGGCGAGGGTGGCGAGCAGCGGTGCGCCGCCCGCGCCGGTCCCGACGACGACGACGTCGACGACCTCGTCCTCGCTGTGGTGGCGCTGGTGGTCGAGTCTCATCGTCCGGCTCCCGTCGGTTCCCATGCTTCGCGCTCGCCGGCTCCGAGGAGCAGGAAGCCCTGTTTGCGCAGCCCGTCGCCGCCGTTGGCGAAGCCGTCGTAGTCGATCGCGGCCATCGTCGCCGGGTGCGCCATCCACTGCTTGGCGAGGTCGACGCTGGCGTCCTCGAGCCACGCTCGCAGCTGCGAACCGTCGAGCGGACCCGTCGTCGGTGTGTGCTCGCCCGCGGTGACCGCGTCGAGCACCCCGGCGAGGTGCTCGTCGCCCTGCGCGGCCTCGCTGCGGAGTGCGTCGAGTCCGGCACGGTAGGCCTCGACGTCGGCGGGCAGGCCGTCCAGTCGCCAGCCGTCGCCGAGTTCGTCGGCCAGCTGGTCGTCGACGCGGAGCGCGAGGTCGAGGTGGCGGTCGCCCGGCTGCGGGACGACGGCGCGGGCCACGGCGCGCAACGTGTCGAGCTGCTCGCGGGTGAGGGCGCGCGGTTCGCGGTCCGGGGCGTCCGGGAGTGCTCGGACGGCGAGGATGCCGCGGGTCCGTGCGCTCACGCGGGGGGAGGCGATGACGCGGGCGGTCTCGGCGGGGACGAGCGGACCGTGGTCGACCCGACGGTGCCAGAAGTCGCGGATGCGGTCGGCGACGGCGTCGGGCTGCTCCCACGGCAGCAGGTGCGCGGCGTCCGGCACCGCGTCGAACTCGCCCGCGGTCCAGTGCGGCAGGTTCAGCGTCCGCTGGGCCTCGGGACCGAGGTCGCCGTCCTCGGCGCCGGCCAGCACCAGGGCGGGGACCGGGTTCGGCGGGAAGACGGTCGACCAGTCCTCGCGGCTGCCGCGGACGAGCCAGTCGGTCCACGCCTGCGGGACCGCGCGCTCGACGTCGTGCACGGCGATCGCGTGCGGCTCCGGGTCGAGGCGGGACGCGGTGTTGGCGTCGACGAACGCATCGGCCTCGTCGGGGCCGATCTCGCCGTCCGACGCCCAGTCGAGCATGGTCTGCCGGCGCTCCTCGTCCATCGGCTCGGGGGAGAGCGGCGACGCGGCGAGCAGCACCACGGCGCGCAGGCCGAACAGGCCGTTGCTGCCGTCGACGGTGCGCGAGGCGACGACGGACGCCACCTTCCCGCCCATCGAGTGCCCGATCAGCGCCCAGTCGGTCACGCCGCTCCGGCCGATCGCACGTTCGACGAGCACGACCATCTCCTCGACGGTGGTGCCGGTCGCGGCCGTGCTGGTGCCGAACCCGGGCAGGTCGATCCCGACCAGGTCGAGCGTCCCGGCGAGGCGGGACCGCAGCCCGACGAACTCCTCGGAACTCGATCCGAGGGCGTGCAGGCAGAACACGGTGGTGGGCATCCTTCGTTCCTACGTGCCGCGGCGCCGGCGCTCCCAGCGGGGTGTACCCCGTGCGGCATTGTTTCGAGCATGCGACGATCTGCCCTCGGGCGGGGCCTTCCACAAGGTGCGGCGATAGGTTCGGCCCATGAGTGCAGAGCTGACGCTCGGCGCCGAGGAAGAACTGCACCTCATCGACCTCGATTCCGGACGACTTTCCGCGAAGGCCCCGCGCCTTCTGCCCAAACTGCCCGCCGACCGGTTCGGCGCTGAACTCCAGCGCACGACCATCGAGACGAACACCCCCGTGGTGCGCACCCTCGACGACCTGCGCCGGGTGATCGTCGACCTGCGCAGCGAGCTGAGCGCCGCGATCGCCCCCGCCGGGGTCACGATCGCGGCTGCCGGCACCGCGCCGCGGTCGGAGTACGCCGACTTCGAGCTGACCTCCGGCGGGCGGTACGGCCGCATGCAGGAGCAGTACCGGATGCTCGTCGACGAACAGCTCATCTGCGGCCTGCAGGTGCACGTCGGCGTGAGCGACCGCGACCTGGCGGTGCAGATCGCCCAGCGGGTGGCCCCGGCGCTGCCGGTGCTGCTGGCGCTCAGTGCCTCGAGTCCGTTCTGGAACGGGCAGGACACCGGCTACTCGTCGTTCCGCAGCATCATCTGGCAGCGGTGGCCCTCGGCGGGCAGCTTCGGGCGCG
This sequence comes from Curtobacterium sp. SORGH_AS_0776, assembly GCF_031453355.1. Taxonomy (NCBI): domain Bacteria; kingdom Bacillati; phylum Actinomycetota; class Actinomycetes; order Micrococcales; family Microbacteriaceae; genus Curtobacterium; species Curtobacterium sp. SORGH_AS_0776. Next base: position 776,513 of record NZ_JAVIYU010000001.1, read on the forward strand.
TCAAGGACGCCGCCGAGTACGACGCGATGCTCGACGACCTCATCGCGTCCGGGGTGATCGCCGACAAGAAGATGGCGTACTTCGACGTGCGGCCCTCGTCGCACGCCCCGACGCTCGAGCTCCGGGTCTGCGACGCGACGCCGATCGTGGACGACGCCGTGCTCATCGCCGGGTTGTTCCGCGCCGCCGTGCGCAAGGCGGAGAAGGCGGTCGAGTCCGGTGCCGAGTGGCGACCGCGCAGCGAACCCCTGCACCGGGCGGCGATGTGGCAAGCCGCCCGGGGTGGCCTGACCGGCGAACTGCTCGGGCTCGGGCAGCACCCGGAGCGGCTGCCCGCCGAGATCGCCGTCCGCCAGCTCGTCTCCCGGCTGCGTCCGGAGCTCGAGGAGCTCGGCGACTGGGGCACGGTGGCCGGGCTCGTCGAGGACACCCTCGCCCGCGGCAACTCCACGGACCGGCAGCGCACCGCGTACGCCGAGCGCGGCGAGCTCGACGACGTCGTGGCCTCGGTCGTCGAGGACACCGCCGGGACGCCCTCCGGCCGCACCGAGCACCCGACCGTGACGCTGCCGTCGTACCGCGTCCGCGCCGGTGACGAGGCCGTCGGACCGGGAGCCCGGCCCCGCCCGGCCTTCCGCGACCTCGCGGTGTTCTTCGGCGGGTGGGACGCCGAGACCACCATCGACCGCTGCGCCGCCCGCGACACCTGGACCCGCGAGCACGAGGTCGGCTTCGTGGTCGACGGCGGCGTCCAGGCGTTCGGCTGCGACCTCGTCCCGCGGACCGTCAGCGCGTACGAGTGGCGCCAGCTCGCCGCCGGCCTCGGGCAGCGCGCCCGCGCGATCGAGCTGTTCCTCCGCGACGCGTACGGTCCCCGGCGGATCGTGGCGGACGGCGTGATGGACGAGCACCAGTTCGTCGGGGCCAACGGGTGGGACCCGGCTGCCGCCCGGCTGCCGCAGGACGCCGTCCGTGCGCCGGTGATGGGGTTCGACCTGGTCCGGAACGAGTTCGGCGGGTGGCGCGTGCTCGAGGACAACGTCCGGTCGCCCTCCGGCGTCGCGTACGGCATCGCGCTCCGCGAGCTGATGGACGAGGTGGTGCCGGACGCCCCGCGGCCGGTGCACCTGCTCGACCCGCACGGGGTGGTCGACCGCCTCCGCGACACGCTCCGCACGAACGCGACCGCCGTGACCGGCGAACCGGACCCGGTGATCGCGCTGATCAGCGACGGCCCCGCCGCCGGCGCGTGGTTCGAGCACCGCAGGCTGGCCGACGGGGCCGGGTTGCGCCTCCTGGCCGGCTCGGACCTGGGCGTCCGCGACGGACACGTCGTCGAGGCGCGGACGGGTGACGTGCTGCACGGGCTGTACCTGCGCATCGACCGCGACGTCAGCGCGCTCGCGGCGGAGCACGCACCGGACCTCGGCGCGCGCATCCTCGACGTCGCCGAGGCCGGGGGTGTGCACCTGGCGAACGCGCCGGGCAACGCGCTCGTCGACGACAAGGCGATGTACGTCACCGTGCCGGACCTCATCTGGTACTACCTCGACGAGAAGCCGCTGCTCGACTCGGTCCCCACGTACCGGACCAGCATCGAGGGCGAACGGCTCTCGGTGCTCGACCGCGTCGGCGAGCTCGTGACGAAGCCCGTCGACGGCGAGGGCGGTCGGGACGTCCTGATCGGTCCGAGCGCGAGCGCTCCCGAGGTCGCCGAGCGGCGCCGGGCGATCGCCGCGGACCCCGACCGCTGGGTCGGGCAGGAGGTCGTGCAGCTGTCGTCGCACCCGACCATCGGCCCGGCCGGCCTCGACCCCCGGCACGTCGACCTGCGTGCCTTCGTCTACGTCACGGGCACGGGGCCGGACGACACCCACCTCGCCGACGTCGCGCTCACGCGGGTGGCGCCGGAGGGGAGCATGGTCGTGAACTCCTCGCGCGGCGGCGGCGCCAAGGACACCTGGATCACCGGAACGGCAGGGGACAGCTGATGTGCGGACTCGCGGGAGAACTCCGGTTCGACGGGACGGCGCCGGACGTCGCGGCCGTGGCGCGGATGACGGGCTGCCTCGTGCACCGCGGCCCCGACGGCGACGGGCTGTGGGCACGCGGACCGGTCGCGCTCGGACACCGACGGCTGTCGATCGTCGACCTGTCCACCGCGGGCGCCCAGCCGATGGTGCACCCCCGTGCCGGACTGACCATCGCCTACAACGGCATGGTCTACAACTACCGACAGCTCCGCGACGAGCTGCGCGGCCGGGGCCACGAGTTCTTCTCGACCTCGGACACCGAGGTCATCCTCGCCGCCTACGCCGAGTGGGGCACCCGGTTCGTCGACCACCTGGTCGGGATGTTCGCGATCGCCATCTGGGAGCACGCCAGCGGCCGGCTCGTGCTCGCCCGCGACCGGCTCGGCATCAAGCCGCTCTACGTCGCCGAGGTCCCCGGCGGGGTGCGGTTCGCGAGCTCACTGCCCGCTGTCCTGGCCGGTGGTGGCGTCGACACGAGCATCGACCCGGTCGCCTTCGCGTCGTACATGACCTTCCACTCGATCGTCCCGGCGCCCCGCACGATCCTGTCCGGCGTCGGCAAGCTGCCGCCCGCGACCGTCCGGGTCATCGAGCGCGACGGGACCTCCCGGGACGAGACGTACTGGGAGCCCCGCTTCGAGCGCGACCCGGACAAGGCCGACTGGACCGACCAGGACTGGCAGGAGGCCTTCACCGCGAAGCTCCGCACCGCGGTCGAGCGCCGCATGGTCGCCGACGTCCCGGTCGGCGTGCTGCTCTCGGGCGGGATCGACTCCTCGCTGGTCGTGGCACTGCTCGCCGAGGCCGGGCAACAGGACCTCGCCACGTTCAGCATCGGCTTCGAGTCGGCCGGTGGCGAGTCCGGCGACGAGTTCGAGTACTCCGACGAGGTCGCGCGCCACTTCGGCACCGACCACCACCGCATCCGCATCCCCTCGTCGCGCCTGCTCGACGGCATCGACGGCGCGATCGGCGCGATGAGCGAGCCGATGGTCAGTCACGACTGCGTCGCCTTCTACCTGCTCTCGGAAGAGGTGTCGCAGCACGTCAAGGTCGTGCAGTCCGGGCAGGGTGCGGACGAGGTGCTCGGCGGCTACAGCTGGTACCCGCCGCTCGCGTCCGTCCCGCGGGACCAGGCCGCCGAGGTCTACCGCTCGGTGTTCATGGACCGCCGGTGGCCGGCACTCCAACCCCTGCTCGGGGAACGCTGGCGGAGCGACGACGACACGCCCTCGGCGTTCGTGGACGCCGCGTTCGCCGTGCCGGGCGCCGAGACCAGCGTCGACGCCGCGCTCCGCAGCGACACGATGACGATGCTCGTCGACGACCCGGTGAAGCGCGTCGACAACATGACGATGGCGTGGGGACTCGAGGCCCGCGTGCCGTTCCTCGACCACGAGTTCGTCGAGTTCGCCGGCGCGATCCCACCCGAGCTCAAGCTCGCGGACGGCGGCAAGGGCGTCATGAAGCGCGCGGCCCGCGGTATCGTCCCCGACGCCGTCATCGACCGGACGAAGGGGTACTTCCCGGTGCCGGCGATCCGGCAGCTCGAGGGTCCGTACCTCGAGCGCGTCCGGCAGGCGCTGCACGCCCCGGAGGCGCGGGAGCGCGGGCTCTTCGATCCGGGTACGGTCGAGCGGATGCTCCAGGACCCGAACAGCACGCGGACCGAGATCGGCGCGAACGCGCTCTGGCAGCTCGGTCTGATCGAGATGTGGCTGCAGCAGCAGGGGGTGCGGTGAGCGGGCCCGCCGTGCGGCCAGGAGGCGCGACCCACCTCGAGCCGTCGGCACGCGCCCGGCAGGCGGCCGACCTGGGCGAGCGCCTCGTCGCGGCCTGGGGATCGTGGGGGCCCACCATGACGCGGAACGCCCGCCGCGTCGCGTTCGTGAGCGACCGGCACGGCACCCCCGAGGTCTTCGTGCAGGACGTCGTCGTCGGCGACGAAGCACCCGAGCCCGTGCGGATCCGGCTGTCCGACGACCCCGTGATCCGGGTGACGTGGTCCTCCGACGGGGAGTGGCTCGCCGTGGCCATCGCGACCGACGGCGGCGTGAAGCAGCAGGTCTGGGTGGTCCGACCCGACGGCACCGACGCCGCGCAGATCGCCGGGTCGCGGTACCAGCACGCCGAACTCGGTCCGTGGAGCCGCAGCGGCCACCGGGTCGTCATCACCCTGCCGTCCACCGAGGCCGACCAGCCCGCCCGCTCGTACCTCGTCGACCCCGTCTCCGGCGACCGCGACGACCTCGCGGTGGGGGAGCTCATCCACATCCTCGACCTCAGCGTCGAGGAGCGCCTCGTCGTGCTCCGGGACGGGCAGCGCGGCCACGAGTTCGTCGTGGTCGTCGACCGGCTCACCGACGAGAGCCACGCGCTGCTCGCCGACTCGCCGGACGGCTCGGCGGAGATCGCCTTCCTCCGACCGGCACCCGCGAGCGAGACCAGTCCGCTCGTCGCCTACGTCGCCACCGAGGCCGGGCTGCCCCGCCGCGGGCTCGTCGCCCAGCCGGTCGGCCCGCACGGCTGGCGCGGTGCACCCCGGCGGATCACCGAGCGCGACGACGCCGAACTGGAGTACCTCGACGCCGACGACGCCGGCCGGACCCTGCTGCTCGTCTGGAACGTCGACGGCCGGAGCGAACTCGACCTCATCAACACGCACGATGCCTCGCGGACGCCCGTGCCGGACCTGCCCGGGTACGTCGTCACCGACCCGGTCCTCAGCCGCGACGGGCGCAGCGTGCTGCTCGCCGTCGAGGGACCCCTGCGGCCCCGGGAGCTCTGGCGCCTCGACACGAACGCGCTGACGTGGAGCCGGGTCACCGGCGTCCCCGGGCTGCCGGAGGTGCCGCTGGTCGAGCCGACGCTCGAGCGCTTCGCGGCGCGCGACGGACTGGAGATCACCGGCTGGCTGTACCGGGCGGTGGAGCCGGCCACGTCGTCGACCGGTGGTGGTCCCGAGGTCGGTGCCGTGCCTCCCGAGCCGCGCGCAGCGCTCGTCCACCTGCACGGCGGACCGGAGTCGCAGGAGCGACCCACCTTCTCACCGCAACACCAGGCACTCGCCGCCGCGGGCATCACCGTGTTCGCGCCGAACATCCGCGGGTCCAGCGGGTACGGGCGCGACTTCGTGCACGCGGACGACCTCGGGCTGCGCTGGAACGCGCTCGCCGACGTCGTGGACTGCGCGCGGTTCCTCGTGTCGAACGGGTACGCGGACCGCTCCCGCGTCGCCGTCGAGGGCCGCTCGTACGGCGGGTACGCGACGCTCGCTTCCCTGGCCTTCACCCCGGACGTCTTCGCGGCCGGGGTCGCCGTGTGCGGGATGAGCGACTTCGCGACCTTCTACCGGGACACCGAGCCGTGGATCGCCTCGGCGGCCGCGACGAAGTACGGGCACCCCGTGGACGACGCCGCGCTGCTCGACTCGCTGTCGCCGATGCGAGCGATCGACGACGTCACCGCGCCGCTGCTCGTCGTGCACGGCGAGCTCGACACCAACGTGCCGATCGGTGAGGCGCACCAGGTGGTCGAGGCGCTCACGGCGAGGTCGCACGACGTGGAGTACCTCGAGCTCGCGGGCGAGGGGCACGAGTACCGCCGGGCCACGTCGCGCGCGGAGCTCGTGCGGCGGATGGTGGCGTTCGTGGCGGCGCGGCTGGCGTAGCGCCTGGGCCGGCCGCGGGCGCCGGGTGCCGTGTCACGCGGTGCAACGATGTGCGGTCGGTGTCCCCGGCGTCGCAGGATGGACCCATGACGACCGATGCCCCGACGACTGACCTGACCCGACCCGGAGCGGTCGTCCTGACCACCGCGACGGACGTCGAGGCCGTCGTCGACCACGCCCGCAACACCTACGCCGCCGTCGTCGTCGCGGACACGGCCGGCTGGGAGGACGGGGACCGGCGTCGCCTCGAGGACCTCGGCTTCCGCGGCGGCGACCCCCGCGGCGCGGCGGTGCGGACGCTCGACCTCACGATCGCCGACGACGGCACCCCGACCCGGCTGCTCGACAACCCCGCGCTCGCGTCCCTGAACGGCGAGCACGCCCGGTTCGCCGAGCGTCGCGGCGACATCGCGCGGTACCTGCCCGACGTGTCGGTCTGGACCGGGATCCCGGAGCGACCGACTGCCGCGGACTGGGAGGACGTGCGCGCGCTCCTCGGACCCGGGGCCGTGGTCCGTGTCGGGACCTCGGCGACGGTCCCGGACGGCTGGCCCGCGGCCGAGGGCATGCGTGGGGTGCAGCTCACCGGCGAGGACGTCGAGGGGGAGGCCGACGCCGAAGCCGTGGAACTCACTCCCGACGACGTCCCTGAGATCCTCGAGCTCGTCGCCCGCACGAAGCCCGGGCCGTTCCTGCCCCGCACGATCGAGCTCGGGCGCTACGTCGGCATCCGGCGCGAGGGCCGCCTCGTCGCGATGGCCGGGGAGCGCCTGCACCCGCCGGGCTGGACCGAGATCAGCGCGGTGTGCACGGACGCCGCGTTCCGCGGGCAGGGGCTCGGACGGCGGCTGGTGCTCGACGTGGTGCACGGCATCCGGGCGCGGGACGAAGCACCGCTCCTGCACGCCGCCGCCGGCAACACCGGGGCGATCCGTCTGTACCAGCACCTCGGGTTCCGGCTGCGGGAGAGCGGGGCACTCCGGTTCGTGCAGGTGCCCTGATCGCGATCGTCGCGCGGGGTGCGCACGACCTCGGTCGTCGTGCACGGCCAGTTCGGGGGGTTGACCGCACCGCAGCCCGTTCCGCACACTGACTGCGCCCGGCAGGGGGCTGCCGGTACAGGGGACCAGGAGGGTCGACAACGTGCGGATGTCCACCGTGACCGCAGGGGCGGTCGTGCTCGGGATCGTGCTCGCCGCGGTCGTCACCACGTCGGTCGGTGTGCCGCGAGCCGAGGCGGCACCGTCCTGCCGCGGGGACCGGATCACCGTCGCCGCGCTGTCGTCGGGGTGTGCCGTGTCGTCCGGCACGGTCGTGCTGCCGGACGGTCGGCAGTTCCGGGTGCCGCCGGTCGGGACGACGGTCTCCGCGATGCCGGTCGGCGCCGCGGGCAGTGCCGACGACGAGGACGTGTCGGTGACGAACACCGGCCGCGCGGGCGTCGCGGTCCTCGTGCACGACCAGTGGTCCGGGGCGCCGGCAGCCATCCGTCAGGAGCGTGCCGCCCTCGCGCACCGGACGCTCCCGGGCGGTTCCGGACTCCGGGCCACGGGCGCCGCGTCGTCGTCGACGGCGGCCACGGGCGGGACGTCCAGCTGCTCCGCGAGGGCGTACACGAAGCTCGGGTTCCGCTGGGCAGACACCGTCGAGTGGAGTTACAACCCCAACAACCAGAAGGTGTCCGGCGCAGCAGCCATCGGCGCCGGTGCGGACGCCTGGACCGGGACCACGTCGGCGTGCGGTCGGACGGTGAAGTCGACGGCAGCCGACACGCCCCTCGGCAGCCGGAAGCGCGCGATGGGCGTCACCGCCACGGGTGGCTGCGGCGCGTCCGACGGCTCGAACATGGTCGGGTGGGGATCGCTGCGCTCCGGGACCCTCGCGGTGACCTGCGTCTGGTCGCGCTCGGGCGTCGCGGTCGAGGCCGACCAGCGGTACTCGACGTCGGTCGACTGGTCCGCCGCGTCGACCTGCTCGGGGAAGCGCTTCGACCTGCGCGGGGTCGCCACGCACGAGTGGGGGCACGCGTACGGCCTCGGCCACACCGCGGCGACGAGCGGCCTCGTGATGAAGCCCGCGTCGACGACGTGCGAGACCGCCCAGCGGACCCTCGGCCTCGGCGACCTGATCGGCATCGACGCGCTCTACTGATCCGGACCGGGGCGAGGCGCTCGTGATCCTGGATTCTCTAGGATCGATGCATGTCGACCACGATGCCGGGCTTCGGGACCGAGCGCATCACCCAGCTCGGGCTGCGCGACCGCGTCTACGACCGAGTGCTCGAGGTCCTGATGGGGCACGACGTCGAACCGGGCATGCGCCTGTCGATCGACGGACTGGCCCGCTCCCTCGGGGTCTCGCCGACCCCGGTGCGCGAGGCGCTCGTGCAGCTCGAACGCACCGGGCTCGTCACGCGTGAGGCCAACAAGGGGTACCGGGTGTCCCCGCCGCTCGCCGGCGACCAGCTCGAGGCCCTCTTCGACGCCCGGCTCATCGTGGAGTCGGGGGCCGTCGAGCTGGCTGCACGCGGCGACGTCCCCGCCCTGCGGTCACGGTTGGCGACGGCGCTCGCCGAGCAGGCGGCCGTGGCCGAGGAGATCGCCGCGATCGGTGCGGGTGCGGCGTCCGAGGAGCTGATGGCGCGGTTCTTCCGGGCCGACTGGCAGTTCCACCAGGTCGTCTTCGACGCGACGCGCAACCCGTTCCTCGAGGAGATGTCCGAGATCATCACGACCCGCGTCCACCGGATGCGGCAGATCGTCGAGGGTGGTGGCGACGACACCGACCGTGCCGTGCAGGAACACCGCGCCGTGCTCGACGCACTGGCCGAGGACCCCGCATCGGCGGTCGCGGCGATGCGGCACCACATCGACGCCGTACGGCTGCGGTCGCGAGCGGACGCGTCGCACACCGCCTGATCCGGGTGGAGCGGACGCCCGTCCCGAGGTTCGGGTCAACGGGACGGGCGTCCTGATCCTCCGTGCCCGCCCTCCTTCGGAGCCCCCCGGACGAGGGGTTTGGTCCGATCGGTTGCGAATCTCCGACGACGGAGTATCTTTCCTATAGGAAAGAGGTTCGACGACGAACCCCGACATGCGAAGGAGCATCCCGTGAGCACACCGCAGGACTGGGTCGACCAAGACTGGGACTCCAGCAGCTGGACGGCCGACACCTGGCCGATCGCGACGTGTCTGCACGGGTTCCCGCAGGTGACGCGCGACGGCGTCGCCTTCCACGACGCGGACCCGGCCGTGTGGGACGACGTGTTCGCCCAGATCGAGGCCGTCGGGTTCTCGCTCGCCGAACTCGCCGACAGCCACATCCGGCCCGCCGACCTCGAACGGTCCCGCCGCGACGAGCTGTTCGCGATCGCGAAGGCGCACGGCGTCGGCATCCCGTCGGTGCACCTGCAGCGCAAGAGCGTCGTCCAGCCCGGGCACGAGGAGGACAACCTCGCCTACGCGCACCGCACGATCGACGCGGCGGCCGAGTGGGGCATGCAGGTCTTCTCGACGGGGCTCCACCAGCCGTTCAACGAGGCCCAGCGGAAGGCACTCTGGTTCTGGACCGCGCAGGGCCCGAAGGACCCGGACGACGCGGAGGTCCGTGCCGCCGCCGTGTCCCGTCTGCGTGAGCTCGGCGAGCACGCCGCGAGCGTCGGACTCCCGATGGCGCTGGAGCTGTACGAGGACACCTACCTCGGTACCGCGGACAGCGCCGTCCGACTCGTCGAGGAGATCGGTCTCGACAACGTCGGGCTGAACGCCGACGTCGCGAACCTCATCCGTCTGCACCGCCCGGTCGAGGACTGGAAGGAGCTGTTCGCGAAGACCCTGCCGTACACGAACTACCTCCACGTGAAGAACTACACACGGGACGAGGCCGGCGACGGCAGCTGGGCGACGAGCGCGCCGAGCACCATGGAGGCCGGACTCATCAACTACCGCCAGGTCCTGCGCGACGCGGTCGCCGACGGCTTCCGCGGGATCGTCATGACCGAGCAGTACGGCGGGGACAGCCTCGGCGTCTGCGCCACCAACCAGCAGTACATCCGTTCCGTCCTCGCCACCTCGGTGGTCGGGGCGACGAAGCAAGGAGTCACCCGATGAGCACCCTCGACATCGCCGTCGTCGGATCCGGCTACATGGGCGGCGGGATCGCCCAGGTCCTCGCCCTCGCCGGTCACACCGTCCGGATCGCCGACGTCTCGGCGGAGATCGCCGCGTCCAACCGCGCCCGGCTCATCACGGAGACGGAGCAGTTCGTCGCGGACGGGCTGTTCCCCGCTGATGCCGTGTCGCGGGTGGACGCCCACCTCAGCGCCGCCGCCTCGATCGAGGAAGCGGTCGCCTCGGCCGACTTCATCGAGGAGGCCGTCCCCGAGAAGCTCGAGATCAAGCACGCGACGCTCCGGCGCATCAGCGAGGCCGCCCGCCCGGACGCCGTCATCGGCTCGAACACGTCGACGATCCTCATCGAGTCGCTGGCCGAGGCCGTCGTGCGTCCGGAGCGGTTCCTCGGCGTGCACTTCTCGAACCCGGCGCCGTTCATCCCCGGCGTCGAGCTCATCCCGCACCCGACGACGAACGAGCACGCGATCACGGTCGGCGAGACCGTCGTCGCGGCCACGGGCAAGCAGTCCGCGCGGGTGAAGGACTCGACCGGGTTCGTGCTGAACCGCCTGCAGTACGCGCTCTTCGAGGAAGCCACGAAGATCGCCGACGAGGGCATCGCGACCCCCGACGACATCGACACCATCGTGCGGACCACGTTCGGCTTCCGCCTGCCGTTCTTCGGCCCGTTCGCGATCGCTGACATGGCCGGACTCGACGTCTACGCGTTCTGCTTCGAGTCGCTGCAGACCCGCTGGCCCGAGCGCTTCGCGACCCCGCCGTCCCTGCAGCAGCACGTCGACGCGGGCGAGCTCGGCACGAAGTCGGGCGCCGGGTACCTCGAGGTGCCCGCCGACCGCACGCCGGAACTCGTCGCCTACCGCAACAAGGCCTACGTCGCGATGCAGAAGCTCCTCGACGAGCTCGGCCCGGCCCCGATCCACTGAGGCGGAACACCATGGACAACGAGCAGCAGCACCGCACCGCCGTCCTGACCGGGGCCGCATCGCCCCGGGGCATCGGCCGCGCCACCGCCCACCACCTCGCCGAGGCCGGGTGGGACATCGGCATCATCGACCTCGACCAGGACGCCAGCGTGGCGGTCGCCGCCGAGATCCGCGAGCAGCACGGCGTCCGGGCCGTCGGCGTGGGCGCGAACGTCGCCGACGAGACCGCCGTCCGGGCCGCCTTCGACACGATCGAGGCCGAGCTCGACCCGATCGTCGCCCTGGTCAACCTCGCCGGGGTGTCCTCGGCGCACGCCTACCTCGACCTCCCGGAGGGGGAGTGGCACCGCGTGCTGTCGATCAACCTCGACGGCGTGCACTTCGCGAGCCTGCGGGCGGCGGAGTCGATGGTGCGGAACGGCTACGGCCGCATCGTGAACCTGTCGTCCGTCTCCGCCCAGCGCGGCGGCGGCACGTTCAGCAAGACCCCGTACACGGTCGCGAAGGCCGGCGTGATCGGTCTGAGCCGCGGCCTCGCCCGCGAGCTCGGGCCGCAGGGCGTCACCGTCAACGCGATCGCCCCCGGGCCGATCGACACCGACATCATGGGCGGCACGCTGACCGAGGAGCGCAAGACCGCGATGGCCGCCGACGGCGTGCTGCCGCGGATCGGCACCCCGAGGGACATCGCCGCCGCGATCGCCTACCTCATCAGCGAGGACGCCGGGTTCGTCACGGGCCAGACGCTGAACGTCGACGGCGGCCTGTACATGCACTGACGGGTCCACCGTCCCCTCCCAACCCACCGCACCGTGCTCGCAAAGGAGCGAACCCGTGTCACTTCCCCCTGCCCCCGCGCTCGGGTCCACCCACGACCCGGCCCTGAAGTCGGCGATCGGCAAGGCGACGAAGCACCTCATGCCGATGCTCGTCATCCTGTACTTCGTCGCGTTCCTCGACCGCACGAACGTCGGGTTCGCCGAGGAGGCGCTCAGCGTCGACCGCGGCATCTCCGACGCCGCGTTCGCGCTCGGCGCCGGCATCTTCTTCATCGGCTACGCGATCTTCGAGATCCCGTCCAACCTGCTGCTCAAGCGCCTGGGTGCGCGCTTCTGGCTCGCCCGCATCGCGATCACGTGGGGCATCGTCGCCGCGCTGTTCTCGTTCACGACGAACGACACGATGTTCATCATCCTGCGGTTCATCCTCGGCGTGACCGAGGCCGGACTCTTCCCCGGCGTGATCATGTACCTGTCCGAGTGGTTCCCGAACAAGGTCCGCGTGCGGATGTTCGCGATCTTCTACCTGGCGCAGCCGTTCTCGCAGATGATCGGCGCACCGCTGTCGGGCGGACTGATCAGCTTCGGCGACCAGGCCACCCCGTTCCACGGCTGGCAGGTGATGTTCGCGGGTGAGGGACTGCTCGCGGTCCTGGCCGGCATCGCGGCCCTGGTGTTCCTGACGAACAGTCCGCAGCAGGCGAAGTGGCTCGAGCCGGGGGAGAAGGACTCGCTCACGGCCGCGATGGCCCGTGAGGACACCGCCCGCAGCGAGGACGGCCCGACGGGCATCTGGAAGGCGCTGGCCAGCGGCCGCGTCTGGTACTTCACGATCATCTACTTCTGCCTGCAGGTCGCCGTGTACGGCACGACGTTCTACCTGCCGCAGCAGGTCTCGTCGCTGCTCGGGCAGGACGTCGGCTGGCAGGTCGGACTGGTCGCGGCGATCCCGTGGCTCGTCGGGCTCGTCGCCTGCTACCTCGTCGGTTCGCGGGCGGACACCGTCGGCCGTCGTCGACGCTGGGGCACCTGGTTCTACATCACCACCGGCCTGTCGATCCTCGGGTCCGCCTGGGCCGGCGCGAACGGGCAGCCGATCCTCGGCATCCTGTTCATCACGCTGGCGGTCGCGAGCTTCCTCGCGGTGGGACCGATCACGTGGGCGTACCCGACGGCCTTCCTGACCGGGGCCGCGGCGGCCGCGGGCATCGGGCTCATCAACTCGCTCGGCAACCTCGGCGGGTTCGTGGCACCGATCATGCGCACCGCGATCAACGACGTGGTGCCCACGGACAGCGGAGCGTTCGGCATCGTGTCGCTCGGGGTCCTGGCGTTCGTGGCCGCGGTGATGATCTTCTGCACGAAGTACTTCCGTGGCGCGAAGGCGGACGAGCTGCTCGACACGACGCACGTGCGCGCCCAGGGGGACGAGCGATGACCCGGCTCTTCAACGACCCCGCGGACTTCGCCGACGAGTCGACCGACGGGTTCGTCGCCGCGAACCGCTCCCGGGTGCGGAAGGTCCACGGCGGGGTCGCCCGGTCGACCACGTCGCCGGACGGCACGGTCGCGCTCGTGATCGGCGGCGGATCCGGGCACTACCCGGCGTTCGGCGGGCTCGTCGGGCACGGCCTGGCCGCCGGTGCGGCGATGGGGAACCTGTTCGCCAGCCCGAGCGCGCAGCAGGTCACGTCGGTCGCGAAGGCCTCCGAGCACGGCGGCGGGGTGCTGCTGAGCTACGGCAACTACGCCGGCGACGTCCTCAACTTCGACGCGGCCGCACGCGCGCTCGAGGCCTCCGGGATTAGCGTCCGCACGGTGCGGGTCACCGACGACGTGGTGAGCGCGCCCGCCGATCGCGCGCACGAACGGCGCGGGATCGCGGGGGACCTCTGCGTGTTCAAGGTCGCCGGAGCCGCCGCGGAACGTGGCGACGACCTCGACACCGTCACGACGATCGCGGAGCGGGCGAACGACCGGACCCGCAGCTTCGGCGTCGCGTTCTCCGGCTGCTCGCTCCCCGGCGCCGAGGAACCCCTGTTCACCGTCCCCGAGGGCCGCATGGCGATCGGCATGGGCATCCACGGCGAACGCGGCATCAACGAGACCGACGTCCCGACCGCCGACGGACTCGCCGCGCTGCTCGTCGACCGGTTGCTCGACGAACTGCCGGCCGGGATCACCGCCGCCGGCTCCCGCGTCGTCCCGATCCTCAACGGGCTCGGGAGCGTGAAGTACGAGGAGCTCTTCGTCGTCTACCGCTCGGTGCAGCGCCGGCTCGTCGACGCGGGCGTCGTCATCGTCGAGCCCGAGGTCGGCGAACTCGTCACGAGCTTCGACATGGCCGGCGTCTCACTGACCCTCTTCTGGCTCGACGACGAGCTCGAGGAACTCTGGGTCGCCCCGGCCGACACCCCCGCCTACCGCAAGGAGCGGCGCCGTCCCGGCGGAGCGCGTCGCACCCTCCGTGGTGGCGGCCGACGCGGCACCCGACGAGGTCGGCCCGGCCAGCGAGGACTCCCGGGCCCTCGCCGTCCAGGTCGCCGCCGGCTTCGCCGCGGTCCGCTCGGTCATCGACGAGCACGCCGACGAACTCGGCCGCATCGACGCGGTGGCCGGTGACGGGGACCACGGCATCGGCATGCAGCGGGGATCGCACGCCGCTGCCGAGGCCGCGTCCGACGCCGTCGAGCGTGGAGCCGGTGCGGGCAGCGTGCTGCGGATCGCCGGCGACGCCTGGTCCGACAAGGCCGGTGGGACCTCAGGAGCGATCTGGGGCGCGGCCCTGGAGGCACTGGGTCGCGTCCTCGGGGACGACTCGCGTCCGACCGGTGCGGACGTCGTCGAGGCCGTCGGTGCGGCGACCGAGGCGGTCCTCGCCTTCGGCGCGGTGCCCGGGGACAAGACGATGGTGGACGCGCTCGTCCCGTTCCGCGAGGCCCTCCGTTCGCGGGTCGACGACGGTGCGGCGCTCCCCGATGCCTGGCGTGCGGCGGTGTCCGCCGCGCAGGACGCTGCGCAGGGCACCGCCGAGCTGCTGCCGAGGAAGGGCCGGGCCCGGACCCACGCCGAGCACGCCGTCGGGACGGTCGACCCGGGAGCGGTGTCCTTCGCGCTGATCGTGGAGGCCGTCGCGCCGTGATCACCATCGGGGTGTCGCTCAAGACGTACTTCTCGCACGCCCGGACGCTGTCGTGGGCGGCCGAGGTCGCGGACGTCGCCCGGCGGCACCCCGCGGTGACGTCCGGAGCCGCGTCGCTCTTCGTGGTGCCGACGTTCCCGGCGCTCGTTCCGGTCCGCCGCATCCTGACCGACGCCGGTGCTCCCGTGCTGCTCGGCGCCCAGGACCTGTCGTGGGCCGACGCAGGGGCGTACACCGGCGAGGTCACCGGTGCGGAGCTGCGCGAGATCGGCGTCGACCTCGTCGAGATCGGCCACGCCGAACGGCGCTCCCTGTTCCACGAGACGGACGACGAGGTCGCGGGGAAGGTGCACGCCGCCTTCCGCAACCACCTGCGGCCGCTGGTCTGCGTCGGGGAGGCGACCCGAGCCTCCCGAGCGGAGACCGTCGCCGAGGTGACCGCGCAGCTCGACCGGGCCGTCTCGACGGCGGTCGCGGACGGACTGGCGGGGCCGCTCGTCGTGGCGTACGAGCCGGTGTGGGCCATCGGCGCCCCGGCACCGGCGCCCGACGAGCACGTCGTCGGCGTGCTCGCGGGGATCGAGGAGCACCTGGCCACGCGGCCGGAACTCTCCGGGTCCGTGGTGATCTACGGCGGCAGTGCCGGGCCGGGGCTGCTCACCCGCGGGCAGGGGCGGATCGGCGGCCTGTTCCTGGGGCGGTTCGCGCACGACCCGGCGGCGATCGCCACGATCCTCGACGAGGTGGCGGCGCTCGACGTCAGCTGATCTGGTCCTGGACGGGTCGCGGTGCACGCCCGAGCAGCTGGCCGAGCAGTGGGTCGGTCCCGGCGAAGCGGCCCTGTCCCGCTGCCTGGTACATGCCGAGCAGGAAGCCGGCCATGTGCGGGTCCTGGCCGGCGGCGGTCGACCGGGCCAGCCACTCGTCCTCGCCCAGCACCTCGAACCCGATCGTGCGGCCGGAGCGCTCGGACGCGAACTCCGCGAGCTCGCCGAACGTCGGTGCCGACGGTGCGGTGAGCGTGACGGGGCCGTCGTACGGCTCGTCGGCGAGCAGGATGCGGGCGGCTGCTTCGGCGGCGTCCTCGCGAGCGGTCCACGACACCGGACCGTCGACGGGGACCGAGACCGTGCCCGTCGACTGCCACGGTCCCATCAACCAGGCCGTGCTGTGCGCGTAGAAGCCGTTGCGCAGGCTCGTCCACGGCACCCCGGGGGCGCGGAGCAGGTCCTCGGTCGCGGCGTGGCCGTCGGCCGGTGCGAACGGCGAGCCGTGGGCTGCGCCCTGGTGGCTCGTGTACAGGATCCGTCCCACCCCGGCGTGCACGGCGGCGTCGATGGCCGCGCGGTGCAGGGCGACGGCGTCGGCGCCCGGGTCGTTCGAGGAGACGAGCAGCAGCTGGTCCGCACCCGAGAAGGCCGCGGGGAGCGAGTCGGGCTCGGCGTAGTCGCCCCGGCGGACCTCGACCCCGCGATCGGTGAAACGCTGCGCCCGGCTCGGGTCGCGGGTCACGACGGCGAGCCCCGACGGGTCGAGGTGCTCGAGGAGGTGGTCCGCGGTGGCGCCGTTGAGTGCGCCGGTGGCGCCGGTGATGACGATCATGGTTGCTCCGTACCGTTGGTAACCGATTGGTGTGATCGAAGGTAACACACTGCTATCGCTGTCTTGTTATCGTTGTTCCGTGATCGAGCAGGCAACGCAGCGAGACGAGACGCGGGCACGGATCGTCGAGGTCGCCGGTGCGATGCTCCGTGAGCGGGGGGCCGCGGCGGTGACCACGCGCGCCGTCGCCGAGGGCGCCGGGGTGCAGGCACCGACGATCTACCGACTGTTCGGCGACAAGGACGGCCTGCTCGAGGCCGTCGCGGAACACGCGATGTCCACCTTCGCCGCGGTCAAGGCCGAGGCCGTCCGGGCTGCACGGGACGAGCGCACCGATCCCGTCGATGACCTCCGGCACGGGTGGTCGATGACGATCGGCTTCGGTCTCGCGAACCCCGACCTCTTCGTGCTGCTCAGCGACCCCGAGCGAGGACGTCGCTCGGCGGCGGCACGCGCCGGGACCGCACTGCTCGCCGAGCGCATCCGGCGCGTCGCCGAAGCCGGACGGCTCGCCGTCCCGGAACGCCTGGCGGTGGACCTCGTGCACGCGGCCGGGACGGGGGCGGTGCTGGCGATCCTGTCGACACCGGCGGACGAACGCGATCCGAGCCTGGCAGACGAGGCGTTCGCGGCGGTGTCGGGGAGGATCCTCGTGGCGGACCCGCCGGAGCCGTCGGGTTCCCCGGCTGCGGATGCCGTGACGACTGCCGCGATCACGCTGCGGGCGGTCGCGTCGGACCTCGACGTGCTGTCGGTCGCCGAGCGCGCAGTGCTCGCCGAGTGGCTCGACCGGGTAGCCGGCCAGCGCTAGGTCGACGCCCGGCGCGTCAAGCGTCGCGGGCGCCCGCCAGCCCGTGGTCGTGCGCGTAGACCACGAGCTGCACCCGGTCCCGCAGTGCGAGCTTCCCGAGGATGCTCGAGATCTGCGTCTTCACCGTGGACTCCGTGACGAACTCCTTCGCCGCGATCTCCGCGTTCGACAACCCGCGCGAGGCCCAGCCGAACACGATGCGCTCCCGGTCCGTCAGCGACTGGAACGCCTCGGGCTGCGGCGCCGGCGCGCGCTCGACGTCGGCGCCGAACAGCTGCGAGAGGTCGTTCGGCGCGATCACCGAGCTGCCCTCGTGCACCGCCCGGACGGCTGCGAACAGGAACGGCGGCGTGGTGTCCTTCAGCAGGAACCCGCTCGCGCCGAGGCGGATCGCGGTGGCGGCAGCGGGGTCGAGGCCGAACGTCGTCAGCACGACCACGCGGGGGAGCGGCCCCTCGACCGCGCCGGAGAACAGCTGCCGGACGGTCTCGACCCCGTCCATGCCCGACATCCGCATGTCGAGGAGCATCACGTCCGGTCGCAGCTCGGGGATGCGCGCCAGGGCCTCGGCGCCGTCGGATGCCTCGCCGACGACGACCATGTCGTCCTGGGCGTCGAGCACGACGCGGAGGCCGGCTCGGAACAGCGCCTGGTCGTCGGTGAGCAGGATGCGGATCGGATCGGTCATCGGTTGGTCCCCCCAAGGACGTCGAACGGGATGCGGGCACGTGCGGCGAACACGTCGTCGAGGACGGCGGCGTCGAAGGACCCGCCGAGTGCGGTGAGCCGGGACTGCATGCCGGCGAGGCCACGGCCGGACCCGCGGGTGCTCACCGGCGGGACGGCGACGGGGCCGGTCCCGAGGGCGACCGGGCCGGTCCCGACCGTGCCGGCGCCGGGCGTGGCCGTCCCGACGGTGCCGGCGGTCGGGACGAGGTTCTCGACCTCGAGCACCAGGTCGGCCGACCGCCAGGTCTCCCGCACCGTCACCGGCATCCCGGGGGCACCGTGTCGGAGCGCGTTCGTGAGCATCTCCTGCAGCACCCGGCGGGCGGCGGTCCCGCTCTCCGGCCCGAGCACGACCGGGACCCCGCGGACGGCCTGGTCGACGTCGACCCCGGCCTCGCGGATGCCCTGCACGATCTCCTCGAGCGACCCCGGGTCGGTCGAGGCGCCGGAGCCGTCGATGTGCCCGAGGACCTGCCGGACCTCGACGAGAGAGCTCCGGGCGGTGCTCGCGATCGTCGCGCTCACCTCGCGGATGCGGGCCTCGTCGGCGAGGAACGGCACCGAGTCGGCCTGCGCGATGATCACGGCGAGGGAGTGGCCGACCACGTCGTGCACGTCGCGGGCGATGTCCGCACGGATCCGCTCGGACTCGGCGACGTCGATGGCCCGGGTGGCGGTGGCCTCGGCCTCGGTGGCGACGGCCTCGGCTCGGGACGCCGCGGCCTCGGCGTCCGCCCGGCGTTCGGACTCGCGGTCCCGCGAACGGAATGCCCGGACGGCGACCCCGCCCGCCCAGACCCCGAGGAGCGCCGTCACCGGAGCGGCCATCGCCAGGAACGCCTGGTCGCGCGGGCCGTTGATGAGGACGAGGAACCGGAAGCCGGTGAGTGCGAGGTAGAGCGTCGCGCTGATGCCGGCCACGAACGCCAGCAGGCCCGACACGATGACCTCACCGCGCGTGCCGACGACCGCCGCCGTGCCGATGACCACGAAGATGGCGATGTCGACGAGCGACGGCCGCTCGCCGCCGCCGACCTGGACGATGCCGAGGACGACGATCATGAGCATCGCCGCGGACGGCGAGACCCGTCGGAGCGCGATCGCCCCGGCCGCGGCGAGGACCGCGAAGAAGCTCGCGTGTTCGAGCTCGAGGTCGATCGGGAGCAGGAAGACGAACGCCGCGAAGACCGCCCAGGCCACGTCGATGATGATCGAGCGGGTGGCGAGCGGCCGGATGAACGTGCGCCGTTCCGTCACGGCACGATCATCGCACGGGGGCGTCGTCCGCCGGTCACGGGACCGGCGACATCGCGATGAGGGCGGTGGCCGTGACCGTGACGATCGCGGCGCAGACCAGCAGGGTGGCGATCGTGTGCTTCGTCGAGGACTCCATGCTCCGAGCCTCGCCGAGCGGCGCGCGCCGGGCATCGGGCGCACGGGTGAACGCGTTCATCCGCACGGATGAAGGCGTCTGGTCCGTCGCGACGCGACCGGGTGGCGGCCAGGAGGCGCGGGTCGGGCCCGCACCGCGCCTCCAGGCCCGCAGGTCGCACCGATCTGTCGGACCCGCCCGTCGGTCAGATGGTGATCTGGCCCAGCACGCGGTGGGCGATCGAGATCGACTCACCGGACACCACCGACCGCGGCGACGCGAGGAACGCGACGAGGTCCGCGATCTGCTGCGGGCTGGAGTCGCCGGGGCCGCCGGGGCGCACCTCGGTGCTGGGGGTGTCCGTCACCAGCCCCGGGTTGACGACGTTCACCGTGACGCCGGAGCCGGCGGCCTCGTCGGCGAGGTTCTTCGCGATGACGCTCACCGCGGTGTTGCGGAGCGATGCGGTGATGTTGCCCGACAGGTAGGCGTTCTGTCCGCTGATCACGACGACGCGTCCGAACCCGGCCTCACGCTGGGTCGGAAGCACCGCGTTGGCGACGCGGAGGAATCCGAGTGCTTTGCCGTCGATCGCGGTGAGGACCTGCTCGGGGTCGGACTTCTTCGCCGGGTCGAGGGTGCCGGCGCTCGGGGCCGCGGTCACGACGAGGGCGTCGATCCGGCCGTGCTGTTCGAGCACCCGTGCGACACCGGCGTCGACGGAGGCCTGGTCGGCGGTGTCGATCGCGACGCTGTCGGGGGAGTCGCCGGCGCTGCGGGAGGCCACGACGACGGTCGCCCCCTCGGCCCGGAGTCGATCGGCGACGGCGGCGCCGATGTACCCCTTCCCTCCGACGACGAGGGCGACACGGTTCTGCAGTTCGAGGTCCACGCCGTCACGCTACGCCCGGAACGCCTCGGGTTCGGCACACGTCGTGCACCGAGCCCGAGGCGTCGTCGGTTCGATCAGCTGCTGCGGCCGCTCCCGCCGACCGTCAGGAGCGCGCCGGTGTCGGTCTCGTCCGCACGCGGCGGCTCGAACAGGCCCGAGTACGCCCGGACGGCGCTCCACCCCGCGATGAGCAGGACGGTGCCCGCGACGGCGGCGACCCACGGCACCACGGCCCACCGGTCCCAGAGCGACGGGGCGGCCAGCCACGTCAGGAAGTTCCCCGCGAGGCCGCCCGTCGCCCCGAGCAGGACCGCGGTCCGTCGGTCGAGACTGGACAGCGCGAGCGCGACCGTCACGGCGGCGATCGCGACCAGGGCGTTGACGAGGTCGAACAGGGCTGCCGCTCCTACTCCCCGCTGCCGACGGCGAGCTGCTCGCGTCCGCCACCCGTCGTGACGGCGATCTTGCGCGGCTTCGCCGACTCCTTCACGGGGATCGTGACGCTCAGGACGCCGTTGTCGTAGCCGGCCGTGATGCGCTCGGCGTCGAGGCCGTCGCCGAGCGTCAGCTGACGGACGTACGTACCCGGCTGGCGCTCTCGGGTGAGCCACTGCGAGCCCTCGGGAGCGCCGAGGGTGCGCTCGGCGCGGATGGTCAGGACCGAGCCGTCCACGTCGATGTCGACGGAACCCGGGTCGATGCCGGGCAGGTCGACGTCGAGGACGTAGTGGTCACCAGTGCGGTAGAGGTCCATCGGCATCGAGCGGGGGCCCGCGGTGCCGAGGAGGGAGCCGGCGAGACGGTCCAGCTCGCGGAACGGATCGAAGTTCATCGTCATCGGTGTCAACTCCTTCGTGTCTGCTGTTGAGTCCCCTCGACTCAACTGCGACATGTTTTAGCACTCAAGCCTGGCGAGTGCCAAAAGAACGCTCGGAATCCGCTCGGAGCCGCGGATCCGCGCGGTCAGCCGAGCAGCGGCTCGAGCCGTCCGACCGCGCCCCGCAGCAGCGCCAGCGCCTCGCCCGGCGCCTCGATGCGGGCAGAGGGCGCCGACAGGGTCAACCCCGCCACGAGCTGCCCGCCCTCCCCGAGCACGGGCAGCGCCAGGCACCCGAACCCCTTCGCGAACGCCCCGGTCTGGTGCACGGGCTCTCGGCCGCCCGCGGCGTGCAACCGTCCCATCGCACTCGCGCCGGGTCGCGCGCGGAGCGCCGCCTCGTCCAGGAGCGGGAAGTCCGGGTCCACGTCGAGGTCCCGGATGCCGGAGTGGTCGTAGCGGGCGAGGTGCACGCCGGCCCGGACGGCCGAGCGCACGTCGGCGAGCACCGACCGCACGGCCCGGGGGAGCGGCGTGGGTGCCGACTGCGCGGTGACCCCGGCCAGCTCGGCCACCTTGTGCCCGAGGGCGAACCCGCGCAGGTCGGGCAGGCGGACGAGGTACTCGTCCTCGACGAGCAGCGTGATGAGCCGGTAGGTCGTCGCCCGCGGCATGCCGAGGACGTCGGAGAGTTGTTGCGCGGTGATGCCCGGCCCCGCGTGCGCGACGGCCTCGAGCACCGCGAGGGCGTTCTGGACCGCCTTCGGCTGCCGTGCGCGCAGACCGGGTTCGCTCACCGCACCCCCGTCCCGTGGCCGGGTCCGGCGGTGGGCCGGGAGGCGCGGAGCAGGTCCGCCTCGACGGGCACGTCGTACACGGCGCGGCTCCCGGCCCGCCGCCACGGCCGTCTGCGGGTCACCACGAGGAACACGACGACGACCGCGACGACCGTGCCGACGGCGAGGACGACGGCCGGACGGTGCACGGATGCGGCCTCGACCCCGAGGTAGGTGAGGAGGACGGCGGTCAGCAGGACACCGGTGGCGGTCGCGACGATCGCGGCACCCGTGGTCAGCTCGCCGATCCGGCGGAGGAACACCGGGGCGGCGAAGCACGTCAGGGCGTAGGCGGCCAGGTACCCGAGCGCGGCCACGACGAGCTCGGCCTCCATCAGGGACCAGGTCGGGATCCCGCTCGCGAGGCCGGCCACCGGGAGCGCGGTGAGCAGCGTGCACGCGAGGACGCCTGCGACGAACGGTGTCCGGAAGCGTGGTGACGCCCGGCCCAGCACGCGCGGGAGCACCCCTTCGCGCCCCATCGCGAACAGGACGCGAACGAGCGCCGTGGTCGAGGCGATCGCGCAGGCGGCGAACGACGCCGCGATCCCGAGGTCGAGGACCCACCCGATCCACTGGACGCCGGAGGCGTTCGCGAGCTGGTTCACGGGCGAGGCGCTGTCGGCCAGGTCGGCACCCATCGCGGCGAACCCCAGCTGCTGGGCCGCCGCACTGGCGAGGTAGAGGGCTCCGGCGACGAGGACGGTCCACGAGATCGCGCGCGGGATGGTGGCGAAGGGGCGACGTGCCTCCACGCCGAGGACGGAGGCGCTCTCGAAGCCGACGAACGCGGTGACGGCGAGGGCGGTCCCGACGGCGAACGGTGCCGGCGTCGTCGGACCGAGTGCCACGGCGGACGCATCCACCGGGTGCAGGCGCACGACGAGCGCCACGATCAGCACCACGATGACCGCGACCGACAGCGTCTCGACGAGCAGCGTCAACCGCGTCGAGACCCGGACGCCGAGGGCGATCACGGCGAACACGGCCGCGCCCGTCGCGATGACGACGACGACGGTGACGAGGGCGCTCCCACCCGCCGACGGGACGAACCGGGACAGCAGGTAGTCGAGGTAGTAGCCGCTGCCGGTGAGTGAGAACATCGCGATGAACCCGTACCCGAGCAGCAGTGCGGCCCCGGCGACCACCCCGGCGACCGGCCCGAGGCCGAGCGAGACGTAGGTGTAGAGCGACCCGGTGCCGGCGACGCGTCGGACGAACTGGTTGACCGTGCGGCCGACGAGGAACGACAGCGCCATCGCGGCGAGCAGCGACCATGTGGCGCCCTGGCCGGCGACCGTCGCGACCAGCACCGGGATCGTGGTCGCCGCGGCGGACGGGGCGACCGCGGACACCGACTGCGCGAGGACGTCGGCGGGCCCGACACTGCGGCGGGAGAGGCCGTCGACGGGTGAACGTGTGCCGACGCCGGGCACCCGTGGCGGGTCGGCGATGGCACGGTCGAGCGCGGTCATGCGGCCACCGTACGGCGGCGGCGTTGCCCCGGTGTGCCGACCGTGTTTCGTCGGTGTCTCACGCAAACGAGACACCGCGCCCACGGGCGTCCCATTCGGGTGCGAGCGGGTTTCACGCGGGCGGAACAGCGCTGCAACCACGGCGCGGGACCGTGGTCCCACGCCACCCGGCACCCCTCCCCACCCGAACCGGAAGGTCACGATGTCCAGCATCACGAAGGACCCCGCGTCACTCGGAGCCGTCCCCGCGCCGCAACGGACGATGCGCGGCTCGCTCGGCGTCACCGCGATCGTGTTCATGGTCGTCGCGGCCGCCGCTCCGCTCACCGTCGTCGGTGGAGCAGCCCCGCTCGGCATGCTCCTCGGCAACGGTGTGGGCTTCCCGTCGCTCTACGCGATCTCCGCCGTCGTCCTGCTGCTGTTCTCGGTCGGCCTGGCCGCGATGACCCGGCACGTGCCGCGGCCGGGGGCCTTCTTCACGTTCGTCGGCCACGGGCTCGGGCGCCCGGCCGGTGCCGGTGCCGCGACCCTGGCGCTGCTGACCTACACGACGATCCAGGTCAGCGTGCACGGGTACATCGGGTACCTGCTGGCGGTGACGGTCAGCGGCCTCGGCGGCCCGGACGTCCCCTGGTACGTCTGGTCGCTCGTCGTCGTGGCGCTCGTCGGGCTCCTCGGCTACCGGCACATCGACCTGTCGAGCAAGGTCCTCGGGGTCCTGCTCGTCGGCGAGGTCGGCATCGTGCTCGTGCTCGTCGCCGCCGTCGTGTTCCGTGGTGGGGCCGCGGGGCTCTCACTCGCACCCTTCGAGCCCACGCAGGTGCTGTCCGGGTCGCCCGGCGTGGGCCTGATGTTCGCGATCGCGGCGTTCATCGGGTTCGAGGCGACGGCGATCTTCCGCGACGAGGCGAAGGACCCGGAGCGCACCATCCCGCGGGCGACCTACACCGCGGTGATCGGCATCGGGGTGTTCTACACGCTGGCGTCGTGGGGGCTCGTCATGGCCTGGGGCCCCGACGGCGTCCTGGCCGAGGCCGCGAAGGACCCGGGTTCGCTCATCCTCACCACCGCAGCGCGGTACATCGGCACCGCTGGCGAGGCCGTGCTCAACGTGCTGCTGCTCACGAGCATGTTCGCCTGTGTCCTCTCCTTCCACAACGTCATCACCCGGTACCAGCACTCGATGGCGAACGCGTCGCTGCTCCCGGGACGCCTCGGGGACGTGCACCGCAAGCACGCCTCCCCGCA
Organism: Curtobacterium sp. SORGH_AS_0776; assembly: GCF_031453355.1. NCBI lineage: Bacteria > Bacillati > Actinomycetota > Actinomycetes > Micrococcales > Microbacteriaceae > Curtobacterium > Curtobacterium sp. SORGH_AS_0776. Next base: position 800,978 of record NZ_JAVIYU010000001.1, read on the forward strand.
CACGTCGAGCATCGTGCAGACCGTCACCGCAGCCGTGCTCATGGTCCTGTTCGCGGTGCTCGGCCTCGACCCGGTGCTGCAGGTGTTCAGCTGGTTCGCGGGTGTCGCCACCCTCGGCGTGGCGATCCTCATGGCCGCGACGAGCCTCGCCGTCATCGTCTACTTCCGGCGCAACCGGGCGGATCGTCGCGTCTGGAACACGGTGGTCGCCCCGAGCCTCGGCTTCGTCGGACTCATCGCCTCGGCCGTGCTCATCTGGGTGAACTTCCCGACGCTCGTGGGTGACGTGGACGCCTCCGGCGCGAGTGTCTTCGGCGTCGTGAGCACCGTCCTCACCGGCCTCGTCGTGGTGGTCCCCGCCGTCGGCGTGGTGCAGGCGGTGGTGCTGCGCCGCCGCAGCCGCGTGCGCTACGAGCAGATGCTCGACCGCCTCGCCACCGAGAGCTGACCGCACGGACCCGACCCGCGCCTCCAGGCCTCTACCCGACCCCACGCACGACGCAACGCGCAAGGAGCACGACGCACATGACGATCACCGACCCGACCCCCGAGACCGTGACGACCCACCCGCTCGGCAGCCTGACCCCCGACGAGTTCACCGCCGTCCGAGACCTCGTCACCGCGCAGCCGGACTGGACCGACACCACGCGCTTCGCCTACGTCGGCCTCGAGGAGCCGCACAAGCAGGAGGTCCTGGCGTGGCAGGCGGGCGACGGTCCGATGCCCGACCGCACGGCGCGCGTGATGCTCCTCGACATGGCGACCGGGCGCTCCACCGACAGTGTCGTGTCGATCACCACGGGCAGCGTCCTGCGGACCGACGTGCTCGACGGTTCACGCGGCCAGCTGCCCGTCCTCATCGAGGAGTTCGACGCCGTCGGCGAGATCGCCGGTGCGGACGAACGCTGGGTCGCGGCCCTCGCGAAGCGGGGTCTCTCCGTGGACGAGGTCAAGTGCGTCCCGCTGTCGGCCGGGTACTACGACTACCCGGAGGAGGAGGGACGCCGGATCCTGCGCGTCCTCGCCTTCAAGCAGGACCACCCGGCCGACCACGTGTGGGCGCACCCCGTGGACGGGCTGTCCGCCTACGTCGACGCGGCGAACCGTGCCGTCACGCGGATCGTGGACGTCGCGGACATGCCCGTTCCGACGACCTCGGGCAACTTCGACGACCCCGCGGTGCAGGGCGAACCGCTCGACCTCAAGCCGATCGTCATCACCCAGCCCGAGGGCCCCTCCTTCCGCGTCGACGGCGAGTTCGTCGAGTGGGCGAACTGGCGGTTCCAGGTCGGCTTCGACGCCCGCGAGGGGCTCGTCCTCCGCCAGCTGTCGTGGCAGGACGGCGAGCGGCTGCGCCCGATCGTGTACCGGGCGTCGATCGACGAGATGCTCGTGCCGTACGGCGACCCCTCGCCCGTGCGGTTCTGGCAGAACTACTTCGACACCGGCGAGTACCTGTTCGGCCGGTTCACGAACTCGCTCGAGCTCGGCTGCGACTGCGTCGGTGAGATCAGGTACTTCGACGCGGTGCTGGCCGACGAACTGGGGAACCCGCAGGCGATCCGGAACGGCATCTGCATGCACGAGGAGGACTTCGGCACGCTCTGGAAGCACGGCGACATCTACACCGGCTCGCAGGAGGTCCGCCGGTCCCGCCGCCTCGTGATCTCGTTCTTCACCACCGTCGGGAACTACGACTACGGCTTCTACTGGTACCTCTACCTGGACGGCACGATCGAGTGCGAAGCGAAGCTCACCGGCGTGCTCTTCACCAGCTCCTACCCGGGGCGTGCGGACGGCGGGGACGACTACCCGTACGCGTCCGAGGTGGCGCCGGGCCTCGGTGCCCCGTACCACCAGCACCTGTTCTCGGCGCGGCTGGACATGATGGTCGACGGGCTGTCGAACGCCGTGGACGAGGTCGACGCGGTGCGCGTGCCGGTCGGGCCGGGCAACGAGCACGGGAACGCCTTCACGAAATCCGTCACCCGGATCGCGTCGGAGTCGTCGTCCGGCCGGCTCGCCGACGCGTCGAAGGCGCGCACCTGGTTCGTCTCGAACACCGAGGAGCGCAACCACCTCGACCGTCCCACCGGGTACGTGCTGTACCCGCAGGACGCCCCGGTGCTGCTCGCCGACGACTCGTCCTCGGTCGCGTCGCGCGCCGAGTTCGCGCGCAAGCACCTCTACGTCACGCAGTACGACCCGGCAGAGCGCTTCGCCGCGGGGGACTTCGTGCACCAGAACCCCGGCGGGGACGGGGTGGCCCGGTACGTCGAGGGCGACCGGTCGCTCGACGGCGAGGACATCGTGCTCTGGCACACGTTCGGACCGACGCACTTCCCACGGCCCGAGGACTGGCCCGTGATGCCGGTCGACTACGCCAAGTTCACGCTCAAGCCGTACGGGTTCTTCCCGCGGAACCCGGCGTTGAACGTACCGGCCTCGATCGGCGCGACCGCGTCGCACTGCTCGCACCACACATCGGGCGGGGCCGGAGCAGCGCACGACGCCGTGGCGCACGACCACGGGCACTGACGTGACCGACGTGCTCGGCCTCGCCGCGATCGTGCCGGCGTCGGCAGGGGCGTGCTGCACGGTCGGGGCGTGGCGCCCCGGCCGTGCGGTCGACGTGGTCGCCGCCGTCGTGATGGTCGCGGCGATGCTGGACGGGGTCGTCGGGCCACGGGTCCTGCCCGGCGTGGTCTGGTTCGTGGTCCTCGCGCTGCTCGCCGTCACGGTGGCCGCCGTGCACCGCTTCCAGTCGGGGCGTGCCGGGAGGGACGGTTCGGCCCGGGCGGGCCGGGCCGGGTCGGCGCACGGCCGGTACGGGCGACTGCACGCGTCGCTCGGTCTGCTCGCGATGGGAGCGCTGGGGGTCGGCGGGATGGGGGACGACGTGGCGCACGGCGTCGTGGCGGTCGGGGTGCACCAGCACGTCGGGGTCGTCGGTGCCACGTGGCACGTCGTGCTGGTCGGACTCGCCGTCGGCCATCTGGTCCTGACGGCCCGGATGGTGCGTGACGGCGTGCGGCACCGGGCTCCAGCACTCGGCCTCGTCGAGACGCTCGCGATGGGGATCGCCGTCGCCGTGATGGCCGTCGCGATGTTGTGAACCCGAGTTCTGCCTGTGAAACGGTGACGCGGGCTGCCGAGCAGGAGGGAGCCTCGACTGGCAGCACTCACCACGCTCGCCGACCAGATCAGGAAACGAGGTCGCACCATGCAGCACCTCCGCACCCACCTCCGCACAGTCGCGATCGCCACGGCCGTCGTCGTCGCCAGCGGAGTCCTCGCGCTCGGGTCGGCCCGGTCGGCCGGAGCGCAGGGGTCCGACGTCTTCCCCGGTGGCATCGCTCGCCCCGCCGACACGACCGCGTCACGACAGGCGTCCGCGCTCGCCGCTGCCGGCCGCGCGGCTGACGCATCGATCGCCGGGACCATCGCAGCACGGCCCTCGAGCGTCTGGCTCGGCGACTGGCTGTCGCCCTCCTCGCTCCGGACGACCGTCGACCGCCACCTCGCCGCCGCCCGGGCGCAGGGAGCCACCCCGGTGTTCGTCACCTACGCGATCCCCGGGCGCGACTGCGGGAGCTACTCGTCCGGCGGACTGACGCCCAGCGCGTACGGCAGCTGGAACCGCGTCCTCGCTGACACCCTCGAGGGGCACCGGGCCGCGGTGATCGTCGAACCGGACGCGCTCGCGCAGTCCGTCTCCTGCCGGGGAGCCGACCCGACCGTGCGGCTGCGGCTCATCCGGACGGCCGTGCACCAGCTCGCGGCCGCCGGCGCCGCCGTGTACATCGACGCCGGCCACGAGGCGTGGGTCGCCCCGGCGACCATGGCGGCGTTGCTCCGCGACGCCGGGGTCGCCGACGCGCGCGGCTTCTCGCTCAACGTGTCCAACCACTACCCGACCTCGGGCGAACGGGCCTACGCCGAGCAGCTCCGCGCCCGGACCGGCGGTCACTACGTCATCGACGTGTCCCGCAACGGCCGGGGAGCCACTGGAGAGTGGTGCAACGCCGCGAGTGCGGGACTCGGGCACGACCCGGCGGTCGTGCACGACGGCACCGGGCTCGACGCGCTGCTGTGGGTCAAGCTGCCCGGCGAGAGCGACGGAACGTGCAACGGCGGTCCGCCAGCAGGCCAGTGGTTCCCGGCGGGCGCTGCCGCCCTCGTCCGGAACCGCTGAACGGCACGCGACTCCCGAGCGAATGACAGCCATGTAGTTCGATGGGACTGACTGTTCAGTGCGTGAACCGTACAGAACCCGAATTGTTCGTTTTGCTGATCGTTCACGTTGTGAAAGACTTTGGGCGTCCGACGGGGACAGCAACGACGACGAGGGGCGGTATCGCAATGCACAGCACGTACACCGGGATGCCGCGACAGGCACGGCTCGGCGGCACCCACACGCGCGTCGGTCTGACCGACCCCGCGATCATCGACGCCTACGTCGAGCGCCGCATCCAGGACCCGTCGCTCTTGTCCGGTCGCTCCGAACCGTCCTACGCCGACTTCTTCTCGGTCCCGGCGGCGTAGGCCCCGCACCCCCGATCCGCACCAGGCAGAGAGCACACCCGACCAGATGCCGTTGACCGTCGTCCGCCGCGAGCACATGCACCTCTACGCCCGGGAACCCCGGTCGCGTGCCGCGAAGGGTGCCGTGGACGCGCTCCTCCGCCTGCAGCACGCCGAGGAACAGCAGCTCGAACAGGCGCGGTCGGAGAGCGGTCTCACCAAGAACGAGTTCCTCGCCGTCCGGTACATGCTCCAGGCGCACCGGGACGGCCGGGCCATGGGCCCGAAGGACCTCGCCGTCATGCTCAACGTGTCGAACGCGTCGGTGACGAAGATCGTCGACGGGCTCGTCGAGAAGGGCGACCTCGTCCGCGCGCCGCACCCCACCGACCGTCGGGCACAGGTGCTCGAGCCCACGGTGCAGGCGGCGAAGAAGATCGACGCGTCCTACGCGCGCTTCCACGAAGCCGTGGTCGAGGTGATGGACCACCTGTCTTCTGAGGAGAACGACGTCCTCGCCCGCTGCCTCGTCCAGATCACCGAGGCCCTCGTCGGTGGCGCGCCCGCTCCCGTCGACGAGTACACGGTCGACCCGGACGGCGACGCGGAGCCGTACGACTCCTGAAGCGCACGGTCCGTGGCGGCGCCGACCCGCGCCTCCCGGAAAAAACCTTCCAGCGGTAAGTTGGGCGCATGACGCACCCTGCCGACGACGACGCGGCCCTGCCACGACGCGGTTACCGCAAGGGTGCCGAACGACGGACGCAGATCCTCGACGAGACGATCCGCATGGTCGCCGAGCAGGGTGTCGACGCGTCGTCGCTGCGATCCGTTGCCGACGCCCTCGGGATCACCCACGCGGCGCTGCGGCACTACTTCCCGAGCCGCGACGAGCTGCTGCTCGCGGTCTACCGCGAGCACGAGGTCCGCGAGCAGGGAGCACCGGACCGGATGAAGTCCGCGATCGGGGACATGCGGGAGAGCGCCTCGCGGAATCGCGCGGTCCCGGGGCTGGTGCAGCTGTACACGACCCTGGCGGCCGATGCCGTGCAGGAGGGGCACCCGGCCACGCGGGAGTTCATGCGGGAGCGGTTCACCCGGCTGCGGGCGGACCTGGCGGCGTTGATCGAGGCGGACCAGGCGTCCGGGCGGATCCGGGCCGACCTGGACCCCGTCGACCTGGCGTCCCTGAGCATCGCGGCGTCGGACGGACTGCAGGTGCAGTGGCTGCTCGACCCCGACGCGGTCGACGGCGAGCGGGTGCTGCGGTTGCTCGAGCAGATCGTGCCGCCGGCGGGCTGACCGGACCCGCCGGTCCTGCCACACTCGTGTCAGCGGGGCCGTGGGTCCCGCGCACGACCGGATCGGAGCGGGACCATGCACGCCGTACTCGAGTACACCTACGTCGACGACTACCTCGAGCGCCGAGACGCGTTCCGCCAGCAGCACCTCCGGGCGGCCTGGGCTGCGGCGGAGCGCGGCGAGCTGCTCCTCGGCGGTGCGGTCGGCGAGGGCGCCGAACCGTTCACCGCGCTGATCGTCTTCGTCGGCGACGACGCGCTCGGGCGTGCGCGGGCGTTCGCGGCGACGGACCCGTACGTGACCGGGGGACTCGTGACGTCGTGGACCGCGCGACCGTGGACGACCGTGGTGGGCGATCTCGCGGCGGGACCGGTCCGCCCCGACTGAGGCTCGCGGGAACCGGCGACGGCATCGGGTCAGCCGTAGCCCTCGTCGGCCAGGCGCCAGCCGGCCGGCGTGTGGCGGAAGCAGAACTGCCACCCGGGGAGGTCGCCGGGTTCGGCGCCCGTCATGTTCGTCTCGGCGACGTCGACCGGGATGCACTCCTCCGCGGATCGGCCCGTCTCCTTCGCGCTCAGTCGCGAGACCGCCCCGATGTGCCGGTAGCCGAGCAGGTCGGGGTGGTCGTCGAACCACGAGGACGGGGTGCGTCCGCCGCACCAGGCCGCGTCCGGACCGCCGCTGTCGTCGGTGAGGGCCTCGGTGACAGCACAGTCGTGTGCCTTCGCGGCCCGGAGGTAGACGCGGAGGACCTGTTCGGAGGACGCGCTCGCGGGCGGGAGCCGCACCGCCACGGTCTGCGCGTGCGTCACCGACACCACGGTCACCGTGCCGGCCGCCACGAGCACGGCGGCGACCACCCCTCCGAGCACGAGCCGACGTCTCCCCACGCGCTCATCCTGGCAGGGGGTGGACCCGCCGATCCCCCGGTGCAGGTGCGAGTCGGTGAGGGGGCGTTCAGTTGCGCGGGAGCCCTGCGACGTACGCGCCGAGCACCGCTCGGTCGTCCACGGGCGCGACCCCCGCAACGCGGTAGAGGACCAGTGCATCGACGAGTCCGACGAGGTCGACCGCGGATCGCCGGGGGTGGTCGACGCCGATGCGGTCGAGCAGGTCCTCCGCCGTGGCCAGCAGCGCGGCGCGCACCGGGTCGGCGCCGGTGAGGGGTGCGCGGAGCGCTTCGTCGTCCCGGAGCTCCAGGAGGAGGGCCAGGCGAGCGGCTTGCGCCTCCGCCCGCTCTGCGAGGCCCTGGAGGAACGTGGCGGCGACCTCGACGACCGTCGCGTCGTCGAGCGGCTCGGGGAGACGCAACGCGCCCAGTTCCGTCGACAGCTGCTCCGTGATGCGCGCGACGACGAGCGCGGTCAGTTCGCGCCGCGTCGACGCGTAGTACGACGTCGATCCGGCAGGCACTCCGGCCTCGGTGTCGACTGCCCGGTGCGTCAGGGCTCGGACCCCACCGCGAGCAGTGAGCCGTACTCCCGCGTCCGCCAGGTCCTCGCGTCGCCCCATGCTCTTCCCCTCTCGCCTCTACCATCGTAGTGTTCTCTACGGATGTAGAGCCGAAGGGGGCAGGATGCGGGTTGCAGTGGTCGGAGGCGGGATCTCCGGAGTCGCGATCGAGGCAGCGCTGGGGGCACACGGCTGCTCGGTCACGAGGTTGTCCCGGTCCTCGGGGTTCGACGTACTCGCGGACGACGCGGTCGATCGGCTGGCGTCGGTCCGGCCGCAGGTCATCGTCGAGGCGACCGGACGGTTCACGACGAGTCGGCGGCGTGCGACGGACTTCTTCACGCGCTCGACGGCGGTGGTCGGCGCGGCGGCGGAACGGACCGGGGCGCGACACGTGCTGCTGTCCATCCTCAACTGCACCAGGTCCGAGGTGCAGGGCTACGGGTACTTCGCCGGCAAGACCGCACAGGAGCGGGCAGCGGGAGCGGCGGGCCGGGGCGCCACGATCGTCCGTTCGGCCCAGTGGTTCGAGTTCGCCGCGCAGAACCTCGAGCGGTTGCGCGTCGGGCCGATCGCGCTCGTGCCGCGGATGACCATCGCTCCGGTGTCGCTCGAAGCGGTAGCGACGGTGGTGGCCGAGGTCGCGACGGGCCGGCGGTCCGCGCCGGTCGTGGAGGTCGCCGGGCCCGAGACGACGTCCCTGTGGGCGATGACGACGGCGTTGCCGCACCCCGGCGTGGTGCCCGTTCCGATGCCGATCCCGGGCCGCACGGGCCGGGCGTTCCGGGACGGAGCGCTCCTGCCCGCGGACGACGTCGAGGTGGTAGGCCCGACGTTCCGCGAGTGGCTCGCAGCCCGCGACCGGTAGCGCTCGCCCGACCGAACGGTCCGGTCCGGTCGTCATCTCTAGGCGGTGCGTTGCCCCGTTCCTCTGCGTGTCACGCGAACGGGGAGCAGAAGGTGAGCTTGCTTCTGCCCTAGCGTGGGTGGGGGTGCGATCGATGCGCCCGCATCTGTCGCGGCGCATGGGGCGTCCGGAGGGGGACGAACATGCGCACGACCCGTGGCCATCGCTCTGCCGTGATCACGGCGGCCACTGCCGTCCTCGCGGTCATCGGTGCGCTCCTACCGAGCGGTGTGCAGGCCGCTCCGTCGCCCGGCAACGACGCGCTGCGTGGTGTGCGGTACGCCGCGTACGGTCACTCGTTCGGACAGGTGCAACTCGGTTCCGATTCGGTGCCGAGCCGGATGTACCCGTCCATGGTCCGGACGAGCCTCGGCGCGGATCCGACGCTCTGGTCGAACGAGACCATCAGCGGGGCCTCGACGGCGCAGATCCTCGACCGCGCGCGCTCGACGTGGAACCGCGGCGACTACGGGGTCGTCTCGTACCTCGGGAACCAGAACGACGTCGGCCGCCACGTGCCCGAGGCCACGTTCAAGGCGAACGTCCGGGGCTTCATCGACTGGGTGCGGGGAACCGGGCCGTTCCCACCCACGATCGTCATCGTGCTCGACACGCCCTCGACGACGAAGGGCTACGCGTGGTACCCGTCACCCCCGACCGACGCTGACGTCGTCCGGTACAACCGCTACCTCCGCAGTGTCGTCGCGGCGTACCCGAAGGACGGATCGGTCATCATCGCCGATGCCTTCACCGGATGGAACAAGGCGACGATGATCGGGCCCGACGGGCAGCACCCGAACGACGTCGGGCAGGCGCACATCACCGAGGCGATCACCTCAGCACTGAGCGGTGTGCGATTCCGTGAGGGGCAGAACGTCCTGACGCCGGCGCCGGCGGTTCGCTACGACTCGTTCAACCGGCCCGACATGATCACCGGACTCGGCAAGGACCTGCACGGCCGGTCCTACTCCACGGTCGGCGGAGTGAAGTACGGCATCTCTGGTGGCCGTGCCTACCGAGCCAGCAGCGGGGCCGTTCGTGAATCCGCGGCCACCGTCGACACGAAGAAGGCTGCGGTCGACATCAGCCTCACCATGACGGCGATCTCCTCGAAGGGTGCGGGGCCGGTGTGGCGACTGAGCAGCGCCAAGGACTACTTCGTGCTCGACGTCCACGGGTCGGGCAAGGGCAACGCGAAGGTCTACAAGCGGGTCAACGGGCGGTTCATCCAGATCGGCAAGGCCCTGAGCCGCGAGGTCAAGCCGGGCTCGACCGTGCGGGTCCGGGCCGACGGCGCGAAGATCAAGGTCTACGTCGACGGTCCCGCCGTGTACTCCAGCGTGGACAGCTTCAACGGGTCCGCCACGAGGAGCGGTGTCCGGATCACCGACACTCGTGCACGGCTCGACGACCTCGTCATCCGGTAGGGCCGGAGCCGTATCGGTTCGGGCGCGGAACTTTCTACCCCCTGTAGTGGGGGAGCAGTGGTGAGGGATGCTCCGTAGCGTTCTGTGTGGTTGCACAGTGCCGTCATGGGGGCGGATTTGCTGGTGGTGACCTGTTGAGGGGTTCTGCGCGTGTTCGCGACGTCGCCGTTGTCTGTTCGTTCTCGTTGGGTCGTGCTGGCCGTCGTCACGTTGGTGGCGCTGCTGGGGTCGTTGTTGGCGGTGGTCTCGCCACCTGCTCCGGCGCAGGCGGTCGCGACGGGTACGGGTGGGCAGTTCGTGCCGTTGCCGACCAACGCCAGGATCTTCGACGGCGCCACGCCTGCCGGGTCGTCGACGACGGTGCCGGTAGCCGGGGTGAAGGGGATCCCCGCTGACGGTGTCGGCGCGATCAGTGTGCTGGCGACGGTCGCGGACGCGAACGGCACCGGGCAGCTGAAGGGTCGAGCGGAGTCGAGCGACGGGCCGACGCTGCTGATGATCTACGGCAGCGGAGTGGCGGGGAACACGTCGAACACGTCGTTGCTCGCGGTCGGGGACGACGGATCCATCCGGATCGACACGACGACTGCGCAGTCGCGGGTGATCCTGGACGTGACCGGCTACTACACGTCCACGGCGAACGGTGTCGGCGCTGGCGGGTTCGTTCCGCTGTCCGGGACCCGGATCGCGAACACGGCGGACGGCACGAACGTGCGGCAGGGTGCCCTGTCGGGTGGGGACAGCATCACGTTCCAGGTCACCGGCAAGGGTGGCGTTCCGACGAACGCAGCCGCGGTGGCGGTCAGTGTCGTGGTGCAGAACACCGGCGGTGGGGCCGGGTGGGTGCGTCCGTCGCCGTCCGATGGACCCAAGAGCACAGGGTCGTTGAACTACCCGTCGACGAAGCTGACCACGGCGATGAGCGCGCAGGTCGCTGTCGGCTCCGATGGGAAGATCACGATCGACAACGCTCCCGACGGTGGAACGGTGCAGATCCAGGTCGACGTGCAGGGGTACTTCGTTCCCAGCAATCCGGGTGGCGGGTTCACTCCGGGAACGGGCCGCATCGTCGACACCCGCACGTCCTCGAGCGTCGGGGCAAATGCGTCGGTCGCGGTGCAGGTCGCGGGAGTTGCTGGGATCGGGACGGTCGAGGGTGGCCTGTCGGCGGTCGCGGTGACGGTCACGGCGATCCACTCGGGCACGACCGGCGGGTACGCGAAGGCATGGGCGGACGGTTCCTCCGAGCCCACCGGGGCGGTCATCGGGTACGCGCCGACGTCGTCGATCCGGACGACGACGGCGATCCTGCCCGTGGGGTCGAACGGGAAGGTGCGGATCCAGAACGTTTCCTCGGGGACCACGGACTTCGTGCTCGACCTGCAGGGCACCTACAACTGGCTGCCGGGCGGACCCGTGTCGACGAACGTCACCGGGCAACGGACGTCCGCGACGACGTTGCCGTTCCCGATCTCGGACCAGACCAACGCAAGCGTCGACGTCGGCACCGGCAACCTGCTGGTCACCACCAGTGCGCTGACGCTGCCGGGTGTGACGCAGAGCACGACGATCGGTGCTGCGTACAACTCGCGGTCGACGACGACGGCGAACAGCAACACGATGGAAGCGAACCGGTGGCAGTACGCCCTCGCGGGTGCCGGGGACCTGTCGGCGAACGCTGCCGGTGTGGTCTACACGGACGCGGTCGGGACGGCGTGGCAGTTCAAGCCCACCGGATCCGCTGGTGCGTTCACGTCCCCGCCAGGCCTGCAGATGACGTTGGCGCGGGTCGCGAACGCGGACACGCGGGAGTACACGCTGACGTCGTGGACGACGAACCAGGTCATCCACTTCACCCTCGGCGGCCAGCCCAAGTCGGTCAACGACCGCAACGGCAACCAGGTCAGCTTCAACGTGGCGGCGGACAAGTTCTCGCTCGGCACCCTGGTCTCCACTGCCGGCACCGATGGCGCGAAGACGGCGAACGTGTCGTACGCGAACGGGAAGACGACGTTCACGCAGACCTCCGGCTCGTCGTCGCGGAGTGTTTCGTGGACGAAGAACGCCGCGGGTGACATCACGACGTACACGGACGCGACCGGAGCGACGACCACGTTCGGGTACACGAGCGGGGACCTCACCTCGATCACCGCACCGACCGGCGGGGTGACCTCGTTCACGTACGACTCCACCAAGCGGGTCACGAAGGTGTCGCAGGCGAACACCACCGCCGGGTCCCCGGGGACCGCGGTGACCCGGTTCGCGTACACGGACGGTGACACCACGCAGGTCGCCGACCCCCGCTCGAACCAGTCGCAGCCCGTCGCGACCGCGGACCACACCACGTACACGCTCAACGCCGGGGACCTCGTTACGAAGGCTGTCGACGCGGCGGGGCCGCGAACGGTCCAAGACGTACAACTCGGCGAACAACGGCGTCGCGAAGTCGACGATCGGCGCGGCCGGCGACAGTGGGACGGGGACGACGTCGAATGAGTACGGCAAGAACAGCAGCCAGTCGCTGACGAAGTCCACCACCGGCTCCGGTTCCTCGAGCTCTGCGGAGTACGGGTCCGGGTCTGCGACGGCGTACCTGCCGTCCAAGGTCACTGACAGCGCCGGCAACAGCACGACGATGGGCTACGACGGTGTCGGCAACCAGACGTCATCGCAGTCCGGGTCGGACTCGAGCGTTCAGGCGAAGGTGTCGTACAACGACGACGGCACGGTGAAGAGTGCGACGGCACCGGGGAACGGATCGAACTCGACCACGTACTCCTACGACGGCAACAAGCAGCTGTCGAAGATCACCCCACCCACTGGCACGAGCCTTGGCGTGAAGACCTACACGTACGACGCGTTCGGCCGTGTTGCGACCGAGACCGACGGTCGTGGGAACACGACTACGTATGGGTACGACGCCGACGACCGGAACACGTCCACGGCGTTCAGCGACGGGACGGAGACGGTGACCAACGTCTACGACGGCAACGGCAACCAGACCACTCAGAACTCCGCCACGGGCACGATCAGCAACACGTACGACCAGCGCAACCGCCTGGTCGCCACGGTGAACACCGCGGGCGGTGGGACCGTGTCCTACGGGTACGACCTGGCCGGGAACACGGCGCAGATGACGGACTCCACGGGCACTCTCTCGCACACGTACGACGCGTCCGAGGTGCTGACCGCGACGACGTACCCGACGAGCTCCGGTGAGGCGCGGCAGCTGTACTGGACGGACAAGAACGGCCGCCGCACCGACACGTGGCTGAACGCCACACCGAATGCTGACCCCACCCAGGATCCGACGTCGTGGAGCGCGCACCAGAAGCTGACCTACGACAAGTCCGGCAAGGTCACCAAGGTGCAGGCCTGGGCCGCCGACGAGGACCCCCAGCTCGTGGTCGACACCGACTACTGCTACATTGCGTCCACCATCGCTCCAACCTGCACAGTCTCGACGGCGAACGACCGCACGAAGCTGCAATGGGCGAAGGACAACATCACCGGGCAGGTGACCAACTACGCGTACAAGAACACCGATGGCACCTCGAGCAAGCACCTCAGCGGTGTCACACAGTCCGGCGGCACCAACCCAACGAACTGGACATACACGTACGACGCCGCTGGTAACCGCACGGAGGCCAAGGCGACCAACGCCGCCACCGATGCCGTCATTAGTGACCAGAAACTGACCTACAACGCCGCCGCGCAGATCACCACGGCCGGGTACAGGTACGACGGGACCGGCAACCTCACCGCAGCGCCGGGTGAGACGTACACGTACAACGGGGCGCAGCAGCTGACCTCGTCCACGAAGAACGGGACGACAACCAGCTACGAGTACGCAGGCGCGGACATGAACAAGCTGCTCCGGCAGTCCACCGACGGCGGAGCGGAATACGGTTACACGTATGGCACCACCGACCAGAACGGCGTCCCCGTGATCGCCACCCGCGAGCAGATCGGCACCGGCACCGCTTCGGTGCTGACGGACCCGGTCACCGCGCAGCCGTTGGATCTCCGCACCAGCGACAACGTCACCAGCCTCTACGTGCTCGACGGCATCGGGAACCCGACCACGTCGATTGCGGACACCGGCAAGATCGCCTACCAGGTCTCCTACGACGCCTACGGCACTGAGACGGTCGCCAAGGGCAATACCAGCGTGCAGTGGCAGCAGAACCCCTACGGGTACAAGACCGGCCTCCGCTCCAGCAACAGCGACACCGGATTGACGAAATTCGGGTACCGCTGGCAGTCCGCTACAACCGGGGGGTGGATCGAGCGCGACACGCTCGACCTGCCGCTGAGTCCCGCGAACGCGAATAGGTTTGCTTTCGTGGGCGGGGATCCTATCAACGGATCGGACCCGACTGGTCAGTACGATCTCTGGGAAGCCACCGTAACTGGTGCAGCCTCTGGAATTGGCTCGGGTGTTGGCGGATGTATTGCGGGAGGGGTCGTCGGAGGCCTAACCACCGCTGGACCTGGTGCAATCCCCGCGTGTGGCATCGGGTTCGCCACAGGACTCATTTCGGGCTTCGTAGGCGGCTTCATTACTAACTCACTCTTGCAGCTGACAGGGCAGGCTTAACGTGGATAACTTCAGACTGCGGCGAGTGTCACGCATTTTGGGTGCTATCATTCTACCCCTTTGGCTCGCGGTTTTTCTTATCATCGCAATTGGCCAACCATCGTCTGCGGCTGTTGCTGTCATTGGCGTTTCGAATATTTTCGTCGGACTCTTGGTTGGATGGCTTTGGACGTGGTCTCCTGAAAGAAATCGCGAGTCCCGTTAGTAGACTGTTCCTCCGAGTTGGTGGCGTCGAGAAAGGGAAACCCACCCCTTGCCGGAGATCGGGGGGGGGGGTACTCGCTCTCGGCCTCGTCCGAGATCGTGGCAGGCACACCAGCACATCACCCACGGTGCGTCGAACGAGATCGCCCGGATCCAGGCATGGCATGGCAGGGCAGCGACAAGACCACCGCCGTCGTCGACGACTCGTACTGTTACATCACCGGCATCGCCGTCGGTGGCGACTGCTCCGTAGTGAAGAGCTCAAACGACACCGACAAGATCCAGTGGGTCAAGTACAACACCACCGGGCAGACGACGGCGTACACGTACGACTCGAACAGCCGCCTCACCAAGGCAACGCAGGCCGGCGGCGCAACGAATGTCACGTGGGCGTACACGTACGACGCGGCGGGAACCGGCTCACCGCGAAGCAGACCGGTGACGCCACGAGCTCGCAGACGTCGACGTACAACGTCATCGGGCAGATCACCTCGACCGGGTACGCGTACGACGGGGTCGGAAACCTCACCGCAGCCCCGGGCGAGACGTTCACCTACAACGACGCGCAGCAGCTGACCACGTCGACGAAGAACGGTGTCACCACCCGGTACGAGTACGCCGGCGCCGACATGAACAAGCTCCTGTCGCAGTCCACGGATGGGGGAGCGGAGTACGACTACACCTATGGTTCCAGCGATCAGCTCGGCGTGCCCGTGGTCACCAGTCGCACCGTCGCTGGCACCGGGAGGGCGTCGGTGATCAGCGACCCGACGACTGGGCAGCCGATGGACCTGCAAACCACCGACGGTGTCACGAGCATGTGGGTCATCGACGGCATCGGGAACCCGGCGGCAGCGATCGCCGACACCGGCAACACTGCTTACACGGTTTCCTACGACCCTTACGGGGCGGAGACCGTCAACGGCGGCTCGAGCGCTCAGTGGCAGCAGAACCCGTACGGGTTCAAGGCCGGGCTCCGCTCGTCCAGCACCGACAACGGGCTCACCAAGTTCGGGTACCGGTGGCAGAACAGCGTCACCGGCGGGTGGATCCAGCGCGACACCCTCGACGCACCCCTCAGCCCCACCAACGCCAACCGATACGCGTATGCCGGCGACGACCCTATCAACAGCAGCGACCCAACCGGTCGAAGCACGTTCGGGGACGCGCTGGGCATCGCAAGTACGGCACTCGCGATTGGCGGTCTTGCGGCAACCGCCACCGGGGTCGGGGGTCGGGGGTCCGGCTGGTCTCATCCTCGGCGGCTTGAGTTCGGTCGCGAATGCCTGGTCAATTGCGGAGAACGGTGGGTCGGCAAGCGAGGTAGCTGGGGCAGCCGTCCTCGGTACGGCATCGCTGGGGTTCGGTATTGTCGCAAGCCCGGCTGTGCTCAACGTCGGGAGGACAGCGAGCACCGTAGCCTCAGGTATTTACGGCGGGATTGAGATGGCGCAAAGCGCCGCAGTTAGCTAACAAAGGGAAGAGTAATCGATGGGCGCATCAGTGTTGCCATGGCTACCATGGCTACCATGGGTCATGGTCCCTATTATCGTTGCAGCGATCGTGTACGCAGCGGCATCTAGTCGAAAAAACAAGTGAAGCCGGTAAAAATTGGCTTCTCGCTGAAAGTGCGAATTGCCATCTCGATAATTTTTGGTTCCTTATTACTGTTCGCTGCCGTCGTGAGCTTCTTCGACATCCGAGCGATGTTGCTCGTAGGCGTATCTGCTGCTCTTTGGTGGCGAATATTGTCACTCAAAGTGACCTTCTTCCCGACAGAGATGATCATCACAGGCTTCTTTTCTCAGAAGCGGGTAAACTATCGCAATGCCGTCGGCATTGAGGATGGCGCAAAACTAATCTACCTTCAGGCGGGTCGTCGGAAAAAGGCGATAATAGCGCTCGCGCTAGGCTACTCCACCCCAGACGACAGAACCCCGGACGGTCGGATGAAGCGAGAGATAATCTCAACGTTTGACGACTGGAAGCGTGGCGCGTCAAGTCGCCCCGCATAGGTTCGGCCCCGCGTCCTCCGTTTTCGACAGTGTCGTAGGCAGCTTTGTCCCGTGAGGGCCTCGACTTTCTTGCTCGCGAGCGCTCGGAATCGTTTCAGTTCTCAGCGGCTTGATCTTTTTGGGTGGGGTATTCCAGAACCTGATGCGACGCCGGCGCGAATGACCTATCTTTGCCGATTTCCGGCTGGACGGACCGGGCGTTCTTCGAGTGGCTCGCGACCGCACGGCCGTAGCCGACGCACCGGAGCCGCGCCGCGCCTCCTGGCCGCCCGTACGCAGGACGGCCGGCTCCTGTCGGAGCCGGCCGTCCTGCGGAGCGCAGGACCTACGCGGTGAGCACCGCAGCCGACGGATCGAAGTCCTCCGGCAGCGGCGGGACACGGCCCACCGTCGACGTGATGTCGACCGCGGAACCCGACGCCGCCGCGTCGCGGATGCCGAGCAGCACGTCGAGGACGTGCAGCGCGACCGCACCCGAGGCACGCTCGGGACGGTCCTCGGCGATGGCGCGGGCGAGCTCGACGACCCCGGTGCCACGGCCCCAGGTGGAGCCGATCGCCTCGAGGGTCTCGGGCTCCTCCTGGCCGTAGCGCCAGAGCTGCGACGAGCCCTCGAACGTGTTCGGGTCCGGCAGCGAGATCGTGCCGAGCGTGCCGTTGATCTCGACGAAGCCCATGCGCGGCAGCGCGTGCTGGAACGAGAACGTCGACTGGGCGGACTGCCCGCCGGCGAACTCGATAAGGGCGGCGTGGTGCGTGGGGACCTCGACCGGGAACGTCTCGCCGGCGCGGGGGCCGGACGCGATCGTGCGACGGTCGAGCGACTTCGAGGACACGGCCTGCACGCGGCTGGCGGTGCCGAACGCGTGCACGAGGGTCGTCACGTAGTACGGGCCCATGTCGAACAGGGGACCGGCGCCCTCGGCGAACAGGAAGTCCGGGTTCGGGTGCCATGCCTCGGGTCCGGGCACGTGGAACAGCGTCGTCGCGGTCAGCGGCTCGCCGATGTCGCCGCGGGCGATGGCACGGAGCGCCGTCTGGATGCCCGCGCCGAGCACGGTGTCCGGCGCGGTCGCGACCCGGAGCCCCTTCGACGCAGCGGAGGCGAGCACCGCGGCGGCCGATTCGTGGTCGGTCGCGATCGGCTTCTCGCTCCACACGTGCTTGCCGGCGTCGATGATCTGCTGGTCGACCTCGGCGTGGGCCGCCGGGATCGTCAGGTTGATCACGATGCTGATGTCGTCGCGGGCGAGGAGCTCCTCGACCGAGCCGGACGCGCCGACCCCGTACTCCGCTGCCTGGGCCGCTGCGCGGTCGAGCAGCACGTCGGCGACGAACCGGACCTCGACGTCGGCGAACTTGGTCAGGTTCTCCAGGTACTGCGTGGAGATGTTGCCGGCACCGATGATGCCGATCCCGACACGGGTCACTTGTCGTTGTCCTTCAGCCAGGCGAGGGACTCGGTGATGCCCTCGAAGACGTCGCCGGAGTACGCGTCGAACTCGACGACGCGGATGGCCTGCGGTGCCGCGGCGAGGATGGCCGGGACGTCGACGTCGCCCTGACCGGCGGGGGTCTGGTTCTCGAAGGCACGCTGCAGCGCCTCCGGAACGACGAGTGCGCTCTCGGACGACGGCAGCGCGGTGAGGATGTCGCCGTCGACCTTCCCGTCCTTGACGTGGATCGCGACGACGCGGTCGCCGAGCGACTTCAGGACGGCGGGGGCGTCGGCGCCACCGACGGTCGCCCAGAAGGTGTCGAGCTCGAGCACCGTCTCCGGGCTGATCTGCGAGACGAAGTGGTCGTAGACCGTGCGGCCGTCGACCTTGTTCGTGAACTCCCACTGGTGGTTGTGGTAGCCGAACTTGAGGCCGCGCGAGGCTGCCTCGGCGGTGAGGACGTTGACGCGCTCGGCGATCTTCGCGACGTCGTCGGCGGTCTGCCAGCGGTCGGTCGGGATGAACGGGTCGATGACGATCTGGATGCCGAGGCGCTCGGCCGCGTCCCAGATCGGGGCGGTGTCCTCGGAGTCGATCACGGCGACGTGGCCGGACGGGGCCGTGAGGCCGGTGGCGGCGAAGGCACGCTCGAGGTCCGCGGCACGCTCGACGAACGCGTAGGGCTCGACGTTCTCGTACCCGATCTCGGCGACACGGGCGATCGCCTTGTCGAGGTCTTCCGCGATGGCGTCGCGCAGCGAGTACAGCTGCACAGAGGTGGTGGGCATTGCGTGAGGCTCCTTCGGTCCTGACTGGGTGTCGCGGCACCGGGTGTCGCAGCACCGGGTGTCGCAGTCCGTCGAGGAGCGATGCTCCACGGCGAGATCGATGACGACGCTACCCCAAAAACCACCCGGTGTGTAGTTTTTGCTGCGCTCCGTGACGCACACCGCTGCATGAACGACACCTGTCGATGTATGCTCAGCCAGTCAAAACCGTGCGCAAGACGGTTTTGGACGGCGAAGCATCGACTCAAGGAGGCGTCATGAGCACACCCGAACCCGGCAGCCCGGCACTGCTGAACCCCGAAGAGGGCATCACGCAGCCGGTCAGCACGATGCGGGTGGGCATCGGCTACCAGATCGCGCTGTTCCTCGGACAGTTCGGCCTCTTCGTCGCCCTCATGGCACCGGTCTACGTGAGCATGCAGCTCAAGGCGCAGGCCCTGGTCGGGGACGACGCCGCGAACGTCATCGGCTCCGTCCTGCCGATCGGGGCGTTCGGCGCGCTCATCATGAACCCGCTCGCCGGCGCGCTGTCCGACCGCACGCGCACCCGCTGGGGCCGGCGTCGTCCGTGGCTCATGAGCGGTGTCGTCGTCTTCGCGATCGCACTCGCCTGGATCGCCTACGCACCCGACGTGCTCAACCTGACGCTCGCGTGGCTGCTCGCCCAGCTCGCCGCCAACGCGACCCTCGCCACCCTGCTGGCGAGCTTCGCCGACAACGTCCCGCAGCTCCAGCGCGGCCGGTCGTCGAGCATCATCGCGCTCGCGCAGAACCTCGCCGTGCTCGCCGGCACCTACCTGTCGGTGTTCTTCGTCGCGAACCTGCCCGTGCTGTTCATCGCGCCCGGCATCCTGGCGATCATCCTGGTCGCCGTCTACGCGGTCGTCGCCCGGGACGAGCTGCCGACGTACACGCTCAAGAAGTTCACGTTCCTCAACCTCATCTCCTCGTTCTGGACGAACCCGATCAAGAACCCGGACTTCGCGTTCGCGTGGTGGTCGCGCTTCCTGATCATCCTCGCGACGTTCATGTTCACGACGTACCGGCTGCTCTACATGCAGGAGCACATCGGCATCGAGGACGCGAAGCAGGCCACCGAGGCCGTCGCGTTCGGCGTGCTGCTCTACACGATCGCGCTCCTGGTCAGCGCGGCGCTCTCGGGGTGGGCGTCCGACAAGCTGGGTCGCCGCAAGGTGTTCGTCGGCGGCTCGACGGCCCTCTTCGCGGTGGGCCTCGTCGTCCTCGCGCACGCCGAGACCGTGAACGGCTTCTACGTCGCCGAGGTCATCATGGGCTTCGCCTACGGGATCTACTCCGCGATCGACACCGCACTCGTCGTCGACGTGCTCCCGAACGCCGACCGTCCCGGCAAGGACCTCGGCGTCATCAACATCGCGAACGCGCTGCCCCAGTCACTCGCGCCGGCGATCTCGCTCTTCTTCCTGTCCATCGGCAGCTCGCACGCCGACAACTACGTCCTCATGTGCTGGGCCGCGGGTGTCGTCGCACTCCTCGGCGCCCTTGTGGTGATCCCCATCAAGCGGGTTCGATAGCCGGATGCACCAGCTCGGGGTCGACGAGGACCGCAGACAGCTCGCCGGGTGGCGGAACGCCATCGTCATCGCCTTCGCGATCGGTGGGGTGAGCCTCGCTGCGTGGGGTCCGCGGCTGCCCGAGCTCCGGCTCGAGCTCGGTGTGGACGTCGGGACCATCGGGCTCATGCTCGGCGGGGTCACGATCGGGTCCATCGGCGGCCTGCTCAGCGCGGCCCCGCTGCTGCGCCGACTCGGCGGGCGCCGGGCGCTCACCGCGGTGGTCGTGCTGGTCCCCGTCGCGATCGCCGTCATCGGGACGGCGGCCGCGCTCCACTCCGTCCCGCTGGCAGCGGCCGGGTTCGTGGTCGCCGGCGCGGGCATCGGCTCGCTGGACGTGATGGCGAACGTCGAGGGCACGGCGATCGAGGCGCTCGCCGGTCGTACGCTGCTCCCGCTGATGCACGCGGCCTGGTCGGGAGGCGCGGCCCTCGGCGCCGGGATCGCCGCCCTCTGCGCGTGGCTCGGCATCACCCCGTCGGGGCAGCTCCTCGGTGAGGCCGTCGTCATCCTCGTGGTCGGTGTGCTCGCGATGCGGGGCATCCCGGACGGCACCCGTGCCGAGGAACACGACACGACGCTCACACCCCGGCAGCGACTCCGGCAGTGGGCACGAGGGTGGGCGGACGTCCGACTGCTCCTCATCGGGGTGGTCATGCTCGGCGTCGAACTCGGTGAGGGCTCGGCGAACAACTGGCTCGCCCTCGCCACCACCGACGGGCACGGGCAGACCGCGGCCGTCGGTGCGCTGTTCTTCACGGTGTTCGCCGTCTCCGAAGCGGCCACCCGTGTCTTCGCCGGACCCGTCGTGGACCGGCTCGGTCGAGTGCGGACCGTGCGGTGGACGACCGCGCTCGGCATCGTCGGCGCCGTGCTCTTCATCGTCGGCGGGAGCTGGTGGCTCACCCTCGTGGGCGTCGTGCTCTGGGCGGTCGGCGTCTCCATGGGCTTCCCGCTCGGGATGTCGGCGGCGGCGCAGAGCGGCCCGAACCCGGCGGCCCGTGTCAGCGTGGTCGCCTCGATCGGGTACTTCGCGAACTTCGCGGGGCCGCCCGTCATCGGTGCGATCGCGGAGCACGTCGGCGCATTGAGCGCGCTCTGGCTGGTGGCGGTGCTGTTCGTCGCGGCGTTCGCCGCGTCCGGCTCGTTGCGGCCTGTCGTGCGCCGCGACTGACGGAGGGACTGCGGGACGGGAGGCGCGGTGCGGGCCCGCACCGCGCCTCCAGGCCGTCCACTGGTCACGCTGGCTAGCGTGGACGGATGCTCGACGCCGCCTCGCTGACCTGGGACCCACCTGCCGGACGCATCACCGGCGTCGCGGACGGAAGTGTCGTCCGGGCCCTCGGCATCCCCTACGCCCGCGCCGAGCGCTTCGCCGTCCCGGAGCCGGTCCACGCGTTCGCCGAGCCGTTCCCGGCGACCACCCCGTCGCCCGTGGCGCCGCAGCCGCAGGCGACCTTCGTCGACCAGCTGCTCCACCCGGTGGAGGGCCTCGTCGTCGACGAGCACTGCCAGCGGCTGTCGATCACGGTGCCCGCCGACGCCCGGCCGGACGAGCGGCTGCCCGTCATCGTCTGGATCCACGGCGGCTCCTACGTCATCGGCGGCGGTGACCTGCCGATCTACGACGCGCGCGACCTCGTCACGGAGCAGCGGGTCGTGTTCGTCCCGGTGACGTTCCGGCTCGGCGTGCTCGGGTTCCTCGGCGACGGGGAGACCGTCCCGGCGAACCTCGGGCTGCTCGACCTCGTCGAGGCGCTGCGGTGGGTGCAGGCGAACATCGCGGCCTTCGGCGGCGACCCGGACCTCGTCACCGTGGCGGGTCAGTCCGCCGGGGGCGACGCCGCGGCCCACCTCATGATCAGCGACGGAGCAGCCGGCCTCTTCCGGCGGGTGATCGTCCAGAGTGCACCGCTCGGGCTGTCGCGGGGTCGGGCGCGGATGAACCGGGCGATGGTCCGGGCCGTCGGAGCCGTGCTCCCGGACACCCCGCTCGACGAGGTGCTCGATCGCCAGGCCCTCGGCAGCCGCGCCGCCGCACCCTTCGGGTTGCCCGGAGGCATGCCCTACGGCACCCAGTACGGCTTCGCGCCGCTCCCCGCCGAGCGTGACACCGGGCAGGCCTGGCGCGACGCGGCTCCGGACGTCGACGTCCTGATCGGCTCCGGTGCGGACGAGACCGCGATGTACGTGCCGCTGATCCCCGGGCTGCGATCACTCGCCCGGGTGCGAGCCGTGCGACCGCTGCTGCGCTGGCTGCTCGTGCGCCCGCTGTCCGAGGTCATCTACGGGCGGGACGTCCGTCGGTTCGCCGCACGGCACCGGGCCGCCGGTGGTCGGGCGACCTCGTACCGGCTGCACCGCGGCGTGACCGTGCAGCCGACCGGGGCCGTGCACATGAGCGACCTGCCGCTGCTGCTCGGCGGTCGCGAGGCCTGGGCCGGCTCGCGCTTCGTGCCGCAGCGGGACTGGCCCGAGGTCGAGCGGCGCGGGCGGGCCTTCCGGGCGATCTGGGCGGAGTTCGCGCGGACCGGTCGAGTCACCGCGGCGGACGACGAGACGCTGACGTTCGAGCGGGGCTGACGGGGCGCCGGGTACCTGCCCCTCTGGCTGGGCTGGCGCGTTCGCCTGGTACCTGCCCCTCCGGCGGGGCCGGCGCGGTGCGCCTGGTACCACCCCTGAACTGGCGACTCGCGGGGCCGCCGGGTCCCCCGGAGAATCGACGGCATGCCCGAGTCCGACGCCGACCTGCGCGCCCAGCATCGTCACGGGCGCCATCGAGGCGTACCGCGCGTCGGACTTCCACACGGTCGGTCCCGCCGAGGTCGCCGCCCACGCCGAGGTCCCCGAAGCCGAGGTCCGACGCGTCTACCCGCTGTGGGAGCTCCTCGTGGTCGCCGTCGTGGACCGGTGGAACAACGGCAGCCGTCGTGCGCTGTGGGTCGTCGCCGAGCGCTCGGGCGCGGTCGCGTACCTCCGCGCGCGACTCGAGGTCGGCCGGGACGACCCCGCACTGGTCCGGCTCCGGGTCGCGTTGCTCAGTGCCGCCTCGAGCCCCGACCACCCCGCGGCCGGCTGGTTCCGCGGGCAGTACACCCGCTCGTTCGAGGACGTGACGCTCGCCCTCGTGCGGGACGTCGTCGCCGGACGGGAGCCGCGCGGGACCTCGCCCCGGCACGCCGCCGAGCAGCTCGTCGCGCTCTACGAGGGGCTGCAGCTGCAGTCGCTCCTGCGCGACGACGCCGATCCCCTCGCCGGGTTCGACCGCGCGGTCGCACGGATGCGGGTCGGCTGGGCGTCTGCCGCCGCGACCGTCTGAGCGGTGACGACGACCGGTTGCGGTCGTCCGGCCCGACGCGTCGGTCCTGGAGGCGCGGCGCGGCTCGCCGACGTCGACGCACGCACCTGGCATGGTCGGCTGATGGAGTACACGGACTACGACACGCGGCTCGCCGCCTACGGCGTGATCACCGACGGTGACCGGGTGCTCCTCGCCAAGCTCCGGATCCCCGAGGCGGGGACGTGGACGCTCCCGGGCGGCGGGGTCGAGTTCGACGAGAGCGTCGAGCAGGCCGTCGTCCGCGAGATCCGGGAGGAGACCGGGTACGAGGCGTCCGTCGGGGAACTGCTCGGTGTGCGGCACCACATCGTGCCGGCCGAGCGCCGCATCCACGCGAACGGCCGGGCGATGAAGGCCGTGCAGGTGGTCTTCCGGGCGTCGATCACCGGCGGAGCGCTGCGTTCCGAGGAGGACGGGTCGGACCGACGAGGCCGCGTGGATCCCGATCGCGGACCTGCCGCTCCGTCGGCACGGGCTCGTCGTGCCGATCGCCCTCGGCTGGGCCGGCGTCCTGCCCCGCTGACCGCCCGTTCGTCAGCTCGCGAGCAGACTCACGAACGGCGCCGGCACGTGGTTCGGCACGGGTGGGCGCACCTGCCACCCGAGCGACCGGAGAGCAGCTGCCGTCTCGGCCGAGAACTGCCGAGCGGTCGCAGCGGCTTCGTCTCGCCGCCAGTGCTTCCGGTACTCATGCACGGCGCGCTCCCAGCCCGGACGAGCGTCGACGCCGCACTCCGTCACCACGAACTCGACGACGTCCGCGAGGCTCGGCCGGAAGTGGGGGTCGCCGAGCGGGAAGTGCAGCGACGAGAGCCGTGCCGGATCACGACGCCCGGCCCCGCGGTCGCCGGTGCGCGACAGGAGAGCGCTGAACGACCCACGTTCGGCATGGAGGTGCCAGTGCGACGGGGGCGTGTTGGTCAGGGCGTCCTGGAACTCGAAGCGGACGAGCGGCTGCCGGTCGGTCGTGAGGAAGAGCGTGAACCGGCTCTCCTCCACTGCCAGCACGGCATGATGCGGGTGCCAGCGGTACCTGAAGAAGATCCGGAGCCGGGCGACGTGCTCGCCCCCCGCGTGGAGCATCGCGGCGGCACCGCGTTCATCGCCGGTTCCGAGCATGATCGAGTTGCTCGGTACTTCGTGGATGACGCTCAGCTCGGCGCCGTGGTCCGGCAGGACCGCGTCGAGCAGTACCTGAGCACGATCGATCTGCAGCGTCGCAGCGTCGACGAACTCGGCGATCATCGGTCGCCCAACACGAACGAGATGTCAGCGAGGGCCTCACGAGCGCAGTACTCGTCTTCGTCGAGGTCGCGCCACGCCTCGACGGGGGCGAACTCGCGTTCGTCCAGGTTCCACTTGCGGTACAACTCCGCGCGCTCAGCACGCAGTTCGTCGCGATTGACGATCCGGATCTCCACGGCTCTCTCCTTCGTCGGGAGAGCGAGCGTAGGACAGCCACGCACGAGGGCGCGAGCTTTCTGCATACAGAATGTCGCGCGACTCCCGCTACTGCTCGAGGACGCTCAGCACGTTGCCCGAGGGGTCGGTGAACCACGCGATGAGCGGGCCGCCCTTGCGGTTCACGCCCTTCTCGTCGGTCATCCCCTCGTAGTGCAGGAAGGCCACACCCTTCGCCGCGAGCTCGTCCACGGCGTCGTCGACCGACGGCACCGGGAAGTTCAGCACCGTGAAGGACGCCGGCTCGTGCGCGGGACCCTTGGGGTAGACGAGCACACCGTGTCCGTCGCCGAGCTGCAGGAAGAGCATGCCGTGGTCCTCGGTGACCTCGACCCCCAGGACGTCCTCGTAGAACGCCTTCGCCTCGGGCACGTCACGCACCGAGAACCCGCTGAACGCCTTCGTCGCATCGACCATGCGGCAAGTGAACCACCCGGGACCGGTGTCGGCGCGCTCTGCCAGGATGAAGCCGTGCTCCCGCCCGAGATGTCCGTCGACGACGCGGTCGACCGCGCGATCCGGCTCGCCACGGACGGGCAGCGCACCGTGCTCGGCATCGCCGGTGCTCCCGGTGCCGGCAAGTCGACGCTCGCACGCCGGATCGTCGCGGGGGTGGACGCAGCGCTCGGTGCCGGCACTGCCGTGCAGGTCCCGATGGACGGGTTCCACCTGGCGAACACGGCACTGGACGCCCTCGGCCGCCACGACCGCAAGGGCGCGATCGACACCTTCGACGGTGATGGCTACGTCGCGCTCGTCCGTCGGCTGGTCGCAGGCGACGAGGCCGTGGTGTGGGCACCCGACTTCGACCGGCGCGTCGACGAACCCGTCGCGGGCAGCATCGCCGTCCCGCAGCGCACCCGGCTCGTGGTGTCCGAGGGGAATTACCTGCTCGACGACAGCGGTCCCTGGGCAGCGCTCGCCGACCTCTTCACCGAGACGTGGTTCTGCGCTGTGGACGACACCGTGCGCGTCGATCGTCTGGTGGGCCGGCACATGCGGCACGGCCGCGACCACGAGGCGGCCCGCACCTGGGCGGTCGAGGTCGACGGTGTGAACGCGGTGCGGGTCGCACCCACGGTGATCCGCGCCTCCAGGACCGTGCGGACGTGACCACGAGACCCCAGCGACGACCACGACAGGAGCGACCATGACCATCGCACTCACCGGCGCGACCGGCAAGATCGGCGGCGCCGTGGCGCGCGCCCTGGCGGACGGCGGTGTGCCGTTCCGGATGATCGTGCGGGACGCCTCCCGGGCGCCGGATCTCCCCGGAGCCGAGGTCGCGGTCGCGTCGTTCGGTGACGCCGAGGCGAGCCGCGCGGCGCTCGAGGGCATCGACCTGCTGCTCATGGTCTCCGGCGCCGAGGCGGTGGACCGTCTCGCCCAGCACCGCACGTTCGTCTCCGCTGCCGCGACGGCCGGCGTCCGGCACGTGGTCTACACGTCGTTCGTGGGCGCGGCGGCAGACGCGACCTTCACGCTCGGTCGCGACCACTGGGCGACGGAAGAGGCGATCCGGGCGACCTCGATGGCGCACACGTTCCTCCGGGACTCCTTCTACCTGGACTTCGTCGAGGACCTCGTCGGCGAGGACGGCGTGATCCGGGGACCGGCGGGCGACGGGGCCATGGCAGCGGTCGCGCGAGCCGACGTCGCCCGGGTCGCGACCGAGGTCCTGCGGAACCCGGCGGCGCACCTCGACCGGACGTACGAGCTGACGGGGCCCGCGGCGATCACCCTGCACGAGGCGGCTGCCACCGTGTCCGAGGTGCGCGGGCGCGAGGTCACGTACCACCCGGAGACGCTCGAGGAGGCGTACGCCTCGCGCGCACAGTGGAACCCGGAGCCGTGGCAGGCGGACGCATGGGTGAGCACCTACACGGCGATCGCCGAGGGGGCACTCGCACGGGTGTCGGGCGATGTCGAGCGGGTCACGGGGCGCCGGCCGATGTCGTTGCGCGAGGTGCTGCTCGCCGGCTGACGCGGCCGGCAGCGGCGGCGGGTCGGGTGTCGAACCACGATTCCGACACCGAACCACGTGATCGGCGTGGTTCGATGTCGTATCCGTGGTTCGACCCCGCCCGCGACTCCGCCGAGCGCGTCCCCGACTGCGCCACCGCCGACCGCGACCCCGCCCACGACCCCGACCGCGCCACCGCTGCCGACCGCGACCCCGACCGCGGCCCCGCCGGCCCGCCCAGCCGGTCCACGGACGCGCCCGGCAGCCCGCACCGCCACACCGTCCACCCGATGCCCGTCACCGCCCACGGGTGCGCCGGCACCCGTGCCCCCGGGTCGACGTCGGCGACCGCCCGACATCCACCCGCCAGCGCCGCCCGCAGCACCGGATCGGTCCGGGGCGCCCCGGCCTGCACCACGAGCACCCGGAGCCCGCCGGCGATCCGCTGCCGCACTTGCCGTGCCGTGAACACCGGCACCGTCCCCGAGAACCCGCCGTCGGTCAGCACCGGCAGCCCGGTCGCGTCGATCACGGGCGACGAGATGCGCCACGTGTCGGTGAGGAAGAGCGGCACCGTGTCGCGGTACCCGTCGAGGCGCCGCGCCGTCCGGACGAGGTGCCGGAACACGACCGGGTACGGCGCCGAGGAACCGCCCCACCAGTCCGGCCGGGAGACCCGGAAGGCCTCGGCCCGACCGTCCGGAACCCGCCAGCGCGGGATCCACGAGCCGACCGAGGCGTCGCTCCCGCTCCCGTCGCGTGCGGCGTCGAGCGCCTGCAGCGAGAAGGCCGCGGGGCCGGCGACGAGTGCGAGTCCGGCTGCGAGGGCGATCGCGGCCCGGGAGGCGCGGTGCCGGCCCGGCCCGCGCGTCCCCTCCCAGCGTGGTCGCCACAGGAACGCGACCACCGTCGCGAGCACGGCCGCGACACCGACGACGAGGGCCGGCGTCGCGAGGACCGCCGGCATCGCGGCACCTCGGGCCAGGAACGCCCACCACGCGAGCTGCGCGGTCGCCAGGAGCACCGGCACCACCCGGAGCCACGCCGACTGCGCCCGGACCAGGCCGACGGCGCCGCGCCACCCCAGGGCTGCGAGGACGGCGAGCTGCACACCGACCGCGGCGACGTACGCGGTGTGCGGCACCTTCGCCACCGAGAGCACGACGGCCGCGGTCAGGAGCCAGACGGTGACCACGAGCAGCGTGGCCGAACCGGCACGGGTGTCGAACGCCCGACCGAAGACGCTGCCGACCCGTGTGCCGGACCGGCGGACGAGGAGCAGCACGACCGCGAGCACGACGGCGAACACGGCTGCGGGGAGGAGCCAGGCCACCTGCGACGCCAGGTGCGGCTCGATGAGCTTCGTCACACCGCCCGGACCGCCGAGGCGTGCCGGCCGGGCGGCGGGACCCTCGGTCGTGCTGACGGAGCCGGGCACCGCTCCCGGCAGGAACCGGTCGATGCCGTTGTAGCCGAACACCATCGCGAACGGGCTGTCGTCGGTCGAGCCGTCGATCCACGGTCGGGCGCCCGCCGGGGTGAGGGCCAGCCCGACCACCCACGCGAGCGACGCCGCGACCGACACCGCACCGAGGACCACCGCGCGACCGATGCGGGCGCCGGTGCCGAGCCGGGTGCCGTCCCGGCCGGCCGTGGCGACGAGGGTCCCGAGCACCAGCGCGGGCAGCACGAACCACGACTGCAGCATCTTCGCCTGGAACCCGACGCCGACCGCGAGCCCGGCGGCGACGAGCGGCCACCACCGGCCCGTGATCGCCGCCCGCTGCCAGCAGAGCAGGGCGACCGCCAGGGCCGCCGTGACCATGCCGTCCTCCATCGGGTGGGCGAACATCGACACGAAGATCGGCGTCGTCGCCGCTGCACCCGCGGCGACGAGCCCCGTCCCGACCCCGGCCCACCGGAGTCCGACGAGCGAGCAGGCCCACAGCGTGACCAGACCCTCGACGACCTGGGGGAGTGCGAGTGCGGCGGTGGAGTCGCCGAACAGCCGGATGCTGAGCGCCTGGGGAACGGCGAACCCGCTGAGCTTGTCGAGGGTCACCGTCGCCGAGGGGTCGAACGCGCCGGAGAAGAGCGCCGGCCACGACTCGGACATCGACCGGGCGGACGCCTCGTAGAACCCGGAGTCACCGCCGCGGGCCAGGTTCCACCCGAGCAGCACGGTCATGCCCGCCGCGATCAGGAGCAGGGCGCAGCGTGCCGCGAGCGGCTGGTCCCGCCACCGTGCGGGTCGTCGAGTGTCCACACTCCGGACCTTGGCCGCCCGGGATGACGGTGGACCGGGACGGTGCCGCCAGCTCGCCCCGAAGTCACGCGCGGCGCTGAGACGACGTGCGGGTGCGACCGGGCCGCACCAGCGGATCCCCGGTGGAGCCGGAACCTTGTCTCAGGCCACCCGTCGGGCCGCGAACGTCCCCACGATCCCGAGCGTCAGCACGGCGACGAGCACGACGAGCAACGGTGCCGTCCAGTCGCCGGTGATCCCGTGCAACGAACCGGCGACGAGCGGCCCCGCGGAACCGAGCAGGTACCCGCCACCCTGCACGAACGCGGACATCCGCCGCGCGTCGGCGTCGCTCGACACGATCCGGACGATCACGATGAAGATCACCGTGATGCCGCCGCCCTGCGCCGCACCGCCGAGGACGGACCAGAGCAGCCAGAGCTGCGGGGCGAACAGCAGTCCGAGCGGCATCGCGAGCCAGAGGAACGCCACGAGGGCGATGATCGCGCGCGGACGCCACTTCGCCGCGAGCACCGGGACACCGAGCGCCCCGACGACCGCGAGGATCTGGAACACCGACGAGCTCGCCCCGGAGGACGCCTTCGAGAAGCCGATCTCGTCGTGCAGCAGCGTCGGGATCCACGCGGTGAGGGCGTAGTACGAGAACGCCTGGCCGCCGAACGCGAGGGTCAGCCCCCAGGTGATGAGCCGACGAGCGGGGCGCACCTGCGCGGACCCCGCACCGCCGTCGACCGTCCGGATCGCACCCGTGCCGAGCACCTGGTCGATCGGCCCGGTCTCGACGACGGGCTCGGACGCCGTCGGGCGGCGCCACGCGGCCCGGGCACCGACCGCGTAGGTCCAGGCGAGACCGGCCACCACGGCGAACACCGCCCAGACCGCGATCGCGACCGGCCAGCCCCAGCTCGCGGCGATCGGCGCGGTGCCGAGCGAGGTGATCATCGACCCGACGTTGAGCGCGGACGTGTACACACCGGTGACCAGGCCGACCCGCTCGGGCGAGGTGTCCCGCCGGATCACGACGGGGATCACCACGTTGCCGATCGTGATGCCGATGCCGATCACGGCGGTGCCGACGAGCAGCGCCGCGGACGACGGCATCGAGCGGACGACGGTGCCGACCAGCACGATGACGAGGGAGAGCGACACCGCGCGCTCGGGGTCGGCCTTCGCGATCACCCAGCTGGCGAGCGGCGTCGCGAGCGCGAAGCAGAGGACCGGGATCGTCGTCAGCAGCCCGGCGACCGTCGCGGTCAGGCCGAGGTCCACGCGGACGTCGCCGATGACCGGGGCCGTCGCGACGATCGGCCCGCGGAAGTTCAGCGCGATGAGGACGATGGCGGCCGGCAGCAGCCAGGCGGCACCGCGCAGTCCCGCCGCGGTCCGGCCGCCAGCCCCGGTCGTCACGAGGACGGCAGCAGGATCGGGAGCAGGTCGAGCGGGGTCGCAGCCTGCGCGATGGTGCCCTCGGCCTCGGCGGGGGAGCCGTAGCCCCACTCGGCGAAGATCGTCGGGACACCGTGCACGGCCGCCCCCTGGACGTCGTGCAGGCGGTCCCCGATCAGCACCGGACGGCTCGTGTCGAACCCGCGGGCGTCGAGGCGGCGCAGGGCTTCCTCGACCACGTCGGCCTTCGACGAGCGGACCTCGTCGTCGCTGGCGCCCGTGATGATGTCGATGTCGCCGGTGAGGCCGTAGTGCTCGAGGATGTACGTCGCCGGGGTCTCGGGCTTGCTCGTCGCGGTCGAGATCGGCAGCCCGGCGTCGTGCAGGGTGCGCAGGACGACGTCGATCCCGGGGAACATCGCCGAGTCGAGGGCACCGTGCGACAAGTAGTGCTCGCGGTACACGGACAGCGTGTGCTCGGCCTGTTCGGCGTCCATGCCCATCGCCGTCGTGAAGGTGTCCATGATCGGCGGGCCCACGAACGACAGCAGCGTCGCGTGGTCCGGCACGGGGACCCCGACCTTCCGGAACGTGTGGGTGAGGCTCTCGAGGATGCCCGGCGCGGAATCGCTGATGGTGCCGTCGAGGTCGAAGAGGATGGCGGAGAACGGGCTGGTCATGTCCCACTCAGCCTAGCCGGGGCCCTGGTGGCGACCGCCCGGCGGGCGCGACGGCACCGGCGGACGCGAGCCGCGCCTCCAGTCCGACCGCTCAGAAGAGGCGGGTGTGGCCGCCCTCGATGCCCCGCATCGCGTCGTAGTCGAGCACGAGGACGCGGATCCCGCCGGTCCTCGGCGAGGGTCCGTGCCTGCGGCGCCACCGTCTGCGCGGCGAGCACACCCTGCACCGGCCGCAGCAGCGGATCGCGGTTCATGAGCTCGAGGTACCGGGTGAGCTGCTCGACCGCGTCGATGTTGGCGTTCCGCTTCATCTCGACGGCGACGCTCGCCCCGGCCTCGTCGCGGGCGAGGATGTCCACCGGGCCGATCGCGGTCATGTACTCGCGGCGGACCAGCGTGTGGCCGTCGCCGAGGAGCTCGATCTGCTCCGCGAGGAGCTGCTGCAGGTGCGCCTCGACGCCGTCCTTCACGAGGCCCGGGTCGACGCCGAGGTCGTGGGACTCGTCGGAGACGACCTCGTACAGGGAGACGATGAGCTTGTCCTGCGTCTTCTTCTGCGTGACCGTCCACACCTGCGTGATGCCGGCGCTCGACTGCTCCTCGTCCGGCTCGGTGATCTCGATCGAGCACGGCGGGCTCATCCAGTTGAGCGGCTTGTAGCTGCCGCCGTCGGAGTGGACGAGCAGCGAACCGTCGGCCTTCAGCATGAGCAGACGGGTCGCGAGCGGCAGGTGGGCTGAGAGCCGGCCCGCGTAGTCGACGGAGCAGCGGGCGATGACGAGACGCACCCGGAGAGCCTAACCGGCGTCGCGACCACCCGTGGTGCTGCCGGCGCTCGTGGCCGCGTCGGCGCGCTGGGCCTGGAGGCGCGGCTCGTCCCCGCCGTCCACGTCGCCGCCACGGCTGGTCGGCCGGGCGGCGGCGCCGCGCTCGCGGGCAGCGCCCGACGCGAGTCCCGCCGCGATGATGAACACGAAGACCACCAGGAGCGCACCGAGCAGCCCCACGTGCTCGCCGAGGAACCCGATGAGCGGCGGTCCCGCGAGGAACGCCACGTACCCGATCGTCGCCACGGCGCTGACCCGGGCAGCGGCGGTCCGGGGGTCGTCGGCCGCGGCGGACATGCCCATCGGGAAGCCGAGGCTCGCCCCGAGACCCCAGAGCACGACCCCGACGATCGCGAGCGGCACGTTGTCGATGAAGATGAGCATGCCGAGGCCGACGACCGCGACGGCTGCGCTGATGCGGAGGATCGGCACCCGCCCGAACCGGTCGATGAGCGGACTGCCGGCCACTCGGCCGACGGTCATGGCGGCGAGGAACACCGTGAGGACGGCGGCGCCCGCGGCGTTGTCGAGGCCGTGCCCGTCGATCATGGCCAGTGGCAGCCAGTCGTTCGCCGAGCCCTCGGCCAGGGCCATGCCGAGCACGATCACGCCGATGAGCAGGGTCGACGGCTGGGCCCAGACCTGCCAGCGGCTGACCGGCGTCGGCACCGGGCTGGTGTCGGTGGCGACGTGCTCCTCGAAGCGGTGCTCGTCCTGGAAGCGAGTGACGGCGACGAGCATCGCGGCACTCGTGACGACGACGAGGACGATGAAGTGCCACGCGACCGGGACCTCGAGCGCCTCGGCGAGGGCTCCGAGGCCGGCACCGGCGAGCGTGCCGAGGCTGAACGCGGCGTGGAACAGCGGCATGATCGTGCGGCCGCCGGCCTTCTCCGCCGCGGCGCCGGACACGTTCATCGACACGTCGCACAGGCCGTTGCCGAACCCGAACGCGATGAGCGCGATCCAGATGGCGGCGAAGCCCCACCCGAGGCTCACCGCCAGCCCGGCGAAGACCATCCCGAGGGCCAGGCACGCTGCGGCCACCTGGACGCCCCGGCGAGCCCCGAGCTTCGCGACGATGTGCCCGGCGAAGGTCAGGCCGCCGATCGAGCCGACCGCCATGCCGAGCACGAGCAGGCCCATCTCGAAGGTGCTCGCTCCGAGGGAGTCGCGGACGCTCGGGATCCGACCGAGCCAGGTCGCGATGTCGAGGCCGGACAGGGTGAACACGACGAACACCGCGGTGATCCAGGCCCGTGTCGAGGGTGTGGTGCGGGCGGACGTCGTCGTCATGGCTGGTCCCATCGTGCTTCGCTGCTGTGCTGCGTGTCGCGGCTCGGTCGAATCGATTCGACCGCTGTTTCCGGCTACGCTAACGGGCGATGGACGAACCGGCAACAGGACCCGGCGCGTCGCGGACGGAGCACCACCGCGAGGACGCCGCCGATGCCCCGCGCGCCGGTGCGGTCCCGCCCGGTCCCGTCCCGGTCCGCCCCCGACGTCCGACCCTCACCGCGGTGGCCCGCGCTGCCGGGGTCGCGCCCTCGACGGCCTCGCTCGCGTTCAGCGGCAGCGGCCCGGTCTCCGAGGACGCCAAGGCCCGTGTGCTGGCCGCCGCCGCCGAGCTCGGCTACGGCGGGCCCGATCCGCGTGCCCGTTCGCTGCGCCGCGGTCGCTCCGGCGTCATCGGCGTCGTCATGGACGAACGGCTGAGCGATGCCTTCCGCGACCCGGTGAACGTCCTGACGCTCGACGGCATCGCCGAGGTGGCCGGTGCCGCCGGTGCCTCGCTGCTGCTCGTCCGCAGCCCCCTCGACGACGAACAGGGTGCCGTCCCCCTCGTCGACGCCCCCATGGACGCCGTTGTCCTCGTCGGGTGCAACGTGCGGATCGACCCCGCGGTCGCCGTGCTCCGGCGCCGGCAGATCCCCGTCGTCGCGATCGAGGCGGACGACATCGAGGGTGCGGTGCCGATCCAGCTCGACAACCGCGAGGCCTCCCGCCGCGCGGCAGCATTCCTGCGCGACCTCGGGCACGAGGCGGTCACCATCGTGTCGCTGCCGCTCGACGGTGCGCGCCGCCGCGGGCCGATCGACGCCGAGCGCGAGGCCGCCGGTATCGCCTTCACGTCCCTCGAACGCCTGCGCGGGGTCCGTGGGGTCTACCCCGACTCGGTCGCGATCGAGGCTGCCGGCAGCTCTGTCGAGGAAGGCCGGATCGCCGGCACCGCGCTCTTCGCGGTCGACGGACCCCGGCCGACCGCGGTCATCGCGCAGAGCGACGTCCTCGCCGTCGGGGTGATCTCGGCCGCCCTCGACGCCGGACTCCGTGTGCCCGAGGACGTCAGCGTCGTCGGGTTCGACGGCATCACCGTGGACGACAGCCTGTTCCACCGCACGCGCATCCGGCAGCTGACCACGCTCGTGCAGCCGTTCGTGCAGAAGGGGCAGGCGGCGGCCCGTGCTGCCCTGGCGATGCTCGAAGGGGCTGAGCCCCAGCCGGCGGCGTTCCGATCGGAGCTCCGCATCGGTGACACGACGGGGCCGCCGCAGGCGTAGGTGCCCGGCGGCCGGCGTCGGGTCGGTGCACCCGCACGGGCCGGCGTCACCCGAGCCGTCGGGTGGGCCAGCGGGCGAGGTCGTCCTCCCAGACGGACGGGTTGCGGGGCGGAGCCACCTCGTCGAGGATCTCGAGCTCGGTGATCCGTTCGATGCGGAAGCCGCGGACCGCATCGCGGAGCCGACACCACCCCGCCAGCAGCCACGAGTCGCCGGCTCGGAGCAGGCCCATCGTCTCGACCTCCCGCACGGTGCTGGTGGCCCG
Source organism: Curtobacterium sp. SORGH_AS_0776 (assembly GCF_031453355.1). NCBI lineage: Bacteria > Bacillati > Actinomycetota > Actinomycetes > Micrococcales > Microbacteriaceae > Curtobacterium > Curtobacterium sp. SORGH_AS_0776. Next base: position 835,976 of record NZ_JAVIYU010000001.1, read on the forward strand.
GTCCGGCTGGCCGTCGGCGTCCTCGCCGAGGTACCGGAGCCGCACGACGCGGCGGGCCGCGATGGCGTCCGACAGCATCCCGAGCGGGACGGGCTCCGTGTCCGACGGCGCGACGGCGTCGATCACGCGGATCATGCCGAGCGTCTCGAGCACCGGCGCGCGGTGCTCGTCGAGCATGACCGCGTGGATCTTCGCCGACGCGCGGAGCGCCGCCGCCTGGTACGGCGACGACTCCAGCAGGCCGAGCCCGGCCAGCACGGCGAGGGACTCGGCCGCGGTGGGGTTGAGCGGCGGGAGCGAGTACTCGCGCAGGATCGAGTACCCGCCCGCGGCACCGTGGTCCGCGTAGAGCGGCACCCCGGCGGCCTGGAGCGCGGCCACGTCGCGCTCGATCGTCCGTGGCGACACCTCGAAGTGGGCGGCGAGCCGAGCGGCGGACCACGGCCGTCGCACCCCGCGGAGCAGGTCGACGAGAGCGTAGTGCCGCTCGGCTCGCTTCATGGTCCGATCCTCACAGATGCCGGTGTCGACCGGGCGGCTCAGCTCCGCATGCTCCGCTGGCCACCCGCCGACCAGACCCGCCGTACGCGTCCCGCGTCGTCGAAGTCGAAGACGTCGACGCCGCCCACGTGGACGTCGCCGGCCTCCATGTCCCAGATCAGCCGCCCGTGGTCGCCGTCGAGTGCGTCACCGATGCTGGTGAAGACCGCGTCGGGGTGCTGCCCGCGCCACCAGTCGAGGTACTCGGCGAAGTCGTCGGCGCTCCGGATGTCGTCGGCCGGGGTGGATCCGTCGGGCTCGGTCACGGCGAACCGGATGCGGAAGTCGTCCGCGCAGAGCTGTCGGGCGAGTTCCCCGTCGGAGTTCCACATCACCAGCCACTGGTCGAGGGCGGTGCGGGCCTGGACGTCGTGCGTGTCGTTGTCGGTCATGTACCCACCCTCGGACGGCTGCGCGACAACGGTGTGTCGGTGTTCCCGGCCGGACTACGCTCCTGTCGAGGGGTTCGACCACGGGCCTCGTGATCGATGGGGGCGCTGCGTGTTCTTGACCTTCCTGGTCCCGGTCGTGCTCGTGCTGGTCGTCGTGATGATCGTGCTCGCAGCGCGGGGGTCGATGCAGAAGAGCCCGCTCCAGGAGCAACAGGACGCCGAGGCGCGAGCACGACGCGCTGCCAAGCGTGCAGCCCGCGAAGCAGCCCGTGAAGCCGACCGTGACTGACGGCCGGAGACTCGTGATGACTGGGGTCATCGTCCTCGGGATCGGCTTCGTCGCGACGGCCGCCGGGTCGGTCTGGGTGATCCTCAGTCCGATCGGCGGGGGCGTGAACTTCGGTGCCGCGGCGGTGTACCTCGGAGGGATGCTGTGCGGCGTCGTGGGCCTCGTCCTGGGCATCGCCGGACTGTCCGCCCTCCGGCGGGCACGTGGTCGGAGCCGCTGAGGGGACGCGTCAGTCCTGCGCCGTCGGTCGGACGACGACCTCGCCGACGTCCACCCCGGCCGGCTGCGCGATCGCGTACGCCACCGCGGCCGCGACGGCGTCGGCGGGCATCGCGATCGCGTCACGACGAGCCTCGAGCGCCGCGCGCTGCTCGGGGTCGTCGGTCTTGGTGACCCCCTCGGTCGCGGTGAACCCCGGCGAGACGACGGTCACTCGCAGCCCCGGACCGGCCTCCTGCCGAAGCGCCTCGCTGAGCACCCGCACCGCCGTCTTCGTCGCCGCGTAGACCCCCTGTGCGGGGACGATGCGGTGCGCCGAGGTCGACGCCGTGTGCACGAAGTGCCCCGACTCCTGCTCGCGGAACACCGGGAGGGCCGCAGCGATCCCGTTGAGCACGCCGACCAGGTTCACGTCGACCATCTGCTGCCAGCCGTCGACGTCGAGGGCGTCGAACGGCGAGACGGCCATGCTGCCAGCGTTCTGGTGCAGCACGTCGAGGCGACCGAAGTGCGACCGCGCCGACGCGACCAACGCGTGCAGCGCCTCCCGGCTGCGCACGTCGGTCTCGACCGCGATCGCTTCGCCACCCGCGCCCGTGATCTGCGCGACGATGGACGTCAGCCGCTCCGCGCGACGCGCGGCCAGGACGACCTTCGCGCCGCGCGCCGCGAGGTGCAGCGCCGTCGCCTCGCCGATCCCGCTCGACGCGCCCGTGATCGCGACGACCTTCCCTGCGATGCCGTCCATGTGCATGCCTCCTGTAGTCTGAAACGGACACCCGTCCGATTCATCGAGGAGGCTAGCGGACACATGTCCGTTTCGCAATCGCCCCGTCGCGCCGACGCCGAGCGCAACCGCGCTCGCCTCGTCGACGTTGCGCGCGACGCGCTGCGCTCCGACGCCGCCACGACGATGCAGTCGCTGGCCAGACTCGCAGGGGTCGGCCAGGGGACGCTCTACCGGCACTTCCCCACCCGGGAGGCGCTGCTCGCCGAGGTCTACCGCGCCGACTTCCTGGGACTGGTCGCCTCGGCGCGGGAGCTGGCCGCCCGACCATCGCAGGACGGCGCGCTCCGCTCGTGGCTCGACGAGCTCGCCGCCTTCGGGTACCAGAAGCACGCATTGGCGGACGTGCTCGACGCGGCGACCCGGCAGCAGCTGCACGACGAGCAGTACGACGAGATCAGCAGTGCGATCGGCGCGCTGCTGCAGGCCGGCGCTCGGGACGGGGTACTCCGACCCGACGTCGAGCCGGCGGACCTCCTGGCGCTCGTCGCGTTCCTCTGGCGGCTCGGGGCGTCGGCCGCAGATCGGGTGCCGCACCTGCTCGACCTGGTCATCGACGGGCTGCGTTCCACGGCGTCCGGTGGACGGTGACGCGCGGGATGCGCGACCGCGGTTCCCGGCTCGTGACGCGGAACGTCGCCGTCGGTCTGGTCCTCGCGATGTCTTCGGCAGTCCTGATCGGCGATGCGCTCGGCGGATCGGCTGTGCCTGCCGTACCCGATGCACCCGCGGTCCGGGCGGCCGTCACGTCCGGAGCTCCCCGGCTGGTGGTCACCAAGGTCACCGCGAGCAGCACCACCACGTCGACACGCACCACGGTGCGCACGACGCTGACGGTCAAGAACACCTCGGTGGCGCGCAAGCCGGCAGCCGACGCGTGGCTCTCGCTGACGGCCGGGAGCAAGCGGTACACGCTCGGACACGTCTCGGTGCAGTCACTCGCTGCCGGTGCGAGCGCGACGATCCACGCGACGCACACCGCGCCTCCTCGTGCGCCGGCCGGGAGGTACGTGGTCCTCGCGTGCACGGGAGCGTTCTCCCTGTCGAAGTGCGGCACCTCGGCCACGACCGTCACCACCGCCCGCGCGACCCGAGCTCGTCCCGACACCGGCGTGATGCTCGACGTCGCTCGCGCCTACTACCCGGTGGCGTTGATCAAGCGGTACATCGCGCTCCTCGCGGATCACGGTGGTCGCTTCCTGCACCTCCACCTCACCGACGACCAGAACGTCGGCATCGAGAGCGAGGTCCTCGGCCAGACCCTCGCGAACGCCGATCTCCGGGACGGCATCTACACGAGTCGGATCACCGGTCGGCCGTTCCTCAGCGCGGCACAAGCGCGAGAGATCTCCCGGTACGCCGCGCAGCGAGGCATCGCGATCGTTCCCGAGATCGACACCCCCGGTCACATGGCTGCGGCGTTCGCCCTCCTCGAGGCCGGACACGGCAAGAAGTGGGTGGACCAGATCCGTTCGGGCGAGAGCGAACTCGACACATCGGCGCCCGGCAGCTCCGCGCTGGCCGCACGACTCCTGCAGGAGGTCACGCGGACCTTCCCGTCGAGCCGCACCGTCCACATCGGCGGCGACGAGTGGGGCGACGACGTCACCGCCGACGAACGCGTCCGATGGTTGAACACGATGGCGGCGGCCGTCGGCAACCGTGCGGTGTGGGCGTGGAACGACGGGATCGACCGGGCTGCGATCGGGCGACTGGATCCGCGTATCCACGTCACCTACTGGAGCTTCGACGGCGACACCGAGGACGCGACGGAACGCCGCGAGCGCCGCGAGCGACGGGCGGGTGCGAACGACCTGTACGCGGCCGGTATCGACCTGCTGAACTACGACTCGTACTACCTGTACGAGGTGCCGAGGGACCTCGATCCGGCCGACAGTGAGTACACCGTCGCCGATCTCCGCGAGCACTGGTCGCTCCGGGCCTGGGACGGGGACTCGGGCGCACGTCTGGCGGGTCCGATGTCGGGGGCGGCCGTCACGATCTGGGGCGAGGACCTCGGAGCGCCACCGTCCGAGGCGCTCCTGCGCTGGAGCGCCCCACACGTGCTCGCGATGATCGAGACCGCCGGCTCGTAGGCCGGTTGCAGGTCGGAGCGCGGGCACGTGCTCGCGCCCGGACATCGAGCTGCCGGCCGGCACCGTGACTCAGCGTCGCTACGTGCGCCGCAGCGTCTCCGACGGCAACTCGCCGAACCGCTGGGCGTACGCCGCAGCGAACCGGCTGACGTGGAGGAACCCCCAGCGAGCCGCGACCTCGCTCACGGAGACGCGCTGGGGTCCGACGGCGAGGAGGTCTTCGCGTGCCCGTTCCAGCCGGAGGCGCCGGAGGTAGGCCGTCGGCGTGGTGTCCAGCGCTCGGCGGAAGCCTTCCTGGAGGCTCCGGACGCTCGTGAACACGGCGGACGCCAGGTCGGCCACCGTCCACGGCCGCGCAGGGTCGTCGCGGAGCAGCTCGACGGCTCGCGACACGGATCGCGAACCGGCTCCGCCTCGCGGCGAGTCGAGCGCTGCCGAGTGGTTGTGCGGCTGTCCGAGCAGCAGGCTGTGGAGGAACACCTGCTCGAGGCTGCGGACCGCGAGCGGATGCGTGAGCGGACCTCGCGCTTGCCGTGATCCCTCGTCCACGAGTCGGAGTGCCTGCGACACGGCTCGTCCGCCCGTGGTCTCGAGGTCGAAGGCAGCGTCGAACTCGACGGGTTCGGACACCGGCGCGTCCAGCAACAGCTCGAGCTCGGTCTGCAGGTCGCGGCGGGGGATCATGACCGAGACCTGCGCGAACCAGTCGCCGCAGTCGAGATCGACCGGTCGGCCGGGCATGAACACCCCGGCGGTCTGTGCGGTGCCGCGCACCGGTGCGCTCCCGGCTGCGCGCGCGGTCATCCGCGAACGCACCGGGATGTCGAGGTGGTAGTCGACCGGCTCCGTCGTGCGGATCTGGACGGCCTCGCGGAAGTGCATGTACCCGAACGTGATCCGTCCGAGCGTGAGCGCGTTGAGGTGCATGCGGACGTCGGGAGATCCGTCCGTGGGGGCGATGTCCATCGGGAGGAAGACCTCGCTGAGCACCGCTGCGGCCTCGTCCGCGGTCGTGCTGGCTGCGACCGGGTGCGATGCGAACATCTCCGCTGGCGCCCCGGTCATGGCGCGACTCTACCGGGCAGGATCCGGTCGCTCGTGCGCGGTTCCGCGTTCATCGACGGTGACACCGCGTCCAGTGGATGGCGTCGGCTGACCGGGCTGCCTACCGTCGATCCCGCCGGTGCAGTGCGCCGGTGCGGGAGCGGTGGCCTTTCCCTTCGGGTGGGGAAGGCCACCGTGACGCCGGTTCGAGGGCAGGAGCGTGGCGCATGGATCGACGTGGAGAGGACGTGGTCGAGCACGTGGAGGTGTTCGTCCTGACCCGGACCGCCGAGCGGATGTTCGTACGGTGCGACTGCTCGGTGGGTGCCGACCATCCCTTCGAGCGACCGTCGGGCACTCGTCCACACGACGAGCGTCCCGACAGCTGACCGGATCGCGAGGTGCTCGTGAGAGAGTCGCTGCATGACGTGGACCGGGGCCGCCGACGCGCAACGCTACGGACACACGCTGCTCGAAGGGGAACGGGTCCGGTTCCGCGCGCTCGACGACGCAGATCTCCCCGACTTGGTCCGCTGGTGGCGTGAGCCGGAGTGGGCCGTGTTGCAGCAGCTCATCGTTCGCCCGAGACCGGAAGAGACGGTCGTCGACGTGTTCCGGGGCTGGAGCAGGAGCGAAGACAGCGGAGAGGTGGGGTTCAGCGTCGTCGACCGCACCTCGGGCGAGCTCGTCGGGCACGTGACGCTCTTCGGCGCGACGCTCCCGGTCCGAGCTGCGACGTTGGCCGTCATGATCGGCAGTGAGCACGTCGGACGCGGGTACGGGACCGACGCGGTCCGTCTCCTGACGGCGTACGGGTTCCGCGAGATGGGGTTGAACCGCATCGAGATCCGGGTCCACACGTTCAACGACCGGGCGCGAGCGGTGTACGGCAAGCTCGGCTACCAGGAGGAGGGAGTGCGCCGCGACGCCACCTTCCACGACGGCCGTTTCCACGACGAGGTGATCATGTCGGCACTCGCCCGCGAGTGGACCTCCGGTTCGGCGGCCGTACCTCCGTCGTCCTAACGGACGGCTACCGCAGCAGTTCGATCGCTGCTGAAGTCCCCGCAGTCCGCAGCGTCCAGTGCGGGCGGACGAAGTCGTCCCGGTTCAGCCGGACCCGGACCTCGTCCACGACTTCATCGTCGCGCGTCTGCGCACGAGTCACACCGTTCGTCAGGTAGCCGAGCTTCTCCGAGACCTGCAGCGACGGGTGGTTCCACGCCGCCGCGCTCGACTCCGCCCATTCGGCAGCGAGATGGTCGAACGCGAACAGCAGGAGCGCAGCCCGCATCTCCGTGCCGAATCCGAGGCCCTGATGGGGCCGCGCGAGCCAAGAACCGCTCTCGACGGTCTTCCGCGCCGCGAAGCGACGGCCGTGGAGCTCTTGCACGCCGATGGGTGTGCCGTCGTGGAGCACCGTGAAGCTCACGCCCCACGCGGTGCTGGTCACCCCCGACCGGAGCTTCCAGTGGTACTGCGCGAGTGAACGAGCCAGGGCGTCCGGTTCGGCGTCCGTCCACGGGACACCGAACGGCATGCGAGCGGGATCGTGCACGCCGGACAGGGCTGCGTCGACGAGGCCCGGGAGGTCGTCATCGCGCAGCGGCCGGAGCTCCAGCCGCGGAGTGGTGAGCCGCAATCCGAACAGCGGCCAGATTCGCTCGAGGTCCATCGTCCCACGGTACGAGTCGCCGACTGCGGGTTACGGGCTCCCTCGACGCACCCCGAGCCCCACCACCGCCACGAGGTTCACCGCGCTCCCCACGAGGAACCCGGTCGTCCCCCCGGCCACCCCCGCGACCGGCCCGAGCGCGGCCATGAGCACCGCTCCGACGACGAACCCGGCCACGGACGCCAGCGCCACCTGCCGCGACCGCCCCGCCGCGAGCAACAACGCCGCCGGCACGAGCCCGACGGTGAACACCCACACCCCGACCATCAGGTACCGCAGGTCGGCCACGGCCGCAGCGCCCTCGGCCGGGTAGACGATCGGCAGGAACCACCCGGCGAGCAGCGCCACGAGGCCGAACACCACGGCGGTGCCGGCAGCGAAGCCGACCACCAACAGGACGGCCCCGCGTGACCGCAGGGACCCGCCGTCCGTTCGGTGGGCGAACGCCGGCACGAGCACCTGCCCCAGCGCCTGCCCGAGCATCGACGCGGGGGTCGCCAGGGTGAACGCGGCCGCGTAGACGCCGGCGTCGTGGGCGGAGACGGTGACCTGCGCCGAGATCATCGTCAGCTGGAGCAACCCGTTCGAGGTCACCACCGCGAGCACGTTCCACGCCGCGAACCCGAGCACCCCGCCGACGGGTTCGCGAGCAGCAGGCCCGAACCCGTTGCCCCGCGGCCAGCAGGCGACGGCGAAGACGGTGTACCCGATCGCGAGCGGCAGCAGCACGAACGGTTCGAGCCGGGCGACGCAGGCGAGCACGAGCAGCCCGAGCGCGAGCACGCTCGTCACGCCGTCCCACAGCGCGACCTTCGGAGCACGGCCGTAGCCGAGCTGCGCTCCGCGGGTGTAGCAGTACAGCCCGTAGCCGACGACGACCGCGACACCGCCGAGCACCGTGCCCGGGCCGTTGCCCCACGCGAGGGCGATCGGCACGGTGACGGCGGCGAGCACCAGGGTCGAGACGAGCATGGACAGCCCGAGCAGCCGATTCACCGCGGCGTCGGAGCGTCGTCCGCGCAGCGCGATCGCCAGGTACCGCGAGGCCGTGTTGCCCGCGGCGTTCGGCCAGAGCAGGGCGACGAAGACCGAGAGCGACAGGAGCGCGGTGGTCTGCCCGAGGGTCTCGGTACCGAACACCCGACCGACGACGACGGTCACGAGCAGCTTCGCGACGCCCTGCACCCCGATGCCGACGGTGGCGAGCGCGGCGGACGACGCGACGGACGAGGCCGCGGCCGGAGCGGCAGCAGGACGCACGCTCACCGCGCCAACGCCTGTTCGACCCACCCACGCCGGTGCGCCCGCACCCCGAGCGTCACCGCCCGCACCCCGATGTACCCGAGCGCGAACGCGGCCCACAGCCCCGCGAGGGTCCCACCCGCCCACCAGAGCAGGGGCAGGTACACGACGAGGTTCACCCCGCCCGCGATGGCCAGGTACCGCGCGTCCCCGGCGCCGATCAGCACCCCGTCGAGCACGAACACGTAGCCCGCGACCGGCATCCCCACGGCGATGAGCACGAGGACGACGGGCAGCGCGCCACGCACGGCGGACGAGTCGGAGAACACCGGCCCGAGCACCCCGCTCACGGCGAGGGTCAGCACCCCGAGCAGCACACCGCCGGCGATCCCGAGCAGGACGAGCCGCCGCGTCACCAGCCGCACCCGCGCCGGGTCCCGCGCCCCGAGCCCGTGTCCGACGAGCGCCTGCCCGGCGATCGCCAGGGCGTCGAGCGCGAACGCCAGGGTGGAGAACACGGTCAACCCGACCTGGGTGGTCGCGAGCCCGGTCGTCCCGAGCCCCGCGGCGGCGCCGACCGTCGCGAGCATCGCCACGCGCAGCGAGGCCGTCCGCAGGAACAGCCAGGCACCGGACCGGAGCGCCCGCGCGACGCCCGAGGCGCCCGGGCGCAGTGGAGCCCCCGACGCACGCGCCGCACGGACCGCGATCCGGACGTAGACGATCGCCATCGCCCACTGCACGATGACGGTGCCGGCGGCCGACCCCTCGACACCCCAGCCGGCGCCGTAGATGAGGACGGCGTTGAGCAGCCCGTTCGCGACGAACCCGACGGTGGCGACGACGAGCGGTGTCCTCGTGTCCTGCAGCCCACGGAGCAGCCCGGTCGAGGCCGTGACGACCAGGATCCCGGGCAGCCCGATGAGCGACACCGTCAGGTAGGCGGTCGCCGCCGCCGACACGTCGGCCGACGCACCGAACAGGTCGACCAGCGGTCCGGCGAGCGGCCAGCCCACGAGCGCGAGGACCACGCCCAGCACGAGCGCGAGCCACATCCCGTCGATGCCGGCGTGCACGGCTCCGCGTCGGTCCCCGCCGCCGAGCGCGCGGGCCACGGCCGGGGTCGTCGAGTACGCGAGGAAGACGAGCAGCCCCGTGACGGTCTGCAGGACGGCGCCGGCGAGGCCGACGGCAGCGAGGGGCGTCGCACCGAGGTGCCCGACGAGCGCGGTGTCGGTCAGCAGGAACAGCGGCTCGACGACGAGCGCACCGAGCGCCGGCACCGCGAGGCGGACGATGTCGCGGTCGACCGCGCGCCGCTCGGTGGTCACTGCGGGTCGCGTCGGTCCGGGCACCGACCCATTCTGGCGGCGAAGCGGACCACGCGTGGTGCGCGCACGCCCGGACCGGTGACGGGTCGGACGGGAGGCGCGGGTCGGCGCCGACCCGCGCCTCCCGTCCGGCGGGTACCCGCGTCAGTCAGCGCGCGGTTCGGCGGGGACCCCGCCGGTGGCGGCGTGGGCCGCTTCCGGCACCTCGGGCGTCGCCTCGTCGGTCCCGCGGGCGCGGCCGACCAGGTCCATCACGTGGTAGACCACGATCGCCGCGACCGTGCCGAGGATGATCCCGCCGAAGCTCGCCTGACCGAACGAGAACGTGAAGTCGGCGATGCCGATGATGAGTGCGATGCCCGCGGTCAGCTGGTTCTTCGGCTTCGCGAAGTCGACACGGTTCTCGACCCAGATCCGGATGCCGATGACGCCGATGAGCCCGTAGAGCGCGGTGGTCGCTCCGCCGAGGACCCCCGGCGGGACGGACGAGATGACGGCGCCCACCTTCGGGGAGAGGCCGAGCAGGACGGCCACGATCGAGGCCACCCAGTACGCCGCGGTCGAGAAGACCCGGGTGGCGGCCATCACGCCGATGTTCTCGCCGTAGGTGGTCGTCGCCGAGCCACCGCCGACGCCCGCGAGGACGGTGGAGATGCCGTCGGCGAAGAGTGCTCGCCCGGTGAGCGGGGTGAGGTCACGACCGGTGAGCTGTCCGACGCCCTTCACGTGGCCGACGTTCTCGGCGATGAGCGCGAGGACGACCGGCACGAACGCCAGGTAGATCGCGAGCTGCGACGGGTCGAACGCGGGCGCGGTGAACTCGGGCAGGCCGATCCAGGCGGCCTTGTCGACGGCGTCGAACGAGACCTCGCCGGCGATCAGTGCCGCCACGTACCCGACGACCACGCCGATGACGATCGACAGGCGCCCGATGAGCCCCTTGAAGAGCACGGTCACGAGGATGATCGCGGCGAGGGTGATCACCGCGACGACCGGGGCCTTCGTGAAGTTGTCGCGGGCGGCCGGAGCGAGGTTGAAGCCGATGAGGGCCACGATCGCGCCGGAGACCACCGGCGGCATGAGGCGGTCGATCCACCCGGCGCCGGCCAGGTGCACCACGGCGCCGACGGCCGCGAGGAGCACCCCGACGACGATGATCCCCGACAGCGCCAGCGGGATGCCGCCGATCTTCGTCGCGGCGGCGATCGGGGCGATGAACGCGAAGGACGACCCGAGGTAGCTCGGCAGCCGGTTGCCGGTGATGAGCAGGAACAGGATCGTGCCGATGCCGCTGAAGAGCAGCGTCGTCGCCGGCGGGAAGCCGGTGAGCAGCGGCACGAGGAAGGTCGCGCCGAACATCGCCACGACGTGCTGCACGCCGAGGCCGATCGTCCGGCCCCAGGTGAGGCGCTCGTCCGGCGCGACGATCGTCGTCGCGGAGACGGTCGCGCCGTCCCCGTGCAGCTTCCACGGAAGTCCCATGCGACGACCGTACCGGCAGCCGTCCACAGGTGACGGCACCCGTCCTGCTCGATCAGGGCGACGGTGGCTATCGTTGACCGCATGACCGACGTCGCAAGCACCTCCGGGATCCACACCGACGAGCTGGACGCCACGGTCCGCCCGCAGGACGACCTGTACCGCCACGTGAACGGCTCGTGGATCGCATCGACGCCGATCCCCGACGACAAGGCACGGTACGGCTCGTTCACGGTGTTGGCCGAGGCCGCCGAGATCGCCGTGCGGGACATCATCGAGCGCTCCCAGCAGGCAGCGCCCGGCACCGAGGACCGCAAGGTCGGCGACCTCTTCACCTCCTTCACCGACGAGGACCGGCTCGAGGCCCTGGGCACCGCGCCGATCGAGCCGCTGCTCGCCGAGATCGCCGCCGTCGACTCGGTCGACGACGTCATCCGCATGGTCGGACGCTTCGAGCGCCTCGGCCTGCCGAGCTTCCTGCAGCTCTTCGTCGACAACGACCCGGGCGACCCGGAGTCCTACGTGGTCTTCCTCGAGCAGTCCGGCCTCGGGCTGCCCGACGAGTCGTACTACCGCGAGGACCGCTTCGCCGACATCCGCACGAAGTACCGCGAGTTCGTCGCCGCGATGTTCCCGCTCGCCGGGTTCGAGGACGGCGGCGACCGCACCGAGCACGTCATCGCACTCGAGACCGCACTGGCGTCGAAGCACTGGGACAACGTCACCACCCGCGACAGCCAGAAGACCTACAACAAGCTGCCGTGGGCCGAGGTCGCGGCGCTCGCCGACGGCATCGACCTCCGCCTCTGGTGGGAAGCGATCGACGCACCGGCCGGCGCCTTCGAGACCGTCGTCGTCCGCGAACCGTCGTTCGTGACCGGTCTGGCGGAGCTGCTCCGCGACCAGCCGTTGGACGTCTGGAAGGACTGGCTGCGCTGGCAGGTGATCCGCGCCTCCGCGGCCTACCTGACGAGCGCCTTCTCGGCGACGAACTTCTCGTTCTACGGCACCGCGCTCACCGGTGCGCCCAAGCAGCGCGAGCGCTGGAAGCGCGGGGTCTCGCTGGTCGAGGGGGCCATGGGCGAGGCGGTCGGCCGCATCTACGTGCAGGAGCACTTCGACGAGACCTCGAAGGCGACGATGGACGACCTCGTCGCGAACCTGGTCGAGGCCTACCGGCAGAGCATCACCGCCCTCGACTGGATGACCGACGAGACGCGTGCTCGGGCCCTCGACAAGCTCGACAAGTTCACGCCGAAGATCGGGTACCCGGTCAAGTGGCGGGACTACTCCGCGCTGCCGGTGTCCGCCGACGACCTCATCGGCAACGTCCGCGCCGTCGCGAGCTTCCAGGTCGACCGCGAGCTCGGCAAGATCGGCAAGCCGATCGACCGCGACGAGTGGTTCATGACCCCGCAGACGATCAACGCGTACTACAACCCCGGGTTCAACGAGATCGTGTTCCCGGCGGCGATCCTGCAGTTCCCGTTCTTCGAGGCCGAGCGTGACGCCGCCGCGAACTACGGCGCGATCGGTGCCGTCATCGGGCACGAGATCGGGCACGGCTTCGACGACCAGGGCTCCCAGTACGACGGCGACGGCCGACTCGAGAACTGGTGGACCGAGGCGGACCGCACCGCGTTCGAGGAGCGCACGAAGGCCCTCATCGCGCAGTACGACGCGCTCGTCCCGACCGAGGTCCCGGACGGCCACGTCAACGGTGCCCTGACGATCGGCGAGAACATCGGCGACCTCGGCGGGCTCTCGATCGCGTGGAAGGCGTACCTGCTGTCCCTCGACGGGCAGGAGCCGCCGGTGGTCGACGGCCTCACCGGTGCCGAGCGCTTCTTCCTCAGCTGGGCGCAGGCCTGGCGGATGGCGATCCGTCCGGAGGAAGCCGCCCGTCTCCTGAGCATCGACCCGCACTCGCCGACCGAGTTCCGCTGCAACCAGGTGGTCCGCAACATCGACGTCTACTACGACACCTTCGGCGTGACCGAGCGGGACGCGATGTACCTCGACCCGGCCGAGCGCGTCTCGATCTGGTGATGGCCGAGCCGGACGCGGCTCCGTCGTCGGAGCCGGGAGCGGCTCGCCGGTCGCGGCGACGGCAGCATGCCGGCGGGGCCGACGGGCGTGCTCGCGGGCGGCACCGCGGTGGTGCCGACGACCGGTTCGCCGCGACGCTGCAGGCGCTCGGCGCCATCGCCCGGGACGGCGCCTCCGTCAGCGCCTCGGTGATCGACACCTCGACGGGCAAGGCCCTGCTGGCCGTGGACGACACACTCGTCCAACCGGTGGCGAGCCTCGGCCGCGTGCTGCTCCTCGTCGAGGTCGCGGCGCGGCTCGAGGACGGCGGGCTGCACGGCGACCGGCTCCAGCGCATGGCGCGCGACACCGCGACCGGTGCCGGGCTCTGGCAGTTCCTGCAGGAGCCGACCATGCAGGTGTCCGACCTGGCGACCCTCGTCGGTGCCGGTGCGGACGCCTGGGCGATGAACGCGCTGCTCTCGACCGTCGGGATCGACGCCGTCCGCGAGCGCGCCGAGTCGCTCGGGATCGAACGGACTGCCCTCATCGACCGGGTGCGGGACCGTCGCGGGCCGGACGACGCTCCGGACGCCTCGGTCGCGCCGACGGGCGAGCTCGCCTGGCTCATGCGGGGCCTGGCACTCGGCGAGGTCGTCGACGAGGCCGTGTCGAACCGGGTGCTCGGATGGCTGTCCCTCGCGTCCGACCTCAGCCTCGTCGCGGGGTCGTTCGGGCTGGACCCGCTCGCGCACCGGGCACTGGACCACGGGTTGCAGGTCGTCTCGGCGACCGGGTCGAGCACGGGCGTGCGGGCCGAGGCCGGCATCCTGCGCGGGCCCGGGTCGTCGGTGAGCTACGCCGTCACGGTGACGTTCGACGACGACTCGCTGCAGCGGCGGCTGGCGGTCATCGACGCCCTGCGGACGATGGGCACCGAGGTGCTCGAGACGGTGCACGAGCCCGCGGCCCGCTGAGCGTACCCTCACGCTCGTGACCGAGTACCTGATCTCCTTCGACGAGGGCACGATGGTGTTCCCCGTGGCCGATCTCCAGGCCGTCTCCGACGTGACGCACGCGGTGCTGCGCGACGCGAAGGCCGCCGGCGTGTGGGTGTTCGGCGGGGGACTCCTCCCACCCGACACCGGCGCCCTGGTCGACACCGACGGCACCGTGCACGACCCGGCCGTCCGCCCCGGCAAGGACACCTTCATCGGGGGTTTCTGCATCCTCGACGTCCCGACGCGCGACGACGCCCTGGTGTGGGCTGCCCGGTTCGCAGCGGCCTGCCGGTGCGCGCAGGAGGTCCGCGCGTTCATGGACGACCCCGAGTCCTGAGCGACTCCGGTCAGCGGAGCAGGACGAACGAGCGGAGCGGTGCCGACGCGACGTCGTGCACCTCGACGAAGCCCCGCGACTCGTAGAACGCCCGCTGCCCCGGTTCGGCATCGGTCGTCAGCACGGTCTGGCGCACGTGTGCGTACCGCTCGAGGAGGCCGTCGAGCAGGGCCCCGCCGATGCCTGCCCGGTGGTGCTCGGGTGCGACGAGGACGTCCTGCACGTACACGATCGTCACGCCGTCGGACACGGTCCGGACCAGCCCGACGAGCGAGCCCGTCGCGTCCCGGGCGGTCAGCACGAGGTGCGACCCGAGGACCGCGGCGACGAGGGTCTCCGGGTCCCGCGTGTACGCCGTCCACCCGACGTCGCGGTACAGCGCCAGGAGTTCGTCCCCGGCCGGTCGTTCCTCCGCGATCACCACCACGGTCCCATCGTGGCAGACGTCAGTCGGCGGCCTGCCCCGCGGGGACGAAGGCCTGCACGTCGAGCTCCGTCACGTCCTCCGACCGGCACGCGGCGAACGCGGTGTACGGGACGAACAGGGACTCCTTCGACCCGGGCGGGTACACCCGGAAGCCGTCGGGCGACGTGGGGTCGCACGTCGACTCCGGGTAGTCCTCCGAGTTCGTGACCTTGAGCGGCGCCACTGCCTCCTGCCCGGACGCCAGCGTGACGGTCGGGTGGGGTGCCGCCCGGTCGAGCGTCGCCGCGTTGCCGATCTGCGTGCCGTTCGTGTCGCCGACGAACGACACCCCTGGCCACCCCTGCAGCGTGCAGGTCGACGACCCGGTGTTCCGCACGACGAGGTGGACGTACGTGCTCCCGGCAGCGCCACCGCTGCCGGCCTCGATGCTCCCGGCGAGCGAGGACGTCGCGCACGCCGAGGACCCAGCGCCCGAGGACCCTGCACCCGAGGAACCACCCGAGGAACCACCGGACGATCCGCCCGACGCGCTCGGCGACGACGCCGAGCCGGACGACGCGGACGACGGCGTCGGTGCCGACGTCGGTGTCGCCGTGACGGTCTCCGTCGTCGTGGCCGACGGGGTCGTGGCGCCGCCCGACGAGCAGCCGGCGAGCAGACCGACGGCGACGATGCCGACGGCGACGAGCAGTGGGGAACCAGCGCGACGTTGCATGAGCCAACGCAACCACCGCCCCGGGGTACACGACTCGGGTGGCGCCCAGCCGCCCCGAGGACACTCCAGGGCACGCGCCAGCGCACGAGCAACGGAGGTCGACATGGCAGGCAAGCATGAACAGGCACGCGGCGACGAGGGCAGGTCGGACGGCGTCGAGCCCCGTGCCGGCTCCTTCACGGACAGCGAGATCCCGGGCGAGCCCCCCGTGGCGTCGAACGAGCCCGCGGGCGAGTTCGTCTCGAGCGACATCCCCGGCGAGACCCGTCCCGAGGGCGGCGACGGCGAGGGCGAGTACGTCGAGTCGGACATCCCCGGCGAGGCCGAGCCCACCCCGGACGGCGAGGTCGGGCACTACACCGACCGCGACCAGGTCTGACCTAGTCGACCAGCTCCGCCGCCACGAGGCGGCGGAGCGTCTCGACGCCCGCCGGCGGGCACCGGTCCGCGTCCGCGGAGGTGACCCACTCGACCTCGTCCACCTCTGCCGAGGCGACCGGCGTGGCGGAGTCGAGCGCGCCTCCTGGGCGTGCCAGGAACAGCGCCATCGCGACCATCGTGCCCGGGGCCTGCCCGTGTGCCGGCTCGGTGACGGTGCCGAACGGCTCGACGTCGTCGGCGGTCAGCCGCAGGCCGGTCTCCTCGAAGGCTTCGCGGACGACGGCCTCGACGTCGCTCTCGTGCGGCTCCGCCTTGCCCCCGGGGAGGTAGAGAACGTCGCGCATCCGCGCGCGCACCATGAGCACGCGGCGGTCGCGCACCAGCAGCAGCGCACTGACACGCAGGGTCGCGGGGTGGCCCTGGAGGCTCAGCTCGCGTCCGCCTCGTCGGTGCGGTCGCGCTCGATCCGCTCGGGCGCGGTGCGCTCCGCGAGCGGCACGACCGGCGACGGCAGCTCCGCCTCCGGCGCGGGACGGACACCGAAGAGGGCGTCGAGCGCCCCGACGAACTCCTCGCCGCGACCGGCGCGACCGAGTTCGCGAGCGCGCACCGAGGGACGGTGGAGCAGGACGCCGACGAGGTGCCGCAGGGCGCGCTCGGTCTGCTCGGCCGAGGCGTCGTCGCCGTCCGCACGACGCTTCGCGCGGTCGATCTCGTCGTCGAGGATGTCGAAGACGTGCTTGCGGAAGGCCACGAGCGCGGGCGTCGTCGACTGCTCGAGGGCCTGGGCGCGGAAGCGGGACACGGCGTCCTCGACCATCGCGCGGGCCTCGGACTCGGCGTTCAGCTCGGCGATCGGGGCGTGGATGCTGATGGTCTCGAGGTCGAGCAGCTCGACGCCGTCGACGGCGGCCGCGTCGGGGTCCACGTTGCGGGGGAGTCCGAGGTCGATGACGATGCGCCGGACGCCGTCGTCGAGGTCGGCCGGTTCGACGACCGGGACCTCGCTCGAGGTGCAGGTGATCACGACGTCGCTCGAACCGATGGCCTGGCGGAGGTCGTGCGCGGCGACGAGGTCGTGCTTCGCGGCGAACCACGGCGCCCGGCCGGAGGGGGAGAAGACCTGGATGGTGACGGCGCCGCGGTCGCGCAGGGCGGCGATGGTCGTCGCGGCGTAGCTGCCGGTGCCGATCAGGAGCACCCGGGTCCGGCCCCAGTCGGTCACGCGGGAGGACGCGAGCTCGAGGCCGAGCCGCACGAGCGACCGGCCGGCGGCGCCGATGCGGGTGCGGGTCTTGACGCCGCGGGAGGTGTGCGCGGCTTCCTGGAAGAGCCGCTCGAGGTCCGAGGTGGTGGTGCCGTTCGAGCGGGCGTCCTCGAGCGAGCGGCGGACCTGCCCGGAGATCTCGGTCTCACCGACCACGACGGACTCGAGGCCGCTCGAGACGGCGAAGAGGTGCTGCACGACGTCCTTGCCGCCGAGCACGTTGACGGACCGGAGGACCTCGGCGGGGTCGAGGTCGCTCGCGGTGGCGACGGCGTCGACGGTGGCCGACACGGCGGAGTCGCGGTCGTCGCCGGCGATGTCGAGGTAGGCCTCGAAGCGGTTGCACGTGGCGAGGACGACGGCCCCGTCCAGCACGTCGGAGTCCGTGACGAGACGGCTCGCGGCGGTCGGTGCGCCGATGCTCAGTCGCTCCAGGAGATCGAAGCTGGCGTTGCGATGCGACGCCGTGAGACAGATGAGCACGTCTTCCATGGTAACTCGCGTTGCGCCGGGCTCCTGCTCGGATCGTGCGTGCTCGGGATACGTCCCGTTCGCCGATGGGAGAATCGTGCGGTGACCGACGCATCCACGACCGCCCTCCCCGCCTCGCACCCGCTCGTCTCCGGGCGGACGTCGGGATCGCCCCTCGTCCGGGCGCTGCGCGGTGACCGGCCCGAGACCCTGCCGGTGTGGTTCATGCGCCAGGCCGGCCGGTCCCTGCC
Organism: Curtobacterium sp. SORGH_AS_0776; assembly: GCF_031453355.1. NCBI lineage: Bacteria > Bacillati > Actinomycetota > Actinomycetes > Micrococcales > Microbacteriaceae > Curtobacterium > Curtobacterium sp. SORGH_AS_0776. Next base: position 853,948 of record NZ_JAVIYU010000001.1, read on the forward strand.
GGAGTACCGCGAACTGCGCGTCGGAACGGCCATGCTCGACGCCTGCCTCGACCCGGCCATGGCGTCGGAGATCACGCTGCAGCCGGTCCGACGGCACGGGGTCGACGCCGGCATCTTCTTCAGCGACATCGTCGTGCCGATCAAGCTCGCGGGCGTCGACGTCGAGATCGTCCCCGGGCGCGGGCCGGTGCTGGCGTCCCCGATCCGCACCCCGGCCGACGTCGACGCACTGGGACAGCTCGACGCGACTGCCCTCGCCCCGATCACCGACGCCGTGGCGCGCACGGTCGAACAGCTCGGCGACACCCCGCTCATCGGGTTCGCCGGGGCGCCCTTCACGCTCGCGGCCTACCTGGTCGAGGGCGGACCGTCGAAGGACCACATCCGCGCCCGGACGCTCATGCACTCGGACCCGGAGACCTGGTCGCGCCTGCTCGCCTGGGCCGCCGGGGTGTCGGGGGCGTTCCTCCGGGCCCAGGTGCTCGCCGGGGCCTCCGCCGCACAGCTGTTCGACTCGTGGGTGGGCTCGCTCTCCCGCGAGGACTACGTCACCCGCGTCGCACCGCACTCGGCCGACGCCCTGGCCCACGTCGCCGACCTCGGCGTCCCGCGCATCCACTTCGGCGTCGGCAGCGGCGAGGTCCTGCGCGACATGACGACCTTCGGTACGGACCGGGTCGGCGTCGACGCGGTCGGCGTCGACTGGCGGCTGCCGCTCGACGAGGCCGTGCGCCGGGTCGGCACCGGGGTCACCGTGCAGGGCAACATCGACCCGGCGATGCTCTCCGCCCCGTGGGAGGTGCTCGAGGCCCACGTGCGCGACGTCGTCCGCCGCGGTGGTGCGGCCCGGGCGCACGTCGTCAACCTCGGGCACGGTGTGCCGCCGGAGACCGACCCGACCGTGCTCACCCGCATCGTGTCCCTCGTCCACGAGCTCGGGGACGGGACGGCCGCGGCGACCGGAGTGCGGGCGTGACCGACGTCGTCGTGGTCGGCGGCGGGGTCGCCGGACTCGTCGCGGCGCGGGACCTGGCGAAGGGCGGCGCGCACGTCGTCCTCGTCGAGGGCTCCGGCGTGCTCGGCGGCATGGTCCGTCGGCACACCGTCGCGGGACTCGACCTCGACATGGCGGCGGACTCGTTCGCGACCCGCAACGACGCCGTCGGCCGGCTGGCGATCGAACTCGGCCTCGGCAACGAGGTCACGACACCGGACCCTCGTGGCGCGTGGCTGATGACCCGGGACGGCCGGACGGCGCCGATCCCGCAGACCGGCCTGCTCGGGATCCCGGGGAGCCCGATGGCGGCCGACGTCCTCGCGGTCGTCGGGCAGAAGTCGGCGCTCCGGGCGCAGATGGACTCCCTGCTGCCGTCCCTCGTCGGGTCGAAGGCGCCGTCGCTCGGCGAGCTGGTCCGCAAGCGGATGGGCGAGCAGGTCCTCGACGACCTGGTGGTCCCGATCGTGGCCGGCGTGCACTCGACGCACCCGGACGACCTCGACCCGGACCGGGTGGCTCCCGGGCTCCGGGCGGCGCTGCTGCGCGAGGGCTCCCTCGCCCGTGCGGTCCTCGCACTCCGGGCCCGTGCGACGGCCGGGTCCGCCGTGCAGGGCATCCGCGGCGGCACCGTGCGGCTCGTCGACGAGCTCGTGGCCGACATGGAGACCTACCGGGTCGACGTCCGCCTGCACACCCGGGCCACCGCGATCGAGGAGCACGCCGTCGAGGTCCGCACCGACGACGGCGAGACCGAGCGACTGGTGGCCGAGCACGTCCTCGCGTCGACGGCGGACCCCGCCCGCGCGGCCGGCCCCGTGCGCACGGGCATCGAGCTCGTGACGCTCGTGGTCGACCAGCACGAACTCGACGCGGCGCCGCGCGGGACCGGGATGCTCGTGCACCCGGACGCACCCGGGGTCCGGGCGAAGGCGATCACGCACGCGACGGTGAAGTGGCCGTGGCTGGCCGAGGCGGCCGGGGGCCGGCACGTCCTGCGGCTGAGCTACGCGACGACGGACACGGGGGTCGCGGCGACCACCCCTGGAGCCGCCGTCGACGCGGTCGAGACCGGGAGGAGCCTCCCGGTCGACCCGTACGACGCGATCGGTACCCGCGCCGCTCAGGACGCCTCCGCCCTGCTCGGCGTGCCGATCGCGCCGTCCGCCGTGGTCGGTGCCGCACGTGTCCGGTGGCACGGTCCGGACACGACCGCCGCGGGGCTCGCCGACGGGGTCGTCGGGATCGGCGAGGCGTCGACGGGCCGAGGGCTGGCCGGCATCGTCGCGGCCGCACGGACCGCCGCTGAGCACATCCTGGATTCCTGAGCGGACCGCACCCTGGGAGAGGGCTACTGTTGCAGGAACGCCGGACGTATTCCGATCGGCGCATGACCACGCACACTGACCCAACGGAGGAATCGCACATGCGAGGCAAGCTCCTGTTCGTCGCCGGCGCCGCTCTCGGGTACGTCCTGGGATCGCGAGCCGGACGGGCGCGGTACGAGCAGATCAAGACCGTCAGCGGCAAGATCTGGAACAGCAACGGCGTCCAGAAGGGCGTCCACGTCGCCGAGGAATTCATCGCCGACAAGACCCCCGACGTCGCCGAGTTCGTCGGTGAGCAGACGAAGAAGGTCGTCCGCAAGGTCGGGCAGAAGAAGGACAGCCAGGCCTCATGACAGACACCCGCGACCGCAAGCCGCGTTCGCTGTTCGGCCTGGTCGGCGACGTCCCCAAGCTCGTCAAGGAGCTGGTGACGGGTGAGCTGAACCTGCTCAAGGCCGAGATGCTGACGAAGGCGAAGATCTTCGGCCTCGCCGCGGGTCTGCTCGTGGGCGCGCTCGTCATCGTCCTCTACGCGATCGGCGTGCTGCTGACCGCCGCCGTCATGGGGCTCGCGACCGTGATGCCCGCCTGGCTCGCAGCACTCGTGATCGCCGTCGTGATGCTCATCGTCGCCGGCATCCTCGGCCTGCTCGGCTGGAAGCGCCTGAAGAAGGGGCTCCCGATCACGCCGAAGCGCACCATCGACAGCGTGAAGAACGACGTCAACGCGGTGAAGGGCCTCGGCAAGAAGCCGACCCCGCCGACCCAGTACGGCACCCGCAAGCCCGACGTCGGCGGCCGCTTCTAGCGACGACCGCCCCGTCCACCACCCCACACCCCGGAGGACCCACGTGACCGATCAGCACGACGACCTGGCCGACCGCGTCGCGTCGACCCGCGCCCAGCTGTTCGACACCCTCGACGCGATCGAGGACAAGCTCAACGTCCCGAAGCAGATCGGCATCGCCGCGTCGAAGGTCAAGCGCGGGATCGACAAGAAGCCGGTGCCGTACCTGGCCGGGCTCGCAGCGGGCGTGGCAGTGGTCGGGGGTATCGTCGTAGCGGTGCTCCGACGGCGGTAGCGCTCGCCGTCGAAAGGGGAGCGGCGTCACCTTTGTGACCGATAGGACAATGGACACATGAGTTCCACCGTGCCCACGCACGACGCACACGAGACCTCCCCCGACGGCATCGACCCCAACATGCTGACGGCCTACGCCCTGTGGGCCGTCTTCCGCCGTCCGCTCGGCCCGATCCACGCCGTCGGCGACGACGCGGTGGCCGAGCTCGACGCCGTCATCGCCGCCGCTGCCGAGCGCGGCGTGACGATCCGCGGCTTCTACGACGTGTCCGGCTTCCGCGCCGACGCCGACGTGATGGTCTGGCTGCACGGCGACGACGCGCAGGCGATCCAGGCGGTGCTCCGCGAGATCCGCCGCACGGCACTCTTCCAGGACGCCGAGCCGGTGTGGCACGCCATGGCGATGCACCGCGAAGCCGAGTTCAACAAGCGCCACACCCCCGCCTTCCTGCGCGGCAAGGAGCCAGAGGCCTGGATCACGGTCTACCCGTTCGTCCGGTCCTACGAGTGGTACCTCCTGCCGGAAGAGGAGCGCTCGAAGATGCTCCGCGACCACGGCATCGCCGGCGCGAAGTACCGCCGCGTGCTGACGAACACGATCGCCACCTTCGCGCTGAGCGACTACGAGTGGATCCTGCCGCTCGAGAGCCCGGACCTCGTCGACCTCGTCGACCTCATGCGCGACCTGCGCTACACCGAAGCCCGCATGCACGTGCGGGAAGAGGTGCCCTTCTTCACCGGTCGTCGTGTGACGACCACCGAGCTGCCGGAGGTGCTCTCGTGACCGACACCAGCATGATCACGAACGGTCAGGCCGTCCTCGCCGCGACCCCCGCGGCCGCCGACGGTCCCGAGCACGTCGAGGTCCCGGTCGCGTACGACGCGATCCTGCTCGCCGGCTTCGGCGGACCCGAGGGCCAGGACGACGTCATCCCGTTCCTGCGCAACGTGACCCGGGGCCGCGGCATCCCGGACGAACGCCTCGAAGAGGTCGCCCACCACTACCGGCACTTCGGCGGCGTCAGCCCGATCAACGCGCAGAACCGTGCGCTCAAGGCCGCGCTCGAGGCCGAGCTGGCCTCGCGCGGCATCGACATGCCGGTCCTCTGGGGCAACCGCAACTGGGAGCCCTACCTCGAAGAGGCCTTCACCGAGGCGGCCGACAAGGGCTACAACAAGCTCATCGCGATCGCCACGAGCGCCTACTCGTCGTTCTCGAGCTGCCGCCAGTACCGCGAGGACTACGCCCGCGTGCTGTCCGAGACCGGTCTGATCGACACCATCCAGATCGACAAGGTCCGGCAGTTCTTCGACCACCCGGGCTTCGTCCGCCCGTTCGTGGACGGCGTCCGTGACGGCATGGCGCGTGCGATCGCCGAGAACGACGGCCTCGACGTCGCGACCGAGCTGCACGTGCTGTTCTCGACGCACTCGATCCCGTCGACCGACGCCGCCAAGTCCGGCCCGGACTACCGGGGCTTCGACGAGCACGGCGCGTACGAGGCCCAGCACCTCGCCGTCGCGCAGGTCGTCCTCGACCAGGCGTGGGCGGAGCTGCTCGAGCAGCCCGAGCACGCGTCGCTCCGCGGCACCAGCACGCCGCCGTGGAAGCTCGTGTACCAGTCGCGCTCGGGCCCCCCGACGCAGCCGTGGCTCGAGCCCGACATCAACGACTACATGAACGAGGAGCTCAAGGGCGGCCCGACCCGCGCCGTGCTCATCGTCCCGCTCGGCTTCGTGAGCGACCACATGGAGGTCATGTGGGACCTCGACGAAGAGGCCACCGAGACCGCTCAGGAGCTCGGCTTCTGGTCGGTGCGCACGCAGACCCCGGGTGTCGACCCGGCCTACGTCTCCGGTCTGGTGGACCTCGTCCTCGAGCGTGTCAACGGCACCCCGACGAGCGAGCGCCCGCACCTGACCGACCTCGGTCCCTGGTACGACGTCTGCCGTCCGGGGTGCTGCGAGAACGTGCGCGCCGGGTTCAAGCCCGCAGCGGCCGGGCTCGCCCCGTGACCGACGCGTCCGCGCCGACCGGCAGCCCAGACGGCCCGGCCCCGATCCGGCTCGGCACCCGTGCCAGCCGGCTCGCGGTCGCCCAGTCGCAGGACGTCGCCGACCGCTTGGCGACGGCGTCCGGTCGACCGGTCGAGCTCGTCACGGTCACGAGCGAGGGCGACACGAACCGCGCCTCCCTCGCGAGCCTCGGCGGCACGGGCGTGTTCGCCAGCGCGCTCCGCGAAGCACTCGTCGCGGGCGAGGTCGACGTCCTCGTGCACTCCCTCAAGGACCTCCCGACCGCGCCGTACCCGGGGCTGACGATCGCCGCGGTGCCGAAGCGTGCCGACGCCCGAGACGTCCTCGTCGCCCGGAACGCCGCGACCATCGAGACCCTGCCCGAGGGCGCGAAGGTCGGTACCGGTTCGCCCCGCCGCGTCGCGCAGCTCAGGGCCAAGCGTCCCGACCTCGACGTGGTGGACATCCGCGGCAACATCGACACCCGCCTCGGACGCGTGGACGACGACCTCGACGCGGTGGTCCTCGCGGCCGCCGGCCTGACGCGCATCGACCGGCTCGACGCGGCGACCGAACTGCTCGACCTCGGCTTCTGGCCGAGTGCCCCCGGGCAGGGAGCGCTCGCGATCGAGACCCGCGCCGACGAGACGGACCGGAACCTCCTCGCCGCCCTGCGGAAGATCGAGCACGCGCCGACTCGCCTGACCGTGTCCGCCGAGCGCGAGGTCCTCGCGAAGCTCGAGGCCGGGTGCTCCGCCCCGATCGGTGCCACCGCGATCGTCGACGCCGAGATGCTCCTCGTCTCCGCGACGGTCTACCGGCCCGACGGCTCCGAGTACCGCACCGCATCACACGCCGCCGTGCTCGACGGCTGCGCACAGGACCGCCTGACCGAGGCGCTCGAGCTCGGTGGCCGGGTCGCCGCCGAACTGCTCGAGAATGGTGCGGCCGACCTGGCGGACCTCGCGACTCCGGCGGAGTAGGCGGTCGCCACGCACCCCGACGTCAGCACCGCGGACGCGGCACGACAGCCGGTCGTCCTGGTCCCGCGCGGCGGGGCGTGGGGTGACCGGGTCGCCGCGGCCGCTCGCGAGCGTGGGCTCGACCCGCTCGTCGTCCCGCTGATCGCGGACGCGGCACCCACGGATCGGTCCGCCCTCGAGGCTGCGGTCGACCGGTTGATCGCGTCCGGCGGGTCCAGGAGGCACGACGCACCTCCGCCGGTCGGGTCCGGTCCGCCGTCGGCGAGCGGGCAGGACGCGCCGTCGGCCGGTCGGCGAGCGGGCGGAACCGGCCGCCTGGCCGCGTCGACCGGGCCGGATCGTGCCCACTCGGGACCCGCGACCGACGGCACCGCCCGCACCGACAGCACCGCCCGCACCGGCGGCACCGGCGGCACCGACGGCGCCGGGTACGCGTGGATGGTGGTGACCAGTGCGACGGCCGTGCGCGTGGTCGCGGAACGGGTGGCGCGCCTCCCGTCCGACCTGCGGGTGGCGGCGGTCGGCGAGCCGACCGCCCGTGCCGCGCGTGCTGCGGGCTGGGTCGTCGACCTGGTGCCGTCCGAATCCTCGGGCGCCGCGCTCGCGCACGCGATGCCGGACACCTCCGGCACCGTCCTCTTCCCACGCTCGGACCTCGCTGCCCCGACCGTCGTCGACACCCTGCGCGCCCGCGGGATCGACGTGGACGACGTGGTCGCGTACCGTACCGTGGGGACCGGCGACGAGCCGGTCGTCCTCGACTCCCCGCCCGCCGCCGTGCTCGTGACGAGCGGTAGCGTCGCTCGCGAGATCGCCCGGCGGATGACCCCGCTCGACCCCCGCACCGTGGTCGCGTGCATCGGACCCGGGACCGCTGCCGAAGCCCGCGCCGCCGGCCTGCCCGTGCACGTGGTCGCCCGGACCCGATCCGCAGAAGCCCTGCTCGACGCCGTCGTCGAGTCCCTGAACCCCACCGCCCCGAACAGGAAGGCACCGAAGTGACCGGCCGTTTCCCCCAGGTCCGCCCCCGACGACTCCGCGCGACCGGCGCGATGCGTCGACTCGTCGCCGAGACCCGGCTCCACCCCGCCGAGCTCGTGCTGCCGATGTTCATCCGCGAGGGGGCGACCGAGGCGATCGACATCACGAGCATGCCCGGGGTCCAGCAGCACTCGCTCGACTCGTTCCGCCGTGCCCTGCACGAGGCGGCGTCGGTCGGGATCGGCGGCGTGAACCTGTTCGGCGTGCCGACGTCGAAGGACGCGCAGGGATCCGGCGCGACCGACCCGGACGGCATCCTCAACGTCGCGATCCGCGTCGCGCGCGACGAGGTCGGCGACGCCCTCGTCGTGCAGTCGGACCTGTGCCTCGACGAGTTCACCGACCACGGGCACTGCGGCGTCCTGGCCGCGGACGGCTCGGTCGACAACGACGCCACGCTCGAGCGGTACCGCGACATGGCGGTCGTGCAGGCCGAGGCCGGTGCCGAGCTCGTCTGCATGAGCGGCATGATGGACGGCCAGATCGCCGCCGCACGGGACGCGCTGGACGCGGCCGGGCACAGCGGTACGGCGCTGCTGGCGTACGCGGCCAAGTACGCGAGCGCGTTCTACGGACCCTTCCGCGAGGCCGTCGACTCCTCGCTCGTGGGCGACCGTCGCACGTACCAGATCGACGCCGCGAACGGTCGGCAGGGCCTCCGCGAGGTCGAGCAGGACATCGCCGAGGGTGCCGACATCGTCATGGTGAAGCCGGCGATGAGCTACCTCGACGTGCTGGCCGAGACCGCACGCACCTCGCCGGTGCCGGTCTGGGCGTACCAGATCTCCGGCGAGTACGCGATGATCACCGCAGCCGCGCAGAACGGCTGGATCGACCGCGACGCCGCGGCGATGGAGGCGCTCGTCGGCATCAAGCGCGCCGGCGCCGACGCGATCCTCACCTACTTCGCGGTCGACATCGCTCGCAAGCTCAACGAGGAGGCGGGCCTCCGCACCTCCGGCAGCACCAGTGCCGTGGACGGCATCGCCTCGACCGGGAAGGCCCCAGAATGACCACGAACGACCAGCTCTTCGGCCGTGCGAAGAACAGCATCCCCGGCGGGGTCAACTCGCCGGTCCGGGCGTACGGCTCCGTCGGCGGGACGCCCCGCTTCCTGACGAGCGCGACGGGCGCCTACGTCACCGACGCCGAGGGGCGGGAGTACGTCGACCTCGTCGCCTCGTGGGGGCCCGCGATCCTCGGGCACGCCCACCCTGCCACGGTCGAGGCCGTGCAGCAGGCGGCGGCGCGAGGGCTGAGCTTCGGGGCGTCCACCCCGGGGGAGACCGAGCTCGCCGAGCTCGTGAAGCAGCGGGTGTCGGTGGACGGCGACGGCCCGATCGAGAAGCTCCGCATGGTGTCAACGGGCACCGAGGCGACGATGACCGCGATCCGGCTCGCCCGCGGGTACACCGGCCGCGACCTGCTCGTGAAGTTCGCCGGGCACTACCACGGCCACTCGGACTCCCTGCTGGCCGAGGCCGGTTCGGGTGTGGCCACGCTCGCGCTCCCCGGCAGTGCCGGCATCACCGCCGAGACCGCCGCGCAGACCCTGGTGCTGCCCTACAACGACCTCGACGCCGTCCGCCGCGCGTTCGACGAGCACTCCGAGCGCATCGCCGGCGTGATCGTCGAGGCAGCGGCCGCGAACATGGGCGTCCTCGCCCCCGAGCGTGGGTTCAACCGGGCCCTGGCGCAGATCGTGCAGGCGCACGGCGCGCTGCTCATCGTCGACGAGGTCCTGACCGGCTTCCGGGTGGGTTCTGCCGGGTGGTGGGGCCTCGAGGCGTCGAAGGTCGTGCCGGACGGCGCCGGGTGGAAGCCCGACCTCGTCACGTTCGGCAAGGTCATCGGCGGCGGCATGCCCCTCGCAGCACTCGGTGGTCGGCGCGAGGTCATGGACTACCTCGCCCCGCTCGGCCCCGTCTACCAGGCGGGCACGCTGTCGGGGAACCCGCTCGCGGTCGCCGCGGGCATCGCCACGCTGCGGGCCGCGACGCCCGAGGTCTACGCCCACCTCGACCGGACCGCGGCGACCATCGCGACGGCGACGAGCGACGCACTGTCCGCCGAGGGCGTCGCCCACACCGTCCAGCACGCCGGCAACCTCTTCTCGTTCGCCTTCACCGAGACCGCCCCGCGGAACTACGACGACGTCCGAGCGCAGGAGGCGTTCCGGTACGCGCCGTTCTTCCACGCCATGCTCGACGCGGGGGTGACCCTGCCCCCGAGCGTCTTCGAGGCGTGGTTCGTCACGGCGGCGCACGACGACCGGGCCGTCGGACGGGTGCTCGACGCACTGCCGGCCGCGGCGAAGGCGGCCGCGCGCGCCACGGCGTGACGCCACCACCTGCGTGACGTCAGGCGCGGGTCGGGCCCGACCCGCGCCTCCCGTCCGCCGCCCCCGGGGACGTGCGGCGCGACGTGCGCAGCGCAGCGACGAGTGCTCGTGGTGCAGCGCGCGCAGTCGTCGTCGGGCTGCGCGGTTGCGGCTCGGGCGCCGCGGCTCAGGACGCGCGGCGAGCGGCCCAGCGCCCCTCGGCCCGGAGGATCGCGAGCGGGAAGTCGAAGGCGTGCGAGACCGCCGACGACGTGATGACCTCGTCCGAGGTGCCCTGGGCGACCGCGACGCCGTCGCGCAGCAGCATCGCGTGCGAGGTCGACGCGGGCAGGTCCTCGAGGTGGTGCGTCACCATCACGCTCCCGAGCTCGGGGTGCCGGTGGCGCAGGGCGTCGACGGTCTCGAGCAGGTGTTCGCGCGCGGCGACGTCGAGCCCGGTCGCCGGTTCGTCGAGCAGGAGCAGCTGCGGCTCGGACATGAGCGCCCGGGCGATGAGCGTCCGTCCGCGTTCGCCCTGCGACAGGACCGGCCAGCGGGCGTCCCGACGCGCCGTCAGCCCGACGTCGGCGATGTGCTGCTCGGCGGTGGCCACCTGCGCCGACGTCGGCTCCCATCGCATCATGAGGTCGGTCGTGCCGGTGAGCCCGGTGAGCACGGTCTCGAGGACGGTCAGCGGCGAGAGCATCCGGTGGCGGGGGTCGACGTGCCCGATGTGCTCGCGGAGCTCCCGGACGTCGACGCGCCCGAGTCGCCGGGCCGAGCAGTTCGACGGTGCCGGCCGTCGGGTGCCCGGTGGCGCCGAGGACCGCGAGCAGCGTCGACTTCCCGGCACCGTTCGGCCCGAGGAGCGCCCAGTGCTCCCCGCGCCGGACGGTCAGGTCGATGTCGTGCAGGAGGTCCCGGCCGGACCGGGTCACGCGGACCCCGGCCGCTCGGATGAGGACGTCGTCGATGCTGCTCACGGGTCCATCGTGGCCCAGGCGGCCGGGGATCGCTGGACGGGTCAGCCGGCGGCGGCGGTCCCGGCGGCGCGGAGCTCGTCCGCCTGCTGCTCGGCGGTCGCGGTCAGCGCCCGGATCGCGGCCGCGGCGGCGTCGCCGTCACGCTTCGCGATGGCCGCACGCAGCGGGTCGACCGAGTGCTTGTAGTCCCAGAACTGCCACGCACCCTGGGCGAGCGAGAGGAACCGTGCGCGGGGCAGGAGCGACTCGGCGAACTTGTCGAGCAGCTCGTTGTCGGCGGCGTCGACGAGCAGAGAGATGACCGTCTCGAGCTCGGCGTCCATGCGCTTGTCCTGCTGCTCGGAGTACGAGCGCACGGCTTCGAGGTGCTCGGTCAGCGCCTTGGCTGCGGAGGCGTCGAGCTTCGGCACGCCCCAGCGCGCAGCGAGTTCGACGAACCCGCCGAGGACCTGGGTGGTGTCGGCGGCCTGCTTGCCGGTCGGGGTGGCGACGCGGGTGTACCGGTTCGCCTCCATCTCGACCAGGCCGTAGTCGACGAGCTTGGCGATCGCCTCACGGATGGGGGTGCGACTGACCCCGAGCCACTGCACGAGCTCGTCGTCGTTGAGGCGCTCGCCCGCCTGGAGCGTGCCGTCCTGGATCGCGGCGAGCATCTTCTCGAGCACGACGTCGCGCAGGAGCTTCCGCGGCGAGTTCTCGACGGTGGACTTGGGTACCGGCATGCCGGACTCCTCACGGGCTCAGGTGTTCTGTACTCAAATCCTAACGTGTCAATATGCAAACGCTTGTGAAATCTTAGTATTCAGCGATCGACCGCGACGACCGTGCGCCCGTGCACGTTTCCGGCGACGACCTCGGGTCCGACGGCGATGGCCTCCTCGAGCCCGGCGACCCGCGTCACGCCCGCCAGGAGCGCCGGGTCGAGATCGGTCGCGAGCCGCTGCCACGCCTGCTGACGAAGGGGCAGCGGGGCGTCGACGGAGTTGATGCCGAGCAGCGACACCGCCCGCAGGATGAAGGGCATCACCGAGGTCGGGAGCGCGGAGTCCTGCGCCAGGCCGCACGCCGTCACGGCCCCGCCCCACCGGGTCGCCGCGAGGACGTTCGCCAGGGTCGCGCCCCCGACGCTGTCCACCGCGCCCGCCCAGTGCGCCCGCTGCATCGGCCGGCCGAGCTCGGACAGGGTCGCGCGGTCGATGACGTCGGTCGCGCCGAGTGCCCGGAGCGAGGCCTCGTTCGCGGCGCGTCCGGTCGAGGCCGTGACCTCGTACCCGCGGGCGGCGAGCAGCGCGATCGCGACCGTGCCGACGCCGCCGGACGCACCCGTCACGAGGACGGGACCGCTGCCCGGCTCGACGAACCGTTCGAGTGCGAGCACGCTGAGCATCGCGGTGAACCCGGCGGTCCCGATCGCGGCCGCGAAGGAGTCGTCGATCGAACCGGGCAGCACGACGAGCGACCCCGACGGCACCACCGCGTGCTCCGCCCAGCCGCCGTGCCGGGTCTCGCCGAGCCCGGCGCCGTTCTCGACGACCCGGTCGCCGATCGCGACGTCGTGCACGCCCGGTCCGAGGGCCGAGACGGTGCCGACGACGTCGATGCCGGGCACGAGCGGGTCGACCCGCGCGACGCCGGGATTCCGGGCGAGCGCCAGGCCGTCCTTGTAGTTGACGCTCGAGTACGTGACGTCGACGAGCACCTCGCCCTCGGTCGGGTCGGCGACGTCGACCTCGGTGACGGTGGGCGGGGCGGAACTGGAGACGAGGACTGCGCGGGTCACGCGTCGGACGCTACCCGCGTCTCCAGGACCACGACCGGCCGACCTGCGGACGCGTGTCAGCCGAACATGATGGCGGCCTCGTCGTACCGGGCCTGCGGCACGGTCTTCAGCTCGCCGAGCGCCTCCTCGAACGAGACGTGCTCGATGTCGGTGCCCCGGAGCGCCACCATGCGGCCCCAGCGCTCCTCGACCACCGAGTCGATGGCCGCCAGGCCGAGCCGCGTCGAGAGGACCCGGTCGTACGCCGTCGGGGTGCCGCCGCGCTGGATGTGGCCGAGCGTGGTGGCACGCGTCTCGATGCCCGTCATCTCCTCGATGAGCGGTGCGAGTCGCTCGCCGATCCCGCCGAGCCGCGGACGCCCGAACGCGTCGAGGCCGCGCTCGGTGTGCGCGTTGTCCTCGTGGTCGGGCACGAACCCCTCGGCGACGACGACCAGCGGCGCCCGACCACGGTCGTAGGCCGCCCGGACCCACGCGGCGATCTGCTCCATGCTCGTCTTCTGCTCTGGGATGAGGATCGCGTGGGCACCCGCGGCCATGCCGGAGTGCAGGGCGATCCAGCCGACGTGCCGGCCCATGACCTCGGCGACCATGCAGCGCGAGTGGGACTCGCCCGTGGTGCGCAGGCGGTCCATCGCCTCGGTCGCGATCGCGACGGCGGTGTCGAAGCCGAACGTGTAGTCGGTCGCGCCGAGGTCGTTGTCGACGGTCTTCGGGACACCGACGATCTTCAGTCCGGCGTCCGTGAGGCGCTTCGCGGCGGCCAGCGTGCCCTCGCCGCCGATCGCGACGATGGCGTCGATGCCGTGCCGCTCGAGAGTGCGCTCGATGTTCTCGACCCCGCCGTTCGGGCCCTCGAAGGGGTTCGTCCGGCTCGTGCCGAGGATCGTGCCGCCCTGCTTGGCGATGCCTTGGATGTCCTTGCGGCCGAGCGGGACGATGTCGCCGTCGACCACGCCGCGCCACCCGTCGCGGAAGCCGACGAAGTCGTGTCCGTAGATCGCGATGCCCTTCAGCACGATGGCGCGGATGACCGCGTTCAGGCCGGGGCAGTCGCCTCCGGAGGTGAGGATGCCGATGCGCATGGGGAACTCCGTCGTCGGGGTGCAGTGGGACACGCCCATCATGACTGACGGTGGTTCCGCATTACCATCCTGCGTGTGTCCCTCGCCGTTCCGTCCTCCGCCGCTGGTGGCGTCGAGGGCGCCGCGGCGCGGGTCGGTGGGTCTGCGGCGCGGGTCGACGAGGCCGCGTCGCGGGTCGGCGAGGCCGCGTCGCGGGTCGACACCGTCTACCGGCCAGGAGGCGCGGTGGACGTCCGCGCGACGCTCCGGCCCCTGCAGCGCGGCTCCGGCGACCCCGCCTTCCGCGTGGTCGGCTCCGACACGTGGCTCGCGCTCCGCACACCGGACGGCCCGGCCTCGGTGCTCGTGCGCCGTGCCGGTCCCGACGCGATCGCGGTCTCGGCGTGGGGCGACGGCGCCGAGTGGGCGGTGTCGCACGCTCCCGAACTGCTCGGCCGGGGTGACGACTGGTCGGACCTGGACGTGTCCCGGCACCCGTTCCTCGTCGACGCCCGGCACCGGCAACCGGGCCTCCGCCTGCTCCGAACCAACACCGTGATGGCGGCCCTGGTGCCCGCGATCATGGAGCAGAAGGTCACCTCCCGGCAGGCCTGGCGCGCCTGGCGGTACCTGCTGCGGCGGTACGGCACACCGGCGCCCGGACCAGCCCCGTCGGACATGTTCGTGCCGCCGACCGCTGCCGGGTGGGGTGCGATCCCGAGCTGGGAGTGGCACCGCGCCGGCATCGAGCCCGGTCGATCGGCGACGGTGATGCGGGCGGTCCGGGTGGCTCCGGCGCTCGAACGGACGCTGACGCTCGGCCGCGGCGGGGCCCTCGTGTCCGCGCGGCTGCAGTCGGTCCCCGGCATCGGGAAGTGGACGGCGGCGGAGACCGCGCAGCGCGCCCACGGCGATCCGGACTCCCCGAGCGTGGGGGACTTCCACGTGCCGGCGCTCGTCGGGTGGGCGTTGACCGGGGGACCGGTGGACGACGACGGGATGCTCGAGCTGCTGGAGCCGTGGCGGGGGCACCGGGAGCGGGTCGTGCGGCTCATCGGCGGGTCGGGCTTCCGGAAGCCGTCGTTCGGGCCGCGCCTGACGATCCAGGACCACCGGTACCACTGAGCCGCGGGGGCGCGGCGGCCGCTGGCGCCTCTGGCGCCGCTGGCGCCGGAGGTGTTCGCACAACCGAAGTGCGCCCGAGCCGTGCATCCGCGTGGTGCAACGTGCCTTTGGTTGTGCGGAGCGCCGCGCCGCGCCGGCGCCCGGCCGCTCCGCGGGTCAGGCCACCGCCGAGAACGGCACGCCGAACCACAGCGCGATCGGCGCGAGCCCCGACAGCACAGCGCTCGTGACGACCACGGCGGTCGACCCGCGGGTCTCCGCACGCCGGCGCGCGACGACACCGAGCACCAGCGCCACGACGACCCCGCCCCACGGGAGGAGCGACAACGCCAGCACGAGGGGCCACAGGAAGAGCGACGCCCCCGTCCCCGTGACGAGCACCGGCACCCACATGACCGACCAGAGCAACGCCAACGCCGTCCCGGACATGGACAGGATCGCCACGGCGACGACGAGCGTGGGGGTGGCGTGGGGCCGGACGGCGAGTTCGTGCACGTCCGGATCGTACCGAGCGGGGCGGCTCAGGGGTGCCGGGTGCCGACGCCGGCGAGCACGGCGCGGTAGCCCTCGCGGAACGTCGGGTACCGCGGTGCCCAGCCCGTCGAGCGGAGCAGGGCGTTCGACAGGCGCTTGTCACCGGCACCCTGCCGGCCGGCGGCGCCGGCGCCGGCCTCGGTCCTCGGCGGCACCGCGACCCCGAGCTCGGCGGCGAGGAACGCGTACACGTCGTCGAGCCGAGCCGGTTCGTCGTCGGTCCCGAGGTACGTCGGTGCGGGGTCGTCCAGCGTCGCGAGGTGCACCAAGGCCGCGGCCGCATCGTCCCGGTGGATCCGGTTCGTGTGCGGGGACGACCCGGCGGCCGGAGCCGACCGAGCCCCTCCGCCCCGGACCTGGTCGATGAGGCGCTCCCGCCCGGGACCGTACACACCGGACAGCCGAGCGAGCACCGCCCCCGGGGCTCGCTCGCGGAGCAGCGCCTCGGCCTCCAGCAGGACGTCCGCGGTGGGGGAACCGCCGTCCGCGGGGGTGTCCTCGGTGACCGTGCCGCCGTCGTCGACGTCGTAGACCGCGGTCGAGGACACGACGACCAGGCGCGGGCTCGCTCCGGACGCGTCGATGCCGTCCAGGACGTTCCGCAGCCCGTCGACGTACGTCGCGCGGTACTCGTCCACCTCGCGGCTCCCCGCGGCGACGGCCACGACCACCACCGCCGTGCTCGCAGGGATCTCCGGGGCCGACCGGCGCAGGTCGACGCTCCGCCCGGTGAGCGGGGCCGGGACCAGCTCGCCCCGCCGCCGGAGTCCGACCACGCGGTGCCCGGCGGGCGGCGAAGCGCAGGCCGGTCTCGATCCCGAGGTCGCCGCAGCCGGCGATGACGATGTCCACCGTCCCATCATGCCGAACGCCGGTGAACGATCCGGCACGCTGTCTCGTCGTCAGGGCATGGGACTCCGCACACGCACCAAGGTCATCATCGGCATCGCCTCCGGCGTCGTGGTCGTCGGCGCGGCCGCAGCCATCGCCGGACCGGCCATCTACGCGAACACCGTCAACGGGCAGGCCGCCGCGGCCCCTTCCGTCAGCGCCGCGCCGTCCGGCGGCTCCGGCACCCTCACCGCCGCCGAGGCCGACGGCAGCTGGACCAGCACCGGCGACTCGTTCGCGGGCTACCGCGTGCACGAGAAGCTCCAGGGGCAGGATGTGAACGTGGTCGGACGCACGAAGGACGTCGAGGGCAGCGCCGAGGTCAGCGGCGGCTCCCTCACGAAGGCGACGGTCACTGTCGAGGTCGCCAAGATCAGCACGCCCGAGTCCGCCCGTGACGCCTACTTCCGCGACACCGCGCTCCAGACGGACCAGCACCCCACGGCGACGTTCACGCTGACGAAGCCCGTCGACGTGTCCGGGGCGCTCGACGGCTCGACGCAGGACGTCACGCTCACCGGCACGATGGACCTGCACGGCGTCGAGCAGCCCGTCACCGCCGACGCCCAGGTCGCCGTCGCGAAGGACGGCACCGTGCAGGTCGCCGGCAGCATCCCGATCACCTTCGAGGACTACGGCGTCGAAGCACCGTCCCTCGGCTTCGTCACGGTGGACCCGAAGGGGTCCGTCGAGTTCTCCCTCGACCTGGCGAAGTGATGGCCACGGGCCGATCCGCCGACGAGCTGCTCGCGACGCTCTACCGGGAGCACGGCGACGCACTCACCCGGTACGTCCGGCACCTGACGCGGGACGGCCACACGGTCGAGGACGTCGTGCAGGAGACGATGGTCCGCGCGTGGCAGCGGCCGGCCGTGCTCGAACGCGCTCCGGACAGCGCTCGAGCGTGGCTCTTCACCGTCGCCCGGAACCTCGTCGTCGACGATGCCCGGTCCGCGCGGAACCGCCGTGAGCACGGCACCGAGTCCCCCGTCGACCGGGTCGAGGCGGACCGCACCGATGCCGTCCTCGACCGCATCGTCGTCGCGGACGCCCTCGCCTCCCTCAGCCCCGACCACCGTCGGGTGGTGGTGGACGCCTACTGGCTCGGGCACACGGTCCCCGAGATCGCCCGACGACACGACATCCCCGAGGGCACCGCGAAGTCGCGGCTGCACTACGGGCTGCGGGCCCTCCGGCTCGCACTGCAGGAACGAGGAGTGACGCGATGAGCGACGACCGCTACGCCGAGTGGGACGCCGCCTACGTGCTCGGTTCCCTGCCGCCGCACGAGCGGCTCGAGTACGAGCGGCACCTCGAGACGTGCGACCGCTGTGCGGCAGCCGTCGCCGAGCTGGTCGGTCTCCCGGGCCTGCTGTCCAAGCTCCCGGCCGACCAGGCGGTCGAGATCGCGGACCCGGATGGGAGGCGCGACACCGGCTCCGAGAGCACGCTCGCCTCGGTCGCGCACCGCGTTCGACACCGCCGTCGTCGCCGCCGGATCTGGGTCGCGGCCACGGCCGCCGCCGCGGTGGTCGCCGCGGTCCTCGGCGGACTCGCGGTCGGCACCGCACGGGTGGACCCGTCCGTCCAGGCCGGCCCGGCCACGGCGTCGGCCGACCGGTACGCGCTCGTGGGGGAGCGCGGCCTCGACGTCGACCTGTCCGTCAGCGGCGAACCGTGGGGCACCCGCTTCGACTGGGGCTGCTCCTACGGCGGGAAGTCCTGGGCCGCCGACGGGTCCGTGATGTACGACCTCGTGGTCGTGCGCGACGACGGGTCCGTGCAGACCGTGGCGTCGTGGTCGGCCGCGGGTGAGGACGCCCGGGGGCTGTCCGCCTCGACCGACGTGCAGCGCGACGACATCGCCAGCGTGCAGGTGCGGCTCCGCGGCGACGATCGGGGTGCTCGCGGACGTCGATCTCTGACGGATCCCGATCCGGACCAATCCGGCTGGGCGAGGGTGCCGAATCACTGACATCGACCGGGGAACACCCCGGAGGCGCTCACCAGCCGCAGATCGCTGGTTCTCCACCCTGCACCAGGGTGTGTTCGGCGCGCACACAGCAGCCCGCGCCGAGCGCGACTACAGCAAAGGAACGATCACCATGCGCAAGTCCCTGAAGACCTCCATCACGCTCGCCACGACGGGTGCGCTCGTGCTGGGTGGTGCCGCGTTCGGCATCACCTCGGCGCAGGCCTCGACCCCGTCGGTGCACACCGTGTCGTCGTCCTCGTCGAAGATCCCCGGCCCCGTCGCATCGGTGCCCGAGGTCCTCGGTGGCGACACCGCCGTGAAGCTCGACTCCGGCTTCACCGACGCCCTCACCGCGCTGAAGCTGACCCCGGGTGTCTCCGGTGACGCCAAGCTCGCCGACGGGTCCGTGTCGTTCCCGATCACGTCCGGTTCGGTCACGTACTGGTCCCCGGACGGTGACTACCGTCCGTACGTGCAGGGTCTGCTGAACCACGACGACTCGGGCCTGACCCTCACCGCCGGTTCGACGACGGTCACGCTGGAGAACTTCGTCGTGAACCCGGGCTCGTCCAAGCTCTACGGTGACGTGCTGGTCAACGGCAAGGTCGCGGTGAACAACGCGTACCTGTTCTCGCTGCACGGTGGCACGCTCAAGCCGCTGCAGCTCGAGGGTGACAACGCGATCCTGACCGGCACCACGGTGCACGTCTCGGGTGACGCCGCGAAGCTGCTCAACAGCACCTTCAAGACCGACGCCGTGAAGTCCGGCCTCCTCGTCGGCACCGCCACCATCACCGCCAAGATCAAGTAACACCCCCCGCACGTCGCACCCCCGTCCCGGCCGTCCCGGGGCGGGGGTGTCGTCGTCTCGGTGCTCGTCGTCTCAGTGCTCGTCGTCTCAGTCGGCGCTGTCCGGATCCGGTTCGTCGGGGCCGATCGCGGCCTCGACGCGAGCACTGACGGACCGCAGCGTGTCCGCGTCGGTCCCCACGGGCCTCCAGAACAGGTCCTCGAGCGCACCGGTGTGCGCACGGATGCCGGCGAGCACCGCGCGGCGACCGTCCGGGGTCATCTCCACCCAGCTGCCCCGTCCGTCGGTGGGGCAGTCCGCGCGCTCGACGAGGCCCCGCGCCACCATGCGCGTGACCTGGTGGCTGACGCGTGACTTCTCCCAGCCGATCCCGGCCGCGATGTCGCGGACCCGCAACCGGTGGTCCGGCTCGCGGTGCAGTCCGATGAGGATCTCGAACTCGGGGATCGAGATGCCTGCGCCGTGCTGCACGGCCTGGTCGAGCGCTCGGTCGAGGCGTCGCCAGACGTCGTGGTAGGCGTCCCACGTCGCCCAGTCGTGGCCCTCGGCGCCCTCGTTCGACATGGCGTCAGCGTATCGACCTCCGGACGCTTCGACGGCATGATCATCCGCTCGGATGACTCGCCGGTGGCGCACGGCTCGCTCCGAGGTGCGGTCGGTGGCGCAGCATACGATCGGTGCATGCCGAGCGCCCGACTGCAGGACTGCACCGACGACGCCGTCGCCCTCGTGCGGCGGTGGCTGGCGGCGTCCGCGGGGACGAAGCCCGACGCGGGGGCGGTCCGCCTCGCCGAGGCCCTGCGGGACGACCGGGGGCTGGACTTCACGCGCGGTCTCGTCGACAAGGTGATCCGCCCCGAGGACCCACGCGTCGTGGCCCGCAACCTCGAGCAGGTCAGCCGCGACGTCCCGGACTTCCTGTCCTGGTCCCTGCGCGGCGCGGTGACGCTCGGCGGCGGGTTCGCGACGATGGCTCCGTGGGCCGTGGTGCCCACGGCGCGGAAGATCCTGCGGCGGATGACCGGGCACCTGGTGGTCGACGCCACCGACGCGAAGCTCGGGCCCGCGCTCGCGAAGGTCGGCGGCCCGGGTGTGGTCGTCGACGTGGACCTGCTCGGCGAAGCCGTGCTCGGCAGCGCGGAGAGCGACCGACGGCTGCAGGCGACGATGGACCTGCTGGCGCGTGACGACGTCGACCACGTGTCGATCGGCGTGCGGTCGGTCGTGCCGCAGATGTCCGCGTGGGCGTTCGACCAGACCGTCGAACGGGTGGTGGACCGGCTCGTCCCCCTGTACCGGCTCGCCGCGTCGTCCCCGACCCCGAAGTCCGTCACGCTCGACGCCGGGGACCACCGCGACCTCGACGTCACGCTCGCTGCGTTCCGGACGCTCCTCGACCGCGACGAGTTCCTCGGGCTGGACGCCGGTGTGGTGCTGCAGGCGTACCTGCCCGACGCCGCCGGCGCACTCGATTCCCTGACCGCCTGGGCGCAGCAGCGGCGTGCCCGTGGCGGCGCGCCGATCACCGTCCGACTCGTCAAGGGCGCCTCGCTCGCGACGGAACGGGTCGACGCGATCCTGCACGGGTGGCCCCTCGCCACGTGGGGGTCGAAGCAGGAGACCGACACCGCCCACCTCCGGCTGCTCGACGCCGCCCTCACGCCGGAGCGCATCGACGCGGTCCGGATCGGGGTCGCGAGCCACAACCTCTTCACCCTCGCGACGGCGTGGACCCTCGCCCAGCGCCGCGGCGTCACCGACGGCGTGCACGTCGCGGTGCTGCTCGGGATGGCGTCCGCGTCCGCCGACGCCGTCCGTGCCGACGTCGGACGGGTGGTCGTCTCCACCCCGGTCGTGCACCCCGACCAGTTCGACGCCGCGATCCCGTACCTCGCCCGGCGGCTGCAGGAGAGCGCCAGTCCGGACGGCTTCGTCGCCGCGGCGGGCGACATCGGTCAGGACGAGAGCGTCTTCGAGCGTGAACGCGGCCGGTGGCTCGCGGCGGTCGCGGCCCTCGACGCTCCCGGTCGGGTGCCGGCCACGAACCGGACGCAGGACCGCCGTGCCCCGATCGGCGACCCCGTGCACCGCGACGCCTTCACGAACGCACCCGACACCGACCCGTCGACCGCCGCGAACCGCGAGTGGGCGCTCGACGTGCTCCGGCGGGTGCCGCGCTCGCAGCTCGGTGCGCAGACGATCCGCGGGTCGAAGGTCGCCGACCGGTCGAAGCTCGAGCGAATCGTCGCCCGGACGGCGCAGGCCGGGGTGAACTGGGGACGGCAGGACCCGTCCGACCGTGCCGAGCTCCTCGACCTCATCGCGCACGAGCTCGAGACGCGGCGTGCCGACCTCATCGAGGTGTCGGCGGCGGAGACGGGCACGACCTTCAGCGAGGCCGACTCCGACGTGAGCGCCGCGATCGACTCCGCCCACCACGCCGCCGACAGCGCCCGGCGGTTGGCCGTGCTCGACGGCGACGGTGCCCGGTACGTGCCGCCGCGCCTCACGATCGTGGCGCCGACGTGGACGTCGCCCGTCGCGAACCCGGCCGAGGGCGTGTTCGCCGCCCTCGCCGCGGGCAGCGGGGTAGTCCTGAAGCCCGCGCCCCAGGCGAAGCGCTCCGGGGCGGTGCTCGCCGACGTGCTCTGGGACGCCGGGGTCCCGCACTCCCTGCTCCAGCTCGTCGACCTCGACGAGGACCAGCTCGGCCGCGACCTCATCGCGCACCCCTCGGTCGACCGGATCGTCCTCACGGGCTCGGCCGACACCGCACGTTCCTTCCGCTGGTGGCGTGCAGGTCTGCCGCTCACCGGTGCGACGAGCGGCAAGAACGCGATCGTCGTCACTCCCAGCGCGGACCTCGACCTCGCCGTGCAGGACATCGTCCGGTCGGCGTTCGGTCGCGCCGGGCAGCAGTGCTCCGCGGCCTCGCTGGTGATCCTCGTGGGGGCGGTCGGCGAGAGCGAGCGCTTCCGCCGACAGCTCGTCGACGCCACCCGCACCCTGCGTGTCGCCTGGCCGGACGACCCGACGGCGCAGGTGGGGCCGCTGATCGCCGAGCCCGAGGGCACGGTGCGCGCCGGGCTCACCGAGCTCGGCCCGGGGGAGTCCTGGCTGGTGCAGCCGGTCCCGCTCGACGACTCCGGCCGGCTGTGGTCGCCGGGGATCCGCGACGGTGTCCGGCCCGGCAGCGACTTCCACCAGACCGAGTACCTCGCCCCGGTCCTCGGGATCATGCGCGCCGACACCCTCGACCAGGCGATCGCGATCCAGAACGGCACCGACCACGGTCTCGCCGCCGGCCTCCACTCTCTCGACACCGACGAGGTCGCCGACTGGATCGCCGGGGTCCGCGCGGGCAACCTGTCCGTCAACCGCGGCACCACGGGCGCGATCGTCCACCGGCAGCCGTTCGGCGGGTGGAAGCGCTCGTCGGTCGGCACCGGGACGAAGCCCGGCGGCTCGATGTCCGTCGCGACGCTCGGTCGGTGGGAGCCCACGCCCCGGACCGTGCACAAGAGCATCCAGCTGCACGGCCTGCCGCCGCGGGTCACCGCCGTGATCGAGGCGGCCCGCAGCGGCCTGTCGTTCGAGGAGTTCGACCAGGTGCGCGCCGGTGCACTGAGCGACGTCCGCGCACGCGAGTCCGAGTTCGGCGTGGCGCACGACCCGGCCGGGCTCGTCGTCGAGCGGAACGTGCTGCGCTGGCGGCCGCAGTCCGTCATCGTCCGGCAGGCCGAGGGCGCCTCGTCCGGCGACCTCGTGCGCGTGCTCGCCGCCGCGACCGCCGCCCGGGCCGACCTGCTCGTGAGCACGGCTCGGCCGCTCCCCGGACCGCTCACGCAGCTGCTCGCGTCGAGCCGATCGCCGCTGCACGTCGTCGACCACCTGGTCGAGTCGGACGACGAGTTCCTCCGCCGTGCCGCCTCCGGTGACCTGTTCCGGCCGGACTGGTCCTCCGGCGACGAGGTCGAGCAGGACGCGCTCGACGCCGTGCTCGCCCAGGGGCAGGACCGCCCGGCGCACACAGCGTTCGGCGGACCCGGCGCCCGGATCCGGCTCGTGGGCGGTGACCCCCTCGCGCTCGAGGAAGCCCTGGGCGCCAGCGTCGACGTCGCCATCCACGACGCCCCCGTGGTCGAGGCCGGGATCATCGAGATGCTCCCGTTCCTGCGCGAACAGACCGTGTCGATCACGGCGCACCGTTTCGGTGACCTCGACCCCGACCTCGCGGAGCTGCATGTCTGACGTCGACCGCACCCTGCACGCCGAGGGGCTCTTCAACGCCCGCGACCTGGGCGGGCTCCCGCTGCGGGACGGCGGGGCGACCCCGTCCGGGCAGGTCTTCCGGTCCGAGAACGTCGACCGCGTGAGCCCCGCCGGCTGGCAGGCGCTGCGCGACGCGGGGGTCCGCACGGTGGTCGACCTGCGCGCGCCGTGGGAGACCGAGAAGGACACCGGTACCCGTCCGGACTGGGTGACGACCGTCGTGATCGACCACGACGGACTCGACGCGGCTCCCGCGTTCTGGCAGGCGTACTGGGAGACCGGGCTCGTCGGTACACCCCTGTACTACGGCCCGCACCTCGCCGAGTTGCCGGAGCGCACCGGCTCCGTCCTGCGTGCGATCGCCCGAGCCGAACCGGGCGGTGTCCTCTTCCACTGCGCGGGCGGACGCGACCGCACCGGGATCATCGCGCTCGTCCTGCTGTCCCTCGCCGGCGTCGAACCCGAGGCGATCGTCGCCGACCACCTCGTCACGGTCGACAACGCCCCGGCGCTGCTCGCCTCGATCGGCGTCCCCTCGAACGAGGCGAAGATCGAGGCGCTGTGCGCCGAGCACGGCACCACGGTCGAAGGGGCGTTCCGCGCGGCCCTCGCCGCGTTCGACGTCGACCGGTTCGTCGAGCGTGCCGGTCTCGACGCGGACGACCTGGAGGCGCTGCGCACCTTCCGCGCGGACGTCGCCTGACCGACGGGGACCGTCCGCGGACGCGCGCGGTGGCGTCCGGCGGGGCTCAGTCCTCGGTGTCTCCGGCTTCCTCGTCCGCGACGCCGGTCTCGTCCATCCGGTCACGGAGGTGGTCGGCCATCGCTCCGGCGCCCTCGCCGGCGTGGTCGTGGTCGACCTGCTCGATGAGGCCGTGCAGCTTCTCGTGGTTCGTCGCCTCGGTGGCGCCGTCCATGACGGGCTCGGTCTGTTCGTTGTCGCTCATGGCACGGACGCTACGCCGCGGCTGGTGGGCGTCAGGCGTCGGTGCGCGCATCCTGGCCGACGGAGTGCGGGTCCGTGTCACCGGCCGCCGGTGTCGACCGGTAGTGCAGTTCGACCGCGCCGCCCACGAACGGCGTCGTGCCGACCAGTTCGTACACCGGCGTGGGCGCGGCCACCGGCAGCAGGGGCGCACCGGCGCCGAGCGCGATCGGCATCACCGTGACCCGGAGCTCGTCGAGCAGCCCGGCCTGCTGGTACTGCGCCGCGAGGAGGCCGCCGCCGACGACCCACACGTCGCGTTCGCCCGCCGCCCGCTCGAGGACCGACTGGTGGTCCGCGACCGATCCCGAGACGAAGTGCACCTCGGCGCCGTCCGGCACGGGCAGCTCGCGCGTGGTGAACACCCAGGTCGGCAGGTCCGGGTACGCCCAGGTGTCGTCGTGGGCGAGCAGCCACTCGTACGTGGTCGAACCCATCACGAGGGCACCGACGCCCGCGAAGAAGCGGTCGTGGTGTTCCTGGAACGGCTCGAAGCCGAACTGCAGCAGCCAGTCGAGGTCGTCGCCGGGCGCGGCGACGAACCCGTCCAGCGAGGACGCGACGGAGTAGGTCGTGCTCATGCCCGGGACGCTACCGAGCACCTCCGACAGCACGTCGTCTGCTGCCGACGGCCGCACACTCGGCGATCACCAACACCAGGGAGATCCCGAGCTGGCCGAGGGCGAACCGGCGCCGCCGCCGGTCCGCGACGGCCAGCGGCACCATCGTCAGGCCGTGGAGGGTGTCCACGACCGCGCTGAGCGTGTGTGCGTCGGGAGTCCGGGCGCGACCGACCAGCCCCGCCTGGGCGAGCTGCCGCGCCGCGAGCACGACGTCCAGCACCGGCTGCCCACCGCCCCGTGCGGCCCGGACCGCGTGCCCGATCCCCACGGCGGCCCGGACGGCCTCGACACCGGAGCCCGACGTCATCGTCGTCGTCCCGCCGCCAGCGCCACGGCTCCCGCCGCACCGGCCAGCACCGCGCCGACGAGCCCGTTCCCGAGCCGGCGGTGTTCCACCCACCAGGTCTGCGGCGACCAGGCGTGCGCGGTGTCGTCGAACACCCCGTGCGCCCCGTGGTCCCCTGGAACCGGTTCGTAGAGGTTCACGCCGATCGCCGACCCGTCCTTCTCGGGGTCCTGCTGCCCGGACACCAGCGTCTTCGCGGCGTACCAGTCGGCGAACCGCCCGCTGATCCGGTTGCCGAGGATCGTGTAGACCGTCGACTCCCCGACCCAGGTGCGGCGACGGGGCCGCTCGGCCACGGCGGCGATCGCCCGTGCGCCGACCTCCGGCTGGTAGATCGGTGCGACCGGCTGGGGCTGGTGCGGCAGCTTCGACTTCACCCACTGGAACTGGATGGTGTTGAGCGCGGGCATGTCGACGCGGGAGACCTGCACCTTGCTGCCCTGCTCGAGGAGCTCGGAGACGACCGACTCGGTGAACCCGACGATCGCGTGCTTCGCCCCGCAGTACGCGGCCTGCAGCGGGATGCCCCGGAAGCCGAGGGCCGAACCGACCTGGACGACCTGCCCGCGGTCGCGCGGGACCATCCGGGACAGCGCTGCCCGGGTGCCGTTCACGAAGCCGAGGTAGGTCACGTGCAGTGCGCGCTCGAAGTCCTCGGGTGCGGTGTCCATGAACCGTCCGAACACGCCGACCATCACGCCGTTGACCCAGAGGTCGATCGGCCCGAGCTCCTGTTCGACACGGTCGGCGGCTGCCTCGACGGCCTCCCGGTCGGACACGTCCGCGACCAGCGCCAGCCCTCGTCGTCCGGCCGCCTCGACCTCGGCGACCGCGGCCTCGACCCCGTCCCGCCCCCGCGCGAGCACGGCGACGTCCCACCCCCGTGCGGCGAGCTCCCGCACCGTCGCCCGTCCCAGTCCTGCGGAACCACCGGTCACCACTGCCACTCGAGTCATGCGCCCAGTTGTACGCAGGCGCTCGAGCCGCTCACCCAGCAGTTGTCCCCCGACGGGCCGTCGCGAGGTGCGAGCCGACCCGCAGCACCGAGGGGCGTTCGTCCGGGGCCTGGGGGATCGCTCCGAGTGCGAACGCCTCGACGACGTCCGGGCCGAACAACACGCACACCGAGGACCCGCCGAACTGGAAGTACCCGAGTTCGTCGCCCTTGCCCACGTGCGTGCCGGTGGTGATGCCGTCCCCGATGACGCACGAGGACACGTCGGACATGCCCACGAAGACGACGGCCACCTGGCCGATCGCCGGATCGTCGGCGTCGATGACGACCACGGCACGCGTGGCGACGTGCGCCAGGTACCCCTGCGAGACCGTCGGCTCCCAGGCCTCGGTCCCCTGCGAGTCGGCCTCCGAGTAGTAGGTCCCGGGCTGCACCCAGGCGCGAGCGATCGTCCCGGCCACCGGGCTGTGCCAGCGGTGGTACTCCAGGGCGCTCAGGAAGGCCTGGAACACGGTGCCGTCCACGAATCCGTCGACCGACTCGTCCCCGGCGAGGAGCTCGTCGAGCGAGTACGGCTCGGCCTTCACCCAGAAGTCGTCGCGGCGTCGGACGCCCCGGGCGATCCGGTACGGCGTGGCCTCGCACGGGCTGACCACCACCGCGTCGTCGTCCGGCGACGCGACCGGCCGCTCGCCCTCCCGGAACCGTCTCGTGAAGAAGTCGTTCCACGAGGTGAAGCCCCAGTGCTCGTCGTCCGGGTCGTGCTCGAACTGGTCCATGCCCACCGCACGTCGAGCTGCATCGCTCCGCCAGCCGCCCGGCTCGTCGACGATCACCTCGAGGGACTGCTCGGCCGACAGGAACGTGCACCAGGCGTCGAGGACGTCGCGCAGTGCGGCGTTGACCCGCGGGTCCCGGTAGAACGAGAACCCCGCCGGGGTTGCCTTGGTCCAGTCGAGGATCCCGTCGAGCGGGGTCATCACCATCTGCTCGCCGTACTCGGGCGCACTGCGGACGACCTCGTCCATGAGCAGGAGCAGCTCGTCGAAGCTCTCGAGGTGGCGTTCGGCGTAGTCCCGCGACGACGGGACTTGCGCGATCATCTCGTGCGCCTCGAGCCGGAGCACGGGGTCGCCCTCGACGACGTCCCGGAACGCGGCGACCGACGGGTGCAGCACCTGGTCGGGATCGCGCTGGTCGAGGCGCTCGCGGCGGCCCCGCAACCAGGACTCGAGGTGGGCCTGGTCGGCGGGGAGCCAGCCGGCACGGCGGCGGACGTCACGAGGTGCAGCAGTCACGAAGCGCACCGTACCGACCCGGTCACCCGGTCCTCCCAGCCAGCACTGTCGCCGAGGACCGAGCATGATGGGCGGGTGGACATCCGAGTCGACCCCGCGGAGCCCGGGCCGGACGCGGAGCAGGAGCCGGAGCCGCGCTGGGTCCGACGGACGCCGATCCTCCCTGAACAGTGGTGGGGTCCTCCGGCGGCACAGGTGGCCGGTGTGCTGGTCGTCCTGGCCATCGGCATCTGGCTGCAGCGCGCGGCGCTGCCCGTGGCGATCCTCGTCAGCGTGGTCGTGCTGGCCGGCGCGGTGGTGCTCGCAGCCGTCGGACGGCGGGCGTACTGGTACCCGAGTCGTGCAGCCGCGTGGCGCCTGCACCGCACGCGCGTCACCGTGTGGGGCGCCGCCGGGGTCTGCCTGGCGGCGTTCGCGCTCGCGGTGGGGGCGCAGGCCCTCCTGTTCGCGCTGGGGGCCGTCGAGATCGGCCTCCGGTCCGCACGACAGTCCGAGCCGACGCGGTTCGAGCTGCGGGGCCGTTCCGTGGCGATCGCCGGTGTCGCGGTGGCCTCGACCGTGTTCGCGGTCGTGGCGTTGACGGTCCCGGCCGTCGACGAGACGTACTCGTCGCGGTGGGTCGGGTGGAGCGTCGTGATCGTCCCGCTCACCGTCATCCTCGCGGTGCTGCACTGGCGCGCTGCATCGAAGGCCACCGACGCCGACCTCGACGGCACGGAGCCGGGCGTCCGCGGTCAGGAACCGCCGAGCGACGACCCGCTCAGCGCCCGAGACCGAACCGCGTCGTGACGCCGGGCGAGTAGAGCACCGAGTCCGGTTCGAGCTCGGCCAGTGCGAACGGCAGCCCCGCGGCACCGATCAGGTCGTCCCGGAGCGACACGACCGAGGCCCGGTGGAGCGGCCACGGCTCGTGCTCGTTCGGCCAGAACCGGGTCCGGCCGGCTCGGTGCACGTGCATGCCCCACCGCGCGGTCAGGAAGGTCTCGAGGGCCGTCGGCTCGGTCACCTCCGCACCGACCCGCACTTCGACGAGGGACCGCAGGTGCGTCCCGTGTCGTCGCATGGCGTAGCCGACGCGGCCGTCGCCGTTCCGCGTCTCGGCATCGGCCCACCAGTACGGCAGACCGGTCGCGACGCGCGCGCCGATCGTCGGCAGGAGCTTGCCGGCGTCGAGCGACAGGAACACCACACCGTGCCGCCCTTCGTCGTCGATCGTGTAGACGCGGACGTTCACCTCGACGAAGTCCCCGATCCTCCCCGTCGAGATCGGCGGGAACCGGGTGTCCTCGAACCGGAACGCGATGAGGCCGACCCACGTGGTCGCCCCGTCGTCGGTGCCGTCCGCATCGAGGGTGTCCGGCCGGGTGCCTGCGGGGAGCAGCGGCGCAACCGCCGAGACGTCGACGCGCCAGTGTACGAAGACGACATCGAGCCAGTCCTGCGAGATCCAGGGGCGTCCGGTCAGTCCGGGAGCGACGGCCTGGAGGCGCGGTTCGCCCCCGGCGGGCACGGCCGCGGTCACGAGGTGGTCGCCTCCGGGGCGATGTGCCCCGCCACGGGCGCGTCGTCCCACCCCTGCTGCGGGGTGTCGCAGGTCCCGCGGAACACGTACTGCGACGGCCGCTTCCGCTCGCTCGACGTCCAGTCGATCGCGGGACGCCGGCGCTCGGGCGGCAGGTAGCCGATCCGGTAGACGGCCATCAGCTCGAGCGACTCGGGGACGTGGAGCAGTCCCTCGATCTGCTCCCACGCGCCGGGGGTCTCCATCGGGAAGGACACGAACTGGATGCCGAGGCCGAGCTCGGTGGTGGCGAGCCAGATGTTCTCCATCGCCGCACCCATGCTGAACACCGAGTAGAAGCCGGAGAGCTCCTCCTTCCGGTACTCGTGCCGGTCGAGCAGCACGCCGAGCAGCAGCGGCGACCCGGCGACGAGCTTCCGGTTCTCCTCACCGAGGGTGTGCGGCACCCGCAGTGTGTTCATGAGCAGCTGACCGCGCTTCGTGAACACCTGCTTCGTGAAGGGCTTGAGCGGGCCGGGGAGCTTGTCGAACAGCATGCCGTCGCGCCGCTCGTTCATCTCGGCCTGGGAGAACCGGAAGTACGGCTTGTACCGCTCGAAGAACGTCCCCTCGGCCATGGTCCGGGTCATCGACGAGCCGCTGATCTCGGCGACGCGGTCGATCGTGTCGCGCTCCTCGACGAGGACGAACCGCCACGGCTGGCTGTTGAGCTGCGACGGTGCCCGGCCGGCCAGCTCCATGAGCAGCCGCTGGTGCTCGGGCGACACGGGGTCGGGGAGGAACGGTCCGTTGGTGGTCCGCCGGTGTCTGATCGCCTCGAAGAGCTCCACTGCTCACCTCTCTGCTCGGCGGCCCGCGAGCAACGCCCCCAGGTAGGACGGCGCCGCGGCGACCGCGACTTGCCAGTGTGCTCCGGAGCGCGGGTTCGTGCGTGGTGCGACCGCGAGCGGCACGAGCGCCGGGAGCAGGAAGAGCGCCGATCGGCTTCGCGTCCAGACCGGGGTGGTCGCCGCGACACCGGTCAGCGTGGCGGTCACGACGAACAGGCCGTGGTGGACGACGCGCAGCTTCCTCGTCCGGATGAGCCGCACGGCGACCGCGGTGCCCCAGGCGCAGTTCGCGACGTAGGCGACGCTCGCAGCGGTGACCAGCCGGCGGGCGGTGCGCGAACCCGTGGGAGGCGATCCGCGCCTCCTGGCCGCCATCAATCCCATGTGCGGGACGTTACGCGGTCTCGCGACTGACCAGCTTGGAGAGCACGATCGCGGACCGCGTGTGGTCCACCTGGGGTGCGAGGCGGACCTTGTCGAGGGCTTCCTCGAGCGCGGAGAGGTCCTTCGAGCGCATGTGCACGACGGCGTCGGCGCTGCCCGTGACGGTGCCGGCGTCGATGACCTCCGGCACGCTGTCGAGCAGGGTGCGGAGCTCGTCGGGGGAGACCGTGCCGCGGCAGTAGAGCTCCACCCAGGCCTCGGTGCCGCGGTCCTCGACGGCGGGGTCGACCTTGATCGTGAAGCCCTGGATCACGCCGTCGCCCACCAGCCGGTCGACGCGACGCTTCACGGCGGAGGCCGAGAGTCCGACCACCGACCCGATGTCGCCGTAGCCGGCGCGGGCGTTCTCCCGGAGTTGATCCAGGATGCGGTGGTCGAGCGAATCCATTGCACCCATGGTACGCGGACTTCTTGCACGTCCGGTGGGTTCGGCGCACGAAACGTGCGTCACCCGAACGGGTGTCACTGACCCGCAGTGTGGGGGACTGCACGTGCTGGACGGTGTGTGCGAGGATCGACGCGGCGTCGACCTGGTCCGCTGCGGTGAGTGAGCCTGCATCTCACCGGAGCTCTTCTTCAGTGGTGGTTCCTGGCAGGCTCGGGCCCCGGTCCCTCCAGGAGGACTGATGTCGAACACCGCACCCTCGACCACCGATGCACCGGCCCGTACCGCCACAAAGCGGACGATCCTGATGTGCAAGCCGACGCACTACACGGTCAGCTACCGGATCAACCCGTGGATGCACCCCGAGGACCCGACCGACACGTCGAAGGCCGTCGAGCAGTGGCAGTCCCTCGTGGACGTCTACGAGCAGCTCGGCTTCGACATCTCGTACATCGAGCCGATCGAGGGCCTGCCGGACATGGTTTACGCGGCCAACGGCGGGTTCGTGCTCGACGGCGTCGCGTACGGCGCGAAGTTCCAGTACCCCGAGCGTCAGCCCGAGGGTCCGGCGTACATGGACTGGTTCCGCAGCGCGGGCCTGACCGTCGCCGAGCCCGAGGAGACGAACGAGGGCGAGGGCGACTTCCTGCTCATCGGGAACACCATCTTCGCCGGCACCGGCTTCCGCTCGGACAGCACCTCGCACGAGGAGCTCGCGAAGATCTACGGCCGCGAGGTCGTCACCCTGAAGCTCATCAACCCGAACTTCTACCACCTCGACACGGCGATCGCGGTCCTCGACCCGGAGCCCGCCGCGGACGGCACCTCGAACATCGCGTACCTCGAGAGCGCCTTCGACGAGCCGTCGCTGGCGATCCTGCGCGAGCGCTTCCCGGACGCGATCATCGCCACCGAGGAGGACGCCGCGATCCTCGGCCTGAACTCCTACTCCGACGGGTACAACGTCGTGATCGCCTCGCGCGCCACCACGTTCGCGTCGCAGCTCCGCGAGAAGGGCTACAACCCGATCGGCGTCGACCTGTCCGAGCTCCTGCTCGGCGGCGGCGGCGTGAAGTGCTGCACGCTCGACCTGCACCCCGTCGGCACCGGCACCTCGGTCGCGCGATGACGGCCTCGTCGCTCGGTTCGCGGACCGCTGCGGCGCTCGCCGTCGAGGAACGCTCCCTCGCCCACAACTACAGCCCGCTGCCCGTCGTCATCGCATCGGGCGACGGCGCGTGGGTCACGGACGTCGACGGCAAGCGCTACCTGGACGGCCTCGCCGCCTACTCCGCTGTGAACTTCGGTCACGGCAACCCCCGGCTGCTCGACGCCGCGCGGGCGCAGCTCGACCGGGTCACGCTGACCTCGCGCGCGTTCGTGAACGACCAGCTCGGACCGTTCGCCTCGGCGCTCGCCGCGTTGACCGAGACCGACATGGTCCTGCCGATGAACACCGGTGCCGAGGCGGTGGAGTCCGCGATCAAGGTCTCCCGTGCCTGGGGCTACCGCGTCAAGGGCGTCCCCGCTGAGCGCGCCACGATCATCGTCGCCTCGGGGAACTTCCACGGCCGCACCACGACGATCATCTCGTTCTCGGACGACCCGTCGGCGCACGACGACTTCGGGCCGTTCACGCCCGGTTTCCGCACCGTGCCGTACGGCGATGCCGATGCCCTGCGCGAGGCGATGGACGACACTGTCGTCGCGGTGCTGCTCGAGCCGATCCAGGGCGAGGGCGGGGTCGTCATCCCGCCTCCGTCCTACCTGCCGGACGTCCGGGCGATCTGCGACGAGTTCGGCGCGCTGTTCGTCGCCGACGAGATCCAGTCCGGGCTCGGTCGCACCGGCCACACCCTCGCCGTGCAGCGCGTCGGGGTCCGCCCGGACCTCATCACGCTCGGCAAGGCGCTCGGCGGCGGGATCGTCCCCGTGTCCGCCGTGGTCGGTCGGCGTGACGTGCTGGGCGTCCTGCGTCCGGGCGAGCACGGGTCGACCTTCGGCGGGAACCCGCTCGCGGCGGCCGTCGGCTCCGAGGTCGTGGCGATGCTCGACGAGGGCACGTTCCAGCAGCGGGCGCTCGAGGGCGAACCGCTGCTGCGCGGGCTGCTCGACGACCTGGTCGGCTCCGGGGTCGTCTCGCACCGGGTCGCCGGACTCTGGGCGGGCATCGACATCGACCCCGCGCTCGGCACGGGCAAGCAGATCGCGCAGGACCTCGCCGACCGCGGGGTGCTCGTGAAGGACACGCACGGGTCGACGATCCGCTTCGCGCCGCCGCTCGTCGTGACCGACGACGAGGTGCGCCTGGCGATCGGCGCCCTCGCCGAGGTGTTGCGCGCGCGGTCCTGAGCCCCGCGCTCGCTTCGTGAGCAGAAATGGTCGGGTCGCCCCAGGGCACCCGACCATTTCTGCTCACGAAGCACGGCGGCGCCGCACCGCAGCTCCCCGCCCGTCACACCGCCCAGCGCGCCGCCAGCTCGTCCATCAGGGCGTCGAGCCGCTCGTCGACGACCTGCGCGTCGGGGTTCGCCTCGTACCAGGCGATGACCTCGCGCACGCCCTGCCGGTAGGGCGTCCGCGGCCGGTACCACGGCACGAGCGACCGCACCTTGCTGTTGTCGAAGACCGAACTGTTCGCCTTGTCGCCGAGGAGCGCCGCACCCCACTCCGGGTCCACGGCGTTGATCGCATCCGCCGGCACGTGCACGATCTTCAGGTCTTCGACGCCTGCTGCCGCTGCGATCTCGTGCGCGATCTGGTTCCAGGTCGGCGCCTCGTCGCTCGTGATCGTGAACGCCTCGCCGATCGCCTCGGCCCGGTCCAGCAGCCCCGTGAACCCGACTGCGAAGTCCCGGCTGTGCGTGATCGTCCACAGCGAGCTGCCGTCGCCCGTGATGATGATCGGTTTGCCGGCACGCATCCGTGCGACCGCGGTCCAGCCGCCCGTCAACGGGAGCTTCGTCTCGTCGTAGGTGTGCGACGGCCGGATGATCGTCACCGGGAAGTCCTGCTCCCGGTACGCCGCCATGAGCAGCTCCTCGCACGCGATCTTGTCCCGCGAGTACTGCCAGTACGGGTTCTTCAGGGGCGTCGACTCCGTGATCGGCAGGTGCGTCGCCGGGGTCTGGTACGCCGAGGCCGAACTGATGAACACGTACTGCCTGGTCCGCCCGGCGAAGAAGTCGACGTCGGCCTGCACCTGGTCCGGCGTGAAGGCGATCCAGTTCACGACGACGTCCCAGTGGCGGTCGCCGACCACCTCCGCCAGGGCGCTCCGGTCCGACACGTCGGCCTGGAGGCGCGTCACACCCTCCGGGATCGGCCTGCCCCCGGTGGTCCCCCGGTTGAGCACGGTGACGTCGAACCCCTGCTCGACGGCTTCGCGGACACAGGAGGCACTGATCACCCCACTGCCGCCGATGAACAGCACGCTGGCTCCCGACATGGACGCTCCTTCGCTCCCGGCGGTGCACCACTGCACCGCAACCCTTCCGATCCTGCACCTACCCGTCGGGACGGGCGCGGAGCACGGCTCGGAGCGAGGTGGTGTCCGCCGCCCACAGCGCCGCGTGCGCCGCCTGCTACCGTTGTCCACGAATACCCCGGAACGATCCCTGGCCCAGGCCACATCGCCGGGGTTTCGTCTTTCCCCGCCGCTCCTGAAACATCAGCGTACAGTCACCGGCTCGCACGGAGGTCCCGAGGACTACCGTCGCCGACGGAGCCGCACCGACGCGGCCACGACAGGAGTGACACGCACATGGAGTACCGCTACCTCGGCAACTCGGGCCTCAAGGTCTCCGAGATCACCTACGGCAACTGGCTCACCCACGCCTCCCAGGTCGAGAACGACGCGGCGATCGCCTGCGTCCGGGCAGCGCTCGACGTCGGCATCTCGACGTTCGACACCGCCGACGTCTACGCCAACACCGGTGCCGAGACCGTCCTCGGCGAGGCACTGAAGGGGGAGCGCCGCCAGTCCCTCGAGATCGCGACGAAGGTGTTCGGGCCGACCGGACCCAAGGGGCACAACGACACCGGCCTGAGCCGCAAGCACATCCTCGAGTCGATCAACGGTTCGCTCGAGCGGCTGCAGACCGACTACGTCGACCTCTACCAGGCACACCGCTTCGACTACGAGACGCCGCTCGAAGAGACGATGATGGCGTTCGCCGACGTCGTCCGGCAGGGCAAGGCGCTTTACATCGGCGTGAGCGAGTGGACGGCGGAGCAGCTCCGCGCGGGACACGAGATCGCCGACGACCTCGGCGTCCAGCTCATCTCGAACCAGCCGCAGTACTCGGCGCTCTGGCGGGTCATCGAGGGCGAGGTCGTCCCGACGTCCGAGGAGCTCGGCATCTCGCAGATCGTCTGGTCCCCGATCGCGCAGGGTGTGCTGACGGGGAAGTACCAGCCCGGTCAGCCGCTGCCGGAGGGCTCCCGCGCCACCGACGACAAGGGCGGCGCGAAGATGATCGAGCGGTTCATGCGCGACGAGGTGCTGTCCGCCGTGCAGGAGCTCAAGCCGATCGCCGACGAGCTGGACCTGTCGATGGCGCAGCTCGCGGTCGCCTGGGTGCTGCAGAACCAGAACGTGGCGTCCGCCATCATCGGCGCCTCGCGTCCGGAGCAGGTGCACGACAACGCCGGCGCTGCCGGGGTGACGATCCCCGCGGAGCTGCTGTCCCGCATCGACGACGCTCTCGGCTCGGTGGTCGAACGCGACCCGGCGAAGACCGAGGAGAGCAGCCCGAAGACGCGCGAGGCGTAGGTGCCCAGCTCGGGAGGCGCGGTGCGGGTCCGACCCGCACCGCGCCTCCTGGACGTGGTCGCGTCACGACCAACGCAAAAAGGCCCCCTACCGGAGTAGGGGGCCTTTCACCGTGGCTGGACACGGCATCGATCCGTGGACCTTTCGATTTTCAGTCGAACGCTCTACCAACTGAGCTATCCAGCCGTGGCGACCCTGACGGGACTTGAACCCGCGACCTCCGCCGTGACAGGGCGGCACGCTAACCAACTGCGCTACAGGGCCATGTTGTGTTGTGTTGTTCGGTAGTGCTCTGCTTGCTTGCTCACTCTGCGAGGAGTGACCCCAACGGGATTCGAACCCGTGCTGCCGCCGTGAAAGGGCGGTGTCCTAGGCCACTAAACGATAGGGCCGCAAGCGGTGCTTCGCGCTACCGATGGACAAGCATACGGATGCCTCCCGGGATTCACAAATCGAGCCGCTCCACCGCGGAATCCCCGGCGTGTCGCGGTGTCGCCGCCCGAGCGCAGGGCTTCACTCACCGTGGGGCACCAGGCCCCGATTCGTGCTGTCGATGTTCCGATGCGACCATCGTCGTCGGTCCCGTGCCCCTCGTGCGAGGGGGTGTGCGGGTGCGACACCTGTTGTTACTGTTGCGCTTGTTAACAGTGTTACGTGCGTGAGCCTTGCCGCGCTGTTACGAAATCGAGATGTATGTCGACCTCACCATCGCTCTCACTCCGCCCCCGTCCCCGCCGCCGCTTCATCGCCGCCGCGGTCGCCGTCGCGCTCACCGCCGGCACCCTCGCGGCCCTCGCCCCGGTGACCTCGGCCAGTGCGGCGTCGTACCCGAGCTGGTCGGACGTCGAGAAGGCCAAGGCGTCGAAGTCGGCCCAACAGGCGAAGGTGACCCAGATCAAGGGGCTCATCGCCGACCTCACGGCGAAGGCCTCCGCGGCGCAGAAGTCCGCCGAGGCCGCCGGGACGGCGTACCAGACCGCGCAGACGAAGTACGACGACGCGACGCTGACCCAGAAGAAGCTGCAGTCCCAGGCGGACGACGCCGAGAAGACCGCGACCGCGTCCGAGGCGCAGGCCGGTCAGCTCGCGGCACAGCTCGGGCGGGCGAGCGCGAACGACGTCACGACCGACATCCTCACGCACCCCACGAAGTCGGGTGACCTGCTGTACGAGCTCGGTGCGATGTCCAAGCTCAGCGAACAGGCCGACGGCATCTACGCGCAGGCGTCGCAGGACCGCGGTGTGGCCCAGGGCCTCGCCGACAAGGCGGACCGCGCCAAGGAGGCCCTCGGCGACCTCGCAGACCAGGCACAGCAGAAGATGCAGGCCGCACAGGCCGCCGCTGACCAGGCGCAGTCCTCCGTGGACGCCCAGGCGGACAACAAGGAGCGACTCGAGGCGCAGCTCACCCTGCTGACCACGAGCGAGCAGAACGTCGAGGCGCGCTACAACAAGGGCGTCCAGGTGGAGAAGGCCCGGCTGGCCCGCATCGCGGCAGCGGCAGCGAAGGCCGCGGCGACGAGCCAGGGCGGGACCGGTGGCGGTTCGCCGAACTCGTCCGGCTGGGTCCGCCCGACCGGCGGGTACCAGACGAGCCCGTTCGGCTACCGACTCGACCCGTACACGAAGAACTACGCCCTGCACGCCGGCGTCGACCTCGCTCCCGCCTGCTACGCCCCGATCTACGCGGCGGCGTCCGGCACGGTGACGTTCGCGGCGAACGGCGGCGGCTACGGCAACGAGGTCGTGCTCGACAACGGCGGCGGCATCTCGACCGCGTACGGGCACATCGTCGACGGCGGCACGCTCGTGTCGGTCGGCCAGCACGTCACCGCCGGGCAGCAGATCGCCAAGGTCGGTTCGACCGGGTGGTCGACGGGTTGCCACCTCCACTTCGAGACCCGGGTGAACGGTTCCGCCGTCGACCCGGTCCCCTTCATGGCAGCGCGGGGGATCTCGGTATGACCGTGTGCGCGCCCGAAAGGCCCTGAACGCCGTGAAGCACTCCGCTCGCACCCTGTCCTGTGGGATCGCGGTGGTGGCCGTCCTCGGGATCGGTCTCTCCATCGTGGTCGCCGGCCCGGCCCAGGCGGCACCGTCCGCCCCGAGCTGGGACGACGTGCGAGCGGCGAAGGCGGACACCGCCGAAGCCCAGTCCACCGTCGACGAGCTGAGCACCCGGCTGCAGACCCTGCAGGACGCTGCCGACAGCGCACAGGTCGCCGAGCTCCAGGCCGGTCAGACGTACGCCCTCGCGGCGTCGCAGCAGCAGGACGCGCAGGCGACCCTGGACGACCTCAGCGCGCAGTCCAAGCGGGCGGAACGGACGGCGGACGCCTCCGCGCAGCAGGTCGCCGGCCTCGTGGTCGAGCTGTCGCGCACCGGCGGCGGGGACCTGTCCGCGGCGATGCTCATCGACTCGCGGGACTCGAAGGACCTGCTCTACCGGGTCGGCACGATGTCGCACCTGTCCGAGCGCTCCGCGACCGTCCTCGCCCAGGCCCAGGCGGACCAGAACACCGTCGACGCGATCGCCGCGCAGCAGTCCGCCGCGACGAAGGCCCTCGCGAAGGCGACGGACGCGACGAAGGCCGCCCTCGCCGAGGCGAACGACACCGCGGCGTCGGCGCAGGCCCGCGTGCAGCGTGAGCAGGACCAGCAGGACGAGGTGCTGCAGCAGCTCGCGTACCTCAAGGGCACGAGCGTCGCCACCGAAGCCGCCTACTGGACGGCGCAGCAGGCGAAGCGGGCGGAGGCGCAGCTCGCGTCGAACACCGGTGGCTCCGGGGCGACCGCGGCCGCGGGCACCGGCACGGGCTCGGGTGGGGGCGCCGCGAGCAGCACGCCGAGCACGGGCGGCGGCACGAGCACCCAGCCGGGCACCGGCGGCGGCACCACGAGCACCCAGCCGAGCACCGGCGGCGGCACCACCGGCGGCAGCAGCTCCGGCGGCACCAAGCCCAGCGCCCCGACCACACCGTCGAAGCCGAGCAACCCGACCACTCCGACCACCCCGTCGAAGCCGAGCACGCCCACCACCCCGACGACCCCGACCGCACCGAGCACGCCCTCGAAGGCAGCCGGCGCGATCGCCTACGCCCGGGCACAGATCGGCGACGCGTACCAGTTCGGCGGTGCCGGCCCGAACACGTGGGACTGCTCCGGCCTCGTGATGATGGCCTACAGCTCGCAGGGCATCGCCACCGGTGGGCACAACGTCGTCTGGCAGTACAACTACTTCAAGTCGATCGGGCGCCTCGTGCCGATGTCGCAGCGGCAGCCCGGCGACATCCTCTTCTACTCGTACAACGGCACCGTCAACGAGGCGTATCACGACTCGATCTACACCGGCAACGGCATGATGGTCGAGGCGGCGAACCCGCAGCGCGGCGTGCTCGAGCGGGCGATCTGGACCCCGGGCCAGCTGCTGCCCTACGTCGCACGGCCGAGCGGTTCGCTCTAGCCGCACGCATGAACGACGAGTGCGCACGAGGGATCGTGCGCACTCGTCGTCAGGCGGTGCAGTCCCGGTCGAGCCGGAACGGGACCGGGAGCGTCAGTGACCGGCGGGCACGTACGCGGCCTGGCCGGCCGTGACGATCGCCTCGGCCTCGGCGGCGTCGCCCCAACCCTCGGCCTTGACCCACTTGTTCGGCTCGAGGTCCTTGTAGCGCTCGAAGAAGTGCGCGATCTCGGCCTTCGTCTGCTCGTCGACGTCCGAGATGTCCTGGATGTGCGCCCAGCGCGGGTCCTTCGCGGGGACCACGAGGACCTTCGCGTCGTTGCCGGCCTCGTCGCTCATCTTGAAGACGCCCACCGGGCGGACCTTGACGCCCACACCGGGGAACGTCGGGTACTCGAGGAGCAGCAGCGCGTCCACGGGGTCACCGTCGTCGGCCAGGGTCTTCTCGAAGAACCCGTAGTCGGTCGGGTACACGAACGAGGTGAACAGCACGCGGTCGAGGTACACGCGACCGGTCTCGTGGTCCACCTCGTACTTGTTGCGGCTGCCCTTGGGGATCTCGACGACGACGTCGTACGCGGCCATGTTGCGCTCCTGGTCTGATGTGCGGGAAGAAAGCGCGGCTAACGTTACCGGGTGAACACTCCGCGTCCCCGGCTCGACCCTGCGGTCGCCGACACCCGTCGCGCGGTGCGCTCCTTGCTCGCGCGAGCGCTCGACGAGGGCACGGTGCGCCCCGGAGACCTCGTGCTCGTCGCGCTGAGCGGCGGACCGGACTCGCTCGCGCTCGCCGCGGCCACCGCGTTCGAGGCGCCCAAGCAGGACCTGCGAGCCGGGGCGGTGGTCGTCGACCACGCACTCCAGGCGGGCTCCGAGGCGGTGGCGAGCCGCGCCTCCAGGCAGGCGTCCGAGCTGGGACTCGCACCGGTGACCGTCCGTCGTGTCGACGTGGGTTCCGCGGGCGGTCCCGAAGCGGCGGCTCGGGAGGCGCGGCACGCGTCGATCGCGATCGTCGCGTCCGACGTCGGGTCACCCCTCGTGCTGTTCGGACACACGCTGGACGACCAGGCGGAGTCCGTGCTGCTCGGCCTCGCCCGCGGGAGCGGGCCGGACTCGCTGTCCGGCATCGCGCCGCTGACGCGGCGCCATGCCGGGCCGGCCTACGGGCGGCCGCTCCTCGGCGTCCGTCGACACACGACGCGGCAGGCGTGCGCCGCCGCCGGACTCGCCCCGTGGGACGACCCGCAGAACGCGGACCCGGCCTTCGCGCGCGTCCGCGTCCGGAACGTGCTCCTTCCCGCGCTCGAACGCGAACTCGGCGCCGGTGTGCCCGAGGCCCTCGCCCGCACCGCCGACCAGCTCCGCGAGGACTCTGCCGCGCTCGACCACTTCGCCGAGGAGATGGCCGAGGACCTCGCCGAGCACTCGGAGGCCGGCATCTCGCTGTCCGTGCGGGAGCTCGCGGCCAACCCGCCGGCCCTCCGGCAGCGGCTCGTGCGGCTGGCGGTGGAGAGCGAGTTCGGCGTGACGCTGTCCCGCGTGCAGACGCTCGAGGTGTGCCGCCTCGTCACCGACTGGAGCGGGCAGGGGCCGATCGACCTGCCGGGCGTGCAGGCGTCGCGATCGGGCGACCGTCTGGCCTTCACCGCCGGTTAGGCTGGAGTGGTGGAACTCTCCGACGTCCAGGCAGA
This sequence comes from Curtobacterium sp. SORGH_AS_0776, assembly GCF_031453355.1. Lineage (NCBI taxonomy): Bacteria > Bacillati > Actinomycetota > Actinomycetes > Micrococcales > Microbacteriaceae > Curtobacterium > Curtobacterium sp. SORGH_AS_0776. Next base: position 894,462 of record NZ_JAVIYU010000001.1, read on the forward strand.
CCTGTCCGAAGTCCTCTTCACCCCCGAGCAGATCGACGACAAGCTCGCCGAGCTCGCCGCGGTGGTCGACGCCGACTACGCGGGGCGCGACCCACTGCTCGTCGGTGTCCTCAAGGGTGCCGTCATGGTGATGGCGGACTTCTCGCGCCACCTCAAGATGCAGGCGCGCATGGACTGGATGGCGGTGTCGTCGTACGGCTCCGGCACGAAGTCGTCCGGCGTGGTCCGCATCCTCAAGGACCTCGACACCGACCTGCACGGGCGGGACGTCCTCATCGTCGAGGACATCATCGACTCCGGTCTGACGCTGTCGTGGCTCAAGCAGAACCTCGAGTCCCGCGGGGCCGCGAGCGTCGAGATCGTCGCACTGCTGCGCAAGCCTGAGGCGGCCAAGGTCGAGGTCGACGTGAAGTACGTCGGTTTCGACATCCCGGACGCGTTCGTGGTCGGCTACGGCCTGGACTACGACGAGCGCTACCGCAACCTGCGCGGGGTCGGGGTGCTCGCACCGCACGTCTACAGCTGATCCTGGCGGCGGGTGGAGTTCGCCCGCAGAGGACACCCATTCTCGCCACAGAATCGCAGCCGTATGCTGATCAGCACGCAACTTCGGCAGAGAAAGGTGTCGGGCGCTCTGCCCGGATCACATGGACTTCAAGCGCATCCTTCGCGGGCCGTACATCTACGTGCTGATCGCGATCGTGGGGATCTGGATCGGATGGGCTGTCATCAGCCAGTCCGGCACGCAGCAGATCGACACGCAGAAGGGCCTCCAGCAGCTCTCCGACGGCAAGGTCTCCTCCGTGGTGGTGAACTCCACCGAGCAGCGCGTCGACCTCACCCTGAAGGACGGCAACGCGCACGAGCAGTTCTACTACTCGACGCCGCGCGGTGAAGAGGTCATCCAGGCCGTCAACGACGCGAACCTGCCGAAGGGCTACAACGACACCGTCCAGCAGTCGAACTGGTTCCTCTCGCTGCTCGGCATCCTCCTGCCGTTCCTCATCATCGGTGCCCTGTTCTGGTTCCTCCTCGCCAACGCCCAGGGCGGCGGCTCGAAGGTCATGCAGTTCGGCAAGTCCCGGGCGAAGATGAACAACAAGGAGAACCCGCAGGTCAGCTTCGCCGACGTCGCGGGCGCCGACGAGGCGATCGAGGAGCTCCAGGAGATCAAGGAGTTCCTCAAGGAGCCGGCGAAGTTCCAGGCCGTCGGCGCCAAGATCCCGAAGGGCGTGCTGCTGTACGGCCCTCCCGGTACCGGCAAGACGCTGCTCGCCCGAGCCGTCGCCGGTGAGGCGGGCGTGCCGTTCTACTCGATCTCCGGTTCGGACTTCGTCGAGATGTTCGTCGGTGTCGGTGCGAGCCGTGTCCGCGACCTCTTCGAGCAGGCGAAGCAGAACTCGCCCGCCATCGTCTTCATCGACGAGATCGACGCCGTGGGTCGTCACCGTGGCGCCGGCATCGGCGGCGGCAACGACGAGCGCGAGCAGACGCTGAACCAGCTCCTCGTCGAGATGGACGGCTTCGACGGCAAGACCAACGTGATCCTCATCGCGGCGACGAACCGTCCCGACGTCCTCGACCCGGCGCTCCTCCGCCCCGGTCGCTTCGACCGCCAGATCGGCGTCGACGCCCCGGGCCTCGCCGGCCGTCAGCAGATCCTCGAGGTGCACGCGAAGGGCAAGCCGCTCGCCGCGAGCGTCGACCTCGAGCTCCTCGCCCGCAAGACGCCGGGCTTCACCGGCGCCGACCTGGCGAACGTCCTGAACGAGGCCGCGCTCCTGACCGCCCGCTCGAACGCGCAGCTCATCGACAACCGCGCCCTCGACGAAGCCGTCGACCGCGTCATGGCCGGACCGCAGCGCCGCACGCGCATCATGTCCGACCAGGAACGCCTCATCACGGCCTACCACGAGGGCGGTCACGCCCTTGCGGCCGCTGCCATGCGCCACACCGACCCGGTGACGAAGATCACGATCCTCCCGCGCGGCCGTGCCCTCGGCTACACGATGGTGCTCCCGCTCGAGGACAAGTACTCCGTCACCCGCAACGAACTGCTCGACCAGCTCACCTACGCCATGGGCGGCCGCGTCGCCGAGGAGATCGTCTTCCACGACCCGACCACGGGTGCGTCGAACGACATCGAGAAGGCCACCGGCACCGCGCGCAAGATGGTCACCGAGTACGGCATGAGCCGTGCCGTCGGGTCCGTCAAGCTCGGCTCCGGGTCGAGCGAGCCGTTCGTCGGCCGCGACATGAGCGGCGGGACCAGCCGCGACTACTCGGAGAACATCGCCGAGACGGTCGACGCCGAGACCCGTGCCCTGCTCGAGGCCGCGCACGACGAGGCCTACCAGGTGCTCAACGACAACCGCGACATCCTCGACCGTCTGGCCGGCGAGCTCCTCGAGAAGGAGACGCTCGACGCCCCGGAGCTGGTCGAGATCTTCAAGGACGTCCGCAAGCTGCCGGAGCGGCCGCAGTGGCTCTCCAGCGACAAGCGCCCGGTGAGCAACCTGCCCGCCATCGAGGTGCCGGGCAAGGCCGCCTCGACCGCGTCCGAGCAGTCCGACCCCGAGTCGTCGAAGCCCCGTCGCCGTCCCTTCGGCAACCCGGGTATCGCCCCCGCGTAGGCCGGCATGACGGACCTGCCGACGAGGCGCTCGCGTCGGCTCGCCGAGGTGAGCCAGGCGCGGGCCGCAGCAGCCGAGCCGCCGACGGTCGCGATCGACCTCCGGGCACCAGCACCGGTGCCGGAGATCGTGACCGGTCGGCGGCGCGACCGCGATCGCGGTGCGCCGACCGACGACCGGACCCGGGTGATGGGGATCCTCAACGTCACGCCGGACTCCTTCAGCGACGGCGGGCTGCACCAGGCGTACGACGCCGCGGTGCAGCACGCCCGGGAACTCGTCGCCGCCGGGGCCGACATCGTCGACGTCGGTGGGGAGTCGACCCGGCCGGGGTCGGAGCGCGTCCCCGTCGAGGTCGAGCAGCAGCGGGTGCTCCCGGTCGTGCAGCAGCTCGTGGCCGAGGGCATCACGGTGAGCGTCGACACGATGAACGCCTCGACCGCCGAGCGTTCGGTGGACCTCGGCGCCGCCATCGTGAACGACGTCTCCGGTGGGTTGGCCGACGACGACATGGCGCGCGTCGTCCGTGACACGGGTGCCGGGTTCGTCGTCATGCACTGGCGTGGGCACAGCGACCGGATGTACCGCAACGCCGAGTACGTGCACGCCGTCGACGAGGTCCGGCGCGAGGTCGAACTCCGCGTCGCCGAGCTCATCGTCCTCGGGGTGCGCCAGGAACAGGTCGTCATCGACCCGGGCCTCGGCTTCGCCAAGCAGGGCGTGCAGAACTGGGAGATCCTGGCGGGCTACGAGCGGTTCGCGTCGATCGGCCTGCCGGTGCTCGTCGCCGCCTCACGCAAGCGCTTCCTCGACGGGGTCGGCAGCGCTGCCGGCGCCGCCCCGAAGGAGCGCGACCTCGCCACCGCCGCCATCAGCCTGCTCTCCGCCGAGCGCGGGGCGTGGGGTGTGCGCGTGCACGACCCGGCACCGACCCGTGCCGTGCTCGACGTCTGGGACGCCTGGAGGGCAGCTCGATCGTGAGGGACACCATCCGACTGACCGGGGTCCGCGCACGCGGCCACCACGGGGTCTTCGACCACGAGCGCGCCGACGGCCAGGACTTCGTGGTCGACGTCGTCGTCGAGGTCGACGCCCGCGCCGCGTCCGGCTCCGACGACCTCGACGAGACCGTGCACTACGGAGTGCTCGCCGAGCAGGTCGTCGCCGAGATCGAGCGCGACCCGGTCGACCTCATCGAGACCCTCGCCGAGCGCATCGCCGCCGCCGTGCTGACGCACCGTGCGGCCCTGGCGACCGAGGTCACGGTGCACAAGCCGCAGGCGCCCATCACGGTGCCGTTCACCGACGTGTCGATCACGATCCGCCGGACCCGTGGCGGCGTCCGTGCCGCCGGGTCCGACGTCGAGGAAGAAGAGTGAGCCGGGCGGTCGTCGCCCTCGGCGCCAACCTCGGCGACCGGGGGAGCACCCTGCGCGACGCCGCCGCCGCGATCGTCGCCCTCCCGGGGGTGCGTCCGGTGGCCTCCAGCCGCGAGGTCGAGTCGGTCGCCGTCACGCTCGACGGCCCGGACACGACGAAGCCCCGGTACCGGAACGCCGTCGTGGTCGTCGACACCGACCTCGAGCCGCAGGAACTCCTCGACGCCCTGCACGGCATCGAGGACACCCACGGCCGCACGCGCGAGGTCCGCTGGGGCGACCGGACGCTCGACCTCGACCTCGTGGCGTACGACGACCTGTCCCTCGACACCGTGACCCTGACCGTGCCGCACCCGCGAGCCGGCGAGCGGGCGTTCGTGCTCGCGCCGTGGCACGAGGCCGACCCGGACGCCGTCCTGCCGGGTGTCGGGCCGGTCGCCGACCTGCTCGAGCGGGTGGGGGACGACACGGAGCGCGTCGACGAGCCGCGCCTCTTCGACGAGCCGACCCGTGCCTCCAGGCCAGAGACGAGCGATTCGTGAAGCCCACCCGCGCCTCCACCCTGCTCAGCGTCGCCGTCGTCGCGGCGGTCGCCGGCTTCGCCCTCGACGCCGTCCTGGCGTCGCGGCAGGCGCCGACGCTGTTCCTCGCGACACCCCTCGGCGTCACCCTCGCCTTCATCGGCATCGCCGTCGTCCTGATGGCTCGGCCGGTCCGTCGGCACGCTCGCGACGGCGCGTCCCGGTCGCACCCCGTCGACCCGCTCTACGCGATCCGCGTCGTGGTGCTCGCGAAGGCGTCGAGCATCGCGGGCTCACTGTTCGGCGGGTTCGGCGCGGGCCTGCTCGTGTACCTCCTGACCCGCTCGGCCTTCCCTTCGCTAGGCTCGGTCCTGCCGAACGCCGTGGCGGTCGGGGGTGGACTCGTGTTGACGGTGTGCGCACTCGTCGCCGAACGCATGTGCATCGCTCCTCCTGGGGACGATGACGACGACGACCTCCCCCGGGGCGGCACGACGCAGGCGCACTGACACCGGGGCGGCACGACGCCGGCGCACCGACACCGGGGCGGCACGACCCCGGCGCACCGACACCGGAGCGGCACGACGCACGCGCACCGACCCGGTGCACCCAGCACGACCCGACCGCAGGAGGCCCGCGATGCCGCGTGAACGACTCGACGAGCCCGGTCTGGGACTGACCGGCACCACCTGGACCCGGGTGTCGCCCAAGCTCGTCTGGACCGAGCTCGTCACGACGATCGTGATCGGGCTCGTGGTGACGGCCGGCTGCGTCATCATCGGCGTCGTCAGCGGCGGGTTCTCCGGCACGGCCGGGACCGTCTGGACGCTGATCGGCATCGCGGTCGCGATCGTCACCCTCGTGACGGCGATCCTGACGCCGCGACGCGTGCGGGCGATCGGGTACGCCCTCCGTGACGACGACCTCGTCCTCCGGCGCGGCCTGATGTGGCAGCGGTTCACCGCCGTCCCGTACGGCCGCATGCAGCTCGTCGACGTCAACCGCGGGCCGCTCGACCGGGTGCTCGGCATGAGCGAGCTGAAGTTCGTCACGGCGGCCGCGTCGACCAACGTCCGGATCCCCGGCATCCCCTTCGCCGACGCCGATGAGCTGCGCGACCGGCTCGTCGAGCTCGCCGAGTCCCGCCGCGCCGGGCTCTAGGAGGGCCGCATGACCTTCCGACCCGGCCCGCCGCCGCCCGCTCCGCCGCACCGGGGCAACGCCGCCGCTGCCGCACCGCTGACCGACGGCGAGTGGCACCGCATGCACCCGCTGACGCCGCTGCTCAAGGGCGGCATCTTCCTCATCGTGATCCTCGGCTACGTGCTGAACAGCCTGCGGGACCAGCTCGTCGAGTTCTTCATCCCCGGCGGTGGCCCGCAGGACGACGGCGACCCCGTGCGGTACGTCTACGAGCACGGCGTCGTCGGCTGGGTGCTGCTCGGCGTGGCTGTGCTGTTGCTGGTACTCCTTGCGTTGTTCACCCTCTCCTGGCGTATGCACGAGTTCCGGGTGACCGGCGAGATCGTCGAGGTCCGCTCGGGCGTGCTCTTCCGGACGAACCGCAAGGCCCGGCTGGACCGCATCCAGGGCATCAACATCTCGCGGCCGCTCATCCCGCGGATCTTCGGCACCGCCAAGCTCGAGATCGCCCAGGCCGGCAACGACGCGAACGTGCAGCTCGCCTACCTCGGGGTCACGGCTGCGGACGACCTGCGGCAGCGCATCCTCGTGCTCGCCTCCGGGGCGAAGGACGACGAGCGGCAGCACGACCCGGCCCGGGCGTCGAACGGCGTGCTGCAGGACCGTGTCGACGAGATCTTCTCGCCGGAGCTCGACCCCGCCGCGGTCCGCGCGACGCGCATCGTGAAGGTGCACCCCGGCCGGCTCGTCGCGTCGATGCTGCTCTCCGGCACGACGGTGTTCATCCTCGCCGCGGTCGCCGCGATGATCGTCAGCGTGGCGCTCACCGGCGAGTACGGGATCCTCTTCGGCCTGTTCCCCGCGGTGATCGGCGCCGGCGGCTACTACGTCCGGAAGTTCTCCCGCTCGCTGCAGTACACGATCGCCGAGACCCGCGACGGCATCCGGATCGGCTTCGGGCTCGTGTCCACCTCGAACGAGACCCTGCCGCCCGGCCGCATCCACGCCGTGAGCGTCGCGCAGCCGTTGCTCTGGCGGCCGTTCGGCTGGTGGGACGTCCGGATCAACCGAGCGACGAATGCCGGCAACGGGGCCTCGAACAACCAGCAGGTCTCGTCGATCGTCCTGCCGGTCGGTACCGCGCGCGACGTCCGCGAGGTCCTCGACATCATCCTCCCCGGCCTCGTCGGCACCGCCGTCGCCGGTCCCGCCGCCTCGCAGGAGCAGCTCCGCGAGGGCTCGGCCGAGGCCGTCGACGTCGTCGACGACAGCCTCACCACCACGGGCGACCGCGGCGGGTTCGTGCACTCCCCGCGCCGGGGCGCCTGGCTCCGCCCGTTCGCGTTCCGCCGCAACGGCTACCGCTTCGTCCCGGGCGCCGTCCTGCTCCGGCTCGGTGCCGTCTGGCGCTCGCTGGTCATCGTGCCGCTGCCGCGCGTGCAGAGCGTCAAGGTCTCGCAGGGGCCGCTCGAGCGTGCACTGCGGCTCGCGTCGGTGCACGTGCAGACCGTGCAGGGCCCGGTCTCCGCGAGCATCGGTGCGCTGGACGCGCGGGACGCGCAGCAGCTGTGGTCGGACACCTCGGCCCGCGCGGTCGAGGCGGCTGCGGCCGACACCTCCCACCGGTGGCGCGAACGGGAGGCGCGGCTCGCCCCCGTCGCGCCGGCCGCGGCCCCGGAGTGGTCACCAGGACGACGAGTGGACGCGGTGGACCGCGAGCAGTCGTCGCCAGAGCGCGCACCCGGCGGCGCCGAGCCGGTGCGGCCGACCGGCACCGTGCCTCCTGGATCGCCCTGGGGCGACACCCCGCCGCCGGGAGCCGCGCGGTGAGGGCGGGGCGGCTGGGAGTCGGCGTCCTCGGTGCCGGACGGGTCGGACCCGTCCTCGGAGCAGCGCTCGCGAACGCCGAGCACGCCGTCGTCGGTGTGACGGCCGTGTCCGAGGCCGGACGCGACCGCGCCGAGGCGATGCTCCCCGGCGCACCCGTCCTCGAGACCCCGGACCTCGTCGAGCGCAGCGAACTCGTGCTCCTCGCCGTGCCGGACGACCAGCTGGCCGACCTCGTGCAGGGACTCGCGGACGCAGGGATCTGGCAGCCGGGGCAGCTCGTCGTGCACACCAGCCCGGACCACGGCGTGGGCATCCTCGCACCGGCGATGGCCGCGGGGGCGATCCCGCTCGCGATCCACCCCGCGATGGCGTTCACGGGCACCAGCGTCGACCTCGTTCGGCTCCGTGACGCGTACTGCGCCGTGACCGCACCGTCGCCCGTGCTCCCCATCGCCCAGGCGCTCGTCGTCGAGATGGGTGCGGAGCCGTTCGTCGTCACCGAGCAGGACCGCCCCGCCTACGCCGACGCCGTCCGCGCCGCGGTGAGCTTCTCGACCGCGATCGTCGACCAGTCCGCCGGCACGCTGTCCGGCATCGGGGTCGAGTACCCGGGCCGGGTCCTCGGCGCACTGGTCCGCACGGCCGTCGACAACGCGCTCGCGGCGGCCGACGGGCAGGCGACGCTCTAGTCCGGCCGCGCTGTACGATTTCGGGGACCCCCACGACCATCGGAGCCGCACCAGCATGACCGACGAGACCGCACCCGCCACCGAGCCCTCCGCCGCCGAGATCGCCGCGGCGGAGACCAGCGAGCAGCGACAGGTCCGGCTCGACAAGCGGGCGAAGCTCCTCGAGTCGGGGATCGAGGCATACCCCGCGGGCCTGCCGGTCACCACCACCATCCCCGCGGTCCGTGCACAGTACGCGCACCTCGAGACCGGCGAGGAGACCCAGGACGTCGTCGGGATCGCCGGCCGCATCGTGTTCTCGCGCAACACCGGCAAGCTCTGCTTCGCGTCCCTGCAGTCCGGCGACGGCTCCCGCATCCAGGCGATGGTGTCCCTCGCTGAAGTGGGCGAGGAGTCGCTCGCGCGCTGGAAGGAGTTCGTCGACCTCGGGGACCACGTGTTCGTGCACGGACGGGTGATCTCCTCGCGGCGGGGCGAGCTGTCGATCATGGTCGACGACTGGCAGATCGCGGCCAAGGCGATCCTGCCGCTGCCGAACCTGCACAACGAACTCAACGAGGAGACGCGGGTCCGCCAGCGTTACCTCGACCTCATCGTGCGCGAGGAGGCCCGGGCCACCGTCCGCGCCCGTGCCGCCGTGATGTCGTCGCTCCGGCAGACCTTCGCTGGTCACGACTACCTCGAGGTCGAGACCCCGATGCTGCAGACCCAGCACGGCGGTGCCTCGGCGCGGCCCTTCGTCACGCACTCGAACGCGTTCGACACCGAGCTGTACCTCCGCATCGCGCCGGAGCTCTTCCTCAAGCGCGCCGTCGTCGGCGGCATCGACCGGGTGTTCGAGGTGAACCGGAACTTCCGCAACGAGGGCGCCGACTCGACGCACTCGCCCGAGTTCGCGATGCTCGAGGCCTACCAGGCGTACGGCGACTACGAGCAGATGGCCGACCTGACGCAGGAGCTCGTGCAGAACGCCGCGCGTGCCGTGACCGGTGGCTCGCTCGAGGTCACCTGGGCGGACGGTACGACGTACGACCTCGGCGGCGAGTGGCCGCGCATCGACATGTACGGGTCGCTGTCCGAGGCGGCCGGTCGCGAGATCACCCCGGAGACGCCGTTGTCCGAGCTGCGGGCGCTCGCCGATGCCGAGGGCGTCGAGGTCGCGCACGCCACGCACGGCAAGTACGTCGAGGAGCTCTGGGAGCACTTCGTCATCGACTCGCTCGACCGTCCGACGTTCGTGATGAACTTCCCGGTCGACACCTCGCCGCTGACCCGCGAGCACCGCAGCCGCCCGGGCATCGTCGAGAAGTGGGACCTCTACGTCCGTGGCTTCGAGCTGGCGACGGCGTACTCCGAGCTCGTCGACCCGGTCGTGCAGCGGGAGCGGTTCGTCGAGCAGGCGAAGCTCGCTGCGGGCGGCGACCTCGAGGCCATGCGCGTCGACGAGGAGTTCCTGCGGGCACTCGAGCACGCGATGCCGCCGTCGGGCGGCATGGGCATGGGCATCGACCGGCTCCTCATGGCCATCACGGGCCTGGGCATCCGCGAGACGATCCTGTTCCCGTTGGTGAAGTAGGACCCAGCTGGCGGCGCCGTGCCGGGGGTTAGGATGCTCGGGTGCCGCATGGAGTCGTGACCGGGATCATCTTCGCCCTGACGCCGACCGTCGTGGTCGGCCTCATCTTCTGGTTCGTGATGCGTGCCATCATGCGGGCCGACCGCACCGAGCGTGCCGCGTACGCCAAGGTCGAGGCCGAGGAGCGTGCCCGCTTCGAGCGTGAGCACGGCGTGCCGGCACCGGCGCCTGCCTCTGCGGAGTAACCCGCTCCCGATCAACAGGCCGCCCGCGGCCGACGTCACCTGGTGTTCACCGCGCGGTGCGACCCTGGCGTGCATGCGCGCGACCCCGGACGGCAGGGACCCCGAGCCCGACCCCGACCTCGCCGACCTCGATCCCGATGACGCCTTCGGGCACCCGGCGGTCGCGGATCCCGCTCGCGACGACACCGTGTGGCCCGACGGTGAGGGCGACGACGACGACATCGACGTCTGAGCGTCCGGACACCGTCACCGGCCGTTCACCCCGACGTCGTCTGCCGGGGTGAGCATCGTCCGCATGTCCATCACGCAGATCATCTCCGGTGGTGTCCTCGCGAACCGCGGGGGCGTCTTCACCGGCCGCAGCCTCGTCGGCGACATCGAGAGCGAGTACGACGAGTTCGACCGAGACGCCGACCTCGAGGTCTCGAAGCGTCGCGAGGGGTGGCTCGAGCCCTCCTGGTGACCCCCGCCCGTTCGGTTTTCGGGGTACGACGACCGGATCGCCACGATCCGGACCGCCGTACCCCTTTTTTGTGTCCACTGGACGCGGCGGCCCGGGGTACAGGATCGGAAACGAGCAAGAAACATCGATGCAACGCCGGAAACACGGCGAAATCCCCTTGATTCTCGACCATGCGGGGGACCAGACTGACGACAGGCTGTACCCCTCGGGGGACGGTATCCATGGTGAAGCACGGAGAAGCCTGAGAATCGATCCGATCGGTTTGTGGGGTACACCTCCGGAACGCTTTACTCGTGACACCCCCAACGAGGTCATCACCCGTCGAACGCAGGGAGTCATCATGACGATCGCAACCGCAGCACCCAAGACGACGACCACCGGCACCACCGCACGTCGCACCAAGAAGACGACCGCAGCGAAGGCTCCGGTCACCGCGGTCGAGACCACCACGCTCGACACCGAGGTCGAGGCCGACGAGCAGCTCGCGGGTGTCCGCGGCGCCTCGGTCGACCAGGTGGGTGACTACCTCCGCCACATCGGCCGCCTCTCGCTCCTCACCGCCGAGGAAGAAGCCGAGATCGCCCGCCGCATCGAGGTCGGCCTCTTCGCCGGGGAGAAGCTCGCCACCGAGAAGGGCCTCGCGAAGACCCTGCAGCGTGAACTGCGCTGGCTCGTCCGTGACGGTGAGCGCGCCAAGGAGCGCATGATCACCTCGAACCTCCGCCTCGTCGTGAGCATCGCCAAGCGCTACTCGCAGCGCGGCCTGCCCTTCATGGACGTCATCCAGGAAGGCAACCTCGGCCTGGTCCGCGCGGTCGAGAAGTTCGACTTCACGCAGGGCTACAAGTTCTCGACGTACGCCACCTGGTGGATCCGTCAGGCGATCTCCCGCGGTCTCGCCGACAAGGCCCGCACGATCCGCATCCCGGTCCACACGGTCGAGCTGATCAACAAGATCTCCCGCACCGAGCGCGACCTCACCGTCGACCTCGGCCGCGCGCCGATGCCGGACGAGGTCGCGGCCGAGCTGAGCATGAGCGTCGACGAGCTCGTCGACCTCAAGGGCCGCTCGCACGAGCCGGTGTCGATCCACACGGTCGTCGGCGACTCGGACGACAGCGAGCTCGGCGACTTCATCGAGGACGAGGACGCCGCGTCCCCGAACGAGCTGACCGAGACGACGCTGCTCCACCGCGACATCCGCTCGATCGTCGCCGAACTGCCGAGCGACGAGGCGAACGTGATCCGCATGCGCTACGGCCTCGACGACGACAAGCCGATGACGCTCGACGAGATCTCGAAGGTCGTCCACACGACCCGCCAGGCGGTCAGCCGTGTGGAGTCCCGTGCCAAGCTGCGGCTCTTCGCCAAGGCGGTCTCGCAGGACATGCAGCTGTACCTGACCGACTAGGTCAGCGGACTTCGGCCGGCGCGTGAGTGTCGGCACGGGGAACCGGGTCGTTCTGTGGGAAGACGATCCGGTGGGGTGATGGGACGGCCCGCTCGCGCTTCGGCGTGAGCGGGCCATTCACGTTCCCGGGGTCGGGCAGGGCCCGGCCCGCTACTCCTCGACCTCGCGCCCGAGCTTCTGGCGGAGGTCCTGGGGGATGAGCTCGATGAGCTGGTCCGGTCGCACGGGCAGGTCGAGCAGGCTGAGCTTCACGCGTCCGGTCCGCCCGTGGCGCTCGGCGTCGAGGCGGACCACGCTGCCGGCGTCCTTCCGCAGCCGCACGTCGATCTGCGCACCGGTGGCGACCTCGCCGACCACGAGTCCGTCGACCTCGAGCGCTGCGCTGCGGGTGCCCTCGGCGATGTCGAACCGGTAGCGCTCGCGAGCGGCGAGGACCACGGCACGGTCGATCCCGGCCATCGGCGCGACCGGGGTCACGACGGAGCCGGACAGTGCGGGGGAGAGGACGGGGCCACCGGCGGCGTAGTTGTACGCGGTGGACCCGGCCGGGGTCGCGGCGACGATGGCGTCCGCCCGGTAGTAGCCGTACCCGAGCCCGCCGACGCTGAGGTCCGCGGACACCTGGCCGGCGCCGGGGCGTCGCACGATCGTGAGGTCGTTGAACGCGAGGTAGTCGGTGCGGGCTCCGCTCCAGAACAGCCGGGCCTCGAGTGCGTGGTGCGGTTCGAGCTGGTAGTCGCCGGCGGACAGCCGCTCGAGCGCGACCTCGAGCTCCGGCGGCTCGATCTCGACGAGGAAGCCCACGTTGCCGTAGTTGACCCCGAGCACCGGCACCGGACGCTTCGCCACGAGCCGCATGGCCCCGAGCATCGTGCCGTCCCCGCCGAGTGCGACGACGAGGTCGACCTCCTCCGTGAAGTCCTCGTCCCCGATCACGTCGACCCCGCCGCCGATGCGCTGGACGTCGGCGCGGCGGGCGACGAGGCGTCCGCGGCCGGAGGCGTTCCAGCGCTGCAGGGTCGCGACGGACTCCTGCACGTTCTTGGTCGGGTGGACGACGAGTCCGACGACGGGCTGCTCCATGGTCGCGATCGTACCGATCGCGCCCGGGATCTCCTCTGGCGGACCGCTCACACATGAGATATTCTGCATGTATGCAGATCGCCACGCTCTCCGTCGCCCTGCCCACACTTCGGCACGGACGCGAGATCGTGCTCCTCGCGGAACAGGAGTCACTGGAGACCGGGTTCGGCTTCCTCGACGCCGAACACCTCCTCGTCGCCGCGGTCACGCTCTGCAGCGGGATGCCCCGCTTCCTCGACGTCCTCGACGCGCACGGCGTCACGCCGGACCGCGTCCGCACCGCCAGCAGTGCCTTCGTCGGCGCCGGGGCACCCGGGCCGGTCTCGCCCGACCGGGTCACGTGCACGCCGGCCGCGGCGCGGGTGCTGGCACGCGCCGCACAGCTCGCCGGCCCGGCGGAACGCGTCCGACCGCACCACGTGCTGCTCGCAGTGCTCGACGGCATCGACGACCCGTTCACGGGGGCCGCGCACGACGTCCTCGACGGTCTCGGTGTCGACCCGCGCCGCTTCCGCCGCGCCCTGCGTCGCGCCGCACGACGCGCCTGACGCACCCCGCACCCGCCCCGCGCCGACCCGCGGCCCGCGGCCCGCGCCGACCCGACACCCGGCGCGACCCGCCGCGCGACCCCCGTGAGCACCACCGGGCGCAGGCTCCTGGGCGGACCCGCACCGCGCCTCCCGACCGTCCCCTGTTCACCGGACGCAACGAGGTCACGCCCACGGCGAACAGGGGCAGACCACCCGGGGTGCGCTGGTTACTCTCGATGTACGTCACCGGACTTCCACGAGCCCGGCAAGGGAGAGCACATGTTCGAGAGATTCACCGACCGAGCCCGTCGTGTTGTCGTCCTCGCTCAAGAAGAAGCGAAGATGCTCAACCACAACTACATCGGCACCGAGCACATCCTCCTCGGCCTCATCCACGAGGGCGAGGGCGTCGCCGCCAAGGCGCTGGAGTCGCTCGGCATCTCGCTCGATGCCGTCCGCGAGCAGGTCCAGGACATCATCGGGCAGGGCCAGCAGCAGCCGACCGGGCACATCCCGTTCACGCCGCGCGCCAAGAAGGTGCTCGAGCTGTCCCTGCGCGAGGCGCTGCAGCTCGGCCACAACTACATCGGCACCGAGCACATCCTCCTCGGCCTCATCCGCGAGGGCGAGGGCGTCGCCGCCCAGGTGCTCGTCAAGCTCGGCGCGGACCTCAACCGCGTCCGTCAGCAGGTCATCCAGCTCCTGTCCGGCTACCAGGGCAAGGAAGCGGTCGCCGTCGGCGGCGAGCAGCAGCAGAACGCCCAGCAGGGTTCGCAGGTCCTCGACCAGTTCGGTCGGAACCTCACCCAGGCGGCGCGCGACGGCAAGCTCGACCCGGTCATCGGCCGCGAGAAGGAGATGGAGCGGGTCATGCAGATCCTCTCCCGCCGCTCCAAGAACAACCCCGTCCTGATCGGTGAGCCCGGCGTGGGCAAGACCGCCGTCGTCGAGGGCCTCGCCCAGGCGATCGTCAAGGGCGACGTGCCCGAGACGCTGAAGGACAAGCAGCTCTACTCGCTCGACCTCGGGTCGCTCATCGCCGGGTCCCGTTACCGCGGTGACTTCGAGGAGCGCCTCAAGAAGGTCACGAAGGAGATCCGCACCCGCGGCGACATCATCGTCTTCATCGACGAGATCCACACCCTCGTGGGTGCCGGGGCTGCCGAGGGCGCGATCGACGCCGCTTCCATCCTCAAGCCGCTGCTCGCACGCGGTGAGCTCCAGACCATCGGTGCCACCACGCTCGACGAGTACCGCAAGCACTTCGAGAAGGACGCCGCACTCGAGCGTCGCTTCCAGCCGGTGCAGGTCAACGAGCCGTCGCTGCCCCACGCGATCAACATCCTCAAGGGCCTCCGCGACAAGTACGAAGCGTTCCACAAGGTGTCCATCACCGACGGCGCGATCGTCGCCGCGGCGAACCTCGCGGACCGCTACGTGCAAGACCGCTTCCTGCCGGACAAGGCGATCGACCTGATCGACGAGGCCGGTGCACGTCTCCGCCTGTCGATCCTGTCGGCGCCGCCGGAGCTCCGCGAGTTCGACGAGAAGATCTCGGCGGTCCGCGGGCAGAAGGAAGCCGCGATCGAGGAGCAGGACTTCGAGAAGGCCGCTTCGCTCCGTGACGAGGAGAAGAAGCTCCTCGGCGAGCGTCTCCGCCTCGAGAAGCAGTGGCGAGCGGGTGACGTCGCCGCGTCCGGCACCGTCGACGAGGGCATCATCGCCGAGGTCCTGGCGCAGGCCACGGGCATCCCGGTGTTCAAGCTCACCGAAGAGGAGACCTCGCGGCTCGTCTTCATGGAGAAGGCACTGCACGAGCGCGTCATCGGTCAGGAAGAGGCCATCTCGGCCCTCTCCAAGACCATCCGCCGCACCCGCGCCGGACTGAAGGACCCGAACCGTCCCTCCGGCTCGTTCATCTTCGCCGGCCCCACGGGCGTCGGGAAGACCGAGCTCGCCAAGGCGCTCGCCGAGTTCCTCTTCGACGACGAGGGTGCACTGATCTCCCTCGACATGTCGGAGTTCGGCGAGAAGCACACCGTCTCGCGACTCTTCGGTGCCCCTCCCGGGTTCGTCGGGTTCGAGGAAGGTGGCCAGCTCACCGAGAAGGTGCGCCGCAAGCCGTTCTCCGTGGTCCTCTTCGACGAGATCGAGAAGGCCCACCCGGACATCTTCAACTCGCTGCTGCAGGTCCTCGAAGAGGGTCGTCTGACCGATGGTCAGGGCCGCGTGGTCGACTTCAAGAACACCGTCATCATCATGACCACGAACCTCGGTTCGCAGGGCATCGCGGGTGGCCCGGTGGGCTTCCAGGTCGAGGGTGACTCCGGTGTCGGCTACGACCGCATGCGCTCGAAGGTGAACGAGGAGCTCAAGAAGCACTTCAAGCCCGAGTTCCTCAACCGCGTCGACGACACGATCGTGTTCCCGCAGCTCTCGCAGCCCGAGCTGCTGCAGATCGTGGACCTCTTCGTGAAGCGCCTGGCGGACCGTCTGCTCGACCGCGACATGACGGTGGAGCTCACGCTCGCCGCCAAGGAGCAGCTCATCAAGGTCGGGTTCGACCCGGCACTCGGTGCCCGCCCGCTCCGCCGCGCGATGCAGCACGAGGTCGAGGACCAGCTGTCCGAGCACATCCTGCAGGGTGAGCTCACGGCCGGCGACCACGTGAAGGTCGACTTCACCGGTGGCGAGTTCCAGTTCGAGACCGGGCGTCAGCCGGGTCGCGAGGAAGTCCTCGCCGGCGCGGCCGCCGTCGAGGCGACGGACACGCCGCAGGGCGAGATCGAGTCCTAGGACCCGGTCACGGACATGACGGGAGGCGCGGTGCCAGCTGGCACCGCGCCTCCCGTCACGTCGTGGGTGCGGTCACCCCTGGTGGTCGCGCCCGCGGTGCTTCTCGCGCTTCTCGTGTCGCTCGTGCGCGCCGGGCTGCTCGCTCTCGGCCGTGCCGTCCGAGTCGCCGCTCAGTCCGTCCGCCAGGCCGTTGGTCTGGTCGAAGGGACGTCCGAGTGACTCGTCGCCCCGGTCTGCCACTGAGCGGTGACGCTCGTGGGCTTCGGGTTCGGGTTGATCGTCCATGCGCCGGACGCTCCGCGCGGCGCGATGTCGCCCGACCCAGACCCGGGACGGTTCGCGCGTCGCGGTACCACGGGCCCCCGTCCGGGGGTACGGTGGGGACTGCGCGCGAGGGGTTCCCCCCAACACCTCGCACGCAGCGCTCGACCGGTTCCCCCCAACAGGTCGAGACGCGCCGGCCCCGGTCTGTTCGCAGACCGGGGCCGTTGCACGTCGCCGGGGCGCGCGTCTCGCGTCTCGCGTCTCGCGTCAGAGGGTGGCCGCGAAGTCCCGGACGGCCCGCTCCCAGCGTTCCGGGTCCTCGTTCCACTCGAGCGTGTGCGGCGCGGTCCGGAACGCGACCGCCCGGGTCCCCGGACGCGCGGTCTGCGCGGCGACGTCGGCCTCGGCGACGAGGGCGTCGGCCGCCGAGTGCACGAGCAGGGTCGGGGTCGCCGACGCCTGCCACGCGGTCGTCCCGACGGGAGCAGCGGCGCCGGCCAGCCGTGACAGCACGGCGGTGGTCGCGATCCGTGCCGCGACCGTGCCGACGAACGCGGGGAGGTGGGCGCCGGACACCGCACCGCGGAGCGCCGAGGGCACGCTGAGCAGCGGCGAGATCCCGACGAGGCCGTCGACCTCGACCCGGGAGGCGGCGACCGAGCACGCGAGCGCCCCCGCCGACCAGCCCTGCAGCACGACCCGGGTGGCCCCGCGGCCCCGGGCTGCCCGGACCGCCGTCACGATGCGGTCGACCGCGCCGGGGTCGAGCGAGCGGAGCGGGAGGTCGGTCGTGTCGACGACCTCGGACGTCGCGCCGAGGGCACGCCAGACCGGGATGCCCCGGAGGACCTGCCGCGGCCCGAGCGACTGCCCGTGCACGTGGACGACGTGCGTGGGCTCGTCACCGAGGACGTCGGTCGGTTCGTCGCCGGGGACGTCCGCGAGGCCGTCGTACAGCAGCGCGTCCCAGCCCCACTCGCCGACGGCTGCCGTACCGTCCGTGCGCCGCCGGACCGTGTCCCCGTCGACGTCGAGCACGTCCTGCACGCGGACGTCCTGGCCGTCACGGGTGAGCCGGTACGTCCCGGGCAGGCGGGTGTCGCGGGTGGCCACGAACTCGGCCTCGGTCGGGGTGGCGCCCCGCACGGTCGCGGTCGCCGAGTACGGCGTGGGGAAGAGCAGCCGACGTGCGACGAACGCACCCAGCCCGAGCGTCCCGACGGCACCCGCTGCGGTCCCGAGTGCGGCGATGCGTCCACCGGTCATGTGGTCTCCTCCAGTCGTGCGGTGGTGAGTGGCGCGGCGGCCGGGACGTCCTGCCCGGCCTCGCGCGCGCGGTCCTCGATCTCGACGGACAGCCGGTGCAGTCGGCTCCGCCACTGGCGACGCTGCCAGGCGATCGTGAAGTACAGCCCTCGGTTGCCGGACGCGCCCTCGAGTCGCCGCAGCTCGGGCTCCAGTGTCCGGAAGCGGACCCGTGAGGCCCGCCAGTCGCGGAACTCGCGGGCGGCGTCGGGCAGCACCCCGCCGGCGGCACCCACGGCGAGCAGGACCATCGAGGTGAGGAAGACCGGCGCGTAGACGGTCCCGAGCACCCGGACCGCAGCGTCCAGGCCGAGCACATGCACGGCGTCGAGTGCCACCGCGATGGCCGCGAGCAGGACCATCGCCGCGGCGCCGACGACGAACAGCCAGTACATGCGCCCGAGGCCGTCGCCCTCGCGGAAGCCACGGAGGACCGCCAGTGCGGACCGGGCGATCACGACGGCGATGTACGTCATCTCGACCGCTGAGTAGAGCGCCGTGGGCAGCTGGGCGCCGTACTCGACCATGAACTGCGAGGTGGGCACGGGGGCGTCGATCAGCACGAACAGCACGACGAGGGCGACGAGCACCAGTGCGACGCCGACGAGCCGGCTCGGTCGGAGCAGCCGCGCGGACCGGGCGGCCGCCTCGACCGACTGCGCGAGGGCGAACAGGCCGCACACCATCAGGCAGCGGCCGAGCAGGTCGGCGACGTTCGGCGTGCGGGTCAGCCCGCCGAGGAATGTCACGACGTCGGGCTGGTTGATGCTCAGCCCGACGGCGACGAACGCGCAGCAGACCATGAGCCAGGTGACGCTCGCCGACTGGGTCCGGACGAGCCAGAGCCGGACGACGAGGACGGCCAGGATCAGCCAGACCGGGAGCGATCCCCAGACGTGCAGCGTCACCGGAAGATCCCGCGCGGCGCGGTGTCGGGGTCGAGCAGCCCGATCCGCAGGGCGAGCTGGTCGGCGACGAGCTCGACCGCCTGCTCGTGCGGGGTGTCGAGCGACCGGGTGAACGCCGTCCGCCCGGTGAGCAGCCCCGTGTACGCCTCGTGGTCGCAACCGGGGTCGGCGAGGAACACGTGCGCGAGCTCGTGCAGCACGCAGGCCACCCGGGAGCGTTCGGACAGGTCGGGGCGCGTCTCGAGCAGGGCGTGGTCGGCGCGCTGGATGAGCCGGGCGGAGAGGTCACCGGGCAGTGCGGTCGTGCGGAGCCGGATCGGCTTGCCGAGGGCGGACTCGGCACGGACGAGCAGCTCCGGCAGGGTCAGTCGCCGGGGGAGTCCGAGCCGCTGCACGCTGCGCCGGGCCTCGGCCTGCTGGCGGCGGGCACCGATCCGGTCGGCGAACGCGCTCACGGCATCGCCCCGGAGTCGTCGAGCCGCCGGACGTGCTCGGTGAAGTCGCGGATCTCGGCCGCGGAGGCGAACTCCCCGAGCCGCCGGGTGGCGAACGCAACGACCTCGCGCTTGCGGAGCTCGAGGACGAGTTCGAGCTGCGCCTGCACCCGCTCCGGGACGTCCGTGTTGCCCGCGGCGTCGGTGAGGTACTCGGACGGCACACCGAAGTAGCCGGCAAGCGCGACGAGCAGACGCTGGTCACGGACGGCCGGTCCGTTGCCCCCGAGCATGTAGCCCCACCGCGGTCGGCTCATCGAGGCGCCCTGCGCCTCGATCTCCGCCACGATCTCCTTGTAGGAGGGGCGCTGCCCCGAGTTGGCCTCGACGACGTCCATCAGGAGCTGCAGCTTGCGTGAGAGCTCGCGTCGGTGTGCGTCGTCGTCGGTGTACTCGATCATGTCTCCCCGCCCTGTACATCTGTCTCAGACATGGTAAAACTGAACCAGCGCGTCGGCCAGCGACACCCACTCTGCCAGGCGCGTGCCCGTTCGTCAGGTCGGCATTTCGTGGGGGGATGCCGAAGCGGCGGGTCGCACCGTGCAGTGGACGCGAGCCGACGACGGACGGGAGGGACGGTGCCAGCTGGCACCGTCCCTCCCGTCCCGACCGTGGTCGCGATCTCGTGCGTCGGCCTGATCAGGCCTGCACGTCGCCCCGCCACCCGGTGTCGGTGGGCGCCGACTCGACGCGCTCCTTGTAGTTCTGCAGGTCCTTCTTGATCGCGTGACCGCCGACGCCGACCGCTGCACCGAGCTTCTCGAGGAAGCCGGAGGGCTCCCAGTCGATCTGCGCGGTGACGCGGGTCTCGTCGTCGGACAGCTTGTGGAAGGTGACGACGCCGGCGTGGTCGGTCTCGCCGTCCTTGACCGTCCACGCGACCCGCTCATCGGGGTGCTGCTCGGTGATGAGGGCACGGAACTCGCGCTCCTGGCCGGCGACCTTCACAGTCCAGTCGGTGGTCTTGTCGTCGACCTGGACGATCTTCTCGACCTCGTCGAGGAACTCGGGGAACTCCTCGAAGCGGGTCCACTGGCCGTAGGCAGCTGCGACGGGGACGTTGACGTCGACGGTTTCGATGATCTGAGGCATGACCCGGACGGTAGGCGGCCACGGCTGGGCGCCGTACAGGGGCGTGTCCCCCGGGGCGCACTAGTGTGAGGGAGATGACTGAGCACGGGAAGCACGCGTTCCACGAACGGGACGAGCACGGCATCCTGGTGCGCCCGGCCCTGGCGTCGGACGTCCCGCACATCCAGCGGCTCATCTCGCCCTACGTCGACCGGCGGATCCTGCTCGGCAAGGAGAACGTCGCGCTCTACGGTTCGATCCAGCAGTTCCGGATCGCCGAGGGCCCCGACGGCGTCCCGATCGGGTGCGGCGCGCTCGCCGTGTTCTGGGACGACATCGCCGAGGTGCGCACGCTCGCCCTCGACGCCGACTGGATCCACAAGCGTGTCGGCCACCGCATGCTCGAGGCACTGGAGCACGACGCCCGCGAACTCGGCGTCGCCCGCATCTTCTGCCTCACGTTCGAGGTCGACTTCTTCACGAAGCACGGGTACCTCGAGATCGGCGAGAGCGTCGTCTCGCCCGAGGTGTACGCCGAACTCGTCCGGTCGTCGGACGAAGGGGTCGCGGAGTTCCTCGACCTCGCACGGGTGAAGCCGAACACGCTCGGCAACACCCGCATGCTGAAGATCCTCTGACGCTTTCGCCTGCCCTCCGGCGGGGTTCCCTCGTCGGGCTCGCGCCGTTGTCTACCCTGTGCGCATGTCGTCGTTCCGTCACCCCGTCGGGCCCGAGAAGCCGGGCGTCTACTGGCGCCGTCGTGCGATGGTCATCGGGGTGCTGCTGCTCATCGTGGTCGTCGTCGTGCTGATCGTGGTCGGGCGGGGTGGGGCGTCTGCTGACCCGGGTTCTTCTCCCGCTTCCGCCTCCGCATCGTCTGCCGGGCCGTCGTCGTCGCCGCGTGCCACTCCCTCTGCAGCCGCTTCGCCCTCGGGGTCGGCCTCGGCCTCGGCTTCGGCGTCGGCTTCGGCGTCGGCCAAGGACGGGTCGACGTGTGTGAAGGAACAGATCGAGCTCACGCCCGTCGTCGACAAGACCTCGTACGGCCCCACCGAGGACCCGAAGATCGCGATGTCGATCAAGAACACCGGGTCGAACTCGTGCCACATGGACCTCGGGTCGTCCCAGCAGGTCCTCACGATCTCGTCCGGCGAGGAGCAGTACTGGTCGTCGAAGGACTGCCAGACCGGTGGGACCAACCAGGACGTCACGATCAAGGCCGGGCAGACCCTGACCACGCCGGCGATCGCCTGGGACCGGACGCGCTCGTCGACGTCGACGTGTGACTCGTCTCGGCCGTCGGTCACCGGTGGGGGTGCGAGCTACCACCTGGAGGTGGCGGTGGGGAACATCGAGTCGAAGGCGTCGGTGCAGTTCATCCTCGGGTAATCCGGCGGTGCTCACCGGCTACGATGAGGGCAAGTGGATTGGGAATGCCCGATCGGCGTCAACCCCCGGATCTCCGGGGGTTTTCGCTTGTCGCGGGGGTGTTCGCTTGTCAGGGGGAGGCCTTTTGAGGCCACGGTCCTCGGCGCTGTAACCGTGTCGTGAAATGGGAACGGGCCCGTCGTCACGAGGACGACGGGCCCGTTCGGGCTGGAGGAGATCAGCCGATGACGGAGATGTTCTCCGCCTGCGGGCCCTTGCGACCCTCGGTGATGTCGAACTCCACCTTCTGGTTCTCCTCGAGCGACTTGTAGCCGTTGCCAGCGATCGCGGAGAAGTGAGCGAAGACGTCAGCGGAGCCGTCGTCCGGGGCGATGAAGCCGAAGCCCTTTTCGTTGTTGAACCACTTGACGGTGCCGGTCGATGCCATGATGGCGTTCCTTACTTTCTTGCCAGTCGACATCTGCAGTCGACTGCCTTGCGATGCGGTATTCGCTACCGCCGATCCACCGACGGATGTCGTCAGATCGATGCGTCCTGCGGGCATGGGGCCGGTAGAACGGGTTCGGGGCCAGGCGGCCGGGGAAGGCCAGTGACCGATGGCGCTCGAGGTGCTGTGCACCGGAAGAACGATGGACTCCCGCCGAAGCGGTTGGTACCAATCTACAGTCTTGTGGCCACAAGGGAAGAGCCGAAGTCGCCGAACGTCCATGAATCTGGTGGACTGGGTCCCGATGGCAGACAAGGAACAGCGTTTCCGGAGCGAACAGCTCGAGGCGGCGCTCGAGAAGCAGGACGTCGCGGCGGTGGCCTTCGCGCTCCGCAACGACATCGTGATCGTCCCCCGGCTCGTCACCGGCAAGAAGGACATGCAGGTGCGGGTGTTCGGGCGTGAGGGCTCGGACAAGCGCATCCTGCTGCTGTTCTCGTCGGCAGACGCGTACACGGCGATGGTGCCGGACGAGAAGGTCCGGCAGGTGATGGTCTACGACGGGCCGCGACTCGAGGAGTTCATCGCGGCGCATCTGGACTCGCTCGAGGGTGTCTTCTTCGACATCGCGGGCCCGCACACGATGCAGGCGACGCCCGAGGACCTGCTGGCGGCGCTCCGAGCCTGACTCGCACTTGCGTGTGCGTCGTTCCGCGGCGTGTCGTACCGCCGGCTCTGCCGTGATCGGTGCTGCCGTGATCGGTCAGAACGCTCGATCGAGTTCGCGCTCCCGCTCGTTCGCGGCCAGGGAGAACGCGACCCGCAGTGCTTCGCGGAGGTGCTGGGCGTCCGCGCCGAGCACGGTCGTGAACCCGAGGCGTGCGGCTTCGCTCGCGCGCTGTTTCGTGCCGGTGGTCGGGCGGATCTCGCCCGCGAGGCTGATCTCGCCGACGGCCGCCAACGTGTGCGGGTACGGGCGGTCGCGGGCGGCACTCGCCAGGGCCAGCGCGATCGCGAGGTCGGCGCCGGGCTCGGTGAGCTTCATGCCGCCCACCGTGGAGACGTAGACGTCGGCATCCGACAGCTTCAGGCCGGCGCGACGTTCGAGCACGGCGAGCAGCATCGCCACGCGGGACGAGTCGACGCCGTTCACGACCCGGCGCGGCTGCGGCGCCGAGCTCGGGACGACGAGCGCCTGCACCTCGACCGGGAGCGCTCGGCGTCCCTCGAGCGCGACGGTCACGCACGTGCCGGACACCGGCGCGCCGTTCTTCGACATGAACAGGCCACTGGGGTCGGGGACCTCGTGGATGCCGTCGCCGGCCATGTCGAAGCAGCCGACCTCGTCCGTGGGGCCGAAGCGGTTCTTGAGCGCGCGGACGAACCGGAGTGCGGTCTGCCGATCGCCCTCGAAGTGGCACACGACGTCGACGAGGTGTTCGAGCAGTCGGGGTCCGGCGATCGTGCCGTCCTTCGTCACGTGCCCGACGATGAGGACCGGGAGAGCCCGGTCCTTCGCGACGCGGATCAGCGTGGAGGCGACCTCACGCACCTGGGACGTACCACCGGCGATGCCGTCGATCGAGCTCGACGAGATGGTCTGCACCGAGTCGGCGATGAGGAGGTCCGGCTTGACCTGGTCGATCTGGCCGAGGATGACGCCGAGGTCGACCTCGCTCGCCAGGTAGAGGTCGTCGTGCATCGCCCCGGTGCGTTCGGCGCGGAGCCGGACCTGGTCGACGGATTCCTCGGCGCTGACGTAGAGGACGCGCTTGCCCGTCGCTGCCGCTCGTGAAGCGACCTCGAGCAGGAGCGTGGACTTGCCGACGCCGGGCTCGCCGGACAGCAGGACCGCCGCACCCGGGACGACTCCGCCGCCGAGGACGCGGTCGAACTCGCCGATGCCGGTCTGCCAGCGCTGGACGGTGGTTCCGCGGGATTCGGTGATGGGGCGGGCCACTCGGTTGCCCGTGACCGCCACCGAGGTGGTGCCCCGGACGCTGGCGGTGGCCGCGGTGGAGTCCTCGACCGTGCCCCAGGACTGGCACTCACCGCAGCGGCCGACCCACTTGATGCTGGTCCAGCCGCACTCGGTGCAGCGGTAGAGGGACTGAGCGCGCGCCATGATCGCCAGGCTAGGCGGTGCCGCCGACATCACCCGCGCGGTCGTCCGGACCGTCGGGGTGCGTGTCGGGTCCGGCGTCGGGCAGGGTGACCGATCCGGTCATGCGCTGCCGGAGGCGGTCGATGCGACCGGGACGTTCGGCGTGGTCGAGAGCCTCGGCACCCTCGGTGTCCTGCTCGGCTCGCGCGGTCGCCACCGCAGCGGCGCCGGCGCCGAGGTCCTCGGCTTCGCGGGCGGACAGGTAGTGCCGGATCGCCGCGACGACGTCGACCCGGGCGTCGACCGCGGGTTCGAACGCGCTCGCCCAGATCTCGTACCCACGGTCGTTCGGGTGGAACAGGTCGCCGTAGCTGTTGAAGAACGTCCGGCGCAGACCGACCCGCTTCGTGATCGTGTGTAGCGGCGCGACCGTGAGACCGAACTCCTCCGCCACCCGGTGCACGATCTCGTTCGCCACGGCGACCTTGCGCTCACGGTCGGGGACGAACATGCACGGCAGCTCGGCGACGATTGCGTGCGACGGCACTGCGCCGTAGATGTCGCGGATGTTCCGCTCGAACTTGTCGGGGTGGAAGTCGGCGATGTCGTTCGCGCCGATCGACACGGTGCAGATGTCGGGTGTGTAGTTGCGGAGCTTCGGCAGCTGGTCCTTCCGCGCGCCCCACGTCGTCGAGCCGGACACGCTGAGGTTCACGACGCGGACCGACGACCGGGAGCGGTGCCGGATCCGGCGGGCGAGCAGTCCCACGTAACCCCGGTGGGGCTCGCTCGCACCGACGCCCTGCGCTGCCGAGTCACCGATCGCGAGGTACGTGATCTGCCCCTCGTGCTGCAGGCGCTCGCGCCACCAGTCGGCGTGCACGGGCAGCAGCTCGCCGACCCGACGGGCGGCGGCGCGCTGGCCACGGACGCCTGCCCGGGCGCCGAAGGCAGCGCCCCCGAGGACGGTGAGGCCGCCGACGACCGACGACAGCAGTGCGATGAGCGTGCGAGATCTCATGCGGTGGACGTTACGCGGACTTCTTCGGGACGCGATCCGTCCCAACTGGGCCGTGGACGGGCATTTGGGACCGGACACTTGTGGAGGGGGAGCCGACGCGCGGTGGTGCGTGGCGCCTCCTGGATCGTGTAAACTCTTTCCCGGTACCGTGTCCGAGCGGCCGAAGGATCATGTCTCGAAAACATGTGTGGGGGCAACTCCACCGTGGGTTCAAATCCCACCGGTACCGCCACTGAAAACCCCCGTTCACGCGGGGGTTTTCTCTTTTTGAGGAGCCGCCTTGATGCATCTCTGGTGGGCTCTCGTGAGCGCACGACTCCGCACCGTGGCTGCCTCATCCTGACCAGCGGGGTCAGCCAGAGTGCGTCCGACCCGGTGTCCGAGGTTCACTCGCCCGTTCCTCGAGTGTGCGCAGCGAAGCGCAAGCTGTCACGTCAGTCTTCCCTAACGGCCTCGCCACTGCGATGCGCCACTCAAGCTCTAGATCAGCGCGAGGGGGGCCATATAACCACAGGTGTGCAGCTGGCCGCGACCGTGGCGCTGGGACATCTCCACGACCTCAGTGTCCTGAGACGGCTACGGCGGTATGAGTCGGCAACCCTACGGTTGCGGATGGGTGAGGAACTCTCGTAGGTTGCAGCTAACGAAGGAGATCCCTTGACTGAAGCAACAGCCCGCGCGGCGGAGCCCGACGAAGTGGACGAGATTGACGATGATCCTGATCTGAATTCCACCGCCGAGCAGGCAGAAGCCCTGAACTTGAGCACAGAGGAGAGGCGCCTCGTTACGCAGCCCTACGACCTCGGTGTGCGGGCGATCAGCGATGACATCAAAGCGGGCCGTATCAGTCTCACGATTGAGTACCAGCGCAAGTATGTGTGGGACCTCGGGAAAGCGTCCCGCCTGATTGAGTCCTTACTCCTCAACGTGCCAATTCCTGTCTGCTATTTTGCAGAAGACTCTAATGGCGTATTCGAAGTAATTGATGGGTTGCAGCGCCTGAGCACCATCAAGCAATTCCTTGATGGGGACGTGACTCTCACAGGGCTCTCGGTCCTAACGGAGCTCGAGGGGAAGGTCTTTGCCGAACTGGCGCCCCGTGATCAGCGACGTCTCGAGGGACGAACAATTCGGTGTATTGTCATCACCGAGGATAGTCACCCTGACATCAAGTTTGATGTGTTTGAGCGCCTCAATACGGGGGCGGCATCTCTCACTGCCCAGGAGTTGCGAAACTCGGTGTATAGGGGTTCCCTCAATGACGCACTGAAGACCCTGGCCAAGGAGCCGTACTTCACCCCGCTCATGGGTGTGCACGGGAACAAGCGGATGGATTACGAAGAGATCATCCTCCGATACCTCGCGCTCGTCACGGGTGAGAGCTACAAGCCGCCTCTCCGGCAGTTTCTGAACGAGTATATGCGAAGCAACCAAACGTCGACGCTATCGCGGGCAGAAGTGGATCGATTCGAAGACGTATGTCGAACGGTCTCTGAGGTTTTGGGAGATTCGCCATTCAGGCTGGCTGGATCCAAAACGCCGGTGAACAAGGCGTTTTTTGATGCCGTAATGGTCCCCATTGCTTTCGCAGACCGCGATCAGGTGCGGGCCAAGGCGGGAGAAGTCCGCCAATTCGTCGAGAGCCTGAGCGACAACGACGACTTCCGAGCATCGATTGGACGTGCCACGGCTGACAGGACCCGGATGGTTAGTCGCGTCAACGCTGTCTCTGATGGGTTGGTGGCTCTCGGTGTGACGGTCAGTCTTCCGAGTCACCTTGCTCGGGCTTGAAGAATGGCCATGGATGCGGGGCCGCTCGGCAGCTTTGCTGCGGGAGTCGCAGAAGTTAGGACACTAGCCGCACTTACTGACGGTCGAACTGACGATGAGGCGGTGAATGCCTTATGTCGATCCAGCGTCGTGCTATTGGTGAGCCATTTTGAAGCCTTCGTAGGCAATTTGGCGGAAGACTTCATCGATGTATTGAGTACTGGCGAATTGTTCGCGCACCAAATCCCCGTAGGCGTGAGGGAGGTGCACACTCTGCCGCGACTCCAAGCAATCATCGAATCTAACGATGCTGAGCAACGCGGGGCCCTACTTAAAAAGCTGAGCGATGTAACGGCTTTATGGAATCCTCAAGCCAAACCGGCACCGGGAACGTTGAAACCGGCAACGTTGAAGCGCGAGGTCACCAACGCCCACGCGGAGACAATAGATGGGCTGTTTCATTTGATGGGCCAGCGCGGTGCGGTCTGCGACGGTGATCTTGATTACTCCGACGACGACAATGGTCGTACAAAAACGGCAAACATTCGTTTTTCCCTGCGGGACGCTGTTAAATGCAGGAATGACATCGCGCATGGCGATGTCGACCGGAAGCCGACGCCGGCCGACGTGAGCCGATATCTCAACTTCTTGGTCGCGCTGGCTGAGCGGCTTAGTCGAAAGCAAGACGATCTTGTCGAGCCGTACAGGCAGTTGGTTGTTTCTGAGCAGGGACAGGCCGCATCCTGACACGAGGTACATAATTAGCGCTTGACATTCGGTTCGGCGCGGTCGGACGAGCAGTTCTTCGGGTCCAACCAAGAGCCGGTTTGGACACCACGCCTGTCGCGATCGCTCTGGGCGTCGTCGAGGTCCGCCTGTGGTGCGATTTGGCGCATCGCCATCTGTCTCAAGGTGGCTCAGCTCGGCTCGATCAGCCAGCGGAAGTCCCGCAGACGCAGCGATTCGACCATCGGTCTCGTCCGTGCGGATGCGCGGCGATGGGTTCAAATCCCACCGGTACCGCCACAGAAAACCCCCGTCGACGCGGGGGTTTTCTTCTTTCCTGGTAGCCATCGGCATCACGAAGCGCCGCGCCCGCCTCCTGGACTGGCTGGCGCGGCTCCCCGTTAATGGTTGGTGAGCATCAGGGTCTGCCGATGCACCCGACGCGGCGACGCCTGGACGTACTGCCCGGTCCGGGCGCGCGAGGTCGTGCCGCTGACGTAGGTGCCTCGGGCGGTGGCGGGGACGCCGGTGAAGGTACCGACTCCGGAGACGACCAGGGAGCGGTTGACGTACTCCCCGGCTGGGACGGCCGGGACGGCCGGGGCCGCCGGGGCGGTTGTCACGGTCATCGTTCCTGCTCCTCAGATCTCGGGGTGCTGGTCGCGGACGGGGCTGACTGACTCGAGCAACGCCGCGACGTTGAACACGGTGGACTCGGCGTGCCACGGGCCGGCGATCTGGACGCCGATCGGCAGGCCGTCCGTGCTCGTGCCGAAGCGCATCGACAGGGCGGGCATCCCGGTGATGTTGAACTGGACCGTGAAGGTCTGGATGTGGGTGGCATCGACTGTCTGCCCGTCGATGACGAACTCGGTCTTGTCGTGCTCGTGCGCCGGGATCGGCAGGACCGGCAGCAGGACGGCGTCGAACCGCGTGAAGACCTCGGCGTAGGCGTCACGGATGCGCTCGAAGCCCTGCTCGGCCGCGACGTAGTCCTCGACGGAGGTGTCGGGGGTGGCGAGCATGGTCTTCGACATCGTGAACCGGAGGTCTTCGTGACCCTTGGTGGCTTCGGCCATCGCGGGCTTGAGCTCCATGACGTGCTGCTTGTTGAACAGCGCGAGCGGGTTGTCGTGGTGCAGGGTCGGGATGTCGATCTCCTCGACGAGGACGCCGGCGGCGGTGAGCGCTTCGGCTGCCTGGCGGACGGTGTCGGCGACCTGCGGGTCGACCGGCCCGAGGCCGGAGTCGGTGAACCACGCCACGCGGAGGTCCGAGGGGGCGGCGTCCGGCTTGCCGGTGTCGACCGTGTTCGGGGTGACGGCGAAGCCGTCCTGACCGTCGGGGCCGCGCATGATCCGGTAGCCGAGCTCGAGGTCGCGGACGGTGCGGGCCATGGGGCCGACGTGCCAGTCGCGTCGGGGGACGCGCGGCCAGACACCGGTCATCGGGATGCGGCCGTGGGTGGGCTTGATGGCGGCGATGCCGGTGTGGGACGCCGGGCCGCGGACCGAGATCGCGAGGTCGGTGCCGAGGCCGATCGGGCTGAGACCGGCGGCGATCGCTGCGGACTCGCCACCGCTTGAGCCGCCGGAGGTGCGGTCGAGGTTGTACGGGTTGTTCGTCCGGCCGGAGAGCAGGTTGACGCTCTCGGTCGAGTACGAGAACTCGGGCAGGTTGGTCTTGGCGAGCACGATGCCGCCGGCTGCCTTCATCCGGGCGACCGCCACCGCGTCCTCGTCGGGGGTCCGCCCCGTGAAGATGGGGGAGCCGCGCTGGGTGAGGATCCCGTCGGTGTCGATCGAGTCCTTCACCGTGAACGACACACCGTGCAGCGGGCCGACCTCCTCGCCGGCAGCGAGCGCCGCGTCGGCGGCAGCGGCCTCGGCGAGAGCGTCGTCGTTGAGGGTGACGATCGCGTTGATCTTCGGGTCGACCGCCGCGATGCGGTCCAGGTACGCCTGCACGACCTGCACTGAGGTCAGCTGACCTGCCTTGATGCGAGCGGCCAGTTCGGTCGCGTCGAGGTAGAAGATGTCTTCGGCCATGATGTACTCCTTGCTAGTAGACCAGTCGTCTAGTGATGATGGAAAGAGGACCGGGCCGGAGCCCGGTGGGTCAGAGGTGCAGTCGGACCTTCGTGCTGTCGAGGGCCCGCTGGAGTGGCTGGGCTGCGCGCTGGACCTTCGCCATGATGCTGGCGCCGAGCCAGATCTCGTAGAGCTCCTGCGCGAGCGACCGCGCGTCGTCGTCGAGGGTGACGGAGCCGTCGCGCTCGCCGGTGGTGATCATCCGCTCGAGGTGGTCGATGATGCCGGTGGTGCCGTCGACCAGCTGGAGTCGCATGGGCTCGGACAGGTCGGACACCTCGGCGGCGAGCTTCACGACCAGGCACTTCCCCTGGAAGTCGTCGAACGACTGCAGGTCGGTGAAGCGCTGCCAGTACTCGTCCAGCTGTTCCGCACCCGTCTTGGACGTGTCGCTCGCGATGCGGTCCATCGTCGCGAGGTAGTCGGTGAAGTAGCTCTTCATGAGCGCCTCGCCGAAGGCTTCCTTCGAGGAGAAGTAGTAGTAGAACGACCCCTTCGGGACATCGGCCTCGGACAGGACTTCCGTCAGGCCCACCGCGGTGTACCCCTTGCGCGCCATGAGGGTCTGGGCGGTGTCCAGGATGTGCTGCCTGGTGTCGATCTCCGTGGTGGCCATGGCTCGAGCGTACACGCTATTAGACCAGTCGTCTACAAGCGGGTCGATCCGCGATCCTCACTGCTCCCGCAGCAGTGTTCCGAGCAGCACGGCCAAGGCGCCGCGACCCGGTTCGTCGAGCGGTGCGAAGAGCTCCGACAGCACCTCCTCGGCGACGCGTCGACCGGACTGCAGGCGCTCCCGGCCCTCGTCGGTCAGCGCGTGCTCGATCCGTCGCCCGTGGCCGGCTGTTCGCACGATCAACCCCCGCTCGACGAGCCGGGTCGCGAGGGTCCCGAACGCCTGGTCGCTCTGGAACGTCGCAACGGCGAGGTCGTGCCCGGAGGCGTGGGGCATCCGGTCGATCGCCCGCAGCGCGTCCCACTGCACCAGGGTCACGCCGACCGGCCGGAGCGCTACGTCCATCGTCCGGTGGTTCCGGTACTGCGCCCGCTTGATCGCCTGCCCGAGGGCTTCCAGGTCCGTCGTCACAGTGCTACCGTATCAACACCAGTAAATAAACATGTTGAGAAAGGCGTGCTCATGATCCCCACACTCCCCACTGACCTGCAGGTGACCGAGGCCGGCGTGCCCGGTTCACGGACGGCGCTGGTGCTGCACGGCGGCGGCGGCCCGCGGACGGTCGCGCCGCTCGTCGAGCACCTCGCCACGACGCACCACGTCCTCGCACCGACGCACCCCGGCTGGGACGGGACGAGCCGGCCCGCGGACATCGACTCGGTGGCTGCACTCGCCGCCGCGTACCTCGAACGGCTCCTCGTCGACGGCGAACGCGACGTCGTGCTGATCGGTTCGTCGATCGGTGGGTGGATCGCCCTCGAGATGGCCGTCCAGGCTGCCGCCGATGACCGGTACGCGGGTGTGGTCGGCGCGGTGGTCGACGTCGACGGTGTCGGCGCCGTCGTCGAGGGCGAGCCGATCGCCGACTTCTTCGCGCTCGATGCTCGGGGTCTCGCCGAGGTCGCCTGGCACGACCCGGACCGCGGCTTCGTCGACCCGACCGCGCTCACGGACCAGCAGCGGGCGGTGCAGCAGTCGAACGGCGCGACGATGATCGCGGTCGCCGGGCGGACGATGAGTGACCCGACCCTCATGGAGCGGCTCGCCTCCGTCGCGGTGCCCACACTCATCGTGTTCGGGGAGAGCGACCGGGTCGTCACGCCTGCGTACGGTCGTCGAGTCGCAGCGGCCGTCCCGGGGGCGACGTTCGCCGAGGTGCCGGAAGCGGGGCACCTGCCCCACCTGGAGAACCCCGACGCGACGTGGCGCGTCCTCGACCCGTTCCTGCGCGAGCACTGACCCGCGGCCGTCGGGCCTCACGCCGGCCGGAAACGCCGCCCCACCGCTGCCGCGACCGCAGCCACGTCCACCTCCCCGTCGAGCGCAGCGAGCCGCTTCGCGAGCTTCCCCGGCCAGCAGACGTCGACACCGCGGACGGTGAACGACCCGCCCACGAGCGGCCAGTCCGCCCCGACGAAGCAAAGCGCGCCGTGCACGGGCACCGGGTCGACGAGCTCCCTGACGAGCGTCGCCTGGCGGAGGACACCGTCCACGAGCTTCGTCCGGTCGCCGCCGACGACGAGCTTCTCGACGCGCGGACGGAACAGTCCGCCCTCGACCACCAGCCGCGGCCGCTTGCCTCGGTAGTGCTTGGCGTCGACGATCCAGACGCCGGCCCGGGTGACGACGATGTGGTCGATGTTCGCGCGGGAGCCGGGGATGCGCCGGTCGTGGAGCACCACGACGTGGTCGGACGCGATGGCGTCGAGTCTCCGTCCGACCTCAGCCTCACCGACGGCGCCGGACCTCCACGCGGCGGTGCTCTGCCGCTCGCTCGAGAGTGCGACGGCGATCGTACCGATCCGCCCCTCGCCCCACGTCGAGCGGATCGTCGCCTCGTCGCGCGCCCTGCGGCGGTCGTACTCGCGCTGCGCGGACGCGCCGGCGCCGGTCGTGTGGTCGGTCCCCATGGACCCATCCAGGCAGACAGCCTGCCTCGTCCACGAGCCCCAGTGCGAGGCGCGCGAGCGACACGACGGGACGGTCGGACCACCGGACTGGAGGCGCGGCACCGGACGCCAGCCGCGCCTCCAGTCCGACAAGCGGTCACGCTGGTCCGCGCGCCCCGGCGGGGCGCAGAGTGGAGCCATGCCGACATCCGCACCCGACCCCGTCGCAGCGCCGCAGACCGTGCGCCTCCTCGGCGCCCCCTGGGGCGACACGTCCCGCCGCGGCCGCCCCTACGCGAAGGACCCCTCCGTCATCCGGTTCGGCGATCGGTACCTGCTGTACTGCTCCCTCCCGCCCGCGAGGGACGACGAGCCCGAGGGGTGGTCGGTCGGCATCGCCGAGAGCGACGACCTCGTCACGTGGCGGACCGTGGCCGAGCTGCCGTCGTTCGGGGAGTACGACCGCAGCGGTGCGGCAGCGCCCGGCGCTGTGGTGATCGACGGACGCGTCCACCTGTTCTTCCAGACCTACGGCCGGGGCCGCGAGGACTCGATCTGCCACGCCGTCAGCGACGACGGCCTGACCTTCACGCCGAACCCGGAGAACCCGGTGTTCCGCCCGACGGGGGAGTGGACCTGCGGCCGAGCGATCGACGCGGACCTGGTGGTCGCGGGCGACTGGCTGCTGCTCGGGTGGGTGACGCGTGACCCGACGATGACGACGCAGCTGCTCGGGACGGCACGAGCGCCGCTGGGGAGCGCGTACGGCCGCGCCGACTGGGAGCAGCTGTCCGTCGACGGGCCGGCGCTGGCCCCGGAGCTGCCCTGGGAGCAGGACTGCATCGAGGCGCCGGCGCTGCGGTGGGACGGCGAGACGTTCACGGTGTTCTACGCGGGCGCGTACAACAATGAGCCGCAGCAGATCGGGTGGGCGACGAGCCCGGACGGCCGGACGTGGACGCGCGGCTCCGACGAGCCGCTCGTGCCGGCGGGGCCGGAGGGGGCGTGGAACCGCTCCGAGTCCGGCCACCCGGGCTTCTTCCGCGACGAGGACGGGCGCGAGTACCTGTTCTTCCAGGGCAACCCGGACGACGGACACACGTGGTGCATCGCGGCGACGGAACTGACGTTCGTCGACGGTGCGCCGGTCGTGCAGACGGACCCCGTGGGCTGACCCCGCCGGGTCGAGGCGGTCACGAACCGCGCCGTCGAGTGCGGGGCCGGCCCGCGCGCGTGGCAAGCTTGGACGTCCCCGACGCCCCCAACCAGGAAGGCCCCGGATGCTCGAGCTCCCGGCCGTGTTCGAAGTCGGCTCCCTGATCGCCATCGTCGCGATCCTGCTGGCCGACCTCCTCGTCGTCGCGCGGCGTCCGCACGTGCCGACACTCAAGGAGTCCGGCCTGTGGGTGGGCCTCTACGTCGGCCTCGCGCTGCTGTTCGCCGT
Source organism: Curtobacterium sp. SORGH_AS_0776 (assembly GCF_031453355.1). Classification (NCBI taxonomy): domain Bacteria; kingdom Bacillati; phylum Actinomycetota; class Actinomycetes; order Micrococcales; family Microbacteriaceae; genus Curtobacterium; species Curtobacterium sp. SORGH_AS_0776. The sequence continues at coordinate 928,339 of NZ_JAVIYU010000001.1, forward strand.
CGCGATGTTCGTCTTCGCAGGCGGGGAGCCGGCCGGGCAGTTCCTCGCGGGCTGGCTGACCGAGTACAGCCTGAGCATCGACAACCTCTTCGTGTTCGTGATCCTCATGGCGCGGTTCTCCGTGCCGAAGGCGATCCAGCAGGAGGTGCTCATGCTCGGCATCATCATCGCGCTGGTCCTGCGCGGCGTCTTCATCCTGCTCGGCGCCCGCCTGATCGAAGACTTCTCGTGGATCTTCTACCTCTTCGGGGCGTGGCTGGTGTGGACGGCGATCCAGCAGCTCCGTGGCGAGGACGACGACGATGACAAGGACAGCCTCATCGTGCGGCTGCTCCGGCGTCGGATCCGCATCACCGACACCTACGACGGCATGAAGTTCCGCATCGTGCAAGACGGCGCACGGCACTTCACGCCGCTGCTGGTGGTCCTCATCGCGATCGGGACGACCGACCTGCTGTTCGCGCTCGACTCGATCCCGGCGATCTTCGGCATCACCGAGAGCGCGTTCATCGTGTTCACCGCGAACGTCTTCGCCCTGATGGGCCTGCGGCAGCTGTACTTCCTGCTCGGCGGGTTGCTCGAGCGGTTGGTCTACCTCAAGTACGGGATCGCGGCGATCCTCGCGTTCATCGGCGTGAAGCTCGTGCTGCACGCACTGCACGGCAACGAGCTGCCGTTCATCAACGGTGGGGAGCACGTCGAGTGGGCGCCGGAGATCGGCACCGGGGTGTCGTTGCTGGTCATCGTCGTGGCGATGGGTGTGGCGACCGGGGCGAGCCTGCTGCGGATGCGCCGCGAGGACGAGTCGCACGACGAGGTCTCCCGCGACGCCGGCACGGCGTAGCGGTCCTGCACCGCGCCCGTCGCGCGCGTCCGGCGGTGGACGCACCACGAGACGGACTGGAGGCGCGGGTCGGGCCCGCACCGTCCCTCCAGGCACGGCCGTCACCCCGCTGGCGCGGTGCGCCGGAACCGGCTGGTGCGGTCCGCTAGCGTCGACACCGGACCCCGCCACCGCCACCCCCTCACGAACCGGATCGAGCAACGATGCCTGACGTCCACCGCCCCGCCGACGACCGCTACGAGCGACTCCCGTACCAGCGCGTCGGGAGGAGCGGCCTGCTCCTGCCCGGCATCTCCCTCGGGCTGTGGAACAACTTCGGCGCCGACCGAGCGCTCACGACGCAGCGCGACATCGTGCTGCACGCGTTCGACCGCGGGATCACCCACTTCGACCTCGCGAACAACTACGGCCCGCCGCCCGGAGCCGCCGAGGAGCAGTTCGGTCGCATCCTCGAGTCGGACCTCGGGCCGTTCCGCGACGAGATCGTGGTGTCGACGAAGGCCGGCTACGACATGTGGCCCGGTCCGTACGGCAACTGGGGCTCGCGCAAGTCCATGCTCGCCTCGCTCGACCAGTCGCTCGGACGCCTCGGGCTCGAGTACGTCGACGTCTTCTACTCGCACCGGCCGGACCCCGAGACCCCGATCGAGGAGACCGTCAGCGCCCTCGTGACCGCGGTCCGCTCGGGCAAGGCGCTCTACGCCGGGATCTCGAACTACGACCCGGCGCAGACGGCCGCCGCGGCCGAGGCGCTCGCCGCCGAGGACATCCACCTGCTCATCCACCAGCCGCGCTACAACATGTTCGACCGGGTCCCCGAGGACGGGCTCTTCGACGAGCTGCTCCGTCTGGGGACCGGCGCGATCGTGTTCTCGCCGCTGGCCGGTGGCCTGCTGACGGACCGCTACCTCGACGGCTCGGTGCCGGTCGGGTCGCGGGCGGCGGAGGGACGCTGGTTCGGCGCGGACCGGATCGACGACGAGTACCTGACGACCGCGCGGGCTCTGAACGACATCGCCGTGTCCCGTGGGCAGACGCTCGCGCAGCTCGCCATCACGTGGGTGCTCCGGCAACCGGCGGTCACGTCCGCGCTCGTCGGGGCGTCGAGCGTCCGGCAGCTCGACGGGACGCTCGACGCCCTCGAGGGTGCGCCTCTGACCGGCGAGGAGCTCGCGGCCATCGACGCGCTGGTGCCGCGCGGCTGAGTCCGGGCGGCGCGCTGGCCGGGAGGCTGCGTCCGGGCGGCGCGCTGGCCGGGAGGCTGCGTCCGGGCCAGGATGGTCCCATGACGGACCACGCCGAGATGATCCACCCCGACGTCGCACCGAGCGGACCCGGGTGCGTCGAGTGCGACGCCACCGGGTCCTGGTGGGTGCACCTGCGCCGGTGCGCCGCGTGCGGCCACGTCGGCTGCTGCGACGACTCGCTGGACACCCACGCCACCCGGCACTGGGAGGAGACCGGGCACGCGGTCATCCAGAGCTACGAGCCCGGCGAGACGTGGTCGTACGACTACCGCGACCACTCGACGTTCGAGGGCGTGGAGCTCGCGGCGCCGACGAGTCACCCCGTGGAACAGGCAGTCCCCGGGCCGGCGGATCGCCTGCCCGGGGACTGGTTGGAACTGCTCGGCGGGTCGCGCTGACCCGCCGGGTCCGATCAGGACGCGCTAGCTCGCGCTGACGGCCTCGTCGCGGCGCGGGAGCGTCCAGCCCGGGCGCACGAAGTGGCACGTGTAACCGTGCGGGTGCTTCTCGAGGTAGTCCTGGTGCTCCTCCTCGGCCTCCCAGAAGTCGCCGGCGGGCTCGACCTCGGTGACGACCTTGCCCGGCCAGATGCCGGACGCGTCGACGTCGGCGATCGTGTCGAGGGCGACCTCGCGCTGCTCGTCGTTCGTGTAGAACACCGCGGAGCGGTAGCTGCGGCCGACGTCGTTGCCCTGGCGGTCCTTCGTCGACGGGTCGTGGATCTGGAAGAAGAACTCGAGCAGGTCACGGTAGGAGATCTGCGACGGGTCGAAGACGATCTCGACCGACTCGGCGTGGTCGCCGTGGTTCCGGTAGGTGGCGTTCGGGGTGTCGCCGCCGGAGTAGCCGACGCGCGTGCTGATCACACCGGGACGGCGACGGAGGAGCTGCTGCGCTCCCCAGAAACACCCGCCGGCGAGGATGGCGGTTTCGGTGGTGGTCATGGTGGCCTCCTGAGGTCGTCGTTGCCGCTGGCTGCGGCATCACCCGGTGCAACCGGCAACACCCGCCGACTGTTCCCGCGCTCAGCCCATCGTGCCCCTGGTCGCGCGACGCCGGAGAGCGGCCGTCCAGCCGAGGGACGTGACCCCGGCTCCGACCAGGGCCTTCGCGAGGCCGCCGACGACGAACGGGTACAGCCCGTACTCGAGCGTGCGCTGCAGGTCGAGCCCGAGCGACACGGCGAGCCAGGCCATCCCGGCGGCAAACGTGACGACCGTGCCGAGCACGAAGGAGAGCAACGCCGCGGTGAACCGGCGGTCGCCGAACCGCTCCGCGACCCACCCGACGAGCGCCGCGGCGGCGACGAACCCGACGACGTAGCCGCCCGTCGGGCCGACCAGGACGTCGGCTCCGCCGGTCCCGTCGGCGAAGACCGGCAGCCCCACGACGCCGAGCAGCGCGTAGACGAGCATCGACAGTGCTCCGCGGCGAGCGCCGAGCGCGCTGCCGACGAGCAGGACGGCCAGCGTCTGCCCCGTGATCGGCACCGGCCAGAGCGGGACGGACACCTGGGCGGCACCGGCGGTCAGCAGTGCGCCGCCGACGACGAGGGCGGTGCTGACCAGGGCGGTGCGGGGGAGCACGACGTCGGCGAGCGGGCGGAGGGCGGTGGTCCGGACGGGCGCGTGGGCGTGGTCGGTCATGGGGTGTCCTGTCGGGTCGTGTGTGGGTCGCGTCGTGTGTGGGTCGCGTCAGACGGCCGCTGCGGCGAGCAGGGCGTCGGCTTCGCGTCGGGCGGCGGCGACGGCGTCGGGGCCGAGCCCGCACGCGCGGAGGCAGGTGCCGGTGATCGCCTCGCGGTCGTGGTCGTCCACCTCGCCGGTGCGGCGCAGCTGGATGACGGTCTCGGCGAGCTGGATGAGGATGCCGCCGAGGAGCTCCGGCGCGACCGTGCCCCGGACGTCCTCGGTCGCGGCCAGGGCCCCGAGTCGGCCGTAGGTGTCCTGCAACTCCTGCCGGTCGGCCCGGAAGCCCTCGTACCGCTCGCCCTGCACCTCCGGCAGGAGGTAGAGCGTGCCGATGTTGTGCGGCGTCCGCGCGAGGGTGTCGATGTCGATGAGGACCAGGGCCGCGAGTGCGCCCGCGGCGGAGACGGATCCGGGCACGCGTTCCTCGAGGCCGCGCACCACGTCGAGGCTCGGGCGGACCGAGGTCGTGAGGAGCTCGACGAGCACCTCGTCCTTGCCGGCGAAGTGGTAGTACAGCGAGGCCTGCCGGATGCCGACCCGTTCGGCGATCGCCCGGGTCGAGGTGGCGCTGAAGCCGTTCTCGACGAACAGGGCCGCCGCGGCGTCGAGTATCTGGTCGCGGGGGCTCAGCCCGGACGCGGTGTCCGGGACGACCCGCGGTCTGCCGAGTCGGGCGGGCCGGTCGTCGGAGGACATGGCCCCATCCTCGCAGCCGGCCGTCACACGCGCTCCCGGGCCGCGTGCTCCCGGTACGTCCGCCAGCCGCCGTGGTGCGTGATGTCCTCGGCGCCCTCGACGGCGACGGCCTCGACCGTGAACCCGGTGACGTCCGTGCCGTCGTCGAGCGTCACGGTGCCGATCGCCATCGGTGCGGGCAGCGCGGCGACGAAGGTCCCGAAGCCCGCCGCCGGGAGCCGCCAGACCTCGCCGGCGATCCCGGCGCCGTCCGGCGCCGCCGCTCCGGCGGAGGGGGCGACCGAGCGCGTCCGGACCAGTCCGGGCTTGGGCGGCACGGTGTCGAGGGCGTACAGCCGGTAGTCGGAGGCGGTGCGCGCCTCCCGGACGAACGTCCCGCCCGCGGCGACGAGCTGCCCGTTCAGCGGCTGGTCCCGCAGGTGTGCGCCGACGACCACGAGGTCGACCGTCGGTGCGGCGAAGGCCGCAGCGAGTGCCGCGAGGCGGCGGTCGGTGAACGCGGGGCCGGTCAGCATGACGCCGAACGGCAGCCCGTCCACGAAGCCGGCCGGGACCGCGAGCGACGCCATGTCGAGCAGGTTCGCGAAGTTCGTGTACCGCCCCATCCGGCTGTTCGCGCCGATCGGGTCCGCGGCGACCTCGTCGAGGGTGGGGTGCCAGGTCGTGGTGGGGGTGAGCAGCGCGGTGGTGCCGTCGAGGGCGGCTCGACCGGCAGCGCCGAACGCGTCGAGTCGCTCCTGGTCGGCGAAGAGCTCCGCGGCGGTGGGGGCCGCGCCGCCGAGCACGATCCTGGCGACCGTCGGGTCGAGGTCGTCGCCGATCCGGTCGCGGTTCGCCTCGATGTGGGCGCCGACCGCTGCGTACCGCTCGGCCACGAACGCGCCCTCGTAGAGCAGCGCAGCGGCGTCGAGCAGCGGTGCGATGTCGACCTCGACGACCTCGTGCCCGAGGGCGCGGAACCGGTCGACGGCCTGGCCGAACGCATCCGCCCAGCCGGGCGCGAGCCCCTCGAGCTGCGACGGCAGCGGGACCGCGATCCGCGGCACGGCGGGGAGGACGACGAGCGACCCGTCCACGAGCGCTGCGTCCGGTCGGGCGAGCGGGTCGGTGCCGTCCGGGCCGGCCATGAGCTCGGTGGCGGTCCGGGCGGTGTCGAGCGACCGGGCGAAGACGGTGACGCAGTCCTGCGACCGGCAGGCCGGGACGACGCCGGTGTTCGGGACGAGACCCTTCGTGGGCTTCACGCCGACGAGGTGGTTCAGGGCTGCCGGCACCCGGCCGGAGCCCGCGGTGTCGGTACCGAGCGCGAAGTCGACGATGCCGAGGGCGACGGCGGTCGCGCTGCCGCTCGAGGAGCCTCCGGAGATCCGGGTGGGGTCCCAGGCGTTCCGGACGGCACCGAAGGGTGACCGGGTGCCGACCAGCCCGGTGGCGAACTGGTCGAGGTTCGTCTTGCCGACGACGACAGCGCCCGCGGCCCGGAGACGAGCGACCGCGGTGGCGTCGGCCGTCGGCGTGTACGCGTAGGAGCGGGACGCGGCCGTGGTCGGGAGTCCGGCGACGTCGATGTTGTCCTTGACGGCGACGAGCATCCCGGCGAGCGGCAGGGCCGGGTCGACGGCCTGGGCTTCGGCCACGACGGCGGCTCGGTCGCGCAGGGTGATCCAGACCTCGGGACGGTCGACGGCGTCGATCCGGTCGAAGGCTGCGTGCACACGGTCCGCCGCGGTGCTGCCCCCGCTCACGCCGGTGCTCCGATCGCTGCCAGGACCTGCCCCGGGGCGACCTGGTCGCCCGGCTTGATGTAGACCTCCAACACGTGTCCTTCCACGGGTGCGTGCACCATCGACTCCATCTTCATCGCCTCCACGGCCAGCAGCCGCTGACCCTCGTCCACACGGTCGCCCGGTCGGACGTCCACCTGCCACACGGTCGAGGTGAACGGTGCGGTCACCGCCGTGGCACCGGCGGGCAGGACCACCTCGTCCGGCAGCACCACGGCGGGTTCGTCGCGGACGTCGAACTCACCCGAGGCCCGCCACCGTTCCTTCTCCTCGTCGAACGCCCGGGCCTGCTGCGCGCGGAAGTCCGCGATCGAGGTGGCGTTCTCACCGAGGAACCGCTTGTACGAGGCGATCGAGAACTCGCCGTCCACGGTCTCGAAGTCCCCGCGGCCGGCGTCGGTCTCGGCGCGCAGCTCGAGCAGCTCCTCCGCCCCGACCGGGTACCACTCGATGCGGTCGAAGAAGCGCAGCGCCCACGGGTCCTCCTGGAACAGGCCGCCGCGGCGGAACCGGTTCCAGATCTGCACGGTGCGGCCGACGAACTGGTAGCCGCCGGGCCCCTCCATGCCGTAGATGCAGAGGTACGCGCCGCCGATGCCGACGGAGTTCTCCGCCGTCCAGGTGCGGGCGGGGTTGTACTTCGTCGTGACGAGCCGGTGCCGGGGGTCGAGCGGCGTGGCGACCGGCGCACCGAGGTACACGTCGCCCAGCCCGAGCACGAGGTAGCTCGCGTCGAAGACCGTGCGGAACACGTCGTCCACGCTGTCGAGCCCGTTGATCCGCCGGATGAACTCGATGTTCCACGGCGTCCACGGGGCGTCGTTCCGCACGCCGGCCATGTACCGCTCGATCGCGAGCCGGGTGGCCGGGTCGTCCCACGACAGCGGCAGCTTGACGGTGCGCGACGGCACGACGAGCTGGTCCGTCGGCGGGATCTCGTCCTCGAGCTCGCGCAGGAGACCCGCCATCGTGCTCGCCTTCAGCACGCTCGCGTCGGTGTGCACCTGCAGCGAGCGGATACCGGGGGTGATGTCGAGGATGCCGCGTGGCGCCTCCTCCTGCAGCTTCGTCATGAGGGCGTGCACGCGCATCCGCAGCGCGATGTCGAGGGTCATGTCGCCGTACTCGACGAGGACGTTGTCGTCGCCGTCGCGTCGGTACGCGACACCCGGTCGGGCGCCGGTCGCGTCCAGGCGCGCGATCACCCCGTCGTCGCCGTCGCCGCCGGTGCGGGGGACGGTCCGGGAGGCGCGGTTCGCCTCGAGCGCGGCGGCGTCGGCTTCGCGGACGGGCACGAACCGGACCGTGTCGCCCGGTCGGAGCTGGCCCAGCTTCCACAGGTCGCCGCTGGCGACCACCGCGGGGCAGACGAAGCCGCCGAGGGAGGGGCCGTCCGGTCCGAGGATGATCGGGGTGTCGCCGGTGAAGTCGATCGCCCCGACCGCGTACGGGGTGTCGTGGATGTTCGACGGGTGCAGGCCCGCCTCGCCGCCGTCGGTCCGCGCCCAGCCCGGTCGGGGGCCGATGAGCCGGACGCCGGTGCGTGCGGAGTTGTGGTGCACGGCGTAGTCGGTGGCGTAGAAGACGTCGAGGTCGGCGCGCGTGAAGAAGTCCGGCGCCGCGTGCGGTCCCTCGGTGACGGCGATCTCCCACGCGTCGGTGAGCGCGGTGCGTCGCTCGGTCGGGGTCGGGCCGCCGACCAGGCCGAGCCGGGTGCCGACCGGGAAGGCCGGGTGCGGGGCGTCCGAGTCCGGGGACCCGGGACGGAGCACGTCGCCGGCGAGCAGGGCCCGGCCGGCGTGGCCGCCGAACCCGCCGAGCGTGAACGTCGCGGCGGAACCGAGGTAGGTCGGGACGTCGAAGCCGCCGCGGACGGCCAGGTAGCTCCGGAGCCCTGGGCCGGGAGCAGCACCGATCGCGAGGGTCTGGCCGGCACCGACCTCGACGGGCTCCCAGAGCTGCACCGGCTCCCCGTCCAGGGTCACCGGCACCGGGGCGCCCGTGAGGGCCACGACGGCCGCGGTGGAGAACCGCAGCGTCGGACCGGTCGCGGTGATCTCCAGGGCGGGGGCGCCGTCCGGGTTGCCCACCGCACGGTTGGCCTCGGCGAAGGAGGCGCCGTCGAACGGACCGCTCGGCGGCACACCGACCTGCCAGTAGCCGACCCGACCGGGCAGGTCCTGGATCATCGTCATCGTGCCGGGCACGACGACGTCGATCCGCGGGTCCGGGTCGTCGGTCTCGTCGAGCGTCGACGTGGAGTGCGTGGCGGTGCGGAGCTCGAGGTCGTCGGTCAGGGAACGGAGCAGCCCGGCGTTCGTGACGATGCCGTCGACACGGGTGTCGGCGAGGGCGTCCCGGAGCAGGTCGAGGGCGTCGTCACGGGTCTCCCCGGTGGCGATGACCTTCGCGAGCATGGGGTCGTAGAACGCGGAGACCTCGGAGCCGGTCTCGACCCAGCCGTCGATGCGGACGCCGTCGCGCTCGGGGAACACCGCCTGGGTGACGAGGCCGCTCGACGGGAGCGACCCCTTGGCCGGGTCCTCGGCGTAGACGCGGGCCTCGACGGCGTGGCCGATCGGGGTCCACGCGCGCGTGAACACCTCGGGGTCGATGCCGGCAGCGCCGTCGCGGGCCAGGCGGAGCATGAGCTCGACGAGGTCGACGCCGAAGACCTCCTCGGTCACCGGGTGCTCCACCTGGAGCCGGGTGTTCACCTCGAGGAACGACGCCTCCTCGCGGACCGGGTCGTAGACGAACTCGACCGTGCCGGCGCTGCGGTACCCGACGCTCTCGGCGAGCCGACGGGCGGACGCGTGCAGCGCCTCCCGGACCTGCTGGGGGAGCGCCGGGGCCGGAGCCTCCTCGATGACCTTCTGGTTGCGGCGCTGGAGCGAGCAGTCGCGGTCGCCGATCACGGCGACGCGGCCCTCGCCGTCGCCGAAGAGCTGGACCTCGACGTGCCGCGCCGGCCGGACCAGCCGCTCGAGGAAGATGCCGGCGGACCCGAACGCGGCGGAAGCGGTGCGCTCGACGCTCGCGTACGCCTGTCGGACCTCGTCCAGGGTCGCGCACGCCTGCATGCCGATCCCGCCGCCACCGCCGGTGGCCTTGAGCATGACCGGCAGGCCGATGCGATCCGCCTCGGCGACGGCCTCGTCGACGTCCGCGAGGAGACCGGTGCCCGCGAGCATCGGCACGCCGGCGGCAGCGGCGAGCTCGCGCGCGGTGTGCTTCGCGCCGAACTGCACGATCTGCTCGGCCGTCGGGCCGACGAAGCGGATCCCGGCGGCCTCGCACGCCGCGGCGAACGCGGTGTTCTCGGACAGGAAGCCGTACCCGGGGTGCACGAGACCGGCGCCGGAGTCGATCGCCGCGCGCACCACGGCGTCGATGTCGAGGTAGGACTCGCGGGCCGGTGCCGGGCCGAGCCGGACGGCGACGTCGGCCTCGCGGACGTGCGGGGCGGCGCGGTCGGCGTCCGAGTACACGGCGACGGTGCGCATCCCGAGCGCCTTCGCGGAGCGGATCACGCGGCGGGCGATCTCACCGCGGTTGGCGACGAGGACGGTGTCGGTGGAGAGCGCGGCGTTCACGGCTGGACCACGATCATCCGGAGAGGCGTGCAGGAGAAGTCGTTGCAGGGGTTGTTCATCTGCGGGCAGTTGGAGACGATCACGAGGACGTCCCGCTCGGCCCGGATCGCGACGCGCTTGCCGGGGGCGCTCATGCCGTCGACGATGCCGAGCGCGCCGTCCTCCTCGACGGGGACGTTCATGAACCAGTTGAGGTTCGACACGATGTCCCGAGCCCCCAGTCCGTGTCGGCCGGCCTCGGCGAGGAAGTTCTCGCGGCAGCCGTGCTGGTACTGCGTGTGGTGGCCGTAGCGGAGCGTGTTGGACTCCTTCGAGCACGCGCCGCCGATGGTGTCCTGCCGGTCGATCTCGTTCGCGACGACCGTCATCAGGGGACGGCCCTCGTTCGACATGAGCACGGTGCCGGTCCGGACGTAGGCGTTGCCCTGTGCCGCCAGGGTGTCCGGCACGCTGTAGCGCTCGTCGGGGTCGTGCGCGTCGTAGACCAGGCAGTCGGCGCTCTGGTTGCCGCCGACGTCGACGATCGTGAGCACCTCGCCGGCGCGCACGACGGCGGACCACGGCGCGAGCGGCGCGACACGGTCGTCGCGGACCACGGTCCCGGGGACGAGGGACTCACTCCAGTCGAGCGGGACGTCGGGGCCGTGGACAGCGCCCATCGGCACGGTCGTGGTCAGGGTTCCGGTCATCACAGGCCTCGCGCTTCCGCGTAGTCGATCGAGTTCAGGTGCGCCCGGTACAGCTCCGGGGCCGCGGTCGCCCGGGGGTCGGTGTGGGCGGTCGGCGTGCCGCGCCAGGCGTGCACGCGCAGGGGGCCGACCGTGTACTCGGGTCGGGGGTCGACCGGGTGGGCGACGTTCGCCACGAGGACGAGCAGGGGCAGCTCGGCGACCAGCGTGACGTGGTGACCGGGCCCGGCACTGCCCGTCGGCGTCAGCGAGCCGTCGGCCTCGACGTGGACGCCCTGGAAGAACGAGATGCTCGGGGGCAGGTCCCGCTTCGACAGCCCGTGCTTCGCCGCAGCCTTCGCGAGGAGCGACCGCCCGCTCGGCGTCGGTCCCTCGGGTGCCGCTCCGCCGTACTTGCGCTCGTTCCACGCGTCGGTGGAGGTGCCGCAGAAGGCGTCGTGGTGGCCGGAGGTGTCCTCGACCACGGTCGCCAGAACACGGCCGTCGCCGCTGAGCAGGGGCGAGCCCTGGCCGAGGTACGCCTGCCACGGGATCTTTTGGGTGTCGGCCACGTTCAGGCGCTCCCACGGCTCCAGGGCGTTGAACACCAGCAGGTTCGCGCACGCGTCGCCGGTCGGGTCGTCGAACCGGAGCCGGGACCCGCGGGCGAGGACCTTGTGGGTGTACCCGCCCGGGGCGACCGTCTCGGCCCAGACGAGGTCGGCCGGGTCCACGCCCTCTGGTGCGAACGGGGCCGACGAGGCGGGGAGGTACGGCATCCAGTCGGACGTCGTGCCGCCCTGGGCGCGGGCGTCCGAGCGTGAGGCGGTCACGCTGTCGGTCTGGTGCAGGTCACGCACGGTGGTTCCTTCCGGTGGTGCGGGCGGTGCGGGTGCTGGTGTGCGGGAGCGGGCCGGTCCCGGCCGGCCCGCCCCCTCGCTCAGGCGTCGACGGGGGTGGGTGCGGTGTGCGGCACCTCGGCCAACGTGATCGGCCCGTGTGCGCGGTGCCGCCACGACGACCACGCCCAGCCGACGAGCAGCACGGCGCCGATGAACAGCAGCGCGCTGTACTGCAGCCACCACGAGTCACCGGTGAGGTCGTAGATCTCCGGGCGGGGCCAGATCAGGTTGACCGCCATGCCGATCTGGAACGCGACGGCGAGGGTGTTCAGCGGGATCCCCCACCGACCGAGCGTGAAGAGCGGCGCCCCGGCCTCGTCGACGCCGCCGGGCAGCCCGGTGCGTCGGAGCCGGATGCGCTGGACGAGCAGCGGGCCCGTGACCCCGAGGTACGCCAGGTAGAGCATCGCGATGCAGAGGCTGGAGAGGGCGGTGAAGATCGCGGACTGGCCGATGTTGACGGCGAGGGCGAGTCCCGCACCGACACCGACGACGACCGAGGCCGCGATCGGGGTGCCCGTGCGGGGCGAGACGCGGGCGAGCGTGCGGTGGAAGGGCAGCGCCTTCTCGCGGGCCATCGAGTAGACCATGCGGGCACCGGCCGTCTGCACCGCGAGCGTGCAGGCGAACACCGCGACCGCGACCGTGCAGAGGAGGAGCCGGCCGAAGACGTCGCCGAGGGTGGACGTGATCACCCAGGCGAGCCCCTGCGTCGCGAGCTTGCCGTCGGTCAGGCTCGGTGCGGCGATGAGCGCGCCGATGATGAGCAGCCCGCCGCCGAGTCCGGACACGGTGAGCGCGCGGACGATCGTCTTCGGGGTCGTCCGCCGCGGGTTGTGCGTCTCCTCGGCGAGCTCGCCCGCCGAGTCGAAGCCGACCATCACGTAGGCGGCCATGAGCGACGAGGCGAGGAACGCCCACACGTACGGCTCGGTGCTCGTCGACCCCTCGGTCGAGAACACCACCGCGGGGCTCCGGTGCGGCAGGAGGAACAGGGCCGCGATCAGGACGACGACACCGACGATCTCCACGAGCACGCCGAAGCTCGTCACGCGGGCCATGAACCGGACGCTCACGATGTTGACGACCGTGGTCACGGTGAGCATCACGAGCCCGAGGACCACCGCGTTGGCCGCACCCGTCGCCGAGGCGACGGACGGATCGGCGCCGGGGCCGCCGACGACCTGGAAGCCGTCCCAGATCGCCGGCAGGACCGCCTGGACGGCGATCGCCGCGACGGCGACGGTGAGGATCTGGCCGATGATCATCGTCCAGCCGGTGAACCAGCCGAACCGGGGACCGGCGAGCCTGCTCGACCACTGGAAGATCGCGCCGGAGATCGGCCAGCGGGCGGCGAGCTGGGCGAAGTTCAGCGCGACGAGCAGCTGGCCCCCGAACACCAGCGGCCAGGCCCAGAAGAAGGCGGCGCCGCCGAGACCGAACCCGAGCCCGAAGAGCTGGAAGACCGTGGTGAGGATGGAGACGAACGAGAAGCCGGCGGCGAAGGAGGAGAACGAGCCGACCCCGCGGTGGAGCTCCTGCTCGTAGCCGAGCCGGGCGAGGCCCTGGGCGTCGGCACTGGACGTGGCGCGGGGCGTGTGGAGCGGTGCTTCGGGAGAGCGCATGGCTGCAGGCCTTTCGCGGAGTACCTGTCGGGTGACAGGTAGTGCGACCAGTGTCGTGCCGGGCTGTGTCATCGCCGTTGCCCGGCTGTTTCGGGCACGTGTCGGAAGTCGCCCGCGTGTAAACGTTCGAGGTCGGTGCGCCTCGTGGGCGACACCTGTGGACAAGAGGGATCCAAACCGATGTAGATTGGATCCGTCAAGTCCGCCACGGTGAAAGGCACGTCGTGATCCAGACCGTCCTCGGTCCCGTCGAGTCGTCCGGGACGGGCCCGGTGTCGATGCACGAGCACCTGCTCACCGACGCGAGCGCGCTGCAGCGGCCGGGGGTCGAGCAGCTCGAACCGAGCCTCGCCGTCACGGCGGACCTCGCCGCGGCCCTGCGGTGGAGTCAGCTGGCGCTGGCCGACAACCTGCGCCTCGACGACATCGACCTGCTCGCCGACGAGCTGCGGATCGCGGGTGCCGGCGGGCTCGGACTGGGGGTCGACCTCAGCTCGCTCGGCTTCGGGCCGGACCACGCCCGGCTACCCGAACTCGCGCTGGCGAGCGGCGTCGACGTCGTCGCGGGCTACGGCGCCTACCTGCCGCGCCTGGTGCCGGACTGGTTCACCGAACTCGACACCGACGGGCGACAGGGGCTGTTCGAGCGTGCGCTCACCGACGCCGTCCCGGGAACCCACTACCGCGCCGGCATCCTCGGACTGATGGGCACCACGTCGGCGTTCGCCACCGCCGAGGGCACCGAGGAACGCCGGAGCCTGACGGCAGCGGCCCGGGCCGCCGTGACCACCGGTGCAGCCGTCGTCGTCCGGCTGGCGGCCGACGCCCGGAACGGGCTCGAGGTGCTCGCACACGTGGTCGCCGAGGGTGTCGACCCGAGCCGCGTCGTCTTCTCGACGGTCGACGAGTTCCTCGACCTGCCGTACCTGCGGGACCTCGGGCAGGCCGGCGCCGTCCTCGAGCTCTGCTTCGGCAACGAGGGATCGCACGTCGGCCGGATCCGGAACGCCAGCGACCCCCAGCGCCTGGACGCCTTCCTGGCCCTGCGCGGATCGGCGCCGGAGACCCGGTGGGTGTTCGGGCACGCGACCTGGACCAAGGGGCAGCTCCGCCGTCACGGGGGACACGGCCTCGACCACCTCACCGCCCGCGTCGTCCCGGGGCTCCGCGCGCTCGGGGTGCCGGACGACGTCCTCACCCGCATCACGGTGGACGAGCCAGCCCGGTTGCTCGACCGCCCCTGAACCCACCACCGTTAGGACCCACCATGCGAGACACGCTCGCTCCCCTGGCCCCGCTCGAGCCGTTCCTCGTCGACGGGACCTGGACCGCACCGGACGGCGCCGAGCTGCTCGACGTCCTCGACCCGGCGACGGAGGCCCTGCTCACCCGGGTGCCGCAGGCCGGCCCCGTCGAGATCGACGCCGCCGTCGCCGCCGCCCGCCGGGCGCACGAGGATCGCCGGTGGAGCGGCATGAGCCCGCACGACCGCAGCCGGATCCTGGGTCGCGTCGCCGACCTCATCGAGGAGCGGCTCGAGGAGCTCGCCGTACTCGAGACCCGCGACAACGGCAAGCCGATCGAGCGGTCCCGTGCGGACACCGCGACCTCGGCCCGGGTCTTCCGCTACTACGCGGGTGCGCCGTCGCGCCTGACCGGCACCGTCGTCCCGGTCGACGGTGGGCAGCACCACGTCTACACGACCCTCGAGCCAGTCGGCGTCGCGGCGCTCATCCTGCCCTGGAACTTCCCGATCATGACCGGGGCGTTCAAGCTCGCACCCGCGCTCGCCGCCGGGTGCACGGTCGTCGTGAAGCCCGCCGAGCAGACGCCGCTCACGATGCTCCGCGTCGCGGCGATCTGCGAGGAAGCCGGTGTCCCCGCCGGTGTCGTCAACGTCCTGACCGGTGACGGCCGCGTCGGCGCGGCGCTCACCGCGCACCCGGGCGTCGACAAGGTCTCGTTCACCGGCAGCACCGAGGTCGGTCGCAAGGTGATGACCGCCGCGAGCGCGGACTTCAAGCGACTGACGCTCGAGCTCGGCGGCAAGAGCCCGAACATCGTCTTCGAGGACGCCGACCTCGACGCGGTCGTCGTCACCGCGATGCGTGCGTCGTTCGGTCACTCCGGCCAGATGTGCACCGCCGGCAGTCGGCTGCTCGTCCAGCGATCGGTGCTCGACGCGGTCACCGAGCGTCTCGTCGCCGCCGTCCGGAAGGTCCCGGTCGGCGACGGCCTC
This sequence comes from Curtobacterium sp. SORGH_AS_0776, assembly GCF_031453355.1. NCBI lineage: Bacteria > Bacillati > Actinomycetota > Actinomycetes > Micrococcales > Microbacteriaceae > Curtobacterium > Curtobacterium sp. SORGH_AS_0776. The sequence goes on from NZ_JAVIYU010000001.1 coordinate 943,631, forward strand.
GACGGCGGGATCACCGTCGGACCGCTCGTGTCCGAGGAACAGCGGCAGCAGGTCCTCGGGTACATCGAGCAGGGCAAGGCCGAGGGCGCGACGGTCGCGGTCGGCGGCGGCGTCCCCGAGCGCCCCGGGTACTACGTCGAACCGACGCTCTTCACCGGTGTCTCGAACACGATGACCATCGCGCGCGAGGAGATCTTCGGGCCCGTCGTCGGGGTCATCCCGTTCGACGACGAGGACGAGGCGATCGCCATCGCGAACGACCAGACGTACGGACTCGCGGCCGGCGTCTGGACACGCGACCTCGCGCGAGCGCACCGGATGGGCCAGCGCCTGCACGCCGGGACGGTGTGGGTGAACACCTACAACCTGTTCGACCCGGCGCTGTCCTTCGGCGGCGTCGGGGAGTCGGGTCTCGGCCGGGACCTCGGCGAGGAGGCGCTGCGGGCGTTCTGCGAGTCGAAGAGCGTCGTCATCGCGCTCTGAGCCCACGCCCGGGGTCGCGACCCGGGCCGCGGCCACCGTCGTGCCAGCCGAGCGCGGGCACGGCGGTGAGCTGCAACAGGGCGAGCACCACCAGGGCCCAGCCGGAACCCACGGCGGACACCAGGACCCCGCCCGCGAGCGACCCCAGGGCGTAGCCGGCGCTCGTGACGGCCGAGAACACGCCCACACCGGTCGCACGGCTCCGGTCGTCGAGTGCTCGAGTGGCCAGGATCGTGAGCGTCGGGAACAGCGGTGAGTAGCCGGCGCCGACCAGCACGGCCCCCGCGGCGGCCGTCGGGAAGTCGCGCGCGAGGGCGAGGACGACGAGTCCGGCGGCGAGGACGACCAGGGCGCCCCTCGCCGTGCGGACGGGTCCAATCCGGTCCGGCAGGCCGCCGAGGAGCAGTCGCACGCCGACGACGCTCGCCGCGAAGACGGTGAAGACGTTCGCGGCGCCGGTCAGCCCCTGCGCGCCGACGCCCTGTCCGACGAGGTGCTGGATGAGGAACGCGATCATGAAGCCCTCGGCGGCCCATGCGACGAGTCCGGCGACGCCGGGGCGCACCACCGCGCGCAGCACCGGTGCGAGGCCGCTCCCCGTCGGCCGGGTCGAGCTGCGGTGCGCCAGCGGGGGGACCGGCGCCGACCCGCCGCGGGCGAGCAGCGCCACGGCGAGCCCGCCGAGCTGTGCGCCGATCGCGACGATCCACACGGTGCGGTGCCCCGCGGACTGGTACAGGTTCTCGCCGACGACCGGCCCCAGCGCGAGGCCGATCCAGACGGCGAGCCCGAACAGGCCGAGTGCGCGGCTCCGCTGCGTCACGGGGATCTCGGCGACGACCCAGGCGGTCAGGGCCGTGGCGGTCGCGGCGTTGCCCGCACCGAACACGACGCGGCTGACCGCGAGCGCCGGGAGGCTCAGTGCGACGAGCACGACCCCGAGCCCGACCGCCGCCAGCAGCCCGGCGCCGAGCAGCACACGACGTGCTCCGAGCCGGTCGCTCAGGACGCCGGCCACGGGCATGGCCCCGATCGCGACGAAGCCCGCGAGCGAGACGAGGAGTCCGCCGAGTGCCGGGTCGGCGCCGAGCTGGTCCGTCGCCAGGCGCGGGACGACCGGGGTGCTCGCGCCGTTCACGACGTACCCGGCGGTCGAGGCCAGGACGAGGAGCCAGAAGGCCGTTCCCCGGACGCCGGTCTCGGCGAGCGGTCTCACGCCCCGGCTCGGCGCGGGCGGCACTCCAGGCTGAGCCACAGCTCGAAGCAGGCGCTCCGCGACAGGGCCGTCGCGCCGATGGACGCCCGGCCCATCCGACCGACGTCCGGCCCGAACACGTCGAAGAGCAGGTCGCTCGCCGCGTTCGACACCTGGTTCAGCTGTTCGAAGCCGGGCGGGCAGAGGACGAAGCACAGCCCTCGGGAGAGTGCGGCGACCTCGTCCAGCGAGCCGAGTGCGTACCGGATCATGCCGAGGGCGTTCACCGCCGTGTACCGGGCGGCCTCCTGCGCCTGCTCGAGCGTGATGTCGACGCCCACGGCGCCCGGGTGCAGCATCGTGCCGTCCCGCGACTCCGGCGTCATGCCGCTCAGTTCCAGCAGGTCACCGGTGCGGTGGAACGCGCGGAGCGAACTGCCGTAGCGGCCACCGTAGGGCGGGTTCGCGTAGTCCGGGATGACGAGTCCGAGTTCCTGGGCGCGGGCTTCAGCGGAGTGCTCCATGCGGCAACAGTATCCGGCGGTGGCGTGAATGGATACAACCTGTTTATGATGGGATCCATTCAGCGTCCGGGGGTGACGCGCACGAGGGAGGACCCGCCACATGACGATCGGTCTGGAGGACGGCACACGCGCCGACCCGGCAACGGCGGTGATCGACGTGGCCGCCGAGCGGTCACGCACGGCCGGCACCGCGGGACGCCACTACTTCAACGCGGCCGGCGCCGGCCTGGTCAGCGACGGTGTCCTGGAGGCCGTGGTCGCCCACCTGCGTCGCGAACAGCGGGTCGGTGGGTACGAAGCAGCCAACGAGGTCGCCGACGACGTCGCAGCGGTGTACACGTCGGCCGCCGCGCTGCTCGGCGCCGAGGCGGACGAGATCGCCCTGTTCGACAGCGCGACGAGCGGCCTCCGCGGCGTCTTCGACGCGCTCCGGCTCGGTGCCGGCGACACCGTCGTCGCGCCACGGTCGAGCTACGTGAGCCAGGCGCTCCGGCTGCTCGCCATGCAGCGGCACGACGACGTCCGGCTGGTGGTCGTGCCGAGCGACGCCAGCGGTGCGATGGACCTCGAGGCGCTCGAGGGTGCCGTCGCCGGGGCCACCGGTCGGGTCGTGGTGAGCGCCGTGCACGTCCCGACATCGTCCGGGCTCGTCGAACCGGTCGCCGAGATCGCGGCCGTCGCCCGTCGGCACGGGGCCCTCACGGTCGTCGACGCCACGCAGTCCGTGGGCCAGATCGACATCGACGTCCGGGCCGTCGACTGCGACGCACTCGTCACGACCGGCCGGAAGTTCCTCCGTGGTCCGCGCGGGACGGGCATGGCGTACCTGCGTCGCGGCACGCTCGAGGGCGTCGGTGCGTGGGCGCCGGATGTCCGCGGTGCGGTCTGGACGGGCGAAGATGAGTGGACGATGGACGGGACCGCCAGGCAGCTCGAGACGTGGGAGTGCTCCGTCGCCGCGCGGCTCGGCCTCGGGGTGGCGCTGCGCGAGGCGCTCGAGCGTGGACCCGCGGCGACCGAGGCGCACCTCGTCGGCCTCGGCTCCCGGATCCGGGACGCCCTCGACGGTCTCGACGGCGTGCGCGTCGCCGACCCGGTCGCGTCACCCTCCGCGATCGTCACCTTCACGGTCGACGGGGTCGCCTCGAAGGAGGTCTCCGCGCGACTGCGCCACCGCCGGATCGACTCGATCTCGGTTCCAGCCAGCCACGCGCAGTGGGACCTCGGAGCCCGCGGACTGCCCAGTGTCGTCCGGGTGTCGCCGCACGTGTACAACGACGACGAGGACGTCCGGGTCCTGCTCGACGGCATCGCCGACGTCGTGGCCGAGGCCCGGGCATGACCGCGGTGCACGACGTCGTCGTCCTCGGTCTCGGGATCCACGGGTCCGCGGCGACACACGAACTCGCCCGCCGTGGCCTCGACGTCGTCGCGGTGGAGCGGTTCGCCCCGGGGCACACCAGGGGCTCGTCGCACGGCGCGACGCGGATGATCCGCCGCGCCTACCCGAGCCCGGTCTGGAACGACCTGGTCGACCGTGCGTACCGCGGGTGGGAACGGTGGGGGACCGCAGCCGGTGCGCCCTTCCTGCACCCGACCGGCGGACTGTACGCCCACCGGGGCGAGCCGACGATGCAGGGCGGGGCGAGCCTCCCGGTCGATCGCGAGGCGTGGCGGACGCTCGCGCCCTCACTGCGTCCCCCCGAGACGTACGGGGCGGTCCACGACCCCGACGCCGGCGTCCTCGAGGCCGCACGTGCGCTCGCCTTCGCGCAGTCGGCGGCCGCTGCGGCCGGAGCCGACCTGCGCTTCGGCGAGACCGTGCTCGACCGGCGGGTCGACGACGGCGTCGTCACGGTCCGCACCGACCGCGGCAGCATCCACGCTCGCCGCCTCGTCCTGGCCGGCGGCGCCTGGGCGTCGCAGCTCGTGCCGGAGGCTGCCGCGTTCTTCGAGGTCTGGCGCATCGTCACCCTCACCGTCCCGACCGGTCAGGCGATCGCGCAACCGCCCGCACTCGGGTGCTTCTCCGTCGACCTGCCGGAGGGACTCGTCTTCGGCCTGCCCGAGGCCGCCGGGTCGGGCGCCAAGATCGGGATCGACGCCGGCCCGGTCTGGGACCCCGACGTGCCCGTCGCACCGCCGACCGAGGCGCAGGCCGCCCACCTGGCCGAGCTCTTCGAACGGTTCGTCCCCGGGATCGACACCGCGGGCGGCGAGGCGATCGCCTGCCTGTACACGATGACGCCGGACAAGCGCTTCGTCGTCGGGGCGCTGCCGAACGAGCCCGAGGTCCTCGTGGCCGCCGCCTGCTCCGGGCACGGGTTCAAGTTCGGGCCGGCGATCGGCGAGGCCGTCGCCGACCTGGTCCAGGGCGTCGACCGTCCTGATCTCGACTTCCTCAGCCCCGCACGGATGGTGACCACCGCATGACCGAGCCCACCGCACCCGGGTCCCGTCGGGTCGCCGTCGCCGCACCGCACCCCGCCGCGCTCGACGCCGCGGCCGAAGCGGTCGCGGCCGGCGGCGACGCGATCGACGCCGCGCTCGCAGCCGCCGCAGCGCTGACCGTCGTGTACCCGCACCAGTGCAGCATCGGCGGTGACCTCGTGGCCCTCGTCCGTCGGCCCGGACACGGCGTGACCGCCGTGGTCTCCGCCGGCGCCGCTCCGAGCGGGATCGACGTCGCCGCGCTCGCGCAGCAGGAGCGGATGCCGCGGCAGGGCGCGCAGACCGTCACCGTGCCCGGCGTCGTAGCCGGCTGGCAGGCGATCGACGCGCTCGGCGGCCGGCTGGGCCTCCGTCCGGCGCTGCTCCGAGCCGCCGGACTCGCGGCCGAGGGGGCACCGGTCTCCGCCGGCCTCGCCCGTGCCGTCGCGCTCCGCGAGCACGAGATCCGCGCCGACGCCGGCATGACCGACGTCTTCGGCGACGGCGCCGGCGGGCTGCTCGGCACGGGCGACCGGCTCGTGCAGCCCGCGCTCGCCGCGACGCTCACCGAACTGGCTGCGGACCCGGGCGCGATGTACCGCGGTCGGATCGCCGCGTCGATCACGGCACGGCTCCGGGAACTGGGCGGCGCGCACACCGAGGCAGACTTCGCCGCGCACGAGGCCGAGCTCGCCGAGCCGGAGCAGGCCGACGTCGCCGGCGTCCGATGGTGGGTGGCGCCGCCGCCCACGCAGGGCGTCGTGCTGCTCGGCATCCTGCCGGAGGCGCTCGCCGACGCGGCGGGAGCCGCTGACCGCACGGCCGAGCTCGTCGACGCCGTGCACCGCGCCGCGCTCGTCCGGCAGGCCGAGCTGGGCGACCCCCGTGGCGGTCCGATCGACGTCGCCGCGATGACGGATCCGCGCGACACCGGCCGCGCGGGCACCCTGCCCCGGGCCGGACGTGCACTCGGCGACACGGTCGCGGTGACCGCGGCGGACACCGACGGCACCGTGGTCACCCTCATCCAGAGCGTCTACCAGCTGTTCGGGTCGGGCATCCTCGACCCCGGTACCGGGGTCGTCCTGCACAACCGCGGCTCCGCCTTCAGCACGGACCCCGCGCACCCGGGCCACGTCGGTCCCGGTCTGCGCCCGCCGCACACACTGCTGCCGGTCATCGCCGAGACCGACGGTCTCGTCGTCGCCCTCGGGTGCCAGGGCGGCAGCGCCCAGCCGTGGATCCTCGCCCAGGTCGCCAGCGACCTCGTCGACGCCGACAGCGACCCCGTGGCCGTGCTCGGCCGCCCGCGCTTCGTGGTCGGTGCGCGCGATCTCGGCCACGAGGAGATGACGCTCGTCGCCGAACCGGGGACCGACGACGCGATCGCCGCCGCGGGAGTGCTCGGCCTGCCCGTCGCACGGACCGCCGGCCCGGTCGACGAGGCCGGGCACGTCCAGACCGTCCGACTGCACGCCGACGGCCACCTCGACGCCGCGAGCGATCCCCGCGCGGACGGTCGCGCCGTCGTCCTGCACGCCAACTGATCCCCGATCCACCCGAGAAGGAAGCCCATGAGCAGCACCGCCCACGTCCTCGATCCGCTCACCTCCGCCGAGATCGCCTCCTTCGTCGCCGCGGTCCGCGGTTCCGGTCGGATCGGTGCACGACCGCGCTTCTGGGGGATCGCCCTCGACGAGGAGAAGGCCCGGGGGACCGTGGCCGGCGGTGCCCGGCCGGTCCGCATGGTCGTGATGGACCCGGACGCCCACGCCGCCTGGGAGGTGCGCGGCTGGACCGCGGGCCCGGACTCGCCGGCGATCGTCGAGCTGTGGACCGACGTCGACCACCGCCGCCCGGGTGTCTCGAGCGACGAGGCCCGGCTCATCGCGCAGGCCGCTCGGAAGTCGCCGCTCATCATCGAGGCGCTGGCCAAGCGCGGCATCACCGACACCTCGCTCGTCTGGGTCGACCCGGAGTCGATCACCGGCTTCGTCCCGGAGGACCTCGCCGACCGCCGTCTCAGTTGGGGCACCGTCTGGTACCGCGAGTTCCCCGAGGACAACGGCTACGCCCGGCCGGTCGCGGGGCTCGTCCCGATCCTCGACCTGGACACGCTCGAGGTCATCCGCATCGAGGACCACGGCGTCGTCCCGATGGCGAGCGAGACCGGCGTCTACACCTCCGGCACCTGGGGGCCGGACCGCGAGGTGTCGGCGCTCGACATCGTCCAGCCGGACGGTCCCGGCTTCACGATCGACGGACACGAGGTCCGCTGGCAGAACTGGACGTTCCGAGTCGGCTTCTCGCACCGCGAGGGGCTCGTGCTGCACGACCTGTCCTACCGCGACGGCGACGTCGAGCGACCGGTGCTGCACCGCGCGGCCGTCAACGAGATGTACGTGCCGTACCTGGACAGCGACCCGACCGCGTACCGGAAGAACTTCTTCGACTGGGGCGAGTACGGCGCCGGCCCGCTCACGGCGAGCCTCGAGCTCGGCTGCGACTGCCTCGGGGAGATCCGGTACTTCGACGTCGACTTCCTGGACGGCCACGGCGAGCCGCAGACCATCGTCAACGGCATCTGCCTGCACGAGGAGGACGACTCGATCCTCTGGAAGCACGTCAACACCCGCACCGGCAGTGCCGAGGTCCGGCGCAGCCGTCGACTCGTGATCTCGAGCTTCGCGACCGTGGCGAACTACGACTACGGCTTCTACTGGTCGCTCTACCAGGACGGCTCGATCGAGCTCGAGGTGAAGCTCACCGGGATCATGTCGGTGTCCGGCATCGCCGACGGGGAGACGCCGCGGTACGGCCGGATGGTGGCGCCGAACGTCCAGGCACCGACCCACCAGCACTACTTCGCCGTCCGCCTCGACACCGCCGTCGACGGGCCGTTGAACCGGTTGGTCGAAGTGCACGCCGAGCCCGAGCCCGACGAGGCCCTGAACCCCTACGGCAACGCCTGCATCGCGGTCGAGACGCCGATCGGTTCCGAGGCCGACGGCGCCCGGATGACCGACCCGGCGCGCGCGCTGCACTGGCGCATCGAGAGCGAGTCGGCGCAGAACCGGTACGGCGAGAGCACGGCCTACCGACTGGCCGTCCAGAACACGGCCCAGCTGCACGTCCGGCCCGGCAGCATCGTGGAGCGCAAGGCGCCGTTCGTCGCGAAGCACCTGTGGGCGAGCGCGTTCGACCCCGAGGAGCGCTTCATCGCCGGCGAGTACCCGAACCAGGGCGAGCTCGGTGACGACGGGGTGCACGTCTGGCAGCAGGCGGACCGGTCGCTCGAGAACGAGCGGCTCGTGCTGTGGCCCGTCCTCGGCGTGCACCACTTCCCGCGGCCCGAGCAGTGGCCGATCATGCCCGTCGACCGGATCGGCTTCCGGCTCGAACCGGACGGCTTCTTCGACCGGAACCCCTCGCTCGACGTCCCGCCGTCGGCGACCGACCACTGCGCGCCGGGGGCCGGCCACGACCACGCCGGGCACGACCACGACGTGCACTCGGCACACGACGGGCACGTCCACGCCGAGCAGCAGCACGACCACGAGGGCGGCCGCTGATGCCCGCGCCCGAGCACACCCCGGAGCACCTCGCCGACTGGTCCGCCGTCCGCCTGGCCGACGCCGTCGCCACCCGCGAGGTGTCGGCGGTGGAGGTGATGCGCGCCCACCTGGACCGGATCGAGGAGCGTAACCCGCGCCTCCGGGCAGTCGTCTCCCAGCAGCCAGACTCGGTCTCGCTCGCCGCCGCGGAGGCCGCCGACCGCCGCACCGCCGAGGCCCGCGCCGCCGGCGAACCCCTCCCGCTCCTGCACGGTCTGCCCACCGCGGTGAAGGACCTGATGGACGTCGCCGGCCTGCCGACCACGAACGGTTCGGCGGCCTTCGCCGACGCGCGTCCGGCCGAGCACGACAGCGTCCTCGCGACGCTCCTGCGCGATGCCGGCGCGATCATCATCGGGAAGACGAACACGCCGGAGATGGGGCAGGGCGTCCTCACCTTCAACCCGGTGTTCGGCACGACCGTGAACCCCTGGGACACCTCGCGGCACGCCGGTGGATCGAGCGGTGGGGCCGCGGCGGCCCTGGCCGGACGGATGCTGCCGATCGCCGACGGCTCCGACAGCGGCGGGAGCCTGCGCTACCCGGCCGCGTTCTGCAACGTCGTCGGTGTCCGGCCGAGCCCCGGTCGTGTGCCGAGCGGCCGGACCGGCAACGCCTGGACGCCGCACGGGGTCACCGGGCCGATGGCGCGCGACTCGGCGGACGCAGCGCGATTCATGGACGCCCTGGCGGTCGAGCAGTCGGTCTGGCCGATGTCCGCGATGACCCGGCACCCGGTGCGTCCGGTCGAGGTCGACGGACTCCGGGTCGCGTGGAGCGACGACGCCGGCGGCCTGCCGATCGACCCGTCGGTCCGAGCCGTGCACCGTGCGTTCGCCGAGCAGCTCACGGGCCTCGGGGCGGTGGTCGAGGCGTCCGAGCCCGACTTCGCCGGCGCCGACGAGGCCTGGGAGACCATCGAGACGTTCGAGTTCTTCCTCGGCGGTCGGCACGCCGTCTACGCCGGAGCGAAGGGGTTCCGACCGGACTACGTCCGCAACGTCGAACAGGGGCGCGCCACGACCGCGACGCAGCTGGCCGACGCGTACGAGCGGCGGACGCGCCTGTACCGGGACACGGCCGCGGTCCTCGACCGGTACGACGTGCTGGTCCTGCCGGCGACACCGGTCGTCGCGCCGCCCGCCGACGTCGAGTGGGTCGACGAGGTCGACGGGCACCGCTTCGAGCGCTACTTCACGTGGCAGATGCTCGCGAACCGGCTCACGCTGACCGCGCACCCCGTCGTGGTGACCTCCGCCGGGTTCACGCCGGAGGGGCTGCCGGTGGGCGTGCAGGTCGTCGGGCGGTACGGCCGCGAGGCGCAGCTGCTCGCGGTGACGCGCGCGATCGAGGAGGCCACCGGCTGGATCCGGCGGGCTCCGACCCGGTAGACGAGGCGGGAGGCCGGGAGGCGCGGGTCGACCCCGCCTCTCGGGCTCGGCCGGGTGCTCGACTCAGCCGGTGAAGACGGTGGACGAGCGGCGCTCGTACCAGTGGGCGAGGTGCTCGCCGGCCCGGAGCACGTGGTCGCGCATGAGCCCGGCCGCACGCTCGTGGTCACCGGCGACGAAGGCCTCGATGAGTTCCTCGTGCTCGCGGAAGTTCTCCTCGCGGTGCCGGGAGTTCTCGCGCAGCACGAGTGCCGAGACGTTGCGCGGGAACGCGTCGTTGATCTCGACGAGCATGCGGGTCAGTCGGGTGTTGCCGGACGCCTGGTAGATGAGCCCGTGGAACTGGTCGTTGTCGACGCCCTCGCGCTGCTTCGGCTGCTCCCCCTCGGCCGCGGCGAGCGAGCGCTCGTACATCGCCTGGTTCACCGACCGCAGCTGCGTGATGGTGGCGTCGTCGAGGCGGTCGACGGCGCGACGGGCGGCGAGGGACTCGAGCTCGGCGCGGACCTCGTAGGCCTCGCGGACCTCCCACGGCACGGGCACGCGCACGATGGCGCCGCGGTTCGGCACGACCTCGATGAGCCCGCCGGTCTGCAGCTGCCGCAGGGCCTCGCGTACCGGGGTGCGGCTGATCCCGAACTGTGCCGCGAGGTCGGCCTGGCGCAGCGGGGCGCCGATCGGGATCTCGCCGGACATGATCTTCGCGCGGATCCGGGCGGCGAGGTCGTCGACGAGTGCGTTGCCGTCGGTGGTGGTCACGGAAGTGGTCTCCTCGGTGCGTCATCGCAGCGAGCCCCCGCTGCGGATCCAATCCTGCCAGGTGTTGGATCCCGTTGCCGGATCCGACTCACCCATGATTGGATCCAATCATGACCGTGCTGATCGCCGTGACCCTCAGTGGGTCGCTCGTGGCCCTCGTGCTGGGCGCCGCCGGGCACCGGCGCGTGGGGTGGTCGGCGCTCGTCGGCGAGGTCGTGATGCTCGCCGCGATGGCGGACGTCCACCTGCCGGCCCTGGGCCTCGTGCCGGCGCCGTTCTGGGCGGTCGTGCTCGGCGGCTGCGCGATGGTGACCGCGCTGGTCGACCGCGTCCGCCGCCCGAGCCGCCCGCAGGGAGACCACCTGCACGCGCTCGGCATGCTGCTCGGCGCGGTGTTCGTGCTCCTGGGCACCGTGCACGCCGATGACGCCGGCGGCCACCACCACGGTGGGGCACTGCTGCTGCCGATCGCGGTCGCGGTCGCGGTGCACGTCGGCGCCGTCGCGTGGGGCGTCGGACGGCGCCGCGCCGCTCGCGTGGAGTCGGTGCGCCGGATCGCGTCGCTCGTCGGGGTGCTCGCGATGGGGGCGATGGCCGCCGTCCACTGAGCCACCCGGTCCCGTGACGGACGCGGACAAGGCGGGCCGCGCCTCCTGGACCGACCAGGCGCTACCAAATTGGATCCAATTCTGGCAGTATCGGATGACATGTGGGGCGGATCGTCCCCGCGAGCAGCCGACGAGGAGACGCCCACGATGATCATCGACGCCTACAACACCACGCAGGACCGCCGTGGCCGCAGCGACTACCTCAGTGGCGTCCGACCGGGCGAGGAGCCGCCCGCGTACACGCCGTTCGACGCGAACCGGATCCTCGACCGCATGGACGCAGCCGGTGTCGACCGCGCGATGGTGTGCTCGCTCGCCCAGGGGATCGAGAACGACTTCCTGATGGACCTCGTCGCCGCGCACCCGGACCGGCTGTTCGGCTTCGGGCAGGTGATGCCGCAGTGGGAGAACGCGACCGACGAGATCCGTCACTTCGCCGACGGCGGACTGGTCGGCCTGAAGCTGCACCCGAGTCTGCACGGGTACCACGTGGCGGACCACGGCCTGCTCGACCCGCTGTTCGAGGTGTGTGCTGAGCTGGGACTGCCCGTGCTCATCAACGCCCTCGACGACGCGTTCTGTGCGCCGTTCGCGATCGAGGAGATCGCAAAGGGCTTCCCGACGGTGCCGACGATCATCGCCCACATGGGCGCGGTGTGGAACGTGCCCGAGGCGATCATCGTCGCCGAGCGGAACCCGCACGTCTACCTCGAGACCTCGGCGACGCTGATGTCCGACGTCAAGCGCGCCTACGCCCGGCTGGGCGCGGAGAAGATCCTGCTCGGGTCCGAGTGGCCGGGCAGCGACTTCGACCTCGAACGCATGAAGATCGCGAAGGCGATCCCGGACGAGGCCGACCGGGCGCTCGTCGAGGGCGGCAACATGGCGCGGATCCTGGGCTGGTCGTGAGCGACGGGCGCGCACCGGCGTCGTCGGACCGTCCGGTCCTGGACGGGCCGCCTCCCGGCATGGACGCGGCCGACCGTTCGCTGCTCGCCGTCGCGACCGACGTGCTCGAGCGCCGGTACCGCGCCGGCGTCCACGAGGTCGCCGCGGCACTCCGCCTGGTGGACGGCACCGTCGTCACGGGTCTGCACGTCGAGGCGTCGGCGGGCAGGGCCTCCGTGTGCGCGGAGTCCGCGGCCCTGAGCGCAGCGGTCGTCGCCGGCGCTGCGGTCGAGTCCGTCGTCGGCGTCCTGCGTCGACCGAGCGGGACGCTGCACCTCATCGAGCCGTGCGGGGTCTGCGCCGAGCTGCTCGGCGACCACGCCCCGGACGCGCGGGTGTGGGTCGCGGTCGGCGACGGGTTCGGCCCGGTCGGCGTCGCGGAACTGCTGCCGTTCCGACGGCGCCGAGCGGCACGGAGCGTGTCGGACTCCGCGAGCGACGTCGAACTCCGCGACACCTGAGGTTTAACGCCGCTGTAACACCCACGACCCGTGCGGTGTCGGAAGCCGTCGGAGACTGGCGGCGACGGCGCGCACCGGTCCCCACCCGAGTGCACGATCCGTCGTGGAAGGAACCACCGCATGCTCGCCGTCTCCGGCAACCCCGTCCTGATCGTCGTCGACATCCAGGGCGGAGCCGCTTCGACGATGCCCACACCAGGCATCCCCGTCATGAGCGGTCGCGCGGAACGCGCGCCCCGCGTCCGCGACCTCATCGAGCACTGCCGGTCCGCCGGGGTGCCGGTCGTCTTCATCCAGGAGGTCCACAAGCCGGACCTCGTCGACATCGGCCGCGAACTCGACGGGGCCGAGGGCCCGCACTGCATCGAGGGTGACGAGCAGACGGAGCTCGCCTCGTGGATCGACCCCCGACCGGAGGAGTTCGTCATCCGCAAGCGTCGGTACTCGGCGTTCTTCGGGACGGAGCTCGAGATCGTGCTCAAGGCCTACCGCGCCGGCACCGTGCTGCTCGTCGGTGGTCTCACCGACGTGTGCATCCACTACACCGCGGCCGACGCCCACCAGCACGACTACGCGGTGCGGGTGCTCACCGACTGCGTCGCCGGGTCGAGCGAGCGTGCGCACGACGCGGCGCTCGAGGCGATCGCGTACCTGCAACGTGACGCGCTCGTGACCGCGGACGACGTGCGGTCGTGGCTCGACGAGCGGGAGCCGGCGCGTGCCTGATCGGCACGGCACACCGTCCGGCACTGCCCGGGTCGTCGTCGGGCACATCCGGACCATGGACCCCGCCGTGCCGACGGCCGAGGCGATGCTCGTCGACGGTGATCGGATCCGTGCGGTCGGGACCCTGGCCGAGGTGTTGGCGGCTGCCGCGGCGGCGATCGGCGCCGTCGCGGAGGACCACGTCGAGGGCACGGTGCTGCCGGGGTTCACCGACGCGCACGCTCACGCACAACGGGCCGGTCTCAAGGCGCTGCAGCTGCTCGACGACGAGGCGGACGCCGAGGCGTTCTCGGCCGTGATGCTCGCCGACGGCGATGCGGACCCGGACGCCCCGGACTGGCTCGGTGACGCTCCACCCACGATCGAGGACCGGCTCGCCGCGATCCGTCGGGTCCAACCGCTCCTCCATGCCATGGGGTTCACCGGGGTCGTCGACCCCGCGGTCACGCTCCCCGAGCTCGCCGGGTACCGCGAGGCGCACCGTCGTGGGCTGCTCACCATGCGCGTCGTCGCGATGCCCTACCCGGAACTCGGAACGCCCGCCGTTCCCGACGTCGACGCGGCGCTCGCCGTCCTCGGCTCGATCGACGGCGTCACCGGGGACGGCGACGACATGCTGCGGCTCGGCCCGATCAAGGTCTACTACGACGGCGAGGGCATGAAGGGTCAGGCCCTGCTCGAGCGTCCGTGGGCGGGGGGCGACCACGGCGTGCAGCGCATCTCGGCCGAGGAATTCGCTCGGCTCGCCACCTGGTGCGTCGAAGCGGGGTGGGGGCTCGGCGTCCACGCGGTCGGCAGTCGAGCGGTCGCCGAGGTCCTCGACGGCCTCGAGACGGCCGAGGGGCGCACCGGCCGACCCGTCGCACCCCTGCGGTGCCAGCTCATCCACGCCTACCTCGAACCGAGCCCGGCGAGCGCGGCACGGGCAGCTCGCCTGGGCGTGGTCGCGTCGCTGCAGCCCTCGATCGCCTGGAAGAACGCGGCCGGCCTCCGCCGACGGCTCGGTGACCGGGTGGACGAGGTGAACCCGATGCGCACGTGGCTCGACGCCGGGGCGGTCGTCGCGATGGGCTCGGACGCACCGTACTTCCCGTTCGACCCGCGCGAGGTCGTCCCGGTGGCCGCTGCCCGTCGGATGCGCGGGATCGACGAGCCCCTCGGCCCGCACCAGGCCACCTCGGTGCTCGAAGCCGTCGCGGCCTACACCCGAGGTGCGGCGCACGCCGCCTTCGCGGACGATCGGCGCGGTGTCCTGCGCGCCGGAGCCCTGGCCGACTGGGTGCTCCTCGACGTCGACCCGGGCGACTGCACCGCCGACGAGTTCGCCCGAGCACGTGTGCAACGGACGGTCGTGGGAGGGCGGACCGTCTTCAGCGCGGATCAGATGTAATCCACACGAAACATAGTTGGATGCGGATTGTCCTAGATTGGATCCAAGTTGGACCCGACCCTGGGACTGACTCCCTGGCATCACCCCGAATCCCATTGGAGGACAGCACCATGGTGAGGAAGCGCATCCTCGTCGGCGTCGCGGTGGCGACCGCCGTCGGGCTCTCCCTGAGCGCGTGCAGCACGTCCGGCTCCGCCGACGGCGGCAGCAGCGGCTCGACGACCAGCACGATCAACGCGGAGCTCTGGTACGCCCCGGCGACGTTCGACCCGGCGAAGGCCTCGGCCAGCTCGGACGTCGAAGTCGCCCGGCTCGGCTTCGACACCCTGCTCCGACAGGGCGAGGGCGACGACGGCGGGTACATCGGTGGCCTCGCGACCAAGTGGGACGCCGAGTCGGCCTCGAAGTACGAGTTCACCATCCGGGACGGGGCGACGTGCTCCGACGGCACCGAGATCACACCGAGCGTCGTCGCGAAGTCCTTCGAGTACCTCGTGGGCCTCGACGACTCCGGTGCGCAGACGTGGAAGAACCAGGCCTTCGGCTCCGGTGAACCGACCTTCACGCCCGACGACTCCGCCGGCACGCTCACGATCTCCCTCAGTTCGCCGTACTCGCAGTTGCTCGGCGGGCTCACCCGTCCGGGGACCGGCGTCATCTGCCCGGCCGGCATCGCCGACCCGAAGGGACTCGCCGCCGGAACCGTGAAGGGCGCGTGGTCGGGGCCGTACACCCTGACCAAGTCCTCCGCGGGCAAGAGCGTGCAGTACTCCCTCCGTTCGGACTACGACGCCTGGCCGGACTGGAAGACCGTCACCGGCAAGCCCGCCAAGACGATCAACATGACCGTGCAGGGCGACTCGAACACGAGCGCGAACCTGCTGCAGTCCGGTGGCGTCGACGTCGCGCGCTTCTACGACTCGAACGCCGAGCGCTTCACCGGCGGCGACTACTCGACCGTGAAGTTCGCCAGCTCGGCGTACAACCTCGTCTTCAACGAGGCCGAGGGCTCCGGCTCGGTGTTCGCCGGCGACCAGGCACTGCGTGCGGCGGTCGCCCAGGCGATCGACACCAAGGGCTTCAACAACGCCGGTCTCGACGGGCTCGGGGTCGCCCAGACCACCGTCAACGCCGCGAGCTACCGGTGCGCCGTCGACGGCTCCTCCATGGTGCAGTCGTACGACCCGAAGGCAGCGGCGAAGGAGCTCACGGGCAAGACCATCCGCCTGCTCATCATGTCGAACTGGGACCCCGCGGCGGACTTCCTCGCGGAGTCGCTGCGGAACGCCGGGGCGACCGTGAAGGTCTCCGCGCCGGACCCCGCCGACTGGACGACGCAGATGCGCACGAAGCCGGACACCTGGGACGTCGCGGTCGCGGCCGAGGACGCCCAGGTCGGCCTGATCAACCTCTCCATCGCCCGGTACCTCGGCCCGACCTACCCCGAGGGCGGCACCAACGTGTCCTCGAGCGACAACCCCGAGGGACTCAAGGCCTACGAGGCCGCGATGGCGACGACCGACGAGGACCAGCAGTGCGCGGACTTCGCCACGGCGCAGAAGTCGATCCTCGAGCGCGTCGACATGACCCCGCTCATCACCGACACGCACCGCTACGTCGCCCGCAAGGGCTTCGAGACGCACGTCTTCTCGGGCTACTGGGACCCGTCCGCCATGCGGATCGTCTCGTGACCGACTGACGCGACACCACCCAGCACCACCCCACCACCGCCCGGACCGGAGCACCTGGAGGACCCGCGATGAGCACCACCACCGTCGACCATCCCCCCGTGCCCGGTCCGGGCACCCCGGACCCGCAGGGCGCCCCCGCCGCCACGGCTCCCCGAGCCGCCGGCCTCGGGGGCGCCTGGCGCCGGTTCCTGCTCCGCCGCGCGGTCGGCCTCGTCGTCAACCTCGCGCTGCTCGTCCTCGTGACGTTCCTCATCGTGCAGCTCATCCCCGGCGACCCGGCCACGGCCATCGCCGGCCCCACGGCGTCCCTCGCGCAGGTCGAGCTCGTCCGGCACCAGCTCGGCCTCGACCAGCCGCTCCCGGTCCAGCTCTGGCACTACGTCGCCGGGGTCGTGCAGGGCGACTTCGGGGACTCGTACAAGTACCGCGCACCCGCCATGGACATCGTCATGACCGCGGTGCCGTACACGCTCACCATCACGATCGTGGCCGTCCTGCTCCTGCTCGTCCTCGGGCTCGCGCTCGGGATGACCGTCGGCGTGCTGACCCGCGGCGACCGCCACCGCTGGCTCGACGTGACGTTCACCGCGGTCACCGGACTCATCTCCTCGATCCCGACCTACGTGCTCGCCACCGGGTTCGTCGTCGTCTTCGCGGTCCTGCTGCACGTGCTCCCGCCGGCGTACTCGCCGGCGTACGACTTCGGGGCCGCCGCCGTGCTGCCCATCGCCTCGCTCACCGTCGGCGGCACCTGCTCCGTCGCCCGCATCGTCCGTCGGGAGACCGCGGTCATCCTCGAACAGGACTACATGCGCACCGCGCGCGGCTGGCGGCTCCCGGCGCTGTCGATCTACGCGAAGCACATGCTGCCGAACCTGCTCACCACGGCTCTGACGCTCTCCGGCATCATCCTGACCGCCCTGCTCGGCTCCGCACTCATCACCGAGGCGGTGTTCGCCTGGCCCGGGCTCGGCGGCGTGATCGTCCAGGCGATCGCGGTCGACAAGGACTACCCGGTGATCCGCGCCGCGGTCTTCGTGATCGGCCTGATCTCCCTCGTGATCACCCTCGTCATCGACATCATCCTGGGTCTCATCGACCCGCGCACCCTCGGAGAGAAGCGTGGCTGACACCATCACCGCAGTCCGAGCCGCCACCGTCGATCGGCCCGCGCGACCCCGTGCCTTCGCCTGGAACGCGGGCCTCGTCGTCGGACTCGCGATGTTCGCCCTGATCCTCGTCGTCGCCGTCGTCGCTCCGTTCGTGCTCGGTGCGCAGGCGACGGGGATCGGCGGCACCGCGGGACTCGGGTCGACCGCCGCGCACCCGCTCGGCACGGACACCCTCGGCCGCGACATGCTCGCCCGCACGCTCGTCGCCACCCGCGCGACCGTGCTCATGGCGCTCGCGGCCACCGCGCTGTCGGCCGTCGTCGGCATCGCGCTCGGCATCGGCGTGTGGCTCGCGCCGCGTCGGCTCCGCGAGTTCGGCCTCCGTGCCATCGAGTTCGCCGTCAGCTACCCGACGATGCTCGTCGCGATCATCGTGGCCGCGATCCTCGGGCAGGGCATGGTCCAGGTGGTGGTCGCCATCGCCGTCGCGAACATCGCCGGGTTCGCCCGACTGACCGCGAACCTCGCCGCGAAGATCTCCACCAGCGAGTACGTCACGACGGCCCGGCTGATGGGCGTCCCTGCGCACCGGGTCGCCGTCCGGCACGTGCTGCCGAACATGGCCGAACCGACGCTCATCCTCATCGCCGGCGCGTTCTCCGGTGCACTCGTCGAGATCTCCGGCCTGTCCTTCATCGGCCTCGGCGCGCAGACCCCCGCGTTCGACTGGGGCACCCTGCTCAACGACGGCCTCGACCGCATCGTGGTGAACCCCGTCGTCATCGTCGGCCCCGCGGTCGCCCTGACCTTCGCGTCGCTCGCCGCCCTGCTCGTCGGCGACGGCCTCGCCGCGGCCGCGAACCCCCGCTCGAACACGACCCGCGCCCGGACGACCCGTGCGTCAGGGGCCCCGACGCTCGCCGTCGAGGAGGACGCGGTCCTGGTCGCCGACGGCATCACCGTGCTGCACGGCGCGAGCGGACGCCCCCTCGTGGACGACGTCTCGTTCACGATCCGTCGCGGCGAGGTGCTCGGGATCGTCGGCGAGTCCGGTTCGGGCAAGTCCCTCACCGCCTCCGTCGTCGCCAAGCTCCTCGGCGAGGGGCTCGAGGCGTCCGCCCGCCGGCTCGAGCTCGGCGGGACCGACCTGCTCGGCCGCGTGCCGGACCGCGAACTCGCGGCGCGGATCGGCCTGGTCTACCAGGACCCCGGAACCGCCCTGAACCCGGCGATGGTCCTCGGCATCCAGCTCTCCGACGTGCTCCGGATGCGCCTGCGCCACAGCCGCCGCGACGCGATGCGCCTGCTCACCCAGGGGTTCCGGGCCGTCAAGCTGACCGACCCCGAAGGCCGCCTGCGGCAGTACCCGCACCAGCTGTCCGGCGGGATGAAGCAGCGCGCGATGATCGCGTCCGCGATGAGCACGAAACCGGACCTGCTCATCGCCGACGAGCCGACCACGGCACTCGACGTGACCGTGCAGCGCGAGGTGCTCACCGTGCTGAAGCGCATGAACGAGGAGTCCGGCACCGCCGTGCTCTTCATCTCGCACGACCTCGGCGTCGTCCGCGCGCTGTGCGACCGCGTGCTCGTGATGCGGAACGGCACGATCGTCGAACGCATCGACGACGTGGCCGGCCTGTCCCCGGACACGGTCGAGCACCCCTACACGAAGCAGCTGCTCGCGGCCACGCCGGTCGTGACGGTCCCCTCGGAGCAGACGGAGGCGCACGCGTGACCGACACCGACCCGATGATCGACGTCCGCGCGCTCGACGTGGCGTTCGGTTCGACGACCGTCCTGCACGGGGTCGACCTCCGTCTCGAGCGCGGCCGCACCGTGGGCATCGTCGGCGAGTCCGGCTCCGGCAAGTCCACGCTCGCCAAGGTGCTCGTGGGCACGGTGAAGCCGGCGGCCGGGAGCGTGACGGTCGACGGCGTCGACCTCGGCTCGGCACACCGGTCCGCCCTGCACGCCGCCCGGCGCCGCATCCAGATGATCCCGCAGGACCCGTACTCGTCGCTGTCCCCGCGACGCACCGTGGCGCAGACACTCGCCGAAGCGATCGACCCGATCCGCCCGCGCGTGGCGACCCACGAGGAGCGCATCGGCGGCTGGCTCGAGCGCGTCGGCCTCTCACCGGACATGATGCACCGGTACCCGCACGAGTTCTCCGGTGGGCAGCGGCAGCGGATCGCGATCGCCCGTGGGCTCGTCATCGACCCGCACCTCGTCATCGCCGACGAGATCACCTCGGCGCTCGACGTGTCGGTGCAGGTCCAGATCCTCGAACTGCTCGCCGACATCAAGGAGTCGCTCGGCCTGACGATGGTGTTCATCTCGCACAACCTCGCCGTCGTGCAGCGCGTCAGCGACGAGGTCGTGGTCCTCTACCAGGGCGAGGTGGTCGAGTCCGGCCCCGTGGAGCAGATCTACGCCGACCCGCAGCACTGGTACACGCGCCGGCTGCTCGACGCGGACCCCGGCTCCGCCCGCTTCAGCCTGACCGGCTGACCGACACGGAAGGGCCCGTCAGTGGCGGCACGACTCCCGACGACCCCGCACGCCCCCGGTGTGCTCCGACTGGTCGGAGCGACCCTCGTCGACGGCACCGGCGCACCGCCGCGCGCCGACGCCGAGGTCGAGCTGCGCGACGGCGTCGTCACGTACGCCGGCCCACGACGTCCCCCGGCAGCCGGGATCCCCGTCGCCGACCTCACGGGCACCTGGCTGCTGCCCGGCTTCGTCGACACGCACGTGCACCTCAGCATGGTGCCGACCGCCCCGGAGGAGCAGCGGGGCCGGTTCCCCGAGGAGGACGTGCTCGAGGTCGCCGAGGTGCTCCGCTCCACGCTGGACGCGGGCGTCACCACGGCGCGCGACCTCGACGGCCTCACCCCCGGCTACCGGAACGCCGTCGCGCGCGGCACCGTGACCGGTCCGCGGCTGCACCTCGCGATCGCGATGCTCTCGCCCACCGGTGGGCACGCCGATCCCGTCCGACCGAACGGCTCGCTCCCGGCGTGGGCGGTCCGGTCGGGGATGCCCGAGCCCGGGGTGGTCGACACCGACGACGACATCGTCCGCACCGTCCGCGCGCTGCTCCGCACGGGTGCCGACGCGATCAAGGTCTCCACCTCCGGCGGGGTCGGGTCACCCACCGACGACCCCGACGACGTCGGCATCACCGAGGAGCAGGTCCGTCTGGTCGTCCGGCTCGTCCGCGAACGCGGCGGACGCCCGGTCACGGCGCACGCCCTGACCGACGCCGCGGCCCGCGCGGCCGTGCTCGGTGGGGCGTCGAGCATCGAGCACGGGTACGCCCTCAGCGACGAGACCATCGCCCTCATGGTCGAGCGTGGGACGGTGCTGGTCCCCACCCTCAGCACGCTGCTCCGCGAACTCGACCCGGCCACCGCCTCCGAGGAGCGACTCCGCCACCGCGCCGCGCTCCACGAGCGCGGGCTCGACAGTGTCCGCCGCGCCCTCGCGGCCGGGGTCCCCGTCGCGCTCGGTACCGACGCCGGTGTCCACCCGCACGGCCGGAACCTCGCGGAGCTCGCACGACTCGTGCAGGTCGGACTCTCCCCGCTCGCCGCCGTCACGGCCGGCACCCTCCAGGGGGCGCGCCTCCTCGGACTGGAGGCGCGGCTCGGCTCCGTCGAGCCCGGCAAGGAGGGCGATCTGGTCGTCACGCGCGTCGACCCGCTGACCGACGTCGGTGCGCTCGCCGACGCTGCCAGCGTGCGCGCGGTCCTGCAGTCCGGACGCGTGGTGAAGGACCTCGACGGCCTGGTGACCACGGCCTCCTGACCGTGGTCACCACCCGCCGTTCAGGCGACCGCGGCGACGGCGCGCTCGATGACCGCGACGACCCGCTCCGGAGCCGCGTGGGCCACGGCGTGGCTGGTGTCGACCTCGTCGGCGTCGGCGTCCATGCGCGTGACGAAGTCGCGCTGGATCTCCGGCAACAGGTGCCGGTCGCTCGTCGCCACCAGGTACCAGCTCGGCCGGGTCGCCCACGCGGGCTCGCCGGTCGGCTGCTGGAACGCGGCGTCCGCGGTCACGCGGCGCTCGTACCGCGCGGCGCGCAGGACGTCGTCGGGCACGTCCCAGGCGAGCGCCGCGCGGGACTCCTCGTCGTCCCGGGTGATCCACTCGCCGTCCGGGCCCCGGTGCGTGTAGCGCGACACGAGTGCGGGCTCGTACCGTTCGACGATCGCGGAGACCGACTCACCGGTGTCGGGGGCGAACGCCGCGACGTAGACGAGACCGACGACCCGCTCGTGCGTGCCGGCGTTCGTGATGACCGCGCCGCCGTACGAGTGCCCGACGAGCAGCACCGGACCGTCGACCGCGTCGACCAGTGCACGCACCGATGCCGCGTCGTCCCGGAGCGACGTCATGGCGTTGTCGGCGAGCGTGTACGCGATCCCGCGGGCGCGCAGGAGCGGTGCGACGGAGGACCACGCCGACGGCGACCCGCCGGCACCGTGGACCAGGACGACGTGCACCGCCGGGGCACTCACGAGCCGACCGCCGCGACGAGGGGGAGCAGGACGGTCGGGGCCGGTGCTGCCTCGCGTCCGGCGAACGGCACCGGCTGGCAGACCATGAGGTAGTCGCCCGGCTCGACGGCGGACAGGTCGGCGTTCTCGAGGATCACGACGCCCGCCCCGCACAGTGCGACGTGCGTCGGCCACGCCTCCGTGTGGGCCGGTGCTTCCATCGTCATGTAGTCGATGCCCGCGAACCGCACCCCGTGCTCGACGAGCCACGCGGCTCCGGTGGGTCCGAGGCCGACCCACGTCTCGGAGCGCACGTTCCGTGTCAGCGCGTCGGTGGAGTTCCGTGTGCGGAAGAGCACGCGTTCGGCTCCGGCGGCTCCGGCGGCGGCCAGGTCCTCGGCCGTGATCTCCTCGGCGACGTGGCGCAGATCGAGGACGCGGACCGGCCCGACCACACTGTCCATCGCGATCTCGTCGACCGTGGTCGCCCCCGGGACGAAGTGGGACGGGGCATCGACGTGCGTGCCGGTGTGGGCGCCGATCAGCCACCGGGAGACGTCCGAGGGGTACCCGTCCGCGATCTCCTCGACCATCTCGAAGGTCGGCCGACGCCCCCAGTGCAGCATCTCGGTGTGGATCGGGATGTTGATGTCGATCGCGTCGGTCATGGGTTCCTCCCGGAACTACGGCACAATGGATTCGGTTTCTACTGAATTGTATCCAATGCGAGGCGAGGAGCAAGCATGGTCCGATCGGTCCGCGACCTGGAGCCGGACGAGATCGCGATCTCGGGGCGTCCGCGTCGGCTCGTCCCCCTCGTGCTCGGGTGGGAGCCCATCCCCGAGTCGATCTCGTTGCGCGGGGGCGACCCGGCCCGGTTCCTCCTCGAGCCGGTGACGGCCGTCGCGGTGGTGTTCGACGAGGGCTGGGTGCTCGTCGACGGCGGCTTCGACCTCGGCCGCGTCCGGGATCCCGAGCAGCGCGCCGCCCACTACGACCACGAGAGCTACACCGCCGTCGTGCCACCGGGTGACGCACTGGCCGAGGGCGTCGCCGTCGCCGGACTCGCGTGGGAGACGCTGGCGGCGTGCGTCATCTCGCACGTGCACCTCGACCACACCGGTGGTCTCCGGCTCGTCGCACCGGGGACACCCGTCGTACTGCAGCGCCGCGAGTGGGACTGGCTGCGGAGTGGGATCGGGCGGCGGGAGACCGTCGTGGTCGACGACGTGCTCGCCGCCGACGTCGCCGTGCTGCTGGTCGACGGGGATGCCGACCTGGCCCCGGGGCTCACCGTGCTCGACACCCGCGGGCACACCCCGGGCCACCAGTCGGTCCGGATCGACCTGCCGGACCGCTCGGTGGTGCTCGCGTGCGACGCGGCCGACCTCGAGCGGAACCTGACCGAGCGGACGCCGTGCGGGTGGGTCGGTGTGGCCGGTGACGAACCCGACGCCCAGCGGTCCGTCGACCGGCTGGCCGACCTCACCGGGCTGCCCGGCGTCGAGGTCTGGCCCGGTCACGACCCGGGGTGGGGGCCCTGGGTTCGCTGATGCCTCAGGCGGTGGTGTCCTCGAGCGCGTCGAGCGTCGCGACGTCCTCGGCCGACAGCACGAAGTCCACGTCGGCGTTCGCGGCGATGCGCGACGGCGTGGTCGACTTCGGCAGCGGCAGGACGTCCTTCTCGAGCAGGTAGCGGATCGCGACCTGGGCGACGCTCTTGTCGTACTTCGCCGCGATCTCGGCGATCTGCTCGTTGTCGAGGAGCCCACCGGTGGCGAGCGGGGAGTACCCCTCGGTGAGGATGTCGTGCTCGCGGTCGAAGGTCGTCGTCTCGTCCTGCGTGTTGCCGATGAACCAGCGGATCTGGTTGGCGTGCGGGACGACGTCGGTGCGGCCGAGCAGGTCCTCGAGGTCGGCGACGGCGAAGTTCGAGACGCCGATGCTCTTCGTCCGGCCGGCGTCGTAGACCTCCTCGAGGACCTTCCACACCTCGACGTTGCCGTCCCGGTGGTCCGACCCCATGTCGCTCCAGGGCCACGGGGCGTGCACGAGGTACAGGTCCACGTGACCGAGGCCGAGGTTGCGGCTGGACTCGTCGAAGGCCTCGCGCGCGCCGGACGCGGTCTTGACCTCGGCCGGGAGCTTCGTGGTGATGAAGAGCTCGTCGCGCGGGATGCCGCTGTCGCGGACCGCCTCGCCGACGCTGGCCTCGTTGCCGTACGCCAGTGCGGTGTCGATGTGGCGGTAGCCGGCGTCGAGCGCGGCCTTGGTGGCGTCGTAGGCGTCGGCGCCGGACGGGATCTGCCAGGTACCGAACCCGATCTTCGGGATGTGCAGGCCGTTGGACATGGTGAACGTGTCGATGAGAGCGGGCATGCACCGGACAGTACGCCGCGCGGACGTCGGTCGGGTCGTCTACCATTCGAACACACGTTCGAACGAGGAGGGCGAGATGATGCTCACGCAGGAGGTCGCCACGCTGTGGTGGGACCGCGGTGTGCCGGTCCGGATGGTCTGGCGCGAACGGCGGTGGCGGGTCTCCGACACCCCGACGCGTCTGACGGCGACGGCGGAGTACCTGCCGTCGGCGGTGACGCACGCGCCGGAGCACACGGTGGGCTGGCGGTTCCAGGTGAGTGCCGACGACGGCGACGACGTGGTGGTCGTCGACGTCGCGCCGGACGGCACGGGGTGGGTCGTGGCGCGGACCTGGCGCTGAGCGCCGCGGGTGTCCGGGCGTGCCGGGGTTCGCCGGGTGATCAGCCCAGCACGTCTCCGGCTCGCTGGTAGAGCCCGGTCGCCAGGTCCGCGAGCACGCCGAGCAGTGCTCCGCCGTGCGTCCGGTCGACCTCGGCGAGCACCTCGGCGTACCGCTGGCGGTGTTCCCGCACGACCCGCTCGCCCTCCGGCAGGAGCCGCAGCAGCGATCCGCGCCGGTCGTTGGGGTTCGGAGCGCGCTCGAGCAGGTCGGCGGCCGTCATGCGGTCGATCATGTTCGTCACGGCGCCCGAGGTCAGCCCGAGGTACCCGGCCACCTCGGTGGGGGTGGAGTAGCCGGTGTCGCTCACGAGCACCAGGGCGCGCAGGGCGTTCTCGTGCACGCCGGCCCGCGCGCTGAGCTGTCCGACGAGGCTCGCGTTCGCGCGCACGACCGCGTCGAACGCCGCGATGAGGTCGGCCGCGTCGGTCGGGTCGGTCGGCGGCGCAGGGGTCACGGGTTCCTCGCTTCGGGTCGGGTGCGTTGGCGTCCCTCGCACTGGGGTCAGTATACGAGTGGTCAATTTGATGAATGACTGACTATCTTGATGATCGAAGCAAACGAGCCCGAGCCGATTGCTCCTCCACTTCCCTGAACGCCCGACCGAAGAGGTTCCCGTGTCCGACAAGCTCCGCAGCTCCGCCCTGAAGCGGATCCGATTCGCCCCCGTCGCACTCCTCGCGGGCATCTTCGCCGCCGTGCTGCTCTCCCTCTCGCTCACCGGCACCCTCTCCGGGTTCGCCGCGAGCATCACCAACAGCAGCAACACCGCAGCCAGCGGCACGCTCACGATGCAGGAGCAGAACGCGGGCGGCACCGTCACGTGCACGAGCACCGACGGCGGCTCGGTCTCGACGAACTCCGCCACGTGCTCGACGATCAACAAGTTCGGCGGCAGCACCACGATGACGCCCGGCAACACCGTCACGACCGCGATCTCGATCAAGAACACCGGCACCGCGAACGCCTCGACGTTCACCTTGACCCCGGGTGCCACGTGCACCCAGTCGGCCAACGGGTCGGTGAACGGCACCGCGACCGACCTCTGCGCGAAGATGAACCTCGTCATCTCCTCCGGCTCGACCACGGTGTTCAGCGGCACGCTCGCCAGCTTCAAGGGCGCGGCCGCGTCGGCGTTCACGATGCCCGCCGCACCCGCCGCCGGTGCATCCGTGCCGTTCAGCTTCGCCGTCACGCTCGACTCCTCGGCCGGCAACACCTACCAGGGCCTCGCCGCCTCCGTGCCGATGACCTGGACCTTCACGGCCTAGCCACCCCGACCGGCGACGCTCGACCGACCCCCCTCCGGTCGAGCGTCGCCACCCATCACCCCACCCCGTCCCGCCCCCGCCCCTCCCAGCCGCACACGACCGGAGCCGCAGATGAGCCAGACCGCCGCCATCCCGCTCAGCGGCACGCTCGACCGTCCGCTCCTCGGCGGCCACACCGCCACCCGCTTCGAGACGGTCCTCGCCTGGACGGTCGCCGCGGTCGCCGCCGTCCTCCTCACCGCCGCCCTGCTGTTCCTGTCCGCCGGCGGGCGGTGGTTCGTCGTCGAGACGCCGTCGATGGGCGAGGCCGCGCCGGTCGGCACGCTCGTCCTCGACCTGCCCGTGGACGTCGCCACCCTGCGCGTCGGCGACATCGTCTCCTTCGAGACCGCGGCCAACCCGGGCGTCGTCTACACCCACCGCATCATCGACGTCGATGCCGCCGGACTGCACACCCGCGGTGACATCAACGGCGCGACCGACCCGTGGACGCTCACGCAGGAGAACGTCATCGGTTCCCCGGTGCTCCTCGTCCCGAACCTCGGGTGGCTGTTCCGGGCGGCGCCGCTCCTGCTCATCGGCACGTTGGTGATCTGGACGCTCACGAGCGTGTTCACCGACCGGGTCACCCGCACCTGCCTCCGCATCGCCGGCGGTGCACTCACGCTGTCGTACGCGGCCTTCATCCTCAAGCCGTTCGTCAACGTCACGACCATCACGAACTCGGCCACCCGCGGAGGCGTCGAGGCCACCATCGTGTCCTCCGGCATGTTCCCGGTCCGGGTCGAGGCCCGTGGTGCCGAGAGCGTCCACCTCGTCGACGGGCAGGTCGGGCACATGGTCATCCGCGAGCTCACGAGGAACGGGCACTACCAGCTCACCTCGAACATCGACCTCGGGCCGGTCGGGTGGGGACTCCTCGTCGTCGCCTGCCTCGTCCCGCTCGTGCTCTGCCTGGCTGTCGGTCGGGTCGAGGCGGTGCGTCCCTCGTGAGACTCCGCCGCCTCCGTGACGGTCGCGTCGTCGCCCTCGCCCTGGTCCTCGCCGTCGCCGTCGTCGGCCTCGCCAACGCGTTCGCACCGACGCGGTCCGCCTTCAGCGCCGTGGTCGCGAACACCGGCAACAGCGCCGCGACCGCGCCCTACTTCACCTGCGCCGCAGCGGTCGGTGCCGACACCTCGACCGCCCTCTTCGCCTACCGTCTCGGCGAGGCCTCCGGTTCGACGACCGCCACGGACTGGTCGGGCAAGGGCCTGAACGGCACCTACCAGGGCTCGATGACGGCGACCACGCCGAGCCCGAACGCCTGCCCGCGTGACGCCGGGAGCTCGTACGCGCTGAACGGTTCGACGAGCTTCGTCTCGACGCCCCGGTCGTACGCGAACCCGACCACCTTCAGCGAGGAGGTCTGGTTCCGCACGACGGTCGCCGGCGGCATGCTCGTCGGGTTCGGCAGCAACCAGGTCGCCGCATCCGGGCAGCACGACCGCCAGGTCTACCTCAACACCGCCGGGCAGCTCGTCTTCGGCACCTACAACGGGACGACCCAGGTGGTGACGTCCCCGAAGGCGTACACGGACGGCGCGTGGCACCACGTGGTGGCGACGATGTCCGCCGGCACCGGCATGCGGCTCTACGCGGACGGTGCCCTCGTCGCGTCGAACGCGGCCTTCACGACGCCGGAGAACTTCACCGGGTACTTCCGGGTCGGGTACGACACCGTGTCCGGGTGGCCCGGGCAGCCGTCGAACTTCGCCTTCACGGGGTCGATGCGGTACGCGGCGGTCTACGGCTCCGTCCTGTCGGCGACCCAGGTCGCGAACCACGCGGCGGCCGGTCGCTGAGACGCCGACGGACGGGAGGCGCGGTGCCAGCCGGCACCGTCCCTCCCGTCCGCCTGTCCGTCCGTCGGGTCCGTGTCGTTACGCGATCGCCATCTCGTTGGGCACGCCGGGCAGCACGTCGCTCGAGGCGATGGTCTCGCCGGTCGTGAGGTCGACCGCGTGGACCCGCCGCTCGGCAGGGTCGGTGACGTACGCGACGTCGCCGGCGACCTTCAGCGCCGGGTGAGCGTCCTGCCACTCGGCCGGTCCCTCCCACGCGTCGATCACCGGGAAGGAGCCGAGCAGCTCACCGGACGTCGTGTCGAAGGTGTGCAGCGCGCCGTCGTCCCCGAGGACGACGGCCTCGTCCTCGGGGCCACGAGCGAGGTCCCGGAACGTGTAGCCGACGCCCTCCGGCACGTCGGCGACCCGGTAGGAACCGGATGCCGCGTCGATCAGGGCGATCTGGTGGAGGAGGTACCCCTCGCTGTCCGGGTCGTCGTTGTAGTCGCCGAGCGCGATCGAGGACGTGTCGGTCGTGAACAGGTTGCCGGTCCGGCCGTACTCGGTCGGGGCGTCGAGCTTCGTGAACGCGCCGTCGTCGTACACGAGTGCCCCGTCGGCGCACCCGAAGACCGCGACGTCGCCCTGGACCGCGCCCTCGCCGTGCACGTTCGGGCACTCCTCGGAGCGGGTGGTCTCCTTCCCGTCCGCATCCAGCGCACGGACCCCGCTGCGGGACTCCTCGTCACCGATGGTGGTGAGCAGCGTGCCGTCCTCCAGCACGATCGCGACGCCGTGGTGCGCGGCCTCGGACTCGGTCGTCTCGGTGTCGGGCAGTTCGGCGCCGTCGAGTTCGGTGTTGTCGAACGTCGTCACCTGGCCGGTGCCGTCCGCGAAGAGCGCCGTCCGGTCGCCGTGGACGACCGCGTGGCCCCCGGTGTCGGCGGGGAAGACCGCGTCGGTGAGGGCCGGATCGGCCGCGGTGTCGAGCACCCGGAAGCCGCTCGGCACCGTGACGAGGACGTGCCGTCCGTCACCTGCCGGGTTGACGCGGGTGAACCCGTCGACGGCGTCGTCGGTCAGGACGCGCAGGTCGTCGTCGAGCACGAGGAGGCCGCCGTCGTACGTGAGCGTGATCCGGGTGCCGTCGGCGCGCGCGGTCGCGGTGCTCGTCGGCTCGGAGGGGGAGGTGTCGGCGGCGCAGCCGGTGAGGGCAAGGGCGGCCGCGCTGAGCAGGGCGACGGGAAGGGCCGCGCTGCGGAGTGATCTGGTCGTCATAATTGTTACTGTACTGATTCTCATTCTCAATTACGAACCGACAGTCCGTCGACGATCGCCTCGGTGTTCGACCGCATCATCCCGAGGTAGGTGGACGCGGGTCCGTCGGCCGTGAGCGACTCGGTGGCGAGGGAGCGGATCTCGACGTGGACGTCGACCTCGTCGGCCAGCACCTGCGCCAGGCGTGCGGGCTGGGACGCATCGGCGAAGACGGTCGGGACGCCCGCGCCCTCGATCGCCTCGGCGAGGTCCCGCAGGTCAGCCGCGCTGGGCGAGGCGAGCGTCGTCCCGCTCGGGATGACGGCTCCCACCACCCGGAAGTCGTACCGGTCGGCGAGGTACCCGAACACGTGGTGGTTCGTCACCAGGGCGCGCTGCCCGGGTTCGAGCGCGCCGAAGGCCTGCTCCATCTCCCCGTCGAGCACGTGCAGGGCGTCGAGGTAGTCCGCGGTGCCCGTCGCCCGGACGCCCACGTCGCGGAGGTCGTCGTCGAGTGCCTCGACGACGTCGACCATCCGTGCGGGGTCGGTCCAGAGGTGCGGGTCCGGGCCGCTGTCGTCCTCGGTCGTCCACTCCAGGGCGTCGATCGCGTCGCCGGCTGTGAAGACCGGGACGCCGTCGTCGGCCGCGGCCCGGACGTGCCGGGCCACGCCCTCCTCGAGGCCCAGCCCGTTCTCCACCACGAGGTCGGCGGTGCGGAGTCGCGCGGCCTCCTGCGCGGAGACCTCGAACGAGTGCGGGTCCGCCCCGGCGGGCATGAGCACCATCACCTCGGCCGCGTCGCCGACGACCTCCGAGACGACGTCGCCGAGGATGTTCGTGGTGACGGCGACGAGTGGCCGGTCCTGCCCGGGAGCAGCGGTGCACCCGCTCGCGCCGAACGCGACACCCACGACGGCGAGGACCGTGACGACGACGGCCCGTGTGCGTGCCCGCGTCACAGTCCGACCTCCGCGAACGCGACCGGGGCCACGCCGAGGTCGATGGCCCGGGCGACCCGCGCGCCGTCGGCGAAGTCGATCTCGTGCACGGTCCCCGTCCCGCGGTCGGCCAGGTAGGCGCGGTTCGCGTCGAGCTGCAGCAGGGGCGGGGCGTCGCCGGCGACGAGTGGGTCGGTCGCGACGATCGCTCCGGTGGCGAGCGTGTGCACCACCACCCGCCCGGTGTCGTCGACGCCGACCACGTGCTCGTCGGCGTCGTCGACCGCGGCGACGGCGCGGAGCGGGCGCTCGGTCGGCACCAGGCGCCACGAGTGTTCGCGGCTGTCGAGCAGCCAGAAGCCGGCGTCACCGGCCAGCCCCGCGACCGTCGGTCGTCCGGCGCGGGCGGCGAACGAGGTCGGCCGTTCGGCGCCGTCGGGTAACGGCACCGCCGTCGCGCCGTCGTCGTCCACGACCACCGCGCCGTCGGAACAGCCGACGACCGAGCCGGCCCGGGTGACGATGCCTCCGGCCGGGTCGGTGCACGCCGCGTCGGTGCCGGTCGGCGAGCCGTCGGCGTCGAGCACCCGGACGACGTCGTCGGTCGCGGCGACGAGGCGGTCTCCGCCGGGGAGCAGGACCCGTGCATCGATCCGGGTCCGTTCCTCGACGGTCCCCTGGCCGAGCGCGGCCCGGTCGAGCACGACCGCCTCGTCCCGCTCCGGCCAGGTGATCGTCGTGGTCGTCTCGGAGGAGTGCACCTCGACCGGACCGCCCCCCGCCAGCGTGCCGACGACCCGCGGCTCCGCCGCGTAGTAGTGGGTGTGGTCGCCGTGGTCGACCGTCCAGGCGCCACCGTCCACGATCGTGGTGCGGCTGTCGGAGCTCGTCACGAGGAACCGGCCGTCGGTGGCGGAGTGCGTCGGCACGTCGACGTCGTCGAGCGCGGTCGACTCGCTGCTGAGCAGGTCGTGCAGTGCGGTCTCGCCCGTCCCGGAGACGGCCAGGAGGCGCAGCTGCGGTTCCCGGGATTCGCTCGCCCCCTCGACGAAGCCGTGTGGCCGGGCGGTCGCGCTGGGGTCGCCGGGGTCCGTGCCCGACGAGCAGCCCGCCGTCGCGACGGTGAGTCCGACGACGAGGCTCGTCGTGAGCAGGGTGCGCGTGGGAGCGCGCCGGGTGGAGTGGGTCATGCTGCCTCTCGAGGTGCTGGTAGTGCGGTCGGTGGTTCCGTCCCGGGGGTCCGGTCCCGGACCCGGGTGCTGAGCGACGCGGCCGTGCGCGAGAGGCCGACCCCGGCGACGGCGACGGCGGCGATGCTCGCTCCCGCGGCGGTGCCGAGGTGCCACGAGACGAGCAGCCCGACGAGGATGGCCGCGATGCCGATCCCGGCGGCGAGCACCATCGTCGAGCCGACGTGCCGGGTCCACGCACGGGCGGCGGCTGCCGGGGCGAGGAGCAGTCCGACGACGAGCAGCGTGCCCACCGCCCGGTACGAGGCGACGACCGCGAGCGTGACGAGCCCGACCAGCACGATCTCGGCGGCCCGTGGGCGGAGGCCGAGGGTCGCGGCCTTCCGGACGTCGAACGCCGCTGCCGTGAACGGACGGTGGAAGAACACCGCGGTCCCGAGCGCCACCGCGACGGCCATCGTCAGGCCGGTGAGGTCCGCACGGGTGACGGCGAGGACGTCACCGAACAGGATCGCGGTGACGTCGGTCGCGAAGGACCTCGAGGAGGAGACGATGATCACCCCGAGAGCGAGCATGCCGACGAACAGGAGCCCGATCGACGTGTCGTACGAGAGCCGGGCCCGACGGCGGAGTGCGCCGACCCCGAGCACCATCACCGTGGCGCTGGCGGCGGCGCCCAGCGTGACGGGGAACCCGGTCAGCGAGGCGATCGCGACGCCGGGGAGCATGCCGTGCGACAGCGCTTCGCCGAGGAAGGCCATGCCGCGGACGAGCACCCACGTGCCGACGACCGCGCAGAGCACCGCCGCCAGTCCGCCGCCCACGAGGGCGCGGACCATGAAGTCGACGGAGAGGGGATCGGTCAGCCAGGTCACGGTCGGAGACGCTACATGAAAATGACTATCGATACTGATAGTGTCCTCAGGTGCCCACGACGACCGCCGCCTCCACCCTCCACGTCGCCGGACTCGTCGTGCGACGCGGCGACCGGACCGTCCTGGACGGGGTCGATGCGACCTTCCCCGCCGGTGCGGTCACCGCGCTGACGGGGCCGAACGGCTCCGGCAAGTCGACGCTGCTCGACGCGCTCGCCGGGGTCGTGACGCCGGATGCCGGGGCGGTGACGCGCCGCACCTCCGTCGGCGTCGCCTACGTGACCCAGTCGGTCCCGCCGAGCGCGCTCCCGCTCACCGTCCGTGCCGCGGTCCGCATGGGCCGGTGGTCCGGCCGTCCGTGGTGGCGACCGCTCGCGCGTGCCGACCGCGACGTGGTCGACGAGCAGCTCGACCGGATGGGGATCGCGTCCCTGTCGGACCGGCCGCTCGACGAGCTGTCCGGTGGGCAGCGTCAGCGGACCCTCGTCGCGCTCGGACTCGCGCAGCGGGCGGGGGTGCTCCTCGTCGACGAGCCCACGGCCGGGGTGGACGCCGAGTCGGGTCGGCTCGTGGTCCGCGCGCTCGCCGACGAGGCAGCGTCCGGGGTCGTGGTCGTGCACGCCACGCACGACCCGACGGTCATCGCCGGAGCGGACCGGGTCGTCCGGCTCGGCTGACCGTGGCGGCGCCGTCCGTCGGGACCGTCAGGGGCAGGCGACGGCAACGGAACCGGTCGCGGTCGTCTCCGCCGGAGCGGCGGCACCTGCCGGAGCGGGGACCGCGGGAGCGGCGACCTGCGCCGGGGCAGCACTCGAGCGGCGCGCACCCAGCGTCACGAGCACGATCGCCCCGACGACCGCGACCCCGCCGGCGAGCCAGAAGTCGACGGCCAACCCGAACGACGACACCGCGGCGCCGCCGAGCACCGACCCGGCCGCGATCGCCAGCTGGATCGTCGTCACGAACAGTGCGAGCCCGGTCTCCGACCCCGCGGGCGACGACGTGGACATCCAGGTCTGCATGCCGAGCGGCAGTGCTCCCCACACGAGGCCCCACACGACCAGCAGGACGAACACCCCGACGACCGAGTGTGCGAGCAGCGGGAGCAGGACGACTGCGCCGGCGAGGACGAACTTCGCGGAGCCGATCGTGCCGAGGACGCTCCGGCCGAGCGTGAACCCGGCGACGAAGTTCCCGACGATGCCCGCGATGCCGAAGACCAGCAGCGCGATCGTCACGGTGTCCGCACCGACCCCGACGAGGTCCTGCAGGTACGGCGCGATGTAGGTGTAGGCGGCGAACTGCGCGGTGAAGAGGAACGCGGCACCGATCAGGCCGACCCGGGCCCTGCGCACACCGAGCAGCGACCCGAGCGTGCCGAACCGGACGCGCTGCTGGGCGGGGATCCGCGGGAGCATCGCGAGCTGCAGACCGAGCGCGACGAGCCCGAGCACGCCGCCGATCACGAACGCCAGCCGCCACGTGGCGAGGGACGACACGAGTGCGCCGAGGGGCAGGCTGACGACGGTCGCGACCGAGACGCCGGCGGTGATGAGGGACGTGGCGCGGATCACGGACTCGGGGCGCACGAGGCGTCCGGCGATCCCGGCGCCGATCGCCCAGAACCCGCCGATGCCGACGCCGAGCAGCATCCGGGCCACGAGCAGCACCCAGAACGAGGGCGCCACCGCTGCGAGCGCGTCCGCGGCGACGAGCAGCACCGTCAGGCCGACGAGGACGACCCGGCGATCGAGCGCCGATGTCCACACGGTGACGACCGGCGCGGCGACCGCTCCGACGAGGCCGGTCGCGACGACCATGAGCCCCGCGGTGCCGACACCGACGTCGAGGTCGGCGGCGATGGCCGGCAGCAGGCCGATCGGGAGGAACTCGGACAGGACGAGGACGAACGATCCGAGTGCGACGGATGCGACGCTGAGCCACCCATGGCGCGTTGCTGACGAGGTCATGCGGGCGTCAAGCACGCGCCCGCGCGGTCCATTCCCGCGTGACGGGTCGGGTCAGGCGTCGAGGGCCCGGCGCGCGGCGGCGACCACCTCGGCGTCGGTGACCAAGTGCGCCGAACCGTCGTCCGCGCCGCCCATCGGCACGCCCGCGTGGGCGCTGTCGGCGGCGGGCCGCTTCGCCGAGAGGTGCACGGCGGCGGCCCCCGTCGCGACCAGGGCGGGGACGTCGGCCGGGGTGACACCGGCGCCCGCCATGACCTGCACGGGCCCGGCGGCGTCGACCATGCGCGTGATGGTCGCGGCACCGGCCACCGCGGTGGGCGCGGCCCCCGAGGTCAGCACCCGGGTGAACCCGAGGTCGGCGAGGGTGGCCGCGGCGGCGACGGGGTCGGCCGCGTGGTCGATCGCCCGGTGCAGGGTGACCTCGGCGGTCGCGCTGACCGAGCGTGCGGCGTCGACGAAGCGCCGGAGGGCGTCCTCGTCGAGCGTGCCGTCCGGACGCAGGGCACCGACCACGACGCCCGCTGCCCCGGAGCGCAGGACCGTGCGGACCTCCCGCACCATGAGCTCGACCTCGTCGGGGGTGTGCACGAAGCCGCCGGGACGACAGCGGACGAGGGCGTGCGCGGGGATGCCAGTCTCGTGGGTCGTCTCGACGAGTGCCTGGGACGGCGTGAGACCACCGAGCTCGAGCCCGACGCAGAGCTCGACACGGTCGGCGCCGCCGTCCCGTGCGACGATCGCGCCGGCGGGTGCGGTGACGGCGATCTCGAGGGCGACGGGGGCGGCGGTGGTCACGCGATGGCTCCGAGCGGTTCGTTCGACGGCGGGATGATCCGGGCGCCGAGGTCCGGCGCCGACGGGAACACTCGATCGTAGGGGAACATCGGCCGGACGATCCTGTGGTGTCCGAGCCGCTCGAGGTCCTGGTCGACCCCGCCCGGCGTCAGCGCGAGCATCCAGTCGGCAGCCATGTCGAAGAGCTCCGGCTCGAGGTACCCGATCTTCACGATCACCACGTCGGCGTCCCGCGGGGCGAGGTCGAGGTCGGTGAAGTCGTGTTCGTGGTGGTACGGCTTGCGGAGCGTCGTCAGGATCGCGAACACACTGCCGACCTGCAGCACCACCTCGGTCTCGGCGTCGCGGTCGCCGTGCTTGATCGCGTGCACGCGGCCGGTCATCGTGATCGGCCCGGCGTGGACGGCGTCGACCGACGCCCCCGCCGTCACGGTGACCGTCGCACCGACGCCGGCCTCCACCGCCGCCGCGACGGCCGCGGGGCCGGGGACGCTCGCGTAGATCACCGTCGGGCCGTCGGGCTCCGCGAAGGCCGGGTTCGCCAGCACCTGCGTGAGCCCCCACGTCATGTCGCCCGAGCCGCCGGCGGTCGGGTTGTCGCCGGAGTCGGACACGAAGAACGGCCTCGCGGCGCCCGGCGCGAGCGCAGCGGCGAGGCACTCGTCGAACGTGCCGGTCGGTGCGACGAACACGAAGTCCTCACGCACGTCCCAGAAGGCCCGCGCGAGTCGTTCGGCACCCGCGGCGACGGCGTCGGCGTCCCAACCCGTGACCACGGTGACCGCGCGGTCGCGGGGCTGGTCCGCCCAGGCGTAGCCGACCCAGATCGCCGCGTCGAGCACGCCCTCGGTCTGCTCGACGAGCGGCACCTGCGCGTACAGCGACGCCGCGGGCTCGAGGCGCGTCGAGGTCTGCTCGCCGGGCAGGAGCACGGGGATCGGCACCCAGGCCTTCAGCGGGCGCTGCTGCCCGACCGGTCGGGTGGTCAGCACGTCGACCAGGTTCCGGACGGCGCGCTCCTTCGTCTCGAGGGCGTCCTCGTGCGGGGCCATCCGGTAGCAGGTGACGAGGTCCACCTGGTGCGCGAGCTCCGCCGTGACGTTGCCGTGCAGGTCCATCGACGCCGACACGATGACGTCGGGACCGATCACCGTGCGGATGCGGCCGAGCAGGTCGGACTCGGCGTCGTCCAGGCCCTCGACCACCATCGCGCCGTGGATGTCGTACCAGAGCCCGTCGACGTGCTCGGCCTCGACGATCGCCGCCAGCCGCGAGACGATCTCCGCCGCGAGCGACTCGTACGAGTCACGGTCCACGATCCCGCCCGGCAGCGCGTGCCCGATGAGCGCCCCGCGGAAGTCGGCGTGCGCCGACAGTGGCCCGAGGAAGTCGTAGCGGGCCACGACCTCGTCCCCGCGGTCCGGGTGGAACGCCGGTGCGTGGGTGCGCGTCGGCGTGAACGTCGAGGTCTCGATGGCGAGACCGGCGATCGCGATGACCGGACGGTGGGTGGCGGGTGCGGTGGACACGGGCTCAGACACGGACGTTCCTGTTCCTGGTGGTGGACTGGGGGATGGGCGCGGACAGTTCCTCGAGCGACGCGGCGAGCCCCCGCTGCAGGGCGAACTGACCCGCCCCGACGAGCCCGGCGTCCGCGCCGAGCGAGACCGGCTCGATGACGAGGTGCTGCGTCATGAGCGGGTGGCAGCTCTCGTACAGCTGGCTCCGCACGGCGGCGATGAACGGGTCGAGGGTGGAGAGGATGCCGCCGAGGTACACGGCGTCCGGGTTGAAGAAGTTGACGTTCGCGGCGAGCACCTCGCCGAGGTACCGGCCAGCGAGCCGCACGGCCCGGGTCGCCTCGGGGTGGGCGTCCGAGGCCAGGCGGACCACGTCGGCGGTCGAGGAGACGTCGACCCCGGCGTCCGACAGGATCCGCACCAGGGCGGCTCCGGACGCGACGGTCTCGAGGCACCCGGTGTTCCCGCACGAGCACGGGGTGTCCCCGGCGGCGTCGATCCGGACGTGCGTGATGTCCCCGGCCGAGCCCGTCGCCCCGCGGTACAGCCGACCGTCGATGACGATCCCGGCCCCGATCGCCGAGCCGGCCTTGATCGTGATGGTCTGCCGCCGGCCCGGGTCCTGCACGGTCTGCTCGCCCGCCGCCATGCAGTTCGCGTCGTTGTCGACGACCGCCGGCAACCCGAACCGCTCGGTCAGCCACGACGCCACCGGGAAGCCGTTCCACCCCGGCATCCGGCTCGGCAGGTCGACCACGCCGGCCTCGACGTCGACCGGGCCCGGGAGGCTGAGGCCGACGCCCCGCAGCCCGTCACGACCGCGCTCGTCGGCGAGCCGCTCGAGCAGGGCGGCTAGCCGCTGGAGTCCCGCGGTCGGGCCGTCGGAGAGCGCGAACGGGACGTTCGCGACCGACTCGAGCGCGCCTCCTGGCAGGACGATGCCGATGCGCGCGTGCCCGCCGCCGACGTCCGCGGCGACCGCGTACTCGTCGACGCCGCCGATGCGGAGCACCTTGCGGGGGCGGCCGCCGGTCGAGACGTCGGTGCCCTCCTCGGCGAGCAGCCCGTGCGACAGGAGTTGCGCGACCACGTGGGACACGGTCGAGGGGGCGGCGCCGAGCAGCGCGGCGATCTCCGTCCGACTGGAGGCCTGCCCGGACGCGACGAGCTCCAGGACGCGGGCGCTGAGGTCCGGCACGACTTTCTCCAATCCGGGCGGAACACGGCGGGTGACCACCGACTGCCGCGAGCCTAACCGGCAGATCGACCGGTCCACCCTTTCGCCCGAACGGCAGAAACGAACTATTTACACGGAGATGTTTGTTTTTCCAACGGCTTTGGACATTGACTGTCCCCGTGCCGCTCGGCACGCGTGCTCCACACCCCGAACCTCCCACGCACCAGGAGACACACATGACCAAGCCCCGTCGCTGGGCGCTCCTCACCGGAGCCGCGATCGCCGTGAGCGCGTTGCTCGCCGGCTGCTCCGGGGGCGGCAACGCCTCGTCCAGCAGCAGCTCCGACACGATCAACTACGCACTGCCGGCCAACTTCACGCCGAACTGGATCCTCCCGATCGGCACCGCAGCGCACCTCAACACGAACAACGGCTCGATCGCGCAGTCGCTGTACGAGCCGCTCGTCGCCTACGACGGCTCCACCGGCAAGATCGCGTGGAACAAGGCCGGTTCGGTCGCGACGGACGCGACGTTCGCGAGCGACTCGAAGAGCGTCACGGTCACCCTCGGCGACCGGCACTGGTCCGACGGCAAGCCGATCACGAGCCGGGACGTCGAGTTCTGGTTCAACCTGATCAAGGCGAACAAGGACGAGTGGGGCTCCTACTCGAAGGGCAAGGCGCCGGACAACTGGACCTCCTTCACGGCCGACGACGACACGCACTTCACGATCACGTTCGACAAGGCGTACAACCCGGACTGGATGCTCGCCAACCAGCTGAGCCACATCATCCCGCTGCCGCAGCACGCCTGGGACAAGACGA
This sequence comes from Curtobacterium sp. SORGH_AS_0776, assembly GCF_031453355.1. Taxonomy (NCBI): domain Bacteria; kingdom Bacillati; phylum Actinomycetota; class Actinomycetes; order Micrococcales; family Microbacteriaceae; genus Curtobacterium; species Curtobacterium sp. SORGH_AS_0776. Next base: position 981,879 of record NZ_JAVIYU010000001.1, read on the forward strand.
GTGCGAGCGCGAAGGTCTCCGACGCCGACGAGACCACGTCCGGTGCGAAGCAGGTGTGGAAGTACCTCAACGCCGCCGCCGGCAAGATCTCCGACTACGCCAGCGACGACCTGTGGAAGACCATCTCCGGGCCCTACGGCGTGAAGACGTTCACCACGGCGGGCAAGGTCACCCTGACGGCGAACACGAAGTACGACGGCGGCGAGAAGCCATCGATCACGACGGTCAACCTGCTGCCGTTCACCACGACGGACGCCGAGGTGAACGCGGTCCGCTCGGGCGAGGTCGACTACGGCTACATCAACGCCACCGACATGGACCAGAAGTCGTCCTTCACGTCGAAGGGCTACGACGTGCAGCCCTGGACCGGCTGGGCGATCACGTACATGCCGTACAACTTCAACAACCCGGACATGGGCGCCGTCTTCAAGCAGCTGTACGCCCGCCAGGCCGTGCAGATGTCGATCGACCAGACCTCGCTCTCCAAGGTCGTCTTCAACGGCACCGCCACCTCGACCTACGGACCGATCCCGCAGGCGCAGGAGTCCGACTACGTGTCGAGCACGCAGAAGGACAACCCGTACCCGTTCAGCACGAAGAAGGCCAAGGCGCTGCTCGAGTCCCACGGGTGGGCGGAGCAGGGCGGCACGATGGTCTGCACCGACCCCGGTACGTCCGACAGCCAGTGCGGCGAGGGCGTGGAGCAGGGCACGAAGTTCACCATGAACGTCCTCTCGCAGTCCGGCTCGACCGTCACCGACAACATGATGAGCGCGATCCAGTCCTCGCTCGCGAAGACCGGCATCGGCTTCACGATCAAGACCGCGCCGGTGTCGAGCGTCCTGTCGCAGACCCCGACCTGCACGAGCGACGAGGCCAGCTGCGACTGGGACCTCTCCTTCTTCGGCACCGCGGGCAGCTGGTACTTCCCGGCCTACCCGACCGGTGAGTCGCTCTTCCAGACCGGTGGTTCGGCGAACTTCGGCTCGTACTCCAACGCCGACGTGGACAAGCTCATCGACGCGACGACCACGTCGCCCGACGCCACCGCCGTGCAGGACTACAGCGCCGCGGTCGCGAAGGACCTGCCGGTGATCTGGCTGCCGAGCCCGGACTACCAGATCTCGGTCGTCAAGCAGGGGCTGACCGGGTTCGACCAGGACTCGCTCGCCAACTTCCACCCGGCCCAGTGGAAGTGGTCGAAGTAACAACCTGACACCCCTGGAGGCGCGGCGCGGGTCCGACCCGCACCGCGCCTCCCGGGGCCCACCGCACCAATCCAGACGACGGAAGCCGCATGACCACAGCTATCTACCTCACCAGGCGCGTCCTGCAGGCGCTCGCGGTGATCCTCATCGTCACGATCGTCGTGTTCTGCCTGCTGCACGCCCTGCCGGGCGGCCCCGCCCGCGGCGTGCTCGGCGTCTCCGCGACGCCCGCGCAGATCGCCGCGTTCAACACGGCGCAGGGGCTCGACCAGCCGCTGCCCGTGCAGTACCTCCGGTTCCTCGGCCGCCTCCTCGCCGGCGACCTCGGCACGTCGTACACGCTCAACGAGCCGGTCTCGCAGCTCATCACGGAGCGGCTGCCGAAGACCCTCGTCCTCACCGGGATGTCCGCGGTGCTCGGCATCGTGCTCGCGATCCCGGTCGGCATGTGGCAGGCGGTCCGGCGCAACGGCGCGGTCGACTACGCGGCCACCGCCCTGGCCTTCGTCTTCTACTCGACGCCGGCGTTCTTCCTCGGGCTCGTCCTCATCATCGTCTTCAGCCAGCAGCTGCCCTGGCTGCCGTCCCAGGCACCGAGCGGGAACACCCTCGCCGAGGTCTTCCAGGACCCGGCCGGGCTCGTGCTCCCCGTCGTCACCGGTGCCCTCGCCATGATCGCCGTCTTCAGCCGGTACATGCGGGCCTCGACGCTCGAGAACCTGCAGGAGGACTACGTCCGCACCGCCCGCGCCGGCGGAGCCTCGACCGCGGCGATCCTGCGTCGGCACGTGTTCCGGAACTCGCTCACCCCGGTGGTGGCGATGCTCGGGTACTACCTGCCGGTGCTGTTCGGCGGGGCGCTCGTCACGGAGCAGCTGTTCAACTACCCCGGCATGGGGCTCCTCTTCTGGAACGCCGCGCAGACCTCGGACTACCCGACGCTGCTCGGGTGCGTCCTCGTCATCTCGATCGCGACCGTGGTGGGCACACTGCTCGCCGACGTCGCGCAGTCCCTGATCGACCCCCGAGTGAAGGCAGGCCGAGCATGAGCGCCGTCCAGATCGCACCGGAAGCGCCCGGCGCGCCCGTCGTCGTCGCCGCCACCGGCTGGCGCCTCGCCGTCCGCCGCTTCCGCCACAACACCCTCGCGGTGATCGGCCTCGTCGTCATCGTCGTCATCGTGCTGTTCTGCTTCGTCGGCCCGTTCCTGTACCCGACCGACCAGACGCACACCCAGCTCTCCCAGGCGAACCTCGCCCCCGGCACCGCGCACCTGCTCGGCACCGACGCCGTCGGGCACGACGTGCTCGGCCGGCTGATGTTCGGCGGCAAGGTGTCGCTCATGGTGGGCATCGCCGCCGGCGTCCTCGCCACGGTCGTCGGCACCCTCTGGGGCTCGATCGCCGGGTACGTCGGCGGCTGGGTCGACGCGGTGATGATGCGCGTGGTCGACGCCGGCATCGCGATCCCGGCGCTCTTCATCCTGCTCGTCATCTCGGCGATCACGACGCCCGGTGTGTGGGGACTCATCGTGATCCTCGGCTTCGTGTCCTGGCTCGTGCCCTCCCGGCTCATCCGCGCCGAGACGCTGACGCTGAAGAACCGCGACTACGTGCTGACCCTCCGCGCGATCGGCGGGTCGCACGCCCGCGCGATCGGCCGCCACCTGCTGCCGAACTCGGTGTCAACGATCGTCGTCGCCGCCACGTTCCAGGTCGCCGACGCGATCCTCCTCGTCGCCTACGTCTCCTACCTCGGGCTGGGCGTGCAGGCACCCGCGACGGACTGGGGTGGCATGCTCTCGGCAGGACTCACCGCCGCCTACTCGGGGCGGTGGTGGCTCATCGTGCCACCGGGTCTCGCCGTGATCCTGGTCGTCTGCGCGTTCAACGCGGTGGGCGACGGGCTCCGGGACGCCTTCGACGTGAGGGGCCGTTGATGTCCATCCTGACCACCACCGACCTCGGGGTCTCCTTCAGCACGGAGTCCGGCACGGTCGACGCCGTCCGCGGGGTCTCCCTGCACGTCGAACCCGGTGAGACGCTCGCGCTCGTCGGGGAGTCCGGTTCCGGCAAGTCCACCGTCGCCCTCGCCGCGATGGGGCTGCTGTCCGGCAACGCCACCGCCGCCGGCAGCGCGGTCGTCGACGGCCACGAGATCGTCGGCGCCGCCGAGCCCGCCCTGCGGTCGCTCCGCGGCAGCACCGTCTCGATGGTCTTCCAGGAGCCCGCGACCGCCCTCGACCCCCTCACCCGCGTCGGGGCGCAGATCGCCGAGGTCATCCGGAACCACGGCGACGTCTCGGCAGCGGACGCCGCGGCACGGGCCGTCGACCTGCTCGACCGGGTCGGCATCCCCTCGCCCGCGCAGCGCGCCAGGGCGTTCCCGTTCCAGCTGTCCGGCGGCCAGCGGCAGCGCGTGGTCATCGCGATGGCGATCGCGAACTCGCCGAAGCTCCTCATCGCCGACGAGCCGACGACGGCCCTCGACGTCACCGTGCAGGCGGAGATCCTCGAGCTGCTGCGTCGCCTGGCGGCGGACACCGGCACGGGAGTCCTGCTCGTCACCCACAACATGGGCGTCGTCGCGGACTTCGCGGACCGGGTCGCGGTCATGTTGCAGGGGTCGATCGTCGAGACGGGCTCCGTCGAGGACGTCCTGCTCCGGCCGCAGCACGAGTACACGAAGCGGTTGCTCGCGGCGGTGCCGCGGCTGGCCGTGGCCGAGGCCGGTGCGGCCGTCGCGTCGGGTGCGTCCGGTGCGTCCGGCGTGGCAGTCGCGTCCGTCGCGTCCGTCGCAGACGTGTCGGACGGTTCGGACGGGAGGCGCGGCGCGGCCCCGGTGGTCGACCTGCGGGACGTCTCGGTGACGTTCGGGCGCGGGGCGCGCGCCGTCCACGCGCTGCAGGGCATCGACATCGCCGTGCACGCCGGCGAGACCGTCGGCCTGGTCGGCGAGTCCGGTTCCGGCAAGTCCACCGCGGCCCGGGTCGCGCTCGGCCTCGTCAAGCCGACGTCCGGCAGTGTGCACCTGTTCGGCTCCGACCTGCGCACGGCGCGTGGTCGCGACCGCCGAGCGCTCCGGTCGGGCATCGGCGTCGTGCTGCAGGACCCGGTGGCGTCGCTCGACGCCCGGATGTCCGTCGCCGAGTGCATCGCCGAACCGCTCGCCGTGCACCGTCGCGGCATGTCCTCCGCCGACCGTCGGAAGCGCATCGACGAGGTCCTCGACGCCGTCCGGCTGCCCCGGACCCTGGCGTCGCGCGCACCCCGCGAGCTCTCCGGTGGGCAGCGGCAGCGCGTGTCCCTCGCCCGGGCGCTCGTGCTCTCCCCGCGGCTGCTCGTGGCCGACGAACCGACCAGTGCGCTCGACGTCAGCGTGCAGGAGACGGTGCTCGAGGTCCTCCGCGAGCTGCAGGACGACCTCGGGTTCGCGTGCCTGTTCGTCTCGCACGACCTCGCCGTCGTGCAGCAGTTCGCCGAGCGGGTCGTCGTGATGCGCCAGGGCGTCGTCGAGGAGCAGGGCACGACGGGTGCCACCCTCATGCACCCGACCACCGACTACACCCGACGGCTGCTCGCCGCCGTGCCCGTCCCCGACCCGGTGGTGCAGCGGCAACGCCGGGTCGAGCGACTCGCCACCCTCGGGGCGGTGACCGCGTGAGCGAGGTCGTCGCCGGCGTCGACGTCGGCGGGACGAACACGAAGGTGGTCCTCGCGACCCCGGCGCTCGAGGTGATCGACCGCATCGACCTGCCGACGCCCGCCCACGCGGGTGGCGCCGCGATCGTGACGGCCGCCCTCGGTGCCGTGACGGACCTGCTCGACCGGCACGGCGCCTCCGTGACCGGTGTCGGGGTGGGCGCTGCCGGCGTCGTCGACGCGAGCACGGGGACGGTGCTCGTGACGGGCAACTCGTTCACCGGCTGGGCTGGTTACGGCGTGACGGACGCGGTCACGTCGGCCCTCGGCGTCCCCGCGACGCTCGACAACGACGTGAACGCGTTCCTGCTCGGCGAGGTCGCCGCCGGTGCCGTGGCGGGGGAGCCGGACGTGCTCGGCATGACGCTCGGGACCGGGGTCGGCGGTGCGCTCGTGCTCGGCGGCTCGCTGTTCGCCGGGCCCCGAGGTGCGGCGGGCGAGATCGGCCACGTCCCGGGCTTCGGCGACGCGGTGTGCACCTGCGGGCAGGTCGGCCACCTCGAGACCATCGCCGGGGCGCGCGGCATCGCCGACCGCTACGCCGAACGGACCGGGCGCCGGGTCACCGTCCGCGAGGTCGCCGACGCCGCACGCGCCGGGGACCCCGCCGCCGCCGCGGTGTTCGAGACCGCCGGCTGGGGGCTGGCGCGTGCTGCCCTGCTGACGGCGGGGATCCTCGACGTGACGACCATCGTCATCGGCGGCGGGATCGCGCGGTCGTGGGACCTGCTCGAGCCGGCCATCAGCGCTGCCATCGCCCTGGAGCCCCCGGTGAGCGGGGCGCCGATCCGGTTGGCCCTGTCGTCGCTGGGGTCCGACGCCGTGGCGCTCGGTGCCGCTGCGCAGGTGCGGGACCTGGTGCTCGGGAGCGCGCCCGCGCGCTGAGGCGACCGCTTCCCGGAACGACGAGGAGCCGGCCTGGACCACCTGATCGCGTGGCCCAGACCGGCTCCGGTCGTGGGTGCTGTCGGCGGGAGGACCGCCGACGGTCGGGTCAGACCCGACGGGCGCCGACGCGGGGGAGCAGCAGGCCGAGCACGATCATCGCGACGGCGAGCACCAGGTGCAGCACGTTGTCGGCGCTGTTGAGCGGCACGAAGTTCGCCGGGTCGGCCATGCCGGCGGTGAACAGTCCGTAGACGAACAGGACCGCGTAGACGATCCCGCCGACGAGCAGGTAGAGCCGGGCGCCGCGAGCGCTGCGGGCCGCGAGGAGCCCGACGACGCCGAACAGCAGGTGGACGATGTTGTGGAGCACGGACACCTGGAACGTGCCGAGCAGGAGTGCCATCGAGCCGTGGCCGGCCACCGACATCGTGCCCATGTCCATCGTGAGTCCGGGGATGAACCCGGCGATGCCGACGATGAGGAAGACGATCCCGAAGACCAGGGCGCCCTTCTGCGTCCAGGTGGAGCCATTGGCGGTGCGGTTCGTTGCTGCGTTGCTGGTCATGATGCGACCTCTCTCTCAACGAGGGCCGGAACGCCGGTGCGCCGGTCCGGGCGCTCATGACGCCCACAGTGCATTCGGAGCACGTGCCCGGTCGGTTTGCAGGTACTTCGCGACCCACACATCCGCGCGCTGGCCGTGCCTGGGGCCTGAGCCGTTGCGGAGGGGACGCCGGGCATCGTGGAGCGCATGAGCCAGTACGACAAGCGCGATCCGAAGACCCTCTACCCCGCCCCGCCGTACCCGGAACAGGAGCAGTCGCTCCCGGGGGCCGCGTGGAAGATGGACCCGAAGCCCGACCACGGCGAGGAGAGCTACGTCGGGCTCGGTCGCCTGAAGGGCTTCCGGGGCATCGTCACCGGCGCCGACTCGGGCATCGGCCGCGCCGCCGCCATCGCACTCTCCCGCGAGGGCGCCGACCTCGTCCTCTCCTACCTGCCCGACGAGCAGGAGGACGCCGAACAGGTGCGCGACCTGCTCGAGGGCGAAGGGCGTCGTGCGGTGCTCTTCGCCGGCGACATCTCCGACGAGCAGTACTGCACCGAACTCGTCCAGAAGGCCGTCGACGAGTTCGGTGGCCTCGACACCCTCGTCATGGTCGCCGGGCGGATGGACAGCAACGACGACATCCTCACGCTCACGACCGAGCACTTCGACTCGACCTTCAAGACCAACATCTACTCGCTCTTCTGGCTGACCAAGGCCGCCGTTCCGCACCTCGAGCCGGGATCCACGATCGTCACCACCGGGTCGATCCAGGCGAGCACGCCGTCCCCGGACAAGATCGACTACGCGGTGTCCAAGGGCGCGATCAAGCTCTTCACCGAGGCCGTCGCCCAGCAGCTCGCGCCGAAGGGCATCCGCGTGAACTCGGTCGCTCCGGGACCGGTGTGGACGCCCCTCCAGCCGGGGTCCGACGACGCCCAGACCGTGGCGCACTTCGGCGAGCAGTCGCCGTTCGGCCGCCCCGGTCAGCCCGCCGAACTCGCTGCCGCGTACGTGCACCTCGTCAGCCCCGAGTCCAGCTACCAGTCCGGGTCGACGATCACCATCGCCGGTGGCACCCCGGCCTTCTAGGAGGACACGATGAGCGGGACGACACACGTGGTCCTCGTCGCCTGGGACGGCGAGGCAGCCGACCGGTCGGCGCAGGCCGATGCCATCGCGCGCGAGCACCTGCCGCGGATCGACGGCGTCGAGTCCGTGCGGTCAGGCGAGAGCATCAGCACCGAGGGGCTCGAGGGCGGTTTCGACTGGATGCTCGTCGTCCGGTTCCGGGACCGCGCGGCGCTCGCCGGGTACCTGCCGCACGAGGAGCACCAGCCCGTCGCCGCGTACATCCAGGGCGCGAGCGAACGCGTCGTGGTCTTCGACGTCGAGGACTGACGTCGGGGTGGTCGTCGGGCGTGCCGATCAGCGCGACCCGACGACCGCCGTCCGCCGGGCCATGGCGTTGCCCGATGCGCGCACGAGCACGGCGATCACCAGGAAGCCGACGAGCAGCGCCGCGCAGTACAGCGCGACGCCGCCGTACCCGCCGACACGGGCCGGGTTGAAGAACGGGTAGGGGTAGAACCCGACGACCGCGCCGCGCACCAGCGTGTACGCGGTGTAGACGGCGGGCACGATCGCGGCCGCCCAGACCATGGTGAACGGCTGCCGGTGCCGCGGGCGGTCCACGAACCAGTCGACCACGACGGCCGCCGGGATCACCATGTGGTGCACGATGTTCACCCACGGCAGGAGCTCGCCGAGGTCGGCACCGGCCAGCAGCGTGTTGAACACGATGCCGACGAACGCCAGGTAGACGACCGCGGCGCCGCGCGCGACCTCCCACCCGCGCGACGACGGGACACCCCGCAGGAGCCGGACGGCGCCGATCACGAACACGGTGCTGGCGTAGAGGTTGCCGAGGATCGTGAAGTAGCTGAAGACGCTCACGAGGCTGAAGTCCACCCGCACGCTCAGCACGACCTGGGTGACGACCCCGGCGACGGACGCGGCCGCGAGCGCGAGGCGGACGGCAACCAGGACGGTCGTCTTCATGGCGCCACCCTACCGATCGCCGGCACTCCCGGACGGGTCGGTCACCCGACGAGCGACTGCGTCCCGAGCACGACCGCCAGCGCCAGCCGCTCGGCATCGGCACTGCCCGGCTCCGCGGTGTACGCGAGCACCGTCAGGTCATCGGTCGCGATCCGCAGGGTGTCGCAGTCGAGGGCGATCCGGCCCACCGCCGGGTGCTCCACGACCTTGCGCCGGCCGGAGCTCCGCGGCGGTGCGGTGTCGCCGGTGTCCCACAGCTCGACGAACCGCTCGCTCGCGGCACGGAGGTCCCGCACGAGCTGCCGCAGCCCGCGGTCGAGCGGGTACCGGGCGACCGTGAGCCGGAGCTCGGCGACGACCGAGGCCTCGAACGCCCGCTGCTCGGCGTCCGAGTGCACCGCCCGGCTGCCCGGACCGACGAGGTGGCGCCACGCGGTGTTCCGCTCGTGCCCACGGAGCGCACCGACCGGCCCCATCAGCGCGTCGTACGGCCCGTTCGCGGTGAGGATGGTGCCGGCGGCGTCGAGCACCGCGACCGGGGTGTCCGACAGCCGGTCGAGCAGCCGCTGCACGCTCGGCGGGATCCGCGAGGGCACGACGTCGGCGCCCGGGGCGGCGTGCCCGGCGAGCCGGAACAGCAGCTCGCGCTCCGCGTCCGCGACCCGGAGCGAGCGTGCCAGCGCCTCGACCACCTGGGCGGACGGCGAGGTCGCCCGTCCCTGTTCGAGCCGGGTGAGGTAGTCGGCCGAGATCCCGGCGAGGGCGGCGAGCTCCTCGCGACGGAGGCCGGCCGCGCGCCGGCGGCTCCCCGCGACGACGCCGACGGTGTCCGGCGCGACGTGGTCGCGCAGCCGACGGAGGGTGCGGCCGAACTCGGTGTGTTCCACGGCTCCAGTCTGCGACGCGTCGAGCCCGCTGTCCTGGGTCCAGCAGTCCTACGACAGCGGGACGGCTCCCCGTGGGCGCTCGCCGGAGCGACGCTGGGGCCATGACAACGACATTCGTCACCGGGGCCACACGCGGCCTCGGCAAGGAGACCGCCCGCCAGCTCGCCGCCGCCGGCCACACCGTGTGGATCGGCGCCCGCGACCTCGACACCGGCCACGCGGTGGCCCACGAGATCAGCACGGGACCGAACGCGGTCCGTGCCGTGCAGCTCGACGTCACGGACGACGCCTCGGCCGCCGCGGCGTTCGCGACCATCGGCGCTGCCGGCGGGCTCGACGTGCTGGTCAACAACGCCGGCATCGGCAAGCTCGGGCTGGACGGACCGGAGGCGCTCGAGGTGTTCGACACGAACGCCGTCAGCGTCGTCCGGACCACCGAGGCCGCGCTGCCGCTGCTGCGGTCCTCGGCGGCCCCGATCGTCGTGAACATCTCGAGCGCGCTCGGTTCGTTCGCGGCCAACCACGACCCGGAGAAGCCGGCGTCGCAGTACCAGGCGATCGTCTACGGCGCGAGCAAGGCGGCGGTGTCGATGCTCACCGTGCAGTACGCCCGTGCCGTGCCGGAGGTCCACTTCGTCGCGGTCGAGCCCGGGTACACCGCGACCGAGTTCGGGGGTGTGCCAAACCCGCACGGCCGTCCGGTCGAGGTCAGTGCGGCGACGGTCGCCGCGGCGGCCGCCGCGGGCCCGGACGGTCCGACGGGTGTCTTCCTGGAGGACGGTGCGCCGCTCGGATGGTGACCATCCGACGAACGGGAGGTGGGCCCCACCCGCCGGTCCCGGCGCACCGCGCCAGCGGGGTGACGGCCGTGACGGGAGGGACGGGTCGGGCCCGCACCGCGCCTCCCGGCCCGCAGGTCCCTACGATGAGGACGTGGCTGACGCGACCGGACCGACCGTCCTGCTGACCGCTTTCGAACCGTTCGGCGGCGACGCCGTTAACCCATCGTGGGAAGCCGCGCAGCGGCTCGCGGCCACGTGGGACGGACCGGCGACGCTCGTCGTCGAGCAGCTGCCGGTGGTCTTCGCCGAGGAACGGTCGCGGCTCGCGGCGGCGATCGCGAAGCACCGTCCCGCCGTCGTCATCGCGACCGGGCTCGCTGCCGGACGGGCCGCGGTGACACCGGAGCGCGTCGCGATCAACGTCATGGACGCCCGGATCCCGGACAACGCGGGCGCGCAGCCGGTGGACGAGCCGATCGACCCGTTCGGCGCCCCGGCGGCGTTCAGCGGACTGCCGATCAAGCGGATCGTCCGGGACGTCCGGGCGGCCGGGGTCCCCGCTGCGGTGTCCAACACGGCGGGGACGTTCACCTGCAACCAGGTGTTCTACGAGCTCATGTCGTTCGCCGACCGCGAGGGCTTCCGCGCCGGCTTCGTGCACGTCCCGGCCACCCCGGACATCGCCGGGGACGGCCCCGCGCTCGACCTCGACCGGATCGTCACCGCGCTCGACGCCGTGGTCCGCGCCTCGCTCGACCCGGCGCCGGACATCGTCGCCGAGGGCGGCGCGGAGTCCTGATCCGCGCCGCCCTCGTCGTCGATCAGATGAACTGGCGGAAGTTCGTCGACGCGAGGTCGAGCAGCTCGTCGCCGCGGCCGGACAGCACGGTGCGGATCGCGTAGAGCGTGAAGCCCTTCGCCTGCTCGAGGGTCACCGCCGGCGGCATCGAGAGCTCCTGACGGTCGGCCTTCACCGACACGAGCGCGGGGCCGTCGTGCGCGAGGGCGGCGGCGAGCGCGTCCTCGAGCTGGTCGGACTCGTCGACCCGGAAGCCCGCGATGCCGATCGCCTCGGCGACCTTCGCGAAGTCGGGGTTCTGCAGCTCGGTGCCGTAGGTGACGAACCCGGCCGCCTTCATCTCGAGCTCGACGAAGTTCAGAGACGAGTTGTCGAACACGACGATCTTCACGGGCAGCTTGTTCTGCACGATCGTGATGAGCTCGCCGAGCAGCATCGCGAGGCCGCCGTCGCCGGCCATGGCGATGACCTGCCGGTCGGGGAACGCCGCCTGCGCACCGATCGCCTGCGGCACCGCGTTCGCCATCGTGCCGTGCACGAACGACCCGATCAGCCGCCGGTCGCCGTTCATGGTGAGGTACCGCGACGCCCACACGACGGGGGAGCCGACGTCGGGGATGAACACGGCGTCCTGGTCGGCGAGCCGGTCGAGCGCACGCGCGACGTACTGCGGGTGCAGCGGCTTGTGCTTGCCGGCCGGCACGGCCAGGTCGTCGAGCTTCGCACGGGTTCTTCCGGTAGTGCTGCAGTGCGTCCTGCAGGTGCTTCGTGGGCTTGGAGCCGTCGAGCAGCGGGATGAGGGCGAGCGCCGTGTCCTTGACGGTGCCCACCAGGCCGATGTCGACCGGGTGCCGCTTGCCGAGTTGTTCGCCGCGGACGTCGACCTGCACGTGCTTCGCCTTCGCGGGGAAGAACTGCTGGTACGGGAAGTCGGTGCCGAGCATGAGGACCACGTCGGCGTCCTCCATCGCGCGGTACCCGGAGGCGAAGCCGAGGAGCCCGGTCATGCCGACGTCGTACGGGTTGTCCCACTCGATGTGCTCCTTGCCGCGCAGGGCGTGCACGATCGGGGCCTGCAGGCGTTCGGCGAGGGCGATGACCTCGTCGTGGGCGCCCGCGACGCCGGCGCCGGCGAGGATGGTGACCTTGTCGGCGCCGTTGAGCAGCTGCGCGGTGCGCTCCAGCTCGGCCTGTGCGGGGATGATCCGCGGCTCGGCGCGCTCGATGGTCGTGACGCGGGGCGCGACGGCCTCGGCGAGGAGCACGTCGCCCGGGATGACGAGCACGGCGACGCCGCGCTTCTCGACCGCGGCGCGCATCGCGATCTCGAGCAGGCGCGGCATCTGGGACGGGTCGGCGACGTACTCGACGTAGACCGAGCACTCGCGGAAGAGGTCCTGCGGGTGGGTCTCCTGGAAGTAGCCGGAACCGATCTCCGCCGTGGGGATGTGCGCAGCGATCGCGAGGACCGGCACGCGGGAGCGGTTCGCGTCGTAGAGGCCGTTGATCAGGTGCAGGTTGCCGGGACCGCAGCTGCCCGCACACACGGCGAGGTTCCCGGTCAGCTCGGCCTCGGCGGAGGCGGCGAACGCGGCCGCCTCCTCGTGGCGGACGTGCTCCCACCGGATCGTGCCGTCCTTGCGCAGCGCGTCGGTGAAGCCGTTGAGGGAGTCCCCGGGGAGACCGTAGACCCGTTCGACGTCGTTCTGACGGAGGGTGGCGACGATGTTCTCGGCAACGGTTGTCATGCATTCGTGTCTAGTCCTGGCGGCTGATCCCCGCCGTTCGCTGAGCGACCTCTGATCGTCCGACACCGAACTCGGGGCCGCCCGGACGCCGCACCTGCGACGATGGGCGGATGTCCGACCACGATCTCCGCCCCCGCCGACGAGCGTCCGACGAGTACGGGATCCTCGACCGGAGCCGCTACCCGCTCGCGTCGGTGGCGATCGCCGTCGCCGCCGTCGTCCTCATCACGATCGTCGGGTTCACCCTCGGCACGGTCGACCTCGGGCTCTCGAAGGCGCTCAACGGGCTGCACACCGGCGCCCTCGGGGCGTTCACGACGGCGGTCTACCACGTCATCAGTCCCGCGCCGGCGATCGGGATCACGGTCGTGGTCGTCGCGGTGATCTGGTGGCGGACCCGCGACCTCCGCCCGGCGCTGGCGTTCGGGGGCACGATCGCGATCACGTGGGTGCCGTCCGCCGTCGTCAAGGAGATCGTGCACCGGGCCCGTCCGGACGTCGCCGTGCTGCCGCACCCGTTCCCGGTGCAGCCGGACCCCGGCTACCCGAGCGGGCACACGGTCTACATCACCGCGTTCGTCATCGCGCTCATCTGGCTGCTCCGCGACACGAGGTGGCACCGCCTGGCGCTGGGGCTCGGGGTCGTGGCGATCGTCGTCGTGTTCTTCGCGGTGTCGATCGACGCCGTGCACTACCCGACGGACGCCGCCGCGTCGATCCTGTGGGCGCTCGCCGTCGCGCCGGGCGTGCGGGTGGTCTGGGTCGACTGGCTCATGCCGAAGATCCCGTTCCTGCGACCCCGGGGCCCTGCGGCGCAGCGCGAGATCACGCGCTGACGCCGCGCCGACCGCGCGCGGCCAGCAGCGCCACCACGGCGACCACCGCGGCCGCGAGCATCACGACCGCGAGCGGCGCCGCCGTGCCCTCGCCGCCGATGCTCACGAGCGGCGACACGAGCGCCGCGAGCCCGAACTGCAGGGCACCCAGCACCGCCGAGGCGCTCCCGGCAGCCTGCGGCACCGCCCCGAGCGCGAGTGCGGTCGCGTTGCCGAGCACGAGGCCGAGCGACCCCACGGCGGTGAACAGCGGGACGGCGAGCCAGAACACCGGTGCGGACGTGACGACGAGCAGCGCGAAGGCGACGGTCGAGGCGAGCACGAGGACGATGCCGAGCGCGAGCACCCCGGTGACCGAGCGCGTCGCCGTGAGCTTCGCCGAGAGGATGCTCACGCCCATCAGTGCGAGGGCGTTGCAGCCGAACGCGAGACCGTAGCCCACCGTGCCGAGCCCGAGCATGTCCTGGTACAGGAACGGCGACGCGGAGATGTACGCCATCATCACGGCGAACGCGAAGCCGAACACCGCGGTGTACCCGACGAACGTCCGGGAGCGGAGTGCCCGCAGCGGCGAGCCCGTCGCGCCGGATGCCCGCCGCTCGGCGCGCAGGGCATCGCGGCGCGAACGCAGGTGCGTCTCGCGGACCACGGCGAGCACCGCCACGAGCATGAGGACCGACAGGCCGAGCACGATGGTGAGGAGCCCGCGCCAGCCGATCGGCCCGGTGAGGAGCCCACCGAGCAGGGGCGCGACCACCGGGGCGACCCCGCCGACGATCATCATGAGCGAGAACGCCCGCGCCGCCGGCTTGCCCGTCGCGAGGTCGGAGATCACCGCGCGACCGATCACCATGCCGGCCGCACCGCCGAGGCCCTGCAGCAGCCGGGCGACGACGAGCACGCCGACGTTCGGCGCGAGCACGGCCGCGGCGCTCGCGAGCACGCACAGTGCGGCGCCGGCGAGGAGCGGCGGCACCCGGCCGAACCGGTCGGACAGTGGCCCGAAGACGAGCTGTCCCGCGGTCACGCCGACGAGGAACGCGGTGAGGGTGACCTGCACGGTCGTCGCCGACGCCTGCAGTTCGGTGGTCATCTGCGGGAAGGCCGGCAGGTAGAGGTCGGTCGCGAAGGGCGCGACGGCGCTCAGCAGGCCGAGCACGAGCAGCAGGCCGGTGGTGATGCCCTGCTGTCGGGTCGTGGGTGTCGCGGCGTGCGCGCGGATGGAGCCGGTGTCCGTGGTCATGATTATGAAAGCATAACTGATGCGGGACGTCGGTAGGGTGACGGCATGGGATCCGAGCCGTCCGACGACCTCCTCGCCGAGCTCGCCGACGTCGTGCTCCGGATCTCGCGCGAGATCGACCCGCACGGTGCGAGGTCGCTCGACATCGTGCCGCTCACCGGCACCGAGGCCCTCGTGATGCGCTGGGTCGACCGGAACCCCGGGTCGACGCCGAGCGCGGTGGCCGAGGCGACGGCCCTCAAGCGCAGCAACCTCAGCGTCGCGGTCGGGTCGCTCGTGGCGAAGGGGATGGTCGAGCGCCGGCCCGACCCGGACGACGCCCGGACCGTGCAGCTGTACTCGACCGAGCTCGCCGCGGGCAGCATCGAACGGCTGCACGCGCACTGGGCCGGCATGCTCCGGCAGGCGCTCGGGGGCGACGACGAGGGTGTGGCGACGACGTTCGCGACGCTCACGCGCATCGACGGCCACCTGCGCGACGCGACGCGCTGACCGCGACGCGACCGGTCGACGGCCTGGAGGCGCGGGTCGGGCCCGCACCGTCCCTCCTGGCCGTCAGACGGTCCGGTCCGGCACCTCGTCTTCGATCGGCAGCAACCGCCGGGCTCCGTGCCCCTCGGCACCGAGCTCGTCGCCCGGGTTCATCACGAGGCAGGCGTTCAGCGACACGCAGCCGCAGCCGATGCACTGCGTCATCTCCTCCTGCAGGCGCTCCAGTTCGAGCTGCCGGGCGCGGAGTCGTGCCCGCCACCGCTCGTTCAGGCGGTTCCAGTCCCGCAGCGACGGCATGCGGTCGGACGGCAGCGTCTCGAACTGCTCCGCGACCTCGCTGAGCGGGATCCCGAGCCGCTTGGCGACCTGGATGATCGCGATGCGCCGCTCGACGTGTCGTGGGTAGAGGCGGGTGCCGCCGGCGGTGCGCTCGGGGTGGATGAGGCCCTTGCGCTCGTAGAAGTGCAGGGCCGACGCCGCGACCCCGGTCCGGGCGACGACCTCGCCGATCGTGAGGAGGTCGGTCGGGCTCGGACGCGAGATCTCCACCATGGTCGAGATCCTACGACGCGGGAGTCGTCGAGACCGCGTGACATAGCAGTTGACATGAGAACTGTTGTCCAATATGTTGTGTACCACGAGCCGCGAGGGGCGGCTCCGACCCGGAGGTCCGACCATGACCGCGATCCTGCAGCCCCGCACCGCCCGCACCACGACCGCCCGCCCGGTCGCTCCCGCACGGACCAACGGCACCGCCGACGCGACCGGCGCCACCCGCCAGCCGCTCGCCCTCGACGGCGTGCTCGGCCGGCTCGAGCGCGCCGCCGCTCGGCTCCCGCACGCACTGGCGCTGCCGGTCATGATCGCGCACGCCGCGGTCAGCACGGTCGCGTACCGCTGACCGCCTCCCGCTGACGGGGTCCTCGCGTCAGTGGGTGAGGACGCGTCCGCGGAGCCGCTCCCGGCTGAGCCCGGGCAGCTCCACCCCCGTGTCGCGTTCCAGCACGTGCGTCCCCGGCGGCACGACCTGGTCGATCGCGTCGAGCACCTCGTCGTCGAGCACCACCTCGGCCGCCTGCGCGTACGCGTCGACGTGCGAGACCGTCCGCGGACCGATCACCACGCTCGACACGTCCGGGTGGGTCAGTGCGAACCCCACCGCGAGCTCGAGCAGGGTGAGCCCGGACTCGTCCGCGAGGTGCCCCAGGCGGTCGGCGACGTCGAGCTTCCGCCGGTTCGCCGGGGCGCCGATGTCGTACGCGTGCGGCTGCTCCACCACCCGCGGCGACCGGGGCTGCACGGTGCCGTTCCGGTACGCACCCGCGAGCCAGCCACCCGCGAGGGGCGCGGCCGCGAGCACACCGAGCCCGAACCGTCGGGCGACCGGGAAGGTCGTCCGCTCCGCCGTCCGGGTGAGGATCGAGTACGGCGCGTGCGTCGCGCTGGCACTCTTCCCGCCCGACCGGAGCCACTGCGCCTCGACGAGCTCCTCGGCCGGGAAGCCCGGGATCCCGAAGGCGCGGATCTTGCCCTGCGTGACGAGGTCGGCGAGCGCGTCGAGGGTCTCGTCGAGCGAGGTCGCCGGGTCCGGGTGCGCCGGCTGGTAGAGGTCGATGACGTCGGTGCCGAGCCGTTCGAGACTCCGTTCGACCGCGCGGAACATCCACCGCCGTCCGTTGCCGTGGTGCGACGGATCTCGGTCGACCGGGTCCCCGAACCGCACCGCCAGGAACACGTCGTCGCGGCGGTCGCCGAGTGCGGCACCGAGGACGGTCTCGGCGAGGCCCGCCCCCTCCGCGTCGGACACGTCCACCGCGGTGACCCCGCGCCCGAGCGCCTCGTGGACGAGTCGGACGGCGTCGTCCACGTCCCGCTCGGCGACCGTCGACACGGCACGGCTCCCCAGGGTCAGCGCGCTGACGGGAGCCCCCGTCCGCCCCATGCGTCGCTGTTCCATGGCGGCCACGATAGGAGGACGCCCGTGGCACCGGGCCCCGGGTGACGAACCGTTACCGCTGGTACCCTGGGGCCGCTCCACCAACACGCAGTGTGTATCTACCGGCCGTCGGCACCCCGACGGACAACGGCGGCACCCGATGGGTCCGCCCCAGGAGATCCCCGGCCGGACCGAGAAGGCACACCTCCATGCTCCACACCAGTTCCACGGCGCCCGCGCCCGCGACCACCGACGACCGCTCGCTCGTCGCCCACGCCGGACGCTGGTACTTCCCCGTCGCGTTCGTCGCCCGGCTCCCCTTCGCGATGATGGTCGTCGGCGTGCTGACGCTCGTCGTCTCCGCGCGCGAGTCCGTGGCGCTCGGCGGCGTCAACTCCGCGTCGGTCGGCATCGGCGCCGCGGTCTTCGGCCCGCTGGTCGGTGCCGCCGCGGATCGCTTCGGCCAGCGGAACGTGCTCGTCCCCGTCGGCCTGGTGAACGCCGCGCTGCTCGGGGTGTTCCCGTTCGTGGTGGACGGCACCGCGCCGGACGTCGCCGTGCTCGCGCTCGCGTTCTGCATCGGGGCCTCGGCGCCCCAGGTCGCCCCGATGTCCCGGACCCGACTCGTCGCGATCATCGGGCAGCGGATGGCCCCGGCACGTCGCGGCAAGGTCCTCAGCGGCACGATGGCGTACGAGTCCGCGGCCGACGAGACCGTGTTCATCATCGGCCCGTTCCTCGTCGGGATCCTCGCGAGTGCGATCGCCCCGTGGGTCGCCGTCGCCGGTGCCTCCGCGCTGACGTTCGTCTTCGTCACGGCGTTCGCGCTGCACCCGACCGGCAAGCTCGTCGTCGGCCGGCACGAGGAGCTCGAGCAGGCCCCGGCCCGTCAGCTCCTGCGGCCCCGGCTCGTCGTGGTGGTCCTCGGGATCCTCGGCGTCGGCCTGTTCTTCGGCTCGACGCTCACCGCGCTGACCGCCTTCATGGAGACCCACGGCGAGCCCTCGCAGGCGGGGCTGCTCTACGGCCTGATGGGCATCGGCTCCGCGGGGCTCGCCCTCGGCTCCGCGGCGTTCCCGCGCGGGTTCGCCCTCGGGTGGCGGTGGATCGTGTTCGGCGTCGTGCTGCTCGGCGGTGCCGTCTGGTTCTCGCAGGCCGGTTCCGTCGTCGCCGTGGGGGTCGTGCTCGCGGTGATGGGGATCGGGATCGGTCCGACCCTGGTCGCGCAGTACAGCCTCGGTTCCGACCGCTCGCCCGTCGGGCGCTCGGCCACCACCATGACGATCCTCGGTTCCGCCGTGATCGTGGGGCAGTCCATCGCGTCGGCGATCACGGGCGACGTCGCCCAGCAGCACGGGGCCGACGCCGCGATGCTGCTGCCGGCCGCGTCCGCGGCGGTCGTCGTGCTCGCCGCGGCGGCGAACCTCGTGCTGTCGCGTCGCGCACACGCGTGACCGCCTGACGGCCTGGAGGGACGGTGCGGGCCCGCACCGCGCCTCCAGTCCGTCACCTGGTCACGACTCCGTGTCGTCGACCAGCAGGTCCTCGTGGCGGTAGTCGTCCGCCCGCAGCCCCGCGCGGGCGATCATGTGCGTCGACACCGGCACGAGGAACAGCTGGAACACCATGATCGGCAGGACGACCCACAGCGCCGTCCACGTCCACACGGCGACGACGATCGCGGCGAGGGCGAACGCCAGCCCGAGCACCTGCGGCTTCGCCATCGCGTGCAGCCGGACGAGCGGGTCGGGGAACCGGACGATCCCGACGCCGGCGCCGAGCGACAGCACCGCCCCGACGAGCAGCAGCCCGACGGCGATCCACGCGCGGACCCCGGCGCCGTCGATGAACCCCTGGATGATGTCGATCACTGGGGACGCTCCTGGTCGTCGGCGTGCTCGGGCGTGGTCACGGTCAGCCCCTCGTCGGACGGATCGGAGGACGGGGTGACCGCACGGGCGACGGCGATCGTGGCGAAGACGCTCGTCGCGGCGATCACCACGAGGACGGGCACGGCGGTCAGGTCACGCCGGATCACCATCGCGGCACCGATCACCACGAGCGCGGTCGTCAGCACCATGTCCGAGCCGATCATCCGGTCGAGGATGGTCGGGCCCCGCACGATGCGGAGGACGGCGAGCACGAGGGTGGCCCCGAGCAGCGCGAGCACCAGGGCGATCGCGATCCCCATGACGACGACTGCGGCGCTCATCGCGTGACCTCCGGCAGGGGTTCGGACAGTTCGGAGAGGTCCTGCTTCGACCCGAGCGCCCGGATGACGAGCGTCTCGATGCCGAGGGCCTCGCGTCGGGCCGCGTCGACCTGTTCGACCCGCTCGGTGTCGAGGACGTGCAGGAGCAGCCGGCGGCGTCGCAGGTCGACGTCGGCGACGTAGGACCCCGGCACGAGGGAGATCGCGAGCGTCGCCAGGGTGAACGTCATCTCGGATGTCGTGTGGAGCTGGACGAGCGTGATCGAGCTCCGCCGGACCCCGCGTGGGCGGAGGGCGACCCAGGCCACCCGGAACGAGGCGAGCACCACGAGCCCGGACCACACCAGCAGGAACCAGGCGGCGTGCGGGATCGAGAACCTGGCCGAGAGCGGCACCGGTGGCAGCGGGAGCAGCTGCGTCACGAGCAGCGCGACGACGATCCCGCACAGCAGGGTCAGCGGCGTCCACGACCCCCAGAGCAGCGCCCAGAGCACGGTCAGCCCGGCGACGAGCGGGACGTCGTAGCGCCACGCGACGGCGATGCGCCGCGCGTTGGTGATCCGCCGGGTGCTGTCCGCGGTCATCGCGTCCCCCCGAGCACGGCCTGGACGTAGCGGTCCGGGGACTCGAGCGACTCCGCCGCGCGGGTCGCGTAGCCGTACAGCGGGCCGGCCACGACGGTCAGGGCGACCGACCCGAGGACGGCGACGGTCGTCACGCCGACCAGCATGCGCGGCAGCTTCACGCGCGTGGGGGCCTCACCGACACCGTCCTGCGTGGCCGTGGGTGCGGTCTCCGGACTGGAGGCGCGACTCGCGTGGGGTGCGTCGGTGACCGTCACCGAGCCTCCTGGGTGGAACGCCTTGCCCGTGTCCTCGGACACGGTCAGCGGCGCCGGTTCCGGCGACCGCAGGTGGGCGTGCGGCTCTGCGGTGCTCGCGTGCGGGGCCGCCGCCTCGGCCGCGGGCTTCGGACGCCAGAACGCGGCGTCCCAGACGCGCATGAGCGCGTACAGGGTCAGGAGGCTCGTCACGACACCGGCGGCGATCGTCGCGTAGGCGAGGGGCGAGCCGTCGATCGCCGCGGCACGGAAGAGGCCGAGCTTGCCGATGAAGCCGGAGAACGGCGGGATGCCACCGAGGTTGAACGCCGGCACGAGGTAGAGCGCGGCGAGCAGCGGGGCGGCCTTGAGCAGCCCGCCGAGCGATCGGGTCGAGGTCGTCCCGCCGACGCGTTCCATCAGCCCGGAGACCAGGAAGAGCGTCGTCTGCACGACGATGTGGTGGACCGTGTAGAACACCGCGGCGGCCGTCCCGGCGACCGAACCGAGGCCGACGCCCATCACCATGAACCCGATGTGGCTGATGAGCGTGAAGGACAGCAGTCGTTTCACGTCGGTCTGCGACACCGCACCGAGCACACCCACCACCATCGTCAGGATCGCCACGACGAGGAGCACGGTGTTGAGTTGCGGCCTCGGGAAGATGATCGTCTCGAGCCGGATGATCGCGTAGATGCCGACCTTCGTCAGCAGGCCCGCGAACACCGCCGTCACCGGAGCCGGCGCGGTCGGGTAGGAGTCCGGCAGCCAGAACGCCAGCGGGAAGACGGCGGCCTTGATGCCGAACCCGATGAGCAGCATCGTGTGGAGGAGCAGCTGCACGTGCTCGGGCAGGGCGGCCATCCGCTCGCTGATCTGGGCGATGTTGACCGTGCCGGTGGCGCCGTACACGAGGCCGATCGCCGCGAGGAAGATCGCCGACGCGATGAGGCTCGTCACGATGTACGTGGTGCCCGCCCGCACGCGCTGTTCGCTGCCACCGAGGGTGATGAGCACGTAGCTCGCCACCAGCAGCATCTCGAACGCGACGTACAGGTTGAAGAGGTCCCCGGCGATGAAAGAGTCGAGCACACCGGCGGCGAGCACGAGGTACGTCGGGTAGAAGATCGTGACCGGAGCCTCGCCGTCGTCGGCCGCGAGGCCCTGGCCGATCGAGAAGAGCAGGACGACGAGGAGCACGCTCGCGCTCACGGTGAGGAGCAGCGCGCTCAGCCGGTCGACCACGAGCGAGATGCCGTACGGCGCGTCCCACCCGCCGACCTGCACCACGATCGTGCCGTGCTGGTCGACGAGCACCATGAGGGTCGCGGCGACGGCCAGGGCGACGACGAGCACCACGACGGTGATCGCGCGCTGCAGCTTCTGGTGGTTGAGGAGTCCGAGCGCGACCGCGGCGCCGAGCAGCGGGACGAGGACGAGGAGCGGGACGAGCCAGGTCATCGGGTCGCCTCCTGTTCTGCGTCGGTGGTGGTCTCGGGGTCTTCGTCCGCGGGTTCGTCGCGTTCCCGACCGATCGCGACGTCGGCCTCGTCGACCTCGACCTCGTCGGCGCGGGAGAGCTTCCACGAGCGGTGGATGAGGGCCAACAGGAACGCGCTCACGGCGAAGGTGATGACGATCGCGGTCAGGGCGAACGCCTGGGGGAGCGGGTCCGTGATGCCTTCGGAGGTCTTGCCGATCGGCGGGTTGCCGGCAGCACCGGACATCACGAGGAGCAGCAGGTTGAGGGCGTTCCCGAGCAGGAGGAAGCCGAGCAGCATCCGGGTCAGCGAGCGTTCGAGGAGCAGGTAGACCCCGCAGGAGAACAGCACCGCCATCGCGATGACGAGCACGAGGGTGACGGTCACGTGGCGCTCCCTTCCGGGGTCGGGGCTTCGGTCATGTCCTGCACGGGCGTCGAGGCGTCCTCGAGCCGCTGCCGGTCGACCTCGGCGCCGAGGCTGCGGAGGACGTCGAGCACGAGGCCGACGACCACGAGGTACACGCCGATGTCGAAGAACGTGGCGGTGACGAACTCGACGTGGCCGAGCACCGGGACGGTGGCCTCGAAGAACTCGGAGTACAGGGCTTCCCTGCCGAAGAACATCGGCACGAGGGCGGTGATCGCGGCCGTGGCGACGCCGAGCCCGAGCAGGCGACCGGCCCGGACCGGGGCCGCGGCGCCGAGCTCGGCCGGGCCACCCGCGAGGTACCGGGCCGCCAGGGCGATGCCCGCGACGAGACCACCGGCGAACCCGCCGCCCGCCGCGTTGTGCCCGGCGAAGAGCAGGTAGACCGACAGGACGATCAGGCCGTGGAACAGCAGGCGGACGACGACGTCGAGCAGCGCCGAGCGGCCGGTCGGGATCGCGGCGCTCGTCGGCAGCCAGGCGCGGGGCTCGCCGTCCGTGCGCTCGTCGCGGTCGGCGGTCAGCCGGGCCGGCAGGTCGCGGAGGCGGGGGAGCGTGTCCTCGCGGGAGTTCACGAAGATCAGGCTCGCGACGCCCGTCGCGGCGGCGACCACGACGGTCAGCTCGCCGAGGGTGTCCCAGCCTCGGAGGTCGACGAGGGCCACGTTCACGACGTTCAGGCCGTGCCCGAACGAGCTCGTCAACGCCGGCAGGTCCGGCCAGAGCGGCTCGGCCGTCCGTGCCGATGCGGCGACGACGACCACGATCGCGAGGGTCAGCCCGGCGAGGCCCGCGAAGAGCGCCCGCACGACCCGGAAGCGTGATGGGTTCGCGGTGGCGATCCGCGGGGGGAGCCGGCGCAGCACGAGCACGAACGCGATGAGTGTCACCGTCTCGACCACGAGCTGGGTCAGGGCGAGGTCGACCGCCCCGTGCAGCACGAACAGGACGGACATGCCGTACCCGGTCACACCGACCAGCACCGCTGCGGCGAACCGGGTCTTGGCGGTGAGGACGGCGATCGCGGCGATCGACATGACGAGGACGACGGGGATCTGTCCCCACGAGTCGGCGAACCGGACGTGGAACGCCCACGGTCCGCCGATGACCAGGTTGACGAGCGCCCCGGCGACGAACACCGACAGGATGACGGTCAGGTAGTAGGGGAGCGAACCGCGCTGGACCCCGGCGGTGAGGCCCGTGGCCACCCGGTCGAGCCCGCGCATGAGGTGGCGGTAGATGCTCGACGCGCTGGGGGAACCCGCGAGGCGGTGCTGGAGCGCCTCGACCGGGCGGCGGAGGGCGAACAGCGCGAGACCGCCGACGAGCGTCACCGCGGAGAGGCCGAGCGCCGGCTCGAGACCGTGCCAGAGCGCGAGGTGCGGGACCTCGCCGGGGAGGGCGGCGACGTGCGCGGCGGGCTCGATGCCGTGCGCCACGAGGGGCGTCGCGAGGCCGAGCGCGAGACCCGTGAGCGCGAGGACGGACGGGACGACGCCGAGGCCGTGCAGGCCGTGCGGTTCGGTGTCGGGCACGCCGGGCTTCCGGGCGAAGGCGCCCCACAGGAAGCGCAGCGAGTAGGCCACGGTGAGCACCGAGCCGATTGTGACTCCGATGAGCGCGAACCACGCCCAGCCGGCGTCGGGGCCGTGCAGGGAGTCGATGAAGCCGGTGAGCACGGCCTCCTTCGCGACGAAGCCGATCGTCGGCGGGATGCCCGCCATCGACAGCAGTGCGAGGACGGCCACGACCGTCAGCCAGGGCATCCGGCGTCCGAGGCCGCTCAGGCGGGCGAGGTCGCGGGTGCCCGTGACGTGGTCGATCGCCCCGACGACGAGGAACAGGGTCGACTTGAACGCCGCGTGGGCCACCAGCAGCGCCACCCCGCCGAGGGCGACCTCGGGCGCACCCCACCCGGCCGCGAGCACGAGGAACCCGAGCTGGGCGAC
The DNA here is from genome assembly GCF_031453355.1 of Curtobacterium sp. SORGH_AS_0776. Taxonomy (NCBI): domain Bacteria; kingdom Bacillati; phylum Actinomycetota; class Actinomycetes; order Micrococcales; family Microbacteriaceae; genus Curtobacterium; species Curtobacterium sp. SORGH_AS_0776. Next base: position 1,005,898 of record NZ_JAVIYU010000001.1, read on the forward strand.
CGTGCCGTAGGCGAGCAGGAGCTTGATGTCGGTCTGCCGGAGCGCACGGTACCCACCGATGAGCATGCCGAGCACCCCGAGCACGGTGATGGTCTCGCGCCACCCGCCGAGGAGCGCGAACGCGGGGGCGAGCCGGGCGACGAGGTAGATGCCGGCCTTGACCATCGCCGCGGCGTGCAGGTACGCGCTGACCGGGGTCGGGGCAGCCATGGCGGCGGGGAGCCAGAAGTGGAACGGCACGATGGCGGACTTCGTCAGCGCGCCGAGCAGGACGAGCACGACCGACACCGAGACGACGGTCCCCGAGGGGGGATCGGCGACGATCCCGGAGAGCGACGTCGTCCCGGCGGTCACCGACAGCACCACGAGACCGGCGAGCATCGCCAGACCACCGGCGGTGGTGACCACGAGCGCCTGCATCGCCGCCGCGCGACTGGCACGCTTCACCGAATCGTGGCCGATCAGCAGGTACGAGAAGACCGTCGTCGCCTCCCAGAGGACGAACAGCACGATGACGTCGTCGGCGACCACGAGCCCGTACATCGACCCGGCGAAGGCGGTGAGGACCCCGGCGAACCGACCGAGTCCGGGTTCGTCCGGCCCGAAGTACGTGGCGCAGTACACGAGCACGAGGGCGCCGACCACGCTCACCACGAGGGCGAGGACCCACGAGAGGGCGTCCATCCGCAGGGCGATCGCGAGGTCGAGCTGCGGCACCCACTCGAACCGCTCCGTGACCGCGCCGTGCAACGCCGGACCGGTCTGCGCGACGGTCAGGACCGCGGCTGCTGCCGGTGCGAGGGCGGCCACGTAGAAGACGCGGCGGCCGAGGACGGGGGTCAGGGCGGGGACGATCAGGGCGACGATCGCGAACGCGACGAGGACGATGACCATCGGGCACCTCCTCGGGGTCGGGCTGCAGTCCGGCTCACTGGGCCCTCACAGCCTACGGAGAGGGGGATGTGGAGTTCCTGAGTGGGCGGACAGGGAGGCCGATCGAGGATCAGGCTTCCAGCACCACTCTGCCCGTCGAAGCACCGACCTGTCCGGCCCAAGCCGCCTCGACCTCCGCCATGCGCACCGCCGTCGCGTCCACCCGGATCGTGCCGTCGGCGATCGCCGCCACGATCCCCGGGAGCTCCGCGACGAACGCCGCTCGACCGACGGAACCCTGGCCGCTCCCGACGATGGTCAGGCCGGACGCACGGAGCGCTGCGGAGGGGATCCGCGCCTCCTGGCCCGCCGTGGAGCCGATCGCCACCCAGTCGAGCCGGCGTCCGCGCTCCTGCCGGGCCGTGACGAGTGCGCGCATGACGTCCGCGGTGGGGTGGCCCCACACGTAGTCGATCACGACGTCGACGTCCGCAGCTGCCGCACCGACCGCGTCGACGTCGTCGAGCGGGACCACGACGTCCGCGCCGAGTGCCGGCAGCGCTCCGAGTCGGGTCGCGTCCCGTCCGCTCGCGACGACGTGCTCGGCGCCGAGGTGCTTCGCGACCTGCACCGCTGCGGAGCCGGAGGCGCCCGTCGCGCCGAGTACGAGGACACGGCTGCCGGGCGCGAAGTCGATGCGGCGTCGGAGCGCGACCCACGAGGACATCACGGGGTTCGCGCCGGCGGCGACCGCCACCGGGTCGGCGCCCTCGGGCAGGACGACGCTCGCCCGTGGGTCCACGGCGACCCGTTCGGCCATCGTGCCGCGGGTGTCGCTCGCGACGGCGAAGTAGCGGAGCGTCCCGTCGGGGAACCGCCCGACCGCGTCGACACCCGGGACGAGGGGGAGCGCCCCCTCGCTGGTGTAGTGCGAGCCGTCGGCCTGGGACCGCACCCGTGGGTGGAGTCCGGCGGCGACGACGTCGACGACCACCTCGTCGGCGGTGGGGACGGGGTCGGTGAACTCCTGCCAGACCGGGGTCCGGCCGAACTCGGTGACGACGGCTGCGTGCATGACTGCCTCCTAAAAGGTTCGTGTTACGAACAAAGTAGTTCGTAACACGAAGTGAGTCAAGTAGGCTGAGGGCATGCAGGAGATGACGGAGGACGAGCGGCTCGTCGACGCCCTCGGCGAGAGCGCGTTCCGGACGATGGGTGCCCTGACCGGCATCGCGGCGGACGCCGGGCTGTCGCTGACGCAGCTGCGGGTGCTCGCGATCCTGCGGGACCGGCGGATGCGGATCGGCGACCTGGCGCAGTACCTCGGCCTCGAGAAGTCGACGATGACCGGGCTGGTGGCGCGCGCGTCGGCCAAGGGGCTGCTCGGGCGGGTGCCGAACGCCGAGGACGCCCGGGCGGTGGACGTCGTGATCACCGATGCCGGGCTCGACGTCGCCCGATCGCTCGAGGCGGCGATCCGGGAGTCGCTGCTGCCCCTGACCACCCGGTTGTCCGTGGGGGAGCGGGGGGAGCTGCGGGTGTTGCTCGAGCGGATGCTGCGCTGACCGATCCCGGTGACGCTGGACTCAGCGCCCGTGCGCCCGCGCCGGGATCTGGGTCGCCAACTTGCCGCCGGAGACGTCCAGCAGCGTCCCCGTGACGTACCCGGCGGCGTCGCTCGCCACGAACACGAGCAGGTCGGCCACGTCGTCGGCCGTCTCCCATCGACGGAGCGACAGGGTGTCGAGCAGACGGTCCTGGGCCTCGGCGGGCATCGTCGCGAAGCCGTTCATCGCCGTCGGCACCATCCCCGGGGCGTACGCGTTCACGGTGATGTCCCACGGGCCGAGCTCCGACGCGAGCACGCGGGTGAACGCCACGACGGCCGACTTCGACGCCGCGTAGGCAGCGCTCCCGACACTCGGCACGATCGCCGCGAACGACGCCGCGTTGATGATCCGGCCGCGCCCGGCGGCCTGCATCACGGGCGCCACGGCCTGGCTCATCAGGAAGGTCCCGCCGAGGTTCACGTCCATGCAGCGGCGCCAGTCGTCCCACTGCAGGTCGGCGACGACTCCCTCGACGTTGATCCCGGCGTTGTTCACGAGCACGTCGATCGTGCCGTGCCGAGCGACGACCTCGTCCACGGCGGCGCGGACGGAGTCGGGGTCGGCGACGTTGCAGCGCACGCGGTCGAACGGCAGCGCGGCGCCGGCGGCGACCTCCCACCCGGCGGCGGACCCGTCCCCGGCGGCGGACCCGTCCCCGGCGGCGGGCGCGTCCGCTGCAGCGGGCTCGTCGAACGCCAGGTCGAGCGCGACGACCCGGCACCCCTCCGCGTGGAACCGGGCGGCGATCGTGGCACCGATGCCGCGCGCGGCTCCGGTCACGACGACCACGCGGTCGGTCAGGTCGAGGTGCATCGTCGCTCCCGTCGTCGGTGCGGCCGTGGTCCGGTCGCAGCAATAGGCATACTATTCCCCCATGAACGACGCACGCGTGCTCTGGATCACCGGCGGCGGCAGCGGCATGGGAGCGGCGAGCGCTCGTGCGGCCGCCCGCGACGGCTGGACGGTGGTGCTCAGCGGACGCCGGGCGGACCGGCTCGCTGCGGTCGCGACCGCGATCCGCGACGAGGGCGGGTCGGCGGAGACGCTGCCCCTCGACGCGAACGACCCGCAGGCCGTCGCAGCCGCCCACGACACCCTGCTCGCGCGGCACGGGCGGCTCGACGGACTCGTCCTCGCCGCCGGGCTCAACACCCCGAAGCGTCGGTGGGGCGATCAGTCGCTGCCGGACTTCCGCGCCATCGTCGACACCAACCTCACCGCCGTCGTCACGATCGTCGACGCTGCGCTGCCCGCGCTGCGCGAGTCCGGCGGGATCGTCGTGGTCGTGTCCTCGTACGCGGGCTGGTCGTTCCAACCCGGGGCCGGGGTCGCCTACTCGGCGTCGAAGACCGCGCTCGGCTCCGTCGTCCGGACGCTCAACCAGCAGGAGGCCGAGCACGGGGTCCGAGCGACCCACCTGTGCCCCGGCGACGTCGCCACCGACTTCCTCGACCAGCGCCCCTCGGTGCCGGACGCGGCCGCACGCGCGGTCATGCTCCAGCCGGAGGACATCGCCCGCTCGGTCTCGTTCGTGCTCGAGGCCCCGTCGCACATGCGCGTCGACGAGCTCGTGGTCAGCCCGGTCTCCCAGCGGTGATCTTCGACCGGGTGCTCGACGGGCTCGGCGCCGCGATCGTCGACGGATCGCTGCCGACGGGGCACCGCGACAGCATCGACGGGTTCGTCACCCGCACGGGCTCGAGCCGCAGCATCGTCCGCGAGGCCGTCCGCGTCCTCGTCGGCCTCGGCCTCCTCAGCGCCGGTCGTCGCGTCGGGCTCCGGGTCCTGCCCGCGTCGGAGTGGGACGTCCTCGACCCGCGCGTCATCGGCTGGCGGCTCGCCGGTCCGGAGCGTGGGGTCGTCCTCGGGGAGTTGCGCGCGCTGCGCCGCGCGGTCGAGCCGGTAGCCGCCGCGGCAGCCGCCGGGCGCGCGTCCGACGCGTCGCACCGTGCCGACCTGGAGGCGCTGCTCGCCGCCGCCGACCGCCTCGCCGCCGCCACGGGTCCGGACGACGCGGCCACGTTCCTCCAGGCAGACCGCGAGGTCCACCGACTGGTGCTGGAGCTGTCCGGGAACGCGATGTACGGGCGACTGCACCGCGTGGTCGCGCGCGCACTCGACGACCGGGCCGGGATCCGGCCGGGTCTCCACGACGTCGGCCTGCACGTCCGACTCGCCCGCGCGGTGGCCGACGGAGACGCGGACGGAGCCGCCGGGGCGATGACCGAGATCATCGACCGCACGGGCGAATAGGGTCGAGGTGTTCGAAGGAGAGCACATGTCGTTCACCGATCTCGTCCCCGACCCCGGCGCCGTCGAGCGCATCGCGACGGGCAGCACCTGGGCCGAGGGGCCGTGCTGGATCCCCGCGAGCCGGACCCTGCGGTGGTCGGACATCCCGGGCGACCGGATCCTGCAGTGGCACGCCGACTCCGGCGAGACGTCGGTGTACGCGGAGGGGGTCGAGTTCACGAACGGCCGCACCCTCGACCGCGACGGCAGCGTCGTGCAGTGCTCGCACGGGAACCGGCGGGTCGAGCACGACCGGGACGGGGTCGTCACGCCGATCGTGGACGCGTGGGACGGCGTCCGGTTGAACTCCCCCGAACGACGTCGTCGTCGCGCGGGACGGCAGCGTGTGGTTCACCGACCCGGCGTACGGCATCACCCAGCCGCGCGAGGGGCACCCGGGCGAGCGGGAGTACGGCGACCACTGGGTGTTCCGCTGCGGCCCGGACGGTGCGGACCTGCGGCCGGTCGCCACCGACCTCGACGAACCGAACGGGTTGGCGTTCGACCCGACCGAGCAGGTGCTCTACGTCGCGAGCTCGTCCGGCGACGACCCGGTCATCCGCGCGTACGACCGGCGGGGCGACCGGGGTGACCTGCTCAAGAACGGTCGGGTGTTCGCACGGTTGGAGCCCGGCGAGGGCGCCCCGGACGGCATCCGCGTCGACGTGCACGGCAACGTGTGGTCCTCGTCGCACCGGGGCGTGGTCGTGTTCGACCCGGACGGGACCCGGCTCGGCGAGATCGCGGTCCCCGAGGTCACCGCGAACCTGTGCTTCGGCGGCGACGACGGCAGGACGCTGTTCCTCGCCGCGACGACGTCGATCTACCGGATCGCGACCACGACCCGGGACGCCGCTGCCGAGTAACCTGCTCTTCCGTCACCCGGAACTGCAATGTAGAATATCATTGCAGTCACCAGGTGAACGAGGGAGCGGGTATGTCCAAGCGTGTGGCGATCATCGGGACGCGCGGGTACCCGTCCTACTACGGCGGGTTCGAGACGGCCGTGCGGCACATCGCACCGCACCTGGCCGACGCCGGCTGGGACGTCACGGTCTACGGCCGTCCCGGACAGGAACGGGTGGACGATCCGTCGCTCGACCACCGGGTGACCCGACGCACGACCCGTGGCCTCGAGTCGCGGTCGCTCTCGACCCTCACGTACGGCCTGACCGCCGTCCTCGACACGATCCGACGACGGCCGGACGTCGCGCTCGTGATGAACTGCGCGAACGGGTACTGGCTCCCGCTCCTTCGGCTCGCCGGCATCCCCACCGTGGTCAACGTCGACGGCATCGAGTGGGAGCGCGCGAAGTGGGGGCGGCTCGCCAAGGCGGTGTTCAAGACCGGCGCCCGGGCCACCGCACGGTTCGCCGACCGGCTCGTCTTCGACGCCGACGCCATCGGGGACTACTGGCGTCGCGAGTTCGGCCGCTCCGGCGTGATGATCCCCTACGGCGGCACGGAGTCCGACGTCCTGCCGCTGCACCCGGACGACGCGCACCTCGCCGGGCGACCGTTCGCCCTCGTGGTGGCGCGGTTCGTGCCGGAGAACACGGTGGCCGAGTTCCTCGTCGCCGCGGAGCGCATCGCCGAGCGCCACCCGGTCGTCATCGTCGGGTCGACGGGCTACGGCGGGGAGCTCGACACGGCCGCGCAGGACCTCGCCGACCGGAACCCGGGTGTGACCTGGCTCGGCCACGTGTCCGACGACGACCGGCTCTTCGCGCTGTGGCAGCACGCCGGTGCGTACTTCCACGGGCACAGCGTCGGCGGGACGAACCCGGCCCTCGTGCAGGCGATGCACTGCGGGGCGCCCACCGTGGCCCGCGACACCGTCTACAACCGCGAGGTCCTCGCCGGCACCGGCGTCCGGTTCGTCCAGCCCGACTCCGGCGCGATCGCCGATGCCGTCCTCGACCTGCTCGCCGACCCCGTCGAGCAGGAGCTGCTCCGGGGCGGCGTGCGTGACCGGGCCCGCTCGGCGTACACGTGGTCGGGGGTCTGCGGCGCGTACGAGCACGCCCTCGCCGAGCAGGCCGGCGTCGCGACCCGCCAGGCGGTGGCGGCGTGAGCGCATCGGTGGGGAGCATGCGGATCGTCCCCGAGTTGCGGGCCGCCCACATCGAGCGCCACCTGCTCGGCACACCCGCAGAGCTCCTCTACCTCGACGTGAACTACGACCTCGCCGGGACGGACCTCGCTCCCGGCATCCAGCGAGTGACCATGACGGGAGCGCTCCGTCGGTTCTTGACCACCACGGCCACCACGCTCGAGGTCCCGGAACCGCTGTGGATGCGGTTCTGGCCGAAGCACGTGCTGCTCGCGGCCGGGTTCCGCGCTGCGGGGGTGCTCCGGCGTCGTCGGCACCGGGTGGTCACGTACGCGATGGAGAACAACGACCTCGCGACCCTCGTGGGCGGGCGTCGCCGGGTGCCGGGCGTCGTCGTCCGGCTCGTGGGTCTGCTCGTCGGCGCCGTTGCTCGACTGACCATCGACCGCATCGCGTTCGCGAGCGACGACGCACGTGCCACCTACGCGTCCCTCCCGTTCACCGCGGCGATCGAACAGTCGTCGACACTCGAACTGCCCCGCCCCGACGATGCCCCGGTCGATCCGACCCCGCTGACATGCGTGTTCGTCGGGGCGATGGAGCAGCGCAAGGGCGTGCAGGAGCTGATGGATGCCTGGCCCGCCGTCGAACGCACCGTTCCCGGCGCGACGATCGTGCTGATCGGGCCAGGGCCACTCGAGCCACTGGCAGCCGAGTGGGCCGCCTCGTCCCCGTCGACGCGGCGAGTGACGGGACGACTCCCGCACGCCGCCGCTGCCGCCGTGGTCCGCTCGTCTGCGGTCCTCGTCGCTCCCTCGGTCGCCGACGGACGCTGGCGGGAGCAGATCGGTCTGCCGATCAAGGAAGCCCTCGCCGCTGGCCTGACGATCGTGACCACCGACCAGACCGGGCTCGCCGGCTGGCTGCGCGACCACGGTCACGGCGTCGTCCCGCCGACGACCCCGGCGTTCACCCGGCGACTCGCGCGAGCGATCACGAGCGCCCTGCGGGCCCCGCTGGACCGAGAGCAGGTGCGAGCTGCGCTGCCCGAGCGGGACGGCCGACTCGCTGCCGACGCCTGGTTGCACGGTCAGCAGGCACGACTCGTCGCCGACGTGCCGACCCGTCCGATCGGAGTCGTCGCATGAGTGCACGCGACGTCATCGTGGTGAACACCCTCGGCGGTGCGCTGCACCACTACGCCCACGGACTGGCTGCGACACTCAGCGCCTCCGGAGCACGGGTGTCGGTCACCGACGTGCACGAGCCGAGCGTCGCAGGAGGCTCGGGTGTCGACTGGGTACGGCGGTACCTCCTCGCATTGTGGGCCGCTCGCCGGGATGGCCGTCGTGGTGGGGCCCGGGTCATCGTGACGTGGCCGGTCCTCGGCCACCTGGATCGCGTGATCATGCGCGTCGTCCTCGGCCGACGGGCCGAGGCGGCCCTCGTCGTGCACGATCCCCACCCGCTGGTGCGAGCCCGCGGGTACGGCGTCGTCGCGCGTCGGATCGGTTCGCTCGCGCGTGGTGTCCGCCTGATCGTGCACAGCAGGACCGCCGCGACCGCCCTGCGAGACGACTGTCCGGGCACCGAGCCCGAGCTGCTGCCGCACCCTGTCGCCCCGCGCCCGGTCCCCGTCACGGTGTCCACCCCTGGCGACCGTCCGGTGGTCCGGGTCCTCGGGCAGTTCAAGCCCGACCGCGACCTTGCGTTGCTCGCCGGGATCGGTCAGGAGATCGGACACTCGCACCGCCTCGAGATCGTCGGGCGACGGTGGCCCGAGGTCGACGGGTGGTCCGTGACGGACGCCTTCGTCGACGAGGACCGGCTCGACGAGCTCCTGGCCACCGCGGACGCCGTCGTCGTGCCCTACAAGCGGTTCTTCCAGTCCGGCATCGCGATCCGCTCGCTCGAGGTCGGGACGCCCGCGGTCGGTCCCGCTGGTTCGAGCATCGCCGACCTCTACCCGGACGACCGCTACCTCGGCGACGGTTCGGTGTCGTCCTGGTGCGACGCGATCTCGTCGGCCTCCGCCGCGGAGCGCGACGAGACGCGTGCCGTGGCGTCGCGAGCCGACCGCGTCTGCCGTGCGGCCTGGGCGGAGTGGCTGATGCGCTGACCGCGACCGGCGGCCGCTGCCGTATCCTGACTCGGCCATGCAGTGCGACTACTTCGACCGCGGGGTGTGCCGCTCGTGCACGCTCATGGGGCAGCCGTACGCCGAGCAGGTCCTCGACAAGGAACTCCGGACGCGCGAACTCCTGCACGACGCGGTCGAGGCAGCCGGGGGGCCGGGCTCGGTCGAGTGGCTGCCCGCGATCACCAGCCCCGAGTCCGCGTACCGCAACAAGGCGAAGATGGTCGTCGGCGGGACCGTCCAGCACCCGACGGTCGGCATCCTCGACCACCGGCAGCGCGGGGTGGACCTCCGGCACTGCGGCATCTGCACGCCCGGGATCCAGCACGCGCTCCCGATCCTCGCCGGGTTCATCGCGGACGCCGGACTCATCCCCTACGACGTCGCCACCCGCCGGGGCGAGCTGAAGTTCGTGCTCGTGACGGAGTCGCCGGACGGGGAGCTCATGGTGCGGTTCGTCCTGCGCTCCGAGGGACAGCTGGCGCGGCTCCGGCAGCACCTCGACGCGCTCCACCGGGTGCTGCCGAACGCCGTCGTCGTCACCGTGAACCTGCTCCCGGAGCACAAGGCCGTCACCGAGGGGGAGCGGGAGATCGTGCTCACCGAGCGGGAGACGCTCTCGATGCGACTCGGTGACGTCACGATGCACCTCCGCCCGCAGAGCTTCTTCCAGACGAACACGCACGTGGCCACCGAGCTGTACGCCCAGGCCTCGGCGTGGATCGACGAGGTGGCGCCGGCGTCGATGTGGGACCTCTACTGTGGCGTCGGCGGCTTCGCCCTGCACGCGGCCCGCCCCGGTCGCGCGGTGACGGGCATCGAGACCAGCCGCGAGGCCGTCCGGTCGGCAGGGCAGTCGGCGCGCGAGGCCGGCCTCGAGGGCGTCCGCTTCGCCGCGGACGACGCGACCGAGCACGCACTCCGTGCCCGACCCGACACGGTCCCCGAGCTCGTCGTCGTCAACCCGCCGCGGCGCGGGATCGGCGAGACGCTGTCGACCTGGCTCGAGGAGTCGGACGTCCGGCACGTCGTCTACTCGAGCTGCAACCCGGTGACCCTGGCGAAGGACCTCGCGCGGATGCCGTCGCTGCGCCTGCGGCGCGCGCGGGTGCTCGACATGTTCCCGCAGACGGGCCACCTGGAAGCGGTGACGCTGCTGTCCCGAGGGTGACCGACCGGCGGACGGGAGGCGCGGGTCGGCGCCGCCACGTGCCTCCTGGCCGTCATTGCCAGGGAATTGCCAAGGTGACGTACCCGGGTCCGCCGCGATGACCATGCCCATGGGGATCCACGCGTACAGGTTCCGTCCCGGGAGGCATGGCACCAACGGGTAGAACCGTTTGTCTCGGTTTGATAACGGTGAAGAGTTTCCTATGGTGGCCGACCGAGGCGCCACCGGCACGAGACCACTGCCCCCGGCGGCGCACCCCACGACACGACCGCGATCGGTCGGGACGGGCAGTGGCGATCGGCTCTCGATCCGTGGTCCCGGTGGAGCAATCAACCATGAAGAAGCTTTCTCGTACCCGCACCATCGTCGGTGGCCTCGCCTTCGCAGGCATCGCCGCGACGGGTGTCGGCCTCGCGGCGGCGCCCGCGAACGCAGCATCCGGCTCGACCTGGGACGCCCTCGCGCAGTGCGAGTCCGGCGGCAACTGGGCGATCAACACCGGCAACGGCTACTACGGCGGCCTCCAGTTCAACCTCGGCACCTGGCAGGCGAACGGCGGCACGGGCAACCCGGCCTCCGCGAGCCGTGCGACCCAGATCGCCGTCGCCGAGCGCGTCCTCGCCTCGCAGGGCTGGGGCGCATGGCCGGCCTGCTCCGCCCAGCTCGGGCTGAGCGGCACGACCGGCGCCGCCCCGCAGGCCGCCGCTCCGGCTCCCGCCGCCCCGACCCAGCAGGCCGCCCCGCAGCAGCAGGCGCCGGTGCAGCAGGCCGCCCCGCAGCAGGCCGCGCCGTCGACCCCGGCCCCCGCGACCGAGGCGGCCCCGGCTGCCCCGAGCAAGCCCGCGGCCGTCAAGACGAGCGGCAAGACCTACACGGTCGTGTCGGGCGAGACCCTCGACAGCATCGCGACGAAGCTGCACATCAACGGCGGCTGGAACAAGCTCTGGGCCGCGAACACGTCGACCATCGACGACGCGAACCTGATCTACGCCGGCCAGGAGCTCCAGCTCCCCGCCTGATCGTTCCTCCGATCGACAGGACGCCCGGTGACCAGGTGGTCACCGGGCGTCCTGCTGTGTCCGGCTACTGCGGGTTGTCGGCCAGCCACCCGGCGACGTCGTTCGACCGGAGCGCCTGGGACAGCGACTGCACGGCGATGGTGTTCACCGCGACGTAGGACTGTCCGTCCGCCGAGGTCCCGCCGCCCGCGGTCGGCATCGTGAACGTCCGCAGGTCCGACGGCCGGACGTCGCGCAGGGACCAGCCGAGGTCGACCATCGTGCGGACGGTCAGACCGGCGTCCACCGAGAGGTACTCGCTCGTCGCCCGGAGGAAGTCCTGCACGCGCCCGGGGTTCGTGAGGGTGTCGCGCGAGAGGAGTCCGTCGACGATCCCGCGCATGAACGCCTGCTGGTTCCGGACGCGGGTGTGGTCGGCGTCGGCGAAGGCGTACCGCTCGCGGACGAACGCCAGGGCCGCGTCGCCGTCGAGGTGGTTCGCGCCGGCGGTGAACTCGTACCCGCGGGCCGAAAACGCCGTCCGTGACTGCACCGTCACCCCGCCGAGCGCGTCGGTCATGCCCGAGAAGCCGGCGAAGTCGATCTCGGCGACGTGGTCGATGCGCACGTCGAGCAGGCGTTCGACCGTCTGCACCGTCAGCGGGACCCCGCCCCAGGAGTACGCCGCGTTGATCTTCGCGGTGCCGTGGCAGGGGACCTCGACCCACGAGTCGCGCATGATCGACATGAGGTACACGGCCCGCTTGTCGGCCGGGACGTGGGCGAGCATCAGGGTGTCCGACCGACCACCGGCAGCGCGGTCGCCGTCGGGGTCGGCGCCCTGGCGGGAGTCCGATCCGATGAGCAGGATGTTCTGCGCGCCCGCGGCCGGAGCGGGGCGCGCGCCGGTCGGGAACGGGTCGGCGAGGACGTCGGCGTCGTAGCTGCGGACGAGGCCGGCGATGAAGAGGCCGGCGACGACGGCGAGCACCGTGGCGACGGCGACGAGCGAGCCGGCGGTGCCGAGGACGGCGACGAGGAACGGGCGCTTCCGGCGACGTCGGCGCCGCTTCCGGCCGTTGCTGCCCCGGCTCCCGCTCCGGCTCGAGCCGCTGCTGGGGGGCCTGCGGGCGCTCGATCCGCTCCGGGGTGCCCGCGGTGCGGGGGCGTCGGTGCCGGCGTCGGCGGCAGCGATCGATGCTGCCTGCGCTGCCGCCTCGGCCAGTTCGGCCGCATCGGCTGCTTCGGCTCGTTCGGCGGCCTGACGGGCTGCTCGGCGCTCGGACATCGGGTCTCCTGCGGGTCGGGTCGGTCGTGCTACCGACTCCGCGAGTCTACCGTATGTGGTATATCAACCGCTAGGTCATCAGTGGGGACGGTGCTTCTCGAGCAACACCGTGAGCGCCCCGCGCAGAGCCGGGTCGTCTGGCAGGAGGTCACGCTCGATGTGCCGGGCGGTCTCCCACGCCTCGCGCCCGTGCTCCGTCACCGTGACGATCCGACGTCGACGGTCGTCCGGGTGCGGCGAGCGTTCGACGAGCCCGTCGCGCTCCATCCGCTCGAGCGTGCGGGACATCGTCTGCGGCTGCACGCGTGCCGTCCGTGCCAGGGTGTCCGCGCCGGTCGGGCCGGTCCGCACGAGGATGTCGATCGCGATGAGCGCCGCGTGCGGGAGGCCGATCGCACGCAGACGCTCGTCCCAGTCCCGTTCGATCGCCCGGGCAGCGGCGGAGAGGAGGCGCCCCAGCGGCCATGCGTCGGGGGTGTCGTCCATGACCCGAGTCTACGGATCCCGTTCCTTCGACCTCTCTAGTAATCAGCATGCTGACGATTGGAGTACGCTCACCGACGTGTCCCGCTTCCTCCGCATCGTCCTCCCCGCGCTCGTCATCGTGGTCTGGCTCGCGATCGCCTCCGTCGGCGGTCCCTTCTTCGGCAAGATCTCCGAGGTGTCCACGAACGACCAGACGTCGTTCCTGCCGGCATCGGCGGACGCCACCAAGGTGCAGGAACGCGCGTCCGAGTTCCGGCAGGCGTCGGGCGCCCCGGCGATCATCGTGCTCGAGCGCGACGGCGGCCTGACGGCTGCGGACCAGCGCGCCGCGACCACCCTGGCCCAGCGGCTCGGGGACCGCGACGACGTGCAGGGCGTCAGCCCGGTGATCCCGAGCGAGGACGGCGACGCGGTCGAGATCGTCGCCACGCTGACCCAGAGCGCGGACACCGGTGACGCCGTCGAGGCCGTCCGCGCCGACGTCGAGGACGCGCTGCCGTCGGGGGTGCAGGGCTACGTCACGGGTCCGGCGGGCTTCACCGCCGACCTCACCGAGGCCTTCGCGGGCATCGACGGGCTACTGCTCGGTGTGGCGCTCGCCGCGGTCTTCGTGATCCTCATCATCGTCTACCGCTCGCCGCTCCTGCCGATCCTCGTGCTCGGTACCGCGACGTTTGCCCTGTGCGCGTCGATCCTCGTCGTGTGGTGGCTTGCCAAGGCCGACATCGTGACCGTGAACGGCCAAGTGCAGGGGATCCTGTCGATCCTCGTCATCGGCGCCGCGACCGACTACGCGCTCCTCTACACCGCACGCTTCCGCGAGGCACTGCGCGACCACCGCACCGGGTGTGACGCGACGAAGGCCGCCCTGCGGGGAAGCCTCGAGCCGATCCTCGCCTCGGGCGGGACCGTGATCGTCGGCGTGCTCTGCCTGCTGCTCTCCGACCTCAACTCGAACAAGGCACTCGGTCCCGTCGCTGCCATCGGCATCGCGTTCAGCCTCCTCGCCGCGCTCACCCTGCTGCCCGCGCTCCTGCTGGCGTTCCGGCGCGCGGCGTTCTGGCCGCTCCGCCCGAAGTACGGCAGCGCGCACCCCGTCCTCACCGGGCCCGACGCCCGCGGGCTCTGGGCACGGGTGGGCCGGCTCGTGGCGCGCCGCTCCCGGGTCGTCTGGATCGTGTGCACCGTCGGGCTCCTCGCGATGGGCACCGGCCTCGTCGGACTCAAGGCCGACGGCGTCCCGCAGAGCGACCTGGTCATCGGGAGCTCGCAGGCGCGCGACGGTCAGGACGTGCTCGCGGACCACTTCCCGGGCGGGTCCGGCAGCCCGGCACAGGTCATCGGCGCCGCGGTGGAGACCGACGAGCTCGCCGCCGCGATCACCGGCGTGGATGGCGTGGACAGCGTCGTGGCGGCCGCGAAGGACGCACCGTCCGGCACCGTCCCCGTGACGACGAGCGGCAACCCGGGTGGCACCACCGGTGTGACCCCGACCGTCTCCCGCGGCGACGTGCTCCTCGAGGCCACCCTGTCCGACCCGGCCGACTCCGACGCCGCCGAGCACACCGTGCGTGCCCTCCGCACGGCGGTCGAGCGGGTGGACCCCGGCGCGATCGTCGGTGGCGCGACCGCGACCGCCGTCGACACGAACGACACCGGCATCCGGGACCGCACGCTGATCATCCCCGTGGTGCTCGCGGTCATCCTGCTCATCCTGATGCTGCTGCTCCGGAGCATCGTGGCGCCGCTCGTGCTCATCGGCAGCGTCATCGTGTCCTTCGCCGCGGCGCTCGGCGTCGGTGCCCTCGTGTTCGACCACGTCTTCCACTTCCCCGGGGCCGACCCGAGCGTTCCGCTGTACTCGTTCGTGTTCCTCGTGGCGCTCGGCGTGGACTACAACATCTTCCTCATGACCCGGGTGCGCGAGGAAGCCCTGCAGCACGGTCCGCACGAGGGCGTCCTGCGCGGGCTCGGGGTCACGGGCGGCGTGATCACCTCGGCCGGGGTCGTCCTCGCGGCGACGTTCGCGGCGCTCGGCGTGATCCCGATCCTGTTCCTCGTGCAGATCGCGTTCGTGGTCGCCTTCGGTGTGCTGCTCGACACGATCGTCGTCCGGTCGCTGCTCGTCCCCGCGCTGGCGTACGACCTCGGGCGCCGGGCCTGGTGGCCGTCGCGCCTGTCGCGTCCGGCCCATCACATGTGACACGCTGGACGCATGCCAGTTCCTTCGACGCAGCCCGCCGCCGAGCGGAAGCTCCTCCGTGACACCGTGCAGGACAAGATCCGGGACGCGATCATGGACGGCACCCTCGAGCCGGGCGAACGGCTCAACGACGACGACCTCATCGCCTGGCTCGGTGTCTCCCGCACCCCCATCCGTGAAGCCCTCGCCGAGCTCGCCCGAGCCGGACTCATCGAGATGGCGCCGAACCGGTACACCCGCGTCGCCGCCCCGACGAAGGACGAGCTCCTCGACGCCTACCGCACGCTCGGCGTGATCTACGGCGGTGTCGCCCGCCTCGCGACGCCGCGCTTCACGGACGCGCAGCGCAAGAAGGTCGTGAAGACCCTCGACGACGTCACGGCGCAGGTCGAGGCCCGGCACCAGGGCGAGGTCGCCCAGCACGGCGCGGACATCTACGCGATGTGGGCGGACCACTGCGGCAACCCGTCGCTCGAGCAGCTCTGCAAGGCGACGACGGACGGGCTCGCGTTCAAGCTGCGGGTGCCGGAGCTGGCCGAGCTGGTGCCGGCCGAGGTCGTGCTGCCGGAGCTCGAGAAGCTCAAGGCCGCCGTCGTCGCGAAGGACCCGATCGCCGCCGAGCTCGCCATGGAGGCGATCCACCTGCTGCCGTCGCGCGACTGACGCGACGAGCGCGACCGGCGCGACGAGCGCGACCGGCGCGACCACCTGACGGCCAGGAGGCGCGGTGCGGGCCCGCACCGTCCCTCCTGGCCGTCAGTCAGTGCGTCAGTGCGCGACCGCGCTGATCATGCCGAGGCCGACGCTGATGCGGTCGGCCACCTCGATGAGGTCCTCGGCGAGCGACGCGGTGTCGCGGTCCCGCAGCTGCGTCACCCGCCCGGAGATCGACAGCGCCGCGACGATGCGCCCCGACGCGTTCCGGATCGGTGCCGCGATGCAGAACCGGCCGAGCGCGACCTCTTGGTTCTCGACGCACCAGCCGCGCTTCGCCGAGGCCTCGAGGTCCGCCGTCAGCGCGTCGTGCGACGTGATCGTGTGGTCCGTGTAGCGCGCGAGGTCCGCGCCGAGCAGCGCCTCCCGCTCGGCCTGAGACAGGTCGAGCATGAGCGCCTTGCCGAGCGCCGAGGCGTGCAGCGGCTGCCGCATGCCGATCATGGTGTGCGACTTCGGGGCGAGTGAGCCCTCGAAGTGGCAGAGGTAGATGCAGGCCGCGTCGTCCTGCACCCCGACGTTCGCGGTGAGGCCGATGCGGTGTGCGAGCTCCTGCGCGGCGGCCCGGCTCTCGCGGTGGACGGGGTTGTGGTTGAGCCCCTGGCTGGCGAGCTCGAGGACGGCCCGTCCGACGGAGTACCCCTGCGACTCGGGGTCGCGTCGCACGTACTCGAGCGACTCGAGCGTGGCCAGGAGCCGCCCGGTCGTCGACGTGCCGAGGCCGATCGCCCGTGCGATGTCGGAGGCGCGCATCGCCCCGTCGGCGGCACCGAGCGCGCCGAGGACCGCCGCGGCGCGCTCGATGCTCTGGTTCGGAGGGGTGGTGGCCATCCGCCCATTCTGTCCCGTGGAGTCGATCAGGACACCGTGACACCGCTGACGAACTGGTTCGTCCGCACCTGTGCCGTGGTGAGGGGTGCGCCGCCGAGCACGACGTCCTCGAGGGCGACGTCCGACACCCCGTGCGTCGCGTCCCACCCGGACAGCGTCACCGTGTCGGCCGTGACGTCGGTGAAGTCGCGGATCGTGATGCCCGTGATCCTGCCCCGCTCGTCGCGGTACCCGGTGTCGTTCGAGTACTGACCCTTGAGCACCTGCAGCACGATGGCCTGCCCGCCGACCGGCTGCGACTCCACGTGGAAGCCGTCCACGGTGACGTCGGAGACCGTCGCCCAGTCCTGGACGTCGAACTTCAGCGCGACCTCCTTCGCGCGGAGCACGTACGACTGCGTGATGGAGACGTCGGTGAAGACCTCGGTCTCCATGGACGAGCCGAACCGGACGGGGTTGCCGCCGGTGACGTTCCAGAACGTGGTGTCGGTCGCGTGCAGCCCACGGGTCTCCGGCTCGCCGTTCGTGGCCGCGTCGAGGGCGTGCCAGCCGAAGCCGTCGTCACCGCTCATCACGAAGTTGTGCTCGACGGTCATGTCCTGCACACCGTCGGTGTCGATGCCGTCGTTGTTGATGAGCGTGCCCATCAGGTTCAGCCAGGACACGTGGATGCCCGAGGAGCGGATGTACAGCGTCTGCCACCACTGGGCGTTGCGGACGCCGATGCCGGACACCGTGATGTCCGAGCTGTCGTGGAAGCGGATCGCCATCGTCTTGTCGGTCCGCGACGTGTCCGAGCCGGCGTCGAGGATCCCGCGCCCGAGCACGTGCACGCCGGTGACGCCGTCGCCGTCGATGCGCCCGTGCACGAGGGCACCCGGGGCGAGGTAGACGGTCTGGCCCGACACGGGGCGGATCACGCCGGCGTCGTGCTCGCCGGGCCCGAAGTACAGCACGTCGGGGTCCGACGCGGACGGCACCGCGGTCTCCGACGGCGTGACGAAGAGGAACAGTGCGCGGACGCCGGGAGTCTCGATGACGAGCGGGTGCGCGTCGCGGATCGTGAAGGTCACGGTGTCACCGGCCCGGGTCGTGGCGATCCCGAGCGTCCGGGGCGTGACGACCGGGGTGGCCGACGCGGCGAGGCCGGGCATCGTGACGCTGATCGTCGCGGTACCCGTCCCCTTCGCGAACATCGCGACGTCGTGCGAGGTGCCGCTCACGGACTCGGCCTTGACCGGCACGGCCGTCCCGTTGACCGACACCGTGTGCGCGGTGGCGGTGGGCGACGTCGGGTTCCCCGGGTTCGCCTGGATGCTCGCGGTGCCGGCGGCGACCGCGGTGCCGGACGCGACGGCCGGCGGCCCGACGACCCCGACGGTGGTGAGCGACAGTGCGACGGCCGTCGCGATGGTCAGTGCGCGCAGGCGCATGGCGATCTCCCTTGATCGTGGTGGTGCTGCGGGTGGTGCGGTGGGTCAGTAGACCTTCACGGCGCTCGCCGACGCGAACGGTGAACCGTTCGTGGCGGTCACGACGACGCGGAGCGAGGCGGTCCGCGTCGGCGCGACGTCGTGCACGCGGTGCCGGTGCCGGTTGTCGGTGACGGTCGCGAGTCCCTGCCACGATCCGTCGACGCACGCCTCGATCCGGTAGTCGCGGGCCAGGGTCGGGACCGCGTCCCACGGCGTGCGGTGGTGGTGCAGGTTGATGAGGTCGGCGTCGACGTCGTCGTTCCAGACGATGCGGACCTCGCGGACGTCGACGGGCTCCGCCCAGTCGAGGGTGAGGGTCGCCGCGCCGTCGTCCGGGTCCGACGACCACAGGTGCGGTCCGCCGAAGGGGCGCTGGTAGCCGTCGGTGACCCGGGAGGCGCGCCACGCGTCCGACGCGTCGGCTGCGGTGAACGCGAAGGAGCGTCCGCGCAGGGCCCGCGCCTCCCAGTCGGTGACCGGCTGGTCGGCCTCCTCGGGGATGTGGTCGTCGAACTGCTCGTCGTCGGCCGTGCGGGCGCGGAGCGCGAGGACGCCGTACGGGTGCCCGTCGGTGAGGACCAGGCGCACGCCGGGGGTCCGGCGGACCACGACCACGGCGTTGCACGGCTCGTCCGGCCGGAACCCGAGGTCGACGACCGCCTCGCCCGCCCCGGCGGGGACGCTCGCGGTGTGCGTCGACACGTGCGCGATCGGGGCGTAGTTCTGCGGCCGGCCCGTGGTCCAGAGCTCGATCGTGACGTCGGTGTCGTGGTCGGCGACGGTCCGGAACGCGACGGAACCGAGCACGGGGTCGACCGGCACGACCAGCGCCGCGTCGCGGTCGAGCGCGAAGGTGTCCGCGGTCGCCCACTGGGTGGTGTCGAGCCGGACGAGTTCGCTGCTCGCGCTGATCCGGGCGCGCTGGGCGAGGTCCGCCCCGTCGTGGGCCCGGACGCCGATGAGCGGCGCGTCCTCGCGGAGGAGCGTCTGCTGCAGCATCGCGACGTGGTCGGCGCCGAGCTCGCGCGGCGCGAGGCCGTGGCGGGCGGCGAGGTGCGCGGCGGTCCCGGCGGCCTGGCCCTGGGTCGCGCAGGTGGCCATGACGCGGGTCGACCCGAACGCGACGTGCGACGCGGAGATGTTCCGGCCGGCGAAGAGCAGGTTGGCGACGTCCGCCGAGTAGAGGGAGCGGAACGGGATGTCGTACGTGCCGTCGGTGTACCGCTGCTGCGCCCCGGCGGTCTCGGCGTAGACGCCCTCGACCGGGTGCAGGTCGATCGACCACCCGCCGAACGCGACCGTGTCCGGGAAGGTCC
The DNA here is from genome assembly GCF_031453355.1 of Curtobacterium sp. SORGH_AS_0776. Taxonomy (NCBI): domain Bacteria; kingdom Bacillati; phylum Actinomycetota; class Actinomycetes; order Micrococcales; family Microbacteriaceae; genus Curtobacterium; species Curtobacterium sp. SORGH_AS_0776. Next base: position 1,025,345 of record NZ_JAVIYU010000001.1, read on the forward strand.
GCTGCGAGAGGAGGTCCTGCTGGGTGAGGGTGTGGTCGCCCACGAACCGTCGGTACTCCCGCTTGCCCGGGATCGCGCCGACCCAGTCCAGGGTGAGCGAGTCGGCGTCGAACGCGCCGGAGTTCTTGATGTGGTCCCAGATGCCGTAGACGACGCCCCACAGCTCGTCGCGGATCCGTTCGTTCTCGGTGACGGTGTCGAGCTCGCCGCCCCACTCGATCCACCAGTAGTTGCAGCCGTTGTCCCCGGTCTTGATCGCGCGGTTCGCCAGGATCGGCGTCGTGCTGAGGTCCTTCGCGATCGACGGCGGCACGAACTTCTCCGGGCGGCCGGTGTCGTGCGTGGAGAAGAAGATCGAGCTGCCGAGCAGTTCGTCGTCCGGCTGTTCGGGCGCCCACTCCTCGCCGTGTTCGTCGCAGCCCTCGCGCCCGATCCGGTACGACGCCCCGGCCAGGGCGCCGACGAGCCCGTCTCCCGTGCAGTCGAGGAACACCGGGGCGGTGAACGTCGTCTCGACCTCGGAGCCCATCGTCCAGCCGGTGACGGACGCGATGCGCGGTGCGCCGGCCTCGTCGTCCACCGTCGTCACGGTCCGCACGTCGGTGTTGAGGTGCAGGTGGACGTTCGGCTCGGCGCGCACGAGGTCGAGCACGACCTGGTCCCAGTAGATCGCGTTGCCCTGCGGGTTCCGGTACTGGTTCTCGAGGAACAGCTCGCCCATGATCCCGGTCTCGCGGGCGAACCGCTGCGTGCCGTGGGCGGTGGCACCGACGACCCACACGCGGATCTCGCTCGAGGAGTTCCCGCCGAGGACCGGGCGGTTGGTGACGAGAGCGACGCTGGAGCCGAGGCGGGCGGCGGCGACGGCGGCGCTCACACCGGCGAGGCCACCTCCGACGACCACGACGTCGTGGTGCTGTTCACGGGACTGCATGGCGGCTACGGTATCACTTGCTGGCGAGACTTTCCCACTGTGTGGCAAAGTCTGCCCGGCGAGTGCTATCGTCAACCAACTCTCGACAACGAAGTGTGAGGTCTCCCCATGAGCGACGGAACCCAGACGCGCACCAGCGCCGACGCCGCCAACGCCCCCGTCCCGGACCTGTTCGGCGACGACGCCCGCCGCCGGAGCATGCGGAAGGTGATCGTGGCGGCCGGCGTCGGCCACTTCGTGGAGTGGTTCGACTTCGGCCTCTACGGCACCCTGGCGACGGTCATCTCGCTGTACTTCTTCAAGCAGGGGGACCCGCAGGTCGCGCTGCTCTCGGCCTTCGCCGTGTTCGGTGCCGGGTTCGTGATGCGTCCGCTCGGTGGACTCTTCTGGGGCTCGCTCGGCGACCGGGTGGGCCGGAAGACGACCCTCGCGACGGTCATCCTCATCACGAGCGGCGCGACCGCGGTGATGGGCATCCTGCCGACGTACCAGAGCGTCGGGCTGCTGGCGCCGATCCTCCTCGTCGTGGTGCGGCTCGTGCAGGGCTTCGCCGCCGGTGGTGAGGGAGCGGGGGCGACCACGCTCCTCGCCGAGTCCGCGCCTTCGAACCGACGCGGCTTCGTCACGAGCTTCATCGACGTCTTCGGCTTCGCGGCGTTCATCGTGGGTGGCGGCCTGGTCTTCCTGTTCACCACGATCGCGGGCGACGGCGCCCTCGAGTCGTGGGGCTGGCGCGTGCTGTTCCTCATCGCGCTGCCGCTCGGGCTCGTCGGGCTCTACCTCCGCTCGAAGCTCGAGGACACCCCGGAGTTCCGCGCGCTCAAGGCCAAGGGCGACCTCGCGAAGAACCCGCTGCGGCGATCGCTCCGCACCGGGTGGAAGGCCCTGCTCTTCTGCGTCGGGTTCGTCGTCCTCAAGGCCGTCGGGCACTGGATCCTGCAGACGTTCATGCCGTCGTACCTGCAGGCCGACCTCGGCTACTCGCCGCTCGTGTCGTACGGCGTGGTCGTCATCGGGTTCATCGTGATCGCCGGACTCGTGCCGTTCTTCGGCCTGCTCTCGGACAAGATCGGCCGGAAGCCCGTGATGCTCGCCGGCTGCGGCGGCTTCCTCGTGCTCACCTACCCGACGCTCATGCTCATGAACGCCGGCAACTTCTGGGCCGCCGCCGGCGCGATGGTGCTCCTCGGGCTGTTCATGGCGGCCTTCGACGGTGCCGTGAGCGCTGCGATGGCCGAGCTCTTCCCGACCGCGATCCGCTACGGGTCGATGGGCATCGCGTACAACATCAGCGTCGCGCTCTTCGGCGGGATCACGCCGTACTTCGCCACCTGGCTGATCACGGCGACGGGCAACACGTTCGCGCCGGCGTTCTACGTGATGGCGGCCGCGGCGATCACCGGGATCACGGTGCTGCGGGCGCGGGAGACCAACAAGGGCAAGCTCGCGTCCTGAGACGCGACCGAACACGGACGGGAGGCGCGGTGCCGGCTGGCACCGCGCCTCCCGTCCGCCGGTCGGTCACGGCGGGATCGCGGCGACCTGCCAGGACGGTTTGATGTTGTCGGCGCACACGCCCGTTATGGTTTCCGGGTGACGAACGAGCCCGAGCAGACGACCGGTCGTGGCCGCCGCGGCTTCACGCCACCGCGGCACGGCCGCCAGAAGCGACGTGGCGGGGTGGTCCTCCCCGCCGTCGCGGGCGTGCTCACCATGGCCCTCCTGCTCGGCGGCGGCTACGCCGCGTACGCCTACGGAACGCTGTCGAACGGCATCACGAAGATCGATGCGATCTCGGGAAAGACTGCGACGAAGGACGACGTCGACGGCCAGGCGCAGAACATCCTGCTGGTCGGTGACGACCACCGCCCGGACAACGCGACGCCGGAGCAACTCGCAGAGCTGGGCACCGAATCGGACGGTGGCTCGAAGAACACCGACACGATGATCGTCCTGCACATCAACGAGGACGGATCGCAGGCGACGATGATCTCGTTCCCGCGTGACTCGTACGTCGACATCCCGGGTGTCGGCAAGGGCAAGCTCAACAGTGCGTTCTACTTCGGCTCGCTGAACGGCGGCGGGGACACCGGCGGCGCGAAGCTGCTCATCAAGACGATCCAGAACCTCAGCGGCCTGACGATCGACCACTACGTGCGCGTCTCGCTGCTCGGCTTCTACCAGATCGTCAAGGAGCTCGGGCCGGTCGAGGTCTGCCTCAACAACGCCGTCGACGACCACTGGTCGAACCTCAAGCTCCCTGCCGGTACCTCCGAACTCACACCGAGCCAGGCGCTGTCCTTCGTCCGACAGAGGCACGGGCTGCCCAACGGGGACCTCGACCGCAACGTCCGGCAGCAGTACTTCCTCTCGCAGGAGGCCCGCAAGGTGCTCTCGGCGGGGACGCTGCTCAACCCGATCAAGATGGGCAACATCCTCAAGGCGGTCGGCGGCTCGATCCAGACCGACACCGACCTGGTCAACCTGGCGACCCAGATGCGGAACCTGCGACCAGGCAACATCCAGTCCGCCACCATCCCGACGCTCGGCACTCCGACGATCACGGTGAACGGAGCGCCGCTCTCGATCGTGCAGGTCGACGAGGTGGGGCTGCCCGCGTTCGTGCAGGGCCTCGTCGGTGAGCCCGCGGAGTACAGCAAGGCCGGGCGCGCCCAGCCGGCGAGCACCTCGGTCACCGTGCTGAACGGCAGCGGCGTGACCGGTGCGGCGGGCGCCGCCGGGACCGTCCTCACCGCGCGCGGCTTCCAGGTCGGTGCGCCCGGGTCCTCCGACCTGACGAAGACGACCCAGGTGCAGTACCCGGCCGGCATGGAGAAGCAGGCGAAGGCGGTCGCGGCCGTCGTGCCCGGTGCCGTCGCGGTGCGGACGAACGCGGTCACGGGCGTGACGCTGGTGCTCGGGTCGGACGGCAAGACGGTGACCCCGGTCGCCGCCGCCGGTGGGACCGCCTCGAGCCCCGCTGCCGGCTCCGGTTCGTCCGATGCCGGTTCGACCGGCTCGGGCGCTGCGGCGTCGAAGCCCGCGGCCTCGAAGCCCGCCGCGCCCGAGCCGAAGCCGTCGTCGACCGACGTGAAGAGCTACGGCAAGGCAGGCGTCTGCATCAACTGACGCCGGAGTCGGTCGCGTGCCGGCGGATGCTCGTGATCGCGGTGTCGAGCCCGATCGCGAGGGGGCGGACGTCCCGCTGGACCTGCGCCAGGAGCAGCCCGCCCTGCAGCGCCACCATCACGGTCGTCGCCAGCGCGGCGGGGTCGGCGTCCGGGCCGAGCAGCCCGCGTTCGCGCATCGTGCGGATGCCGTCGTGGAACCCCTGCTCCCAGCGGGCGAAGCCGGCGGCGACGAGGTCGCGGGTGTCGGCGTCGCGCTCGGCGACCTCGGTCCCGAGGGACCCGAGCGGACAGCCGCCCACGCAGCCGCCGGCCTCGGCGTCGGCGACCGTCCGGTCCCGCCACCGCTGCCAGGCGTCCCACGTGGTGAGGTCGCCGTAGTCCGGCCCCTGGTGTGCGATGATCGCGTCGGTCTGCTGCCGGACGACGTCGCGCACGAGCTCCTGCTTGTCGGCGAAGTAGTGGTACATCTGCGACCGTCCGACCGTGGCGGCGGCGCCGATGTCGTCGAGCGTCGTCCCCGAGATGCCGCGCGTGAGCATGAGGTCGGCGGCCGTGACCACGATCCGGTTCCGGGTCGCCAGTCCCTTCGCGGTCGTGCGTCTGGGAGTCCGCGAGGCGTGGTCGGAGCGCATGGCAAGAGTGTACTTGCTAGTACATTTTCTGTATGTGACATTCTTCTGGTGGACGACGGACTCCTCGCGAAGCGCGACGAAGAACGCGCACTGTTGATCGCCGTGGCTGCCGGTGACCGGCACGCCTTCACCCGACTGCACGATCGGTTTCGACCGCTCGTCGAGCGGTACGTCCGCCACCAGCTCGTCGATGCGTGGCAGGCGGAAGAGGTCGTGCAGGACGTCTTCCTCGAGATCTGGCAGATCGCCGACCGGTTCGACCCGGCACACTCGGCGATCGCGTGGATCCGCACGATCGCGCAGCGCCGGGCGATCGACCGCGTCCGGAAGAGCCGGGCGGACCGTGACCGCGACCTGCGGATCGGCACCAGGGACGCCGACCTCGTGGACCACTCGAGCGTGGAACGGGCCGAGAGCGTCCTCGACCGTGCCGAGCTCCGCCGCGCCGTCGCCGCGCTCCCCGGGCGCCAGCGCGACGCCGTCGTCCTCCGACACCTGGTGGGGATGACCGGGCCCGAGGTCGCCGCGCGGCTCGGGGTCCCGGTCGGCACCGCCAAGACCCGGGCGCGCGACGGGGTCATCGCACTGCGGCGGGTCATGGTGCCCTGAGCGCGCCCGTCGGTAGGTTCGACGGGTGAGCAACGCAGCGCGTCCGATCACCCTGATGACCTACAACGTCAAGAACCCGGATCCGGCCCACGACTGGCCCGCCCGGTTGCCGGTCCTGCTCGACATGGTCCGGCGGCACGACCCCGACCTCGTGTGCGTCCAGGAGGCCTTCGCGCACCAGCTGGACGACCTCCGTGCCGGTCTGCCCGACCACGGCGACGTCGGCCAGGGTCGCGAGGGCGGCACCGCCGGTGAGCACGCGGCCGTCTTCTTCCGTCGCAGCCGACTCCGGCCGATCGACGAGGGCGCCTTCTGGCTCTCGGACACCCCGGACGAGCCCGTCTCGAACACCTGGGGGAGCCTGTTCCCCCGGGTGGCGAACCACGCGCGGTTCCTCGACGCCGAGGGCGAGGCGTTCACGCTCCTGACGACGCACCTCGACCACGAGGTCGGACCGCACGGGGACGACGTCCGGGCGCGGAGCGCGGCGCTCATCGTCGAACGCCTCAGCACGGCGGACGGCCCGGTCATCGTGGCGGGGGACTGCAACGAGCCGGCCGGAGCGGGGCCTGCGTCGCGGGTGCTCGTCGAGGCCGGGTTCGAGGACGCCTGGCTGGTCGGTGGCGACCCGGCGGACCGGACGGCCACCTTCAACGACTGGCAGCCGCCGGTCGACTCCGGGGAGCGCATCGACTGGGTGTTCACCCGGGGGATCGCCGGCGTCGACCGCGTCGTCATCGACCACGACGGCCCGGAGACGTGGTTCGCGAGCGACCACTTCCCGGTGGTGGCGACGCTGCGGGTCTGACCGCGGTCGGTCAGCAGGTGCGCTTGGCGTGCACCGGCATCGGCGACCCGAGCACCGTGACCGTGGTGTCGTCGGTCAGGGCGGACACGCCGTTCGTCCCGAGGTCGGCGGCAGCGGACTCCGTGTCCGTGTCGGACGGCGTGCTCGTGTCCGTCTCGGTGCCCGTGCCGCGGCTGTCGGGCGGGCTCGAGGCGTCGTGCTGCGGGGCCCATCCGGGCTCGAGCAGGAGCTGGAACGCGCGGGCGTCCGCGGAGCCGAACGACATCCGGTCGGACTTCGGGGCGTCCTGGATCGCCGTGCGGATGTCGTCGCCCACCTGGACGCCGTCGGGTCCGGTCAGTTCGACGTCGCCGCCGAAGCGGGACCGCACCGTCTCGCGTAGGACGCGGATCTCCACCGCGTTGCCGGCAGCGGCCGGGGACGTCAGGGCAGCCACGCGGACCGCCCCGCCCCACGTGTAGGTCGTGCCGGCGGGGAAGCACGCGCCGCCGTCACCCTCGGCCGTCTGCGTGCGCGACGCGGTGCCGAGCAGGCGGTTCAGCAGGCTGACCGTCGTGCGGGAGTCGCGCATCGACGCCTCGGCCACGGTCTTGTCGCCGCGCCGGAACACGAGCGATTCGGCGCCGAGCTCGATCGAGTCGACCCGCTTGAGCTTCGCGTTCGTGACCCGGACGGACTCGTGGTGCACCGGGTCCGGTCCGAGCTCGGCCGCGCTCGCCGGGGTCGCTGCGACCCCGGTCCCGACCGTGCCGTCGACGGCGACCGTGCCGGCCGAGAAGGCGAGCACGGCGGCGCTCAACGCCAGCACGGTCCGGAAGGTCACCACTCGACGGTACGACGCCCTACCCGTCTGGACGACGGGTGTTACCGAATCGGAGCCTGGTCGTCACCGGACCGTGACATTCGTCGGTGACGCGTCACGAGCGCTCGGCGGCCCCCGCCGACGGGCGCCTGTCGGCGGAACGGGGGACAGCCTCCTGGACGGTGCGGGGGCACCGCGTGCGTACCGTCGAGGGCATGACGGACCAGCAGATCGACCAGTACAGCATGCAGGACCCGACGAAGATGTACGCCGACAAGAAGCCCGACGAGCAGTACCTCGAGGGCGCCGGCACCGACGCCGAGATGGCGGAGAACGTCCCGGCCGACCACGGCGAGGACACCTACCGCGGGTCCGGGCGGCTCACCGGCCGCAAGGCGCTCATCACCGGCGGCGACTCCGGGATCGGCGCGGCAGTCGCGATCGCCTACGCCCGTGAGGGTGCCGACGTCGCGATCTCCTACCTCCCCGAAGAGCAGGAGGACGCCGACCGCATCGTCGCGCTCATCGAGGCCGCCGGTCGCAAGGCCGTCGCTCTGCCCGGCGACATCACCTCGCTCGCAGTGTGCGAGCAGATCGTCGCCGACACCGTCGCACAGCTCGGCGGCATCGACATCCTGGTGAACAACGCGGGCAAGCAGCAGAACGTCGACGACATCACGAAGATCTCCGACGACGAGTTCGACGAGACCTTCAAGACCAACGCCTACGCGACCTTCCGGATCACGAAGGCGGCCGTGCCGCACCTGCAGCCGGGCTCGACCATCATCAACACGACGTCGATCCAGGCGTACGCGCCGTCGCCGCACCTGGTGCACTACGCGGCCACGAAGGCGACGGTCAACAACCTCGCGAAGGGCCTCGCCGCTCAGCTCGCCCCGAAGGGCATCCGCGTGAACGCCGTCGCACCGGGGCCGATCTGGACCCCGCTCCAGCCCGCCGGTGGTCAGCCGCCGGAGGCTCTGCCGTCCGCCGGTGAGCAGACCTACCTCGGCCGCTGGGGGCAGCCCGCCGAGCTCGCGCCCGCGTACGTCTTCCTGGCGAGCGGCGAGTCGTCGTACGTCGTGGGTGAGACGCTCCACGTCGACGGGGGCATGCCGACGCCGTAGTCGCGACCCGGCGACGGACGGGAGGGACGGTGCCAGCTGGCACCGTCCCTCCCGTCCTTCCGTCAGTCCGTCAGTCGGTCGTCAACAGGGCGCGGTGCAGGTGCGCGCCAGGCGCTCGAGCAGTTCGCGGGCGGACAGCGCCGCGGCCAGCTCGACCTCGACCGGGTTGATGCCGACGGCCCGTTCGAACGCGCGGCGCCGGGCCTGGTCGGCGATCGGGACCTCGGGGCGCTGCGGGAGCGCGGCGATCGCCCGGGCTGCGGCGTCGAACGCGCCGGTCGGCCGCCCGAGTTGCTCCCACATGGTCCGGACGTCGTGGGCGACCTGATCCGGGTCGCCGCCGAACTCGAAGCCGGCCGAGGCCATGGTCGCCAGTCCCTGCGCGGTGGGGTCGTTCGGGGTCATGACGGCATCGTCACACGGATGACCGCGAACGCGCTGCGAACCGCATCGCTTGTCCCCCGACATGCCGACACCCGGACCGGGGATTCTGGTGTCCCCCGATCTCCGTTTGGATGGACCTGCCCCCAGGGGCGACGCGGACAGGACGTCCGGGGACCGACGGAGGGCACGATGCTCGAACACACCAGCGCGGACACGCAGGCGGCAGCCGCCGCGGCCGCGACCCTGCACCTGCGGATCACGATCGTGGGGGCGACCGTCGACCTGCTGCGGGACGTGCCCTTCCACGAGGCCGACGCGGGACTCGTCGCCCAGCGACTGGGGATCACCGTCGAGGAGCTCCGGCAGCACTTCCCCTCGTGGGACGGACTCGTGCTCGCCGCGGTCGACCGGTGGAACGGCGGTCGCATGGACGAGGTCGCGCGCGAGGTCGGGGACGGCTCGACCGTGCAGCTCCTGCGCGGGATCGTCGCGTCGAACGCCGAGGACCCAGCGCTCATGCGGCTCCTCGTCGCGCTGCTCTCGGTCGCCGGCAACCCGGCGCACCCCATGGCGACGTACCTCCGGTCGCGCTACCAGCTCTTCTACGCGCAGATCAAGCGCGGCCTCGAGCACGACATCGCGGTCGGCCGGGCGCCGCACACGATGGACCCGCGCCGAGGGGCCGAGCAGCTCATCGCGCTGTACGAGGGACTGCAGCTGCAGGCGTTGCTGCGGTCGGACCTCGACCTCGTGCCGGCGTTCGACCGGGCCGTCGCGCGGCTCGAGCGGGGCTGGATGGAGCGGTACGAGCCGCAGGCGGCCCGGCGGCTCTCGACGTGGAGCGACGGCGGCTGGGAGCTCTGACGCCGCGCGGCGGCACCCGTCAGCGCGGGCGCGGCCCCCGCGGTACCGAGCCGTTGCCGGGGTCGTAGCCCGAGTCGCGGATGACCTTGATCGCCGTCGTGTCGTTGTGCACCGAGTGCACGACCACCCGTCGGGACCGCCGGAGCGCCCGCCGCGCCCCCGGCGTCGCCACGAGGCCGCCGAGGACCAGCCCCGCCCCGATCGCCAGCGCGACCGAGACCGCCGCGACGAAGTCCAGCGCGGCACTCGACGACCCGGACATGAAGTTGAGCAGCGCGTTCGACACCGCGACACCGGGCAGCAGGGCGCCGCAGAACGCCGGCACGGAGATCGCCGCCACCGCCGTCCGCATCCGCGCGGCCGCGATCGTCGCGAGGACGCCCAGCAGCACGGCGGCGAGGAACGTCGCACCGAGCAACGGGATGCCGAGCTCCCGGAGGCCCCGCAGCGCGGCACCGGCGGCGACCGAGAAGACCACCGCGACCGGGATCACCCGCGCGCTGGCCTGCTGCACGAAGCAGTTCGCCGCGGCCGACACCACGGTGAGCAGCAGTGACGCCCACAGCGGCAGCGTCTGCGTGACGATGCCGGACGGGTCGACCTCGATCCGGAGCCACTTCGTCACGGCGATGCCCGCGGGCACCCCGACCACGATCGCGGCGATGACGAGTCCGATGTAGAACGCCCGGGCCACCGCCATCGCACGGAACCCCGAGATCGCGTCCTGCGCCCAGGTAACGAGCGACGGGTGGGGGAGCAGGAGGACCACGAGCGCGGCCACCATCGTCGCCGCCTGCCCCGGGTGCAGCACACCCGCCCAGATCGCGAGGGTGCCGATCGCCGACGCCACCGCACCCTGCGCGCCGGACACGAAGAACTGGGGGAAGCCCCGACCGGTCAGCCACCGGCCCGAGACGATGATCCCGAGCATGAGCACGAAGGCGCCGAGTCCGGCACGCCAGCCGCCGCCGGCCTGCATCGCGATCGAGATGCCGAGGATCGACAGCCCCACGTCGGCCGTCCACCGCGGCCAGCGCGGCGGGAGCCGGAGGACCGCGACCAGGGCGCTCACGGCGGAGGTCATGTCCCGCTCGTCGTGCACGAGGTCGTCGACGATCTGGTTCGCCCGCGCCAGGCGGTCGAGGTCGGATCCGTCCGACTGCACCGTGCGGACCTTCACGAGCGGCGGGTGGTCGGCCGGTGCGTACTGGATCGTCACCGAGCTGCCGGAGAAGTCGAGGTCGAGCGGCGCCAGGTTCCACTTCGTCGACACCGCGACGACGGCCGTCTCGACGCTGCGGGTGTCCGCACCGGACGCGAGCATCACCTCGGCGAGGTCGAGGCAGAAGTCCACGATCTGCACCGGCGAGTACTGCTCGAGCGGTCGGGTGTCGGGGACGACCTCTTCGTAGATGGTGCCGCGGAGGCGTGCCCGGGCGTCGCGGATGTCGTGCTGCGCGAGGCTCCGGACGCGTGGCCGTGGTGGACGCCCGGGTCTGGCTCCGGGGAGGGACTGCTCGGCCATCACGCCATCGTGCCAGGCGCGCTCCGCCGAGTCCGGACGCGCGCTGAACGCCTCAGCGCGGGCGGCGGACGCTCAGGCGGCCGGCGGCGAACGCGGAGACCACGGCGCCCACGACGACGAGCAGCTGCCCGACGACCCCCTGCCACGAGCTGGTCCCCGCGACGAAGGCGTAGTCCGACAGCGGGGCGTACGCGAACCACCCGAACGCGGCCGGCGGCGCGGAGGCCGCGACCACGAGTCCCGCGACCACGGCGACGAGCCCCGCCCAGAACGCGATGCCGGTCGGGGTGGCGAAGAGACGTCGGATCACGTCGGCCAGCGTACGTGGTGACCGACGGACGGGAGGCGCGGTGCCAGCCGGCACTCCTCCCTCGCAGGCTCGGTTGGCGCGCCCCGCGCAACGCTTCGCGTTGCCGCTGAGCGGGGCGCGCTCCCGTCCGTCATCAGGTGACGGCTCCTGCGTCGCTCGCCTACTGCTCGAACGTCGCGTGCAGCGTGATGTCGACGCCGGTGAGTGCCTTGCTGACGGGGCAAGTGGCCTTGGCGTCCTCGGCGGCCTTGAGGAAGGCCGCCTCGTCGATGCCGGAGACCTCGCCGTTCACGGTGAGGACGATGCCGGTGAGCTTGAACCCGCCCGCGCTGTCCGGGCCGAGCGAGACGTCGGCCTTGACGTCGAGGGCCTCGACCGTGCCGCCGGCCTCACCGAGGACGGCGGAGAACTGCATGGCGTAGCACGCGGAATGCGCGGCGGCGATGAGCTCCTCGGGGCTGGTGGTGCCGTCGGCGTCCTCGGCGGCGCGCTTCGGGAACGAGACGTCGTAGGTGCCGACCTTCGAACTGGAGAGCTCGACCTGGCCGGTGCCGTCCTCGAGGCCGCCGTTCCAAGCAGTGCGTGCGGTGCGCGTGGGCATGGCCGCTCCTTTCGTGTGGGGATCGGTCCCGATCGGGACCGCCGACGCCGAGTCAATCAGAGAACGACCGTTCTCGCATCGGCTCTCGGGGAAGACGCAGGTCTGCCCGACGATCGGGCGCATGGGGGACAGTGGTGGTCGGCCGATCGCGTCCGGGCGGGGCCCGCTTCGACCGCGGGCTCTTCTCCGGTCGTGCGGCGGTCCGGCCGGATGCACAACACGTGTCGCCCTGAACGACGGGTGTAATCTGGAGGGCGTTCAAAGGAGACCCACCATGCGCGCCGTCGTGTTCGAACAGTTCCAGACGTTCCCGTCCCTCACGGACGTCCCGAAGCCCACCCCGGGTCCGGGGGAGGTGCTCCTCAAGGTCGCCGGTGCCGGTGCGTGCCACTCGGACGTCGCCGTCTACCGCGAGTTCCAGGCGGGGCAGCCGGGCGCGCAGCAGCCCCCGTTCGTCCTCGGGCACGAGAACTCGGGTTGGGTCGAGGAACTCGGCGACGGTGTCTCCGGCTTCACGGTGGGCGACGCCTACCTCGTCTACGGCCCGGTCGGCTGCGGGCACTGCTCGTACTGCTCGAAGGGGCAGGACACCTACTGCGAGAACGCCGCCACGAACCCGTACATGGGAATCGGCCTCGGGCGCGACGGCGGCATGGCGGAGTACGTCACCGTGCCGGCGCGCAACCTCGTGGCGCTCGGCGACGCCGACCCGGTCGCCGCCGCACCGCTCAGCGACGCGGCCCTCACGCCGTACCACGCGATCAAGAACTCCCTGCCGAACCTGGCGGGCGGCGGCAAGTACGCCCTCGTCGTCGGACTCGGCGGCCTCGGGCAGATCGCCGTGCAGATCCTCACGGCGCTCACCGGTGCGACCGTCATCGCGACGGACATGAAGCAGGACGCCATGGACCGCGCTGCTGCTCGTGGAGCGATCACCGTGCCGGGCGGCCCGGACCAGGCCGCTGCGATCCGCGAGATCACCGGCGGCCGCGGGGTGGACGCCGCGTTCGACTTCGTCGGGGCGACGCCGACGATCACGGTCGCCCAGGCGTCGATGGCCGTCGGTGGCCGGTTCACCGTCGTCGGGATCGCCGGTGGCACCACCGAGTGGAACTTCTTCCGGACGCCGTACGAGTCGACCATCACGAACACGTACTGGGGCACCATCGAGGACCTGCACGAGGTCGTCGCGATGTACCGGGCGGGGCAGATCGTCCCCGACGTCGAGCGCTACGCCCTGTCCGACGCGCTCGAGGCGTACCGGAAGCTCGAGGCCGGCGAGCTCTCGGGCCGCGCGGTGGTCGTCCCGACGCTCTGACCCATTCGCCTCGGGGCGGTCAGCGTCCGGCGGCGTAGCCCTGCGCGCCCCGCGAGTTCGCCGCGGCGCCGAGCACACCGGTCGCGGGGTCCCGCGTCACGCAGGACAGTCGACCGAGCGCCCAGTCGCCCGCCCGGGTGACGACGTGCCCGCGGGCCTCGAGGCCGGCGATCACGTCATCTCCGAGGCGGTCCTCGACCACGAGTCCCGCCGGCTCCCACGTGCGCGGCCAGAAGGACCCCGGGAACGACGTCGTGTGCAGCGCGGGGGCGTCGATCGCCTGCTGCGGGGAGTACCCGCCGACGATCCACCGCAGCAGGAACAGCAGCTGCCACTGGTCCTGCTGGTCGCCGCCGGGTGAGCCGAGCGCGGCGACCGGTTCGCCGTCGCGGAGCACCAGGGTCGGGGTGAGTGTGGTGCGCGGGCGCTCACCGGGGCGCAGCGTCGACGCCGTGCCCGGTTCGAGCCAGGTCATCTGCAGCCGGGTGCCGAGGCAGAAGCCGAGCTCGGGGATCGTCGGGGACGACTGCAGCCAGCCACCGGACGGGGTCGCGCTGACGATGTTGCCCCAGCGGTCGACGACGTCGATGTGGCAGGTGTCGCCGCGGGTCTCGCCGTCCGGGGCGACGAACGGCTCACCGCGGTCCTCGACGGGAGCGGCGGGTGCAGCAGGCACGGCGGGTGCGGCAGCCGCGCCGGGTGCGCGCTCCCGAGCGACCTGCACGGTCGGTTCGCCGAGCCCCGCCGCGGCACCGGTCGCGTACGACGTCCGGACCGGCGGCATGGCGTGCACGACCCCGTCGACCGTCCCCGGACGCAGTTCCGCCGACGCACGCTCGCCGATCAGTGCCCGGCGCGCGTCGGTGTAGGCGTCCGAGAGCAGCACGTCGAGGGGGACGTCGCCGTCGCCGTAGAACGCCTCGCGGTCGGCCAGCGCGAGCTTCAGGGCCTCGGCGATCGTGTGCGCGCCGAGCTCGGTCGAGGGGTCGAGCCGGGCGTCGTCGAGCGGTTCGAGCAGCCGGAGGGTCTGCAGGAGCGCCGGGCCCTGACCCCACGGGCCGGTCTTCGCGATCGTGCAGCCGCGGAACTCCGCCGTCGTCGCGGGTTCGTAGGACGCCCGGAACGCGGCGAGGTCCGACGCCCGGATCACCCCGGCGTGGTCGGTCCCGGACGCGTGCCGGTGCGGTTCGCGGACGAACCGGTCGATCGCCTCGGCGACGAAGCCCTCGGCCCACTCGCCGCGGGCGGCGTCGATGCGGGCGGTCCGGGTGTCGGCACCGGCACCGGCGGCGACGAGCCGCTCGAACACCGAGGCGAGCGCCTCGTTGCGCACCAGTTCCCCGGGGACGGGCACCGCGCCTCCTGGCATCCACTGCGCTGCGGAGGTGGGCCAGTGCTGCCGGAACAGGTCGTGCACGGCGGTGATCGTCCGGACCACCGCGGGTGTGACGGGGTGGCCGTCGCGTGCGTAGCCGACCGCCGGTGCGAGCACGTCCGCGAGCTCCCACGTGCCGTGGTCGCGGAGCAGCAGGAGCCAGGCGTCGACGGCGCCGGGGACGGTGGCGGCGAGGGCACCGGAACCGGGGACGAGGTCGAGGCCCTCTGCGCGGTAGTGCTCCGGCGTCGCGCCGGCCGGGGCCGGACCCTGCCCGACGAGCACCGCCGGTGTCGGGTCCGTGGCGGTGGCGAACACCGCGGTGAGGTCGCCTCCGGGGCCGTTCAGGTGCGGTTCGACGACCTGCAGGACGAACGCCCCCGCGACCGCTGCGTCGAAGGCGTTCCCGCCGCGCTCGAGGACGGACTGTGCCGTGGCGGTCGCGATCCAGTGCGTGGTCGCCGCCGTGCCGAACGTGCCGCGGATGTCCGGGCGGGTGGGGTGTGCGGTGGGCGGCGTGAACGCGGGGTTCGGCATGCGTCCATCTTCCCCTTGCGCCGAGGTCGGCGCGCGTCCATACTGAACCCAACGGTTAATTAACCGCAACGTTCACCGAGGAGGCGACGATGGAGACCGACCGCACCGACGCCGTCCTGTCGGCGCTCGCCGACCCCATCCGTCGCCGCATCGTCGAACGCCTCGGCAGGGGCGAAGCCACCGTCACCGACCTCTCGGCACCGTTCGACGTCAGTGCGCCGGCGATCTCCCGGCACCTCGGCATCCTCGAACGCGCCGGCCTCATCACCCGCGAACGGCACGGCACCTGGCGCACGTGCCGCCTCCGGCAGGAAGCCGTTGACGAGCTCGGCACCTGGGTGGGCCGGTTGCGGCCCGACTGGGACCGCCGGTTCGACAGCCTGGAGGCGCTGCTCGCCTCCCAGCGACCGCCCACCCCGGTGGGTGGCGCGTCCACCGCACGCGCCGTTCCGCCCGTCGACCACCAGGAGCAGTCATGACCGAACAGTTCACCGCCCACGCCACACACCGGTTCGCGTACCCCGTCGCGGACGTCTACCGCGCCTTCGTCGACCCCACCCTGCTCGCGCTGTGGTTCGGGCCGCTCGGCTTCCACGTCCCGGCAGCCACCGTCGAGGTCGACGCCCGGGCCGGCGGGGCGTGGAACCTGACCATGGTGAGCAACGACAACCCCGAGTGGACGTCGCCGGTGACCTCGGTGCTCGAGCAGATCGAGGAGAACCGCATCATCGTCGGCACCTCGACCGCCCAGGGGATCCCCGGGATCGAGGACGGGACGCCGCTGTCCCTCACGCTCGAGTTCGCCGAGGACGGCGACGGCACGATCGTCACCCTGACCCAGGGCCCCTTCCCCGAGGTCATGCGCGACATGAACATCGCCGGTTGGACGCAGTCGTTCCACAAGCTCGAGGCGCTCCTGGGGTCGCCGAAGGAGTTCCTCCAGGCCCCGTGACGACGGCCGTTGCCCCCGGAACTGGGGTTGTCCGGTCCGGGCAACGGGGTTGTGGACTCGTCACGAAAAGGTGACCATCGTTCGGCGGCGTGTCGAGAGCACGTCGCCGAACGGCCGCGCAGGGGCTCGGCCGGTTCCAGATCAGGGGTTCCATGACCAGCACACCGTCCTCCGTCGCGCACGCACGCCGACTCCCTCGACTCGCCGCCGCGGTCGTGGCCATCGCCGTCGTCGCCGGCGGTGTCGTCGGGATCGCCGAACCGGCGTCCGCCGCCGTCGTCCACAAGGGCTCCGTCCCGGCCGGCACGACGCTCCAGCCCGGCGATTCGGTGACCTCGCCGAACGGGCAGTTCCGGCTGATCCTGCAGGGCGACGGCAACCTCGTCGAGTACGGCGTCGGGAACCAGGTGCTCTGGGCATCGAACACCTCGAACCAGCCCGGCGCGATCGTGACGATCGGCCGCAACCGGGCCGTCGACCTGCTGCGGGGTGGGAAGCGGATCGTCCGCTGGGCCTCGGCCGGCACCGCGCAGTCCACGTCGTTCGCCGTCCGCGCCGACGGCACGATGGGGCTCTACTCCGGCAAGACCGCGATCGTGAACTGGACGAGCCAGCAGGGCACCGTCCCCGCCGGCAACTCGATCTACTCCGGCACCGTGCTCAGCTCCGACACGAGTGGTGCCCGTCGCCTCTCCATGCAGGCCGACGGCAACCTCGTGCAGACCGTGAACCGCAAGGTCGTCTGGCAGTCCGGCACCGCCGGCCACAAGGGCGCGTGGGCCGAGCTCCGCAAGGACGGCAACTTCGCCGTCGTCGGCCGCGACGCCGCCCAGAAGAAGGTCACGCTCTGGAACTCGCGGACCGGCACGGCGGGCGCCGGCACGCTCATGGTGCAGGTGGACGGCAACGTCGTGCTCTACGGCGGCAAGGACACCCGCGTGTGGTCGACGAAGCCCGTCACCGGCTTGATGTGGCCGGTCGCGAGCACCAAGATCTCCGGGCGCTACGGCGACGACCGCGGGGCCGGACACGTCCCGCGCTACCACCAGGGTGCCGACGCCCCGGTCGCGGTGGGCACGCCCGTGTACGCCTCCGGGACCGGCACCGTGACGAGCACCGTCGCGAACAACGCCTCGTACGGCAACTACATCGTCGTGACCTACGGCAACGTCACCGTGCTCACGGCGCACCTCAGCAAGATCGAGGTCAAGCAGGGGCAGATCGTGTCCGTGCGGAGCGAGATCGGGCGGTCCGGGAACACCGGGCAGTCGACGGGGCCGCACGTGCACGTGGAGACGCGGCGGGCGGGGTCGCTCTTCGATCCGTTGACGCTGCTGCACTTCCGCTGACGCCGGCCGCTTGTGTCGTCTAACGCGCTTGACTTGATGCGTCAAGGGCGTTAGACATACGCTGTGAAGCGTCAGGCGGTCCTCAAACGAATCAAGATCGCCGCGCGCAGAGCAGGCCTGGATCATCGCGAGATCGAGCTGACCAACCACACGGGTGTGATCGTCGGGAGTACTCGGAGCACGATCGGGCGGCACACCGAGATCGCAGACGGCACTGCGCGAGCGTTCTTCAAGCAGTTCGAGCAGGAGCGCGGAAAGGGGTGGTGGCGATGACCTACACGTCACACGCGCACCGAGACGGCGGTTGGTGGGTCGTGCAGAACGACCAGCACCCGGGTGCCATCTCGCAGGTCAAGCGACTCGACCTCGCCGCCGCAGCGCAGCGCGAGGCGATCGCCTTCGTGGCGGACGTCGACCAGGCGGACGTCGTGGTCGTCATCCGCGCTGAGCTCGAGCCGGCCCTCGCCCGATCCCTCGAAGAAGCGACCGCGCTCCGGGCAGAGGCCGAAGCCAAGGAAGCGCGTGCGCTCTCCCTCCGCCGGGCGATCGCCGTGGCGTTGCAGGGTGACGGCATGACGTTGCGCGACATCGCAGTCGTGCTCGGCGTCTCGTACCAGCGCGTGCACCAGCTGGTGCACGAGGACGACTCCGCGGTGGCGGTCGCCTCCTGACGGCCGAGTCGTTCCTCCAGCGCCGTAGGGTTGTCGGGATGGAGAAGCGCGGCGGCCGGGTGCTCGTGTTGGTGGCGATCGGGGTGGTCGCGGGGGTGCTCTCCGGCCTGTTCGGCGTCGGCGGCGGGGTCATCGTCGTGCCGGCACTGATGGCGTTCCTCCACCTCGACCAACGTCGGGCCTCGGCGACGTCCCTCGTGGCGATCGCTCCCGCGGCCGTCGTCGGTGCGATCACCTACGCCGTGCAGGGCGAGGTGCACTGGCTCGCGGCCCTGACCCTGGCGATCGGCAGCGTCGTCGGGGCCCCGATCGGCGCGCGGCTCCTCCGTGCGCTCCCGCTGCGGGTCCTGCCATGGATCTTCGTCGGGTTCATCGCGGTCGTGCTCGTCTCGCTGTTCACGACGGTGCCGACGCGCGGGGGCGACGTGCACTTCGGAGTGGTGGAGGCGATCGTGCTCCTGCTGCTCGGGCTGCTGTCGGGTGTGCTGTCGGGGCTCGTCGGGGTCGGCGGCGGGGTCGTCATCGTGCCGGGGCTCGAGGTCGTCCTCGGCGCGGGCGACCTGCTGGCGAAGGGCACCTCGCTGCTCACGATGGTGCCGACGTCGGTCTCCGGCACGGTGGCGAACCTCCGCCGCCGTGCGGTGGAGCTGCGCGTCGGCCTCACGATCGGCATCACGGCCGCGATCTGCTCTCCAGGAGGCGCGTGGATCGCCCGCCTCGTCGATCCGCAGGTGGGCATCTGGCTCTTCGCCGCGTTCCTCGTGGTGGTCGCGGTGATCGTCCTGCGCCGCGGTCGCCGGGCCGTGCCGCGGAACGAGGCGACGGACGGGGAGGTCGCGTGACGCGCCTCCAGGCCGGTGGTGGACGGAACCCGGCGGATGCGGAGGCCGTGCTCGCGGCGTTCGCACGGACGACCGGTGACGTAACTGCGGCGCGACGCGTCGCGCGGCAGTTCGCCGACCTCGACGAGGGCGAGCGGTCCGCGCTGCTCTGGAGCGAGGACGCGGGGGCACGGCTCGTCGCGGTGATCCTCATGGTGCAGGCGATGCGGGCGCACCCGGACCCGGAGCTGACCGACGAGTACCTGTCGGCGGCGAAGGCGGAGCGCTTCGACGACACGGTGCTGGTCGACCTCGGGGCGGAGGAGCTCGTGGGCGCCCCGCTCGTCGGCGGTTCGACCGGACCGCTGTTCGCGCTCGTGAAGTCCGACGTGGCGATGGTCCGGCGGATCGCTCTGGTCGCGACCCTGGCGTTCGTGAAGCAGGGCGACGCCGAGGTGCCGCTCGCCATCGCGGGGCGACTCGTGCGGGAGCGGAGCGACACCGTGCAGTCGGCGCTCGGCTGGGTGCTGCGCGAGACCGGCAAGCGGGCGTCGGAGTATGCGCTCGTGGCGTTCCTCGAGCGGCAGGGGCGGTTCCTCAGCCCGGCGGCGCGGGCGACGGCGACCGAGCACCTGCCGGCGGCCGAACGCGACCGGTTGCGCGGCTGACGCGACCGCCGGACGTCACGTCGGACGCGGCGAGTGCCCTCAGTCGGACGCGGCGAGTGCCCTCAGTCGGATTCGGTGGGCTCCGCGAAGAACGTCGTGAGCGACACGACGACACCGTCGCGGACCTCGACGACGTCGATCCCGCGCACGGCGGGCGCCCCGACCGGGCCGAAGCCCCACGCGAGTGCGCCGTGCGTCTCCGAGACGTAGCGACGCCCCTCCTCGACGAACTGGAAGGCGCCGGGCACGGTCTCGAGGAGCTCGGCGGCCTTCTGCTCGAGGGCGTCCCAGCCGACGGCGGTGCCCTCCGGGTCGGTGAAGGTCACGTCGGGGGAGTACGTCCGCTCGATCGCGGCACGGCGGGAGGCGGCGTCGCGGTTCCCGAAGACGTCGTGGAGGTTCGCGGTCAGCAGCTCGGACACGGTGGCCATGCCCGGAGCCTAGCCTGGGGGCATGCACACCGAGGTGCCCCGGCCCCGCATCGATCCCGCACTCGTGGAACGGCTCGTGGCCGTGCAGTTCCCGCAGTGGTCGGGGCTGCCCGTGCAGGAGGTCGATCCGCAGGGGTGGGACAACCGCACCTACCGACTCGGCAGCGAGCTCGCGGTCCGGCTGCCGAGCGCCGCCGGGTACGTGGCCGCGGTCGAGAAGGAGCAGCGGGTGCTGCCCTACCTCGCGTCGCGGCTCGACGTCCCGGTGCCGGAACCCGTCGGACTGGGCGTCCCCGCCGACGGGTACCCGTTCCCGTGGTCGGTCCGGCGCTGGATCGACGGCACGGTCGCGCTCCGGGCGACGGACCTCGACCGAAGGGTCTTCGCCGCCGACGTCGGCGCGGTGCTCCGGCAGCTCCGGGCCGTGCCGGCCGGGGACGGGCCGGTCGCCGGAGCGCACTCGTTCCACCGGGGAGCGCACCCCTCGCACTACGCGGCCGAGGTGGTGGCGGCGCTCGACACGCTCGGCGACGCCGTCGACCGCGGAGCCTGCGAAGCGGTCTGGGACGCTGCGACGGCCTCGGTCTGGCACGGGCCCGCCGTGTGGTTCCACGGTGACGTCGCCCCGGGCAACCTGCTCGTCGGCGCGGACGGCCGGCTCTCCGCGGTGATCGACTTCGGCACGTGCGGCGTCGGCGACCCGGCGTGCGACCTCGTCCTCGCGTGGACGTTCCTCGACGGCGATGCCCGCCGGGACTTCCGTGACGCGGTGGGTCTCGACGGGGACACGTGGGCGCGTGCTCGGGGCTGGGCGCTCTGGAAGGCGCTCATCATGCTCGCGGGGAGCTCCGGGCCGGGGGACCGAGGCGAGCACGAGGCGGTGCTGCGGGCGGTCCTCGACGATCCGGTCGCGACCTGAACTCCGAGTCACGCAGTCGGACCGCCCGTTGGGGCGGGGGCGGGACTAGGGCGTCAGCACCGCGTCCAGCACGAGGTCGAGCGCCGCGAGCTGTCGCTCGGGCGTCCACCGCTCCGGGTCGCCCGCGGCCAACGCGGTGATCCCCTCGACGGTTGCGGCCAGGGCAGCCGCGCGGTCGTCACACACCGCACCCGCGAGGCCGGTCGCGAGCGCAAGCAGTCGAGCGAGTCGCTCGGCGAAGGAGCGGCTGTTCGTCACGTGCCGATCACGCAGCACCGGGTCACCGAGCGCAGCGGCGAGGAACGCGACCCACGCCCGGGCCTCGGCGAGGCGTCCGGCATCGACCGCGAGTGCGCCGCCGGCCACGGCCCGCACTGCCGACGCCGCATCCGGGGCGTCCGCCTCGAGCGCGTCGGCACGGACCCTCGTGCGGTCGTGCAGGACGTCCCGGGCGTGCAGGAGGAGGGCGCGCTTGTCGGGGAACGTGTGGAGGACGAGCCCCGTCGTGCACCCGGCGCGTTCGGCGACGGCACGGAGCGTCAGGCCCGTCGGACCGAGGTCGGCGAGGGTGGTGAAGACGGCCTCGGACAGCCGGGTCCGCTGGGAGGCGTCGTCTCGAGTCCGGGGCACACCGGAAGCGTAACAGGTGTTACCGTAACGATCGTTACCGAAAGGATCGCCATGCGCTGGACCATCACCACCGTCCCGTTCGACCACCCGGACGCCGACCGGCTCCGCCGAGCGCAGCGGCAGGAGCTCGACGCGCGGTACGGAACGAGCGACCACGAGCCCGGCGTCCCGCCGACCGCGGCCGACGTTCCGGTGTTCGTCCTGGCGCGTGACGAGCGAGGCTCCGCGATCGCCTGCGGCGGACTCCGGCCGCTCCCGGACCACGTCCTCGGTGCCGGGGTCGTGGAGGTCAAGCGGATGTACACGGCGCCGTCCGCTCGGGGGACCGGTGTGGCGACGGCGGTGCTCCGGCGGCTCGAGCGGGAAGCAGTGCGGGCGGGCGCAGGCTCGGTGGTCCTCGAGACCGGCACGGCGCAGCCCGACGCGATCCGGTTCTACGAGCGCGAGGGGTACACGGCGATCCCGCTCTTCGGCGCCTACGCCGGATCGACGAACTCGGTGTGCTTCGGTCGGCGACTCGACGCGGTCCCCGAGGTCAGCGCCGTGGACTGATGGGCGTCTCGGCCAGGACGACGTCCGGGTCCATCGGGATGCCTCCGAGGATCCGGGGTGTGCCCTCGTGCCAGGCGACCTCCACGCCGGCGCCACGGAGTCCGGCGACGCTCAGGTCGATCCGGAGCAGTGGGATGGACAGGTCGGCGTAGCGCTCGGCCACGATCGCATCGACTTCCGCGGGTGTGGTCACACGGATGTGGTCGCCGGGTTCGAGCGGCACGTTCCGGGTCGCGACCTCGTACACGCCGAACCCGCGGCTCATCTCCCAGTCGTCGGCGATCGCCACGTGGCAGATCACGTCGTCCATTGCGCATCCTCTCGTAATGAAACGCCAACGTATCATTACCGGTACACTCGGACCATGGGCAAGCGAGGACGACCGACCGCGGACGAGCGTGCTGCACGGGACGAACGGGTGCTCGACGTCGCGACCGACCTCTTCCTGGCGCACGGCTTCGCGGACGTCTCGCTCGACCGCGTCGCCGCAGCGGCCGAGGTCACGAAGCGGACGATCTACACGGCCTTCGGCGACAAGGCGGCCCTGCTCCGGGCGGTCGTCCAACGGCACCACGGGTACAGCGACGACGCGCACCCCGACCTCGAGTCGACCGCGACCGCCGTGGTCGAGGCGTTGCTCTCGGACCGCGCGGTCGCGCTGCACCGGCTGGTCATCGCCACGGCCGTCAGCTCGCCTGAACTCGCACGGGGCTTCCACGAGGCCGGCCCGCTCACGGCGCAGGCCGCGCTCGTCCGCGCCGGTGCGGACCCGGGCGAGGCGGAAGCGCTCTTCACGCTGCTCCTCGGGGAGCGACACCGTCGGCGACTGCTGGGGCTCGAACCCGCCCCGACCGCTGCCGAGGCCCGCGCCGCCGCCCGTCGCGCGCTGGCACGCACCGGAGCAGGACCCGGGATCACGGCCACCCGGCACGACCCCGCCAACCCCGCCGATCCCGGCGCCCCCGACCCCGGTCCCGCGCGGGGTCCGAGGTCAGCGTGAGAACACGTCGTCCAACGTGTACGTCCCGAGCCGACGCTGCCGGACGAGCGCGCCCAGCCGGGGGAGCGCGTCGATCGTCCCCGGGAAGTTCGCGTGCCCGATCACGATCCGGCCCGGCGTGAACCACTGATCCGCGAACCCGACGATCTGCCCGGCACCGATGTCCCCGGAGTCCGCGAGGGTGCCGTACCAGAGCAACGGCGTGGTGTAGCCGACCCGAGCGGCCACCGCGTCGACCCGGGCGTCGTGGTACCCGAACGGCGGCCGGAAGTACGGGCGCGCGTCGACGCCGAACGTGCGCTCGATGAACTCGTGGTTGCGCGTCAGTTCGTCCTCGATGGCCTGGTCGCCGAGCTTCGTCAGCGCCGGGTGGTCCCAGGTGTGGTTGCCGATCTGCACCTGTCCCGACTCGACGAGGGGCCGGAGCGCGTCGGCGTGCTCCGTCCAGGCGGGCCACGCCCCGTTCACGAAGAACGTCAACCGGGTGCCGGTCGCGGCGGCGAAGCGGGCGTAGGCGCCGACGACGTCGGAGGACGCTCCGTCGTCGACGGTCCACGCGATCCCGGGCGTCCCCGCCGGCAGTCCGGTCACGGTGCCCGCCGGGAGCAACGTCCTCGAGATCGTCGGCTGCACCCACGTCGGTGTCGGCGTCGGAGTGGGCGTCGGCGTCGGGGAACGCGTCGGGGACGGCGGGTGCGTCGCGACGGCCTCCCGTCGTGGTCCGGTCGGCGAGCAGGCCGAGAGCGCCCCGGCGGCGAGCAGGGCGCCCGCTCCGGCGAGCAGGGAGCGGCGGGTGGTGCGGTGGTCCATCGGTACCAGCTTCGGTCGACCGGCCGGTTCGGCGCATCGGCTGGCGGGACGATCCGGTTGGCCGGTCGGCCACCGGGGTCGCCGAGGGCGGGCCAGGAGGCGCGGCTCGCGTCCGCCACGGAACGCGCTGACCGGACGGGGCTGGGAACGCACCACGGGGCGGGCGGGTACCGACGTGGGGAGACGAGCCGCGCCTCTCCCCGCCGGCACGGCCTGTCCGCCGCTGGCGCGACGGCCAGGAACCGGCGGCGGGGGCCCAGGCCGGCTGAAATCACGACGAGAGGAACGCGACGTGCGCGCACTGACCTGGCAGGGCACCGAGAAGGTGTCCGTCGAGACCGTCCCCGACCCGACCATCCAGGAGCCGACCGACGCCATCGTGCGGATCACCTCCACGGCGATCTGCGGCTCCGACCTGCACCTCTACCGGGTGCTCGGCCCCTACATCGACAAGGGCGACGTCCTCGGCCACGAGCCGATGGGCATCGTCGAGGAGGTCGGCTCCGCCGTCTCGAAGCTCAAGGTGGGCGACCGGGTCGTCATCCCGTTCAACATCTCCTGCGGGCACTGCTGGATGTGCCAGCACGGCCTGCAGTCGCAGTGCGAGACCACCCAGGTGACCGAGTACGGCACCGGTGCTGCGCTGTTCGGCTACACGAAGATGTACGGCCAGGTCCCCGGCGGACAGGCCGAGTACCTCCGCGTGCCGCACGCCGACTACGGGCCCATCGTCATCCCGGACGACGGCACGCCCGACGAGCGCTGGCTCTTCCTCAGCGACATCCTGCCGACCGCGTGGCAGGCCGTGCAGTACGCGAACGTACCCGAGGGTGGGACGCTCGCGGTGCTCGGCCTCGGTCCGGTCGGACAGTTCGCCGCCCGCATCGGCGCGCACCTGGGCTACCGGGTGCTCGCCGTCGACCCCGAGCAGGTCCGCCGCGACCTGGGGGCGAAGCACGGGGCCGAGGTGTTCGACCTGACGAAGGACGTCGTGCCGCAGCTGGTGGACCTGACCGACGGTCGCGGTCCCGACGGCGTCGTCGACGCGGTCGGCATGGAGGCGCACGGCAACCCGGTCGCCGGGTTCGCACAGCGCGCAGCCGGTCTGCTTCCCGACAAGCTCGCGCAGAAGGCGATCGAGACCGCCGGGATCGACCGACTCGCGGCCGTGCACGCGGCGATCGACCTCGTCCGACGCGGCGGCACGGTCTCGCTCAGCGGGGTGTACGGCGGCATGGCCGACCCGATGCCGATGATGACGATGTTCGACAAGCAGATCACCGTCCGCGAGGGGCAGTGCAACGTGAAGCGCTGGATCGACGACATCATGCCGCTCGTGCAGGACCCGTCGGACCCGCTCGGGACGCTCGACCTGACGACCCACCGGGTCTCGCTCGAGGACGCCCCGCACATGTACGAGGTGTTCCAGAAGAAGGAGGACGGCTGCGTGAAGGTCGTGCTCGACCCCGCGCTGGCCGCCTGATGCGGATCGTCGTCGTCGGCGCGACCGGCAACCTGGGGACCGCCGTGCTGCGGCGGCTGGCAGGGGCCCGTGCCGAGGGCACCTCCGTCGAGGTCGTCGGGATCGCCCGGCGGCTGCCGGACCTCCGTGCCGAGCCCTACGGGACGGCCGTCTGGCACGCCGTCGACATCGGTGCCCCGGACGCGGTCGACCACTTGTCGGCCGTGTTCCGGAGCGCCGACGCGGTGGTCCACCTCGGCTGGGCCCTGCAACCGACGCACGACATCCCGGCGCAGTACCGGACGAACGTGACCGGGTCCGCCAACGTCCTCGAGGCCGTGGCGCGCGTCGGCGTCCCCCAGGTCGTCGTCGCCTCGTCCGTTGGCGCGTACCGCGGGGTCGACGTGGACGGCAAGCGGACGCCCGTCGACGAGGAGTTCCCCGTCACCGGCATCCCGACCGCCACGTACTCGATCCACAAGGCCGAGAACGAGGCGGCGATGGACGCCTTCGCCGCTCGCCACCCGGACGTCGTCGTGACACGGCTCCGCCCCGGCCTGGTCTTCCAGCGCAGCGCCGCTGCCGAGCTCCGCGGACTGTTCCTCGGACGACTCGTGCCGATGTCGATCGTCCGGTGGATCCGCTGGGCGGTCCTGCCGTTGCCGCTGCCGTTCGTGTTCCAGGCCGTGCACGCCGACGACGTCGCCGATGCCTTCTGGCGCGCGATCGACCGACGTGCAGACGGGGCGTTCAACATCGCTGCCACACCCGTGCTCAACCCGCCGAGGATGGCGCGGGCGTTCGGGATGCTCGGGGCGATCAGGGCGCCGATGTGGCTGATCCGCGGGCTCGTCACGCTCACGTGGCGGCTGCGGTTGCAGCCGACGGACGCCGGGTGGGTGGACATCGCGGCCCAGGTGCCGATCATGCGGACCGACCGGGCGCGGTCGGTGCTCGGATGGGAGGCGCGGCACACTTCCGAGGAGGCCTTGCGCGAGCTCGTGGCCGGGTTCGCTGACGGGGCGCGGGTGCCGGGGTCGGGGCCGTTGAGCGGGTGAGGGTGGCCCCTTCGCGGGGCAGCGTGCGGTGGCCCGCGCGGGCTACGATCGCACCACCAGTCCACGAGGGGGCCCGATGATGTTCGCGATGCTGTCCAGCCCGATGGCCTCCGGCGAGTTCGAGGGGCCGGACGTCTCGCAGTTCGGCGCCGAGACCCACAACCCGTTCGTCCCGCCGGTCTCCGACCTCGTGTGGAGCGTCGTGGCCGTGCTCGTCGTGGCGGCGGTCGTCGTCACGATCGTGCTCGTCGCCCGACGTGCTCGACGCGCGCCGGGGCGCCCGCTCGAGCAGCGGCTCGCCGAGCTCGACGACCTGCTCGCCCGCGGCGTCATCTCCGACGAGGAGCACCGCACCGCCCGCACCGAGGCCCTCCGCGGCTAGCCTGGGCGGGTGCTGCAGCCCATCGACCTGCTCGGGGAGTGGACCCTGCGCCGCACGGTCCACGACCGGCGGGCCGGGGTCGACGGCCTCGTGACCGGGACGACCACGCTGACGCGTGCGGCCCCGGACGACGTCCACTGGGACGAGACCGGCACGATGGCCTTCGACGGGCGGACCGTCCCCGTGGCACGGACGCTCCGGGTGCGCCGGGGCCCGGACGACCGCTGGACCGTGCACTTCGCCGACGGCCGGGTGTTCCACGACTGGGTCTGGGGATCGGCGGTGTCGCACGCGTGCGCGCCCGACGACTACTCCGGGGTGCTCGCCGGGGACGCCGAACGGTGGACGGTCCGGTGGGAGGCGCACGGTCCCGCGAAGGACTACGTCCTCGACAGCACGCTGCGACGTCGGTCCCACGCGGCAGACTGAGTGCATGCCCCGCAGCTCCGGTACCGACGCCCCGCGCATCACCCTGACCGAACCGACGGACCTCGACGACTGGACGCCCGGTCCCGGCGACGTCCTCACGGGCGACCGGATCGACGGGAAGCGCATCGACGTGTTCGACCTCGCGGGGGAGCGGCTGCCGGACCTCGAGATCGAGGAGTCGGTGATCGGTACCCTCCGGGTCGACGGCGCCGACCTCCGGGGACTGCGCGTGCGTGACTCGGTCGTCGAGACGCTCGACGCGCCGGTGCTCCGGGCGTCGAGCAGCTCCTGGCGCGAGGTCCGGATCGCCGGCGGCCGCATCGGTTCCGCCGAGCTGTACGACGCGGGGCTGAACGGCGTCGAGTTCGTCGGGATGAAGCTCGGGTTCGTGAACCTCCGCGGCTCGACGCTCACCGACGTGGTGTTCCACGACTGCGTCGTCGACGAGCTGGACATCGCCGACGCCCGACTGCTGCGGGTGTCGTTCGAGGGGACGAGGATCCGCGCGGCCGAGGGCTCGAACACCCGGATCGAGCACGTCGACCTCCGGGGCGCCGACCTCGACCGGGTGGAGCGGCTCGAGGGGTTCCGCGGCGCGACGATCGCCGCCGACCAGCTGTACACGCTCGCGCCGCTCCTCGCTGCCCAGGCGGGTTACCGCGTCGACTGACCCGCCGGCGCGGACGCGGTCGCCAGCGCGCGCGCCAGGTCAGCCTGCACGAGGTCGCCGTGCACCGCCGCACCCGCCTGCGTCCCGGCCGCCGCCGACGCGATGACGGTCGCCATCGGCGCCGCCACGTTCCCGGCCGCGTACACGCCCCGCACGCTCGTCTGTCCGGCGGCGTCCACCGTCAGGGCACTCGCGTACCGGTGGTCTCCCATGAACTGGTCGGTGGCCTCGAGCCCGAGTCCCTCGAGGAACCCGATGCGCGCCTCCGCCGTGCTCGCCGCGGCCAGGGCGTCGAGCGCCACGAACTCGCCGGACACCAGCGAGACGCCGGTGAGCCGATCACCGTCGGACACCACGTCGCGCACCGGTCCCGTCACGACCCGGACACCGCGGGCGGCAAATCCGGTCAGGGTGGTGTCGTCGACGAGCGCCGGGTCCGTGACGAAGGCCGTCACGTCCTCGCTCAGCGCGCGGAACATGAGCACCTGGTGCGCCCCGATCGGCGACGTCACGAGCACGCCGATGCGCTGGTCGCGGATCTCCCACCCGTGGCAGAACGGGCAGTGCACGACACCGCGCCCCCACTGCTCGGCGAGGCCCGAGACCGCCGGCAGGACGTCCACGGCGCCGGAGGCGACGACCAGCCTGCGTGTCGCGACGACCGCGCCCGACTCCAGCGTGACCGAG
The DNA here is from genome assembly GCF_031453355.1 of Curtobacterium sp. SORGH_AS_0776. Lineage (NCBI taxonomy): Bacteria > Bacillati > Actinomycetota > Actinomycetes > Micrococcales > Microbacteriaceae > Curtobacterium > Curtobacterium sp. SORGH_AS_0776. The sequence continues at coordinate 1,053,793 of NZ_JAVIYU010000001.1, forward strand.
AAGCCGACCGGGTCGACACCGTCACCGTCCGTGGCGGACGCGGCCACGATCCTCCCGGTCGTCACCTCGACGCCGTAGGCGGCCACCTCGTCGCGGCCGACAGAGCCGAGTTCCGCTGGCGAGGCGCCCTCGCGCCCCAGGTAGTTGTGGACCCCCTCGGCGCGGGCGTTCCGCGGCTCGCCGGAGTCGACGACGAGCACGGACCGTCGCGAACGGCCGAGGACGAGTGCTGCTGACAGGCCGGCGGCTGCTCCGCCGACCACGATGACGTCGTAGTGATCACGCATGCCTGCATCCTGCGGATCCATGAGCGCCGACGGCAAACATCCTTGCCGGTCCGGCAACATGGCTGGCATGGCCACGGATCGGGAGGAACGGATCACCCCGCGCACGACGGCTGAGGTCGTCGACGGGGTCGGCCCACGACTGCGCGCGCTGCGGACGCGCCGTGCCGTCACGCTCGCGGCGCTCGCCGCCGAGACCGGGATCTCGGTGTCGACGCTGTCGCGGCTCGAGTCGGGCCAGCGGAAGCCCACGCTCGAGCTCCTGTTGCCGCTCGCGCGGGCGTACCAGGTGCCCCTCGACGACCTGGTCGGGGCGCCTCGGACCGGGGATCCGCGGGTGCACCTCGCGCCGGAGCGGCACGGCGGCCGGGTGGTGGTGCCGCTCACCCGACGGACCGGCGGCGTGCGCTCCTTCAAGCAGCTGATCCCGCCGGAGCCCGCGAACACCGATCGGTCCCTGCGGACGCACGAGGGCTACGAGTGGCTCTACGTGCTGTCCGGACGGCTCCGGCTGCTCCTCGGCGACCGTGACTTCGACCTCGGGCCGGGCGAGGTCGTCGAGTTCGACACGCACACGCCGCACTGGGTCGGGAACACCACGGACGAGGTGACCGAGGTGCTGTGCCTGTACGGGCCGCAGGGTGAGCGGGCGCACATCCGATCGCGGCCTGCCGACCGCTAGAAGACGTGTGCGATCACGTTGTCGAGGAGACCCGACGTCGGCGTGTTCGACTGCTGGACGTGGATGCCGACGTCGCCGCGCGTGTAGTACGTGTCGCCGTCGGTGACCGGGTACTGGCTGTTCTGCGTGATCTTCTGGCAGCGGTACCCGTAGCCGTCGAGGGAGCAGTCGTACCCGGACAGTGCTGACTTCAGGTGCGGGTACGCCTTGGTCGAGTCGACGGTCGCGACCCGGATCGACAGGAACGAGATGTCCGCCCGCGGGTCCTTCCAGACGCAGTAGAGCTGCTTGCCGTCCGGCTGGAGCACCGGGGTGAGGTCGTCCTTCGGCACCACCACCGGGTTCCCGACGACGGTCGGGTCGTTCAGCGGGGACCCCGCGAACGAGGAGTCCCACTTGCCCGCCGTGATGAGCGCCGTGCACGAGTCCGGGATCCGGCCGGCGTCGTCGTCGACCCCGGGCACCGGGGTGATCGTCGAGGTCGGACGCGGGGTCGAGCCCGGCGTGGTCGGGGAGGCGCTCGGAGTGGACGTCGTGCTCGAAGCTCCCGCGGGCGTCGTCCCGGTCGGGGCGGAGGCCGTCGTGCTCTGGGCGCAGCCGGTGAGCGCCAGCGCGGTGAGCGCGATCGCGATCGCCGTGGTTCCCGTGGTCCTGTTCCGTCGCATGCGCTCCCCCTGGTGCAGCCATCTCGGGCCTGTCGGCGGCCCGCGGCCGACGGTAGTCGTGCCGGTCTCCGGTCGGTCCGATCGTCATCGGATCGTGTCCTCGGCGGTTCCGGGCGGCGATGGGAGGATGACCGGGTGACCACGCCCACCGTCCCGCTCTTCCTCGACTGCGACACCGGCGTCGACGACGCCCTCGCCCTCACCTACCTGCTCGACGTCCCGCACGTCGACCTGGTCGGCATCGGTACGGTCTCCGGCAACACCGACGCGGCGACGGCGGCCGTCAACACCGCGGCGCTGCTGGCTCTGTGCGGCCGGACCGTGCCCGTCGTGGTCGGCGCGCACGACCCGATCGGCGGCTCGTACGGCGGCGGCGCACCGCACGTGCACGGGGCGAACGGCATCGGCGGGGTCGACCTCCCGCCGGGTGTCGCGGCCGCGGACGACTCCGCCGCCGAGCTCCTCGTCCGGCTGGCCCGTGACCGCGCAGCCGGTGACCGGAAGCTCGACGTCCTGGCCATCGGGCCGCTCACGAACCTCGCCGTCGCGCTCGAGGCCGAGCCGCGTCTGCCGGAGCTCGTCGGCACGCTGACGATCATGGGCGGTGCCGTGTGGGACGCGGGCAACGTGTCGCCCACCGCCGAGGCGAACGTCCACAACGACGCCGAGGCCGCCAGGCGGGTCCTCCGCGCCGGCTTCGACCTCGTGCTCGTGCCGCTCGACGTCACCCGGCAGCACCGCTTCGACGACGCCGATGCCGACCGGTTCACGGCGGCCGGCGATCCGCTCCGGGTCGCGCTCGGCACGATGCTGCGCAGCTACGTCGACTTCTACGAGTCGGTCGACCGCGTCCGTCGCGCACCGCTCCACGACCCGCTGGCGGCGGCCATCGCGGCGGGCGAGGTCGAGCCCACCGTCCGGACCACGCCGCTCGACGTGGTGGTCGGTGGGGCTGAGCACGGCCAGACGGTCCCCGCCGCGGACGGGCCGGCGGTCCGTGTCGTGGTGTCGGCCGACGACCGTGCGGCGGACGTCATCCGCGAGCGCATCCTCCACGTCGGCACGGTGTCGAACGGGTCGGTCGGGCGCGACGGCGTCGGTCGGTAGCGCAGCGGCAGGGCGTGGTCGCGCGGTCTCAGCTCCGCCAGACCACCCGCGGAGCCAGCAGGCGGTGTCCGGTCGACGCGGGCAGGACGGTCCGACCGGTGCCCATGAGCAGCTCGATCGCGGCCGCGGCGACCTCGACCAGGGGCTGCTCCACGCTGGAGATGCCCACCGCCTCGGCCACCGGGGTGTCGTCGTAGCCCACCACCGGCACCGCCGCCCCGAGCGCGAACCGGGCTCCGAGGGCGAGGGTGTCCGACGCACAGACGAGCGCGTCGAACCCGGCGCCGTCCTCGACCGCCGCCGCGACCGTGCCAGTGGCCGCGGTGACGTCGTCCTCGCACGTGAGCCCGGGGTCGTCGGGCAGCCCGGCCGCGCGCATCGCGTCCCGCCAGCCCCGTCGGCGCTCGTCACCCTGTCCGGACGGGCTCGGCCAGCCCAGGAACCCGATCCGGCGGTGCCCCTGCGCCACCAGGTGCTCGGTCGCGACGTGCACGCCCGCGTACCCGTCGACGTCGACCCAAGGGTGCGGCGCGGCGTCCATGTCCGGCAGCCCCCACGGCCGGCCGAAGGTCACGAAGGGGATGTCCCGGGCGCCGAGCCACGCTGCGCGGGGATCGCCGTGGAACGTCGAGGTGAGGACGAACCCGTCGACGTCCGAGCCCTCGACGAGGCGTTCGATGTGGGCGAGTTCGTCGTCGACGTCGGTGGCGGTGAAGAGCAGGATGCGCATCCCGCGCAGGTCGGCACACTCGACGAGCGCGTGCAGGAAGCGGTCGAGCACGGCGCCGGAGATGCCGTGCACCGGTTCCAGCCGGACGCCGAGCGTGGAGCTCTGGCGGGTGCGGAGCCGACGGGCGGATGCGTGCGGCCGGTACCCGAGGTCGTCGATGGCTGCCTGGACCCTGGTGAGCGTCGCGGGGCGGACGACCTCAGGCCGGTTCAACGCGTTCGACACCGTCTGCCGTGAGACGCCCGCGGCGAGGGCGACGTCGGCGACGGTGGCGGGATGCGACATGGGGTTCACCGTAGCGCCTCGCAGGTGTATGGTCGACTCGTTTGATCGATCAAATTTGAACGATCGAAGTACTGCACTCGACGAGGAGTCCCCCTGATGCAACGACGCACAGCACGCATGCTGACCGCGGGAGCGATGGCGCTCACCGCAGCTCTGACCCTCTCCGCCTGTGGCTCCGGCTTCTCGAGCTCGGGCGGCAACGGTTCCGGCGGTGGCGCCGCGAAGCTCACCTCGAGCGACGACCCCCTCACCGTCCTCATCGGCTCGTCGGGCGACGCCGAGACCGCCGCCGTGAAGAGCGCCGCCGCCGCGTGGTCGAAGTCCTCGGGCACCGGCGCGACGGTGCAGCCGGCGAACAACCTCGACCAGCAGCTCGCCCAGGGCTTCGCGGCCGGCAAGCCCGCCGACGTGTTCTACGTCAGCACGTCGTCCCTCGCCGGGTATGCCGCGAACGGCTCGCTGTTGGCCTACGGCGACCAGCTCGAGGACACGAGCGACTTCTACCCGACGCTCACGAAGTCGTTCACCGTGGACGACCAGCTCTACTGCGCGCCGAAGGACTTCTCCACCCTCGCGCTGTTCATCAACACGAAGGACTGGAAGGCAGCCGGGCTGACCGACAGCGACGTCCCGACCACCTGGGACCAGTTGCGGACGGTCTCCGAGAAGCTCACCCGCGACGGACGGGTCGGACTCACGACCAGCCCGCAGATCGAGCGTCTCGGGGCGTTCATGACCCAGGCCGGCGGTGCCCTGACGAACGGCGCCCAGACGAAGGCGACCGTCGACTCGGCCGCGAACGTCGAGGCCCTCGACTACGTGAAGGGCCTGCTCGACGACGGCTCGATGAAGTTCTCGAGCGACCTCGGCGAGAGCTGGGGAGGTGATGCGTTCGGCAAGGACAAGGCCGCGATGACGATCGAGGGCAACTGGCTCACCGGGGCGATGTCGTCGAGCTACCCGAGCGTGGACTACAAGGTCGTCGCCCTGCCGAAGGGCCCGAAGGGTTCCGGCACGCTGCAGTTCACGAACTGCTGGGGCATCGCGAAGGACTCCCCGAACCAGAAGGCAGCGCTGTCCTTCGTCGAGAAGATGACGAGCACCGACCAGCAGCTCGCCTTCGCGAAGGCGTTCGGTGTGATGCCCTCGGTCGAGTCGGCCGCCGGCACCTGGAAGCAGGAGTACCCGCAGTACGCCGCGTTCCTCGACCAGGCGGACGCCGCCCAGGGCCTGCCGAACGCGTCCGGGACCGCCGACGTGATCGCCGACTTCGACTCGAAGCTCGGCAGCCTCAGGACGACCGACACCAAGACCCTGCTCGAGGGCGTCCAGAAGAACATGGCCGCCGCGCTGAAGGGCTGACGGACGTGTCCCGGAAGAACCGTGCCGAAGCCGTCTCGGGCTGGCTGTTCACCGCGCCGACGATCATCGTCCTCGGCCTGTTCCTCGCCGTGCCGGTGGTCATGGCGGCCTGGGTCAGCGTGTCCGACTGGCGGGGTGTCGGCAGCCCGTTCTCGTCCGACGTCTCCTTCGTCGGCGGGCAGAACTACGCCAAGATCCTCGGCGGCGGGGGCCTCGACGAGCAGAACTTCGGCACCGCGCTGCGGAACAACCTCTGGTACGTCGTGTTCGTCGTCCCGCTGCAGACCGCCGTGGCGCTCGGGCTCGCCCTGCTCGTCAGCGGTCGGGCACTGCGCGGGCGCGGGTTCTTCCGGACCGCGTTCTACTTCCCCTCGGTGACGAGCTCGGTCGCCATCACCGTCCTCTGGCTGTTCCTGTTCTCGTCGACGGGAGCCGTCAACAAGATCATCAGCTGGGCGGGGATCAACGGACCGAACTGGTTCAACGAGCCCACCGGCCTGTTCCACCTCGGCGCAGGCACACCACCGGCCTTCCTCGCCGACCACACGATGCTCGGCATCTCGTGGTGGGAGGTGGCTCGCCGGTCCGTCGGTCGCGATGACCGCGTTCATCCTGCTCGCGGTGTTCACGACGAGCGGCACCTTCATGCTGCTGTTCATCGCGGCCCTGCAGAACCTCTCGCCGGAGGTCGACGAGGCAGCGATGATCGACGGCGCCGGGTCCTGGACGCGGTTCTGGCGGGTCACCCTGCCGCAGCTGCGCCCGACGCTCTTCACGGTGCTGACGCTCGGGCTGATCGGGACGTGGCAGGTCTTCGACCAGATCTACACGGGCACGAAGGGCGCCCCGGCGAACACGACGCTCACGCCGGCGTTCCTGTCGTACACGTCCGCGTTCCAGAGCCAGCAGTGGGGCGTCGGCGCAGCCATCGCCTTCATCCTGTTCGGCATCATCGTCGTCTTCACGCTGCTGCAGCGGTGGGCGCTGCGCGACCGCCCGGTGTCCCGCCGCCGGATGCGGTGGATCGAGAAGGGGAGCACGCGATGACCAGCGCACCCACCCCGGCGACCGCAGGCGGCGGGACCGAGCCGACCCGCGCCTCCAGGGCGGCACTGCCAGGAGGCGCGGTGCCGGACCTCGGCGCCACCACCGTCACGCAGGCACCCGGCCCGGGCCGGCGGCCACGTCGGCTCACGCCGCGGAGCGTGGTGCTGCTGGTGTTCGGCGTCCTGATCGCCGTCGTCTACCTGCTGCCGTTCTACGTCGCGATCGTGAACGCGTTCAAGACCGACCAGGACGCCTCCCTGCACCCGCTGGCGCTCCCCGTCACCTGGACCGGCGCGGCGTTCCAGACCCTCTTCGAGAACTCCGACTTCGGGATCTGGGCGATGAACTCGATCATCGTCGCGGTCTTCGTCACGCTCGGCCGGATCTTCTTCGACTCCCTCGCCGGGTACGCGTTGGCGCGACTGCGGTTCCCGGGTCGCCAGACCGTCTTCGCCCTGCTCATCGCCGTCATGGCGGTGCCGGGCGTGGTCCTGCTCATCCCGAAGTTCCTCGTGATCAACCAGCTCGGCATGTACGACTCGTACTCGGGCATGATCGTGCCGTTGCTCGTGGACGCCGCCGGGGTGTTCATCATGAAGAACTTCTTCGAATCGATCCCGGTGAGCGTCGAGGAGCAGGCGAAGATCGACGGTGCCGGCACGTTCCGGACCTTCTGGTCGGTCGTGCTCCCGATGGCGCGTCCGGCCGTCGTGACGATCACCGTCCTGTCGTTCCAGGGATCGTGGAACGAGCTCGCGCACTTCATCGTGTCGACCTCGTCGCCCGACCTCACCACGCTCACGAAGGGCGTCGCATCACTGGCGTCGGGCGCGCTGAGCGCGGGGAACCAGTTCCCGGTCAAGCTCGCGGCGGCCTTCGTCATGACCATCCCCGTGGCGGTCGCGTTCTTCGTGTTCCAGAAGCGCATCATGAACGGCAGCGACGGGGCGGTCAAGGAATGAGCACCCCGACGTGACCGCCACCGAACCCACGATCCTGGCCACCTGCGGCGGTCTGGTCGGCGGTGAGTGGGACGACTCGGCCTACGGTCCGCTCCTGTTCGAGGCCGTCCGGCTCGCCCGCGTCCCCGCCGGTCGGCCGCCACGCGTGTTGCACGTGAACACCGCCGGCGGCGACCAGCGGACCGTCGAGGGGGCAGAGCTCGCAGCGGCCCGTACGGCCGGTGTCGAGGCGTCGCACCTGCGGTTCTTCCCGAGACGGAACGTGCCGTCCCTGCGCGACGCCGTCCTCGGAGCGGACGTCGTCTGGGTCTCGGGTGGCTCCGTGGTCAACCTCCTCGCCGTGTGGCGTGCCCACGGTCTCGACGAGGTCCTGCGTGAGGCCTGGGGAGCCGGGGTGGTGCTCGCCGGTGGATCGGCCGGCGCGCTCTGCTGGCACACCGGCGGCGTCACGCAGAGCCACGGCCCGCAGCCGTCGGTCCTCGCCGACGGACTCGGCTTCGTGTCCGGCTCGCTCGGTGTCCACACCGACTCGGACCCGGAGCGGTCGCCGGTCTTCCGCGCGGCCCGTCGCGGCGGGGGACCTCCCGGCGGGCATCGAGCTCGACGAGGGCGTCGGCGTCGTCCACCGTGGGCGCTCGGCCACGTTCGCCGAAGCCGTCACCGACCACGACGGAGGCGGCGCGGTGCGCATCGCCCGTGCCCCCGGCAACCCGACCGGCATCCGTGCCGAGCCCCTGCCCGTGCGTCGCCTGCCGGACGCACCCCGACCCGCACCGAGCTGGACACCCAGCGCCTGGACCCCGTCCCCCGAACCCGTCGACGAGGAAGCCCCATGACCTCCACCACCACGAACACCACCACCGCCGCTGCCACGACCGCCACGCTGCAGCCCCTGCTCCACGACGAGGTCGCCGTCATCGCGGCACCGACGCAGGCATGGTCCGGTCGGGACGGTGCCATCGGCGCGAACCCCGTGCACGGCTACTGGACCGGCGACCAGCGGTTCGTCTCCGCCGTGCGCGTCAGCGTCGAGCACTCCGCGGTGGAACCGATCGCCGTCGTGCCCGCCGGTGCCCGCGAGGTCGTCTTCACCGGACTCCTGCGCGGCCTCGACGGTACCGGGGCCGATCCGGACGTCCGCCTCGACCGTCGTCGGACGGTGCGCATCGACGGGGTGGCGGAACGCCTGCGCGTCACGGATCGGCTCGAGGGGCCCGGCGCGACCACCGCGGAGCTCGTCGTGACCGTCAGGGTGACCCCGGACGCCGCCGGGATGGACGCGGTGAAGGCCGGTCACGGCCCCCAGCCGGTCCCCGCCGACGCCTCGGAGCAGACCGCATCGTGGACCTCGGGCTCCGTACGGGTCCGGCTCGACGCCCCCGGAGCATCCGTCCGCGTCGAGGACGGTGACGTCGTGCTGCGCTGGCGGACGGAGCGCGCGCACGAGGTCGACCTCGCGTGGGACTGCGCCGTGGAGACGCCCGACGCCGTCGTCACCGGCGTGACGACCCCGCGCCCGTTCGACGTCCCGGCCGGCGTGCAGGACGACCGGCTCCGGCGCTGGCTGGAGCGTGCCACCGACGATCTCGACGCACTCCGGCTGGCGCGGCCCGAGGGCGAGTTCATCGCGGCCGGCGCCCCTTGGTTCTTCACCCTGTTCGGCCGCGACGCGATCTGGGCCGCCCGCTTCCTGCTGCCTGTCGACACCAGCACCGCCGGGGGCACCCTCCGGGTCCTCGCCGCGCTGCAGGGCACCGCGGACGACCCCGCGACCGCCGAGCAGCCCGGCAAGATCATGCACGAGCTGCGCCAGGCGTCCCTGCCGGTCGACAACGACGAGATCTCCCTGCCACCGCTCTACTACGGGACCGTCGACGCGACGGCGCTCTGGGTGTGCCTGCTCCACGACGCCTGGCGTGCGGGGCTCCCCGACGCCGAGGTCGAGGCGCTCCTGCCGACGCTCGAACGCGCCCTGGCGTGGATGCGCGACGACGGCGACGCCGACGGCGACGGGCTGCTCGAGTACGTCGACGAGTCCGGCCGGGGGCTGGCGAACCAGGGCTGGAAGGACTCCGGGGACAGCGTGCAGTGGCGGGACGGCACCCTCGCCGACGGCCCGATCGCGCTGTGCGAAGTGCAGGGCTACGCGCACGAGGCCGCGGTGCACGGTGCCGACCTGCTGGATGCGTTCGGCCGTCCCGGCGGCGACGCGTGGCGTGCCTGGGCCGCGCGCCTGGCAGATCGCTTCCGCGACGCCTTCTGGGTGGCCGACGACATCGGTCGGTACCCGGCGATCGCCCTCGACGCCCGCAAGCGCCCCGTCGACTCCGCCACGAGCAACATCGGCCACCTGCTCGGCACCGGCCTGCTCACCCCGGACGAGGAAGCCGTCGTCGCAGCACGCGTCGTGAGCCCGGACCTGGCGAGCGGCTTCGGCCTCCGGACCCTCTCCACGACCGCCGCCGGGTACTGGCCGCTCAGTTACCACGGGGGCACCGTCTGGGCGCACGACACCGCCGTGGTGATCACGGGCCTCACCCGGTCCGGACACCACGACGAGGCCCGGGTCCTGTCCGAGCAGCTGCTCGCCGCGGCGGTGGCGTTCGACTTCCGGATGCCCGAGCTGCACGCCGGCGACGACGCGTCCGCCGTCACGCGTCCGGCCCCGTACCCGGCCGCCTGCCGCCCGCAGGCCTGGAGTGCCGCCGCCGCCTTCCCCGTCTGGGTGGCGCTCCGGTAGGCCGCCGTCGCAGGGATCCGGCGGTACGGTCGAGGGCATGACGACGACCCCGGACGACCTCGCCGAGGAGCTCCGCGAGTCGATCGGCCGGATCGTGCGGGCCACCCGGGCACTCACCGACGAGCTGCCGCAGGCGCAGAGCGCGAGCCTGGGCCTGCTCGACCGGCAGGGGCCGCAGACCATCGCCGAGCTCGCGCGGGCCCGCGGCGTGAAGCACCAGGGACAGTCGCGGACAGTCGCGGAACTCGAGGAGCGCGGCTTCGTGGAGCGAGGCGTCTCCGACGGGGACCGGCGGGTCTCGGTGATCCGGCTGACGGACTCGGGCCGCACGGTCATGCTCCGGGAACGGAGCGCCCGAGCCGGGGCGTTCGCGTCGGTGATCGGTTCCGAGCTGTCCGAGGCCGAGCGTGCGGCACTCGCCAGGGTGCCGGAACTGTTCGACCGCATCGCGGCGAGACTCGAACGGTGAACGCCCTCTCATCCGGATCGACCACGTCGATGTACAACACTGTTGTAGACTCGTCGACATGGAGCTGACGAAGTACAACCACGCCACCGTCGTCCTCGAGCAGGACGGCGCCACCCTCGTCATCGACCCGGGCACGTTCACGCCGGAGGGCGCCGACCTCGCGACGGCCGCCGTCGCCGTCCTCGTCACCCACGAGCACTTCGACCACTTCGACGTCGACGCCGTCCGTGCCGCCCTCGCCACGAACGACGCCCTCGTGGTGCGTGGGCCCGCCGCGATCGTCGACCAGCTCGGCGCGCACGACGGCCGCGTCGCCGCGGTCTCGGCCGGTGACGCGTTCGAGGTCGACCCGTTCTCGGTGCAGGTCTTCGGCGAGGAGCACGCCGTCATCCACGGCGACATCCCGACGATCGCGAACGTCGGCTACCTCGTGAACGGCGCCGTGTTCCACCCCGGCGACGCCTACCTCGTGCCCGGCGTCCCGGTGCGGACCCTGCTGCTGCCGACCAGCGGCCCGTGGACGAGCACCGCCGAGGCCGTCGACTACGTCCGCGCGGTCTCCCCGGAGCACGCCGTGCAGATCCACGAGGCCATGCTCAGCGAACTCGGGCAGCAGTCCGCCGCGCGGTTCCTCGGCCCGGACGGTCTCGGACCGGTGCCGGTGCAGATCCTGCCCGCCGGCGAGTCGATCACCGTCTGACGGACGTGACGCGCCCCTGAGAGGTGATCCGCGCCTCCAGGGCAGGGTGGAGGGATGCCCGACGCACCCTCCACCGCCGTCCTCTTCGACATCGACGGGACCCTCGTCGACTCGAACTACCCGCACATCGACGCCTGGTGGCGGGCGTGCACGGCAGCGGGCGAGTCCGTCGACGCCTGGCGGATCCACCGCGCGATCGGCATGGACTCGGCGAAGCTGCTCGAGGAGCTGCTGCCGGACGCCACCGATGAGCAGCGCGACACCGTCAAGCAGTTCCACACCGCGTACTACGCCGAGCAGATGCCGCGGTTGCGGCTCCTCCCGGGTGCCCGTGAGCTGCTCCGGTCCGTCGCCGACGCCGGTCACGCCGTCGTGCTGGCCACGAGCGCGCCCGAGGACGAACTCGTGCGACTGCGCGAACTGCTCGACGCCGAGGCGTGGATCACCGCCGTCACGAGCTCGGAGGACGTCGAACAGGCCAAGCCGAACCCGGGGATCATCGAGGTCGCACTCCGGAAGGTCGGCGTGTCCGCCGATGCTGCGGTGATGGTCGGCGACGCGATGTGGGACGTCGAGTCCGCCGGACGGGTCGGTGTGCCCTGCGTCGCCGTGATGACGGGCGGGATCGGCGGCGACGAGCTGCGCCGGGCCGGGGCGGCGGAGGTGTACGACGACGCGGCAGCGGTCCTCGCCGACCTGCGGGCCGGCCGGGGCCCCATCGCGGACCTGGCGAGCCGCGCCGGGGGAGCCGCCGGCAGCGGGGCGGGCGCGTGAGCGTCCGCGGCGTCGACCACATCGGACTGACCGTCCCCGACGTCGACGCGGCCAGCGCGTTCCTGGTCGACGCGTTCGGTGCCGAGGTGCTCTACGACACGCTCCCGGCCGACCAGCCTCCGAAGGGCGGTGCGGCGACGACGTCGCGCCTCGGTGTCCCCGGAGACGCCCGTGAGGTGCGGATCCGGATGCTCGCGCTGCCCGACGGCCCCGGCATCGAGCTGTTCGCCTTCGACCACGTCGAGCAGGACACCCCGGCGGTGCCGTCCGACCTCGGGTGGCAGCACCTCGCGCTGTACGTCGACGACCTCGACGCCACGCTCGACCGGGTCGTCGCCGCCGGGGCGACTGCGCTCGGCGCACCCCGCCCGCTGCCCGGGCCCGAAGCCGGCGACCGGAACCGGTTCGTGTACGTCCGGACGCCGTGGGGCAGCACCGTCGAGCTCCTGACCTACCCCGATCCCCAGCCCTACGAGGAGCACACGTCGCGCCGACGCTGGCATCCGTGACAGGATCGTCGGTCGTGATCACGATCGAACGCGTTCGGTGGGACGACCCCCGTGGTGTGGCGCTCCGCGCCCGCATGGACGAGGAGATGCACGAGCGCTACGGCGCCGCGAACGGCGACGAGGACCCGGCGGTGACGGCCGAGCGTTGCCGGGCGCTCGCCGTGGACCCGGCGACGATCATCACCTCGATCCTCGCGATCGACGAGGACGGCGAGGCCCTCGGGCACATCGCCGTCCGGCGCCTCGGTGACGAGGTCGAACTGAAGCGCCTCATCGTCCTCGCCGCCGCCCGCGGGAAGGGTGCGGCCACCGCGCTGCTCACCGAGGGGGAGCGCGTCGGGCGTGATGAGGGCGCCGCGCGGCTCATCCTGCAGACCGGCGACAAGCAGCCCGAGGCCGTGGCGCTCTACGAGAAGACCGGTTGGACCCCGATCCCGGTGTACGAGCCGTACGCCGCGACGATGCCGTGGTCGTTCTGCTTCGAGAAGGCGCTCTAGCGGTACCCCACTTCCACATTGCACTCTCAGTCCGATAGTGCAATTCTTGTCCGGTGAGCACCACCGAACGCACCCGCGCGCTGCGCCGACGCATGATCGTCGAGGCACGTCGGGCGACCATCGAGCACGGGCTGCACGGCTTCACGATCGAGCAGCTCTGCGAGACGGTCGGGGTGTCCCGGCGGACGTTCTTCAACCACTTCGCGTCGAAGGACGACGCCGTGCTCGGCATCGAGATCAACGCGGACGTCGAAGCCATCGACGCGTACGCCGCCGGCGGTGTCGTCGCGGCCGACCTCGAGCCGCTGGACTCCATCGTCGCGCTGGCGATCGACCAGTTCCACCGGGCCGGCATCGACCGCGCCGACGAGGTCCTCGTCCGCGGGGTCTTCGAACGGGAGCCGGCGCTCGTCGCCCGGTTCCTCTCGGCCACCGACGTGCAGCTCGGCCGCATCACCGACGCCGTTCGAGCGCGGTTCGGTTGGGGCGACGCCACCGACCGCCGTGCGCGGCTCGTCACCGAGGCCGCCGCAGGGCTGCTCAAGGTGACGGCGGAGACCTACTTCGACGACGCGTTCGACGAAGCCACGGGCCCCGCGTTCGACGAGCTGCTCACCCAGAACCTCCGCCTGATGAGGGCGGCCATCACGACCGGACAGGACACCACCGAATGAGCGCCACCGCGCCGGGCACGACCAAGCGTGCCCGCCCAGGCTCCGACGGACCGCTGCTCCTCACGCAGCGTCGGATCTGGATCATCTTCTCCGCGCTCATCGCGGGGATGCTGCTCTCCAGCCTCGACCAGACCATCGTCTCCACGGCGATGCCCACCATCGTCGGCGAGCTCGGCGGCGTCGCGCACCAGGCGTGGCTGACGACCGGGTACCTGCTCGCCTCCACCATCGTGATGCCCGTCTACGGCAAGTTCGGTGACGTCCTCGGTCGCCGCAACCTGTTCCTCATCGCGATCGCACTGTTCACCATCGCGTCGGCCGGTTGTGCCTTCGCCGGCGACTTCACCCAGCTCGTGGTCTTCCGCGCCATGCAGGGCCTCGGCGGCGGCGGCCTGATGATCCTGTCGCAGGCGATCATCGCGGACATCGTGCCGGCGTCCCAGCGCGGCAAGTACCTCGGCCCGCTCGGTGCGATCTTCGGCCTCTCGGCGATCGGCGGCCCGCTGCTCGGCGGGTTCTTCGTCGACCACCTCACCTGGAACTGGGCGTTCTACATCAACATCCCGGTCGGCATCGCCGCGTTCTTCGTGGCGTGGTTCGCGCTGACCCTGCCGAGCAAGAAGGCGACGAAGCGCATCGACGTCCTCGGCGTGCTCTTCATGTCCGCCGCGACGACGTGCCTGGTGTTCTTCTCGGAGTTCGGCGGCAGCAAGGACCACGGTTGGGACGCCCCGGAGACGTGGGCCTGGTTCGCCGGTCTCGTCGTGTCGGCAGCGCTCCTCGTCCTCGTCGAGTCGCGTGCGGCGGACCCCGTCCTGCCGCTGTCGTTCTTCAAGAACCGCACCTTCCTGCTCGCGACCGGCATCGGCCTCGTGCTCGGCATCGGCATGTTCGCGGCGATCGGCTTCGTCCCGACGTTCCTGCAGATGGCGTCCGGTACCTCGGCGGCGGTCTCGGGTCTCCTGATGCTGCCGATGATGGTCGGCCTGATCGGGACCTCGATCGCGTCCGGCAACCTGATCACCAAGACCGGTCGCTACCGGATGTTCCCGATCATCGGGACGATCCTGGTCGCCCTGGCGATGCTCGCGATGACCCAGCTCGCGGCGGACACCCCGATCTGGCTCATCTGCGCGTACCTGTTCGTCTTCGGCGCGGGCCTCGGCCTCATCATGCAGGTGGTCGTCCTCGTGGCGCAGAACGCGGTGCCCGCCGAGCAGGTCGGTACCGCCACGTCGACGAACAACTACTTCCGTGAGGTCGGCGCCTCCCTCGGCACCGCCGTCTTCGGTGCGCTCTTCACGGCGCGGCTCACGACGTCGCTCACCGACGTGTTCCGTGGCGCCGGCGGATCGGCGACCGACGCTGCGTCGTCGGCGGGCAGCATCGACCCAGCGACCGTGGCGAAGCTGCCGGAGGCGGTGCAGGACGGCATCGTGAACGCGTACGCCGACTCCCTGGCGCCCGTGTTCTGGTACCTGCTGCCGTTCATCGCGGTGGCGTTCCTGCTCGCGCTGTTCCTCCCGCAGATCAAGCTCTCCGACACGGCCGGCATGGTCGCCCGCGGCGAGGCGGTCGGCGGAGCCGAGGCCGACGAGCTCGAGCGTGCGCAGCGCGCGGGGCACGCGGCCGGCGCGGCCGAGCCGCAGCCGGAGCCGGCAGATGCCGGTCCAGACCGTTCGGAGCGCTGACCGCGCGATCCACGAAAGCGACAGTCCCCCGCGGGATCCCTGCGGGGGACTGTCGCTTCCCCGGCACGGACGTGCCGTGGCGGCGCCGATCTGTCGCTCCGGCGGGGTGGTCCGGACCACCCCCGGCCAGGAGGCGCGGTGCCAGCCCGCACCGCGCCTCCCGTCCGCGAAGGCGCGCGCCCACCGCGCCCCGCTCGCGAAAGCGACAGGCTGCCGCCGGATCTCAGCTGGCACCTGTCGCTTCCGCGGGATGATCGCCGCGCGTTCGCGGCACATCGTCGCTCTCGCGGCGCGAACCGCCGCGGTCCGCGACCGCGCGCGGCGCCCGCGCGCAGCCGCGGCGCGCGCTACGCGCCCGTGCTCGCGCGGCGCACCAGGCGCGTGGGGAGCGCCGCGGCCTCCGGCGCGGTGCCGTCGAGCGTCGCGAGCAACCGCAGCGCCGCGGCCCGGCCGAGGTCCGCGCCGGGGAGTGCGACGCTCGTCAGGGCCGGCGCCGTGACCGAGGACGACGGCAGGTCGTCGAACCCCGCGACGGCGAGTTCGCCGGGGACCGCGATGCCGAGCTGCCCGGCGACCCGGAGCACCCCGTACGCGAGGGTGTCGGCAGCCGCGACGACCGCCGTGACGTCGTCGTCCTGCCAGGCCTCGAGGACGTGCTCGGTCGCCGAGGCCGCGGCGTCCACCGTGAGGTCGGCGCGGGCGGTGACCTCGGCGACCTCGATGCCGGCGGCCGCGCACTCCTGTTCGAAGAGCTCCCGACGGACGCCGAACGTCGCAGCCCGCGAGGTCCCGTCGAGGTACCCCACCCGCCGGTGCCCGCGCTCGTGCAGGTGGGCGACGAGCTCGTGGACACCGGGGGAGAGGTCGTAGTTCACGGCCTCGGGTCCGCCGGGAGCGTCGAGCAGCACCACGGGGACGGTGGCGGTCATCGTCTCGTCGGCGGCGGGCGCATCCACCAGGATCCCGGCCGGGCGGAGCCGCTCGAACCGTCGGACGTCGGCGGCCACGGGCTGGGCCCCGCGCTCCGTGACGGAGAGCACGAGCTGGAAGCGGTCGCCGACGGTGTCGCGCACGCCGCGGATCACCTCGGCGAAGAAGGGGTTCGACAGGTCGGGGGCGATCAGGACGACGAGGTCGCCACTGCCCCGCGCGAGGGAACTGGCAGCGTGGTCGACGACGTAGCCGAGCTCGTCGACGGCGTCGCGGACCCTCGTGGCGATCGGCACGGAGACCCGGCCGCGGTCCTTGCCGTTCACGACGAGCGACACCGTGGCGATGCTCGTCCCCGCGCGCTCGGCCACCATCGCAGCGGTCACACGACGGCCGGGGGCGGCGGAGGATGGCACGCGTCGATGCTACCGAGCGCGGACCGCGCAGTTCGGTTCCGCCGCCGATGACTTGACGTCAAACGCTTGACGTGTTTCCATGTCAAACGCTTGACGTGCCGCGGGAGCTGATCCTCGCCGCGGATCCCCACCTCGTCGAGCCTCGACCTCCTGATCCCCGAAGAAGTGGAGCGCCCCGCGTGCCCGAGAAGATCATCCTCGACTGCGACCCCGGCCACGACGACGCCGTCGCGATCCTGCTGGCCCACGGCAACCCGGACATCGAGCTCCTCGCCGTGACGACTGTCGTCGGCAACCAGACGCTCCCGAAGGTCACCCGCAACGCCCTCGCCGTCGCCCGCATCGCCGGGATCACCGGGGTCCCGTTCGCCGCCGGTGCCGACCGTCCGCTGCTCCGCGAGATCGAGGTCGCCGGCGACATCCACGGCGAGAGCGGTCTCGACGGGCCGATGCTCCCCTCGCCGTCGTTCGAGCTGGACGAGCGGCACGCGGTCGACCTCATCATCGAGACCGTCATGGCGCACGAGCCCGGCACGGTCACCCTGGTGCCGACCGGCGGCCTGACGAACATCGCCCTCGCGGCCCGCAAGGAGCCCCGCATCGTCGAGCGTGTCAAGCAGGTCGTCCTGATGGGCGGCGGGGTGCACGTCGGCAACTGGAGCCCGGTCGCCGAGTTCAACATCGTCATCGACCCCGAGGCCGCCTCGATCGTCTTCGACGCGGGCTGGGACGTCGTCATGGTCGGCCTCGACCTGACGCACCAGGCGCTCGCGACGCCCGAGGTCGCCGAGCGCATCGCCGCCGTCGGCACCGCCCCGGCCGCGTTCGTCGGCGAGCTGCTCGACTTCTTCGGCCAGACGTACAAGGACGCCCAGGGCTTCGACGCCCCGCCCGTGCACGACCCCTGCGCCGTCGCGTACGTCATCGACCCGACCGTCGTCCGTGCCGTGAAGGTCCCGATCCACGTCGAGACGCAGGGCACCCTGACCCTCGGCATGACCGTCGCCGACTTCCGCGCGCCCGCGCCGGAGGACTGCCGCACGAGCGCCGCGATGGAGCTCGACCACGGACGGTTCTGGGACCTCGTCGTCGACGCCCTCGAGCGCATCGGCGAGACCCCGGACACCGGCTGGACGCCCCGGACCGCAGCCACCACGACCACCACGGAGCACTGACCCCCATGACCACCACATCGACGAAGAAGTCGATCGGCGCCCTCACCGCCGCGCTCCTCGCAGCCTGCATCGCGTTCCAGCTGAACGCGAGCATGCTCAGCCCCGCCCTGGTCACGATGGCCCGCGAGCTGCACACCGACGACGCCACGATCGGCCTGTCGCAGACGCTGTTCTTCACCCTGGCGGCGCTGTTCTCGCTGTTCCTGCCGCGCCTGTCCGACATCGTCGGCCGCAAGCGCGTCCTGCTCGGCATGCTCGCGGTGATGCTCGTCGGCAGCATCGTGGCGGCGCTCGCGGTCAACGTCCCGATGCTGTTCGTCGGTCGCATGATCCAGGGCGTCACCGGCCCGGTCGTCCCGATCGGCCTGCTCATCCTCCGCAACGAGATCGCCGACCCGAAGCGCTACGGCGCCGCCCTCGGCCTGCTCACCGCGGTGAACGGCGGCATCGCGGGCGTCGACGCGCTCGCCGGTGGGTGGATCGCGACGCACTTCGGGTTCCGCGGGATCTTCTGGGTCATCGCGATCGTCACCGTCGTCGCGGCGCTGATGGTCGCTGCGTGGGGCGTCGAGTCGAAGCCGTCGGCCGGCACCCGCATGGACTGGTGGGGTGTCCTGCCGCTCGTCGTCAGCGTCGGCGCGCTGCTCACCGCGTTCAACGAGGCGGGCAAGCTCGCAGCCGCCGACTGGGGCCTCGTGGTCGGTGGCATCGTCCTCGCACTCGTGGCCTTCGGCGTCTTCTGGGCCGTCGAGTCGCGGGTGCGCGAGCCCCTCGTCGAGACACGGTTCCTCAAGCGCCGTGCGACCTGGGCGCTGCTCGTCACGACCCTGCTCACCATGACGGGCGTGTTCGCGGTCGTGAACGGCCTCGTCACGAGCCTCGCGCAGAACCCGGACGCGGGCTTCGGCATGGAGGCCGACCTCGCCTCGCTCGCGTTCCTCACCCCGTACGCGCTGGTCGGCTGGATCGTCGGACCCTTCGCCGGCCGGCTCGCGCCGACCCTCGGCTACCGCGCCGTGCTGCGCGTCGGCCTGGTCGGGAGCATCGTCGCGACGCTCGTCATGGCGTTCGTCGGCGTGCACTCGCTGCCGGTGCTCATCGCCGCGACCGTGCTGATCGGCATCACGTACGCCGGCATCGCGAACATCATCCTGAACGGGCTCGGCATCGTGCTCTCGCCGGAGTCCAACCCCGGCTTCCTGCCCGGCCTCAACGCCGGTGCGTTCAACCTCGGTGCCGGCATCAGCTTCGCCGTCCTGCCCGCCCTGCAGATCGCGCTCGGGACCGGCGGGTCCGCGGGCACCGCCGGGTACTCCGGTGGCATGCTGCTCGGTGCCGTGATCACCTGCGCGGCACTCGCCACGTCCTTCCTCATCCCGCGCCCGGCCTCGGCCGAGACAGGAGCCGCCGCATGACCGGCATCGTCGTCGTGGGGAGCCTCAACGCGGACCTGGTGGTCCGCACGGAGCGCTTCCCGAAGCCCGGTGAGACCCTCCAGGGGTCCGACCTCGCGATCCTGCCAGGCGGCAAGTCCGCCAACCAGGCGGTGGCTGCCGGGAGGCTCGGGGGTGCCGTGCGCATGATCGGCGCGGTCGGCGACGACGGGAACGGTCGACTGCTGCGCGACTCCGTCGCGGCGGCGGGTGTCGACACGACGCACGTCGCCGTCCGGGAGGGCGTGGCCACCGGCACCGCCGTCATCACCGTCGACCGCGCGGGGGAGAACACCATCGTGATCTCCGCCGGCGCCAACGGCACGCTGACCCCGGACGACGTCCCCGCTGATGCCCTCGACGGTGCCGGCGTGCTCGGTCTCTGCCTCGAGGTCTCGATCGACGTCGTCCTGGCCGCCGCCCGCGCAGCGCACGCCGCCGGGGTCACGGTGCTCACGAACCTGTCCCCGTTCGGTGCCGTCCCGGCGGAGCTCCTCGAGCTGACCGACGTCCTGCTCGTCAACGAGCACGAGGCCGCCGAGCTCGGGGAGCACGGCGTCCGACGGTCGATCGTGACCCGGGGCGGCTCGGGCTGCGTCGTGCACGACGGGGACGCCGAGCCGGTGTCGATCGACGCCGTCCGGGTCGACCCGGTGGACACCACGGGCTGCGGCGACGCGTTCATGGGTGCGGTGGCGCTGCGCCTCGCCGCCGGGGACCCGCTGGTCGACGCCGCACGGTTCGCGGTCGGTGTCGGGGCGTACGCCGCGACGAAGGCTGGCGCGCAGGCGTCGTACCCGACCACCGCGGAACTGGAGTCGTTCCTGCGGGGCTGAACCGCGCCTCCCGGGCCGTGCCCGTCCGACGGGGCCACTAGCGTTGTGGCATGCGCGTGGGAGTCCTCGACATCGGGTCCAACACCGGCCACCTGCTCGTGGTGGACGCCCACGGCGGTGCCGCCCCGCTGCCGGCGTCGTCGTTCAAGCAACCGCTGCGCCTCGCCGAGCACCTCGACGACGCCGGCGCGGTGACGGAGGCGGGCGTCGACGCCCTGACCTCGTTCGTCGCCGAGGCCGTCCGCGTCGCCGAGGACCGCGGGTGCGAGGACATGCTCGCGTTCGCGACCTCGGCCGTCCGCGACGCCGTGAACTCCGACGCGGTGCTCGCCCACGTCGAACGGGCGACCGGGGTCGAGCTCGCCGTGCTGTCCGGCGGGGACGAGGCGCGCTTGACGTTCCTCGCCGTGCGGCGGTGGTTCGGGTGGTCCGCCGGTCGCCTGGCCGTGTTCGACATCGGCGGTGGGTCGCTCGAGATCGCCGGCGGAGCGGACGAAGCGCCGGACGTCGCATGGTCGATGCCGATCGGCGCCGCCCGGCTCGCCCGGTCGTACTTCGCGGCTGGGACCCCGACCGAGGACGACGTGCGCCGGATCCGCCACGAGATCCGAGTGGAGATCGCCCGCGACGCCGGGCTGCTGCTGCGCGCCGGGCGGCCGGACCGTGCCGTGGCGACCTCGAAGACGTTCCGGTCGATCGCACGGATCTGCGGCGCAGCGCCCTCGGGTGCGGGGCCGCTCGTGCCGCGCGCGCTCGACGGCGACGTGCTCCGCGCGAAGCTGCCGGCGCTCCTGACGATGTCGGTCGCCGAGCTGGCCGAGCTCCCCGGGGTGTCGCCGAGCCGGGCGCACCAGGTGGTGCCGGGAGCACTGGTCGCCGAGGCCTGCCTGGACATCTTCGACCTGCCGGCGCTCGAGATCTGCCCGTGGGCGCTCCGCGAGGGCGTGATCCTCGAGCGGCTCGACCAGCTGTCGGTGCTCGGCTAGCCGTTCCTCGGCGGCGCGAGGAGCCACGGGCGGATCATCCGGGTGACGAACGGCAGCACCCAGAACGTCATGATCGGCGTGAGCACGAGCGTCGTGACGAGCACGCGCGGCAGCACGGGGAGTGCGCCGAACGCGGGGACCAGCCAGCCGACGAGGTACGTGAACGCCAGGTTGACCGGGAAGAACCCGAGCCAGATGCTCACGGCCTGCTTCCACCGCGGCGGTGCGCTCGACGCCGGGGCATCGGCCGGTGCGTCGAACCAGCCCTCGATCCCGGTGCGCTTCTCGACGCGGGACTCCACCACGAGGTCACGGCCGAGGTCGAGCCACCGCAGCCGGTCGTCGGAGTTCTCCCACGTGGCGAGGGAGTCGTGGTCGGCGAACCGGTAGAGCATGTGCCACTCACGGCTCGTCGCGTGCGAGCGGACCCAGCCCGAGCCGAGGAAGCCCGGGTAGCGGTTGGCGAGGTTCACGCCGGACTGCACCCAGCGGGTGACGTCGGGGATCCGTTCGGGTTCGACGAGTCGGGTGATGGAGACGGTGACGGGCGGGCCATCGGTCGCGGGTGGCGACGACAAGGCCCCAGGCTCTTCTGGAGTCATGCGTCAAGTCTGGCCGACGCGTGTTTCCTGCTCGTGACACGGTCTGTTGCGCCCGCGCCGCTCGGGCGTCGGCGAGGCTAGGTTCGTGGTGTGAGCGAGACCGAGCGTGGTCGGCACGAGACGTCGACGGAACGGTGGGACCGGAACTGGAACGACATCGAGCAGGAGCTGCGCATCGTGCAGACCGGCACTCAGATCCTCGCCGGGTTCCTGCTCACCCTGCCCTTCCAACAACGGTTCACGGCGTTGAGCGATGGCCAGGAGACGATCTACCTCGTCCTCGTCGTGCTGGCCGTGCTGGTCACGGTGGTCGCCCTCTCGGCGGTGGCGTCGCACCGGCTCGTCTTCCGGCAGCGTCAGAAGCACGACCTCGTCCGGGTCGGGAACGTCGTCCTCATCGCGGCGCTGGCAGCCAGCGCCCTGCTCTTCTCGGGCACGGTGCTGTTCGTGTTCGACGTGGTGGTCGGTGACGTCGGGGGGCTCGTCGGCGGGATCGTCGTGTTCCTCGGGACCGCCCTGCTCTGGGTCTCG
Organism: Curtobacterium sp. SORGH_AS_0776; assembly: GCF_031453355.1. NCBI lineage: Bacteria > Bacillati > Actinomycetota > Actinomycetes > Micrococcales > Microbacteriaceae > Curtobacterium > Curtobacterium sp. SORGH_AS_0776. The sequence continues at coordinate 1,075,880 of NZ_JAVIYU010000001.1, forward strand.
ATCCCGCTCGGGCTCCGGCGGACCCGCAAGGACGGCTAGCTGGCCTGCTTCTTGGCGGCCGGCTTCTTGGCGGGGGCCTTCTTCGCCGGGGTCTTCTTCGCGGGTGCCTTCTTCGCGGGTGCCTTCTTCGCGGGTGCCTTCTCGGCCGGGGTCTTCTCCGGTGACTCGTCGGCCGTGGAGTCCTGCTTCGTGGAACGGGACCCGCTCCGGGAACGCGACCCCGTGCCTCCCGACCCGGACCGCTTCTTGTCCACCGACGCGCGCAGGGCGGCCATCAGGTCGATGACGTCGCCACCCTCGTCATCGTCGTCGTCCTCAGAGCGCTCACCGAAGGTCTTCTCGGTGTCGATGTCGTCGCCGGACTCCAGCTTCGCGTCGATGAGCTGCTGCAGCTCCACCTGGTAGGCGTCGGTGTAGCGGTCGGGGTCGAAGTCCGTGGACATGCTGTCGACGAGTGACGACGACATCTTCAGCTCGTTCGCGCTGACCTTCACCGCTGCGTCCAGCCCCTTGAAGTCGGCGGCGCGGACCTCGTCGCCCCAGAGCAGCCCCTGCAGCAGGATCACGTCGTCGTTCACCCGCAGGACGCCGAGCCGGGTCTTCTGCCGGAGCGTGAACTGCACGATCGCCAGCCGGTCGGTCTTCGCGAGGGTCTCGCGCAGGAGCACGTAGGCCTTGGGGGAGCGGGAGTCGGGCTCGAGGTAGTAGGACTTCTCGAACATCATCGGGTCGACCTGGTCGACGGGGACGAACTCGAGGACCTCGATCTCGTGCGACTGCTCCTCGGGGAGCTGCTTGAAGTCGTCGGCGGTGAGCACCACCGTCTTGTCGCCGTCGTCGTAGGCGCGCTGGATGTCGGCGTACTCGACCTCGTGGCCGAACTCGCAGACGCGCTTGTACCGGATGCGGCCCTTGTCCTCGTCGTGGACCTGGTGCAGCGACACGTCGTGCGTCTCGGTCGCCGCGTAGACCTTGATCGGCACGTTGACGAGCCCGAACGCGATGGAGCCCTTCCAGATCGACCTCATGGGCACATGATGCCCGTCTCTCCACGGGAGCGCCCGCAGCGGACGGGTTCTCCACAGATCCCGCTTCGCTGAACCGCCGTGGCCGCGGCGCGAGCACCATGGGCCCATGAGCCAGCTCGACAAGCAGGACCCGCGCGACCAGTTCCCCCGTCCGCCCTTCCCGGCCCAGACGCAGCAGGGATCCGGACTGGCGAGCGCGATGGACCCCACACCGGACCACGGCGAGACGAGCTACCTCGGCACGGGCCGCATGCCCGGCTACCGCGTGCTCGTCACCGGGGCCGACTCGGGCATCGGGCGGGCAGCGGCGATCGCGATGGCGAAGGAGGGCGCGGACGTCGCCCTGAACGCCCTGCCCGAGGAACGCGACGACCTCGAAGCCGTGCGGGACATCGTGGGCGACCTCGGGCGGAAGGCCGTGCTGCTCCCCGGTGACCTGACCGACGAGGGGTTCTGCGACACACTCGTGCGGGACGCGGTCAGCGAGCTCGGCGGACTCGACGCCCTGGTCCTCGTCGCCGGCCACCAGAAGGTGCACGACGACGTGACGGCGCAGTCGACCGAGGACTTCGACCGCACGATGAAGGTCAACCTGTACTCGCTGTTCTGGCTGGTGCGTGCGGCCGTTCCGCACATGGCGCCCGGCAGTGCGATCGTCACGACGAGCTCGGTGTCCGCGTACCAACCGCAGGACCGGATGATCGACTACGCGGCGACGAAGGCCGCCATCATCACGTACACGAACGGGCTGGCGCGACAGCTCGCGGCGAAGGGGATCCGGGCGAACACCGTCGTCCCGGGCCCGGTGTGGACGCCGCTGCAGCCGATCAGCTACCCGGGCGACGAGATCGCCGCCTACGGGCAGGACACGCCCTTCGGTCGACCTGCACAGCCGGTCGAGCTCGGCAGCGCGTACGTGTACCTGGCCGGCCCCGAGTCGTCGTACACGTCGGGGACGACCCTCACGGTGGCGGGGGCGACCGGGGTGGCGCTGTGAGTCCGACCGCGCGCAAGACCGTGGTCCTGGTGGGGGACCGCCGCATCGCCCTGACGAACACCGACAAGGTGCTCTACCCGGAGACCGGCACCACCAAGGGGCGCGTGATCGAGTACTACGAGCGGGTCGCGCCGTGGATGATCCCGCACGTGAAGGACCGCCCCGTGACCCGGAAGCGGTGGGCGAACGGCGTCGACGGCAAGGTGTTCTTCGAGAAGAACCTGCCGAACTCCGCGCCCGACTGGGTCCGGCACCACACCATCCACCACGCCGAGCACGACAACGAGTACCCGATCGTCGACGACCTGCCGACCCTCGTGTGGATGGCGCAGCAGGCCGCGCTGGAGCTGCACGTGCCGCAGTGGCGGTTCGGCCCCCGCGGCGGGCAGCAGAACCCGGACCGGCTCGTCCTCGACCTCGACCCCGGCGACGGCGTCGGGCTGCCCGAGTGCGTCGAGGTCGCCCTCGCAGCGCGCGAGATCCTGCACGGCATGGGGCTCGACCCGTACCCGGTCACGTCCGGGTCGAAGGGCATCCACCTCTACGCCGCGCTCGACGGCACGGCCTCCACCTCACACGTCTCCGAGGTGGCGCACGAACTCGCGAAGGCGCTCGAGCAGGATCTGCCGGACCTCGTGCTCTCGTCGATGAGCCGGGCGGAGCGGACGGGCAAGGTGTTCGTCGACTGGTCGCAGAACAACGGCAACAAGACGACGATCGCGCCGTACTCCCTGCGCGGCCGTGACCGGCCGACGGTCGCCGCGCCCCGCACCTGGAAGGAACTCACCGAACGCGGGCTCGCGCAGCTCACCCTGGACGAGGTCCTCGAACGCCTGGAGGAACGGGGCGACCACCTGCACCCGGTCGCCTCCGCCTCGTTGGCGGTCGGACGGGACGACCACGGTCACTGGGACAGCGACCGGACCCAGCAGGCGAACGACGCGGAGCAGCCCGCGCGCGACCGGCTCGCCGCGTACCGCGCCAAGCGCGACGCGTCGAAGACCCCTGAACCCGTGCCCGAGGACGCGCCGACGGTGCGGAAGGACGGCACCCCGACGTTCGTCATCCAGGAACACCACGCCACACGCGACCACTACGATTTCCGGCTCGAGCACGACGGGGTCTTGGTCAGCTGGGCGCTGCCGAAGGGTGAACCCACTGACCCGGGGAAGAACCACCTGGCAGTGCAGACCGAGGACCACCCGCTCGAGTACGGCGCGTTCGAGGGCACGATCCCGAAGGACGAGTACGGCGGCGGGACGGTCACGATCTGGGACGACGGCACGTACGAGCTCGAGAAGTGGCGCGAGGGCGAAGAGGTCATCGTCACACTGCACGGCCGGACCGGGGGCGCTCGCCGACTGGCGCTGCTGCACACCCGCGGGCGGGGTCGTGGGCGCGACGGCGACGAGAAGAACTGGCTCATCCACCGCACGAAGGACCAGCCGGACCGCCTGGCGGACGGCGGGGACGGGGCGGGGACGGGCCGCGCCTCCCGACCCGCACCCGCCGGCGGCGACCCGACCGCGCGCATCGACCGGACGGCCGCGTCGGACACCGCTCCGGCTGATCGCCGCACGATGCAGGCGACCCTCGCGAAGGGCGAGCCGACGCTGGACGCGTCCGACTGGGCGTTCGAGATGAAGTGGGACGGCATCCGCGCGCTCGCGACCGTCAGCAACGGTTCGGTGACGCTCCGCAGCCGCAACGACAACGACCTGACGGTGCAGTACCCCGAGCTCCAGGAGCTCGGCGACCGCGCCGGGGTGGACGGCGTGTTCGACGGCGAGATCGTGGCCCTCGACGATCGGGGGCGGCCCTCGTTCCAGCTGCTGCAGAACCGGATGGGACTGACGAGGTCGCGCGAGGTCGAGGCGGCGCGACGTGAGACGCCGGTCCGGCTGTTGCTCTTCGACGTGCTCGAGGCGGACGGGCACGAGCTCACCCGCCTCGGGTACGACGCGCGTCGCCAGGCGCTCGAGACGGTGGTCGAACCGGGTGGCGCGATCGACGTCCCGTCCGCGTACCAGGGCGACCTCGCCCGGGCGATGGCGGACTCGGCGGAGCAGGGACTCGAAGGGGTCGTCGCGAAGAAGCGGACGTCGAAGTACGCCGAGGGTCGGCGATCCGAGGCGTGGCTCAAGCTGAAGCACCACGCCACGCAGGAGGTCGTGGTCGGCGGGTGGAAGCCGGGGAATGGTCGGCGTGCGGGTGGGGTCGGCTCGCTGCTCCTCGGCGTCCCGGGGCCGGACGGGCTCGAGTACATCGGGAAGGTCGGCACCGGCTTCCGCGACCGCGATCTCGACGAGATCGGCGCGACGCTCGCCGCGCTCGAGCGGAAGACCTCGCCGTTCGTCGACGTCCCTCGGCCCGATGCCCGCGACGCGCACTGGGTGACGCCGAAGCGCGTGGGCGAGGTCGAGTTCGCCGAGTGGACGTCGGACGGCCGGTTGCGACAGCCCTCGTGGCGCGGGTGGCGGGTGGACAAGGACCCCGCGGACGTCGTCCCGGAATCGTGAGCATGCATCCGCATGGGGTCAGCCCGGGGCGAACTTTCGTCCCCCGTTCCACCCTCGACCGGGGGACGAATCGGGGGCGATCCCCCGGGATTCCGGTACGGGCTGTTACGTTCGCCGGGACGAAAGGGCGCGAGCATGAGCGCGAGCAAGTACCTGCCCCCGTTCACCGCGGAGGAACGAGTCACGATCGCAGGGGACCGATCGGCGCGCACACCCGTGGACCCGGGGGTCGCGGTGACGGAGTCCGAGGCGACCTACGCGGACTTCCTCGGTGACGAGGTCGACGAGTAGCACCCGGAGAACGACGACACCCCGGGGCATCGACGGGTGAAGACGGCCCGTGCGCCGGATCAGGGGACGCACGGGCCGCCGTCGGGGCGCCGTGACCGGTCGTTCAGGGATGACCGGTCACGACGCGCTTCGCACCAGGCACGCACCGCGCTCCTGGTAGACCCGTACGTAAGACGTGACGACGACCGCGATCGTCACGCGAGAACCGAAGAAAATCGACGAGGAGCCGACCCTGAGCGACGCTGACGCCCTGGCGTCCCTGTCGGACGCCTCCCTCGTCGCGCGCAGCGCCGACGGCGACACGGTCGCGTTCGGGGTGCTGATCCGCCGCTACGGCCCGCACATGCGCGCCTACGCCGCTCGGATCCTCGGACACGGCGACGGCGAGGCCGAGGACGCCGTGCAGGAGGCGGCGCTCCAGGCCTGGCAGCGCATCGACCGGGTGGACGACCCCGACCGTGTGCGGAACTGGCTGTTCCGGATCGCGGCGAACAAGGCGCTCGACCGCCTCCGTCGTCGGCATCCACACCTGGACCTCGAAGCGGTGGTCGACTCGGCCGACGACCGCCCCGTCGACGAGGTCGTCAGCACGCGGCTGCAGGTCCAGGAACTCGCGCGTATCGTGCAGGCACTCCCGGACGCGCACCGTGCCGTCTGGGTGATGCGGGAGATCGGTGAGGCGTCGTACGCCGAGATCGCCGAGGCGACGGGGATGCCGCAGGCGACCGTGCGCGGGGTGCTGGCGCGGGCACGACGTCGTGTCCTCGAGCAGATGGAGGGGTGGCGATGACCGACGACGAACGGTTCGGCGCGTTCACCCTCGAGGAGCTCTCCGACTACCTGGACACCGACCGCACCCCGGCGCGGCCGGAGATCGACGGCGACCCCGAGGCGGCCGCTGCGTTGGTACGGCTCGAGTCGCTGCGCACGGCCTCGCGGGACCTGCTCGACGCCGAGGCCGCGGAGGCCGCCGGGGCCGACGTCGGCTGGATCGCCAGCGTGCTCGCGTCGGTGCGGACGACGGCGCACGCGGGGCGGGACATCCCCGTCCCGGACGACGACCCCGCGTCGACGCTCGTCGTGACCGAAGGCGCACTCCGCGGACTCGTGCGGGCGCTCGGCGACGAGGTACCCGGCGTGGTCGTCCGACGGACCCGGTTCACGGGCGACGTCGGCACGGCCGGCGGATCGGTCGACGTCGAGGTGTCGATCGCCGCGAGCGCCGACGGGCCGGTGCACCTCCGCGCCGAGGCACTCCGGTCGATCATCGAGGACGCGCTCGCGGCGCACGCACCCTTCGTGGTGCGGTCGCTCGTGGTGCGGGTGGCGGACCTCATCGAGGGAGGACGACCGTGACCGACGACGTGCGCAGTGTCTCGCGCGGACTGACCGCGGTCGTGCTCGGGGTCCCCGGGGTCCGCTCGGTGCTGCCGCCGGGGCCGAACCTCGCCACGCTCGTCCGCGACGTCCGTTCGGTGCTCGACCTGCCCCGAGACGGTGGCGCGGTCCTCGTGCAGGATCGACGCGAGGGCGCCCGGATCCGCGTGGTCGTGACGACCGACCGGCGGGTCCCGACGCTCGGGCTCGTCCGGAGCGTCCGCGACGCGGTGGTCGCCGAGGGGACGGCGTTGCTGGGACGTCGACCGTCGGACGTCACCGTGCGGGTCGTCGAGATCGACTGAGCGCCAGAGACCACCGGCCGGGGGAACTCAGGGAGCGGGCGCGGGACCGTCGGCGGGCTCGGCGTCGTCGGCGACCGGGAGGTCCTCGTCGATGAGGTCGTCCTCGTCCGGTTCGACCACCTCGGCCGCAGCCGCCTTCGCCTCGTCGATGGACTCCTGGGAGCGGCGGAGCAGGTCGTCGTCGTGTGCTGGCTGGTCGGTCATGCCGATGACGCTACGCCGGAGCTCCTGAGTCGGCATCGCGGCGACGGTCGCTCGACGGGGGAGCAGCCGGCGGCTCGAAGTCCACCGCCGAGGTCGGCGCCGGGGTCGTCGGCATCGCGGGGACGGCGGGCGTCCCGAAGGCGTCGGCGGCGTCGAGCACCGCCCGTGTCGCCGCGGCAGCGGTCCGGAGGGCGTCTCCGATCGGCATCGCCCGGTGTGCTGCCGTCCGGACCTCGACACCCCACGGCTCGTCGAACCCGAGGTCGCGCACGGTGCGGACGAACCCCGGGACGTCCCAGGCACCGGCTCCGGGCAGGTGGCGAGCTTCGCGGGCCTCCTCGGCGAGGGTCATGCCCGCCGGCGTGTGGAGCAGACCGTCGCTCAGCTCGACCGCGGCGAGCGACGCCGGCGCGACGCCCTCGCGGATGGAGGCGAGCGTGGACCCGCCGCGCAGTGCGTGCATCACGTCGACCAGGAGCCCGCCGTTCGGGTGACCGGCGGCGGTGACGAACCGGGACGCGCGCTCCACCGTCGGCAGGTTCGACCACGGCTCGGGCTCTAGGACGAGCTGCGCACCGACCTTCGCGGCCTGCCCGGCCAGTTCGTTCCAGTCGTCGACCATGGCGGACGGCGAGACGCCGGGCAGCGTGACGTCCGCACGCGCGACGACCTGCCAGGCGCTCAGGGTCGCGGCGGCCTCGAGCACCACACCGCGGTCGGCGTCCTGGTCGGTGGTGTGGCTCGAGCAGGTCCACCAGTGTTCGAGCGGCCCCAGCTGGACCCAGACGATCCCCGCACCGTCGAGCATGCGGCGGAGGGCGGCGAACCCGATCGTCGCCCGTACCTCGTGCAGGTCACCGAGCGACAGCGAGAGTCCGGCGAAGCCGGCAGCACCGACGGCGTCGATGCGCTCGCCGATCGGTTCGGTCCCGGCCCATGTCCAGGACGTCGCGAGCAGGTCGTGTTCCTGCACGGCGGCACCTCCGTTCTCCGAACACGCCGCCCCGCCCCGTCGCGGTCGGGTGTCCCCAGTGTGGCGACACCGCGCACCCCGCAGCGGCGTCGAGACATTGCTACTCGGTGGTGCTGCGAGCCCTCCCAGGCCGCCGACACACGGGGGAAACGCGTGGGATCACACGATCACGGTCCGGACCGAGCCCACGCCGGCGATCGTGCCCTCGACGAGGTCCCCCCGGGCGAGGACTCCGACACCGTCCGGGGTGCCGGTGAACAGGAGGTCGCCCGGCGCGAGGGACACGAACCGCGAGAGCTCCGCGATGGTCTCGGCGACGGACCAGATCTGGTCGGCGAGGTCCCCGGACTGTCGGAGCTCGCCACCCACCCGCAGTTCGATCGTGCCCGAGGTCGGGTCGACGTCGGCTGCGGGGACGATCGCGCCGACCGGGGCCGAGGCGTCGAAGCCCTTGGCGGTGTCCCAGGGGCGGCCGAGCCGCTTCGCCTCGGCCTGCAGGTCGCGCCGCGTGAGGTCGATCCCGACGGCGTAGCCCCAGACGTGGTCGAGGGCCGTGTCGACCGGGATGTCCGTTCCGCCGCGACCGATCGCCACGACGAGCTCGACCTCGTGCTCGAGGCGCTCGGTGACGGACGGGTACGGGGTGTCCGCGTCGTCGGTCACCACCGCGCCCGCCGGCTTCGTGAAGAAGAACGGCGGCTCGCGGTCCGGGTCGTGGCCCATCTCGCGTGCGTGCGCGGCGTAGTTGCGGCCCACGCAGAACACCCGCCGGACGGGGAAGCGTCCGCCGGTCGTGGTGGGGACGGTCGGGAGGGTCGGGGCCGGGATGACGAGGTCGCTCACCCGTCCAGCGTGCCACCGGCGGCGCGGTGCGCGGTCAGCCCTCGCTGATCGAGGCCTCCCACCGGAGCTTCCGTGCTCGTGCCCGTTCCTGTCGTTCGCGCCACTCGATGCGCATCTCCTCGAGTCGTTCGAGGTCACCGGCCGCACGGACGAGCGGCCCGTAGTGCGGGTGCGCAAGCAGGCTGGGGGTCCGGCGTTCCATCCGGTCGAGTCGGGCCTTGAAGGACGCGTCGTCCTCATCCGAGATCATCGTCGGGTCGTTCCTCTCTGCCGCGGAGCCGTCGCGCGGCGGTCGTCTCGTGGTCGTCGAGCGCGCGCTCGACCCACTTGTCGTCGTCGGTGACCCAGGTCCGGGTCATCAGGGCATCGGTCATCAGAGCGGCCGCGTCACGGCGCCGCTCGTCGGCCGACAACGCCCGCTCGACCACCCACGCCCAACGCTGCCACCAGTGGTCCCGATGCCCCAAGAACTCTGTATTCCGCACCCTGACGCGACAGGACCGGCCACGCGCCGAGCGTGACCGGTCCTGTGGAACATGATCCGCGCCTCCTGGATGTGGAGGAGCGCGCGGACGCGCGTCAGTTGCCGGGCGCGGCCCCCTCGGTCTCCCCCTCGCCCGGGTCGCCACCCGTGCCCTCCGATGCCGCCTCGTCCTGCGGCCACCCCGAGAACCGCCACGCACCGACGCTCGGGTGGTCCTCGCCCTTCGTGTACGCGTACTCACGGGCCGCCGTGCGGGCCTCGGACAGCCGCGTGCGCAGCGCGTCGTGCGCCGCCGCGTCCACCCGGGTCAGGGCGTCGTGCGCGAGCGCGAACCGGTCCATCTCGTTGCGCATGAGCATGTCGAACGGGGTCGTCGTCGTGCCCTGCTCGAGGAACCCGTGCACGTGCAGGTCGTCGTGCCCGTTCCGGCGGTAGGTGAGCTGGTGCACGAGGGACGGGTACCCGTGGAACGCGAAGACGGTCGGGGTACCGGGGAGGAAGAGTTCGTCGTAGCGCTCGTCGGAGACCGGGTGCTCGTGCTTCCGGGGGTCGCCGATGGACAGCAGGTCGACGACGTTACACGACACGGACGCCGACCTCGGGAGCGTGCTGGCGGATGATGTCCGCGGCGGCCACGGCCTCGACGGTGGGGACGTCCCCGGCGCAGGCGAGCACGACGTCGACGCGGCCGACGGACTCCTCGGTGCCGGCCCAGTTCCAGACGCCGAGTCCAGCGGCGACGTGCTCGACCGCGTCGGGCAGCGACAGGAAGACCGGCTCGGGGTGCTTGCCGGCGACGATCACCTCGATGCGGTCGGTCGTCTCCAGTGCGTGCGCGGCGACGGCCAGCAGGGTGTTCGCGTCGGCCGGCAGCTTGATGCGGACGAGGTCCTGCTGCTTCGACGCGACGACGTCGAGGAAGCCCGGGTCCTGGTGCGAGAAGCCGTTGTGGTCCTGGCGCCAGACGTGCGACGACAGCAGGATCGACAGGTTCGAGACGGGTGCCCGCCAGTCGATGTCGGTCGAGGACTCGAGCCACTTCGCGTACTGGCCGACCATCGAGTCGATGATGTGCGCGAACGCCTCGTAGGTGTTGAGGACGCCGTGGCGGCCGCTCAGCACGTAGCCCTCGAGCATCCCCTCGAGCAGGTGCTCGGACAGCACTTCGGTGACCCGACCGTGTGCGCCGAGGTGCTCGTCCCCGACGCCACGCTGGGCGCGCCAGACGCGCGACGTCACGTCGAAGACCGCGTCGAGCTTGTTCGACACCGTCTCGTCCGGGCCGAAGAGCCGGAAGGACGAGGGGTTCCGCTGGATGAGTGCAGCGAGCCAGGGGCCGAGCGTGCCGGTGGCGCTCGCGTCCTCGCCGACGGGGACGCCGAACTCCTCGAGCCCGGGGCGGTCGAGGGCGGTGCGGAGCCGACCGCCGTTCGCGTGCGGGGTCGCACTCATCCGCAGGTCGCCGGTGGGCCGGATGGTGGTGAGGATGCCGATCGGCTGGCCGTCGTCGTCGAACAGCTCCTCGGGGCGGTAGGACCGCATCCACTCCTCGAGCTGCCGGCGGTGGTCGTCGTCCTCGCGGACGGCGGGCAGGGGGACCTGGTGGGCGCGGAAGGTCCCCTCGACCTGCTGGCCGTCGACGACCTTCGGGCCGGTCCAGCCCTTGGGCGTGCGGAGGATGATCATCGGCCAGCGCGGTCGGAGGGCCGCAGCACCCGCCGGCTGCCCGGCGGCCGCTCGCTGCGCCTGGGCGCGGGCCGCGGCCTGGATGTCGTCGATCGTCGCGAGTGCACGCCGGAGCGCACCGTCGAACAGGGCGTGCACGGCGAACGGGTCGTCGTCGACGCGGGCGGAGTCGACGACGATCGGCTCGTACCCGAGCCCGCGGAAGTAGGCGTGCAGGTCGTCGTGCGGGATGCGTGCGAGGACCGTCGGGTTCGCGATCTTCCACCCGTTCAGGTTGAGGATCGGCAGCACGGCGCCGTCCGACACCGGGTCGAGGAACGTGTGCGCCTGCCAGGACCCGGCGAGCGGCCCGGTCTCGGCCTCGCCGTCGCCGACGACGCACGCGACGACGAGGTCCGGGTTGTCGAGTGCCGCTCCGTACGCGTGGGCGAGGGAGTAGCCGAGCTCGCCGCCCTCGTTGATCGACCCCGGGGTCTCGGGCGCCGCGTGCGAGGGGATCCCACCGGGGAAGGAGAACTGCCGGAAGAACTGTCGCAGCCCGTCCGGGTCCGGCGTGATGTCCGGGTAGAGCTCGCCCCACGTGCCGTCGAGCAGCGCGTTCGCGTTCATCGCGGGACCGCCGTGACCGGGCCCGCAGATGTACAGGAGCTGCCGGTCGGTCTCGGCGATGAGCGCGTTGCAGTGTGCGTAGACGAGGTTGAGCGCCGGCGAGGTGCCCCAGTGTCCGAGCAGCCGGGGCTTCACGTCGTCCGGCGTGATCGAGCGGTCGAGCAGCGGGTTGTCGAGTAGGTAGATCTGCCCGACGGTGAGGTAGTTCGCGGCGCGCCACCAGGCGTCGATCGCGCGGATCCGGTCGGTGCTCGAGGGGGATGCGGGGGCCATGCCCCCACGGTACGGAGGCGGTCGCGGGGGAATCCCAGAAAAACTTCCAAACCGTTCGGCAGGGGGTGCCGAATGCATGTCACAAGGGCAAACGCCCAGGGCGCTCTCCGGTCACGAACGGCCGGGCCACAGCAAGCACACAGCACGGCGCGTGCACAGGAGCACGTCGCCACCGGCCGGAGCCCCCGAGACAGCAAAGGACCCAACCCATGCGCAAGTCCCTGAAGACCTCCATCACGCTCGCCACGACGGGTGCGCTCGTGCTGGGTGGTGCCGCGTTCGGCATCACCTCGGCGCAGGCCTCGACCCCGTCGGTGCACACCGTGTCGTCGTCCTCGTCGAAGATCCCCGGCCCCGTCGCATCGGTGCCGGAGGTCCTCGGTGGCGACACCGCCGTGAAGCTCGACTCCGGCTTCACCGACGCCCTCACCGCGCTGAAGCTCACCCCGGGTGTCTCCGGTGACGCCAAGCTCGCCGACGGGTCCGTGTCGTTCCCGATCACGTCCGGTTCGGGTCACGTACTGGTCGCCGGACGGTGACTACCGTCCGTACGTGCAGGGTCTGCTGAACCACGACGACTCGGGTCTGACCCTCACCGCCGGTTCGACGACGGTCACGCTGGAGAACTTCGTCGTGAACCCGGGCTCGTCCAAGCTCTACGGTGACGTGCTGGTCAACGGCAAGGTCGCGGTGAACAACGCGTACCTGTTCTCGCTGCACGGTGGCACGCTCAAGCCCCTCCAGCTCGAGGGTGACAACGCGATCCTGACCGGCACCACGGTGCACGTCTCGGGTGACGCCGCGAAGCTGCTCAACAGCACCTTCAAGACCGACGCCGTGAAGTCCGGCCTCCTCGTCGGCACCGCCACCATCACCGCCAAGATCAAGTAACACCCCCACGCCAGGGACCACCGCAGCACCGCGCCACGAGCGCGGTGCTGCGGTCGTTCCCGTGTCCGGGGGTGGTCCAGGAGGCGTGGATCACCTCACCGACGTCGGCGCCACCACCGCCGGGGTCGGTCCGCCTCGGCAGCGGCCCGGTCCGCGGCCGCCTGCGCCTCGGCCGCCAGTCGCTCCTGCCGACGCGCTCGCCAGCCGGCGACCTCGGTCTCGACGTCACGGAGCGGGGTCACCACCGGCGGCCCACCGAGGAGCTGCCGGCGGGCCTCCTTCACGCGGGCGTTGAAGTCGTCGAGCACGTCACGGACGTCGGGCTCGGAGGAGAGGGCGTCGAGGTGCTCGTCGAGCTCGGCGTCCTCCTTCCGCAGCGCCAGGGCGGGCGGGGCGATGCCGGTGATCTCCTCGCGCTCGATCTTCGCCTTGATCCACCAGTCGGGGTCGTGGCGTCCGTCGTTCCCCGGGAGCCGCTTGCCGTGGTACGGGTTGCCCTCGAAGACACCCCGCCGCTCGGCCTCCTCGATCTGGGCCCGAGCGTGCGCCGCGACGTCGGCGGCCTTCAGGAGCCGACGTTCCTCGCGCACCTCGTCGGGGTCGAGGGAGCCGCGTTCGATCTCGCTGTCCACGAGCTGCTGGTACCGGTAGCGGGCGGCCCGTCGCAACCGGTCCATGCGTGCATCGACGTCGTTCATGACCCCTCCATGATCACTCCCCGGAGCGCTCCTCGCCAGCGACCTCCTCGATCGTGAGCGCTGCCTGGATGAGCGCCAGGTGCGACAGCCCCTGCGGGATGTTGCCCATGAACGTGCCGTCCTCGCTGATCATCTCGCTGAACATGCCGACGTCGTTCGTCTGCTCCACCATCTCGTCCATGAGGTCGCGGGCGTCGTCGACCCGTCCGACGCAGGCCATCGCGGCTGCGAGCCAGAACGAGCACGCCACGAACGGCGACTCCTCGGACTCCATGCCCGAGTACCGGTACACGAGCGGGCCGTGCTGCAGCTGCTCCTCGATCGCCCGGATGGTCGACTCCATGCGGGGACCCCGGTCGAAGGCGCTCATCGCGTGCAGCAGGATCGACGTGTCCAGCTTGTCGGAGCCAGGGTACATCACGTAGTACCCGCGTTCCTCGTCCCACCCGTGCTCGGCGACCCACTGCTCGATGAGCTCGCGGTTCTCGATCCACTTGTCGCGCGGCCCGTCGATCATCCCGGCCTCGTGCAGCTCGGCCGCGGCGTCGAGCGCCTGCCAGCAGCCGATCTTGCTCGAGACGTAGTGCTGCGTGTCCTGGAGCTCCCACATGCCCGAGTCCGCCTCCTCCCACCGGTGGCAGGCGTCGTCGGCGAGCTCCTGCAGGACGGCCGCGGTCTTCCGGTCGAGGACGTTGCCGGCGCGGACGTACTGGCGCAGGATCTCGAAGACGTCGCCCCACACCCCGAGCTGCAGCTGGTCGCCGGCGCGGTTCCCGATGGTGACGGGGCCGATGCCGTTCCAGCCCGGGACGTCGCGCTCCTCGACGCCGTCGCTCTTCGAGCCGTCGAGCTCGTAGAAGATCGGCATGTCCTCGTCGTGCTCGGCGATCGTGCGCATCACCCAGGACACCGCGGCGTGGGTCTCCTCGCGCAGCCCGAAGCGGGTCAGCGCGTGCACCGTGTACGACAGGTCGCGTACCCAGGCGAACCGGTAGTCCCAGTTCTTGCCGCCGGTGCGGTCCTCGGGCAGGCTCGTCGTCGGCGCCGCTGCGATCGCGCCGGTCGGCGAGAAGATGAGCAGCTTGAGGGCGAGGGCGCTCCGCTGCACCGGCTCGGCCCACGGCCCGTCGTACGAGAACTCCTCCGACCAGGTCGCCCAGTTGTCGATCGTCCGGTCCATCGCCTGGAGCGCGCTCTCCGGCCGGGGCATGAAGATCGGCTCGTCGTGGGTCCCGACGATGGTCAGGATGTGTTTCGAGCCCTCGGCGGTGGTGAAGCGGCCGGAGAACCGGGGCCCGTCGTCGTGCACGGGCTCGAAACCCTGCTCGACGATGGCGATCGTGATGCCGTCGATGCCGATCACGGCGCCGTTCGCGGTGTCGAGGCGTCGCGGTTCGGCCGTGTTGAGCAGGGTCCCCGGCACCACCGCCCACTCCATCTCGACCGTGCCGTCGACGCCCTGCACGCACCGGGCGACCTCGGCCCAGGGCAGGCGTCCCGCGACGCCGGTCACCATCGCGTCGGTCACGGTCACGGAGCCCGACCGCGTGGTCCAGGTGGTGACGAGCACGTTCGTTCCCGGCAGGTACTCGCGCGAGACCCCGGCGTCGGCGTCGACCGGCCGGAGGGCGATGTGTCCGCCGTGCTCGGCGTCGAGGATGCTCGCGAAGACCGGTGGCGAGTCCATCGAGGGGATGGGCAGCCAGTCGATCCGGCCGTCCCGTGCGACGAGCGCCACCGTCCGACCGTCGCCGATCGCGCCGTAGGACCGGAGCGGTGCGTAGCCGTCGGTGCGCTCCTCGTGGTCGATCACGTCAGGGGTGTCTCGGGTCCGCTCGGTCATGGTCCCAGCCTGCCCGCGCCCTGGGCCCGACCATCAGGCGGGCGTACCCCGCTGTGGAGGACGCCCGCCGTTCCTCCGGGCTGTGGAGGAGCCGTCAGCGGGCGCCGCCGCCCGTCGAGGCGACCAGGTGGTCGAGCAACGTCCGTCGCCACGGGACGGACGACCAGCCGTGGTCGGCGCCCTCCACCGCAGTGAACGTCGCCCCGGGGAGCACCTCGCCGTAGCGCTGCCCGTACCGGACGGGGACGATCTGGTCCGCGGTGCCGTGCAGGACCTCGGCGGGACCGGTGTAGCGGTCGATCGTCGCGTACACGTCGAGGCCGGCCGTCACCTCGTCGATGAACGCCGTGCCGAGGGCCATGCCGCCGAAGTCGAACCAGCCCTGTTCCCGTGCCCGGGCGAGCGGCTGGCCCTGGATCCGGTCGTGCCGTGCGATGTCGTCCACGACGACACCGGCCGGTGACCACAGGGTCAGCGTCGCGACGAGTTCCGGCACGCGTGCGGCCGCCATGGCGGACTCCACCGCCCCGAGGCTGTGCGCCACGACGTGCACGGGCCCGGCCGCGTCCGCCGCGAGCGTGCGGATCATCGCGACGACCTGGTCGACCTCGTCGCCGATGGTGATGTCGGCGAAGTCGCCGTCGCTCGTCCCGTGCCCGAGCCGGCTGTACGACCGGACCGTGGAGCCGTGCTCGGCCAGGGTGCGCGCGGTCTGCACGAACAGCTGCTGTCCGCCGGTGTCCGTGCTGCCGAAGCCGTGCACGAGCAGGGCCGCGGAGCCGTTCCGCGCGACGGTGCCGAGCTGCCAGCCGCGGAGGGTGCGACCGCCGTGCCCGAGCGTCACCGGGGCGAACGCGCGCATCAGTTGGACCGGTCGGCGAAGCCTGCGGGCAGGTCGCCGGGCGCGGTGTCGACGACGGTCTCGTCGTCCTCGCCGACGTGCTCGAACAGGGTGATGTGCGCGAACTCGGGCACGACGTAGATCGGGTAGGTGGGCCCCTGGTCGCGGTACTCGCGCATGCGGTCGAGGTGGTCGTTCTGGAACAGCACCGTCTTGCTGCCGTCCTCCTCGACCCAGTGCGGGAAGAAGATCGTGCCGTGCAGGACCCGCTCACCGGGGACGACCGTGACGACGACGCTGGTGCCGGTCGGTTCGTTCCAGGACACCTTGTAGACGCCCGCGGTGAGTGCGACGAGGTCGACCTGCTGGTCCTTCACCCATCGTCCGCCGACCATGCCGGAGTGGATGCGGTAGTCGATCGTCGTCGCGTTCTTGACGTACATCTCGTACTGCCACCCGTTGGCGTACGTGTAGATGAAACGGTGCCCGACGATGCCGGAGAGGTCCTGTTCGGGGACGGGGTGTTCGACGCTGGTGGTGATGTCCATGGTTCGAGTTTGCTCCCGAACAGCGTTTGTTGCAAGCGCATTTCCGATGACTACCCTGGGAGTGTGGACGAGCAACCGGACGACCCCGACCTGCCCCGGGTGGCGCGGCGGTTGAGCGCGGAGATCGGCCCGTTCCGTCGGACACTGCTCGCCACGGCCCGCCGCTCGGTGGCCCTGCCCGACATCCCCGACGCGCAGATCGAGGTGCTCCGGCGTCTGGGGGAGGACGGGTGGTCGAGTCCCACCGCGCTGGGCCGGTCGCTCGGGCTCGCGCGCTCGACGGTGAGCAACCTCGTCCAGGCGATGGAGCGGGACGGTCTGGTCGAGCGTCGTCTCGCGCGTGGTGACGGGCGGAGTACCGAGGTCGGGTTGACCGGCCTCGCCGAACGCCGCCTCGCGGACTACGACGCATCCGCCGAGCGGGTCCTCGTCGACGCGATGGACGCGCTCTCCGAGGGCGACCGGCGAGCGCTCGTGGCGGCCGTGCCGGCACTCGAGCGCCTGCGAGCACGACTCGACGAGCGCGGGGGCGCCTGACCCACCCCGACCACCGGGTCCAGCGCATCCCGGGCGTGTCGCGCTTGTGCACCCCGGGCGTGTCGCACTACTGTCGTCCTCCTGCCCATCGGCAGGACCGCCCGTCCCGGGCACCACCGGAAGGACCGCGCGTGCGCACCGTGCAGCACCACGAACAGCGAGTCGAGCTCCAGCTCGACACGCTCGCCGTGCTGCCCGAACAGCGCAACCAGCAGCAGTCCGACCGCTATCCCGCGTAGGCACGCGACGTCACCCGACGCCCCGTGCCCACCCGGCCCGGGGCGTCCTCTCCACGACGCTGCCCTCCGAACGCCACGCCTCGTGGTGCCGGACGGCAGCAGGACCCCGCTCCGGACCGTCACCGAAGACCGTCACGAAAGCGAGACGAAGCAATGGAGAAGATCACCGACCGGCTGCTGAGCTGGGCCTCGATGCTCGAGGAGAACACCGAGCAGCAGGCCCGCACGACCGCTCGCATGCCGTTCGTGTTCCCGCACCTGGCCCTCATGCCGGACGCCCACCTGGGCCTCGGCGCCACCGTCGGGTCGGTCATCCCGACCCTCGGCGCGGTCATGCCGGCAGCCGTCGGCGTGGACATCGGCTGCGGCATGATCGCGGTCCGGACCCAGTTCACCGAGGCCGACCTGCCCGACGACCTGCAGGAGCTGCGCGAGCAGATCGAGCGGGCGATCCCGCTGTCGGCCGGTGCGTCGAACCGGAAGATCGTCGCCACGGCCGAGCCCCGGATCGCGGAGCTCGAGACCATGGCCGAGGCAGCCGGGTTCGACCCCGCGGGAGCGCACGGCGGCTGGCGCAACCAGCTCGGCACGCTCGGGTCCGGCAACCACTTCATCGAGGTGTCCCTCGACGAGGCGGACCGCGTCTGGCTGTTCCTGCACTCCGGGTCGCGGGGTGTCGGCAACAAGATCGCCCAGCGACACATCGCGGTCGCCAAGAAGGCCATGCAGCGCTGGTGGATCGAGCTGCCCGACCCCGACCTGGCGTACCTGGTCGAGGGGACCCCGGAGTTCGACCGGTACATCGCCGAGCTGCGGTGGGCCCAGCACTTCGCGCTCCTCAACCGCGAGGAGATGATGGACCGCGTCGTGCGGCAGCTGTCCGAGGCCGTCGGCACGCCCGTCGACGAGCAGGAGCGGATCAACTGCCACCACAACTTCACGCAGCGCGAGACGCACTGGGGGAAGTCGGTGTGGGTCTCCCGCAAGGGCGCGATCCAGGCGCGGGCCGGGCAGCCCGGGCTCATCCCCGGGTCGATGGGCACCGCGTCGTACGTCGTCGAGGGGCTCGGCAACAAGCCGTCGCTCGAGTCGTCGCCGCACGGTGCCGGTCGGCTGTTCTCGCGGAGCGCCGCCCGGCGGACGTTCACGCACGACCAGCTGCGCGAGGCGATGGTCGGCATCGAGTACCGCGACACGGACGCGTTCCTCGACGAGATCCCGGCGGCGTACAAGCCGATCGACCAGGTCATGGCCGACGCCTCGGAGCTCGTGTCGATCCGGCACACGCTGCGGCAGGTCGTCAACGTGAAGGGCGACTGACGTCGCCGCCACGCAGGGTCGGGAGGCGCGGTGCGGGCCCGCACCGCGCCTCCCGTCTGCCAGACGGCCGGGTGTCACCGCCCGTGCCGGACACGGCCCGTTCCGTCGGGCACGCTCGATGGCGTGAGTGAACAGGCGGAACAGGCGGCCCGGAAGACCGGTCGTGGAGCGAAGCGCGTGGCCGACAGCCGGTGGTTCGAGCTGACGGCGCGCGCCGGGTTCGTCGGCAGCGGCATCGTGCACCTGCTGATCGGCTACCTGGCGATCCTGCTCGGCGTCGGCAACGCGTCGTCGGGCAGCGAGACCGACCAGTCGGGTGCGCTGCAGCAGCTCGCCGCGGTCCCCGGCGGGGTCGTCCTGCTCTGGGTCATGGCCGTCGGTTGTGCTGCGCTGACGATCCGGCTGGTGCTCGAAGCCGTGGTCGGTGGGAGGACGGACAGCGCCCGCGCCTGGGGCAACCGCTTGAAGAACGTCGGGAAGGCCGTGGTCTACGGGGTCATCGCGTACTCCGCGGCGTCCTACGCGGTCGGAGCCGGCACGAGTTCGAGCGGGTCCTCGCGGAGTGCTGCCGCGAAGGCGCTCGCGACGCCCGGCGGCGTGTTCCTCCTGCTGCTCGTCGCCGCGGTGGCCGTCGCGATCGGCGTCGGCCTCGTGGTGATCGGCTGCCGCCGCTCGTTCTGGAAGCAGCTCGTGCGCCCGCGCCAGCCGCTCGAACGCGTCGTCACCGTGCTCGGCGTCGTGGGGTACGTGCTGAAGGGGATCGCCGTGGTGGTCGTCGGCGTGCTCATCGCGGTCGCTGCCTTCCGGAGCGACCCCGACCAGGCGACCGGACTGGACGGGGCGTTCGACGCCCTCCGCTCGATGCCGGGCGGGGCGGTCGTGCTCGTCGCCGTCGGCATCGGGTTCGTGGCCTTCGGCGTCTACAGCTTCTTCCGCGCCCGCTACGCTCGCCTCTGACACGGACACGGTGGACGCGCACGGAGGCGGCACCGGTAGACCGGTGTCATGAGCAGCAGCGCGACGACCGGACCCGTGACCGTCTTCTCCGACGCCGGAGCCGTCCTCGCGGAGAGCATCGTGTGGGACCCCGGGACGAACGAGCTGCGGTGGGTCGACATCACCCTCGGCACCCTCACCACCGCGGACGCCCACGGCACGGTCACGTCCACCGTGCAGCTGCCGCCCCCGCTCGCGAGCTTCCAGCCCCGCGCGGGCGGTGGCTTCGTCGCGGCCCTCGGCGACTCCGTCGTCGTGACGGACGCTCAGGGCGTCGTCGAGCGTGAGATCGCCCGGGTCGAGCACGCCACGGCCGGCCTCCGGTTCAACGAGGGCAAGTGCGACCCGTTCGGCCGGTTCCTCGTCGGCAGCATGAACCTCACCACGGGGGAGCCGGACGGTGCCCTGTACTCGATCGAGCCGGACGGCACCACGAGACTCCTCCGCGGCGGCTTCGGCGTGACGAACGGCATCGAGTGGTCGGAGGACGGCACGGTCATGTACGTCACGGACACGAGCGCGTCGACGATCTACCGCGGGTCGTACGGCCCCGACGGGGAGCTCGGCGAGCTCGAGCCGTTCGTCGTCGGGTCCGCGCACGACGGGCTGGTCCGCGACGACGAGGGCTGCTCGTGGAGCGCGGTCTACGGCGGCGGTCGGGTCGAGCGGTACGGTCCGGACGGATCGCACCTCGAGACCGTCGAGCTCCCGGTGCCGAACGTGACGTCGGTGGCGTTCGGCGGCCCGGACATGTCGACGCTGTTCGTCGCCTCGGCGCGGGAGAACCTCACCGAGGAGCAGCTCGTCGCGCACCCGCACTCCGGTGCCGTCCTCGCGGTGCCGACGCGGGTGCACGGGTTCCCCGCGAACACCTTCAGCGGCTGACGGGGCGCCGACGGCGGGATCGGGGGCACCGCGGGTATCCTGGGCGATCGCCCGAACCGAGGAGCGACGCCCGACCCGAGGAGACCGAAGTGGACGACGAGCACACGGACGCGACACCGGACCCCGCGAAGCGACTGGACGAGGCCGAGAACGCCGACGTCACGGTCGAGGTCGACCGGGTCGCGGTCGACGGCACGTACGTGCGCGTCAGCTCCGTCGGCGAACCCGGCGACCGCGCCTTCCTGCTCGTCGCGGGGCTCGGCATCGCCGCCACGTACTACGAGCGGCTCGCCCCGCACCTCAACGAGAACGGCCCCGTGCACGCCCTCGACCTGCCCGGCTTCGCCGGTGTCCCGCGCTTCCGCGGGAAGGTCTCGATCGAGCGGTACGCCGACGCGGTCGAGAAGGTCATCGACGACCTCCGACTCGTCGACCCGGTGCTCGTCGGCCACTCGATGGGCACCCAGGTCGTGACCGAGGTGGCAGCGCGTCGTCCGGAGATCTCCGACCTGGTGCTCATCAGCCCGGTGGTCGACTCGCACGCGCGCACGGTCCGGCAGTCGGCGTTCCGGTTCCTCCGGTCCACGTTGCACGAGCCGGCAGCCGTCCGCTGGCACGGCATCACGGCGTACGCCCTGTGCGGCTGGCACTGGTTCTCGAAGGTGTTGCCGCGGATGATCGCCTTCCCGATCGAGGAGCGCGCCGCCCACGTGCAGGCACGGACGCTCATCGTGCGCGGCGAGCACGACGCGATGGTCCCGCGGGACTGGGTGCGCCGGCTCGCCCGCGTGTTCCCGTACGCGGTGCTGCGCGAGGTCGTCGACGGCGCGCACTCGGTGATGCACGCGCAGGCGGACGCGGTCGCCCAGCTCGCCGTGGACCACGTGGCCGGACGGCTCCCCGACCGCGGGGTGTCCTCGCTCCAGCGCGTCCGCGACGACTCGACGGCGTCGGACCTGTCCCGGCTCGGCCCCCGCGAGGCCTGGCTGCTCGTCAAGTCGCGCTTCGTCGAACTGCTCGGCATGGCGAAGAACGACGACGAGACGCTCGAGGCGGCGAAGTCGGCGCACGCGGTCGCGATGGCGGACGGCGACGACCTGCCGGTCGACCCGGCGGATCGCCGCGAGATCGTCGACGAGGTGGCTCCGGAGACCCGCAAGGCGGGCTGATCCCGCGGACCGGCCCGCGGACGGACGCGACCGACCGGAGACGCGGTGCCGGTCTCGTGGACCGGCACCGCGCCTCCAGGGTGGACGCGACGCTACGGCGTGATGCGCCCGATCAGCATGTCCGGCGTGAGCGCGTGGGCATCGGCGAGGACCTTGCGGGCCTCGTCGGTCTTGTCCCAGACGTTCCAGAGCAGGACGCCGCGCACGAGGTCGTCGTCGTCGAGGTAGTAGACGACACCTGTGACGGTCGGTTCCTGCCAGTCCTCGACCGTGCGCAGCTTCGTGGTGACCTGCCCGACCGCCTCGTACCCCATGTCGAAGACGTCGGAGTAGAACATCGGCGTGTGGTCGTACGTCTCGTCGGCGTCGGCGAGGTTGCGCCCCGCCTGCCGGCCCTGCTGCTGGGCGTTGTCGACGTGCTCGACCCGGCGCGTGCCGAGGATCCGGTCGGGGTACTCGGCGACGTCGCCGGCGGCGAACACCGAGTCGTCGTCGGTGAGGAGCGTCGAGGACACGACGATGCCGTCCCGCACGGTGAGTCCGGCGTCCGCGGCGAGGCGGGTGGCCGGTTCGATGCCGAGTCCGACCACGACCGCGTCGGCGGACACCTCGGACCCGTCGTCGAGGGTCAGCGTGACGCCACCCTCGTGCTCGGTCCCGTGGTCGACGCGGCGCCCGAGCCGGAGCTCCACGCCGTGGTCGACGAAGCGCTGCTGGAACGCCCGGGCGAGGTCCTCCGGGAACATCCGGCCGCCGACGACCTCGTCCGGGTCGACGAGCGTCACCCGGGCGCCGTTCTGCACGACGCCGGCCGCGATCTCGGTGCCGATGTACCCGCCACCGACGACGGCCACGTGGGCCCCGGCGTCGGCGAGCTCACGGAGGCGTCGGTAGTCGGTGGCGCTCCGGTAGTCGAGCACCCGGTCGGACGGCGACAGCCCGGGGAGCCCACGGGGCGTGCCGCCGGTCGCGAGGAGCAGCCGCTCGTAGCCGTGGGTCTGCCCGTCCGAGGTCGTGACGGTCTTCGCCGCGCGGTCGATCGCCGTCACCGCGGTGCCGAGCACGAACGTCGCGCCGGTCTCCTCGGTGTGCAGGTCGACCTTCTCGTCCCAGCTGAAGTCCGGGTCGGTCCACAGCTTCTTCGAGAGCGCCGGCCGGGCGTACGGCCGGTCGACGTCCTCGCTGATGATGCCGATCGAGCCGTCGGCATCGAGTTCGCGGACACCGCGGGCAGCGGCGTCGGCGACCATCCCGCCGCCGACGACGAGGTAGCGGAAGTCGGTCATGGCGTCTCCTAGATCGTTGCGACCGAGCCGGAGTCGACCCGGTAGTTCGAGCCGTTCACGAAGCTGGCGAGGTCGGAGCAGAGGAACGCGATGACGTTCGCGACCTCCTCCGGCTCGCCGCGACGCTGCAGCTCCATGTACGGGCGCTCGTCGTCGAGGAACGACGCGATCGCCTCGTCGAAGGTCTGGCCGGTCTCCTCGGCGCGCTTCTTCATCATCGCGTCGGTCATCGGCGTGTGGATGAACGCCGGCGACACGGTGTTCACGAGCAGGCCCTCCTTCGCGTAGGTGCGGGAGAGGCCCTTCGCGAAGGACAGCACCCCGGCCTTGGCCGCGCAGTAGGGGAGCTCGTCGTCGTACGGCTGCGACGCGTCCTCGGACACGAGGTAGACGATGCGACCCCAGCCGCCCTGGCGCAGGTCGCCGATGAACTCACGCGTGATCCGCACCGGCCCCATCAGGTCGACGTCGATGGTGTCGAGCCATCCCTGTTCGTCGATCTCGTGGAACAGGCCCTGGGCGCCCGTGACGCCGGAGGACTGCACGAGGATGTCGATCTCGCCGACGGCGTCGCGCACCCTGGTGTGCAGGTCGGCCAGGCTCGCGGCACTCGTGACGTCCGCGGCGAAGGCGTGCAGCCTGCCGTACGGCGCCTCGAGCTGATCGGCGCTGTTGTCGAGCTGCGACTGGTCGAGGTCCGACACGACCACGGTCGCACCCTCCGCGAGGAGGATGCGAGCCGTGTTCCAGCCGATGCCGGAGTCCGCGCCGAAGACCAGGGCGGTCTTGCCCTGGATCCCGAGGTCCACCTGGTGGCCGCTACGCGTGCGCCGAGGCGTCCGCGACCGCGGGCGTGGTGGCCGAGGCGAGCGGGGTGCTCGGTGCGCGGTTCTCGGCCGAGACCATCCACGCGAGCTGCTCGAGGCGCTCGATGAAGCCGTGCAGCAGGTCGGCCGTCGTCGGGTCTTCCTCGTCGACCTCGTCGTGGACGTCGCGCATGGTGCCGGTCGCCTGGTAGAGGCGGAGCGTCACCTGGTCGATGGCGTCGTGCGTGGTGATCTCGCCCTCGGGGAACTGGTCGAGGTGGCTCGACGCCGCGACGGTGCTCGAGCGGCCGTCCGGGACCGCGTACAGGGCGCGCATGCGCTCGGCGGTGTCGTCGGCGAACTCACGGGCGGCGTCGACGATCTCGTCGAGCTGGAGGTGGAGGTCCCGGAAGTTGGTCCCGAGGATGTTCCAGTGGGCCTGCTTGCCCTGGACGTGCAGGTCGATGAGGTCCACGAGGACCGCCTGGAGGTTCTTGGCGAGCTTGTCCGATGCGTGCATGATCGGTTCCTTCCGCGTTGGTGGCCGGTACCACACCGGTCTACGCGGTGCGGCAGGACGTCCGCTCAGAGGACGCGTCCCCCGTGGTCCGATCAGTGCGTGACGGCGGGGTCGACCTGGTCGACGGCGGAGCGCATCTGCTCGAGGAACACGGCGACGACGCGGGCGTCCTCGGGGGAGAGTCCCTCGGCGATGCCCATCATCCGGCGGTGCATGATGCCGAGGGTCGCGCGGACCTCTTCGTCGGTCTCGGTGGTCGGGGTGATCACGAGGGCGCGGCGGTCGGTCGGGTGCGGGTCGCGGCGGACGTGGTTCGACTTGACGAGGCGATCGATGAGGATCGTGGTCGAGGCGGACGAGATCTTGAGGTACGCCGCCAGGTCCTTCGGCTTCACGGTGCGCCCGGCGCGCTGCGCCTGCAGCAGGAAGCGCACCGCGAGCAGGTCGGTCTCGCCCATGCCCATCGAGTCGCGGGTGCGTCGACGCATCGCGGTCTCGGCGGCGCGGTACCGGCGGAGGGCGTTCAGGACGGTGACGCCCCGCTGGGTCGCGTCGTCATCGGGGAACCAGTACCCGGACGCTTCCGTGATCTCCTGCGTGGACATGGCGTTCAGGGTAGCCCGTCTCGTTGCTAGAGCGTCTAGGGATCTCACGGGATGCGGTCTCCCGCACCCGTGGACGGATGGGAGGCGCGGTGCGGGCCCGCACCGCGCCTCCCGTCCGTCGTCACGTGCGTGACGTCGTCAGGCTGCGGCCTGCTCCTCGGTCGCCTCGGCGAGCGCGGTGAGGGCGCCCTGGACGAGCGTGGTGACCTCGGCGTCCTCGCGCGGGTGGGTCTCGGCGAACCGGACCACCGACTGCGGGATGGCGACCTTGACGTCCTCGAGGACCTTCGCGCCGGCGATCCCGGCGACCTTGCGGGCGTCGTCGTGGGCCCAGACGCCGCCGAACTGGCCGAAGGCCGAGCCGATGACGGCGAGCGGCTTGCCGGACAGCGGCGAGGCGCCGAACGGACGCGAACCCCAGTCCAGCGCGTTCTTCAGGACGGCCGGGATGGTGCCGTTGTACTCGGGGGTGACGAGCAGGACGGCGTCGGCGGCGGCCACCGCGTCGCGGAAGGCGACGGCCGAGGCGGGCGGGGTGTCGCCGTCGATGTCCTCGTTGTAGAAGGGCAGGTCGACGATGCCGTCGAAGGTCGTCAGCTCGATGCCCTCCGGGGCGTGGTGCGCAGCCGCCTCGGCGAGCTTGCGGTTGATGGACTCGGCGCGGAGGCTGCCGACGAGGGCGAGGACGTTCGTCATCGGGGATCCTTACTGGTTCTGTGACGGAAAGGTGTCATCGACAACCAATGCGTGCGCGTGGACCCCTATTCCCGGTCCGGTGGATCGTCGGTACGTTGGCGACGTGAGCACGCTTCGGACGCCGGCCAGCACGCCCCGCACGACCGACCCGGACTGGTGGCGGAACGCCGTCGTCTACCAGGTCTACCCACGGAGCTTCGCGGACACGGACGCCGATGGCCTCGGCGACCTCGCGGGCGTGACGAGCCGCGTGCCCTACCTGGCGTCGCTCGGCGTCGACGCGGTCTGGCTGTCGCCGTTCTTCCCCTCCCCGCTGGCGGACGGCGGCTACGACGTCGCCGACTACCGGGACGTCGACGACCGCCTGGGCACACTCGACGACTTCGACGCACTGGTCCGTGCGCTCCACGAGCACGACATCCGGCTGATCGCGGACATCGTCCCGAACCACACCTCGGACGAGCACGCGTGGTTCCGTGCCGCGCTCGCCGCGGCCCCGGGTTCGCCGGAACGCGCTCGGTACGTGTTCCGGGACGGTGCCGGTGCCGACGGGTCGCTCCCGCCGAGCGACTGGGTGTCGAACTTCGGCGGCAGCGCCTGGACCCGCGTGCCCGACGGCCAGTGGTACCTGCACCTGTTCGCCCCCGAGCAGCCGGACCTCGACTGGTCGAACCCGGAGGTCCGTGCCGACTTCGAGGACACGCTGCGCTTCTGGTCCGACCGCGGGGTCGACGGCTTCCGGGTGGACGTCGCGCACGGCCTGGCGAAGGACCTGTCGACCCCGTACCGTCCGTCCGACGAGCACCACCTGCCGCTCGACGGCTCCGATCCGCTCTACGACCGCGACGAGGTGCACGAGATCTTCGCGGCGTGGCGCCGGGTGCTCGACGAGTACGACCCACCACGAGCCGCCGTGGCGGAGGCCTGGGCGCCCGCGCCGCGCCGCGTGCTCTACGCCCGGCCGACCGAGCTCGGGCAGGCGTTCAACTTCGACCTGCTCGAGGCGCCGTTCGACGCCGCGGCGTTCCGGGGCATCATCGAGCGGAACCTGTCGGCGTCGGCGCAGTCCGGGGCGTCGAGCACGTGGGTGCTGTCGAACCACGACGTCGTCCGGCACGCGACCCGCTACGGCCTGCCGGACGGCACGGACACCGACGCGTGGCTCCTGACCGACGGCACGACACCGTCGCTCGATCGTGCGCGGGGGCTCCGGCGGGCGCGGGCGGCGACGCTGCTGATGCTGGCGCTGCCCGGTTCGTCGTACGTCTACCAGGGCGAGGAGCTCGGGCTGCAGGAGGCAGCGGCGATCCCGCACGAGGCGCTGCAGGACCCGAAGTGGATCCGCACCGGGCACACCGTCAAGGGGCGGGACGGGTGTCGCGTGCCGATCCCCTGGACGACGTCCGGGCCGTCGTTCGGGTTCGGGGCGGTCGCACCGCACCTGCCGCAACCGGCCGACTTCGGGGCGTCCTCGGTCGAGGCGGAGGACGGCGACCCCGCGTCGACCCTCTCCCTCTACCGCGCGGCGACCGCCGCCCGACGGGACCTGCAGCGGGGCGAGGACCTCGCGTGGATCGAGGCGCCGGACGGGATCGTGGCGTTCGCGCGGCACGACGGGTGGCGTTCCGTCACGAACTTCGGGACCGAGCCGGTGCGGCTGCCCGCCGGCGAGGTCGTCGTGTCGTCCGGTCCGCTCGGCGACGGGGTGCTCCCCGGGGAGACCACCGTCTGGCTGCGCTGAGCCGGACTCTTCCTCCACAGCCAGGAGGCGCGGGGACGCGTTCCACAGATCGGCCGACGCCCGCCTGACGGGGACCCTCCGGTCGCGACGATCGGGGCATGACAGCTCCCAACACCCCGCCGGGCGGTCGACCGCCCGCCAGGTCACGCCGGCTCCGCCGCGTCGCGGCCGTCGCGTCCGTCCTGACCGTGCTCGGTGTCCTCGCGGCACCCGGCCTCGTGCCGTCCGCCTCCTCGGCCGACGAGCTCGCCTTCCCCTACGAGAACCAGTTCGCCACCGCTGCCGGCGGCGCCCTGCACGGCGACGCGGCGATCGTCGACGGTCGGCTCCGGCTGACCGACGACGTCAAGGACCAGGCGGGGGCGTGGTCGATGCACGACACGTTCCCGTCCGACCTCGGGCTCGAGATCGAGTTCAGCTACGCGATGTACCGCGACGTCGACGACCCGGGTGCCGACGGCCTGCTGCTCTTCCTCGCGGACGGCGCGGCCGAGCAGGGCGTCGGGTCGTTCGGCGCCGGGCTCGGCTACGCGTGCCGGCGCGAGGCGTCCCAGGGCGGTGGCCTGTCCTGCGACCTGCCCGGGGTCCCCGGCGGCTTCGCCGGCATCGCGGTGGACCACTACGGCAACTTCTCGACGCCGATCAACTACTCCGGACCCGGGGCGCGGCCGGACACCGTGTCGATCCGCGGCTCCGGCGACGGGGTGCTCGGCTACCGCTGGGTCGGCGCGGCCCCCGCTCCCGGTGGCACGGAGACCGCCGGGGCGACGCTCCGGAAGGTCCGCGTGACCCTGCTCCCCGGGGACGCCGGGGAACTCGCGGTCACCGTCCGGCTGCAGGACGGGGACCGGATGCGGACCGTGCTCGACCGGGTCCCCCTGCACGGCGACGGCCAGGCACCGCTGCCGAGCACGCTCCGCCTCGGGTTCGCGGGGGCGACGGGCAGCCACGTCAACGTGCACGAAGTCGACGCCCTGCGCGTCTGGACGCCGACGGACGTCACCGTCACACACGACCTCGCGCCGAGCGTCCCGGCGGGTGCCGACGTCGAGTACACGGTGACCGCTCGGAACGCCGGCGTGAACGCGTCGGACCCGAGCGCGCTCGAGGTCGACGTGCCCGACGCCCTGCGCGACGTCACGTGGACCTGCGCGGCGGCCGCTGGGTCGTCGTGCGGGACCGAGTCGGGCGCCGGCGACGTCGCCACCGATCTCGGCCTGCCGCGCAACGGGACGGCCACGGTGACGATCAGCGGCCGCACCGCCGACGACGCGGAGGGCACGCTCGAGAGCGTCGCCACGATCCGACCGGCGCCCCGGACCGCCGACACGAACGAGGACGACAACACCTCGGCGGCGAGCACCACGGTCGCCGCCCGGGTGGACGCGCACGTCGAGACGGACAAGTCCGTGTCCCCCTCGACGGCGGTCGAGCCCGGTGACGAGGTCGAGTACACGATCACCGCCCGCAACCGGGGCCCGGGTACCGCCGAGGACGTCGGGGCGGTCGACGAACTGCCGAGCGCGATGCGGTTCGTCGGGTCGCCGGACGACTGCACGGCCGAGGGGCAGGACGTGACCTGTCGCTCCGGTGCCGCGCTCGCCGCGGGGGAGACCGTGTCGTTCCGAGTCCGGGCGCAGCTCGACCCGGCGTACTCCGGGGACGGGTCGGACGTGGTGAACGTTGCGACCGCGACGTCGCCGAGCGATCCGGACGGCGGCGACCCCTCGCCGGGCGTCGGGATCGTGGTGGTCCCCGGCGGCGGCGGTGGTGACGGCGGCGACGGCGGCTCCGACGGGCCGGGTGACGGCGGGGACGCTGACCCGGGCCCGCGCGACCGGACGCCCGACGGCCGCGGGGCCCGTCCCGCCGGGGACGGTGGAGACGGCGGGGACGCCGGGCCGACTCGGACCGGAGCGCTCGCCTACACCGGCACGGAGGACCTCGGCGTGGTCGCGGCGGTGGCCGCCGTCGGTGTTGCGGCCGGGGCGACGTGCTGGTGGCTCGCGCGGCGGCGTGCGCGCCGACGTTCGGCGGAAGACGAGGTCGGGTCGACGCCCCGCTGACGCCTGCTGGTTCGAGCATCCTCAGCGGCCGATCGCCCCGCGCGGTCGGCCGCTGCACCGTGCGGCGGTAGGATCGAACCACGATCCGCATGCCCGAAAGAGGTCTCGTGTCCGACTCCGTGGACGACTCCGGCCAGCGCGCGCGGTACTGGCCGATCCCCGTCCTCCGGGCCGTGCCAGCCGCGATCGTGGCCATCGTCATCACCTTCTCGTCCAACCACGCGGCGGGCTACGGCCTGCTGCTGTTCGGTGGGTTCGCGGCGGTGGACGGACTCGTGCTGCTGCTCGCGGGGACGACGCGGCTCCCGGCGGACGGACGGTCGCGCCGGACGACCCTCCTGCAGGCGGTGATCACCCTCGTCGCCGCGGTCGCCGCGTTCGCGTGCAACGGCCTCGGCCTGCCGGCGTTCATCGCGGTCGTCGTCGCCTTCGCCGTCCTCACCGGGGCGTTCGAGCTCACGCAGGGGCTCCGCGCCCGTGGGCGTTCGCCGTTCGCGCGCGACTGGACGACCGTCGGCGGCCTGACGCTGCTGCTCGCCATCGCCTTCCTGGTGACGCCGCCCGACTACTCGCAGGAGCTCGGCGGTGTCGAGCGGGTCACCGGCACGCTGGACGCCTCGATCGTCCTCGTCGGCCTGCTCGGCGCCTACCTCGCCATCACCGCGGTCTTCCACGTGATCGCCGGCCTCTCGCACAAGTGGGGAACGGCGGCCCCGGCCGCAACCCCGGACGGAGCACCACACGCATGACCACCCCCAGCCGTCGCGACCGCCTGCGCCCGGTCGAGCTCCTCGGGATCTCCGCGATCGTTGCGGTCTTCACCGGGCTCGTCGTGCTGCTCGCCACGCGTGAGCTCCAGCTCGCCGCGATCTTCCTCGGCATCGCGTTCATCGTCGTCGTGGTCGTCCTCGCGATGCTGCAGCTCGCGTCGACGAGCGACCAGGACGACAACGACATGCTCGGTGGTCACAAGGCCCCGGGTGAAGGAGACGGCAACGACTTCCACTGAGTCGGAGGCCGCCCCCGCGGTGCCGTCACGGCGGCCGTTCCAGGGCGACCCGGGCCTGCCGCACCGGTACCGGCACCGGTACCTCATCCTCGCGGTCTGCTGCATGAGCCTGTTCATCGTCTCGATGGACGCCACCGTGATGAACGTCGCCCTGCCCTCGATCGGGCGTGAACTCGGCAGCTCGATCTCCGGGCTGCAGTGGACGATCGACGCCTACACGCTCGTCCTCGCCAGCCTGCTGCTGCTCTCCGGCTCCACCGCCGACCGCATCGGCCGCCGCACCACCTTCCAGATCGGGCTCGCGCTCTTCACGGTCGGGTCGCTGCTCTGCTCGCTCGCGCCCGGCGTGGGCTGGCTCGTCGTCTTCCGCATGGTCCAGGCGGTGGGCGGTTCGATGATGAACCCGGTCGCGATGTCGATCATCACCGCCACCTTCGACGACGCGAAGGAGCGTGCCCGTGCCGTCGGCGTCTGGGGTGCCGTCGTCGGTGTGTCGATGGGGCTCGGTCCGCTGGTCGGCGGCGCGCTGACCGACACCGTCGGCTGGCGCGCGATCTTCTGGATCAACGTGCCGATCGGCATCGCGGCGATCGTGCTGACGTTCCTGTTCGTCCCCGAGTCGAAGTCGCCGGAGCCCCGACGGCTCGACCCCGTCGGCCAGGTGCTCGTCATCGTGCTCCTGGCGACGCTCGTCGGCGGGCTCATCGAGGGGCCGCGGCTCGGCTGGACGTCACCGGCCGCCCTCGGGCTGTTCGTCCTCGCCGCAGCGTCCCTCGTCGTGCTCGTCGCCGTCGAGCGCCGTCGCCGCGAACCGCTCATCGACGTCCGGTTCTTCCGGAGCATCCCGTTCTCGGCCGCGGTCGTCACCGCGATCGGCGCGTTCGGCGCGAACGGGGCCTTCCTCTTCCTCAACGCGCTCTACCTGCAGGAGGTCCGGGGCATGTCGCCGTTCCAGGCCGGCCTGTGGACGCTGCCCGCCGCGGTCGCGACGATGCTCGTCTCGCCGCTGTCCGGGCGGCTCGTCGGCTCTATCGGCACCCGGGTCCCGCTCGTCCTCGCCGGCATCGGCGTCGGCGGCGCCGGGGCGATCCTCACGACGATCGACGCCACGACCCCGATGTGGGTGCTCGTCGTCGCCTTCGTGCTGTTCGGGTTCGGGTTCGGCATGGTGAACGCGCCGATCACGAACACGGCCGTCTCGGGCATGCCCCGCGCGCAGTCCGGGTCCGCCGCGGCCGTCGCGTCCACGAGCCGGCAGACCGGGGTGTCGCTCGGGGTCGCACTCGCCGGCACCGTGACCGGCGCGAGTGCGGTCGCGACCGTCGGCGCCGGGTTCGCCGTGGCCACGCACGCGATTTGGTGGATCGTCGTCGGGATCGGAGCGGGGATCGTCCTCGTCGGGTACCTGTCGACCTCGGCTGCGGCGAAGCGCTCGGTCGCCGGCATCGCGCACCTGCTCGACGCCTGACCCGCTCGGACGACCGACACGCCCGGGATCACGTTTTCGCCACGGTCCTGTCACGATCGCGCGTGCAGCCGACACCTCTGGAGTGAAGGAGGTGGGATGTGGACGTGACGACCGGCACCGACACGGACGAGGCGATCGTCCGTGCGATGGCACGGGGCGACAAGAACGCGCTCGCCCGGGCGTTCGACCGGTACGCCGCGACCCTCACCCGCTACACCTGGGCACTCGTCGACGACCGCCAGGACGTCGAGGAGATCGTGCAGGACGCCTTCCTGACGCTCTGGCAGCGTGCCGAGACCCTCGAGCTCCCCGCGGACACGATGCTCCCGTGGCTGCTCGTCGTCTGCCGGAACCACGCGTTCAACACCGGCCGGAAGCAGGCCCGCCGTCGCGCCGACGAACTCCCCGAGCAGCTCGCCGCACCCGAGGACCACGCCGAGGCCCGTGAGCGCCTCCGCTGGGTCCGCGACGAGATCGCCGCGCTCCCCGAGACCGACCGACGCATCTGCGAACTGTGCCTCCTCGAGGGGCACTCCTACGCCGAGGCCGCCGAGATGCTGGGCCTCAGCGTCGGTGCGGTCACCCAGCGGGTCTCCCGCTCCCGACGCCGACTCAAGAAGGTGGTGATGCACGATGAACACTGAGCCCCCCGAGGGAGACGACCTGCAGCGCATGCTCGTCTCGATGAAGCAGAACGTCCTCGAACGTGCCACCCCGCGTCCGAAGCGGCGTCGGTTCCGTCCGGGCATCGCGCTCGGCGTCATCGGCCTGCTGGCGATCGGCACCGCAACGGGCGCCGTGGCCCTGTCGCTGTCGCAGCAGGAGTCGCCCGTCGCCGCACCCACCCGGACGCAGCAGCCGGAGCCGTCGCCCTCCGCGACGACCCCGACGTCGGCGCCGATCACCCAGCGCCCGACACCACGCCCGACCCCGGTCAACACGACGGCGACGATCCCGACCGACTGCCGGGCACTCGTCCCGGCGTCCGACTACGACCGACTCTTCGGTGGGACACCGCTCGTGCAGATCAAGCCGTCGCTGCCGGACACCCCGGAGGAGTACCGCGACCTCGAGCGGGAGACGGGCGACGACGTCTCGCTGCGGTGCTCCTGGCGGGACCCCCAGGCAGACGTGACCGGGCTGGGGATCACGGCCGGTGAGTCGACCCCCGAGGCGATCAGCGAGAACCTCGCCGTCATCCGAGGGGAGGGCGGGACCTGCAGCGAGCGCGATCACGGGACCTTCTGTCAGACCGTGTCCAACGTCGAGCCGTACGACGTCGATCGCGCGTACACGTACTACACGCGCGGCACGGCATGGGTCGTGATCGAACAGACCAACTTCCCGACCGACAACCTGCTGGGTGCGATCGTCGGGGAGATCTGGGGGGACTGACGGCCTGGAGGCGCGTGGCGGGGACGACCCGCGCCTCCAGTCCGTCGGTGGGGTACGACCGGGATCCGGCCGCTCAGCCCGGCTGCGTAGCGACGTCGACGCGCGCCGCCACGATGTCGCGCGCCAGCGTGCGCACCGCGCGGTTCGGCTCCGGACTCGTCCGCATCGCGAGCCCGATGCGCAGGGGATCGACCTCGTCCTCGAGCTCGAGCACCGCACCGTCGTGGCGCACCCCGGAGTCCGGGACGACGCCGACACCGAGGCCGGCCGACGCGAACCGGATCACCGCGGGCATGTCGTTCATCTCCGCGACGATCCGCCGCCGGATCCCGAGCCGCTCCAGCGCGGTGTCGAGGATGATCCGGTTGCCGAAGCCGTGCGCCGTGTCGATGAACGGCTCGTCGGCGAGCTCCGCGAGCGAGACCGAGCGACGACCGGCGAACCGGTGGTCGGCGGCGGTGAAGACCCGGAACGGCATCTCTCGGAGCGGCGCCACCTCGACCCCGGCCGGGACCGCCGGGAGGCCCGTGTAGGCGATGTCCAGCCGCCCGGCGACCAGGTCCTGCACGAGCCCGGTCGTCCCGGAGGGCGAGGTCATGAGCTCCACCGCGACCAGCGGGTGCCGCTGCCGGAACCGTCGCAGCACGCCCGTGAGGTCGACGATGTCCATGCTCGTGAAGATGCCGAGCCGGACCCGTCCCCGCAGGTCGGCGTCGTCGACGGTCGCGAGGTCGTGCATCCGGTCGAGGGACTCCAGCACGGCGCGGGCGTGGGGGAGCAGGTCCTCACCAGCGGTCGTCAGCACGAGGTGCCGTCCGGTGCGGTCGAACAGCCGGACCCCGAAGCTCCGCTCGAGTGACGCGATCCCCGCGGACACCGTGGACTGCGCCGCCCAGAGCCGTTCGGCGGCGCGGGTGACGCTGCCCTCGGCGGCGACGGTGACGAACTGTTCGAGCAGGCGGGTCTCCACCGGCTCAGTATCGATCAGGTCGATGGACGTCATCAAGAGGATCCGTTGGACTCGATGGGTGTTCGGCGGGACGATCGGAGCATGTCAACCGCCACCGCATCCGCTCCCACGTCGTCGACCGCCGCCACCGCGAGCGAGCGCGTCGCCGCCCCGCGCGGACGACGAGCGCACACGCGCCGTCGGCACGGCGTCGGGTTCTGGGCCGTGGCGTTCGCGTTCCTCGCGGTGATGGCGTTCGCGACCGTGCCCGCACCGCTCTACGTCATCTACCAGGCACGCGACGGCTTCCCGACCTTCACGACGACCGTGGTCTTCGCGGCGTACGGCGTGGGTGTCGTCGGCTCCCTGTACCTCGCCGGACACCTCAGCGACGTGCACGGACGGCGCCCGCTCATCCTCGTGTCGGTGGCGCTCGAGCTCGTCGCAGCGGTGCTCTTCCTGCTCTGGAACGACGTCAGCGGCCTCATCGTCGCCCGGCTCGTGACCGGCCTCGGGGTCGGGCTCCTGACGGCGACGGCGACCGCGCACCTCGGCGAGCTGCGGGTCCGGGCGACGGGCTCGCAGTCGTCGGTCGGCGGGGCGGGCGTGGTCGCGGGGGTCGTGAACCTCGGCGGGCTGTCGCTCGGCGCCCTCGTCGGAGGAGCGCTCGCGGAGTTCGTCGGGCAGCCGCTCATGGTGCCGTACGTCGTGTTCGTCGTGGCGCTGGCCGTCGCGTTCGTGGTGGTGCTCGCCGCCCCGGAGACCGTCGACCGTCCCACGTCGCCCGTGCCCTACCGCCCGCAGCGACTGCAGGCACCGGAGGGGCAGGCCGGAGCGTTCTGGACCGCCGGCACCGCCGCGTTCGCCGCGCTCGCGGTGCAGGGACTCTTCACCTCGGTCGCGCCGACGTTCCTCGGGACGACCTTCCACGTGACCGACCGGCTCGCCGCCGGAGCCACGACGTTCGGGGTGTTCGCCGCGAGCGCGGTGTCGCAGATCGTCTTCGCCCGGCTGTCGCAGCGGGCGCAGATCCGTCTCGGGATGGTCCTGCTCGTCGGTGGTCTGGTCGTCCTGGCCGGTGCCGCGGTGGTGCTGCAGGTCGCCGGGTTCATCGGTGGCGGGGTCGTCGCGGGAGCCGGCGTCGGGCTGCTGTTCCGCGCGTCGATCGGCAGCGCGGGCGCCCTCGTCGGCCCGGAACGTCGCGGCGGTGTCCTCGCCGCGACCTTCCTCATCGCCTACGCCGGGCTGACCGTGCCGGTGGTGGCGGTCGGCGCCGCGCTCCTCGTGCTGCCGACGCTGCCCGTGCTGCTCGGGTACGTCGTGTTCGTGGTCGTACTGGCCGTCGTCGCCGGCACCCGCCTGGCGGCGCGGGCCTGAGCGCTGGTCCGCGTCCCGCGCGTCGGCCGCGTTGCGCGTTCGGCCACGTCGAACCACGTTTCCGACATCGCACCACCGCTGGGGCGCGGTGCGATGTCGGGAACGTGGTTCGACTGCGTCCCGCGGCCGGTCCAGGAGGCGCGACACCCGTCCGGCATACTGGGCGCGTGTCCCAGAAGCGCAACCGTTCCGTCATCACCGGCGTCGCCGCCGTGCTGGCCGCCGGCCTCGTGGCCGGTGGCGTCGCACTGACGGCGCAGCGCGGTGCGGACGACCCGGTGCTCGGGGGCACGGCGGCCAGCGTCGTCCCGAGCGCGACCGCCGGCGGGGACGCGACGAAGGACGGCACGGTGACGATCACCCGCACCGGCCCGGACCTGCCCGGCGACGCCGTCCTCGCCCGCTGCGACACGAGCACCCGCGAGACCGTGGCCCGGTACGACACCGAGGCGCTCGGCACGGTCGTGCTGCAGTGCGGGAACTCCGGCCAGGGCTACGAGCACATCCGCGTCCGCCACACCGCGGACTGGGAGGACGTCGTGACCGGCCACGGCTCCCGGGACTGGGACGACGCCATGCTCACCGCGGTGCAGTCCGCCCTCGAGGCACCGGCGACCGGGTACCCGCAGGACGCCGGCGACGGCAAGGTCTGCTTCGCCGCTCCCGTGCGGTTCGACGACGGGTCCCGCCCCGCGGCCGAGCCGTTCGTCCGCGTGATCGTGTCGGCCACCACCGACCGCGTGATCACGGCGTTCCCCACGAGCGACGGCGGCTGCTGACCTCGTCCCCGGCGACGGTGGCGCGCCGGGCACCGCCTAGGCGTGCACCTCGTGCTCGTGCCGCCGGTGCGACGCCGGCTCCAGCTGGAACGTCGAGTGCTCCACGGGGACGTCGAAGTGCTCCGCCACGCACTGCTGCAGCTCGTCGAGGATCCGCGGGGCGTGCGCCGTCGAGAAGCACTCGTCGTCCACCACCACGTGCGCGGTCAGGTTCGGCACCCCGGTCGCCACGAGGGTCGCGTGCAGGTCGTGCACGGCGATGACGTGGTCGAGCTCGAGGATGTGCCCCCGGACGTCGTCGAGGTCGAGCCCCGGGGGCGTCGACTCGAGCAGGACGTTGGCGGTCTCGCGCAGCAGCCGGATGGCCCGCGGCAGGATGAGCAGCCCGATCAGGATCGCCGCGACCGAGTCGGCACGCTCCCACCCGGTCAGCATGAGGACGACCGCGGCGGCGATGACCGCGACGGAGCCGAGGGTGTCGTTGAGGACCTCGAGCCGGGCGGCCCGCGAGGTGAACCCCTCGCCGGAGGCCCGCAGCAGCACGGCGTACGCCACGAGGTTGCCGACGAGGCCGATGATCCCGAACACGAGCAGCGGACCGGAGTGGATCTCGGCCGGCACGAACAGCCGCTGGATCGCCGAGATGATCACGTAGACGCCGACGGCGAGCAGGATCGCCGCCTGCGCCGTGGCCCCGAGCACCTCGGCACGCTGGAAGCCCCACGTGCGCTGCGCGGTCGGCGAGCGTCGTGCGAGCCGCGTCGCCACGAGGCCGATGCCGAGCCCGCCGGTGTCGACGACCATGTGCCCGGCGTCGACGAGCAGGGCGAGCGATCCGGTCACGACGGCACCGACGACCTCCGCCAGCAGGATCGTCGCCGAGATGCAGAACGCGATGAGCAGTGCGCGCTCGGACGCGTGCCCGTGCGAGTGCCCTGCTCCGTGGTCGTGTCCCATGCGCATCATCGTAGGGATCCGTACCGACGACATGCCAGGATCGGGACGTGACCCGGTCGCCCTACGAGCTGTCCACACCGCCCGACGTGCTGGCCCGGTTGCACCCGCGACTGTCGACGTACTTCGGTGCGGTCCCGCCCGGACACGTCGGCCGTGGCGAGGGCGTCTTCGACGTCGTCGGCACACCCCGCCGCTGGCTCTGGCCGGTGCTCGCGTGGTTCGCCCGCGACGCCGTCATGTTCCCGGTCTGGGAACGGGACGTCCCCTTCACGGTCGAGAACCGCCCGGCTCGCGTCGGTCGCGGGCCGGCGGTCCAGGAGGGTCGGGTCGCCGTCCGCGCGCACCGCACCTTCCGCTTCCGTTCCGGCACCCGAACGATGGTCGACGCCATCACCGCCGGACCCGACGGGCTCGTCGACCACCTCGGTCGCCGTGGGCGCGTCAGCGCCCTGCTCCGGGCCGAGGTCGACGCGCACGGCCCGGACGCGGGCGCCCTGCGCCTGGTCTCCACCCGTGTGTCGTTCCGTGCGCTGGGACGCGAGGTGCGCCTCCCGAGCCGCATCGCACCGCGTGTGACGCTCGTGGAACGATTCGATGACGATGCCGACCAGCAGCGCGTGTCCCTGGTGCTCTCGGCCCCGCTGGTCGGCACGCTGTACCGGTACGAGGGGGCGTTCCGGTACGAGATCGCGCCGGACACAGGACGGGGATGAGATGAGCGACCACAAGGGCCGCGCCGTGATCGCGGGGGCGAGCGGTTTCGTCGGGCAGTACCTGCAGGACGCCTTCCGCGACGAGGGCTACGAGGTCGTCACGATCGGCCGCACCGGGGACGCCGTGTGGGGCAACACCATGCGGATCCGGGAGCTCGTGGACGGGGCCGCACTCGTCGTGAACATGGCCGGCAAGAGCGTCAACTGCCGGTACGGGCGCCGGAACCGGGCGGAGATCATCCGCTCCCGGGTCGACACCACGCTCGAACTGGCCGAGGCGATCCGCACGAGCGAGCACCCGCCGCCGCTGTGGGTGAACGCCTCGACGGCGACGATCTACCGGCACGCCGACGACCGCCCTCAGGACGAGGCGACCGGGGAACTCGGCGAGGGGTTCTCGGTGTCCGTGGCGACCGCGTGGGAGGACGCCCTGTCCGCGATCGACCTGCCCGGCACCCGCCGCGTGGCGCTCCGGATGGCGATCGTGTTCGGCGACGGCAGCGCCCTCGTGCCGTTGCTCCGGCTGGCGCAGGCGGGACTCGGCGGGCCGCAGTACGACGGCCCGTGGTTCCCGACGCGCTCCCGGCTCCGTGCCGGCACCTACCACGTGAACCGGCACACCCGGGGCCGGCAGCGGTTCAGCTGGGTGCACATCGCGGACGTCGTCGGGGCGATCCGCTTCGTCCGCGACCACGAGGACATCGACGGCGCGGTCAACGTGTCCAGCCCGAACCCGTCGGACAACCGCACCGTGATGGCCACCATCCGGGACGCCGTCGGGCGACGCTTCGGGATCCCGACGTGGCGGTGGATGCTCGAGCTCGGGTCGTTCGCGATCCGGACCGAGACCGAGCTCGTGCTGAAGAGCCGGTGGGTGGTGCCGACGCGCCTGGTCGAGGCCGGGTACGAGTTCCGCTACCCGCACCTGCGCGGCGCACTCGCCGGGATCATCGCGGAGCGTCGGCAGCACCGGGGCTGAGCGCCGGCGTCCGCGTCGGCGGGGGCGGGTCGCCGAGGTCGCTCGAACTGCCGCCCAGCCCGTCGGCGGGCGGCACGTCGTGCGACCTCGGCGGAGCGTCCGCGGCGTGTGGTGCGACCTCGACCGGTGACGACGCCGGGCGGGACCACGCGGGGCGGACCCGCGCCGGGCGGACTCGTCCCGGGCCGGACCGCGCGGGGCGGGACGACCACAGCACGGCCGCCACCACGACGACCCCGGCCGCGATCTCCACCGCGTCCGGTACCTCCCCGAACGCCACCCACGAGGCGAACACCCCGACCACGGGCACGAGCATCGAGAACGGCGCGACGGTGCTCGACGGGTACGCCGCCATCAGCCGCGACCAGATGCCGTACCCGACGAGGGTCGCCACCAGCACGATGTAGAGCAGCCCGAGGTCCGCCGGAAGCGCCTCCGCGGTGAACGCCGTCCCGAGCGCGTTCCCGATGCGCGACGGCCCCTCGACGACGAACGACAGGACGGCCATCGGCACCGGCGGCACGATCGACCACCACAGCGTCAGGTGCAGCGGGTTGGCCGCCCCGGCCCGACGGGTCGCGACGTTGCCGATCGCCCACCCGAGCGCCCCGCACAGCGCGAGCACGACGGGCAGCAGCGCCGCCGCCTGCGCCCGGTGCACGGCGATCGCCGCCAGCGCCGCCACCGCGATCGTGACC
Source organism: Curtobacterium sp. SORGH_AS_0776 (assembly GCF_031453355.1). Classification (NCBI taxonomy): domain Bacteria; kingdom Bacillati; phylum Actinomycetota; class Actinomycetes; order Micrococcales; family Microbacteriaceae; genus Curtobacterium; species Curtobacterium sp. SORGH_AS_0776. The sequence continues at coordinate 1,115,480 of NZ_JAVIYU010000001.1, forward strand.
CCGATCACCTGCCGGCCGGTGAGTCGCTCGCGCAGGAACACCCCGGCGAGCACGACCGTGAACGGCGCCGACGCCTGCAGGACGAGCGACGCCAGCCCGGACGGGAGCCCTGCGGCCATGCCGAGGTACAGGAACGCGAACTGCAGGACGCCGAGCCCGAAGCCGACGAGCAGGAGCCGGCCGAACGGGATCCTCGGACGCGGGACGAGCAGCACGGTCGGGATCGCGAGCAGCGTGAACCGCAGCGCGGCGAGCAGGAACGGCGGGAAGTGCTCGAGGGCGAGGGCCGTCGCGGGGAAGTTGAGCCCCCACACGACGGCGACGACCACGGCGAGGAGACGGTCACGGGTGCGCACGGGTCGATCGTGACGCAGCCGCACCGTTCAGCACCAGCGAAGAGTTCCGCACCGACGTTGTAGGCTCCCTGCATGGTCGGCTTCGACGTGCAGCTCCTCGCCGTCCTCCGCGAACTCGCCGAGCGGGGGAGCGTCACCGCCGTCGCCGAGGCCACGCACCGCACGCCCAGCGCCGTCTCGCAACAGCTCCAGACCCTGCAGCGACAGGTCGGCGTCGCCCTCGTCGAACGGGTCGGCCGCGGGGTCCGGCTCACCGAGCACGGCCGGGTGCTCGCCGGGCTGGCGAGCGGCGTCGCGACGGCGATCGCCACTGTGGACGCGGCGTGGCGGGAGCACCTCGGCGGCGCGACGGGGCGGGTGGACCTCGCCGTGTTCCCGTCGGCCGCGGAACTCCTGCTGCCCGGCCTGCTCACCCGGATGCGCGAGCACCCCGGCATCGACCTGGTGCTCGTCGACGTCGACGTCAGCGAGGACGCGTTCGGCCCCCTCGCCGCCGACCACGACGTCGTCATCGGGCACCGGCCGGACGGCGCCCCGCCGGCCGGCCGGGAGGCGCTCGAGACCGTCCCGCTCCTCCGCGAGCCGCTCGACGTCGCGCTCCCGCTCGACCACCGGCTGGCCGCCCGCGAGCGCGTCCGCATCGACGACGTCGTCGGGGAGTCCTGGATCGGGGTGCCGGTGGGCTACCCGATCGACCGGGTGCTCACGGCCATGGCGGCGGCGACGGACACACCGCCGAGCGTCGGCTTCCGGACGATCCACCTGCCCGTCATCGAGAACCTCGTCGCCGCCGGACACGGGGTGGCGCTCGTGCCGCGGTACACCTCGGGGACGCGGGCGTCCGGTCGGTTCCACCTCGCCGAGCTCGCCGACGTCCGCGCGGGGCGGCGGATCGAGGCGCTCGTCCGGCCGGACCGTGCGGTCCGCCCCGTGGTCCGGACGGTCCTGGAGGCGCTGGTCGCCGAGGCCCTGGACGTCACCACCTGAGGCGGTGACGCTGCCGGCGGGGCCGACCCGCGCCTCCAGGCCGACGCTTGGTCAGACGTCGAGGTGGTCGACCAGCTCGTCGGCGAGGCCCGTGTAGGTCGCCGGGGTGAGGTTCGTCAGCCGGGCCTTCGCGCCGGACGAGATGTCCAGGCCGTTCACGAACGCGACGAGCTCCGCCTGCCCGATGCGCTTCCCGCGCGTGAGCTCCTTGAGCATCGCGTAGGGGTCCTCGATGTTCGACTGTCCGGCGGTGACCTCGGCGCGGATGACCGTCTGGATGGCCTCGGCGAGCACCTCCCAGTTGCGGTCGAGGTCCTCGGCGAGACGCACCTCGTTCACGGCGATCTCACCCAGGCCACGGCGCAGGTTGTCGAGCGCGAGCAGCGAGTGCCCGAACGCGACGCCGATGTTCCGCTGCGTGGTCGAGTCGGTGAGGTCACGCTGGAGCCGCGACGTCACGAGCGTCTCGGACAGCGTGGAGAACAGCGCCGACGAGATCTCGAGGTTCGCCTCGGCGTTCTCGAACCGGATCGGGTTGATCTTGTGCGGCATCGTCGACGAGCCCGTGGCACCCGCCACCGGGATCTGCGTGAAGTACCCCATCGAGATGTAGGTCCACACGTCGGTCGCGAGGTTGTGCAGGATCCGGTTCGCGTGGCGCACCCGGTCGTACAGCTCGGCCTGCCAGTCGTGCGACTCGATCTGCGTCGTGAGGGGGTTCCAGGTGAGCCCGAGACCCTCGACGAACTCGCGGGAGAGTGCGGGCCAGTCCGCCTCCGGGTCGGCCGCGAGGTGCGCCGAGAACGTGCCGGTCGCGCCGGAGAACTTGCCGAGGTACTCGCCGCCCTCGATCTGGGACAGCACGCGCTCGAGGCGGTACACGACCACGGCGAGCTCCTTGCCGAGCGTCGTCGGCGTCGCCGGCTGCCCGTGCGTGTGCGAGAGCATCGGGACGCTCTTCAGCTCGTCGGCGAGCTCGCGGAGCCTCGCCACGACGGCGCGGTACGCCGGCAGCCACACCTGGTCGACGGTGTCGCGGACGGTCAGCGCGTACGAGAGGTTGTTGACGTCCTCGCTCGTCGCGGCGAAGTGCGTGAGCTCGGCGATCGCGTCGAGCCCGAGCTCGGACAGACGACGACGGACGAAGTACTCGACCGCCTTGACGTCGTGCCGCGTCGTGGCCTCGATCTCGGCGAGCTCGGCGATCTGCTCCTGGCCGAAGGTCTCCACGACCCGGCGGAGCGCGGCCTTGTCGTCGACGCTGAGCGGCGACGTGGTGAACATCGCGTGGTCGGTCAGGAAGATGAGCCACTCGACCTCGACCACGATGCGCGCGCGGTTGAGCCCGGCCTCGGAGAGGTGCTCGCCCACCGTGTGCACGATCGGGTAGTACCGCCCGTCGAGCGGGCTGATCGGCTGCGGGGGAAGGGGGGTCATGGGGCTCCCTGACGGACTGCCGGCTCGAGTTGGCGGAAGAGCGCCCGGCAGGCCCGTTCGACGGTCGAGAGCACTCGGTCGAACTCGTGCCGGTCCGCGTAGTACGGATCCGGTACGTCGGTCTGCTGGGGCCAGGCGTCGTCGTACCGCAGCAGGAGCGTCACCTTCGCGGCGTCGTCCATGGTCGGTGCCCACGAGCGCAGGATGCGTTCGTGGGAGCGGTCGAGTGCGACCACCAGATCGAGGTCCGGGAACCGGTCCGGATCGAACTGACGGGCGCGATGCCTGCTGCCATCGTATCCGCGCGCTGCGAGTGCTGCGATCGTGCGCTCGTCGGCGGGCTCGCCGACGTGCCAGTCGCCGGTGCCGGCGGACTCGACCTGGAACCGGTCGGCCATGCCGGCGTCCGCCGCGAGCTGGGCGAAGACGATGCCGGCCATGGGGGAGCGGCAGATGTTGCCGCTGCAGACGAACGAGACCCGGAAGGGGGCGTCGGCGTCCGGGGTCATGGGGACATCATGGCGCAGGGAGCGTCCGTCCGCGACGCTGCTGCCGTCGGGAGGCGCGGTGCCGGTCCGGTCGTCGGCCCACCCCGACGGGGTGCTCGCCGACGGGTCGTCGGCCAGCGTCACGCGCGCGGGCGGTTCAGCACCGGCCGCACGAACAGCCCGATCAGCCACGCGAACACCGCGAGCACGAAGGCGCCGACGATGCCCCAGCCGAACGACTCGACCTGCAGCCCGAAGCCGAAGGCGTCCGAGATCCCGGCGACGATGAGCAGCAGGATCGCGTTCACGACGAACGAGATGAGCCCGAGCGTGAGGATGTAGATCGGGAAGGCCACGATCCGGATGAGCGTGCCGATGACCGCGTTCACGAGGCCGAACACGAACGCCACGAGCAGGTAGGTGAGCACGGTGGCCGTGGTGCCGCCGTCGCCGAAGGGCGTGACGGAGACGCCGCTGACGATCAGCGTGGTGAGCCAGAGGGCGACGGCGTTGACGACGAGGCGGACGAGGAATCGCATGCGTCCATGATGCCCTCCGGCACCCGGATGGGCACCGCATCGCCGTTCTCCCGGCCGGGTAGCCTGATCCCGTGACTGACGAGCGCGTGCACATCCGGCCCGAGATCGCCGTTCTCCCCGCCTACAAGCAGGGGCGCCAGGCCGCGGCCGACGCCTTCAAGCTGTCGAGCAACGAGAACCCGTTCCCGCCGCTGCCCGGCGTCGTCGAGGCCGTGCAGGCGCAGACCGCGTTCAACCGCTACCCCGACGCCACCGCGCTCGCCGTCCGGGCCGTGCTCGCGAACCGCTTCGGTACGACCGTCGACGAGGTCCACGTCGCCCCCGGCAGCGTCGCGATCCTCCACGAACTCGCCAAGGCCACCTCCGGCCCCGGCGACGAGATCGTCTACGCGTGGCGCTCCTTCGAGGCCTACCCGGGCGTCGTCACGGTCGCCGGTGCCACGAGCGTGCAGGTGCCGAACCGCCCCGACGGCGGACACGACCTCGACGCGATGGCCGCCGCCGTCACCGAGCGCACCCGGCTCGTGATCGTCTGCACGCCGAACAACCCGACCGGCCCGATCGTGACCGGCGCGGAGTTCGAGGCGTTCATGGCGCAGGTGCCCGCCACCGTGCTCGTGGTCCTCGACGAGGCCTACGCCGAGTTCGTCACCGAGCCGACCGCCGTCCGTGGTGCACCACTGCTCGAGCGGTACCCGAACCTCGTCGTGCTCCGCACCTTCTCGAAGGCCTACGGGCTGGCCGGACTCCGTGTCGGGTACGCCCTCGGCCCGGCGTACGTGCTCGATGCCGTACGCGCCTGCGCCATCCCGCTCTCGGTCACGGCGCAGGGCCAGGCGGCGGCGCTCGCGAGCCTCGAACGCGAGTCCGAACTGCTCGAGCGCGTGTCCGAGATCGCTGTCCTGCGGGACCACGTCGTCACGTCGCTCCGCGAGCAGGGCTGGGACGTGCCCGACGCCCAGGGCAACTTCGTGTGGCTGCCGACCGGCGAGCTGACGGCGCACGCGACGGAGCGCTTCGAGCAGGCCGGCATCATCGTCCGGGCCTTCGGGAACGAGGGCATCCGCATCTCGATCGGGGAGCACGAGGCTGTGGGAACGCTCCTCGAAACAGCACGGTCGCTTGTGGGGGACCTCCAGGCAGCCGAGTAGTCGCTGCCGCTACGCTGGCCCGCATGTCATTCCGCGCCGCGGCCCCCGCGACGACCACCGTCCGGCTCCTCGACCCCGAGGGTCGGTTCGTGGAGACCGACGAGAACGCCGAGTTCGCCGCCGCCGCGCGGGCGATCCCGGACGAGACCCTGCTGGCGATGCACCGCCGGATGGTCCTCACCCGTCGGTTCGACCACGCCGGTCACAACCTCCAGCGCACCGGTCAGCTCGGCCTCTGGGTGCCGAGCCACGGGCAGGAAGCCGCACAGACCGGTTCCGCCTTCGCCCTCCGTGCGCAGGACCACGTCTTCCCGTCCTACCGCGAGCACGCGGTCACGATGCACCGCGGCGTCGAGCCGATGGAGATCATCGCGATGTACCGCGGCCAGACGCACGGCGGGTGGGACCCGGACGAGCGCGGCAACACCCACATCTCCACCCTGGTGATCGGCTCGCAGACCCTGCACGCCACCGGGTACGCACTCGGGCAGAAGCTCGACGGCGACGTCGGCACGGGTGACCCCGACCGCGACGCGTGCTCGATCGTCTACTTCGGCGACGGCGCGACGAGCCAGGGCGACGTGAACGAGGCGTACGTGTTCTCGGCCTCGACGAAGGCCCCCGTCGTCTTCTTCCTGCAGAACAACCACTGGGCGATCTCGGTGCCGGTGTCGGTGCAGTCGCCGACCCCGCTCGTCGACCGTCCGCGCGGCTTCGGGATCCCGAGCGTCCTCATCGACGGCAACGACATCCTCGCCTCGTACACGGCCTCGGTCGTCGCCACCGACCACGCCCGCAGTGGCCAGGGCCCGGCGTTCATCGAGGCCGACACGTACCGCATCGGCGCGCACACGAGCTCCGACGACCCGAGCCGCTACCGCGCCGAGGGCGAGCTCGAGGACTGGGTCCGCCGCGACCCGATCGTCCGGTCCGAGGCGTACCTGCGCTCCAAGGGCGCGACCGACGAGCAGTTCGCCGCGTTCGACGAAGAGGGCGAGGACATCGCCGCCGACGTCCGCCGTCGCACCGTGGCCCTGACACCGCCGTCCGTCGACGTCATGTTCGACAACGTCTACCGCGAGCCGCACCCACTGATCGCCGAGCAGAAGGCCTGGCTCGAACAGTACGAGGCCGGCTTCGAAGGGGGCGCCCACGCATGAGCACCACCGAGCAGCTCTTCGACTACACCCTGCGCTCCCACCCGGGCGCCGGTGAGGTCCCGAGCGACCCCACCCCGACCCTGACGATGGCCAAGGCGCTCAACGCCGGGCTCGCCGCCGCGATGCAGGCGGACGACAAGGTCCTGCTGATGGGCGAGGACATCGGCGCACTCGGCGGTGTGTTCCGCATCACCGAGGGCCTGCAGGAGAAGTTCGGCCCCGAGCGCGTGCGGGACACCCCGCTCGCCGAGGCCGGCATCATCGGCACCGCGATCGGTCTGGCCCTGCGCGGCTACCGCCCGGTCGTCGAGATCCAGTTCGACGGCTTCGTCTGGCCGGGCTTCGACCAGATCACCTCGCAGCTCGCGAAGATGGCGAACCGGCTGCCGGCGCACATGTCGCTGCCCGTCGTCATCCGCATCCCCTACGGCGGCCACATCGGTGCCGTGGAGCACCACCAGGAGTCGCCCGAGGCGTACTTCGCGCACACCCCTGGTCTCCGTGTGGTCAGCCCGAGCACGCCGAACGACGCCTACTGGATGATCCAGGAAGCAGTGGCCTCGAAGGACCCCGTCGTCTTCCTCGAGCCGAAGTCGCGCTACTGGCCGAAGGGTCAGGTGGACCTCGTCGACGGGCACGTCCCGATGCACACCACGCGCGTCGCCCGCACCGGCACCGAGGTCACCCTCGTCGGCCACGGTGCGATGGTCGCCACGCTCATGCAGGCGGCGGAGATCGCCGAGGGCGAGGGCACGAGCTGCGAGGTCATCGACCTCCGCTCGATCTCGCCGATCGACTGGGAGCCGCTCCTGGCGTCGGTCCGGAAGACCGGTCGTCTCGTCATCGCGCAAGAGGCCTCCGGCTTCGTCAGCGTCGGCAGCGAGATCGCCGCGACCGTCGCCGAGAAGGCGTTCTACACGATGCAGGCACCGCCACTCCGGGTCTCCGGGTTCGACGTCCCGTTCCCGGTGTCGAAGCTGGAGCACCTGCACCTGCCGGACGCCGACCGCGTCCTCGAGGCCGTCGACCGCGCCCTCGCCTACTGACCTCCCTGTCCGAGCTCGACCAGAACGCCGAAGGAGCCGTAGTGGCCGTCGCCGAATTCCCCCTGCCCGACGTGGGTGAAGGCCTCACCGAGGCCGAGATCGTGCAGTGGCGCGTCGCGATCGGGGACGAGATCGCCGTCGACCAGGTCCTCGTCGAGATCGAGACGGCGAAGTCCCTCGTCGAGCTCCCGTCGCCGTTCTCCGGCACCGTCACCGGCCTGCTCGTCTCCGAGGGCGACACCGTCGAGGTCGGCAAGCCGATCATCCGCGTGGAGTCCGACGCGCAGGTCGCGTCCGGTGCGGCGGTCGCCGGCCCAGGAGGCGCGGCACACGTCGCCCAGAGCGTCCCGACCTCGCCGGACGTCACCGCCACCCCGCCGGCACCGGCCGCGCCCGCCGCCCCGGTCGCGCAGACCCCCGCCGCACCCGCTCCGGTGAGTGCGCCGACCCCGCCGCGGGCCGCCGCGGCGCCCGCCACCGCTCCCGCGCAGCCCGCAGCCGCACCCGCCCAGCCGGTCGCCGTCGACGCTTCCGTCGTCGGCACGGACGAGTCCTCCGGCGCCGTCCTCGTCGGCTACGGCTCCGCGACCTCGTCGCCGTCCCGCCGGAAGCCGGGCGCCCGCCGGGCCGCAGCGCTCGCGGCCGAGGCGAGCCGCGCCTCCAGTGCCGACGCCGCTGCAGCGGCCGAAGCCGCCACCGACCCCGGTGAGGAGACCACCGCCGAAGCCATCTCCGCGCAGGGCTCCGGCTCGGCGCGCAAGCACGGTGTGGCGACCAACGTCCTGGCGAAGCCGCCGATCCGGAAGCTCGCGAAGGACCTCGGCGTCGAGCTGAGCGAGATCGTCGCGACCGGCCTCGCGGGCGAGGTCACCCGCGACGACGTCATCCGGCACGCGAAGCAGGCCAGCGTCTTCCGCAACATCGAGACGCCCGAGTGGGGCGACGTCCGCAGCGAGACGATCCCGGTCAAGGGCGTCCGCAAGGCCATCGCGACCGCCATGACCACGTCGGCGTTCACCGCACCGCACGTCTCGCTGTTCGTCGACGTCGACGCCACCCGCACGATGGAGTTCGTCAAGCGACTGAAGTCCTCGCCGACGTTCGCGGGCGTGAAGGTGTCGCCGCTGCTCCTCGTGGCGAAGGCCGTGATCTGGGCGGTCCGCCGCAACCGTTCGGTGAACTCCACCTGGACCGACCGCGAGATCATCGTCCACCACTTCGTGAACCTCGGCATCGCCGCGGCCACCCCGCGCGGCCTCATCGTGCCGAACATCAAGGACGCGCAGGACATGTCCCTGCTCGAGCTCGCCCAGGCCCTCGAGCAGCTCACCCTGACCGCCCGCGACGGCAAGACCACCCCGGCGCAGATGGCGAACGGCACGGTGTCGATCACGAACATCGGCGTGTTCGGCATGGACACCGGCACCCCGATCCTCAACCCGGGCGAGGTCGCGATCGTGGCGATGGGCACGATCAAGCCGAAGCCGTGGGTCGTCGATGGCGAGGTCCGGTCGCGCATGGTGACGACGATCGGCGCCTCGTTCGACCACCGGGTCGTCGACGGCGACGTGGCGTCCCGCTTCGTGCACGACGTGGCCTCGGTGCTCGAGGAGCCGGCGCTGCTGCTCGACTAGCCGTCACCGCCGTTGCGGACTCCCGCATTCGTCGCGTGGTGTTCACACGGATGTCGGTGGGCGGCGGGATGATCGAGACATGGTCCACCAGCTCCTGATGCCCTCGCAGGAGATCCGAACGGATCGCCTCCTGCTCACCCCGCTGTCACCGGCGGACATCGACGACGTGCACGCGGTCTTCTCCGACGCCCGGACGTGGACCCACCTCCCCGCGGGACGGCACGCGGTGCGGGCCTCGACGGTCGACCTCGTCCAGCGCAAGATCGGCGGCCGGGCACGACACGGGCTCGGCTCGTGGGCGGTCCGCGCCGCGACCGACCACGCGTTCCTCGGTGTCGGCGGCGTGGACATGACCGCGGCCGGGGTGTGGAACCTCGGCTACCGGTTGGCACCGGCGGCGTGGGGCAACGGCTACGCGACGGAGATCGCACTCGCGGCGGTGGCTGCCGCGGCGGACGTCGCTCCCGACGTCGCGGTCACCGGGCGGGTGCTGACGAACAACCCGGCCTCGGCGGCCGTGCTCGACCGCGCGGGCCTGCAGCTGGTGTGGCAGGGCTCGACGTCGTCGACGCTGCCGGACGGTGTCGAGCGGCAGGTCTGGGCGGACCGGGCGCTCTCACGGACGCAGCGGGCCTGGCTCGTCGCGAACGCCTGACCCGCACCGGCAAGGAGCCCGACGGCCCCGAGCCGCACCGGTCAGGAGCCCAACGGCCCCGAGCCGTCGTCCCCGGTCGCGAGGGCAGCCGCACCCACGCAGAGCAGCAGGAGCACGGCGGCGAGCGGCGCCACGGCGACCGGCCCCACCGTCAGCAGCAGGACCGCGACGAGGGCGACGACCGCCAGCACGACGGGCCTCACCCGAGGGCCCCGAACAGGGTGTCGGCCTCGTGCGGCAGTTCCGTGCGCAGCGACCACTGCACGGTGTTCCAGTCGTGCCCGCTCCCCGGCGCGAACGCGACCACGGTGTCCGCGCCCGCCGTCCGGGCCGCACTGCCGAGTGCCCGGGCGTTCCGACTGAACTGGTGGTCGGCGGACCCTGCCGTGAGCCAGAGCGCGTGCCCGCCGAGGCCGTTCGCCCGCATCTGCGCGATCGGGGCGGCGGCCTTCCAGCGGGCCACCGACCCACCGAACGCCTGGTCGGCACTGTGCCGGGGGTTCTGGTCGATCGGCTGCAGTTCGCTGGAGATCGCCAGCGCGGCGCCGAACGACCCCGGGTGGGCGGTGACGAACTGCATCGCGCAGGTCGCCCCCTGCGAGAACCCGACGAGGCCCCAGGCGTGCCGGTCCGGCGTCGCCGGGAGGTGCGCGCCGATCCAGGCGGGCACGTCCTCGGTGACGTAGGTCGCGGACTTCCCGAGCGTCGAGTCGACGCACATCGGGTTCCGACCGGGAGCCGACAGCTGGTCGACGGACACGACGATCGGTGCCGATCCGTGGTGCGCGGCCGCGTAGGCGTCGAGCACGGTCCCCATTTGCCCGGCGGTGAACATGTCGCTCGGCGCCCCGGGCTGCCCGGCGAACGCGAGGACGACCGGCAGGCGTGCCGGGCCCCGGACGAGCGCGGCCGGCGGGAGGTAGACGACGGCGGGGCGGGCCGGGAAGCCGGAGCGGGTCCCGGGGATGTCCACCGTCCGGACCTCGCCGTGCGCCGGGAGCGCCGCTGCCGGAGCCGCGTGCAGGTCGAGCGCCGGGTACGGGTCGCTCTGCACCACGGTGCCGAGGGTCGGGTACTTGGCGAACTCGACGTTCACCCCGAGCGCGGGGACGAGCAGCGCCGCCGGGACGAGCACGGCGGCGAGCACCCGGCGTCCGCGACCGCCCTGCACGATGCCGGTGACCGCCAGGGCGAGTGCGGCGGTGGCGATCGCGACCCACATCCGCGTGACCGGACTCAGGGCGACGCCGAACAGGTTCAGGACGTCGCTCAGGACCCAGCAGACGAGGAGCACGGCGACGGCGGCCCCGACGGCGACCACGGCGCGCAGCCGGACGGCACGCCAGGCGGACCCGGACCGGGTGTGCCGGAGAGCGGGCAGCAGCACCGCGACGGCGAGCACCGCGAACGCGATGTCCACCGGGACGAGCTTCGACGGCGCCTGCAGCTGGGTGGCGAGCAGCCACTCGGTCGGACTCACGAGCGCGCCGCACCCGCGGCACTGGCCTCGGCCACCGCTCGGGCGTCCGCCGCCGCACGGTGCGCCTGCCGGAGCGCCCACAGGTGCTTCGGCCGAAGGCCCGGCACGTACGCCGACGCCAGGGCCCGGGCGACCCGCGGCACGTGCAACGGCGTCGGGACGACCAACCACAGGGGCTCGTGCCGCGCGCCGAACTTCTCCTTGAAGCGTTGCAGCGACCGGAACCCGTACACCGGCTCGAGCACGCGGGCGAGGAGCACCGACCCGCGGACGACCAGCGACCGGGCCCCGGCGTGGGCGGCCAGCGGCGTGCCGGAGAGGCTGATCGTGGTGAGGCCGGCCTCGCGGGCACGGAGCGCGGTCCGGGCGATGAGGAACTCCATCACCCCGGGCATCCCGTCGTCGCCGCGGCGCATGACGTCGAGCGTGTAGCCGGTCAGCGCTCCCCGCTCGTGGACGGGCAGCCAGCTCGTGACCGCGGTGACGTGCCCGTCGGCGTCGACGGCGAGCATGAGCCGGACGTCCGGGTCGTCGAGCTCGCGGAACCCGCCGAGCGTGAAGCCCATCTCCGGCAGACGCCGATCGGCGGCCCACCGCGTGCAGATCGCCTCGACCTCGGCACGACGGCCGGCGTCGAGCGCGTCCAGGGTGGTCCACTCGTCGCGGAGGCCCTCGCGGTCGGCCCGGTTCGACGCGGTCCGGAGGTCCTGCCGCTTCTTGCCGCGCAGGTCGAACGTCGTCACGTCGAGCACGCACTCGACGCCCACCGGCAGCGCGGTCCACCCCTCGGCACCGAGGATGGCGCGGACGGGTTCGTGGACGCTCGTGAACGCGGGCACCCAGCCGTTGCGCTCGCAGAACGCGGTGAAGCCGGCGAGGACCTCGGCACGGTCGGCGGTGGCGCACGCCGGGTCCGAGACGGCGAGGGCGACCTCGCCGCGCACCCGGTAGGCCACGGCGCCGCGTCCGTCCGGGTGGGTCCAGGTCGCGTTCCCGCGCCAGGTCCCCATGTGCCCGAGGGTCCCGGCGTCGCCGTCGCGGAGCATCTCGACGAGGTCGTCACGGCGGGCACCGGCGGCCCGGAACCGCGCCCGGACGAGCCGTGGTCGGAGGAGGAGCACGGCGAGCAGCACGGTGGCTGGGACGATCCACGCGCCGAGCAGGGTGACCTGCCACTCGATCGCGTCGAGTCCGAGCCCCTGCCACTGCACCGCGTCGTCCTTGACCGGCTCGATGAGGAAGACGTCGGCGAGCACGACCGTGAGCGTCAGGAGCACGCCGATCGCCAGCGCGATGCCCGTCCGGCGACCGCGGTGCACGAGCCAGGCGGCCAGGAGCAGCAGCACGCCGACGACGACCACCGAACGGTCCGGCATCGCGTCGGCGAACGGCGAGAGCACGCCATCCGGGTCCGGCACGATCGGGGTCACCAGGGTGCCGGCACCGAGCGCGATGAGGGCGCTCACCACGACCGTCCGTGCGGTGACGCGGGTGGTGCGGCTCTGGGGCCTGGAGGCGCGGCGCACGATCCACGCGCCGGCTGCGGTCCCGAGCAGGGTCGCCAGGGCGCGGGCCAGGTCCGACCCGTGGCCCGCGAAGAACACGAGGGTCAGCACCACGGTCCAGAGCGCGGCGCGCGTCCGCCAGCGGCGCTGCGCGGGCATCGCCGCCGACGCGGCCCCGAGCAACGCGGCGGCGACGACGGAAGGGGCGAAGAGCGGCTGTCCGACGGCGAACTCGGCGTGTGCCTCGCCCAGCGCCGAACCGATCGTGACGGTGAGGAGGGTCGCGAGGACCCCGAGCAGCGGCGCGCCGACCCCGATCACGAGCGTCCGGAGCGATCCGAGGGAGCGCTCGGCGAGGACGGTCGTCAGGACCACCGCCACGAGGGCGAGGCACGCGACGGGCGGGTGGTGCGGGAAGTCCGGCTCGGAGTGGGCCATCCGCGCGGTCACGACGAGCGCGACCGCGACCACCGCCACGGCGACGGAGACGGGGGATCGACGGAGTCGTCCGAGGAGCGCTGCTGGTGCCACGGTTCCATCCCAGCCGATCGCCCCCGCCGGGGCATCGCTCCACGGCGTGAACCGCGATGGCCGATCGGCCAGGACGGGCTGGCTCCGAGGATGACCGTCAGACCGCCCGGGCAGCCGGCACGTGCTCCACCGGCAGCCGCAGGTGCAGTGCGAACCCGTCGTCCGGCTGCGGGCCCGACTCCATGCTGCCGCCGAGGAGCGACGCCCGCTCCCCGAGTCCGATCAGGCCGAGCCCGGACCCCGGCAGTTCGAGGCGTTCGGAACGCGCCGGGCCGTTCACGACGTCGACGAGGACGTGCTCGCAGTGGATCCGGCCACTCACCCGGACGGTCGCGTCGGGGGCGTGCTTGCGGACGTTCGTCAGCCCCTCCTGCACGAACCGGTAGACCGCGCGCTGGAGCGGCTGGGCGAGGGTGTCCGGCAGGTCGACGGTCGTGCTCGTCTCGAGCCCGCTCTCCGCGATGAGCCGGGGGAGGTCGGTGAGCACCGGCTGGGGCGCGATCTCGCGGTCGGTGCCGCCGGAGGCGCGGAGCACCTGCACCATCTCGCGGAGCTCCTGCAGCGTGACCACGCACAGCTGCCGGATCGTCCGGGCGAACCCGCGCTCGGCCTCGTCGCGGCCGGCCATCTGCATCGCACCGGCCTGCACCGCGATGAGGGTCACCTGGTGCGAGACGACGTCGTGCATCTCCCGCGCGAGCAGCGCCCGCTCGCGGGACAGGGCGACGGCCGCGGCCTGCCGGCGTTCGTCCTCGCGGGCCCGGCGGGACTCGACGAGCTGGTCGGTCAGCCGCGCGCGGGTCTGCACGAGCAGCCCGACGGCGAGCGGTCCGAGCGCGAAGATGAGCGCGTAGACGACGGAGACGACGATCTCGTCGAGGGTCTGCGGCGGCCCGACGAACCCGCTGAAGCCGACGAACTGCACCAGCGCGGCGAGGAGCATCAGCCACCGGCGGCTCGTGCGCTCCCCGAGGGTGAACAGCGCCACGCTCGCCGCCACCACCGCGGAACCGACGAACAACCCGGGCACCGTCAGGGCGAACGCGAGCACGGGGAAGCGACGACGGAGCAACAGGGCGGCGGCCGCGAGCAGCGACAACCACGTCTCGAGGGCGGTCGCCCCGGAGATGTCGAGCACGGCGTCCGCGACGGCGGCGGCGATGAACAGGGCGTCGACCAGCCACCACGGTGCACGGTGGGTGCGCGCCCACCGCAGGCCGACGTCGACGAGGCGGTCGAGCCTCCCGTCGGTCGCCGCGAGCACCCGCCGGACGCGCCCCGACCGCTGCGTGTCAGCCATCCAGGAGTCCCGCCTCGGCCGCGCGCAGCGCGAGTTGGACGCGCGTCGGGACGCCGAACGCGGCGAGCAGCGACCGGATGTCCTCCTTGACGGTCCCGGTGCTCACGCCGAGCCGTCGGCCGATGTCCGGGTTGCTGACGCCGTCGGCGACGAGCCGGAGCACCGCGTGCTCGCGCTCGCTGACGGACGGCGCGGGGGCTGCCGGACGTGCCGCGAACAGCCGGGTCCGATCGACGCCCGGTGCCAGCACGACCCCGCCGCGGGCGAGGACCCGGACGTACTCGGCCAGGCCCTCGGGGTCGGTGTCCTTGAGCAGGAAGCCGGCGGCGCCGAGCTCCATCGCCCGGCCGACGTACTCGTCGGTGTCGAAGGTCGTGAGCATCGCGACCGCCGGTGGTTCGGGGAAGGCCTGCAGCTCGCGGAGGACCTCGAGGCCGTTCACCCGCGGCATCCGCACGTCGAGGAGCACGACGTCGGGCGCGTGCGACCGGATGACCTGCACGGCGTCCACGTCCCCGGTGGTGGCGACGACGTCGATGTCCGGCGCGGCGCCGAGGATCAGCTCGAAGCCGTAGCGGACGAGCGTCTCGTCGTCGACGATCACCACGGTTGTCACGCGCGTCATCTTGTCATGCACGTTGGCGTTCCGAGGGGGACTCGCTACTGTGTCAGGCACTGGTCATGTCCGCGCATGACCACCCGCACGACCAGCGACGGAGCACGAGGACCGCATGACGAGCCGGATCACCGAGGGTGCCGAACCGAAGCACCAGCAGCTGCGGCGCATCCTCCTCGAGCTCGCCACGGTCCGGCTCGCACCCGGGGCGGCGATCCCGTCGGAACGCCAGCTCATCGCCGAGTACGGGGTGTCCCGGATCACCGTGCGCGAGGCGCTCGGTCAGCTCGTGAACGAGGGCTACCTCGAACGCGTGCGCGGCAAGGGCACCTTCGTGGCGCACCGCCCCGTGCAGTCGACGCTGCACCTGGCGTCCTTCACCGAGGAGATGCGGGCGATGGGGCACGTGCCGACGACCGTCGTGCTCGTGCGCGAGGAGCGGGTCCCGCCGTCCGACACCGCCGCGGCCCTGCGACTCGACCCCGACGTCGCGGCCTTCCACGTGAAGCGCCTGCGCATGGCCGACGGGGCGCCGGTGTCGATCGACGACGCCTGGCTCGTCGCGGACGCGTTCCCCGGGTTGCTCGAGCACGACCTGTCGGGGTCGGTCTACTCGATCATCGCGACCGAGTACGGCACGCCGATCGACCGCGCGCAGCAGACCGTGGCGGCGAACCCGGCGGCGGACGACGTGGCGACGCTGCTCGGCACGAAGACCGGGGCGCCGCTGCTGGAGTTCGACCGGGTGTCGTACGCGGGGGAGCGCCCCGTCGAACACACGCGGAGCTGGTACCGCTCGGACCGCTACCGGGTCCAGATGGAGGTCACGGCGAACGCGGTCGCGTAGCCGCCCGCCGAGACTCGGCCCGGCGGACACATCCGCGACCGATCGGGCCCGAAAGTGTCCGCGGAGCCGAGTCTCGCGGCAGGGTGTCGCGTGCTACGCCTCGAACAGGGTGTCGCCGTCGCGCACCGTGGTGCCGACCGCGTCCTGCGAGATGGAGTCCGGCGCGGAGCCGAGCACGACGACCGGGCAGATCGGCGAGTAGCCGGCGGCCGAGATCACCGAGGGGGTGAACCGGACGACCGGGTCGCCCGCGACGACGGTGTCACCCTCGGCCGCGACGAGCTCGAAGCCCTCGCCCGAGAGCTTGACGGTGTCGATGCCCACGTGCACGAGCACGTCGGTGCCCGCGGCGCCCTGCAGCGCGAACGCGTGCGGGTGCAGCTTCACGATCGTGCCGTCGACCGGTGCGACCGCCGTGACGGCACCCTCGACCCCGGTCGGGTCCACCGCGACGCCGGCGCCGACGAGCTGCCCGGCGAACACCGGGTCCGGCACGTCGGCGAGCGAGACGACCGGGCCCTGGAACGGGGTCCGGACGGCGGTCACAGCTCGTCCTGGATGTCCTGCGCGAGGTTGTCGGCGATCGGGCCGACGATGACCTGCCAGCCCGTGCCGCCACCGACGACGGCCTGCGCGCCGGCGGCCTTCAGTGCGTCCTTGTCGACGAGGTCCCCGTCCTCGACCTCGACGCGCAGGCGCGTGATGCAGCCCTCGACCTCGTCGATGTTCTCGGCGCCACCCAGCGCGGCGATGATGTCAGCGGCCTTGATGTCAGCCATCGTTTCCTCCTCGTTACGAAAACGCGTGCCGGGTTGACAGGCGTGTGGTCGCGGTTCAGACTACGGAACTGGTCATGACCGGACAGGACCGGACCTGGCGACACCGCCGAGGTTACCTTCGCTGACTGTACGACTCAACTCACCCCGACAGCTCCACCCAACGACGAGAGGACCTCCGATGAGCACCACCACTGCCACGGATGTGCCGGAGAAGAAGACCCCGAAGAAGCAGTCGCGCGTCTTCGCCAACGCCCAGCGCCTCGGCCGGAGCCTGCTCCTGCCGATCGCGGTCATGCCGGCAGCGGGCATCCTGCTCCGCCTCGGCCAGGCCGACATGCTCGGAGCGATCCCCGGCTTCGAGAAGGGCGCGACGATCATCGCCGCCGCCGGCAACGGTGTCTTCACCTGGCTGCCGCTGCTCTTCGCCGTCGGCATCGCGATCGGCTGGGCGAAGAAGTCGGACGGCACCACGGCGCTCGCCGCGGTCGTCGGCTACATGGTCATGTACCAGGTGTTCGCGGCCATGTCCCCGATCGTGCTCGACGGCGTGAAGGACGCGAACGGCAACCAGGCCACGATCAACTTCGGTGTCCTCGGCGGCATCGTGATGGGGCTCGTGTCGGCGTTCCTGTGGGAGAAGTTCCACCGGACGAAGATGCCCGACTTCCTCGGCTTCTTCTCCGGGCGCCGCCTCGTGCCGATCCTCACCGCGGTCGCCGGTCTCCTCATCGCCGTCGTGATGTCGTTCTTCTACCGGTACTTCGACATCGCCCTGACCGCTGCCGGCCAGGCCGTGGCGGACAACGCCGTCATCGGTGGTGGCATCTTCGGGTTCGTCAACCGCATGCTCATCCCGATCGGCCTGCACCAGCTGCTGAACTTCTTCCCGTGGTTCCAGCTCGGCAGCTTCACCACCGGCGGCACGACGTACCACGGCGACATCGCCCGGTTCCTCGCCGGCGACCCGACCGCCGGCATCTTCCAGACCGGCTTCTTCCCGATCATGATGTTCGCCCTGCCCGCCGGTGCCCTGGCGATCTGGCGCAACGCCAAGCCGCAGAACCGCAAGCTCGTCGGCGGCATCATGCTCTCGGCTGCGCTCACCTCGTTCGTGACCGGGATCACCGAGCCCCTCGAGTACTCGTTCATGTTCGTCGCGTTCCCGCTCTACATCATCCACGCGGTGCTCACGGGTACCTCGCTGGCGCTGGTGAACGCGCTCGGGATCCACGACGGTTTCTCCTTCTCGGCCGGCGCGATCGACTTCGTGCTGAACTTCGGCAAGGCGGACGGAGCCATCTGGCTCATCCCGATCGGCCTCGGCTACGCGGTGATCTACTACTTCCTGTTCAGTTTCGTGATCAAGAAGTGGAACCTCCGCACGCCCGGGCGTGAGGACGACACGATCGCGGAGAACACGATCGAGGCGGCCACGAAGCCGTAGCCGTCACCATGTGACGGACGGGAGGCGCGGTGCCGGCTGGCACCGCGCCTCCCGTCCGTCATCCGGCTGATACTGGTTTTGACAACCGTTATCAACTAGCCCTACGCTCGTCGACATGCACAACCGTCTCCTCGCCCTGCCGCTCGTCGCCGGCGTCGCCGCGCTCGCCCTGACGGGCTGCGCGACGTCCTCCGCCTCCGGCGACGCCTCGGGCGACGGCACCGTCCGGGTCGTCGCCTCCACCAACGTCTACGGCTCGATCGTCGAGGCGATCGGCGGCGACCACGTCTCCGTCACGAGCATCCTGGACGACCCGTCGCAGGACCCCCACTCGTTCGAGTCGAGCGCCACGACCCAGCTCGCGGTGTCCAAGGCCGACCTCCTCATCGAGAACGGCGGCGGGTACGACGACTTCATGACGACCCTCGCCGACGCGTCCAGCACGAAGGCGGACACGATCAACGTCGTCGAGCTCTCCGGTCTCGACAAGGGTGGCGACACCGAGTTCAACGAGCACGTGTTCTACAGCTACCCGACGATGGTGAAGCTCGCCGACGACGTGGCGAAGCGCCTCGGCGACCTCGACCGGGCGGACGCGGACACCTTCACGAAGAACGCCGACGCGCTGACGACGAAGCTCGAGGGGCTCGAGGCGAAGACGGCTGAGCTCGAGAAGACGTACGGCGGCGAGAAGGTCGCGTACACCGAGCCGGTCCCGGGGTACCTCTTCGACGCGATCGGCCTCGACAACGTCACGCCTGACGCCTTCTCCGAGGCGATCGAGGAAGGCGACGACGTGCCGCCGGCGGCGCTCAACGACACGCTCAAGCTGTTCACGAACAAGACCGTGAAGCTCCTCGCCTACAACGACCAGACCTCCAGCCCGGAGACGGAGGAGGTCAAGAAGGCCGCCGACGAGAACGGCGTCCCGGTCGTCGGTGTCACGGAGACGCTCCCGAAGGGGGAGGATTACGTCTCGTGGCAGCAGGCGAACATCGACCAGGTGCAGGCGGCGCTCCAGAAGTGACCACCGTCTCCCACCCGACGACCGAGCGGACCGCCACTGCCCCGGGCAGTGGCGGTTCCGCCGTGCTCGAACTCCGCGACGCCGGGCTGTCGTACGGCTCCCGTGCACTCTGGTCGCACCTCGACCTCGATCTGGCGCCGGGCGAGTTCGTCGCGGTGCTCGGGCCGAACGGGGCGGGCAAGACCTCGCTCCTCCGCACGGTCCTCGGGCAGCAGCGGCTGACGAGCGGCACGATGTCGTTCCTCGGCCAGCCCGTCCGGCGCGGGCACCGCAAGATCGGGTACATCCCGCAGCAGCGCCTGATGGACGCGGGGACCCCGCTCCGGGCGCGGGACATGATCGCGCAGGGCGTGACCGGCTCCCGGTGGGGCATCACGCCCGCGAGCCGTGCCGAACGGTCCCGGGTCGATCGCATCCTCGACGAGGTCGGGGCCACCGCGTTCGCGGACGCCCCGGTCGCCGAGCTGTCCGGCGGCGAGCAGCAGCGCACCCGCGTCGGGCAGGCCATCGCCGCCGACCCCGCGCTGCTCCTGTGCGACGAGCCGCTCATCTCGCTCGACCTCCGGCACCAGCGCGGCGTCACCGAGCTCATCGATCGGCAGCGTCGGCAGCAGGACGCTGCCGTGCTGTTCGTCACCCACGACGTGAACCCGATCCTCGACGTGGTCGACCGGGTGCTCTACATCGCCGGCGGGCGGTTCCGGATCGGATCCCCCGACGAGGTCCTCCGCACGGACGTGCTCTCCGACCTGTACGGCACCCCCGTCGACGTCGTCCGCACGATGGGGCGGATCGTCATCGTCGGCGCGAACGACGCGCACGACCACCACTGCGACGCGGACCCGAACGCCGCGACGCCGGACGACGGGCGGATCTGATGGACATCTGGTCGCAGGTCTTCTCCTTCCAGGACTACGGCGAGCTCGTCGTGCTCGTGCAGAACTCGATCTGGGCCGGCGCGGTGCTCGGCATCGTCGGCGGGCTCATCGGGCCGTTCGTCGTCGCCCGGAACATGCCCTTCGCCGTGCACGGCATCTCGGAGCTCTCGTTCGCGGGCGCCTCGGCATCGCTGTTGCTCGGGGTGAACGTGGTGACCGGGTCGCTCGTCGGGTCGGTGATCGCGGCGCTGCTCATCGGGCTGCTCGGGTCGAGGGCGCGGGACCGCAACTCGATCATCGCCGTGCTCATGCCGTTCGGCCTCGGCCTCGGCATCCTCTGCCTCGCGCTCTACAAGGGCCGTGCCGCGAACAAGTTCGGCCTGCTCACCGGGCAGATCGTCTCGGTCGACAACCCCCAGCTGACGTTCCTCGTCGTCGTCGCGGCGATCGTCGTCGTGACGCTGCTCGTGATCTGGCGCCCGCTGATGTTCTCGTCGGTCGACCCCGACGTGGCCGCGGCCGCCGGGGTGCCGGTCCGGACGCTGGCGCTCGTGTTCATGCTCGTGCTCGGACTCGCGACCGCGGTGTCGGTGCAGATCGTCGGCGCGCTGCTCGTGCTCTCGCTGCTCGTCACCCCCGCGGCCGCTGCCCTGCGCCTCAGCTCCCACCCGGTCGTCGTCCCGGTCCTGTCGACGGTGTTCGCCGTCGTCTCGGTCGTCGGCGGCATCCTGCTCGCCCTCGGCGGGGGGCTCCCCATCAGCCCGTACGTCACGACGATCTCGTTCGTGATCTGGGTGGTCTGCCGGATCGTCGGCGGACGCAAGGACAAGCGCGGACGCGACCGGATCGTGCGCCGTGACCAGCGTGACGGAGGCGCACCGCGCCTCCAGGCCGACGATGCGGACCACCGGTCCGCCGCCGGCCGGAAGGAAGGAGCGACCGCATGAACGCCGTGCAGAAGCCGAAGCGGAACACGTGGCAGCGCGAAGCGGTGCGCACCGCGTTGTCCAGCACCGAGGGGTTCGTCAGCGCGCAGGCGTTGCACCAGCACCTGCGGGACGACGGCTCCACGATCGGACTCGCGACCGTCTACCGGGCGCTCTCCGACCTGGCGACCGAGGGCGACGCCGACTCGCTGCAGCAGGACGGCGAGTCGCTGTACCGCGCGTGCACGACCGACGCGCACCACCACCACCTGATCTGCCGGAACTGCGGCCGCACGGTCGAGATCGAGGCGGACCCGGTGGAGCGGTGGGCGCAGGAGGTCGCGGCGGCGAACGGGTTCACGAACGCCAGCCACGTGGTCGACATCTTCGGGGAGTGCGCGTCCTGCACGGCCGCGCGCACCGGCGCGTAGTCTCCGCGTCATGCACGTGATCCTGGTGCCCGGCTTCTGGCTCGACGCGAGCGCCTGGGACGAGGTGGCCCCGGTGCTGCGAGCCGCGGGCCACTCGGTCGAGGCGGTCACCCGCGACGGCGACACGCTCGACCAGCAGGTGGCCGCCCTGGTCGAGAAGCTCGACGACGTCGCGACGCCGGAGGAGCCCGTGGTGCTGGCGGGACACTCCGGCGCGGGCCCGATCGCGTACATGGCGGCCGACCAGCGGCCCTCGCTCGTCGCGCACCTGCTCTACGTCGACACCTTCCCGGGGCCCGAGGGCGGCTGCGTCAACGACGAGCTGCCCGTGGTGGACGGTGTCGTGCCGCTGCCCCCGTGGGACGTGTGGGAACCGGCGACCGTGCGGGGGATGACACCGGCACTGCGGTCGGAGTTCGAGCACCGCGCGATCCCGGAGCCCGCTGCGGTGCCGTCCGACCGGTTCCACTACGCCGACGGCGCGCGGCACACGATCCCGGCGACGGTGATCACGTGCGAGATCCCGGCGGCGGACCTCGCGACGATGGTGGCCGACCACCAGGCCTGGGCAGCGGAGCTCGTGGCGACGGAGGAGCTCGCGATCCTCGGGCTCGAGACGGGGCACTGGCCGATGTTCACGGCGCCGCGGGAGCTCGGCGAGCTCATGGTGCAGGCGCTGGCGCCGAGGCCGGCCGAGGCGCCGTAGCGCGGGGCGCGCCTCCAGAGCGACCCACGCAGCTGCGGCAGTTTGCGACACGCCCGGTCGTCGCGTACGCTTGACCCTTGGTTCGCCGCGTCCGCGCGGCGAGCCCAGTTGTTCCAAGCCCTCCGACCGTCGCGTACGCCGCGGTCGCGCGGTGTCCACGGCCCCTTCGACAGGGATCGCGGGCCTGGGCGGTGCGCACAACCCCCTCGCTCCGTCGCTCGGTGACGCAGCGCGTGCGCGCCAGGCAAGTGACCTTGGGTGCGGCCGTCCGGTCGCACGGTACCTCAGGAGGAAACCATGGCAGCAGTGTGCCAGGTGACCGGAGCCACCCCCGGCTTCGGACACAACATCTCGCACTCGCACCGCCGGACGAAGCGTCGCTTCGACCCGAACGTGCAGAAGAAGACGTACTACGTGCCCTCGCTTCGTCGTAACGTCACGCTCACGCTCAGCGCGAAGGGCATCAAGGTGATCGACGCACGCGGCATCGAGTCCGTCGTCAAGGATCTCCTCGCCCGTGGGGAGAAGATCTGATGGCCAAGAAGGGTCAGGACGTTCGTCCGATCATCAAGCTCCGCTCCACGGCGGGCACCGGGTTCACCTACGTGACCAAGAAGAACCGTCGCAACAACCCGGACCGCCTCGTGCTCAAGAAGTACGACCCGGTGATCCGCAAGCACGTCGACTTCCGTGAGGAGCGCTAAGCATGGCGAAGAAGAGCAAGATCGCGAAGAACAACCAGCGCGCCGAGATCATCGCGCGCTACGCCGAGCGTCGTCTCGAGCTGAAGAAGGCCCTCGTGGACCCGAACGGCTCCGACGAGTCGCGTGAGGCCGCCCGCGTCGGCCTGCAGAAGCTCCCGCGCGACGCGTCGCCGGTCCGCTACCGCAACCGCGACGCCATCGACGGTCGCCCCCGTGGCCACCTCGGTGAGTTCGGCATCAGCCGTGTCCGCTTCCGCGACATGGCCCACCGTGGCGAGCTGCCGGGCATCACGAAGAGCTCCTGGTAAGCACCAGCTTCCGCGGACGCCCCGTCACCCCAGTGGTGGCGGGGCGTTCGCCGTTCCCGGGCCGTTTCGGGGGACATCCTCGTCACATCGGTCACTTCCGCCCCTCCAGTACCCCGACAACCCCGGAAATCCGGGCGAGTCGGCAGGTTTCGTCCCTGGTGGCTGGTACGTTCGACTCCGGTTCCGCAGGGTCTCGCGCCCACCGGCACCGTGGCACGGAGCACCCGCTCCGGGCGCCGGACGAGAAGTCGTCCGACCGATACTGCAAGAAGTCCGAGGAGGACATCCATGGCTGACAAGTCCCTGAACCGCACCGAGCTCGTCGCTGCCGTCGCCGCTGAGTCCGGCCAGAGCCAGGCCACCGTCAACGGCGTCGTCGACGCGCTCTTCTCCGTCGTCTCCGGCTCGGTCGCCGACGGCACCAAGGTCACGATCCCCGGTTGGATCGCCTTCGAGAAGACCCACCGTGCCGCCCGCACCGGCCGCAACCCGCAGACCGGCGAGGCCATCGAGATCGCCGCGAGCGACTCGGTCAAGGTCAGCGCCGGCTCGAAGCTCAAGGCTGCCGTCAAGTAAGACTGCTCCCGCGCCACGAAAGGGACGGCTTCGGCCGTCCCTTTCGTCGTTCCCGGCCCGCGATGGGTCCGTGGTCGGCCCTCCACATCCAGGAGGCGCGGATCGCCCTCCACAGGTCGCCCCGCTCGATTCCGTGGCCGGGTGGGGCAGCGCCTAGGCTTGACGGGTGAATCGGATCGCGCGCATCGCCGGCCCCGCCGTGCTGCTGCTCGTCGGGTTCGTGTCACTCCTCGTCGCCCTCGTCATCGGGGGCGGAGCGAACGCCGCGCTCATCGCCGACCCCGGCGCCGTCGTCCGGTTCGGCTTGCCGATCGCCCGACTGGTGGTCGACCTCTCCGCCGCGGCCGCGATCGGTGGTCTCGCACTCGCGACCGTCGGGCTGTCCCGCACCGCGCCCGAGTGGAACCGCGCGATCGACGTGGCCGCCGGTGCGGCGGGTGTCTGGACCGTGTCGTCGGCCGTGACGACGTTCTTCACCTTCCTCAGCGTCGCCGGCTCGAGGATCAGCATCGACGAGCAGTTCGGGCAGTCGATGGGGGTGTTCCTCACGGGGACGGACCTCGGCCTCGCGTGGCTCGTCACCGTCCTCGTCGCCGCGGCCGTCACGGTGCTGTGCTTCGCCGTGCGCTCCCGCGGGATGGTCGCCCTGACCGCCGGGGTCGCGATGATCGGGCTCGTCCCGCTCGCCCAGCAGGGGCACGCCGCGGGCACGGCGAGCCACGACGCGGCCGTCACCGCACTCGGGCTGCACCTCGTCGGCGCCGCGCTCTGGGTCGGCGGACTCGTGATGCTCGTGCTGTTGCGCCCGGTGATCGACGGCGACCGCCTGGCCGTCGTCGTCGGGCGGTACTCGAGCATCGCGCTCGGGTGCTTCGTGCTCGTCGCCGTGTCCGGTGTGGCCTCGGCGCAGATCCGGGTCGGGGCGCTCTCGAACCTCTTCACCGCGTACGGCGTCCTGGTGCTCGTGAAGATCGCGGCCATCGTCGCGATGGGTGTGCTCGGGGTCGTGCAGCGTCGACGGGCGATCCGTGCGCTCGGCACCGCCCCCGGGCGCCGTCGTCCGTTCTGGTTCCTCGTCGTGGCGGAGCTCGCCGTGATGGGCGTCGCCAGCGGGTTCGCCGCGGCACTCGGCCGCACCGCGACCCCCGTCGACCAGGTCGCGCTGAGCAAGACCACGAACCCGTCGCCGGCCGAGTTGCTGACCGACGACGCCCTGCCGCACGCTCCGGGTGCCTGGGGATGGCTGACGGCGTGGAACATCGACCTGTTCTGGCTGATGGCCGCTGTCCTGCTCGCAGCGACCTACACCGCCGGCATCGTCCGCCTGCGTCGCGCCGGTGTGCGCTGGCCCGTGCGCCGGACGGTCGCCGCCGGCATCGCGATCGTCTCGCTCGTCGTCGCGACCTCGGGCTCGCTGCACACCTACGACCGCTTCCTCGTGTCCGCCAACGTCGGGTCGCACGTGCTCCTCGGGCTCGTCGTGCCGGCGCTCGTCTGGGCGTCGGCACCCGTGCAGCTCATCCGTGCCGCCGTGCACCCCCGCGACGACGGCAGCACCGGTGTCCGCGAGTGGACGGGCCTCCTGGTCGACAACCAGGCGGTGCGGTACCTCGTGCAGCCGTTCCCGGCGTTCCTGTTCCTGGCGGCGGCGTGGTGGGCGTTCTTCGTGACCGACGCACTCCGGTGGTCGGTCAGCGACTCGACGGGCCGCACCGTGATCGACGTCGGGTTCCTGCTCGTCGGGCTCCTCGCCGTCCCCACCCTGCTCACGCCGATCGCGGTCGGCGCCCGGCGCGCTTCGATGCCCGCGGCGCTCGTCCGGATCGCCGGGGCGGTCGTCGTCGCGGCCGGTCTGGTGTCGCTCGGCATCGCGATGCGCGGGCCGCTCGGGCTCCTGCAGGCGTCGTGGTTCGGTGCGATGGGCCGGACGTGGGGACCGGATCCGCTCGTCGACCAGGCCCGCGCGGGCGCGCTGCTCGTGGTCGCCGGTGTCGCCGTCGTCGTGACCGTCGTCGTGGTGGTGCTGGTCCGGGTGCGCCGTGCCGTGGCGGAGCCCGCCGTCGACGGACCGCGCAGCGACGACCGGGTGGCGACCCGATGAGCGTCGAGCTCAGTGCCGAGCAGCGGGCCGTCTTCGAGTACATCGAGCACACCCGCGACCACGTGTTCATCACCGGGCGTGCGGGGACGGGCAAGTCGACGCTCCTGAACCACCTGTCGTGGAACACCGAGAAGCAGGTCGTGATCTGCGCGCCGACCGGTGTCGCGGCGCTGAACGTCGGTGGGCAGACGATCCACTCGCTCTTCCGCCTGCCGATCGGGCTCATCGCCGACGCCGAACTCCGGCAGGGGCCGGACACCCGCAAGCTCCTCAACACGATCGACACCCTCGTGATCGACGAGGTCTCGATGGTGAACGCCGACCTCCTCGACGCCATGGACCGCTCGCTGCGCAAGGCCCGCGGGCGTCAGTTCGAGGCGTTCGGCGGCGTGCAGGTGGTCATGTTCGGCGACCCGTACCAGCTGCCGCCGGTGCCGGGCGACGGGGACGAGCGCGCGTACTTCACCGACCACTACCGCTCGATGTGGTTCTTCGACGCCAAGGTCTGGCTCGAGGCGGAGCTCAACATCGTCGAGCTCGCGACCGTCCACCGGCAGCGCGACGACGCCTTCGCCGCGATGCTGACGGCCGTGCGGCACGGGCGCGTGACGGCCGACGTCGCCGGGCAGCTCAACGCGGTGGGCGCCCGACCCGCGCCGGACGACGCGATCACGCTGGCGACCCGGAACGACACCGTGGCGCGCATCAACAAGGCCGCGCTCGACCGGCTGCCCGGCAAGGTGCGGACCGCACGGGCCGACGTCAACGGCGACTTCGGCGGACGGAACTTCCCGGCGGACGAAGCCCTCGAGCTGAAGCCCGGCGCGCACGTGATGTTCCTGCGCAACGACCCCGACCAGCGCTGGGTGAACGGCACCCTCGGGGTCGTGCAGACGATCCGCGACACCGTGTGGGTGGACGTCGACGGGGAGTCGTTCGAGGTCCAGCCGTCGGTGTGGGAGAAGTTCAAGTACTCCTACGACGCCGACAAGAAGGAACTCAAGAAGGACACCGTCGGCGAGTTCCAGCAGTTCCCGCTCCGGCTCGCCTGGGCGGTGACGATCCACAAGTCGCAGGGCAGCACCTACGACCGGGCGGTGGTCGACCTCGGCAACCGGGTGTTCAGCGCCGGGCAGACGTACGTGGCGCTGTCACGGCTGACCTCGCTCGAGGGGCTGTACCTCACGCGTCCGCTGCGGCCGCAGGACATCATCGTTGACCTCGACGTCCGGCGGTTCATGTCCGAGGCGCCGCGGGTGGTGGCGACGGAGCTCGAGGCGGCTCCCGCTCCCGCCCCGGACGCCGACGACGGCGACTGACCCGCCCCCGCGCGACGGCCCAGGCGCGCGACGGCCCGGACGTGCGACGGCCCGGGCGCGCGGCGGCGCGGGCGCGCGGCGGCGCGGGCGCGCGGCGGCGCGGGCGCGCGGGCGGGCGGCGGGCCGGGCGTGCGACGGCCCGGACGCACGACGCCCCGCCGGCCACGAAGGGCGGGCGGGGCGTCGGGGATGCGCGGGATCAGGCGCGAGCGGTGTCCGCACGCAGCGCGCGGAGGTTCTCCTTGTCGGCGCCGAACGCCGTGAGGAGCAGGATGACACCGACGATCGCGTGGAAGACGTTGTCGGTCGTGTTGAGCGCGAACACGTTCGCCGAGGTGTTCACGAACACGAAGCCGTAGACCGCGAGCACGACGAGGACGGCGCCCACGAGGACGTTCGCGTTCCGCGACCCGATCGTGTTGCCGAGCCCGACGATGAGCAGCACGGCCGCGAGCAGGACCCACAGCAGTGCCAGCGGCGGGTTGACGCCGAACGCGTTCCAGAGCATGCCGCCCTTGCGGCTGAAGAAGCCGGGGTCGCCGTCGGCGGCGAAGAAGAACCCGAGGATGCCCCAGATGAGGAGCAGCGCGCCCACGGTGAGCGCGAGACCGCGGTTCGGGGAAGCGGTGATGCTCGGTTCCTTGATGGCCACTTCGGTTTCCTCCTCGTACGCAGCCGACGCCGTGTACGTCGGTCCGGCGATGCGCGCCGGTGCGTTCGCCCGCGCGCGGCCGGTCGGTGCGTTGCCGGATCCGAAGGTCGCTGTCCCGCGGTTCCCAGGCTCCGACCGGCGTCCCAACGGTATCGTGTCGGACCCCGACCGTCCGAATCGCACGCGCGTGAACAGGCGTGCGACGACACCGACGACCAGCACCCCGAGGAGGACCAGCCCGGTGACCCGAACGCCCGAACGCAGCGCACCCGAGTCGCGTGGACCGAGCGTCTCACGGCGGTTGCGGTGGGGACTGTTGTCGGCTCTGGGGTTCGTGATCGTGCCTCTCGTCTACGCGGTGGCGGTGCTGACGCCGGTGGGGCAGCGGGTCGAGGACGCCGCACTCGGCGGGGTCCGGGAATCCGACCTGTTCTCGTCGGACACTGCCCTGAACGTCATCTCGGTACCGGTGATCCTGTTGCTCGTGGTCGTGATCGCCGCCGTCGCGCTCGCTCGGCGCCGGCTCGCAGTGGGGCTCGGAGCCGGTGTCGTCGTGCTCGCTTCGGCGGCCACCTCGACGCTCGTCAAGCGTATCGCCGAGCGCCCGGAGATCGCCCAGTCGACCACGCCGAACTCGTTCCCGTCCGGTCACGCCACGATCGCCCTCGCCGCCCTGTTCGCCGTGCTCATGGTCACGCCGCGTCGGTTCCGCCCGCTCGTCGTGATCGTCGGCGCCGCCTACGCGGTCTTCGTCGCGAACCAGACCGTGGTCTACGGCTGGCACCGGGTCAGCGACATCATCGGCGCGTGCGCGATCGCACTCTTCTGGGTCGGGGCCGTCCGGGCGTTCGGACCACGGGTCGACCGTGGCGCGCGCGGCGACCGCGACGGACACCGTGGTCCGCGTCGGTTGGTGAACCTGGGTCCTCCTCGTCGCCACCGGGGTGACGTTCCTGGTCGGTGTCGCGGCGCTCGTGTACGGCATCTCGGGCGGGGCACACGACCACGGTGCGATCCTCGTCGCGGGCCGGATGGCGTCGAGCGCGAGCGTGCTGGCCGTCGTGACGATCGTGTGGATCGCCGACGGCATGCACCACGCGGCGCGGACGGACTCCGAGGCGATCCCCGGCCGGTAGCCATCGCATCCGTAAGGGTTACAGGCCTGTAACGCCTCCGGACCGGACGGCCGTTGTCCGACTAGCGTCGTCCACACGCCGGCCTCGGGAGCCGCCGTGGACGGGGAACACATGCGGGTGGAGCACACCCCGACGCGGGCACGTCGGGTCCGTGGCACCGTGGCCGCTGCCCTCGGGGCGCTCCTCGTCGCCACCGGGGTGCTCGTCCCCGCGACCTCCGCATCCGCCATGGTCCAGGTCCCGAACGGGCCGGCCGACGAAGGAACACCCGGTGGTACCGCCACGGCGATCGTGCAGAACCAGTCCGCCGGCACCGGGACCTGGACGATCACCGCGCCGCCCAACACGACGATCACGGCTGCGCAGTCGGTCCCCGCACCCGGGCTCGGACAGTTCACCTGCGTGCCCACGAACGGCGGGACGCAGGCGGCGTGCGGCGCCAGCACGTGGGGCACCGGCAACCAGGTCGCCATCACGATGACGATCGATCCGGCTTCGCCGCTCGGGACCGTCGCCGGTTCGTCCGAGATCAGCCCGTTCGAGGCAGCCGCGCCCTACTCGATCACGGTCGTCGCGCCCCCGGCCCCCGCTGCCCCCACCATCACCGCCCCGCCCGCGGGCGACGAGTCGATCGCGACGCAGCCGACGATCACCGGCACGAAGGTGGCCGGTGCGGCGGACACGACGGGAACGACCCTCGCGGCCACGATCGACGGCGAGCCGCTGTGCACGGTCGACCCGGCGACGACCCCGGACTGGTCGTGCACGCCGACCGAGCCGCTCGCGGTCGGAGAGCACACCATCAGCGCGACGCAGACGGACCGCTTCGGGCAGGTCTCCCCGGCGGTGACGAGCACGTTCACCGTCCTGGCGCCGGCCGGCCTCAGCGTGACCCAGGCCGGTGCGACGCAGCTCTACGCGGGCTTCCCGGCGATCCGGACGGTCACACTGGCCAACACCGGCGAGGGCGAGGCGAGAGGCGTCCTCCTCACCGCCGACACCGGCGGCCTGCAGGTCCCCGTGTGCGAGCTCGACGACGCCACGATCGACTGCGCCGGCCTCGCCGCCGGGGTCGACCTCGGCACGATCGCTCCCGGCGACCGGCACGTCCTCCGGCTGACGGTCGCCGCCCGGTCCGGGACCGTCCCCGCGTCGGCGTTCACCATCACAGCCCGGGCGTCCTCCATCACCGCGGCCGTCTCGCCCGTCGAGTCCGGCAGCACCGTCCGCACGATCGCTCCCGGAGCGCCGGTGATCACCGCCCCGGGCAACCGCACGTCGACGACGGACCGCACACCCGAGGTCCGTGGCCGCGGCGTGATCCCGAACGCGGTGGTGACCGTCCGGCAGGGCGAGACCGTGGTCTGCACGGCCACCGCGACGCGGGCCACCTCCTTCGCCTGCACGCCGGAGCGCGCATTCGCCCTCGGCGCGGTCGCCCTGACGGCGAGCCAGACGTACGGTGGCGTCGAGTCCGCGCGCGCGTCGACCGCCTTCACCGTGACGGTCGCGACACCGGCCGCTCCAGGAGGCGCGGGTGGTCTCCCCGGCACCGGCGGCGGTTCCACGGGCGGGCCTGGCGGCGCCGGTGGCGGGACCGCGCCGACCGCGCCGAGCACACCCGGCAGTCCGAGCACAGGAGCCGGGAGCGGTTCCGGCGCCGGCCAGGGGGTCGGGTCGGGAGACGTGGGCGGCAGCACCGGCCCGTCGTCGCCGCCCTCGAGCACACCGCCCGCGCCGGGGGAGAACGCCGGCGCCGGCAACGGCAACGGCAGCGGGGGCGGCAGCGGCACCGGCGGTACGGACGACGGTCCGCTCGCGATGGACCTCCGCTTCGGCACGCAGCGCATCGTGCCCGGCACCGCAGCCGACATGCGGGGCACGCTGGGCCCGAACGCCTCCGGGGCGACCGTCGCGATCACGTTCGAGGCCCGGATCACCACCGGCATGGTCTACCGGAACGTGAACGTCGAGGTCGACGACTCCCCGCTCGACTGCACCGTCGCCACGAGCTCGTTCTCGTGCATGATCCCGCTCGACCCCGGGCAGCAGGCGGACGTCGACGTCCGGGTGTACGCCGACCCGGTGAACGCGCCGGACACCGCCGTCCAGCAGATCTCGCTCGCGTCGAACCGGGCGTCGCAGTCCAACGCGATGACGGTGACCACGGCCGTCGCGAAGGGCGAGACCGAGGCGTCGCAGCTGGCCGACCAGATCACGACCTTCAACGCGACGGAGTTCCCCGGCGCGATGGTGCCGCTCCTCGCGATGCTGCTCTTCGCGCTCGCCGCGACCGTCGTCGGCCGGCGGGCCACGAGCGGCCCCGCCGCAGCGGCGACCGCCTCGCCGACCGGGTCCGGTCCGTCGGACGGGAACCGCGCCTCCAGTCCGACCGCCGCACCGAGCGGTCCGAGCGCCGCACCGAGCGGTCCGACCGGCCCCGCAACCGACCCGAGCCGACCCGCCACCGACCCACCGTCCGGGAGCAACCGATGACCCACACGACCGACGCCCCGACCGACGCACCCGGCGCTCCCGGCGCTCCGACCGCGAAGCGCACCCGCAGGAACCCCGCGCCGGTCATCCTGCTCGTGGCGGTGGCCCTCCTGGCCGTCTACTACGTCGTTATCGGCCTCTCCGGAGCGCTCAAGACGACGACCGCCGTCCCGGTGAGCGGGTCGAACAGCCAGTCCGGCGACTACATGACCCTGCGGATGAGCGTGCAGGACGTCGACCTCTCGAACCGGGTGATGCAGGCGAACGTCCTGCCGATCCCGCACGGCTCGTTCGAGGGCGAGAAGGCCGGCGAGATCTCGCAGCCGCTCCGCATCGAGGTCTCGAGCGGCGGGGTGACGACGAGCGTCGTGACGTTCCCGGGTCAGTCGGTGGTGGACGCGACCTCGTTGACGTTGACGCTCGACCGCGGCGACACCTCGTATCCCTTCGACCAGCCGTTCGCGAACTTCCAGCTGAGCGTGCAGGACGACGACTCCGGGGACGCCGTGCCCTTCGAGGTCGACATGTCGAACTCCGCCCGGCCGTGGGTGATGAACGCCGAACGGAGCGCCGCCGAGGTGCAGAGCGACCGCACCCTCGTCCCGATGCAGATCGACGGGCACCGGGACACCCTGAGCGTCGTGATCGTGTCGTTCTACATCATGGCGATCCTGTTCACGACGCTGATGGCCGTCGTGACGATCGGCAGCGCGATCCTCCGGCGGAAGCTCGAGTTCGCGAACGTGATCTGGCTGAGCGCCACGCTGCTGTCGTTCCCGGCGCTCCGGTCGGCGATGCCCGGCGCCCCGCCGATCGGGACCACGCTCGACTTCGTCTTCCTCTTCCCCTGCCTGGCGCTGGTGGCGATCATGTTCGTGTGGACCGGCGCGTACATGCTGTGGCGGGAGTCGAAGGTGCTGCGGAACCGCGTGCTGGACGACGACGCCGCGTAGTCGCCGCTGGCGGGAATGCCTCGGCCTGCGCTACGTTGTACCGAGCAAGTCGATGCAAACGCATCGAAATCGCAGGCGGAGGGACTCCGCGGAAGGCGGCGCATCATGCAGTTCGGCATCTTCACGGTCAGTGACGTCACGACCGACCCGGTCACCGGCCGGACCCCCGACGACACCCAGCGGGTCCGCGACATCCTGACGATCGCCGAGCACGCCGACCAGGCCGGACTCGACGTCTTCGCCACCGGTGAGCACCACAACCCGCCGTTCGTCGCCTCGAGCCCGACGACGATGCTCGGCTACCTCGCCGGACGCACGAAGCACATCACGCTCTCGACGTCGACGACCCTCATCACCACGAACGACCCGGTGCGCATCGCCGAGGAGTACGCGATGCTCCAGGTCATCTCCGACGGCCGCATGGACCTCATGATGGGCCGCGGCAACACCGGGCCGGTCTACCCGTGGTTCGGGCAGGACATCCGCCAGGGCGTCAACCTCGCGATCGAGAACTACGCGCTCGTCCGCCAGCTCTGGGAGAACGACGTCGTCAACTGGCAGGGCAAGTTCCGCACGCCGCTGCAGGGCTTCACCTCGACCCCGCGTCCGCTCGACGGCGTCGCGCCCTTCGTGTGGCACGGGTCGATCCGCACGCCGGAGATCGCGGAGCAGGCCGCCTACTACGGTGACGGATTCCTCCACAACAACATCTTCTGGCCGATCCAGCACACCGAGCAGATGGTGGGCCTGTACCGCCAGCGCTTCGAGCACTACGGGCACGGCCGCGCCGACCAGGCGATCGTGGGGCTCGGTGGCCAGTTCTTCGCGCGGAAGAACTCGCAGGACGCCATCGACGAGTTCCGCCCGTACTTCGACAACGCCCCGGTCTACGGGCACGGCCCCTCGATGGAGGACTTCACCGAGCAGACCCCGCTCACGGTCGGTTCGCCGCAGCAGGTGATCGACCGGTACGCCGCCATGAAGGACCACGTCGGGCACTACCAGCGCCAGCTGTTCCTCGTCGACCACGCCGGGCTGCCGCTCAAGACGGTGCTCGAGCAGATCGACATCCTGGCCGAGGACATCGTCCCCGAGCTGCGGAAGATCAACGAGGAGGGTCGCCCGGAAGGTGTCCCCTCGAACCCGCCGTCGCACGCCGACCGCGTGGCCGCGGCGATGGCCGCCGGCACCCTGGGCAGCGACCACGTCGCCGCCGAGGACGAGTGGACGGGTGCGTCCGTCTGATCGCGTGACCGCTTGACGGACTAGAGGCGCGGTGCCAGCTGGCACCGCGCCTCCAGTCCGTCTCGGGTCGCCACCCACCTCGCCGTCGCGAGTCTCGGGCTACCGGACAGAACTCGCGCGTTCCTCGCGCGGAAGTGTCCGCGGGGCCGAGCCTCGCGGGTTGGTAGCGGCGTGGGCCGGGCGGGCCGGGACGAGCTTCAGGCCGACCACGCACCCGACGATCCCGGCGATGAGCAGCAGGCGGAGTGCGGTCACGGGCTCCGCGCCGGTGGCCATGCCCCAGAGGACCGTGAGGGCCGCTCCGGTCCCCGTCCACACCGCGTAGGCGGTGCTGATCGGGATGTGCTTGAGCACGTACCCGAAGGCCCCGAGGCTCACCACGATGGTGATCGCGAAGACGATCGTCGGACGGGGCTCGGTGAAGCCGTCGCTCGCACCGAGGGCGGTGGCCCACACGGTCTCGAGCGCGGCGCTGACGAACAGGACGATCCACGGCACCTCAGCTCACCACCTTCAGGCCGACGACGCAGGCGACGAGCCCGAGCACGAGGGCGACCCGGGCGACGGACGCGGCCTCCTGCCTGCGGAGGATCGCGACGATCACGGTGAGCGATGCGCCGATGCCGACCCAGACCGCGTAGGCGGTGCCGACCGGGATCTCCTTCATGGCGAACGCCAGGCCCACCATGCTGAGTGCCATGCCGACGACGAACACGATCGTCGGCACGACCTTCTTGAAGCCGTTCGATGCGCTCAGTGCAGTGGCCCACACTGCCTCGAGCACGCCCGACAGGACGAGGACTGTCCACGCCACGACGGTCTCCCTTCGATCTCGATCCGCAAGTCGCACGACTGTGCGACAGCGAACTCCACGGTAGCACGAACTCGTACGACTGTGCGAGTATTGGCCCGTGGCCAGGAGCATCGACATCGAGGAACGACGTCGCTCCGTGTCCGAGGCGGCGTGGCGGGTCCTCGCCCGTGACGGCCTCGGCGCGTTGAGCGTGCGGAACGTCGCGGCCGAGGCCGGGCTGCCGCCGAGCACCGTCCGCTACGTCTTCCCGACGCAGTCGAGCCTGCGCGAGCACACCATCACGCTCGTGTTCGACCGCACCCGGGAACGGATCGCCGCGATCCCCGACGGGCTGCCGACCCGCGAGCGCGCGCACCAGCTCCTGCTCGAGCTGCTGCCCCTCGACGACGAGCGGGTCATCGAGCTCGAGGTGTACCTGGCGCTCGCGAACGCGGCCCTCACGGACGCCGAACTGCGGCCGGCGCTCGACCTGGTCGTGGTCGAGATGCGGGAGTGGAGCGAGGAGGTGCTCGAGCTCGTGGGCGTCCCGGCGGCCGACCGCGAGTACGAGGCCCGCCGGCTGCACGCGCTGATCGACGGGCTCGCGATGCACCTCGTGCGGCTCGCCCCGGGGGAGTCCGGCGACTGGGCGATCGACGTGCTCGACCGGCACCTCGACGGGCTCGCGCGGCGCTCACCGTAGGAGCGCGCGAGCGGCCTATCCTTGCCCGGTGACGACGACCACGCCGCCGCAGCAGCGCCCCACCGCCGCGTCCCGCTCCCGGAGCCTCACCGGCCCCGGGCTGGTGCTGCTCGCCGTCGCCGTGCTCCTCGGGATCCGCCTGCTCTCGCCGGCCGTCGGCACCGCCGGTCTGCCCGACGTCGTGCAGGACTTCCTCACGCTCGCGATCAGCGTCGTCGTCGAGTCCCTGCCGTTCGTGGTGCTCGGCATCCTGCTGTCCATCGTCGTCGAGGTGTGGGTCCCCGTCGGCGCGCTCGAGAAGGTCCTGCCGCAGCGGCCGATCCCGCGGCGGGCCGTGATCTCCCTGATCGGCATGCTCTTCCCGGTGTGCGAGTGCGGGAACGTGCCCCTCGCCCGCGGCCTCATGATGCGCGGCTTCACGCCCGCCGAGGCCGTCACCTTCCTCGTCGCCGCCCCGATCCTCAACCCGCTCGTGATC
This sequence comes from Curtobacterium sp. SORGH_AS_0776, assembly GCF_031453355.1. Taxonomy (NCBI): domain Bacteria; kingdom Bacillati; phylum Actinomycetota; class Actinomycetes; order Micrococcales; family Microbacteriaceae; genus Curtobacterium; species Curtobacterium sp. SORGH_AS_0776. Next base: position 1,150,867 of record NZ_JAVIYU010000001.1, read on the forward strand.
ATCAGCACCGCCCAGGCGTTCGGGTGGTCCGGCTGGATCCTGCCCGTGCGCATCGTCGGCGGCTTCGTCATCGCGAACCTCGTCGGCTGGATCGTCGCCGCGCACCGTCGTCCGACCGAGCTGCTGCTGCCCGCGTTCGAGGCCCGCTGCCGAGCGGCTGTCGGCGCCCCTCGGTCCCGGAACCGCTGGCGGGACAGCGCTGCGCAGTTCGGCGGCGAGACCGCGACGATGATGCCCGCGCTGTTCGTCGGCGCCGGGCTCGCCGCAGCGATCCAGGTCGCCGTGCCCCGGTCCACGCTCGTGTCGATCGGCGCGAACCCGGTGCTCTCCGTCGCGGCGATGATGCTCCTCGCGATGACGGTCTCCCTGTGCTCGAACGTCGACGCCTTCTTCGCGCTGTCCTTCGCGTCGACGTTCCTCCCCGGGTCGATCACCGCGTTCCTCATCATCGGGCCGATCATCGACGTGAAGATGATCGCCCTGCTCCGGACGACGTTCCGTGCGCGCTTCCTGGTGCTGCTCGCCGTCGTCTGCGTCCTGTTCGCCGCGACCGTCGGGTTGGTGATGAATGTCCTCGTCTGAGTCCCGCCTGTCGTCGTCCCTCGGCCTCGGGTCCGTGCTCGCGGTGGCGCTGTGCACGCTGTGGCTCGCCCTCGCCGGACACCTCGACCTGTACATCAACCCGCGCTACTCGGTCTTCACGGTCGTGCTCGCGGCCGTCGCGGTGCCCGCGTCGATCGCCGGCCTGGTGGTGACCGCGCGCGGACACGGGCACGATCACGACGAGGGGCACGACCACCGCCCAGGAGGCGCGGCTCGGCGCACACGGATCGTCCTCAGCGGCGTGGCCGCCCTCGTCACCGTCGGGGTCACCGCCGCCATGCTGGTCCTGCCCCCGACGACGCTGTCCGCACGCACGGCACAGCAGCGGAGCGTCGACTCGGCGACCCTGTCGAACGCCACCGGGTCCCAGGCCGCGGTGTCCCTGCTCGGCAGCACCTCGGTCGACACCTCCGAGTACGGCGTCAAGGACTGGGCCGCCCTCATCCGGCAGACGACCGACACCACGTCGCTCGTCGGCAAGCGGGTCGACCTGACGGGCTTCGTCGTCCCGGGCGCGGACGGTTCCTTCACCCTCACCCGGTTCGTGATCAGCTGCTGCGCGGTGGACGCCCAACCCGTCGGGATCGGGGTCGACACCGACGGGACGGTCCCGGCCCAGGGTGCATGGGTCCGGGTCCGCGGAGCGCTCGCCGCCAACCCGGACCAGTCCGCCGACGCCCGCATCGTCATCCGCGCCGCCACGGTGCGGGGCGTCGAGCAGCCCGAGGACCCGTATGAGTACTGAGCTGCGAGAACGCCCCCGGAACCGCTTCCGCCGTCGACTCGTCGCGACCGTGCTGGTGTTCGTCGTCGTCGGCACCGCGGCCGCGGTCGTCGGGTCGCAGCAGGGCCCACGGCTGCGCGACGTGTCGTACGACGCCTCCGGCCTGGTGTCCCGACCGGCACAGCGCGTGATCCTCACCGCGAACCAGGCGATCGAGCGCGTGTCGGCGCAGGACGTCCGGGTCAGTCCGGCAGCGGCGCACACCGTGACGTCGAGCGGCAACACCATCGCGGTCGAGTTCACCGGACCCCTGGCCTACGACCGCTCGTACGAGATCTCGGTCGCGGGCGTCCGGGCGCCGGGGCAGCGCGCGACCGCCGACCTCCGCACCTCGATCCGCACGGGCACCACGGACGTGCTCGCGCTGGTCCCGGGTGGCGCCGGCGGGAAGGACCGCATCGTCCGCCGGTCCCTCGACGCCGGGGGAGCGACCACCGTGTACGAGGGCGCCGGCATCTCGGAGTACGTCCGCCTCGGCCGGTCGCTCGTCGTGGTGAGCGGCACGGACGCCGGGTCGTCGGTCGACATCGTGCCGCTCGCCGGCGGGGTGCAGGACGAGGACCTCCCGGTCGAGCACCTGACGCTCCCGACCGCCGAGGGACGTGTCACGGCCCTGCACGCCGCCGACGACGGCGCCTCGTTCGGCTTCGAGTACGCCGACACGTCCACCGGTCAGTCGCGCAACGTCGGGCTCTACGTCGTCGACATGACCGGCACCCACCTGCCGACCGCGATCGACGCGAGCGGGAAGCCGAGCACGGGGGCGGTCCCGATGAGCGTCGGGCAGTGGGCCTACGTGCCCCGCACGGAGAGCGCCCTCGTCCGCACCGGCAGCGACGACCTCGTGCTCGTCGACATGAGCGGGCGGACCGACCCCGTCCGGCTGGGGAGCGCCACGTACCTGCACGGCTTCGTCGGCACCGGCACCACGGCGGTGGTCGAGACCGGCACGGGGATCGTCCGCCTCGACCTGACGGACGGGAAGCGCACCGCGCTGCGGGCGCCGGCCGGCAGCACCGACGCGGCGTACCTCGGCCGGATCGCCCCGCTCACCGACGACGGCTACCTGCGCGTGGTGGGCGACGTGCGTGCCGACGGGACACTCGCGCAACGCATCGTGCGCGTGGAGGGGAGCCGCGCCTCCAGGCTGCCCGTCTCCGTCCCCGACGACGCGAGCGTCACGGCCGTCTGCCCGTCCCCGAACGGGCAGTTCGTCGCCGTGGCGACGAAGTCGGCCGGCGGTGTGCTCGTGAGCATCGTCGACGCGGCGTCCGGCGCGCTCGAGGCGAGCGTCGTCGCCGGGTCCGTGGACTGGTGCACGGCGCTGCCGTCCGGCGACGAGGTCGGTTAGCGGCGGAGCGTCTGCTTCGGGTACTCCCCGAACCGACGCAGGTACTCGCCCGAGAAGCGGCCCATGTGCGTGAAACCCCACCGGGCGGCGACATCCGCGACGGAGACCTGACCGACGTGGGAGGCCACGAGGTCCTCGTGGGCGCGACGGAGGCGGACCTCTCGCAGGTACTGCATCGGCGACCGGTCCAGGGTGCGTTGGAACGCCTCCTGCAGCCCGCGGACGCTGAGGTCGGAAGCCCGTGCGAGGTCCGACACCGTCAACGGCTCGTGCGCGTGGGCGTGCAGGTACTCGACGGCCGCCCGGATGCGTGCGTTGCGGTGCTGTCCCCATCCCGCCGGGACCGCCTCGGCGCGGAACCGGTACAGGTCGAGGAGCGCCGACGCGACCCCGCGCTGCGCCTCGTGCCAGGCGAGCGACTCGTTCCCCGACGTGCGCAGTGCCTGCACGGACTGCGCGACCGCTCGGCGCCACTCGGCGATCGCCGCGGGCGTCGGCGGCGTCGTCCGGTCGAAGTCGACCGTGCGGTCGACGAGGTACCGCTCCGACGCGACGTCGAGCACGAGGTCACGGTCGAGGTGCACGAGCCGCTGGTCCCAGTCGCGGTAGTCCATGTCGAAGCGTCGCTCGATCGGGAACAGTGTCGGGACACCGTGCTGCAGGCGGATCTCGTCGCGGCCGACGTCGATGGACGCGGAGCCGCTGTCGATCCACTGGACGACGACCTCGCCCTCGACGGCGACGTCCCCGCGGAGCGATCCGTGCATCTGTGACCGTCGGATGCTCATCCGCTCGTCGCCGATCCCGACGTAGCGGTACCAGTAGTCGCCGTCGGTGCGGCCGGAGTGCCAAGCACGGCCGGCGTACATGCCGGCGAGGTCGGCGACAGCGGTGTCGGTGTCCGTCCCGGCGACGGACACGAGGGATGCGGGGCCCTCCTCCGCCGTGCTGCTCATGCATCGAGTCTGGCGTGAACGGCTGTGCCCGGCCCGCCAGCTGCGCCAGCCGGACGACCGGCTCGCGTTGTGGGGACAGACCGCTGCACGCACGGGAGGCGCGGTGCCAGCTGGCACCGCGCCTCCCGTCGCGTTGGTGGTCGCGTACTAGGCGAGCGTCGCCGCGTCGATCACGAAGCGGTAGCGGACGTCCGAGGACAGGACGCGCTCGTAGGCCTCGTTGATCTGGTCGGCGCTGATGAGCTCGGTCTCCGGCAGGATCCCGTGCTCGGCGCAGAAGTCGAGCATCTCCTGGGTCTCGCGGATGCCGCCGATCGCGGACCCGGCCCAGCTCAGCCGGCGGGGGATCAGGGCGAACGCCGGGACCTCGAGCGGCTCGGACGGTGCGCCGACGTTGACGAGGGTGCCGTCGACCTTGAGGAGGCCGAGGTAGGCGCCCATCGGGATCTTCGCGGAGACCGTGTTGATGATCAGCTCGAAGGAGCTCGCGAGCTTCTCGAACGTCTCCGGGTCCTTCGTCGCGTAGTGGGCCTTCGCGCCGAAGCGGAGCGAGTCCTCCTGCTTGGAGGTGGTCTGCGACAGGACGGTGACCTCGGCGCCGAGTGCGACGGCGATCTTCACGGCCATGTGGCCGAGCCCGCCCATGCCGATCACGGCGACCTTCGAGCCGGGGCCGACGCCCCAGTGGTGCAGCGGCGAGTAGGTGGTGATGCCGGCGCACAGCAGCGGTGCGACCTTCTCGATGTCGAGCGACTCGGGGACGCGGAGGACGAAGTCCTCGTTCACGACGACGGCCTGCGAGTAGCCGCCCTGGGTGATGCTGCCGTCGGCGGGGTCGACGCCGGCGTAGGTCTGGATGTTGCCCTTGAGGCAGTACTGCTCCTCGCCCTTGACGCAGTTCTCGCACTCGCCGCAGGAGTTCACCATGCAGCCGACACCGACGCGGTCGCCGACCTGGTGCTTGGTGACGTTCTCCCCGACGGAGGTGACGTGGCCGACGATCTCGTGGCCGACGACCTGCGGGTACTGGATCTCGCCCCACTCGCCGCGGACGGTGTGGATGTCCGAGTGGCAGATGCCGGCGTAGGCGATGTCGATCTCGACGTCGTTCGGGCCGACGTCGCGACGGGTGATGGTGGTCTTGACGAGCGGCTCGGTGGCCGACGGTGCGGCGTACGCGTTGACGGTGCGCATGGTCTCCTCGTGGGTGGTGCGTCCGGGCCGGTTCCGACCCTCCACCAGTGTGGTGGAGCGCGCCATCGGGTGGGAGGTCCCGTTGGGGCACCCCTGCACGGAATGCGGGCGTGTCGCGCGCGGGCGCCGGGCTCGCCGGGCTGGCCGTGCGTCAGGCCAGGCGGGCGAGCCGCTGGCCGGCGATCCGGGCGAAGCGCAGTGGGTCGGCGAGGGCGTCGTCCGGCTCGCCCGTCGTCTGCGTGGCCAGCACGGTGAGCGAGGCGGCAGCGTCGAAGTCGTCGAGCGCGGCGTCGATCGCCCCGGCCACGAGCATCGCCCGGGCACCCGGTGCGTGCGTCGACGCGAGGGTCCGCACCACGCTCGGCACCTTGCCGGCCGCGGACTGCCCGTCGTACCGGCCCTCGCCGGTGATCACGACGTCGGCGCCGTCGAGGAGCGCCGGGAGCCCGAGGACCTCGGCGACGGCGGCCGCTCCGCCCGCCAGCGTCGCACCCCAGGCGAGCAGTCCGAACCCGACACCGCCGGCCGCTCCGGCGCCGGGGGTCGTCGGGTCGACGTCGGGGAAGCAGCGCGCCCAGTCGGCCAGCCGGGCGTCGAAAGCGGCGATCCGTTCCGGGGCGATGCCCTTCTGCGGGCCGAACACCGCGGCGGCGCCGGTCGGTCCGAGCAGGGGCGAGGTCACGTCGGTCAGCACGATGCCGCCGTGCTCCGGCAGCCGGCGCATCCACGTGGTGTCCACGCCGGTGACGTCGTCGAGCAGCTCGGCGCCCTGACGCGGTCGCGGCGGGTGTTCGGGGACCGCGGGATCGATATGGATGAGTGCTCCCAGCCCGATCAGGGCGTCGGCACCGCCGTCGGTCGAGGCGCTGCCGCCGATGCCGAGCACGAGCCCGGTCGCGCCGTCGTCGAGGGCGGCGGCGATCGCCTCGCCGAAGCCCCGGCTCGTCGCGGTGTCGGGCAGGACCTCGGGCAGCAGGGGGAGCCCGCTCGTGGCGGCGAGCTCCACCACGGCGCGGCCGTCCGGCAGCTGCAGCCAGTGCGTGTCGACGGGGGTGCCGGCGGGACCGGTGACGGTGATCGGCACCCGGACGGTCAGCGGGATCGCCGTCTCGAAGGCCTCGAGCGTGCCCTCGCCGCCGTCCGCCATCGGTGCCAGGACGACCTCGTCGCCCGGACGCTCGGCGAGCCAGCCGTCGCGCACGGCCGCTGCGATCTCGGCCGCCGTCGCGGTCCCCTTGAACGAGTCCGGAGCCACCACGATGCGCACGGCACCACCGTAGCGGACGGCCCGCGCGCCTCGCGGGGTCAGGGGGTGGTCAGCGAGGTGAGGAAGAGCGCCTCGGCCAGGGCCATGTGCTCGATCTCGGACGGGTCGACGCTCTCGTCCGGGCCGTGCACGTTCGCCGCCGGCTCGGACACCCCGGCCAGGATCACCTCGACGTCCGGGATCGCCCGCTCGAGCGTCGCGCACAGCGGGATCGAGCCGCCGCCGCCGAGCGACCCGACCGGGGCCCCGTCGTACGCTTCCGAGAGCGCCGCGCGGAACGTCGCCGACGACGGACCGCCCTCGGCACGGAACCCGGCGCCCACCCCGGTGACCCGAGCCGTCACCTCGACGCCGGCCGGTGCACGCCGCAGCAGGTGCGCGACGAGCATCTCGCCGGCCGCCGCGGGGTCGACACCCGGCGGCACGCGGAGGTTCAGCGCGGCACCGGCGGTCGCCTGAACGGACGGCGAGGACCCCGCGACCGCCGGGGAGTCGATGCCCACGACCGTGAGGGCCGGGCGTGCCCAGACCTGGGACGCCGGGTCCGCCGAGCCGATCGGCACCGCGCCGTCGAGCAGCCCGGCGTCGGCGGCGAACCGGTCGGCGTCGTACGGCAGGCCGTCCCAGGTCTGCGAGGCGTCGAGGCCGTCGACCGTGGTGTCCCCGACCTCGTCCCGGAGCGTGGCGAGGAGCGCGACCAGCACCGCGATCGCGTCCGGCGCCGCCCCGCCGAACATCCCGGAGTGCACGGTGCCCCGCAGCGCGCGGACCCGGAGCTCGACGAACGCGGTACCCCGGAGCGTCGTCACGAGCGCCGGCACCCCGACCGCGGCGTTCCCGGCGTCCATCACGACGGCGGTGTCCACGTGCCGGAAGTCGGCGGCGTGCGACGACACGTACTGCTCGAGGCCGTCGGTGCCCTGCTCCTCCGAACCCTCGACGACCACGACGAGCCCGACCGGGAACGCCCCGTGCACGTCGAGCAGCGCCCGGAGTGCCACGAGGTGCGTGACGATCCCGCCCTTGCAGTCGGCCGCGCCGCGACCGTAGAGCCGCCCGTCCCGCGGTGTCAGGGTCCACGGATCGCTCGTCCAGGCCGCGAGGTCGCCCGCGGGCTGCACGTCGTGGTGCGCGTAGAGCAGCACCGTCGGTGCCCCGGCCGGCGCGGGGTGGGTCGCGATGACCGCCTGCGAGCCGTCCGCGGTGGTGGCGAGTCGCGCCTCCAGGCCGAGGTCGCCGAACGCGACCCGCACCGCCTCCGCGACCCGGTGGCAGTCGTCGAGCGACTGCACGGCGGGGTCGTGGACCGACGGGATCGCGACGAGCGCGGCGAGGTCGTCGAGCCCGGCGGGCATGCGGGCGCGGACGGCGGCGCGCAGCGGGGAGCTGCTCACGAGCGCCCGATCTCCCAGATCCGGAACTCGCCGGACGCGTCGACCGACTTCGACAGCCCGGTCAGCGACTCCTGCCCGATGACGTTCTCCTGCCCGGCGAGCAGCGGGATGAGCGGCACCGAATCGGCGGTGTCCTGCTGGATCTGCTCGATCTGCTGCTTCCGCTTCGCCGCGTCCGGCTCGACGGCCTGCGACGCGACGAGGCCGTTCACCGTGGCGTCGTCGAAGTGGTTCGCGAGCAGGTTCACGTCGGTCGCGCCGTACGCCGGGGTCAGGTATGACGAGGCGTCCGGGTAGTCCTGGAAGAAGCCGAGCTGGAACACGGGGTACTCGCCCTTGCCCACGTTCCCGACGTAGGTGTCCCAGCTGGCCGACTGCAGGTCGACCGTGAACAGGCCGGTGTCCTCGAGCTGCTGCTGGATGAGCGCGTACTCGTCGTCGGAGCCCGAGCCGTAGTGGTCGGTCGTGTACTCGATCGGCAGCCGCACCGGAGTGGTCACACCGGCATCACGCAGGATCGACTTCGCGTCGGCGCCGTCGTACGCGTCCTCGAACGCCTCGGTCGCGCCCTGGAACCCGTTCGGCACGATCGAGTACGCCGGGGTGTAGGTGCCCTGGTAGACGTCCTTCGCGATCGCCTCGCGGTCGATCGTCGCCGCGACGGCCTGCCGGATCGCCTGCTTCTGCGCGGCGTCCTTCCCGGGCATCGTCTGCAGGTTGAACGCCAGGAACCGGACCTCGCCGGAGTCGCCGTGCACGGTCTGCAGCGAGTCGTCCGAGGACAGCGACGTCACCTCGGTCGGGGTGAGCTGGCGGTAGGCGACGTCGGCGTCGCCCTTCTGCACGGCGAGCTTGAGGTCCGCGGACTTCGTGTACTGCTTGATCGTGACGCTCTTCGTGGCCGGCGCGTCGCCGTCGTACCGAGTGTTCGCGGTGAGGGCGATCGTCGCCCCGCCGTCCGCGGCGTCCTGCAGCGCGTAGGGCCCGGAGCCCACGACCCCGTCGTTCGCGTGCACCTTCGTCGCGGAGAACACCTTCGAGTCCACGATCGCCCCCGCCATGCTCGCGAGCACGTACGGGAACGTCTGGTCGTCCGCCTGCTTCAGGGTGAACGTCACGGTGCTGCCCGCCGCCGACACGGACGCCATGTTGGCCAGCAGCGAGCCCGGGCCGTTCGTCGACCCGAGGGACACCTGGCGCTCGAACGAGAACACCACGTCCTTGGCGGTCAGGTCGTCGCCGTTCGAGAACGTGAGGCCGTCCCGGATCTCGCACACGTAGTGCGTGCCGTCGGTGAAGTCGCAGGACTTCGCGACCTCGGGGCTGGTCGTGGTCTTCCCGGCGGGGTAGGTGAGCAGGTGCTGGTAGAGCTGCGTCTGCACCGTGTAGCTCCCGCGGTCCCAGGCGCCGGCCGGGTCGAGGGACGTCACGACGTCGGTGGTGCCGACGACGAGCCCATCGACGGCGTCCGTGCCGGACGAGCCGGTGGACGCGCAACCGGTGAGCACGGCGGCGGCGGTGGCGGTGAGCGCGATGGCGCTGAGGAGTCGGGTCGTCATGGTCCTGAGGGAGTGGGGTGGTGCTTCGAGAGGGAGAAGCGGGCCGGGGGTGGTGGCCCGTCGGTCGCGAGGTCGGCGATCATGTCGCCGAGCAACGGAGCGAACTTGAAGCCGTGGCCGGAGAACCCGGTCGCGACCGTGACCGGACCTCGACGGTCGATCACGAAGTCCTCGTCGGGGGAGTTGTCGTACAGGCAGCTGATGAACGTCGGCTTCGTCGCGTCGACACCCGGCACGTACCGGGCGACGTACGCCTGCAGGCGCTCGGCCTCGGCGGGCACAGGGGTGAAGTCGCGGTGGTCGGGGTCGACCACGGGGCCGGTGCCGTGGAACCCGACCTTGACGCCCTCGCCCGGGGTCAGCAGGCCATACACGTCGTCGCCGTCGGCCCAGTGCACGAAGCTCGGCCAGGCCTCGTCCGGCAGGTGGCTGGGGAAGTGGGCGGGCTGCTCCTGCGTCACACGGAGGGCCGGGAGGCGCGCCCCGCGTTCCGCGAGCAGGTCGCCCACCAGCGTGGGTGCCCACGACCCCACGGCCGCGATCACCGAGGACGTGCGGTGGGTGGACCCGTCGGACAGCGCCACGGTCACCTCGTCGCCGTGGTCCTCGAGCCCGGTGACCCGGGTGTCGAAGCGGAGGTCGGCAAGCCCCGTGCGGTCGGCCAGCGTGAGGAACACCTCGATCGCGCGGTCGGACCGGATCCGCCCCGCGGTCGCGTGCGTCAGGACGTGCCCCTCGAACGCGATGCCCGGCCAGCGCTCGGCGGCGGCGTCCGGGCTGAGGGTCTCGTGGGGGATGCCGGCGTCCGCGAGCGCCGTGGCGATGGCGTCGACGACCGCGGGCCGCCCGTGGTCGACGGCGCCCGTCCGGACGATCAGCTCCTCGCCCGCCGCGGCCTCGAGCGCCTCCCACAGCGCGAGCGCCCGGGTGGTCAGTGCGACGTACTCGGCATCGGCGTAGCCCTGCCGGAAGATCCGGGTGGCGCCGTGCGACGACCCCCGGTGGTGCCCCCGCTCGTGCTGCTCGACGAGCACGACGCGCTCGCCGCGGAGCGTGAGGGCGTACGCCGTGGCGGCGCCGACGACCCCGCCGCCGATCACGACGTGCGTCGTCGTCCGGTCGCTCATGCCGTCGCTCCGGCTCGTCGGGCATCGGCCTCGCGTCGGGCCGGCATCATCGCCACGACGTCGGCCTCGCTCGGCGCACGGGCCGGGAAGCGTGCGGGGTCGTACCGGCTCGCGTCGCCGAGGGTGGTCGTCCCGGTGACGCTCAGCTCGGCGGCGATCCGGCCGAGACCGGGGCCGTGGGTGACGCCGGACTCGTTGTCCCCGCCGGCCACCACGAGCCCGGCGAGTTCGGGGACCGGGCCAACGATGAAGTTCCGGTCGGCGGTCATCGACACCACGCCCTGCGTCGGGGTCTCGTCCGCTCCGAGCACGCTCGCCGCCGCGGGCAGGAGCCGCGCGACGATCGGGTGCACGGAGGTCCGCATGGCGTCGAGCAGGTCCGTCCGGACCGGGCGGCGCGCGGGATCGGTGCCCCGGTCCGCGCCACCGACGTGCAGCGCCTCGTACCCGCTCCCGGCGCCGTAGGTCAGGCCGCCGCGGTGCTCCCGGATCCAGAGTCCCTCGAGCTCGGGGAGCATCAGGGTCGGCAGCGTGCCCGGCAGGCCGAACGGCTTCGTGACGAGGCGACTCGCGACCACGCGCACCGTCGGGAGCTCGCGACCGAGGGGCGCGAGCAGGGCGTTCGTCCAGCTGCCGGCGGCGAGGACGACCCGCGCGGCGTCGATGACCTCGCCACCCGCGGTCCGGACGCCCGTGACGGAGCCGTCCCGCGCCTCCAGGCCCGCGACCGCGGTGTGCTCGCGGATCTCGACGCCCTTCGCACGCAGCGCACAGACCAGCGCGGCGGCCGTGTCGGGCGCGCTGATCTGGATGCCGTCCGGGTGCAGGAAGCCGGCAGTCACGGCGGACGGGTCGAGTCCGGGGACGAGGTCGGCCGCCTCGGCCGGGGTGAGCGTCCGCGCACCGGCCGGGCGCAGCGGGTGGTCCTCGAACGGCGGGATGTGGTCCGCGCGGCCCTGTTCGGTGACCGTCAGCCAGACGTTCCCGTTGCGGCGGTAGCCCGTCGGACCGTGACCGGACTCGGCCAGCCGCCGGTAGAAGTCGATGCCGTACTGCTCGACGTCGCGTTCGGACTCGTTCCAGTACCAGGCGTACCCGGCCGCCCACTGGCCCACGAACCCGGCGCCGGCGGTCGTCGTGCCACCGGCGGCGGGGCCGCTGTCGACGAGGACGACGCGCTGCCCGAGGTCGGCGAGGTGCCACGCGGTGCTCAGACCGATGATGCCGGCGCCGACGACGACCGTGGGGGAGTCGGGGGAGGACATGACCAGATCGTAGTTGCCCGGCGTCCCCGACAGGTGTCGTGCATGACGCCGTGTGACGCGGGGCGGCCGTCAGCCGTCGAACGCGTCGAGCACCGCCGCGGCGGACCGCGCGACGAGGGCGTCGTCGTAGGCGGTGTCGGGGGCGTTGCGGGTCGTGAGGACGGCGATGACGATCGGGCCGCCGTCCGGCCGGGTCACGCGCGCGACGTCGTTCCGGATGCCGCCCGCGCCGCCGGACTTGTCGACCACCGTCCAGCCCTCGGGAGCGCCGGCACGGACGAGGGTGTCGCCGGTGGCGTTGCCGCTCATCCAGTGCTCGAGCAGCGCGGTGTCGGAGCGTCCGAGCGTCTGGCCGTCGAGCACGGTGGCGAGCGTCGCCGCGAACGCCGCCGGGGTCGTGGTGTCCCCGGTGCTGCCGGGCTCGATCGTGTTGAGGGCCGGTTCGTCGTGCACGACCTCGGTGGTGCGGTCCCCGAGCTCCGCCAGTGCTCGGTCGAGACCCGCGGGGCCTCCGATGCGGTCGAGGACGAGGTTCAGGGCCAGGTTGTCGCTCTGCCGGACCGCGGCCTCGGCGAGCTGGGCGATCGTCAGGCCGTCGGCGACGTGCTCGCTCGTGACGGGGGAGTGGCCAGCGGCGGTGGCATCCGCCGCACTCCAGCGCACCCGCTCGTCCCGGTCGGCGCCGTGCACCGCGCGGAGGAACTGCGCCGCCGCGAACGCCTTGAGGGTCGACGCGTAGCCGAAGCGGCGGTCGCCGTTGTACGCGACGGTCTCGCCGGTGGTGGTGTCGGTCGCGACGACGCCGACGGTGGCGTCGTACTCCCGCTCGAGGTCGGCGAGGGTGCGGGCGACGGCAGCCCGGTCGGCGGCGGTGATGGTCCGGGTCGGCGAGGGCATCGGCGTCGGTGAGGACGGGGGTGTGCGCGTCGGTGACGGTGCGGCCGCGGTGGTGCCCGGGCTCCCGCCGCTGCAGCCGGTCAGGGCGAGTGCGGCGACGATGCCGGCGACGAGTGGGGCGGTGGCGCGCATGGCAGCACTCTCGCGTGCGGTCCTGGACGGTGCCCGCACGCTCCGGGGCCACACGCAGAAGGGCCGCCCGGTCGGGCGGCCCTTCGTGTCGGAGCGAGTGACGGGAATCGAACCCGCGCTACCAGCTTGGGAAGCTGGAGTTCTACCATTGAACTACACTCGCGCACCCCGCTCAGCGGGACGTCGCAAGCCTAGCGGATTCTGCGCTGGACGCCAGCCGAGTGCCCGCCGAGCGTGGCGCTGCCGACCCGCAGCGCGCCTCCTGGCCGGACCCGTGTCTCCGCTGTGAGCCGGTCCGTCTGACGGACAGGTGTCGCCCCCGTGTGTACCGTCCAGGTGGATCGAGCGACCCGCGAACCCGAGGAGGACCCGGATGGTCAGACATCCCCTCATCGACGACGTGGTCGGCCCCGCGATCGTGGTCGACTCGGCCTCGCCGGTGGTGTGGCTGACCGAGGCGCTCGCCTCCCTGCTCCGTCGGGCATCCGAGTCCGGACGCTTCGTCGTCCTCCGCACCGGGCCCGGCTCCGCGCTCACACCGGCGCTCCGGCACGCCCTCGGCGCGTACGGGGCCGCGTGGGCCGTCACCGATCCCGACGGCACGCTCCGCGACGGAAGGACCGGCGTCGCAGCCTCCCGCATCGAGGACTTCGTGCACCGCGGCCCCGAGCTCGTCGGTACCCCCTCGCCGGAGCACCCCGTCGCACGCGACTCGGTGCGGCAGATCAGCATCGACCTCACGCTGCGCCACCACGCCGAACGCGCGATCGACATCGGGTCCGCGATCGAGGCCCTCTGCGAGACGGTCGGCACCTGCCCGACGCGCTGGGGCACCGCCGAACCGCTCACCGTGCCTTGGGACCGCTGGGTCGTCACGCAGTACGCCAAGCACGAGGCCCCGGCGGTGTCGACGTCGTACGCCGTGGGCGAGGGCTTCTCGGCGACGATGACCGCGCACCTGCTCGACGGCGTGGTCGTCGAGACGATGTCCGCCGTGCTCACGATCCCCGAGGACGGCGCCGACCAGACGCTCGCGCCGCGGCTCCTCGACGCCGTGCACCGCGTCGCCGAGGACGTCGAACCCGTCTTCGGTGTGGTGATGCAGCGTCGTGGCGACGCCGACCACCTCGTCCGTGCCGTCTCGCACGGCGAACCCGCGCCGCTCGCGGTCGTGGTCGGACCCGAGGCGACCGAGTTCCTCGACCGGGACGGCGTGTGGCCCCCGCCCCGCACGACCACCTCGACGTTCGGCGGCGGCGGTCTCGTCGTGCGCTTCGACGACGGCTGGGAAGCGCTCGAGGCGTTCCTCGACCGCATCGACGAGGACCGGTTCCTGCAGCTCGTCGGTGGTGCCCCGCTCGACCCGGCGCACGACGAAGGCACGCTGGACGGCCACGTCGGGGACGGTTCGCACGTGTTCGGCGGTCACCGTGCCCCGTGACGTCACCCTGCTCTGCCGCGGGCCGGTGGAGACGCGCGACGTCGCCGAGGCGCTGCTCCTGCACGACGAGTCCTGGGGTGTCCGGGCGCTCGACGACGGCCCGATGATGCAGGTCTGCCGGGACGCCACGCACCCCGTGATCACGGTGCTCGCGGTGCGGCGCGTGGACGCCCTCGACGAGGTCGAGCGGATCCTGCCGGACGCCCCGACGCTGTCGACGCCGCTGTGGTGGGTGGACACCGTGACGCCCGAGGGGGCGGACGGCGAGTCCGGGATCTCCGCCGCGCTCGAGGCCGCGATGGACCTCGACGCGGTCTGCATCGTCCACGGCGACTGAGCGGACTCCGCGCGGGCGTCGCGCGCCGCGCCCCGTCAGTCGCGGTCGTGCATCGCCGCGAGGCGCTCGTTGTACGCCTTGAGGTCCGCGTCCCCGTCCCGTTCCGCCTTGCGGTCGAGGCGCTTCGCGTCACGGGTGTCCGACCTGACCCAGTTGCGCACGACGAGCAGCGCGACGAACACCATCGGCAGCTCGGACGCGCCCCACGCGATCCCGCCGCCGGTGTGCTGGTCGGCGAGGAGTGCGGCGTCGTTCGTCTGCCCGAGCGCGTGGAACCAGTCGATCGCGAAGACCGACTCCGACGTCATGACCGCGACGCCGAAGAACGCGTGGAACGCCAGGGTCGCGAGCAGGGCGATGATGAGGATCGGGTACTGCGGCCGCTTCGGGCCCGGGTCGACGCCGACGAACACCCAGAAGAACAGGTACCCGCTGAACACGAAGTGCACGATCATCGCCACGTGCCACTCGTGGGACTGCATGGCGTACTCGTACGCGGGCGTGAAGTAGAACACGACGAGGGACCCGGCGAAGATCACCCCGGCGACGGCCGGCTTCGCGAGGAACTGCATGTACCGCGAGTGCGTGAAGAGCATGAGCCACTCACGGGCACCGCGCGAGCCGTCGTTCCGCACCGGCAGGGTCCGCAGCGCGAGCAGCACCGGGCCGCCGAGCACGAGCGGCAGCGGCACGAACATCATCAGCAGCATGTGCTGGAGCATGTGCGACGAGAAGTGGATCATCCCGTAGACCGCCGGCCCCGCCGAGGTCGTCCAGATGAACAGCGCGCACCCGAGCAGCCATGCGATCGTGCGTCCGACGGGCCACTTGTCCCCGCGCTTCCGGAGCTTCCGGACGGCGAGCAGGTACCAGCCGGCACCGACGACCGCGAGCGCCAGCCACACCCAGTCGATGTGCCACTGGGTCAGGTAGGTCTGCACGGTCTGCGCGGGCGGGTACGGGAACCCGATGAGTCCGGAGCGGGTGTCGTCCCCGGTCTCCGGCGTCTGCGGGATCGGCGGCTGCGAGCGGGAGACGGCGACGGAGACCCCGATGGCGATCGCCATGAACACGATCTCGGCGAGGGCGAACCGCACGAACACCCGGCGGTCGAGCGGCGCGCGGAGGAGCCCCGGCACGAGCCGCCGCCGCTGGACGACCCCGGCGAGCCCGAGCAGCACGAGGATGGCGGCCTTGACGGTGATGAGCCACCCGTAGGTCGTCGTGAACAGGTCGAGCGGGCCGGTCAGGCGGAGCGACGCGTTCACGATGCCCGAGAAGGCGACCGCGGCGAACGCCCACCCCGCGAGCGTCGAGTACCGCGACACGACCCGACCGGTGGCGCCCTTCGTCCGGGTGCGCAGGACGAGCACGGCGACGAGGCCACCGGCCCAGACGCAGACGGCGACGAGGTGGACCGCGAGCGAGTTCACCGCGTTCGCGTGCTCGAGCGACCCGGCCGCGTGCCCGGACAGTGCGAGCGGCAGCAGGGCGAACAGCCCGGCGACCGTCGCCACCGCGAGCGTCGTCACCCGGGTGGCGAAGGCGGCGACCACGGTCGCGACGAGGATCGCCACGGCCGACACCACGAGCGCCTGCCCGATCTCGACCTGGAACGCGAAGAGGGTGAAGTTCCGCGCGAACACCGGGTTCGTCAGCGGGACACCGAGGGTGTTCGCGCCCGTCAGCACGATGCTCACCACGGCCGCGAGGAACCACACCGAACCCGTCGCGGCCGCCCAGCGCGCGGCGCGGTGCTGCACGCTCGACATCGCCCGGTGGTCCTTCTTCTGCGCCGGGAGTGCGAACGCCGCGACGACGAGCAGGCCGATCGTCAGTGCCGCCATGGTGTCGTGCACGACGCGCGCGACGGGCAGTCCGTACTCGACGAAGTCGCCGGCGGACACCAGTTGCTGGTTCGCGGTGAAGGCGCCGGTGAGCGTCATCCCGAGGATCGAGCACGCCACCGCGAGCGGGACGGCGACGACGAGGACCGTCGCGACGGTGGACGTGCGCGCGGTGACGGGCGCCGATTCCGGCGCCGCGCCTCCTGGCTGGGTTTCGGGTGACGTGACGGTCATGACCGTCCAATCGTAGGCGTGTGGGCCTGGAGGCGCGGCGTGCGTCGCGCGCACCGGCTGCGGCCCGCCTCAGGTCACGACGTCAGACGCGGCGCTCCCAGATGCCCTCGCTCCCGACGCCCACGAACCCGACCGCCTCGTTGACGTCGAGCATCGGGCGGTTCTCCTCGGCGTTGAACGTGATGATCGAGGGTCGCCCCGGGAAGTCCTGCTCGACGCGTTCGATCCCGGCCACCTTGAGCAGCCAGCCGAGCCGGTGCCCGCGGTGCTCCCGCAGCACGAGGGTGTCGCCCTGCATGACCGGCTGGTGCACCGCGTCCGGTACTGCCAGCTGCGTGAAACCGGCCAACGTGGTGGTCGGGAGGTGTTCGACCGCGACCGTGACCATCGTGCGCGGCGAGCGTTGCAGCTGCGCCTCGTGCTCCTGCAGTCGCTCGCGCGTCCAGACGTCCTCCGGCTCCTCCATGTCGCCCTCGGGAGCGTCGGTGCTCATCCGGGTCTCGAGCAGCGCGATGCCGTCGAGCCACTGCTCCGGCGTCGGCCCGGCCCACGCGTGCACCCGGTAGTCGGGCCCGGCGGCGGCCGCTGCCCGGTCGTGGAGCTCGCGCACCACGGAGTGGTCGGCCGGCAGCGCCAGGCGACTGATCCGGTTGACCTGCCCGAAGCGCCAGCCGCGCCCGCTGAGGAACCGTGCGCCGGCTTCGTCCTCGGGCACGGCGCCGTGGCCGGTGGGCGGGACGAGGTACCCCGGTCCGGACGCAGGCCCGACCTGCCGTGACACCGCGCACGTCTTCCACTGGGTGCGACCGTCGTCGCGGGCGATGCCCTCGAGGTGCTCGGCCAGCAGCGTGCCGATGCCCCGCCGCTGGTGGTCCGGCGCGACGGCGACCGCGATCCAGCAGTTCGGGGTCCCCGGTGCCTGCTTGGTGTCGTAGGAGCCGGCGGCCACCACCTCGCCGTCGGGATCGCGCACGACGAAGAGGCGACTCGGTGCCTCGGGGTCGAGCAGGTACGGCAGCTGTTCCTCGGGCGTCCAGAGGATCTCGGGCAACCGGGTGACGGCGACCTCGGCGGCGTTCTGCACGCGGACCCAGTCGCGGAAGGCCTGCACCGTCACGGCGTCGTCGTCCATGGTGGCGGGCACGTCGAGTTCGTGCACGGTGTACGCGGTCATGTCGGTTCCTCCTGGCCGTGTGACGCCGCCCGACGCTGGGCAGCCTCGCAGCTTACCGGTGCCGTTCCGCTGCCGCTAGGCTCGTCGCGTGCTGCTCTCCGACCGCGACATCACCGCCCAGCTGGCCGAGGGCCGGATCGGCCTCGACCCGTACGACGCCTCGCTCGTCCAGCCGTCGAGCATCGACGTCCGGCTCGACAAGTTCTTCCGGTTGTTCGACAACCACAAGTACCCGCACATCGATCCGGCGGTCGACCAGCCCGACCTGACCCGGCTGGTCGAGACCGACCCGGACGAGGCGTTCGTCCTGCACCCGGGGGAATTCGTGCTCGGGTCGACGTACGAGGTCGTCACGCTGCCCGACGACATCGCGGCACGGCTCGAGGGCAAGAGCTCGCTCGGGCGCCTCGGCCTCCTGACCCACTCCACGGCCGGCTTCATCGACCCGGGCTTCTCCGGGCACGTCACCCTCGAGCTCTCGAACGTGGCGACCCTGCCGATCAAGCTCTGGCCGGGCATGAAGATCGGCCAGCTCTGCTTCTTCCAGCTGTCGAGCCCGGCCGACAAGCCGTACGGCTCCGCCGAGTACCAGTCGCGGTACCAGGGGCAGCGCGGTCCGACGCCGTCGCGCTCGGCGCAGAACTTCCTTCGGACGGACGTCTCCCGCCGCTCCTGACCGGCACCCGGGTGGACGTCGGACGTCAGACCACCGCGACGTACTCCCGGATCAGCGCAACGAAGCGTGGCCCGGCGATCCCGGAGTCCGCGAATCGTGCATCGGCCGGCCTGATGCTCCGGAGGGTTCGTGCGGTGTCCAGCCGGCGCCCGCTCACCGGTTCGGTGTCGAGGGCCCACCCGCCGACGGCGGCGGCACCGTGTGCATGACGGATCTCCAGCAGGTGCCCGAGGTCTGCGAGGTCCTTCGTGGAGCGGCGCGAAGCCCAGGCGTACGTCTTGAGGATCGTCGCCATCTCGACGGTCGGGACCCGGGCCACGAAGCGCTCTTCGCGACCGTGGGTGTCGACCACGGTCGTGTCGACCTCGATCGGGTCCTGTGCGAGGACAACGTCGAGGCCGGGACTCGCGTCGAAGTGCCGCCCGCCGAGGTGCCGTGGGCGAAAGCGTCCGTCGAGCGACTCCACGAGCAGGTCGATCGTTCGGCCGTCCCGCTCGAACCGGTTTCCGGCGGTTGCCCGGTACCCGTCGGCGAGCAGCCTGTCGACCACGTCACCGCGGGCCGCGATCTCAGTGCTCACGCCCGCGTCAGCGTCGACGGTCCGCCGCGCCGCGAGGCCGTCGACCGGGAACGCTGTCAGGAGCAGTCCGACCATGTGGCCTCCGACGATGCGCGCGGCGCTGCGATCGGCGATCGCGCGTACTGCGTCACCGAGCGAGGCGAAAGCGAGTTCGTCGGCGACCGAGGTGCACGGGACCACCACGCTCACACGGATCACCGTTCGTCCCGCCCGTCGAGCGTGACGCGGCGCAGTGCCAAGACCGCGTCGTCGCGGTCGGGACCCCGGGAGTTGGCGACCTCCCATGCCGTGACCAGCGGATCCGTGAGCGTCGGTGCGCCGTGCGGGTCCCAGGCTCGAGCGGTCGCGAAGACGGTGGGATCTGCGGGGACGACCACCGCGAGCGTCTCGTCACCGGGTGGTGCCGTGGTGAAGCGTGCCGCGAGGTCGAGGTCGGCCTCGCTGTAGAGGACCGCGACGACCGGGCGACGAACCGGCGCGAGGGTGTCGGCGGCCGAGTCGCCGGAGACGAGCACCGAACGTGACTCGGAGCGCGCTGCCTCGACTGCCCGCTGCCGCTGGAGGTCGAGCGCGGCCACGCTCGTCCAGCGTCGGCGTACCCCCGACGGGCCCGGGTACGCCGACAGGAACTCGTCCCACAGTGCTGAGGCATCACGACCGACCCATCCTCCGGCCGTTCGCTCCACGCCGAGGCTGTGCAACGCGGGCAGGGCGAGCGCGATCGCCTGCTGGGTGACGCCCGTCTCGCTCGCGAGTTCGGACTGTGTTCGCGGAGCGCCGGTGCGCACGAGCGCTCGCATCAGCGCGAACCGTCCCCAGGGCGTGCGGCCGCGTGAGCCACGCACCGGGGCCGGAACGGGCGTCCGCGACCACTCGGTGCCGTCGATCAGTACGGCACCTTGGTCGACGGCCGCGACGATCACCCGCGAGTCAGCGAGCGCGATCGCGCGGAGGGAGGCGGTCGATCGTGGAACGACGTACAGCAGCGCTTCAGCCGCCATCGCGCCTCGGCCGAGAGTGCCCAGCTCACGCATCACGCGCGCCGGGGTCGGAGGGGTGTCGAGCGCCCGGATGAGCACGTGGCGGAGCCCCTGCCGAGACGTCAGACTGGCGGTCCGTGACGAGGTCGCACGGACGGAGAGGTCCAGGTCGGGCGCAACTGTCTCGAGCAGCTCGAGGCCTCGCACGACGTCCATGGCGTGATCGTACAAGCAAAGCGGACGTCGAGAGGAAAAACTTGTATTCGGCGTAACGCGGCCCGCGATATCGCCCGACGCAATCTCCTGGACGCGGCACTCCGAATCGCAGGATGTGCGTAAAGAAATGTCGCATTCTGTGTATCGTGGCCGCATGTCCGCAGTACTCCCACGACCCGCGCCGCCAGTGTCGGCAGCCGGGCTCATCCGGGACGCCCGCCTCCGCGCCGAACTCACTCAGGTGCAGCTCGCCGACCGCGCCGGCGTCACGCAGAGCGTCATCAGCACCTACGAGAACGGACGCCGCGAGCCGTCCCTCGCCGCACTGCAGCGGCTCCTGCTCGCAGCGGGGTTCACGGCCGCGATCGTCCTGCACCCCGTCGAGGAACCGCCGCCCCTCCGCGAACGGGTGATGGCCGCACGGCGGGAACTCGTCGCGATCGTGCAGCGCCTCGGTGGCCGCAACCCCCGGCTCTTCGGCAGCGTGGCCCGGGGCGAGGACGGCCCGGCGAGCGACGTCGACCTGATGGTGGACCTCGACCCCGGGCTCGGCATCTTCGCGCTCATGCGGATCCAGGACGAGGCGGAACAGCTCCTCGGCGTGCGGGTGGACGTGGTGGACGCCGCCGGCATGGGCGCCGACGCCGTCCGGGACGCGGTGCCGCTGTGAGCCGCGACGTCGGGGACCTGCTCGACGACGTGATCCGTGCGTGCGGGGTGATCCGCGCCTACGTCGACGACGACGCACTGCCGGAGGGCCTCGTGTACGACGCGGTCCGGATGCGACTGGTCGAGATCGGCGAGGCGGTCCGGATGCTCCCGAGCGCGGTGACGTCGACCGAGCCGAGCATCCCGTGGTCGCGGGTGTCGCTCCTCGGCGAACGCCTCACCCGGCGGTACTTCGACACGACGCCGGCCGTCGTGTTCGGGACGGCCCGGGTGGACGTGCCGTCGCTCTGCGAGGCGGTCCACCGCCTGCGCGCCGCGCACGCAGCGCGCGGTGACCGTCGGGGCGCGGCAGGGGCAGCGGACCTGATGCGGTGACGGACTGGAGGCGCGGGTCGGCCCCGGACCGCGCCTCCAGTCCGAGCGTGCCCCCGCGCCGCGAACGCGGGACGGCCCCGTCTCGCCGGAGCGAGACGGGGCCGTCGTCGTGTGATCGGGGAGATCAGCCCTTCTTGGCGAGTGCCTCGAGGGTGTCGTTGCCCTTGTAGGCCTCGACCGCGTTCTCCTTGGTCACGAGGATCGGGGTGAGCTCGATCGCCGGGACCGTCTTGACGCCGTTGTAGTTGTTCGTCTTGTCGATCTTGGTGTCGGGCTTGTTGCCCTTCGAGAGGTCGGACACCAGGTCGATGGCGGCCTGCGCCTCCTCGGTGGTGTTCTTGTAGATCGTCGAGTACTGCGTGCCCTGCATGATGAGCGGGATCGACGCGGTCTCCGAGTCCTGGCCGGTGACGACCGGGTTCGGCTTGCCGGCGGCCTTCGTCGCGGTCAGGATCGCACGGGCGAGGGTGTCGTTCGGCGACAGGACGCCGTCGAGCTTGGTGTCACCCGAGTAGTACTGCGACAGGAGGTCCGTCATGCGGGACTGGGCGTTCTGCGCGAGCCAGCCCTTGGTCTGGACCTTCTGGAAGGTCTCCTGGCCGGACGTGACCTTGACGGTGCCGTCCTTGATCTTCGGCTCGAGGACGTTCATCGCACCGTTGAAGAACACGGTGGCGTTCGCGTCGTCCGCCGAACCGGCGAAGAGCTCGATGTTGTAGGGGCCGTCGCCCTTCTCGGCCTTGAGGCCGTCGAGGAGTGCCTGCGCCTGCAGCTGGCCGACCTTGTAGTTGTTGAACGCCACGTAGTAGTCGACGTTCTTGGTGTTCAGGATGTTGCGGTCCCAGGCGATGACGGTGACGCCCTTCGCCTTGGCGGCCTTGACCTGCGAGCCGAGCTGCGAACCGTCGGCGGCACCGATGATGACGACCTTGGCGCCCTTGGTGACCATGCCCGAGATCTGCGACTGCTGGTCCGGGACGGGGTTGCCGGCGTTGGCGTACTGGATGTCGGCCTTGAAGCCGGCGTCCTCGATCGACTTCTCGAACGCGGCGCCCGCGAGCACCCAGTTCTGCGAGGTCTTGGCCGGCAGGGCGACACCGATGAGGTCGCCCTTCTTGATCTCGGTGCTCGAGCCCGAGTCCGAGCCGGAGGTGCCGCGAGCCGAGCAGCCGCTGAGGGCGAGGCCCGCGACGAGCGCCAGGCCGATGCCGGCGATGAGCTTCTTGCGCATGTGAGTGCTTTCTCTTCGTTGAGGGGTGGTGCTGTGGTGAGGGGTTCGAGCGCCCCGGGAGCCCGGGGCGCCACGTCTTTACTGGGTGTTGACCTTGTCCGGCTGGTCCTGGATGGACTGCGGCTGCTGGGCTGCCACCGTGTTCTGCTCGGTGTCCTTCTTCTGGAACTGCCGCATCATGCCGCCGATGAGCGACGGGCGGCCCTGGGACTTCGAGTAGACGTCGAAGGCGACCGCGACGAGGAGGACGAGACCACGGATGATCTGCACCTTGTTCGACTCGATGCCCATGAGCTGGAGGCCGTTCGACAGGAGCGCCATCACGAGGCCACCGATGATCGACCCGGAGATCGTGCCGATGCCACCCGCGACCGCGGCGCCACCGACGAACACGGCGGCGATCGCGTCGAGCTCCCAGCCGGTGCCGTCAGCCGGACCCGAGGCGTTCGAGTAGCCGACGAACACCATGCCGGCGACCGCGGCGAGCACGGACATGTTCGCCATGACGAAGAAGTTGACCTTGCGGGCGCTGACACCGGAGAGCACCGCGGCGCTCGCGTTTCCGCCGACCGCGTAGACCTGGCGACCGAAGATCGTGTTCTTCGTGATGAAGCCGTAGATGATCGTGAGAACACCGAGGATGATCGCGACGATCGGGATCGAGGTACCGACGGGGCCGGCGCCGAACAGGTAGGTCGCGACGAGCGTGACGGCGACGAGGACGCCCGTGCGGACGATCGACACCCACAGCGGCGGGACCTCGGCCTGCATCTTCTTGCGGCGGGAGCGGCCGCGGGCCTCGATGACGATCAGGGCGATGATCGTGGCCAGACCGATGAGCAGCGTGCCGTTGGAGTACCCGAAGTCCGGGCCGAAGTCACCGAGGTAGCCGGCGCCGATGGCGTTGTACGAGTCCGGGGTCGGCACCGAGGTCGACTGACCGATGATCTGGTTCGCACCGCGGAAGATGAGCTGACCGGCGAGCGTCACGATGAACGCGGGGACCCGGACGAACGCCACCCAGAAGCCCTGCCAGGCACCGACGAGGGCACCGACGGCCAGGCCGAGGATGATCGCGGCCCACGCCGGCCAGTGCCACACGGACATCGACTGCGCGACGATGATGCCGACGAACGCCGCGACCGAACCGACCGACAGGTCGATGTGGCCGGCGATGATCACCATCACCATCCCCAGCGCGAGGATGAGGATGTAGGAGTACTGCAGGAACAGGTTGATGACGTTCGTCGGCTCGAGGATCAGGCCCTTGGTCGTGATCGAGAAGAAGATCACGATCGCGATCAACGCGATGATCATGCCGTACTGGCCGATGCTGTTGCCCTTGCCGAACAGCAGTTTCAGGTTCTTCATGAGACGAGAGCGCCCTTCCGCGCGGAGGTCATGCTGCGCATGAGCGTTTCTGGATCGGCCTGTTCCGAGGGGATGTCGGCCGTGATCTGGCCCTCGAAGATCGTGTAGATCCGGTCGGAGAGGCCGAGGAGTTCGGGGAGCTCGGAGGAGATGAGGATGATGCCCTTCCCCTCGGCTGCGAGCTGCTGGATGATGCCGTAGATCTCGAACTTGGCGCCCACGTCGATGCCGCGAGTCGGTTCGTCGAGGATGAGGATGTCCGGGTCGGTGAACATCCACTTCGACAGGACGACCTTCTGCTGGTTGCCGCCGGAGAGCTTGCCGACGTTCTCCTCGACGGTCGGCACCTTCGTGCGGAGCAGCTTCCGGTACTTCTCGGCGACGTTGTACTCCTCGAGGGAGTCCACGACGCCGGCCTTCGAGATCTTCTGGAGGTCGGCGGCGACGGTCGACCGCTTGACGGTGTCGAGCAGGTTGAGGCCGAGCGCCTTGCGGTCCTCGGAGACGTAGCCGATGCCGTGCTCGATCGCCTGCTGGACGTTGGTGACCTTGATCTCCTCGCCGTCCTTGATGATCTGGCCGCCGAGCCAGGTGCCGTAGGAGCGACCGAAGATGCTCATCGCGAGCTCGGTGCGGCCGGCGCCCATCAGACCCGCGAAGCCGACGATCTCGCCGCGCTTCACGTGGAAGTTCGAGCCCTTGCAGACCAGGCGCGAGGAGTCGAGCGGGTGCTGGACGGTCCAGTCGCGGACCTCGAAGAACGTCTCGCCGATCTTCGGGGTGCGGTCCGGGAAGCGGCTCTCGAGCGACCGGCCGACCATGCCGCGGATGATGCGGTCCTCGTTGACGCCGTCGCCCTTGACATTCAGCGTCTCGATGGTCTTGCCGTCGCGGATGATCGTGATCTCGTCGGCGATCTGCTCGATCTCGTTCAGCTTGTGGCTGATGATGATGCTCGAGATGCCCTTGGCCTTCAGCCCGACGATGAGGTCGAGGAGGTGCTGCGAGTCGTTCTCGTTGAGCGCCGCGGTCGGCTCGTCGAGGATGAGGAGCTTGACGTCCTTGTGCAGGGCCTTGGCGATCTCGACGAGCTGCTGCTTGCCGACGCCGATGTTCTTGATCTGCGTGTCCGGGTCGTCGGCGAGGCCGACGCGGGCGAGCAGGTCCTGTGCGCGGAGCTGGGCGCTCGTCCAGTCGATGACGCCGAACTTGCCCGGCTCGTTGCCGAGGAACAGGTTCTCGGTGATCGAGAGCTCCGGGATCAGCGCGAGCTCCTGGTGGATGATCACGATGCCGGACTGCTCGGACTGCTTGATGTCCTTGAACCGGACCTCTTCGCCCTCGAAGACGATCTCGCCGTCGTAGGTGCCGTACGGGTACACGCCGGACAGGACCTTCATGAGGGTCGACTTGCCGGCGCCGTTCTCGCCGCAGATCGCGTGGATCTCGCCGGCACGGACGCTGAGCGAGACGTCGGACAGCGCCTTGACACCAGGGAACTCCTTGGTGATCGAGCGCATCTCGAGGATCGTCTCGGGTGCGGTGATCGACCGGGTCTCGAGGCCGGTGTCGATCGGGGTTGACGCCACGGTGCATCTCCTTCTGCCGCTGCGATGCGGCAGTCCTTCGGGTGGTTCTGCGAGCGGCAGCGAAGGCACAGGAGGTCTGTGTGGACTTCGTTGTCGCGTCCGGAGATCCGCGTCGTGACGGTCATGTGACCGTTCACATCGGCGGAACGGAGGTAATACTACGCACGCGATCGGCGCGCCTGTCAATTCGGTTTGGTCGCGTTTGTGTAACGGGCCGCGTGATCTGGCGGAACCGGGCACCGCACGTCCCCCGCGTTGGGGTACCCGGGTGGGTCGATGACGGCCTGGAGGCGCGGGTCGGCGCCGCCCCGCGCCTCCCGTCTGCACACGGGCGCGCCCACCCCGCATGGGCGCCCGACGCGGCGCTCAGCGCTTGCGGGGGGCGCCCGTGGAGCCGCGCACCACGAGCTGGGGCACGATGTCGATCGGCCGGAGGACGGCGTCGTCGTCGCCGGGCAGGAGCAGGTCCACGCACCGTCGGCCGAGTTCGGCGAAGTCCACCTGCACGGTCGTGAGCGGCGGCCAGAAGTGCTTCGCCTCGGGGATGTCGTCGTAGCCCACCACCGACAGGTCCCCGGGGACGTCGAGGCCGTACGAGCGTGCGGCGTGCACCACCCCGAGCGCCATCGCGTCGTTCGAGCAGAAGATCGCGGTGCAGTCCCGCCAGCGCAGGAGCTCCCGGCCGGCGTGGTACCCGAAGTCTGCGGACCAGTCGCCCAGGATCGGCGGGACGACGGGCATGTCGCGGTCGGACATCTCGCGCAGGAAGCCCTGCATCCGGGCGTCCGCCTCGATCCAGTCCTGCGGTCCGGCGATGTGCCGGACGTACTCGTGCCCGAGGTCGAGCAGGTGCGCCGTCGCGAGCCGAGCGCCCTCCATCTGGTCGACCCAGAGCGCGGTCGGGTCCTCGCCGACGCTCGAGCGCATCGTGACGTACGGCGTCCGGATCCCGAGCTCCTCGATGAGGTCGAACACCCGCTGCTGCGGCGCGATGACCACGATCCCCTCGACGTCCTGGTCGAGCAGGTGCCCGAGGCCGTCGCGGACGGCGGTGTCGGTCGGCTCGGCGATGTTCGCCGTCGTCACGGAGTACCCGCGGCTGACCGCGGCGTCCTCGATCGCCTGCATCGTCACGGCCGGCCCGTAGTGCGAGCGCTGCGCGGTGAGCACACCGATCGTCCGCGTCCGGCTGGTGACCAGTGCCCGTGCGGCACGGTTCGGCCGGTACTGCAGCTGCTCCATCGCCGCGAGGACACGGTCGCGGGTCTCGGCCCGGATCGCGTCCGAGTTGTTGAGCACCCGAGACACCGTCTGGTGGGACACACCGGCAACCCGCGCGACGTCGCGGATGCTGGGCGACCGCGGTTGCTGTGCCCGCGTCGACGCCATTGCTACTCGTTTCCTGCCCGGGGCCGTGGCACGCCCATGTGCACGTTCACATTCCGAGCCAGATCATTATGCACGCCTCGAGTGTCCACGCCACCTGAGCCGTCGCTGCCTGGCCGGGTACAGGACGTGCCTAGAGCCAGTTGCGCTTGCGGAAGATCGCCCAGAGCACGCCCATCAGGGCGAGCATCCCGAGGATCGCGACCGGGTAGCCGTACCGCCAGTGGAGCTCGGGCATGTGGTCGAAGTTCATCCCGTAGACCCCCGCGATGAGTCCCGGGGCGAAGAGGATCGCGGCCCACGAGGAGATCTTCTTGACCTCCTCGCCCTGCCGGTGTGCGGCGCGTGCGAGCTGGCGGCTCTCCTCGCCCTGCGCGAGGCTGGCGCTCGTCATGCGGCGCATCGCCTCGTTCTGCTCCTGCGACACCAGGGTCGCGTGCAGCGTCAGGGCGTTCTCGAGCAGGGCCCGGAACGAGTCCACCCGCTCGGTGACCCGCAGTGCGTGGTCGAGCACGTTCCGCAGGCGGTGCTGGACCTCGTCGTCGACGCCGTACTTGTCGGCGCCGCGGAGCAGCCCCTTCACCATCGCGGGCACCGGCTTCGTGGCGCGCTGGAAGGCCAGGACCTCGCTGAGGAGCTGGTAGATCCGCTTCGAGACGCCGGGGTCGACCTGCCCGGCGAACAGCTGGTCCTCGATGGCGTCGACGTGGTCCTGCAGGATCTCGACCACGGGGGCGTAGCCGTCGACGACCTCGTCGAGCACGGCGGCGGTGACGGCTTCGGAGCCCCGGGCGAGGAACTCCGGGTCGGCCTCGACCCGGGCACGGAGCGCCGCCAGGTCGGGACGCTCGGCGTGCCGGACGCTCACCACGAACCGGTCGCCGACGAACAGGTGCACCTCGCCGAACTCGACGGTCTCGGCCGTGGTGTCGAACCACGCGGGCCGGAGCACGAGGAAGAGCGTGTCGCCGTACCGCTCGAGCTTCGCGCGCTGGTGTCCCTTGCGGGCGTCCTCCACCGCGTTCTCGTGCAGGTCGAACTCGGTCGCGACGGCCTCGAGCTCGGTGTCGTCGGGGCGGAAGAGCCCGATCCAGGCGAGGTCGCCCCCGGTGGCGAGCGACAGGGTCGACGGCGACCCGACGCGACGTCCCTCGACGTAGATCGCGTTGTCGATCAGTGCCATGTGCGTGCTCCTCTCGGGAGCAGGCAGGCGCGAAGTGACCCCGGAGTGGTCCGGGGGAGGGGTTGCTCAGCGAACGGGCTCGGCGACGACCGTCAGGGCCGGCCGGCCCGATCGAGAATGGTCACCCGACATCGCGCCTCACCTGCCCTTCTGCTGGTCCGTCGGCCGCGGTGCGCAGCCTCGTGGCCACACCCGTGACCGACGCTCGACCCTACTCCGTCGGGTCGGCGGAGCCAAGTGAACGAACGCTCACACACCGCTGCCTCGGCGGCCCGCGGTGGGGGTCAGCGGGTGATGTGCAGACCGGCCGTCGCGAGCTCGGTGAGCTGCCACCCGAGCCACGGGCTCCACGCGAACGGCGCACCGGCGACCGACTCGCGCAGCGCAGCCTCGGAGACCCAGGCGTACTCGGCGACCTCGTCGTCGGCCGGAGCCGGGACGTCGTCGGTGACTGCGCGGAAGACCGGGCAGACCTCGTTCTCGACGATCCCGGAGGCGTCGACGGCGCGGTACCGGAAGTCCGGCAGTACGAGCTCGACGTCGCGGACGGTGATGCCGAGTTCACGCGAGGCCCGTCGGGCGATCGCGTCCTCGAACGACTCGTCGGGACCGGGGTGGCCGCAGAACGTGTTCGTCCACACCCCGGGCCACGTCTTCTTGGACAGCGCACGACGGGTCACCAGGACGTCGCCGTCGGTGTTCCGCACGTGGCACGAGAAGGCCAGGTGGAGGGGCGTGTGGTCGGTGTGCACCGTGAACTTGTCCGCCGTACCGATCGGGGTACGGTCATCGGCCAGGAGCACCACGGATTCAGGGAAAGTCGTCATCTGCATCGATAGGTTAGGCCAATGAGCGAGGAAGCGGCCACCGTGGCGCACATCGACCTCGCGCTCGTCGACGACTGCCTCGAGCGCTTCTTCGCCGTGTCGTCGGCTCGCGCCGAGCGGTACGGACGACCGTCCGGGGAACTCTGGCGGGTGCTCCGCAAGGCGAGCATGGGCGGGAAGCGCTTCCGCCCGCGCATGGTCCTCACCGCCTACACCGGCCTCGGCGGCGACGACCTGCACGCGGCCGCGCACGTCGGTGCCGCGTACGAGCTGCTGCACACCGCGCTCGTCGTGCACGACGACGTCATCGACCGCGACTGGTCGCGCCGCGGCCAGCCGAACGTCGCCGGGTCCTTCCGCGACACCGGCACGACGGGCGGCCTGCCGCTGCCCACCGCCGAGCACCGCGGCATGAGCGCCGCGGTCATCGCCGGCGACCTGGCGCTCGCGGGCGCACCCCGGTTCATCGAGTCGGCCGGCGTCACGGGTGACCGACGTGCCCGACTGCTCGAGCTCCTCGACGAGGCCGTGTTCGCCAGCGCCGCGGGCGAGATGACCGACGTCGACCTCGCCCTCGGGGTGATGCCGACGGTGGACGAGGTCCTGCAGATGGAGCGTGCGAAGACGAGCGTCTACTCGTTCGAGGCACCCCTGCAGTCCGGCGCGGTGCTGGCCGGCGCCGCCGAACCGATCGTCGAGGCGCTCGGCGCCTTCGGCCGCGAGATCGGGATCGCCTACCAGATCGTCGACGACCTGCTGGGGGTCTTCGGCGACGAGGGCACGACCGGCAAGACCGTCCTCGGCGACCTGCGCGAGGGCAAGCGCACCATGCTGATCGCCCACGCCGCGACGACCGAGTGCTGGCCGGACATCGCGCCGTACCTCGGCGACCCGGACCTCAGCGAGGAGCGCGCGGCCGAACTCCGTGCGACCCTTGTCACCTGCGGCGCACGGGCCGCCGCCGAATCGCGGATCGCCGAGCACACTGCACTCGCCCGTGCCGAGCTCGCCGGACTGCCGTACGACCTCGCCGACCGCCTGGAGGCCCTCGTGACCGAACTCGTGGAGCGCGCCCGGTGAGCCACAGCCGAACGGAGCCGCGTCCCACGACCCGGCTCCCGCTCTACGACGCCACGGCCGAGGCCGCGTCGGGCGTCGTCATCGACCGGTACTCGACGTCCTTCGGGCTCGCCAGTCGGCTGCTCACGAAGGACACGCGTGAGCACATCCGCAACGTGTACGCCCTCGTCCGGGTCGCCGACGAGGTCGTCGACGGGCCCGCGACCGAGGCCGGACTCGACCACGACCTCGCCCGGACGGTCCTCGACGAGCTCGAGGCCGACACCGAGCGGGCGATCGCGCTCGGCTTCTCCGTCAACCCGGTGGTGCACGCCTTCGCCCGCACCGCTCGGGTCACCGGGTTCGGCCCGGAGCTCACGCGGCCGTTCTTCACCTCGATGCGGATGGACCTCGAGCGGACCGAGCACGACCAGGAGTCCTTCGACCGCTACGTGTACGGCTCGGCCGAGGTGGTGGGCCTGATGTGCCTGCGTGCGTTCGTCCACCGCGCCGGCCGGCCGACGTTCGACGGCACCGTGCTCGTCGACGGCGCCCGAGCGCTCGGTGCCGCGTTCCAGAAGGTGAACTTCCTGCGCGACCTGCACGCCGACTTCGAGGTGCTCGGCCGCTCCTACTTCCCGGGGGTCGACATCCGCAGCTTCGACGAGGCGACGAAGGACCGGCTGGTCGCCGACGTCCAGTCCGACCTCGACCGGGCCGCCCGCACCGTCCGGCTGCTGCCGGCCGACGCGCGGAACGCCGTCGGCCTCGCGCACGCGCTCTTCCAGGAGCTCAACGACCGCATCGCCGCCACGCCCGCCGACCGCCTGGTCACCACCCGGGTGCGCGTTCCGAACCCGGTGAAGGCCCGACTGGCCGCGCAGGTGCTCGCCGGACGCGCGCCGCTGCGGTCGCGCGCGACCCACCACCGGACGGGAGGCACGGCGTGACCCCGCCCCGCGCCTCCAGTCCGAAGGACGCCGGCACCACGACCAAGCGCAAGGTGCCCGCCCGACGTGCCGTCGTCGTCGGCGGTGGCATCAGCGGACTCGCGTCCGCCGCCCTGCTCGCGCGGGACGGCTTCTCGGTGACCGTGCTCGAGCAGCGCGGGCAGCTCGGCGGCCGCGCCGGGTCGTGGGAGCAGGACGGCTTCCGGTTCGACACGGGCCCGTCCTGGTACCTCATGCCCGAGGTGTTCGACCACTTCTTCCAGCTGCTCGGCACCTCGGCCGACGCCGAGCTCGACCTCGAGAAGCTCGACCCCGGGTACCGCGTGTACAGCGAGGGCTACGACGACCCGATCGACCTCCGCGCCGACAGGGAGGCGAACATCGCCCTGTTCGAGTCCGTCGAGCCGGGCGCCGGCAGACGGATGCGGAAGTACCTGGCCTCGTCCGAGGACACCTACGCGATGGCGATCCGCCGGTTCCTCTACACGACCTTCCAGGACCTCACGAAGCTCGCGGCCCCCGACGTCCTCCGACGGCTGCCGAAGCTCGCGCGCCTCCTCATCGAGCCGCTCTCCACCTTCGCCGAGTCCGCGGTCAAGGACCGCCGCCTGTGGCAGGTCCTCGGCTACCCGGCGGTCTTCCTCGGCACGAGCCCGTACGCGGCGCCGAGCATGTACCACCTCATGAGCCACCTCGACCTCGCCGACGGGGTGCTCTACCCGAAGGGCGGCATCACCGAGGTCATCTCCGCCGTCGAACGCGTCGCCCGCCGTGAGGGCGCGAAGATCATCGCCGGCGCCAAGGTCGAGCGGATCGTCGTCGAGGACGGTCACGTCACCGGTGTCGTCCACCGCGACCGCGCGGGCGCGCAGCACACGGCGCCCGCCGACCTCGTGGTGAGCGCCGCCGACCTCCGGCACACCGAGCTGCAGCTGCTCGACGCGGAGCACCGCACGTACCCCGCCGCACACTGGGCGAAGCGCGACCCGGGGCCGAGCGCCGTGCTCGTCTACCTCGGCGTCGACGGGCCCGTGCCGGGGCTGCTGCACCACACGCTGGTGTTCACCGAGGACTGGAAGGCGAACTTCGGCGCGATCTTCGGTGCCGACCGGCACGTCCCCGACCCGGCGTCGATCTACGTCTGCGCTCCGTCGGAGACCGACGCCTCGGTCGCCCCGCGGGGATCGAGCAACCTGTTCATCCTCGTGCCGCTGCCCGCCGACCTGTCGATCGGCAAGGGCGGCATCGACGGTGCCGGCGACTACGAGGTCGAGCGGATCGCCGACCGCGCCATCGACGTCGTCGCGGAGCGTGCCGGGGTGCCGGACCTCCGCGACCGGATCCGGGTCCGCCGGACGATCGGTCCCCGGGACTTCGCCGACGACTACAACGCCTGGAGCGGCTCGATGCTCGGGCCGGCGCACACCCTGAAGCAGAGCGCGTTCTTCCGCGAGAAGAACGCCTCGGCGAAGGTCGACGGGCTCTACTACGCCGGTGCCTCGACGATCCCGGGCATCGGGCTGCCGATGTGCCTGATCAGCGCCGAGGTGCTCCTCAAGCGCATCCACGGGGACACCAGCACCGAACCGCTCCCGGCACCGCTCCGGCGACCCGGCGCCACTGACTGATGCCCGGGCTCTACCTCGCCGGGCTGCTGGTGTCGCTCGTCGGCATGACCGTCCTCGACGCCCGGCTGCACCTGTTCTTCTGGCGGGCGCCGTGGCGTGCGGCGGCCGTGATGGTCGTCGGCGTCGCGTTCTTCCTGCTGTGGGACGTGATCGGGGTCGCCCTCGGCATCTTCTTCATCGGGCCGCAGAACCTGCTGACCGGGGTCCTCCTCGCGCCGGACGTCCCGCTCGAGGAGCTCTTCTTCCTCCTGCTGCTCTGCTACACGACCATGAACCTGGTCGGCTTCGTGCAGCCCCTCGTCGCGCGGGGCCTGCGGCGGGCCGAGCGGAGCCGATCGTGACCGGCTCCGGCGCGTACGCCCTGCTCGCGCTGCCGTTCTTCGCCGCGGTCGCGGTGGTCGCCGTCGCCGCCGGGGTCGTCGCCGCACGACGTGCTCGTGCCCGGGGCCGCCGCGCACCGACCGGCCGGCGGATCGCCCTCGTGACCGGGCTCGTCGCCGGCATCGCGCTGCTCGTCATGACCATCGTGTTCGACAACGTCATCGTGACGCTGCGGATCGTGGCGTACGACCCGGCGCTCATCAGTGGTGCGAAGATCGGGGCGATCCCGGTCGAGGACCTCGCGTACTCGATCGCCGCGATCGTGCTGCTCCCCAGCCTGTGGGTCCTGTTCGACCGACCCACCCGGCCATCCCACGAAGAGGAACCGACCCGATGAACGCGAGCACCGCCTCCAGGCCGTCGACCCTGCGCGCCCTGTTCGTGTCGTCCCGGCCGATCAGCTGGGTGAACACCGCCTACCCGTTCGGCGCCGCGTACCTGCTCGGCAGCGGGGTCGGCGTCGAGGGCGGCGGCGGGTTCTCGCTCGTCGCGTTCCTCGTCGGCGTCGTGTACTTCCTCGTGCCCTACAACCTGGCGATGTACGGCATCAACGACGTCTTCGACTACGAGTCCGACCTGCGGAACCCGCGCAAGGGCGGGGTCGAGGGTGCCCTGCTCGACAAGAGCGTGCACCGCACCACGCTGTGGGCCGTCGTCGTCACGAACGTGCCGTTCCTGGTCGCGCTCGTCGTGCTCGGCGCGGTGTCCGGCAACGGGCCGTGGTCGTGGCTCGTCCTCGCGATCAGCGTGTTCGCCGTCATCGCCTACTCGGCACCGGGGCTGCGCTTCAAGGAGAAGCCGTTCCTCGACTCGCTCACGTCGAGCACCCACTTCGTGTCGCCGGCGATCTACGGCCTGGCGCTCGCCGGCCCGCACTGGACCGGGCAGCTCGTCGCCGTGTGCGTGGCGTTCTTCCTGTGGGGCGTGGCGTCGCACGCGTTCGGTGCCGTGCAGGACGTCCTCGCCGACCGGGCCGGTGGGATCGGCTCCGTGGCGACCGTCATCGGTGCCCGCGCCACCGTGCGCCTGGCGTTCGTGGCGTACCTCGTGGCCGGCGTCGCGCTGCTGTTCTCGGCGTTCCCTGGTCCGATCGCCGCGATCGTCGTCGTGCCGTACGCCCTCAACGTGCTGCCGTGGTGGAACGTCACCGACGCGGGCGCCGAGTCCGCGAACGCCGGGTGGAAGCGGTTCCTCTGGATCAACTACCTCGCCGGGTTCATCGTGACGATGGCACTCATCGCGTACGCGTTCACGCACTGACCCGTGCCCTGACAGACTGGACGCACGCGCCGCGGGAGTCGTGGGGCGCCAGCCACGAAGGAGTGCACGCATGACGGTCCGGATCATCCACGTCGGTCTCGGAGGGTGGGGCGGCAACTGGGCCCGCACCGCCATCCCGGAGGTCACCGAAGTGGAGGTGGTCGGGATCGTCGACCCGGTCCTGGCGACACTGGACGCCGTGCGTTCGGACCTCGGCCTGCCGGAGTCGGCGGCGTTCGCGTCCCTCACCGAGGCGCTCGCCGGGGTCGAAGCCGATGCCGTCGTGATCACCGCCCCCGCCGTGACGCACGTGCCGCTCGCCCTCGAGGCGCTCGAGGCCGGCAAGCACGTCCTCGTCGAGAAGCCCTTCGCCAACACCACGGACGAGGCCGTCACCGCGGTCCGTCGTGCCGAGGAGCTCGGGCTCGTGCTGCAGGTCAGCCAGAACTACCGCTGGTACCCCGCACCCCGGGTCGTGCAGGACCTGCTCGCCGCGAGCACCGTCGGCGAGCTCTCGGCGATCAACGTCGACTTCCGGCAGTGGGACAACGACCTCGCGTTCGAGGAGCACCCGCACTACCGGTTCCCGCACGCGATGATCAACGACATGGCGATCCACCACTTCGACCTCCTCCGGATGATCACCGGTCGCGAGGCCGTCCGCGTGTTCGCGAAGTCGTCGTACCCGTCGTACAGCAAGTACCAGGACGAAGCCGTCGCCTCGATGATCATCGAGCTCGACGACGGCCTCGTGGTCAGCTACCGCGGCAGCTGGCTCTCGCGCGGCCCCCGGACGGCCTGGGCCGGCGAGTGGAGCATCCAGGGCGAGGACGGCGAACTGTGGTTCACGAGCCGCTCGGGGGAGCCGAACGCGGTGGCCGGGGACCGCGTGACGGTCCGCCGGACGCAGGACGACGAGGCTGAGGCGGTCGAGCTGCCGACGATGGCGCACACCGATCGGCAGGGCGGGCTGCAGGCGTTCGCGCGCTCGGTGTCCGGTGGTCCCGCGCCGGCGACGAGCGGTCGCGACAACCTGCGGAGCCTCGCGCTCATGGAGGCGGCGGGCCGCTCCGCGGCGTCGGGCCTGCCCGAGGACGTCGTCGTCCCGTCCTGACGCCCTGCGGGCCGGCCCACGGGTCGGTCGCTCCGGCGGCACGGACTGGAGGCGCGGTGCGGGCCCGACCCGCGCCTCCAGGCCGCCGTCCGGTCGCGCCCACCGCACGCCGCCGGCCGCGTCCGCCGTGCGCGGGACACGCCCGGGGCTGGACACGACCCCGGCCCGAGCGTGTACGAAATGGGGAATGGCCAAGGACAGTCTCCCCGAGCTCGAACTCGCGAACGTCCGCACACGTGAGGGCATCACGGACACCGTGACCGAGATCCGTCGTCGTGCGGACATCCCGGCGCGCACCCGCCTGGCGATCGCGAAGACCAAGCAGCGCTGGCACCGCGACCCCACCCCGCTCGTGGCGATGGGCGTGACCGCTGCAGCGGGTGTCGCGGCGATCGTCGTCGGCATCGCGATCCGCAACAACCCCGCCGGCCACCTCGCCGAGCCGCCCGCGTCGTCGGCCTTCACCGCGCTGCTGCCGTTCGGGGCCCGTGGTGGCGACGGCCCGGGCGCCGCCGAGCAGAGCCAGCCCGGACGCAAGGGGCGCAAGGCCCGTGCGAAGGCCGCCGAGGAGTCGCTCGAACGCGACCCGCAGCACCGCGCACGCGTCAAGCAGCGTGCCGGCATCGCCGCGGTCCAGCGCCGGGCGACGAAGAACCGCAAGCAGGCCGCCAAGCGTTCGAAGCAGGCACTGAAGGCGAGGGGGTAGTCCCGTGGCACGCGAGCAGCACAAGCCCGAACCCGACGACCCCCGCAAGCCCGACAGCCCGGCGGACCTCACCAAGCCCACGCTGGTCTACACGCTGAAGAAGACGCTCCGCGAGTTCTCCAGCGACCAGTGCACCGACCTCGCCGCGAGCCTGACCTACTACACCGTGCTCGCGCTCTTCCCCGGTCTGCTGGCCGTCGTGTCGATCCTCGGGCTCGTGTCCGACCCGAAGAAGACGATCGACACGCTGCTCGACCTCGTGAACAACATCGGGGGCAAACAGGTCGTCAGCCTGCTCCGGGACCCCATCGAAGGACTCGTCCGCTCGCCCGCGGCGCCGATCACGTTCATCATCGGTGTCGTCGGTGCGCTCTGGTCGGCCTCCGGGTACGTCGGCGCGTTCGGCCGCGCGATGAACCGGATCTACAACGTCCGCGAGGGGCGTCCGATCTGGAAGCTCCGCCCGACCATGCTCGGTGTCACGCTCTTCACCGTCGTCCTGCTCGTCCTCGGCCTGCTCGCGCTCGTGTCCGGCCCGCTCGCCCGCAGCTTCGGCGACGTGATCGGCCTCGGCGACGCCGCCGCGACGGTCCTGAGCATCGTGCAGTGGCCGATCCTGCTCGTCATCGCGATCATCGTCGTCGCGGTGCTCTACTACTGGGCGCCGAACGTCAAGCAGCCGAAGTTCCGGTGGGTGAGCGGCGGGTCGATCCTGGCCATCCTGATCCTCATCGTCGCCAGCGTCGGGTTCGGCTTCTACGTCGGGAACTTCTCGAACTACAACGCCACGTACGGATCCCTCGGTGGCGTGATCGTCTTCCTGCTGTGGGTGTGGATCACGAACAACGCGCTGCTCTTCGGCGCGGAGTTCGACGCCGAGCTCGAGCGTGGACGGCAGCTGCAGGCCGGCATCCGTGCGGAGGAGGACATCCAGCTGCCCGAACGCGACACCCGGCAGATCGAGAAGCAGGACGAGAAGCGCGCGCAGGACGTCCTCGACGGCATCAAGATCCGCGAGGACGCCGACCGCCGCTGACGGGACATTCCCGGTCGGGGTCGCTACGGTTCGCCCGTGCCGTCCTTCCTCGAGGGGCTCCCGTTCTGGTGGCTGGTCCTCGCGCTCTTCGTCGTGGTGGTCTGCCGCGCGCAGGCGACCTACTGGCTGGCACGGCTCGCGGTCACCGGCGCGGCGCGGTCCCGCTGGGGCCGCTGGCTCGACTCGGCGGCGGTCCGACGGGGTTCTGCGTTGCTCGACCGCTGGGGGCTGCCCGTCGTCACGGTCAGCTTCCTCACCGTGGGGCTGCAGACGATCATGAACGCGGCCGCCGGCATCGCCCGGGTGCCGTGGTGGCGGTACACGATCGCGATGGTCCCGGGGTGCGTGGCGTGGGCGTTCGTGTACGCGACGGTGGGGATCGCGCTGTTCTGGGCGGTGCTCGCGGCCTTCGCGGGGTCGCCGTGGGGCGTGATCGTGCTCGTCGTGCTGGCGGCGGCCGCCTCGGTCGCCGTGTGGACGGTCCGGCGTCGTCGCCGTCTCGCCGCGGACACGTCCCGGGTCTGACGGCCAGGAGGCGCGGTGTCGGCCCGCCCCGCGGCCGTCGTCCGGTTCTCCACAGTCCAGGAGGCGCGGTGCCAGCTCGCCCCGCGGCTTCCGTAGGGTGGTGCGCATGACCGACACCGCGCCTCCCGTCCGTCCGACCGCACTCGTCACGGGCGCGACCCGTGGGATCGGCCGGGCCATCGCGCTCGACCTGGGACGCACGCACCACGTGCTCGTCGGCGGCCGGACCGCCGCCGCCGTGGACGCGCTCGTCGCCGAGCTGCCCAGCGCGTCGCCGTTCGTGGGCGACCTCGGCGCGGGCGAGTTCCCGCCGCTGCCGGAGCGCCTCGACGTCCTCGTGCACTCCGCCGGGGTCGAGCAGGGCACGACCGTCGCGGACACCCCGCGCGAGGTGTGGGAGCAGGTCTTCGCCACGAACGTGTTCGCGGTCGCCGAGCTGACGCGGCTCGCCCTCCCGGCCCTCCGCGCGGCGCGGGGCATCGTCGTGCCGATCAACAGCGGGTCCGGGTTCCACTCCGGCCCCGGCGGTGGCGTGTACGCGGCGTCGAAGTTCGCGCTGCGGGCGTTCGCCGATGCCCTGCGGGAAGAAGAACGGGCGAACGGCGTCCGGGTGTCGAGCGTGCACCCGGGCCGGACGGACTCGGACATGCAGCGGGCGCTGACCGAGAAGCTCGGCGAGGACTACGACACCGACTACTACCTCGCGCCCTCGGACGTGGCCGACGCCGTCCGGACCGTGGTCGACCTGCCGGAGCGGGGCACGATCGAGTCGCTGGCGATCCGGCCGACGCGGCGGCGCTGACCCGCTGCGGCCAGGGGCGGGTCAGCGGAGCTCGATCCTCGTGGTGAGGTCGAGGCGGTCGAGGAACGTCTCGTCGTGACTGACCACCACGAGGGCCCCGCGGTACGCCCGGAGCGCGTCCACGAGCTGGTCGACACTCGTCAGGTCGAGGTCGTTCGTCGGCTCGTCGAGCACCAGCAGCTGCGGCGGCGGATCCGCGAGCACGAGGCTCGCCAACGCCACCCGGAACCGCTCCCCGCCCGAGAGCGCGCCGGCCGGGCGGTCGACGGTGTCCCCGCGGACCAGGAACTTCGCCAGCCGGTTCCGCACCTCCGCCGGCGGGACGTGCG
The DNA here is from genome assembly GCF_031453355.1 of Curtobacterium sp. SORGH_AS_0776. Lineage (NCBI taxonomy): Bacteria > Bacillati > Actinomycetota > Actinomycetes > Micrococcales > Microbacteriaceae > Curtobacterium > Curtobacterium sp. SORGH_AS_0776. The sequence goes on from NZ_JAVIYU010000001.1 coordinate 1,189,302, forward strand.
GGGCATCCCGCCGGACGTTCTCGAGCACCGACAGCGCGTCGTCGAGTGAGTCCTTCCGCTGCGGCAGGTAGCCGATGCGGTCCACGTGCGGGACCGCAGTCGTGTCGGGTAACGGGTGCGCCCGCGCTCCGGGGACCCCGACGAGCTGCTCGAGCAGCGTCGTCTTGCCGAGGCCGTTGTCCCCGGCGACCGCGATGCGTTCCGGACCCTGCACGATCGTCGCCCGCCCGCGCAGCGTGATCGTCGCGATCTGCCGCGACGCCGGCACGTCCGGGTCGGGGAGCTCGACGTGGATGGACTCGTCGGCACGGAGCCGTCCTTCGGCATCGTGCTTGGCGGTCAGCGCTGCGGCCTCGTCGCCCGCGTACCCGGCGCGCAAGCGCCCGGCGGTCTGCTCGGCGTGCTTCCGTCGTTCGTCAGACCACCCCTTCGGCATGTTCTCGGCTGACTTGCGACCTGCCCGGGCCCGACGGGCGATCTTCGTCTCGGCCTCGATGCGCTGCCGCTTCTCGGTGCGGTGTCGCTGCTCGGCGACCCGGACCTCGCGTTCGACGGCGGCCTGCTGCACCGCGAGGTGCTCCTCGAAGGCGCTGAAGGTCCCGCCGAACACGGTCATGCCGCCCGCGCGGAGCTCGGCGACCTCGTCGACGTGTTCCAGGAGCTCGCGATCGTGGCTGACGACGACGAGGGTGCCCGGCCAGTCGTCGACCATGTCGAGCAACATGCTTCGCGCACGGCGGTCGAGGTTGTTCGTCGGCTCGTCGAGGAACGCGATCGGGAGCCCCCGCAGCCGGATGCCGGCGACCGCCACGAGGACGGCCTGGCCTCCGGACAGGGTGCTCACCGGACGCTCGAGGTCGGCGCCGAGGCCGATGCCGTCGAGCGCCGCAGCCGTACGTTCCTCGAGGTCCCAGTCGTCGCCCACGGCGTCGAAGTGCTCCGGAGCGGCGTCACCGCCGAGGATCGCGCGGAGGGCCGTCAGGGTCGGACGGATGCGCAGGAGGTCGGCGACCGCGTCGTCGTTCTGCGGTTGCAGGCGTTGCGGCAGGTGGTCGACGGGGCCGGATGTCGTGATGGTGCCCGACGTGGGGTGGAGCCGACCCGTGACCAGCCGGACGAGGGTCGACTTGCCGGCACCGTTCCTCCCGACCAGGCCGGTCCGGCCACGGCCGAAGGCGGTGGTGAGGTGGCTCAGCGCGACGGTGCCGTCGGGCCAGGCGAAACTGAGGTCGTTCAGGACGACGGACGGATTGATGGGCATACGGGTGCCTCCCCGGTGGTCGATGCTGGGCGCACGACACCGGACCCGCCACGGGAGGGCGGAGCGCCCGACGGGGCGCGACGATCACGGTGTCAGCGCGAGGGCTGAGCAGATCCGGTGATCGACAGCAATTCGTCCACTTCCGTCGGGGAGCCCTGCGTGACCGCCACCCGCACCGCCGGTCGGTCGTCCCGCACCGGTGGCCTCGCGATGACGACGAGGACCCGCCTACGGTACGCCGGGAGTCTCGCGCCGCGCAAGGCCCTCGAGCCGTGACAGGCTGGGGGCATGCCGGAGAACCTGCTGCCGAACCCGACCGCGAACCCCGAGACGCTCTTGCCCGCCGAGCCGGAGGTGACCGCCGCCCTCGCCGCCGACGCCCCCGTCGCGAGCGTCGTCGTGTCGCACCCGGCGTCGAGCCTGGCGTGGGCACTGCTCGCCGACGAGGCGTGGGAGCGTGGGGCGACCCTCGAGTCCTACGCCTACGCGCGGGTGGGGTACCACCGTGGGCTCGATGCGCTGCGGAAGGCGGGCTGGCGCGGCGCCGGGCCGGTGCCGTGGTCGCACGAGCCGAACCGGGGCGTGCTGCGGGCGCTGTTCGCGTTGCGGCGGGCGGCTTCGGCGATCGAGGAGCCGGGCGAGCCCGAGCGGCTGACGGAGTTCCTCGATGCGTCCGACCCGGCGGCGATCCCGGCGCTGAGCGCGTAGAGCGCCCCGCGCCCCGCGCCCCGCGGCCCGCGCGCTCGCGCTGGCGCGCCCGGCCGTCGCACAACGAAAGTCATCTCGAACCACGCTTCCGCCTGGTTCGAGGTGACTTCCGTTGTGCGAGCCGCGCCGCCTCGCGGCGAGCCGCCGGCGGCTAGCGCGCGACCGCGGTCGCGCCGCGCCGCCGCGCGAGCAGCACCCACGCACCCGCGGCGAGCAGCAGCGCCGCAACGGCCACGGTGACGAGGACGGCCGGCCCGGACACGCCCGTGAAGGCCAGCACGCCCTGCGCGCTCGCCCGCTCGGCCACGGCGTCGGACGCCCCGCGGTCACCAGCGCCTGAGGCAGCGCCCGGTCCCGCGCCGCCGCCCGCGCCCGTGCCCGGCGGTACGACCACCGACTCGACCGGCTCGACGACGACCCGGACGACCGCCACCACGGTCTGCCCCGCGTGCGTCGTCACCTGGTACCGCACCGCCGTCGCCGGTCCGGAGAACGACGACTCCGGGGTGAACGTCACCTGCACGCCCTCGACCGTCCAGACGCCCTCGCCGGGGACCCGGAGCCGCTTGCCGTCTGCCGAGAGCTCCGCCCCCTCGATCCCGTCGCCGCTCAAGCGCAGGGAGTCCGGGTCCGCCGAGCTCCCGTCGAGCGGGTCGTTCCCGAGGACGTGGATCGTCACCGGCTCACCCTGCTTCGTCGTGCCCTCGTCGTCGACCGCGACGGCCTCGGGCAGGACGACCTCGAACGCGGTCCGCTCGGCGTTGTTCGACAGCTCGACGTCGGTCACCGAACCGTCGAGCGCGATCGCGGGGCGGGCTGCGTCGAGGCGGTCGGTCGTGAAGTCCGTGACGCTCTCGACGGGCATCGTGTGGAGGCCCGAGCGGGTCGTCACCGGCACCGTCCCCCGCACCGTGATCGTGACCGCACCGCCGGGCGGGCCCGACCAGTCGGCGGCGACCGTCCCCTGTCCCGCAGCGGCGCCGCACGTCGCCCCGTCCTCCGCACGGCACGTCCACCGCAGGTCCGTCAGCGGCAGTCCCTCGGTCACCGCCACCGTGCGCGCGACGGCGGCGACCGCTCCGCCGATCGTCGCCGGCCCGTCGTTCACCGTCCGCAGCTCGAACGCGACGTCCTCGCCGGGGGTGACCGGCGCGTTCGTCAGCGCGTGGGCGGTCGTGACGACGTCGGTCGGCTGCGTCGCCCGCAGGTTCCGGATCTCGTGGAACTGCGTCCGGCCCCCGGTCGATGCGCTGAAGCCGAACCGCACCTGCTCCGGCAGCGCCGTGGCGGGGAGGTCGGCGCTGACGACCTCGCGCAGCTCGCCCGCGTCGGCGCCGGGATCGGTCGGCTCGGACATCGCGACGAGCACCCGGATCCCGCCGGCGTCGGTCGGCAGCAGATCGATCTGCACGTGACGGTGCGTGGCCGCCTCGGCCGTGGTCTCGCGGTCTTCGAGGAACCCGTCGCCGAGGTCCCCGGTGGTCGCGAGGACCGGGTAGCACTCGCGCTCCGGACCCCGGACGGTGATCGCGTTCGGGACGACGTCGGGACGCGCGAAGTTGCCGAACCGGTCGAACCCGATCCCGACCACCCCGCCGTCGAGGCCTTCCTCGCAGGGACGGGTGCCGTCGTGGTAGCCGAGGCCGGCACCGACCGGCCCGATCGCGTCGAGCGGGACGGCGGCGTCCTGCAGGAAGAACCCGATCCCGTCGGCGTACCCGGTGTCCGTCGTGCTCCACATCCGCTGGTCGAACTCGACCGTGAGGCCGTGGCTCGAGTCGTAGGGCGACTCGTTGTACACGGCGGAACTCACCCGCTTCGTGTCGTCGGTCAGCCGCAGCCACCGTCCGGCGGCACCGTGGTCGACGATCGCTGCCTGTCCGTCGTCCGTCGCGATCCGGGTCCAGCCGGCGGGCATCGTCGTGCCGACCGGCAGGCCGACGAAGGGGTCGGTGACCGGGAACGGCGCGACCGCGTGCGCGGGGGACGTCGTGGCGACCGCGGTCGCGAGGCCGCCGCCGACCACCACGAGGGCGGTCAGGGCGGCGCTCGCGACGGCGCGCCTGGGAGTGCTGTGCATGGGGTCCTCTCTGCTGGTGGAGAAGACCCTTCCGGACGCCCGACACGGGCGCAAGGAATATGTATCAGATATACGACTTCCGGGCTGCGCTCAGCCGAGCACGACGCTCCACGAGAACGCCTGCGGCCAGAGCTGGTGCTCCGGCAGCACGTCGAGGCCACACGCACGCGACCCCAGGCCGTGCTGCGCGGCGTCGAGGTACAGGTACAGGTGCTCCGACTCCGGCAGCTCGTAGGGGTGCATCGCGCGACCGATCTGCTGCGCGGTCCACGGCGACAGGGTGAACCCCGCACGGTGCGAGCCCACGGTCGACACGGTGAACGGCCCGACCGACAGCTCGCGCAGCGACGGCCGGTGCCCGGTCTCCTGCGGCATCGAGTACTCGACGCCGAGCGACCGCACCGGCGCCGAGAAGCGTCCGACGCGGGCGGCGTGCGACGAGTCCGCGTACGACTCGAGCGGCCCCGTGCCGAACCACGACGCGTCCGAGTCGGCCAGGGACGCCGGCAGGTCGAACCGCACGCCGATCCGTGGCCACGTGACGTCCCACGCGCCGAACGGCACCGCGTCGGTCTGCAGCAGCAGCCCGGCGTCGGTCAGGGTCCAGCGGTGCGTGACGTCGACGCCCCAGCCGCTGTTCGCCGCCGCGACGCGGACCCGCTGCTCGAGCCCGGAGTCCGTCCGCGACACCGACACGAGCCGGTGCGTGAGCCGGTCCAACCCGCGTTCCCGCCAGCGTGTGGCCGACGGGGGAGCGTCCGGGTCGCCCACGCCGTGCGTCAGCACCGGGTCGGCCGTCTCGTACCCGCCCTGCGACGCCAGGCTGTCGTTGTCGGTCGGTGCGCGCCACAGCTCGAGTCGCGGCCCGGCCACCTCGTGCCCCTTCCAGGACACCAGGTCACCGCGGGCCGAGAACGTCCCGTCGCCGAGTCGGTCGCCGTCCCACCCCTGACCGGAGGCCCGTGGCACGTCCGCCTCGCGCGATGCGACGAGCGTCTGGGTGCGTGCCAGGACGTGGCCGGTGTCCGCCCACGAGGTCGGCCCCGCCAGTTCCGCCGTGACGTCGAACCACAGCTCATCACCGGGTGCGAGCGCCGCGGTCGCGGCTTCGAGCACCTCATCCGGCACCGGCACCGTGGCGGAGGACCGCGCCGCGACGACGCCCGGCGTGAACCGGCCCTCGTGCTCCACCACGCCGTTCCGGGACAGCGTCCAGTGGAACCGCAGTCCCGCGGTCGAGGCCGAGTGGTACCGGTTCTCGATGAGCACGGTGGTGTCCGACGCGGACAGCCGGATCGGCGCCACGACGGCCGCGAACTCAGCCAGCCCCGGCGTCGGGGTGTCGTCGGGCAGCACCAGGCCGTCCATCACGAAGTTGCCGTCGTGGACGACCTCGTGGAAGTCGCCGCCGTACGCGTAGTAAGGCCGTCCGTCGGGGGTGTGCGCGAGCAGCCCGTGGTCCCGCCACTCCCACACGAACCCGCCGTGCAGCCGCGGGTACTTGTCCACGAGGGCCTCGTACTCGGCGATCTGGCCGGGTCCGTTGCCCATCGCGTGCACGTACTCGCAGTGGATGAACGGCTTCGACCGCTGGCGAGCCGCCTCGGCCGGGCCGCAGCCGAGCAGAGGCGTTGCCGGACCGCCGCCGATCGACTCGGTCTCCTGCAGCGACGGGTACATGCGCGAGTACACGTCGGTGTAGGCGCCCGTGTAGTCGCCCTCGTAGTGGACCGGACGTTCGTCGTCGCGGTCGTGCACCCACTGCGACATCGCGGCGAGGTTGCGGCCGGTCCCGGACTCGTTGCCGAGCGACCACATCACGATCGACGCGTGGTTCTTGTCGCGCTCGACGGTCCGCGCGATGCGGTCGAGGTACGCCTCGCGCCAGGCCGGGTCGTCCGACGGGTTGCCGACCCAGCCGGTGAAGATGAACCCGTGCGTCTCGAGGTCGCACTCCAGGATCACCCAGAAGCCCAGCTCGTCGGCGAGGTCGAGCACACGGGGGTGGGGCGGGTAGTGCGACGTCCGGATGGCGTTGACGTTGTTCCGCTTCATGAGCGCCATGTCGGCGCGTGCGTGCTCCTCGTCGAACACCCGACCGCGCACGGGGTGGGTCTCGTGCCGGTTCACGCCGTGGAACACCACGCGCTCGCCGTTCACCAGGAACCGATCGCCCTCGATCGACACGGTGCGGAAGCCGAGCCGCAGCGACACGGTCTCACCACCGGCGCTCCCACCGGCTGCGGTCCCGGTGGACAGCGTCGCGTCGTACAGCGTCGGGAGCTCGGCGCTCCACGGCTCGACACCCTCGACGGTGATCGGTCCGACCTCGTCGGCGGACGCCCACGAGACGTCGACGCCGAGCGCGGGCACCGTGAAGCGCACCGGGAACGCAGCATCGACGGTCGGGAACGAGATCGTCCCCGTGCCGGTCGACGGTCGGCCGGACGCCGCGGTCCCGGCGCTCGCCGCACTCCCGAGCACGGCGGTCCACCCGGCCTGGACGAACACGTCATCGATCGGGGCGGTCGGCCGCGCCAGCAGCGTGACGTCGCGGAAGATCCCGGGCAGCCACCACTGGTCCTGGTCCTCGAGGTACGAGGCCGCCGACCACTGGTGCACCCGGACGCGGACCTCGTTCGCCCCCGGTCGCAGCACGGACGTGACGTCGAACTCCGTCGCGAGCCGCGACCCGGTCGACCATCCGATGAGGACGCCGTTCACCCACACCCGGAAGTGCGACTCCACCCCGTCGAACCGGAGCAGCACCCGGGCCGCGGCGTCGAAGGACGTCGGGACGTCGAAGGTGCGGCGGTAGTCGCCGGTCGGGTTCTCCTCCGGCGGGTGCGGCGGGTCGATCGGGAACGGGTACTGCAGGTTCGTGTAGCTCGGCGCGCCGTGCCCGTGCAGCACCCAGTGCGCCGGCACCGGGATCGTGCCCCACTCGTCCTCCGGCCCCGGTTCCGGGACGTCCGCGACGGGCGACCACCGGAAGTCCCACTCCCCGTCCAACGACAGGGCGGGAGCGTCCGTGTGCAGCCAGGCCCGTGGGGCCAGTCGGGTGTCCGAACCGGGGGCGGTGGAGGAGAGTGCGGCGATGGTCAACCCTTGACCGATCCTTCCGTGAGGCCCCCGCGCCAGAAGCGCTGCAGGACGATGATGGCGATGACGAGCGGGATGACCGAGACGAGCACCCCGCCGGTGGTGAGCTGGTAGAACTCCGGCAGCCGGTCCACCTGCGAGCGCCAGTTGTTGAGTCCCAGTGTGATCGGGTACAGCTTCTGGTCGGCCAGCATGATGAGCGGCAGGAAGAAGTTGTTCCAGATGCCGACGACCTGGAACAGGAACACGGTGACGAGTGCCGGCGTCATCTGCCGGAGCACGATCGTGTGGAAGATCCGGAGCTCGCCGGCCCCGTCGATGCGTGCCTGCTCGAGGAGTGCGGTGTCCACCGACGCCGCGGCGTACACCCGGCAGAGGAACAGGCCGAACGGTGAGACGAGGCTCGGGATGAGCACGCTCCAGTACGTGTCGGTCAGGCCCAGCGTCGAGAACAGCAGGAACAGCGGCAGCGCCGTCGCCGTCCCCGGCACGAGCACGCCGCCGAGGATCGTGCCGAACACGAGCTGCCGACCCCGGAACTCGTACTTCGCGAGCGCGTAGCCACCCGCCGCGGCGAAGTACGTCGCGAGGACGGCGCCGACGCCCGAGTACAGGATGCTGTTCGCGATCCAGCGGACGAAGATGCCGCCGTCGTACGTGAACACCTGCTGGAGGTTGCTGAACAGCGCGAAGTCGCCGCCGAACCAGAACCCGTTCGTGGCGAACAGTGCGCCGGTGGTCTTCGTCGCGGCGATGATCACCCAGTACAGCGGGACGAGGAAGTAGATCGCGACGATGACGAGGATGCCCGTCACGACGATCTGCGACTTGCCGGAGCGGTCGAGCTTGCGGCGCTGGTGCGCCGAGATCGACGTGGTGTCCACCGGGACCGCGGTCTTCGCGGTGGCCGGCGCTTCGATGGCTTCGCTGCTCATGCGTCCGCCCCCTTCGTGACGGTGGTGCCGTGGTCCGGACCGGAGCGGCCCTGGAGGTGCGGTGCGGCCTGGGTGGTGACCGTCCCGGCCGACGCGACGCGCGTCTGGAGCGCGACCCGCGCCTCCTGGCCGTCCCGCTTCGCCCGCCTGCGGCGATCCCGCTCGTCCTTCGGCGGACGGTTCGTCAACGCGAGGAACGCGAACGACAGGATGAACGCTGCCAGCGCGATGATGACCGCCTGCGCACTCGCGACGCCGTACTCGTTGAACGCGAACGCGTTCGTGTAGGCGGCGTAGTTCGGCGTGTACTCGGTGTCGATCGCGGGGGCGACCGTGGACAGGATCTGCGGCTCCGCGAAGAGCTGCAGCGTGCCGATGATCGAGAACACCGTCGTGAGCACGAGTGCCGGCGCGATGAGGGGGATCTGGATCCGCCACGCGACCTGGAACGCGTTCGCGCCGTCGACCTTGGCGGCCTCGTAGACCTCGCCGGGGATGGACTTCAGCTGCGCCACGATGATGAGCATGTTGTAGCCGGTGTACGTCCACGTGACGATGTTCGCGATCGACCAGAGCACGCTGTTCGCGCCGAGGAAGTCCGGCTGGAGCCCGATCCCCTGCAGCAGCGACACGATCGGCGACAGGCCCGGCACGTACAGGAACGACCACAGGATCGTCGCGATGACGCCGGGGACGCCGTACGGCATGAAGTAGATCGCACGGAAGAAGCCCGGCCAGCGGGCGCTCGCCGACTCGAGCAGCAGCGCGAGGATCGTGCAGGCGATGATCATCACCGGGACCTGCACGATGCCGAACAGCAGCATGCGGCCGATCGAGGCGACGAAGCCGGCGTCCTGCAGGGCGATCGCGTAGTTGTCGAACCCGGCGAACCTGCCGACGACGCCGTCCTCGCCGAACAGCCCCTCGCGGTCGACGGTCGTGAACGACTGGAACAGCGCGCTGATGATCGGGATGATGAACGTCAACACGAACAGGGCGAGGAAGGGTGCGAGCAGGATCCACGGGGCGCGCTTCTGGGCGACCGTGGCCTTCGTGCTCGTGCGGAAGCCGTTCTTCGGCTGCGTCGTGGTCATCGTGCCGTCCTCACGCTGAGGCCCTTGTCCTTGAAGGACTGGACGATCTCCTTCTGGGCGAGCTCCACCGCGTCGGTGAGCTTCAGCCCACTCGTGAGCTTGCGGCGGAACTGGTTCTGCAGACTCGTGAACGCCGACTGCGTCACGGGCGACCAGGACCACTCGACGTTCTGCTCCTGGGCGGCGGGGACGAAGACGTCCTCGTTGTAGTTCTGCCCGGAGAACCACTTGCTCGGCTGCTCGCGCTGCGCCCCGATGTAGTCCTTCGCGGGCGACCACCCGATGCCGCAGTACTTGATCATCGCGTCGATGCCCTCCTTGGAGGTGGTCATCCACGTGATGAACTCGAGCGCTTCCTTCGGGTGCTTCGCGTTGGCGAGCACCGCGGCTGTCGAACCGCCGATCGCGCTCGACCCGAACCCGGTGTCGCCCCACTTCTGCATGGGTGCGACCTTCCACTTGCCCTCGCCGCCCTGGACGGACTCGATGAGGGCGTCGCCCCAGCTCGCGCTCGTGACGGCCGCGATCTTGCCGCTCGCAGCCGAGGCGTACCAGCCGGGGGAGTACGCGCCGGCGCTCGTGTCGACGAGCTTGTCGTCGATCACGCCGTCGAAGAACTCGGCGACCATCAGGGTCTTCTCATCGGTCATGTCGACGACCCACTCGTCACCGTCGACCTTGAACCACCGGGCGCCGGCCTGCTGCGCGTACGCGGCGAAGGGGGAGGCGTCCGAGACCGGGAAGACCTCGAGGTAGTTCTGCGCCCCGGTCTTCCGGACCTTCTCGGCGAGGTCGCGCCACTCGTCCCACGTCGTCGGGGGTTCGCCGCCGGCCTGCTCCAGGAGCGCCGTCTGGTAGTAGAACCCCATGGGGCCGGTGTCCTGGGGGATGCCGTAGATGCCGTCCACGAACGAGACCTGCGCCCAGGCGGCGTCGTCGTACTTCGACTCGAAGTCCTTCGCGCCGTAGCGGGCGAGGTCGACCAGGCCGTTGGCGAGCATGAACTCGGGGATCTGACGGAGCTCGACCTGCCCGATGTCCGGGCCACCACCGGCCGCGAGCGCGGAGTACATCTTCTGGTACCCGCCGCTGTTGCCGCCCGGGATCCAGTTCGCGGTCACCTGGATGTCCGGGTGGGTCTTGTTCCAGACGTCGCAGACCTTCTGCAGGTCCTTGAGCCAGGCCCAGTAGGTCAGTTCGACCTTCTGCCCGCTCGCGGCGGCGGGGATGAGCGCCGCCTTGTTCACGTTCGTCGAGCCCGGCACCGCGCAGCCGGCGAGCAGTCCGGTCGCGGCCGCGCCGAGGCCGAAGCCCAGCAGTTGTCGTCGGGAGATGGGCCGTCGGTTCGGTGGAGGCGTCATTGCCGGGACTCCGGTTCGTCGTCGAGCGGGATGTCTCCAACCCAACCACAAAACCGAACGCAGCTGTACTTTCACGAAGACTCTGGACGTTCCCTCCGGACGTGGAACACCGTGCCCCGCCGGGGTGGAGTGTGGGCCAACACGAAACGTCGGGGTCCGTGACAGCCCCGGCATCCGTCCGAGAGGAGCTGCCATGACGTCGACCAACGCGACGAGCGAACTGCACGGGATCCTGGGACAGCGGCTGGAGGGCGGTGGGACCTGGGCCTGGGCGTACGCCGACGTCTCCGGCAACGTGGAGGACCCCCGACGGCAGGCGGCGCTGAAGCTGCGTGCGGTCGAGGAGGCACTCCGTGCGCAGGGTGCGACCGACGACGTGGTCGACCTCGTCGCCGGCGAGTTCGAGCAGGAACCCGGCGTCCCCTCGCCCGTCACCCGGTACGTGCTGGTCCACGACGGTGCGCTCGTGCTGAGCGAGGTCCTGCCCGGCCACCTGCACGGCGCGGAGTCGGTCGGCGTCGGTGCCGTCCCCGACCTCGTGCCGCTCGTCGCCCACCGGCCCGTCGACCTGCCGTTCCTGGTGGTGCACGCCGGCAAGGAGGGCGGAGCCTTCCGTGCCTACCGACTCGGCCACGCGCCGCTCGACGCGACCGGCGGTGAGCAGCAGGTCCAGGGGCGCAACGACACCCTGCACTACGCCAAGGCCGGGACCGGGTGGAAGCAGCCGCACTGGCAGCAGCACACCGAGGAGATCTGGAAGCAGAACTCGTCGGAGACCGCAGCCGCCGTGGACGAGGCCGTCCGGACACTCCGCCCCGGACTCGTCGTGGTCGCCGGGGACGTCACCGCGCGGGAGCTCCTCGTGAAGGCGCTGTCGTCGGAGACCCGTGCGCTGACCTCCGTCTTCCCGGGCGACCCCCGCGCCGACGCCTCGTCGAAGCAGGCGTTCGTCGAGCACGTCGAGACCGCGCTCGCTCGAGTCGTCGCCACCCGACGCCACGACCTCGAGGACCTGCTCCGCACCCACGTCGGTCGGGGCGACAACCTCGCGGTGACCGGGCTCGGAGCAGTCGTCGGGGCGTTGCAACAGGCGCAGGGATCGGTCGTCGCGCTCGACGCCGTGGCGGTCGGGGAGCGGACGCTCCTCGCGCTCGCCGGTGCCCCGTGGGTGGCGACGGCGCCGGAACAGGCTGCCGGGACGCCCGTCATCGGAGCGGTGCCGGCGGTGTGCGCGCTCGTGCGTGCGGCGGTGCTGACGGACGCGGAGCTCGTGCTCGTCAACGCGGCGTCGCTGCCGGGCGGGGTCGCGGCGGCGGCGTTGCTGCGGTGGCCGGTGGGGCCGGCCGTGCCCGCCTGATGCGGTGACCACCTGACGGACGGGAGGCGCGGTGCCGGCTGGCACCGCGCCTCCCGTCCGTCCCGCGGTCAGTCGTGGGAACGATCGCGCCGGGGCACCAGCGGCAGCGCCAGCAGCGGCAGCACCCCCACGATCGAGAATGACGCCGCGAACCCGAGCGCCCCGACGAGCGCGCCGACCCCGGGACCCACGGCGCTCGCCGCGATGAACTGCCCGGTGTTCTGCGCCCCGAGCGCCCGCCCGGACCAGAACGGCCCCGCGGCCTCGGCCACCGACGTGTACGCGAGCCCGTTGTCCGCGACGGTGACGCTCGTGGCGACGACGAGGAACACCGCGGCGGCGGCGAGGTGCGTGGCGTCCACCAGCGCCAGCAGCCCCATCGCCACGGCGGCGCTCACCGCGACGATCCGCAGCGGGCCGACGCGCGAGGCGGCGCGGTCGCTCCAGGCGCCGACGAGGATCCTCCCGACGGCGCCGACGAACTGCGACGCCCCGACGAGCAGTCCCGCGGCCGGGGTCGACCAGCCGAGGCCGACGAGCCACACCAGGCCGTACGTGGACAGTGTGAACTGCGGTACGACGAGCAGGACCGACACCGCGTGGATCCGCCACAGGAACCCGTTCGCCCGGTACGGGTTCGCGACGTGCTCCACCGGGGCGTCCGCACGCGCGGGCCGGGGCGGGTTCGCGATGCCGATCGCGCACAGCGCGGCGAGCACGGCGCACAGGACCACGGGCAGGACGAGGGCCGCGCGGATGCCGTCCGCCTCGGCGAGCTGCGGGACCGTGACGGCCGCGAGCGTCACCCCGAGCGGCTGCGACATCTGCCGGATGCCCATCGCGAGGCCGCGCCGCTCCTTCGGGAACCACCCCACCACGACCCGTCCGCTCGCGGCGTTCGTCGAGGCGCTCGTCATGCCGGCGGCGAGGAACGCCAGGCCGAGCAGCACTGGGTCACCCGCTGCCAGCCAGGCCCCGACGACCGCGAGGGTCGTGAGGACGAGCCCGCCCGCGATGACGACGCGCTCGCCGACGCGGTCGGTGATCGCGCCCCAGGCGATGAGCGTCAGGACCATGCCGAACGTCGGTGCGGCGGCCAGGAGTCCGGCGAGGGTCAGCGGCGTGCCGTGGGCGTGCAGGTACGGGATGAGCAGCGCGGGGGCGGACACCACGAGGGTGCCGGCGGCCTGGGCGGCGACGCCGAGGCCGAGCATCGTCCAGGCGCGGGAGGTGGTGGTCACGAGATCGTTTCAGTGTGGAACGGATTGGTATACCATTACGGTATACCATCCGGTCTGGATCGCCGCTAGGCTGGATCGCCGTGACCGAGACGACCGATGCAGCGCCCGTGTCGCAGACGAGCCAGCTCTACGACAACCTCCGAGCCGCGATCCTCACGCTCGAGATCGCCCCGGGGGAGCGCATCTCCGAGCGGGGGCTCGAGGCGCGGTTCCATGCCTCACGGACCCCCGTGCGCGCAGCCCTGTCGCGGCTCGAGCGCGAAGGGCTCATCCTGCACGAAGGCCGCTCGTGGACGGTCACCCCGATCGACCTCGACGAGATCGCCTCGCTCGCGGAACTCCGCGGCGTCCTCGAACCCGCCGCCGCCCGGCTCGCGGTGGCACGCGCGTCCGAGGAGCAGCTCGCCGAGGTCCGCGGCCACCTCGACACCCTCCGGCCGACGCCCGACCAGCAGGCCGGCATCCGGATGGGCTCGACGTTCCACCTCGACCTCGCCGCGCTCGGCGGCAACCGGTTCATCACCGACGCCATCGCCGACGCACTCACCCGTCTGGAGCGCACGCGCTGGATCGAGGTGCGGACGCCCGAGGCCCGCGACGCCGCGTGGGAGGAGCACAGCGCCATCATCGACGCCGTGCGCTCCGGGGACGCGGACCGCGCGGCCGAGCTGCTCGCGGCGCACGTCGCCGGCACGAACGACCGGCTGCTGGCGTGGATCGCGCAGGAGCGCCGGCGTCTGCGGGGCGCCGGCATGGCGATCGTGGGCAGCACCGAGCGCTGACGCGACGGCCGTGCCGTGGACGCGCCCACCTGCGGAGGGCGCGGTGCGGGGCGGACCCGCACCGCGCCTCCGGGAAGGCCGCTACGGTTTCGTCGCCGCGTCCTCGGCCGCGTCGATCTGGTCGAAGATCCAGGCGTTGCCGCCGTCGGAGTGGTCGAGCAGTGCGTCGCGCACCTCGGCCTCGTCGGTGGTGAGCCGGATCGCGCTCTTGCTGCCGGACCGTGTCGATTGGGACATCGCGTCTTCTCCTGTGTGTGTGGGCACCGTCGTTGGTGCGCTTCCTCACGGGACGTGCTGAGGTCGTGACAGTGTTGCGCGCGCTGTCCGGATCGCGCAAGGGGTTTCCGTCACATGTGGGAAAGTCCCGGTCTGCACCATGCCTAGGATGGTCCGGCCGCGCGGCTCGCGGCACGACACCAGCGGACGTCGGACAGGAGGGACGGGCTTGGCCGAGCAGCGCACCGCACCTCCCACGGTCTACGACGTGGCCTCCGCGGCGGGCGTCTCCATCGCCACCGTCTCCCGCGTGCTCCGCACGCCGGACGCCGTCCGCGAGGGCACGCGCGACCGGGTCCAGGCGGCGATCCGGACGCTCGGGTATGTGCCCTCCGGGAACGCACGGGCCCTCGCGGGCAAGCGCACCGGCGTGGTCGGACTGCTGCTGCCCGGGTTCGACGTCGTGCCGGACGAACGCCCCGACCTCGTCACGGACGGCGGCGTGCGGGTCGTCGACGACCGGCGGCACGTGACGCAGCCGTTCTCGTCCAACCTGTACTTCGACGAGGTCCTGCGCGGCGCCGAGACCGAGGCGTGGCAGCGGGGTCTGGCGCTGATGGTGGCCGCGGGGCGGGGGTCCTCGCGGGACGTGATCGTGAACGACGTCGCCGGCCGGGTCGACGGTCTCGCGGTGCTCGCCCAGACGGTGCCGGACGACCTGCTCGAACACGTCGCCCGACGGATCCCGGTCGTGGTGCTCGCCGACGACCGGCGCTCGCACGGGTTCGACTCGGTGAGCGTGGACAACGCCGCGGGCATGCGGACACTCGGCGCGCACGTGATCGGGCGCCTCGGCATCCGGTCGTCGCTCGTGTACCTGGCGGGGCCGATCGACTCGCCGGACGACATCGAACGCTCCGCGGGGTTCCGCCAGGCGCTCGAGGACCACGGGGTGCCGGCGTCGTCGGTGCGTGTCGTGCACGGCGACTTCGGGCGCGCGCGGGCCCGGGAGCTCGCGGCACTGCTGCTCGACGGGGACGCCGTCCCGCGGGCGATCGTCTGCTCGAACGACCAGTCGGCGCTCGGGGTGCTCGACGCCGCGGGGGCGCGGGGTGTGCGGGTGCCGGAGGACCTCGTCGTGACGGGCTTCGACGGCATCGACGCGGGTCGGTTCTCGTCGCCGCGCCTGACCACCGTGCACCAGCCGATGGGGGAGCTCGGGCGTGCGGCGGTGCGGGCGATCGTGGACCGGCTGGAGCGCCGCGAGGGGCCGCCGCGGGCGATGCGCCTGCCGGTCGAGGTGCTCCTGCGCGAGAGCTGCCCGCCGGCGCTGTAGGTGGCGGCTGCGCCGCGCCCACACGTGCCGCCCCGCGAAACAACCCACCCGGTTGCGCGATGCGATGTAAGCGCATACATTGTCTCCGTACCGACTCGACACGGAGGTCGACCGAGCAATGACGCTTCCCCCACAGCGCGTCCCAGCGCGCACCCCGGGCACCCGCCGGGGACGGAGAGGCCGCCTCATCGCGGCCATCGCCGGCATCGCGGTCGTGGCCCTCGCGGCCACCGGCTGCAGCATCCAGGTCCGGTCCCAGCCGGACCCGAGCATCGGCAAGGACACGATGCTCATCAACGCGGACCACGGCAACCCGCTGTTCGACCGCAACTTCAACCCGTACATCGCGAACGCCCGCACGGCGAGCAAGTGGATGTACGAGCCGCTCATCGAGATCAACCCCCTCGACGGCAAGGGCACCCCGTGGCTCGCGAGCAGCTGGGACCAGCCGGACGCGCGCACGATCGACATGACGATCCGCAAGGGTGTCGAGTGGTCGGACGGCTCGCCGTTCAGCGCGAAGGACGTCGTCTTCACGTTCGACCTGCTCAAGAAGTTCCCGGCGATGGACGTCAAGGGCGCCTGGCAGCACATCGACAGCATCGAGAGCAAGGACGGCCACGTCGTCTTCCACCTCAAGGGCGACGACGTGCCGAGCCTGAACATCATCGGCGCGACGTACATCCTCGGCGAGAAGCACTACGGCGGCGTGAAGGACCCGACGACCTGGCGTGACCCGAACCCCGTGGGGACCGGTCCGTTCGTGCTCGGCAACTACACCGACCAGCAGTACTCGATGGACAAGAACCCGAAGTACTGGCAGGCCGACAAGATCGCCATCAAGCACCTGATCCTCCCGGCGACGAACACGCAGCTCGACACCGTCACGCGCGGCTACGACTGGGCGTACTCCTTCATCTCCGACGTGAAGGGCACCTGGGGAGCGGCATCGAAGACGAACACGTGGTGGTTCCCGGCCGGCGGCGTCATCGGTCTCATCCCGAACCTGACGAAGGCGCCCTACAACGACGTCAACGTCCGGAAGGGCATCTCCCTCGCCCTGGACCGCGACGACATCGCCGAGACCGCGTCCGAGGGCAACCTGGCGGCGGCGGGCCAGACCGGCCTGATCCTGCCGAACCAGGAGAAGTACCTCAACCCGGACATCCCCGACCAGGGCATGATCGCGCAGGACGTCGACGCCGCGAAGCAGGCGTTCGCGAAGTCCGGCTGGACCGAGCAGGACGGCAAGATCATGAAGGACGGCAAGCAGCTGTCCATCACGATCATGACCGCGAACGGCTACTCGGACTGGCTCCGCGCCGCGCAGACCGTGCAGCGCAACCTCACGGCCATCGGCATCAAGGTGTCGATCCAGGCGCCGCAGCCCGCCGGCTACCAGTCGAACATCAACAACGGACAGTTCGACATGGCGATGGGCGGCATGGGCAACGGTGACGTCTACCAGGCGTTCAACTCCTTGCTCAGCAGCGACTTCTACCAGCCGGTCGGCAAGTCGACGGTGAACAACTTCGAGCGGTACCAGAACGCCGACACGCAGAAGCTCCTCGACGAGTACAAGGCGACGACGGACACCGCGAAGCAGCAGGAGATCCTCAACCAGCTGCAGGAGATCGTGTACGACGACCTGCCCGTGATCGGCATGTACTACGGCGGACTCTGGGGCCTGTTCAACACCGGCAAGTTCGTCGGCTGGCCCAGCGCCGAGGACCCCTACATGGCGCCGCAGAACTACGACTCGGCACCGCTGCTCATCTTCTCGAAGCTGCGGCTCCGCGACAGCGCAGCCGGCCGGGCGATCATCAAGGCCGAAGAGGACCAGAAGTGAAGTACATCCTCCAGAAACTCGTCCTCTTCGTCCTGACCCTCTGGGCCGCGGTCACGCTGAACTTCGTGCTCCCGCGACTCATGCCCGGCAGCCCGACCGACGCCGCTCTCGCGAAGCTCAGCCAGAACGGCCCGGTCACCGACGCCACCAAGAAGGCCATCGAGGCCCAGCTCGGCGTCCCGAGCGGCAACCTCTGGGACCAGTACGTCAGCTACCTGCACCAGGTCATCACCCTCGACTTCGGCACGAGCTACACGTTCTACCCGCAGCCCGTCGGCGACCTCGTCGCCCAGGCCCTGCCGTACACGCTGATCCTCGTCGGCGTCGTGACGATCCTCGCGTTCGTGCTCGGCACCCTGATCGGTGTCGGCGCGGCCTGGAAGCGCGGCACCTGGCTGGACTCGCTGCCGACCCTGTCGGGCTCGTTCATGTCGACGTTCCCGTACTTCTGGACGGCGCTCCTGCTGCTGTTCTTCCTCGGCTACGTCCTGCACTGGTTCCCGACGACGGGCGCCTACTCCGCGACGACGACCCCGGGCCTGAACGGTGCGTTCCTCGGGGACGCCCTGCAGCACGCGGTCCTGCCGGCGATCACGATCCTCGTGACGAGCCTCGGCGGCTGGATCATCGGCATGCGCAACGCCATGATCAACACCCTCGGTGACGACTACGTGACCTTCGCCGAGGCGAACGGTCTCCGCGGTCGCACCGTGGCGATCCGGTACGCGGCCCGCAACGCGATCCTGCCGAACCTGACCGGTTTCGGTCTGGCCCTCGGTGGTGTGGTCGGCGGTTCGGTCCTGGTCGAGCAGGTGTTCGGCTACCCGGGCATCGGCTACCTGCTGTTCAACGCCGTGATCGGGCAGGACTACCCGCTCATGCAGGCCCTCTTCCTGATGATCACCGTGTCGGTGCTCATCGCCAACTTCATCGTGGACGTCCTCTACGGCGTCCTGGACCCGAGGACGCGCCGATGACCACGATCGCAGTTCGCACGCAAGCAGAAGAACCCACCGCCCCGAGCAAACTCCGAGCCGCCGCCCGCCAGTTCGGCGTCGTCTGGAGCAACACCAAGGCCCGGATCGGCATCATCATCCTCGCCGTCTTCGTGATCGTGGCGATCTTCGCCCCGCTCCTCGCCCCGTACGGCGCGAGCCAGAACGGGTTCGCCCGGAGCGCCGACGCCACCGGTGCGCACTGGATGGGCACGACCGCCGCCGGCGAGGACGTCCTGTCGCAGATCATCTACGGCGCCCGGATCTCCGTGCTCGTCGGTGCCGTCGCGGGGCTGCTGTCCACGCTCGTCGCCGTCGCGATCGGCCTGAGCTGGGGCTACGTCCGCGGCTGGATCGCCGAGGTCATCGGGTTCATCGTGAACCTCTTCCTCGTCATCCCCGGTCTGCCGCTCATGATCGTCATCGCCGCGTACCTGCAGAACGGCGGCATCGCGGTCATCATCGCGGTGATCGTGGTCACCGGCTGGGCCTGGGGCGCGCGCGTCCTGCGCAGCCAGACGCAGTCCCTCCGCGGTCGTGACTTCGTGACGGCGGCCCAGTTCTCCGGCGACGGTGCGACGCGCATCGTGTTCCGCG
Source organism: Curtobacterium sp. SORGH_AS_0776 (assembly GCF_031453355.1). Classification (NCBI taxonomy): domain Bacteria; kingdom Bacillati; phylum Actinomycetota; class Actinomycetes; order Micrococcales; family Microbacteriaceae; genus Curtobacterium; species Curtobacterium sp. SORGH_AS_0776. The sequence goes on from NZ_JAVIYU010000001.1 coordinate 1,208,216, forward strand.
AGATCCTGCCGAACATGACGAGCCTCATCGTCGGCTCGTTCTTCGGTGCGGCCACGAGCGCGATCCTCGCCGAGGCGGGCCTCGAGTTCCTCGGACTCGGTGACTCGTCCATCGTGAGCTGGGGCACGATCCTCTACTGGGCGCAGAACTCGAACGCCCTGCTGACCGGTCAGTGGATCCTGCTGTTCGCCCCGGGTCTCTGCATCGCGCTCCTCGCGATGAGCCTGACCCTGATCAACTTCGGCGTCGACGCCGTGTCCAACCCGCGACTGCGCGAAGGCGCGCGTCGCAAGCGCAAGGAGGCCACCGCATGAGCGGCTCGCGTTCCGAACCGATCGACGGCCTGGAGGCGCGGGACGGCGCCGCCACGCGCCTCCCGTCCGACGCCACGAGCGCCACGCAGGACGTGCTGCTCGACGTCCGCGACCTGTCGGTCGTGTACGAATCGGCCGGCCAGGAGGCCGTCCAGGCGGTCGACCACGTGTCCTTCCAGCTGCGGAAGGGCGAGTTCGTCGGCCTGGTGGGGGAGTCGGGTTCCGGCAAGTCGACCCTCGGCTACGCGCTGACCCGGCTGCAGAAGCCGCCGGCTCGGACCAACGGCGGCAACATCTTCTTCGGCGGCCACGACATCCGCGACCTCGACGAGGAAGCCCTCCGGCAGCAGCGCCAGGGCGGGTTCGCGATGGTGCTGCAGTCCGGTATGAACGCGCTCAACCCGGTGCGGACCATCCGCAACCACTTCATCGACATCTTCAGGGCCCACGGCCACGTGTCGCGTGATCGCTGGGACGCCCGGATGAAGGAGCTCATCGAGAAGGTGAAGCTCCCCACCGCCATGCTGGCCCGGTACCCGGGAGAGCTGTCCGGCGGCATGCGGCAGCGCGTGTCGATCGCCCTGGCGCTCTCGCTCGAGCCGCAGCTCATGGTGTTCGACGAGCCGACCACCGCGCTCGACGTCCTCGTGCAGCACGCCGTGATGGACACCATCATCGAGCTGCAGCAGTCCGAGGGGTTCACGGCCATCCTGATCAGCCACGACCTCGGCATCGTCCTCGAGGCGACCGAGCGCGTGCTCGTCATGCACGAGGGCCGCATCGTCGAGGACGGTGGCTCGAAGGAGATCCTCCGCGACCCGCAGGACGAGTACACGCAGATGCTGCTGTCGCACTACGCCGACCCGCGGGCGTCGGTCGTGTCGCTGCCGGGGTTCCCGGACCGGGCGGTCCGTGCTGCTTCAGGCGAGAAGCGGCAGGAGACGACCTCGTCGTTCAGCACGGTCGGCTCCCGCGAGCGCAGCGCCGCCCGCAACCCGATCGTGGTCGAGCACCTCGTCAAGACCTACCCGGCACCCCGTCGCGGCGAGCAGCCGGTGCAGGCGGTGCGCGACGTGTCGTTCACCCTCGAACCCGGGCAGTCGCTCGCCCTCGTCGGCCAGTCCGGTTCGGGCAAGTCGACGATCGCGAAGATGCTGACCGGCGTCGAGAAGCCGACGACCGGCACGGTCCGGTTCGGCGACACGGACGTGGCGAAGCTCGGGAGACGGGGGTTGAAGGACCTCCGCTCCGAGGTGCAGATGGTGTTCCAGGATCCCTACGCCGCGCTCAACCCGCTGCACACGGTCGAGTACACGCTGTCCCGCCCCGTCGCGAACTACACGAACCTGCGCGGGCGCGATGCCCGGAAGCGCGTGCTCGAGCTGCTCGAGACCGTGGGCCTGACCCCGGTGGAACAGTTCGCGCAGAAGCTCCCGCACCAGCTCTCGGGTGGCCAGCGCCAGCGCGTGGTCATCGCCCGGGCGCTCGCGTCCGACCCGCAGGTGATCATCGCCGACGAGCCGGTCTCGATGCTCGACGTGACGCTCCGTGCCGGGGTGCTCGCCCTGCTCGAGGACCTCCGCGAGCAGTGGGGCGTCTCGCTCCTCTACATCACCCACGACCTGCTCAGTGCGCGGCTCATCACGGACGACATCATGGTGCTGCACGACGGCGCCGTGGTCGAACGGGGCCGCACGGCCGAGGTGCTGCAGCACCCGCAGGACGACTACACGGTGGCGCTGCTCGACGCGGTGCCGAACCCACGACGGGCGCTGCTGGCATGAGCACGCTCCGCGACTTCCCGTCCGTCCCGCCGTTCGGACACCTGCCCACCCCCGAGGGGGTCGACGTCGTCGGCATCGACCTCCCCGTCGGCCGGCTCACCGCATACCGCGTCGTGCCTCCCGGGCCGTCGAAGGGCACCGTCCTCGTCGTCCCCGGGTACACCGGTTCGAAGGAGGACTGGCGCACGTTCATGCCGCTCCTCCGGGACGCCGGCTGGACCGCGGTGGCGATCAGCCGCCGCGGCCAGGCCGACTCGGCGCGCGCATCGGGGCCGTCCGGCTACACGCTGGCGGAAGAGGCCGCCGATGTCGTCCGGGTCGCACGGCTGCTCGACGACGGCGCTCCCGTGCACCTCATCGGCCACTCGCTCGGCGGCGTGATCGTCCGCGAGGCGGCCATCGCCGACCCGAGCGCCTTCCGCGACGTGGTGCAGTTCTGCTCCGGACCGTACGGCTGGCCATACCGCAAGGTCGCCGAGTTGACGATCCTGCACGACACCGGCGGCAACCTCCGCCAGCTGTTCGACTCCACCAACCCGCTCTGGGCGTACCGGCCGGACGAGGAACTCCCCGACGACCCACGGTTCGTCCGTGACCGCTTCGACGCGCACGACCCCGCGAGCGTCGTCGCCGGCGGGCACATCCTCGAGGACCACACCGACTCCTCCGCCGCACTCCGCGCCACCGGGCTCCCGGTGCTCGTGACCCACGGCGAGTGGGACGGCGCCTGGCCGATCCCCTGGCAGCGGCAGATGGCGGAGGACACCGGAGCCGCCTACGAGGTGATCCCCGAGAGCTACCACGGCCCGCAGGTCGAGAACCCGTCGGCGACGCTCCACACCTTCGACCGCTTCCTGTCACAGCACTGAAAGGCACGATCATCACCACGCTGCAGTTCCCGAAGGGCTTCCTCTGGGGTGCCGCCACCGCCGCGCACCAGATCGAGGGCAACAACGTCAACAGCAACTGGTGGGTGCACGAGCACGAGCCCGACACCACCATCGTCGAGCCCTCGGGTGACGCCGCCGACAGCTACCACCGGTACCGGGAGGACATCCGCATCGCGGCCGACCTCGGGCTGAACTCCTACCGGTTCAGCATCGAGTGGGCACGGATCGAACCCGAGCGCGGGTTCGTCAGCAGGGCCGAGATCGACCACTACCGCCGCATGGTCGAGACCTGCCACGAGTTCGGCATCGAACCGATCGTCACGCTCATGCACTTCACCGTGCCGCGCTGGTTCGAACGCGACGGCTTCTGGCGCGCTCCCGACGCCGCCGACCTCTTCGCCCGCTACACCGAGGCCGCGCTCCCCGTCGTGCAGGACGGCGTCCGCTACGTCTGCACGATCAACGAGCCGAACATCGCGGCGATGCTCGCCGGCGGTGAGGACGCGGCGAACCTGGTCGCCTACGGCCTGCCGAACCCGGACCTCGGGGTCGCCGACGCCCTGCTCGCCTCGCACAAGCGGTCCCGCGAGGTCCTGTCGCAGGTGTCCGGCCTGCAGTCCGGCTGGACCATCGCGACGCAGGCGTTCCGGTCGAACGGGGAGCCCGGTGCCGACGAGATGCTCCGCGAGTACGGGTACCCGCGCGACGACTGGTACCTCGAGAACGCCGCCGGTGACGACTTCCTGGGCGTGCAGGCCTACACCCGCACCTTCATCGGACCGTCGGGCCCCCTCCCGGTGGCCGACGACGTCGAGACGACCCTGACCGGGTGGGAGTTCTACCCCGAGGCCTCGGCCGACGGGCTCCGCAGCGCGTGGGAGCTCTCCGGGCACGTGCCGATGATGATCACCGAGAACGGGATCGCCACCGCCGACGACTCCCGCCGGGTGGCCTACACGCAGGGTGCCCTCGAGGGGATCCACGCCTGCATCGAGGACGGCATCGAGGTCCTCGGCTACCAGCACTGGTCGCTGCTCGACAACTACGAGTGGGCGTCGGGCTTCCGCCCGACGTTCGGGCTCGTGTCGTGGGACCCGGTGACGTTCGCCCGGACGCCGAAGGACTCGGCGCGGTGGTACGGGCGGGTCGCCGCCGCCAACGCGCTCACGGTCTGAGACCCAGCCGGAGGGCGGACGGGAGGCGCGGTGCCAGCTGGCACCGCGCCTCCCGTCCGTCGTCAGTCGCCTTGGGGCGGCTCGTGCGCCGGCCGGTCGAACCAGGCCAGGAGGATCTCCTCCGCCCGGCGAGAGCCGCGCTCGTGGGCGATGTCCATCGCGGTGCGCCCCTCGGCGTCCTCGACCCGGACGTCCGCACCGCGTTCGAGCAGTGCCTCGGTCGTGCCGCGGTTGTCGAACCAGACGGCCGCGTGCAGCGGCGCGAAGCCCCACCGCGGGTCGACCTCGTCGATGCCAGCGGGGTCCTGACCGATGCCGTCGAGCGCCAGCGAGAGGCCGCCGACGTCTCCGTGCGCCGCAGCCCGCACCGCCGGGGTCGCCCACTCGACCCAGCCGTCCGGGACCGGGCCGTGCCAGCCGTGGGCAGGGCGTGACTCGAGCGCTGCCCAGTCCTCTTCGTCGACCGGCCGCACCTCGATCACGACGTCGCGGAAGTGGATCGCGAGCTCGCCGGTGGGGGAGACGAGCAGGCGCAGTTCCCAGACGTCGGCGTCCACGTGTGCGATCTCGCCGCGGGAGACGTGGACGTCACCGGCGAGCAGGTCGAGCGCCTCCGTGTCGGACGGATCGAGCACGGCGCGGTCGAAGCGGAGGGACACCCGCGCGTGGTTCCACCGGCGCCAGAGGCCGTCCGGAGTGTCGAGCACCTCGTCGTTGCGGACGACGAACACGGCGTGGACGGTGTGGGTCGGTGTGGCGTCGACGCCAGCGTCGCCGTGGCGGCCGGCCTCCTCGATGCGCCAGCTCTGGATGCGGGACTCGCTCCACGTGACGGACGCGAGGGCGGCCACGGACGGCGGGGCGTCGGTCACCAGGCGCGCGAGGTGCTCGGGGTAGCCGTCGACGTCCTCGAGGGAGACGTACCCGACGGCGGGCCAGCCCACTCGACTCCATCGCACGGTGACGACCTTAGCGGCAACCTGATTCGACCCTGTGTATATGACATGCAGAAAGCTCGGATCGGCCGATCTGATCATCCAGGCTGGAGTCATGCGCCGACTTCCTCGCGACCCGATCCGCCTCCTCTCCTCGTACCTCCGCATGGGCTCGGCGGCGATCCGGGTCCGCTTCGGTCGCCGGTCGCTGGTCGCTCCCGGGGGGCCGGTGGTGTCACTCACGACCTTCGGCGTGCGGGCGAGATCGGTCCATCTCACGCTCGCCTCGATCGGACGCGGCTCGGTTCGACCTTCGCGGCTCATCGTCTGGATAGACGATGCGGAGCTCGTCCGTTCACCGCCTCGGGGTCTGTCCAGGCTTCGCCGTCGCGGGGTCGAGGTGCGGCTCTGCGACGACCTCGGGCCGCACAAGAAGTACTTCCCGTACGTGTCGAGCATCGCTCGGCATCGCGTGGCGGTGGTCACCGCCGACGACGACGTGCTCTACCCGCCGCGGTGGTTGGAGACGCTCGTCGCGGACCACCGTCGGCACCCGGACGCGATCGTTGCGCACCGGGTGAACCGCATCGTGGTGGACGGGGCCGCCGTGGCGCCGTACGAGCGCTGGGGGCGGGCGACCTCGGAGCGACGAACGCCGCGCAACTACGCAGTGGGGGTCAAGGGGATCCTCTACCCGCCGCAGTTCCTCGACGTGCTGCGCGAGCGGGGTGACGGGTTCACGGAAGTCGCTCCGGGATCCTCGGACACGTGGCTCCACCACTGCTCCCTCCGCGCAGGCGTCCCCGTGCTCCCGGTCGTGGCGCTCGGCGGCGCGGGGTTCTGGCCGGTCCGAGGACTGCGCCGCTCGCCCGCGTTGCTCGAACAGAACGTCCGGGCGGGTCGGAACGACCGCGTCCGCGCGGCATTGTGGTCGTCCGCCGACCTGCAGATCGTGCTTCAAGATCACTGGGATAGCTGTTGATATAACACATTTCATGTTGTAATGAAGAGTACAGACGGGAAGGTGACCGAATGCTCTTCATCGCGCAACTCGTGCTGTCGCTCGTCGTCGGGGTCGTCGGACTCCGGCGCCCCACGTGGGCGATCGGTGCCGTACTCGTCGCCGCGTCGGTCCTGCCGTTCGAGGTTGTTCGAACCTCCGTCGGAACGAGCTGGCAGCCAGCCACGACGTTCACGCTCGCCATCGTCATCGTCGAGTGCATCCGTGACCCGCGTGGGATCGCACGGGTCGTCGCGCAGCACTTGGTCGTCTGCGTGATGCTCGGGACGTTCCTCGTCATCGCGTTCGCCACGTCGTGGTTCACCGGACGCGCCGGCGACCTCGGCACACTGGTGCTCCAGATCCTCGGGCCAGCACTGCTCTTCCTGTGGATCCGGAGCCGCGGCATGGACGACGCCGAGTTCCCCCGCCGCGCTGCACGGCTGCTGGTCCTGATCGGGAGTGCCCAAGCCGCGCTCGTCCTGACCGTCTGGGCCGGCGCTGTTCCCCAGCCGTGGCTCACCACGCTCGAAGGCCTCCGGTGGTGGAAGACCGATCCCGGACGCATGGTGGGGACCTTCGACCACCCCCTCGTCGCCGCACTCTGGATGTCCGCTGCGGTCCCGCTCAGTGCCGCACTCCGCTCAGGGTGGCTGCGCCTGGCTGCGCCGGTCCTGCTCATCGTGGGGATCGCCCTCACCGGATCCCGGTTCGCGCTGCTCGCCGCGATCGTCGCGGTAGCGGTGATGATCCTGCGGGCCCGTGTCGGTGTCCTGGCGAAGGCAGGGGCTACCGCGCTCGCGTCGATCGGAGCTGTCGGGTTCCTGGCGAGCGAAGCGAGCATGACCGTCACGGAGCGATTCGCCGACGACGGGGGATCGTCGTCGGCCAGGCTCAAGACCGTCGGCCTCGCGGTGGAGCGCTGGGCCGACACGATGATCGTCGGCCAGGGCTTCGGTGCGAGCGAGCAGGTCACCCGCAACGCGCTCATCGGCACGACCTTCGAGAACCCGTTCCTGATGTTCTCGATCGACTTCGGACTCTTCGCGACCCTGCTGTTCTTCGGGGCCCTGGTCACCCTCGCGCTCAGCGGTGCGCGGGGTGACACCAATGGTGCGCGGGGGGCTCGGCTCGGCTCCCTCGTCGTCCTGACATCGATCCTGGGCTTCAACTCCCTCAGCGCGAACGCTCCGACCGGCGTCCTCGTCTTGGTCCTGCTCGCACTCGTGCCGACACCCAACGGGCATTCGGCGCGTGTGGGCCCCTCCCTCGACGGCCTCGTTCGGCCCACGCGACCTGCCACGGTGCCCCTGTGAGTGCTGGCGGACGCAATCGGGTCGGAAACATCGTCGCCGCACTGATCGGCAACGTGTTCCCCCCGATCGCTTCGATAGCCACAGCGCCGATCCTCGCGCAGACCCTCGGAGTCGACGGGCGAGGAGCGGTCGCAGCGGTGACGGCACCACTCTTCCTCGCCACGGCGGTCGCGACGTTCGGCGTCCCGGCCGCCGTCACCCGGACGATCGCACGGCACCCGTCGTCGCACGGCGGATTCGTGCGGCGTGCCGTCGCGGTCCTGGGCGGCGCAGGCGTGGTCGTCACCGTGCTCCTGATCGCCGCCGCGCCGTTCTCCGCCGCCGGAGACCGAGACCTGGTCCGCCTCGTCACCCTCGCATCGGTCATGTTGGTGCCGACGCTGATGGTGGCGTTGCTCCAGGCCGTCGCCGCGGGCATGCACCGGTGGCGGTTGGTGACCGTGGAACGAGCCATCACGGCCGGAGTGCGGCTCATCGCGCTCGGGTCGTTCGCCGCAGCCGGATCCCTCGACGTCGCCCACGCGGTCGGGGTGCTCGCCGTGGCGCCGATCATCGGAGCCGTCGCGTACGTCGGACTGCGACGCGGAACAGGAGCGGCGTGTCCCGAAGGCGCCGAGACGCCGAGCACCCGTGCTCTGATGTCGTTCGGGGCTAGGGTCTGGCTCGGATCCATTGCTGGAGTGCTCCTGACCCGCCTCGACCAGGCGTTGATCGCGCCGTTGTCCGACGCCGCGGAACTCGGCTTGTACGTCGTCGCGGTGAACGTCGCCGACCTGCCGCTCGTCATCAGCGACGCCGTCCGGGACGTCTCCTTCGCCGCTGACGCCGCCGAGCAGGACGACGCCCGGATGCTCGCCGCCTCACGGATCTCCTCGGCACTGACCATCGTGGCGGCCGGTGCCCTCGCCGCGAGCGCCTGGTGGTGGGTCCCGCTCGTCTTCGGTGCCGAGTTCGTCGACGCCATGCCGGCCTGCTTGGTGCTGCTGCTCGCGACGGTGGTCGGCGGACAGGGTGCCCTCGCAGGAGTCACGCTCAGCGCGAGAGGCGCTCCAGGCCGCCGCAGCGCGTCGCTCGTCGTCGCTGCGCTCGTCAACACGGCGCTCCTCGTCGCTCTGGTGCCGTCCCTCGGGGCCCTCGGGGCAGCCATCGGAACCCTGGCCGGTTGCTTCGTCTCGAGCTCGCTCAACGTGCTGCAGGTGTGGCACCGCCACGGGATCCACCCGAAGTCGTTCTACGGCGTTCGACGCAGTGACATCCGGTCGTTTCTCCGAGCGATCCGTCGACTTTCGCGGCGCAACACGATGTGACATACCGGAAGCTGGTGTCGAAGAACGCGGAGCGAATAGTTTCCCCTCGGCGTCGCCACCGGAGCGGCGCGGAGAGGCACAGATGGAACACCGACCAATCCCCCGAGCGACCGTCCTGAGCCGGAGGGCCCTGCTGACCGGGGCCGCAATCGGAAGCGCCTCGGTCGGTCTGAGCCTGTTGACTCGGCCGGCGAGAGCCGCGGCTTCGACGACCTACTACGTCGACCCCGCTGCTGGCGATGATGCGGACGACGGGACGGCTGCCAAGCGACCGTGGGCCTCCTTGGCGCGGGTCAACGCAGCACTCGCGGCGTCGGCCATCCCGCCGGGCAGCACGGTGCGGCTCCGGCGCGGGCGACGGCACCCGGGAGTCATCCGCCCGGGCGCGGTCGGCGCGCTGCGGTTCGCGTCGTGGGGAGATGAGCCGGAGCCGCCCGTCGTCACGTCGTACAAGTACGTTCAGAGCGCTGCATGCTGGACGAGGGCGGGGGACGATCTCTGGTCGGTCGACATCAGTGCGGCGAACGTCGGACGGACGCACCACGGCTACGTGAGCCCGTGGACGACCGAGGTCGGATTCCTCAAAGTCGATTCGACCTTCCACGGTGATCGCAAGACCGATCTGGCCGCGCTCGAACGGGATTGGCAGTTCCGGTCGAGGGGCTCCCTCGTCACCGTGCGCTGCGCCACGAACCCGAGCGCCGGTGGGCGTCGTGTGTGGCTCGCCGTCGCCGATCCCATCGTGGAAGTCCGGTCTCGGCTCGTCATCCAGGACCTCGCGGTCATCGGAACGGGGCGGAACGCGGTCCAGACGACGTCGGCCAGCCGGACCGAGGGGGCGGTCGTCCGGGACTGCGTCATCGGGGAGGCCGGTGGTGCCCTGGCGTCGGACGGGGTGTCGCGGATGGGCAACGGAGTCCAGGTCTGGTCCGGCGCGTCCGGCGTGCTCGTCAGCGGGAACACCATCGTCGACTGCTGGGACAGCGCGATGACGATCCAGGGTCCGGGCGTCTCGAAAGGTGTGTCGTGGTCGGACGTCGAGTTCACCGGCAACACCGTCGAACGGACGATGCAGACCTTCGAGTACTGGTCGACCGGCGGAGCCGAGAGTCCCGGGTCCTCGACGTGCAGCGTGCGGGGGAACCGGGCGTACGACGCAGGCTCGAGCTGGAGCGCTGCCGTCCGGCCGGACAAGGCTGGAAAGGGGAGCCACCTGCTGTTCTACGTGGACGGCGTGCGGCCGACCCTCACGGTGCGTGGGAACGTCTTCTCCGGTGCCGCTCACGCGTACCTGTACGCGCACGACGGCGTTCCCGCTGGGCTGAACAGTAACGAGAACACGATCGCGCTTGCCGACTCCGTCCGGCTGCAGTGGCAGCGGGCTGAACGCCTGCCCGAGTACCGGGCATGGAGCGCGGCCACCGGTCTGGAGCATCGATCGACCTTCATGTCGCTCCCGTGAAACCCAGACGAGCGAACGCCCGCGCCGACCCTCGTCTGAGGATGTCGACGCGGGCGCTCGCCTCTGATCAGGGAGTCGTTCCGCGCTGTGGACGTGCGGGCGTCGCCGGTGCGACAGGGAAGGTCGCGGAGTCTTCGTCGCGCAGCCGGCGACCGCGCTTCGGCGTGGCAGCTGAGAGGTCGACCGTCTCCTGACCGCCGTAGTAGGTGCCGTACGCGCTGCTGTACGCACCGCCGTACCGCTGGCGTCGACGGAACGCGGCCATGCTGACCACGACGCCGAGCACCGTTGCCCCGACCCGCTCGAGCCGGTCGACGGCAGCACGGAGCTGCGGCGTCCTGCTGCTCCGAGCGGACGTCACCACGACCGCGCCGGAGGTCATCGTGGCGAGCACAGCGGCGTCCGTGACCGGCAGGATCGGTGGAGCGTCGAGCAGGACGTGGTCGTACTGGGCGGTCAAGAGCTCGAGCAGCGCCTGCATCGCCGTCGAACCGAGCAGCTCGCTCGGGTTCGGCGGGACCAGTCCCGCGGGCAGGACGTCGAGCTTGGTGTGTCCCCAGGGCTGCACCACGTCGTCGAGTTCGGCACGGCCGATGAGCAGGTCGGTGAGGCCGGCGGAGTTCTCCAGCCCCATCACCTCGGCGACACGGGGGCGCCGGAGGTCGGCGTCGATGAGGACGACGCGCGCGCCGGTCTCGGCGAGAGCGATCGCGAGATTCGCGGTCGACGTGGTCTTGCCCTCGCTCGGCATCGCCGACGTGACGACGAAGCTGCCGTTGCCGGCGCCGAGGTCGACGAACTGCAGGTTGGTCCGGAGGAGGCGGTACGCCTCGGCGAGAGGGCTGCGCCCCTTCGTGGACACGACGAGGGGCTGACGCTTGGCCTCGGAGTCGAAGCCGAGTGTCGCCAGCAGTGGGGCGTCCGTGGCCGCGGCGACGTCGCGGGGACCGTGGATGCGCGTGTCGACGAGTCCCCGGAGCAGCGCCGCAGCGAACCCCAGGAAGGCCCCGGCCGCGAGTCCGACGACCATGTTCAGCGTCCTGTTCGGAGATGACGGAGCTGATGGCACGACCGCGCTCTGGACGGTCGACGCGCGCACGAGGCTCGCGGAGTCCGCGCTCGGCTTCTCCAACCGCTCCACCACCCGGACGAAGCTGCGGCCGATGCTGTTCGCGATCTGTGCTGACCGGGCCGCCGACTCGTCGCTGACCGCGATGGAGATGACGACGGTGTTGGTGTTGATGGTGGGCTGCACCCGTCGAGCGAGTCTGGCCGGCGTGGTGTCCAGCGCGAGTTCCTCGATGACGGGTTGCAGGATGCTCTCCGTCAGGACGACGTCTGCGTAGGAGCGCACCTTCTGCTGGGCCGCGGAGTTGCCCTGCGAGACGTCGGTCGCTGACGCGGCGTCCGAGGTTCGCACGGAGACGAACAGTTTGGTCGTCGCTGAGTACTCCGGCGTCGCCAGCACCGCGGCGGCGAACCCTCCACCCGCGCCGAGGAGTGCGCCGATGAGGATGAGCAGCCAGCCCTTGCGGAAGGCCTTGAGCAGGTTCGTGGTCTCCACGGTGCCTCCGATCGATGTCGAGCGGCCCTGATGCCGCTCGTTAAATATATCACATGGTAGTATTACGGTGACCACGAGATCGGAGCAGCCATGACACGCACCTCCCCGACGTTCCGCCCGGACATCCAGGGCCTCCGGGCCATCGCGGTGGCGCTCGTGCTCCTCGAGCACGCGCACCTCGGTGTCACCGGCGGCTTCGTCGGGGTGGACGTCTTCTTCGTGATCTCCGGGTTCCTCATCACCGGGCACCTGATCCGTGAGCTGAGCACTCGCGGACGCATCGATCTCCTCGGGTTCTGGGCTCGACGGGTTCGCCGGATCCTCCCGTCGGCGCTCCTCGTTGCACTCGTGACCCTCGCCGGTGCGGCAGTCCTGATGCCTCCACTCGTGCGACAGCAGCTCGTCGAGGCCGGGATCGCAGCACTGCTCTCGATCCCGAACCTCTACTTCGCCGCCGAGGGCACCGACTACCTCACCGGCGGCGCACCGTCGCCGTTCCAGCACTTCTGGTCCCTCGGGGTCGAAGAGCAGTTCTACCTGCTCTGGCCGATGATGCTCGCCAGCGTCTGGTGGCTCGCCCGTCGGTTGCCCGTCCGGCAACGCTTCGCGGTCATCACGACCACGCTCGCGGTCGCGGTCGTGGTCTCCCTGACACTCGGGATCGTCCTGACTTCGTACGCCCAACCGTGGGCGTTCTTCTCATTGCCGTCTCGCGCGTGGGAGCTCGGGCTGGGTGGTGTCGTCGCCATCGCGGTGCACCGCGGCGCCGTTCTCCGAGGACGCTGGACGCCGATCGTCGGGTGGCTCGGGCTCGCGGGGATCCTGACCGCGGCGCTCGGGTTCGATGCGCGCACGTCCTACCCAGGGGCCGCCATCCTGCTGCCGGTCCTCGCCACGGCTGCGCTCGTGTGGGCCGGGGCGTCGCGACACGTCGCCGGTCCCGGATGCCTCCTCGGCCTGCGCCCGCTGCAGTACGTCGGCGGCGTCTCCTTCTCGCTCTACCTCTGGCACTGGCCGCTCCTGGTGATCCCGCAGGCCGCGATCGGGCTCGCGACGCCCCTGCCGCTCTGGGCACGCTGTGCCGCACTGGCGGTCGCGGTCGTGCTCGCACACGTCACGACGCGCTTCGTCGAGCACCCGTTCCGGGCAGCTGGGCGCACGGACGGACGGGCCGTGCTCGCGGGGGTGGCTTCGACCGTGACCGCGATCGCCGTGGTCCTCGCCGGGAACGCGGTCATCCCGCAGCCCGTCCTCACGAGCCAGCGGACCGCCGCGCAGACCGTCCCGGTACCGGAGCCGCTCTTCACACCGTTCGTCCCCGAGAACGTGCGCCCGCGACTCGACGCCGCGACCGGGGCGGACTCCGCACCGCGCAGCGTCCGGTGTCACAACGTGGGTGCCCGTGACACGTCGGTGAACACGTGCGTGTTGGGTGATCCGTCCGGCTCGATGACGGTCGCGATCGTCGGGGATTCGCACGCAGCACACTGGGTGCCCGCCGTCGAGGCGCTCGCAGCCAGGACGGCCGGGATGCGTGTCCTCGCATTCACCAAGAACGCCTGCACGATGGTCGACGTGCCCGTGCGAGCGATGGGCCGGCACTCCGTCGAGTGCGACACCTGGCGGGGCAAGGTCCTGGACCGGTTGCGAGCGGAGCAGCCCGATGTCGTCCTCGTCACCGGATCGGCCCACCTCGACCTCGTGCACGCCGAGGACCGGGCTACGCAGTGGCGCGAGGGGCTCGCCCGGACGCTCGCAGCGCTTCCTCGCGACTCGCGGGTGAGTGTCCTCCGTGACACGCCCGAGTTCGCCGAGTCCGTACCGCGATGTCTCTCGGCGAACCTCGAGAACGCCGACGCCTGCGCGATCGACCGATCTGAGGGCCTCGACGACGCATGGGCTGCCATGGAGCGCGAGACCGCCGAATCGGCGGGCCACACCTACGCCGACCTGAACGACTGGTTCTGCTCAGCGTCACGGTGCGGTGTCATCTCGGGGGACACGCTGATGTACCGGGATCACGGCCACCTCACGCGGGAGTGGGCGCGTGCGATGGTGACACCGATCGGCGAGGTGGTCCAGGCCGCACGGTGAGGACGGTCACGCTCGCCGCGACGCCGTCACCGTGAACTTCGGCGTCCGCACCACCTGCCGCGTCTCCCCCACGAACCGCTCCAGCACCGGCCGGTACCGCAGGTGGGAGTTCCAGACGCACCAGAGCTCCCCGCCGGACTGGAGGATCGTGGCCGCGTTCCGGAACATCGCCTCGGCCGCGTCCGTGGTCACGGTCGTGTCCGCGTGGAACGGCGGGTTGCAGAGGACGAGCTGCGCGGAGCCCTCGTCGAGTTCGTCGCCGGCGTCGCTCCGGACGACGAGCACCCGGTCCGCCACGCCGTTGGCCTCGGCCGTGGCGATCGTCGATGCCACGGCGATCTGCGACACGTCCGTGGCGATCACCCGGATGCCCGGTCGACGCCGCGCGAGTGCGGTGGCGATCACCCCGTTCCCGCAGCCGAGGTCGACGGCGGTCCGAGCGCCGGGCACCGCATCGTCCATCGCGTCGAGCAGCACCCGGGTGCCCTGGTCGAGCGAGGTCCCGGCGAACACCCCGCCGTGGGCCACGAGCGTCATCCCGAGGTCGTCGACGTGCACCGACCGCGGCCACGGGTTCGTCGCGTCCGCCCGGGTCGCCTGGGCGCGGAGCGGGTCCTGCGCGATCAGCAGCCGCGACTTCCCACGGCCGCGGGACGCCGTCACCTCGCCGAAGTACCGGCGCAGGACGTCGTTCTGCGAGAGGTTCATGTGCTTCGACACCCCGCCGCACAGCAGCACGACGTCGGGCGCGGCGAACCGGGCGACGGCGCGGGCGAGCTCGTCGAGCCGGTCGTTCGACTTCGACAGCCGGAGCAGCACGAGCCGGACGTCGCGGAACGCCTGCTCGAGCGACGAGGGGTGGTGGAAGCCCCGGCGTCCGAAGGTGCCTGCATTGGCCTCGAGCGCACGCACCCCGACGAGGGAGTCCTGCACGACCCGGACGTCCGACGCACCGTGCACCGTGATCGCCCCGAGGGTCAGCACGCCGTACCGGTCGTCGACGACGGCGACCTCGCCGGGCTGCCGGAGCGCGTCGCCGTGCACGTGCGGAGCCTCGTCGAGGATGAAGCGGTCCGTGCCGTCGATCGCGATGAGGTCCGGCGCGTCGTCGTCGCGGCGGCGGAAGAAGTCGGCGAAGTCCGGTGGCACGGCGCCAGCGTACCGATGGTCCCGGTGCGGACGGGTCAGCGAGGCCCGCGGTAGAGCACGATCTGCGTGTTCCGCTGCGGCCGCATGCCGGCACGGAGCGGCACCGCTCCGCCGGTGGTGGTCGCCGCGAACACGCGGGCGCCCGGCCGGTTGATGAGCTGGTCGGCGAGGGCCGTCTCCAGCTCGCTGACGCGCTCGCGCAGGGCGCGGTTCTCGTTCTCGAGCTCGAGGACACGGCGGATACCCTCGAGCGAGACACCCTCGGACCCGAGGCGCGCGATCTCGCGCAGCTGCGCGACGTCACGCATCGAGTACCGGCGCGACCCGCCGCGCGTACGGCCGGGCACGACCAGGCCGAGCCGGTCGTACTGTCGCAGCGTCTGCGGGTGCATCTCGGCGAGCTCCGCCGCCATCGCGATCGCGAAGACGGGCGAGTTCTCGTCCATGTCGGTCATGGCGTGTTCCTTTCCGTCGTTCGCATGGTCCGGAAACCAGACTGGAGGCACGGCGCGCGTTCCTGACGGAGCCGCGCCGCGCCTCCAGGCCGGGTCTACTGCTGGTGTTGCGCGCCGCTAGCTGCGCGCCTTGGCGAGGAGGTCCGCACGGGGGTCCTCGTCGGGCAGGACCTCGGCGAGGGCCTCGACCGCTTCCCGCTGCTTGTCCGTCAGATGCGACGGCACCGCGACCTGGACGGTCGCGAGCAGGTCGCCCGTCCCGTTCTTGGTGGCGACGCCGCGGCCCTTGACGCGCAGGACGCGACCCGACGGCGTGCCGGGCGCGACCTTCAGTTTGACGGTGGAGCCGCCGAGCGTCGGGACCTCGATCGTCGCGCCGAGTGCCGCCTCGACGAACGTCACGGGGACGTCCAGCCGCAGGTTCTGCCCGTCGCGCTCGAACACCGGGTGCTTGCGGACGGTGACGGTGACCACGAGGTCACCGGCCTCCCCGCCGTCGGGCGAGGATTCGCCGCGCCCACGGAGCCGGATCTTCTGCCCGTCCGCGACCCCCGCGGGGATCCGGACGTTCACCGGACGGCCGTTGCCCTGCGAGAGCTTGACGGTGTCGCCGGCGATCGCAGTGGTGAAGTCGAGGGTCGTCGTCGCGGTGACGTCGCGGCCCTTCGTCGGCCCACCGAAGCCGCGGTAGCCGCCGGTGGTCTGGCCGAAGCCGCCGCCACCGCCGAACATCCCGCCGAGGATGTCCTCGAAGCCACCGGCGCCACCTGCTCCGCCCTGGCCGAAGCGGACACGCTGTCCGCCCCCGCCCTGACCGAACATGCCGCCGAAGACGTCCTCGAAGCCGCCGCCCTGGCCCGGGCCACCCGCGGTGAAGCGGGCGCCGGAGCCCATGGCGCGGACCTGGTCGTACTCCTGGCGCTGCTCCTTGTCGGAGAGCACCGAGTACGCCTCGCTGATCTCCTTGAAGCGGTTCTCGGCGGCGGCGTCACCCGGGTTGGAGTCCGGGTGGTACTGCCGCGCGAGCTTCCGGTAGGTCTTCTTCAGCTCAGCGTCACTCGCCGTCTTGTCGACGCCGAGGACCTTGTAGAAGTCCTTGTCGAACCAGTCCTGACTGGCCATGAATCCCTACCTCCTCCCCGCGCTCAGGCCGGGACCGCCACCGCGACCTTGGCCGCACGGAGGACGCGCTCACCGAGCTTGTAGCCCGGCTCGACGACGTCCGCCACGGTCTGGCCGGTGGCGCCCGGTGTCGGGAGCTGCACGATCGCCTCGTGGATGTTCGGGTCGAAGGACTCACCCTTCTCGCCGATCTGCACGAGCTTGAACTTCTCGAAGCCGCCGCGGATCTTCTGCCCGATGACCTGCATGGGGCCCTCGGCGAGGTCACCGTGCGCCTCGGCGCGGGTGAGGTCGTCGAGCGCCGGCAGGAGTGCCCGGACGACCTCGGCGATGGCGACCTCGCGGTTGGCCTCGCGGTCGCGCTCGACGCGCTTCCGGAAGTTCACCAGCTCGGCCTGCGCACGGAGCATGTCCGCACGCATCTCGGCGACCAGGTCGCGGTCCTCCGTGCTGAGCTTGTCCTCCGCGATGCCACGGGCGGCGTCGGCGAGGAGTGCCTCGTCCTCGGGGGAGAGGTCGTTCGCCGCCGGGCCCCCGGCGGCGGGGCCGTCGGTCGGTACTTCGACGTCGGGCCCCTCCGCCTCGATGAGGTCCTCGGGCTCGGCCGCGTTCGTGGCGTCGCCCTCGACCTGGGGCTCGTCCTCGTTCGGCACGTTGTCCTTGGGATCCGTCATCGTTACTTCTTGTCCTTGTCGTCCTCGTCGTCCACGACCTCGGCGTCGACGATGTCCTCGTCGTCCTGTGCCGCCTGGTCGGCGGTGGGCTGCTCACCGGCCGGGGCGCCTGCGTCCTGCTGGGCGTAGATGGCCTGGCCGAGCTTGCCCTGCGACTCGTTGAGCTTGTCGAAGGCGGTCTTCACGGCCTCGTCGTCCTCGCCGGCGAGCGCGGACTTGAGGGCGTCGACGTCGGCCTGCACCTCGGACTTGACGTCCGCGGGGAGCTTCTCGTCGTTCTCCTTGATGAGCTTCTCGATCGAGTAGACGAGCTGCTCGGCCTGGTTGCGACGCTCGTTGGCCTCACGGCGAGCCTTGTCCTCGGCCGCGTGCTCCTCGGCTTCGCGGACCATGCGCTCGATGTCCTCCTTCGGCAGCGACGAGCCGCCGGAGATGACCATCGACTGCTCCTTGCCGGTGCCCTTGTCCTTCGCAGACACGTGCACGATGCCGTTCGCGTCGATGTCGAAGGTGACCTCGACCTGCGGGACGCCACGGGGAGCCGGCGCGATGCCGGTGAGCTCGAAGGTGCCGAGCGGCTTGTTGTCGCGGGTGAACTCGCGCTCGCCCTGGAAGACCTGGATCGCGACCGACGGCTGGTTGTCGTCAGCGGTCGTGAAGGTCTCGCTGCGCTTCGTCGGGATCGCGGTGTTGCGGTCGATGAGCTTCGTCATCAGGCCGCCCTTGGTCTCGATGCCGAGCGACAGCGGCGTGACGTCGATGAGGAGGACGTCCTTGCGCTCGCCCTTCAGGACACCGGCCTGCAACGCGGCGCCGACGGCCACGACCTCGTCCGGGTTGACGCCCTGGTTCGGGGACTTGCCGCCGGTCAGCGACTTGACGACCTCGGCCACGGCGGGCATGCGGGTCGAGCCACCGACGAGCACCACGTGCGCGATGTCGTTGACGGAGACACCGGCTTCCTTGATGACGTCGTTGAACGGCTTCTTCGTGCGGTCGAGCAGGTCGGAGGTCATCTGCTCGAACTGGGCGCGCGAGATGGTCTCGTCGAGGTTGAGCGGACCGTCTGCCGTCAGCGTCAGGTACGGGAGCTGGATGCTCGCCGACATCTGCGACGACAGTTCCTTCTTCGCCTGCTCGGCGGCTTCCTTGAGGCGCTGCTTCGCGATCTTGTCCGTCGAGAGGTCGACGCCGTGCTCGTCCTTGAACTTCTTCACGAGGTAGTCGACGATGCGCTGGTCCCAGTCGTCACCACCGAGGCGGTTGTCACCGGAGGTCGCACGGACCTGGATCGTGGAGAAGTCGTCGTCCTTGCCCACCTCGAGCAGGGAGACGTCGAACGTGCCACCACCGAGGTCGAAGACCAGGATGAGCTCGTCTTCCTTGCCCTTGTCGAGGCCGTACGCCAGAGCAGCGGCGGTCGGCTCGTTGATGATGCGGAGGACGTTGAGACCGGCGATCTCACCGGCGTCCTTCGTGGCCTGGCGCTCGGCGTCGTTGAAGTACGCCGGCACGGTGATGACCGCGTCGGTGACGTCTTCACCGAGGTACTGCTCGGCGTCGCGCTTGAGCTTGCCCAGGATGCGGGCCGAGATCTCCTGCGGCGTGTACTTCTTGCCGTCGATGTCCGTCGTCCAGTCGGTGCCGATGTGGCGCTTGACCGATGCGATGGTGCGGTCGACGTTCGTGACGGCCTGGCGCTTGGCGGTCTCGCCGACCAGCACCTCGCCGTCCTTGGTGAAGGCGACGATCGACGGCGTGGTGCGCATGCCCTCGGCGTTGGCGATGACCGTGGGCTCACCGCCCTCGAGCACGCTGACGACCGAGTTGGTGGTTCCGAGGTCGATGCCTACTGCACGTCCCATGTGTGGGTGCTCCTTCTGTTGGTGCGGGTCTTGCTGAAGTCGTTGGACTTGCGTCCGATGGACTCAACTCTACTCCTGCCAGGAGGCGCGTCAACTCTGGGAGCTGGAAGTTGCGTCCGAATGACTCAAGTTGTTGCCATGACGAGTGTTGTATTTCACGCCGGTGTTTGATATTGTGGTATGGCAGCGGGGTGTCCCGCGACCACGATGACCGCAGATCGCGGGCGACCCGATCGTCCCGAGCGAGAGCACGCGGCCTGATCCCCTCGAAAGGGACCTTCACCATGTCAAGCAACAAGAAGCGGTTCGCGAAGGGTCTGGGTGCTTCGGTGCTCACCGTCGCGACCCTCGCCTCCGGCCTGTCCTTCGGGGCAGCACCTGCCTCCGCCCTTACACGGACTCCTGGCATCGATCCGGACAAGCCCGCCCATTCGTCTTCCTACGGTGCGCTGTACGGAAAGTACGGTGGTACGTACGTCGCATACATCATGTCGGGTGGCGACTTGTCCTACAGGCACTTCAGCACCGCTGATGAGGCTCGAGATGCGGCGGTGCGGGTCAGTGTCCCCGCCGGGTCGTTCGCGCAACAGCTCCGAGTGGAGGCAACGGATCTCTGCCTCAGCCTCACTGCCACGAATTTTGTGTCCTGCGATCCCTCTGATGCCGCGCAGCGGTTCTTCGTGGAGGATGCGTCGGGCCCCCGGCCACTCGACCGCCCGAACAGCTGGCTCGTACCCTGGAACACGTCCTGGGCGGAGTTCACGGAGTCAGGCCAGAAGACAGAGTTCGCTGCCCCCTTCTCCGGCTTTTACGGGGCGGTCGACTCGATCGACGTTCCGGCGCGCGAGGCACTTGTCAGCGGAATCGCCGCCCCTGCTGCGGATGTGGTGTTGCAGTGGGGCGATGGCGAGTTCGAGGACCAGACACGTGTGAACGATGACGGCGTGTGGGACTTCCGTCTCGACGAGTTGGAGCTGGGGTCGAACCCGGTGAAGCTGCTGCAGTACGAGAACCAGGAAATCACCGCGGAATACGACCTTGATGTCGAGCTGAGGATCGCGGACCTGGTCGTGGACCACGCGTTCGGCACGGATCGTGATGACCTCGTCACGCTTTCCGGGACCGCGCACCCTGGCGCGGTCGTACAGGTGTTCAACGAGGACGACCAGATGGTCGTTGCCTCGGAGCCGGCGAACGCGATCTCGGGTGCGTGGTCGGTTGAACTGCCTGCCCCGAACAAGGGTGGCAAGTACGACCTCAATGTGTACCAGTCGCTCCAGGGCGAGCGGGCCAGCAAGACTGCCGTGTCGGTCGATTACGGGAGGCAGCTTCTCGTCGAGCGTCCCGAGGACGGGTTCTTGCACCCGGGCGGGCAGGTCGATGTGCGCGGCAAGGGTGAGCCTGGCGCTGTCGTCGAGGTGCGAGAAGGGGACCGGCTCGTGGGTGGGCCCGCAACGGTCCGTGACACTCAGAACTGGAGCTTGAAGACCGCGGACCTCAACGAGAACGAGCATGAGCTGAAGGTCACGCAGAAGTCGAAGGGCGGCAACGTCCAGACCGAGACCATCGTGGTCAACCCGGGCGAGGGCACGGTCGAGCTCACTGCCGACGGTCGTTTCGACGCGGCCGATCCGACGAAGCCGGCGACGGCGTTCGGCGCCGCCCCGACCGGATCGAGCGTCGTGCTGCGCAACTCGATCGAACAGGAGATCGGCCGGACGGTCGCGAAGGGCGACGGGTACGAGATCCCGATCGACCCCGACAAGGCGACCTCCGGCGCGAACTCGTTCAGTGTCGTCATCGAGGGTGCGCCGGAGGACGTGAAGTCGTTCACCCTGAATTACGGCGCGCCCGCTGCGCCGGTGGTCGTGACGACGCCGGCGAAGGACGGCACGGTCGCTCCGGGGGCGGTCGCATTCGCGGGGACCGGGCAGGCCGGCTCGAAGGTCGTGGTCCGAGGCTCGACGCGCGAGGTCGCGTCCGCGAAGGTGAACGGGGAAGGCGCCTGGTCGGCGAACTCCACGATGGAGCTGGGGACGGGCGACTACGACCTGTACTTCGACCAAATCGGCAAGGGCGGGCTGACGTCCACGATCCGTCACCGGTTCACGATCGGTGCGGTGACCCCGATCGTGACGCCGCACACGGTCACCAGCCCGGGCGAAGGGGAGGTCCTCGACACCCTCGCACCGGTGTTCCGGGGTACCGGGCACGAGGGCGCGACGATCTCGGTGCGTGGGTCCTCGCGTGAGGTCGCCTCGGGCACGGTGGTGGACGGTCAGTGGGTCGCGAAGACCGATCCGAACAAGCCGCTGGCGCCGGGGGAGTACAACCTCTACGTCGACCAGTCGATCCGCGGCACGCTCGTCGGCACGATCCGCGTGCACTTCATCGTCTCGAACGAGTCCTTCCGGCAGTTGACGCTCTCGGCGCCGGCCCAGGACGAGCAGGTGATGGTGCTGCGTCCCACGTTCGTCGGGACCGCCACTCCGGGGGCGGAGATCCGGGTCGCCTCGTCGCGGACCGAAGTCGCCACGACCACGGTCGGGCAGGACGGCACCTGGCGTGCCACCGCTGACTTCGACCTCAAGCGGGGCGGCGAGTACAGGGGTCTCGAGGTGAAGCAGACCACCGCGTCGGGCAAGACCTCGACCGTGTCGGCCAACTTCACGGTCGACCGCAACGCCCAGTAACACCACACCGCAGCCCATGCGCTGCACCGGGAGGGCCCGAAGACCGGTCGGGCCCTCCCACCCCATCACTTCCGACAGAGCCCCATCCCGAACGAAAGGCGCCGTCATGCGCACGTCCCGAATCCTTGCTCCCACTCTTGCCGCCGTCGCGCTCGTGGTCGTGCTCGCCGGCTGCTCCGCCACGGACGAGCGGAAGTCGTCGTCAGCGGCCGGATCCGAGTCCTCGGCGTCGGCCTCCGCGAAGACCTCGGTGCTCCGCGACGCCGAGGTGCGCGTGCCGGAGACGAAGAAGACCGTCACGTGCGCCGAGGGAGCTGCCGTCGTGGACCAGTCCGGGGCGGAGGTCACCGTGGACGGCGCCTGCGCCAAGGTGACGGTGTCGGGCAACGACTCGATCGTGCACCTCGGCGATGTCGAGGAACTGATCGTCGAGAGCGCGATCTCCCGGATCACCGTCGGGACCGCCGACAGGGTCGTGCTGTCGGGCAACGCCAACGACGTCCTCTACTCCGGTGCGGCGCCGTCGAAGGTCGACGACCGCGGCGCCCAGAACATCATCGAGAAGCAGGGCGAGTAGCTCGGCACACACGCAGAAGGCCCCCGCTAACGCGGGGGCCTTCTGCGTGTCCGGATCAGGCCGGGACGTAGTCGAACGTGTCCGGGTCCGGACCGGTGCGGTGCCCCTTGTCGAGCGACGAGATCGCCGTCATGTCCTCGTCGGAGAGCTCGAAGTCGAAGATCGTGAAGTTCTCCTCGACGCGGGCGCGGGTGACCGACTTCGGGAAGACGATGTCACCGCGCTGGATGTGCCAGCGGAGGACGACCTGCGCCGCGGACTTGCCGACGTTGCCGGCGATGCGGGTGATCGTCTCGTCGTCGAGCACGAGGCCCTGCGCGATGGGCGACCAGGCCTCGGTCGCGATGCCGTGCTCGCGGTCGTAGGCGCGGAGCTCGTCCTGCGTGAGGTACGGGTGCACCTCGATCTGGTTCACGGCCGGGGTGATCGTGGTCTCGGCGGCGAGGCGGTTGAGGTGGTGGGCCTGGAAGTTGCTCACGCCGATCGAGCGGGCGGTGCCGCCGCGGTAGAGCTCCTCCATCGCCTTCCACGTCGGCACGAAGTCCGACACGGTGGGCAGCGGCCAGTGGATGAGGAAGAGGTCGGTGTAGCCGCCGAGCAGGTCGGCCGACTTCTTGCCGTTCTCCAGCGCTGCCTCGGGGTCGTGGAAGCCGTTGTTGAGCTTCGACGTGACGAAGATCTCCTCGCGCGGAATGCCCGAGGCCTCGATGGCCTCGCCGACCTCCTTCTCGTTGCCGTACATCTCAGCGGTGTCGATGTGGCGGTAGCCGACCTCGAGCGCCGCGAGCGTCGCTTCCTTCGTCTCGGAGGGGTCGATCTGGAAGACGCCGAAGCCGAGCTGCGGGATGGTCTTGCCGTCGTTCAGGGTGATGTTCGGAACGGTCATGGTCCGAGTCAACCAAAGGGCACCCAGCAGGCATTCCGGCAACGTTCAGCCCGGGCGAGCCGTCGCCGCCCGACGTACCCCGCTACGCCAGCGCCGCCGTGATGTACGCCTGCAGCGCCAGCCCGTACGCCTCTGCCGCGTCGTCGGACGTGAACGAACGATCAGCGCCGTCGACCGTCGCCACCACCGTGAACCCCGCCGACAGGGACACGAACGCCGGCCCGAGCAGTTCACGCAGCTGGTCCTCGCGCGGGAGCCAGAGGGACTCCGCGGCGTCGACCGAGTCGAGCGCCCACTCGGTCGTCCCGTTGAAGCCGAGCACCGTCCCCGAGGGGTAGTCGTGCCGCTCCACGGTCATCTCGGACACCGTGTAGACGTCGTCGTCGACACCCGGCTTGTCGATCACGAACCGGTCACCGGTCGTCGGGTGCCACCGCAGGCCGGCGTCGCGCAGGGCGGTGGCGAGTGCAACACTGATCACGTCTTCCAGCCTGCCACTCGCAGTCCTGCAAGGTCGCCGTACTAGCATCGCCGAGCACCCCGACGCGCGACCGCACCAGCGTTCCGCGCGCGCGACGCGACGACGCCCGGGCAACCGGTGCCGCGCCTCCCGGCCGAGAACCCGGCCACGAGGCGGGCCCCCGGCCGGCGTCCCGACCGCAGCGGACACCAACCCGTCCGCCGAAGAGAAGGACCCGCATGACCCTCGAACGCGAGGAACTCCGCGACGGCTGGACCGTGACCATGGCGGGTGAGGCGCCGCCAGCAGGCGCGCCGGCCGACGTCGTGGGCCGGACCATCGGCGCCACCGTGCCGGGGCAGGTCCACACCGACCTCGAGCGCGAGGGGCTGCTGGCGGACCCCACGTTCGACCGCAACGAGGACGGCGCCAAGTGGGTCGGCCGGGCCGACTGGTCCTACCAGCGCACCGTCGACGTCGACCCGCGGGGCTTCGAGCGCGTGGACCTCGTGTGCGACGGGCTCGACACCGTCGCCGAGCTCAGCCTCGACGGCGTGGTGGTGGGGACGACGCGGAACATGCACCGCCGCTACCGGTTCGACGCCCGGGACAGCACCGGCGGCGTCGGCCGCGGGGAGAAGACGCTCGAGCTCCTGTTCGAGTCGCCCTACCGCGAGGCCGGACGCGTCGCGGCGAAGGCCGGCAGCATGCCCGGTCCGTACGACGAACCGTTCCCGTACATCCGCAAGATGGCATCGAACTTCGGGTGGGACTGGGGGCTGACGGCGGTCACGAGCGGCCCGTGGCGACCGGTCGCGATCGAGCGCTGGTCGACCGCCAGGCTGCGCGACGTCCGGCCACTGGTCGACGTCGAGGCGGGCGAGGGCGTGCTGGACGCGCACATCACCGTCGAGCGCTCCGGGCTGAACGACCTCGACCAGGACGGCGAGGACGACGACCTCGTGCTCGTCGTGACGGTCAGCGGAGCGACGGCCGAGGGCGGCACCACCCGCCAGCGCTCCCGCGCGCAGCTGACCCCGCGCGACGACGAGACCGTCGTCACCGTGCGGGTGCCGGAGGTCCAGCGGTGGTGGCCGCGTGGCTACGGCGCGCAGGACCGGTACGACGTCGTGGTCGAGCTGCAGACGGTCGACGGCGAGGTCCTCGACCGCTCGACGTTCCGCACCGGTTTCCGCTCGACGCGCATCGAGACGACGTCCGACAGCATCGGCAAGCCGTTCAACGTGCACGTCAACGGCACGATCATCGACGTCCGCGGCGTGAACTGGATCCCGGACGACGTCATCGTCTCGCGGGTGTCGCGCGACCGGGTCGAGGACCGTCTGCGCGCGGCAGCCGACCTCAACGTCAACCTCGTGCGGGTCTGGGGCGGCGGGGTCTACGAGTCGAACGACTTCTACGAGGTCTGCGACGAGCTCGGACTGCTCGTCTGGCAGGACTTCCCGTTCGCCTGCTCGGCCTACCCCGAGGGCGAGCCGATCCGCAGCGAGATCATCGCCGAGGCCCGGGACAACGTCGCCCGGCTCGCACGGCACCCCTCGCTCGTGCTCTGGAACGGCAACAACGAGAACATCTGGCTGCACGAGGTCGACGGCTGGGAGGCCTCGCTCGAGGGCCGCGGCTGGGGTCTGGACTACTACCTCGACCTCCTGCCGACGATCGTCGACGCGGTCGACCCCTCGCGCTTCTACACGGTCGCCTCGCCGTGGTCGGGCTCCGAGTCGCTCCCCGCGAACGACGTCGACCACGAGACGCACCACTCGTGGGACGTCTGGAACCGGCTCCCGGACACCGCCTACCGCGACTCGGTGCCGCGGTTCGTCTCGGAGTTCGGCTGGCAGGCGCCGCCCGCGTGGCGCACGCTGCGCGACGCGGTGCGGGACTCGCCGCTCGCGGTGGACTCGCCCGGGGTCGTCCACCACCAGAAGGCCGCGGACGGCATGGGGAAGCTCGCGCGGGGCCTCGCGCCGCGGTTCGGCTCCGTGGCGCCGGCCGAGTTCGACCGGTGGCACTACCTGACGCAGCTGCAGCAGGCGCGCGCCATCGCGACGGGCGTCGAGCACTGGCGGACGCACTGGCCTCGGAACACCGGCGTCGTCGTGTGGCAGCTGAACGACCTCTGGCCGGTCTCGTCGTGGTCGGCGATCGACTCGGCCGGGCGGCTGAAGCCGCTGGCGCACGAGCTGCGGCGGCTCTACGACGACGTGCTGCTGACGATCCGTCCGGTGTCCTCGGTCGCGGCTGTGGTCGCGTCCGGTCCGGCGGGCGGATCCGGTCCGGCGGGCGGGTCCGCTCCGGCGGGCGCGTCCGGTTCTGCGGGCGAGCCGTCGGGGCAGCCAGGAGGCGCGGATCGCCCGACCACGTCGGCCTCCGTCGGTGAGACGGCCGATCTGGGCGATCTGGCGGACACGCTCTCGCTCGGGGTGTCGCCCGGGGCGTTCGGCAACGCGCCCATCGAGGTCGCCGTCCGCTCGACCCGCACGGGGCACGACAGCGTCGTCCGCGTGCGGCGGGTCACCCTCGCGGGGACGGTCCTCGCCGAGGCGTCGCTGCCCGTCCGCCTCTCCGCCGCCGGTGTCGCCGTGGTGGCACTGCCGGAGTCGGTCGGCGTGGTGGACGACCCGACGAACGAGCTCGTCGTCGCGGACATGGACTGGCGTCGGGCGGTTTGGACTCCTGGGCCCGACACGGACATGCGCTGGGAGCCGGCACAGTACCGGACCACGTTCACTCCCGCCTCCGACGGCGACGGCCTCGACCTCGTCGTCGAGGCGGAGGGTCTCGTGCGTGACCTCCTCTTCCAGCCAGACCGGGTCGCGCCCGGAGGCACCGTCGACCGCGGGTTCATGACCCTGCTGCCGGGGGAGCGGGTCGCCTACCGACTGCGCGGCGTGACCGAGGCGGACATCCCGGCGCTCACCGCGGCTCCCGTCGTGTGGACCCTCGCGGACGTGCTCGGCCATTGATATGCAGAACTCCAGCGTGATATTCTGATCGGAGTGCCGTTCCGTCGTCCCGGATGACGGCGGCACCCGGTCGGTCCTTCCCCGGCCGGTGGCCGACAGGAGGGCTCCCGATGTCACTCGCGATGCGACCGCTGAGCGCGGTGTCCCGTTCCGTCGAGGTCGTCGGGCGTCCGACCCGTAGCCGGACCCGTCGCAGTCGTGCGACGGGCTTCGGCCTGGCCGGGCTCGACCTGGGGTTGTTGCTCGTCGCGTTCGCCGTCGCCCACGTGGTCCGGTTCCCTGGTGAGCTCCCCGCGGGTTCGAGCGCTGCCGGGTGGACCGAGTTCGTGGTCGCCCCCGTGATGATCGTGGCCTGGATGGTCCTGCTCACGGTGTCCCGCAGCCGCGACCCACGCATCGTCGGTGTCGGCGGCGACGAGTTCCGGCGACTCATCACCGCGAGTCTGGTCACCGTCGCGACGGTGGCCGGGGTCGCGTACGCCGTCCAGGTCGACCTCGCCCGTGGCTACGTCGCCATCGCGTTCCCGCTCGGGCTGCTCCTCCTCGCGATCGGTCGGAAGGCCGTCCGGACCGTGCTCGCTCGACGTCGCTGCCGGGGCGAGGGGCTGCAGGACGTCCTGCTCGTCGGCGACCTCGACGACGTGACCTACGTCGGGCGGCGCATCGCGGCCACCCCCGCGGCGGGGTACCGCGTCCGGGCGGTCATCTCCGACTGCGTCCGCGCCGGGTCCCGGGTGCCGCTCGGGGACACGAGCGTCCCGGTGATCGACGGGGTCGACGCCGTCCTCGACCGGGCCCAGAGCGAACCGGTGGCCGCCGTGGTGGTCGCCGGCGCGATCCGGGGCGGGCACGAGCGACTCCGGCGGCTCGGGTGGCAACTGGAAGCGCACGGCGTCGAACTCGTGGTGTCCTCGCCGCTGGCGGACATCGCCGCCGGCCGGGTGCACGAGCGACCCGTCGACGGCCTGCCGCTCATGCACGTCGAGACGCCCGACTACCGGCGGCGGATCGGCAAGCGGACGCTCGACGTCCTCGGTGCCGGCATCGGTCTGCTGCTCCTCGCGCCGGTGTTCGCCGTCATCGCCCTGGTCATCCGCGCGGATGACCGAGGCCCCGTGTTCTTCCGCCAGACCCGCGTGGGGCGCGACGGGCGGGAGTTCCCGATCCTCAAGTTCCGGACGATGTGTGTCGACGCCGAAGCCCGGATGGCCGCGCTCGAGCAGGAGAACGAGGGCGCGGGGCCGCTCTTCAAGATGAAGCACGACCCGCGCATCACCCGGGTCGGTGCGTTCCTGCGTCGGACGTCCCTCGACGAGCTGCCGCAGCTGTGGAACGTCCTGACCGGTTCGATGAGCCTGGTGGGCCCCCGACCCGCCCTCCCGCGCGAGGTCGCCCTGTACGAGGACTTCGCTGACCGCCGGCTGCTCGTGACCCCGGGCATCACCGGGCTCTGGCAGGTGAGCGGCCGCTCGGACCTCGACTGGGCCGACGGTGTCCGGCTCGACCTGCACTACGTCGAGAACTGGTCCTTCGTCCACGACGTCGTCATCCTCGCCCGGACCATCCCGTCCGTGCTGCGCTCCCGAGGCGCCTACTGACCCGGTCGCGCCTGACCCGCGACCGGCACGCGCACCCCCCGGCTGCAACGGCAGTCCGGGGGTGCTGCCTGTGCGAACGGTGTCCGTTCGGGTGCCCGGCCTGGGTTTCCCGACCGGTGCGAGTTACGATGGGTGCACGACGGACTTCCGCCGCACGCGTCGACGGTGACTCGGAGACGGCGACCAGATCCAGATTCAAGGAGTCATGATGCTCGGAAACCTCGGTGGCGTACACCTGCTGATCATCCTCGGGATCGTCATCCTGCTGTTCGGTGCGACCAAGCTCCCGGCACTCGCCAAGGGCCTCGGGCAGTCGATCAACATCTTCAAGAAGGAGATGGGCGACGACGAGAAGAAGGCCAAGGGCACCGACCCCGGCGTGCAGGCCACGACCGTGACGAACACCGCGGCCGAGCCGGCTCCGCAGCCGGTCGTCAACCCCGGCCCGTCGGTCCAGCCGAACTCGGACTCCAGGAACTAGGACCCCAGCCCCGTCCTGTCGGCAGCCCCCGCGACCCCATCGGTCGCGGGGGCTTCGTCGTGTCCGGCGAGTTGTCCACAGGTCCTCCGAGGGGCAGGCGGGACCGCGCGCGGTGGCGGAGGATGGGCACATGACGACCCCAGCCCCGTCGGCCACGGCCCCGCTCCGCGACGACCGCCGTGTCGTGCTCGTCGTCGCGATCCTGTCGTCCTTCGTCGTGGGACTCGACTCGAGCGTCGTGAACGTGGCGCTCCCCGCCATCCGCGACGAACTCGGCGGGGGACTGGTCGTGCAGCAGTGGACGGTGGACGCGTACCTCGTGACGCTCGGTTCGCTCATCCTCGTGGCCGGCAGTCTGTCCGACCTGTTCGGCCGCGTCCGCATCATCACGTGTGGCCTCGTGGTCTTCGGGATCGCCTCGATCGTGTGCGCGATCGCCCCCACGGGCGAGGTCCTCATCGTCGCCCGGGCGCTGCAGGGCGTCGGTGGTGCGCTCGTGACCCCGAGTGCCCTCGCGCTCATCGTGGCGGCGTTCCGCGGTGCGGCCCAGGCGAAGGCGATCGGCACGTGGACGGCGTGGTCGAGCGCGGCGACGATCCTCGGGCCGGTCGTCGGCGGCCTCGTCGTGGACGGCGTCGGCTGGCGGTGGATCTTCGTGCTGACGGCCGTGCCGATCGCGGTGACGATCCCGCTCGTGTCACGGATCTCGGCGGACGTCCGGGTGGGGCCGCGGGCGCACGTGGACGTGGTCGGCGCCGTGCTGGCGGTCGTGGGCGTCGGCGGTGTCGTCCTCGGGTTGATCGAGCAGGAGCGCCTCGGGTGGGGCGCGCCGGTCGTCCTCGCCGCGCTGGTGCTCGGCGGGGCCGCGCTCGTGGCGTTCGTGCCGTGGGAGCTCCGCGTCACCCGCAGGCACGGTGCACCCCTGGTCCCGCTCGAGCTCTTCCGTGCGCGGAACTTCACCGTCGGCAACCTCGCGACGCTGTCGATCTACGGGGCCCTCGGGATGGTGTTCTTCGTCGTGACGCTGTTCCTGCAAGAGGTCTGGCGGTTCCCGGCCTGGCTCGCCGGCCTCGCGACGCTGCCCCCGACCGTGATGCTCCTGCTCCTCTCCACCACGGTCGGGTCGCTGGCCGACCGCTGGGGTCCGCGGTGGTTCATGGCCGCCGGTCCTGCGATCGCCGCGGTCGGGGCGCTCCTGCTGCTCTTCGCCGGTGACGAGCCGATCGGATACTGGTGGTCGGTGCTCCCCGGTCTGGTGCTCTTCGGAGCGGGGATCGCGTTGATGGTGACGCCGCTGACGAGTGCGGTCCTCGGGTCGGTCCCGCAGTCGGAGGCGGGTGCGGGCTCGGCCGTCAACAACGCGATCGCGCGGATCGCCGGGCTCGTCATGGTCGCGCTCGCCGGGATCGTCCTCGGCGGTGCCGTGAGCGTCGAGGGACTGCACCGCGCGATGGTCGTGATGGCGCTGCTGCTCCTCGCCGGCGCACTCGTGAGTGCCGTCGGCATCCGGAACCCGCGGCGGGAATCTCCCGCTGCGAACGCAAGTTGAGTGGAGTAGACTCAACTACAGGACCACCGCAACGAAAGGACGGAACGCATGGCGAACCTCCAGGGCGCTCCCGACTCGCAAGAGCGACAGAAGACCGCCCTCGAGCAGTACGGCGTCGACCTCACGGCGATCGCCCGCAACGGCAAGCTCGACCCGGTGATCGGGCGGGACGCCGAAATCCGACGCGTCTCCCAGGTGCTGACGCGTCGCACCAAGAACAACCCCGCGCTCATCGGGGAACCCGGCGTCGGCAAGACGGCCGTCGTCGAAGGACTCGCCCAGCGGATCGTCGCGGGTGACGTCGCCGACTCCCTTAAGGACAAGCGGCTCGTGTCGCTCGACATGTCCGCCCTCATCGCCGGCGCGAAGTACCGCGGCGAGTTCGAGGAGCGGCTCAAGGCCGTGCTCAAGGAGATCAACGACTCCGACGGGCAGGTCATCACGTTCATCGACGAGCTGCACACGCTCATGGGCGCCGGTGGGGGCGAAGGCTCCGTGGCCGCGTCGAACATGCTCAAGCCGATGCTCGCGCGCGGAGAGCTCCGACTCATCGGCGCGACGACGCTCGACGAGTACCGCGAGTACATCGAGAAGGACGCCGCCCTCGAACGGCGCTTCCAGCAGGTCTTCGTGGGGGAGCCCAGCGTCGAGGACACCGTGGCGATCCTCCGCGGCCTGAAGGAGCGCTACGAGGCGCACCACAAGGTCACGATCAACGACTCAGCGCTCGTGGCCGCGTCGAGCCTGTCGAACCGGTACATCTCCGGTCGGCAGCTGCCCGACAAGGCGATCGACCTCATCGACGAAGCCGCGAGCCGGCTCCGGATGGAGATCGACTCGAGCCCGGTCGAGATCGACGAGCTCAAGCGCACCGTGGACCGGTTGCGCGTCGAGGAGTTCGCGCTGAAGCAGGAGAAGGACGACGCGTCGAAGGCCCGGCTGGAGACGCTGCGGGCCGAGCTCGCGAGCCGCGAGACCCTGCTCGGCGAACTCGAGCAGCGGTGGCAGGCCGAACGCGCCAGCCTCAACCGCATCGGTGAACTCAAGCAGCAGCTCGACGACCTCAACATGCGCTCCCAGCGGGCACAGCGCGAGGCCGACTACGAACTCGTGTCGCGCATCGAGTACAGCGAGAAGCCCCGGATCGAGGCCGAGCTCGCCGCCGCCGAACAAGCCGAGCAGGCCGACCGGATGGTGAACGACAGCGTCACCGACGAGGACATCGCCGCCGTGATCGCGCAGTGGACGGGCATCCCCCTCGGGCGCCTGCTGCAGGGCGAGACCGAGAAGCTCCTGCACCTCGAGAACGAACTCGGCCGTCGGATCATCGGGCAGCGCTCCGCCGTCTCGACCGTGTCGGAAGCGGTCCGTCGCACCCGCGCGGGCATCTCCGACCCGGACCGTCCGACGGGCTCGTTCCTGTTCCTCGGCCCCACCGGCGTCGGCAAGACCGAGCTGGCCAAGGCGCTCGCCGAGTTCCTGTTCGACGACGAGAAGGCACTCGTCCGGATCGACATGAGCGAGTACGGCGAGAAGCACTCGGTCGCGCGGCTCATCGGCGCCCCGCCCGGGTACGTCGGCTACGAGGCCGGCGGGCAGCTCACCGAGACCGTCCGGCGTCGCCCGTACTCCGTGGTGCTGCTCGACGAGATCGAGAAGGCCCACCCCGAGGTCTTCGACGTGCTCCTGCAGGTCCTCGACGACGGCCGCCTGACCGACGGTCAGGGCCGGACGGTGGACTTCCGGAACACGATCCTCATCCTGACGTCGAACCTCGGGTCGCAGTTCATGACCGACCAGTCGATCACCGACGTGCAGCGCGAGGAGGCTGTCCGCGAGCTCGTCCAGCAGGCCTTCCGGCCCGAGTTCATCAACCGACTCGACGACATCGTCGTGTTCCAGGCGCTCACGCAAGAGGACCTCGGCCAGATCGTGTCGCTCTACGTCGACCGGCTCGCACGCCGGCTGACCGACCGCCGACTGGAGCTGGCCGTCACCCCGGACGCCCGTGCCTGGCTCGCCGAGCGCGGGTACGACCCGGTGTACGGAGCGCGTCCGCTCCGCCGGCTCATGCAGCGGCAGATCGACGACCGGTTGGCGCGGGCGATCCTCGCCGGTGACGTGCGTGACGGGGACACCGTCCGCGTCGACGTCGCCGCAGGCGGCGACGAGCTGACGGTGGAGCCGTTCGAACTCGCGGAGATCGTCGAGGAGTAGGCGGCGCACTGGACGTGACGACCTGGAGGGGCGGTGCCGGTTCCTGGGACCGGCACCGCGCCTCCAGGCCTACGGTCCAGGGCATGCCTGAGATCCGAGCGTTCCGTCGCCTCACCGACGCCGTCGAGCACGCGAGCGTGCTCGACAAGGCCGTCGACATCGATCGTTCCGTGGTGAACGCCCTCGCGAAGCCGAAGGCACTGCGCCAGCTGCTCCACGGCGTGCCGTTCGGGCACCCGCTGCACCCGCTCATGGTGCAGGTGCCGCTCGGTGCGTGGATCTCGGCGGCGGTGCTCGACCTGATCGGCGGGAAGGGGAACGCGCGGGCGGCGAAGACCCTCGTCGGTGTGGGGCTGGTGTCGTCGGGCAGCGCCTCGGTGGCCGGCTACGTCGACTGGTCGGAGCTCGATCGTGCGCAACTCCGCACCGGTTGGGTGCACCAGGCCGTGAACTGGGTGGGCATCTCGCTGTACGGGCTGTCGTGGATGCAACGGAAGTCCGGGAACCACGGGGCAGGCAAGCTCCTCGGGTTCGCGGGGCTCGCGGTCGTCGGCGTCGGCGGGTACCTCGGTGGGCACCTGGCCTACCGGCAGCGTGCGGGTGTGAGCCAGCACGGCGAGGTGCCGTTCGACGCCTGAGCGTGGGTGCTGATCATGCCTGGTCATGACCAGTTCGTCAAGCGCCGTCGATCATCCGTTCCACATCCGTGATCCCCCGGAAACATGCGGATCGCGATTGTCCACAGCCTGCCGATTCGTGGTTGACATCCCCGCGTGATGGGTCTTTACTCACCATTACGCAACGTCCTTTCATAAAGGTCGGACCAAGGGAGTCAACGTGACACGCACGCGTTTCGCCGCACTCGGTGCGCTCGCCCTCGCAGGCGCGCTCGCCCTCACCGGGTGCTCCGCCGGAAGCAACGGAGCTTCCGACGGCGGCACGAAGTCCATCGGCACACCCGATGGCAAGGGCAAGACCCTCACCGTCTGGATCATGAACGGCGACCTCAGCCCGAAGATCCTCGACGTCGCCGAGAAGCAGTTCACCAAGGCCACCGGTGCCAAGGTGAAGCTGCAGCTCCAGCAGTGGGACGGCATCACCACGAAGCTCACCACGGCCCTCGCGCAGAAGGACGCGCCGGACGTGGTCGACCTCGGCAACACGCAGGTGCCGGTGTACGCGGCGACGGGTGGCCTGATGGACCTCTCGCCGTACAAGGACGAGCTGGCCGACGGGCAGACGTGGCTCTCCGGGCTCGAGGGCCCGGCGACCGTGGACGGCAAGCTGTACGGCGCCCCGCTCTTCGCCGGCAACCGCGCGGTGATCTACAACAAGAAGATGTGGGCGGACGCCGGGGTGACCGACGTCCCGAAGTCCTACGACGAGCTCACGGCCGACCTCGACAAGGTCAAGGCGAAGAACCCGCAGGCGGACTTCTCGGCGTTCTACATGCCGGGGCAGTACTGGTACGGCGGGCTGCAGTGGGTGTGGGACGCCGGTGGGCAGATCGCCACCGAGAAGGACGGCAAGTGGAAGGGCGCGATCGACTCCGCCGACGCCGTGAAGGGCCTCACCGCGTGGAAGGACTTCCAGAACTCGTACTCGGCGAAGTCCACGCAGGACATCAACACCGACAAGCCGGCTGAGTCCGACGTCTTCGCGCAGGGCAACACCTCGGCGATCCTCGGGTCCGCGTGGGAGATCGGTTCGATCACCACGGCGAAGCCCGAGCTCAAGGACCAGATCGGCACGTTCGCGATGCCGTCGAGCACGGCGGGCAAGACGCAGCCGGTGTTCCTCGGTGGCTCGGACCTCGGCATCCCGTCGAAGTCCGCCAACCAGGACCTCGCGCTGTACTACACGAAGATCCTGACCTCGAAGAAGTTCCAGCAGGACCAGGTGTTCGGGGTCGACGGCTGGGAGCCGAACTCCACGCAGCTGCTCGACGCGGTCGCCGGTGACGTGGACGAGCTCCACAAGCCGTACTTCGAGGCGGCTTCCACGAGCCGTCCGACGCCGGCGACCCCGGGCTGGGCGACGATCGAGGGCGACTCGACGTTCCAGACGATGTTCGCGGACGTCGCCACCGGTCGGAAGACGCCGAAGCAGGCAGCCGAGGGCTTCTCGGAGCACCTCACGACCGCGCTCAACGCGCAGCAGTAGTTCGATGACCTCCACTGCGGAGCGGGTCCCCGGTTCGGCGCAGGCCGAGCCGGGGACCCGGCGTGGGTCGACGGGGCGTCGCGGTCCCACCGGGCCGGGCGGTCGCGCAGGGCGTCGATCGCTCACCTCGTCACGAGCGCCGCTGGTCCTGCTCGCACCGGCTGCGCTGCTGCTCCTCGCGCTCGTCGTCTACCCGCTCGTCCGCCTGGTGGTCATCTCCTTCCAGGACTACGGGCTGCGGGCGATCTTCACCGGGCAGGCCGGGTTCGCCGGCTTCACGAACTACACGAACGTCCTCACCGACGCCAGCTTCTGGCCGGTCATGCTGCGCACCGTGCTCGTCACCGGCGCGATGGTGATCGGGACCATCGGCATCGGCATGGCGGTGTCCCAGCTGTTGACCCGGCTCGGTGTCGTCATGCGCACGGTCGTGAGCGTCGTGCTCGTGCTGGCGTGGGCGATGCCGAACGTCGCGTCGAGCCTGGTCTGGCAGTGGCTCTTCCAGCCCTTCTACGGCGTGCTCAACTGGCTCATCACCCAGCTCGGGGTGTTCGGCGACCACACGCAGGACAACTGGGCGTCGAGTCCCGGGCAGGCACTGACGATCGTGCTCTCGCTCGTGATCTGGCAGGCGGTGCCGTTCGTCGCGCTGACGCTGTACGCCGCGCAGTCCCAGATCGCGCCCGAGTACTACGAGGCCGGGGCGCTCGACGGGGCATCCGCGTGGGCGATGTACCGCTCGATCACCCTGCCGGCGCTCGTGCCGACGCTGCTGCTCGTGACGATCCTCTCGGTGATCTGGGACTTCAACGTCTTCAACCAGATCTGGCTGCTCACCAAGGGCGGGCCCGAGGACACCACGCTCACCCTCGGCATCTGGACGTTCGTGAAGTCCTTCGTGTCGAACGCGTACGGGCAGGGCGCGGCGATCGCCGTCATCTCGACGCTGATCCTCGGGGCGCTCACCAGCTACTACATCCGCCGGCTGGTCCGGAGCGGGGAGGAAGACCTGTGACGACGACGACCACCCCCGGTGTCACCGGGGCGACCGCTTCCGAGGCGCAACCCGACGTGACGGGGGCAGGCCGCGCCTCCCGGCCCGGTCCGATCGCGCCGGTGCGTGCGCGCCGACGCAAGCCACGGGTCGTGGCGAACACGATCGCGGTGGTCTTCTGCCTGGTCTGGGTGTTCCCGATCTACTGGATGGTGAACACGGCGTTCAAGCCGTCGGACGAGGTGACGACCCTCACGCCGATCTGGCTGCCGTTGCGGCCGACGCTCGAGAACTTCACGCGGGCGCTGACGCAGGACGGGTTCCTCGTGTACCTGCGGAACTCGGCGATCGTGGTCGTGGCGGCCGTGCTGCTGTCCATCGTCGTCGGGTTCCTGGCGTCGGCGGCGCTGTCGCGCTTCCGGTTCCGTGGGCGGCGGGCGATCCTCGTGGCGATCCTCTTCGTGCAGATGATCCCGTCGGGTGCTCTGCTCATCCCGCTGTTCCTGTCGTTCCAGTCGCTCGGGCTGCTCAACAGCTACATCGGGCTGATCCTCGCCTACGTCGCGAGCGTGCTGCCGTTCTCGATCTGGGTCATGCGCGGGTTCTTCGTCGCGGTGCCGGTCGAGATCGAGGAAGCCGCGAAGGTCGACGGCGCGGGGACGTTCCGGATCCTGTGGAGCGTGCTGTTCCCGCTGGTGATGCCGGGGGTCATCGCCACGAGTGTGTTCGCGTTCATCGCTGCGTGGAACGACTACCTGACGGCGTACGTGATGCTCAAGGACCAGGGGATGTACACGCTGCCGGTGTGGCTCGCGGGGTTCTCGACGAACAAGGGAACGGACTTCGGCGGGCTCATGGCGGCGAGTGTGCTGTTCTCGATCCCGGTGGTGGTGTTCTTCCTCATCGTGCAGCGGCGGCTCGTGAGCGGGATGACCGCGGGAGCCGTCAAGGGCTGACGCGCTCGACGTCCGGGACGACCGCGCCCCGACCTGCTCCGGCGGGTCGGGGCGTCGTCGTGTCCGGGGTGTGTGTCGGGCGCGCGGGTGGGGCGGTGCCGAGGTCGCACGACCTGCCGTCTGCGTTCCGCCGAGGTCGCACGACGTGCCGTTCGGGGAGCGTGCGGGCGGCAGTTCGTGCGACCTCGGCCGTGGGTGAGACCGGCCTGGGCGGGCCGCGGGACCGGGCGGGCGGGACCGGGCGGACCGGGCGGAGGCGGTCCCGCCGACCTGCGGCCGTGTTGGTTCCGGCACGGAACGGTTGCGTTTGTGTGGCATCCGGACGTACTCTTCTCGAAACCCACGGGAACGAAGGAGTTCGGGCATGTACGCAACCGAGCGGCACGACGCGATCGCAGCAGCGTTGCAGGACGCCGGCCGCGTGTCCGTGGCCGACCTCGCCGAGCACTTCGACGTCACGACCGAGACCGTCCGACGTGACCTCGACGCCCTCGAGTCCGCCGGCCTCCTGCGCCGCGTGCACGGGGGAGCGGTCCCGGTCGGACGATCGAGCGTCGTCGAGCTCACCGTCGCCGAGCGCGAGGGGCAGCACAACTCCGCCAAGTCCGCCATCGCCCGGGCCGCGATGCGACTGGTCCCGCCGACCTTCACCGGCTCGATCGCCCTCGACGCCGGCACCACCTGCGCCGCGGTCGCCGCCGAGCTCGCCCGGTGGGAACCCGCGACGGCCGGGGCGACCCTCACGGTCATCACGAACTCGGTCCCGATCGCCGCGACCCTGCAGCACAGCGAGCACGTCGAACTGCACCTGCTCGGCGGCCGTGTCCGCGGGGTGACGAGCGCCGCCGTCGGGACGGCCACGGTCGAGCAGATCGGCGCGCTGCGTCCGGACATCGCCTTCGTCGGGACGAACGGCCTGTCCGCGGGCTTCGGCCTGAGCACGCCGGACGAGTACGAGGCGGCGGTGAAGGGGGCGTACGTCCTCGCGGCCCGGCGCAGCGTGGTGCTCGCGGACGCGGCGAAGCACGGGGTCGAGGCGCTCATGCGGTTCGCCCGGCTCGACGAGATCGACACGATCGTCACCGACGAGGAGCCGCCGGCCGACCTCGCCGGAGCGCTCGCCGAAGCCGACGTCGAGGTGGTCGTCGCATGACCACGAACACGAACACGACACGCAGCACCACGAGCACCCGCATCGTCACCGTCACCCCGAACCCGAGCCTCGACCGCACGATCGAGCTCGCCGGTGAACTCCAGCGCGGCGCCGTCCAGCGCGCCACCCGCTCCACGGCCGAGCCCGGCGGCAAGGGCGTCAACGTCTCCCGGGTCGTCGTCGCGAGCGGCGGCGACACCGTGGCGGTCCTGCCCGGCGACGAACTCGACCCGGTGCTGCTCGGCCTCGCGACGCGCGGGATCCCGACCGCGGCACTCCCGATCGGTGCGCCGCTCCGCTCGAACGTCACGGTGACCGAGCCGACCGGCACGACGACGAAGCTCAACGAGCCCGGTCCGTCGCTCGCGGGTCGCCTCGAGGACCTCGCGGCCCTCGTCGCGGACACCGCCGGTGCCACCGCGACCGGACCGGTCGCACGCTGGGTGGTCCTCGCCGGCTCCCTGCCCCCCGGGCTGCCGGACGACGCCCTCGCGGTCCTCGTCCGAGCCGTCCGGCAGCGCCACGGCGACGACGTCCGGATCGCGGTCGACTCCTCGGGCGTCCCCTTCACCGCGCTGCTGCAGTCCGGCGAGCGGATCGACCTCGTGAAGCCGAACGCCGAGGAGCTCGCCGAGGTCGTCGGCGGCGACCCGGACGAGTTCGAGCGGGACGTCGACGCGGCAGCGACCGCGGCGCAGCGCCTCCGTGACAAGAACGTCGGCACCGTGCTCCTGACGCTCGGCAGCGCCGGAGCCGTCCTCGTGACGGAGGACGGGAGCTACGCGGCCGCAGCACCCCGGATCGTGGCGCGCTCGACCGTCGGCGCGGGGGACTCCTCCCTCGCCGGCTACCTGCTCGCCGAGGTCGCCGGGCAGTCGCCCGAGCAACGCCTCGCCCAGGCCGTCGCCACCGGAGCGGCAGCCGCTGCCCTCCCCGGAAGCGACGTCCCCGCCCTCGACCACACCGACCCGTCGGGCATCGAGGTCCGAGCGCTCGAGCGAGCGCCCGAACCCGCCTGACCCACCCCCGCACACACACTCAACCCCGCAGCACCCGCGCCCCCAGCGCCATTGCAAAGGAGCAACCCATGTCCGTCAACACGAGTCCACGCCTCATCAGCGTCCAGCTCGTCGGTCTCGACGAGGACCTCGGCGCCACCTCGAGCGACGTCATCCGCGTCCTCGCCGACCGCGTCGCCGCGACCGGCCGCGCGGCGGACGGGGCATCCCTCGCCGCTGACGCGATCAAGCGCGAGGCCAGCGTCGGCACCGGCGTCCCCGGTGGCATCGCGATCCCGCACGCCCGGTCCGCGTCGGTCTCCGAGCCGACCCTGGCGATGAGCCGCCTCGCCCGGACGGTGTCGTTCGGCGCCCCGGACGGCGACGCCGACATCGTCTTCATGATCGCCGTGCCCGAAGGGGCCGACAAGGACCACCTCACGGTTCCTCTCGACCCTGGCTCGTGCGCTCATCCGCGAGGACTTCACCGCCGCCCTCCGCGCCGCCGCCACCCCGCAGGAGATCGTGGACCTCGTCGACCGCGAGGTGAGCGGCGAGGTCGCGCAGGCCGGCGTCGGCACCGCGAGCAGCGCCTCCAGTGCGACCGCCACCGGCCAGGAGGCGCGACCCGCCGCCGCCACGCACGCCGCGGACGGCGACGCGGCCGGTTCCACCGCCGGAGCACGCAAGGTGCTCGTCGGCGTCACCGCGTGCCCGACCGGCATCGCGCACACCTACATGGCAGCCGACGCCCTCGTCGCCGCGGCCCAGCGTGCGGGTGCCGAGATGCACGTCGAGACGCAGGGGTCCTCGCAGGTCGAGCCGCTCGACCCGGCCCTCATCGCCCGCGCCGACGCCGTGGTCTTCGCGGTCGACGTGGACGTCCGCGACCGCGGCCGCTTCGCCGGCAAGCCCCTCGTGGCCGGCCCGGTCAAGCGAGGTGTCGACGAGCCGGACAAGATGATCGCCGAGGCCCTCCGAGCCGCCGACGACCCCAACGCCGCACGTGTGCACGGCAACGCCGCCGAGGCCGGCTCGAGCACCGCCAAGGA
This sequence comes from Curtobacterium sp. SORGH_AS_0776, assembly GCF_031453355.1. Classification (NCBI taxonomy): domain Bacteria; kingdom Bacillati; phylum Actinomycetota; class Actinomycetes; order Micrococcales; family Microbacteriaceae; genus Curtobacterium; species Curtobacterium sp. SORGH_AS_0776. Next base: position 1,248,086 of record NZ_JAVIYU010000001.1, read on the forward strand.
CGAGCACTTCGGGCAGGCGCTCAAGCGCTGGCTGCTCACCGGTGTGAGCTACATGATCCCGTTCGTCGCGGGCGGCGGACTCCTCATCGCGCTCGGCTTCCTGCTCGCCGGCTACGGCATCGCGCTGACCCACGGTGACTCGGGGCAGAACAACGCGGTCTACACGCTGACGAACTACACGCTCCTGAACCTGCCGCCGGAGGGTCTGGCGTACTACCTCGGTGCCGCCGCGTTCCAGATCGGTGGCGTGTCGCTCGGGTTCCTGGTGGCGGCGCTCGCCGGGTACATCGCCTACGCCATGGCCGACCGACCCGGCATCGCGCCCGGCTTCGTCGCCGGTTCGATCGCCGTCTTCATGAACGCCGGGTTCCTCGGTGGCCTGATCGGTGGTCTCATCGCCGGTGCCGCCGCCTACTGGATCGGCCGCATCCCGACCTGGCGTTGGCTGCGTGGTCTGATGCCCGTCGTCATCATCCCGCTGTTCGCGTCGATCATCGCCTCGGGGCTCATGCTGCTCGTGCTCGGCGGGCCCATCGCCTGGCTGATGACCCAGCTGACCGAGTTCCTCAACTCGCTGTCCGGCGCCTCGGCGATCCTGCTCGGCATCATCCTCGGCCTGATGATGGCGTTCGACCTCGGCGGGCCGGTCAACAAGGTGGCGTACGCGTTCGCGGTCGCCGGCCTCGGCGCCGGATCCGCGACGAACGTCGTCCCGTTCGAGATCATGGCGGCCGTGATGGCCGCGGGCATGGTCCCGCCGCTGGCCCTGGCGCTCGCCTCGACCGTGCTCTACCGCAAGGGCTTCACGAAGCCCGAGCGCGAGAACGGCAAGGCCGCGTGGCTGCTCGGTGCCTCGTTCATCTCCGAGGGTGCGATCCCGTTCGCGGCCGCGGACCCGCTGCGCGTCATCCCGGCGTCGATGGTCGGGGCCGCGGTGACGGGTGCGATCTCGATGGCGGCCGGTGTGACCTCGCGGGCGCCGCACGGTGGGATCTTCGTGTTCTTCGCCATCGGCGACGTCGCGATGTTCATCGTCGCGATCCTCGCGGGCACCGTGGTGTCGGCGCTCGTGCTCGTCGGGCTGAAGAAGTGGGTGCGGCGTCGTCCGGTCGACGAGGCCGCCGCGGGCAGCGAGGCCGCGGTCGCGGCCGAGACCGTCGGTCAGCGCGCGCCGGTCGCCGCGTAGCCGACGTCACGACGGACGGGAGGCACGGTGCCAGCTGGCACCGTGCCTCCCGTCCGTCACGGCCCAGTACGCTGGTCGGCGCCCCAGAGACGAACGGATCCGATGCGAACAGCAGCCGCTCCTGACGCGCCGCCGCGCGACGGCTCCCGTGCCGGTCATCGCCCGGAGTGGGTCGCCGCCGCCGGTGTCTTCGTCCTCGCGGTGGTCCTCGCCTGGTCGCGGATGCCGGCAGCGGTGCGCGACGTGCTGTGGGCCGAGGATGGCCGGACGTTCCTCGGCGAGGGGATGCAGTACGGCACGCTCGGGACGCTCACCCGCAGCTACGCGGGGTACCTGCACCAGTACCCGCGGATCGTGGCGGGCATCGTGCAGCACGTGCTGCCGGTCGAGGGCTGGGCGACCGGCATCGCGTTCGGTGCCGTGGTCGGGACGGGCCTCGTCGCGACGGTGGTCTTCGTCTGCACCCGGGACCTGACCGCGCGACTGACGCCGGCCGCCGCGCTCGCCGCCCGGGTGGGGATCGCGCTCGCGGTGGTGCTCGTCCCGATCGCGACGAACGAGGTCCTCGGCAACCTGGCGAACGTGCACGCGTACTTCCTCTGGATGATGCCGTTCGTGCTCCTGTACCGGCCGCGCAGCTGGTGGTCGAGTGTCGCGTTGGCCGCCGTGACCCTGCTCGGCGCCCTGACCGAGACCCAGGCGATCGTGTTCGCGCCGCTGCTCGTCCTCGGGCTGCGGGCTCGTCGGACCTGGCCCGTCACGGCCGCCTTCCTCGTCGGAGCCGGTCTGCAGCTCGCCGTCTGGCTCGGCTCGGACCGGCACCGCGGACAGGTGGGGCGCGCGACGATCGACCTCGCGTCGCTCGTGGACGGGTTCGGGCTGAACGCCGGGATGTCGACCTTCCTCTCGCGGGCCGCGTCTGGCGAGGTCCTCGCGACCGTCGGACCCTGGGCGGGGCTGCTCTTCGTGGTGCCCTTCGTCGTCGCGTTCGTCTGGGTGCTCGTCCGCGGCGACCGCCCGCAGCGGACCCTCGCCGTCGTCCTCGCGCTGTTCGCCGTCGTGCTCTGGTGCGCCGCGGTCGTGCTCAACCCGAAGCCCGCCTACGCCTACGCCGGCATGTCGCCGGAGTTCCTCCGGTACGCGTGGGTGAGTCGGTACGGGATGTTCCCCGCCGCTGCCGGACTCGTGCTCGTCGTCCTGGCGCTCGTGACACCCCGGCGCCGGAGCCGCACGTCGGTCGACGCCGGGGCGGCGGAGCGGGTGTCCACCGATCCGTCGCGACGGTCGCTGCGTCCCCGGCCCACCGCGCGCCGTCCCACACTCGGCGTGGCCCTGCGGTCGACCGTGGCCGTGGCCCTGCTCGTGCTCGTGCTCGTGCAGTTCCGGCCGTGGGGGCCGGTCCTGCGCACCGACGGCCCGCGCTACACCGCCGCCGTGGCAGCCGCCCGCGAGGCCTGCCGGACGCTGCCGGCCGACCGCGCGATCCGGATCCGGAGCGCGCCGCAGACGCAGCAGGACACCCCGGGGCCACCGACGCGGCAGGAGCCCACCTCGTTCTGGAGCCTGTCGATGAGCTGCGCGGTCGTCACCGGGGCGAGGACCTCGGACGTCGGGCACGAGGTCGTGCAGGACCGTCCGGTGCCCACCTTCGGCTGAGCGACCACGCGGAAGGACGACGGACCGCCCCCGCGCGCCTGCTCGGCTACTCGGCGATGTTGGCCGTGACCGCGTCGATGTAGGCCGCACGCTCCTCGCGCGAGTGCGGCCGCCCCGGCACCCCCGGCCGCTGCTCCCAGGGGAACGGCCCGGCGTCGTGCCGGTACTCGATCCCCATCGCCTCGAGCCGAGCGAGGTGCTCGGCGAGCCGCCCCCGGAACTCGGCGACGTCGCGCGGCCCGGCGACGTCGGCCGACCAGAGCGCCTCGGCGAGGGCGGCGACCCGCGGGAAGAGCTGGTAGTCGAGCTTGCGGGCGGTGTCCACGTGCTCGGTCCACATGTTGCCCTGGCCACCGATCACGTGGGCGCGCTCGGCGTCGGTGAGGTCCGCCGGCACCGGGTCGAAGGCGAACACGTCGTCGACGGACAGGACGATCGACACCGGGATGGGCTCGGTCTCGAGGTCGCTCTGCCGGTAGTCGAGGTACACCTGGTCGTCCGGGGCGGAGATCACGTCGTGGCCCCGCTTCGCCGCGGTCCGGGCGCCGGTGAGCCCGCGCCACGAGAGCACGGTCGCGGACTTCGAGAGCGTGCCGCCCTCGAGGATCTCGTCCCACCCGAACGCCCGCCGCCCGTGCGACTCGACGTGGGAGGCGAGCCGGCCGATGATCCACGCCTGCAGCTGCTCCTCGTCGTCGAGGCCGAGTTCGCGGATGCGTTCCTGCGTGCGGGGGTCGTCCTCCCACTGGACCTTGGGGCACTCGTCGCCGCCGACGCCGATGTACTCCGAGGGGAACAGAGCGATGACCTCGTCGAGGACGTCCTGGAAGAAGGCGATCGTGGACTCCTCGGCGTTGAGGACGTCCTCGGCGATGCCCCACTCCGTCCAGACGTCGATCGGCTCGCCCGAGACGCCGAGCGACGGGTAGGCGGCGAGGGCGGCGCGGACGTGCCCGGGCGTCTCGATCTCGGGGACGACGGTGACGAACCGGTCGGCCGCGTAGGCGACGATCTCGCGGATGTCGTCCTGCGTGTAGTAGCCGCCGTGCGGGACGGCCGTCGAACGCCGCCGGGTGCAGCACCCCGTCGGCGTCCGGCACGTGCGCCCCGACCTGCGACTCCTTCCGCCACGAGCCGACCTCGGTCAGGCGCGGGTACTTCCGGATCTCGATGCGCCACCCCTGGTCCTCGGTGAGGTGGAAGTGCAGTCGGTTGAGCCGGTGCGCGGCGAGCTGGTCGATCACCCGCATGACCTCGTGCTTGGTGCGGAAGTGCCGGGCGACGTCGAGCATGACGCCGCGCCAGGCGAACGCCGGGGCGTCCTCGACGGTGACCGCCGGGACCGTCCACGGGCCGGTGCCGACCCGGCCCTTGCGGTAGACGTCGGCCGGCAGCGACTGCAGGAGCGCCTGGACGCCGTAGAAGACGCCCGCCGGACCCCCGCCGGTGATCTCGACCCGGTCGGCCGTGACCCGCAGCCGGAACGACTCGGAGCGGTCACCGGCCGGTCCGGTGGGGAGCGTGTCGTCGTCGGCGACACGGAGTGCGATCACGTCCGTGCGCGCGGTGTCGACCCCGGCCGCGTCGTCGGCGTCGCGCACCGGCAGCCCGGTCGACCCCCGCAGGGTCTGCTGCAGGTACAGTCGGACCGACTCGCTCGCGGCGTCTGCGGCGATGCGGGTCGACGGGGTGATCGCGAAGGCGCCGGCACCCGGTTCGGTGCGGCGCGGCCGTGGGATGAGCATGTCGGAGTCCACCATTCCTCAATGATCTTTCGTAATATGGAGGCTATGGCCGTGGACGAGACCGTGTCAACGCTTCCGAACGGTGTCGTCGGCAGCACACCGGGGATGCTCCGACTCATCAACTCGCGTGCGCTCCTCGCGGAGCTCTTCCGTGACGACGGCTCGCACACCGTCACCGAGCTCGGGCAGACCGTGGGCCTGTCGCGCCCCACGGTCGAGGCAGCGCTGGCCGACCTCGTCGACGAGGGATGGGTCACCGAGGCCGAGGCGATCGCCACGCCGAACAAGGCGGGTCGCCGCGCGAAGCGTTTCCGCGCGGACGCCGGCGCCGGGTCGGTGCTCGGGGTCGACCTCGGGCTGCACGGCATCGTGGGGCTCCGCTCGGACCTCCGCGGTCGGCAGCTCGCCCGGGTCGAGGAGGTCTACACCGACCTCGCATCCGCCGAGCAGGCGTGGGAGAGCGTGCAGGACGTCGTCCGTCGTCTGGTCGAGGGCACCGACCCGACGCGGCTCCTCGCCGCCACCTTCGGGGTCCCGGCCGTCGTGGACCGTTCCGGCGAGATCGACTACACCGTCGCGGTCCCGCAGTGGGTCGAGCGACGGGTCCCCGGCCGGATCGGCGACCTGTTCCCCACGGCCACCACGTTCTTCGACAACGACGCCAAGCTCGCCGCCACCGCCGAGGCGATGTGGGGACGCTTCCGCGGCGTGCAGGACGGCCTGTACCTGGTGATGGGTCGCCAGATCGGCGCGGCCTACCTGGTCGACGGGTCCCTCGCACGCGGTGCGCGCGGGGCGGCAGGCGAGATGGGCGGCCTGGCTTCGACCGGATGGCCCGACGCACCCGCCCGACTGGAGGCGCGGATCGCCCCCGGTACGGACGTCGAGTCCGTCATGGCGTCGGCCGGGCAGGGTGACCCGGACGCCGCCGCGGCCGTGCGGGCGCTCGCCGCGGACGTCGCTCCCGGGGTCGTGCAGCTCATCGCGACGATCGACCCCGAGGTGGTCGTCGTCGGGGGCGAGGTCCTGCCGGCGGCCCCGGTGTTCTGCGAGGCACTGACCGAGATCGTCGCGCCGCAGCTCCGGCACCCCGTCGAGATCGTCCCCTCGACGGTCGGCCGCGACGCCGTGGCCCGCGGCGCCCTCGCCCGTTCCCTGACCCACGTCCGGACGACGCACATGGGACTCGGCTGACGTTCAGTCTGCGTGCCGGGTCCTGACAGGGCACTCAGGCACCATCGGGGGATGACGACTGCCGTGGCTGCGCCTGCCCACACCATGACCGTCGCCGCCGGCGACTCCGCCGCGGACCCCGAGATGGGCGGGTTGTCCGGCCTCGTGCTGCAGCTCATCGACGCCCTGGGGGAGTGGGGCGTCGCGCTGATGCTCTTCGTCGAGACGGTCTTCCCGCCGATCCCGTCCGAGGTGATCCTGCCGTTGGCCGGGTTCCTGGCGGGTGCCGGCCGGATGAACCTCGTGTTGGTCCTCCTGCTCGCGACGCTCGGCTCCTACCTCGGCGCACTGGTGCTGTACTGGCTCGGCGCCGTCATCGGCTTCGAACGGACGACGCGCTGGCTCGGCAAGCTGCCCCTCGTCGACGAGGACGACTTCCGCACGGCGGCGGACTGGTTCCACCGGCACGGCAAGAGCGCGGTCTTCTTCGGCCGGTTCGTGCCGATCGTCCGCAGCCTCATCTCGCTGCCGGCCGGAGCGGACCGGATGCACCTCGGGACGTTCTCGGTGTTCACGATCATCGCGAGCGGGATCTGGAACAGCGCCCTGGTGCTGCTCGGAGCGGCCTTCGGGACCCAGTACGACAAGGTCGAGCAGTACACCGAGTGGATCGACCGGGTGCTCTACGTGGCGATCGCCGTCGTCGTGGTGACGTTCGTCGTCCGACGGGTCCGACGCATCCGGGCCGAGCGGAACCAGCGCGCCGAGCACGGCGCAGTGGCCGCCCGAGGCCGTCGTCGCGCCGAGCCCGCCGGCGACTGAGCGCTCACGCCTTCGTCAGCGCCGACTCCTTGTGGGCGGCGCGCTTGCCGGACTTCTCCGACTCGACGATCCAGTACGGGTCGTCGTCGGTCGGCTTGAACGACTGGCCGTCGAACTCGAAGTCCGAGACCCGCTTCTGCACGAGCGTGCCGGTCGTCTTCCCCTGCGACGTGTTCCAGTGCACGGTGTCGCCCTTCGACAGCGCCATGGTGTCCTCCTTGCGTGATCGCTCACCTGTTCGGACGTCGGACTGTACCCCGATGCATCCGCATGAACACAGGGAAGTAGGCCGATCACGATGTCATAACGTCCGCGCGGATCACTACTCGGACGCGTACCGTAGTGGATGAGCCACCACGTCGGCAACTGCCGCGGAACACCGGGCTCTGAACGGAACGACATCAGCCATGGCCCTGCTGAACGACACACGGTCGGACACGGTCCTCTCGGGCCGCTACCGACTCGTGAAGCTCATCGGCACGGGCGGCATGGGTTCCGTCTACGAAGCACGTGACGAGCACACCTACCGTGCCGTCGCCGTGAAGCTCTTCGCCACGCCCGAGTCGATGACCACGGCCGACCGGGTCCGCCAAGAGCGCGAGATCCGGCTGCTCAGCATGCTGTCGCACCCGGGGCTCATCCCGCTGTACGACGCCGGCACCCACGACTTCGAGGACGGTCCGCACCGGTACATCGTGATGGAGCTGATCGCGGACACGACGCTCCTGCGCCGGCTCGCCGGGGGCGCCCTGCACAACTACGAGGTGGCCGACCTCGGCGCCCAGCTGGCCGACGCGCTGGCGTACGTGCACTCGCGCGGCATCGTCCACCGCGACGTCAAGCCGGCGAACATCCTCATCAGCGACGAGGGATCGTCGGGCTTCGCGCGCACCGTGAAGCTCACCGACTTCGGCGTCGCCCACTTCGTCGACGGCTCGCGCCTGACGAACGACGGCACGATCATCGGCACGGCCGCGTACCTCAGCCCCGAGCAGGTCGCCGGGGAGCCGATCGGCTTCGCCACCGACGTCTACTCGCTCGGACTGGTGCTGCTCGAGGCCCTGACCGGCAAGCAGGAGTACTCCGGCACCCTCATCGAGGCGGCACTCGCACGGCTCCGCCACGACCCCGAGATCCCGGACGGCATCGCGCCGGAGTGGCGGGACCTCCTCGCGAAGATGACCGCGCGCGACCCCGACCGCCGCCCGACCGCGGTGGCGATCGCGAACGCCCTGCGCGGTGGTTCGGCCCAGATAACCGGCCCGGTGCCGCTGGGGCCGCAGCGCGTGAAGCACAAGCGCGACCACCGCCTGCACCGCGCCGCGCACCGGCACGCCCGGCGCGGGACGTTCGTCACCGTGCGGCGCTGGCGCCGGCGGAACGTGCTCGTCGGGTCGTTCGCGGCCTTCGGCGTCCTGGTCGCCTGCGCGGCGTCGTACATCGCCGGCACCCTGCACTAGCCCGCTCGCACGGCCGCTGCGCACCCCGTACCGGCGGCCGCTCCGCACCTCCGGGGTCCCTGGCAGGATGGACGGCATGACCGACCAGCGATGGATCAAGATCTGCGGCCTGTCGACCCCTGCGACCGTGGACGCCGCCATCGACGCCGGTGCGGACGCGGTCGGGTTCGTCTTCGCCGCCGGCAGCCCGCGCACCGTGACAGCGGACCTCGCGAAGGAGCTCGTCGAGCGGGTGCCGGATGGCATCGACGCGGTCGGGGTCTTCCGTGACCAGGAGATCGACGAGGTCGTGGGCATCGCGTCGGCAGTGGGGCTCACCACGTTGCAGCTGCACGGCGGCGAGTCGGCCACGGACTTCGCGCGCGCCCGTGACGCCGGGTTCTTCACGATCCGGGCGGTCGCGGCCGAGGACTACCTGGCCGAGACGCCGGAACAGCGCGCGTCGTACGACCACGACCTGCTCCTGCTCGACGCCGCGGTGCCGGGCAGCGGGCGGCTCATCGACCCCGCCTCGATCACGGGGAAGGTCGACGAGGCGTGGATCCTCGCGGGCGGGCTGACGCCGGCCAACGTGGTCGCGGCGATCGAGTCGCTCGACCCGGACGGCGTGGACGTGTCGAGCGGTGTCGAGTCCGAACGCGGCGTGAAGGACGAGGCGAAGATCCGGGCGTTCGTCGAGGCGGTCCGCAGCATCCCCTGAGTCGTTCGCCGTGCCTCCCGTCCGTCGGCGCGTCAGCGCCCGTACCGCCGGCGCTCGTTCCGTCAGCGCAGGGTGGGGATCAGCTCCGTGAGGAACGCATCGGTGTCCTCCCAGCCCTCGACCGCGTGGCAGGGGACGCCGAGGGCCTTCACCGGGTAGTCGTTGCCCTCGGGGTCGAGGCGGTCGCCGACGAACAGCATGTCGTCGAGCGCGACGCTCGTGATCTCGGCCAGGCGCTGCATGCCGTACGCCTTGTCGATGCCCTTGCGGGTGATGTCGACGCTCGTCGAGCCACCGGAACGGACCTCGAGGTCGGGCAGCTCGGCCTGGACGCGCCGACGGAGCTCGTCCTTCTTCGCGCCCGTCGGGTCCCACTGCTTCTTCACGTCCACCGGAGCGGACTGGCCGAGCGCGGAGAACGTGATCTGGGACCCGCGGTCCTCGAGGATGGGGCCCCACGTCTCGGACTCCCAGAACCCGGCGGCCTTTGCCTCGGCCTCGACCGCGGCCAGGGCGCGCGCCTTCTGCTCGTCGGTGAGGTCCTCGGCGTACTGGAGCGCCCAGTCGTCGCCGGTCCACCGGTAGTAGGCGGTGCCGCAGGTCGGCAGGAGGTGCAGGTCGTCGAGCACGAGCCCGTCGCGACGCCGCAGGGGTGCGACCAGCTGCTGCTCGAACTGTTGGAAGTTGCCGCCGGAGATCACCGCGACCGGCACGACCTCGAGCAGGGACGCGAAGGTCTCGAGCATCCGGGGGTCCAGCGCGGACTTCGAGGGGGCGAGGGTGTCGTCCAGGTCGAAGGCGACGAGGCGGGGCGTGGTCATGCCCCGATCCTGCCAGAGGCCCCCGATCACATGCCGGGTGCGATGCCCTGCCCGGACGGCGCTGCGCGATGTCTGCGGTGTCACGCGCGGTGCGTGGCGGGCACCCGGTCGCGGTCGTACGTGATGTCGGTGTAGCCGTGCGGCGCCGGGGAGCCGTCCTCGTCGAGGTTGACGAACACGACCTCGTCGATGGTGAGGATGCTGCGGTGCGTGAAGAGGTTCCGTGCCTCGGCCCGCATCGTCAGCGAGGTGCGGCCGAAGCGGGTGGCGACGAGACCGATCTCGACGATGTCGCCCTCGCGCGCGGACGACACGAACACGATCTCGGACATGTACTTCGTGACGACCTTGCCGTTGCCGAGCTGGATGATCGCGTAGACGGCGGCTTCCTCGTCGATCCAGCGGAGGAGGCTGCCGCCGAACAGGGTGCCGTTGGCGTTGAGGTCCTCCGGACGGACCCACTTGCGGGTGTAGAAGTTCATCTCGGGGCCGGGGGTGTTCGCGTCGTGCTGCATGTCAGTACATGCTACGCCCCGCCGCACACGGCAGCGGCCGCACCCCGGTGAGGATGCGGCCGCGTGCGGTGGCGCAGGACTACTCCTTGACGAGCACGACCTCGTCGAGGGGGAGACGGGTGCGCGGGGCGACCTCGCGCTCGGCGGCCTTGTCGTCGAGCTGCGACGGGTCCGCCACGGTGCCGATCGCGGTGACCGTGTACGGCAGGAACCGCTCCGGCAGGTCGAACGCGGCACGGAGGCCCTCGGCGTCGATGCCCGCCATCTGGTGCACGTGCAGGCCCTCGGCGTGCGCCTGGACGGTCAGGGCCGCGAGGGACTGGCCGAGGTCGTACTGGGCGAAGGGGCGCTCGTCGCCGTCCTCGGTCACGGTCTCGAGCACGCCGACGACCAGGGCGCTGGCGCGGAAGGCCCAGGCGGCGTTGAACCCGAGCAGGTTCTCGTTGATCTTCCGGAACGTCTCGGTGCCACGGCGGCCGGCGATGAAGCGGCGCGGCTGGAAGTTCATGGCCGACGGGGCCCAGCGAGCGGCTTCGAGGAGCGCGTCGTACGCCGCGTCGTCGATCGTCGCGGTCTCGTCGTAGGAACGGGGGCTCCACCGCTCCTCGAGCAACGGGACGAGGGGCTGGCTGGAGTCGGTCGAACGCGTGAGCGTGCTGGAGTTCGTCGAGGTCATGGTGGGCACAACGGTATTCGATGCGTTCGCATTTCCGGCCTGAGCAACGTCACATGGTGCAAGGATGGAGCCGATGGGTGGCGTGTTGACCGGGTTCGCGATCATCGGCGCGATCATCGCCGCCGGGTACGTCGTCGGACGCATCGGACTGCTCGGCCAGCACGCCCAGTTCGTGATGAGCCGGCTCGCGTTCTTCGTGCTCATGCCCTGCCTGCTCTTCCACACGATCGCCACGGCGGACATCCACGTCCTGCTGTCGCCCATGCTGTGGGTGTCCCTGCTCAGCGCGGTCGTGGTGGCCATCGGCGCCGGCGTGGTCTTCCGGGTCGTCCTGCGCCGGCCGCTCGCGACCACGACGGTCGGGGCGCTCGCCGCGAGCTACGTCAACGCGAACAACATCGGGTTGCCGGTCGCCGTGTACGTCCTCGGGCAGGCCACCGCGGTCGTGCCGGTCATCCTGCTGCAGCTCATCGTGCTCGCGCCGATCGCGCTGACGATCCTGGACACCGCGACCTCGGCGGGCGGGAGCTGGTGGCGCCGGGTCTCGGGGCCGTTCCGGAACCCGATCATCATCGCCTCGCTCGTGGGCCTGGTCTTCTCGGCGACGGGCATCGACCTCCCGACGCCCGTGCTCGAGCCGTTCTCGCTCGTCGGGGCGGCCGCCGTACCCGTGGTCCTGCTGTCGTTCGGGATGAGCCTGCACGGGGCGACCCCGCTCCGCGACCCGGCGATCCGGACGGACGTCATCGTGGCGTCGGCGATCAAGCTCGTCGTGATGCCGGCCGTGGCGTTCGTGTTCGCCCGGTTCGTGTTCGGGCTGGGGGACCAGGACGTCTTCGTGCTCACGACCCTCGGGGCGCTGCCGGCAGCGCAGAACGTGTTCAACTACGCGCAGCGGTACGGGGCGGCGGTGCCGGTCGCGCGGGACGTGGTGCTCATCTCGACGATCGGTTCCGTGCCGGTGCTGGTCGCGGTCGCCGCGCTCCTGCACCCGTAGCCGCGTCACGCATCGGGGCGGCGCGTACCGTGGGCGCCACCGAACGGAAGAGGAGGTCCCCGATGGACACCATGGCGATGATGAAGACCATGTCCACGAGCGAGATGCCCGTGGCGATGGACGCTGAGCTCATGCAGGACACGATGATGGCGATGAACGCCGCGTCGATGGCCGCGACGATGTGCTCCGCGAGCGACATGCAGATGGGTGCCGACATGGCCACCTGTGCCGCGATGTGCTCGAACACGGCGATGATGGCCGACACCGGCATGCGGATGATGATGCGTCCGATGGGCATGGACGCCGACAGCATGCGCGCGATGCTCACAGCCTGCGTCGCGATGGGCACGGCGTGTGCCGCCGAGTGCCGCAGCCACGCGGACATGGACGAGTCGTGCCGCTACTGCGCGATGGCGTGCGACGAGATGGTCGCGAAGTGCGAGGCGATGATGGCCTCGATGACCGCCTGACGCGTCACGCGGTGCGCGCGGTGGTCTTCCGACCGCCGGCGCTGAGGATCTCCGCGGCCGGGTGATGGGCGACCGGGTCGCCGACCGACACGAGCGTGTCGGCGTCCGCCACCCGCAGCTGCGTCACGCCGCCGTCGAGGAACGCGACCACCACGTCGGCGGGGCGTGTCTCGACGACGATGCCGTCCCTCCAGGCACGGGGCGTGGCGTCGGCCATGACGCGCTGGATCGGAAGGATCGTCGACGGGGTCGTGCGGGACATGGCTTCACCTGCTCTCGAAGGGGTTCGGTGCAGGCAACGTACGTCGCTGGGTCCGCCCCGCTCAACGAGGGCGGACGCGGGGAGTAACAGAAGGCGTCAGAAGATCATCGGCCGGTCGTCGTCGAGCGAGGTCTCGAGGTCGAGGTCGACCGACACCGGGACGTGGTCGCTCGGCGCGTCGCCCTTGCGCTCGTCGCGGTGGATGCGGGCGTCCGTCACGACGTCCGAGAACGCCTGCGAGCCCATGATGAAGTCGATGCGCATGCCCTCGTTGCGGGGGAAGCGCAGCTGCTTGTAGTCCCAGTAGGTGTAGCCGTCCGGCACGATCGGGCGGACGACGTCCTGCAGGCCCCGCGCCTCGAACTCCCGGAAGGCCGCGCGCTCGGGTTCGGTGACGTGCGTGTGCCCCTCGAAGACCGAGACGTCCCACACGTCGGAGTCGAGCGGCGCCACGTTCCAGTCGCCCATCAGCGCGAGCGGCTGCTCGGGGTGCGCGGTGAGCCACTCCGAGGTGCGGTCGGCCAACTGCCCGAGCCAGTCGAGCTTGTACGTGTAGTGCGGGTCGCCGACCTCGCGCCCGTTCGGCACGTAGAGGCTCCACAGGCGGACGCCGTCGACCGTGACACCGAGGGCGCGGGCCTCCACCGGGAGGTCGGGGCCCTCGTGCCCCTTGAGGAACCCGGGCTGGCCGGGGAAGTCGCGGGTGACGTCCTCGAGCGGGAGGCGGCTGGCGAAGGCCACCCCGTTCCACTGGTTCAGGCCGTGCGCCTCGACCTGGTACCCGGCGGCCTCGAACGCCTCGACCGGGAACTGCTCCGGCTTGCACTTGATCTCCTGCATGCCGAGGACGTCGACGTCCTCGCGCACCAGCCAGTCGACGATCCGACCCACTCGGGTGCGGACGGAGTTCACGTTCCAGGTCGCCACGCGCATGGGTCCGAACGTACCGTGCGCCGGCCCGGCGAAGCTCCGTGCGCCGGCCCGGCGGGCTCCGCGTGCCGGGCCGTGCTCCCGGGCGGAGCACGGCACGATGGTGTTCGCTGGACACCAGGACGAGACTGCATCGGAGGCACTCATGGCATCGACGACGAACCGCGTCGACGGGACCGCGACGACCGGCACCACGACGACGCAGGTCACCACCAAGGGCCGGACGATCATCGACGACACGGTCGTCGCGAAAGTCGCCGGCATCGCCGCCCGGGACGTCCCCGGCGTCTTCGCGCTCGGCGGCAACGCGGCCCGGGCGTTCGGCGCGATCCGTGACGCGATCGGCTCGAGCGCGCTCGGCCAGGGCGTCCGCGTCGAGGTCGGCGAGACGCAGGTCGCGGTCGACCTGACGATCGTCGTGGACTACCCGACGCCGATGATGGACGTCGCCACCGCGGTGCGCGCGGCCGTCACGACCGCGGTCACCGAGCTCGTCGGGCTCGAGGTCACCGAGGTCAACATCGCCATCAACGACGTGAACATCCCCGCCCTCAACGGTGTCGCCGACGACGCCGAGGGCCGCGTCCGGTGAACGCCACCGTCGTCGGCATGGGTGTCGGCGCACTGCTCGCGATCGTCGCCGTGACGCTCGGGGCCTGGGCGTTCGTCGTGGTGGCCGTCTGCATGCTCGTGGGTGGGATCGTCGCCCGCATCGTCACCGGCGACGTCGACGTGCGACGACTCCTCGACGTGCTGCGCGGACGCCGGAGCTCGTCGTGAGCACGCCCGCCGTCGCCGGTCCCGGCAGCGGCGGACGGGTCCCCGGCTCCGACCGGATCGGTTCGGCAGCCCTCGTGCACACCGCGCAGGCGGTCGCTGCGGAAGCGCTCCGGGTGCCGTTCCAGGAGGCGCGTGCCCGGGTCGCGGACGACGGTCGCGGTGGGCTGGCGGTCGAGATCACCGCCCCGCTCGCCGTCCCCGTGCTGGGGAGCCACGCGGTCCCCGACGAACCCGTCACCACCTCGGCGCACCGCGCCCGCGGCACGATCGCCGAGCGGCTCCGCACCATCACCGGCCGACAGGTCGAACGGGTGACCGTGACGTTCTCGTCGTCCGTCGTCGACACCCCGAGGAGGGTCCGGTGACCGAGCGTTCCCTGCCGGCCGGCCCGACCCACGACCGGGTGTACCGCCGGATCGTCCGCCGCGAGACGAACGCCTCGCGGTCGGGAGCGGTCGTCGTCGCGATGCTCGTCACCCTCGTGCTCGCCGCGGCCGCCGTGTTCGCCGCCGCACTCGTGTTCCTCGACCAGCGTGCGCTCGGTGTCGATCCCCGCGCGGTCGTGGACGCCGCCGCCCGGGCGCCCCGCGGGCTCGACGCCACCGTCGTGGTCGGCATCGCGGCGATCGTCGCGCTGGCCGGTCTCGTGTTCCTCGCGCAGGGCCTCCTGCCGCAGCGTCGCCCCCGGCACGCGATGTCGTCGTCGCGGCTCGCTGTGGTCATCGACGACGAGGTGCTCGCATCGGCCGCCGCGCGGGCCGCTCGGTCGGCCACTCGGCTCGGTCAGGACGCGGCCGTCGGCACCGTCGGCCGTCGGACCGTCGACGTCGTGCTCCGCCCGCCTGCGGGTGCCGACGTCCCCGCGGTCGCCGCGACCGAAGCCGTGACCGCGGAGTTCGCCGCGATCGACGCGCAGCCCGGCGTCACCGCGCGGGTCCGCGTGCAGCCGACCGGACGGGTGGACGGATGAACGCGACGAACCGCGTCGTCGGACGGACGGCGCTCGTGCTGGTCGGACTCGCGCTGCTCGTGCTCGGCGTCGGGGCGATCCTCGTCCAGACGCTGCCGTGGGCGGCCACGGCGTGGCACGAGCGTGCCGGCGTGCTCGACGCCCTCGGCGCGGATGCCCCGCGCGAGACCTCGGTGACGGCGTGGACCTGGGTCCTCGGCGGCGCGGTGGTGCTCGGGGTCCTGGCGATCGTGGTGCTGTCGACGCTCGGTGGCGGTCGGGTCGGCACCGTGGTCGAGGACGACGGGTCCGCCGGCGGGGTCGCCGGTTCGGTCCGGATCGACGCCGCCGCGGTGCAGCACGCGCTGTCGTCGGCGATCGGTGCCATGCCGCAGGTGGGCTCGCTCGCGGTCGACGTGTTCCGGGTCCGGGGCGGCCGGGCGATCCGGATCCGCGTCCGACCCCGTCGCGGAGCCTCGCCGCGCGACATCACGACCGGGGTGGAGGACATCGTCGCCGACCTGGACGCCCTGCTCGGGGACCGTCTGCCGGTCCTGCTCGAGATCGCTCGGGGTGGCGCGGGCTCCGGCCGCACGGACCGGGTGCACTGAAGTCGGCATGCCGCGCTCGATCGACGGACTGTCCCGTGCGCGGGGTGCCGCCGCGGTGCCCGCGGTCGTCCGTCGCGTCGCACGGGGTCGTCCGGTGCAGGCCGTGTGGGTCAACGAGATCGGCGGCCGGACGTTCCGCATCGGTGCGGACGGCCTGGCCGAGGAGTACGTCAAGGTGCTCCCGCACGCCTACGCGCCCTGGATCGTCGGCGAGGCAGCGCGCCTGACCTGGGCCTCTCGGTACGCACGCGTCCCGGAACTCCTCGACCACGGGGTCGACGACGAGGGGGCCTGGCTCCGCACCCGCGCGCTGCCGGGGTGGAGCGCGGTCGACCCCCGGTGGCACGACGAACCGCGCACGGCCGTGATCGCGGCCGGCGAGGGACTGCGGGCGCTGCACGACACCCTGCCCGTGCTCGACTGCCCGTTCGAGTGGTCCACCGTGCAGCGGGCCGGACGGGCCCGCGCTGCCGGCGCCGACCCCGAGGCGCTCGGTCCGGAGCCGCCCGTGGACCGTGTGGTGGTGTGCCACGGCGACCCGTGCACGCCGAACACCCTGATCGGCGCGGACGGTCGGTTCGCCGGGCACGTCGACCTCGACGCCCTCGGCATCGCCGACCGCTGGGCGGACCTGGGCGTGGCGACGATGGCGCTCGGGTGGAACTACGGCCCCGGGTGGGACGGACTCTTCCACGAGGCGTACGGGCTGCCCGTCGACGAGGAGCGGACGGTCTGGTACCGGGCGCTGTGGAACCTGGACGACGACGGCATCGAGACCGCGTCCGGCACGGAGACCGCCGACGGGACGAGCGCCGGACCGGGTGCCCGGCGGGACGGCTAGAAGGCCACGCCCCGCGCCTGCATGAACGGCACCGGGTCGACCGTGGCGCCGTTCACGTGGACCTCGAAGTGCGTGTGGCAGCCGGTCGAGTTGCCGGTGGAGCCGACGAGCGCGATCAGCTGCCCGGCCGACACCTGCTGGCCGGGGCTGACCCGGAACCCGCCGTTCACGATGTGCCCGTAGGCCGTCTGGACCCCACCGCCGTGGCTGATCCGCACGTAGTTGCCGTACCCGCCGTACCAGCCGGCGTAGTCGACCGTGCCGGCGGCCGCCGCGACGATGGGCGTCGAGCACCCGCTCGCGAGGTCGGCGCCGTCGTGCTTGATCACGGTGCCGTAGATCGGGTGCACGCGGTACCCGTAGGGGCTGATCACGTACCCGCTGGCCGGACGGACCCACCCGGTCCCCGAGCCGGACCCCGGCGAACCGCTGGAACCCGAGCCGCTGCTGCCGGTACCGCCACCCCCGCCGCCGCTGCCGGCGTTGGCCGCGTTCGCGGCGTTCTGGGCGGCGATGGCCCGGAGGTAGGCCTCGCGCGCGGCCTTCTCCTCCGCCGCCTTGCGCACGGCCTCGCCCTTGGCGAACTCGGCCTCGGTCCGGACCCGGCCGGAGGTCAGCGTCGCGAGCTGGGCGTCGAGCCGTGCCTTGTTGGTCTGCTGCTCGTCGTAGGCGGCCTGCACCTTGTCCGCCGCGGCCTGGGAGGCCTGCATGCGGCGCTCGGCCTCGGCAGCGAGGTCGTCGAGCGCCTCGGACGCACGGTCGGCCTGAGCGGTGAGGGACCGGGCGACGGCGGCGTCGGCGGTGGCTGCGGCCTCGACGCGTTCGGCCTGCTCGGAGAGCTTGCTCAGCGCACCGAGGTTGTAGAGCAGGTCGCTGGCGTCCTGGCCGCCGGAGATCACGGACGCGGTGACGTCGGCGCCCCCGGACCGGGCCATCTGGGCGGCGAACTGCCCCGCCTGGGCGGCGCTCTGCTCGGCGACCTCGGCGTGGTCGTCGGCGTCGGCGCGGAGCCGCTGTTCCTTCTCCGCAGCGTCCTGCGCCTTGCTCTGCGCATCGAAGAACTCGGTGCCGAGGCGCTCGGCCTCGGCCTCGGCCGCTTTCACCTTGCTCGACAGCCCGGAGATGATGCCGCGGATCTCGGTGATCTGGTCCTGCTTGTCGGACTCCTGCCCGCGCGCGGCCATGACCTCGTCCCACGAGGGGTAGGTCGCCGCGCTCGCCACCGGCGCGTCGAACACCACCGTGCCGACGAGGCCCGCGAGCGCGAGGCCGGTGGCGGCGAGACGGAGTCGGACGGTGGCACGGGGACGGGAGTGGCTGGTGGGACGAGTCACGGGCACGAGCCTATACATCCGTTCAGGCACGATCGGCCGTCGCCGCGCGGCTGTGGACAACTTCGCAGGGCGGGCGTTCAGAAGCCGCGTTCCCGCCGGATGGCATCGGCACTGTCGACGACGTCCCGCTGCAGGACGGCGGCGCCCGACGTGCCGGCGTAGTCGTACACGTCGAACCCGGTGCAGTGCGTGATCGTCGCGGGCGGCCCGAGGGAGTCCTCGACGGCGGTCGTCCAGACGTCGCCGGACCCGATCACCACGAAGGTCGGTGTGGCGTCGCGGTAGGCCCCCAGGTCGACGAGCCACGGGTAGGTCTGGAACGTGTCCCGCACCTGCAGCAGCTGCACGTTCGTGGACGCGTACGCGGCGAGCGGGCGGACCGTCCAGAACTGCCCGACCCCGACGACGTCCCGCCCGTCGGCCCAGCGGTCGAGGCAGGCCGCCGGGTCGTAGCGCGCCTGTGCGACCGCGCGGGCGGTGCTCGGTGCGGTGGCGATCCCGGCGAGCAGCACCCCGGCGGCCGCGAGGGCGAGCACGGCCCGGATGCCGCGTCGCGGCCGGTGCACCTGGGTCCGGCGGACGGCGGTGCGGGCGAGCTCGGCGACCGCGACCAGGGCGAGCAGCGGCGCCGTGACGATCGGCTCGAGGTACCGCGGGGTCTCCGATCCCGCGACGACGACCCCGACCGACACCGCCACGACGGTGACGAGCGGGAGCGCTGCGGCGACGAGGACGGTCCGCGAGGTCCGGACCCGCCACGCCCAGACGGTCCCGCCGACCGACAGGAGCACCCCCACGAGCAGCAGGAGCAGCCCCGCGTCGCCCGCCGCCGACCCCGCGCGGTCGTCGGTGAGCGCGGCGAAGAACCCGAGCGTCTCGCCGGCCCGCGACGGCTGGACGTAGGTCGACGGGTCGAGGGACACGAACGGCCGCAGCGGGATCCGCAGCAGGTACCCGACGACGGACCCGAGGGTGAGCGTCCCGGCGAGCAGCCCGACCGGACGCCACGGGAGCCGGCGGGCGAGTGCCAGGAGCACGAGGGTCACGACGACCGGGGCGGCCGACCACGGGACGTACAGCGGGTTCGACGCCGTCGTGCACGCGGCGACGAGGCCGAGCACGACGAGGACCGTGACGGACGCCCGCCCGAGCCGCACCGCACGGAGCACGAGCACCGCGGTGCCGAGCATCGCCAGCACCGCGCCGTAGTAGTACGTCGTCGTGAGGAGCAGGGACGCGAGCTCCAACGAGGTCGCGGTGGCCGACGACTCGGTGAGCACCAGGAGCGTCACGAACCCGAGGGCGACGGCGGACACCGCGATCCGGGCCGACCGCCGGGCCGCCGGCATGAGCTCGTTCGCCGCGGCCCGCACGAGCGCGTACACGGCGAGCAGCACGAGGACGCCGTTCAGCGCGAGCGACTGCTGCGGCGTGGCCGTCACGAGGGAGCACAGGAGGTAGACCGGCAGCTCCGGGAAGAAGAACAGCGCCGGGGACATCGCCCACTCGAACGGCTGCCCGAGCTGCATCGACCGTTCGACGAGTGGCAGCAGCACCGAGTCCCCGTCGTACCAGAGCAGGGCGACCCTGGAGGTCGCGACGACGTGGCGCAGGGCGATGACGGTCAGGGCCAGCGCGACCAGGGCGCCCAGCGCCTCCTGGCCGACCGCGAGCCGTCGCGCGCGCCACCGCGAGCCGCCCGTCGGACGCACGACCTCGCTGACCGGGCGCGCGTCGGAGGACATGACCGGAGCGTACCGAGCGTGGCTCGCAGCGCACCCCACCCACACGGGGCAGCGCGCTGCGGGGACGACCGGCTACCCTTGTGGGCTGTGACCGACGCGCGCGACCAGCTCATCCAGTTCATCACGGACGAAGCGGTGTTCCACGGAGACTTCACCCTCACCAGCGGGAAGAAGGCGACGTACTACATCGACCTCCGCAAGGTGAGCCTGGACCACCGTGTCGCCCCGCTCATCGGTCAGGTGATGACCGACCTCATCGGCCAGGTGCCGGACGTCGCCGCCGTCGGCGGACTGACCATGGGCGCCGACCCCATCGCGAGCGCCGTGCTGCACCAGGCCGCCGCCCGCGGCCTCGCCTACGACGCGTTCGTCGTGCGCAAGGAGCCGAAGGACCACGGCCGCGGCAAGCAGGTCGAGGGGCCGGACCTCGCCGGCAAGCGCGTGATCGTGCTCGAGGACACCTCGACGACGGGCGGCTCGCCGCTCAAGGCCGCCGAGGCACTGGAGCGCGAGGGCGCGATCATCGCCGCCGTGGCCGTCGTCGTCGACCGCGACACCGGCGCGAAGGAGAAGATCGAGGCTGCCGGGTACCCGTACTTCGCGGCGATCGGGCTGGCTGATCTGGGGCTGAGCGCGTGACCGAGGAGCGTCCGGACGACGCGCACGAGCCCGACCAGACCGCCGGTCCCGCAGACGGGGACGACGGACTGGAGGCACGGCGCGACTCCGCCCCGGACGCTCCGTTCCACGGTCTCCGCAGTGCCGCCGACATCTTCGGTGCGCCGCGGGGCGCGGACGACTGGCCCTCGCGCCGTGAGCGGCGCGAGGCGGAGAAGACCGCGCGCGAGACCGGCGCACCCCTGCCGGACCCGTTCGAGCCGGTGGTGTCCGACGAGCCCGTGTCCCCCGCGTCTTCCGCGACCCCCGCGTCGCCCGCCTCGCCCGCCGAGGACGACTCCACGCAGGCGATCTCGATGCCCGAGCAGCTCGAGGCACCGTCCGAGAACCCCCAGGCCGACGCCGAGGCCGAGCGGGCCACGCTCTCCGACCGGATCCCCGCAGCGGCCCCGGTCCCGCCGTCGTCGACCGCACCGCACCCGTCGTCGATCAGCCTGCCGACCGCCCAGTCCCACCGCGACCAGCGTGCGGCCGAGAACCGTGCGATCGACGAGGAGCGGCGCCGCACCGACCCGTTCGGCGCCGGACGCAAGGACGTCGACTGGCTCGGTCGGGCCACGGGCTCGCAGCCGGCCGACGCGCCCGCTGCCCCTGCGTTCCCCGTCGTGCCGCAGCCGGTCGGCGTGGAGAACGTCCTGCCGGCCACCGACGAACCGCCGAGCTTCACGGAGCTGCTCCGCATCGCCGATGGCGAGGGCGAGGGCACCGGCGGGCAGGAGCGCCCGTTCGACTGGGCGATCCGCGACGACGAGGCCGGCGAGGTGCCGGCGACCCTGACCACGAACGCGTTCGACACGACGGCGCTGGCCGGTGGCTCGTGGAGCCTGGCGGACGACTCGGACGACCCGGACGACGACGTCGTCGCGGGTGCGCTGCCGACCCCGGTCGGCGGGACGCCCGTCGTCGAGCCGACCACGGCGGTGGAGCCCGGGTACCTCGACGACGCGACGGAGGCGCCGGAGGACGAGCCGCGCCTCCAGGTCGACGAACCGACCACGGCGCTGCCCGTCGCCGGCGGCCCGTGGTGGGCCGAGCCGGACGGCACCGTGCCGCCGACGGCTGCCCCGCCGCTGGTCGAACCGGCCGCGTCCGAGGCGGAGCCGAGCGCGTACCCCGCGCACCTGCCTCCGGCGGTCGGGCAGGACCTCGACGCCGTGATGGGCATCCGCGGTCACGAGCCGGAGCCGCTCCCGGCCGCCGCGCCGGACGACCTCGACCAGTCCGAGTGGGACGGTCGCGAGACGAGCGACACGAGTGCGATCAAGGACCTCTTCGGGACCGAGGCGGTCGGGCAGCTCGGTGGGACCGGGTACGACCCGCACGACACCGGAACGCGCATGATGCCGGCCGTCGGTGCCACGCCGGCGCACGCACCCGCACCCGAGCGCACGCCCGTGCCACCCGTGGCGCCGGTGCCGTCGGCCTCCGCGGGCGGGGGCGACCGCGACAACTTCATCAACGAGGGCTTCGCCAAGCTCCGGAACGAGGGACGACGGGGCAAGCTCTTGCTCGTCTGGGGCTCGATCGTGCTGATCGTGGTGCTCATCGTGGCGGTGTTCGCCCTGACGCAGTGGATCCTGGGCAACCGGATCGACGAGCGTTCCCCGGCGCCGACCTCGACGTCAGCGGCCTCGGCGGCGGCGACCCCGAAGGAGACGCCGTCCGCCGCGGCGTCGCAGCCCTCGTCGGCATCGACCTCGCTCGAGACGCTGCAGTTCGCCACCACGCCGGCGGCCCCCGGCGAGCACGCGTGGACCGACCTCGCCGGCGGGGAGTGCCTGTCGCCGTTCACGAACGCGTGGGCGCAGACCTACACGGTCGTCGACTGCCAGACGCCGCACGTCGCCCAGCTCACCGCGCGGCTGCCCGTCTCGGCGAACCAGTGGCCCGGGCCGGACGCGCTCGCGGCCCAGGCGGCCGAGCAGTGCCAGACCTCGGCGGCGTTGAACGCCTCGGCCGCGGCGGCGTACGGCGACGTGCAGGTGCAGGGGTCCTACGCGCCCGACCAGGCGACGTGGGACCAGGGGGACACGTTCATCTCGTGCTTCGTCACCCGGTCGTCGGGCGACACGATGACGGGGTCGGTCGCGCCGAGCGCGTGAGGGGTCTGGACGGGCGGACCCGGAACGACATCACCGAGGTCGTACGACGTCGATGATGTCGTCCCGGGTCGACCGCGCCGGTGTCAGGCCGCGGCCGACACCTTCCCCGACACGTCGGAGAGGGTCCGCAGCTCGTCGGCGCTGAGCTCCAGCTCCGCCGACGCCAGCAGTGCCGGCAGCTGCTCGGTGTTGCGTGCGCTGGCGATCGGCGCGACGACGTCCGGCTGCGCCTGCAGCCACGCGAGGGCGACCGTCGCGACCTCGGTGCCGCGGTCCTGGGCGATCGTGGCGAGCGCGTCGACCACCGCGAGCCCCGCCTCGTTGAAGTAGCCGGAGACCTGGCCCTCGCGGTCCTTGCCGGCGAAGTCCTCCTTCGTGCGGTACTTGCCGGTGAGGAAGCCCGCCGCGAGGGAGAAGTACGGAACGACCCCGAGGTGCTCGGTGGCGGCCAGGGGAGCGATGTCCGACTCGTACGGCTCGCGGGTGACCAGGTTGTAGTGCGGCTGGATCGCGACGGGCAGGGCGAGGTCGTTCTCCCGCGCGATGCGGATCCACTCCGCCGCACGCTCCTTCGAGTAGTTCGAGATGGCCGTGTACCGGACGAGGCCGTCGCGCACGAGCTGGTCGAACGCGCGCACGGTCTCCTCGAGCGGGGTCGACTCGTCGTCGAAGTGCGCGTAGTACAGGTCGATCCGGTCGGTGCCGAGCCGCTCGAGGCTCGCGCGTGCAGCCGCGGCGACGTTCGTGGCGGAGAGGCCCTGGAACTGCGGGTGCTGGGAGACCTTCGTGGCGATGACGACGTCGTCGCGCTTGCCGGACGTCGCGAGCCACGAGCCGATGACCTGCTCGGACTCGCCGCCGGAGTTCCCGGGCGCCCAGGCGGAGTAGACGTCCGCGGTGTCGACGAAGTCGCCGCCGGCCGCGGTGTAGGCGTCGAGCACCTGGTGGGAGGTCTGCTCGTCGGCCGTCCAACCGAAGACGTTGCCGCCGAGGGCGAGGGGGAACACCGTGAGGTCACTGGTACCGATGCGGGGCATGGGGATCCTTTCGTGGTCGTGTCGAACGAACCCGCCCACGCTATGCCTCGACCCTTGGCGGGCGGTCTCCGGACGTCACGCAGGACGGTGCGCTTGCATGGGGCCATGTCCGCGCTCACCACCGCACTCGCCGACCCGCGCTCGTCCGTCCGCCTCCGCGCCGTCATGGCCGCGGGGACGCACCCGGACCCGGCGGACCTCAACGTGCTGGTGGAGCAGTGCGCCGTCGAGCCGGACTTCTTCGTCCGCGACATGCTCACGTGGGCGCTCATCCGGCTCCCCGCCGACGCGGTCGTCCGTCGGGTGCTGCCCGAGCTCGACCGACCGCTGCCGCAGGCCCGGAGCCAGGCGCTGCACACCCTCTCGAAGATCGGCGACCCCGCGGTCTGGCCGTCGGTGCGGCCCCTGCTGCGGGACTCCGACGTCGGGGTCCTCCGAGCGGCGTGGCGCACCGCTGCCGCGCTCGTCCCGGACGCCGAGCGGGACGCCCTCGCCCGGACGCTCGCGGAGCACCTCGGCCGTGGAGACCAGGAGACCCGGCTCAGTCTGTCCCGCGCCCTGGTCGCACTCGGCGAGGACGCGGTGCGACCGGTCCTCGACGACGCCTCGGCGCGCGGTGCGGACGACGTCCGTGCGCACGTGGCCGAGGTCGACCGCCTCCTCCGGGACCCGGACGCCGCGAGTGCCCTCGCCGTCGAGCGCGCCCGCCGCGAGGTCGCCCTCGGCCGCACCCGCTCCGCGAAGGGGTAGCGCGCGCGGGGGCGCTGCGCGCCGCGCGTCCCGCGCGCCTCGCGCGCCGCGCCGCGTCGTTTCGTGAGCAGAAACGGTCGAGTCGGCGGAGGCGACCCGACCATTTCTGCGCACGAAACGCGGTGGGCGCGACCCGACGACGGACGGGAGGCGCGGTGCGGGGCCGCCCCGCGCCTCCAGGCCGTTCCGGGGCGGGTCGGGGAACACCGGGATTCGGGACGCCGAACAGGCCGGATCGGCTTGCGTGAGCGGATCGGAGCGCGCCAAGGTGGTGGCGAAGGGGAGTAGCTCCCAGCGCGTGCATCGACACACTGGCCATCACGACGATCGGCCCGGTGCACGTGGCCCTCGAGGCGAGCGAGACCTTCGGCCGTTCCGCCATGGCCGAAGCCGCTCGAGTGTGTGCAGCGTCATGGCTCGACCACGAGGACCACCATGACCGACACCCTGTCTCCCGCTCCGACGCCCGGCGTCGTGGCATCTCGGATGGGCGCCAGCGCCTGGGGCCGCATCGCGATCTGCATCGCCATCGCCCTGCCCGCCGTCGTCTTCCGGATCGGCGGGTTCGCGCCGAACCCCGTCGTCGACCTGCTCGTCTTCGGCGGTGCCGTCGTCGCCGCCTCGTTCCTGCTCGCCTGGGCCGCCGAGGCCGCGCAGAAGGACATCGCCGGCGCCCTCGCGATCGCGATCCTCGCCCTGATCGCCGTGCTGCCCGAGTACGCGGTCGACCTGTACTACGCGTTCCGCTCCGGGTACGACCCCTCGTACGAGCAGTTCGCCGCGGCCAACATGACCGGCTCGAACCGGCTGCTGCTCGGGTTCGGGTGGCCCCTCGTCGTGATCATCTCGCTGCTCGTGGCGCGCCGGTTCGTCCGGACCGGGTCGCTCCCCGCCTCGGCCACCCGGGTGTTGGAGCTCGAACGGTCCTCGCGACTCGACATCGGGTTCCTCGCGCTCCTGGCCCTCGTCGCGTTCCTCATCCCGCTGATGGGCTCGATCCCGATGTGGTTCGGGTTCGTGCTGCTCGCCGCGTTCGTCTGGTACCTCTGGCGGGCGTCGAAGGTCGAGGACGGCGACGACGACGAGGAGGAGATGGTCGGCATGGCGGGCAACATCGCCTCGATGCCGCAGCGTGGGCGTCGCTGGACGATCGTGGCGCTGTTCGTCGTCGCCGCGGCCGTGATCCTGTCCTCTGCGGAGCCGTTCGCGGACGCGCTCGTGCAGTCCGGAAGCGCGCTCGGGATCGACAGCTACTTCCTCGTGCAGTGGCTCGCGCCGCTCGCCACGGAGGCGCCGGAGTTCATCGTCGCCGCGCTCTTCGCGCTGCGGGGGATGGGTGGGGCGGCGATCGGCACGCTCATCGCGTCGAAGGTCAACCAGTGGTCGCTGCTCGTCGGGTCGCTGCCGATCGCGCACGTGCTCGGCGGTGGCACCTCGGGCGGGCTGCCGCTCGACGGTCGGCAGGTCGAGGAGTTCATGCTGACCGCGTCGCAGACCGTGCTCGGCGTGGCGATCATCATCGCGCTGCGGTTCCACCGGTGGTCGGCGATCGGGCTCGCGGCGCTGTTCGCGGTGCAGTTCTTCGTGACGGACACGAACGGGCGGTGGGTGCTCAGCATCGTGCACCTCGTGGCGGCGGTCGTGGTGTTCTGGATCAACCGGCGGGAGATCCTGCCGACGGTGACTGCGCCGTTCCGCCGGGCGTCGTCCCCCGTGTTGCGGGGCTGACGCGCGGGCGCGTGCGGGGCCGGCGCGAGGCGCCGAGGTCGCGTTTTCTGCCGGATGGCGGGCGTGCGGGCGGCGCTTCGTGCGATCTCGGCGGACGTGAGCGGCATGTCGTGCGACCGCGGTGCGCGGCCGACGGGCGCGCGGGGCGTCAGTCGGCGTCGGGGGCGAGCCAGATCGCGGACGCCGCCGCCGCGGGCAGGTCCACGAGGGACTCCGACCCGTCCGACGACCGCCGGGACACCGCGATGACGCCCGCGTAGTCCCGAACCTGCTCCACCCGCAGGTGCGTCCCGAGCCCGACCCCGAGCTCGTCGAAGTACCGCAGCAGCGAGGGGTCGTCGTCGGACACCCGGTCGACGGTGCCGCACGCCCCGGGCTCGACGGCCCCGAGCAGGGTCCCGGGGGAGTCCGGCACGGTTCCGTCCGCGCGCGGGATCGGGTCGCCGTGCGGGTCGTGCGTCGGGTGCCCGAGGTCGGCGTCGACCCGGTCGAGGAAGGTCTCCGACACCGCGTGCTCGAGCGCCTCGGCCTCGGTGTGGACCTCGTCCCACGAGTACCCCAGCCGCTGCACGAGGAACGTCTCGATCAGCCGGTGCCGCCGGACCATCGCCACGGCGACCTGCTGGCCGAGCGGGGTGAGCACGACGCCGTAGTACGGGGTGTGCTCGATGAGGCCGTCGCGGTCGAGCTTCCGGAGGTTGCCCGAGACCGTCGATGCGGACACCTTGAGCGCCGCGGCGATGTCGCGGGTGGCCAGGCCCGTCCCGCCGCGCTCACTCGCCTTCCAGACGAGCTTCACGTAGTCCTCCGCCATCGTGGACAGGGAGGGCAAGCGCATGCCCCAATGGTACAAACGGCAGGTGACCGCCGCCGACCCCTCCCGCCGCCGCCGCTGGCCCGTTCCGCCGTCGCTGCTCGTCGGCCTCGCGCCGCTCGTGGTGTTCGCGGCCGTCAGCGCCTGGCGGGCCCGGCCGAGCGACGACTACCCGACCCTCGGACAGACGGTGGACAGCGTCGTCCGGTCGCTCGTCGTCCCGGAGGGCATCGCCGCCGTCGCACTCTGCCTCGTCGTGACCGGGCTCGGCTGGTGGCGCATCGCGACCGTCGACCCGACGCGCACGCGCCTGCGGTGGACGATGGTGGCGCCGATCCTCATCGCGGTCGTGTGCATCGTGCGGCTGCCGCTCGTGGACTGGTCGGCGCTGCCGGTCCGCTACTTCCTGCTGCTCGCCGTGGGGGTGCTGCTCGTCGGGGTCTTCGAGGAGCTGATGACCCGCGGCGTCCTGCTCGTCGGGCTCCGGCGGCGCCTGCCCGAGTTCGGGGTGTGGATCGCGTCGTGCGCGCTGTTCGGGGTGCTGCACCTGCTCAACGCCCTCGCCGGGGCCGGTCTCGGAGTGACGCTCGTGCAGGTCGTGTTCGCGGCGTCGTTCGGTTCGACGCTCTACGTCGCGCGTCGGCTGACCGGGAACCTGCTCCTGCCGGTGCTGCTGCACGCGTTCTGGGACTTCGGGTCGATCGGCCTCTCGGCGACGACGGACGTGCAGGACCCGTCGAAGCTCGTCGTCGTCGGCGTGATCGGGCTGCTGTCCTTCGCTGTCCTCGCGTTCGGGGTCGTCGCCGGCGGGGTGATCGCGTGGCGGGACGACCGGCCGCGCCGCCTGCGGCGCCGGTGGCGGAACGTGCCGCCCATGGGGGCGTACGCGGTGCTGGGCGACGAGCCCCGCCTCTCCCCACTCGGCACGGCCTGACCGCCGCTGACGCGTCGTTCAGGGACCGGCGAGCGTGGGCCCAGTCCGCTGTGTGGTGACGACGGACGGACGGGAGGCGCGGTGCTGCGAGTGCGCACAGGCTGCGGTCCGGTTCACCTCGGCTTGGTGCACCGTTCCCCGCTCGGCAACCACCCGTCCTTAGCGTTCGGCGCATGCACAGATCAGCACTCCGCGGGGTGACCGTCGCCGCCGTCGCGACCGCCCTCGTCGTCGGCTCGCCCCTCGTCGCCACCGCGGCGGGGTACCCGAGCGACACCGCCAAGCCCGACCTCGTCTCCCTGCTGAGCGGGTACGACCAGTACTGGAAGTCGAGCGGGACGAACGACCTGCACGGCACCGTGCTCGATGCCGGGACGCTGGCAGAGAACGACCGGCTGACCTCGTGGATCAACCAGCACGCCACGAAGGCGCAGCAGCTGAAGGCGCTGCAGGACTCCGAGTACCAGAACGCCACGAACACCGCCTACGACCAGTCGATGACGGTGTCGCAGGGCCTCGGTCCGGCACTCGAGAAGATCTACGTCGAGGGTCGGAACGCCGGGAAGCTGCCGCTGACCTCGGCGGTGGTGAACTCCTCGAACGGCACGAGCGGCGCGTACGTCAGCACGGGTGACGCGAAGGCCCACTACAGCTACCCGCGGCCGTACCTGCCGGCGAGCAGCACCGCGACGCTGCCCGCGACCGACGACCAGACCGGCTGCGCCCCGGCGAAGGTGAACGCGTCGTCGCTCGCCGCGAACCGCGCCGGCAAGGTCTGGGCCTCGGCGGACGGGTCGCTCGACATCACGCGGGTGCCGGTCGCCACGGACACGTCGCACGAGTTCTCGCCGAACGACGTCGTGCTCGACCCCGGGTACGGCACCGCCGGCATCTGCACGGGCGGCTCGTACCCGAGCGGCCACACCACCACGGCGTACCAGGCGGGCATCACCCTCGCCACGCTCGTGCCGGAGCTGGCGCCGGAGCTGCTCGCCCGCGCTTCCGAGGCCGGCAACGACCGCATCGTGCTCGGCGTCCACTACCCGCTCGACATCATGGGCGGGCGCATCGACGGCGAAGCGGCACTCGCGGCCCGCTGGTCGGACACCCAGTACCGCACCGAGGTCCTCGAGCCGGCGCGGAAGGAACTCGTCTCGTACCTCGAGCAGCAGTGCGGCGACACGCTCGCGAACTGCATCGCCCACTCGACGGCGTACTCGGACGACCCGTACGGCGGGGCCGCGATCCCCGGTGGCACCGCCCAGATGGTCACCGACCGCGCCTCGGCCGCGGCGGTCTACCGCGAGCGGATGACCTACGGCTTCGCGGCGACCGGCACCACCGGGCTCGCCCCCTCGGTGCCGACCGGTGCGTCGAACCTGCTCCTCACCGCGTTCCCGACCCTGACCGACGCGCAGCGCACCGCCGTGCTCGCCCAGACCGAGATCGCGTCGGGCTACCCGCTCGACCAGTCCGGTTCGGCCGCGGGCTCGTGGGAGCGTCTCGACCTCGCCGCCGCCACGAGCGCCACGGTCGCGGTGTCGGCCGACGGCACCGCCAAGGTCCTCTCGACCGGCGGCACCGCTCGCGTCGTGACCGGCGTCCTCACGGCGCCGAAGGGCACCTCGGTCGCTGCCGGAGGGTCGCTCGCGCTGGCCGGCACCGGTTTCACCCCGGGGGCGTCGGTCCGCGTCGTCCTGCACTCCACCCCGGTCACGGTGGGCACGCTCACCGTCGCGGCGGACGGCACGGTGTCCGGCAGTGTCACCATCCCGGCCGGCACGGCCACGGGAGCGCACACCATCGACGTGGTCGACGCCTCCGGCGCCTCGGCGCTCGTCGTACCGCTCGCGATCACGGTGACCCCGGCCGCTGCCGGTTCGGGCCCGGGCACCGGTGGCACGGGAGCCGGGAGCGGCGGCACCGGCACCGTCGTCGACCCGGGCACGGGCATCCACCTGCCGGTCGTCTCCGGCTGATCGCGGGCCGGCCGGCGTCCGTCCCGTGCGGCGGCGCCGGCCGCCTTCCCGTTCCCGCCACCCCTGGAGCACCCCCATGCGCACTCGCACCCTCTGGACCGCGACCGGCATCGCTGCCGCGGTCGTCCTCGCCGGGGCGGTCGCCGTCCCCTTGCTCGGATCCACCCCGGTCGCCTCGGCGCCCG
The DNA here is from genome assembly GCF_031453355.1 of Curtobacterium sp. SORGH_AS_0776. Taxonomy (NCBI): domain Bacteria; kingdom Bacillati; phylum Actinomycetota; class Actinomycetes; order Micrococcales; family Microbacteriaceae; genus Curtobacterium; species Curtobacterium sp. SORGH_AS_0776. The sequence continues at coordinate 1,277,966 of NZ_JAVIYU010000001.1, forward strand.
TTCCGTCGGCGCCGGCGACGCGGTCCCACGTCGCCCCGGCCGTGCCGCACGTCGGGGCCGCCGCGCTCGCCGCACTGCCGGAGGCGCAGTACTCGGCGGTCATCGGCGGGCTCATGCCGTTCGACCGGACCATCACCTCGGACACCGTGTTCCAGCTCCGGGCCGACGCACCCCTGTTCGGCGCGGCGCGGACCACACCGGTCGCGCGGTTCGCCGCCTCCGACTTCCTCCGGCAGCCCACCACGGTCGTCGGGGTCGAGCGCGACGGGGACTGGGAGCGCGTCCTCACCCCGGCGCGCCAGGAGCTGCCCTCGGCCGCCGGGGGATGGGCGGCGGCGCAGACCTCGGCGTGGGTACCGGTGGCGTCGCTCCGGGAGGTGTCGACCCCGACCTCCCGCGTCGTCATCTCGACGACGGACCAGTCCGTGTCGATCGTCTCGTCGGACGGCGGGGCCGTGCAGCGGTTCCGCGCCGGGGTCGGCACGGCGGACACCCCGACGCCGACCGGGGTCACCGGCTACCTCGAGCAGCGGTACGTCGACCCCGCGCAGGGGACCGGCGACCACCCGATCCAGCTGACCTCGCTGCACTCGAGCGCGGCGGACGAGCCGTACGGCGGGCACGACGGCGGGCTGATCGGGCTGCACTGGAACGCGACGACCTCGGGCACGGTGTCGCACGGATGCGTGCGGCTCGACGCCGAGGCGGTGGCGGCGGTGGACGCCCTGCCGCTCGGCACCCTCGTCACGGTCGAGTAGGGCGCCGAGCGGCGGCGATCAGGGCTTGCGGCCGACGGCGAAGACCCGCCGGAACGGGTACACCGTGCCGTGCGCCCCCGCCGGGTACGCCGACCGCAGCGCCGCCGCGTACTCCGCCTCGTACGCCCCGGTCAGGGCGCCGGACGGGTCCGCGGCGTCCAGCGCCTGCAGCGCCGGCCGGAGCCCGGTCCCGCGCACCCAGTCGAGCACCGGGTCGATGCCCGGCAGGATCTGGGCGTAGGTGGTCTCCCACGCGCGGGCCTCGAACCCGGCGTCGAGCATGATGCCGAGGTAGCCGGCCGGGTCGAGCACCGGGTCCTCGCGGAGGACACCGGCCAGCGCCGGCGCCCACGGCCCGGAGGCGGCGACGGACCGCATGAGCGCGTGCGACGGCGACCCGAAGTTGCCCGGCACCTGCATCGCGAACCACGACCCGGACGGCATCGCGTCGAGCCACCGCGGCAACAGCGACACGTGCGACGGGACCCACTGGAGCGCCGCGTTCGTCACGACGACGTCGTCCGTGGGGCCGGGCGTCCAGTCCTCGATCGAGCCCAGCTCGAACGACAACCCGGGGCCGGTCGGCGCCGACGCCAGCATCTGCGCTGAGCTGTCGATCCCGACCACCGACGCGGAAGGCCACCGCGCTGCCAACGTGGCGGTGAGGGTCCCGGGGCCGCAGCCGAGGTCGACGACGCGACGTGGCGCCTCCTGGCCCGCACCCGCCGGCCACGCGATCTGCGCGACGAGGTCGTGGAAGGGCCGCGCGCGGTCGTCCGCGAAGGCGGCGTAGCGCGACGGATCCCAGCGCATCGCTACAGCTCCACCTCGAAGGGTTCGGTGCGGACGAGCTCGTGGACGCCGGAGATGACCTCGCTCGGGCGGAAGGGGTAGCGGTCGATCTCGGCCTGGTCGCTGATGCCGGTCATGACGAGGACGGTGTGGAGTCCTGCTTCGATGCCGGCCTGCACGTCGGTGTCCATCCGGTCGCCGATCATGCCGGTGTTCTCGGAGTGGGCGCCGATCCGGTTCATCGCCGAGCGGAACATCATCGGGTTCGGCTTGCCGACCACGTACGGCTGCTTGCCGGTGGCCTTCTCGATCATCGCGGCGATGGCGCCGGTCGCCGGGAGGACGCCCTCGGCCGACGGGCCCGTCGCGTCGGGGTTCGTGACGATGAAGCGGGCGCCGTCGCGGATGAGGCGCACAGCCTTGGTGATCGCCTCGAACGAGTAGTTGCGGGTCTCACCGACGACGACGTAGTCGGGGGCGGTCTCCGTCATGATGAAGCCGGCCTCGTGCAGGGCCGTGGTCATGCCGGCCTCGCCGATGACGAACGCGGAGCCGCCGGGCATCTGGGACTTGCAGAAGTCGGCGGTGGCGAGGGCGCTCGTCCAGATGCGCTCCTCGGGGACGTGGATGCCGGACCAGCGGAGCCGGGCGCTGAGGTCACGCGGGGTGAAGATCGAGTTGTTCGTCAGGACGAGGAACTCCGTGCCCTCGTCGAGCCACTGCTGGATCAGCTCCGGCGCCCCGGGGAGCGCCTGGTTCTCGTGCACGAGCACGCCGTCCATGTCGGTCAGCCAGCACTCGACCTCGTCGCGGGTTGCCATGCCCCTCACCCTAGTGCGCGCCCGTGACGGCCCGGCTCGGCGTCGGCTCGGAGAAGGCCGGGAGGCACGGATCGGCTCTTGCGCGCCGGTCGCGGACCCGAGATGGTCGAGACACCGAACGCCGGTCGGCTTTGCCCTAGGCTTTTCGGGACACGTACTGGAAGAAGGAGGACGCCCCGTGCTCGTCGAACCCGGAACCCCGCCCGTCGCACCCCGGCCCGTCACGGCGCCGGAGCAGGCCGAGGCGACCCCGCGACGACGCCGTGGCCGCCCCAACGTCCTCAGCCGCGAGCAGGTGATCGACGCCGCGACGGCCATCGCGAACGAGGACGGCCTCGACCGGCTGTCCTTCCGCGCGCTCGGCGTCCGGCTCGGCGTCGCACCGATGACCGTGCACCGGACGATCGGCGGCCTCGACGACCTGCACGCCGAGCTCGTCCGCCGCACGGTCGACGAGTTCACCGCGACGTTCGTCTGGCCGGACGAGTGGCACGCGGTCGTCCGGACGTTCGCCACGACCTTCCGCGACCTCATGCTGACCCACCCCCTCGTGCTCGAGTCGCACAGCCGCCGCGGGGCCCTGGTCTCGACGGAGTCCGACGCCGTCGTGGCGAAGGTCGTCGGTGCGCTCCGGTCGGCCGGCCTGCCCGACGCCGAGGCGATGTACGCGTTCTTCGTCGTGTACGACTTCGTGGTCGGGCACACCGGCGTGCAGGTCGGCCGGGGCTCGGCCGCGGCCGGTCGTCCGGAGCGGCACGAGCTCGTGGCGGAGATCCTCGGTTCGCACTCGTACCAGGACCGGTTCGCGCTGGGGCTCGACGTCCTCATCGCGGGGATCGAGTCCCGGATCCGGTGACCGGCGACCCCGCCGTACGCTTGGGGGCGTGACCGCAGTCCCCGAACCGTCCCACGAGCGGACGACGAACGGGGTCGGGCCGCACCCCGAGCCCTGGCCGGACGATCCGCGGCTCGACCCGGAGCTCCTGGCGACCGGGGACACCCGCAACGTCGTCGACCGGTTCCGCTACTGGTCGATGGACGCCATCGTCGCCGAGCTCGACACGCACCGCCACGCGTTCGACGTGGCGATCGAGAACTGGCAGCACGACCTCAACATCGGGTCGATCGTGCGGAGCGCCAACGCGTTCCTCGCCGGCACCGTGCACATCGTCGGGCGCCGTCGGTGGAACAAGCGCGGGGCGATGGTCACCGACCGGTACCAGCACGTCCGGTACCACCCCGACGTCGCCGCCTTCCTCGAAGCCATGCGCGACGAGGGTCGCCCGGTGATCGCGATCGACAACACCCCCGGGGCCTCCCGCATCGAGACGGCGCCGATCCCGGAACGGTGCGTGTTCCTGTTCGGCCAGGAGGGCCCCGGGCTGACCGACGAGGCCGTCGCCGGGGCGGACGGACACCTCGAGATCACGCAGTTCGGGTCGACGCGGAGCATCAACGCCTCGGCGGCCGCGGCGATCGTCATGCACAGCTGGGTCGTCCAGCACGCGGAGATCGACCGCACCAGCGGGGCCGACGGCACCGCGCGCTGAACCCTGCACCTGTCGGCCGCAGCCGGCGGGGCGGGGGTGAGCCGCGCCTCCAGTCCGCTGCCGCGTCGGCGTCAGCGCGCCGCGGTGGTGCGCCGCGCGACCAACCGGGGCTCGACCAGGACCTCGGTCGCCGCCGACGTCGGGTCGGCGATCCGCGCGAGGAGCCGCTCGCCGGCGCCGCGCCCGATCTCGACACTGCGGTCGTCGATGCTCGTGAGCCCCACGTACCGCGTCGCCGCGAGCGGGGTGTCGTCGTAGCCCATGACCGACACGTCCTCGGGGACGCGCAGCCCACGCTCGGCGAGCTCGGACAGGGCGCCGAGCGCCATCACGTCGTTCGCGGCGAAGACGGCCGTCACCTCGGGGTGCGCGTCGAGGAGTTGCGCCAGGGCGCGCGACCCGGCCTCCTCGGTGGGTTCGCCCGGGAGCACGACCGTCGCGACCTCGGCGCGGCCGTCGACACCGGCGGTGAACCCCGTGCGTCGTTCGTCGGACGCGGCCGACGAGGCGCCGACGAACCCGAGGCGCGTGTGGCCGAGGGCGAGCAGGTGCTCCGCGGCCATCGCCCCGCCCGCGCGGTCGTCGTTCGCCACGGTGTCCGCGCGGGGGATCGCGACGCGGCCGCCGGCGATGACGAGCGGGGTCGAGGCGGGGATCGCGAGGTCGGTGTCGGGCTCGCCGGCGATGACGATCCCCTCGACGCGCATGGACAGGAAGCCCTCGACCGGCGAGGCGTCGAGCCCGGTGTTGAGGAAGCGGTCCGCGACGACGAGCCGGTGGCCCTGGTCCTGCAGCGCCTCGCGCAGGCCGGTCAGCAGGTCGACGAACCACTGGTTCCGGAAGTCGTCGAGGACGACGCCGATCGTCCGGGAGCGCGTACCGGCGAGCGACACCGCGGCCGTGGAGGGGCGGTAGTCGAGCTCCTGGATCGCCTTGAGCACGGCGTCACGCCGCTGCTGGCTCACCCGCGGGGAGCGCTGCAGGACGAGCGACACGAGGGACTTCGAGACCCCGGCGCGCGCGGCGACGTCGTAGATGGTCGCGGGTTTGCCGGCTCCCATGATCTGCATCGACCTCCGTGGCTCTCCCGTCGATGGTAGCGGGGGCGGCGCGCGGGCGGCGCGCCGGGCGCGCGGCCGCTTCGTGAGCAGAAATGGTCGGGTGCGTGGTCCCGGCCCGACATCGTCTGCTCACGATCTGCGCGTGGTCACTCCTCCACACGGGAGGCGCGGTGCGGGTTCTGCACGAGTGCTTCCGTTCGGGGGTGGTACGGGAGCGCGGGGCGCGAGGGTGACCGCATGCGACCGCGCCCGCTTCCGCCCGCGCTCCGCAACCGCGCGTTCGACGTCCACGCCGCGGACCGCGCAGGAGTCTCCCGACAGCGACTCCGTCGGAGCGACCTCGTCCGGCCCACCCGTTCGATCCGGTGGGCCCGCGACCGCCCACCCGACGCCGTGCACCGGATCCGAGCCCTCCGGCCGGTCCTGCTGCCCGGACAGTTCGTCAGCCACGTCTCCGCCGCCGTGCTCTGGGGGCTGCCCGTCCCGGTCGACGACGGGGCACCGGTGCACGTCACGAGTCCGATCCCGACCGCCCAACCGCGTCGCACGGGCGTGATCGGACACCGGATCACGCCCGACCGAGCGGACGTCGCCGAGCGGTGGGGCATGCCCGCGAGCACTCCCGCAGCGCTGTGGGTCGACTGCGGCGCGATGCTGACGACCGACGAGCTCATCGTGCTCGGCGACGCGATCGTGACCGAGCGACGGTGTCGCACGACGATCGACGACCTCCGGACCGCACTCGTCCGGGCCGGAGCCCGAGCAGGCGTCCGCAAGCTGCGGACGGCGATCGAGCTGGTCCGGGTCGGTGCCGGCTCGCCCCAGGAGACGCGGGCGCGGCTCGCGATCGTCCGCGCGGGCCTTCCCGAACCGGAACTGCAGGTCGAGATCCGAGACGAGGCAGGGTCGTTCGTCGGTCGGGTCGACATGGCCTACCCGCGGCACCGCGTCCTGATCGAGTACGAGGGCGACCACCACCGCACGGATGCCGCGCAGTGGGCCAGCGACCTCCGTCGCTACCGCGAGGCCGAGCGCCTCGGCTGGGTCGTCGTCCGGTGGTCGCGCTCGGACCTCACCCGGTACCTCGCCGAGGCCATCGGACACCTGCGGTCGGTGCTCACACGCCGGGGGTAGCGTCCGGGCAATGGCGACGCTGCTCATCACCGGGGCCGCAGGACGGATCGGCGCTGCACTCCGGCCCCGACTCCTCGCGGCCGGTCACGACCTCGTGCTGCTCGACGAGCGGACCCCGGACGACCCACCGACCGGTGGTGAGCGCTTCGTGCCCGGGTCGGTGCACGACGCCGATGCCCTCGACGACGCTCTGATCGGCGTCGACACCGTCGTCCACCTGGCGGGCATCCCGACCGAGGCCGCGTGGGACGACCTCGTCGCGGCGAACCTCACCGGGACGAAGAACGTGCTCGAGCGAGCGGCCGCGGCCGGGGTCCTCCGGATCGTCCAGGCGAGCTCGATCCACGCCGTCGGCCGAGTGCCCGAGCCGCTCGACGAACCGGGGAGCGTGCCCGGGGACCGGCTGCCCCGTCCGGACACGTACTACGGCGTGACGAAGGCCGGGATGGAACTCCTCGGCAGTCTCTTCGCCGACCGGTTCGGGATGTCGATCGTCTCGGCACGCATCGGTGCGTTCGGCGAGCAGCCGTCGTCCGGTCGTGCGCTCCTGATGTGGAGCTCGCCGGACGACCTGGTGCGGTTGGTGCTGGCGACGGTCGCGCTCCGGGACCCGGGGCACCACGTCGTGTGGGCGCTGTCCCGGAACACCGGGTCCCCGGCCGACCTCACCGCGGGGGAGCGGATCGGCTTCGTGCCGGTCGACGACGCCTCGGGCGTGCTGGACCCCGACGCCCGTGCGGCCCTGCCCGCCGAGGACCTCCGCTACCTCGGTGGCGACATGGTCGAGCTGCCGCTCGGGCGAAGCACTTCGTGAGCAGCAATGGTCGGGTTCCCTGAGATCACCCGACCATTTCTGCTCACGAAGCGGCGCGGCGGCGCGCCCCCGCTACCCGATCAGGCTCGGGCGCAGGTCGCGCAGCGTCCGCGACCGCGTCTGCCGCGCCGTCACGACGAACGACACCAGGAGCGCCCCGAGCAGCCAGCACGCGAGCACGCCCGCGTCCGACCACGCCGCACCGAGGTCCCCGCCGTACATCGTCTGCCGGATCGCGTCGACCGAGTACGTCATCGGCAGCGCGAAGTGCAGTGCCGCCAACGGCCCCGGCAGCGTCTGCCACGGGAACGTCCCGCCGGCGGTGACGAGCTGCACGAGCATGAGCACCAGGCCGAGGAACTGCCCCACGGAGCCGAGCAGCACGTTCAGCGCCATGATGATCGCCGCGAACGTGGCCGATGCCAGCACCATGACCCCGATCGTCGCCCCGGCGTGCACGACGTTCAGGTCGAGGGCGAACCGGACGATGAAGAAGAGCGCCACCATCTGCACGAGTCCGAGCAGCGCCGGCGTCAGCCATCCGCCGAACACCACCGCGAGGGGCTTCCGCACCGCGGTGATCGCCCGCTTCGAGATCGGCTTGAGGATGAGGAACAGCGCGTACATGCCGATCCAGGCCGCGAGGGAGATGAAGAACGGCGCGAGACCGGCTCCGTAGTTGTCCGCCGCCGCGACGTTGTCGTCCCCGACCTTGACCGGGTCCGAGATCACCGACGCCTGGTCCTCACGCTGCGAGGCGTTCGACGCCGGGATCTTCGTGCGGCCCTCGTCGAGCTTCGAGGCGAGCTCGGACGAGCCGCTCTGCAGCTTCGTCAGCCCGGACGCCAACGACTTCGCGCCGTCGTCGGCCGAGGCCGCTCCGGACGCCAACGAAGCCGCACCGGACGACAGCGTGGGCGCTGCCGACGCGAGCTGCGAGGTACCAGAAGCCACCTGCGACGAGCCCGACGCCAACTGCGCAGCACCGTCCGCAGCGGAGGAGACCCCGCCGGCCAGGGTGGGGGCCGCCGTCGCCAGGGCGGAGGTGCCGGCCGCGACCTGGGCGGACCCGTCGCGCAGCTGGTCGACGCCCTCGAGCGCGGCCTTGGCCTTCGCGAGGTCGGCCTTCGTCCCGTCGTCACCGAGCTGCGCCTCGACGGTGGAGGTGATGACCGCCTGCACCTCCGGCGTCAGTTCCACCCCACGGTCCGCGGCGGCCTTCGTGATCGCCGCCGTCACGGTGTCGGGGGAGAGGCCGTTCAGCGCGTCGAGCGCCGGATCGGTCTGGTCGGCCAGTGCCTTGTTGCCGGCCGCGACCTGCTGTGCACCGTCGTTCAGCTGCGCGGTCTGCGCCGGCAGCGACGCGGTCTGCTGCTTGGCCGTCTGCAGCCCCGAGGACAGCGTCGCCGCCCCGGAGGCGACCTGCTGGGCGCCTTGGTCGAGCGCAGCGGTCTGCGACGGCAACGCGGCGGTCCCGTCCGCGAGCGTCGCCGCGCCGGAAGCGAGCTTGCCGGTTCCGTCCGCGAGCGTGGCCGCGCCCGACGCAGCGGACTTCGCACCGGAGGCGAGCTGCCCCGCGCCGTCGACCGCGTCGCCCAGGCTGTCGCGCACGTCGGCGAGGCCCACGAGCAGGGTCTTCGCCGCCTGCTTGCCGACCCGCTCGGCGACGGCGGTGCGCATCGTCTTGCCCGCCTGCTCCGCGATGGTCGAGGCGAGGTACGAGTTCGTGTCCGCCGTCGTCATCACGAGCTCGGCACGCTTCGGGTCGTCGGACTGTGCGGAGACGAGGGACTCAGAGAAGTCGTGCGGGATCGTCACGACGAAGTCGTACGTGCCGTTCCGGACGCCGGAGCGCGCGTCGGCCGCGGTCGTCTTCGTCCACTTGAAGTCGGCGCCGTCGATGGCCTCCTTCGTGACGTCCTTGCCGTAGTCGACGTGGTCGCCGTCGAGCGTCGCCCCGGCGTCCTGGTCGACGATGGCGGCGGGGACCTGGTCGAGCTTCGCGTACGGGTCGCGGTTCGCCCAGAGGTAGGCGCCGCCGTACAGCAGCGGCACGACCATGAGCGCGATGAACGCGAGTCGTGCGAGCGGGGTCGCGGTGAGTCGCGCCAGTTCGGCGCGGACGAGCGAGGTGGTGGTCACGCGGTCGCCTCCGTGGGCAGGTGGTCGGTGTCGGACTGGAGGCGCGGGTCGTCTCCGTCAGGTCGGGCCACGTCCTCGGGGTCCTCGGTCTGGATGGTGTCGAGCAGGTGTTCGACGGTCGCGGCTGCGGCCTTGGATGTCACGAGCACGACGGTCACGCCGCGGCGGGCGACGTCGCGGACGACCGCGAACCACCCCTCCACGGCGCCGCCGTGCCGTTCGGGCGAGGTGACGACGAGCCCGGTCACCCCGTCCCGCAGCAGGGCGAGTTCGACGAGGAGCCGGACCCGCACATCGGTCGGGACCCGCTGCACGTGCGTGTCGGCGTAGTCCCGCAGCCCGAGCTCGTCGAGCACGGTGTCGACGTGCTCGCGGGAGGGTCGCTGTCCGGCGAAGGCGAGCTCCTCGCGCACGATGCGCTTGAGGCTCATCACGGGGAAGGGCTCGGCGATGCCCGGCGTGTCCACGAGGGCGAACGTCCTCCGGATCGCCGCGGCGTCGTCGTGCCCGTCGAGCAGCACGCGACCGGTCTCGGGCCGCATGCGCCCGCCGGCGACGAGCGAGGCGAGCACGGGTGCCTGCTCCGTCTCGACGGCGACGACACCCGGGCGGCCGGGGGCGGCGACGGCGGAGACGACGGGCAGCGCGGCGCCGGGCTCGTCGCCGATGCCGACGTGGTCGAGTTCGAGCGTCATGCGCGGTCCTTCTCTGTGGAGACCTTCGTGGTGGTGGAGGCGGCCGGCTCGGAGAGCGAAGCGGTGCGCCAGTCGATGCCGGCCATCCCGAGCGCCGAGAGGACGACCATGCGGCGTCCGTCGTCGTCGGAGGTGCCGGAGCGCGTGGCCTCGTCGAGCACGGCGATGCAGGCGCCCTCGACGAGCCGGCCGAGCGTCGCGGGGTCGACGTCGTCGCGCATGGTGCCGTCGGCGATCCCGAGGGCGCACGCGTCGCGGACCTGGGCGCGCAGGGGTGCGAACACCGCGGCCACGGACTCGCTGAACGGGCTGCGGATCGCGACCCGGGCCATCGACCGGACGTGGGACACCTCGGACCACAGCGTCACCGCGATGGCGGCGAGCCGAGCGGCCGGTGGGAGTGCGCCGAGGTCCGCCGCGGTCGGCATCGCGCCGGCGACACGGGCGGCCCCGGCGGTGACGACCTCGCGCACGAGGTCGTCACGGGAGGGGAAGTGTCCGTAGACCGCACGCCGGGAGAGTCCCGCGGCGGACGCGATCGTCTCGAGCGAGACGTCCGGGTCCGCCTGCAGTGCGGTCTTCGCCGCCTCGATCAGGGCAGCCCGGTTCTCCGTCGCGTCCCGGCGGGGAGCGCGTGCGGGCTGGTCAGGAGTGGTCACGCACCCCATCGTAATAACGTGCACACACGTGTGCAAGTTATCAGTTCCGGTACCCCCGACCGAGGGTGGTCCCCCAAAGTGCCGACTGCGCTCCCTGAGAGCAAGCGCATAACTTCACAGCAATTCCATGAAGAACACGGACGGAGCCAGGAGTGCGCCTTTTGAACCGTGCAACACCGAACGACAACCCGAACCCGAACCCCCATCGCATCGCACGCGTCCTGACCGCCGGCATCGCCGCCGCGGCCATCGCGTGCGGTGGGCTCGCCGTCGGTGGGGCGGCCTCCGCGGCCCCGTCCGGCCTCTCGCCCGCCGACCTGAAGATCGCGCAGCCGCTGCGTGACGCGAAGCCCCAGAAGACGATCGCGGCGTTCGTGCGCACGACCGGCCAGGGTGCCCTCGAGGTCGACGCGAAGGCCAAGGGCGGCGACCTCACGAAGTCGAAGACGCAGTCCTCGGCCGCGAAGCAGCGCGTCAAGGCGATCGGCTCGACCGTCGACGCGGTCCGCGCTGCCGTCAAGCAGTCCGACGCGGACGCCACCGAGCTCTACTCGACCGAGTACACCGTCCCGGGCATCGCCGTCGTCGCCGACGTCGAGGCGCTCCGGAAGGTCGCGGCGCGCTCCGACGTCGCGAGCATCATCCCGCTCACGCCGAAGAAGGTCGTCGAGCCGACGGTCAACGAGGATGCCTCGGCGGCCCCGTCCGGCGTCGACCCGAGCCTCGCGAAGCCGGGAGCGGACGGCGTCAGCCCGAAGAACGCGGCGAGCGACGTGTACACGCGGGCGCTCAACGCGTGGCAGCAGACCGGGCACACCGGCAAGGGCGTCAACGTCGCCGTGCTGGACACCGGCCTCGACTACACCCAGGCGGACTTCGGCGGCCCCGGCACCACGGCCGCCTACGACGCCGCGCTCGCCTCGACGAGTGCGCCCGCCCAGGGCTCGTACGACCCGCAGAAGTTCCTCGGCGGGTACGACTTCGCCGGGCCGACCTACAACGCCGACCCGACGGACCCCGACACCTACCAGCCGGTGCCCGCGCCGGACGACAACCCGATCGACGGCAAGGGCGGCGACCACGGCACGCACGTGTCCGGCACGATCGCCGGCTACGGCCTCGACGCCGACAAGCAGACCTTCGACGGCGACTACACCAAGCTCACCACGCAGCAGGTGCAGGACATGTGGATCGGCCCGGGCACCGCGCCCGAGGCCGGCCTCTACGCCCTCAAGGTGTTCGGTGACAACGGCGGCTCGACCGACCTCACCGGCGCCGCACTCGACTGGGTCGGCCAGTCGCTGACCGAGGGCAAGGACATCAACGTCCTCAACCTGTCGCTCGGTTCCGACTACGGCGCGCCGGACGACCCCGACAACGCGAAGATCGACGCGCTCACCGCCCGTGGTGTCCTGCCCGTGATCGCCTCGGGCAACGCCGACGACTTCACCGACATCGGTGGCTCGCCCGGGAACGCCGAGGGTGCCCTGACGGTCGCCGCCAGCGCCACCGGCCAGTCGCTCTACGACGGTGTCCAGGTGACCGCCCCGTCCGCCGTCGCGAAGACCTACCGCGCGCAGTACTCCCAGAACTTCCAGGGCACGCTGCCGGTCGAGGGCGACGTCGTCGTCCCGACCACGAACGTCGACGGCTGCACGCCCTTCACGGGTGCGGACGCCGCGGCCGTCGCCGGCAAGGTCGTCTGGCTCAAGTGGACCGACGCCGCGCTCGAGTGCGGGTCCGGGGTCCGGTTCAACAATGTCCAGGCCGCCGGCGGCGTCGGCGTGCTCCTCGCGGGCACGATCAACACCTTCAGCTCGGGCATCGCGGGGAACGCGACCATCCCGGGTGCCGAGCTGACCAAGGACAGCGTGACGAGCCTCCTGGCCTCTGCCAAGGCCGGGACCCTGCACGTGAAGTTCGCCGACGAGCTCAAGGGCTTCGAACTCGCCACCGACCCCGAGGCCGTGAACACGCTCGCGTCGTTCACCAGCCGCGGTGTCCACGGTTCGTTCGGTGACATCGTCAAGCCGGACATCGCCGGCCCCGGGGTCAACGTGATCTCCGCGGCCAACGGCACCGGTGACGACCGCATGTCGATGAGCGGCACGTCGATGGCGACGCCGGACGTGGCGGGCATCGCCGCGCTGACGTTCGAGTCGCACCCGACCTGGTCGGCCCCGGACGTCAAGGCCGCGCTCATGAACACGGCCACGCACGACGTCAAGGACGGCTCCGGCACGGCGACCCTGCTGCGCCAGGGCACCGGTCGCGTCGACGCCCTGCAGGCCGTCACCGCCGACACCACCGTGAAGAGCGTGGAGAACGGTCAGCTCGTGACCGCCTCGTTCGGTGTCGTCGAGGTCGCGGGCAAGACCAGCGAGACCCGGTCGCTCCTCATCGAGAACACCGACTCCACGGCCCACACCTACGACGTGGCCTACCAGCCGCAGGTGTCCCAGCCGGGTGTCGCGTTCTCGCTCAGCACGAAGCGCGTCACCGTCGGCCCCGGTCGCGGTGCCGTCGTGGACCTGACCTTCACGGTCGCTGACCCGACGCAGCTCCGCCGCGTCATCGACCCCACCCAGGAGTCGGTGCAGCAGGGCTACCAGCGGGAGTTCGTCACCGCCGCGACGGGTCTCGTGACCTTCACCCCGACCGACAAGACGCTCGACCCGCTGCGCCTCGGCACGTACGTCGCGCCGAAGCCGGTCAGCGCCGTGCGCGGCTCGGGTGTGTCCTTCACCGGGTCCCAGAAGACCGCGAACCTCGCGCTGAGCGGCCGCACGGTCGACCAGGGCGGCCTGACCTCGGGCTACCACGCCGCGGTCGCACCGTTCGTGCTCGGCGGGACGGACGGCGTGGAGTCGTTCCCGACCGGTTCGGCGTCGCAGTCGCTCAAGGCCGCCGACGTCCGTGCCTACGGCGTCAGCTACGACAAGGCGTCGGACACCCTCGCGTTCGGTGTGCAGACGGCCGGCCCCGACGCCAACCCGGGCGCCGTGACCAACGTCGAGGTGTTCATCGACACGAACGGCGACGGCAAGGACGACTACCTCGTCTACGACGCGAAGTCGTCCGTGGTCGACGCGACGCTCGTCACGACGATCGACCTCAACGCGACGTCCGACGACGACGCCGTGGTCGACGCCTTCCCGCTCAACGGCGGTGCCCCCGGCCAGGACGTCAACACGTTCGACAGCGCCGTCAAGGTGCTGCCGGTGACGGCCTCGGCGATCGGCGCCGCGGGCAAGACCATCTCGTACCGGGTGGAGACCGAGTCGGCGTACGCGCCGGGTGCGGCCACCAGCGGGTCCTCGGTGGTCGACGTGACCTCGACGGCGAAGTTCAACCTCGCCAAGCCGACGCTCACGTTCGCGCAGGGTGGCCAGGGCGGCACGCTGTTCGCCGACAAGGGCACGCTCCAGGTCACCCGCGGCGCCGGTGTGGCCAGCGCCCGGATCCTGCTGCTGCACCTCGGCAACGCGGTCGGCAGCCAGGCCCAGAGCGCCGCGGCGACCTGGGTGGCCCCGGCACTGACGCTCGTCAAGGGCAGTGCGGTCTCCATCAGTGGCAAGCCGACGGTCGGCACGAAGCTCAAGGCGAACCACGGCACGTGGAACGGCTCGGGCGTCACGTACTCGTACCAGTGGCTCCGTGACGGCAAGGCGGTGAAGAGCGCGACGAGCTCGTCCTACAAGCTCGGCACGTCCGACGCCGGCCACACCTTCTCGGTGAAGGTCGTCGCGACGGCGAAGGGCTACCAGGACGGCACGTCGACCTCGAAGTCGACCGCCAAGGTCGCTCGCCGCTAGGCACCGACACCACCACTCGGGCCCCGTCGCACCCCAGCGACGGGGCCCGCAGTGCGTCAAGAGGACATGTAGTTAGACAAACTAGTTATCCGGTGGGAGGGTTGCAGCATGCAGACGCAGACCACCCTGAAGCAGCTCCGGGCCAACCCGATGGAGTGGCGTCGCCGTGGGCTCACCCCGCCGGACGTCATCCAGTCGATGATCGAGGAACGTCTCGCCGAACCCGGCCACTCGGCCCCGGTGGGCGACCCGTCGTACCAGGACTTCTTCCGCAGCTGAGCACGCGAGCGCGACCCGCTCGGGGACTGGAGGCGCGGTGCCGGCTGGCACCGCGCCTCCAGTCCGTCTCCGGTACCGTCCGTCGGGCAGACGGCGGGGCGCCGCGTCGGCCGCGCCAGGCGACCGGCAGGTAGCGTGCCGGTGGCCGTCCGATAGACTCGGGTGGACCACCGGCCCGACTGGTCGTGTGAGGTCCTCCGCCAACGTGAGGAGAACCAGATGCCCGCTGCAGTGATCATCGGAGCCCAGTGGGGCGACGAGGGCAAAGGGAAGGCCACCGACCTCCTCGGGTCCCGCATCGACTACGTCGTGAAGTTCAACGGCGGCAACAACGCCGGGCACACGGTCGTCGTCGGCGGCGAGAAGTACGCCCTGCACCTGCTGCCCTCCGGCATCCTCACGCCGGGCGTCACGCCTGTCATCGGCAACGGCGTGGTCGTCGACCTCGAGGTCCTCTTCCAGGAGCTCGACGCGCTGAAGGCCCGCGGCGTCGACACCTCGAAGCTGCTCGTGTCGGCGAACGCCCACGTCATCACGCACTACCACCGCACCATCGACAAGGTGACCGAGCGGTTCCTCGGCAAGCGCCAGATCGGCACCACCGGTCGCGGCATCGGCCCGACCTACGCCGACAAGATCAACCGCGTCGGGATCCGCATCCAGGACATCTTCGACGAGAACATCCTGCGCCAGAAGGTCGAAGCGGCCCTCGACCAGAAGAACCACCTGCTGGTGAAGGTCTTCAACCGTCGCGCGATCGACGCCGACGAGGTCGTCGAGTCGCTGCTGTCCTTCGCGGACCGCCTGCGTCCGATGGTCGCCGACACCGGGCTCGAGATCCACCGTGCGCTCGAGCGCGGGGAGACCGTCCTGTTCGAGGCCGGCCAGGCCACCATGCTCGACGTCGACCACGGCACCTACCCGTTCGTGACCTCCTCGTCGGCGACGGCGGGTGGCGCGGCGACCGGTTCGGGCATCGGCCCGGGCAAGCTCGAGCGCATCATCGGCATCGTCAAGGCGTACACGACCCGCGTCGGCGCCGGTCCGTTCCCGACCGAGCTGTTCGACGAGTCGGGGGAGTTCCTCCGGGCGAACGGCTTCGAGTTCGGCACCACCACGGGTCGCCCGCGCCGCTGCGGCTGGTACGACGCCCCGATCGCCCGCTACACGGCGCGCGTCAACGGCGTGACGGACTTCGTGCTGACGAAGCTCGACGTCCTCACCGGGCTGTCGACGATCCCCGTCTGCGTGGCGTACGAGGTCGACGGCGTCCGCGTGGACGAGGTCCCGGTGAACCAGTCGGACTTCCACCACGCCAAGCCCGTCTACGAGGAGTTCCCCGGTTGGACCGAGGACATCACGGGAGCCCGCTCGTTCGAGGACCTGCCGAAGAACGCGCAGGACTACGTGCTCGCGGTCGAGGCGATGTCCGGGGCGCGGATCTCCGCGATCGGTGTCGGCCCCGGGCGTGACGCCATCGTCGTGCGGCACGACCTGCTCGGCGACACCGCAGCCTGACGATGCGCGTCCTGTTCGTCTGCAGCGGCAACATCTGCCGTTCGCCGCTCGGCGCACAGGTCCTCACGGCGCGACTCGGCCCGGACGCACCCGCGTTCGTGGTCGAGTCCGCCGGCACCATCGCGCAGGACGGCGCTCCGATGGACGATGCCGCCGCAGCGCAGTCCGTGCGGCTCGGCGGGTCGCCCGACGGTCACCGTGCGCGGTACCTCACCGCGTCGATCGCGGGGTCGGTGGACCTCGTGCTCACCGCCGAGCGCTCGCACCGTGCGGCCGTGGTCTCGCTCGCGCCCCGCACGGCGAAGCGCGCGTTCACGGTCAAGCAGTTCGCCCGGGTGCTCGACGGCCTCGAGCCTTCCGAGCTCGCCGGTGTGTCCACGCCCGAGGCGCTCGTCGCACTCGTGGCCCGACTGCGGGGGACCGTGCCGCCGCTCGCGGATCCGGCGGACGACGACGTCGACGACCCGTACCGCCGGTCGACGGCGACGCACGAGCGGGTGGCGGACGAGATCGCCGCGGCGCTCGTGGTGGTCGCGGACGCGCTGCGCGCCGTGCGCTGACGCGCGGCGCGCGGCGCGCTGACGCGCCGCGCGCTGCGCCAGCAGTGTGCGAGGTTCCGGCCAGCGTGCGGGGATCGCGCGCTCCCACCGTGCGCGGAACCTCGCACACTGCAGCGCTGTGCGGCATCGACGCATCCCGACCCCTCCAGCGGAATGGCCGGAGAACGAGTACCCCGATCTGTCCCCTGTACCCCGGAAGTGCGACGCCCGACCCCGGAAACCCGGGCTTCGCCGATGGGGCGCATTGATGGAACCCGTGAATCGGCGGGCGTCGCTGGCGGGTGGAGGGGTCGGTCTCGTAGCGTTCTCATGTCAGCCGATGTACCCCGGATCGCGAAGGAGAGCGACATGAGCACCACCGTCAGCACCGACACCCGAGCCGAGGTCACGCTCGACACCGAGACCGTCGACACGATCGCCATCCTCGAAGCCCAGGCTGAACCGCACGCCCGCCCGGCCCGCGCCAAGCTCACCTGGACGCAGGAGGACGACGGCGAGTGGGTCGCCAACTACGGCGGGTACTTCGGCGGATCGGTGGACAAGCGCGACGACCGCTACGTCGCCTCGGACACGTTCGGCCTCGTCGTCGGCGACTTCGCGTCGCTCGAGCAGGCACAGGCGAAGCTCGCGGACCAGCTGCACGTGATGCTGCCGTCCGTGATCCGCCCAGTCGACTAGCACGTCGCTCCCCGGAGCACCGCACCACCCCGCACCACCCGCACCACGGAACGCCGCACCACAGCAGCACGCACCAAGAGGAGCACGACCATGAGCACGCCCGTCGACCACCACCAGCACACCGAGGTGACCGTCGACACCGCCACCATGGTCGCGATCACCGGCATGGACGCCCACGTCGACCTCGTCGTCGACACCGACGTCGAGGAGCCGGTCCACCCGCGCATCCTCTGGTCGCGGCCCGACACGGGGCTCTGGGCGGCGAACTACGGCGGCTACTACGGCGGGACCGTCGACCGCCAGGGTGCGCACTACTTCGTGTCGGACACCTTCGGGCAGTACGTCGGCGACTTCCGGTCGCTCGAGGAAGCCCAGCTGCGGCTCGCCGAGCGGCTCCACGTGCTCCTGCCGGACGTGCGTCGCGACGGCGCCTGACGCTCTGGACTGCGGGCCCGGACCACGTCAGCCGATCGGCTGACGTGATCCGGGCCTCCTGTCTGTCATGCTCTCGACGTGGGCCGACGCTCGGCCCGGACCGGGGGGACCATGACGTCGGACGAGCACGCGACCATTCCGCACCGAGTGGGCCCGTCTGCGCGCGCGGTGCTGGCGACGTGCGCCGTCGCGGCACTCGTCCTGCTCGCCGGGCTCGTCGTCGTCGCCTCGTCGCCCGCGCCGCTGCGCGCGCTGGGCGCGAGCGGCGTCTGCGGCGGGTGGTCGGACGACGAGGCCGGACGTGACGAGACCCGGATGTCCGCCGGGTTCGTCCTGCGGAACCCGTCCGACCGGCCCGTCACGCTCCGGGGCGTCCGTGCGACGTGGGACTCCGGGCTCCGCTCGGTGCGCGTCGTCCTCGCGGAGAAGGTCCGGGGATCCGGCACGGGCGCACTGATGGGCGACACCGCGAGCGTCATCGACGGCGCGCAGGTCCTCGACGCCGACGGCACGGTGATCGCGCCGCACCACGACGTCCGGGTCGTCGCCGAGATGCGCTCGAGGAGCCTGGCGCGCGGCGGACACCTGACCGGGCTCCGGGTGACGACGGCCGGGCCGCTGGGGACCCTGCGGACCCAGGACCTGTCGGACGTGACCGTGGGGATGACCACGCCGGGGTCCGACGTCTGCTGAGCGGGGTGGCTAGGCGACCCGCTCGATGAGCTGCGGCCCGTCGTTCCTGACGCTGTTCACCGCACGCGAGACCTCGTACTGCTCGAGGCCCGCCGCGACCGTCAGTGACTCGTGGTCGAGCAGGGCGAGCAGGTCGTCCTGTCCGAGGCCGCCCTGCTCGGTGTCCAACCAGGCGTCGTAGCCGTCCGGGGTGAGGAACGCCGGCATGCGGTCGTGCACCTCGCCCGGGGCCACGTGGGCGTCCCGCGTGATGATCGCCAGGGACAGCCGCCACCTGTCCGGGTCGCCGTCGGGCTTCGTGGGGTCGGGCCACGCGCTCACGACGCCGGCCATCGCGAGGGCACCGCCGGGTTCGTGGACGAAGTGCGGTTCCTTGCCGTCCTCGCGCACGACCCACTCGTAGTAGCCCTGGGCGGGGACGATGCAGCGGTTCGTCGCGAACGCCCGCTTGAACATGCCGCTCGTCGCGACGGTCTCGATGCGGGCGTTGATCGGCTTCGGGCGCTGCTTCTGGAAGTCCTTCGCCCAGCTCGGCACGAACCCCCAGCTGATCTGCGGGAGTTCGCGCTGCCCGTGCCGCTGCCGGACCGCGAAGACCGGGTCGGTCGGTGCGACGTTCCAGCTCGGGACCAGGCCGGTGCCGACCACGCCGGTGTCCTCGTCGACGTGCTCGGTCCGGTCGGCGAGCTCACCGATCAGTTCCGGCAGCAGATCGGCCGTGGTGTCGGAGACGACGAACCTTCCACACATGCGCCCAGTGTGCCCGGTGCCACCGACACGCGCTCACGCGCTCACTCGCCCGGGAGGGCCAGCTTGCTGCCGCTCGGGCTGTCGGGGCGTCCTCGGCGCGGCGCGGGCGGCACGGGCGGCAACGCCTCGGCCTCGACGCGGAGTTGCTCCTGGCGCCCGAGCGTCCGGATGCCGATGACCCCCGTGCCGCTCGTGACCACGATGGAGAACAGCCAGACGCCCGGGAACAGGATCACGGTGTCGCTGCCCACCGACGAGGCCACGTCGAACACCAGGGTGCCGAGGACGATACCGATCCACCCGCCCGTGAGGAACAGCGAGCGGTACGCCGCTCGGACGAGCAGGTCGCGGGTCGCCGGCATGCCCTGCAGCACGGCGTCGCGGTGCTCCGGCGCGACCGGCGGCGGGTTGCGGCGGAAGTACCGGGCGATCGCCTCCTGTGTACGCCACCCGATGCCGGGCACGGGTGGGAGCGACCATCCCCGGGGGCCGATCGGCGTGAGGGCGGCACCGACGCACCCGATGCCCGCGGCGACCAGGAGCGCCACGACGACCCCGGCAGCGACCGGGACGGCTCCGTCGAGGCGCTCGACGAACGCCCCCAGGAGCAGCAGCCCGGCGAACGCGACGACCGCGACGAGGATCCCGACGCGGACAGCACGGCGGTGGTGGCGCCGGTCGACGAGCTCGGGGAGCCGCTCGCGGTACACCTGCCACCCGGTGCGGAAGACGGTCCGGGGTTCCTGCTCGCGGGCCTCAGTCACCGGGCAGCCGCACCTTCGAGCCGTCGACCCCGTGCTTCCCCGTATCGGCGTCTCCGGCCGGCGGATCGACCGCGAGGGCTGCGAGCCGCGCGCGCTCCGAGCGGCCGAGCCGCACCACGAGGTCGGGCAGCGTGCAGACGTACACCGCTGCCCACAGCAGCGCGATCGGCCGCACGTCGCTGCGCGCGAAGGCCGCGATCCCGAGCAGTGCGATCCCGCCGAGGAGCGGGGTGAGCCGCGTCAGCTGCCGGACCAGCCCGCGCTGCAGGAGTCCGACGTCGGTCAGGACGGCCGCGCGGTCCTCGGGCGCCACCGGCCGTTGCCGTCTGCCCAGGTAGGGCTGCACCGACCACCGCACGCTCATCTGCCAGTCCGGCCGGACCTGTCGCCCGTTGATGGTCGCTGCCGGGTCGAGCGGACGGTCGGTCCGGAAGGCGGAGAGCACGATCGATCCGAGGCCGAGGGACACGAGCGCGATGACCACGACCGGTCGGACCCCCGTGCCGGCCCAGCCGAACGCGAGCTGCAGCGCGACGGCGCCGACCAGCACGACCACGGAGCACGCGGCGGCGATCCACACGGCACGACGGGCGCGTGCGGGATCGACCACCGTGGCGATCCGCTCCCGCAGCACCTGCCACCCGAGTCTGAACACGAGGTTCCGTCTACTCCATGAAGCTGACAGCGGTGGGGCCGGACACGCCCGACGCGTCCTCATCGACCGACCGCCGCCGCCCGCCGTTGCGCCCCGCTCCAGCGGTCGTCCAGGAACGCACGATGCGCTCGTGCCATGAGTCTCGACATCGTCTACACCGCCGCCGCCCACGCCACCGGAGGCGGCCGCGACGGACACGTGCGCAGCGAGGACGACCGCCTCGACCTCGACACCCGTCCGCCGAAGGAGATGGGCGGCAGCGGCGAGGGCACGAACCCCGAGCAGCTCTTCGCCGCCGGGTACGCCGCGTGCTTCCTCGGGGCGCTCCACGCCGCGGGCCGGGAGCTCGACGTCGACACGACCGGCGCCGAGGTCTCGGCCGAGGTCGGCATCGGCGGCACCGGCAACGGGGGCTTCGGCCTCGCGGTCGAGCTCGACGTGTACGCGCCGGCCGCCCGACCCGAGCAGCGCCGGCGTCTCGCCGAGCGCGCGCACGAGATCTGCCCCTACTCGAACGCCACCCGCGGCAACATCACGGTCGCGCTGTCGATCGTCGACTAGCGTGCCGCCCGTGGTCACCGACGAGTCGCGCTGCCCCTGCCTGAGCGGCAACCCCTACGGCGAGTGCTGCGGCCCGCTGCACGCGGGCGCCGCGGCCCCGACCGCCGAGCGGCTCATGCGGTCGCGGTTCAGCGCGTTCGCCCTCGGCCTGCCCGAGTACCTGCTGCAGACGTGGCACCCGCGCACCCGCCCGGCGAGCCTCGAGCTCGACCCGGCCCAGCGCTGGACGCGGCTGGACGTCCTGTCGACGGAGTCCGGCGGCCCGTTCGACTCCCGCGGCACCGTCGCCTTCCGCGCGTGGTGGCGCACCGACGACGAGCGGGGCACACTCGAGGAGACGAGCGACTTCGTGCGCGAGCACGGCCGGTGGTCCTACGTGGACGGCACCGTGTCCTGAGCGCCTCCGTCCGCAGACAGGAGCACACCGTGCCGGACCGTGACCTCGCCGCCTTCGGCGCCCGCACCACCGCCGCCGAGGTCGTGGCGGGGCTCGACCTCCGAGGACGGACCGCCGTCGTGACCGGTGCCGCCTCGGGCATCGGCGTCGAGACGGCCCGAGCGCTCGCCGGGGCCGGCGCGACCGTGACCCTGGCGGTCCGCGACGTCGGGGCCGGACAGCGGGTCGCGGCGGACATCGCCCGCACCACCGGGCGCACGGCACCCGACGTCGCCGAGCTCCACCTCGACCGCCCGGCGTCCGTGGAAGCGTTCGCGGCGTCGTGGTCCGGGCCCCTCGACGTCCTGGTCGCCAACGCCGGGGTGATGGACAGCCCGGAGTCGTACACGTCGGCCGGGTGGGAGACGCAGTTCGCCACGAACCACCTCGGGCACTTCGCGCTGGCCCTCGGGCTGCACGAGGCGCTCGCCGCGGCGTCCGGGGCGCGGATCGTCTCGCTGTCGTCGAGCGGGCACGGCAGCTCGCCGGTCGTGTTCGACGACCTGTTCTTCCGGCGTCGCCCGTACGAGCCCGGGCTCGCCTACGCCCAGTCCAAGACCGCCAACGTGCTCTTCGCCGTCGAGGTCGGTCGACGATGGGCCGCCGACGGGATCACGGCGAACGCGTGCATGCCCGGAGGGATCTGGACGGGGCTGCAGAAGCACTGGGACCCGGAG
The DNA here is from genome assembly GCF_031453355.1 of Curtobacterium sp. SORGH_AS_0776. NCBI lineage: Bacteria > Bacillati > Actinomycetota > Actinomycetes > Micrococcales > Microbacteriaceae > Curtobacterium > Curtobacterium sp. SORGH_AS_0776. Next base: position 1,300,213 of record NZ_JAVIYU010000001.1, read on the forward strand.
GTGCTCGCGGCGACGAAGGTCTCCGCGGCGGACGTCGTCAAGTCCCCGGAGCAGGGCGCGGCGACGTCGGTGCTCCTCGCCACCGCTCCGGAGCTCGACGGCGTGAGCGGCCGGTACTTCGAGGACTGCCACGAGGCCGCCGTCGTCGACCGCATCACCGACGGGCTGCACGGCGTGCTCCCGTGGGCGCTCGACCCGGCCGCCGCCGAGCGGCTCTGGGACGTCTCGGTCGCGTTGCTCGACGCCGAGGCACGAGCTCGACGCTGACCGAGGCTCAGGCCCCGATGGTCTCCGGCAGGCCCACGGAGGCGCGCATCGCCCTCCGCACGTCGGCCTCGGCCGGCAGGAGCTCGTCCTGGTCACCGCTCAGGAAGAACCGGATCTGCCCGAGGGCCTGCTCGGCGAGCATGTCGAGCCCGTTCAGCACGCGCCCGCCGGCGCCCGCCCACCGCGTGGCGACGGCGGTCGGCCAGGGCTCGTAGGCCACGTCGAAGAGCACCGCGTCCGGCCCCGACGGCACGAGGTCGAGCGTGTCCGCCGCACCCCCGGGCAGCGTCGAGACGACGAACCCGTGACGGCTCCCCGGCAGCTCGGTCAGCGGGAGCACCTCGAGCGAGACCCCGAGCCGCACAGCCAGGTCGACGAGGTGTCCGGCCTTCGCGGTGTCGCGGAGGAACACCCGCACGAGCGACGCCCCGAGCCGCACGGCCGCGGTGAGGGCGCTCGCCGCGGTCGCACCGCCGCCGAGGACGGTCGCCTCGCCGGGGAGGTGTCCGAGCGCCTCGACCGGGCGCACGATCCCCTCGACGTCGGTGTTCGCGCCGGACCGCAGGACGGTGTCGCCGACCGTGCGGAACGCGATGGTGTTCGCGACGCCGAGCTCGTCGACGAGCGGGGTCGTCCGGTCGAGCATCGGCAGGACCTCGCGCTTGAGCGGCATGGTCAGGCTCAGGCCGCGCCAATCGGGACCCAGCCCCGCGACGAACGCGTCCAGTCCGCCGGACGCGACCTCGTGCCTCCCGTACGTGAACGGCACCCCGAGCACGTCGTAGGCCGCTGCGTGCAGCGTGGGGGAGAGGGAGTGGGCGATGGGGGAGCCGAGCACCGCGAGGCGGGTCCGGGAGGGGTCGGAGTACATGTCCCCGCCAGCCTATCCAGGCGTGTTCCGCGCCGAGCGCTTAGGTTAGGCTTACCTTCGTGATCCGAACTCCCTCCCGCTTCCGCCGAGCGCTCGCCGCTGCCGGCGCCGTCGTCGCAGCGTCCCTCGTCCTCGCCGGGTGCGCCTCCGGCTCCGGTTCGTCGTCCGACGACGCCGCGACCACGTCCGCCGACGGCCAGTTCCCGGTGTCCATCACCACCGCCCTCGGCACCACGAAGATCGACTCGCAGCCGAAGCGCGTCGTCGCCCTCGGCTGGGGCGACGCCGAGACCGCGCTCGAACTCGGCGTGCAGCCGGTCGGCGCGAGCGACTGGCTCGCGTTCGGTGGCGACGGCGTCGGGCCGTGGCTCAAGGGCGCGTACACGAAGTCGCCGAAGATCATCCAGACGCTCGAGCCGAGCTACGAGGACATCCTCAAGCTCAAGCCCGACGTGATCCTCGACGTGAAGTCGTCGGGTGACAAGGACCGCTACGCGAAGCTCTCCGCGATCGCGCCCACCGTGGCGATCCCGAAGGGCGGCGAGAACTACCTCGCGTCGACCGAGCAGCAGACCACGATGATCGCGAAGGCGCTCGGCAAGGAGGCCGCGGGCAAGAAGCTCCTCGCCGGCCTCGACGACGCCTACGCCGCCGCCCGCAAGGCGCACCCGGACTTCGAGGGCAAGTCGGCGGTCGTCGGTGCCTACACCTCCGAGGGCTTCGGGGCCTACGCCTCGACGGACAGCCGCTCGACGTTCATGCGGAACCTCGGCTTCACGATCCCGAAGGCGATCGACGAGCAGGCCGGCAAGGCGTTCTCGGTGCACCTGTCGGACGAGAACCTCGACCTGCTGGACGCCGACCTCACGCTGATCCTGCCGATCTACGTCGAGGCGTCCGAGGCCGAGTCCGACCCGCTCTTCCAGAAGGTGCCGTCGGTCGAGGCCGGGCACGCCATCGTGTTCGACGACCCGGACGTGTCGTCGGCGTTCTCGATGGGGACCACCGCCGCGATCGAGTGGGCGCTCGAGAAGCTGCCGGACGAGTTCCAGGCGAAGCTCGGCTGACGCTGACGCCGACGCGGAACGACGGGAGGCGCGGTGCCAGCTGGCACCGCGCCTCCCGTCGTCCTGTGGTCGCGTCGCGAGCCGGCGTCCGGCCCGTCGGGGCGCTGCGGTCAGGCGCCGAACGTCGAACCGAGGAACGCGAAGAGCAGAGCGATCAGCGGGAACGACCCCTGCACGAACGCGGAGTTGAGGTACCGGCGACCCGTCCCGAGCAGGACCACGGCGGCACCGAGCATCGACGCCGTCGAGAACACCACGAGCGTCCACCCGGTGGCCCCGTTGCCCGTGACGGCGAGCACCACACCGAGGATCGCGCCGATCGCGAGGAACAGGTTGTAGAAGCCCTGGTTGAACGCCATCGAGCGGGTGGCCTGGACCTCGGTCTCGGACGACAGGCCGAAGATCTTCCGCACGCGGGGACTCGTCCACGCGACGGACTCGAGGAAGAAGATGTACACGTGCACGAGGCCCGCGAGGACCGCGAACACGCACGAGATCACGAGCAGGACCGACATGGTCCCCATTCTCGCAGTTCCGAAGGCGTGCTCAGGTCCCGCTCAGGTTCCGGTCGCCGGCCGCCGACGTAACCGACACCTGCCGAGCGGTCGCGGCCGTTAGGCTCGGGGCATGAGCGACGACGACACCACGCCCCAGTACGACCCGGCGGCCGTCGCCGAACTGGCCAGCATCCGCCAGAGCATCGACAACATCGACGCCGCGGTCATCCACATGCTCGCTGAGCGCTTCAAGTACACCCAGCGGGTCGGTTACCTCAAGGCAGCAGCGGGGATGCCGGCGGCCGACCCGGGGCGCGAGCAGATCCAGGTCGCACGACTCCGCTCCCTCGCCGCCGAGTCGCACCTCGACCCCGCCTTCGCGGAGAAGTTCCTGAACTTCATCGTCGCCGAGGTCATCCACCACCACGAGCAGATCGCCGGCGGCGACGAGTGAGCGACGCGCTCCCGACGCTGCTCGTCGGCTCGTACACGGCCACCGGCGGCGGGAACGCGACGGGCATCTCGATCGTCCCCGGCGGACCGGTCGGGGGTGCGGACGGCGGCGCGCCGACGGCTCGCACCGTCGCGGTCATCGACGACCCGTCGTTCCTGGCCGTCTCCGGTGACCGGGTCTACGCCGTGTCCGAGACGGCCGACGGCGGTGTCTCGGCCTTCCGCCTGGGCGGCTCGTCGCTCGAGCACCTCTGGGACGCTCCGGCCGGCGGCGACGCCCCGTGCCACGTGCGCGTCGACCCGTCCGGTGCGCTCGTCGTCACCAACTACGTCTCCGGCACCGTCACGGCGGTCTCGCTCGCCGCAGCGGAGTCGCACGCCGCGTCGGTGCTCGGCAGCGACGGGCTGATCGGCGCGCACGGCAGCGACGACCAGGTGACGGTGCCCGCGTCGGCGCTCGTCACCGAGGTCCTCCCCGACGCCACCGGCCCCGTCGAGGACCGGCAAGAGGGCCCGCACGCCCACCAGTCGACGGCGACGCCGGACGGCACCGTGCTCGTGGCGGACCTCGGCGGCGACGCCCTGCACGAGTTCCGGATCACGGACGCCCCGAGCATCGAGCAGGTCCGCGTCCACCACGTCACCCCGGGTGTCGGACCGCGGCACCTCGCCTGGTACGAGGGCGACCTCATCGTGGCCGGTGAGCTCGACGGCCGGGTCCACCGCCTCCGCCGCGACGGCTCGGGGTCGTTCGTGTCGGTGGCCTCCGCGGCGACCTTCACCGGTGAGGTCGGCGAGTCGCTCCTCAGCCACATCGAGGTCGACGACGCCGGGCGCGCGTACGTCGCGGTGCGCGGGCGCGACCTCGTGGTGGTGCTCGACGCATCCGACGGCGGGCTGTCGCTCGTGGGCTCGGCGTCCTCCGGTGGGGTGTGGCCCCGGCACTTCGCACGGGTGCCCGGCTTCCTCCTCGTGGCGAACCAGATGTCCGACGCCATCGCGGTCCTGCCCCTCGGCGAGGACGGTGTCCCGGGCGAGGCCGTCGCGCAGATCGCGGTCGGCACGCCGGCGTGCGTCGTCCCGGTCGTCGTGCCGGTCTGAGACTGACCCCATGGACGCGTCCTACACCCTCGTCCCCGGCCCGCCTCCCCTCGACGACTACCTCCGGCTACGCCGTGACTCCGGCCTGACGCCGAAGAACGCCGACCAGGGCGCCGGAGCGATCGCCGGCAGCTGGTCCGCCTGCCACGTCCTCGATCCCGACGGGCGGCCCGTCGCGATGGGCCGGACGATCGGCGACGGCGGCTGGTACTTCCACATCGCCGACATCGCGACCGACCCGGCCCACCAACGCCGGGGGATCGGTCGTGCGGTGGTCGCCTGGCTCGTCGCGGACGTCCGCTCCCGGGCGCCCCGTGGCGCGTACGTCACCCTCGTCGGCGACCCGCCCGGGCAGCGGCTCTACCGATCGCTCGGCTTCGACGACGTGGCACCGAGCCTCGGGATGGCGCTGCCGACCGACTGACCGGCCGGCCGGGCGGTCAGGACTCGATGACGTTCTCGAACGGTCGGCCCTCGGCCAACGCGGCCACCTGACGACGCATCAGCTCGATCGACCGCGGCACGCTGAGGTCCGTGTTGCCGCCGACGTGCGGCGTCAGGACCGTGTTCGGCGTCGTCCAGAGCGGGTGCCCGTCCGGCAGCGGTTCGGGATCGGTGACGTCGAGCGCTGCCGAGAGCCGTCCGGACCGCAGCTCGGCGACGAGGGCATCGGTGTCGACGACCTTGCCGCGGGCGACGTTCACCACGAGGGCGCCGTCGGGCAGCGCGGCGAGCAGGTCGGCGTCCACCAGCCGTTCGGTCTCGTCCGTCAGCGGGGCGATGAGCACCAGGACGTCGGTGGTCGCAGCGAGCTCCGGGAGCTCGCCGAACGCGTGGACCTGCCGGCCGTCCTGCTCACGCGCGGTCCGCGCCACCACGGTTACCTCGGTGCGGAACGCCTCGAAGCGGGTCGCGATGGCCGACCCGATCGCGCCGTAGCCGACCACGGTCACGCGACGGTCGGCGAGGGACCGGGTGGTCCGGGCGTCCCAGACGCCGTTCGCACGGTCGGCCTGGAACGCCCCGAGCTCGCGCAGTGACGTCAGCGCGAGCCCCACCGCGAGTTCGGCGGTCTCGTCGTCGTGGATGCCGCGGCCGTTCGCGAGCTGCGCGTGGCCGGGGACGTGCGGGACGGCGTGCTCGTACCCGGCGCTCGGCAGCTGCAGGAGCCGCAGGTTCGGCAGGTCGTGCACGTACTGCCACCGGTGCCGCCCACCGAAGTAGAACGGCAGGAACGCGATGGCCACGTCGTCGGGGCGTCCGTACGGTGCCTCGACGTCCCACACGTCGAGCTCGATGCCCTCCGGCACGGGGCCGAAGCGATCGACGAGTCCACGGAACGGCAGGGTGACGACGGGCATCAGTCGGTGCCCGTCGTCGTGGCGCTCCGGCCCGGCCCGTTCAGGAGTCGGTCCGCGGCGAGAACGAGCCGTGGTCGTCGAGCGGACCCCGACCGACGTAGCCCTCGGTCACGTCCTCGACGATGACGTCCCCGAAGCGGCTCGGGAGCGTGGCGCCGTGGGTGCCGCGCAGCTCGTCGATCGTCGCCTCGAACGCACCCTGGACTTCGAGCGACCCGCTCGTGGCGTCCGTGACACCGATGCGGAGCACCGGGAAGCCGCGGCCGTCGCAGAGGCCCTGGAAGCGCACGTCGTCCTCGCGCCGGACGGTCACGATGACGCGGCCGGTCGACTCGGAGAACAGTGCGGTGGCGGTGTCGACGCCGTCGCGGGCCTCGAGCTCGTCGAGCACGACGCGGGCACCGAGCCCGAACCGGAGCACCGACTCGGCGAGGGTCTGGCCGAGGCCGCCGTCCGCCAGGTCGTGGGCGCTCGTGAGCAGCTGCTCGTTCGCCGCGGCGTGCAGGAGGTCCGCGAGGGCCTTCTCACGTTCGAGGTCGACCGCCGGCGGACGGCCACCGAGGTGCCCGTGCACGGTGCCGGCCCAGGCCGACCCGTCGAGCTCGAGCGACGTGGTGCCGAGCAGGTAGATGTTGTGGCCGTCGTCCTGCCAGCCGGAGGGCACGCGCAGCGCCACGTCCTCGATGACGCCGAGGACACCGACGACCGGGGTCGGGTGGATCGGGGTGGTGCCGGTCTGGTTGTAGAACGACACGTTGCCGCCCGTGACCGGGATCCCGAGCTCCATGCAGCCGTCGGCGAGGCCCTCGACCGCTTCGGAGAACTGCCACATGACCTCGGGGTTCTCGGGGGAGCCGAAGTTCAGGCAGTCGGTCACGGCGGCCGGGACGGCACCGGTGACGGCGACGTTCCGGTACGCCTCGGCGAGGGCCAGCCGGGCGCCCTGCTTCGGGTCGAGCTGGCAGTAGCGGCCGTTCGCGTCGGTGGCGATCGTGACGCCGAGCCCGGTCTCCTCGTCGACGCGGATCATGCCGCCGTCGTCGGGGAAGGAGAGCGCCGTGTTGCCGAGCACGTAGGTGTCGTACTGGTTCGTCACCCAGTTCTTCGACGCCAGGTTCGGGGAGCCGAGCAGCTGCAGGAACTGCGCCTTGAGGGCGGGGCCGTCGGCCGGGCGGTCGAGCGATGCAGCCGAGTCGGCCTGCAGCGCGTCGATCCAGGTCGGGTAGGCCACAGGGCGGTCGTAGACCGGGCCGTCGACGGCGACCGTGCGCGGGTCGACGTTCACGATCTCCTGGCCCTGCCAGTCAATGACGAGCCGGCCGGTGCCGGTGACCTCGCCGAGGACGCTGGTCTCGACCTCCCACTTGCCGACGACGCTGAGGAACTCGTCGAGCTTCTCGGGGCGGACGACCGCCATCATGCGCTCCTGGCTCTCCGACATGAGGATCTCCTCGGCGGTGAGCGTGGGGTCGCGCAGCAGGACGTCGTCGAGCGAGATGTGCATGCCGCCGTCGCCGTTCGACGCGAGCTCGCTCGTGGCGCACGAGATGCCGGCGGCACCGAGGTCCTGGATGCCCTCGACGAGTTCCTTCTGGAACAGCTCGAGGCAGCACTCGATGAGCACCTTCTCGGCGAAGGGGTCGCCGACCTGGACGGCGGGACGCTTGGTCGGGCCGCCCTCGGTGAAGGTGTCGGACGCCAGGATCGACGCGCCGCCGATGCCGTCGCCACCGGTGCGGGCACCGAAGAGCACGACCTTGTTGCCGGCACCCGAGGCGTTCGCGAGGTGCAGGTCCTCGTGGCGGAGGACCCCGACCGCGAGGGCGTTCACCAGCGGGTTGCCCTGGTACACCGGGTCGAAGTAGGTCTCGCCGCCGATGTTCGGCAGACCGAGGCAGTTGCCGTAGAACGAGATGCCGCCGACCACACCGTGGACGACGCGCTGCGTGTCCTCGTGGTCGATCGCGCCGAAGCGGAGCTGGTCCATCACGGCGACCGGGCGGGCACCCATCGAGATGATGTCGCGGACGATGCCGCCGACACCGGTCGCGGCGCCCTGGTACGGCTCGACGTAGGACGGGTGGTTGTGCGACTCGACCTTGAAGGTCACCGCCCAGCCGTTGCCGACGTCGATGACACCGGCGTTCTCGCCCATGCCGACCATGAGGTTCTTCGTCATCTCCGGCGTGACCTTCTTGCCGAACTGCCGGAGGTAGTTCTTCGAGGACTTGTACGAGCAGTGCTCGGACCACATCACGGAGTACATCGCCAGCTCGCCCGAGGTGGGGCGGCGGCCGAGGATCTCGCGGATCTTCGCGTACTCGTCGGCCTTCAGCCCGAGCGCCTCGTACGGCTGCTCCTTGTCGGGCGTGGCTGCGGCGTCCTGGACGGTGTCGGGCTTCGGGCGGACGTGTGTCGTCACGGTGGTGTCGTTCCCTGTCACTGGAGTCGTGTTCGTCGGCGTGGTCGTCACTTGACGAGCGTCGACTCGATCACGGAGGTGAAGAAGGTGAGGCCGTCCGTGCCGGAGGCCATCGCCGCGGGTGTGTCCGGGCCGAACCCGGGCTCCGTCGCGTGCTCGGGGTGCGGCATCAGGCCGACGACGTTGCCGCGCCCGTTGGAGACGCCCGCGATGTCGTCGATCGACCCGTTCGGGTTCACGCCGACGTAGCGGAACACGACCTGGCCGTTGTCCTCGATGCGCTTGATCTCGTCGGCGTCCGCGACGAAGCGGCCGTCGGCGTTCTTCAGCGGGATGGTGATCTCCTGCTGGGCCGTGAAGCCGCTCGTCCACGCCGTGGCGGTGGTCTCGACGCGGAGCTTCTGGTCGCGCCGGATGAACTGCTGGTGTGCGTTGCGGGTGTGCGCGCCCGGGACCAGTCGTGCTTCGGCGAGCATCTGGAAGCCGTTGCAGATGCCGAGCACGGGCATCCCCTTGCCGGCGGCGTCGATGACCTCGGCCATGATCGGGGCCTTCGCCGCGATCGCACCGGCACGCAGGTAGTCGCCGTAGGAGAACCCGCCGGGGAGGACGATCGCGTCGACGCCCTGCAGGTCGTGGTCGCCGTGCCAGAGCGCGACGGGGTCGGCGCCGGCGAGACGGACCGCGCGCTGGGCGTCGCGGTCGTCGAGCGAGCCCGGGGAACGTGATGACGCCGATGCGCACCGGTGTCACTCGCCTTCGACCGTCACGGACACGACGTCCTCGATGACGGCGTTGGAGAAGACGTCGGCGGCGATCTCGCGGACCTCGGCCAGCTTCTGCTCGTCGACCGGGCCGTCGACGGCCACCTCGAAGCGCTTGCCGATGCGGACGTTGGTCAGGTCTGCCTTGCCGAGACGGGCGAGGGCGTTGCCCACCGCCTTGCCCTGGGGGTCGAGGATCTCGGCCTTCGGCATGACCTCGACGACGATCGTTGGCACGTGTTCACTCCAGCACTTCGGGGATGGGTGGGACGCGAACAGTCTACGGGGCGCGCGCGGCGCGTCGGACGCGCTTGCGCCCGGTTGTTCGAAGGCGTACATTCCACTTGGAATAATCGGAACGGACCAGTCCAGGAGGCACGGATGGCGTCGCTCACGCCCCTCGCGTTCGCCGCGCTCGGGCTCCTCGCGGAGTCACCCATGCACCCCTACGAGATGTTCCAGACGATGCTGCAGCGTCGCGAGGACCAGAACGTCAAGGTCCGACCCGGCACGCTCTACCACCAGATCGGTCGCCTGGTGGACCTCGGCTACGCCGAGGCGCTCGGCACCGCGCGGGAGGGCAACCGACCGGAACGCACCACCTACGCGATCACCGACCACGGGCGCACCGCGCTCGAGGACGGCCTCCGCCGCATGATCGCCGAGCCCGCCGACGAGTACCCGGAGTTCCAACTCGCGGTCTCGCACGTCGACAACCTGAGCGCCGAGGACGCGGCGACCGCCCTGCGCGCCCGCGCCCGCGCACTCCGGACGGAACGCGAGCAGTACGACGAAGCCGCCACGGGCCTCCAGGCCAAGCGTCTCGCGGACCGCTTCTGGCTGGACGTGTCGTACGTCCGTGCCATGCTCACCGCGCAGATCGAGTGGCTCGACGCCGCGGCCGACCGGATCGCGAGCGGCGACATCCCCTGGGACGGCCCGGCCGTCCCCACCGACACAGGCACCACCACGAACAGCAAGGAACCCACTCGATGACCTCCGTCTCGACCACCACCGAGAAGAAGCCGTGGCCGGCCCTCTGGGCCCTCGTCGTCGGCTTCTTCATGATCCTCGTCGACTCGACGATCGTGTCCGTCGCGACGCCGACCATCGCCGCGAAGCTCGACGCCAGCATCAACTCCGTCATCTGGGTGACGAGCGCCTACCTGCTCGCCTACGCCGTGCCGCTCCTCATCACCGGCCGGCTCGGTGACCGCTTCGGCCCGAAGGTCATGTACCAGATCGGGCTCGTGGTGTTCACGCTCTCGAGCCTCTGGTGCGGGCTCGCCGGCTCGATCGAGGTGCTCATCGTGGCCCGTGTGGTCCAGGGGCTCGGCGCGGCGATGATGACGCCGCAGACGATGGCCGTGATCACGCGCATCTTCCCGCCGCAGAACCGCGGCGCGGCGATGGGCCTCTGGGGTGCCGTCGCCGGTGTCGCCTCGCTCGTCGGGCCGATCGTGGGCGGCCTGCTCGTCGACGGCTTCGGCTGGGAGTGGATCTTCTTCGTCAACGTCCCGGTCGGTGTGGTCGCGTTCGTGCTCGCGCAGCGCTTCGTCCCGTCGTTCGACCGGCACGGGCACCGCTTCGACACCCTCGGCATCGTCCTGAGCGCCGTCGGCATGTTCCTGCTCGTCTTCGGCATCCAGGAAGGCGAGACCTACGACTGGGGGACCATCACCGGCCCGATCTCGGTCTGGTCGCTCATCATCGCCGGCATCGTCGTGCTCATCGCCTTCGTGGTGTGGCAGGGCGTGCAGAAGGGTGAGCCGCTCCTGCCGCTCGGCCTCTTCAAGGACCGCAACTTCACGCTCGCGAACATCGCCATCACCGCGGTCGGCGTCGCCATCTCGTCGTTCGCCCTGCCGATCATGCTCTGGGCGCAGGACGTGCTGACGTTCAGCCCGACCCAGGCGGCGCTGCTCCTCGTCCCCCAGGCCGTGCTCTCGGCCGGCCTCGCCCCGCTCGTCGGCAAGAACCTCAACCGGTGGAGCCTCCGCTGGGTCGCGGCGTTCGGCCTCGCCTGCTTCTCCGGCGCGCTGTTCTGGTTCGGGGCGCTCCTGGCCTCGGGTGCCGACTGGGGCTGGGTGCTCCTGCCGTCGACGCTCCTCGGCCTCGCGAACGCCTGCATGTGGGGGCCGCTCTCGGTCTCCGCGACGCGCAACCTGCCGCCGAAGCTCGCCGGCGCCGGCTCGGGCGTCTACAACACCACGCGGCAGATCGGTGCCGTCCTCGGCTCGGCCGGCATCGCGGCGCTGATCGAGGCGCGGATCACGGCCAACTTCCCGGCGTCCACCGGCGGCACGAGCGCCGGCGGTGCGGAGCAGCAGGTCGGGAAGCTCCCGGAGTTCCTGCAGCAGCCGTTCGCCACCGCGATGGGACAGTCGCTCGTGCTGCCGGCCGTGGTGCTCGGCATCGGGATCGTCGCCGCGCTGTTCCTGGCGAAGCCGAAGCAGACCGTGGCGTGGCAGCAGACCGGCGGCACGTCCGACGGGTCGCCCGCGTCTGCGTCCGACGGCAGCGTGGTGGGGTCCGAGCAGCGTCACGGTGTCCATGCCGCGGCGCCCGCGCCGGAGACCGCCGAGGCCGAGCTCGCCGCGACCGACCACCACGGGCGGCACGCCGACGCCTAGTCCGAGCCAGTCCGGAGCCTCGGAGCCCCGTGTCGCACTCGTGCGGCGCGGGGCTCCGTCGCGTGCGGGGCGCGGGCCGGTGCGCCGCGGAACGACATCGTCGTCGTCGTACGACATCGGCGGTGTTGTCGGTGCGCGCGTGCAACGGTTGCGGCCGCGCGGCAGCGACATTGTCGTCGTCGTACGACATCGGCGATGTCGTTCCGAGTCGGCAGCCCGACACCGCACCGCGTCACCCGCGGCGCTGCAGGTGCGCCCGGGTGAGCTCCGCCATCTCCTCGTCGGTGAGGGCGTCGACGGTGCGGGCCTCGCGGCGGTCGGACCGCTGCCACCGGATGAACAGCGAGATGAGCACCGGCACGTCCGCGACCTCGGCGATGAACCACAGCAGGTCCCCGGCGAGGTGCTGGTCGCGCAGGGGCGACGGGAACCACGGCTGCCCGACCGCCGCCGTGACCGACCCGTCGAGCACGTGGTTCGTGATCCGGAGCACGATGCCCGGGATCGCGTCCGCCATGAGCTCGACGAACGCGAGCAGGAACTCCATCGTGACGAACGTCGACGAGCGGAGGATCCCCGGCTCGGACAGCGGGGTCAGCAGGGCGAACCCGAGCATCGGCACGAACACCGTGATCGCCGTCGCCCAGACCGGGGACTCGCGGATCGTCGCCGAGAACGGGGTGAGCAGCACGCAGAACAGCGCGAGGGCGATCAGCGGCGAGACGACCGCGTTGCCGAGGACCCGTGCCGGACGCGATGCGAGCGCTGCGGAGGCTGCGTGCGCGAGGCGAGCCGGGCCTCCCGAGCGGAGCAACGAGACGGGCGCGGCGAACGCGGCGAAGGTGGGGACCGCGAAGAAGAGCAGGGCCAACCGCAGCACGAACGCCCACCGGAGGTCCTGGTCGTGGATGCCGACGATCCCGAACTGCAGGATGCCGAACAGGACGAGCGCCCCGACGAAGGCGAGCGTCCGCCACCACGGCCACCGGGTGCCCCGCCTGGCGGCACCGACGACCCACCAGCCGTAGGTGATCGCGGCCACGGCGATGAGGACGGCCGCGAGCGGGTCGAGGTGCCACGTGCTCCAGAACTCGGGTGTCGACGGCGTGGGGTGCCTCCTCGAGGATCGTGCGGCCGACCACAATCCTCCGCCCGGCACGCGCCCCGGAGCAGCCCCTGCCGGTGAGAACCGGTTCAGATCCGGGCGGTGCTCCGGGTCGGCACGGTCCTCGTCAGGAGCCGGACCCCGAGCGGCACGGCCAGTGCACCGAGCAGGGCGACCCCGAACGACAGGTGCAGCTGCATCACCGCGAAGGCGGGCCCGATCGTGCAGAGCGCCGCGACGGCGAGTACGGGCCAGGCCGGGCGATCGGTGCCGGGGACCAGCCGGGGGAGCGGCCGGTCGAACCGGCGCAGCGCCCGGGCGGTGCCGAGGGCGACCGCGAGGAGGACGACGAGGGCCACCCCACGGGTCGCCCACCACGTCGGCGACCCCGGCGCCGGGAACGGAACGCCGACGAGCAGGGCGACCCCGTTCAGCGCGATGAACAGCGGCAGGTGCCAGAGGTAGATCGTCATCCCGTCCCGGCCGAGCAGGAAGACGGCGCCCTGGGCCGCGCGGGTGCGCATCAGCCGGGTGAGCGGGGCGTGTACGACCTGCACGAGGCAGGCCTGGGCGATGGCCAGCACGGCGAGCGGGAGCATCGGCGGGTTGAGGTCCTGCAGCATGTCCGGAGCCCAGAGCCCGATCGACGTCAGGGGCACGAGCACGCCGTACCCGGCCGCGGCGACGGCGACGAGCAGCACCCGCGATCGTCGGGCGAACCAGCCGTCGGCCCAGAGGAAGCCGAGCTGCTGCGCGAAGAGCCACACCGGGCCGAGGTTGAGGAGACCGACCGCTGCCGTCCCGCTGGCGAACCGCACGCCGTCGACGGCCGCGGCGAGCACGAGCAGTGCGCCGAGCGTGCGCCACGGAGCGCGTTCGTGGAGTCGCATCATGACCGGCACGCAGCACTGGGTGATCCCGTACGCGGCGAGGAACCAGAGCGGGGAGCCGATGCCGAACGCGACCTCGGCGAGGAGCCCCGGCGGCGTGCCGAGCAGCGTGGCGACGCCCAGGCCGAGCGCGAGCACCGCGAAGAGCGGGATCGCCGGCCGGAAGAGCCGCACGAGCCGCGTCGCCACGAAGTCCCGTGCGCCGCCGCCGCGCGCGACCGTGGAACGCCACCCCACGGCGCTGGCGAAGCCGCCGACCACGAAGAAGAGCGGCATCACCTGGCCGATCCAGGTCGCGGCGACGTACCAGGGGAGTTCCTGGAGCGGACTCGTCACCGCGATGCCGTCCGCCCCCGCGGCGACACCGACCATCGTGACGTGCACGAAGACGACGAGGACGACGCAGGCCGTCCGGATGAGGTCGACGACCAGGTCCCGCTGCGCGATGATCCCCCGGACGTCCTGAGCGCTGTGCGCCTGCTGCGGCAGGCCCTGCTGCATGGACATGTCGGGACGGTAGCGCGGGTTCCCGCCCTCCCAGCGTCGTTCCAGCCGATCGCGACCGGATCGTGACACATCGTATTCCGCCAGGGGCATGCGTCCGACATGCGTCCGGCACGTCGCGCCGGTGCGGACGAAGGCCGGAAGGCGCGGGTCGAGCCGATCGCCCGGCCCGCCCGCGCCCCGGGTCGGCTCAGGCCCGCGGTGCGTCGGGCTCGACCGTCGCGTCGTCCGCGCGTGACGTCCGCACGATCCGACCGATCCGACCGATCGCACCCGCGACGACGGCGCCGAGCACGGGGAAGACCAGGAACACCCACCACTGCGCGAGCCAGTCCGGCCCCGCGAAGACCGCGGTGGCGAACGATCGCGCCGGGTTCAGCGACGCGTTCGAGACCGGGATGAGCGTGAGCAGCAGGACCGTGAGGGTCGCGCCGATGACCACGGGCGCCGGGACCGCGCTCCCGCGGGCTCCGGTCACGCGGAGGATCACCGTCACGAGGACGGCCGTCGCGATCGTCTCGGCGAGGGCGACGCCGAGCAGGGTGGAACCGCCGGGACTCTGCGCGTCGAAGCCGTTCGAGGCGAAGCCGCCGTCGAGCATGCTCTGCAGGGCGGTGGCCGGTCCGAGTTCGGCGAACAGGACGAGGACGGCAGCCCCGGCCGTGCCGCCGACGAACTGGGCGACGAGGTACGGGACGACGTCCGCCCACCGGTGCCGGCCGGCGACCGCGAGGCCGATCGTCACCGCGGGGTTGAAGTGGCCGCCACTGACGGGACCGAACGCACTCGCGCCGATCATCACCACGAGGCCGAGGGTGAGCGCGACCCCGAGCAGCCCGATCCCGAGCGTGTTGTGCTCGTCGGGGAACACGGCGGTGGAGGTCGCGGCGCCGACGAGGGCGAACACGAGCAGGAAGGTCCCCGCGGCCTCGGCGACGAGGCGGGCGGGGAGTGCAGCGGGGACGGGGGTGACTGTGGTGCATCTGTCATGACCCACCGTTCGCGCTCGACCATCGGATCGCCTGGTGTACAGTGGCGGTGTTGTCTTGATCTCTGCAAAAGAAAGGCTCAGCATGGACGTCGACGCCGACCTGCTCCGCGCCTCCGGTCTCCGGGTCACGACACCACGCCTGGCGGTCCTCCGCGCGACGGAGACCATGCCGCACGCGACCGCAGACGACATCGTCACCGCGCTCGCCGCCGAGCTGCCGACCACGAGTCACCAGGCGGTCTACGGCGTCCTCGCGGCACTGACCGGCGTCGGACTGGTCCGGCGCATCGAGCCCGCGGGCAGCCCCGCCCGGTACGAGCGGCGGACCGGCGACAACCACCACCACGTCGTCTGCACGATGTGCGGCGCGATCGAGGACGTCGACTGCGCCGTCGGCCACGCGCCCTGCCTCACCCCGTCCGAGACGCACGGCTTCGCCGTCACCACGGCCGAGGTCACCTACTGGGGCATCTGCGAACAGTGTGCCGCCGCCGAACGCGACGACACCGTGGCCGTCCCGGCCTGACCGCCGACACCCCGACCCGGGGACGACCGCAGTCGTTCCCGCTCCCGGCACCGAACCGGGACCACGAGCAACCCGAGCACCCCTGACCGAACCAACCGTTCCACCCAAGGAGGAACCGTGTCCGACCAGAACACGACGCCCGGCCAGCCAGCCGGCACCCCCACCACGACCACCAACTCCGGCGCGCCGGTGTCGAGCGACCAGCACTCCATGGGTGTCGGCGCCGACGGGCCCCTCGCGCTGCACGACCACTACCTGGTCGAGAAGCTCGCCCAGTTCAACCGTGAGCGCGTCCCGGAGCGGGTCGTCCACGCCAAGGGCGGCGGTGCCTTCGGTACCTTCACCGTCACGCAGGACATCAGCAGGTACACCCGTGCCGCGTTCCTGCAGCCGGGCAAGCAGACCGAGATGCTCGCCCGCTTCTCGTCCGTCGCCGGCGAGCAGGGCTCCCCGGACACCTGGCGCGACCCGCGCGGCTTCGCGCTGAAGTTCTACACCGAGGACGGCAACTACGACCTCGTCGGCAACAACACCCCCGTGTTCTTCATCCGCGACGGCATCAAGTTCCCGGACTTCATCCGCTCGCAGAAGCGCCTGCCGGGTTCGCACCTGCGCGACCACGACATGCAGTGGGACTTCTGGACCCTGTCGCCCGAGTCGGCCCACCAGGTCACGTGGCTGATGGGCGACCGCGGTCTGCCGGCGTCGTGGCGCGAGATGGACGGCTTCGGCTCGCACACCTACCAGTGGATCTCGGCCTCGGGCGAGCGCTTCTGGGTCAAGTACCACTTCCTGACCGAGCAGGGCCACAAGACCCTGACGCAGGAGGACGCCGACCGCATCGCCGGTGAGGACGCGGACTTCCACATCCGTGACCTGCACGCGGCCATCGAGCGTGGCGACTTCCCGCGCTGGACCCTCAAGGTGCAGATCATGCCCTACGCGGACGCCGAGTCGTACCGGTTCAACCCGTTCGACCTGACGAAGGTGTGGCCGCACGCGGACTACCCGCTCATCGAGGTCGGCACGATGGAGCTCAACCGCAACCCGGAGAACTACTTCGCGCAGATCGAGCAGGCGACCTTCGCCCCCTCGAACTTCGTGCCCGGGATCGCGGCGAGCCCCGACAAGATGCTCCTCGCGCGCATCTTCAGCTACGCGGACGCGCACCGCTACCGCGTCGGCACGAACCACGCGCAGCTGCCCGTGAACGCCCCGAAGAACGAGGTGCACTCGTACTCGAAGGACGGCGCGATGCGCTTCGACTTCCAGCAGTCCGAGGTCCCGGTGTACGCGCCGAACTCGCTCGGCGGTGCGCACGCCGACCCGGCCGCGACCGACGAGACCCCCGGCTGGGAGTCCGACGGCGCGTTGCAGCGCTCCGCCGCGACCCTCCACCCCGAGGACGACGACTTCGGTCAGGCCGGCACCCTGGTGCGCGAGGTCCTCGACGACGCCGCGCGTGAGCGCCTGGTCGGCAACATCGCCGGGCACGTCTCGAAGGTGACGCGCGACGACCTCCGCGAGCGGGTGTTCGCCTACTGGACGAACGTCGACGCCGACCTCGGCGCGCGCGTGCGCGCGGCGGTCGCGCCGAGCGCGCCCGGTTCGAACGAGGACCCGGAGAAGGTCGCGGTCGAGGCGTAAGCCCCGGTCTCACCAGACGGGAGGCGCGGTGCGGGTCGAACCCGCACCGCGCCTCCCGTCTGTCGTCCCGCCTAGACCTGCTGGCCGTTCAGCCAGATCGGGCCGGCCGGCCAATCCTCGAGCCGCTCCGCCACGGGGAGCACCATCCAGCCGCCCTGGTCGGTCATCGGCAGCCCGGCGCCCTCGGCCGTGAACGCCGTGTAGTCCGCCACGACGTCGTCGAACACGTGCCAGCCGAGGTTCGCGTAGAACGGCACCCGGTTCTCACCGGCGCCGAGGAATCCGTACGGCACCGCCAGCCCCTCGAGCACGGCGTGCGCACGCTCCATCAGGTCGCGGCCCTTGCCGGTGCCCTGCAGTCGTGGCGACACCGCGACGAGGCCGGTGTCGCCGACGAGCACGTCCCGGCCGCCGACGGTGATGAACATCCGGCGGATCCCGACGTGGGCGAGGACGACGTCGTCGGCGTCACGGGCGAGCACGCGCCGCTCGGGCTGCATGCCCGCCCAGCTGCGGCCGCCCACGTACCAGTGCGACCAGTCGGGGAACGCCTGTCCCAGGAGCGCTGCGATCGCCTCGTGGTCGGGGAGCGACAGCGTGCTCTCCTCGACCACCTCCCACCGGATGTCCTCAGTCACGGGTCCATCCTGCCGGAGACCGTCCGTCCCGGTGCGGTGGGGTCAGCCGCGACCCGGCGCCGTGACCTCGATCCGGTTCGCCCACGGGTCCTCGAAGGCAATCGTCCGACCGTCGTCCGCCGACTGCACGCCGGAGTCGTGCATCCGCTCGACGAGGGCGCCGAGGTCGTCCGCGCCGGGGACCTCGATGCGGACGAGACCCAGTCCGAGCGCGAGCTGGCGGCGTCCGGCACCGCGCGAGTTCCACGTGTTCATCGCCATGTGGTGGTGGTAGCCGCCGGCGCTGACGAACAGCGCCTCACCCCAACCGGCCGTGGTCGCGAAGCCGAGCCGGTCGACGTAGAACTCCTCGGCGGTGGCGACGTCCCCGACCGACAGGTGCACGTGGCCGACACGTCCGGGGCGTGCTGCTGCGCCGTCGAGGGCGTCCTGCGTGAGGTGCTCCTGCAGGAAGGCGTTCGGGTCGACGTAGATGGTGGCCATGTCGACCATGCCGTGCGTCCACGACCACTCGGTGCGGTCGCGGTCCCAGTACAGCTCGACGCCGTTGCCCTCGGGGTCGGTGAAGTAGAAGGCGTTGCTGACGAGGTGGTCGGCGCTGCCCGTGAAGGTCTGCGGGTACCGGGTCGCGACGGAGTAGAGCGCGGCGGCCAGGTCGGCCTTCGTGTCGAACAGGATCGCGGTGTGGAACAGGCCGGCGTCGTGCGGCCCGGCGTGCTGCATCGACGGCGCGTGCTCGAGGATGACGATCGGGGTCGTGCCCCGCCCGAGCACCGCCACACCGCCCTCGTTGGACAGGAGGGACAGCCGCACGCCGTCGCGGTAGTAGCCGATCATGCGGTCGAGGTCGGCGACCCGGAGCGTCACGGCGCCCATCGAGGTGTCGGCGGCGAGGAGGTCCTGCGTGGTCATGGGACCAGTGTGCGCTCATTTGGTTGACGCGTCAACCAAATGAGCGCAGTGCGTGTCATCGCGAGCACGGCGTGTGCCATCGCACTCGGTGTCCTGTCGGCTGCGCGGGCCCCGGGCGGGGCCAAGATGGAGGGATGCCACGCACACGACGACTGCCGGACCGAGCGGACGGGCGCGGTGGTGGCCGTCCGGACCGCCGCGACCTGCCGATCGAGCAGATGCGCGACCGGATGTCGTCGTACGTCTACGGCAACATCACCGTGCTCGCCGCCGCGATCGCCGTGGACCCCGCCGCGATCCACCACGGCTCGGCGGTGTGGGCGGTCCTCGGCACCGCGGTGCTCACGTACCTCGCGCACGTGCTGTCGCACCTGGTCGCGCACGGGCTCGGGGACGACGACGCGTCCGACGACGTCCGTCGCGAGTCCGTGGTCACCATCGTCCGCAACGCGAACCCGATCGCCACGTCCGGCCTCATCCCCGCGGTGCTGTACGCCGTCGCCTGGATCGGCTGGCTGCCCGCGTCGTGGGCGCAGACGGCCGCGCTCGTCATCCTCGTGGTCCGCATCGGCATGGTCGGTGTGTTCATGCAGCGGTTCAGCGGCAAGCGGCCGACGTTCCTCGGGCTCTGGGGCGGCATCGTGCTCGCCGCCGTCGCGTTCGTCATCGGTGTCGTCAAGGTGGTGCTGACGCATTGAGCGACGAAGCCGTCCCCGAGCCCCGCAGGCGTGCCCGCTGGAAGTTCCTCCGTGACCTCGCGATCATCGTGGTCGTCGCGCTGCTGGCGTCCTTCCTGGTGAAGTCGTACCTCGTCCGGTCGTTCTTCATCCCTTCGCTGTCGATGGCGAACACGCTCCTGGTCGGCGACCGGGTGCTCGTCAACGAACTCGTCCCCGGAGTGGTGCCGCTCCGACGCGGCGACGTCGTCGTCTTCGAGGACCCGGGTGGCTGGCTCGGGCCCGGGCAGGGGAACGACCTCATCAAGCGGGTGATCGGCCTGCCCGGCGACACCGTGTCGTGCTGCGACGCGCAGGGACGCCTGTCGGTGAACGGTCACGCGGTCGACGAGTCGTACGTCGTGCTGCGGCCCGGCTCCGACCGGGTCGCGCTGACCGACTTCTCGGTGACCGTGCCGAAGGGCCGGCTCTGGGTGATGGGCGACAACCGGTACGACTCAGCCGATTCCCGGGCGCACGGGACCGTCCCGGTGTCGGACGTCGTCGGCCGGGCCTTCGTCACGACGTGGCCGGTGTCGCGGTGGACGGTGCTGTCGCGGCACGGCGACGTCTGGGACGCGGTCCCGGAACCGTGATCGACGGCGAACGGCCGACCCGTTGCGCGACGCGGACGGGGGTCTCGCGTGCGCCGGACGGTCACGGTAGCGTTCGGTGGCCCGCCGGACCCGGCGCGCGGACCGTCGAACGGAGGCTCTCGTGACGTCCTCCGACCAGCCGTTCGACTACCGCTCCGGCGGCGACGAGCACGTCTCCCTCCGGAAGATCCGCACCGGTGGGCCGCAGGCCGGCACGATCGGCCCCCGCCCCGACCACGTCGTCTTCGTGCTCGCCAACGGCCGGGCGACGCTGACCGCCGACGACGGCAGCGAGTGGGACGTCGGGCCCGGACGACCGATGATGCTGTCGGCACCCGTCGCGTACGCGTTCGACACCGACGCGACCGCGATGACGCTCCTGCACGTCGCGCCCGCGATGCTCGGCGACGCCGAGGAGCCGTCGGAGTTCGTGCAACCGGACGCCGCCGACCCCGGCGTCGAGCCCCTGCTGACCCTGCTGCGCGAGGTGACCGACCGCATCCTCGACCCCGACCTCGACGCCACCGAGCGGGCAGCGCTGAACCGGCGGGTGGCCACGGTCGTGCTGTCGACGTTCACCCGGTCCCGCTCCGACGTCGAGCACCGGCTGCGTCGCGCCATCCGCTTCGTGCACGACCACGCGGACGAGGACCTCGAGGTCGCGGACATCGCCGCCGGCGCGGAGCTCAGCGAACGGGGTCTGCAGGACCTGTTCCGCCGCCGCCTCGCCGTGACGCCGATGCGCTACCTCCGCGAGGTCCGTCTCGACCGCGTGCACCTCGAACTCACGTCCCGCCGGGGCGGGGTCGTGACGGTCCGCGACATCGCCCGGCGCTGGCGCTTCGCGCACCTGGGCCGGTTCGCGGCCTCGTACCGGCAGCGGTTCGGTGAGAGTCCGCACCAGACGCTCCGACGGTCGGGCCGATCCGAGGGCTGACCAGCCGGACCCCGTCCAGGAGGCGCGGTGCGGGTCCGACCCGCACCGCGCCTCCTGTGCGTCAGCAGCCCGTCGTCGTCAACGTGACCGTCGCGACCTCGCCGTTCGACACGGTCGCCTCCTGCGGGCAGAGCTCGTTCGCCCGCACGGTCACCTTGCCCAGCGGTACGCCGGCGAAGTCCGCGGTGCCGCCCGGGAACACCCGCTGGTGCTCGGAGAGCTTCCCGGTCTCGGCGGTGAAGACCTTCACCTCGTAGGGGTGGTCCGCGGCGTTGGCCGACACGGTCACGGACAGCTGTCCGGTGGAGTCGTGCGCACCGCAGCCGGTGAGCGTCAGGACCGCGGCGACGCCGAGGACGAGAACACGGGGGCGACACGTCGGAGCACGTCGGCAAGGCTACGCCGCGCCACGGACCCTGGGGACCGCGCACGTCCTCCGTACTGGGGACGGCCGCTGTCCGGTAGGCGCGTTAGCGTTGGTGCATGCACCACGAGCCCGTCGTCACCGACCGACCCGCCACGGACGCCGTCCGGCGGGCAGCGCTCCTCGCCGCGCTGGACGTGGTCGAGGGCGGGCCCGAGGAACGCTTCGAACGGATCACGCGGATCGCGCGCGAAGCGTTCGGCGTCACCGGCTCGTTCCTCAACCTCGCGGGGGAGTCCGAGGTCTTCATCAAGTCGCAGCAGAGCGACACGGTGTTCGGCCCGACCATCCCGCTGCACGACACGTTCTGCGGTCGGACCCTCGCGGTCGACGGTCCCGTCGTGGTCCCCGACGCCCGCGCCGACGTCCGGTACTCGGACATGCCGATGGTCGTCGACGACCCGAACGTGCGGTTCTACGCCGGGGTGCCCCTGCGGGTGGGCGACGACGACGTCAAGGTCGGCACGCTCTGCCTCATCGACCCGGCACCGCGCACGCTCGACGACGACGACCTCGCGCTGCTGCAGGAGCTCGGCGTGTGGGCGGAGCGCGAGCTCGCCGCCGGCGCCGACGAGGACCGTCTCCGCTCGGTGCTCGCCGGACTCGAGCCAGCAGGTGTCGACCTGCCCGGGTACCGCGTCGGCGGCATGTCCAAGCCGCACGGGGTCGTGTCCGGTGACTTCCACGACTGGCACGTCGACGGGGCGTCGCTCTCGGTGACCGTCGCCGACGTCATGGGCAAGGGGATGTCCGCCGGGCTCCTCGCCGCGACCATCCGTGGTGCGCTGCTCGCCCGGGGGACGTCGTCGTCCCGCGATGCCGTGGCGGCGCTCGAGGCCCAGGTCGCCCCGGACCTCGGTCGTGCCGAGTCCTTCGCGACGCTGTTCCACGGCCGCCTGACGACCTCGACCGGGCGGATGGAGTTCACCGACGCGGGGCACGGTCTCGTGCTGCACCTGCACGCGGACGGCACCGAGACCGTGCTGCGCTCGTACGACCTGCCGATCGGGCTGCACCCGGTCGGTGCCGCGCGGGTCACCGGGACGCTCGAGCTGGAGCGCGGGGACGTCCTCATCGTCGTGAGCGACGGGGCACTCGAGCTGTGGGACTCCACGCTCGCGTCCCTCGGTGCGCTCGGGGCGATGTGGCGGGACGCGCCGGAGCTCGACGTGTTCTTCGGGCGGGTGCGGGCGCGTGCGGCGACGCACGACCCGGGGGACGACCTGACGGTGGTGGTCGTCGCGCGCGACTGAGGCGGCGCGGGCGGGGCGGGGGTGCCGAGAGGGCAAAATCTGTCGCGCTCGGCGTCGGCGGGCGGCACTTCGTGCGCCCTCGGCGGACGTGAGCGGCGTGTTGCGCCCGCTCGCGGCGCCGCGCGCGGCGGCCCGGCGCGGGCGCTACGCGCCCAGGCGCTCGATGAGCTCGCGGTAGCGCTCGGCCGTCCGCGCCACGATCGCCTCGGGCAGCACCGGCGGCGTCCCCTGCCGATCCCAGTTCGCGCTGAGCCAGTCCCGCACGATCTGCTTGTCGAACGACTCCGTGCGGTTCCCCGACCGGGCGTCCCAGTAGCGGCTGGAGTCGCTCGTCAGGACCTCGTCGGCGATCCGGATCTGCCCCGACGCATCGCGCCCGAACTCGAACTTCGTGTCCGCGATGACCACCCCGCGGTCGAGCGCGATCGCCGCCGCCTCGGAGTAGACGCGGAGCGAGAGATCCCGCAGCTGCGTCGCGACGTCGGACCCGACGAGGTCGACCGTCTGCTCGAAGGAGATGTTCTCGTCGTGCTCGCCCTGCGGCGCCTTGTACGCCGGCGTGTAGATCGGTTCGGGCAGCTGGTCGCCGTTCGACAGGCCGGCGGGGAGGGGCACGCCGCAGACACTGCCGGACTGCTGGTACTCGGCCCACCCGCTGCCGACGAGGTACCCGCGGACGACGCACTCGACCGGGAACATCTCGAGCGGCATGACGTGCATGGAGCGCGATGCCACCGACGACGGCACCGGGGTCCCGCCGGCGGACGGCGCGATGAGGTGGTTCGGCACGTCAGCCAGCTGGGTGAACCAGAAGCGGGACAGCCGGTTGAGGAGCTCGCCCTTGCCCGGGATCGGCGGCTCGAGCGCGAAGTCGTAGGCGCTCACCCGGTCGGATGCGACGAGGAGCAGCTCGGTGGCGCTCGCGACGTCGGCGGTGCCGGTGGGGACGTAGAGCTCGCGGACCTTGCCGGAGGAGACGTGCTGCCAGCCGTCGAGGACGGGTGCCGGGCTCATCGGGCGACCTTCGCGGCGATGTCGGTGCGGAACTGCGCTCCCGCGAGCGTGATGTCGCCCAGGCCGGCGTAGGCGCGGTCGCGGGCCTCGGCGAAGGAGGACCCGGTGGCGACGACGCTCAGCACCCGCCCGCCGGTCGCGACGAGCTGGTCGTCGAGGACCCCGGTGGCGGCGTGCGCGACGGAGACCCCCTCGCGCGCGTTCGCGGCGTCGATCCCGGTGATCGGCCGACCGGTCTGCGGGTTCTCCGGGTAGCCCTCGCTCGCGAGCACGACCGTCACGGCGGCCTCGTCGCGGAACGACGGCGCCGGGGTGCCCCCGAGCTGCCCGGTGGCCGCGGCGAGCATCAGCCCGCTCAGCGGGGTCGCCAGGCGGGGGAGGACCACCTGGGTCTCCGGGTCGCCGAAGCGCGCGTTGAACTCGATGACCCGGACGCCCTGCTCGGTGACGATGAGCCCGCAGTACAGGAGGCCGACGAACGGCGTGCCCTCGTGCTCGAGCCGACGGACGGTGGGGAGCGCGACCAGGTCGGTGACCTCGTCCACGAAGGCCTGCTCGGACGCCCAGCGGTCGGCGAGCCAGGGCAGCGGCGAGTACGCGCCCATGCCGCCGGTGTTCGGTCCGACGTCGCCGTCGCCCAGTCGCTTGTAGTCCTGTGCGGGGCTGAGCGGCCGGACGTCGTGCCCGTCGCTCAGGAAGAACAGGGAGACCTCTTCGCCGTCGAGGAACTCCTCGACCACGACGTGGCCGTGCTGCAGCCAGTAGGTGGCGTGGTCGATCGCTGCCTGGCGGTCCTCGGTCACGAGGACGCCCTTGCCGGCGGCGAGCCCGTCCGCCTTCACGACGTAGGGGGCCCCGAGCTCGTCGATCGCGGCGACGGCTTCGTCGACGGTGCCGGCGTACACCGGGCGCCCGGTGGGCACGGCCGCCTCGGACATGATCCGCTTCGCGAAGGCCTTGGAGCCCTCGAGCTGCGCGGCGGCCTTGCTCGGACCGAACACCGGGATGCCCCGCGTGCGGACCGGATCGGCGACACCGGCGATGAGCGGCGCCTCGGGCCCGACGACGACGAGTTCGACACCGTTCTCGAGCGCGTACTCGGCGACGAGGGCACCGTTCGTCGGGTCGATCGAGACGGTCTCGACGTCGGCCGCGATGCCGGCGTTGCCACGGCGCTGCGGTGATGACGTGACCGGCCTGCTCCGCGAGGAGGGCCGTGATGATCGCGTGCTCGCGGGCACCGGAACCGAGGACGAGGATTCGCACCCGATCACCCTACCGATCCCGACTCGCCCGTTGCGATGCGACGGCTAGCCTGTGGACATGCCACCCAGGAGGATCGAGGACGCGGAGGGCCGCGCCGCGCTCACCGCCGTGCAGCAGGGGGCCACCGCTCGGCCGACCCTGGCGACCGCGGTGCGGTGGTCGTTGCAGCGCCTCGCGGAGGACGTGCCCGGCAACAGCGTCGAGGTACGGGTCCCGCCGTTCGCGGCGGTCCAGGCCGTCCCCGGCCCCCGGCACACCCGTGGGACGCCGCCGAACGTGGTCGAGACGGACGCGGCGACGTGGCTCGCGCTCGCCACCGGCGAGCTGCGCTGGGACGAGGCCGTCGCGCAGTCGCGCGTCAGCGCGTCCGGGTCACGTGCGGACCTGACGGACTTCCTGCCGGTGCGTCTGGCCGTCTGAGACGGCCGTCGACACGGGACAGCAGACGGCCCCGAAACGGGACAGCAGACGGTCCGGAGCAGCCAGCAGACGGTCGCGTGTGTCGGACGGGAGGAACGGTGCCAGCCCGCCCCGCGCCTCCTGGTCCATACGGACGCAAGTACTTAGACGGCCTCACCGAATTAGGTAGTACCTACTGATGTGACGTCACCGACCCGGCGAATACCGTAGAAGTCGCCGGGATTCGGACCCGACCCGAACGGGTCCGAACCCGGCGACAGGGTCAAAGGTACGCGACATTCCGTACATCCTGTCAACCGTTCCGGCGAGTCGTGCTGCATTCCGCAACGAACCTGCGGCTTCCGGAGGCGCGGTTGCGCCCGGACGACTCGCCGATCAGAGCAGCTCGGCGAGCTCCGTGCGCGCGTGCAGGTCCCACTTCGTGAACACCCGCGACAGATGGGCGTCGATCGTCCGCACGCTGAGGCCGAGTACCTCGGCGATGCGGCGGTTGCTCATGCCCTGTGCGGCGAGCTCGGCGACCTCGTACTCGCGGTTGGTCAGCGGCGGCTTCACCCGTCCGGCCGACACCGCCATCCCGTGCGACGCGAGCACGCCCTGGGCCGCGATGATCCGGGTCCGCTCGTCGGCGCGGATCGCCTCGGCGTACTCGACGATGGCTCCCGCGAGCGGTCCGTCGACCCGGGCGGCGGCGTCGCGCATCCGCTCGAGGGACGCGGCGGAGTCCCGCCCGTTCAGCATGTCGTTCGTGTAGTGCAGCGTCTGCGCGTACATGACGTGCGTCCAGGACCCGCTCGCCGTCCCGCGCTCGATGATGTCGTCCGCGTGCCGCAGGCCCGCCGGGTTGCCGAGGACCGCCTCGGTCCAGGCGATCGTCACCGCGACCTGCTCGCCGATGATCCGCATCGCCCGGAGTGGCGTCGAGCGGGCGCGGTCGAGCGCAGCGGACGCATCCTCGGCGCGGCCGGCGTAGGCGTACGACATCGCGAGCCGTGCCCACGGGTACGCCGCGAAGCCACCGTGGTCCGCCACGTCGTACCGCTCGCAGGCGGCGGAGAACGCGGCGATGGCGTCGTCCCAGCGCCGCTGGCCGAGCGCGAGGTTGCCCTCGCCGATGAGCTCGAGCGTGAAGTCGTACTTCAGGTAGGGGCTGGACCGGCGGACCGGGACCTCGGTGATGAGGTCGGCGATGTCGCCCCGCCAGACCTGCAGCTGGTGCAGCACGGAGACGATCTCGCCGACGCTCCAGGGGGCGTCCTCGAGGTGCTCGACCGCGGTCGCCAGGCAGGCCCGGCCGAACGCCGCCGCCTCGTCCAGCCGCCCTCCGGTCGCGAGGGCCATCACCGCGCACGGCGCCAGGCAGAGGAAGGCGAACGGCACCGTCGCCGCGTGCACGATGCCCGAGCGCTCGAGTTCGGCACGGACCTCGTCGAAGCTGCCGCCCCAGCCGAGGTGGGCGAGTCGGAGCAGCCGGAGCCGTTCGGCGGCGTCGCCGGAGACGAACCGTGCGGCGACGTCGGTCAGGGCCACCGCGGCGAGGACGTCGTCGTCGTGGAACTGCCGGATGTTCGCGAGGGTCTCGCACGCCTCGATCACGGCGTGGTCGTCGACCTCGGTCGGGGCCGAGCACACCACGGCCCAGGCGGCCTCGGCGTCGGCGCGACCGGCCTCGCGACCGGTGCTGTACGAGTGCGCGAGCGACCGCAGGCAGTGCGCGGCGACCCGTTCACTCGGGCTGAGCGTGGTACGCAGGGCCGCCGAGGCGAGGGCGATGCCGCTCTCGTGCTCCTGCAGCCGGACCGCGACCTGGGCGGCATCGAGCAGCTGGTCGACCGGGGGCAGCACGCCGCACTCCAGCGACCACAGCGCGGCACGAAGCCGGGCGGCCGGCGGGGCTCCCTCGGGGCGGTCGGTGCGGAACGCGTTGGCGCGGGCGAACAGCGCCGTGCGCCGGGCGACCGGGACGAGCGCCCGGACGACCTCGCCGACGAGCGGGTGCGACGGACGGACAACCGCGGCGCCGTCGTCGAGCGAGTCGATGCGGACGAGGCCGAGCGCCACCACCCGGTCGACGTCCCCGCCGCTGACGAGCCCGATCAGCCGCGCGAGGGGGATCGGATCCGCGAGGGCGACGATGTCGACCACGTCGCGGAGGTCCTCCGGCAGCGAGCCGAGCTCGGTCCGGTACATGTCGGCGAGACTGTTCGACGCCGTCACCCGGCCCCGCCAGTACCAGCCCGTCGCGGTCTGGTCGAGGGCACCGGAGGCGAGTGCGGACCGGACGACCTCGCGGATGTAGAGCGGGTTGCCGGCGGTGGCGCGGTGCACCCGCTCCGCCGACGCCGTCTCGAGCTGGGCACCGAGCGCCTCGGCGATGAGCGACGAGGTCTCGTGCAGGTCGAGCGGTTCGAGGTCGATGCGCTCCAGCAGGTCGTCCTGCCACAGGGCGCGCAGGGGTTCGGGGAGCGCGGTGAAGTCGCGGCACGTCAGCACGAGACGGGCGCCCTGCTCGCGGACGAGCCATGCCACGTACCGCGCCGAGATCGCGTCGAGGTGGTCGGCGTCGTCGACGCGCAGGAGGACGTCGCGGTCGGTGAGCTCCTCGCTCTCGCGCAGGCGCTGCTCGGCACCGCCGGCACCGACGAGCTCGGCGAGGGACCCGGGAAGCTCCCCGAAGCGCTCGGCCACCGCGCCGAACGGCATCGAGCGGCTGGCGGCGACGGCGGTGATCGGCACGACGAGGGTCCGGCCGGAGGTGTCACGCCCGGAGACGCGGTCGGTGACCCGCACCGCGGCCGAGCTCTTGCCGAGACCGGGAGCACCGACGAGCGCGACGCTCCACCGGTGCTCGGCCACGACCGAGACGGCTCGGTCCTCCTCGCGACGCTGGAGGATCGGCCAGCCGATCCGCGCCGGGATCCGGGAACCACGAGTGGTCCGTTCGCGCATCTGCCGTACCTCCTCCCCGTGGATACCGATCGGTAGGGACCATCCTCTCCCGGATCGACCTGGCCGCACAGACCGGAGCACGTCCCACAGTGGGGGACAATGGGACCGTGAGCAACACCGATCGACCCGACGAACGACCGGCTCCGGCGCCGAACGCCGTCTCCTCCTCCGACGAGGTGACGATCCGTCGCGCCCCGAAGTTCGGCGTCTTCATCGTGGGCGGTGCGGTGCTCGGCTTCATCGCGACGCTCATCGTGGTGTCGCTCACCATGGACATCGACCGCGGGGACACGCAGGAGACCGCGAGCTTCGGCAGCCTGGTGGGGTACTTCAGCCTGTGGGGCGTCACGATCGGCGCCTTCGTCGGCGCGGTCGTCGCCGTCGTCCTGGACCGCGTGTTCTCGCGCCGTGCGGCTCGCCTCACGGCGGAGCGCGTCGAGGTCGAGCTGCCGCCCGAGACGGTGGACGGCGAGATCGAGGACCACGGCGACCAGGCGCGGTAGACGCGACCGGACGAACGGACGGGAGGCGCGGTGCCAGCTGGCACCGTCCCTCCAGGCACGGCCGTCACCCCGCTGGCGCGGTGCGCCGGAACCGGCTGGTGGGGCCCACCTCCCGTCGGTCAGGCCGTCGCGTTCGCGACCCGCGCTCAGCTGAGCTGGTTGGCCTCGACCCAGGACAGGTACTCCGGGCTGACCGTGCCCGTGACGTACTCGCCCGTGAAGCAGCTCATCTCGAGGTCCGTGACGTCGGAGCCCTCGATGATCGCGTCGCGCATGTCGCCGATCTCCTGGTAGATCAGGTGGTCGCTGCCGAGCACCGTGTTGATCTCCGGGATCTTCCGGTCGTGGGCGATGAGCTCCGCGCGGGTCGGCATGTTGATGCCGTACACGTGCGGGTACCGGACAGGCGGCGCGGCGCTCGTGAACGTGACCTCGTTCGCACCGGCGGCGCGGGCCATCTCGACGATCTCGCGGCTCGTGGTGCCGCGCACGATCGAGTCGTCGACGATGAGGATGTTCTTGCCCTTGAACTCGGACGACATCGCGTTGAGCTTCTGGCGCACGGACCGCTTGCGCTCCGCCTGCCCCGGCATGATGAACGTGCGGCCGACGTAGCGGTTCTTGTAGAAGCCCTCGCGGTACTCGATGCCGAGCTTCTGCGCGACCTGCATCGCGGCCGGGCGGCTCGAGTCCGGGATCGGCATGACCACGTCGATGTCACCGGTGGGGGCGTACTGCGCGATCGTGTCCGCCAGGCGGTTGCCCAGCCGGAGGCGGGCGTCGTACACCGAGATGCCGTTCATGACGGAGTCGGGACGGGCGAGGTAGACGTACTCGAACGAGCACGGCACCAGGCGCGGGTTCTTCGCGCACTGACGGGCGTGCATCTGGCCGTTCATCTCGATGAAGACCGCTTCACCGGGGGCGACGTCGCGGACGATCTCGTAGCCGCCGGACTCGAGCACGAGGGACTCGGAGGCGACGACCCACTCCGGCTTGCCGGCCTCGTCGAACTTGTGCCCGAGGATCAGCGGACGGATGCCGAACGGGTCGCGGAACGCCAGCAGCCCGTGCCCGGCGATGGTCGCGATGGCGGCGTAGGAACCCTCGACCCGCTCGTGCACGCGCTCGACGGCGTCGAAGACCTGCCCGGGGTCGAGGTCCTTGCCGCGCACCTGGCCCTGGAGCTCGTGCGCGAGCACGTTCACCAGCAGCTCGGTGTCGGAACTCGTGTTGAGGTGCCGCCGGTCGATGTCGAACAGCTCACGGGTGAGTTCCCGCGTGTTCGTCAGGTTGCCGTTGTGCACGAGGACGATGCCGTAGGGCGCGTTCACGTAGAACGGCTGGGCCTCTTCCTCGTTGCTGGCGGCACCCTTGGTGGCGTACCGGACGTGCCCGAGGCCCATGGTGCCCAGCAGGGCACGCATGTCACGGGTGCGGAAGGACTCCCGCACGTGACCGCGGGTCTTGTGCATGTGGTGGATGTGACCCTCGACCGTGGCGATGCCCGTCGAGTCCTGTCCCCGGTGTTGCAGGAGGAGCAGTGCGTCGTAGATGGATTGGTTGGCGGGGCCCTGTGCAACGAGGCCGACGATGCCGCACATTCGCGGGTGTGCTCCAGACCGTAGAATCGGGGGGTACCGAACAAGTCTGCCATGTCACCGCGAAGGACTCAGCATGCCCAACCCGTACGCCGAAGCCGGAGTGGACACCGCCGCCGGTGACCTGGCCGTCGAACTCATGAAGTCCGCAGTCGCGGCCACCCACACCCCGTCGGTCCTGGGCGGCGTCGGTGGCTTCGCCGGGCTCTACGACGTCTCGTTCCTGAAGGACTTCTCACGGCCGCTGCTCGCGACCTCCACCGACGGCGTCGGGACGAAGGTCGCCATCGCGCAGGCGATCGACAAGCACGACACGATCGGGCAGGACCTCGTCGGCATGGTCGTCGACGACATCGTCGTGGTCGGCGCCAAGCCGCTCTTCATGACGGACTACATCGCCTGCGGCCGGGTCGTCCCGGGGCGCATCGCGGACATCGTCGCCGGCATCGCCCGCGGCTGCTCGGAGACCGGCACCGCGCTGGTCGGGGGCGAGACGGCGGAGCACCCCGGGCTGCTCGGGCCGGACGACTACGACGTGGCCGGTGCCGCGGTCGGCGCGGTCGAGGCCGGGTCGCAGCTCGGCGCGCACCTCGTGCAGGACGGCGACGTCGTCGTGGCGATCGAGTCCTCCGGGCTGCACTCCAACGGGTACTCGCTCGTGCGGCACATCCTGTCGTCGCGCGGCGTCGGGTACACGGACTCGTTGCCGGAGCTCGGCGGCCTCGTCGGGGAAGCCCTGCTCGAGCCGACGCGCCTCTACACGACGCCGCTGCTGTCGCTCATCGAGCAGCACCCGGGCGCCGTGCACTCGCTGTCGCACGTCACGGGCGGTGGCATCGCGGCGAACCTGGCGCGCGTGCTGCCCGTCGGGTCCTGGGTCGAGGTCGATCGCTCGACGTGGGAGCCGCTCCCCGTCTTCCGTGTGCTCGCGTCGATGGCGGGCACTCCCATCGAGGACACCGAGGGCACCTGGAACCTCGGCATCGGCATGTTCGCGGTGGTCTCGGCCGCTGCGGCGTCGGACGTCATCGCGTCGCTCGGGGCTGCCGGGCTGCCGTCGTGGGCGGTCGGGACGATCTCGACCTCGGCGCGTGACCTGACTGGGTTCGAGCAGGGCGCGAAGGGCGTCGACGGCGGCGCGGTGCGGCTCGTGGGGGCGTACGCGGGCTGAGCGCGGGCGCCCGGGGCCGCGCGGGGCCGCGGGCTCGAGGTCGCACGAACTGCCGTCCGGACTCCTTCTGGGCGGCAGTTCGTGCGACCGGGGCGCAACGGGCGCGGCGGGTCGTGCGACCTCGGCTTCGTCGTTCGTTGCGTGCGGGGGTCGTTGCGGGCGCGCGGGTGCGACATCGTCGCTGTCGTACGACGTCGGCTTCGTCGTTCGTTGCGCGCGCCGGTCGTTGCGGGCGCGCGGGTGCGACATCGTCGCTGTCGTGCGACGTCGAGGATGTCGTTCCGAGTCCGCGGGGCCCCGGCCGACGTCAGACGCGGGCAGCACCGGGCGGCAGGCACGACGAAACGCCGCGCTGCCCCGGAGGGTGCGCGGCGTCGTCATCGAGCCTGGGTCAGGCGGACTTGTTCTGGTCCTGCTGCGGTTCGAACTCGTCGTCTTCTTCGAGCTGGTCATCACCGTATTGGTCTGCCCAGCGGTCGACGTAGGAGTTCTCGTCCGAGTGTTGCCCGGCGGAGAGCTCTCGTTCGAGCGCACCGTAGTTCGTCTCCGGGCTGAAGTACTTCAGTTCCCGGGCGACCTTGGTGTGCTTCGCCTTCTGACGGCCGCGCCCCATGCGTGACCCCCTCGTGATCGGCTCTGGTCCGGTCCTGGCGGGAGAGGAGTCACCCGGGGAACCGAACGGTTTCGTGGTTTGAAATCTGCCGATCACTCTACCATGTACCCCGATCTGGACGTCGCCGCGACGGCCCCGCCCACAGCAGAATCGAAGTGATGACAGACGACGCGCAGGCCCCGGCCGACCAGCACGCCCGGGTCGTGGTGATCGGCGCGGGTCAGGCCGGCCTCTCGGTGGGATACCACCTCCGCCGGCTCGGCCTGACGCCGGGGAGCGATCTGGTGCTGCTCGACCGGGCGCCGAGCACGGGTGGAGCCTGGCAGTTCCGGTGGGAGGCCCTCCGCCTCGGAGCCGCGCACCGCGTGCACGACCTGCCCGGGATGAACGCTATGGGCCTCCGGTTCGACGACGCCGACCGGTCGCGACCGGCGCGGGACGTCGTCGGCGAGTACTACCGGCGCTTCGAGCAGCACTACGACCTGCGGGTCCGCCGTCCGGTCTCGGTGTCGTCCGTGTCGCGCATCGGGGACAGCCCCGGAGCGTCCGGAGGCCTGTGCGTCACCGTCCGGACCGCCGACGGGCGCACGAGCCGGATCGGCGCCGAGGTCGTCGTGAACGCCTCCGGGACGTGGGGCACGCCGTTCGTCCCGTGGTACCCAGGTCGGGATGCCTTCGGCGGTCGGCAGCTGGACACGACGGAGTACCGGAGCGCGGCGGAGTTCGCCGGTCAGGACGTGGTGGTCGTCGGCGGTGGCACCAGCGCGATCGGGTTCCTGCTCGAGCTCGACGGCGTCGCCGAGCGGACCCGGTGGTTCACCCGGCGGCCCATGGTGTGGTCGGAGTCGGCGGCGCTCGACCTCGAGTCCGCGGTGGCGGCGGTCGACGAGCAGGACCGGGCCGCCCGGGCGGGGGAGACCCTGCCGAGCATCGTCTCCGGCACCGGTGTCCCCGTGTCGCGACGGATCCGTGCCGGACTCGAGCGGGGTGTGCTGCAGGACTCGCCGATGTTCACCCGGCTCGACGAGACCGGCGTGGTCACGGCCGAGGGCGAGCACGTGCACGCCGACGCCGTGATCTGGGCGACCGGGTTCCGTGCGGACCTGCGGCACCTCGCGCCGCTGCACCTGCGGACCGCGGCCGGGGGCATCGTGGTCGAGGACGGTCGGTCGGTGGACGAGCCGCGGTTGTTCCTCGCGGGGTACGGGCCGCAGGCGTCGACCATCGGGGCGAACCGTGCCGGGCGGCGGATCGCCCGGCAGGTGATGGACGTGCTCGCGGATGACGATGCGGGCTCGGCGCCGGCGGTCGGGTCCGACTGACCTCGCGCACTGGCGCGGGCGTCAGGCGGGCAGGGGCTCCTCGACGCCACGACGCCGGCGGGAGGCCAGCAGGAACACCGCGTCGAGCGAGAACCGCCCCGGCCCGGTCAGCGCCACCGCGAGGGACGCCACCGCGAGCACGAGGACGTACTCGAACCCGCCGTCCTGCGAGTAGAACCCCGCGGACGCGTGCGCGAGCAGGCCGGCCACGACCATGTCGACCGCGAGCAGCACGCCCACGATCCGGGTCGCGACGCCGAGCACGAGGAACACCCCGCCGACGAGTTCGAGCCCGGCGACGAGGGGTGCCGCGACCTCGGCGAGGGGGACGCCCATGCCGGAGAAGCCCTGCGACACGGAGCCGATCCCCTGCGCGAACTTCTGGGCGCCGTGGGCGATGAACACCACGCCGAGGACGATGCGGAGCGCGGTCAGGCCGATGGAGGTCGATGTCGTTCGCATGCCGTCGAAGCTAACCGGTGACGCGTCATCATCCACCCCCGTCCGGGGGACTTCCCGGACATCACCAGAACATGCCCAGGCACGGGTCCGCAGAAGCGCGGACCCGCGTTCAGGAATCGGCGCCGCGTCCGGTCTGCTGCTGCAGGCGGTCGATGTGCTCCGAGGCCTCGGCCTTGGTGAGGTCGGCGGGGAGTTCCTCGCCGGCCTCGCGGGCGAGCGTGTCGAGGTAGCTGCGCTGCGGCCCGGTCATGGGCTCGTCACCGGTGACCCACTGCTCGGGGTCCTTGCTGGCGTCGGTGCTGGGGTCGGGGCGGGCGCCGCCGAGGGTCTCGGGCTGGTCGGTGCGGTCGTCGATCGGGTCTGCGTCACTCATGGCGTGGACGCTACGCCGCACCCCCGACCGGAACGCCCACCGTGGCGTCCCCCGGACACACGGCGCCCCCGCCCGTGGCAGCGCCCCCGCCCGTGGCAGCACCCACGCCCGCGGCAGCACCCACGCCCGCGGCAGCACCCACGCCCGCGGCAGCGCCCACGCCCCGCGGCAGCACCCACGGTCAGTCCGCGACCGCGGTGTACCGCACCAGGTCCGGGCCGACCGAGCTCACCGCGATCGGGACCGACCGGTCCTCGCGGCGGATCCAGATCGTCGCGGCACGCTCGTCGATCCGCTCGACCTCGTGCAGGGTGCCGTCGATCAGGACGGCAGCGCGGACCAGGACGTGCCCGGTGCCCGAGCGCGGCGGCAGCCCCACGACGTCGTCGCCGAAGGCCGGGTACCGACCGGGCGACAGGAACGGCGACACCGGGGTGGTCACGATCTCGAGGCCCTCGTCGACCGCGCGCACCGCCACGAGCCGCACCGCCTGGTCGGTGGGGAGCGGCACGTCGACGACCGGGGCGTCCGCGGAACCCGCCAGTGCGCGGAAGGCGGGCCGACCGTCGGGGGCGAGCCGCGCCTCCAGGCCGTCGATCCGGACCCGACCGCGACCGCGTGAATCCGCGTACGTGCCGGGCTCGATGCCGGACCGACGCGCCTCGATCCGGGAGACCACCACGCGGTCCGGGCGGTACCAGTCGCGGAGCGTTGTCGGGTCGACCCAGCCGATGCGGTGCGTCGAGTCCTCGGCCGCCCGTTCGTCGAGCGCGCCGAGGGGGTGCGGGCCGCGGACGGCGACGAGTCCCTCGTGCGGGCCGCCGGGCGTCGGCTCGTGGTCGAGCACCTCGACGCGCTTCGAGACCTTGCCGCCGTGCCCGTCGAACGTGGCGAACGTGCGCAGGTCGGAGATCGTCATGACGACAGATGCTACGACGAGCGACCGTCGCCGCGTGGAGGCGACGGGACGAGGACGTGCATCTCACCGGTGCACTGGGTCGGGTCGACGCCCTCGGCGGGACCGGCCGGACGGGTCGCGCGGCGCGGCTGCAGGCTGTTCCGCTGGGCCGACCGGAGCAGACGGTCGTCCTCGGCGTCGTGCTGGACGACGCCGTGCGGGGAGCGGCGGAGTGCGGGGCGGATCGGCTCGCCGCGACGCTCCTGGCCGGGGAGCGGGCGGGATCGCCGGCCGTACAGGAGCTCGGAGGAGTCGAGCAGCCAGGGCACGAGCGCGACGGTCACGCCGTGCACGAGCAGCAGCTTCTTCCGGATGCGGCGACCGCGGTGGTTGTGGAGGAAGGTCTCCCACCAGTGCCCGACGATGAAGACCGGCGTGTAGACGGTCACGACCTCGGAGCCGTGCTCCATCCGGTGCGCCTTGATGTACTTGATGAGCGGCATCGAGATGTCGCGGTAGGGGCTCGGCACGATGGTCAGGGGGACCTCGATGCCGTACTCCTCCCACTGTGCCCTGAGCCGGGCCGCATCGGCGTCGTCGATCGCGACGTGCAGGGCCTCGAAGCTCGCGTGCTTCGCGGCGATCGCGTAGTCGAGGGCCTTGAGCACGGGCTTCTGCAACTTGTTCACCAGGACGATCGCGTGGTCGCCGGTCGCGCCGAACCGGGTCTCCTCGTCGGCCTCGATCTCGTGCGAGACATCGCGGTAGTACCGGTTCACGCCGAGCATGAGCACGAACAGGATCGGCATGATCAGGAACACGAGCCAGGCGCCGTGCGTGAACTTCGTGATCGTGACGATGACGAGGACGACGAACGTGAAGGTGGCGCCGGTGGCGTTGATGGCACGGGAGCGCATGACCTGCCCACGGTTGACCGGACCATCCGCGGTGCCCGCCCGGTCCGCCCGCAGCAACCGCGTCCAGTGCACGATCATCCCGGTCTGCCCGAGCGTGAACGACACGAACACACCGATGATGTAGAGCTGGATGAGGCTCGTGACGTTCGCCCGGTACACGATCAGCAACGCCGCCGCGACGAGGGCGAGCACGATCACGCCGTTCGAGTAGATGAGCCGGTCGCCGCGGGTCGACAGGGCCTTCGGGGCGTACGAGTCGCGCGCGAGGATCGACCCCAGCAGCGGGAACCCGTTGAACGCCGTGTTGGCGGCGAGCAGCAGCACCGCCGCGGTGGTCGCCTGGATCACGAAGAAGAGGACCGTGTTGTCGCCGAACGTCGCGGCAGCGATCTGCGCGATCAGGGAACGCTGCGGCGTCGTGGCGCACTGCGCGAAGCCCTGCAGGTCGCACGCGCTCTCGGCGTAGTGCACGCGGGAGATGAGGGCGAGCGTGATGAGACCGACGAACAGCACGATCGCGATCGACCCCATGAACACGAGGGTCATCTGCGCGTTCTTGATCTTCGGGCGGCGGAACGCCTGCACGCCGTTCGCGATCGCCTCGACACCGGTCAGCGCCGAACAGCCGGACGCGAACGCGCGGAGGAGCAGCAGGATGAACGCCGCCTGCGTCGTGTGCTCGACGTTCTGCACCGTGTACGCGGCAGACTCGGCGACCGGGGCGTTGCCCAGTGCTGCCCGGGCGAGCCCGACGACGACCATCACGAACACGCTCGCCACGAACAGGTAGGTCGGCACGGCGAAGGCCTTGCTCGACTCGCGGACGCCCCGGAGGTTCGCGGCGGCGAGGAGCACGACGAACACCAGGGCCAGTTCGACCCGGAACTCGTTGAGGAACGGGAGCGCGGAGATGATGTTGTCCACGCCGGACGCGACCGAGACCGCCACCGTCATGACGTAGTCGACGAGCAGTGCGGAGGCCACGACGAGCCCCGCCTTCTCGCCGAGGTTCCGGTGCGCCACCTCGTAGTCGCCGCCGCCGGACGGGTACGCCTTGATGAGCTGTCGGTAGGACGCGACGACCACGACGAGCAGCAGCACGACGAGGGCGGCGACCCACGGGGCGAACGTCAGGAACGCCATCCCGCCGAGCAGCAGGATCATGAGGAGTTCCTGCGGCGCGTACGCCACGGAGGACAGCGGGTCACTCGCGAAGATCGGCAGTGCCAGGTGCTTCGGGAGGAGCTGTCCCTCGAGCTTCTCGGAGGGGAGGGGATCCCCGATCAGTCGCGCTTTCAACGACCGGATCTCGTTCGTCACGAGCGGCAAACCTACTCATTTCCGGGCGCGAGTCAACACGGCCGACCCCGGTGGTATTCCCCGTCCGTGCCGGTTCGGGTCGGGCGCACCCCGGAAACCCCTTGCAGTTGACGCAGCGTCAACCTCTACCGTGGCCTGCATGAGGGATTCGACAGACACGGCAGCCGCAGCTGCGAAAGCACCGCACGGCATCGCCGACGTGGCGCGTTCCGCCGGTGTGTCGAGCCGCACGCTCCGGCACTACGACGCGATCGGCCTGCTGCCGGCGACCGCGGTCGGCGAGGGCGGGCTCCGACGCTACGACGACCGCGCGCTGGTCCGGCTGCAACGGATCCTCCTGCTGCGCGGGCTCGGACTCGGGCTGGCCGACGTCGGCCGGGTCCTCGACGGCGAGCAGGACGACGTCGCGGCCCTCACGGCGCACGTCGCGTGGCTCGAACGCGAGCGCGACCGGCTCGCGCGGCAGCTCGCGGCCGTGCGGACCACCATCACGAGGCTGGAGGAAGGACAGGACATGAACGCCACCGACACGTTCGACGGGTTCGACCAGACGCGCTTCCGGCAGGAGGTCGAGGAGCGCTGGGGGCCCGCGGCCTGGGACCGAGGCGCACGCTGGTGGGAGTCGAAGGACGCCGCCGCGAAGGAGGCCTTCCAGGCAGAACAGCGGGCGATCGCGCAGGACGCCGCAGCGCTCGCCGCGTCGGGCGCGGGTCCGGCGTCGGAGGCCGGCACGGCACTCGCGCGGCGTCAGTTCGCCTGGCTCGCCGAGGCGACGCCCCCGGCCGAGCTCACCGCCGACCGGTTCCGCACGCTCGGTGACATGTACGTGCAGGACGAACGGTTCACGCACGCCTTCGAGTGGGCAGGCGCGGGTGCCGCCCGCGCCCTGCGGGACGCGATGCACGCCCTGGCCGACCGCGGTCTGTGACGGACGACCCGCGCCTCCTGGCGGGCTGCCTGGAGGCGCGGGTCGTCACCGTCTGTCGGCCGCCGGTCGTCAGAGGGACTTGCGCAGCGCCTCCAGGCCGTCGCGCAGACGCGTGACCGTGTCCGCACCGAGCGTGCCGCGGGTCGCCCGACGGCGGAGGTCCGCGCGGACCTGCTGCCGGAACGACGACAGGACCATCTCGATCTCGCGCAGGGCGCGGGCGCCCTCGGACGGGACGTCCACGGGCTCGTCGGCGGTCCGGCCGCGCGGTGCCTGCGCGCTCGCCGCGAGGTCGGCACGGAGCGACCGCATCGCCTCGCCCACCGAGGCGCGGACGCCGTCGGCCAGGGACTTCACCGAGTCGTTGACGCCGTTCTCGACCGCGGCGATCTCGTCGGCACGGGCGTCGAGCTCGGCACGGCCCGCGTCGGTGATGGCGTAGACCGTCTTCCGGCCGTCCGCGGACTTCGTGACGAGCCCCTCTTCCTCGAGCTTGGCGAGCCGCGGGTACACGGTGCCGGCGCTCGGGACGTAGGTGCCGCCGAAGCGGTCGCCGAGGGCCTGGATGACCTCGTACCCGTGCATCGGGTGGTCGGCCAGCAGCACGAGCAGGTAGAGGCGCAGGTGGCCGTGCGCGAAGACGGGGCTCATTCGGGCGCCTCGCCGTCGTTCACCGGGGCCGCGGGCGTGGTCGGCGCAGCCGGCGCGGTCGGTTCCGCGACCGGTGGGGCGTGCAGCACCGCGATGTCGCCGGACACCGAGTTCACCTTGAGGTCGAGCCACTGCCCGGACAGCTCGCCGCCCTGCTTGACGTAGGAACCCCGCACGCCGCGAATCTCCGAGTCGTCGAACTGCAGCTTGCCCGAGGCGGTGCTGACGGTGCACTGGTAGGGCACGCCGTCCTCGAGTCGGACGCTCACCGCACCGGACACCGTGTTGACGCGGGCCTGGTCGGGGGTGCCGTGCAGGTCGAGCACCACGTCGGCGCTCACCCCGTCGGCCGAGAACCGCGGGATCGCCCCGGTCGCCACGACGTCGCCGGAGACGGTGTGCACCGTCAGGGCGCCGTCGAGCTCGCGGATGGTCGTCGTGCCGGACACCGCGTTCACGGTGACGTCACCCGCGACGTCGTCGACGACGAGGTCGCCGGACACCGTGTTGAGCGTGGCGCCGCGGTTCGTGCCGGACAGCAGGGCCCCGGCCGAGACGACGCCGAGGGTGACGATGGCGTCGCGGGGCACGAGGACGCTGACGTCGGCGTGGGCCTTGCCGCGGAACGACTTCAGGAAGCCGATCGGGTCGTCCCACCGGACCTGCGGGTGGTCGATCGTGAGCGTGTCGCCGTCGAGCTCGATCTTCATCGGCTTGCCGGACACGCTGTGCACCTCGACGCGGGCGGTCGGCTCGTCGTGCGCGACGACGTCCACCTGTCCTCCGGCGAGGCCCACGCGCAAGCGGCGGACGATCCCGGTGTCGATCACCTTCGGCTCCTCGACGAGCCACTTCTCCTGGGCCATGTTGCCTCCTCGAACTCGCGATGTATCGCGTCTGTGGCAGACACGTTATATCGCGACATGGACGCACGCAAGGGCTCTAGGCGACCTCCGAGGCGGCGGCGACCCGCGCCTCCTGGACCGGTGTGGTGGCACGCGTCCGTTCCGGGCTCCACGGGAACCGGCGGAAGACCGGCATGAGCGGCTGCACCATCGGGCCGATCGCGAACGCCGCGACCACGGTGCCGGCTCCGACGTCGCCGCCGAGGAACCAGCCGACGATCACGACCGAGACCTCGATGACGGTCCGCGCCACCCACACCGGCCAGCCGAGGCGCTCGTGCAGGCCGACCATCAGGCCGTCACGAGCGCCCGTGCCGAAGCCGGCGCCGATGTAGAACGCGGTGGCGACCGCCAGGAGCACCAGCCCGGCGACGAACAGGAGGACCCGGCCGACGAGTTCCGACGGCGTCGGGACGAGCCAGAGCACGAGGTCGGCGCTCGGTCCGATCGCCAGGGCGTTGAGCAGCGTCCCGATGCCCGGCTTCTGGCGGAGCGGGATCCAGAACAGCAGGATGACGCCGCTCGACACCACGGTGATGACGCCGAAGGACCACGGCACCACGTTCTCGAGCCCCTCCGTGAGGACCGTCCACGACGAGACCCCGACGACCGCACGCACCTGCAGCGCCGTCGAGGCGCCGTAGAGGAACAGGCCCACGAAGAGCTGGACGAAGCGGAGCGTGAGGGCGGTGGAGCGGGTCATGGCTTGATCGTCGTGGAGATTGGACTGCGGGTCGAGAGCCAATTCCGCTACCGTGGATCCATGACCCCGGTCCTGCTCAGTGCCCGATCCGCAGCACTCCTCCTCACCGACTGGCGCGCCGGTACCGACGCCCCCGCGTACGAGGCGCTGTCCGACGCGCTGCGCGTGCTCGTCATCGACGGCCGGATCCCGCAGGGCGTGCGGCTGCCCGCCGAGCGGGGGCTCGCCACCGCGCTGGGCGTCTCGCGCACCACGGTCGCGAACGCGTACTCGAGGCTCCGGTCCGACGGGTTCGTGGTGTCGCTCCGGGGGTCCGGCAGCGTGGTCCGGCTCCCGGCCGGGCTGATCGGCCGACCGGACCCGGAACGGCTCGGCGGCGTCGTCGACGACGACCTGCTCGACCTCCGCAAGGCCGCACTGCACGCGGCTCCCGGGATCGCCGAGGCGGTCGAGCGCGCGGTGCGGCACGTGCCCGCGGCGCTCGCCGGCATCGGGTACGACACCGTCGGGGACCCCGGGCTGCGCGCGGCGATCGCCGAGCGGTACACCGAACGCGGCCTGCCCACCGACCCGTCCCAGGTCGTCGTGACGATCGGGGCGCAGCACGCGATCGCCCTGCTCGCCCGGGTGCTCGTCCGCCGGGGCGACGCCGTCCTCGTCGAGTCCCCGACCTACCCGCACGCGCACGAGGCCTTCCGCGAGGTCGGCGGTCGACTCGTCGGCGTGCCCGTCGACGCGCGGACCGGGTGGGACGCCACGGCGCTCGAGACCACGATGCGCCGCACGGCGCCGGCGGTCGCGTACGTCATGCCCGAGTTGCACAACCCGACCGGAGCGACGATGTCCGCGTCCACCCGGGAGCTCCTGCTGTCCGTCGCTGCGTCGACCGGGACGACCGTCATCGCGGACGAGACCATGGGCGAGCTGCGGATCGAGGGCTCGCCGTCCCTGCCACTGGCAGCGGCCGACCCGTCCGGGGCATCGGTCGTGATGATCGGGTCGGCCGACAAGGTGTTCTGGGGCGGCCTGCGGATCGGTTGGATCCGCGCCGCACCGGCGCTCCTGCAACGGCTGCTCCTCGCCCGTCCGACGGGCGACCTCGGCACGCCCGTGCTCGACCAGTTGGTCGCGCGGGAGCTCGTCCCGCGGACGGCGGCGGTCCTGGAGGCGCGGCGCGAGTACCTGCGCCAGGGTCGCGACGACGTCGTGGGTGCGTTGCGCGCGCGGCTCCCGGAGTGGGACGTGCCGTCGCCGGCGGGCGGGTTGACGACGTGGGTCGGGCTCGGGCGCCCGGTGTCGAGCGCGCTGGTGCTCGCCGCACGCGCCGAGGGCGTCGTGCTCGCGTCCGGCGGGGTCTTCGGCCCGGACGGTGGGTTCGAGCGGTTCCTGCGGGTGCCGTTCACGATGTCCCCGGCCGACCGGGTGCGGCTCGTCGACGTGCTCGAACGGTCGTGGGCGCGGATCGGCGGAGACGCCGCCGGCGTGCGGGGGTCGCTCGCCGCGGTGGTGTGACGCGCCCTCCTCGCTCGGCAGTGTCATCCTCCGGGGTGACGCTCCTCGTGCGATCTGGCTCTGCGGAGTGATGCGTGCGACGCCCGGCCACCGGGATCCTGGTCCCATGGAGACGACCATGCACGCCGGCACGACGGCCCGTCCGGCGCCCGCTCCGACCCACGCGGTGCCCGCCGCCGCCCGGGTCTCGATGGCGCTCACGGGGGCACTGCTCGCCGGAGTGCTGACCTCGTTCGGGCAGGCGGTGCCCGGACTCTCCTCCGTCGCGAACTCCGCCGGGCCCTGGTTCGTCGTCGCGGCTGCGCTGTGCCTGCTCGCCGGTGTGCGGTCGGGGCGCTGGGCGTCGCCGGTCGCGATGGTGCTCGGCGTCGTGCTCCTCGAGCTCATGCACGTGGGGTACTGGGCGACGACGAACCTGCGCGGCTACCCGGACGTGCTGTCGATCACGAACTTCTGGGTCCTGATGGGCATCCCCGCCGGGATGCTCGCGGGTGCGGTCGCGGTGGCACTCCGGTCACGGGACGTCGGGTGGCGCGGGGCAGCGCTCGGGGCGACCGCCGCCGTGCTGGTCGGCGAGGGCGTCCGGGCCCTGCTGCAGGTGGCGGACACCACGGGGCCGGTGACCTGGGTGGTCGAGATCGTCGTCGGCCTGGCGGTCGTCGTCGTGGCGGTCGTGACGGCACGGACCCCGCTCGGCCGGATCGTGGCGCTCGCGACCGGCGTGCTCGGGACCGTGGGCGTGCTCGGCGCGTACCTCCTGCTCGACGGCTGAGTGCGTCGTGGTGCACCCTGCAAGGATCGGGGTGTGCACCTCCTCTCGGTCTTCAGCCTCCGCAACCGGGCGCTCATCGCGCTCGTCACCGTCGTCGTCGCGGTGTTCGGCGGCATCGCGCTGACGAGCCTCAAGCAGGAGCTCATCCCGAGCGTCCAGTTCCCGCAGGTCGCCATCGTCAGCGCGTACCCCGGTGCCACGCCCGAGGTCGTGTCGAACGACGTGTCGACGAAGATCGAGCAGGCGATCCAGGTCGTGCCGAACCTCGAGTCGACCACCGCGACGTCGTCGACCGGGCAGAGCGTCGTCTCGGCGTCGTTCGACTACGGATCGAACCTCGCCAGCGCCGAGGACAAGATCCAGACCGCGGTGAACGCCCTGTCGCTCCCGGACACCGTGCAGACGCAGATCGTCACCGGCTCCTTCGACGACCTGCCCGTGCTGCAGCTCGCCGTCACGGGGAAGGGCGACCAGGAACAGCTGGTCGACCGGCTGAACGCCACGGCGATCCCCGACATCGAGAAGCTCGACGGCGTCCGGCAGGCCGACGTCTTCGGCAACCCGGGGCGCCGCGTCGTGATCACCCCGGACACCGACGAGCTGGCGTCGCGGGGCCTGAGCACCCAGTCCATCGCGGACGCACTCGACGACAACGGGACGCTCGTCCCCGGTGGCACGATCACCCAGGACGGCACGACGCTGTCGGTGCAGACGGGGGAGCGGATCGCCTCGATCAAGGACATCGAGGGGCTGCCGTTGACCGCCGCGTCGAGCGGCGGGTCGTCGTCCGGGGCGGGATCCTCCGGCAGCTCCTCGTCCGGCGGTGCGGCGGACGCCGGGGCAGGGGCGGGCGGCGGAGCGGGCGCGACCGGCGGGGCGGGCGGGGTTGGCTCGTCGGGCGGGGCGGGCTCGACCGGGGCCGTGGACGCGACCAGCGGGACGGCGGCGAGCAGTGCGGCGGGGGTGGGCAGCGCCTCCAGTGCGACCGCCGGTGGATCGACCGCCGGGACCGCCGCGACGACGCCGACCACCATCGGCGACGTGGCGAAGGTCGCG
The DNA here is from genome assembly GCF_031453355.1 of Curtobacterium sp. SORGH_AS_0776. NCBI lineage: Bacteria > Bacillati > Actinomycetota > Actinomycetes > Micrococcales > Microbacteriaceae > Curtobacterium > Curtobacterium sp. SORGH_AS_0776. Next base: position 1,344,144 of record NZ_JAVIYU010000001.1, read on the forward strand.
ATCGAGGAATCACCGCGCACCTCGATCAGCCGCGTGAACGGCGAGACGGCACTGACCATCGCGATCACCAAGACGCAGGAAGCGAACACCGTCGACGTCTCGAAGACGGTCCGCGACGCCCTCCCCGGCATCGAGGCGAAGGTCGCCGGCGACCCCCGGTTCACCGTCGTGTTCGACCAGGCGCCCTACATCCAGCAGTCGATCGACTCCCTCGCCGAAGAGGGGCTCCTCGGCCTCGGGTTCGCCGTCGTCGTGATCCTGCTGTTCCTGCTGTCGGTGCGGTCGACGATCGTCACCGCGATCTCGATCCCGACCTCGGTGCTCCTCGCCGCGATCGGCATGCGGGCGACCGGGTACACGCTGAACGTCATCACGCTCGCCGCGCTCACCATCGCGATCGGACGCGTGGTGGACGACTCGATCGTGGTCATCGAGAACATCAAGCGGCACCTGCAACCCGGGGTGGACCGGACCCGGGCGGTGCTCGACGCCGTCCGCGAGGTCGCCGGCGCCGTCACCGCGTCGACCCTCACCACCGTCGCCGTGTTCCTGCCGGTCGCGTTCGTCGCGGAGCTCGTCGGCGAGCTGTTCCGGCCGTTCGCCCTGACCGTCACGATGGCGCTCGTGGCGTCGCTGCTGGTGTCGCTGACGATCGTCCCGGTGCTCGCGTACTGGTTCCTCCGGACACCTGCCGCCGGTGGCGCCGTCGCTGGCGCCGCCGCTGGTGGCGCCGCCGCTGGTGGCGCCGCCGCCGGTGGAGCCGGTGGCGCTGCTGCCGGCGGTGCTGCTGCCGGTGGGGCGGCTGCCGACGGGTCCGCTGCGACCGCCGCGCTGTCGTCCGCCGAGGACCTGCACGACGCCGGCACGTCCGACCGGCTCCGGCGCGGGTACCAGCCCGTGCTCCGCTGGGCCATCGGTCGGCCGGCGCTCGTGGTGGTCCTGGCGGTGCTCGTGCTCGGCGGTACCGCGGCCGCCGTGCCGTTCGTCAAGACGAACTACCTCGGCGACTCCGGGCAGAACACCTTCACCGTCACGCAGGACCTCGAGCCGGGGACGAGCCTCGACGAGCAGTCCGACGCGGCGAAGGAGGTGGAGCGCGTGCTCCGTGGCGTCGCGGGTGTGCAGACCGTGCAGACCACCATCGGGACGAGCGGGCAGTCGATCCAGGCGGCCTTCGGGGGCGGGGCGTCGGCCTCCGTGCAGTACAACGTCACGACGGACGCCGGCGACGACCAGACCACCATCCAGTCCACCGCGCGCGACCGAATCGACCGCATCGACGGCGTCGGCGAGGTCAGCCTCTCGTCGGCCGGTGGCGGCTTCGGCGGTTCGAGCGACATCGAGGTCGACGTCACCGCGCCGACCCAGGCAGAGCTCCGGACCGCGGCGGCGTCGGTGCTGCGCGAGATGCGGAAGGTCGACGGCACGACCGGCGCGACGAGCAACCTGTCGGCGTCCGAGCCGTACCTCGCCGTCCGGGTCGACCGGCAGGCCGCCGCCGAGCGCGGGCTGACCGAGACGCAGGTCGGCGGGATCGTCGCCGCGGCGGTCTCGCCCCGCGACACCGGCACGATCGAGATCGACGACGCGACGCTCGACGTGTACATCGCCGACCCCGAGCCCCCGACGACCGTCGCCGCACTGCGGTCGCTGTCCATCCCCACCTCGACCGGGTCGGTGCCGCTGTCCGACCTGGCGACCGTCGAGCAGTCCGAGGGGCCGACGTCCATCACGACGTCGAACGCCGTCCGGACGGCCACGATCACGGTGACCCCGGACTCGACGAACCTCGGTGCCGCCGTGCAGAACGTGACGGCGGCCGTCGACGGCCTTGACCTGCCGCGTGGCGCATCCGCCGAGATCGGCGGTGTCGCCTCGAGCCAGTCGTCGGCGTTCAGCCAGCTCCTGTTGGCCATGCTCGTCGCGGTCCTGATCGTCTACGTGATCATGGTCGCCACGTTCCGGAGCCTGCGGCAGCCGCTGCTGCTGCTCGTGTCGGTGCCGTTCGCGGTCACCGGCGCGCTGCTCCTGCAGATCGTGACGGGGATCCCGCTCGGTGTGGCGTCACTGATCGGCCTGCTCATGCTCGTGGGCATCGTGGTGACGAACGCGATCGTCCTGATCGACCTCGTCAACCAGTACCGGCGCCGGGGGCTCCGCGTGCACGATGCCCTGATCGAGGGTGCGACCAGACGACTCCGGCCGATCTTGATGACCGCCCTGGCGACGATCTTTGCGCTGCTCCCGATGGCCGTCGGGCTGACCGGCCGGTCCGGGTTCATCTCGCAGCCGCTCGCGCTCGTGGTCATCGGCGGGTTGGTGTCGTCGACGCTGCTCACCCTCGTGGTGCTGCCGTCGCTGTACGCCCTCGTCGAGGGGCTCTTCGAGCGGCGGGCCGACCGGCGGGCGGCGCGTGAGGCCGCGGCGCGTGGGGCCGCGGCGGGGGAGGCCGCGGCGCGTGGGGCCGCGGCGGGGGAGGCCGCGGCGCGTGGGGCCGCGGCGGGGGAGGACTAGCGGCGGTACTCCGCGTCGATCGCCGAGATCGGGTCGACGACGGAGGCAGCCGGCGCCGCCGCGGGTGCCTCCTCGCGCTCGACGGCACGGAACCACGACACGAGGACGCACGTCAGCGTCACGAGGAACACCACGCCGGCGCCCTGCGACAGCACGGTCATCCGTCCCGTCACGGCCGCGTACCCGCCGAAGGCCACCGCGGCGGTGAACGACAGACCGAGTAGGAGTTCGGCGAACGTCTGCAGCGAGGAGTGCCGCTCCCAGCGGGAGGCAGTCGCGTGTGCAGGGCGCATCGAGGTGTCGGTCACCCCCGAAGTCTGCGGTGCGCGGTCGGCGAGCGGCAGTCCCGACTCCGGGTGCCACCCGGCCGGGGCACGTGCGGCCGGTGCCGGTTCCGGTGCCCGAGTCTCGGCCCCGCGGACACTTTCGCGTCCGCACCGCCCGAGGAACGTCCGCCGAACCGAGACTCGGGGCCGCGGCGGCCACCAGGCACCAGCCACGCGCGGAGGCCCCTGCCGCGCCTCAGTCCAGGTGCTCCCGCAGGAAGTTCGCCACGCGCTTGCTCATCGCCTCGTCGAGCTGCGCGATGGAGTGCGCCGACCCCTCGACCGCGACGAACGTCACCGGCACGTCATGTCGTCGGAGCGTCGCCGCGAACTCCTGCGACTCCCACAGTGGGATGAACTCGTCGGTGGAGTGGCCGATGAAGAACGGCGCCGTGTCCGAGGTCACCTGGTACTCCGGCGATGCCCGGGTCGCGGCCGGGCAGTCCGAGTAGGTCCGGCAGCCGAGGTACAGCAACTGCTTCCGCTGGAACGCGGCGGAGACGCCGTCGGCCTCGGTCGAGCGGGTCGTCAGGTTCGTGGGGCCGCTCAGATCGACGACGGCCCGGATCCGGTCCCCCTCGGCGTAGGCGGTCGAGTCGTGGTCCGTCACGGCGAGCATCGCCGCGAGGTTCCCACCGGCGCTGCCCCCGAACACCCCGACCCGCTTGCTGTCGACGTCGTAGGTCGACAGCGTCGTCGGACGGAACACCCAGTCGAGTGCCCGTCGGACGTCGTCCAGCCCGGCCGGGAACGGGTCCGTCGGGGCGAGCCGGTAGTCGACGTTGAAGGTGACGAAGCCCTCGGAGGCCAGGTACTTGCACACCGATCGGTACGCGGCGGTGGCCTTGTCGCCGTGGGACCAGCTCCCGCCGTGGATCATCAGGACGGCGGGACGCGTGCCGCTGGCCGCCTCGGCGACGGCAGCGTCGCCAGCACCAGACCCGTCCTCGGCTGCCCCGGCCCCGGCCCCGGCAGCGGCGACGCCGGCCGCGGCAGTCCCGGCACCACTCGCACTCCCGCCCCCGGCGGCGTCGGCCCCGACATCGTCCGGCGTCGCGGACGCCGTCCCGCCCGGCGTCGGCGTCGGGGTCCTCGTGGTGTCCGGTGCACTGTCCGCCGGCAGGCACACGTCGAGCCGCTGCAGCGCGTCCGACCCGTACGGCACGTCGGCGACGTCGTCGATGCCGTGGTACCGGAGCGACAGCGGGTAGATGACGGGTCCGGCGGTCACCGTGCGGTTCTCGTCTCCGACCGGGTCCGTGCTGCACGACGCGACCGCGCCGAGCGCCACGACCGCGGCGACGAGCGCGAGCAGCGTGCGACGGCCTGACCTCATCGGATCAACGGTAACCCGGTCCCCGCACGCCGTCGTCCACCCACGGGAGGAACCGACCCTCCCCTCCTCCGCCCCGAGGACGACCGCCGGACGAACCCGTCCGGCGGTGCAAGGATGGTCACGACCCCGCAGGAGGACCCGTGAGCCGTCGCAAGGCCTGGAACGCCGACCCCGAACCGCTGCTCCGCGTCGAGGAGGGCTTCCGTCTCGACCGGGTCGACCCCGAGGACACCCCCGGCTTCCCCGGGCGGAAGATCGACGGGCTCGAGGCGCTCGCCGCCGGGGCCTCCCGACTGTCCGCGCTGCAGGAGCGCCTCTGGGCCGCCTCGACCGCCGGTGACCAGCGCCGCGTGCTCCTCGTGCTCCAGGCGATGGACACCGCGGGCAAGGGCGGGATCGTCTCGCACGTCGTCGGCGCGGTGGACCCGAACGGCGTGCACTACGCCGGGTTCAAGGCGCCGAACGCCGAGGAACGCGAGCACGACTTCCTCTGGCGCATCGAGCGACAGCTGCCGGGCGCCGGCCAGCTCGGCGTCTTCGACCGCTCCCACTACGAGGACGTCCTCATCCAGAAGGTCCGCGCGTTCGCCCCGCCGGAGGAGATCGAGCGCCGCTACGGAGCCATCGTCGACTTCGAGGACGAGCTCGCCGCGTCGGGCACGAGCCTCGTCAAGGTCATGCTCCACATCTCGAAGGACGAGCAGCGCGAACGACTCGGTGAGCGCCTCGACCGACCCGACAAGCACTGGAAGTTCAACCCCGGCGACATCGACGAGCGCCTGCTCTGGGACGACTACCAGGACGCGTACCAGACGGTGTTCGACCGCACCTCGACCGCCACGAACCCCTGGTACGTCATCCCGGCGAACCGCAAGTGGTACGCCCGGCTCGCCGTGCAGCAGCTCCTGCTCCGCACGCTCGAGGACATGCAGCTCACCTGGCCCGCAGCGGACTTCGACGTGGCCGAGCAGCGGCAGCGGCTCGCCGAGTCCTGACCCGCGAACGGTCCAGGAGGCACGGATCGCCCCCGCCCCGCAGCCCCGGCCCGGCGGTGGGCTGGCCAGCGACGGTCCGATCGCGTAGACTCACTCGGTCGGCCTTCGACGCCGTGACATTGCGATCACGGAGTTTTCGTTTGGGTGTGTGTTGCTCGAGGGCTGGATTCACGTCGATCCGCGACGGGAAGAACCCCCTCTCCGCACGCAAGCCCCCGCCGACGTCGCTGCCGGGCGCTGCGGTACGTTGCGCACCCCGAGAAAGTAGCCATGGCCCCGTACAACAAGGGCGGCGCGGACAACCGCGCCTCCGACCGTGTCCGCCACCCGAACGGCACCCCCGCCGCTCGCAGCAGCAAGCACCGCGGCTTCCGCGCCGCCGACCCGTCCGCTCCGCGGCAGAAGCAGCGTTGGGACGCCGAGGAGCGTCGCGGCCGCGCGGCGCAGGGCGAGCGCCCGGGTCGTCCGAACTGGGAGCCGCGCGACGGTGGCCAGGGCCGCCCGCAGCGTGACGACCGTGGTGGCCGTCGCTTCGACCGCGATGACCGCGCTCCCCGTCGCTTCGACCGCGACGACCGTGCGCCCCGTCGTGACAACGACGACCGTCCGCGTCGCTCGTTCGACCGTGACGACCGCGCCCCGCGTCGCTTCGACCGCGACGATCGTGCCCCGCGTCGCTTCGATCGTGACGACCGTGCTCCCCGTCGTGACGACGACCGCGCCCCGCGCCGGTTCGACCGCGACGATCGCGCCCCGCGCCGGTTCGACCGTGACGACCGTGCGCCCCGCCGGTTCGACCGCGACGACCGCGCTCCCCGTCGTGACGACGACCGCGCCCCGCGCCGGTTCGACCGTGACGACCGTGCCCCGCGTCGCTTCGACCGCGACGACCGCGCCCCGCGCCGGTTCGACCGTGACGACCGCGCTCCCCGTCGCTTCGACCGCGACGATCGTGCGCCCCGCCGTGACGCTGACGACCGTCCGCGCCGGAACTTCGACCGTGACGACCGCGCCCCGCGCCGCTTCGACCGCGACGACACCGAGCGCAAGCCCTTCGTCCCCGCCGACGACGTCAAGCTCGAGAAGCTCCAGGCCGAGGCGACCCTCGCGGCCGACGTCGAGGGCGTGACCTTCGCCGACCTCGGCATCGGCGGCAACATCTCCCGCGCCCTGGCCGAACTCGGCGCCACGAGCCCGTTCCCGATCCAGGCAGCGACGATCCCCGACGTGATCGCGGGCAAGGACGTCCTCGGCCGTGGCCGCACGGGCTCCGGCAAGACCATCGCTTTCGGCGCCCCGCTCGTCGAGAAGCTCATGGAGAACGGCGGCGGCACGAAGCGCAAGATGGGCCGCGCCCCGCGTGCGCTCATCCTCGCGCCGACCCGTGAGCTCGCCCTGCAGATCGACCGCACCGTGCAGCCGATCGCCCGCTCGGTGGGCCTCTTCACGACGCAGATCTACGGCGGTGTCCCGTACGGCCGCCAGGTCGGTGCGCTCGAGCGTGGCGTCGACATCATCGTCGGCACCCCGGGGCGCGTGCAGGACCTCATGAACAAGGGGACGCTCGACCTCAGTGAGGTCGTCATCTCCGTGCTCGACGAGGCCGACCACATGTGCGACCTCGGGTTCCTCGAGCCGGTGCAGGAGATCCTCTCCGCCACGGCCGAGGTCACCCCCGAGGGCAACCGCGCCCAGAAGCTCCTGTTCAGCGCGACGCTCGACGCCCAGGTAGCGTCGCTCGTCGAGCAGTTCCTGCACGAGCCGTCCGTCCACGAGGTCGCCGGTGAGGACCAGGCCTCGTCGACGATCGACCACCGCGTGCTCGTGGTCGAGCAGCGCCAGAAGGACCAGCTCCTCGAGGAGCTCGTCGCCGGCGCCGGCAAGACCATCGTGTTCGCCCGCACCCGTGCCTACGCCGAGCGGCTCGCCGACCAGTTCGAGGACGCCGGCATCCGCGCGACCTCGCTCCACGGCGACCTGAACCAGTCGCGCCGGCAGCGCAACCTGCAGCTCCTCACGAGCGGCCGCGTGAACGTGCTCGTCGCGACCGACGTCGCCGCCCGTGGCATCCACGTGGACGACGTGTCGCTCGTCGTGCAGGCCGACGCGCCCGACGACTACAAGGCGTACATGCACCGCTCGGGCCGCACGGGTCGTGCCGGCAAGGAGGGCACCGTCGTCACGATCGTCCCGCGCAGCCGTCGCCGCAAGATCGAGGGCATCCTCGAGCACGCGGAGATCGAGGCGGACCTCGTCGATGCCGCCCCCGGCGACGGGATCGTCGCGGAGCTCGCCGCGCGGTAGTCGCGAGCAGACGCAGGACGGGAGGCGCGGTGCCAGCTGGCACCGCGCCTCCCGTCCGTCACGACCGCGTCAGCGGTTGAAGAAGAGCAACCCGCGCACGTACCCGGCCTGTCCGGCGTGCTGCGTGCAGTCGTCGAGGATGCTGACGAGCCGCGCGCCCCGCGTGACGGGCGGGTCCCACGCGTCGTCGACCACCGGGTCGAAGTCCGCCGGCTCGAGCGTGCCGACGTAGGCGACCGTGCGGTCGTGCACCGCGCGGAGGTAGTCGACCAGCAGGTCCGCCGAGGCGCGGACGCGTCCGACGTCGTCCCGCGACATGCCGTAGCCGAGCGCCTCGGCGGGGAAGGGCAGTCCGAACCGCTCCACCCAGCCGTCCGCCGTCCACACCTGCTCGGTGCCCGCGAGGTCCGCGATCTGGGCGTCCTGCCCGCGCGCGATGTGCCACGCGAGCCAGGCGAGGGTGTTCGCACCGGCGGCCGGACGTGCGGCCAGCTGGTCCTCCGACAGCCCGCTGACGGCGCGTTCGACCGTGGCGGGGACGCGGGAGAACGCTTCGATGAGGAGTTCTGAGGGGGTCATGCCGGCAACGCTACGCGCGGTGTCCGACACCGTTCGTCACGGCTGCAGGCCGGCGATCGTCCCCGCGACGGAGACCGATCGCGAGTGGCGTTCGAGCGCAGCGCCGAGCCGGTCGAAGGCGTCGGCGAGGCCGGCGCGGTCGCCGGGGGCGATGACCTCGCGGAACGCCGACGAGTAGACGGCGCCGATCTCGCGCGCGACCTCGGACCCGGACGGGGTGAGGTGGAGGAGGATGCTGCGGCGGTCGTCGGGGTTCGGACGACGCTCGATGTGGTCGCGCTTCTCGAGCCGGTCGATCAGGCTCGTCATGGCACCTGTGGACAGTTCGAGGTACTCGCCGGCCTGCTTCGGGGTGATGCCCTCGCCGTCGGCGGACGCGAGGAAGAACACGAACCGGGCGTCCGTGGCGTTCAGCCCGCGGGTGGAGCTCTCGTGGTGCAGGACGCGCGCGTGCTGCATCTGCAGCACGCGGAACGCCGTCATCAGCGTCGCGACGTCGCCGTCCGGGTCGACCTCGGGGATGCTGACGGTCGGCGACACGGGGGCAGGGGGGAGCTGCGCGGCGTCCAGGGGTCGCGCGAGCGCGGTGGTGGTGTCCGTCATCGGGCGGCTCTTCTCGGGAGGGTGATCGCCTGCGCGATCGGCGGGACGGCACGGGTATGCCGTCGTGCTGCTCATTGAACAAGTATCTCACCGATTGAAGTACCCCCAACTGTGGGGGTGTAGCTTCCCTTGTGAGCCACACGGCGCTCAAGTAGCTTGATCGTCGTTGCAACCACGGCGCCGTCGCGACCAACCACCGCGGAACCCCGGCGCCCCTTTGGATCAGGAGCTCCGTCATGTCCCGTGTCACCCCGCGCGCTGCGCGTCTCGCCGCCTGGATCGCCATCCCCGCCGCTCTCGTGGCCTCGGGTGTCGTCGTCTCGACCGCGTCCTACTCGGCCTTCTCGGCCACCACGGTCAACCCGACCAGCAACTGGACGGCCGGCAGCGTCGCCCTCACCGACGACGACAACAACACCGCGCTGTTCAACGCGACCGGCCTCAAGCCCGGCTCGACCGGTGCGAACTGCATCACGGTCACCTCGACCGGCACGCTGCCCTCGACCGTGAAGCTCTACGGCACGAACGCGGCCACGACGAACGCCCTCGCGTCGAACATCAACCTCACCGTCGAGCAGGGCACGGGCGGCGGCTTCGGCTCCTGCACCGGCTTCACCGCGGCGTCGACCAACGGCACGCTCTACAGCGGCACCGTCGCGGGCTTCGGCACGGGCCTCGACCAACTTCGCCACGGGTGTCGGCAGCTGGGCCCCGACCGGCAGCGGCTCGGAGTCGCGCGTCTACCGCTTCACCTACACCGTCTCGAGCACCGCACCGAACACCGTGCAGGGCGGCACCGCGGCCCTCGGCTTCACCTGGGAGGCCCAGAACAGCTGAGCCGGCGACACGGGAGCGTGATCGACGCTCCCGTGTCCACCGCGTGACGTCCGGGACCGAGCCCGATGCGGGCCCGTCCGTCACCGTCCGACAACGCGCCCCCGGTCGAAGGCAGTCATGGTCAGCATCGAAGTGCACGGCGGTCCCACGCCGCACGACGCGCTCCGTGACGCCGTCGACTGGGGGCGCGTCGTCGTGGCCACGCTCGCCCGCGGCGTCGTCGCGACCCTGCTCGGGCTCGCGCTCTGGGCGGCTGCTCCCGCCGTCATCGGCTGGCAGCCGACGACGGTGATGACCGGATCGATGGAGCCGCGGCTCACCCCCGGCGACGTCGTGGTCTCCCGCCCGGTGTCGGCCGGTGACGTCCGGATGGGCAAGGTCCTGCTCGTCGACGACCCGGACCAGCCCGGGCACCTCCGCATGCACCGTTACGTCGAGGACGGTCCGCGCGGCACGATCGTCACGAAGGGCGATGCCAACCCCCGGCAGGACTCCACGCCCGTCGAACCGTCGGCCGTGCACGGAGTCGCGTTCCTGCGGGTCCCGTTCGTCGGTGCGCCGATCGTCTGGCTCCGTGCGGGGGAGTGGGGCAAGGTCGGGATGCTGGCACTCGGGCTGGTCGCGGTGCTCGCGCTCTGCACGATCGACGGATCGCTGCGGCGGTTGGTCGGTCCGGCGGGGCGCTCGTCGGACGACGATGCGTCGCGCGACGCGGGTGGCGGACCGGACGGCGTTGGTGACAGCGGCGTCGGCGCCGGTGACGGTGTCGGCGGCGGCGGCGTCGGCGGCGGCGTCGGTGACAGCGTCGGCGTCGGCGACAGGGTCGGTGGCGCCGTCGGTGGCGGTGACGGCCAGGAGGCGCGGGTCGACCCCGCCCCGCGCGTCGCCACGGCCCCGACCACCGCCCCCACCGCCGTCGTGAGCCGCCGTACCCTCCGTCGTGCGGACCGCCGAGCGCGTCGGTTCCGCCGTCTCGGCGGCGCGGCCGCCGTCCTCGTGCTCGCGGGCGGAGCCGGGTTCCTCCTGCCGGCGGAGGCCGTCGCCGGGCCGTGGTCGCGGACCACCGTCACGTCCACCTCGTTCGGCGCCGCGACCGCGACGAGCGTCGCGACCCTCACGTGCACGCAGCTGAACAGCAACACCGTCACCATCGCGTGGACGTACACCGGCGTCACGCCCAACTCGTTCGACCTCGTCTACCAGACCACACAAGTCGCGACGGTCGCGGGGACCGAGCGGTCGCTGCCCTACAGCGGTGGCGGCCTGCTCGACCTGGGGACGACGTACACGGTGAACCTCCGCACGAACCTCGGGGGGACCTGGACCGCGCTGAGCCCCCCGACCGTCAAGGTGAAGGTCACGTCACTGCTCGGCATCTCCTCCGCGACCTGCGTGCCCTGAGTTCTCCACAGGTCGCCGCGGGGCACCCGGCGATGTCCCCGGCCGGCGCTACCGTGACCGCATGCGCATCCTGCACACCGGCGACTGGCACCTCGGCCGCACACTGCTGGGTGCCGACCTGCTCGAGCACCAGGCGGCCTTCCTCGACTGGCTCGTCGACCAGGCACGGGCGCGTGCGGTCGACCTCGTCGTCGTCGCCGGGGACGTCTACGACCGTGCCATCCCGCCGGTCGACGCCGTCCGGATGCTGTCCCGGGTGCTCGAACAGCTGGCCGAGACGGCCACGGTGGTCATCACCCCGGGCAACCACGACTCCGCCGCACGACTCGGCTTCGGTGCCGGCGTGATGGACCCGCGGGTGCGGATCCTCGCCGAACCCGCAGGCATCGCCACCCCGGTCCTCGTCGACGACGCCGACGGGCCCGTCGCGGTGTACGGCATCCCGTACCTGCACCCCGACCTCACCCGGTACGCCCTCGCGGCGGTGCCCGACGAGCCGCTCGCCCGCTCGCACCAGGCCGTCGTCGGTGCCGCGATGGACCGCGTCCGCGCCGATCTCGCCCACCGGCCCGGTACGCGCAGCGTCGTCGTGGCCCACGCGTTCGTCGGCGGGACCGAACCGAGCGACAGCGAGCAGGACATCCGCGTCGGCGGGGTCGACCGGGTGGCGCGTGCCGTGTTCGACGGCATCGACTACGTCGCGCTCGGGCACCTGCACGGGCCGCAGCGGGTGGGGGACGGCGACCGCGTGCGGTACGCGGGCTCGCCGCTCGCGTTCTCGTTCGGCGAGCGGCACCAGCAGAAGTCCGTCACCGTCGTCGACCTCGACGACTCCGGGCAGGTGACGGCCGAGCTCGTGCCGACGCCCGTGCCGCGGCGGCTCGTCGACGTCCGGGCCACGATCGACGAGATCGAGTCCGGGGCGCACCGGTCGGCGGCGGACGCCTGGGTCCGCGTCGCCGTGACGGACACCGTCCACCCGGAACGGATGTACGCCCGGGTGAAGGACCACTTCCCCCACGCCCTCGCCATCACGCACGAGCCGGCCGACCGCGCCGAGCGTGCCGCAGCCCGCGCGGTCACGGCGACGTCCGACCCGGTCGAGGTGGCAGCCGACTTCGTGTCGTTCGCCACCGGCACCGCGCCGGACGACGACGACCGCGCGATCCTGACCGAGGCGTACGAAGCGGCCGCCCTGGGCCTCCAGCGTGAGGGGGACCGCTGATGTACCTGCACCGGCTCGAACTCCGCGCGATCGGCCCCTACCCGGACCTCGTGTCGATCGACTTCGCCGCGCTCGCCGCCTCCGGGGTGTTCCTGCTCGAAGGGCCGACGGGTTCCGGCAAGTCGACGATCATCGACGCCGTGGTGTTCGCCCTGTACGGCGGACTGGCCGGTGCCGACGCGAGCGACGACCGGTTGCACAGCCAGCACGCCGACCCCGCGGTCGAGCCCTTCGTCGAGCTCGTGTTCGAGACCGGTGCCGGTGTGTACCGCGTCCGACGCACGCCGCAGTACCAGCGCCCGAAGCAGCGGGGGACCGGCACCGTGAAGCAGCAGGCCTCCGCGCAGCTGTTCCGCCTCGCCGGGCCGGCCGACGTGGCCGGTGAGCCGATGTCCTCGCGCATCCCCGAGGTCGCGGTCGAGATCGCCCGGATCATCGGCCTCGACAAGGCGCAGTTCCTGCAGACGGTCGTCCTGCCCCAGGGCGAGTTCGCCCGGTTCCTGCGGTCTCCCGGCGAAGACCGCCGCAAGCTGCTGCAGTCGTTGTTCGGTACGCAGGTCTACGACCGGACGGCCGACGAACTCGCTGTCCGCCGTCGCGCCGTCCTGGCCGAGGTCGAGGGCGCCGAAGCCCGGGTCCGCGACGCCCTGAACCGGTTCGCCCAGGCTGCGGGCGTCGACGAGCCGGACGAGTCCGACGTCCCCGCGACCGTCGCAGCACTCCGAGCGACCGCCGACGCCGCCGAGTCCGCTCGCGCCACCGCGTCGCACGCGGCCGCTGCTGCGGCGGCGCACGAGCAGTCGGTCACTGCTCGTGCAGCCGCACTGGATCGCCGCGCCGTCCTCGTCGCACGTCGTGCGGAACTCGACGCGGGTGTCGACGGGGTCGCCGCGGCCCGCGTGCGCCTGGCGTCGGGCGAGCGCGCTGCCCGCGTCGCGGTCGTCGCCGACGGGCTCGACGCCGCACGCGCCCGCTCCGACCACGCCACCGCGGCGGCGGAGGCCCTCCGCGCACAGCACGGCGTGACGACCGACCGAGACGCCCTCGCCCACCAGCGGACCGCCGTGACCGAGTGCCTCGCCGCGGTCCGGCACCGCATCGACCTCGAGCGAGCGCTCCCCGGCAGGCGTCGGGCGATCACCGACGCCGTCGCTCGCGGAGCCCTGCTCACCGAACGCCTCGCCGACCTCGACACCGCGCTCGATGCCCGCCCCGCCGAACGCGCCCGCATCGTCGAGGACGCCCGGGCCGCCGCCGCGCTGGCCGCCGGGTCCGAGGCCGCGCGGCTCGAGGTCGAGCGTGTCCGTGCACTCCGGGCCGACCTCGTCGCCCGGGCCGCGTCCGAACGGCGCGTGCAGGGTGCCGAGCAGACCGTCGTCGCCGCCCGCACCACCGCCCACGAGCTCGTCCGGGTCGAGCAGCAGTTGCGGGAGCGCCGCATCGCCGGTCTCGCCGGAGAGCTCGGCGCCGCACTCCTGCCGGGCGACCCGTGCCCGGTGTGCGGGGCGACGGAGCACCCGGTCGTCGCGACACCGCAGGACGACCACCCCACGACCGAGGCGATCGAGGCCGCGGCCGAACGTGCCCGGGGTGCCGAGCGCGCCCTCGGCGACGCCGCGACGGCCCTCGCACTCGAACGGGCCGAACTCGCCCGGCTCGTGCAGGTCCTCGGTGACGTCGACGACGACACCGTCGACGCCCTCGCGGCTGCGGCCGACGCAGCCGTCACGGCGGCGCACGACGCGGCCGTCCGCGTGCGCGACCTCGAACAGCAGCGGGCCGCACACGACGAGGGAACGCGCACCCTCGAACGGCAGCGGAACGAGGTCGACGCCGAACGCGCCGTCCTCGCCGGCGCAGCGGCAGCCGATGCCGAGCGCCTCGAGCAGGACGAGTCGGCGGTGTCGGCCGCGATCGAACGCGTGGCCGAACACCTCGACGGTGCGCCGGAGACCCTGCGCCAGGGGGTCGAGTCGCTCGACGCGCTCGTCGGCCGACTCGACGCGGTGCTCCAGGCCGACAGCCGCGCGGACTCGGCAGCAGCAGACGTCCGCGAACGTGCGGCCGAAGTGGACCGGGTCCTCGCCGAGCAGGGGTTCGACGACGTCGTCTCCGCCCGCGCCGGGGTCCTCGACCGAGCGGACGCCGAAGCACTCCGGGCCGAGGTCGCCCGTGCCGACCAGGCGCGCGCGGTCGTCGACGCGGGACTCGCCGAACCGGCGGTCGTCGCTGCGGCCGACGACGACCCGGCAGCACTCGACCTCGACGGAGCCCGCGCAGCACGGGACGCCACCGCAGCCGCGGCCGAGGCAGCCGTCCGCGCGGCCACGTCGGCGGTCGATCAGGCCGTCGCGTCCGAACGGTGCGCAGCCGAGCTGGACGCCGCTGTCCGTGCTCGCGACGACACCTCTGCGCGCAGTCGGGCCGTGGTGCGGCTCGCCGACGTCGCGGCAGGGGTCGCAGCAGCCAACCCCACCGGGATCACCCTCGGCACCTACGTGCTCATGCGCCGGTTCGAGGACGTCGTCGCCGCGGCGAACGACCGGTTGCGGGCGATGCTCGCGGGCCGGTTCACGCTCGAGACCTCCGACGAGCGGGAGTCCGGCTCACGCGCACGGCGCACGGGCCTCGCGCTCGCCGTGCACGACCAGACGACCGACACCGTGCGCGACCCCCGCAGCCTGTCCGGCGGCGAGACCTTCACGGTGTCGCTCTGCCTTGCGCTCGGTCTCGCCGACGTCGTCCAGGCCGAGGCGGGCGGAGTCTCCCTCGGCACGCTGTTCGTCGACGAGGGGTTCGGCACGCTCGACCCCGAGACGCTCGACGACGTGATCGGGCAGTTGTCGCGCCTGACCGCGGGCGGCCGTCAGGTCGGGATCGTCAGCCACGTCGAGGAGCTCAAGCAGCGGATCCCGGAGCGCATCGCCGTGCGGCGCACGTCCGACGGTGGATCCCGGGTGACGACCACGGTCTGACGCGCCCGCGCCCGCGCCCGCGCGCGAACCCGCCCCCGCGCACGCACCCGCCCCGCCACCGTGCGAGGTCCCGCGCTCGGTGCGAGGCCCCCAACGTCCCACTGTCAGCGGAACCTCGCACGGTGCGAATTCAGGACGCTGCGCAACCCCACGCGTCAGGGCGACGGCGACACGTCCACCGTGCCGTCCGGCGGCGGCAGGATGTCCGCAGCGACCCACGGGAACACGAACGTGAACAGGACCCACACGATCGCCGCGAGGACGACGAGCAACTCGATCACCTTGAGCGCCGCGGGGCCGGGCAGGATGCGCCAGACGAACGGGAAGATCACTTCGACGTCTCCGAGAGTTCCTTCGGGGTGCCCTCCGACGCGGGCATCCAGTAGTCGAGCTTGGCGTGCGTGACGTACCGCTCCTTCGCCGACCACATCGGGTGGCACGCGGTCAGGGTCAGCCAGCGGTCGTCGGCCGTCGGCTCGACCCCGGGCTTGTTCGGCACCGGGGCGATGGTCTCGACGTGGTCGGGCGTGACGATCTGCGAGTCGGTGACCTTGTAGACGTACCAGACGTCGAACTTCGTCTTCGCGTCGGTCACCCGCACCACGACGTCGTCGCCGGTCTTGAGCTCGGCGATCTGGTTGAGCGGCTTGCCGTAGGTCACGCGGTGCCCGGCGACGGCGAAGTTGCCCTCGGCGCCCGGCATCGCGGTGTCCTGGTAGTGGCCGAGGCCGATCGTGTTGAGGACCTTCTCGCGGTCGGTGCCCTCGCCGATCGGGCGCTCGTAGTCCTTGCCGAACCGGGGGATCTGCATCGTGCCGAAGACGTCGGTGACGTTCGGCGGCTCGGCGAGCACGGGAGCGGGCCCGCGGTGCTCGGTGCCGGTCCCCGAGACGTCCTTCTGCCCGAGGCCGTCGACGAGCTTCGTCTGCTCGTTGACCGCGACGACGTCCGTCCACCACGCCGTCCACACCACGTACAGCCCGGTGCCGGCGCCCGCGATGATGAGCAGCTCGGCGATGAGCGAGACGATGGCGCCACCCACGGTCTGGCGGCGACGCGGTGCCCGTCGCGCAGCACCGGCCGCACCGTCGCGGCGATCTCGGCGCGACGGGAGTGTCTCGTGTGCGGTCACGGGGCTCCTGATCCGGATGGGGTGGTCGGACAGGTCTATCAGATCACGACGACGACCCCGTGACGAGGTTGTCCACAGCACCGTTACGGTGAAGTGATGCAGCACGTCCTCCGCCGGTTCGACCCGGCCGACACCGAAGCCGTCGTCGCCCTGTGGCAGGCCTGCGGTCTCGTCCGTCCTTGGAACGACCCCCGTCGCGACATCGCCCGCAAGCTGACCGTGCAGCCGGAGCTGTTCCTGGTCGCCGAGGACGCCGAGGACCCCGGCCACCCGGTCGTCGGAGCGGGCATGGCCGGGTTCGACGGGCACCGCGGCTGGGTGAACTACCTGGCGGTGCAGCCGGACCTGCAGGGCTCGGGGCTCGGGCGTGCGTTCATGGCGGAGTTCGAGCGACTGCTGACGGACCTCGGCTGCCCGAAGCTCAACCTGCAGGTCCGGGCCGGCAACGAGCAGGTCATCGGCTTCTACGAGGCACTCGGCTACACCGACGACCGCACGGTCTCCCTCGGCAAGCGGCTCATCCCCGACGCCTGACGCCCGGCCCGCTCCGGCCGCCCCGAGTCTCGGCTCCGCGGACATTTTCGCGGCCCTGCGACCACGAAACTGTCCGCTCAGGCGAGACTCGCCCGATGCGGCGCCGCGCCCGGCCTACGCGAGCGCCAGCCCCACCGCGGCGCCGAACGCCAGCACGATCCCGGCCCACTGCACGGCAGTCAGCCGCTCCCGGAGCACGATCCCGGCGAGCACGACCGTCCCGATCGGGTACAGCGCGTTGAGCACGCTGACCACGGGCAGGGTCGCCGGGTCCTCACTCGAGTGCAGCCCCGCTTGGATGAAGACGTTCGCCGCGGCGTCGAGGACGCCGCAGGCGACCACCGTCCACACCAGGCGGGCCGGCCAGCGTCCGCCACGACGGATGCCGGGAGGCGCGGCAGACCCCGGAGCGTCGGCCGACCTCGCGGGGTCTGCCGCGCCTCCAGGGCCCCGCCCCGTGACCGCCGCCCGCCGCGTCACCACGACCGCCGCCGTCCCGAGCAGCACCGCCTGCAGCACCCGCGACACGACCAACGGCACCACCCCCGCGTCCGACGGCGTCATGTCGTACGCGAGCACGATCCCGCCGAAGCCGCACCCCGCGACCGCCGCCGTCACGAGCCCCACGGCGGTCACCCGCGCGCCCGACGTGTCCCGCACCGCCGCCACCAGGACCACCGCGACCACCGCGACGACCAGCGCGACGACCGCGAGGCCGGACAGCGCCGTCCCGCGCAGCACCGCCACCAGGACGGGCACGACGGCGGCGAAGACGGCGGTCAGCGGCGAGAGCACGCTCATCGGGCCGATCGCCAGCGCGCGGTAGAGGAGGAGGACGCCGACGCCTCCGGACACCCCCGCGACCGCGCCCCACAGGACGGACTCCGCGCCGAACGCACCCCCGACCACGACGAGCCCGACCAGCAGGGGCACGATCCCGACCGCCGCGGCGACGGCGGCGACGGTCACCGCACGGACACGACGTGACGCGAGGCCGCCGAGGAAGTCGGCGAACCCGTAGACGAGCGCGCCGGACAGGCCGAGGACGACGGTGAGCACGGCTCCCATCCTGCCCGGCCCGGTAGCCTGCGTGGCGTGAGCGTTCCCTACCACCGCCTGCCCCGCATCGACGCACGCTGGAGGTGGTGGCGCCCGCTCGTGGCGCTGGCGTTCCTCGCCGGCTGGTACTTCGTCTCGCAGGTGATCATCGCCATCGCGTACTTCGTGCCGATCGGCGCGAACCAGGGGCCGCAGGGGGTCATCGACCTGCAGAACGACCTCGCGAGCGGGGCGCTCGACCCCACCGACCCGGTGGTGCTCTCGCTGTCGCTCGTGTCCCTCGTGGTCCTGCTGCCGGGCATCCTGCTCGCGGTGAAGATCGCGCGCGTCGGTCCCGCCGGGATCCTGTCGTCCACGCGGTTCCGGGTGCGCTGGGGCTGGACGGCCTGGTGCCTCATCCCGACGCTCGTCATCGCGGCGATCATGTTCTGCTTCCAAGGACTCGGGATGCTCACCTTCGACGGCGGCCTGGGGTGGGACCACGCCGCGATCGGCCAGTCGACGGTGTCCCTCGGCACGCTCACCACGACGCTCGTGCTCGTCATCGTGCTCGTGCCGTTCCAGGGCGCCGCGGAGGAGTACATCTTCCGCGGCTTCCTCATGCAGACCATCGGCTCGTGGATCCCGGTCCGCATCGTGGGCACGGTCCTCGCCGTCGCGGTGTCGACCGTCGTGTTCGCCCTGCTGCACATCCCGAACGGCTACAACGTCTGGGGCATCCTCGACGTCGGGTCGTTCGGCCTCATCGCCGCGATCATCGTGCTGCGCACCGGCGGCCTCGAGGCGACCGTGCTGCAGCACGCCTTCAACAACATCATGATCTTCGTGCTGCAGGCGCCGGGCTGGTCGCGGATCGACCTCTCGTCGCAGGACGCCAACGGGACCGTCGGCGGCTGGCTCGTCACCCTCGGTACCTCGCTGCTCTACTGGGGCATGGTCGAGGTGCTCGCGCGGTGGCGCCACCTCGACCGCCGCTTCGCGGGCGCGGCCGCACCGCGGTTCCGTGGTCCGGCACCGGTCTGGGCGGGTGGCGGGCGCTGGTTCGGTCCAGGAGGCACGGGCTGGGCGAGCGCCCCGGCCCGCCTCGACGAGACGGCCGGCTCGGCCGACGGGGCGGACGCAGCGCCTGTGGACAACGCCGTGGGTGTCGTCGGTCGGCCGTAGGCTCGTGGCATGAGCACCACGCCCGCGCCCGCCGCCGTGTCTGCTTCCCGAGCCGCCGCGCTCGACGTCCTGCACCGCGTGTGGGGCTACGACGACTTCCGGGGCGAACAGGCCTCGATCATCGACCAGATCGTCACCGGGGGCGACGCGCTCGTCCTCATGCCGACCGGCGGTGGCAAGTCGCTCTGCTACCAGGTGCCGGCACTCGTGCGGGACGGCGTCGGCGTGGTCGTGTCGCCGCTCATCGCGCTCATGCAGGACCAGGTCGACGCCCTCGCGGCGAACGGCGTCAAGGCCGCGTTCCTCAACTCCACGCAGGGGCCGGACGAACGTGCCCGGGTCGAACGCGCCGTGGTCTCGGGCGAGGTCGACATGCTCTACCTCGCGCCCGAGCGGCTGCGGCTCGAGTCCACGCGCGCACTGCTCGACCGCGCGCAGATCGCCCTGTTCGCCATCGACGAGGCGCACTGCGTCGCCCAGTGGGGCCACGACTTCCGGCCGGACTACCTCGAGCTGAGCGTCCTGCACGAGCGCTGGCCGACCGTGCCGCGCATCGCCCTGACCGCCACCGCGACGCCGCAGACCCACCGCGAGATCTCCGCCCGGCTCGGCCTCGACGACGCCGCGCACTTCGTCGCCGACTTCGACCGGCCGAACATCCAGTACCGCATCGAACCGAAGACCGGGGCGCTGCAGCAGCTCCTCACGTTCATCCGCACCGAGCACAGCGGCGACGCGGGCATCGTGTACTGCCTCTCCCGCAACTCGGTCGAGCGCACCGCGGCCGCGCTGTCCGAGCAGGGGATCCCGGCGCTGCCCTACCACGCCGGTCTCGACGCCAAGGTGCGGGAACGGAACCAGTCCGCCTTCCTGCGCGAGGACGGCGTCGTGATGGTCGCCACCATCGCGTTCGGCATGGGGATCGACAAGCCGGACGTCAGGTTCGTGGCGCACCTCGACCTGCCGAAGTCGGTCGAGGGCTACTACCAGGAGACCGGTCGTGCCGGGCGCGACGGGCTCCCCTCGACCGCCTGGCTGGCGTACGGCCTGAACGACGTCGTGCAGCAGCGCCGGATGATCGACCAGTCCGAGGGTGATGCCGCGCACCGTCGGCAGCTCAGCGCGCACCTCGACGCGATGCTCGCCCTGTGCGAGACCATCGAGTGCCGGCGCGTCCGACTGCTCGCGTACTTCGGGCAGGAGAGCACGGCGTGCGGCAACTGCGACACGTGCATCGCCCCGCCCGAGTCGTGGGACGGCACGGTCCCGGCGCAGAAGTTCCTCTCCACCGTGGTCCGGCTCGACCGTGAACGCGGCCAGCGGTACGGCGTCTCGCACCTCGTGGACATCCTCGTCGGCAAGCAGTCGCCCCGGGTGCAGGAGCTCCGGCACGAGTCCCTCGCCACGTTCGGCATCGGCAGCGACCTGGGCGAGGCGGAGTGGCGCACCGTCGCCCGACAGCTCCTCGCGCAGGGCTACGCGGCGGTGTCCGGCGACGGGTTCGGCACGGTCGTCCTGAGCCCGACGAGCGCCGACGTCCTCGCCGGCCGCGTGCAGGTGCGCATGCGGCGCGACCCGGTGAAGGCACCCCGGGCCTCCCGCAACCGCCGGACCGTCGTGACGGACATGCCCCAGGAAGCCCTCGGGCTGTTCGAGGCCCTGCGCGCCTGGCGTGCGGCCCAGGCCCGCGAACAGGGCGTCCCGGCGTACGTGGTCTTCAGCGACGCGACGCTGCGGGGCATCGCGGCGGTGAAGCCGTCGGACGAAGACCAGCTCGCCGAGATCTCCGGCGTCGGCGGGGCGAAGCTCGAGCGTTACGGCCGCGCGGTGCTCGACGTCGTCGCCGCGGCCGAGTGATCGCGACACATTCCGTGGCGGGCATGCGATCGGGGTCGTGATCACTACACTCGGAGACTCCCGTCTCGAGGAGGCCCGTGTGTCCGGATCGTCGAAGTACACCACGCTGAGCCGTGCCTTCGTGGCGCCGCTCGCTCGCATGATCTGGCGGCCGCGGATCATCGGTCGGAAGAACATCCCGAAGCGTGGACCGGTGATCCTCGCGAGCAACCACCGCTCGTTCATCGACTCCCCGACGATCGGCCTCCTCGCCCCGCGGAAGGTGTTCTTCCTCGCGAAGAAGGAGTACTTCACGGGAAAGGGTTTCCGGGGCTCGGTGACGCGGGGCTTCTTCGAGGGCATCGGCGCGATCGGTGTCGAGCGGGGTGCGGGTTCGGCGGCGCAGGAGGCCCTCGACCTCGGGCTCGAGCGGCTCCGGGCGGGCGATGCGTTCGCGATCTACCCCGAGGGCACCCGGTCCCTCGACGGCCGGCTCTACCGGGGCCGCACCGGAGTGGCCTGGCTGGCCCTGACGAGTGGTGCACCCGTGGTGCCCGTCGCCCTCACCGGCACCCAGGACGTCCAGCCGGTGGGTTCGCGCGTCCCGAAGCTCGCGAAGGTCACGGTCGAGTTCGGTACGCCGCTCGACCTCTCCGGCTTCGGAGAGGCGTCGTCCGGCCGGGCTCGTCGTCACGCGACGGACGCCGTGATGGCGGCGATCCAGGAGCTCAGCGGACAGGAGTCCGCGAACGCCTACAACAACCCGCCGGCGACGATCGTCGAACGGGTTCGGCAGGTCCTCCGACGCGACGACCCGACGGCCGCGGTCGAGCCCGACTGACGCGCGCATACACGAAACATGCTATTGCACATCTGAAATACTGGTGGTTGAATGGAGTCGTGCCAGGGGCACACTCCGACCGCGTCCCGCCCGAGAACGGGACGCCCGACCACCTGATCGGAAGGCAAGCAGCATGTCCTCCACGCCGCTCTTCGACTCCATCGCCCGCCGTGCCGAACGGCCGACCCCCGCTCCGGCGGCACCGGCAGCTCCGAGCGCGCCGACCTCGCCGATGACCGCCCCGGTCGAGCCGCAGGGCCCCGTGTTCGTCCCGGCGTCGCTCGTCGCCGCGATCGAGGCCATCCCGACGCGCGTGGTCGCCGCGACGACCGCCCACGCGGTGGCTCCGGAGCAGCTCGTCCTGGTCGAGGCCGTCGCCGACGCGATCACCCGCGCCGTGGTGGACGCCGTCGTGACCGAGCTCGAGCGCATCGCCCGCGACGGCGTCGTCCGCGCCTGAGCCGGCCCTCGACGAAGCCGATGTCCACGACGACGGACCGCCTGCCGATGCGCCCGCGGGGCGCCGCTCGCCACGCGGCCAACGCCCCGGCCACCCGTCGTGCTCAGCGTGCCGCAGAACGTGCGGCGGCGGACCCGACCACCGTGACCGGCACCGGATCGGTCACCCACTCGACCACCGGGGTGGCGGTGTCCCCTCCCGCCGCCCCGGCCTCCACCAGTGCCGAGAGCCTGCAGCCCCTGCCGTCGCGACGAACCCTGCGCGCCGGGCGGCCCGCGATCCGCCCCGTCGCCTTCGGGCGGGCGGTCACCCGGACGATCACGCTGCCGCTGCGCTCGATCGGCTCGGCCGTCGCGTCCGCGAGGGCCGTTCCGCTCACCGCGACCGCCGTCGCCGCGTGCCTGTTCGTCACCGTCGTCACGCCGCAGACGGCGACCGCAGCGAGCGCGACGTCGGTGCTCCCCGCGCTCGACGTGCAGGAGTACACGACATCGGCGACGTCGACCGCCCGCGCCGAGCGGGACGGCTTCGCGATCGGCCGGGCACCCGAGCGTCGTGCGGCAGCGGCTCCGACGTCCGAGGCGGCTCCCGGCGCCTCGAATGCCAGGCCCGTCGCGGGGACGATCCCGGCAGCGGGCGGCTTCGGCTCGCGGTGGGTCAGCGGCTGCGGCGCCTGTTCGACGAACCACCAGGGGCTCGACTTCGCCGCGCGCGAGGGGACGGCCGTCGTCGCGGCGATGTCCGGACGCGTGGTGTCCGCCGGGGTCGTCGGCGGGTACGGCAACCAGGTCCTGCTGCAGCACACCGACGGCTCCCAGACCCGGTACGGACACCTCTCCCAGATCGGTGTCCGGGTGGGTAAGACCGTGACGGCGGGGCAGCGCATCGGCGCCGTGGGGAACACCGGCGTCTCGACCGGGTCGCACCTGCACTTCGAGGTCCTCCACGGTGGGGTGGCGGTCGATCCGGCGGTGTGGCTCCGGGACCGCGGACTGCTCTGACCGACGGCGCGTACCGTCGGACGGGCGACCGCACGGTGCGGCGCAGGGACGGAGACGCGCGTGCGGGTGACGGTACTGGGGACCGGGGCGATGGGTGCCGGGGTGGCTGGGTCGCTGCTCCGCGAGGGCCACACGGTGACCGTGTGGAACCGGAGCGCCGACAAGGCCGCTCCGCTGGGTGAGCAGGGTGCGACCGTGGCGGACGACCCCGGCGCAGCGGTGGCCGATGCCGAGGTCGTGCTGCTCACGCTCTTCGACACGGACGCGGTGGTGGACGTCCTCGAGGCCTCCGCGGGCGACGCCCCGACCGACGCCGTGTGGGTGCAGTGCTCGACGATCGGCGTCGCCGGCACCGAGACCGTCGTGCAGCTCGCCGCGAAGTACGGGATCACCCTCGTCGAGGCGATGATGCTCGGCACGAAGGCACCCGCTGAGCAGGGCACCCTGACGATGCTCGCAGCCGGCCCCGCGGCCGTGCTCGACCGCATCGACCCGGTGCTCGACGCGATCGGCGCGAAGACCGTGCGTGCGGGGGACCAGGTCGGTGCCGGGACCGCGCTCAAGCTGGCGGCGAACGCCTGGATCGCGTCGATCACGGCCGCGACCGGGCAGTCGCTCGCGGTCGCGAAGTCGCTCGGGCTGGACCCGGCGCTCTTCCTCGAGGCGATCGACGGCAGCGCCAGCGACTCGGCCTACGCGCACACCAAGGGGCGGGTCGATCATCGAGGGGTCGTTCCCGGCGCAGTTCGCGCTCGACGGTCTCCGGAAGGACATCGGCCTCATCACCGACGCCGCGCGCAGCACGGGGGTGTCGACGGTCCTGCTCGACGCACTGGGCCGGGTCTACGCCGACGCCAGCGCTGCTGGACACGGCGGCGACGACATCGCTGCCGTCGGCACGGCGTTCTAGCGCAGGTCGTCACGCCGGGCTGTGCGGCGCCCGTCCCGTCCGAGGAACCGTCGGAGCGCGTTCGTCAGGCGCCCCACGGTCTCGTCGTTCATCGTGTTGGCGAGGTCGAACGCCTCGCGCGCGGGATCGGCACCGGCCTGGATCCGACGGAGTGCGGCGTCCGCACGGGCCCGGGCGTCGAGCTCCGCCAGGGGCATGTCGTCCTCGGGGTCGTGCGGCGCGGGCGTCGCGGTGCCGTCGGTGCCCGTGTCTGCCATGCCAGCAGGCTACGCGGACCGGCTGACGCGGTGCCCACGACCGGCGACGTCGACGCCGTCCACGACGCGGACCATCTCATCGAGGAACGACACGATGACGGCCATGTCGTCGTTCGACAGGTGCTCGGTCGCCTCGACCGCGCGGGAGTCGAGCTGGTCGATCACCTGGAGCACCTGGCGCATCGAGCCACCGGACGCGGTGAGGATGACGCCGCGACGGTCGTTCGGGTCCGGGTGGCGTTCGACGTGCCCGCTCCGGACGAGCCGGTCGACGAGTGCCGACGTCGACGCCGGGGTGATGTCGAGGTGCTCGGCGAGGTCCTTCGCGTTGACCGTGCGGCCGGCCTCTTCCGCGTCGAGGAGTGCGCGGAGCGCGAGCAGGGCGTTCTCGCCGATGCCCAGTGCCTCACGCGCGCGTCGCTGTGCCGCGCTCTCGGCGCTCCGGTACCTGCGGAGTGCGTTCAGCACGTCCACCGCGTCGACCCGGGAATCCTCGCCGTACCAGAACCCCGCGGCGCTCGTCGTCACCTCGGTACTCATGGTCACAATGCTAGACGCTCTAGTTAGATTGTCTAGCGAGCGCGGAGAGTGGACCGGGGACGCACGCCGCACGTCCAGGATCGGACCCGGCACACGGGCGCACCAGCGGGGTCCGCGCCGAGCCGCAACACCCGTGACGCGGCGACGAAACACCCTCGCAATCCCCGGTCAGTAGGTTCACGGCATGCAGGAGCCGACGTGCTGAGCCGACTCGCGGGGAGCGTGTTCCACGTCGGGAGCGCCGTGGAACGGGCCGAGGTCGTCGCGCGCATGCTCGACGTGTACGTCGCCCGCGGTGAGCCCGCCGGGGTCGAGCACGACCGGGCGGTCGCCGCCGAGCTCCGGGCGGTCGTGGGGGCCGCGGGACCGGCGAACGACCCGGACCGGGCCTCGACGATTGACTCCCTCGCCCTCGACCGGCACGAACCGGCGTCCATCGCATCGGCCGTTGCGGTCGCGCGGGACAACGCCCGGCGTGCCCGCGAGGTCGTCTCCACCGAACTGTGGGACTGCCTCAACGTCACCCGGTCGCGGATGCCCCGCAAGGTCGCACCCGATCGTGCTCACGAGTTCCTGGCGTGGGTGCGGGAGCGCAGCGCCCTGGCGATCGGGGTCGTCGAGGCCGATGCGAGCCACGACGAGGTCTGGGAGTTCTTCACGCTCGGCCGTGCGCTGCAGCGGTGTTCCGTCACGGCGCGACTGCTCGCGTCGGGGCTGCTCGACCCGGAGTCGGGTGCATCGTGGACGACGGCGCTCCGGGCGTGCGGCGCCGGCGAGGCGTTCCAGCGCGGCCGCGACCACCACACGCCCGGGCCGGAGGACGCCGCGGCGTTCCTGCTCCTGGACGAGCACAGTCCGCGGTCGCTGCGGTTCCTCGCGCGGCGGGCGGACGAGTGCCTCGCCGACGTGGCGCCGTCGTGCATCGCCGACGAGGTGCGTGCGTTCGCGGACACCCGGGCGGGCCTCGAGTCGGTGTCCGACGACGGCGCGGTGCTGGCAGCCCGCGCCGCGGGGGAGCGGCTCGCGGCGGCGGCGGACCTGGTGGTGCAGGCCCTCGACGAACGCGTCTTCGCCGCGCCCGAACCCGCGCGCTGAGCCGCGCCCGAACCTGCGCGCTGAGCCGCGCCCGAACCTGCGCGCTGAGCCGCGCCCGGACCCGTGTGCCGGACCGCGCCCTGGATCGACGTGACGACGGACGGGAGGCGCGGTGCGGGGCCGACCCGCGCCTCCCGTCCGTCAGACGGTCACGTCAGACCGCGCTGGACCGGTCCGCGACCGCCTCGTCCCGCTCCAGGTCCTGCCGCAGCGCCGCGCGCGACGCGCGGGTCCCCACGACCGGCACCGCGTGCGTGATCGCCAGGTGCAGCCGGGTGTCCGCGTCGTACCGCACCCGGAAGCGCTCGTACCGGATGAGCCACACGAGCGCGATCGCCAGGGCCACGAACCCCGATGCCGCGCCGACGGCGATGGCCCAGCGCGGACCCCACGCGTCGGCGACGGCGCCGACGATCGGGGCGCCGATGGGGGTGCCGCCCGCGAAGATCGCCATGTAGAGGGCCATCACCCGTCCGCGCATCGCGGGCTTCGTTGTGGTCTGGACGAGGGCGTTCGCGGTCGTCATGAACGTCAGCGACGCGAGCCCGACGAACACCAGGACGATCGCGAACGACCAGTACGTCGGGGCGACGGCGGCCGCGACGCAGGCCAGGCCGAACCCGGCGGAGGCGATCACGAGCGTGCGCATCCGCGGGCGGTCGCGGCGTGCGGAGAGCAGGGCGCCGGCGACCGAGCCGATCGCCATGACCGAGTTGAGCAGGCCGAACTCGCCCGCCCCCTTGTGGAACTCGACGCGGGCCATGGTCGAGGTGAAGATCGGGAAGTTCACGCCGAACGTCCCGACGACGAAGATCATGCAGAGCACGACGATGATGTCCGGTCGGGTCCGCACGTACTGGAAGCCCGCGAGGATCTGCCCCTTGCCGCGCTTCGGCCGGATCCGTTCGGCGAGCTGCGCCGGATCGACGAAGCGGAGCGCGACGAGCACGGCCAGGAACGAGGCGGCGTTGATGACGAACACCCACCCGGAGCCGATCGCCGCGATGAGCACGCCGGCGACCGCGGGGCCGATCAGCCGGGCGGCGTTGAAGGAGGCCGAGTTGAGCGCCACGGCGTTGGCGACGTTCTCGCCCTGCACGACGTCGGAGACGAAGGCCTGGCGGATCGGGGTGTCGAACGCGGCGACGATGCCGAGCGCGAGGGCGAACCCGTAGAGCGACCAGATCGTGGCGGTGTCGGTCAGCACCATGATGCCGAGCCCCAGGCCGAGGGCGCCCATCAACCCCTGCGTCAGCATGAGCATCTTGCGCCGGTCGAACCGGTCGGCGGCGAGCCCGGTCAGGGGCAGGAGGAGGAGCTGCGGACCGAACTGCAGGGCCATCGTGATGCCGACCGCGATGGCGTCGTTGTCGGACAGCTTCGTCAGGACGATCCAGTCCTGGGCGGTGCGCTGCATCCAGGTGCCGACGTTGGACACCAGGGCACCGGCGAACCAGATGCGGTAGTTGCGGCCGGACAGGGAGCGGAACATGGCGGTCACTGCTGGGCCAGCCTCCTCATGATCTCGGTGGCGTCCGCGAGGGTCCGCCGTTCTGCGTCGGTGAGCTCGGCGAGCCGCGGGGTGAGCCAGCCGTCCCGACGACGACGGGTCTCCTCGACGAACGCGGCACCGGCGCCGGTCGCCCCGAGCAGGACCTTGCGGCGGTCGTCGCCGTGGTCGCCCTTCGAGACGAGGCCGCGCTCGACGAGGACGGCGATCGTCTTCGTCATCGACGGTGGGGTGACGCCGTCCTGCCGGCTGAGTTCGGCGAGGGTCATCGGGCCGTCGCGGTGCAGTCGGGCGAGCGCGGAGAACTGGGCATCGCTGACGGTGGTGTCGGCCTTCTGCGCGCGGAGCGTGCGGGAGAGGCGGTTCACCGCGATGCGGAGGTCGGTGGCGTCGGTCACAGGTCGTTAGCCTAGCAAATTAGTTCAGCGAACGAACTGGTTTTCGGGTGTATCGTGCTGTTGAACAACAGGTGTTGTCCAGAGAGAAGGAATCATGTCCGAGTTCGAGGGCAAGGTCGCCATCGTCACCGGTGGCGGCAGCGGCATCGGCGAGGCCGTCGCGAAGGAGCTCGCCGCTGCGGGCGCGACGGTCGTCGTCACCGACATCAAACTCGACGCCGCACAGCGGGTCGTGACGTCGATCGAGGAAGCCGGCGGGACGGCGAGTGCGTTCGAGGCCAACTCGGCCGTCGCCGCCGACAACGAGCGCATGGTGCAGTTCGCCGTGGACACCTACGGTGCCCTGCACCTCGCCGTGAACAACGCCGGCATCGGCGCCGCACCGCAGCCCATCGGCGAGTACGACGTCACCGCGTGGGAGCGCGTGCGTGCGGTGGACCTCGACGGGGTGTTCTACGGCCTCCGCTACGAGATCCCCGCGATGGTCGCCGCCGGCGGTGGCGCGATCGTGAACATGTCGTCGGTGCTCGGCTCGGTCGGCATCGCGCAGAACGCCGCCTACGTGGCGTCGAAGCACGCGCTGGTCGGCCTGACGAAGGTCGCCGCCCTCGAGTACACGGCGCAGGGCGTCCGGACGAACGCGGTCGGACCGGGCTTCATCGACACGCCGCTCGTGCGCGCATCGCTCTCGCCCGAGGCGCTCACCGCGCTCGAGGCCGAGCACGCGGCGCAGCGACTCGGCACCGATGCCGAGGTCGCGGCCCTGGTGCTGTTCCTGCTCAGCGACAAGGCGTCCTTCATCAGCGGCAGCTACCACCTGGTCGACGGCGGCTACAGCGCCCACTGACCCCGGTGGTCGGACGGGAGGCGCGGCGCGCGTGAGCGGGTCCGCTCACGCACACCGCGCCTCCCGTCCGTCAGCGCGGTGCGTCCGACGACACGATCGCGTCGTGCGGGAGGAGGGCATGCACGCCCCACGTGCGGTTCGCGACCTGCGTCACCCGCATGCTCACGACGACGCTCGCCATGGCGAGCGCCTCGCCGCGACCGATCCCGTGCAGCCCCACGATCCAGTCGACCATCCTGTCGAGGGCGGTCGTGGTCGCGGCGTTGAGGTCCGCGTCGAAGCCGAACGTGATCCGGCCGGCGGGGGTGTCGGCGTGCACACCCGCCACCGGCGCCCGGTCGAGCAGCGACAGCGTCATCGTCGTCGTCATGCCGCACTCGATCGCCGTCCCGGAGACCTCGCCGTCCCCCTGCGCCGCGTGCCCGTCCCCGACGAAGAGCAGGGCCTCGGGCACGGTGACCGGCAGGAAGAGGGTCGAACCGGCGACGAGTTCCCGGCAGTCGATGTTCCCGCCGCCGACCTCGCGCGGCGGGATCGTGGAGTGCTCTCCTGTGGCCTCCGGCGGGAGCCCGACGACCCCGAGGAACGGGGCGGTGCGCACTTCCAGCCCGAGTTGGTTCGCCGCGGTGCCCGACGCCCGGTCGATGTCCCAGAGCAACGGACCGCGTGACGCGGCATCGGTCAGCCCGAGCGCACGGTTGACCGGGGTGTCGACCCCGCCGGAGCCGGTGTACCCCCAGTCGTCGGGGACGAGTTCGTCGAAGCGGACGGCGAGGACCGCGCCCGGCCGCGCGCCGCGGACGGCGATCGGACCGACCAGGCAGTGGCCGCGGCGCGGATCGATGCGGGTCGGCGCCTCGAGCCCCGGGCCCGGCTGCCGTTCCGTGTAGCCCGCAGCGCTCAGCGTGCGGACGGTCACGGTGTCGCCGGGAGCGACGGCCAGCACGGGGCTGCGCTCGGCGGTGAGGACGTCGACGGCCGAGTCGACCGTGGTGTCGATGTGGTGGTGCGCGGTGGCGGTCACCGCCCGATCATCCCAGGCGAGCGCGGTCGGGGGGGGGGGGGGGGGGGGGGGGGGGGGGCTCGTCAGTGGAACTGCGGGATCGTCATCCAGATGCCGAAGAGCACGGCAGCGATGCAGACCGCGAAGCACAGCCCGGCACCCGCCAGCGCGAGCGGGGGCGTGTGGCCGGACCTCGGGGTCTCCTGCGCGTACTGGGTGTGCTCGCCCCCGGCGTCGACCGGTTGGCCGGTGCCGAGCAGCCGCAGCCCGAGCGTGTAGAGGAGCACCACGCCGACCGCGGCCACGAAGCCGACCCCCGCGACGGTGCCGATGCTGGTGAAGTCGATGTCCATCGTCGTCCCCTTCAGTTCCGGGCCGCGACGGGCTCGCGCTCGGCCTCGTCCGCGGTGATGTCCTCGTGCGAGACCGGGCGTCGCTTGGCGAGGGCGTAGAACGTGAGGCCTGCGGCCAGGGCGAGCACCGCGACCAGGACGAGCCCGATGGTCGACGTCGAGGCGACCCAGGTGGCGAGGGCGCCGACGACCGCGGCCGCGGGCAGCGTGATCACCCACGCGACGACGATGCGACCGACGACCGACCAGTGCACGTCGGCGAGCTTCTTGCCGAGGCCGGAGCCGATCACCGAGCCGCTCGTGACGTGGGTGGTCGAGAGCGCGAAGCCGAGGTGCGAGGACACGAGGATCGTCGCCGCCGAGCTGGTCTCCGCCGCGAAGCCCTGCGGGGACTGCACGTCGGAGATCTTCTTGCCGACGGTCTGCATGATCCGCCAGCCGCCCATGTAGGTGCCGAGGCCGATCGCGAGGCCGCACGCCAGGATCACCCAGAGCGCCGGTCCGGTGCCGGCGGACTGGTAGTTCGCGGCGATGAGGGTGAGCGTGATGACGCCCATCGTCTTCTGTGCGTCGTTCGTCCCGTGGGCGAGCGACACGAGCGACGCCGAGATCGTCTGGCCGTGCCGGAAGCCCGTCGCCGCACCGTGGGTGGTCGCGTTCTTCGTCAGCGTGTACGCGATGTACGTCGCGACGAGGGCGATGACGCCCGCGATGACGGGGGAGAGCAGGGCCGGCAGGACGACCTTCGAGACGACCGTCGCCCAGTCGACCGAGTTCAGGCCCGCGCCGATGATCGACGCGCCGATGAGCCCGCCGAACAGCGCGTGCGTCGAGGACGACGGGAGGCCGAAGTACCAGGTGGCGAGGTTCCAGAGGACGGCGCCGACGAGTCCCGCGAAGATCATGGTCGGCGAGATGTGGATGCCGTCCTGCCCCTCGCGGATGATGCCCTGCGAGACGGTCTTCGCGACCTCGGTGGACAGGAACGCGCCGACCACGTTGAGGACGGCGGAGATGAGCACGGCGGTGCGGGGCTTGAGGGCACCCGTGGCGACCGAGGTGGCCATGGCGTTCGCGGTGTCGTGGAAGCCGTTCGTGAAGTCGAACACGAGGGCCACCACGATCACCAGCACGACGGTGACGAGGACGTCCATGCGCGAGACGCTAGGCCTGCTCCGAACCCGCTGCG
Source organism: Curtobacterium sp. SORGH_AS_0776 (assembly GCF_031453355.1). Taxonomy (NCBI): domain Bacteria; kingdom Bacillati; phylum Actinomycetota; class Actinomycetes; order Micrococcales; family Microbacteriaceae; genus Curtobacterium; species Curtobacterium sp. SORGH_AS_0776. Next base: position 1,375,368 of record NZ_JAVIYU010000001.1, read on the forward strand.
TGAACGCCGGGTGAACACCGGCGGCCACCTGGCTGCGTCCGACCCGTCTGCGAGGATGCTCACGTGCCCACCTTCTCCGCAGCGCGAGGCGACGCCTCGTTCACCGACGCGCACGGCGTCGAGATCGTCTACTCGACCTGGCGTGCGGCGCGTCCGAAGGGCATCGTGCAGATCGCGCACGGGGTCGGCGAGCACGGACTCCGGTACGAGCCGCTCGCGCAGGACCTCGTCCGCGCGGGCTGGACCGTGCACGCGAACGACCACCGCGGGCACGGTCGGACCGGCCTCGCGCAGTGGGACGGCGACCACGCGAAGCTCGGACGGCTCGGCCCCGGGGGTCTGCGGGCCGCGATCGCGGCCGTCGAGCAGATGAGCGCCGTCGCGCGCGAGGACACCCCCGGCGTCCCGCTCGTGCTGCTCGGCCACTCGTGGGGCTCGCTCATGGCCCAGCGGATCGTGAACACGTCATCCGGCTCCTACGACGGAGTGGTCCTCTCCGCGAGCGCGTACCGGTTGCCGGGGTGGATGAACAGCGGTGACCTGAACGCCCGGCACGCGGGCTCGGGGCCGACGAAGTTCGAGTGGCTCACCCGGGACCGGGCGGTCATCGAGGCCGTCGCGGCCGACCCGCTCGCGGTCGAGGCAGACGTCATCGGCCTCTTCGGGCTGCGGGACGCCCTCCGGCTGCTCGGGGTCCCGCGTCGGGGCATCGCGCACGACCTGCCGATGCTGCTGCAGGTCGGCTCCGAGGACTCGCTCGGCGGCCCGCGGTCGGTCGAGCGCCTCGCGCAGGCGTACCGGCGGCGCGGGGGCCTCTCCGACGTCACCGTGCGGGTGTACGAGGGGGCGCGGCACGAGGTCTACAACGAGACCAACCGTGACGAGGTCGTCGCGGACCTGGTCGCGTGGCTGGACCGGGCGGTCGCGCGCACGTCCTGAAACGGTACCGGCTGACGGCCAGGAGGCGCGGGGCGGCGCCGCCCCGCGCCTCCCGTCCGACGCGGCGTAGGCTCGTGGTGTGCACGGTGAGTACAAGGTCCCGGGAGGCAAGCTGGTCGTCGTCGACCTCGAGGTCGTCGACGGGGTGATCGACCAGTTCCGGCTCGCCGGGGACTTCTTCCTCGAACCGGACGACGCGCTGCCGCTCATCGACGCCGCCGTGGACGGGCTGCCGGCAACGACCGACGCCGCGGGCATCGCCGCCGCCGTCCGTGCCGCCCTGCCGGAGGACGCCGTCCTGCTCGGCTTCACGCCCGAGTCCGTCGGGGTCGCCGTCCGCCGTGCCCTCTCGCGCGCGTCGACCTGGCGTGAGTACGACTGGGAGATCATCCACGAGGGGCCGATCAGCCCGAACGAGCACCTCGCGCTCGACCAGGTCCTCACGGAAGAGGTCGGGGCCGGTCGCCGCGGCCCGACCCTCCGCATCTGGGAGTGGGACCAGCCGGCCGTCGTCATCGGGTCGTTCCAGTCCCTCAAGAACGAGGTCGACCCCGAGGGCGCCGCGAAGTACGGCGTCGAGGTCGTCCGTCGGATCTCCGGCGGCGGCGCGATGTTCATGGACGCCGGCGCGATCATCTCGTACTCGCTGTACGTGCCGACCGACCTCGTGCAGGGCATGACCTTCGCCGACTCGTACGCGTACCTCGACGAGTGGGTGATCGAGGCGCTGAAGTCCCTCGGCATCGAGGCCTACTACCAGCCGCTCAACGACATCTCGTCGACCAAGGGCAAGATCGGCGGGGCGGCACAGAAGCGGCTCGGCACCGGATCGCTGCTGCACCACGCCACCATGAGCTACGACATGGACGGCGAGAAGATGGTGCAGGTGCTCCGCATCGGTCGCGAGAAGATGAGCGACAAGGGGACGACCTCGGCTGCGAAGCGCGTCGATCCGCTGCGCTCGCAGACCGGGCTCACCCGTGCGGAGATCATCGACCGGCTCATCGCGACCTTCACGAAGCTGTACGGGGCGCACGAGGGGCACGTGACCGCGGACGAGCGGCGGCGGGCGCAGGAGCTCGTGGTGTCGAAGTTCGCGACGCGGGAGTGGCTCGAGCGCGTCCCCTGATCAGCGCTCCGCGGACAGGTCGTCGTCGTGGTCGTCTCCTGCTCCGTCGTCGTACTGGATGCCGGTCGCGATCGTCCGACCCACGCCGTCCGGGCTGAACGTGGTTCGCGCGAGCGGGGCGAAGGCCACCCACTCGCCTGCAGCTGCGTCGTCGTCCTCCTCGTCGTCGTCGGGCTCGCCGGTGTCGTCGGCGGAGCGGGTGCCGAGCAGCTTCCGGGTCAGGGCGCTCCGCTCGGTGAGGAGCGAGTCGAGCGCTGCACGCAGGTCGACGTCCGCGGGCTCGGCACCGCGCAGGGCCGCACCGAGGACGCTCCGCCGCATGAGCTCCTTGGCGAAGGAGCCCGTCGTGCCCTCGGCACGCTCGGCCGCCTCGGCGAGGGCGGCCTCGGAGAAGGGCAGCGAGCCGGCGTACCGACGGAAGAGCCGGACGCGCTCGGGCAGGGCGGGGAGCGGGATCTTCACGGCGAGGTCGACCCGGCCAGGACGGTCCGCGAGGGCGCGTTCGAGCACGGACACCCGGTTCGTGGTCATCACGAAGGCGACGTCCGCGTCGCCGTCGAGCCCGTCGAGGGCGTCGAGCACCTCGAACAGCAGCGGCTGCGGGGAGCTGTGGCGTTCCATCGCGACGAGGTCGATGTCCTCCATCACGACGAGTGACGGCTGGAACGTCCTGGCGATCTCGGCCGCGGCACCGATCGCCGCGATGCTCGAGCCGGTGAGCAGGATCGCGGTGACCCCGGTCGTCCGGGTGAGGAGGTGCCGGATCGTGAGCGTCTTGCCCGTCCCGGGAGGGCCGTAGAGGAGCACACCGCGCTTGAGGTGCTGTCCGGCCGCGAGGAGCGCCGCACGCTGCTCGCCGATCCCCACGACGTGGTCGACCACCTCGTCGAGTACGCCCGCGCCGAGGACGACGTCGTCGGCGTCGACCTCGGGCCGACGGAGGAACGTCGCCCCGGCATCGGACCCGTACTCGGACTGCACGAACGACAGGACCTGCCCGCGCAGGACGCTCCGCTCGATCATCAGGGCACGGAGGCGGAGCAGGAACGCGGTGGCGGCGTCCTGGTCGGGCGACAGGATCTCGAGGCTGGCGCGGCCACGGCCGTACTCCGGCTTGGCCGACCGCTGGACGACCGCGACCGGAGCGCCCTCGAAGGTGAGGAACCGGAGGCCGAACGACACGACCCGACGGGTGGTGTCGGCACCGGTGGCCCGTGTGGCGTAGCTCACGGGGCCGGGCGCCCACCGCATGTGGGGATTCGCGATGAACTCGCTGACGGAGCTGTGGAACCGGCTGTCGTCGCCCGCGATGCCGACGAGGGCGTCGGGGTCGGTGCCGGCGAGCTCCTCGAGGGCGATGTCGGCGTCGACGAGGCGGTGGTCGGGGAACTCCTCGGTGACCACGGGGACGGACTGCGGGTCGACGCCGAGGTGGGCGCCGATCCGTTCACCGATCGGTGTGGTCACCGCCTGCTGTTCCGCGGCGGCGAGTTCGTTCGCCTTCTCGATGTAGCGGGCGAACGCCCGCATGAGGTCCCGGTCTGCGTCGTCGAGCACGTCGCCATCCTGGCACGCAGCGCTGGAACGTGGTCGGCCGCCCGGGCGGCCGGGGACACTGTGGGGTTCCGGCCGCACGTGGTCGGCCGCCCGGAGAGGGGGGTTCCGGGCGGCCGCAGGACCAGTGTGGGTGTCGTCCTGAAGAACGAGCCATGTGGATCGTGAGAATCCTCCGCGCGGCGGATGTCCTCGTCCGATCGCCGACGTAGCGTCGTGTGCGTGAACTGGTTGATCCTCCTGGGGGCGGTGGCCGCCGCGGCCGTCGTGATGTGGATCGCCGATCGCGTGGGGTGGATCGACCTGTCGAACAAGGCCACGCGCAGCGGCGGATCCGGCGGTGTGGTCTCGATGATGGACGAGGTGTTCGCGCCGACCCGTCACGAGACGCAAGCCGAGTACGAACGGCAGTCGCGCCTCCCGAGGGAGGCACCGACGCCGGCGGACGACGACCACGACCTGCTCAGCGGGAGCGTGCTCATCAAGGTGCCGGCGGTGCGCAGCGCCGGTCGGCACGCAGTGCGGGCCGGGACGCACGACCGGTCGTACTGACGAACCGCGTCAGCGGGTCGTGAGCTCCTGGTAGTCCGGGTGCCGCTCGATCCAGGCCGCGACGTAGCTGCACTGCGGGACGACCCGTCGCGAGGATCCCGAGCGGACGTCGTCCAGCGCGTGCTCGACGAGGATCGAGGCGTGACCACCGCCGCGGTGCGCGGGGTCCACCTCGGTGTGGACGAAGCGGATCTCGTCGCCGTCGACCTCGTACGCCGCGAAGCCGATCACCTCGCCGTCCTCGACGAGGGAGTACTGCTGCTTGTCGGTGTCGTTCCGGACCTCGGGTGTCGCCATGGAGCAGACGCTACGCCCCTCCCGAAGAAGGGCCTGTGTGCGCGCTGGACGCCGGGCTAGGGTCTGATCGTGCAGCACGAGACGACCCCGCCGTTCCGCTTCCGGACGCCTCCCGGGTGGCCGACACCCTCCGCCGAGTGGGTGGAACTGCACCAGGCCGCCGAGCCCGCACCGGGGTGGTCGCCCGCACCGGGGATCCCGCCCGCACCCGTGGACTGGCGCTTCTGGGCCCCGGTCCCGCGGTCGTTCCGGGGCTTCGTGCCGGCCGCAGCCCGCCGCCTCCGCGTCGCCCAGTGGATCGGCCTCGTGGTGGCGCTCCTCGCGCTCGCCGCGGTCAGCGTCGTCGCGGCGCTCGGTGGTCTGGCCGTGGTCGGACTCCTGCCGCTCGTGGCCGGGATCGCGGTGCTGGTGGTGTGCTCCGCGCGGGCGGGCGAGCTCGCTGACCGGACCGCGGCCTCGATCCGGGACGATGCGGCGGTGTGGCGGCGGACGGAGGTCCCGGCGCGGGCACGGGCGGCGTTCCCGGAGCTCGACCAGGACGCAGCCGTGGCTGCCTGGGAGTCGGCGGCGTGGGGGATGCCCACCGTGCGGCCGTTCGCCGTGGCGGCGGACGCGGCACCGGAGCGTTCGCCGCTGCGCCACCGCACCCGTACGGTCGTCGCCGTGACGGCCGGTGCCGCCGCGCTCCTGCTCGTCGTCGGCGCGACGACGGCCGTCGACCCCGTCGTCCGTGCGCTGCAGAGCAACGGGCAGACGCTCGCGTACGGACTCCAGGACACCGCACCCGACGGAAGCGTCCCGGACGACAGCGGCCCGGACGACGACGCACCGGACCAGGACGCACCGGACGCGGGGGACCAGGCGCCGTGGACCTCGGACGACGGCACGGTCACCGCGTCGTTCATCGGCGACGACGAGACGTGGCAGGCGACCTGCGGAGCGATCGACTTCGCGGACGGCTGCTGGGCGTGGCAGATCGACAGCGAGTGCGACGGGCCGGCGCGGGTCACGGTCGGGTTCTCCGCCACCGAGGGCGGTGACGACGTGCGCACCGACAGCCGCACGGTCGTGCTGACCTCGGGGCGACCGCTCGTCCTCACCGAGCAGGGGTCCGAGGAGTGGGGCGGCATCCGCGACGTCACCTGCTCCACCGCACCGGAGCACGCCGTGGCGCTGACCCGGAGCCCGCTCGACTCCGACGCCGAGGACGCCGACGGCTCGTGGCCGGACGGCTGCGTCGACTACGGCTGCGCCGGGTGGGAGGTCACCCCCGAGGCGTCCTGCGACTCGGCGACCGTGCAGTTCTCCGTCGACGAGGAGGTCGCGACGCTGCCCGGTCCGCACGACCTCGTGGTGGCGACGGCACTGCGCGCGGGCGAACCGGTGGACGTCTGGGCGGGCGGCGCGTGGCTGCCGGACGACGACGCGACGATCTCCCAGGTGACCTGCGGCTGAGCCCGGCCCGCGGGCTCCGCGGGGACGGGACGCCGCGTGGACCAGAATGGTGCACGTGCACAGCGGCGACGATCGAGGACCGGACCGGGTGGTCCTCGGCGACAACCTCGACGTCCTGCCGACCCTGGCGGACGGCTCGTTCACGCTCGTGTACCTCGACCCGCCGTTCAACACCGGCCGCTACCAGCGTCGGCACGCGAGCGCCGCAGTCCGCGAGCCGACGGTCGGCGACGAGGCCGCAGCTGCCGATCGCCGACGTGAGCGGGTGACGGGCTTCCGGGGGAGCTCCTACGAGCGCGTCCGCGGCGACCTCATGCGCTTCGACGACCGGTTCGAGGACTACTGGTCGTTCCTCGAACCGCGGCTGCTCGAGGCGTGGCGGCTCCTCGCCGAGGACGGCACCCTCTACCTCCACCTCGACTACCGCGAGTCGCACTACGCCAAGGTCCTGCTCGACGCCCTGTTCGGCCGGGAGTCCTTCCTCAACGAGATCGTCTGGGCGTACGACTTCGGTGCGAAGTCCCGGTCACGGTGGCCGACGAAGCACGACACGATCCTCGTCTACGTGAAGGACCCGTCACGGTACTGGTTCGACTCCGAGGCGGTCGATCGTGAGCCCTACATGGCGCCGGGACTCGTCACACCCGAGAAGCGCGAGCGCGGCAAGCTCCCGACGGACGTGTGGTGGCACACGATCGTGTCCCCGACCGGCAAGGAGAAGACCGGCTACCCGACGCAGAAGCCCGAGGGGGTGCTGCGCCGCATCGTCCAGGCGTCGTCGCGCGAGGGCGACTGGGTCCTCGACTTCTTCGCCGGCAGCGGGACGACGGGCGCGGTGGCCCGCGCGCTCGGCCGGCGGTTCGTGCTCGTGGACGACAACCCGGTCGCCGTCGACGTGATGCGCCGACGGCTGCCGGAGGCGTCGTTCGACGTGGTCAGCCCGTCGGACGCATCGGCGGGCTGACCACGTCGTTACTCGGCTGAGTGACGCCCGTGCCCGTGCTCGTCGGGCCTGGAGGCGCGGCTCGCCTCCGCAGCGTCGCCGCCGGTGGTGTCCGTGGTCGCGTCCGTCGCGGCGTGCGCGGCTCGGGTGCGGATCGCGCCCGTGGTGGTGGGCGGCTCGTCGACCGGCGCGGCGGCGGAGTGCGCGCCGTGCGTGGTCGCGTCGGGCAGTGGTGCGCGGGTGCCGTCGAGGGAGACGGTGGAGGCACCGCCGGCTGAACCGGCCGACCGGGTCGTCGACTGCCCGACACCGACACCGACGCCGACCGCGGAACCGGCCGAGCGCGGCTGCGAGACCACGTCCGGCGAGGTCGGGACGACCGCCATCGAGCCGGTGTCCGGCGAGACCAGCGATCCCGTCCGGGCGGCTGCGTGCTGGGCGTCCACGGTCAGGCGGTCCGCGTCGGCGGTCGCCCGCTCGTTGTCCGCGCGCTCGGTGTTCGCCTGCTCCTGCAGTGCCGAGACCTTGCGGAGCGGCGGCACGCGGAAGAACCAGGTGAGCACGAAGGCGAGCAGGATCACGGCGAGGCCGACGTAGTAGACGACCACGGCGGAGTCGCTGAACCCGACGAGGAATGGCCGGGTGAGGCGCTTGTCCGCGCCGTTGAGGAACGACGTGTCGCTCGTCGACGAGCTGGTCGAGGAACTCGCGCTCGAGTCACCACTCTTGAGCTGCTTGACGAGCGTCGGAGCGACCTCGTCGACGACGTTCTGGCGCTGGTCGGCGTTCGAGTAGTCCACCTGCAGCGTGCCGTCCACGACCTCGGCGTTCGCCTTCGACGCGGCCGTCTCGAGTGCCTGCTGCTCGGCGGCGGGCTTCGCGGCGGCGACCTGCTGGGCGATGACCGTGTCCGCCGAGGCCTCGGGGACCGTGCCGGCTGCGACCTGCTGCTGGACGGCAGCGGTGACCTGCTTCGTGACGGCGGCGTCCGCGGCCTCCTTGGCCTGGGCGGCGCCCTTGTCGAGACCGTCCTGGACGTTCTGCTGCACCGGGTCGACGATCTTGTTCCAGATCTGGTCCATCACGCCCTTGTTGTCCGACGCGTTCGCGACCGACGGGGTGAGTGCGGCGTTCAGGGCGCTCTTCAGGTCGCCCTCGTTCTGCATCGCCGTCGTGATGTTCGTCGGCATGAGCGTGAACAGGACGGACAGCAGCACGGCGGTGCCCATGGTGCCGCCGATCTGGCGGAAGAACGTGGCGGCGCTCGTTGCGACGCCGATGTCCCGCGGGCTGACCGAGTTCTGCGCCGCCAGGGTCAGGGTCTGCATGAGCTGCCCGAGCCCGAGGCCGATGCCGAACATGCCGAGCATCAGGAACCAGAGCGGACGATCGGCGGTGAGGAACGTCAGGACGGTGAACCCGATGGCCGTGAACGCCGTGCCGGTGATCGGGAAGACCTGGTAGTTGCCGGTCCGCGAGATGATCTGGCCCGAGGCGATCGACGAGATCATCAGACCGAGCACCATCGGGAGCATCGCGAACCCGGACTCGGTCGGCGTGACGCCCTTCACGATCTGCAGGTACAGCGGGATGGTGAGCATCGCGCCGAACATGCCGAAGCCGACGAGGACCGACAGGATCGCGGACATCGAGAACACCCGCGAGCCGAACAGCTTCAGCGGCAGGATCGCGTCGTCGCCCATCGCGCGTTCGACGATGATGAACGCGATGAGCCCGAGCGCACCGATCGCGTAGCAGGCGAAGGCGCCGGGGGAGTCCCAGCCCCACTCGCGGCCCTGCTCGGCGATGAGGAGCAGCGGCACCAGGGTCACGATGACGAGCGTCGCGCCCCACCAGTCGATCCGGGGCTTGCCGCGGTCGCCGAACTTCGGCAGGTGCAGGAAGGTCAGCACCATGAAGAGCGCGATGATGCCGATCGGCACGTTGATCAGGAACACCCAGCGCCACCCGGCGATGAACAGCAGCTGGTCCGCCCCGGCGAAGACACCGCCGACGAGCGGGCCGATGACGCTCGAGATGCCGAAGACCGCCAGGAAGTAGCCCTGGTACTTGGCGCGCTCGCGCGGGGCGAGCATGTCGCCCATGATGGCGAGCGGCAGGGACATCAGACCGCCGGCGCCGAGGCCCTGCAGCGCGCGGAACCCGGCGAGCATGAGCATCGAGGTCGAGAACGACGCGGCGAACGATCCGACGATGAAGATGCCGATCGCGGTGAGGAACAGCGGACGCCGGCCGAAGATGTCGGACAGCTTGCCGTAGATCGGCGTCGTGATCGTCGACGCGATGAGGTAACCGGTCGTCACCCAGGCCTGCTGGTCGAGGCCGTGCAGGTCGTCGCCGATCGTGCGGATCGCGGTACCGACGATCGTCTGGTCGAGGGCGCCGAGGAACATCCCCGCCATCAGGCCGTAGATGACCAGCAGGATCTGCCGGTGGTTCATCACGGCGTTGGACGAGGTGGTGGGTGCCGCGGGTGCGGTCGCGGTCTGGGTCATGTGCAGGGTCTCCCGGAAACTTTGCGCTGGCTGCAAAGTTACATCTGCCGCAAGGTGAAGGGTCGCGCCGGAGTGGGTTCCTGAGTGGATCGGCAGCACCGGCGCCGGTTTCGGTGGCGTCTGTCGGAACGCCCTCGTGAGCGCTCCCGACGCCGTCACAGTACGCCCGAGCGTGACGTGCGGTGCGTCAGGACGCTGCGGCGGCCTGTTCGAGGGCTTCTTGGAACCGCTCGTCCGCCTCGATGCGCATCGCGCCCGTCTCGTCGTCGAAGCCGGACACCGCGCTGACCCGGCCGTTGCGCGAGAAGTACAGCAGGGGGCTCAGTACCCCGCCGGGCAGGCCGTGCTCGCCGTCCGTGAGCACCTGCACGACCAGGCCGGCGAGCATCTGCACCGAGGTGATGCTCGACGCGTCACGGATCGGGACGGCGAGCAGGAGGTGCCGGTGCGGGATCGCGAACACCGTGCCGAACCCGGCGGCACCGAAGAGCGCCGGGAGGTTGACCGCCTTCGACGCGACGAACAGGGACTCGCCCTCGACGATGAACACCCCGGGGGCGATCTCGGCGTGCTCGTCCACCGGTTCGTCGTCGGTGCCCAGCTGCCCGAAGGCGAAGAGCTCGTCGATGCCGAGGGCGAGCCGCGGCAGGGTCGGACCCGACAGCGTGCTGACCATCGTCGGGTAGTCGACGCACAGCCCGAGCACCAGCCCGGGAGCGAACGGTCGGGCGTAGTCGAGGTCGGTGGGGTCGGACGGGCCGGCGCCGAGGCCCGTGCCGCCGTCCGCGCTGGGGTCCGGCAGGATCCGCAGTCGGATGCGCTGCCGCAGCTCGTCGGCGCCGAGCTCCTCGGGTGCCGGCTCGCTGTACGCCTGGATCATCCGGTCGAAGTGCTCGGCGACCATGTCGGCCTGCACGTCCGGGGTCTCGCCGTGCACCTGCGCCGCGAGGTTCTCGAGCAGGAAGACCCGGCCGTCGGTACCGACCAGGCGAGCCTGCTCACCGGCCGGTACCTCGACCGTGGTCTCCATGCCGCGCTCGGCGAGGGCTCGTTGCGCGAGCACCACGAGCGTCGGGGCGGGCTCGTCGTGCCGATCGTCCTGCTTCCGGCCGAACCACCCCATCCGCGCGGGACCTCAGGCCCCGAGTGCGGCGTCGACGATCTCCTTGGCTTCGCGCTGCACCTGTTCGAGGTGCTCCTGCCCGACGAAGCTCTCGGCGTAGATCTTGTAGACGTCCTCGGTGCCGGACGGGCGGGCCGCGAACCACGCCTTGTCGGTGACGACCTTCACGCCGCCGACGGCTGCGTCGTTGCCCGGAGCCTTCGACAGCTTCGCCGTGATCGGGTCGCCCGCGAGGGTCTCGGCGGTGATGGCGTCACCGTCGAGCTTCGACAGGCGGGCCTTCTGCTCCTTGCTCGCGGCGGCGTCGACACGCTGGTAGACCGGGGCGCCGAAGCGTTCGGTCAGCTCGTCGTAGAGCTGCGACGGGGTCTTGCCGGTGACCGCGATGATCTCCGACGCCAGGAGCGCCAGGATGATGCCGTCCTTGTCGGTGGTCCACGCGGTGCCGTCCTTGCGGAGGAACGACGCGCCCGCCGACTCCTCGCCGCCGAAGGCCACGGAACCGTCGATCAGGCCCGGGACGAACCACTTGAAGCCGACCGGGACCTCCCACAGGCGGCGACCGAGGGACTCGGCCACGCGGTCGATGATGCTCGACGACACGAGGGTCTTGCCGATCGCGGCGTCGTCGCGCCAGGCCGGACGGTGCGCGTAGAGGTACTCGATCGCCACGGCGAGGTAGTGGTTCGGGTTCATCAGGCCGCCGTCGGGCGTGACGATGCCGTGCCGGTCGGAGTCGGCGTCGTTGCCGGTGAGGACGTCGTAGTCGTCCTTGCGCGCAACGACCGAGGCCATCGCGCTCGGGCTCGACGGGTCCATCCGGATCTTGCCGTCCCAGTCGAGGGTCATGAACGACCAGGTGGGGTCGACGTCGGGGTTGACCACGGTGAGGTCGAGCCCGTAGTGGTCGCGGATGCGGTTCCAGTAGGGGAGCGATGCACCACCGAGCGGATCGGCGCCGATCTTCACGCCGGCACGCTTGATCGCGTCGATGTCGATGATGTTCTCGAGGTCGGCGACGTAGGCGCCGAGGAAGTCGTAGCGGTCGGGCGACGCGTGCTCGGTGCGCTGGACCTCGGCGTTGCCGCCGGCGATGATCGCGTTCGCGCGCTCGGCGATCCAGCTCGTCGCGTCACTGTCCGCCGGGCCACCGTGCGGCGGGTTGTACTTGAAGCCGCCGTCGCGGGGCGGGTTGTGGCTGGGCGTGATGACGATGCCGTCCGCCGTGTCCGCGTTGCCGGCACGGTTGTACGCGATGATCGCGTGGCTGAGCGCCGGCGTGGGGACGTAGCCGTTCTCGCTGTCGGCGAGCACGTGCACGCCGTTGGCGGCGAGGACCTCGAGCGCGGTGCGTTCGGCGGGGCCGGACAGCGCGTGCGTGTCACGGCCGATGAAGAGCGGGCCGTCGGTGCCCTGCGACGTGCGGTACTCGACGATCGCCTGTGTGATCGCGGCGATGTGGGTGTCGTTGAACGCGGAGTCCAGCGAGGAGCCGCGGTGCCCCGAGGTGCCGAAGACGACCTTCTGCTCGGGGACGGAGACGTCCGGCACGCGCTCGTGGTACGCGGCGATGAGGGCGTCGAGGTCGACGAGGTCGTCTGCTGTGGCAGGGGTGCCGGCGCGGTCGTTCATGCGTCCATCCTGGCATCGCGCGGGTCGGCACGCCCAGGAACGTCGCGCCTGTGGACGACGAGCGCACCTGTGGACGAGGAGCGAGCGGCCGTCCGCACCGGGGAGAAAGGGGGACACCCCGGGTGGACGACCGCTCGCGGCACGGGGACGGCGTCAGGCCGTGCGGAACGAGCCCGTCGCGGTCCGCAGCGAACCGGTGGCCGTGCGCGTCCAGGACGTCGCGGTGCCGGGCCGACGGGACTGCGTGTCGACGAAGCGGCCGAGCGCGCGACCGATCCCGGTTCCGGTGTAGGTGCCGATCGGTCGCCAGGCGGCGTCCACCGCGTAGGCGCCGAGCTCGTCACGGTTCTCGAGGCCGGTCACGTACGCGCCGCCCAGGGGGTTCTGACGGTTCTGCATGGATGCTCCTCGTCGTCGTGCCGAGGGTCGTCGGTCACCGGGCCGGCGACCGCGACGCCGTCGGCTTGATGACCACCACACTACCTCCTTCTTTTGCATGACACAAAAGAAGGAATGCTCAGGCGAGCAGCTCGCAGAAGGTCCGGCCCTCGGCGGTCCAGCTCTGCTTCGCCACCAGGCCGACCGTCTCGGCGTGGTCGAGCAGGGCGTCGACGCCCACCTCGGCCCACGGGAAGCCCGCGCTCTGGTGGCCGTCGGCGTCCACCACGCGGGCGGTGTACACCCGGTCGGCGGTGCGGTCGACGTGGGTCTCGACGACCACGCGGCCGCCGACGCGCACGATCTCGCGGCACCGGGCGAGCAGGGCCGCCGGGTCGCCGCCGATGCCGATGTTCCCGTCGATCACGAGCGCCGTGTCCCAGTGCCCCTCGTCGGGGACGGTGTCGAAGACCGAGCCCTGGATCGCCGTCCCGCCGGAGCGTCGGGCGATCGCCACGGCGTCGGCGGAGACGTCCACGCCGAGCGACGGGATGCCGAGGGTGCGCGCGGCGACGAGCATCCGCCCCGGCCCGCAGCCGATGTCGATCACCGGCCCGTCCGCACCGTCGAGGAGCGACCGGTCGATGCGGTCCGCCGCGGCGCTCCAGCGGCCGACGTCGAGCGTGACCGCCCGGTCAGGTCGGGAGGTGTCCGTCAGCCGGATGCGACCGTCGGTGCGGAGCGCACGCGCGTACGGTTCGCCACCGCCGGCCCCGAAGGAGACGGGTGCTTCCATGGTCATCGGAGTGCCCCCGTGGTCTCGGCCTGCAGTGCGGCGGCGAACGCGGAGTCGGGTACGAGATCGGCGACGCGCTCGGCATCCGGCACGGTGTCGACGTCGAGCAGGACCCCGAGGGTGCCCGCGTCGAGCCCGGCGTCGGTCAGGCGGGCGAACTGGACCGCACCGGTGTCGTCCTGCGACATCGGCACGCCGCGGAGCAGGTCGCCGTCCGGGTCGCGCAGGTAGAGGGACCAGAAGCCGCCGTCCTCGGCCGGGCCGAACCACGCGTCGCGCTGCGGCTCGTCGAACACCGGCGCGACGTCGGCCGGGCCGAACTGCGGCGTGTCCATGCCGACGAGCAGCGTCGGGCCGTCGACGGCGTCGAACAGTGCACCGAGGCGCTCGTCGAGGCCGCCCGTGGTCTGGTGGATGACGTCGAAGCCCTCGGCGCCGGTCGGCAGCACCGTGCCGTCGTAGAACAGCACCCGACGGGCGGCGGGCAGCGCACGGACGGTCGCCAGCGTGTCCGCGAGGCTCGCGGCGGCGACCCGCGCGGCACCCTCGGGGGTGAGCGCCGGCGTCAGGCGGGTCTTGACCCGGCCGGGCAGGCACTCCTTCGCGACCACCGCGACGGTGATGTCGGTCGTCATGAGTGGACCTCCTCGGAGTGGGTGGGACCGGCCACGTGGCGGACCGGAGTGGGTGCGACGACGGTGGGTCGCGCCTCCCGGCGGTACTCGCGCAGCAGACGCGACATGTCCTTGACGGCGTTGACGGTGCCGCGGAGCGTGCCGGTGACCTTGCTGTCGCCGATGCGCTGCGCGTACCCGATGTCGGACTCGTCGACGCGCCACCCGGCGGCGTGCGCCGCGAGGACCATCTCGAGCGGGTAGCCGCTGCGCCGGTCGCGCAGGTCGAGGGAGACCAGGTCCGCGCGACGCATCACGCGCATCGGGCCGAGGTCGCGCAGCCGGTACCCGGTCGCGCGACGCATCAGGACCGCCAGGACGCGGTTGGCGAACCGGGCGTGCGGTGCCCAGGCGCCCGGCGTGGTCGGCACGCGGCGTCCGAGGGCGAGGTCGGTGTGTCCCGTGGCCACGCGGGCGACGAGCGGGACGAGCTCGGCCGGGTCCATCGAGGCGTCGGCGTCGCAGAAGGCGACGTACTCGGCCGTGGCGGCGGCGACCCCGGCGGCGCAGGCCGAGCCGAAGCCCTTCACCGGTTCGGTGACGACGAGGGCGCCGTGGGCCCGGGCGACGTCGGCGGAGCCGTCGGTCGAGCCGTTGTCGACGACGATCGCGCGGTAGCCGCGCGGGAGTCGGCCCAGGACCTCGGGGAGGGCATCGGCCTCGTCGAGACAGGGGAGGATGACGTCGACGTTCATGTCGCCCATTCGGTGCGGAGCGTCGGAACGACTGGTGTCGGCTCCCGCCGCGCGCGTCGGCGGGGTGGGGCGGTCGGTCTCGTGGGCCGGCTGTCGTTCCATGCCTACGACACAACACGTGATGAGCGGTCGGGGTACAGGATCGGCGTCCCCCGATGGACGTTCCGCGCACTCTCGGTGGCGGGCCACCCCTGATCGGGGGACACGCCGGTGGGGCGTCCGGCGGACGCGTCACGCGGTGGAGGTGCCGGCCTGGAGGCGCGGTGCCGGTTTCGGGGACCGGCGCCGCGCCTCCAGGCGGTCGCGCTCCTGCCCGCTGGCCCGCCTGCCTGCCCGCCCGCCCGGTCGCCTGCCTGCCCGCCCGCCCGCTCGCCCGCCGGCCCGGTCGCCGAGCGGGCACGAAACGTCGCGTTCGCGGCCGCTGTGCGGCCGGTTCCGCCCGCTCGCCGAACGCGAGCGGCGAGTCGTGCCCGCTCGACCGCTCAGCCCGGGCGACGCATCCCGCCCGCTCGCGGGCGCGCCCGATCGCGGCCGCGCCCGCTGGCGGCGGCGCGGCCTACTGCACCGCGGCGCGCAGCGGCGCCGTCGCGAACTCCCGCATGCCGCGCTCGAAGTCGACCTCGGCACGCCACCCGAGCTCGGCGGCGATCCGGTCCGACGACGCCGTCACGTGCCGGACGTCCCCGAGGCGGTACTCGCCCGTGACGACCGGTCGCGGCCCCTCGGGACCGGCGATCGCGGCCGCCATCTCGCCGATGGTGTGCACGACGCCGGAGCCGACGTTGTACGCACGGAAGGTCTCCGCCGGGAGCTCCGCCGTCGCGGCGATCGACGCGGCGTTCGCGCCGGCGACGTCGTCGACGTGCACGAAGTCCCGACGCTGGCGGCCGTCCTCGAAGACGCGGGGGGCCTCGCCGCGTGCGAGCGCCGAGCGGAACAGCGAGGCGACGCCGGCGTACGGCGTGTTCGCGGGCATGCCCGGCCCGTAGACGTTGTGGTACCGCAGGGCGATCGCGCGGCCTCCGGTGGCACGGGCCCACGACGACGCGAGGTGCTCCTGCGCGACCTTCGTCTGCGCGTACACGTTGCGGGGGTCGAGCGCGGCGGACTCGTCGATCAGGCCCGGCAGGAGCGGCGTGCCGTCCGGCCCGATCGGGTCGAACTCACCAGCGTCGAGGTCGGCCCGGCGACGGGCAGGCGGGCGCACGGCCTCGCCGGCGGCGGTCGTGTACGCCCCCTCGCCGTAGACGACCATCGAGCTCGCGACCACGAGCCGGCCGATGCCGTGGCGGTCCATGCCGGCGAGCACGTGGGCCGTGCCCGCGTCGTTCGTCGAGACGTAGTCCGGGGCGTCCTGGAAGTCGACGCCGAGGCCGACCTTGGCGGCCTGGTGGCACACCACGTCCACACCGTCGAGGGCCGCGTCGAGGGCGACCCGGTCGCGGACGTCGCCGTGCACGAACTCGATGCCCTGCTGCTGGTGGGCGGTGACGACCTCGGCGGGGTCGCCGTGCACGTCGTCGCGGAGGGAGTCGAGCACGCGCACCTCGTGGCCCTCGGCCCGGGCGCGGCGGACGATGGCGGAGCCGATGAAGCCGGCGCCGCCGGTGACGAGCAGGCGGGTCACGCGGTGGCTCCCGTGGTCGCTGCTGCGGGCCGTGCGCTCGTCATGGCGCTCGCGCTCGCCTCGGCCGGGACGAGCTCGCGCGGGGCGTAGTCGTCCGGGATCGCCGCCACGATCGAGCCGATCGCGCGGACGATCACCTCGTTCGCGCGGGCCAGGCGCTCCATCACCATGCCGTGCGTGACCGGGGCCTCGCCGGTTCCGGCGGCTGCCTGCGCTTCCGCCTCGGCCTCGGCCGGGGCCAGGCCGGCATCGGCGTCGGTCACGAACGAGAGGTTCACCGTCCCGATGCCGAGCTCGGCCGCGAGCGGCACCTCCGGCGTCATCGTCATGTTGATCGTGTGGCCGCCGGCCTCGCGCATCCAGATGGACTCCGCACGCGTCGAGAACCGCGGCCCCTGGATCACCACGCACGTGCCCGTCGGGCGGAACGGCACGTCGAGGCGCTCGATCGCACCGATCGCGACGCGTCGGAGCACCGGGTCGAACGGATCCGCGAAGGAGAGGTGCTGCACGGCGTCCTCGAAGAACGTGTCCGCGCGGCCCCACGTGCGGTCGATGAGCTGGTCGGTCACGACGAAGGTCCCCGGGGCGTAGTCGGGGTGCAGCCCGCCGACGGCGCTCGACGACACCACGGCGCGGACCCCGAGCGACCGCAGCGCCCACAGGTTCGCGCGGTGGTTGATGCGGTGCGGGGCGACGGAGTGCGCGCGGCCGTGTCGGGTGAGGAACGCGACGCGCTTGCCGGCCATCGTGCCGATGCTGATCGGGCTCGACGTGGCGCCGAACGGGGTGTCGACGTCGATCTCGTCCGCTGTGCCGGGTTCGAACAGCTCGTAGAGGCCCGAACCGCCGATCACCCCGATGCGCGTCTCGTCCACAGCCCCGGTCGTGGTCACGTCGTTCTCCACAGGTCCTCCGAATGGTCCTCGGCGCGTTCTGCGCGCTCGTTACGCTACTGGGACCGCCCCCGGCCGGACCGGGAGCGGGCACACTTCTCACCTGTTCGGAGGCGCACGTGCGAACGATCGGTCAGCACCGCGACGAGATCGCGGCCCTGGTCGCGCCGGTCCTGTCCGCCAGGCGCTCCGCGGCTCCGGAGGCACGGGACATCGACGACCTCGCCACCGGTGCCGGCGTCGGACGGGGGCACCGCGTGCTCGCACGTGCCGTCGTCGCACCCGTGCCGCTCCCACCGTTCGACAACAGCCAGATGGACGGCTTCGCCGTCCGTGCCGCCGACACCGGTCGCGTGCTGCGGGTGGTCGCCCCGATCCCGGCGGGGACGATGCCACCGGCGCTGGACCCCGGGACCGCTGCGCCGATCATGACGGGGGCGCGCATCCCGCTCGGCGCCGACGCGGTGTTCCCGGTCGAGGCCACCGACCTCGGGGCGTTCCCCGCGGCGCTGGCCTTGGCCGAGGTCAGGGTGCCGGACGACCTCGCCACCGGGACCTTCGTCCGGGCGACGGGCACCGACCTGCCGAGCGGGGGCGAGCTGGCTCCTGCCGGTGCTGCCGTGACCCCAGCGGTGCTCGGGACGCTCGCCGCGGCCGGGGTCTCGACGGTCGACGTCGTCCGGCAGCTTCGGGTCCTGGTCGTGTCCACCGGCTCCGAACTCCAGGGCGCCGGTGACGCCACGATCGGCGACGCGAACGGCATCGCACTGCGGGCGGCGCTCGCCGAGGTCGGAGTGGCCTCGCGGTCGGTGCGGGTGCCGGACGACGAATCGACCTTCGTCGCGGCCCTCGACGATGCGGTCGGGGACTGGGCCGACCTCGTGCTCACCTCGGGGGGCATCAGCGCGGGGGCGTACGAGGTCGTGCGGCAGGCCCTCGAACCGCGGGGTCTCGCCGTCACCCACGTTGCGATGCAGCCCGGCGGCCCGCAGGCGTTCGGTACCGTCGAACTCGCCGGGCGTCAGGTCCCCGTGGTGTCCTTCCCCGGCAACCCCGTGTCGGCGCTCGTCTCGTTCGAGGTCTTCCTCCGCCCGCTCTTGGCGGCGGACGCCGGGATCCCCGACGACCGCGTCGCCGCAGTGCTGCCCGCTGCGGACACCGCGACCTCGCCGGAGGGCAAGCACCAGGTCCGGCGCGGACGGGTCGAGGACGGCCGCGTGCACTTCGTCGGGGGCCCCAGCTCGCACCTGCTCGCGCACTACGCCACCGCCACGCACCTCGTCCACGTCCCGATCGGCACCGCCACGGTGGCGCCCGGCGACCCGCTGACCGTCTGGAGCCTCCGTTGACCGAACCAGCACCCGCCGCCGACGAACTCTCGCACGTCCGCGCCGACGGCACCGCCCACATGGTCGACGTCTCCGAGAAGGACGTCACCGCGCGGTCCGCCACCGCGACCGCGACCCTCGTCACCCGCCCCGACGTCGTCGCCCGCATCCTCGACGGCTCGCTGCCCAAGGGCGAGGTGATCGGCACCGCCCGCATCGCGGCGATCATGGCAGTGAAGAAGACCTCCGACCTCATCCCGCTCTGCCACCCGCTCCCGATCGCCGGGGTCGAGGTCGACATCACCGGCGACGACGACCGCGTCCTCGTCGAGGTGTCCGTGCGGACGACCTCACGGACCGGCGTCGAGATGGAAGCGCTGACCGGCGCGAGCGTCGCGGCCCTGACCGTGTACGACATGGTGAAGGCCGTCGACCGCACGGCCACGATCACGGACGTCCGGGTGCTCGAGAAGCACGGCGGACGCTCGGGGGACTGGAGCAACCGATGACCTCGCAGCCGACCAAGGGCCGGGCGGCCGTCGTGGTGGTGTCGACCCAGGCGTCCGTCGACCCCGCGCTCGACCGGACCGGTCCCGTCATCGCGGGCTGGCTCCGAGAGCGAGCCTTCACCGTGGCCGAGCCGGTCATCGTGCCCGACGGGGGCCCGATCGCCGAGACGGTCTCCGCCGAACTCCTGTCGGACGCCCGGGTCGTGATCACCACGGGCGGGACCGGCGTCACCCCGACCGACCGCACGCCCGAGGCGATCGCACCGCTCATCGACCTCGAGCTCCCCGGCATCACCGAGGAGATCCGGCGCCGCGGACTCGCCGGAGCAGGACCGACCGCGCTGCTCAGTCGTGGCATCGCGGGGATCGCCGGCGGCGGCACCCTGATCGTCACGCTCCCCGGGTCCCGCGGTGGTGTCGCCGACGGACTCGCGGTCCTCGACGGCCTGCTCGACCACGTCCTCGCCCAGGTCTCGGGCGAGGGCCACGCCCCGCGGAGCGCCTCGTGACGGACGCTGCGACGGCCGGCGACCGGGTCGTGGTGGCCGACGTCGTGGACCGCTCGATCACCGTCGACGAGGTCTCGGTCGTCGTCGCCACCGACCAGGACGGCGCCGTCGTCACCTTCGCCGGGGTCGTCCGCGACCACGACGGCGGCAAGGGCGTGACCGCGCTCGAGTACGAACGGCACCCGAGCGCCGGCGAGGTCATCGCCGAGGTGGCCCGGACCATCGCCGGCGCTCACCCCGAGGTCCGCATCGCCGTGCTGCACCGCGTGGGCGCGCTCGGCATCGGGGACGTGGCGCTCGCCGCAGCCGTGTCGTCCCCGCACCGGGCCGAGGCGTTCGCTGCCTGCGGTGCGCTCGTCGACCTCGTGAAGGAGCGGGTGCCGATCTGGAAGCACCAGCGGTTCACCGACGGCTCCGACGAGTGGGTCGCCGCCCTCTGACGGATCCTCAGTCAATCTGGTTGCATCGGGGGCGATGACCGACACCGCAGCACGGGCCGCGTCCCGGTGGGCGCTGGCCGAGGAACGCGCACGGCTCGTGCTCGACTCGCAGCCGCCGCGCCGCCTGCCCATCGCCACGCTGACCGTCGCGTTCGCAGCAGCGGTCCTCGCGCTGATCGCCGCTGCACTCGTGTTCGCACCGGACTCCGACGGACGCTGGGTGGCGGCGACCGTCGGCGTCGGCGTCGGCTTCGCGGTCGTCATCCTCGACTCGAGCCGGACGTTCCGATCGAGCCGACACCCCGAGCGACTCCCCGTGACCCGGTCGCTGTCGGGCCGTGAGCGGCATGCCGTCGACCGGGCGATCCGGGGACGTGTGGACGCTCCCGACGAACGGCTGGACGTGGTGCGCGCGACCGCGGTGCAGTCGAGCAGCGGCCGCGCCCTGCTGTCCACCGGCGGCGGGCTCGTCCTCCTGACCTCGGTCGCGGTCTCGAACATCCTCTTCTGGCCGCTTTACCTCGCCGCCGCGATCGCCGCCGCCGTCGCGGTCGGGTTCGGGTTCCGCGACGTCGTCGTCGCACGTCGGTACCTCGCCGGCGACCCTGTGGATCCCCGCAGCGCACCGTTGCCGGATCGCAACCGCGCCACGCGTTCGGGGCGTAGCGCCGGTTCCTAGCCGATCCATAGAATCCGAGACCATGAGCGTGCTGTTGTACGGGGCCGGCGTGGTCCTGCTGGTCTTCGCCCTGATCGACATCCTGACGAAGACCGACGACCAGATCCGTGGGCTCCCGAAGTTCGCCTGGGTGCTCCTCGTGGTCCTCGTCCCCGTCGTCGGCAGCATCGTCTGGTTCGCCGTCGGACACGACTGGGCGCCGGGCGAGCGGAACCACGGCCGGTACCTCGAGCCGGCTCGCCACGAAGACCGGTACGCCACGCTCGGCGATGCCCGCAACGCCCACGGCGACAAGCGGGTGAGCGGCACGGAGCAGGAGCTCGCCGAGCTCGAGCGCGAGATCGAGTACTGGGAGGCCCAGGCGCGCCTCATGCGGGCGAAGGAAGCCGCCGGCGAGGGCGAGCCGACCACCGGGACCTGACCAGCGCCTCCCGACCCGCGCCGCACCCCTGACGGACGCACGTGCGAGGTCCCGCCCGACGTGCGACCCGCAGCCCGTCCCACGGAGCGAGGAACCTCGCACGCTGCGGAACGCCCCCCCGCACCGACCACCGGCCACGCCGCCTACCCTTGACGGGTGGCTCATCTCCTCGGCGCCGAGAACCTGCATCTCGAGTTCCCCACCAAGGTCGTCTTCGACAACGTCACCCTCGGCATCGACGAGGGCGACCGCATCGGCGTGGTCGGCCGGAACGGCGACGGCAAGTCGACCCTCCTCGCCCTGCTGTCCCAGCGCCTCGAACCGGACGGCGGCCGCGTCACGCACCGCCGCGGCCTGACCGTCGGGTACCTCGACCAGCGCGACATCCTGCCCGCGGGCGAGACCGTCGGCACCGTCGTCGTGGGGGACCTCGCCGAGCACGAGTGGGCCGGCGACCCGAAGATCCGCGACATCATCGGCGGCCTCGTGTCGGACATCCCGTGGGACGTGTCGGTGGACGAGCTGAGCGGTGGCCAACGCCGCCGCGTCGCCCTCGCGCGCCTGCTCGTCGGCGACTGGGACGTCCTGTTCCTCGACGAGCCCACGAACCACCTCGACGTCGAGGGCATCCAGTGGCTCGCCGAGCACATCAACGGCCGGTGGTCCGCGAACCAGGGAGGAATGGTGGTCGTGACGCACGACCGGTGGTTCCTCGACGCGGTGTCGACCGACACGTGGGAGGTCCACGACGGCGTCGTCGACCCGTTCGAGGGCGGCTACGCGGCGTACATCCTCCAGCGCGTCGAGCGTGACCGGCAGGCCGCCGCGAGCGAGCAGCGCCGGCAGAACCTGGCCCGCAAGGAGCTCGCATGGCTCCGCCGCGGCGCCCCGGCCCGCACGAGCAAGCCGAAGTTCCGCATCGACGCGGCGAACGCGCTCATCGACGACGTGCCCCCGATCCGCGACACGGTCGCCCTCGCGAAGACCGCCACCGCGCGCCTCGGCAAGGACGTCGTCGACCTGCTCGACGTCAGCGTCTCGTTCGACGGCACCGAGATCCTCGACCGCATCGAGTGGCGGATCGCGCCGGGGGAGCGCACCGGCATCCTCGGCCCGAACGGTGCCGGCAAGTCGACCCTGCTGAGCCTCGTCTCCGGGCGCCTGCAGCCCACGAGCGGCCGCGTCAAGACCGGCAAGACCGTGCAGGTCGCCGTCCTCGACCAGCAGCTCGCCGACCTCGCGCAGTTCGCCGACGACCGCGTCCGCGAGGTCGTCGCCCGCAAGAAGACGAGCTACGTCGCCGACGGCAAGGAGATGACGCCGTCCCAGCTGCTCGAGCGGCTGGGCTTCACCTCGGCGCAGCTCTCCACGCCGGTGAAGGACCTCAGCGGTGGCCAGAAGCGGCGCCTGCAGCTCATGCTCATCCTGCTCGACGAGCCGAACGTGCTCATCCTCGACGAGCCCACGAACGACCTCGACACCGACATGCTCGCCGCCATGGAGGACCTGCTCGACACCTGGCCGGGCACCCTCCTCGTCGTGAGCCACGACCGGTACCTGCTCGAGCGCGTGACCGACCAGCAGTACGCCGTGCTCGGCGGGCACCTGCGGCACCTGCCGGGCGGCGTCGACGAGTACATGCGGTTGCGTGCGGCCGGCACCGGAGGCGGGACCGCCTCTGCGGCTGCCGCCGCGTCTGCCGGGAGGCCCGACACCGCTGGCGGGGCGGGCTCGGCCGGAGCCGTGGCCGGGTTCACCGCCCCGGTCGGCCCCGGCACGTCGGCCGCCGCCGCTTCGGGCTTGTCCGGGGCAGAGCGTCGGACCGCCGAGAAGGAGATGGCGGCGCTCGACCGCAAGATCGCGAAGGTCGGGGACGACCGGAAGCAGCTGCTCGACCAGTTCGCGACGCACGACCAGTCGGACTACGCCGGACTCGGGGAGCTGCAGGCTCGCCTGGCCGCTCTGGAATCCGAGGTCGAGCAGCTCGAGGAGCGCTGGCTCGAGGTCGCGGAGCAGCTCGGGGTGTAGCGGGGTTCGGCCTGGGTCAGGTGTCGTCGCCGAACCGGGGCCCGCAGCCGATCGCCGCTCCGGCGTTCTCGTCGTCGACACCGATGGTGAACGACTGGTCGAGCGTGCGGGTGCTCGTCGTCCAGAGTGGGCCGGTCGTGGTGGCCGTGAACCTTCGGATGTGCCCGGCGCTCGCTCCGTCCCGCACGACCATGCGCCCGCCGAAGTCGAGAGTGCCGTGTGGCGGCACCGTGACACCGTCGCCGAGAGGGACCGTCCGGCCCCACTCGCGCGGCACCTCGGGATCGTCCGTGACGAAGAGTCCACTGCTGGCCGTACCGGGGTGCGGCACGACCGCGAGGTGCGACACTTCGGCGTCCTCGACGTCCGAGATCGTGACGTCACGGACACGGATGCTCCGGCCCGATTCGTTCGAGAACTCCACCATGAACCAGGCGGCGGCCGTCGGTGCGCCGTCGGGGTAGGACCCGCACGCGGCACCCCACCCGGGCTCGGACCGCAGGGTGTTCCCGGGAGCCGTGGCCACACCGAGCCCGACCGCGAGGACCACCGCCCCGATCGCACTCGCCCCGATGACCGCTCGCCCGATGTCCATGTCCTCACCGTAGGGGAGGTGGCGGTCCGGACGCGGCTACGCCGGTGTCGCGTCCTGAGGCGCGATGCCGCCGGGGTTCGCGACGACCTCCCACAGGTGCCCGTCGGGGTCCTGGAAGAAGCCGGACCACATGCCCCACGGCCGCGTGTACGGCGCCGCGAGCATCGTCGCACCGGCGGCCCGCGCGCGGTCGAGGAACGCCTCGGCGTCGGCCTGGCTGTCCACGAAGTGCCCGATCGTGCTGCTCGGCGCGGTCGCGAGGGAGACCCCGGAGTCCTTCGCCATGTCATCGCGGCCGTACACGCTGACGATGAGTCCGTCGTCGAGCGTGAACATCGCCGTGGTGCCGCCCGCCTCGGTGTCGGTCGCGGGGTACTCGGTGCCGATCACCCCGCTGCCGTCGATCCCGAGCAGGGCGCGGTAGAACTCCGTCGAGCGTGCGACGTCGGCGACGGCCAGGGTGATCGCGTGCATGGGCCGGAGGCTACCCCCGCAGCGCCGGAGCGTGTCCGCCGCACCGCCACAACGCCGCTGCCAGGGCGTCGATCTCCTTCCGGGCGGCCGGGTCGCTCGTGCCCTCGGCGAAGACCGTGAACACTATGCGGTCGCCGCCGACCTCGTCGGTCACCCCGGTCAGGCCGTACATGTCGTCGAGCGTCCCGGTCTTGCCCCGGACGTGGCCCCGGGCGTCCGATGCGGCGCCGGTGAAGCGACCGTCCTCGCCGAGCGTGCCCGTCCGACCCGCGACGGCGAGACCAGCGTCGACCGGACCGAGGCCGTCCTGCTTCGAAGCGACGGCGCGCATCAGCGTGGTGAGCGCCGAGGCGGGTACCCGGTTGTCCGGGCTGAGGCCCGAGCCGTCGACGAGGCGCAGGCCTCCGGTCGGTACGCCGTACCGCACCAGGGCCTTCGTGCTCCCGGCCTGCACGGCGTCGAAGGAGCGGCCGGCACCCTCGGCGACGGCGACGTGGCGGGCGAGCACCTCGGCGAGGGTGTCGTCGGAGTCCGTGAGCAGCATCCCGACCAGTTCCGACACCGTCGCCGACCGCACGGTCCCGAGCACCTGCGCGCCGGACGGCGCCGGCACCGAGGTCGTGTCCACCCGGACGTCCGGCCCGAGGAGTGCCGCGAACGCCGTCGCCGCGCGCGCGACCGCCCCGGCGCTCCGCAGCGAGTACGACTCGGTCGGGTCGTCGCGGTCGCCGTCGACCATGAGCGACGTGATGTTCGAGACGCTGCCGCTGGTCCGGGCGCTCTCCGGCCAGCTCGGGTGCCACGCCGGCCCGTCGAACAGGCTGGTGTCGACCTGCACCGAGGTCACCGGCTGCCCTGCACGGGCCTCGAGCACCTGCCGCGCCAGGTCGTCGAGGTGCGGTGCGTGCGGGTAGACGCTGTCCTGACCGGACGGCAGCCGGCTCAGGGTCGGATCGCCGCCGCCGACCAGCACGACCGCGCCCGGATCGGTACCCGCGACGACCCGGGTCGTGAACCGGTGGTCGGGTCCCAGCGCGGACACCGCCGCGGCTGCCGTGACGACCTTCATCGTGCTGCCGGTCTGCGTCGGCTCGTCACCCCGGTGCGTCAGGACCGTCTTCCCCGTCCGGGCCGATCGCGCGTCGAGGAACAGCGCACCGTGGTGCCAGCGGGCGGCGAGGTCGTCCGCGGTGCAGAGCTCGCCCGCCGCCTTCGCCTGGCGCTGCGCACCGATGGCCGAGGTCGTCGCCGTGATGCCCGCTGCCAGCAGCAGGAGCACCAGCACGAAGAGCAGGGTGTACCGGCGACGACGGATGAGGGCGCGGAGTCTGGGCATGCCGACCATCGTCGCCGGGGTCGGTGTCGCCGCACATCGACCCGATGACCGAAGCCCGGCCCGTGGACTCGGCCGAACGGATGAAGCCGCGCGGTGGCCGGATGAAGCCGCTCGGCGGTCGGGTCAGTCGCCGAGCCCGAGGATGAGGCGTCGCAGCAACCCCGACAGCTGGTCCTGCTCCGTGTCGGACACCCCGGCGAGGATGGCCCGCTCGGCGGCCAGCAGGTCCGCGATCGCGGCGTCCACCGCGGCTCGCCCGGCGCCGGTCAACGACACGAGGATGCCCCGGCCGTCCTTCGGGTCGGTGCGACGCGCGACGAGCCCTCGGGCCGCCAGCCGGTCCACCCGGTTCGTCATCGTGCCGCTCGACACCAGCGTCTGCTGGAGGAGCGTCTTCGGGCTCAGCTCGTACGGCTCACCCGCCCGCCGCAGTGCCGACAGGACGTCGAACTCCCACGGCTCGACATCGCTCGCGTCGAACGCCGCCCGTCGTGCACGGTCGAGGTGTCGGGCGAGCCGGTCGACGCGGGACAGGACCTCGAGCGGGCCGAAGTCCAGGTCGGCGCGCTCGCGACCCCACGCCGCGACGATGCGGTCGACCTCGTCCTCCTGCGGCATCCCACCATCTTGGCGGAAGCAGGGGCTGCACGGCCAGCCGCCGCGGTCGTGGGAGGATGGACGGGCGCCTCCGTGCGCGTTCCGCCTTGGTGTAATGGCAGCACGACGGCCTTTGGTGCCGTTAGGTCCGGGTTCGAATCCTGGAGGCGGAGCCCGGGGGTGATCCGAGTTTTCGGCGTTCGGGTTGAGACTTTTCGCGGCTGGGGGAGCTTGGCGCCGCGAAAACCGGGTTGGGCACCCCGGGGACGAACTGCGAGACGTCGTACGGGACTGAACCCCTAGGCCAAAGGTGCTCTGCGCCAACGACAGAACCCCCTGCCCGACAAACGGGCAGGGGGTACCGCGGCCGGGGCGGCCGTCAGGAGGGTCGATGTTCAGTTCGGAGCGATCAGTGCGCTACGCGATGAGTCTGAGTTGCTCCATCTCTGCAAGTCGGTTGAACGGGTTGCGACGATCGTGCTCTTCGACCGTGAGGCTTTCGAGGCCGGGCTCGAAGAGCGCGGCGCTCGAGCGGTTCATGCGGTTCATCCCACGGAGAGCGAGGCGGGCCTTGAGCCAGTCGATGATGCGGGAGATGTTGGCGCTCGCTGCTGCCATGGCGCCGGCCATCTCGACAATCCAGGGGCCACGCATGCGTCGCTTCATCGGAACCCCGAGCGCCTCGCGGTCCGCGTCCTTGAGACACGAATTACCGTTCTCGACGTTGTTGCGCTTGCCGAACCAGGCGCGCCACACGTCGGACTTGTACTCGTACTCCTGACCGTACTTGAGGTGGTTTTGGTTCTTGTCGCCGTTCTTGTCGCTGAGAACCCCAGGGACTTTCACGGTCTTGCCCGGGATGACAACGTCAATCCAGGTGTCGGACTCTGCGTCGTAGACCTTCGGGTCGGTGAACTCCGGGTAGGAGTACTGGCGCGCGCCGGTGACGTCGTAACCGCTACGGGGGATGAGCCGGTAGCGGGAGCGCTCCTTGCGGCGCTGACGGAGAAGCGCGTGGGCTTCGTCTCGAAGTTTGGAGCGCTCGGCCTCGGGCTTGCTCGTGATGGTCTTGAGGTAGTCGAGGTATGTCTTCTCGGCGTCGATGAGGGCGGCTGGCATAAACCGCATGTGCCAGCTACCCGTGACCATGACCAGGTTGTGCCGGCCATCGGCGCTTGCGTAGAACGCTTGCTGACCGAGCTCTTCTTCATCGTTCTTGTAGTCCATGACGACCTTGACGCCTGCTTGCGCGAGAGGGCGCTGCAAGTCCTCGGGCTTCGCTCCTGGGAAGTAGGCGCGGTCGCCGACAACGGTCTTGATGGCGTGACCGCGTTCAACGGCAGACTGGTAGAGGAACAAGCCGTGCCCTGTGAGAGCGCCCGGCTTGTGACCGCTGGTCGAGAGAAAGAGCAGGGGATAGCTCGCCTCAGTCTCGTTCGGGTCGCGGGTCATGACCGCGTACTCGAGCTCCCATCCGAACGCGTACTTATCGCCACCGTCCTGGTCGGGGTCGTGGCTGCCCTGGCGGCCGTACCAACCGCAGTCGTAGTTCGTGGAGACCTTGTCGCCCGGCTTGATGTTCCTGGCACTCTTCTGCTTGCCCGAGACTTCCGCGAATGTGGCATCGATGGCAATCGCGCCCTTGAATCGCCGACGAACCTCACGGTTGAGGAACTGGACAGATCCTTCAATCAGTTGGTTCGTGAGTTCGAGCATGCGGGCTGCGCGCTTCGCCATCTCCACCGGGTCGCGCAGCTCCGCAATGGCCGCCGCGCGTTCTGCGTCGGTCATAGTGTTGCGGCGAGGGCCGGGGTGTCGGTCGATGAGCTTCCGGAGCCGCTTGATTGCCTCCCAGATGCGGCGGTAGAGGGTGTCCTGGTGTGGGGTGAACTTCAAGATGCCGATTGCTTCACGCTGTGACGTCGTCAGGGACATCGCGACTTCCGTCATCTGCTGGATGCTGACGCTCCGCCGAGCTCGCATCGTGATGAACATCAGCATGAGCACGGAGGTCTCCGACATCAACGCCTTCCGGCCTCGGTCGGACGTCCGGTCTTCCGCTTTCCAGCGCTCGATGCGCGCTCGAATGCACGCTCTGTCGAACAGGCGGACGGTCTCGAACGTCGCCAGCTCAAGGGGGAAAGCCTGACCGATGCGGATGTAGGTCGACATCTTCATGCCGAAGTCGTCCTGCATCCACCGTTCGGCGTCGTCGAAGTCGTGATGCTTCGGCTTCGGCGCGGTCATCGTGCAACCTCCGCACGGAGCTGACGGCGGTAGGAAGCAGTGTCGGGCGCGGGAACGTGGGCGATGAGCTGGTCGAGGTGCTCGAACTTCGTGACACCGGCGGCGGTCATCAGGGCACGCATGTTGGTGCCGGCGATGAGGTGCGTGATGAGCCATGTGTTCCGCATGCGGGTGGTGACGGGGTCTGGCTCGTTGCCGCGGTCGGTGTCGTAGAGGAACGTGGTGAGCGTGCTGATGCCGTGCTTGACGCGCTTCGGGGATCCGAACACCCAGTGGTTCGGTTCGACATCGGAGATGGAGTCGAGCAGGAGACTCTCGAAGCGCGCGAGGAGCGGGACGGTCCGGGCTCCCGCCCTGACGGTGACGAGGACACCTTCGGCGTCAGCGACGATGTCGCGGCGGCGGACCTGGAGGAGCTCGTTTGCTTTGAGCCCCGCTCCCGTGCACAGCGCGAGGACGACGCCGGCGCTGCGACGTCGAGCCGCGGTCGACTGGCCCGTCGCCCAGCTTTCGAGGAGGTGCAGGTCGAGGTCGTCGTAGGGTGCTGCGGTGTTCTGCGGAGTCGTCGGTGCGAACTCCAGTGGCACCTCGCCGAGGAGGACCTCGGACATGTGCATCAGGGCCGACCGGTATGTGCGACGCGTGGTGTCCGACCAGGTGACGTCGGTGCGGGTGATGTAGCGCCGGATGATGACGGGGTGGAACACGACGGCGGTCTTCGCCGGGTATCCGTTGACGTTGACGACCCAGTCGACGAAGGGTGCTGCGATGACGATGAGCCGGTCGGCTGACTGAGTAATGGACGCTGCCGCCTCGGTGACTGCGCTGACCACGAAGTCGCGGACAGCCCTCCATCGGTCGTCCGAGAACGTCGGGGCGTACTTCACCGTTGTTCCTCCGGAAGTGAGGAACGACGGGAGGGCGCGCAGCATCGCGGCGATGTACTGACGCGGTGACCGGAGGATCTGGGTAGGCATGCCCGGCCTATGCAGGCGAAGTGGGATGAGCTGTGGGAAGGCGCTCCAGATTCCGATCTCGCTGCCGGCGGATCGGCATGCCCGCGCGGATGGTCGGGGGGCGCCGCCGACGCGAACGGTCGTGTCACCCCGGGCGTGTCGCCGCTTGCTCGCACATGTGACGGTGACGTCGGCGTCGTACGCGTGACGCTGGCGATGTGCATTCGATCCGGGCGGCTCTCTGCTTCGGGGACTCAGAAAACGTAGTGATCTTCGCGGCCGGATTGGTCCTGTTTGCGGACCCCGCTCGTCTGCGACCCGCGCGTCCTCCAAGATCACGCCCGTTCCGCGCATACCCCCTCCGAGGCCGACCGTCGGCCTCGGAGAGGACCACATGCCCACCCCGACCACGGCGCTCGCAGCGCTCCACGGCGAGTACGCCGACCACGCAACGCAGCCAGCCCTGACGCTCACCCTCGACCAGCGGCGCGGCGTGGCGTTCTACCTGGCCGACACCGATGACGCCGTCGAGGTTGAATCCTTCGTGCGACGCTGGGTCGACCGAGTGCACGACCTCGACGACTTCGTCGACGAGCACGGACGGATGCCCCGTGCCGACTCGACCCGTCCGCGCCCTGCCACCGCCGAACAGACCCTCGTCGACGCACTCACCTACTTCCGGCAGGTCGGCGCTGCGGGTGGCTACTGCTCGTACCAGGTTCGACGACTTGAAGCGGTGCCGGGCTTCGCCTGGAACCCCCGTGACGCGCAGTGGTCGTCGATGCTCGCCGCGCACCAGCAGTTCTGGGCCGATCATCAGCGACCGCCGCGTCGTCGCGCGGCCGACCAGACGGAGGTGACGATCGGACGGTGGGTCGCCCAGCAACGAGCCCAGCACGCCCGCGGCCGCCTGCTGCCGGAACGCGAGCAGCAGCTCCGGGCGGCTCGGTTCCGTGTCCTCTGATGGCGTTACCGAACTTCGCGTGCTTCGCCGAGGATCCGTCGACGGTGCTCGGAAGCGTCCATCGTCGGAATGTGCCGGAGGGACGTGACCAAGTGCTCTGGCTTGCGCAGTCCGCCGGCAGCCATGAGTTCGGCGGCGTGCGTGCCTGCAGCGAGGTGCGTGGTGATCCAGGTAGCGCGCATTCGCGTGGGGACTGGCTTCGGTTCGTTGCCGAAGTCGGTGTGGTTGATGAACGGCGTGACGAAGTTGTAGGTCGTCTTTCTGTCCTCCCCGCCAAGCACCCATGCGTCGTCCGGCACGTCCGCGAGGGAGTCAATGAGGAGCTGCTCCCATCGTTTGAGCACGGGCACCAACCTCGGCGTCCCAGCCCGTACGTCGACGAGCGCTCCGTCACGGTCAACGCGCACGTCGCTGCGCCGGAGGTGCTGCATCTCCCACGGGTCCAGCCCAGCACCTGCGCCGAGGGTAAGGACTGCGCCAGCACCTCGACGTCGCAGTGCCGTTGACTGCCCACGCGCCCACGACTCGAGCAGGTTCAGTTCGAGGTCGGTGTACGGGGCAGTGACAGACTGCCCGTTCAACGGCGCAAACTCGATCGGACCCTCTTCGGGGAGGACGACCTCCGAGATCCGGAGCAGGAAGGAGCGGTAGTCGCGGAGCGTCTTGTCCTTGAGGTTTAGGTCGTCGCGGGAGATGTACCGGCGGATTAGCACCGGGTGGAACACGTTCGCGACCTTCTGCATCCCGTTGACGTGAACGACCCAGTCAACGTACGGCGTTACCGCGACCATCAGCCGCTCAGCAAGGTAGGC
Source organism: Curtobacterium sp. SORGH_AS_0776 (assembly GCF_031453355.1). Classification (NCBI taxonomy): domain Bacteria; kingdom Bacillati; phylum Actinomycetota; class Actinomycetes; order Micrococcales; family Microbacteriaceae; genus Curtobacterium; species Curtobacterium sp. SORGH_AS_0776. Next base: position 1,406,469 of record NZ_JAVIYU010000001.1, read on the forward strand.
ACACGCGGGCGCGACGAGCGCGACAGCGTCCAGTACGAACGGCTCGATGTTGGCCCACCGGTCGGCGGGAACCGACTGGTTCCGGTACTTCCGCATCGCGTGGAGGGGTTCTGGGCGAAGCTGCGGGACAAGCGTCCCCTTGTCTGCGTTCGAGCTTCGGGCCCCGAGCGTTGAGTCCCCGAGGATGAGCGGCTCGGGTTCCCAACATTGGACGTGCGAGCAGTGCTCGACGAGACCTCGACGTGGGAACGGACGACCGAAGGCGGCGCCCATCGGCCGCCCCAGGGCAGTCGCAGACGTGACGGTCTCCTGGTGCGGCACGACGCGGTGCTCGGTAGAACGAGGTGAGCGGAGCGCCGCTCGAACGGCGGCAGGGAGCGAAGGCATGCCACGGCTATGCCCGACGACCGGACCCTGACGTGAGGAACGCCGAGAAGTAGACCGACACGGCCTTCAAGGACCGCTCCTAGCCAACTTCCCCAGCTGGTTCGGGCGTGCCGGCATAGCTCCAGGACAACGACTCCTGGAGGACCCCTTGGACTACCGCACCGCTACCCGTGAAGAACGAGCCGCCGAGTTCATCGACTTCGCGACGAAGCTGCACGACGGCCGATACGACTACGCGCACGTTCCGCTCGGCTACGTCAACGGCGACACCAAGGTCACCATCATCTGCCCCGACCATGGGCCCTTCGAGCAGCCCCCGCGCGAGCACCGCCGAGTCCGCGAAACGCCCTGGGGCCCACAGCGTGGCCAGGGTTGCCGAGACTGCAGAGGGTTCAACGCTCAGGCGGAGATTCGTCGCGAGCGATTCGTTGCGAGGGCTCTGGCCACGCACGGCGACCGGTACGACTACACCGATGTCGTGTACTTGGACGCGCGAACCGACGTGACCGTGAACTGTAGCGAACACGGAGCATTCTCAGTCCGCCCAGACAACCACACCTCCAAATACGCGACCGGCTGCCCCAACTGCGCCCTCACATCTCACCGCTCGGCACCGCGGTCAAAGAAGAAGTCAGAGGAAGGCCAGTGGCGGAACCGCCCGGCAGGGACGACCACCGGACGGAAGCGGACCCCGCGCAGCGCGGAGACCCGCTAGCTGCGCCGTCGACCGCAGCCCCACTACTCGTTCGCCTCAACGTGTCAGCACCGGGCACGTCGTGAGCGACGGCGAGGCTTGCAACCAGCCGGCAGCGGGGGAGCGGCTACCCGAATCGGCTGCGGGCAGAGCGATCTGTCGGCCCAACCCACACCATCGCGATGGCGTTCCACGGGATGTGCTCGCGGTTCGTCGGCTTGCGGCAGCAGGCAGGGTTGTTGTGTGACTGTTCACGGAAACGGTCGCCTGCCCGCCGAAAGTGTCGCTGGACCGTCTGAGCGACAACTTTATTGAGCAAACTTCGACGCTCACGGGATCCAACTCCCCGGTCCCCCGCCTACAACTCGCCGCTATCGCTGTACAAACGCGAGCTCCGACGACACGCTGTCCTGCAAATCGCCTCTAATGATGGACCTGCGCGGTTCATGGGAGCAGCGCGGCCGCACAGGTGATTCGGCAGGTGGCTGTCATTGCCGGTGATCTTCCCGCACGGGTAGGACATTCGTGATCAGCGCGATCGCCCCGACTCCACCGACTACGGGTAGTCCCGCCGAGACCCCTTGCAGCAATCCCGAGTTCGTGGCGACCACACCGAGGCCGAGAGCGACTACCACCTGGATGACGCAGCCCACGAGGTACGCGGTCGAGAGGCTGGTCACGCGGAACGACTCCGGGATCGACGACGCGAGTGCCGCCACACCAGACGCGAACAACAGACTGTAGGCGATGCCGCCGAGGACCGCGAAGACGACGAAGAGCACGAGCGAAGAAGCCTGTGCGGCTCCGATGAGCGTCGCAGTAGCGGCCACCGAGGCGATGCCGCCGGACACGCCGGAGACCCGGGCGGACAACCGTCTCGCTGCGATCGCCACGACTCCGATGACCAGGCTCGTGATGGAGATGATCGAGCCGATCGCGAAGGCGTTGGACGTCCCGATGAGCTCCTTGCCGATGTCCGCCCCGAGGGACAGCTCCAGCGCGCCGAGCGAGTACGCGGCCGCGATCGAGATCGACGCCCGGACGAGCACGCCGCGGAACGTGGCGGGAAGCCGGAGGCCTCTCCTCCGCTCACTGCGGGCCTGCGTCGGCCGGTCAGGAGAGAGTCGGAGGAGCATGAGCAGGACCACGACCGCGACCGCGAAGAGGACCCAGTACGAGAAGTGGAGCGGCGCCGGTGCGTACTCGACGAGCGCCCCGCCGATTAAGGTGGCGAACGCCAGCCCGATCGCCGTGGACGCGGTCGCGATCGAACTCGATCGGCCAGGAGCAGCATGTGACGCCGATTCGACCATGACCGCCGTTGCCGGGCTCAAGCCCAGCCCGACGCCCACGCCCATCAGGGCTCTGCCGGCGATGGCCGACCCGAGGTCGGGCGCGACGCCGAAGACCAGCGCTCCGCCGGCGATCGAAGCGACTCCGGCGAGCATCGCCGCACGGCGGCCGACGCGATCCGATACTCCTCCGAGACACGCGAGTACCAGGGCGAGGGCGAAGGGGTAGACGGCAAAGATCGTCGTGGCTTCGACCTGACTCAGATCCCAATCGGTTCGGTAGACCGGGTAGACCGGTGTCGACGCTCCGCTCCCCCACAAGGCGAGCGCCGGGACAGTGGCCGCTGTCCAGAAGGACCTGCGCTGCAGCCCTGACGTCGTCCGGTCACGATCCGCGGCACCCAGGTCGGCGATGTCAGGACTCCTCTGCTGCGGCCAGCGCCGCTGGGGCGCCGTACCAGACCGGACTTGGGTTCAACCGCTCGGGCCAGCGTCTGAGCATCTCGTCGAAGAACCCGATCCGGTCGACGCCGGAGGCAGACACCTCCATGACGTCCGACAGGTACCGCCGTGTCTCCCCGATGGCTTCGGGCCGATCGGCTCGTCGCGCGTCCTTGTGCCCGGCGACCACGGACGTCGGGTGCAACTCGGCGACCTGGTCGAGCGCCTCCTGCCAGCGTCGATAGCCGCCGTGCGCACCCTCGGCGAGGAACTGGTGGACGCCGTTGTAGACGACGTCTCCGGCCACCACCAGTCCGATGGAGGGAACCCAGAGCACGGTCGTCGCGTCGGTGTCGGAGTGCCCGACCTCGACGGGGACGAGCTCGGCGCCCTCGAGCCAAAGCCCCTCCTCGGGGACTGGCTGGGCCACGACCGGCGTCGCGGGGAGCAGGCCCGGGAAGATCCGGTCCCAGAGTGCTTCTCGTGCGGTGGTCGCCTGGAGGCGCATGAGTCCGATGGTCCCGGGGGTCGCCCACGCTCGTGCGTCGGGGAAGCGCTCCTGGATCCGTGCCGTGCCGAACCAGTGATCGCCGTGACCGTGCGTGGCGTAGATCCCCACGAGACGTTTCCCGCTCCGCGCCACCCAGTCGATCACCTCGTCGATCTGATCGACGAGGAACGGCGGATCGACGAGGAACGCGTCGCGGTCCCCTTCGATCAGGACGGTCGAGAGTGGGCTCCACATCAGCGGCGAGCCGTCCGGCATCCGGTCATCGCCAGCGCGTTCGCGCCCGTGCGAGACGTGGACTGAGTACTCGATGCTCATCAGGTCCCCCGTCAGCCGAGCCGTTCGATGACCATCGCGTTCGCCAGCCCGCCTGCTTCGCAGATGACTTGGAGGCCGTAGCGGCCCCCGGTTGCGTCGAGCACGCCGAGCAGTGTTGCGGTGAGACGTGCGCCGCTGGCACCGAGCGGATGGCCGATCGCGAGGGCGCCGCCGTGCACGTTGACCTTGGCAGGGTCAGCGCCGGTCGCCTTGAGCCACGCGAGTACGACGGACGCGAACGCTTCGTTCACCTCGAACGCATCGATGTCGTCGAGCGACAACCCGGCGCGGCGCAGAGCTTGCTCCGTGGCCGGGACGATGCCCGTGAGCATCATGATGGGATCGTCGCCGACGACCGCGGTCGCGACGACGCGGGCCCGGGGCCGCAGTCCGAACCGCTCCACCGCTTCCGATCCGGCGACCAGCACCGCGGCGGCACCGTCGTTGACCGGACTCGCGTTCCCGGCTGTGACGCTCCAGGAGATCTCGGGGAACCGTTCGGACCAGCGAGGGTCTTCGAAGGCCGGACGCAGCGCTGCCAGTGCCTCCGGCGTCGTGTTCGGGCGGATCGACTGGTCGACGTCGCCCGCGGACAGGGGGACCGTCTCGCGCTCGAACAGCCCTGTTCGCTGCGCCCGGGTCGCTCGACGATGGCTCTCGAGCGCGAAGGCGTCTGATTCCTCCCGCGAGATGGCCCAGCGCGCCGAGATGAGCTCGGCGCTGATGCCCTGGGGAACGAGTCCGGGGGCGAAGCGCCGCTGCACGGCCTCACCGAACGGGTCCCTGCCGGCCATCTGGCTGCCGATCGGGATCCGGCTCATGGACTCGGCACCCGATGCGACGACGACCTCGTAAGCTCCTGCCTGGATGCCCTGCGCCGCGAAGTGCAGCGCCTGCTGGCTGCTGCCGCACTGCCGATCGATGGTGACGGCAGGCACGCTCACCGGCAGGCCCGCGGCCAGCGCCGCCCACCGAGCGGTGTTCGCACTCTGCTCGCCGACCTGTCCAACGGCGCCGGCGAGCACGTCACTCACGGCTGCACCGGGCACGCCCGCCCGTCGAACGACTTCTCGGATCGCGTGGGCATGGAGATCGACGGGATGCGTGCCCGCGTACTGCCCGTCGCGCTTGCCCTTGCCGAACGGGGTCCTGATCGCGTCGATGATGAACGCTTCTGCCACGACTGCCCTCCCTCACGGGTGGCGACGATCACGCGACCATCACCATTGACTTGTTTATCACAAGTCAGTGGTGTGACCTAGACCCGGATGAACTCCACGGCCTCGGGCGGGAGGCTGTCGTCGTCGTGATGGACGAATCCCACACGGACAGGCGCGTCGCTGCTCTGCTCGTGTCGCACCATCGTCGGGCCGTCAGCTCGCGGCACGTTGTCGTCGCCCCACTGCTGGAGCGCACCCAGTACGACGAGGAGCTGTCGCCCCTCGGCGGTCGGGCGGTACGCAGAACGCGCTCGGCGACCGGGCTCCTGGTAGTCCACTCGCTCGAGCACTCCGCCGTCGACGAGCTGCTTAAGGCGATCGGTCAATACGTTGGTGGCGATCCCCAGTCGCTCCTGGAAGTCGGCGAACCGCTCGACCTGGTACAGCAGGGACTCTCGGAGGACGAGGAACGCCCACCGGTCACTGAGGATGGTCAGGGTCCGCTCGATCGAACAGAACGGCTGAACGGGTCCGAGTTCGGGAGTCCGTGCGCGCGACATCCCTGCATCGTACTGCGCAAGTCAGCTCCGCGGCTGTGCGTCATCCGCCGATCGATGCCGCGGCTCGTGCGGCCCGGATGAAGGTGCGATGGGCGGCGGATCGGTCGTCGAGGTAGCTCCCGACGAGGACCGCGTCGCGGAGCATGACGAGTTCATCGGCTCGGTCCCCGGCGTCGCCACGGCCTGCGGCATCGAGGTACCGCTCCAGCTGCCCCCGGAACCAGCGCCGATGGGACGACACGACGCCCCGTACCGGGCTCTGGGCGTCGGCGTACTCGGCGGTGGCGTTGATGAAGGGGCAGCCGCGCGTGTGGTGCCGGTTCGCGTCCTCGGCGATCCCCTCGATCGCGAGTTCGAGGAGGTGTTCCGGGTCCGTCGCCACGGACTCCGCGGCGTCGAAGGCGGCCTTGAGCATCGCGTCCTCACGCTCCAGGTAGGCGACCACCAGTGCCTCCTTGCCGGCGAAGTGCCGGTAGAGGGTCGCGCGGGTGGTGTGCGCCTCGGCGACGATCCGCTCGATGCCGACACCCGTGATGCCTTCTCGGTAGAAGAGCTCGCCCGCGACCGCGAGCAAGTGCTCGCGAGGTGAGGTCGTCGGGATCGTGGCGGTGGCGGTCATCGGCGGATCGTAACACAGAAAGAACGTTCGTTCTTTTTGCTCGATTGCTTGACGCAAGCCAGACGCCGTGTAATGCTCGTCACCAGCAAGAACGATCGTTCTTTCTTTCGCTGATCGGAGTCCTCATGACCACCTCGTCCCGTCGCCTCACCACCCGCCTCGCCATCGGTGCCGCCGCGGCTGCGCTCATCGCAGTGCCGACCGCAGCGCACGCCGCTGGCACCCCGTCCACGTCCGCGTCCGCGTCCGCGACCTCCACGACCAAGAGCGCGAAGCCGACAATCGTGCTCGTGCACGGCGCGTGGGCCGACGCTTCCAGCTTCGCGCCCGTCACCAAGCGTCTGCAGTCGGACGGGTACACCGTCGTCAGTGCTCCGAACCCGTTGCGCGGCCTCTCGACCGACGCCGCGTCCCTCAAGGCGTTCGTCGAGCAGGCGACGACCGGGCCGGTCGTCCTCGTCGGGCACTCCTACGGCGGCGCCGTGATCACCAACGCCGCGAAGGGCATCTCCCGCGTGACCGACCTGGTCTACGTCGACGCATTCGCGCCCGACAAGGGCGAGACCGTCGTGCAGCTCTCCGGCTCGGTCCCCGGCTCGGCGCTGGCGGCAGACCCGAAGACCGTCTTCGACGCCGTGCAGGACCCGAACCTGCCGGCGGGCGACCCGGACCTCTACATCAAGAAGAGCCTGTTCAAGTCGGCGTTCGCGGCACACCTGAGCGGCAGCAAGGCCGCCGTACTCGCAGCGTCACAGTCGCCGGTGGCGGGTGGCGCGCTCCAGGAGCCTTCGGGTGACCCGGCGTGGAAGACGATTCCGAGCTGGTTCGTGATCGGCTCCTCGGACAAGGTCATCCCGGCCGCAGGTCAGGAGGCCATGGCGAAGCGGGCGCACGGCGACGTGACGAAGGTCAAGGCCGACCACCTGTCCATGCTCGAGCAGCCGTCGGCGATCACTCGCGTGATCGAGACCGCGGCCAAGACGAAGTAGGCGCGGCCATGACCCCGGTGCTCTTCATCCACGGTCTGTGGATCCACTCGTCGGCTTGGCGTCCGTGGCAGGACCTCTTCGAGGAGGCCGGCTACGACGCGCAGGCGCCCGGGTGGCCCGGCGACGGCGCCACGGTCGAGGAGACCCGCGCACACCCGGAGCGTCTCGCCGGCATCGGCGTGCGTGCGATCACCGATCACTACGCGGGCATCGCAGCACGCCTGCCGGAGAAGCCGATCGTGATCGGCCACTCCTTCGGCGGTCTCGTCGCGCAGAAGCTCCTCGCGGCCGGGGTGGCGCGCGCAGCGGTGGCGATCGATCCGGCCCCCATCAAGGGCGTCCGCGCCCTCCCGTTCGCGCAGATCCGTTCGGCACTCCCCGTCGTCAGCAAGAAGGCGAACGCCGACCGCTCGGTGTCGCTGACGCCGCGACAGTTCCGGTACGGATTCGGGAACGCGATCAGCCGGACCGAGTCCGACCGTCTGCACCGGCAGTACGCGATCCCCGGTCCCGGTCGACCCGTGTTCGAGCTCACCGCGGCGAAGAAGGACGCGTCCTCACCGACCGAGGTCGACCTCGACGACCTGCGACGCGGCCCCCTGCTCGTGATGGGCGGCAGCCGTGACCACACCATCCCGGAGATCGTGGCCCGCCAGGCAGCCCTGCTGTACGAACCGGGCCTGCACACCTCGTACCGACGCATGGACGGGCGAGGCCACTCCCTGGTCTTCGACAGCGGCTGGGAGACGGTGGCGAAGACGGCGCTCGAGTGGGTCCGTCAGAACGAGCCGAGCGTCGCCCGCTGACGGTGCTCGGGAACACCGTGGTCCGGCGCGCCTTCCCCCATGCGGCGCGCCGGACCACGACCGACAAGGAGAAACCATGCCCTGGATCAACCTCACGATGCGCAAGGGCGCACTCGACCAGCAGCAGCAGGCTGCGGCGATGGCGCGTCTCACCGACGCGCTCATGCACTGGGAACACGTCCCGGACACTCCGGTCGCGCGCAGGGTGATGAAGGGGTGGGTGTACGAGGTGGAGTCCGGTGCCGACTACGTCGGTGGCTCGCCGGAGCACGCGCGCCCCTCGTACTTCGTGGAAGTGCGCATCCCCGCCGGCCGGCTGTCGCGTCTGGACAAGTCCGGCATCATGCGCGACTTCGCGCAGATCCTCATCGAGGCCGAGGAGCGCGTGCCCCTGCCCGAGGAGCTCCGCCGCGTCTGGGTAACGATCGTCGAGCTCGAGGCGGAGGACTGGGGCATCGGTGGTCACACCGACTGGTTGCGGGCGTACGAGAGCGCCCTCCCCAACCCCGTCGGGCAGGTCTGACGTGTCGGCCACACGCGCGACCAGACGGAACGTGCTCCGTCGGATCCCGACCCGGTACGGCCGCGTCGCCGCCCACGACCACGACGGGCACGGTGCCCCCATCGTGCTGCTCCACGGCTTCCCGGACGACAGCCGGATCCACGACCGCATCGTCCCGCTCCTGTACCGACACCGGGTGGTGACCATCGACTTCGTCGGCTACGGCGCATCCGAGCGCACGCAGAGCTCGCTCGTCCGTCCAGGGCAGCGTGTTGACGAGGTCGTGGCCGTCCTGGAGGCGCTCGACGTCAGCGACGCCGTCATCGTCGGCCACGACAGCGGCGGGCCGGTGGCCGTCGAGACGGCACTGGCGTCCGAACGGGTGTCGAGCCTCTTCCTCCTGAACAGCTACTACGGCCGTGAGTCGGCGCTCCGTCTGCCGGAGATGATCCAGATGTTCGGCGACCCTCGTCTGGCACCGCTCTCCGATGCCGTCATCGCCGATCCGGCGCAGCGCGCCTGGTTGTTGGGCCACACCGCGAGGCGCTTCGGGTACGACCCGGACGCGCCGGACAGTGTCCGTTCGCGGGCCGTCATCCCTCAGTTCTTCGGGGATGCCTCGCAGCCGGACGCGCTGCGCGCCGTCCGGGCGTGGACCCGTGCGCTGCCGCGGGACCTCGGTGAGCAGACCCGTCGTGCGGCCGCTGGCGAGCTCCGTGAGCTGAGCAAGCCGGTGACGTTGGCCTTCGGTGCGGAGGACCGGTACCTCAGTCCAGCGTTGGCGCGGCAGATGGCGGACCGATTCACCGGTGCCGTGGTGCACGAGGTACCCGGCGCATCGCACTGGCCGCAGTGGGACCAGCCCGAGGTCGTCGCCGGTCTGATCGCTGACCGCCGCTGACCCGGTGTCGCCCGACCCGACCCGACCCGAACGGGCCGGGCCGGGTCGACGCCGTCAGCGGACTTCGTCGACTCCGGGGAAGACCGCCCTGGTCATCACGCCGGCGCTGCGCACGAGTTCGTCGGCATCGATGTCGGCCGCTCCGGCGACGGCGTCCGTCGCTGCTCCGCAGTACCCGTGGTAAAGCGCTCGGGCCAGGAGTTCCGGACCGTCCGCGGTGATCACTCCCGCGCGCACTCCTGCTGTGGCGGCGGCGGCGATCATCGAGATGAGCCGTTCGTTCACGTCGTTCTTCACCGCGTCGGCACCGGACGTCCCGTAGAGGGGCCCGGTGGACGTCACCGTGATCGAGTGCAAACCGGGTCAACTCCTCGAGCACGGTCACGAGCCGTCCCGCGACGGTCCTGGTTTCGTCGGACAGGATCTGCGCTCCCACGTCGAGGAACGACTCCATGTGACGCGCCCACGCGGCCGCAGCCAGGTCTTCCTTCGTGGCGAAGTGCAGGTAGAACGACCCCTTCGACATGCCCGCGGTCCGAGCGAGTTCCTCGACGGTGGTGTCGGCGACGCCGCGCTCCGTGAACACGAGGACTGCTGCGTCGAGCAGGTCGCGACGGCGCTCCTCGGCGGGCTTGACCCGGCGTGGTGGTCGCGTCGATCGGGTTGCCGTTGTCATGCGTCCTCCTGGTCCGTCATCTTATGCACTTGCTTTCCGCACCGATCGGTCTCGATCTGCGCTACGCTCGGTCCGTGGCACGGAGCAAGGAGTTCGACCCGGAGATCGCCCTCGATCGCGCGATGGGGCGGTTCTGGGCTGCCGGGTACGAGGGCACCTCGACCCAGGAGCTCATGGCCGTGATGCGCGTCGGGAAGCGGAGCATGTACGACACGTTCGGCAACAAGCGCGCGCTGTACCTCCGCGCGCTCGACGAGTACGTCCGGCGTGCGGAACTCGTGCACCAGACCGTGCTCGACGCAGACGGGCCAGTGGCAGACCGGATCGAAGCGCTGTTGTGCTCCGGCCTCCGACTGGCGGACGCGACCCCGCCGGGGTGTTTCGCCGTCAACGCGGGGACGGACCTCGGTGGCGACCCGGATGTCCGCGCGATCGTCGACGGGCACTTCGAGCGCAGCACCGACCGCATCGCGGCGGTGCTGCGTCAGGCGGGCGGCGGGCAGGCGGCAGCACTCGCGCCGCTCGTGCACACCGCCTGGATCGGGCTGCGAGCGCGATCCGCCGCGGGTCTCTCCGAGAACGGACAGCAAGCGATCATCCGGCAGATCGCCGCACTGGTGTCCTGAGCCGGCTGCGGGTTCGTCCGTCGACTCCGCTTCCGCCATCATCCACACACCCGACCGGGCCCACGGGGTCGTTCCCGGCCCCGTCTCGATCCGACCCTTCATTCCGCACCGAACAGTCTCAACAGGAGAAGCATGTCTCAGAATCACCTCGCCCCGCGGGGCCGTCGGCCCCTGGCAGCCGTCTTCGCCATCGCCCTCGGGTCCTTCTCGGTCGTCGTCGCCGAGTTCGTCCCGGTCGGCGCCCTCTCCGCTATCGCCCACGGGCTCCGCGTGTCCGAAGGGGAGGCCGGCTTGCTGGTCACGCTGCCGGCGGTCGTCGGCGCGGTGGCCGCGCCGGTCGCCACCGTCCTCATGCGGCGTCTCGACCGTCGTGTCGCAGTCCAGGTGCTCACTGCGCTCATCGCAGTGTCCTGCCTCCTCAGCGCGGTCGCGCCGACCTTCGGCGTGATGCTGCTGGGACGTCTGCTGCTCGGCGTCAGCGTCGGTGGCGTCTGGGCGACCGCCGTGTCCGCAGCGGCACGGCTCGTCCCTGAGCGGATCGTGCACACCGCCAGCTCGATGGTGTTCGGCGCCATCGCCGTGGGATCGGTGATCACGGTGCCGTCCGCGACCCTCGCTGTGGCCCACGTCGACTGGCGCTGGACCTTCGCCGGTGCTGCGGCCGTCGCCGTGTTCGCCGTCGTCATGCAACTCGTCCTCGTACCGCGCATCCCCGCGGCAGACCGTGTGACGGGGGCGGACTTCCGGACGATCCTCACGTCTGCCCCAGCGGTTGCGCTGCTCGCGATCGTCCTGTTCGTCGTGTTCGGCCAGTTCAGCGCGTTCACGTTCGTCGTCCCCTACCTCGTCTCGGTCGCCGGTCTGTCTGCCGCCACGGCATCGCTGCTCCTGTTCGTCTACGGGGTCCTCACCATCGTCGGGAACTTCGGTGGAGGTGCACTCCTCGGACGGAGCATCCGAGGAACCGTGGTCGCCACGCTCGTCGCGGGAGGGGTGGGGCTCCTGCTGCTCGCGCTCGGTGCCTCTGCGGTCGTGGCGGTCGTCGTCGCGCTCGTGCTGTGGGGCCTGTCGTGGGGCAACGCACCGGTCGCGCTCCAGCACTGGCTCTTCACGTTCGACGGCAAGCGGTTCTCGGCAGAGGCCGTGAACGCCTCCTTCACTGCCGTCGTGCAGGTCGGTGTGGCTGCTGGTTCATTCCTCGCGGGCCTCGCGGTGGACGCGGTCGGGACCAGCAGCAGTGTGCAGCTCGGTGCGGCGTCGGCCCTCGTCGCCCTCGTGATCGGGCTCGTGCTCATGGCTGCCACGGCCCGTCGGTACCGCGTCTCGGTCGAGACGCGCTGACTGCTCCTGTCGGTCGAGGGCGGGGCGCGCACCACGGTGCGCGCCCCGCCCTCCGTCCATCACGCGGCGAGGAACCGCAGTGCGGTGGCGCCGAACTCCTCCGGGTGCTGGAAGAGGAAGCCGTGGCCGGCATCGCTGTAGATCACCGTCGTGGCATCAGACAGCCGCTGCGCCATCTTGAACGAGTGCTCGGCGTGCACCATCACGTCGTGCGCTCCGTTCGCGACGAGTACGGGGATGTCGAGCTCCTCGAGACGCTCCCACGCCGATCCCTCGTCCTCTCCCCAGGCGCCGATGGCGTGCAGCTGCGCCTGGATGGTCTCGGGGCCGACCTGCGGGGCATCCGGCGTCAGACGGGACTCGAGTCGACGGAGCGACTCGCTGCCGCGGCGTCGCCCGTCCTCGTGCTGACCGAAGAACAGGTAGAGGAAGTCCTCGTCGTCGTTTTCCGGCTTGACCATGACCTCGATGGACTTCGGCTCGGGACCGGGAGCGCCGTTCTGGCCGCCGGGGCCGGAGCCGAGGACGAGGAGGCGGCGGACGAAGCCCGGCTCGTCGAGTGCCACGAGCTGCGCGACGAAGCCGCCGATCGACCAGCCGACCGCGTCGATCTGCTCGATCCCGAGCGCGCGGAGGAAGTCGACCGCCGTGCTGGCCATCCCACCGAAGGTGTCGGGCGAGACGCCCCCGCTCCGGCCGACGCCGATGTTGTCGAAGAGGATCACGTCGTGCTCGGCGGCGATCACGTCGACGAAGGCCGGGTCCCAGTGGTCCATCGTTCCGCGGAAGCGCTGGAAGAACACGACCGGGGTGCCCCCGGTCGGGCCGAACCGGCGGTAGGCGACGGGTCCGGAGGATGTGTCGACGGTGTGCGTCGGCGCGGTCTCGGTGCGGTTGGTCATGGCGGGATCCGTTCTCGTTGTCGGTGCGCAGGGTGCGGACCGGGTGCGCCCATCATCTCACTTGTTTTGCAAAAGTCAGTTGTGACCGACGGTCAGTCAGTGTTACGTTCCCCCGTGCCGGTCGACCGATCGGCACTGCACTCGCACTGGAGGAACGATGACCCGCAACACCACGCCCCCGCCGTTCGACGCTGAACTCGAGCCCGTCCTCGCCCAGGCCGGGATCTCCCCGACGCTCCTGCCCGAGCACCTCGAGGTCCTGCGCGGCCCGGGCTTCACCCCATCCCTGGAGCAGCTCCTCGAGGGGCGTCCGATCGTCCACGAGGAGCACCTCGTCCCCGGGCCCGCCGGCGACCTCGTCGTCTCGGTCTTCCGCCGCACGGACCACACCGAGCCCGGTGCCGCGTTCTTCTTCACGCACGTCGGCGGGATGATCTTCGGCGACCGGTTCGTCGGGGTCGCCCCGGTCGTCGACTACGTCGTCGAGTTCGACGCCGTCGTCGTCACCGTCGAGTACCGCCTCGCGCCGGAGAACCCGGCACCGGCCGCGCTCGAGGACTCGTACGCTGCGCTGGTCTGGACGGCGGAGCACGCCGAGGAGCTCGGCTTCGACCCGTCGAAGCTCATCACGATCGGTGGCAGTGCCGGAGGGGGCCTCGCCGCGGGGGTCACCCTGATGGCCCGAGACCGCGGAGTGCCCGCCCTCGCCGGCCAGGTCGTCATGTACGGCATGCTCGACGAGCACAACGACAGCATCTCGGCGCAGCAGATCGACGGCATCGGCATCTGGGACCGAACCAGCAACGAAACCGGCTGGAACTTCTACCTGGGCGACCGCCGGGGCACCGAGGACATCACGTCGTACGAGTCCGCGAGCCGTGAGCAGGACCTGAGTGGTCTCCCGCCGACGTACGTCGAGGTCGGCTCGGCCGAGGTGTTCCGAGACGAGGACGTCGCCTTCGCGAGCCGGATCTGGGCCGCTGGCGGCGAGGCCGAGCTGCACGTGTGGCCTGGCGGGTACCACCTCTTCGAACTGCTGGCACCCGACGCCGAGCTCTCGAAGGCAGCACGCCGCACCCGTGGCGAGTGGGTCCGGCGTCTGCTCGCGCGCTGACTGCGCGCCGGCGTGCGTGCAGACGGACGGGAGGCGCGGTGCCAGCCCGCACCGCGCCTCCCGTCCGTCAAGGCCGCGGGTCACGACCCGCCGCTCCGGTCATTCCGGCCAGGTGTTGCCGCGGATGACCTCGACGAAGTCGGTCCGACGGAAGCCGGGCAGGAAGTGCGCCAGCACGTCTGCGTTGACGTTCCCGAACACCGTCTCCGGCCGGTGCCGGTTGCCCTCCGCGAAGCGCTCGAGGATGCGTCGCTTGAAGTCCGGCCGCGGGTGCGCCGCGATGACCGCTCCAAGGGTGTCCTCCGGGAGGTCGTCCCGGCCGACACCGAGGACGTCCGTCTCGACACCCGCGGTCACCAGCGCGATCTCCGGCTCGAGGAACTCCGGCACACCGGGTGTGGTGTGCAGCGCGATGCCGAGCCACACGTCTCGGGCCGCCTGGGTGTCCACGCCGTGCTCGAGGAGGAAGGTGCGGGCGTCGTCCGCACCGTCGACCTCGAACCGCTGCCCGGAGTCGCGGTGTCGATCGGTCAGGCCGAGGTCGTGGAACATCGCGCCGACGTAGAGCAACTCCAGGTCGGGGCGGAGCCCGCGCCGCTGACCTTGCAGGGCGCCGAAGAAGAACACCCGGCGTGAGTGGTGGAACAGCAGGTCGTCCTCAGCGGCACGGACGTGTTCGGTCGCCGCGCGGACGAGGGCAGTGTCCGGCACGGTGATGCCGGCGATGGTGTCGATCATGGATCGCGTCCTCTCTCGTGGATCGTGTACTCCAGGGTGGGTGGACGGCGCGACCGGCGACGAGCGACATCAGGACGGAGATGAGGCACCGATGGACATGCAGGGGACGACCGTCGCGATCGTCTTGTTCGACGGGGTCAAGTTCCTGGACGTGACCGGGCCGGCCGAGGTGTTCGCCGAGGCCAACCGGTCCGGAGCCGATTACGTCCTCCGGTTCGTCTCCCCCGATGGACGGCCCGTCCGCACGTCGGTGGGACTGACCGTCCCCGTGGACGCCTCCCTGGCGGACCTCGACGCGCCGGACGTCCTGCTGGTCGCCGGCGGCGACGACCTCGTCGATCGATCGGCACCCGACGGACTCGTCGAGGGTGTGCGTGCGGTCGCCCGCTCCGCCCGTACCGTCGCATCGGTGTGCACGGGCGCGTTCGTCCTGGCCCAGGCCGGACTGCTCGCGGGCCGGCGCGCGACCACGCACTGGCGACACGCGGGGCTGCTGGCTCGGGTCGCGCCGGACACCGAGGTCACACCGGACTCGATCTGGGTCCAGGACGGGGACGTCGTCACCTCCGCCGGTGTGACAGCGGGGATCGACCTCGCTCTGGCGCTCGTCGAACGCGACCACGGAGGTGACCTGGCCCGCGACGTCGCTCGAGCGCTCGTGGTGCACATGCAGCGTCCTGGCGGTCAGGCGCAGTTCTCGGCGGGGTTGCGTGGGCCTGCTCCGCGCTCCTCGCCGGTGCGGTCCGTCGTGGACGTGGTCCTGGCGGATCCAGCGTCGCCGTTCAGCACCCGGGACTCGGCCCGAGCCGTGGGTGTCAGCGCCCGACACCTCGCGCGGCTCTTCGTCGAGGAGCTCGGCACCACTCCGGTCCGCTTCGTCGAGCGTGCGCGGGTGGACCTCGGTCGGCAGCTGCTCGAGCAGGGTTCGACCGTGGCGGAGGCCGCTCACGGAGCGGGCTTCACCGACCCGGCCGCGTTCCGCCGAGCGTTCCGGCGTGTCTCCGGCACGACGCCGAGCGCGCACCGCCACCGGTTCGGGACCACCGGGATCCGCCCCCCTGACTCTCGTTGAGAAAGTAAGCTAGGTGGATGCCGACTACAGCCACAGAGCTCCTCCGCATCGCGGAACACGCCGAAGCCGATGCCCTCGCCGACCTCGTCGGTCGGACGCCTGCGCAGGCCCGAGCAGCACTCGGACTGACTGCGGAAGCCTTCGCCGACGGCGTGCTCGTCTCGATGCCCCACGACCCGACCGACCAGTGGAGTCGCGTCGTCGGCGTCACGCGGTGGACGGGGAACGCTCACGACCTCGTCGCGCTGGCACGGGAGCGGTTCACGCGGAGCGGAGTGCGTCGAGCGTCGCTGCAGATCGCTCCGGCGTTCGAGCCGGACGGCTGGCGGGAGACGTGCGAGCGACTGGGACTGTCGGCGGGGCCGGCGCTCGTGAAGGTGGGCGCGGAACTCGAGGAGCTCGCCGTGTCCGCCGCGCCCACCGGGCCGATGACGGTGCGTGCGGTCCGGCCCGAGGAGGCGCTGTCGTGGTCCGCGACGATGTTCGAGGCCTTCGGGGATCCGGCTGACCCGCACCTCGCCGCCATGGGAGCCGGCTCCGTGGACGCCGACGGCTGGGTGGCGCTCGGGGCATGGGACGGCGCGGACCTCGTCGGTGTCGGCGCGGTCTCGGTCCGGGGACCCGCTGCCGAGCTGTTCGGAGGCGCGACGCTGCCCCGCGCCCGACGCCGCGGTGTCCAGGGTGTCCTCATCCGCGCTCGCATCGAGGCGGCGAGGCGCGCCGGCTGTAGATGGGTGTTCGCAGAGGCTGCCCTCGGCTCCGTAAATCGGCCGGGGCAGTCGTTGCGGAACCTGCGCCGGGCGGGCCTCCGGGACCTGGGCCTCCGGACGGGCTGGACGCTGACGGTCTGAGTGGTGCGTCCGACCGAGGAGGACCCGAGCCGGACGCACCAGACCACTCCAGCTCGGCGTCAGCGCAGGAAGAGGTCCACGGTCGCAGCGAAGTGCTCCGCGTGCTGGAACAGGAACGCGTGGCCGGCGTCGCCGTAGAGCAGAGCGGTCCCGTGAGGCGCGTGCGTCGCACCGAACACCGAGGCCGAAGCCGGGATGCCCACGTCCTGCATTCCGTTCGCGAACAGGACCGGTTGCGTGGTCCTCGCGAGTCGGGCGACCAGGTCGGGCACCGGCACTTGGTACGCGACGGACGCCGCGACCAGCTGAGCCCCGGCCGCACGGTCGGACACCACGACGGCGTCCGTCGGACGGGCCGCTGCGATCCGCGCGTCGGACGCGGCGGCGGCTGCTCTGCCGTCGTCGGTGTCCGGGTAGAAGAGGTACGCCATGTCCCCAGCAGTGGCGTCTGGCTTCATCTGGATCTCAGTGACACGGGCGTCGGGCGCCGGGGTGTCGGGTACCAGCCCCGGCGTGCTCGCCGCCACGACGACGCGTCGGACCAGGTCCGGGCGGGCGTCGACGACGTACTGGGCGACGACGCCGCCGAGAGACCATCCGAGCAGGTCGACCTGCGTGAGCTCGAGGGCTTCGACGAAGTCGATGATGCCCGCTGCCGCGCCCTCCATCGAGTCGCGCGGTTCACCGGTGGAGCGCCCGGAACCGACGTTGTCGACCAGGATGACGTCGCGGTTCCGGCTGAGGGGCTCGATGAGGGCTGGGTCCCAGTCGTCGATGGTTCCGCGGAAGCGCATCAGGAGGACGAGTGGGACCCCGCCGACCGGACCGGTCCGTCGGTAGGCGTACGTTGCGGACGCCGTCTGGACGGTCGTCGTCGAGGGTGTCGTGGACATGGTGTTCCTCTTTCTGTTCGTGCTCGAACGGACCGCCGCGGTGCGGCAGGTCGGGAGTGGTTCGCGCGAAGGGGGTCAGAGTGCGGCGGAGAAGCCGGTGAGTGCCGATGCGCGCTCCCACAGGGCGAGCGCAGTGGCGTGGTCGTCCTCGTGGCGGGCACGGCGCTGCTCGCGGACGACAGACGGACGGCTCGGTGGTGCGAGGTACGAGCCACCGGCGACGTCCGCGGTGAGGGCCTGGAGGACCGATCGGGCACCGATCTCGGGAGACACGCCGCGCCAGCGAGCGGCACCCCGGAGGACGACGCCCATCGCACCTGTCGCGTTCCCGTTCCCGTAGAGCCCGGTCCGCGCGACTCCGGGGTGGGCCGTCACCGCGCGGACGCGGCTGCCCACGAGGTCGAGGCGGCGCTGCAGCTCGTCGGTGATCAGGAGGTCAGCGAGCTTCGACTGTCCGTACGCCCGCCACGGGCGGTACCGGCGTCGCTGCCAGTTGAGGTCGTCGAGGTCGATCCTGGCGAAGGACGCGAGCACGGACGAGACGTTCACGATGCGGTCGGTGACGGACGGCAGGAGCAGGCGGGTCAACGCGAAGTGGCCGAGGACGTTCGTCGCGAGCTGGGACTCGAAGCCGTCGGGCGTCCGTGCGAACGGCGTGGCCATCACGCCGGCGTTGTTGAGCAGTCCGTCGAGCCGACCCGACCAGTCCCGAGCGAACGCGCGGACGGAGTCGAGGCGGGAGACGTCGAGCACGAGCACTTCGGTCGGGCCCGGGAAGGTCGCGGCGACCGCCGCACCGCGGTCGAGGTCGCGCACCGCCAGCACCACTTCAGCGCCGGCCGTGCTCAGCGCACGTCCAGCAGCGGCGCCGATGCCGCCGGTCGCCCCGGTGACGAGGTAGCGCCGCCCGTGTTGGTCGGGGAAGTCATCGCTCATGGTGTCCTCTCTTAGATGTCGGTCGACATCTTTCGATCAGACGATAGATTACTATCAGCATCTACGGAGGGGGCAACATGGGGCGCGTCTCACGGGACCAGGCGGACCGGCACCGTCAGCAGATCGTCGAAGCCGCATCGCACGTGTTCCGGGAGCGGGGCGCCGCGTCCGTGAGCATCGGCGACGTGATGCGCGAGGTCGGGCTCACCAACGGCGGGTTCTACCGGCACTTCCCGTCGAAGGACGCGCTCGTCGCCGAGGCCACCGCGAACGCGTACGAGCAGATGAACACGGGCCTCGCAGGCCTCGAGGAGAAGTCGGTGGACCACAGTGCCGCGCTCGCCGAGCTGGTCCGGGGGTACTTGTCGGAGCACAACCGGGACGACTGGGCCGGGGGATGCGTGACGACCGGCTTCGGCTCGGACGTCGCGCGGTCGGACGACCGAGCGGTGCGGACGGCGTTCGCCCAGGGGGTGCGGGACTTCGCAGCGTGGCTGTCCGACGAGGGTGACGCCGTCACACCGGCTTCCTTGGTCCGGATGTCGACGATGGTCGGCGCGCTGTTCCTCGCGCGCGCCACCTCGACCACCGACTTCAGTACCGACGTCCTCGGGGCGGCACGGTCACATCTCCTCAGTGAGCTCGGCGAGGCCGGGTCGGAGGGTGCCGGGCCGCCCGCGGCCTGAGGTTGTCCGGCCCTCCTCGCGCGTCACACCACCGCGACGTCGGCGAGCCGGATGGACACCAGGTGCTGGTCAGCGACGATCCCACCCGCGGGGTCCCGGGGGAACACGTCGCGCGCTGTTGCGATGACGATCCCGTCCACCTCGGTGTGGCCGGCGACGAGCTGCGCGCTCGGGACCCCGCCCATCACGTCGGCTTCGTAGTCCCGCCGTCGCACGATGTCGTCCCCGTCGACGTAGAGCGTCTGCACGCGACTGTGGGTCGTGATGCTCGACGGGTAGGTGACCCGCAGGCGACGGAGGCTCGTGCCCGCTTCGGTCCACGTGCCGTCCTCTTCGGTGTCGACTCCCGGGAGCTGCAGCGACCAGGCCTCGGTGGTGTACGTCCACATCGTGTACCCGACGAAGTAGGCGACCTGTGCTGGTGTCCAGGGGGTGTCGACACCGTGCCCGGCGAACGACTCCCTCGGGTGGTCGAGCACCTCGGACTCCCCGGTCGCCCCGTCGGTGATCGTCACTCGGTCGGGCGTGTACTCCGCGAAGCCGCCCGTGGGACCGAAGGAGTCGATGCGCGTCCGCTGACGCCGGACGTCGACGTGGGTCAGCCCGTGCTCGACGGTGCCCGTTGCGCGCTTCAACCCCCACACCGCACCGCCGAGCGTCCGAGTGATGTCGATGCGTTCGACCTCTGACCAGCGGGACCCGCCAGCGGCTGCGGTCACGGCGATGGCGAGCGAGATGGGCATGGGGACCTCCAGGTGGTGTCGCGCGAGGGGCAGTCCGACCTCGCTAGCTTGTATTCTACAAGTCAGGTGGAGCACGTGAGGAGCACGATGGACGACGGATCGACACGCCCCCTCTCCCGGCAGCTGGTCACACTCGGCTCATTCGGCGTCCCGCTCGGCCTCGCAGGGCTCGCTGGGTGCTGGACGACCGCGACGGCAGACCTGCACGCTGTGCGATGGCCGTCGGAGGCACTCTTCGCGGTGGCAGGCGTCCTGTGGGCCCTGCTCGCCGTCCTGTACGTCGTGCCCGGCCTGCGGCGATCCGGGGCGTTCCGCGCAGACCTCGAGCACCCGGGTTCCGGGCCCTTCGCGGCGTACATCCCCTTGGTCGGCCTGCTGCTGGCCTCGCACTACCGCACCGTCATCCCCGGAGCCCACCTGGACTGGGTCTGCTTCGCGTTCGTCGTCCTGCTCGGCTCCGTCGCAGCGCAACTGGTGGCGCACTGGATCGCAGGGGGTGTCGAGCTCGCCGCGGTCCACCCGGGGTACTTCGTCCCGGTCGTCGCGGGGGCGAACGTCGCGAGCATCTCCCTGTCGAGCGTCGGACTCCACCAGGCCGCTCTCGGTGCGTTCGGCGCCGGCCTGTTCTTCTGGCTGATGATCGGGACGGTCGTCCTCATCCGCTTGATGACCGGGTCGGCGTTGCCCGACACCCTGAAGCCGGCGATGACCGCGTTCCTCGCCGCCGCAGCCACCTCGAACCTCGCGTGGATCGTCGCGCATCCGGGACCCATCCGCGAAGTGCAGTCGATCCTCATCGGCATGCTCGTGTTCATGCTCGCCGTCCAGGCCGTGCTCGTCGTCGGGACCTACCGGTCGCTGCCGTTCGGCGTCTCCTGGTGGACGTTCACCTTCCCGGTCGCGTCGACCACGAACTTCGCCATCCGCTGGGCGGCCACCGTGCAGGTACCCGGATGGGAGGCGGCCGCATGGTCGGTCCTGGGAGTCGCCTCGGCGTTCGTCGTGCTGGTCGCCGCAGGTTCGGTGGCGCGACGTCCCAGGCGACGAGGGGCGCACCGGGGCCGGCAGCACCCGACGGGCGGGCGCGGAGCGGTCGTGCGGCGTGGGTGACTCCATCGACGGTGCACCCCACACCGTCGCGCTGGTGACGGAACCGGACAGTGACCCGTTGGAGACAGCGGTGGTGTCGCAGGTGTTCGCGACGGCAGGGCCCGTGCCCGGGCTCACGCCCCCTGGTCCGGGCTACCGGCTCCGGATCGTCGATGCCACCGACGAGGGGACACTGCGGACCGTCGGAGGTGCGGGCACGGTCGTGGTCCCCGGATCATCGGAGCCGTTCCGGCCTCGGCCGCCGGCGCTGTTGAAGGCGCTCCGGAACGCGGCAGCCTCGGGGGCACGGGTGGTCGGACTGTGCGCAGGTGCCGTCGTCCTCGCGCAGGCGGGCCTGCTCGACGGGCGGACCGCGACGACGCATTGGGTGCACGCCGAGGAGTTCTCCGCGCGTTTCCCAGCGGTGCGGATGCGAGCGGGACGCCTCTTCGTGGCCGACGGTGCGTTCTTCACATCCGGCGGAGGCCTCGCCGCGGTCGACCTCGCGCTCCACCTGACCGCTCGCGACCTCGGACGGGCCTACGCGAACGATGTCGCCAGGTACCTCGTGGCCGCCCCGAACCGAGCTGGAGGGCAGGCACAGTTCGCGAAGGACGCCCTCCGAGCTCCGACGGCAACCCCGCGCCTCCTCGAGTGGATGCGCGAGCACCTCGACGAACCACTGTCCCTGGAGCGGCTTGCTCGTGTCGAGCACGTCAGCCAGCGCACGCTCGTCCGCTGGTTCCGACGCGAGGTGGGCACCAGCGTCGCGGCATGGGTCACGCACGAGCGGATCGAGCAGTCGAAGGTGCTGCTCGAGACAACGCGGCTGCCCCTGTCGCAGATCGCAGCCGCAACGGGATTCGGGACGGCGGAGACCCTCAGACGGAACTTCCGGGCCCACGTCGGCGTCACGGCCTCCGCATACCGGACGACGTTCGCCCACCGGGACGGGACGACCTCAGGAGGACTTGGCGGAGACCGCGGTGCTGGTGGCCGGATGCGTGGGGTGCCCGGCCCGTCGTCGATCTAGCGTCGAAGCGAGGCCGGATCGGCCAGACAGGAGGAACGACAGATGGTGCAGAACGGATTCGTCGTGGAGTTCACGGCAGCAGCAGGACGCGAGGACGAGGTGGCGGCATTCCTCATATCGGCACGTGCCATGGTCGGGCGGGAGCCGGAGACGATCACGTGGTTCGCATTCCGGAAGGACGACCGGACGTTCGGGATCTTCGACGCGTTCGAGACCGAGGAGGGGCGTGCGTTCCACCTCCAGGGTGAGGTGCGGCAGGCGATCGACGCGAACGGGGACCTCTTCGCCGTGCCCCCGACGATCACGCCGGTCGACCTCGTCGCGGCCAAGCTCCCGCAGTGACGTGACGCTGCCCGCGGGTCCCGCCAGCGGGGACCCGCGGAGCGGTGCCCGTCGGTCACGGATGCGCGGTCGCGCGGTCGAGCCGCCGGCGCAGTCGATCGGCATCCACGAACCACGTGCTGTGGACCCGTCCGTCCACGATCACGACGGGGACGTCCTCCGCGAACTCCTCGCGCAACGCCCGGTCGTCGAGGAGCGACCGCTCCGTCAGGACCACCGCGGGGAACGCGGCGAGGACCTCGGCGACCACGCCGCGAGCGTCGTCGCACAGGTGGCAGTCGACCGTCGTGACGAGCGTGACCTCGGTCATCGGACCAGCTCCAGGGACGCCTCGTGGACCCGGAGTCGCACCGCGGCGCTCGCGAGCAGCGGCACATCGACACCGAGGGCCCGCGCCTCGTCGAGTAGCCCTCCGAGGACCGGTTCGACCTCGGTCCGCCGACCGATGGCGAAGTCCCGGTACATGGACGTCGTGAACGGGGAGCCCGGCCGCGTCAGGGTGTGGCGGATGCTCTCGACCGCGGCGAGCCGGGGAGGATGCCCTGCAGCGGCCGCCACCGCACAGGCTTCCGCGAGGACGGCTTCGACCGTTTCGAGGCCTCCCGGCACGGCGATCACCGTGCCGATCGGACCGCCGAGCAGGACCGTGGCGGCCCCGCCCGCCGCCATGAAGATCCACTTCTCCCACATGTCCTGTGTGATCGTCGAGGAGACGACGGTCCGGAACGCGGCGGGCCTGAAGCGTGCCGCGAGGTCAGCGCACCGTTCGGACGCTCCGCCGGTCAGTTCACCGAAGGTGATGCTCGCGTCCTCGCTCAGCCGACGGACGACGTGGTCTGGATCGGACATCACTCCGGCGACCGCGACCCCACCGAGCACCCGGTCGCCGAAGTGCTCGGTCAGCGGCGCGAGGTGTCGCATGCCGTTGAGGAGTGGGAGCACGATCGTCGACGCGCCGACGGCGGGCCGCGCCTCCTCGATGGCGGCGTCGAGGTCCGGCGCCCGGACCGCGAAGACTACGAGGTCCGATGCCGGGACGTCGTCGCGCACGATTGTTCGGACCGCGAGCCGTCGCACGGATCCGTCCGCGACGGACGACGCGATGGCGAGGCCGGACTGCAGCAGCTGTGCACGTCGGTGGTGACGCACGAGGAAGGAGACGTCCACCCCGGCATCGAGGAGGAGGGATCCGAACAGGCCGCCGACGGAGCCGGCGCCGACGAAGAGCACACGCATGACGCCATGATGCTCCCCTTGCTTGCTCATAACAAGTTAGATGGCACCAGCGTCCGTGGCATGCGCTTGGATCGCCACCGCGCGCAGGCCCTCCTGCGTTCGCGCCACTGTGAAGTGCACGGCCAGACGCTCGATCTCGCTCTCGTCGCGTCGGACCCTGGCCCAGAGGACGTCCACCGTGCCGCCGTGTGCGGTGTGCGCGACGACCCGCTGGCTGAGGACCGCGGTGCGGGCGTAGTCCTCGCTGCGCAGGCGCGCGAAGGTGCTCGCAACCCAGTGGCGGACGGCGTCGTCGTCGCGCATCAGCGTCGCCGGTCCGCGGTCGTCACCGACCCAGAGCGGTGACGCCCAGTACGCGCCGATGAACGCAGGGTCGTCCCGGAGCGCAGCTGCTGTCCACGCTGGGAGGTAGTCGTCGAAGAACCACACCGTCAATTCGGCGGTGGTCTGAGCAGACGGGATGGAGTCCATCGGATCCTCGTGTTCGTCGGTAGGCGGTGATGGCGGGGTCGGTCTACTCAGCTGGAGCCACGGTGGATGACGTGCACCCTGGCAGCCGCATCGCGGTCCGGTTCGGAGGCGCTGTCCAACCCGGCCGCGGCTGCAACGCTGAGCGCGAAGTAGCGACCGATGCGCTCGTTGTCGAGCGAAACGGTGGTGAGCGGGGGTGACGTGAAGGCCCCGACGGAAAGGTCGTCCGCCCCGACCACCGCCACGTCGTCCGGGACGCGGCTCCCTGCGTCCTGGAGTCTCGACAGTGCGACGAGGGCGACGTCGTCGTTGAAGCAGCACACGCCGTCGAAGCCTCCGTCGAGGATCCGGTGCACGGCCGTTCCCACGATCTCGGACGTGAAGTCGAAGTCGAGTCGCTCGAGGGTGACTCCCTGCCTGGCCGCGGCGCCGGCCGCGGCACCGGCGCCGGCAGCCCGAGCGGTGGACTGCGCGCGAGCTCGCTCGTCCACCAGGTCGAGGAAAGCGAGCTTCCTCCGGCCAGCAGTGACGAGGTGCTCCACCTGCGCTCGGCCGATGTGCTCGTCCAGTTCGAGGTGGTCGCCGCCCCGGCCACCGTTCCCGACGTCGAGGCGCAGCAGTGGCACGGACTGCGTGGCGAGCAGTTCCGCGTCGTCCTCGGAGAGCGGAACGAACGAGAGCACCAGTCGTGGGACGAACGTGGTCAGGACCTGCCGGAGTGAGGTCGCCACGCCCGCGGTGTGGGAGAAGACGCAGACGAGACCGACTTCCGCGAGCGACGTGCTCAACGACGACCACAAGCGGGCTGACGTCGACGACGGCATCCAGTCCGGCTCGAGCACGAGGACCGTCTCTCCGAGACCTTGGCGCAGTGCTCGGCCGTGGGCCGAGGGGATGTACCCGAGTCGATCCGCGGCAGCGCGTACCCGATCGCGCGTCGCGTCGGGGATGGACTGGTTGGGCGTGGCGTTCAGCACGTAGCTCACCGTGGCGCGCGAAACCCCGGCGGCCCGCGCGACGTCAGCACTCGTGGCACGGCGGTCAGGGGTCCGCCTTGACGTGGTCATGCAGCGAGTCTACTGTGCTGACACGTGTCAGCACTGACACGTGTCAGCGTTTCGAGGAGGAACCGTGACCCACCAACTGCAGGCGAGCCCGCCCACCCCACGGACCATTGGGACCACCCGCGTCTTGTCGACGCTCTTCCCCGGCGTCATCGGCCTCTACGGGGTCTACCAGGGCATCCAGCAGGCCCTGCTCCCCGCGCAGGTCGCATCGATCGACCCCACCAACAAGGTCGCCGTCGTCGCGCTCACCGCGCTCGTCTCGTCCGTGGCGGGGACGGTCGCCCTCCCGCTCGGCGGCGCACTCTCCGACCGCACCAGAGGACGTCTCGGACGACGGACGCCGTGGTTGCTCGTCAGCGCCGTCCTCACCGCGGTGGCATGCGTCCTGATGGCGCGAGCGACGACCGTTCCGCTCCTCGCGGTCAGCATTGGCTTCGTCTGGTTCTTCGCGAACATCTACCAGAGCACGATCTACGCGGTGATCCCCGATCGCGTTCCGGTGCGACTGCGCGGCACCGCCTCGTCCGTCGTGGGCCTCGGTCTCCCGCTCGGGATCCTCGCGTCCGTCAACGTCGTGACGCGCACCGGGCAGTTCTGGGGGTACGCCGTCCTCGGCATCTTCCTCGTCCTGGCGACCGTGGTGTTCGTCGTCGTCGCGCCCGAAGCGCCGGTGCGCGCACCCGAGCTCAGGACGTCCGAACCACGCCGGAGTGTCCCCGCGCGCATCGCCGGCTTCTTCACCGGCTTCCGTCACCGGGACTTCACGCTGGTCTTCCTGTCTCGGCTGTTCTTCTTCCTCGGCTTCTTCGCGGTGATCGACTACGTGTTCTACATCGTCAGTGACTACGTCGGACCCGAGAACACGCCGTTCAGCGGTGTGAACGACGCCGTCGCGGCCGTCGCGTCGATCAACACCATCAGCCAGGTCGTGGCCATCGTGGCCTTCGGCTGGCTCGCAGACCGTCTCGACCGACGGAAGGTCGTCGTGGCCCTGAGTGCGGTGGCCATGGCCGCTGCGTTCGTGTCGCCGATCATCGCCCGAGACTGGGCAGGTCTGCTCGTGTACGCCGTCCTCGGCGGTGCTGCAACCGGCGTGTACTTCGCGGTAGACATCGCGATCATGTCCCTGGTCCTGCCGAGCCGCGCAGACGAGGGCCGCGATCTCGCGCTCCTGGCGCTCGCGACGTCGGTCCCCGCGGCGACTGCTCCACTCGTCGCTGCCGGTGTCTTCGGGCTCACCGGTTCCTACACCTGGGTACTCGTCCTGGGTGCTGCCGCGGCGGCCGTCGGAGCTGCGTTCATGTTCGGGGTCAGGAGCGTCAAGTGACGGCGGCACCGGCGCCCGATGGGTCCTCGTCCTCGTCCCCGTCCCCGGACTTCTCGTCCGTACGACTGACGGCTCGCGTCACACGCATCTACGACCGGCTCGACGCGCAGATGTACCTCGTCGAAGGACAGGACCGTGCCCTGCTTGTGGACACCGGTTTCGGTGTCGGCGACCTCGCGGCCTTCGTCCGGGACCTCACCGACAAGCCGGTCACGGTGGTGATCACCCACGGCCACCTCGATCATGCCTTCGGCGCGGGTTGGTTCGACGACGTCCACATGGCGCACGCCGACCTCGCCGTCCACGCAGTCCACCGCAGCTGGATCGCGGACGTGCACGACGAGGCGCGTCGGGAAGGGCGGGTCCTCGCGCCGGCCGCATCGCCGGAGCGCTTCCACGACCTCGGTAGCGGCACGACGTTCGAACTCGGTGGCATGACGGTTCGCACGATCCCAATGCCGGGCCACACCCCTGGCTCCCATGCGGTCCTCCTCGGCGAGGAGCGGACCCTGATCACGGGAGACGCGGCGAACCAACGCACCTTCCTCTTCGCAGACGACTCTGCAACGGTCACGGAGTACGCCGAGACGCTGCGACGGGTCCGTGACGACCTGAGCGGACTCTACGACCGGGTGTTCATCTCTCATGCCACCGGCGACGCGCCGGTGACCGTCCTGCAGGACCTCATCGACCTGACCGCCGAGGTGGTCGCCGGAACCGACGACCGGGCGCCCTTCTCGTTCCGAGAGTTCTCAGCCCTGCTGGCGCGGAAGGTGCTCGAAGGGATCGAGGACCCTCGGGCGAACCTCGTGTACCGCCCGGATCGCATCTGATCCCGAGGTTGAAGCGAGTGCGCGGGCGGGAGCACGACGCCCAGCAGAACCCCTCCGAGCGGACCGAACCGTCAAATCGGAGGGGTTCTGCCCCGCGTCAACGGACCAAGACCGGGAACTGCTCCTCGAGCGGCGCGGACAGGAGGTGCCGCACGCGGTCCGTCATCTCATCCGCGATGACCTCGTACCGGCCGTCGCGGAGGCCATCGAGTGCGACGCGGACGACATTGGCGGGGTCGTTCTTATCCACATCGAACGACTCGATCATCGGGGTGTCCGTGTACCCGAGGTGGAGCCCGGTGACGAGCGTGCCTCGGGGAGCGAGTTCGAGTCGCAGGGCGTTGGTCAACGCCCAGAACGCCGCCTTCGTGGCTGCGTAGGCTCCTCCGCCCGGGAAGACCGTCCAGCTCAGGATCGAGTGGACGTTCAACAATGCTCCGCCACCGTTCCGCTCGAGGACGGGAGCGAAGGCGCGCGCGACGTTCAGTGCGCCGAACACATTCGTCGAGAACATCTCCTGGATCTCGTCGGCGGGCTGCGTGAGCAACGACCCGCCCGTGAAGGTCCCCGCGTTGTTGACGACCACGGTGGTGTCAGACGCGGCTTCGGCGGCAGCTGCGATCGCGCCCTCGTCACCGACGTCGACGACCAACGGCGCGACGCGGTCGTCCTCCCATTCGAGCGGGCGACGGGTCGTCGCGTACACGCGCCGCGCCCCTCGATCGAGTGCTTGTCGGACGAACTCCCTCCCGAGGCCCCCACTTGCTCCTGTAACAAGAACAGCCGCGCCGTTGATATCCATCGGTCTTCCACTCTCTAGTCTTACTTGCCAAACGCAAGTCAGAACGAAGTCTACGTCGCATCAGCGCCGGGCCCGTCAAGTGGAACGGGCGTCGAGCGTCGTCGGCTACACGGCCCCGAGAGGCCGCCCGAAGGCGCGCGCGTCACTCGAGTTGGTCGAACATCTCGTCGCCGAACTAGCCTGAGCCCGAACACCTCTGTCCATGCGCGACGGGGGCCAGCTCAGGACGGCCGAGCCGTCCACGCTGTTCGGCAGACGATCCTCTACCGGGCGGCATCGGTCAGCACCTGGTGGATCCACTTGTGATGGTCGAGTTAGGTGAGCTCGGCGAGAGTCGCCCACCGGGTTTCGAGCACCGGATCGTGGGAGTGAGCGCCGACACTCTCGCGGCCCGCCCCGCCGTCGGTGTCCGTTGCTCCGGCTAAGGTTTGCTCACCAACCCGAAGGAGTCACCGTGGCAAGCCTCTTGAAGTCGTACACGCGGCACAAGACATTCATCTCCTACCACCACGCAGACGAGGCGGAGGTGAAGGCTTTCATCGATCACTTTGACCACGACCACGATGTTCTGATTTCGCGCGGCATCGGCGCATCGATGGCTGGTGACGTCATCGATAGCACCAACGCGGACTACATCAAGCAGCGCATCCGTCAGCTGTACCTCCGGGACAGCTCGGTGACGCTGGTCATGGTCGGTGCTGAGACATGGGGACGACGATTCGTGGACTGGGAAGTCGCGGCCTCCTTGCGAAACACAGCAACGTCGAGCCGTAACGGACTTCTCGCGATCACTTTGCCATCGATCGCGAACTCCCCTCGGCAGCTCCCTGCTCGGGTGGACGACAACGTTGACGGAACAGATGGTTACGCGCGCTGGATGAAGTACCCATCGAGCACACTTGATCTGGGACAGATGATCGATGCCGCTTACACCCGGCGCACGACGCACGCCTCGGTCGTAGACAACAGCCGCGCACTTCGTCAGCGCAATGCCAGCTAATCCACTCGGGCTGGACGACCCGCAGCTACCCGGCTTCTTTCACGCGGCCGACACTGCATCCCTTCGAGGGCAACGAATCGCTCTCTGGGGCAACCGCATTCGGTCAGCGGGGGCAGTTGCTGCCGCGATCGGTGGCGCGTTCACGCTAGCTGTTGGATCGTTCGATCTCTGGGCGCTCGTGGCCCTGATCGGCTTCATCGTTGCGTTTGGAGGAGAACTTATCCTCGGCGTGAAGCCCCCAGAGCGCAAGTGGTACATGGCCCGGGCGGCTGCTGAGTCGATGAAGACGTTGAGCTGGCGCTACGCAGTAGGTGCCGACCCGTTCTTCGTCACCCTCCCGGACGGTGACGCGGAGAAACTCTTCCGTGCGAGGGTCGGACAGGTCGCTCGCCAAGTCTCGGAAGCAGTTGCTCCCCCGCAAGGTGACGGAGCTGCCCCGACTGAAGCCATGGAAGCTCTTCGTGCCGCAACGACAGAGCAGCAGCGCGAGGTGTACTTGCGTGATCGAACTAGGGCGCAACGAGACTGGTACACCCGAAAGTCGAATTCCAACGCACGAGCGTCCTTTGCCTGGCGTACAACGCTCGTCGTTGCAGAGCTCGTTGCTATAACACTGGCGGCGCTCCGGTTTGCCGGTGTCTGGGACATCGACCTCGCGGGTGTCCTAGCGGCTTTCATCGGTGCAGGCGCTGCCTGGCTCGCCTTGAAACAGCACACCACTCTCGAATCCGCCTACTCGCTCACTGCGGCCGAGCTGCAAAAACAGGATGCGACACTCATGTCCGCCGCCGAAGACGAGTGGGCGGTCGCCGTGGCTGATGCGG
This sequence comes from Curtobacterium sp. SORGH_AS_0776, assembly GCF_031453355.1. Lineage (NCBI taxonomy): Bacteria > Bacillati > Actinomycetota > Actinomycetes > Micrococcales > Microbacteriaceae > Curtobacterium > Curtobacterium sp. SORGH_AS_0776. The sequence goes on from NZ_JAVIYU010000001.1 coordinate 1,436,248, forward strand.
AGGAAGCGATCAGCCGCGAGCACACGATGTGGCTCGCTTCTCGAAGCGATGTCAACGAACAGATCGGCCAGTAGGCGTCGACCTTCGTACCGCGGGCAATCGGCCTCCGGCGCATCCGCCCGTCGTCCCTGACGTGTCCGGTAGCCGATTGGCGACCGGACAGCGCTCAGGTCGATGGAGCGGCGTCGGGTCCGAGCGCGGTCACTGTCCCGATGAATCGAGCCGGTTCCTCGTCATCAGTGAAGGTCACGGGAGTGAGTTCGAAAACCGGAATCAGCCCACTCGCTCCTTCATCTGTCCTGAACCACACCCCGGGAACGGGTTCGCGGCCCTCCTCTGCTGCCAGCATCGCAGCGGCTGCGAGCTGTGGCCAGTGCGCCTCCTGCTCCGCGGAGACACCCATCGCTACCGTCTGAATCGTCATCACACGCACTCGTTCATAGTGCGCCGGAACATGCTCGAGCGCGTCCCGCTTGCCGATCCTCAACCGGACAGACTTTGCGATGCCTGATGTCAGCGTTGAGCCGCGATGGCCTGTGCGGCGTCGACGAATGCCGCGATGCGCTCCGAGAAGCGGCTGGCGTCCCAGGCGATGTGCACCGCGGTGGGTGCCAGGTCGGCGATGACACAGAAAGCCACATCCGGGCGGCGGTAGAACCGGGCCGTTGATAGCGGCAGGATCGCGATGCCGGCACCGCCGGCGACGAGTTCCAGCTTCTCCTCAACGGTTCGTGATTTGCGCTGGGTAGCGCCTTCGAGCGTACGCCGAACGGGCGCAGCGGTGGACCATTCGGGCACGGCTGCCGGGTCCTGCAGGAGCACCTCAGAGCTCAGGTCCTCCATCGTTACCTGGTCGGCACCGGAGAGGGGATGCCCCGTCGGGAGCATCACGACCCTCAGTTCCTCGTGGAGGAACACGGTCTGGATGCCCGCACTGTTGAAGGGTTCGCGGAGGTAGCTGACGTCTGCACGACCGTCATGCAGAACCGCGACCTGTTCCTCCCACCCGGTACGCATCACCCGGACGTCGACGGACGGCGCACCGCGTCGGAACGTCCGCACTGCGTCAGTGACGGTCAGCCCGGGCATGAAGCCCACCGTGAAGACGTCCTCGCCGCGCGCCGCGATCGCGACGCGTCGACGCACCGCGGCGGCAGAAGCGAGCAGCGAGCGCGCCTCGGTGAGAAGGAGGCGTCCGCTGTCGGTGAGTTCGGTCCCGCGGGTATCGCGGACGAAGAGCTGCATGCCGAGTTCCTGCTCGAGCGCGCGGATCTGGCGAGACAGCACCGGCTGAGCGATGTGGAGCTGTTCCGCGGCGCGACCGAAGCTCAACGTGTCCGCGACGGCCGCGAAGTACCGCAGCTTCCGGAGGTCGAGATCGGCGTTCACACCCTCATCATGGCTCATACCCGTTGGGTCTCACCACGCGATGAAGAGGTCTTGGACGGGCTGGCGGTCGAGCGCACACACTCGATCCTGTTCGATCGAAAGGAACACTTTGTCCCTCACCAATCAGCGCGTCGTGATCATCGGCGGCACCTCCGGAATCGGTCTCGCAACGGCACATGCCGCGGTGGATGCCGGCGCGGAGGTTGTCATCGCCTCGCGCCGCCAGTCCAGCGTCGATGCCGCACTGGGCGAACTCACCGCGTCCGCCACGGGCCGGGCACTCGACGTGCTCGACGCCGACCACGTCGCGTCGTTCTTCGAAGAGATCGGCGGGTTCGACCACCTCGTCTACACCGCCGGCGAGCCCCTCACGCTGATGCCCGTCGACGGTCTGGACCTCGAGCAGGCGCGAGGGTTCTTCCAAGTGCGCTACTTCGGCGCGCTCAACGCGGTCAGCAAGGCTGCGCAGCACATCCGGCCGGGGGGATCGATCACCCTGACCTCCGGGTCAGCGCGCACCCGACCGGGCGCCGGCTGGGCGGTCGCATCGAGCCTGTGCGGCGCGACGACGAGTCTCGCCGGCGCTCTCGCCGTCGAGCTGGCGCCGACCCGTGTGAACGTCGTCGAGCCCGGCATCATCCGCAGCCCCCTCTGGGCGGGAATGACCGCCGAAGATCAGCAGGCCATGTTCGACCAGCAGGCCCAGACGCTCCCGGTCGGCCGCGTTGGCGAGGTGAGCGACGTCGCGCAGGCGTTCCTCTACGCAATGACGCAGACCTTCATCACGGGGACCTCGATCCCCGTCGACGGCGGAGCGCTCCTCGTCTGAACGATCAGGCGCTCCGGCTGCCTTGCGTCGCGAACCCCGCGGCGCGAGGCACTTGCTTGCGGTCAGCGACGAGCGATCTGATCGGTGACGAACGCTGCAAAGTCGGTGACTTCCCGGCCAGCAACATCGTGCCCGAGATCCGGGTACACCCGCTCCGTGATGGACAGATGCTGCGTGCTGAACATGGCGGTGCGGCGTACCGCGGCGGCGGGAATCACCCCGTCGTGGGCGCCTCGACCCCAGAACACCGGTGGGCGTCCCGATCGGAGGGCACCGTCGCCTGATTGGGTGTCGTTGACGACGAACCCGCCGAGCTGCACCCCATACGCGAACACGCCGGGACGCCGGCGCATCATCTGTAGCACCATCGCGCCACCCTGCGAGAAGCCCAACAGCCCCACCGATCGGGGCGTGGGCAACGAGTCGCACCAGTCCAGGACGACGTCCGCAGCAGCGTTGGCCACTGCCGGCTGCGGGTCACCGATCGGGTTCCCGACGCTGGGGAACCAGGCATATCCGCCCGCCTCGGGAATCGGTGCCCGCACGGACGCGATGACCAGGTCCTCGGGAAGCTCGTCGCGAAGCGTGAACAGGTGCCGTTCGTCGTAGCTCCACCCGTGCATCATGATCAGCAGATCCGACCCGGCCGAGAGGCGGGACGACCACAGCACGACGGTCGGATCAAGCGACGGGTACGGAGTGTGAGGGGTGTACATGAAGCCTCCTTTCGTGAGCCCACCAACCGTGACGCTCTCCGGTCGGTCGCGTCCAAGACCTCTTCCGTCGCCCGTGATACCTCGACTGCATCACCCGCGTTGTTCCATGCGAACTGGTCTCTTCACCCCGTTCGCCGGAAAGCGAATGCAGATCGCCCTGCCAACTCGTTCGCCAGAAGGCAAGACGAAGTGGCAGCCGGCATCGTTCAATCTGCGGAAACATCGAACGATGTCCTCCCCGAAGCCGTGTTCCGGATGAAGGGTCCGTATCGGATCCACATGGAGGAACTCATGCACATCACCCGTCTCTTGCCCGTTGTCGGGGTCGCGCTCGCGGCTATCGCGCTGGCTGGTTGCGCCGCCCAGACACCGGCGGCATCGTCACCGAGCGCATCGCACACCTCAACGTCAGCTGGCTCGGCATACGGATCCACCTCATCGTCCTACGGAACGCCGAACGCCAGCAACCCGATGGGTGCCGGCGGGAGCATCACGACCGCGTCGACGAGCCTCGGCACGATCATCGTCGATGGAACGGGCCTGACCGCCTACTACTACGACAAGGACACTCCCGGCGCTGGAACGAGCGCCTGCACCGGAGGGTGCGCTGCAGCTTGGCCAGCTATCGAAGCAGGAACGACCAAGTCGGACGTCGTTGGCGTGACCGGCAAGATCGGGACCATCACCGGAGTCGACGGCAAGCCGCAGATCACGATCAATGGACGACCGATCTACACCTACGCCGAGGACACGAAGCCCGGCGGCGTCACCGGCGAAGGCGTCGGCGGAGTCTGGTACGCCGTCAATCCGGACGGCTCAGAACACAAGTAGCAGGGTTGCCGCTCTGACCCCCAACGCGTGCCACGCCGAACGGCCTGCACCCGTGGCGGGTCAGGGCGCCCCGCAATGAGGAGACGACCCACGCGTGAAGACGATCCACGGTGACATTCCGGCACCACTCACTGTTCGAGAGGATCTCGCCATCAGCGGCACCCTCCGCGAGGGAGCTACCGTCCTCCGAGGATGTTCCCTCCTCGTGCACGGCAACCTCCGCGGCACCCTCACGCTAGAACGTGGGGCGCGGCTCATCCTCGGAGGCACCCTCGGAGCGTTCGTCGACCGGAACGAGGGAACACTCTCAGTCGCTGGCGAGATCGCGACGCCGCTCGAGACGGTCCCTGGCGTCGTGACCGTTGCTGTCGGCACCGCCGTCACTGTTGACGGCCGCACGGCCATCCTCACCGTCGATGGCAGCGTCCGACTGATCAACGGGATGACCGACATCTCGCTCAGCCGAACAGCTGCTTTCGAGTGGAACGCGTCATCGACGTCGTTCACCGGCTGTGACACTCCCGAGTTCATCGAGTTCGCTCGGACCTTCTGGCCGGCAAGGTCGTGACGCACCGCCAACACCCACTCGGGAAAGCGACCGGGGCGGTTCCAGGACGAGATGCGCGGGTCAGCGCTGCGCACGGATGCCGTCGAGGACGATCTCCAAGGCCCGCTTCCGCTGCGCGATGTCGCGGTAGCGCCCTCCGGTGACCGCGAAGATGACCCTCATCACGTCATCGGCATCGATCCCCGCGCGGATCTGCCCATCCTCTCGAGCCCGGTCGAACAGTGGTTCGGCAATGCCGTAAATCGCGTCCCGAGTGGGCACATACACCTCGGACTGCTCGGTCAGGACCGAGACCACCGGGTGCTTGGTACGCATGAAGTCAACGAACTTCTCAAGCCACCGACGCAACGCCGTCCAGGAATCGACGTCGCCGCTGCCCGAGCTGGAGCTCACGAGCTCGTCCACGGAAGCCAGATAGACCGCTTCCATCAGGGCGATCCGAGTCGGGAAGTTCCGGTACAGCGTCGCGACTCCCACGCCTGCTCGAAGCGCGATCTCTTCCGTCCCCACGTCCGCGCCAGCTTCACCGAAGGCTTCCGTGGCCGCGGCGATGACCGCGTCGAAGTTGCGCCGCGCATCAAGGCGTCGAGGACGCCGAGCTTCCAACATCGCCGCCAAAGTCACAGTCCTCATCATGCCCTAAATGTGATAGACCTGCTACCAGTTAACCGAGAGGCAGCCTCTCGGTTCTGAAGTTGGCCGACTAACGGCCGGGAGGCACAGCCATGACCACACCCACCACCTCGACCCTCACCATCGGCCGAGACCTCACTGTCGGCCGCATCGGCTTCGGCGCAATGCAGCTCACCGGCAAGCAGGTCTGGGGCGAATACCCCGACCACAACGGCGGCATCGCGCTACTCCGAGCAGTCGTCGACGCCGGCGTCACGTTCATCGACACCGCAGACGTCTACGGACCGCACTCGAACGAACTCCTCATCCGAGCGGCCCTGCACCCCTACCCCGAGAACCTGGTCATCGCGACCAAGGGCGGCTTCGTCCGCGGCGGCTACGACTACTCCACTCTCGACGCGGTCGGCAACCCGAACTACCTCCGCCAGTCGGCCTACATGAGCGCGCGACGGCTCGGCGTCGACAGCATCGACCTGTACTACCTGCACAGCGGCCAAGCCACGGACGTCCCGTTCGAGGACCAGGTCGCCACTCTCGCCGCCCTCAAGGAAGAGGGCCTGATCCGGCACATCGGCTTGTCGAACGTCACTGTCGAGCAGTTCGAGCTTGCGCAGACGATCACCCCCATCGCCGCCGCGACAGCGCTCTACAACCCCGGTATCCGCCGGGGTGTGGACCTGCTCCGCGCGACCGAGAAGACCGGCGCGGTCTTCTCGCCGTGGCACCCCATGAGCATCGCCGATGGCGGCGAGCCGGAACGGATCACCGCCGCTCTGGATCCGATCGCGCAGAACCACGACGCCACCGTCCAGCAGGTCGCCCTCGCCTGGCACCTGCACCGTGCACCGAACACGCTGCCCATCCCCGGAACCACCAGCCTCGAGCACCTCCGAACAAACCTTGCCGCGGCCGAAATCACCCTCACTTCTCATGAGGTCGCCATGATCACCGACCTCGCGTCCGAGGGCTGAGCGTCGTCCAGGAGAACGAACGTTTGCATTCCGGTCCGCCGAGAGTCGGCGAGGCCCGGCGGTGAACGTCCGATGGCCGTTTCGAACGATTCGGCCCGCTGTCTCGTTGCGAGGGTATGGGAGCTCCTCCACGTATCAAGGTCATCATCGGCATCTCGATTGGCGTCGTGGTTCTGGCCGCGGCCGCGGCAATCGCTGGGCCGATGATCTACGCGAACACTGTGAACGGCCAGGCGGCAGCGGCACCGACGGTTCGCTCAACGTCCGCAGGGAGGCTTGCGCAGGAGCGCGCCACCGGCACGTGGGTGAGCACAAAGACATCGTTCGCCGGCTATCGGGTGCACGAGGTCCTGCAAGGCAATGATGTAGAGGTCGTTGGACGCACAAGAGACTTGCAGGGCACAGCCGTTGTTGACGGCCGAACTCTAATGAAGGGAACGGTTACCGTGCGGGTCGCGAAGATCAAAACCCCGGAGTCGGCCCGTGACGAGTACTTCCGCTCGACCGCTCTTCAGACGGACAAGTACCCGACCGCGACGTTCGAACTGACGAAGCCTGTCGACGTGTCGAAAGCGCTCGACGGCGCGACGGAGGATGTCATGCTAATTGGAACGATGGACCTGCACGGGGTCAAGAAGCCGGTGTCGACTCAAGCACAGGTCGCCGTCGGGGCAGGCGGCACGATACAGGTTGCCGGTTCGGTGCCGATCGCGTTCGCCGACTACGGCGTGAAGGCCCCCTCGCTCGGCTTCGTCACCGTCGACGGGAAGGGCGCGGTCGAGTTCTCCCTCGACCTGGCTAAGAGACCGTGAAGGGCCGGTCCGCCGACGAACTACTCGCGACGCTATATCGCGAACACGGAGACGCTCTCACCCGCTATGTCCGACATCTCACCCAGAATGGGCAGTCGGTCGACGACGTCGTCCAGGAGACGATGGTGCGCGCCTGGCAGCGACCTGCGGTCCTCGAGAGGACGCCTGACGGCGCTCGGGCGTGGCTTTTCACCGTGGCGCGCAATCTGGTGGTTGACGATGCGCGCTCGGCGCGACACCGCCACGAGTACGGGATGGAGCAGCCGGTCGATCGGGCAGAGTTCGACCATACCAACGCCGTCCTAGACCGGATCGTCGTTGCCGATGCCCTCGCGTCGCTGACACCGGATCACCGCCGGGTGGTGGTGGACGCGTACTGGCTCGGTCACACCGTGCCCGAGATCGCACGACGACACGACATCCCCGAAGGCACCGCGAAGTCGCGGTTGCACTACGGACTACGGGCCCTCCGGCTCGCACTGCAGGAACGAGGCGTGACCCGATGAATGACGACCCCTACATCGAGTGGGATGCGGCTTACGTGGTCGGCTCTCTTCCGATCGACGAGCGCCTCGAGTACGAACGCCACCTCGCTAGCTGCGATCAGTGCACGGCTGCAGTCGCCGAGCTCGCCGGTCTGCCGGGCCTGCTCGGAAAGCTGCCGGCCGACGAGGCGGTCGAAATCTCCTACGCGGACCCGAAGCAGCGGCAAGCCGACCCGGAACCCGAAACGTCGCTCGCTTCTGTCGCCCATCGCGCCAGCCGCCGCCGGCGGCGTCGCCGGGCCTGGGCTGCCGCCAGCTCAATCCTCGCGGTCGTCGCCGCCGTCCTGGGAGGCCTCGCCATCGGGACGTCATCCGATCATGGTTCCGTGCAGGCAGGCTCAGCGATGATCACTGCCGCGCCTGAGGCCGACAATTACGCGATGTCCGGAGGACAAGGGTTTGCGGTGAGTCTCGCAGTGAAGGACGTGTCCTGGGGGACCCGGTTCGACTGGGGCTGCTCATACGGCAGTCAAAACTGGGCTGAGGACGGATCGGTACGTTATGACCTCCTGGCGGTCCGCACTGACGGCGAGACGCAAGTTGTCGGGACATGGACGGCCGTGGGGAGAAGCGCCAGCGGACTTGCGGCAGTGACGAGTATCCCTCGCGCACAGATCGCTGCCGTTCAGGTCCGCCTGCACGGTGCCGAGACAACCATCGCCAGCGTCAAGCTCTGATCGTGGTCACCGGTGGCCGGAAGGCGATGGTCGACCGGGCAGAGGTGATGCCGCCGATCGGCCGGTCGCGGCAATGGTCTCGCGGTACGCCTCGATCTTCCGTTCCAGCGCCGCGAGGTGTCGCTGCACCTCCGCCTGCCGAGCGAGGACGGTCGCATGATGCTGCTCGAGGAGCGCGAGCCGTGCGACATCATCAGCGCCAGCCCTGTACGCGGACGCGTACTCGCGCATCTCCTGCACGCTCATCCCGGTCCCGCGGAGCATCACCGTCCCGGCGAGCCAGCTCAGCGCAGCCGTGTCGTAACGGCGCCACCCGTGCTGCCCACGATCAGGAGCCGGCGCGATGCCTTCCTTCTCGTAGTAACGGATCGTGTCGACGGTGATGCCGAGCAACTCTGCCGCAGTGCTGATCGTGACCGGCTCATCGACGTGGACCTCCGGGAGCAGCATGGGTTGAGTCTCCCACTTGACATGGTGTGTGCACCAGGGTGGAGGGTCGTCATCGTCCGGGTGATCCCGGCGACGAACGGAGAACACGCATGCAGCATATTCCTCTCGGCTCCCAGGGCCTCGTCACGTCCGCCCTCGGTTTCGGGTGCATGGGCATGAGCGCCTTCTACGGCGGCGCCACCGAGACCGGCTCCGTCGAGACCATCCGACGAGCCCTCGACCTCGGGATCACCCTGTTCGACACCGCAGAAGCGTACGGACCGTTCGAGAACGAGAAACTGCTCGGCCGGGTCCTCGGTGCCGACCGGGAACAAGTAGTCATCGCTTCGAAGTTCGCCACGGACTTCACTGACGACGGCACACCAATCGGCCTCGACGGCTCCCCGGAGCACGCACGCCGCGCGATCGACCGGTCTCTCAACCACCTCGGCACCGACCACGTCGACCTCTGGTATCTGCACCGGGCAGACCCGACCGTCCCGATCGAGGACACCATCGGCGCGATGGCTGAAGCCGTGACCGCCGGAAAAGCCCGCTACATCGGGGTCTCCGAGACCTCGGCCGAGACCCTGCGCCGTGCGCACGCGACGTTCCCGATCACTGCGATCCAGTCCGAGTACAGCCTGTTCGAGCGCGACGCCGAACACAACGGCGTCCTCGACACCGCCCGCGAGCTCGGCATCGGGTTCGTGCCCTTCTCGCCGCTGGGCCGCGGGTTCCTCTCCGGCACCCTCACCCGCAAGGACGACCTCCCCGAGGGCGACGCACGGCGAAACCTCCCCCGGTTCTCAGACGAGGCGATCAACGCGAACCTCCGCGTCGTTTCGGCACTGAAGGTCATCGCTGACGAGAAGGGAGTCACGACCGCGCAGCTGGCGCTCGCGTGGCTGATGCAGGTCGGCACCGTCCCGATCCCCGGCACCACGAAGGCGTCCAGGGTCGAGGAAAACGTCGCCGCCGCAGACGTCGTCCTCACCATGAGCGACCTCGCCCGGATCGAAGCTGCATCCCCGCACGGCGTCGCCGTCGGTACTCGCAACACCGAAGCAGGGATGGCACGCGACCGCGGCTGAGTCGAACGGAACGCCCCGCAGCACCAGCAGGTACCGCGGGGCGTCCATCGCGTCCGATAGCCGATGGCCTACCGAGACGCGGGAGCGCTCGCGGGGCACGTGCTCCGCGGGCGCTGTCGATCAGGTTGCGCTTAGTTCAGGCGGTGTGCGTGGTCTCCGTGGTCGGATGCCAGCGGAAGAAGCCGACGAGGCGGGATAGGCCTGGGGTGTGTGACACCGGGATGAAGATCGCGTAGCCGACCGCTCCGCCGACGGCATTCCAAAGGAAGTCATTGACGTCTGCGACGTGGCCTCCGCCGAAGAGCCCGTCCGTGACGATCTGAATGAGTTCGATCGTGAGACTGACCGCCGCGGCGGTGAGTATCACCTTCGCCCAGGACGGCCGGCGCGTCAGGAGCGGGATCAGGATGCCCAGTGGGGTGAACACGATCACGTTGGTGATCGCGTCCATGACCTCGTAGTCGTGGAAAGGGATCAGTGCCAGCTTCGGCGTCCAGGGCTCCAGCTGCGGGGGCCGGTTGAGGTAGATCGGGAGCACCGTGTTCGCGAAGATGCCGGCGGCGTAGACCGCGAACGCGGCCGCGACGGCGGAGTGGGGCCAGGTGAATCGTCCACCGCGCAGTAGGAGCAGCAGTTGGACGACGAACGCGATGACGCCGACTACGAGGGCAACGGGCAGGGCAGGAACTTCGCCGAACGGATCAGGCACTTGAGCGATCCTAACCATCCTGTGCTGCCCCGCACCAACGGACCAACGGCGGCGACTCCGGTTCCAGCAGAGAGCGAATCGCCACGGGTGCGAGCCGCTGCCACGCCTGCGTGGACGCCGTTGGTGCCACGTACTCGAAGGAGCGGTGTTCCGTCAGATGAGGAGTCCCACCGTGAGAGCGACGAGGCCGATGATCACGAGCACGGGGGGCAACGTGCTGCGGACGCGGCGATGTGCACCGGAGCTTGCTGCGGATGCTGCGGCGACGAGAGAGGATGCACCTCCGGCGTAGATCAGGGCGAATGCTTCCGGGAAGTAGCCCAACACGTGCGTCACGAGGCCGGCGATCATGATGATGGATCCCGTGATGGCGTGCACTCGTGCGGCAGCTGCTCCGGGTTTCGTTCCGCGGAGGCCCATGAGCTCGGCGACGAGGCTCCAGATCGAGGCTGTCGAGAGGATCGCGCCGCTGATCGAGATGGTTGCGGCGCCGACAATGGTGGCATCCACGTTCTAGGCCTGGCCCGTCGCGGCGGCGCTCACCGCAGCGCGGTGAGGCTCCCCGAACCAGGTTCGGATTGCTGTGCTGACGTCGGTGGGGTCGGTCAGCGACCACGCGACGTACCCGTCGGGTCGGATCAGCATCGATGCCAGTTCGCCTCCACCGGCCAGTTCAATGTGCTCGACACGGTCCGTCCATGGCGCAGCAGCGTTACGCAGGCTGCCGTCGTTGTCGATCAGGACGGGACGTGCGTCGTGGAGCAAATCGGGTACGCGGCGACGAGTGCCGTCGGCGAGGGTGAGCTGCGCGGACGGTGCGAACCAGCCAGTGGGACCGTCGGGATCGGTGGGACCCATCGCGTAGCGGACGTCGGCGCCTGCGAGCAGGTCGGCGATGCGCTGCACGGTGCCCGTGTCGGTGAGCAGCTCGGCGAAGAGGTCGCGAAGGGCGGTGACGTCCGACCCTGGAGCCATGAGCGCGGTCTGCGCCTGCGTCTGCGTGAAAACCCGTTGCCCGAGCGGTCGGCGTTCTGCCTCGTAGGTGTCGAGCAACCCTGCTGGCGCTGTGCCTGCCAGGTCGGCGGCGAGTTTCCAGGCAAGATTCGCGGCGTCCTGCAGCGCGAGGTTCAGGCCGGGGCCACCTGCGGCGGAGTGGACATGGGCAGCGTCGCCGAGCAGGAATACGCGTCGGTCCCGGTAACGGTCGGCGACGCGGGTGTTCCTGCCCGAGAGACGACGCAGCAAGGTGGGCTTCCCCTCCGCGGGCGGTGCGAGGGGGACGCGGACGCCGAGGACGCGTTCCAAGCTGTCCTCCATCTCGGCCAGGGTCATCGCCGCCCCGTCACCAGGAAAGCTCTTCTCGGGCTCGTCCTCCCACTCCGCGGTGTAGACCAGCGGGTGCTCGGGGTCATGGAGCGCGATCGTGGCAACTCCTGTCTCGGTCCGGTGGAACGCTGCCGCGATCTCGCCGAGTCCGGCGACCTGCACCTTTCCAGGGCCGGCCGTGACCAGGTCCTCGGTCGGGGCGATCAGCACCGTACGGTCCACGATGTGGCGATCGGTGTTCCCCGGGAAGCCGATACCGGACTGCTTGCGGACAGTGCTCCGCGCCCCGTCGCTCCCGATCAGGTACCGACCCGACAGGACGCGCTCGACCTCGGTCGCGGAGTCGACGACGGTGATCTCGACATGGTCGTCGTACTGCTGGAAGGACATCAGCTCGACGCCGCGGCGGATCTCGACGCCCAGCTCGGCGGCGCGGTCGTTCAGAACGCGCTCCAAGTCGCGCTGGTTGATGTGCAGCAAGTACATCGGATTGCGCTCACCGAGCACGTGCAGCGGCAAGGGAAGCGCGCCGAAGAAGAACGCCGGAGCCGGAGACGGCTCAGCCGCCCCCGCACAACGCTCGAAGAGGCCTCGCTGGTCCAGCAGACGGACGACCTGGCCGGTGAGGCCGTGCGCCTTGTCCCACTGGTTGATCCCGGGGAGACGTTCGAGGACCAGCGGGTTCGCGCCCGCGAGCTTCAGCTCGCAGGCCATGAAAACACCTACTGGGCCGCCACCGATGATGAGGGTGTCGAACATGGAGGAGAGCCTTTCCAGAGGAGTGGTCGAGGCGCGTGCAGGCGGTCGAAGCCGCTTCCGAGTCGCTGGAAGGCAGCGACGAGCATCGGCTCGAGCGGGGCCCCCTGGCTGCTCGCCGCCCACGCCTCCAAAGTGGACAGCAGGGTCGAGAGTGCCGCCGCCGCGATCGCTCCTGGCAGCGGATCGTCACGGTCGCCCCCCAGCCGCGCGGCGATCGCCTGCGCGAGAACTATGTTCGCGGTTCGGGCGCCACGATCGACGGCAGATTGTATGCCGGGTGTCGCGAGCACCGCCATGAGGCCACTCTGGTCGTCCGCCGAGGATCTCCCCGCTCCGTGTGTTCGGTACGGAGCCAGCAGTGCCGCTGTGACCGCTGACCACAGCGGTTCATCATCGGGGCGATCTGCGAGGTGTGTTGCGGCCGCCCGGACACGTTGCACGTGGCGGTCAGCGATCGCGTCTTCCTTGCTGGAGAAGTAGTTGCCGAACGTCCGCCGGGAGACACCGACCTCGCGAACGATGTCCTCAACGCGAACATTGTCGAGGCCGCGCTCGCGCGCCAGCAGCACGGTCGTCACACTCAGCTCATCGCGGAGCGCCGCCTTCTTCTGATCGCGAAGCGAAGAGGTGTCTACCATGTGCCCACCGTAGCAGTAAGTTGCCCAATGAGCAAAGTTACCCGACGAGCAAACATGCTCATTGGGCAGTCTCCACAATCGGCCGCGTCTGTGTGGGAGCTCGCCCCGTCGGCCCCCACTTACCACTCACGTCCCTTGAGCAGCGACGATGAGGCAGCAAGTTGCCATCCAACCGGAGCCTGTCCGGGAGCGATCTACCGCTCGCCAAAGCGTTGTCTCGATAGCCGGTCGTTGGCCGGGTACTTCGCTGTCTCGGGGCGGTGAGCCGTTCCGTTCTACGTGGCACGGAGCAGCTCGGTCGCACATAGGTGGTCCGGAACGAATCTCATTTCGGGTGCGCCATACGGGCGAACCGCTCGTGCGATCCGTGCCATGGCTCGTCGTCGTTCGAATCGTTGGGTGCCGCCGCAGCCGTTCTCGCTTGAGGAAGCAGCACGCGGCACGGAAACGCGGGAGTTGGTGCAGCCGATGCCGGTGTACGCCTGGTTCCAACTGCCGGACCGGCTCATCCGCCGCGACGATGCGGTCGCGAGAAGCATGACGCTTGACGCAGTCTGGGCGGAAGCGGGCCGTGGCGAGACGAAGCCGACGGCATGGGTGTGGCGGAGCTCGGTCGCACGCGACATCATCGCGCCGATCAGAAGGTAAAGAACGCCCTGATGGCGCGTCCGTGAACAGCGAAGAAGCCGACTTGGAGGAGCCGGACCTACGAGGGGTTTTTGCGGTTCGGAAATCCGGCTCGGTGAGCGTAATCGACCGCTTGCTGCCTCGAGGTGACCTGGAGCTTTCGGTAGAGACGGCGCGTCATGGTCTTCAGTGTGTTCGGGCTCACGAACAGTGTTGTTGCAATGTCGCCGGCACTGAGTTCTGTCGTCAGCAACGCCAGGATGTCGTTCTCTCGCGGGGTCAGATCCGGCAGATCGCGCCGAGCGGAGCCGATACGGATGGCGGCCTGCGTTTGGATCCCGGAGAGCTCAATCAGTCGTTTCAAGTCGGCCGGCGCGATCGTCTCATACCCGGTGTGCAGGCCGGCATGTTGGATGAGCGCGTCGGCGCGGACGAAGTTGTGGGTTGCGGTGTCGGTGTAGCCGAGCGCTGCGGCGGCCGCTGCGTGGATCAGGAGCGCGTTCGACTGAAGCCGCGGTTCGACTCCGTTCTCAGTGACCGGTTCACTGAGACGCATCGCGTCGTGCTCGCGCCTCTCGAGATGCGCTACGGCTGCTGCGATGACCTGGTCGGAGGGAGACAGCCCGGCGAGGGTGTCGAGATTCTCCGGCGTTCGGCCGCGGAGGAGCAGGACGCGGACGCGGCAGGCTCGAACGAAGCGGCCGTCGAAACCGGGAGCTTCCAGCACGCCTGGGTGCTCCTGCACGTGGTTCGCCAGGCGCGTCTCCGTGACGGCGGCATCGGCGACGTTGTGCGCGTACAGCGAGTGCACCCAGCACGCGGCGGCCCAGTACTCACCTACCCCTGTCTCGTCGGCCGTGTCGAGGAATGCTTTCGCCCCGGCGAGGTCATCGCCGTCGATGCGCATCAGCGCCGCAGTCAGGTGCAGGGCAGCGTCGTACCGCGCATCCGTCACACCGGTCGCGGCCGCACGTGCCAGCCATCGTGCGGCCTCGCTGAGTCGTCCGCGCTCGGCGTGCAACCATGCGGCGTGACTCGACGCACGGCGGGCAACCCGCAGCTGCTCCGTGGCGAGCGCAACCTCGTACGTGCGTTCATACTCGACCCGTGCTCGCGGTGAGTCGGCTGCGTCGAGCGAGCGTGCCCACTGCATGCGTAGATGGGCAAGCGACTTCGCAATCGGGGCCACGTCTATTGCTGGCATGCCATCCAACTCGGTGAGTGCCCGCTCAGCGATGTCGGCAGCGCGCGCGGAGTCGTCCTGGGTGCGGGCTGCTGCGGAGTCGCTGGTGAGCGCAATCAGCTGATCCAGCGGCGCGGACCCCACCAACGATGCTTGGTCGTGCTCCATCGCCGCGTGCACGCGGGCAGATCGACCCCCGATGACGACGTGCTCGAGGTGGTTGGCAGCGATGAGCATGCCCGGGTTACGCATGAACGCTTCTCCAGGCAGCGCCTTCACCGCGGCGAGCAGCAGGGACGGTTCTGTTGCCGCGAGCGCATCCCAGTGCTGCTCGACGAGCGCCGCTGCCGCGCTCCAACCGTCCCGCATGCTCGCACGACGCACCGCATCCGGCAGGGACAGGGCCGAGGGTGGCATCTCAGGGGGATTGCTCATTGCATCAGAAAGTGTGACGGGCCGGAGGGATAAACGGCAACTGTTGCCATGCAACGGCCCGGTTACGTCGGAGCCGCGCGACGAAGCACTCGGGGGTGAACGCGGGTGAGTTCGGGGTGAACGTCAGCTTCTGACCTACCTGAGAGGCCATTCCCACGTGAAACTCAGCTTCCAAGAGCCTCGAATGGTCCCGATCAGGGGAGCCGTGCGCGCCGGGCTCGCTCTGGGAGGAAACCTGTGTCATCACGTCAGAAGGAACTGACAGCGACGAGGTGGGGTGGTCTGCGACGGACAGTCGCAGGAGTCGCCTTGACCGCGCTCGCGATCGGCGGCCTGTCCGCCGTCACGCTCGCCGCACCACGTGCCGCTGAGGCTGCTCCCGGTAACCCGGGAACCCCGTCGGCGCCGACGACGGTGTACACCGAGGACTTCCAGAACGTCGCCGACATCACGCCGATCCAACGGCTCACCGATTACACCGGCGCGACCGGGCAGAAGTACACCGCGGACCAGGCTTGGCTGCAGGCATGTAATGGGTGGATCGCTGCCTACGCGCAGAACCCCGCAGCTCCGGCGCAGATCGCGGACTGCACCGGCGCCGGCGCCAACGCCGCCGCCGGACAGGACGCGTGGAACAAGTCGCAGCAGTTGGCGTGGGCTATCGGGCAGGCCAACGGTCTTGCCCGCCCGGACTACAACTTCGCTGACACTGCCTTCACTGCCGGGAACCCGGGCGCGGGGCTGGTCGAGTTCCAGACCGCCACCAACATCCCGTTCACCGCAGCGAACCGGTTCATCTCCTTCAGCGCTGATGTCGCAGCCATCAACTGCAACGTGGCCGTTCCACTGCTGCAGTTCCAGCTCCTCAACGACGCCGGCACTGCGACCAACGCTGGATCGCAGGTGAACGGATGCGCGAACGGTCGCGCGATCTCCGTGCCCGCAATCGGGCCCAGCGCACCGGCGGCCACCGTCAATGTGACGAACGCCACCTCGAACGGTGCTGTCCTATTCAACGGTTCATCGGTGGGTATCCGCATGGTGAACAACCAGGGCTCCGGCACCGGTAACGACCACACCATCGACAACATCCGCATCCTCGACGTGACCCCGCAGCTGGATAAGTCCTTCAGCCCGGCCCTCGTCACCACCGGTGGCACCTCGACCCTGACCTTCACGGTCACGAACACCAGCGAGCTGGGTTCCAAGGCCGGCTGGTCCTTCACGGACGCACTCCCTGCCGGCCTCACGGTGGGCGCCGGCGCGACCGGCGGCACGTGCGATGCGACGACGGCTGCAACGGCGGGCGCGACATCGATCGCGATCACGGCCGGAACCCTCAACGCCGGGCAGACCTCGTGCACGATCACGGTACCGGTCACCTCGACCACGGCAGGTTCCTACACGAACGGTCCCGACAACATCACCTCCAGCGGCCTGAACCCGCCGGCTGAGACAACCGTCACCTTCGAGAAGCCTGCCCTGTCGCTGACGAAGCGTGCCGGGACCCCGACGGACGTGAACGCGAACACGATCACCGACGCCGGCGACACGATCAAGTACACCTTCGACGTCACCAACAGCGGCGACGTCGCGGTAAACGCTCTCGCGATCAGCGACCCGAAGGCCGGCGCGGTGACCTGCCCGGTCACCACCCTCGCCCCTGGCGCCTCGACGACCTGTACCGCGGACAACCCGTACACAATCACCGCAGCAGACGCGAACGCCGGCTCCGCCGACAACACCGCAACCGCCACCGGCACGTCCCCGACCGGAGCCGACGTCAGCTCCAGCCCGTCGTCGACCACCACCCCGGTCACCACTGCAGCCCCCGGGCTGTCGATCGTGAAGTCGGTCGACCCGGCGAACGCCGACCGGTACACCCCCGGCCAGAAGGTCACCTACCACTTCACCGTCACCAACACCGGCAACCTGCCCATGAACGACGTGACGGTCAACGAGGGCGAGTTCACCGGCACCGGCGACCTCTCCGCGGTGGACTGCCCCGCAACAACCCTCGCCGCGGGCGCGCAGATGGTGTGCGACGCCACCTACACGCTGACCAGCGCTGACGTGGACTCCGGCTCGATCACGAACTCCGCGACCGCCACCGGAACCCCGCCCGGCAACAACGCACCGCCGATCACCACGCCGCCGTCGGAGATCACCCTGCCCACGCCCCCGCAGCCGAGCGTCAGCGTGGTGAAGTCCTCGGACACCAAGTCGATCACCAAGGCCGGCCAGAAGGTGACCTACTCGTTCAAGGTCACCAACACCAGCAACGTGACCCTCCGCGACGTCACCGTCAACGAGGGCGACTTCTCCGGGAGCGGCACCCTGTCCGACGTCGTCTGCCCGACCACCACCCTCGTCGCCGGCGCCGACGAGACGTGCACGGCAACGTACACGACCACGCAGGCCGACCTCGACAAGGGCACTGCGATCACGAACTCCGCCACCGCGGGCGGTACCCCGCCCACCGGCCCCGGCGTGACGTCGGACCCGTCCAACGTCCGAGTCCCGGTCGAGCAGTCGCCGTCGATGAAGATTGTGAAGTCGGCGTCCCCGACGGACGAGAAGTCGTACACGGTCGGTCAGGTCGTCACGTACTCCTTCGTCGTCACCAACACCGGCAACGTGACCATCACGGACCCGACAATCGACGACTCGAAGTTCTCCGGCACGGGTCAGCTGTCCCCGATCGCCTGCCCGGCAGAGTCCGCCACGATGGCGCCCGCCGCGGTCGTGACCTGCACGGCGACCTACACGCTCACCCAGGCTGACGTAAACGCCGGCAAGGTCACCAACACCGCGACCGTCGGCGGCACCACTCCGGACGGTGACACCACGACGTCGGTGCCGTCGACCGTGACGGTGCCCAACACGCCGCACCCGGCGCTGGCACTGGTGAAGACCTCCGACACGGCGAAGATCACCACCGTCGGTCAGGTCGTGACGTACTCGTTCAAGATCACCAACACCGGCAACGTGACCGAGAAGAACGTCACCGCGAAGGAAGGAAAGTTCACCGGCTCCGGGAAGCTCTCCAAGCCGACCTGCCCGGCAGCGGCGGCTTCCCTGGCCCCCGGTGCTTCGGTGACCTGCACGGCGACGTACCACGTCACCGCGGCGGACCTCACCAGCGGCACCCTGTCGAACACCGCCACCGCGACCGGCGTCGACCCGTCGGGTGACCCGAGCGGCTCGGACCCGTCGACGGCGAACGTGAAGGCAATCGCTCCTCCTGCTCCGGCAGGTCTGGCGTTCACTGGTACGGAGCTCTTCGGCCCCGGGATCGGTCTGGCACTGATGCTCCTCGCTCTCGGTGGTGGCCTCATGGTCGTCCGCCGGCGCCGGGCCAGCGGTGACGTGCAGGACAACGCCTAACACGTTCACGGTCCGGCTGGACCCTCGCACAGCGGAAACCCTGGCCGGATCGTGAGCGCCGTCGGGTCCGAGCTTGACCTCGGATCCGTTGGCTGCCACTCAGGACGATTCCCTGAGCACAATCGATCGGCGGGTCGCTTCCCTGAGCGGCCCGCCGATCACGCCTCTCACCTCACACCCCGGCCGGACGCGCCCGCGGCCGTCGTCCTCGTCGGCTGCTGCTCGCCCACCCGGACGCCCCCATGACAAGTCAGCACCCAGTAACGACCTGCGGTAACGGCAGCACCCCATGACGCAGGCGCAATGACTAGGCCGCCTGCGCCAAGTTCCATAGCCGAGCACGAAGCGCTGCGTGCGCTCCTGCGGGCCGCGAAGCAGGCTGAGCTGGCCGCGATCGGCCCAACGAGGCGGATTGCCTTCCGGAACACCCGATCCCTCATTGGCGCCGCCCACGAGCTCGGCTTCACACATGCAGTGCTTGCCGCGATGCTCGAGGTCACAGAGGGCTCCGTCCGCACACGCACCGGGCCGCCGCTACCAATCCTGCCGAGCGCGTTCCTCGCCCTCACACCCGCAGCCTTCGGGTCGCCATGGGCGGTTGGAGTCCGCGGCCCCAGCCACGGCTCAGAGCGGCAGGTGAACATGCTCGTCCTGCTCCGCTGGTACCTCCTGCACGCGGGGAGTACCGACCCTTCGTGAGAGGAGGAGCCCGGTACCGCGACCGCAGGGCAGCGCGATTGAGCACGTGTCAATGGGTGCTGATCGTCGCCGTGCTGAGCGTCGTCGCGCATGTTGCGCTCGCTGTGGCAACGGGGAAATGCAGACCAGGTTGCGCCGGTGTTCTTTGGGGCCCTGGCAGCCGGACACGGAGACCGTCCTGACGAGACAGCAGTATAGATCGGCGCTCATGGCTCAGTTCAGGAGTCGGATGGCCGCGGAAGTGACTCTCGGCCTGTGTCTGGCCGTGACCATCCTTGTGAGCAGCAGTCATTCCGTGTCCAGGTCGACCTGCCCGGGACCAAGGCGGACGTCGGCCGTTTCTCAGCTCGGCAGGTTCCACCGGAGGTCGTACCCGGTGTCGGCGAGGAACCAGAGCCGGCTCCGAACTTCTTCCAACGCCTTCGTGTCGTCGTCGGTGCGGGTGTCGGCGCGGAGAAGAGTGTTGGCGGTGATGATGTCGTCGGTGCGGTCCCGGTAGCCGGCGGCGGTCGCGGTGGCGAAGATGGTCGGGTCGGCCGGGATGATCAGCTCAGTCCCGGCCAGGTCCTCATCTTCGGGCTCGAATCCGAGGCCCTTCATATCGATTTCGTTCGCAGTGAAGGCGACGAGCCGGTACGGCGTCGTCTTCCCGACCGTGATCGCCGGGTAACCGGAGCGACTCGAGATCCCACGCCCGGAGATCAGACAGCCAGCGCCGATGAGCCGGTCCGCCCGCTCCGGCAGTGGCAGGTCGGACCGCCACCGTGTCCGAATGCCGCCCGGTCCTGGGTAGCACGCGATGCTCCAGTCGACGAGGCCGCCGATTTCGCGGGATTCCCATCCGATGCTGGTGCGGTGCACGCGTTTCCCGAGCCGCGCGAGCGCGTCGTCGACCTGCCCGGGCGTGAGTCTTCCGCGGCGGACGAGGTCGTCGAAGGTGGCGCCGTTGACGGCGAGCATCCGTGCGACGGCGAAGGTGATGTAGATCGGGGCGGCGTCCTTCCACCGGTCGTGGACGCCGAGGACCTGTTTCCCGTCGACCCAGACGCGTCGGCGGTCGACGTCGACGAGCAGGACTGTCTCGGTCTGTTCCGCGAGTGCGATCTGCATCTGCATCACCGTGCGCGGGGCGAGCAGGAGCAGCTCTGCGGGTGTGTCTGGTTCGTCGCGCGGGTTCCGGGTCGATGTCGGGAGGCGTGCTCGGCGTCCGTCGGCGAGGCGGATCGTGTCGTGCGACTCGACGACCGCGTGCAGGCCGGCGAGTTTGAGGACGGCGAGGGCGTCGGTGAGGTCCGCGGTGTCCCCGAGTCCGTAGGGGAGGGTGATCTGCGGGCGTCCGGCGTAGGCGTCGGCGACCCATTGCAGTACGGGTCCCATCAGCGGCGCTCTTCCGGGGTGTCGGGTCGGATGAGGGCGATGATCCAGCGGGCTTCGGTGAGGAACGGCTCCCACCCGTCGCGGGTGTCACCGTGTGCTGGTCCGCAGCGGTAGCCGCCATCGCTGTCGGTGCTACTGACGAGGACCTGCCGGAGCTCGGAGTCCGGCGGGTCACGGAAGTACATGTGTCCGTGCGTGCCGGCCATGTCGAACGCGACGGTGAGCAGGAACAGCTCGGGTCGGGTGGTCACCGTCGCCACCGCCGTCCGCGGAACAAGGCGATGACGGTGGCGAGTGGCCGGCCCTGCTGCATCCAGGTCAACGGTGTCAAGGGCACATCGTCGACGCTGAGGAACTGCCGGGGTGTGGTCATGAACTCCGTCATCGCTGCCGCGTCGAGGAGCCGCTGCGGGGCTGCCGCGAAGAGCACGTCGAGACCAGGCAGGAGACTGGATGCGTCGCCGAACTCGGGCAGGGCGGGCTTCACGATCTGCCAGGTGGGGATGCGTTCTTCACCGTCGAGGTCGAAGCTGGTCAGCCGGTTCGACCCGAGCAGCTCCCCGACATCGTCGAGGCTGATCTGCAGCGCGGCGGCGGCTTCCGCTTCGGTGAGAGTCGTGTCCAGCAGGTGCCGGCGAATGCGGGCCTGCGTGGCCTGCCACCACTCCTCGGGCACGTCAGCACCATCAGCAGGAGCGGCACCGGGTGCGTGTGGGATTCGGTGGCCTTTGTCGGTGTAGGCCTGGAGCTGGTCGATGCTGATCTCACCGCGGGCGTACATCCACAACTGGGCCTGCCAGGGCATGTCGTCCGGGAACCCTTCGAGGTAGCCGGAGTGGATGACTTCCCGAACCGCCTTCTCCCGCTTCGCGACCACGGACGCCGGGATGAGGAGGGTCTGGACGATGCGGTTCGCCTCCCGTGTCGCGGGGACGGTCAGGTCAGTGAGACGCCGCCGGTTCCGGTCAACGAGCTCGTAGCCGGGCTCCTTCTCGCTGTGTTCGATCATGATCCGCGCCATCGACGCGTCCGGATTCTCGGTGTCCTCGAGGAGGACATGCCCCCACAGGATCCGGTCGTTCGAGAGGTGCAGGGAAACCAGACGCATCATCAGCGAGTACCTCCAAGAAGTCGTCAACAGGCGAGCGGGACCGTGGTGCGGGTCAGCTCGTCAGTGGAGTGGGTCGGGTTCGTCCGATGCGTTCCGGCTGCTCAGTGAGGACGAACCGCATCAGGCGATCCGTTTCCGCCATCGCCACGACCGACACGTCGCTCCCGGTCGGGTCGGTGGTGGTGAGACGGAACCAGGGGTCCTCGTTTGCGTGGTCGATCAGGACCGTCGCCCACGGCCCGTCCGGATCGTTCGCGTCGGTGAAGATGGTCGCGCCGAAGAACCGGGCGTCATCGAACGCCAACGTCAGAGACACCAACTGCAACGCCACAGGACTCTCGTTCGCTTCGTTGGTCATTGGACGTGCATCCAGCGGAGGTCGTGGGCGGTGTCGGCGCGGAAGTGCAGCAGCTGCCGCATCGCGTTCACCGCATCCGTGTGCGTGTCCGTGTAGCCGTCCTGCCAGATCACCGACGCGGTGATGAACTCATCCGTGCAGCCCCCAAGGTTGGGTGAGGACAGGATCGTCGTGTCCTGCGGAATCAGGACCTTCACCGTCGCCTTATCCACGTCGGCGGGCTCGTAGCCGAGCGCTGTCATGTCGGGATGGGTGGCGAAGAACGCCGTCAACCGGTTCGGTGCAACCTCAGCCCATGACTGGTGCGCTGCCCACCGGTCCGACATCACCCCACCCAGTCCCATGAGTTCATCCGCCTGCTCGTCGAGGGGCACGGCGCGCCTCCAGCAGGTGCGGATCCCGCCAGGACCCGGATACGCCGCCAAGACCCAGTCCGCGAGAGCGGACCGGTCCGCGGCTTCCCACCCGAGGGGCGTGTGGAACACGTGCTCACCGAGCGTCAGCAGCGCTGCGCGAACCTGCTCGACCGGGAGCCCGGTGCGCGCTGCGACATCGTTGGTCCTACCGCCGTCGATAGTGATGGTGCGGGCGATGGCGAACACGTTCCGCCAGCCCGGCGTCGCGTCCCGCTGCATCGACGACCCGGACAGCTGCCGGCCGTCCGCCCACACGCGTTGCCGTTTCCCGTTCACCACGACAAGGTCCCGGTACCGCCGAGCCAGGGACAACACCCCACCTTCCGACCCGCCCGGCAAGACGATCAGATCCGCGTCGCGACTTTCCGGTCCGCCGTCAGCGATGGTGGTCGTCGGATCCGGCGTCGACAGGAACCCGGTCCGGCCGTCCTCAAACCGGAGCCGGTCAAACGCCTCAACCTTGGCGGGCATGCCTGCTGCGGCCAGTGCGGCGAGGGTGTCGGTGATGTCGATCGTCCACCCAAGCCCGAACGGCAACGGCAGGATCGTCTGCTGC
Source organism: Curtobacterium sp. SORGH_AS_0776 (assembly GCF_031453355.1). Taxonomy (NCBI): domain Bacteria; kingdom Bacillati; phylum Actinomycetota; class Actinomycetes; order Micrococcales; family Microbacteriaceae; genus Curtobacterium; species Curtobacterium sp. SORGH_AS_0776. Next base: position 1,459,323 of record NZ_JAVIYU010000001.1, read on the forward strand.
TGCCGGATGTTCTGGACCCACTGTCGACCCGCCATCACACCCTCCCCACCTGCGCGAGGATCTGCGTCGTCACTGACAGCAGCTGTGACGGCACCGGTTCGAACCGCGGCGCTGCATGATTAGGCATCCTCGGCCAACCGTGGGTCGTCCTCCGACAGTCGTTCCAAGCCAAGCCCTGAGGCGTCGAGTATGGCGTCCTCGCTTTCGGTCGTTGCGACCCACGACCCGATCTGCGCGTTGATGGCGACAAGCACCCCGATGCGGCTGCGCGCGTCGAGGACGACCAAGTCAACCTCGTGTTCGGAGCAGTCGCTGCTGAGTTCCGGCTTCGACGGGTGCAGTGCCGGGAACTCGAGCTGCTGTACCGGGGGATGCCACTGCACGCCAACCCGAAGCACGCGGCCGTCGTCGTCGTTGCGGTAGAACAGCGAGCCGAACGGATGACCCATGTCGAGGGTCAGGTCAGCGCCGTAGAGCGTCCACCCAGAAGCCGCGTACGTGGGATCCCAGCGTTGAACGACAAGGGCGCCGACGCCCATCTGCAACCCCGGGATCAGCGCCTGCCCCGCGTGCACCTCGGCGTAGAGCTCCTGCAGGTTCGGCGGAGTTTGGTCGCGCACGCTTGACAGCGGGATACGCGACACGTTTTGCACGGCTGCGCGCTGTGATCGCTTCGCGGGACCCGGGCCCGTGTCGGGGGAGTCTCCGCTCATCGGCCGGCGCTCTTTCTCGCGGTGGCGCCCACGCGGGAGCGGCGTCCTGACGTCTTCATGGCACGGACGGTGAGGGATGCGACGTGAAGCATGTCGAGGACGCTACGAGAGCTCTCCGGTCCTCGCAGCCGTTTCGGCCGCTCTGAGTCCGGCAGCAGGAAAGCTGACGAGCTTCAGCGGGAGTCGCGGTGCTGCGCCATGGCTTCCGGCGTGTCGTCGGCGGCGAGCCGCGTTGACCCCACTTCACGGGGCAAGACGGGTCCCTTCGGCATCATTTCGTCCCGCGAACGAGGGTCTTTTCGCCGATTTTCGGCTCTGCTGGTGCTAATGAGCAGCCTTTCCGCCCAGCTCGCAGCCACGTCCTGGCATAGGGCTGGCATCGGCGGAGAACCACTCCGTCCCAACTCGGAAGACCCCAGTCATGAACTCCAACATGTACGACACCGTTGCCTCGATCGCCTCCGGCACGCGCACGACCCCGCACCGCCACAGCATGCTGGAGCTGCAGCAGCTCCGCATCGCACGGAACCGTGCCGGCCAGCGCGGTCAGCAGAAGTTCACCTGCCCGATGATCCGTCAGTGGCGAGGCGAGTTCGAGGACATGTACGAGGTGCGGACCGAGCCGTCGCCGGTCGGGGTGCTTTGCACGAGCGAGGCCGAGCTGCGCGTCAGCCGGCTGGTGGAGGCCGACGTGCAGAGCAGCAGCGTGCTCCTCCGCTGGCACTGCACCAGCTGGCTCGTGGCGACCATCCGCACCTGCGGGGAGACCGACCTCGACGGCGAGGCGCCGATCCCGGCCCCGGCGCCCGCACCGAACGACCCGATCTGCGGCGGATACGCGCACCGCCTCGACGCCACGCAGCTGCCACCGACCCGCCAGTACGACTACCAGGGGTACGACAAGCACCGTTCCGACCGAGCCACCGCCCTCCAGAGCGCCGCCGAGCTGTGGTTCGACGCGACCTTCGCTTCAACCGTGTGGACGGGTCGACGACGCGCCGGTCGGCGAGTGGCCTTCGACGCGACGGAGATCCGCCTCACCGCAGCCCGGTGCAGCCCGCCGCAGTCGAACGACGACGCTGGCTGGTACGAGAAGACCCCGTCGCCGGTCCGTCGGCCGTCCTCGTGGGAGGTCGAGTACGCCGTCATGACCCGCCACACCTCAGAGCCGAGCCTCCTCGGCTCTGTCCGCTGAATCGCTCTTCACGGACGCGAGTCACCGCCGGACGAACGGAGTACCAGCAAGCAAAACGCTTCATCAGGTCATCGAAAGCGCCGTCCACCACCGGTGGGCGGCGCTTTCGTCGTATCGGAGGCGCGCTTCAGGAGGCAGACGGAAGTGGTCCGCCTCGGGGAGTCGCACGGCGCCGAACGCCCGCTCGTAGTGGTCGAGCGCGACCGCGAGGTCCGACACCGGGATCTTGACGTGGTGCAGGCCGTCGAGCCGTGGTCGGGTCACCTCGTCACCCCGTCCGGCCCGCGGCGGTACAGGATGTCGTCTCCGGCGTCCCTGAATCCGAGGCGTTCGTAGAGAGCGGTCGTCCGGCGTCGCTGGCCTGCAGCACCGCCCTCGTCGCACCGCGACCGACGCCGTCGACGATCACCGCTCGCGTGACTGCCTCGCCGAGACCCCGCCGACGGTGGTCGAGGGCCGTGGCGATCGCGAAGACCCCACGGAGTCGCCGTCGAGCACGCTGTACCCGGTGGCGGGCGCCTTCGACCGCGGCCGCGGCGGTCGGTCGCGGCGACGTCCTGGTCCGTCCGTTGTCGTCCACGTGCACTCCTCTCATCCGATGCCGACCGGCGGGCCCCGCTCCCGCTCATCCGAACGACAGCACGACCTTGTCCGACGTTCCGCCCGACTCGAGCAGCCGGTGCGCCTCGGCGGCTTCGCGGACGGGCATGACCAGTCGCCGTTTCATCCGCAGGGCTCCAGACGCGAGCAGCGGCATCGTCAGGGCGAGCGCATCCGGCGCGCGGTCGGCGCTCGGATGAGAGAGGACCGCGCCCGAGAGCGCGACCTCGGGACCGCCGACGAGCGTGACCACCCTGCTCGGGTCACCGGTCGCGGCGACCGCCTCCAGCAGCCCGCCGCTACCCGCCGCCGCGACAACGGCGTCCACGTGGCCGCCGATCCGGTCGAACACGCCCGGACCGGACTCGAGGAACTCACCGCCGAGCTCGCGGACGAAGGAGCCGTGGTGTGGTCGACCGACGCCGATCACCCGGACATCCCGCGACCGGGCGAGTTGCGTCGCGAGTGCGCCGACGGCTCCTGCGGCGCCGAGGACGACCAAGGTCTCACCGCCCGTGACGCGGACCTGACGGAGGGCGCCGACTGCTGCGTCGGCGGACGCCGGGAGGGCGGCCGCGGCATCCCAGCTGACCGAGGCGGGCTTGGGCCACCAGACGGTCGTGCTCACGAACTCGCCGTAGCCGCCCTGCCTCGGCAGGAGGGCGGCGACCTCCTCCCCTACCCGGGCCTCGGCGCCAGCGCCGACGGCTTCGACCACGCCGGCGGCCTCGAATCCCAGGACGTCGCCCGGTCGCTGCGCGAACACATCGGTGAGGTCGCCAGCGCGGATGTGCAGGTCGGTGGGCCCGATCGCGGCGGCCCGCACCCGGAGGAGCACCTCACCCGGCTCGGGATCCGGGGGCACGACAGGGAGCCACTGCAGTACCTCCGGGCATCCGAAGGCCGTGAGCACGATCGCGTTCGACATGGCGCATCCGTTCGTCGTGGTCGACAGGGCCGGGGTGCTCCGGCACGGCGACCGTACTCAGGCGACGAATCAGTCAGCGTGCCCCGACGAGGGACACCCTCGCGGCATCCGATGCACCGCCGTGAGGCGGACGGGAGCTCGGGGCGGGCCCGCACCGCGCCTCCCGTCCGAGCACGGATCGTGGGAATGCCTGACGCGTCAGGCAGTTGACCCACTCTGTGCAGCGACGACTTAGCGACCGAGAACTCGACACCTGGCAGCGACTGCAGGTGGTGACCGAACGGCTCCGACGGCGGGTCGGTGCGGACCTCCGATCCGACGCCGACCTGTCCGAACCGGAGTTCACGGTGCTGGCACACCTCGTCGACATGGGCGGCGCCGCCCGCCCGACTGCCTGCGCCGCGGCGATCGGCTGGGACTCCAGCCGTCTCGCACACCAGTTGCGGCGCCTCGAGCGCCGGGAGCTGGTGGAGCGACGACCCGACCCCGGCGGCGACGCGCGTGGCTCGTCCATCGCGATCACCACCACGGGACGGGCGGCGCACCGTGCGGCCGTCGGGTCGCACCTGCGCGCAGCCTCCACCTGGTTCGGCGAGGCACTCGACGACGCGCAGCTCGCCGGACTCGACGCAGCACTGCGCGCACTCGACCACCAAATCCGCCGCCTCGACGGCGACGACCCGGGCGACGACCGCCCGGAGGAACAGGAACAGGAGCAGGAACGATGAGCGGAACGACGGACACCTGGACGACCCGCGCGGCAGAATTGACCGGGAGGAACGTCGTGGTCGTCGGCGGATCAGGGGGCGTGGGCGAGGGGGTGGTGCGGTCGGCGCTCGCGGCCGGCGCCACGGTGGTCGCGACCGGGCGTGACGACGCCCGACTCGCGGCGCTCGCGCAGCGGATGGCGGACGCTGGACTCCCGGGGACGCTGCACACCCGCCTCCTCGATGCGATGACCCCCGGGCTCGACGAGGACGTCCGATCCCTGGCGCGTGAGTTCGGCGCCCTCGACGGGGTCGTCGTCTCCGTCGCGTCCTGGGGCGACCAGGGCCGGAAGCCCGCGCTCGCCCTCGACGACGACGAATGGCAGCGGCTGCTCGACGGCAACCTGACGAGCGTGTTCCGGTTGTTCCGGGCGTTCCTGCCCGTGACCGCGCCCGGCGGCGTGCTCGTGCAGCTCAACGGGATGAGCGCGGACATCCCCTTCCCCGGGAGCGCCGGAGTGGCGCTCAGCGCGGCGGCGACCAAGTCGCTCACCCTCACCCTCGCCGCCGAGCTGGGCGGCCGCGGCCCACGCGTCGTGCAGCTCGTGCTCGGCGTGGTCCGCACGCGCGCCCGGCAGCAGGCGGGCATCGACGACGTCCGCTGGATCGACGCCACGCAGATCGGCGACCACGTCGCCGGGCTCGTCGCCGGCACCAGTGCGCTCGCACACACCCCGTTGCAGTACTTCACCGACCGAGCCGAGGGTCCGATCGCCGGACGCGGGCTCCGCTGAACCGAGGAACCGAGGAACCATGGAGATTGTTCGTCCCGCAGACCGCGGGTACGAAGCCCTGCGACACGTCTACGCGCGCAACGGTCGGCCCGGCTCGGTGCTCCTGCCCCGATCGACCGGCGAGGTCGTCGAGGCCCTCGGGATCGTCCGTGCCTCCGGGCGTCCCTTCTCGGTCCGGAGCGGCGGACACGGCATCAGCAGCATCGCGACGAACGATGGTGGTGACGTCGTCGACCTCCGGCAGATGTCGGCCGTCGAGCATCTCGGCGGTACGAACGTCCGGATCGGACCCGGGGCGCGGTGGGGTGCCGTGGCGCACCAGCTCTCGCCGCTCGGGCTGGCAATCAGCTCCGGCGACTCGGGCGACGTCGGGGTCGGTGGACTCGCCACCACCGGCGGGCTCGGGTTGATGGGTCGCGCGCACGGTCTGACGCTCGACCGAATGCGATCGGCCGAGGTCGTCACTGCGGACGGGCGCGTCCGCAGTGTGTCGGAGACGGAGGACCCCGACTTGTTCTGGGCCGTGCGCGGCGCCGGTGCGAATTTCGGCATCGTCACGTCCTTCGAGTTCGAGGCCGCCGAGACGTCCGACGTCGTCCAGGCGACCGTCGTGTACCAGCCGTCCGATCTCGCGGCGTTCCTCCTCGCGTGGGGGAGGACCGTCGAGGAGGCCGCGCGGGAGGTCTCCGCGTTCCTCTACATCGGTGCCGGGCCGACGCCCGTCGCGCAGGCGACCGTGGTGTACGCGGGGGACGACCTCGGCGCGGCGATCCCGGAGTTGGAGCGGTTCCTCCGGCTGCCCGGCACCGCGGGCCAGCGGTCGGCGGTCGTGCCGTACTCCGCGGTCCCGCTGACGAGCGGGGCCCCGCACACCGGGCAGCAGCGCGCGGTGACCCACACCGGTCTGGCCGTCCACCTCGACGACGACCTGACCGGGCGGATCGCCGGGCTGCTGCGATCCGGCCGCGCGGAGATGGTGCAGATCCGGTCCGTCGGCGGCGCGGTCAACGACGTCGACCCGGACGCCACCGCGTACGCGCACCGCCACCAGAACTTCTCGGTCACGGCCGTGTCCATGGTTGGCGGCGCGGCGTTCGACCGGGCGTGGGAGCGCGTGCACGAGCGCATGGACGGCATGTACCTCAGCTTCGAGAGCGACCACCGGCCGGAGGCCGTCGCAGAGGCGTTCCCACCGCGGACGCTCGCGCGGCTCCGGACGCTGAAAACGCGGTTTGACCCGGACGACGTGTTCGACCAGAACTTCGACGTGATGGAAAGGGTGCCCTCCGCTCGGTGACGTCCTGGTACGGGTGCTGGCTCCGCGCCGACGCTCAGGTGCCGACGGAGCGCCGTGCGTCGCCGAGCGCGGTCCAGGCCACCGGACCGTCGAGCTTCGGCTCCAGGGGCAGAGGATCATCTTCGTCCGCGATCTCGTCGAGCTCCCCGCGCAACTTCGCGACGGCACCGTGCACTTGATGACGGACCACGATCGGCATCAAGCGGCTGGCGCGCGTGTCGCCCTCTTCGCGAGGATGAAGGCGGAGGGGACCGTCATCGCGCCGGTGCGCCTCACCGTCCCGAAGTTGGGCACCATCACCGACGACGATCGTTGGGCGGACGCCACGGCGCGCTGGGGCCGCTCGCGACGCGGCCGGGGCGGCTCGCGGTCCCGCGACCTCAGGGACCCGCCGATCGTCTGCCCCGGAGCGCGCCGTCGAGCAGGAACCCGGTCGCTCGCAGACGAGCTCCCGGCTCCGGGGACCGTGCACTCGGGACGTCCACGACGGCCCCGGCCATCCGGACGAGCAACGAGAGGTCGCGCGCGACGAACCCGGGACGTGCGGCACCTGACACGGTAGCGCTCGCGAGCAGACCGGCGATGGTGTTCCGCAGGACGTCCGTCCTGCGGTCCGGGCGCGCGGCGTGTCGGTCGCGGACCGGTCGCTCCACCTCGGCGAGGACGTCGTCGACCGCCCGGTCGGTCGACCGCAGTTCGAATAGCCCGACGAGGAGTGTTTGGAGCGCGTCGCGCGGATCGGCGACCCGCGCCGCCCGGTCCGCAACCGCGCACACACCGTCGAGCGCCTCGTCGCGGAGCGCGCTGACGAGGGCGTCCCGCCCGCCGAAGCGTCGGTAGAGCGTGCCGACGCCGACCCCAGCCGTCCGTGCGACCCCGTCGAGCGACATCGCCGCACCATGCTCGGTGAACTGTTGGCGGGCGGCCGTCAGGATCCGCCTCCGGTTCAGCGCGGCATCAGCCCGGAGCGGAGGAGGGGTGAGCTCACCCGGCGTAGGCAAGCGGATCCCACCCCTCGACGGGGCCAGCCTCGGCGATGCCTCGCACGAACAGGGGGTCGCGGTCGCTGAACGCCCTCGCAGCCCGCTCGGACCGGAAGACGGCGATGGCGTCCACGAATCCGTCGGCCTCCGGCAAGGTCCCGATCAACCACAAACCGCCGTCGGCGCCGAGACCGTCGAGGTCCGCGCGGTGCTCCGCGTATGCGCTCCGCACGGCCGCGTCGTGCCCGACAGGCCACCGGTACCGAACGACGTGGTAGGACCTGCGTTCAGGAGGCGAACCGAGCACCGAGACCTCCGTCGACGTCCCACGACGCTCCGGTGACATAGGACGCGGCGGGGGACGCCAGGAATGCGACGACGGACGCGATCTCCTGCGGCGTGCCGATCCGGCCCAGTGGGTGGATGCGCCGCAGGTGGTCCCAGGCCGCGTCCGGGTCGTCCATGGCGCGGTACTGCGCGACCATCGGCGGGGTCTCGACGTAGCCCGGGCACACGGCGTTCACTCGGATCGCGTCGTCGGCGAGCTCGAGCGCCATGGAGCGGGTGAGTCCGAGCACGCCGGACTTCGCGGCGGCGTACGGGAAGAGCCCTCGGCGGGTGAGGTGCGCGTGGATCGAGGCGATGTTCACCACGGCTCCGCCGCCGTTCGCGCGCATCCCGCGCAGTGCGGCCTTCGTGCAGAGCCAGGCTGCCTTGAGGTCGACGGCCATCAGCGCGTCCCAGTCGCCGCTCTCCAGGTCGTCCAGGCCGGCTGCGCGGCCGACGCCGGCGTTGTTCACGAGGACCTCGACGGGGCCAAGCTCACGCTCGACCTCGGCGAACGCCTCGGGGATGCGCGCCTCGTCGGCGACGTCGCACCGGACGAAGCGGTGGTCCGGGCCGAGCTGCGCGGCGGCAGCCCGGCCCGTCGACTCGGTCCGGCCGAGGATCGCGACGCGCCACCCCTGGTCGGCGAGGGTCTGAGCGATGGCGAAGCCGATTCCCTGCGTGCCGCCGGTGACGACGGCTGTGCCGCGGCTGGTCGCGTCGCTCATGCTCACGCTTCCTTCGGCAGGTCGGTCCGCGCGGCGCTGTCGTGCTGCGACTCGATGTCGGCGAGCCGATCGCGGAGCGCGTCTGCGATGTACTTTTGGGAGTCGCTCCCGGTGACCAGGCGCAGCGGCGCCGGGTTCTGGTCGACGGTACCGATGATCGCCGCGGCGACCTTCTCCGGGTCGCTGACCGACGGAAGCGCGGGGTTCTGGATGCCGCGGGTCATCGCGGCGGGGGTGCCGTCGTACGCCGACATCGGCTCGGGCAGACGGGAGCTGCCGACCCGGAAGCCGGTCGCGGCACTGCCGGGCTCGACGATCGTGACGCCGATGCCGAACGGTGCGAGGTCCTTCGCGTTGCCCTCCATGAAGCCCTCGACGCCCCACTTGCTGGCGTGGTAGAGCGAGGCGCCCGGGTTCGTGGCCTGGCCGCCGTAAGTGGAGACCTGGATGATGCGGCCGCCGCCCTGCGCGCGCAGGTGCGGCACCGCGGCGCGGAGGATCTGGATCGGGCCGACGAGGTTGGTGCCGAGCTGGTGCTCGATCAGCTCGTCGGTGAGTTCCTCGGCGGCCCCGAACAGGCCGTACCCGGCGTTGTTGACGATGACGTCGATGGTGCCGAGGTCGCTGAAGGCCCGCTCCACGACTTCGCGGATCTGCGGGGTGTTCGTGACGTCGAGCTGCGCGACCCAGATGCGGTCGCCGTACTGCTCCACCAAGTCGTCGAGTGACTGGGTGTTGCGGGCGGTAGCGGCAACGCGGTCGCCGCGCTCGAGGAGCTGCTCGGTCATGAGCCGTCCGAAACCGCTGTTCGAGCCGGTGATGAACCAGGTGCGCTGAGGCATGGCTTTTTCCTTTCGGGATGTCGCCGACCGATCCGGCCGGCGTGGAGACCATCGTCGGTCGGCGCCAATACCGCGGGAAGTCCTTGCGCATACCAGTAGTCGGAGGGACAGGTTGAGTGGCCCAGTGCGCTCGGATGCTCCGTACGCTCGGGGCGTGGACACCCATAAGCCCCTTGCAGAGTTCTTGCGTGCCCGGCGCGAGCTGCTGCGCCCTGAGGACGTCGGTTTGGCACGAGGTGAGCGCCGCCGTGTGCCTGGCCTTCGCCGTGAAGAGGTGGCGCTGCTGGCGGGCATCAGCAGTGAGTACTACCTTCGGCTCGAGCAGGGTCGTGATCAGCACCCATCGGACCAGGTCATCGAGGCAATCGCATCTGCACTCCAGCTCGATGAACAAAGCCGTGCGCACGTGACGGAGTTGGCGCGAGCGCGGCCGGGCCGCGGACCGGCGAAGCGCCGTCGGCCGCAACGCGTTCCTGATGGGGTCCGAATGCTGATCGACACGGTCAACGTGCCGGCATTCGTCATGAACCAGTACCGGGACGTCTTGGTGGTGAATCGCCTCGCGACGCTGCTTGAGCCGGCTCTCATCGTGGGGGCCAACCGGCTGATCTCTCTCTTCACCAACGAGGAGACGCGCGCGTCGCATCCTGATTGGAATCAGAACACTGCGAGCGTGGTGGCGCAACTCCGCGCCGACACCGGCGCTGAGGAGGACGACCCGCAGTTCCAAGCGCTCATCGGGGAACTCTCCATGAAGAGCGAGCGATTCCGTCAGCTGTGGGCGCGACACGATGTCAGCCTGGTGGGATCACCGACGGGTGTCATACACAATCGTCAGGTCGGCGATCTGCTCTTGCGTCGTGAGAAGTTCGCAGTGACTGGCAGCCCCGGGCTCGTTGTGGTGATGTACCACGCGGAGCCCGGCACCGCCGACTCGGAGAAACTCGGGCTGCTCGCCTCACTGGCTTGACCAACCCTCCCAGGCCTCACTGTGCGTCGATGACTGCGTCCCGGAGCGAAGCGATCACGGTGGTCAGGAACTCCTCCGTCATGCCGTAACCGACTGCGACGAGGGCGAGGCGGCCGTTCGTGGTAGCTGCACCGAGCATCTGCTCGCCGTCAACCTGTGTCAGGACGAGGGGCCCCCAGAAAGCGTCAACCGTCACGGCACCGCCGGCGGGGAACCGGGTGGTGCCGAGGTTGCTCACAACGACGTCCAGGCCGAGTGCTCCGCGCGCCATGAACGCCTCAGCACGCTCCGCCGTCACGTGCGGGTCCATTGCGGCGCCGATGGCGGCTACAGAGCGACCGATGCCGACCGTGCTTCGAGCGGGGGCCAGGGCGGTGATGCTCTCGCGAGCTTCTTCCCAGAACGTGTCCCGCCCATTCGGGCGGCCGCCTGTCCGGGCAACGGCGATGAACACGCCGGGCCCGTCCTTCGTGCCGATGAACGGGAGAAGGCTGATCGGGCTCATCGTCCGCACGAAGTCAGTGCCCCGAGCTGCCTTCGATGCCCGCGCGGCCGCCGCGATCAGCGCGCCATGGAGTGTGGTGCCCTCGTTGCGCGCCGCCGTCAGCAGCTCGGTGGTGAAGGCCTGATCGAGGGTGTGCGCGAAGATCTTCGCCTCAGCGCCGTCGAACGGACGGAACGTGGGCAGCGCGCGCAACTCGTCGTGGGCGAGTGGCGGGGGACCCGCAGGCGGGCCGAGCTGTAATACCTCGTCGAGTTCGGGGACTCGCGCGAGCGCCTGTTCGCGGGACTCGGACGGTGTTTCGGGTCCGAGGTCTTCGCCGTTGAGGGCGCGCGACAAGTCGATCAAGAGTGATGCCCCGGAAAGGCCGTCTGCAAGCGAGTGCACCATCGTGAGCAGCACCGTGGCTCCTCGCTCACCATCGATGCCGTCGTCGATGAAAACGGCTCGTGCGGTTGGATCGTCGGGTTCGAGCGTGAAGGCGTCCGCAAGTTCCTTCGCTGCCTCTCTTTCCCACGCAGTGCCGGCTGCTGCGCTCCGTAACGGGATGGGGTCCTCGGATGACCGCATCTCGGGTCCAGCTTCGGTCTCGACGACTCGCGCTCCGAAGGCCGGATGATGTGACTGCAGGGCGCTGAGAGCGTGTCGCAGCGCCCGGGATTCGACAGCACCCTTGAAGTGAGCTGCGACGACGAACTGCATCGGGTGCAGCTCGGAGAATCGGTGGTACATCCGCTCGAGAGCTCCGAGCGGACGTGGAAGAGCGTGCATGAGTGTCTCCGACGATTGCGGGTGCTGGGGCCGTGGATCGATCCCGACCAGGACGCGTCGGCGGACGCTTGCTCCTCCCTGAGGAGCAGTGACGTCTGCCGCCATGCGCTGTTGTCGAACCTACGAAAGAAGGCGGCTCGGCACATGTCCCCGGGGGGAACATCTTCAGCGGTGAGCCGCACCCCGCCGGCGCAGCACGTAGCGGGGCCGAGCAGATCGCGCTTCCCGGCACCCGAGCGACATGTCTCAGTGAGGTTGATCGACGGCGGGCGCAGCGCTTCATCTGCTCGGAAGGCACGACGACGCACTGTCTTGCTTCACGCTGATGGCGTCGAGAACGAAGGCGACCGCTTCCTGAAGGTGACGGGGTTCCTCGGCGTCGGGCCCGGGGGCTTGCTCCGCCGACCATCGTGATCAGGGTGATGACGTCATCGACGTCCAGGGCGACTCGGATACAGCTGACGCGCTGCGCCTCGGCGAGTGGATCGCCTGTGACCTGGATAACCCGCCGCTCCTGCCTGCGGCGACCGTGGGCGCGGCTGCACGATCGAGGACTCATGCGTTTGAGATCACTTCGGCGAACGGCGAGGCCTGGGTACGCCGAGAAGACGCGCCCAGGCCTCACTCGGTCATGAGTTGGATGCGTCTGCCCAGGTGTCGTCGGCCGTGATGATCCCGAAGGTCGGGTTGGTGAGGTGCGCCGCAGCGATGACGATACCGTCAGCCTTGGCGCGCGCGAACAGCGCGGCGCGAGCGGCAGCTGCCTGATCCCGATCGTGATCCGTCATGAAGTGGATGCCTCGGTCGTTGAGCTGGGCCGGAAGCTCGATGAGATCACCGACGAAGAGGATTCGCTGCCCCTGGGACTCGATTTCGATCGTCACGTGACCCGGCGTGTGCCCGGGAACGTGGGCAACCGTGATGCCTGGGAGGATTTCCGCCGTCCCAGGCGCGAAGGTCCGCAGGATTCCCGCGGCGGCAGCAGATTCCATCAGCGGTCGGGTCGGGTCACCATCCGGCGCACCCTCCACGAGCGGGGCCCAGTCTGCCGCGCCGTAGTGCACCTCCGCGTTGGGGAAGAAAGGCTTGCCGTCGTGCATGATCCAGCCGACGTGGTCGAGGTGCAGATGCGTGACGAGAACCTTCGAGATGTCGTCGGGGCTCACGCCTGCCGCAGCCAGTGCGGCGGGGAGCGAGCCTGCTTCCGCCATGTGGCTCGGCGGGTCCGTGAGGCCGTTCAGCTCCGCCAGCTCGGCCGGGAACGGCATGGACAATTCGCCGGCGCCTGCGTCGATGAGGAGCGTTCCGGCGGGCCCTTGCACGAGGTGTGCCCCGATCCGGATCCGATGGGTGCCTGACGCGTCGAGAGTGTCTGGGTGCTCAAAGAAGTTCGCTCCGGGGTAGGCGGACGCCGGTAGGTGGGAGTCGCCGTCCCGCAGTGCTGTGATCGTGTACTCGCCGATCGTGATCGTGTCGCTCATCACTCTTCCTTCGCTGAAACTGACTTGGTGACAGTGGCTGCCATGTGGGCAGGAAGTGACTGTATCGTACGATGGCGGCATGGAACAGCGAGAAGCCCGACCCAAAGGTGTCCGGGAGCGGATGCGCGAGACGATCAGGGGTGAGCTGACAGACGCTGCAGTTCGCCTCGTCCGTGAGGTTGGTTTCGACGGCACCACGGTGAGTGCCATCGCCGCAGCCGTCGGGGTGTCCGAGCGGACCTTCTTCCGGTACTTCCCGACCAAGGAAGATGCCGTGCTGCAGGCAACCGAGTCACTCAGCTCCGCCGTGGCGGATGCCCTGGCCGATCGACCGGCAGAGGAGAGCGACCTGGAGGCGTTCCGTGCGGCGTTCCAGGTCGCGGTCGATTCCGTCCGCGCTGCTCCGGACCGATGGGCGACGGTCATCGGTCTGGGCCGGTCGGAGCCCGCCCTACGGCGCCGACACCTCCAGCAGCAGGACATGTGGGTTGATGCGCTTGCCGCCGCCGGTGAGGAACGCGCCCGTGTGGGCAATCGAGCGACGGCGGCCCGGCTGCACGCAAGCGTGATGATGCTCGCCTGGGAGCGCGCGCTCGTGTCCTCGTTCCACAGCGAACGTTTCGATCGGATCGGCGAGGAACTCGACGTAGCCATTACCGAAGTGCGCGACTTCGTCGGCCGGTAGTGCGTCTGTCGCCCAGGGTGCGCAGATCGTCAACTGCAGATGACTCCACGACCGTCCGGATGGTTGACCTGTCCCCATCAGGAGCAGGCTGTCGACCGCGCCTCGTCATACGTTCGGGGTAACCGGGCTGATTGTGACTCGCTCGGGTGCTGCCGGTGAGGTAGTCGGAATCATCAACGCAGCGTGTGCCTCGTGGGTGCCGTTGCTTCCTCTCTGAAATGGAACGCCATGTCCGATACCTCGGGATCGATCGTCGTCGCCTACCACTCTGGTTACGGGCACACTGCAGTGCTCGCCGAAGCGGTTGGCCGGGGCGCGGCAGATCGCAGCGCCAGCGTCACCCGCATCGACGTCAGCAGGTTGAGTGACGATGACTGGGAGGTTCTTGACGCAGCAGACGCCATCGTCTTCGGATCGCCCACCTACATGGGTGGAGCGTCGGCCGAATTCCACAAGTTCGCTGAACTCACAGGAGGACGGTTCTTCCGGAGCGCGTGGGCCGACAAGCTCGCCGCGGGCTTCACCAACTCCGGGTCCAAGAGCGGCGACAAGTCGAACACGCTTGGGTTCTTCCAAGCACTCGCAGCGCAACACCACATGATCTGGATCAATCTCGCGCTTCCCGCGGGCTGGAACTTCGCGGACAAGTCCGAGGACGATCTGAACCGCCTCGGGTTCTGGCAGGGTGCCGCCGGTCAGACGCACAACGACCTCGCCCCCGATGCCATGCACGCGTCGGACATCGAGACCGCCGAGCACCTCGGCCGACAGGTCGCTCGGCAGACGGAGATCTTCATCGCCGGCCGGCGCGCTGTCAGCGCTGCGGCAGCAATCAACACCGAGTACGCGCGATGACTGGCGCGACGGTGCACGTGGCCCAGGGCTGCTTTCCCAGAAACAGCAGATCCGTGTGGAAGCGTGACGTGGTCTGCCGACTTTCCATCGCGCGTCTGCAGACCGCCGGAAGCCGACTGGTGGGCGAAGGCGAGTAGCTCGTCGACGACCGGGTGAGCCACTGCCGGTGTCTTCGCGCGTCAGCGGGTCGATGCGCCCATTCGGATCCTCCCTTCCCCGTGGGATCCGACAGCAGTCGGAGAGGAGTTCTGACCGTCGAGGTTCCGGGCCGCGCACCCGGACCGGAACCAGGCCACGGCGAGCGTCGTCGCCCAGCTACGCGCGGACACCGGCGCCGAGGAGGACGACCCGCGCTTCCAGGTGATCATCGGTGAGCTGTCGATGAAGAGCGAGCGCTTCCGTCAGCTCTGGGCCGGCCAGGACGTAAGCCGGGTGGGGAGTCCGACCGGCGTCGTGCACGACAGCGCCGTCGGCGACCTCACCCTGCGGCGGGAGAAGCTCGCCGTTGTCGGCAGCGAGGGCCTGGTCGTCGTGATGTACGACGCCGAGTCGGGGAGCACCGACGCCGACGAGCTCGTGCTCCTGTCGTCGCTGGGTTGACGGCCCGGCCGCTCAGGCTCAGCGGTCGGACGGTTCGACGAGCCGTTCCACCGCCGTCATCGCGGCCCGTCGCGCTGCGGCTTGATCGATCGGCGTCGCGGCGAGGATCGGCGTGGTGCCGGTGGCGGCGAGGCTGAGGTGCAGCACGACGTTCAGCAGGTCGACGGCGCTCAGCTCCCGGGTGATCGTGCCGGCCGCCTGGGCGCGTTCGATCTGCTCCAGCTTGCTCCGCTCGGACACGACGACCTGCGCAGGGACGCCCTCCGCGGGCCGCTCGAGCTGGTACCAGGCGGACAGCCGCACGATCTCCGGATGTGCGCGGTAGTGGTCCATGAGCCGCCCGGTGTAGCCGGGGAGGTCCTCGGCGTCGAAGGGGACGACGTCGATCGAGCCGAGCGCGAGCGCATCGAAGGCGGCCTCAAACAGCTGCGCCTTGCTGCCGTAGTAGCGGAAGAGCGAGGAGATGTTCGCTCCGGCGGCCTTGGCGATGCGGTCCACCCGCGCTCCGGCGATGCCGTGTGTCGAGAACTCCTCGATCGCGGCGTCGAGGATCTGCTGCCGCGTCTGCTCGCTGCTGCGCACCATGCGGCAATCCTAGCGAGTAAGTGGTTGCTTGCGCTTCCGGCTCCGTCACCGTAGGGTCGTCACGTATTGCAAGTGAACACTTACTTAGGAGCAGCAGCATGACCAAGACAGCAGTCGTCACCGGCACGTCGTCCGGCCTCGGCAAGGCCGCCGTCGAGAAGTTCGCGCGGGAGGGGTGGAACGTGGTCGCCACCGTTCGCGACCCCGAGCAGCTCGGCCTGTACGCCGAGCTCGAGAACGTGCGGACGCTCCTGCTGGACGTCGACGACGAGGCGGCGGCGCCGACGTTCGCTGCCGACGCCGTGGCGGCGTTCGGAGGTGTGGACGTCCTCGTCAACAACGCCGGGTACTTCCAGATGGGCCCGCTCGAAGCGTCGAGCATGGAGCAGATCCACCGCCAGTTCCAGACGAACGTGTTCGGGCTCCTGGCCCTGACAAAGGCGTTCCTGCCCGTGTTCCGGACGCAGCAGTCCGGCGTCGTCGTCAACATCGCGTCGATCGGTGCGGAGGGCGGGTACCCCTACACCTCGGTGTACTCCGCGTCGAAGGCCGCCGTGCTGACGATCAGCGAGGCCCTCAACGTCGAGATGCATCCCTTCGGTGTGCAGGTGAAGGCGGTGCTGCCGGGACAGCACGCGACCCGCATCTTCAGCAAGATCGACGGGCCCGACATCGAGGTGGACGCTTACACCGCTCAGATCCAGGCGTTCTTCGACCACGTCCCGGAGTCCGGCTCCGAGCCGTCCGTCGTCGGCGACGTCGTGTACACGGCGGCGACCGACGGACGCACCGACAAGGTGCACTACTACGCCGGCCCGGACGCGCTCGCCATCCCACGCATGAAGCGCCTTCTCGGAATCGAGGACTACTGGACGGAGTTCCAGGCCTTCGCGCTCGGCTCGCCCAGCCCGCTCTGGCAGACGCTCAACGTCCCGGCGGGCACCGCTCCGCTCGAGCGGATCATCTGACGGCGGCACAGACATGACATCGCAGCCCAGACCACCGTTCGATCCCGAGCTCGAAGCCGTCCTGCCCGTGCTCGACGGGCTCGTCCCGAAGAACGTCACGCTCGACGACGTCGACACGTTCCGGGCGCTGACCACCTCTCCGCCGATCGAGGAGACGATCGCCGGTCGGCCGATCCTCCACACCGTACGGTCGATCCCCGGACCTGTCGGCGCACCCGACCTGACGGTCTCGGTCTTCGAACGTACGGACCACACCCGTCCCGGGCCCGGGATCTTCCACACCCACGGCGGTGGCCTGATCGGCGGTGACCGTTTCGTCGGAGCCGGGGTGTACCTCGACTGGGTCGAACGGTTCGACGCGGTCGTCGTGTCGGTCGAGTACCGTCGGCCGCCGGAGCACCCGGATCCGGCTCCGATCGAGGACGTGTACGCCGGTCTCGTCTGGACCGCCGACCACGCGGCGGAACTCCGGGTCGACCCCGCTCGGATCGTCATCGCGGGTGAGAGCGCGGGTGCCGGTCTGACCGCCGGCCTGGCGCTGCTGGCGCGGGACCGGAAGGGCCCGGACGTGCTCGGGCAGGTCCTCATGTACCCCCTCCTGGACGAGCGCAACGACACCGTATCCAGCCACCACGACGATTCCGCCGGCACCTGGGACCGGACCAGCACCGAGACCGCGTGGGACGCCTACCTGGGCGCCCGCCGTGGCACGGAAGGAGCGTCGATCTACGCGTCCCCGTCGCTGGCGACCGACCTGTCGCACCTCCCACCCGCGTTCATCGACGTCGGATCCGCGGAACTCCTCCGTGATGAGGACGTCGCCTTCGCGTCGGCCATCTGGGCCGCCGGCGGATCGGCCGAGCTGCACGTCTGGTCAGGCGGCTTCCACGGGTTCGACCAGATCGTCCCGGCGGCTGCGGTCTCCCGAGCGGCCACGGCCGCACGGACCAGCTGGCTGGAGCGGCTCCTCCGGAAGGGATGAGGAACGGACGGGAGGCGCGTGGCGGCACCGCCACGCGCCTCCCGTCCGACGTGCGGCCGCTCAGACCCTCGCGGCCTCGCCGGAGATGCGTCGCGACAGGTGCTCGAGCGCCTCGGCGCTCGTCGACCCCGGGACCGCGTGGTAGGCGCAGAGCAGGTAGCCGGGGGTGTTCGGCACGACGAACGTCTGGTGGCGCAGCGGGACCTGGCCGTACCCCTCGACGAACGGCCGGACGTCGCCGTCGTAGTAGGGGTCGACCTCGTGTCGATTCCACAGGTCGCGGAACACCGGGTCGAGCGCGGCGAGCCGGGCCGCGGTCGCGTGGAGATGCTCGTCGTACGGGTCGCCGTAGAAGCGCAAGCGGCGGGCGGTGCGGTCGGCGAGCGCCGGCCAGGTCGGCAGGGCCCGGACCTCGGGTCGGGTGAAGACCACCTCCGGGATGCTCATCCCGACCTCGAGTCCGAGGGGCACGACCCACCGCGCGAGGGCGTTCGAGAGCACCACCTCGTGCCGCGAGTTGATGATGTAGGCGGGCGTGTTCGCCCATGAGTCGAGGATCGCCGACATCGCCTCGGTGGAGACCGCGGCCTCGGCCGCCGCGATGTCGGAGGGTTGTGCCGTGCTCAGCCGTGCCATGTGCTGCGCCGCCGCGTCGTCGAGGCGGAACGCGCGCGCGAGCGCCTGCAGGACCTGGTCGGACGGCGTGCGGTCGCGGCCCTGCTCGAGGCGGAGGTAGTACTCCTGGCTGATACCGGCGAGTCGGGCCACCTCGTCACGGCGGAGGCCGGGGACCCGGCGCCGCGTCAGCGACCGGACGCTGACGTCCTCGGGGCGGGTCGCCGCGCGCCGTGCGCGGAGGTAGTCGCCCAGCGGCGAAGCTGTGCTCACGACCGGTCCTCTCTTCGTCCTCGTCGGCACCGGCGTGGGCGCCCCTGTCGATCCTGGCGCATCCGTGGGGCCGAAGCGCGCCGACTGTCCCCGGCAGGGACACCCTCGGGGCTCCCCGGTTCCGTACCGTCTGGCGAGTCCGGAGGGAGAGCCGTGCAGGGAACACCGGTACGACGCGCGCACGTCACGGTCGCGGCCAGGTTCGCGTCGACGCCGACCGAGGTGTGGTCCCGGTTCGTGGACTTCGCCGACGCGCACGTCAGCGCCGGCGGATCGGTCGAGGTCCTCGTGCCCGGCGAGAGCCGCTGGGTCCGCCGGTCGTCGGCGGACCTGGGCGTCGTCGAGGAACGTTCCAGCGGTGGTCCGGACGGCATCGTCGCGTACCGCGCGCGGGTCCCCGGCGGGTCGGCGATCGACGATCTCGACGCTGTCGTGCGGGTGTCGCAGGACGGCGCGGGCAGTCTCGTCACGTGGAGCACCGAAGGGCTCGCGAGCCGCTCCCCGGCCGACCGGGAGCGAGTGGGGAACTGGCTCGCCGAACGCCTGCGTGCCGCCGGTGGGCGCGTCCTGCCGCCGCTCACGATGGACGTCTGGCTGGGCGGCTACCGGCCGATCGCGCGGACCGGTCTCGACGGAACCGGGACCGCGACCTGGTCGCCGACGACCGCGACGCTCATCGCCGGTGAGCGCGACGCCGTCCTCGTCGACGCCCTCATGACGGTGGACGAGGCCGACGACCTCGTCGCGTGGATCCGCGGGACGGGGAAGCGGCTCCGCGCGGTCGTGGTGACGCAGGGGCAGGCGGACCACTTCTTCGGACTCGGGCAGGTGCTCCGGGCGTTCCCCGACGCCGTGGCCATCGCTGTCGCCGACGTGGCGGAGCAGGCGCGTGCGCACACCGCACCCGTGCTGCGCTCCCGGTGGGAGACGCTCTTCCCGGGCCGTCTGCCGACGACGGTGACACTCCCGACCCCGGCCCCCGCCGGAGCCGTCGACCTGGAGGGGCACACGCTGCAGCTGTTCGACGTCGGCGAGGTCGGTGGGCGCCCCACGAGTGTGGTCTCCGTCCGGCACCTCGACGCGCTGGTCGGCGGCGACCTCGTGTACAACCGCGTGCACCCGTGGCTGATCGGCACCGACGGCGCGTCCCGGCGTCGGTGGTGGCGGTCGCTCGACCTCGTGGAGGCACTGCGCCCTGCCTGGGTCGTCGCGGGGCACCGGCACCCGGACGCGGCGTCCGACGCGGCGGGACCGCAGGTCGACGACCTCCGGCGCTACCTCGAGGACGTCGAGGCGGTGCTCGCCACGAGCACGGACCCGTCCGCGTTCGTGGCCCAGATGGCCGCTCGGTGGCCGGATCACGGGAACCGCTCGACACTGGAGGCGTCGGCCGTCGCGCTGTGCACGCCCGGCAGGGCGCACGCACCCTCGGAGTTCCCCGACCTGCTGCCCCGGGGCGGGGAGGACGAGGAGCCGCACCGCACCACCCTCGACTGAGCCAGCGCGCCCATTAAACTGGCAGTGACCGGGAGGAACGTCGTGGGCGGTTCGGAACTCGCAACGCGGCTCCGCACGCTGCGACTGGCGGCCGGCATGACGCTCGAGGCACTCGCTGAGCGGTCCGGTGTGAGCGTCCGCGGGATCAGCGACATCGAGCGCGGCAAGAGCCTGCACCCGCAGCCGCGCACCGTCGAGGCCCTGGTGTCCGGGCTGGGGCTCGACGACGCGGCACGCCGCTGGCTCCGCGCTCCGCTGGTGGCGCCTGGACCGGACGGTGGCCGCACCGACTTCCGGCCGGCGCGGGTCGTCGACTTCACCGGCCGCGGTGCCGAGCTGCACCGACTCGTCGGACTCCTCGACCGGTCCCCGGCGACCGGTGCACCCGATCCCGTCCGTGTCGTCGTCGTGTCCGGCCCACCCGGGATCGGCAAGACCTCGTTCGTCACCGAGGCGTTCGCGCGTGCCGCCGGGCAGGGGCGGCGGGTCTTCGTCGACCTCGCGGGTCACGGCCGACCCGCTTCGACCGCGCTGGAGGTCCTGCAGCGCGTCCTCCGGCAGTGCGACCCCGGGGACCCGCCGGGGACGCTCGCGGCCGCCCGTGCCCGATGGGCCGAGGTCGCCGCGGACGAGCGCGTCCTCGTCCACCTCGACAACGTCTCCGGTGAGGACCAGGTGCGGCCCGTCCTCGTCGAGGGCCGGGTGACCGTCGTCGCCACCTCGCGCCGGTCGCTCGCGGGACTCGACGCCGAACGGGTCGCCCTCGACGTGCTGGCACCGGCGGACGCACGGCTGCTCCTCGAACACGTGATCCCGCCGGGGCAGCGCGACGACGGTTCGGTCGCGGAGCTCGTAGCCCTGTGCGACGGCTTCCCGCTCGCGCTCCGGGTCGCGGCGAACCGGATCGCGAGCCGACCGGCGACCAGCGCCGCCGACCTCGTCGTCCGGCTGCGCTCGGCCGACCGTCGTCTGGCGCTGCTCGTCGCGGGGGACGTGTCCGTCGCGGCGGCGATCGCGGTCTCCCACGACGACCTCGACCCGCCGACGGCGGCGGTGTTCCGCACGACCGCAGCCCTCGACGGGGTCACCTTCGACGCACAGGTCGTCGCGGCGGCACTCGCCGACGACCCGCGCGACACCGAGGAACGCCTCGAACAGCTCGTGGACCTCGGGCTCGTCGAACAGCGGGGTGCCGACCGCTACCGGGTGCACGACCTCATCCGGTTGTTCGCCTCCGACCGGCTCCGCGAGGACTCGACCGCCGAGGCAGCGGTCCGCGCACGCCTGGACCGGTGGCTGCTCGACCGGTTGCTCGCTGCGGGGTCGGCGTTCGTCGTCCCCGGCAGGGCCCCGGTGTCCCGGCCGGACGCGGACCAGCAGGCGGCACGGGACTGGGTCGTGGCCGAGGTCGACCACTGGTGGCCGGCGTTCCAGCGCGCGGCGGCCGACGGACGCCACGAGACCGTGCTGACCCTGACGAGCGTGCTGCAGTGGGTCGCGAACCTCTGGCCGGACTGGGGCAGGTGGTACGAACTCGACCTGCTCGCGCAGGACGCCGCGAGCGCGACCGGGGACGACGCCGCTGCGTCCGCCATCGGCGGTCACCTCGCCTGGGCGGCGCACATCGAGCGGGCGGACCACCGCCTCGCGGCACGGCACGCGGCGGAGGCCCTCGGCGCGGCTGAACGATCGGGCGTCGGGCACCTCGTGTCGTGGGGCCACTACCACGTCGCGTGGGCGGCGCTGGAGCTCGGTGAGACCGAGGCCGCCGAGGCGCACGTGCGCGCCGCGGTCGTGGGCTTCGAGGCCGATCCCGACCCGGTCTTCCTGCACCAGGCCCGCGGCTTGCTCGGGGTCGTCCTCCGTGCGCAGGGGCGGCACGCCGAGTCGGTCGCGGAGCTCCGGACGACCGTCGCGGGCATCGTCGCGGGCCTCGACCCGGTGGACGAGCGCGTCCGGTACGCGCAGGCCCTCGCGCGCGCCGAGCTGGCCACGTCGCTCCTCGCCGCAGGCGAGGCGGACGACGCACTCGACGTCCTCGACGCCGGTCTCGCCGCCGTCCCGCTCGACACCGGGACGTCGCTCGGGCTGCTGCTGCGCACCCGCGCCGCCGTCCTGACGTCACTGGGACGCCGGGACGACGCACTCCGTGACGTGGAACGCGCTCTGGAGGCATTGCCGGCGCGGGTGCGTCCTGCGCGGTTGGACGCGTTGCAGCGCGAGCTCGCCGCACTGCGCGAAGACCTCACCGGTCCCGCCGGTTGACCCCTTCCCGACGGGGGACGGCGTCACACGGCCACCCTCCGCTGCGCTGTCAGTTCCTCCCGCAGCGCGGCGAGCACCTCGGCCGCGTGCGAGCCGGCGGGAGCGTGGAAGGCCGTGAGCACGTGTCGTCGGGCGCCGGGGATCTCGAGCGTCTGACACCGGAGGGTGACGGGGCCGTGCCCGTGCACCTCCTGCTCGATGGAGCCGTTCAGGTAGGGGCGCGCGTCGTGTCGCGCCCACAGTCTCCGGAACTCCTCGTCACGGATCGACAGCGTGCCGACGATCTCCTGCAGGCGGCGGTCCCGCGGATCACTCCCGTACCGCAGCGTCGCCGCGGTGCGTTCGGCCGCCTCCGGCCAGTCCTCCATCGCGGCCCGGGCGGCCGCGGAGAAGACGGCGAACGGCAGGTTCACGCCCGGGCGCAGTGCCCCGCCGGTCATCGCTCGTGCAAGCGGGTTCACGACGAGGACGTCCTGGTTGCCGTCCATGACGTAAGCGGGCGTGCCGGTCCACTGGTCGAGCAGGCCGGCCAGCGCCGTCGTCGCCGAGCCGGGAAACGCGGGGGCGTCCGGCGTGAGCTCGCCCGTCTGGATGCGGACAAGGCGGCGCATGTGGTCGACGGCCGCGCCGTCCAACCGCAGTGCACGACCGAGCGCGAGCAGCACCTGGTCGGACGGCTGGCGGTCTCGTCCCTGCTCCAGTCGCAGGTAGTACTCCTGGCTGATCCCGGCGCGCTGCGCCACCTCGTCGCGACGGAGACCCGCGACGCGGCGGGGTGTCAGCGAGACGATCCCGACGTCCGTCGGCTGCACGAGGGCTCGGCGCGCCCGGAGGTACTCGCCCAGCGGTGTCGCGGTGGTCGGCATTGCGGCGCTCCCTCTCGTCGGCGGTGCGGCACCTGTCTCCGGTGCTGCAAGATGACGATGAACAGCCCACCAGTCGGCCGGCGTCCGCACCATGCAGAACGCAGGCAGGAATCGAGGAGACCGTGACCGCACCGACCGACGGAGCGGTCCTCCGCCGCATGCGCGCAGAGGCAGGCCTGACCCTCGCCGACCTCGCCGACCGGGCCGGGGTCGGCGTGCGCACGATCGGGGACATCGAGCGGGGCGTAGCACGTCGCCCGCAGCGTGCCACGCTCGAGGCGATCGCGTCGGCGCTCGACGTCGGTCGCGCCGACCGGGACGCGTTGCTCGGCATCGGCCGGCAGCGGCGGACAACGACGACGGCCGCGCCCGACCCCGTCGACGACTTCACCGGCCGAGAGTCCGAACTCCGGCAGATCCTCGACCGACTGAACAACGACCACCAGGCGGTGGTCGTCGTGTCGGGCGGCCCCGGCGTCGGCAAGAGCACGCTGGCGGCGGAGGCGCTCCGCGTGCGCGGCGGCACCTGGCTGCACGTGGACCTCGGAGGGCAGTTGACGTCGCCGCTGTCCCCGCTCGACGTGCTGCGCCGTCTCATCTCGATCGCGACGGACGGAGCGGAGGACGCACCGACCGACTTCGACGCGGCCGCCGCACGGTGGCGGGCGCTCCGCGACGAGCGCGGTCATGCAGTGCTCCTCGACGACGCGGCGGACGAGGCGCAGGTGCGACCGGTGGTGCAGGCGAGCGGCCCGTCTGCCCCGGTGCTCGTCACCGCGCGACGGCTGCTCGCCGGTCTGGACGCGGGGCTCCGGGTGACGGTCGGGCCCTTCGCACACCGGGACGGCGTGTCCCTGCTCGAGCGCATCGTCCCCGACGCCGCAGGCAACCCGTCGCTGTCCGCCCTGGTCGACCGGTGCGCCGGCGTCCCGCTCGCACTGCGGATCGCCGGTAGTCGGGTGGCAGCTCCGGGAGCGGACCTCGACCGGTTCCTCCGGGCGATGGCCGAGGAGGACGCGCGGCTCGGGGTCCTCCACCACGGTGACCGCTCTGTCGAGGCCGCCTTCGTCGTCTCCTACCGGCAGCTCCCGGAACGGACAGCCCGCGTGTTCCGGTCTCTGTCCGTCATCGACGGGTCGACCTTCGACGCCTGGACCGGCGGGGCTGCCCTAGGGCTCGACACAGCGACGGCAGAGGACGCGCTCGAGGACCTCGTCGACCTCGGTCTCGTCGAGCCCCGCGGCGGGAACCGGTACCGCGTGCACGACCTGCTCCGGGCGTTCGGCCGCGGGCAGCTCGACGCGGAGGACGGGGGAGACGCACGTGCGGGGCGGCGGGCTCGTCTCCACGCCGCGGTGCTCGGCAGGCTGTCCGACGCGGCACGCTGCTTCGCCCCCGACGCCGGTCCCGCGTCCGACATCACGACGCCGGAGGTGGCGAGGCGCTGGATCGTCGGGGAGGTCGACCACTGGTGGCCCGCGTTCCGCACGCTCGCAGCCGGTCCCGACCCCGCGGCGCTCGTCCGGGTGGCCGGCGAGCTGCAGTGGTTCTCCAACCTCTGGCCGGCGTGGGGGCGCTGGTACGCGCTCTTCGGGCGGGCGGTCGACGCCGCTCGTGTGATCGGCGACCGGGCGGCCGAGTCCCGCCTCCTCGGGCTGCAGACCTGGGCCGCGCTCATGGAGGTGGGTGACCGGGACGGAGCCCTCGAACTGGCGACCGCAGGGCTCGCCGCGGCGGAGACCGTCGACGACGACCTGGTCGTCGCCAACGCCGAGTACCACGTCGCCTGGGCGCACCTCGCCCTCCGGCAGCCGGTGCTCGCCCTGCCCCACATCCAGTCCGCAATCAACGGGAACGAGCGCGCCGGGGACGACGCCGCGCTCGTGCAGTGCCGGTCGATGGCCGGTGCGGCGCTCCACCTGCTCGGGCGCCACGAGGAGGCGATCGACGCCTTCCGCGCGGTGCTCGACGACCTGGACCGGGCACCCCAGGACGAAGCCGGCGTGGCCTTCACCCGGGCGGTGGCACTCGAGGAGATCGCGAAGTCGGCGAACGCGCTCGGCCGGTGGGACGAGGCCCGTGACGCCGCGGACACCGGGCTCGGCATCGCTGCCGGGATGTCGTGGGACACCGGTGCGGCCCGGGCCCTGCGGCAGCGTGCCGAGGCGCTGCTCGGGACGGGGGCGGTGGAGGACGCTCTGGCTGACGCCGAGCGGGCGATCGCACTCGTCGACCCGGACCGCGCGGATGCGCAGGCGCTCGCCGTGCTGGGCGAACTCACCGAGCTGGTCGACCGCGCTCGGCGGACGACGGCGCCCGAACCGGACTCGTCGACGAGCGACGCCGACGTGGAAGGTGCCCCCACCGGGGGCAGGCTGGGCACGCCAGTCGCCGACTAGCCTGCCGCGGTGCAGCCACACCCGGACCACCAACCGATCGTGCGCGCTCGCGACCTCGAGCACGCCTACCCGACGCCCGCCAGCCAGGGACGTCCCGTCCTGCGCGGGGTGTCCCTGCAGGTCGACCGCGGGGAGATGCTCGCCATCGTGGGGCCGAGCGGCTCCGGCAAGAGCACGCTCCTCGCCTGCCTGTCCGGGCTCGAGACGCCGCTGCGGGGTGTGGTCGAGCTCGACGGTGTCGACCTCCGCGGTCTCTCGCGGCAACGCTCGGCCCGGTACCGCCGCGGGCGGGTCGGGTTCGTCTTCCAGTCGTACAACCTGCTCCCCGCCCTGACCGCGCGGGATAACGTTGCGTTGCCGGCACGACTGGCGAAGCGTCCGGCGGACCGGCGGACGGTCGACGCCGCACTGGACGCGGTGGGACTGCTCGACGCGGCGGACCAGCGGCCGGACGCGATGTCCGGCGGCCAGCAGCAGCGGGTCGCCATCGCCCGCACGCTCGTCGCCCGTCCTGAGGTCGTCTTCGCCGACGAACCCACGGGCGCACTCGACACCGTCGCGGGTGCGCGGGTGCTCGACCTGCTCCGCCGGACCGCAGCGGGCGAGCGGTCGGTCGTGATGGTGACGCACGACCTCGCCGCAGCGGCCCGCGCGGACCGTGCCCTGGTCCTGCGCGACGGCCTCGTGCACGCGGACCTGATCCGTCCGGACGTGGACGGCCTGTTCGCCGCCGTCGAGCACGCGGCGGATCCGGCATGATCACCGCACAGCTGGCCGTCGCCGACCTCCGGTCGTCGTGGCGGGTCTGGTGCGGGTTGTTCGCGGTCTGTGCTGTGGCCGCGATCGCCGGGTCGGTCCCCGGCACGCTCGTCGTGGGCGGGCTGGAGACCCCGGACGTTCGGGGTCTGGCGATGTTGTCCATCGCAGGCACGACGGCAGCGTTCGCGCTCATCGCCGTCCTGGTGGTCGTCTCGGCCATCGTCAGGCTCACGGCGGCGCTCCTCGACCGGACCTACGGGCTCTGGCAGCTCGCCGGTGTCACGCCCCGCGGAGTCCGATGGACGATGCTCCTGCAGACGGCCCTGGTGTCGACGGCCGGCGCGGTCGCCGGTACGGCCGTGGCCGTGGGCGTCGTTCCGCCAGCGGTGTCCGCGGCACTCCTCGACTCGAACGGGCTTGCCGACGTCCGGGTGGCGCCGTCCTGGGGTGAAGCCTTCGTGGTCGTCGTGGTCACGGCTGGAGCTGCGATCCTCGCCGGTGCGTCGGGCAGCAGGCGTGCGGCAGCCACCTCGCCGTCAACGGGGCTCGGGGCTCCGACGGTGAGCCGTCGCTCAGCCGCCGTCCGAGCCACGGTCGCCGTCCTGCTCGTGGCGCTCGCAGGGAGCATGCTCGCCGGGGTGCCAGCGTCGATCCCGGACGGAGCAGCCCCAGCGCTCCTGATCGGCCCGGTGCTGGTCGCGGCGGTGGCCGTGCTGGGCCGCACCGTCGGCACACCCGCCGTGCGGGTCTGGACCGCCATCGTGCCCACCGGGGCTTCCGTGGCCTTCGGGCTGGCGCGCGCAGCGGTGCGGTGGTCGTCGACACGAAGCGACACGACGCTTGCCGCGTTGTTGGTGGCGGTCGGACTGCCCACCGCGCTGGTCGGCGGGCAGCGGACCGCGGCGAGTGCCATCGGTGCCGATACGCCCGGCGGGGCCGGGGCAACGGTGCTCGTCCTCAGCGGCCCGGTGCTCCTGGCTGCCATCGGGGCGGCGGCCACCGCGGCGATGGCCGCCCGAGACCGTGCCCGGGAACGCGACCAACTCAGGGCCATCGGCGCCTCGCCTGGCCTGCCGGTCCGGGTCGCGGCGCTCGAGGGACTCGTCCTCGGGGTCACGGGGACGTTGGTCGCCGCGGCGGTGGTCGCCGTCGCGGTCACCGCCGAGTGGGCGGTGCTCGTCGGGGAGTACCCCGGAGCGCGGCCGATCTTCCCCATGGCGCTGCTCGGCGCCGTGGCCGTGTTCTCGACGGGGCTCGTGGTCGTCTCCTCGGTGCTGCCAGCGCTCCCCGCCAGTCGTCGTCGCGGTCCCGTCCAGGCTTGAGTCGCGCCACCACCTCGGACTCGCTCAGTCTCGGCCCGACCGGACGTAAGCTCTGCACGTGCCCGAACGCATCCACCGACTGGTCGGCCGCGACGCCGAGGCCCGACTGATCACGGACGCGCTCGACGCTGCGCGTGCCGGTCAGGGCAGCGCAGTCCTCGTCGAGGGGGAGCCCGGCATTGGGAAGACCGCGCTCCTGGCAGACGCGGCTGTGGTCGCCGGAGGACGTGGGGATTTCGTCCTGCGAGCGCGCGGCGTCAGGAGCGCGACGGACCTCGCGTTCGGAGCGCTGCACGAGCTGCTCACCCCGCTCACGGCGTACATCGACGCCCTCCCGGAACGACAGGCGTCCGCGCTCGAAGTCGCCTTCGGCCGGACGAGCGGACCGGCACCGGACCGCCTCGTGCTCGGGGTCGCCGTCCTCGGACTCCTGGAGGAAGCAAGTGCCCACGGCACGGTGGTGCTCTTCGTCGACGACCTGCACTGGATGGACCGGACGTCGGTGGACGCGCTGCTCTTCGCGGCTCCGCGCCTGCCCGCGCTCCGGGTCCTGCTCGTCGCCGCCTCGAGGAGGACGGAGCAGTCGCCGGACCCGGCGGACTCGTTCCCGACCGTCATCCGTCTCGGGCCGCTCGACGACGCCGCTGCGGCCCGGTTACTCTCCGAGGTAGCAGGCCACCTGCCCGAGCAGGAACGTTCACGAGTCCAGCGGGAGTCGTACGGCAACCCACTGGCGTTGCTCGAGTTCTCCGCCGACGGCGCGGGCAGGGCGCTGTCGGGAAGCCCCGAACGGATGTCCGCGCACCTGAAGCGGCGGCTCCTCGACGGCGTCCGAGTCCTCCCGCAGGGAGCGCAGGACGCGCTGCTCCTGGTGGCAGCCGGCGAGGACGCCACGATACGGGAGCTCGAGGAAGCCGTGTCAGCGGCCGGCCTCGCGCCCGGTGACCTCGCAACTCTGGAGCGCCAAGGACTCGTGCGGCGTGACGGGGACCGGGTCGCTCCCCATCACCCTCTGGTCGGTTCCGCGCACTACGACGCTGCGGGCCCGGTCCGGCGCCGTGCAGCCCATCGCGTCCTCGCGGGAGCGGTCCGCGCCCCGGACCGTCGTGCCCTCCACCGTGCTGCAGCGACGGTCGGCCTCGACGAGTCCGTCGCAGCGGAGCTCGTCGGCGTCGCCGAGGCGGCCCTCCGACAGGGGGCGCCTGCAGAGGCCGCGATCGCATGGCGACGCGCGGCAGACCTCTCTCCTGACCCCACCCACCAGGCGAACCGGTTGGTGGAAGCGGCGGAGGCTGCCCGACGAGCGGGCGTCTCGAGCGACGCGTCCGTGCTCCTGACCCGCGCCAAGCCGCTCGCCGAGCTCTCGGACTCCCGGGTTCAGCACCGGTTCGCACGCGCCGAGTGGATGCTGAGCATGACCGCGGACCACCGAGGTCGAAGCGCGGGGGAACTCGTCGCCTTCGCCGACACCCGGTCCGACGCCACGGAGCGTGCCGAAGTCCTGCTGTGGGCGGCGGCAAAGTGCTACATCCACCAGGAGTCGGACGGTGTCCGGGAACTGGTCGCGTCGACCGTCGAGCGCACGGTACCTGGGCACGGGGACCAGGACGACGCGGTGCTCGCCGACGTCGCCCTGGCGCTCGTGCGGACCGGGCGGCGTCTCGACGAAGCGACGGTCGACCGGTTCCTCGATCGCGCGCAAGCGACCGACGGCGTCATCGTCAACTGCCTCGCCTTCGCTGCCGAGGAATCCGGCGACATGGCGCTGTCGGATCGGTGCTGGACAGCGGGTGTTCGCCTCTTCCACGAGGCTGCACGGACGAGTGACGAGGCGACTGCGCTCTGCGGACGTGCCGCTCCACGGATCACGGCGGGCCACCTGCGGGACGGACTGGCCGACGCCGACCGCGCTGAGCGCCTCAGCGAGGAGCTGGAACTGCCCGTGGTCACCGGGATGGCGCTCGCCGAGGCTGCTCGGGCACTGGCTCGTGCTGGCGACCGGGACGCTGCCCGGGTTCGTCTCGACGCACTCACGCGCATCCCGGTGGCTCGGGAGTTCGCGCGCATCGTCGCGACCGCTGCCTGGGCGGAGGCACTCCTCGCGGTTGACGAGGGGCGTCACGAGGACGCGCTCGCACACCACGCGCGAACCGCAGTGAATCGCCCGATCGCACTGTGGGCCGGTGCCGACCTCGTCGAGTCCGCACTCCGGGTCGGGGACGTCGCCCCGGTGCTCCGGTGGCTCGACGACGCGGAGCCGGTCGTGGACGCAACCGACTCCGCGCACCTGCGGTTGCTCGTCGTGCGTGCCCGAGGGCTGCTGGCGGTCGACGACGGCGAGGCGCTGGAGCACCTGTGGGCCGCTGTCGGGTCCGGGGCACCGAGCACCGTGCCGTTCGACCTGGCCGTGGCACGACTCCACCTGGGCGAACGGCTCCGTCGAGTCCGACGGATCGTCGATGCGCGTGAACAGCTCGCGGAGGCCGTTCGGCTGTTCGACGGCATCGGCGCCCGCTCGTGGGCAGTGCGAGCGCGGACGGAACTGCGCGCAGCGGGCGGGTTGCCGGCCCGCGGTCAGGCACGGCCGACGGCTGCGGACCTGCTCACGCCGCAGGAACTCCTGGTGTCCCGCATGGGCCTCGACCGGACGGACCAACCGGCAGATCGCGGACGAGGTGTACCTGTCCCACCGCACGGTCGCCGCCCACCTGTCCCGCGCGTTCACGAAGCTCGGCATCAGCCGCCGGTCCCAACTGATGGGTGTCCTCGGGCCCTCCGACCCCACGGAGTGAGTTCCCAGCGGCGTTCTCTCCGCTCACGCGACGTGCTCAGCGCCAGGAGCGGTCACCGTCTGCAAGCGCTCCTTGGCCCGCTGCAGGAACCGAGCACCTGCGGTGCCGGACTCTGCCGTCATCGTGATGAGCGACTGGCCGCTGCCGCCCGGGACGGTCAGCGAATGGCAGACGAAGTCGAGCGGGCCGGATGTCCCGAATCGCATCCGCACGGGCCAGGTGACCTGTCGCTCGACGTCGTGACGAGCCCACAGGCTCCGGAACGTCTCGTCGCGGATCGCCAGGGTGCCGACGACCTCCTGGTAGCGCGCGCTCCTCGGGTCGCCGTGGAACCGCAGGTTGGCGACAGCACGGTGGGCGTCGTCCGTCCACGCGACGGCATCCGCGCGCCCTCGCGTCGAGAAGTGCTCGAACAGGAGGTTGCTCCCGGGCAGCAGCCGGGGGCGGACCAGTTGCGCGAGCAGGTTCGCGGCGAGGACGTCCTGCTCGGCACTGACGACGAGTGCCGGCAGGTCGGTCAACCCGTCGACGAGGCCGGTCAGTCCCTCGAGCACCGGAGCGCTTGCGGTCGCGGGGAACGGGGCGTCGTCGTCGAGCCGCGCGAGACGGTGCATGTGCTCGACCGCCACCGGGCCGAGCAGGAGGGCTCGTCCGATCGCGGTGAGCACCTGGTGCGAGGGCCGGCGGTCGCGCCCCTGTTCGAGTCGGAGGTAGTACTCCTGGCTGATGCCGGCGAGCTGCGCGACCTCGCTGCGTCGGAGGCCCGGGACGCGTCGGGTCCGGGAGGCGATGATCGCGACGTCGGTCGGACGGACGAGCGCCCGACGCGCCCGGAGGTAGGCGCCGAGATGTGCGGACGTAGGGGTCACGGAGCCTCCCGGGTCGGGCCAGCGTTCCCCGCGGACGTTCGGGGACCGTGTCTCCACGATGGCGTTCCCGCCGCTTCCGCAGCATCCGTCGAATGACCACATCTCTGCCTCGCCGGAACGTGTCCCTGCCGGGGACACGTCGTCCTCCCGGGCCGGCCGTACGCTCCGGTACGTGAGCACGGACGATGACGCCGACCACCGGCTGGTACTGCTCGCGAGGCTCGTCCTGCCCTGGCGCACCGTGCCGGCAGCGGTGTACGACCGGCACCTCACGGTCCACGTCGCCAACGACCTGTTGCACGCTGTGCACCCGTCGTTCCGGCCCGGGACGAACCTGGCGCGCGCGGCCTTCCTGCAGCCCGACGGTGCCCCGCTGTTCCGAGTGGCACCGGACCCGGCCGACGCGACGCCGATCGGTTCCCGGCTCGCCGCTGAGCTCCGGCGGTCGCTCGACGAGCACGACGAAGACCGTGGTTTCGTCGAACTGGTCGGAGAACTCGCTGCACGCAGCGCGGACTTCGCCCGGCTCTGGGCCGAGCCGGGCGACGTCGGCCCGAGCGGCTTCGTCGGCTTCGACAACCCTCTGGTCGGTCACCTCGTGCTCGCCTACCACCGGTTCGCGGTGCCCGGCCCGGACGGCGACATTCTGCTTGTCTGGCGCGGTGCGGACGAGCGGTCGGCTGAGCGGCTCGCACGTCTCGCCGACTCGCTGCCCGCCTGACGGCGGGCATCCTCAGCGCGAGACCACGACCTTCCCGATCGTGGTCCCGCCGGCCACCTGTCGATGTGCCTCCCGCAAGCCCTCCGCGTCGAACCCCTGCACCACCGAGGTCACGGTGGACCGCACGCGACCGGCGTCCACTAGGTCCGCGAGTGCGTCGAGGAGCCGTCCCTGCTCGCTCATGTCGGGCGTGCCGAACGACGACCGGGTGAACATGAGCTCCCAGTGCCAGGCGACGGACTTCCGCTTGAGCGGGTACAGGTCGAGGCCACGCGGGTCGTCAATGGCGGTCACCTCGCCGAACGGTCGGAGCAGCTCGGCGAAGGCCTGGACGTTGCCGGCCGAGTGCGCCGTGAAGACGTACCGCACACCCTCGGGCGCGACCGCCCGGACGTTCCGCACCAGGTCGCGGTGGTCGACCGCGTGGTCCGCGCCCATGGTGGTCACCCACTCGCGGCTCTCGGGGCGTCCGGCCGTGCCGACGACCGTCAGTCCGGTGCGCGCCTTCGCCAGCTGCACGAGTACCGAGCCGACACCTCCGGGGGCTCCGACGACGAGCAGCGTGCCGGTGCTCTGCTCCGTCAGACGGAACCGCTCGAAGAGCGTCTCCCATGCGGTGATGCCGGTGAGTGGGAGTGCCGCGGCCGCGGCGTGGTCGAGCGATGTGGGACGGCGACCGACGATCCGCGCGTCGACGACGTGCAGCTCGGCGTTGGTCCCTGGCCGGTCGAGTGCTCCGGCATACCAGACGGCATCGCCGACGGCGAAGCGGGTCACCGCGGAGCCGATCGCCTCGACGACACCTGATGCGTCCCATCCGAGCTGCTTCGTGCCCGAGCGGAGACCGTGACGGCTCTTCGTGTCGACCGGGTTGACGGACACGGCCTCGACGCGGACGAGCAGGTCGTGCGGGCGCAGCGGGGCGAGCGGGACGTCGAGGGCGACGAACGCGTCCTCGTCGCGGATCGAGCGGCCGGCCTGGGCGAGGAAGGCGCGGGTCGAGGTGGGCACGGTGCCGGCGGTGCGGGTGCTCGGGTCGGTCGTGGTCATGGGTTCCTCCGTGCGGGACGCGGCCGGCGGGGCCACCGCCGGGAGGCGTGGGTCGCCTCTCCCGGCACGGTACGTCTGCCGTGTCGCGGGTCGCGTGCCTCTGCCGGGGACACCCTCGTCGGTCCCTGACCCTGCCAGGGAGATGGTCCTCGGGGGGACACGTGCCGTGGTGTCGCGCGACCGTAGCGTCTGGATCGTCGCCGTGGAGCGACCCCGACCGAGGAGCACCGATGAGGATCCCGCACCCGCCCGTCCCCGCCACGTCCCACGTCGGGGCCGACGTCGCCCCGCCGGTCCTCCGGACGCTGCTGCTCCCGCTCGCGCCGGCGGTCACCCGGCGCCCGGAGGTCCGCTCGTGACCCCGCTGCGTGCGGTGCTCGAGGTGCTGCGTACCGACCCGGACCAGTGGCGCCGACGCGGCCTCCGATCGCCTCGCGAGATCGCCGTGATGGCGGCGGAGCGTTCGCTGCCGGACGAGCCCGCTTACGGCGACTTCTTCGTGCCGTCGCGGTGAGGCCGCGCACGTTCGACGGCCCGGTCCCCGCAAGGGAACCGGGCCGTCGTCATGGCAGCACGGTCACGCTGCGCGGTCGAGTGCCGTAACCTCGGCCGGTGAGAGCCGGACGGCGGCGGCCGCCACGTTCTCCTCGAGGTGCGCGGGGCTCGACGTCCCCGGGATCGGCAGCACGTTCGACGCGTGCTGGAGCAGCCACGCGAGGGCGATCTGCGACGGCGAGACGCCAGCGCGGGCTGCCATCGCCCCGAGTGGACCGCCGCTGCGGGTGAGTCCGCCGGTGGCGAGCGGGAACCACGGGATGAAGCCGACACCGAGCTCCGCGGTCACACGCACGAGTTCCTCCGACGAACGCTCGACCAGGTTGTAGAGGTTCTGCACGGTCGCGATCGGCACGATCCGCTGCGCCGCACGGAGTTCTGCAACGCTCACCTCGCTGAGCCCGACGTGCCGGATGAGCCCTTCGTCGCGCAGGGACGCCAGCATGCCGAGCTGTTCGCCGAGCGGCACCCGCTGGTCGATGCGGTGCAGCTGGTACAGGTCGATGCGCTCCAGCCGGAGCCGGCGGAGGCTGCCCCGGACGGCGGCGCGCAGGTGCTCTGGCCGTCCGTCGACGATCCACTCGCCCCGCCGGCCGCGGACGAACCCGCCCTTCGTGGCGATCACGACGTCGGAGCGGTACGGGGCGAGGGCCTGACCGATCAGTTCCTCGGCGACCTCGGGTCCGTAGGCGTCCGCCGTGTCGATGAGGGTCACGCCGAGGTCGACGGCGCGACGGAGGACCGCTCTGGCGCCCTCGGGGTCGCGTGCGGGCCCGAAGGCGTTCCGGCCGGGCAACTGCATGGAGCCGAAGCCGAGGCGGGCGACGGGGAGGTCCCCGCCGATGAGGAAGGTCCCCGCGTCAGCGGCGGTGCGGGGTCGTGCATCGATGTCGGTCATGGTGATCCTGTTCGTCAGCTGGTGCGGAGGAGGAGGTGAAGAGAGAGGAGCTGCTCAGACGGCGGGCACGATCGTGCGCTCCCGACGAGCGCGAGCCGTCAGGCCCACCGCGGCGACCCCTGCGGCGACGGCGACGAGTGCCGCGTACACCGCTCCGACGGGCGCGAGCCCAAGGCCGTCCGTGAGGAAGCCTGCGACGAGCACCGGGGCACCGTAGGCCGCGTACGCGACCAGGTACACGGCCGCGAACAGGCCGCCGCGGGTCGCGTTGTCCGCGAGCGGGCCGAGGATCCGCAACGAGGAACCGAATGCGGCTCCCTGACCGGCACCGCCGATGACCGCCGCGACGACGAGCAGGGGGAGGTCCGCGGTGAGGACGGCGACGCCAGCGCCGACCGCGCCGACGAACAGCAGGCCGGCACCGATCGCCGTTCCGCGCCGGTCTGCGACGCGGGCGAACAGCATGCCGGCGACCGCCGCGGCGGCGGGTTGCAGGGCGATCACGGCCGCGCTCGCCGCGCCGCTGCCGAGTGCGAAGACGCCGTCGTCGAGTCGCGGCCCGAGCCCGAGGAACAGCCCGGAGAACATCCAGCCGGCCGCCGTCAGGGGAGCGAGCACGACGAACCACGCCCGGGCACGAGTGGGGACGGTGAGCACCGGTCGGAGCGACGCGAGTGCTCCGGCGTGCCGGTCGGCCGTCTCGTCCGCCGCGAGCACCGCGGCGATGCCGACGAGCAGCACGACCCCGAATGTCAGGAACACGGCGGCGGTCGGGTCGGGCGCGACCTGCGCGGCGATGCCGCCGCCGAAAGCGCCGAGGGCGAGACCCCCGACCGGCGCGGCGCTGGTGAGCACCGTCATCGTGCGCCGGTGTCGTTCACTCGACAGTTCGATGATCGCCGCGGTGAACGTGCTCGTCGCCGCCCCGGTCGCGACACCCTGGACGGCGCGGGCGGCGATCACCCACCCGATGCCGTCGGCGACGAGGAACAGCGCACTCGCGAGCAGCATGAGCGCGAGGGCGGCGATGAGGACGGGCCGTCGGCCGATGTGGTCTGACAGGCGCCCGGCGACCAGGAGCGTGCCGAGGAGCGTCACCGCGTAGACCGTGAACGCCGAGGTGAGCTGCCAGTCGGGGAAGCCCCACGCCGCCTGGTAGACGACGAAGAGCGGACTCCCGGCGCCCGCGCCGAACGCGACGGCTACGGAGGCGACGACGACGCCGATCAGCGCGGCCCGGCGGTAGCCCGCGGATGAGCGCCGCGGTCCGGCTTGCTCCGACCGGCGCAGCAGGCCGAGCGACCGGGTGGCGATGCTGCCGACGACGAGGGTGGCGACGCCGACGACGAGCCAGGAGAGCACGGTCCCGGTGGTGCCGAGGTCCGAGAGCGCGAGCAGGCGGATGCCGTAGGTCGCGCTCGCCGCGGTGGTGAACGTCATCGCCCAGAACCCGATCGCGAACCCGCTTGTGACGTACCGCCGGAGGAGGAAGACGTGAGGGAGGAGGAAGGCGACCATCGTCCCGGCGAGCGCGGTGTGCACCACGGACGGCGCGCCTCCCGTCATCGTCCACCACGCGTTCCCGGCGACCGCGGGTGGTGCGGACAGGATGGCGAGGGTCGGCAGGAGCCCGACCGGGACGGCAGGGCCGGTCGCGAAGCGCGCGACGAGGGCGGCTCCGATCAGGAGCCAGAACAGGACACCGGCGGCGAAGTACCCCGTTGCCAGCTCCGGGTGCCCGATCGTGGCGAGGGCCTGGGCGCTCAGCAGGGACGCCGCCACGGTGGGCAGGAGGTACCCGCCGTGCAGGGTTGCCGGGTCCCGCGGCGCGGTGAGCAGCGTCGTGACGAACCAGGCGCCGAAGGCTGTCGTCAGCACGAGCATGGCCCAGACACCTGTCGCGCCCGCGACCGGCAGCCACGTGGCGAGGTGCGCGGCGAGGAGGGACCCGACGGCCGGGACGAGCGCGGCGAACGGTCCCAGGACGGGGTGCCGGAGGTCGCTCAGGATCGCTCGGACACCGCCGGGGCGGCGCAGGTACCGCACGATGGTGACCACCCAGGCGACCGCTGCGGCCGCCCAGAGTACCTCGCCGACGGCGGGTGGTGCGCCGAGCTCGATCCCGGCGGCGGTCCACGTGCCGGCGATGCCGGCCGTGCCGAACGCGATGCCGAACGTGTTGAGGGGAAGGCGCGGTCGCGGCTGCAGCGTGTTGATCATTCTGAACTCCTCCGAACGGGCGCGGAAGTAACCGTCATAGGTGGGTTGGCATTCCGGGTGCGGACGGACGGGAGGCGCGGTGCGGTCCCGCACCGCGCCTCCCGTCCGACGATCGGTGCGTCAGCCCTTGATCCAGGCGAGGACGTCCTGCTGGAGCACCTTGCGGTAGTCACCGTGGATGCCGTGCGGAGCGCCGGGGTAGGTCTTGAGGGTGCCGTCGGCGACGAGCTCGATCGACTTGCGTGCAGCGTCGTCGATCGGGACGATCTGGTCGTCCTCGCCGTGGGCGATGAGGATCGGGACCGTGAGCGCCTTGAGGTCCTCGGTCTGGTCGGTCTCGGAGAACGCCTTGACGCAGTCATAGGCGGCCGAGAGGTTCACCAACTGGCCCTGACGCCAGAAGTCGAGCTTCGCGCCGTAGGAGACGTCGCGGCCGTGGTTGGCCCCGAAGAACGACTCGGACAGGTCGAGCCAGAACTGCGACGCGTCCTCGAGGACGCCGGCGCGGATGCCGTCGAAGACGTCGATCGGGGGTGCCGTCCGGGTTGCTGTCCGACTTGACCATGATCGGCGGGATCGCGCCGGCGGTGATGACCTTTGCGACCCGGCCGTTGGCGTACTGTGCGGCGTACTTGACGACTTCGCCACCGCCGGTGGAGTGGCCCATGACGATGACGTCGTGCAGGTCCAGGTGCTCGATGAGGGCGGCGAGGTCCTTCGCGTACTGGTCGATGGTGTGACCGACGGCGGTCTTCTCCGAGCGGCCGTGCCCGCGGCGGTCGTGGGCGATGGCGCGGTAGCCGTTCTCGCTGAAGAACTTCAGTTCCGGCTGCCATGCGTCCGAGCTGAGCGGCCAGCCGTGCGCGAACACGATCGGCTGTCCCTCGCCCTGCTCGGTGTAGTACATCTCGATGCCGTCGGGCGTGGTGAACGTGGGCATTGCTGACTCCTTGCGTCGTGGTCGGGTGCCGGACGATCGTCGTCGGCGATGGCGACGCTACGAGCGCCGCTCCGCGGGGGCGTGTCCCCGTCGGGAACACCCTCGGGTCGCCGGTTCGGCACGATTGCGGAGGGCTGCGACCAGGGAGCCGGGCGACCATCGCGCCCGCTCCCTGGCCCGAGCGGGGACACGCACGTCCGACCCGAGCCGACCTACCGTCCCGACATGCACTCCGAGTACTCGCCGCGCATCCCCCTTCGTCCGCGTCGGGGACCAGCAGACCGTCCCGGCTCAGGGAGCGAGCGGGACGCCGTCCTGCCGGTCTTCCTCGCCGGGTCTCTCCGCGACGGCCACCGGCTCGTTGAGGATCCGCGTCAGGGCGATCGACGCAAGCGCCGTCACCGGCGACACGTTCCGGTCGTGGGGACGACGAGGGAGACTTCGCATGCCCGCACGCTACGGAGCGGGCAGCAATCCACGCGTGCCCGCGACACGGACACCCACGGGCGGACCCGATGAGCGTCGAGGTGACCCTGGGGTGGATCGTCGTGTTCCTCGTGGTCACGGTCGCGGTGAGCGCGGCGGCCCGACGCGTCGGGTGGTCGGCACCCCTGGCGCTCGTCCTCATCGGGGTGGCGGTCTCGTACGTACCCGGCGTCCCCCGCGTGGACGTCGAACCGGACTTCGTGCTGTCGGTCCTCCTCCCACCGCTGCTGTTCGCCGCGGCACTGCAGACATCGCTCGCCGACGTCCGCGCGCGCCGCGAACCGCTCCTGCTGCTGTCGGTCGGCCTCGTGGCGTTCACGACGGTCGTCGTCGGCCTCGCCACCTGGGCGGTCGTGCCGACCCTCACCCTCGCCGCCGCGTTCGCCTTCGGCGCGGTCGTCGCTCCGACGGACGCCGTAGCGGTGACCGCGGTGACGCGCCGGGCGCCGCTCCCACGACTGCTGGCATCGATCCTGGACGGCGAGAGCCTGCTCAACGACGCCACCGCACTCGTCGCACTGAACACCGCGGTCGTCGCGATCGTCGCGGTCTTCGACCCCGTCCGTGCTGCGGGCGAGTTCGTGCTGGCGGTGGTCGGCGGGGTGGGCGTCGGACTCCTGGTCGCGTTCGTGATGGGAGCCGTGCGGCGTCGGATCTCGGTCGCCGTGCTCGACACGAGCCTGTCGCTCGTCACGCCCTACGTCGCCTTCCTGCTCGCGCACGGCATCGGTGCATCGGGCCCGCTCGCGGTGGTGGTCGCCGGGCTGTTCCTCGGCTTCCGCGCTCCGGTGCTGCAGTCTGCGGAGGCGCGACTTGCGGAGTCGCTGAACTGGCGGACGATCCAGTTCCTGCTCGAGAACGCGGTCTTCCTGCTGATCGGGCTCAGCCTCCCGGCAATCCTCCGCGGCGCGTTGTCGTCCGGCATCGGGGTCGCCCGCGCGGCCGTGGTCATCGGGGTGGTCGTCGTGGTCCTCGTGGCAGCGCGTCTCGGATGGAGCCTCGCCGTGACGGCCGTCTACCGGTGGGGTCCCAGGCGACTCCGACGGCGGAGCTGGCAGTGGCGTCTCGACCTACCGGTGACCGTCGCCGGGGTCCGCGGGGTCGTCACGCTGGCCGCCGTGTTCCTGCTGCCCGAGCAGACTCCACACCGGGCATTCCTGCAGTTCCTCGCCTTCGTCGTGGTCCTGGCGACGCTCCTCATTGGGCTGACCCTGCCCTGGGTCATCCGGAAGGTGGCGCTGCCGCCGCCCGACCTCGACCAGGAGCGGATGGAGACGCAGCTCCTGCTCGCCGAGGCACGGGCCGAGAGCCTCCGACTGGTCGAGGAGCTCGAGGACGGTGCGTACGACGACCGCGTCGTGGAGCGCGTCCGCGTCGACGCCGCACTGCTCGGCGAGACGCTCGTGGGCGACGACGCAGTGCGCGCCGACCGGTCGGCTGCGTACGGCGAGCTCCGGATGCTCGCCATCGCCGAGGAACGCCGAGCCGTCCTGCGGGCGCGGCGCGAGGGCCGCTACCCCGATGCCGCGGTGCGTGCCGTGCTGACCGTCCTCGACATCGAGGAAGCCGCCGTCCGTGCCACGGTCACCGGGCGGACCGACTGAGGACGCAGGGAGGGTGTCCCGCTCGGGAGCATGTCCCCGACGGGAGCACGCTGCGCAGCCCGCACCGCTCCTAGCGTCGACACCGCCGCCGGCCGACGGGGTCGGCCGACCCGAGGGAGCACCGCAATGACCAGCACGGCCCCGACCACCAGCACCACGACCACCGTCCGGACGAGCCGCGTGACGGCTGCCAACGGCACCACCTACGCCTACCGCCGCTTCGGCTCGAGCGCGGACGGCGTCCCGCTCGTGTTCCTGATGCACTTCCGCGGCAACCTCGACAACTGGGACCCGGCCCTCGTCGACCCGATCGCCGCCGACCGCGAGGTGATCCTCGTCGACAATGCCGGCGTCGGTGGATCCACCGGCACCGTGCCGTCGACGGTCGCGCAGATGGCCGTCGACCTGCTGGCGTTCACCGACGCGCTCGGGATCCGACGGTTCGACGTGTTCGGATTCTCGCTCGGGGGGTTCATTGCACAGGACCTCGCCCTGCTCCGGCCCTGGGCGGTGCGCAACCTGGTGCTCGCCGGCACCGGCCCCGCGGGCGCACCGACGATGCACGGTTGGCGTGAGGACATCGAGCGCGAGTCGCGCCAGGACGTGCCGTCGGCGGAGAACCTCCTCTACATCTTCTTCGCGCACACGGAGACGAGCCGCACGCTCGGCGTGGACTTCCTGCGCCGGCTGGGCGGTCGCACCGAGGACCGGGACGAGCCGACGACCGCGGCGGTCCGCGACGCGCAGTACGACGCCGTGCTGGCCTGGGGCATCCCGGACATCTCGAAGCTCGAGCGTCTCACGGGCATCCGTCAGCCGACGCTCGTCCTGCAGGGCGACAACGACCTGATGATCCGCACCCCCGGCAGTCACACCCTCGCCGGCCTCATCCCCGACGCGCGCCTGCACGTGTTCCCGGACGCCGCACACGCCTCGATCTTCCAGTACCCCGCCGACGCGGCAGCTCTCGTCGACCAGTTCCTCACCACGGCATCCGCCGCCTGAACCCCGGAGCCATCATGACCACCACCACGACCCTGCTCGACCGCATCATCGACGCCCACGGCGGCGCACGCTGGGCGGACGTCTCGACGATCTCCGCCAACCGGCACTTCGGCGGGGCCTTCTGGGCCCTCAAGCAGGTGCCCGGCATCGCCGAGGAAGGCCGCTTCACGGTCGACCTCCGCCAGCAGCGCGCTTCGCTCGACCACTTCGGTGCCGCCGACCTCCGGACCGAGTTCACGGCCGACCGTGTGGCCGTCGTCCGCTCGACCGACCACGGCGACGAGATCATCGAGGAGCTCGTCGCGCCCCGGTCTTCGTTCGCCGGCCACGTGCTGGAGACGCCGTGGACGCCCCTGCAACTGGCCTACTTCACGGGCTACGCCATGTGGACCTACAACACCGAACCCTGGTCGTTCACGTTCCCCGGCGTGCAGGTCGAGGAAGCCGGCCCATGGACGGAGCCGGACGGTCAGACCTGGGACCGCCTCCGTGTGACCT
Source organism: Curtobacterium sp. SORGH_AS_0776 (assembly GCF_031453355.1). Classification (NCBI taxonomy): domain Bacteria; kingdom Bacillati; phylum Actinomycetota; class Actinomycetes; order Micrococcales; family Microbacteriaceae; genus Curtobacterium; species Curtobacterium sp. SORGH_AS_0776. The sequence continues at coordinate 1,500,470 of NZ_JAVIYU010000001.1, forward strand.
ACCCCAACTCCATCGCGACACACACCCCGACGCAGACGCTCTACGCCGACGCCGACGGCATCCTCCGTCGGCGGGACTACGAGGTCGACATCGCCGGTGCCTCCCCGAGCGTGGAGTACATGACCGGACAGACCTGGGTCGACGGTCTGCTGCTCGCCACCGAGCGCAACATCTTCGTCCGCGACGGCGACGGGCACGCGCTGCCGGAGCCGCTCATCGTCTCCATCCGCATCGACGACATCCTCGTCTCCTGACGATGCGCATCGCCATCGCCGGCGCGCACGGCAAGGTCGCGCGTCTCCTCAGCGAGCGGCTCCGTTCCGACGGCCACACCGTCATCGGACTGATCCGGCGGGCCGAACACCTCAAGGAGCTCGCGCTCCCCGGGGTGGTCCCCGTCCTGCTGGACCTCGAGTCCGCGTCGCTCGACGACGTCGCCGAAGTGCTCCGCGGGGCGGACGCGGCGGTGTTCGCCGCTGGGTCGGGGGAAGCGAGCACGGTTGCCCGGTCGCTCTCGATGGACCGGGACGGCGCGATCCTCTTCGCGCAGGCCGCGGTTCGGGCGGGCGTCCGACGCTTCGTGATGCTCTCCGGCGCGGGAGCCGACGAGTACGAGCGCGGCTCCACGGACCCGTTCCAGGTGTACCTGCGGGCGAAGTCCGACGCGGACGCCGCCGTCCGCACCCTCGACCTCGACTGGGTGATCCTCCGACCGGACGCACTCCACGACGGACCCGGATCACGGTCGTTCGCAGCGGGGCAGCACGTGACGCGGACGGGGATCGCCCGAGCGGACGTCGCTGCCGCGCTGCAGGACGTCGCGGTCGGCCCCGACCCCGGGCGGCTGCAGCTCGAGATCACGACCGGGCACCAGCCGCTCCGCACGGCGTTGGCGCAGGCGATGGTGCCGGGACAGTGACACCGCGAGCAGACGAACAGGACGAACGGGAAGGACGGACATGACGAACATCGACGGAGCAGTGGTCCTGGTGACCGGAGCGAACGGCGGACTCGGACAGGAGTTCGTGCTCCAGCTGCGCGAGCGTGGCGCCACACGCGTGTACGCGGCGGCGAGGAGCCCACGGACGTGGGACGACGGGGGCGTCGTGCCGATCCGGCTCGACGTGACCGACGCCGCATCCGTACGGGAGGCCGCCGCCAGCGCCGAGGACGTGACGGTCGTGATCAACAACGCGGGTGTGCTGCGCAGCGGCTCTCTCGTGGACGGTGACCTCGACGACGTCCGTGCGCAGATGGAGACGAACTTCTTCGGCCCCCTGCAGGTCACGCGGGCGTTCGCACCGGCGCTCCGCCGCTTGCACGGTGCGGTCGTCAACGTCGCGTCGGCGCTCAGCTGGTTCGCGATCGGCAACGGGTACAGCGCGTCGAAGGCCGCCCTGTGGTCGGCAACCGACTCCCTCCGGCTGGAGCTCGCGGCGGACGGCGTGCAGGTGCTCGGCGCCTACCTGGCGTTCACCGACACCCCGATGACGCCCGGGGACATGCCGAAGAACGACCCGGCGGACGTCGTCACTGCCGTCCTGGACGGGCTGGACGCCGGGGCACACGAGGTCCTCGCAGACGACCTCACACGCGCTGCCCGCGACGGTCTCTCCGCGCCGGTGCACGAGCGCTACGACGCGCTGCAGGAGACGCACGTGCGCTGACCGTCTGTCGACGCGCACGTCTGCACGAGACGCACGTGCGCTAGCCGTCGGTCGACGCGGAGACGCCCCCTGCCACGGCGCGAGCCGCAGCAGGGGGCGTTCGTCGTGCTCAGACCTCGACGGGCTCCAACGGCCGGAGCGCGATCGGGCCGGCCAGCCGGCCCTCGAGCGCTGCGCTCAGCGCAGCGAAGGCCGGCCCGGCGGCGTGCGCGTCCAGCGCCGCTTGGTCGCGCCAACGCTCGACCATGACGAACCCACCGGTCCGCGGGTCACGGTGCAACTCGTAGCGCTCGCAGCCGTCGTCCTCGGAGCGGACCCGTGTGACGGCGGTGAGGAGCGCCTCCCGGACGGTCGCTGCGTCGCGCGGCGACGGTTCGATCTCCGCGATGATGACGATGCTCATGGTGCCCCCTTGGTCAGGCGATCCGCTGGCCACCGTCGAGGTGGACGGTGGTCGCGGTCAGGAACGGATTGGTGAGGGCGAAGACGACCGCGTCGGCGACGTCCTCCGGGGTCCCCACGCGACGGGCGGGGTTCGAGCCGGCGACCTGCGCGAAGAAAGCTGCCTTGTCGTCCATGCCGTCCCACGATCCGGAGTCGACGACACCGGGGGAGATCCCGACGACGCGGATCGGTGCGAGGTCAACGGCCAGTGCCGGGACGAGTGCGTCCACCGCGCCGTTGGTCGTGGCCATCACCGCGAGTCCGGGCTGTGGCCGGGCGGACACGTACCCGGAGAACAGCACGAACGCGCCGGTGGGCGGCATGATCGGGGCGAGGTGCTTCGCCAGCACCAACGGGCCGACGACCTTCGCACGGAAGGCGTCCTCCACGTCGCTCTGTTCGAGTGCGGTGACCGGGCCGTTCGCGTGGTCGGCGGCGACGGTCACCACGTGGTCGACGGACCCGAGCGTCGCCGCGGCGGCGCGGATGCTGTCCTCGTCGCCGAGGTCGAGTCGGATGGCGGACGTTCCGTGCCCGATGATCTCGGCGACTTGCTCGGCGGTGTCCTGCCGACGACTGGCTGCGACGACCCGCGCGCCGGCGACGGCGGCCGCGGATGCGACCGCCGTCCCGATGCCGGATCCCGCGCCCACGACCAGGACGGTCCTGCCCGCGAGTCCGGTGCTCATCAGCGTGCCGCGTCGATGCCGGCCTGCGCGATGACGGCGTCCTGGTCCGGCGTGCCGCCGCCGGAGCCGACGGCGCCGATCACGACACCGGACTCGTCGGTGATCGGGAGGCCGCCGGCGACGAACGCGAGCGGCTCGTTGCTCGCGGCACCGAGCGTGTACAGCGGGGCGCCGGGCTGGACCGCTGCCGCGAGGTCGCCGGTGGGCGCGCCGCCGAAGTACACCGAGGTGCGTGCCTTCGCGAAGCTGGAGTCGATCGACACGAGCGGGGCACCGTCCTGGCGGACCGAGGCGACCAGCCGGGCGCCGTCGTCGAGGACGGTGATCGACGACGGCACGCCGAGCTCGCTGGCCTTGGCGTCGGCCGCGGCGATGATGCGCTGTGCCTGGGTGAGGGTGATGGACATGGTTGTCTCCTTCTCTGGTGGTGGTCTTGGTGGGTCTGCGGCTCAGGCGGCCGGTTCGTCGGTGAGGACGACCTTGCCGATGACGCGTCCGCTCTCGACGAGGCGGTGGGCTTCGCGCAGCGTCTCGGCGGTGATGGGCCGCAGGACGGTCGTCGCGGTTCCGCGGATGTGTCCGGTGTCGACGAGGTCGGCGACCTCGTCGAGGATCCGGTGCTGTTCGGCCAGGTCAGCGGCCCCGTGGAGGGACCGGGCGAACATGAACTCCCAGTGCCACGTGATCGCCTTGGACTTCAGCAGGACGACGTCGACCTGCTCGGGGTCGTCGATCGCGACGATCTGGCCGAAGGGGCGCAGCACCTGCTCGTAGGCGGGGAGCTGGCCGGCCGAGTTGGTGGTGAGGATCCACTCGATGCCGTCCGGGGCGACGTCGAGGACCTGCGCGGCGAGGTCACCGTGGTGGTCGACGACCTCGTGGGCGCCGAGGTTGCGCACCCATGCCTCGCTCTCGGACCGGGAGGCGGTGGCGATCACCCGCACGCCGGGCAGCATGGTCCGGACGAGCTGGATGGCGATCGAGCCGACACCGCCTGCACCACCGACGACGAGCAGGGTGCCCGTCGCATCCGGCGTGATCCGGAGCTTGTCGAACAGGCTCTCCCACGCGGTGATCGCGGTGAGCGGGAGCGCGGCGGCCTCGGTGTGGGACATCGTGGACGGCTTCCGTCCGACGATGCGCTCGTCCACCAGCTGGAGTTCTGCGTTGCTGCCGGGCCGGTCGATGGCGCCGGCGTAGAACACCTCGTCGCCCGGGGCGAACAGCGTGACGGCATCACCGACCGCGCGCACCGTGCCGGAGGCGTCGAAGCCGAGCACCCGCACACCGCCGTCCGGTTCCGAGCCGCCGCGGAGCTTCACATCGACGGGGTTGACCGAGACCGCGCGGACCTTGACGAGCAGGTCGTGTGGGCCGGGGACCGGTTCGGGGATGGTCGTCGGCACCAGGCTGCGGGCGCTGGTGACCGGGAGAGCGGCTGTCTGTCCGATCGCTCGGACCTCGTTCGTCGTGGTCATGTCAGTACCGTGCACCCGACCCGGTGGTTACCCGCAAGGACCCCTGGTTACCGTGCGGTAACCGAGAAACCCCAGATCCGCTCCCGTACCCATGGGGAACTAAAGGCTTGCTGCCGGGCCTGTCCGCAGTTACAGTGCCGCTGTGACCACGTCGATGAGCCGTCCCGTCGAAGCCGCCCACGTGCTCGACACCTGCGACCGGAACGACGTCTACGCCGCTGGCCTGCCCGTGCCGGGAGATGCTCGACCTGCTCGCGAACAAGTGGACGGCGCTCGCCATCGGTGTGCTCGAGGACGGCCCGCAGCGGTTCGGTGAGCTGCGGCGCCAACTGCAGGGCGTCAGCCCGAAGGTGCTCTCCGCGTCGTTGAAGCGGATGGAGGATGCCGGGCTCGTGAGCCGGACCGTCTTCGCCGAGGTGCCACCCCGGGTCGAGTACGCGCTGACGCCGCTCGGCGAGGGGGCAGCGGCACCACTGGCGCACCTGCGGGACTGGGTGAACGAGAACGTGACGCGGCACTGAGGCCTCCCTGGGGTCGATGCACCCAGGTTCACGCACGGCCTCCGGCGCGAGCGTGTCCCCAACCGGGCCAGGTTGTCACGCCGGACGGCTCGTAGCGTCTGCAATCGTTCGATCGTCAGATCTCGCAGAGGAGCACCCATGTCCCGCACGTGGTTCATCACCGGATCGTCCCGCGGCTTCGGCCGTTCGCTCACCCTCGCCGCCCTCCGCGCCGGCGACCGAGTGGCAGCCACCGCCCGGAAGCCGCAGCAGCTGTCGGACGTCGTCGAGGAGTTCGGCTCGCAGGTGCTCCCGCTCGCACTCGACGTCACCGACGCGGCCGCTGCCGTCAACGCACTCCACGCCACACGCGAAGCGTTCAGCTCGGTCGACGTGGTCGTCAACAACGCCGGGTACGCCAACCTCGCACCCGTCGAGACCGCCTCGGAAGACGACTTCCGGCAGCAGTTCGAGACGAACTTCTGGGGCGTCTACAACGTCTCGAAGGCAGCCGTCCCGATCCTGCGACAGCAGGGCGGCGGAACCATCGTCCAGTTCTCGTCGGTCGGAGGACGAGTCGGCGGGACCCCCGGACTCGGCTCATACCAGGCAGCGAAGTTCGGCATCGACGGACTAACCCGAGTGCTCGCCACGGAGACGGCTCCGTTCGGGATCCGCTACCTCGTCGTCGAGCCGGGCGGGTTCGCCACCGACTGGGCGGGTTCGTCAATGGACGTCCACGGGATCCCGGAGGAGTACGGCGCCACGGTGGGTGCCTTCGCGGAGCGTCTCCGCGGAGCGCCGGCCGCGGGAGATCCAGATCGGGCCGCCGAGATCCTTGTGCGCACCGTTGGACGGGACCCGCTGCCGTCCCACCTCGTCATCGGCGCCGGGGCGGCGCGCATGGCGATCGCGTACTCGCAGGAGCAGATCGCTGAGGCCACGGCGTGGGAAGGTGTCTCTGCGTCCGCCGATTTCGGTGCTGAGCGGGTGGAGCTGCCGGGCGATGGCGGGGACGGGGCCTGAGCGACAGACGCCAGTTGAAGGTCTTCATCGAGCGGTGCAGTCGTGATCTCGGGGCTGGCCCATCGCCAAACGCTCGTGCCTGTATCGCGCGCACGACCAGGAGGATCGGCGTCGCCGGGGCTGCTTGCAGGCATCCGCGGCCTTGACTGTCGCGAAGGTGTGCGACAGCTCCCCGCAGTTACCGGCGCGTGATCAAACGTGCGGGCAACCGCCGTTCTTCTCTGCTCCACAACTGGGGTGTCGAGCACCATCGCTCCAGCCACTACGTTGAGCGAAGCCACAGTTTCGACAGACGCTCAAGAAAGACCCACCTCCCACCATGATCTCGAAGCAGACGCTCGCGTCGGCCGCACTCGGCGGGGCAGCTCTGCTCCTCCTCGCGGGCTGCAGCACGTCCTCCACCTCCAACGTCGCAGCAGGCACCGTCGGCGAGTCCTCGACCGCCTCCCCGACTCCCACGTCGACCACGGTCGCTGCCCTCCCCTTCAACGCCGGCGGATATCTCGCCGGGAACGCGACGCCGAAGGTCGCCGCTGGCGATGCAGGGAAGGTCTCCGTTGTGACCACTGCGCCGCTCAAGACGGACGGCAGCGGCGGCGGCACGTTGGCGTTCGCCTTCCGCAACAACACCGCCGCGCCGATCTCGCATGTGGACTTCACCGGGACAGCATCGGCGGGCGGCAAGGTCGTTGCGAGTGGCTCGAGCCAGGACACGATCCCGGCACAGGTGAAGCCCGGAGAAGCCGGCTTCGGCTACATCTACTTCGAAGACGTCTCGTCCGTACCGCAGTCCGGTGTGCAATACAACTTCAAGACATCGACGATGCCGGCGGACACCTCTTCGTACAACTCAGCACCGCTCAACGTCACGCAGGCCGACAACAACGGGAAGTCGGTCATCGGGACCGCGGTGAACAAGACCGGTAAGGCCCTCACCGGTCCGTACTCTGTTGGGATCTACTGCCTCAGCGGCGACACCCTGACCGCATCAGCCCTCGACTACGCCACCGAGACCGGCGACATCGAGGCGGATGCAACGGTCTCGTTCAGTCACGACTTATACGACACCCCGTGCGATACGTTCACTGTCGGAGTTTCGGGGTGGTTCAAGTGAAGCGGCTGATCGCTCCCGTCGCCCTCGCCGCCGTCCTGGCTCTCACCGGGTGCAGCGCGACGAACACCGCTGGCGCGTCGGCGGGGGAGACCAGCGGTCCGACGAAGACAGCCTCATCTACGCCGACGCCGGATCCGGTCGTGATCCCGGACCTCACCGGCAACTGGAAACAGAACAACTCGGCAAGCGACGACGGTTGGATGACCGCCACCATCTCCGGGACCACCATCACGGCGGATTTCGTTACCGACAACGGTGACACCGAGTCCCTGTTTTGGGTCGGCACCTTCGCGCCTCCGACCGATGACGCCTCGCCGTACACCTGGACATCGACGCGGGACACCGCCGCCACCGACTCGGCCCTTCTGGCATCGACGGACTCGACGAAGGTCTTCATCTACGAGAACGGAGAGATCAGCTTCCCCGTGAGCATCGCGGGCAGCACCGCCACCGTTCGGCTGTCCAAGCAGTAAAGCGCGGGAGTCGGTCCACCGCGGCGACCCCGGCCCCGTCGCGCAGGTGCAGAGTGGGCTAGCTCGCCGCGCGGTGGCCGACGACAAGAGGCGCCGTCCACCTCCCGGTGGACGGCGCCTCTTGTCGAGCCCATCCCGCCTCGTCCCGCCGCCAACAGGTCGGTCGGAGCAAAGCTCTTTGTGGTGCTTCAGCAGCCAGCGCGCGAGCTCGACCCGGGAAGTCGTAATGAGCGTTATCGGCGACGCGCTCCGGTCCGACCGGATCGCCGCCTCCGTTACCGGGTGAGGAATTCGGTTACGAGGGTGGAATACCGCGTCGGCCCTAGCGTTGTAGAGTCGAGGCTTCCTCGCTAGATTGCTGCCATGGATGACTTGAGGCAGGTTTCAATCAAGAAGGACCTGGGCCGCCTTATCGCCCACGCCCTGCCAGCGAAGCTGACCTTCGACCAAGCTTGCATGCGCGAAGGGGGCTTCAACGAGTACCACGTACATGCAATCATCAACGAGGTAGTCATTTCGAACCTCAGCTCGGCTGACCACTGGGTCCAGGCGAGCTATGCGCACCCTGCCCTCCAGGATGCCCCGGACGCGGAGAAGGGCAAGGTCAAACGTGGACGACGTCGAGAACTGGACTTTCATATCCGACCGACAAAGCAGTGCCAAGGGGGCTCGCTCGCGATCGAAGTCAAATGGACCACTTCCGCGCATTCAACGTGGCGGACAATCTTGGCGGACATTTATAGATTGAAGCTGGTAGCGATGGCCGAAGGTGAAACCGACTGCATACTTGTCATCTGTGGGCGTCAGCAGGAGGTCGTGAAACTCGTCCAGCAGATCGATGTCGCCTCGCAGGCTCGTGCCCTGGGATCAAGACGTTATTTGAAGCCCCTCCGGTTAGTTTCGATGATGGGGGAGGATTCTGGAGGCAGCTCGTTCCGCCCGATCGACGAGAACGGGAAGTTTCTAGGGGGCGACTCAGTACGATCCAAACTCCCCCTGAGGACGAATGGTAAGCGGTGGGTGCCCGAGAGCGTGAAGGCGACGCTCCTGGGCGAGAGTGTCGTTGGCAAGAACCGGTGGGCTACAGCCGTCTGGCGTATCACCTGACCCGACCGGAGCTGCTTCGCCAGGACCGGGCTTGGCTGAGCCGACGTCGCAGGTTGGAGCGAGGCGACTCGTGGTTGCCTGCCGCCCCTCCTTCGGGTGGCAACACCGGCGAAACCGAGACGAACTTCCGGAATACGGGAAGAATTCTTTCTGATTCACTTTGTCGAGCTGCGGTCCACGCGCTACCCTGAGCTAAGAGTCAATAGCGTGCCCTGAGACGCCGAGGGTTCTTCTACCGGCTTATCGCCGTAGGGCTGCTCGTGAGACCTGCGTACTGCGACTGGCCCGAGATTTGTCGCAAGAGACATTGGAGGACGCATGAAGCTGACGAGGATCAAAGTCGAGAACTACCGGCGGCTGGAAGACGTTGAGATTGCGGTACGCCAGCATCTCGTGTTGGTAGGCGCGAATGATGTGGGCAAATCCTCCCTCCTTCGCGCCGTCGACCTCGTGCTTGGCGCCAGCACCGCACAGCTGTACTCGAGCTTGAGTGCAGCGGACTTCCGGGACCCAACGCAGGAACTCAGGTTCGAAGTGGAACTTGTCGATTTCCGTCCGGATGAGAAGGCCTTGTTTGCGGATGAGATCTTCGTGGATCCAGTATCCGCGCAGCGTTCTCTTACAATTCAGCTTGCGGCGACGGTGGACGAGAGTGAATCGCTCAGTATTGCTAGAACCGGGCCTCACGCGGGGACGGGGCGCCAGCTCTCCCGCGATCAGATTGCTGGCTTGGGTTGGAAGTTCCTGAGCGCCACGGCGCAGAGCCGGGACCTGCGGGACGGACGCCGGACGGCACTTGATGACCTTCTGCGCGCCGTTCAACTTGGTGATGAGCAAACCGGCTTCGACTCCATATCGACGAGCTTCCAGAATGCCCTGAACGCGTCCGAAACGCTCGGAGACCTCCGGAAGCAGCTCGCTGGCCAGCTGTCGAAAGCTCTGCCAGAGAAAGTGAGAAAAAAGGACTTGTCCTTCGTGAGCGGAGCGGCGGCGGACAATGACGTACTCAGCGACGTCCGCTTGCGCGTTAGCAAAGGTGGGGTTGAGCATGAGCTGTCAGAGCAATCTGACGGAACCCGGGCCCTATATGCTATTGCGTTGTATGATTTGATGAGCGCTGGCGCCAACGTGGTTGGAATAGATGAACCAGAAATTCACCTTCATCCGACTTCGCAGAGAAGCCTTGCGCGGCTCCTCCGAACCAGTGATAACCAGAAAGTCCTCGCAACTCATTCGTCAGATATAGTTGGTGCATTTGATGCCGACAACATCGTTGTTGTGCGGCCAGGAGGGCAAATCGTCCAGCCGACCGAAGGATTTCTAGAGGCTGATGAGCGTACTTTCGTCAAGTGGTGGGTGCGGGACAAGCTTGAGCCCCTCTCTGCGTCGAAGGTTGTCACGGTAGAGGGGCTTTCGGATCGCATTGTTCTTGAGCGTGTTGCTGATCTCACGAATCGGAACCTGGATCGGCTCGGGGTCTCAGTGATTGAGACCGATGGTGCATCGGAGATTCTGCCCATCATCAAACTGTTCGGATCCACGGGCTTTGCCCTCGAGGTCTTCTGGCTGATAGACGAAGATGCTGAGGTGAAGGTGGCGGAAGCGCTTGGAGTAGAGGTTGAGAGTCTTCCAGCCCACCACGTCTTCACTTCGATTCGCGACCTTGAGGACGAATACGTGACGGCTCTTGGGCCGAAGGCGGTATTCGACGCCCTCGTGGCGGGGAAGCTCTTTTCAAAAAACGAGTTGGCGAACTGTTCCCCTTCCGGCGTTTCTGGAGAATTTCTGCAGGGCGACGTTGCAGGTTTCTGTCGGGTGAACAAGAGGAAGGTTCGGGCTGCACTTTCCGTTCTACCAATCCTGACAAAAGACAATGCCTCTTCGTTGAAGAGCGTCGAGGCGCTACTGCACGAGATTGTTTAGCTGAATGATCAAGCCGACAAGCTCCCAGCTCGAAATTCGCGACGAAGAAGCACTTGATCTTCTTGTTGTCGCACCCGCCGGTTGCGGCAAGACCGAGGCGCTCGCGCTTCGTATTCAAGGACTGCTTGCACGTGGGACGGTGTTGCCCCCACAGAAGGTCCTTGTCGTGACCTTTTCGAACCGTGCCCGTGATAACATCCGTGAACGCTTGGAAGAGTATCTCAAGGGCTCTGTCCTGCGCGATCGAATCTCAATAACCAACTTTCATGGGCTGGCCGCGCGGATTTTTCGCGCTCATGCGAACGTGATCGGTCTTGAACCTGACCTGATGTTGCCTACCGGCGACTGGGTTGGCGCGCAGTGCCGAGCGTTGGGATTCGACTTTAGTACCACTGCTGCGGTACAGGTCGCTCTGCGCGAAGCTAAGCAACAGTTTCGGACGGATACCGAGGTCGACGCTTATCTCACGGCGCCGGGCAGGGAATCTGCCCTCGAGATCGAGCGCAAGCGGGTTGCGGAGGGTCGTCTCACGTACGACGATCTTCCGAGAGTCGCGGAGCTGATCCTTGCGAATGATTCCGTCGCGGATTTGTATCGGGCTCATTTCGGGTGCGTTATTGTTGACGAGTTTCAAGATTTGACACTTCAGCAACTTCGTATCGTGAACCGCATTGGGTTTCGGCGCACGACGTTCGCCGGTGACCTCGCTCAGGGGATCTATGGCTTCGCTGGCGCAAAGCCAAAGGAGGTCGACGAGGCCATCCGTGCCGAGTGCGGGAAGGTCATCGAGTTCTCTGAATCTCATAGATCTTCTCCGGCTGTCCTCGCCATGGTGAACGCCTTGTCCGTTCAGACCGGCGGGGTCAAGCTGAGAGCGGCAGACCCGGCCTCTTGGCCTGGGGGTGGTTTGGCGTCCTCTGTGAAACACGAGTCGGCTGATACAGAAGCTGGGTGGGTTTCCAAGGTTGTTCGCGCCATCATCTCGCGAGCGCCGCAGCAACGAATTGGAATCCTATCGCGTACGGTGAACAGGCGTCGGTTTGTCGAGGCGGCACTTTCGGCCGCAGAAGTTCCGTTCTTCCGATGGGACGACGGTGTGGTAGATACCGAGACCGCTCGACTTATGCGTGCGATGCTGTCACGTTTCGATTCACGACGGTACGACATGGCCCAGTCAAAGCAGGATTTCCTGCTGGAGGCAGCCGGGTTCGCCGCGGTCCTCGAGCCCTCCGTTCGCGAGAACCTGGTCGATGCCTTGCAATGGTGCGAGGACTTGTTGCGAGAGGGGTTGTCGGCCGCACAGATCAAGGCGCGTATTCGCGTCGGCGACTCGACTACTCTGATAACGGCACCGGGAGTGCACCTTTTGACAGGGCATGTCGGGAAAGGGCAACAGTTTGACTGGGTGTTCGTCGTGGGGCTGGAAGAAGGTGTCCTTCCCGATTTCAGGGCCACTACGGTGGCTGAAAAGTCTGAAGAGGCGCGCGTGCTCTCAGTCATGTTGTCGCGGGCGCGCCACGGGGTTGTGGTCAGTTGGGCCGAAGTGGTACCAAGCTTGGCCAACAAGCCTTTGAGAAAGCAGGCTTCTTCACTGCTTCCGATGCTTACAGCAGCCGAACCGGGCGATGCGGCAACGCTTGTCGATTGGTTTAAAGAGACGAATTGGAGTGACATAGCTGCGCGTTGAAGCAGGTCGCGGCAGGGATGATGCCCATCGTCTCCCCACCCTGATTGGTGGTTGGCGTAGCGATGTGTTCTCGCCGATGATTTGGGCCGTGGGAACTAGGCGGCCGGCGTTCGCCGCGGGGAGAAAGCCCGTGAGGCCGCGCACGTGATCTTTGCGAACACGGCTTAGCCGACCGTGGCAGCGCGGTCGTTGAGGCCGCGGGTCTCCTTAGGAGTTGGGGTTGTGCCTGCGGGTGCGGTGGCGCGGTCGCTCGGATGCGGCGCGACGCTCCCACGACCTGAGACAGGACTTTGCTGTGATCATCAGTCGACGACCGGAAGGTCGAGCGCGTTCAACGCCGCTGGGAGTGCGTCGTGCCAGGCGTCGAGTCGCTCCGTCACTGCAGCGATGATCGCTTGCGTCTCCTGGACTACCCGTGCGGGGTCTGGTGGTTGATGCCCCATGACGTGCCCGTCGATGCCGATCGAGGCGCTCGTTGCATCGATTGTCCACGGGTTCTCGCGCGGAACTCCGCCGTCAACGCTTTGCGCCCGCCAGCCGTGAAAGTCCTCGTTGCGCTCAGGGATGCGCTCCCGCCATCGCGAGTCGTCGACCAGTCTATTCACGACCTCGGCCAGCTCGATGAGGGCGGGCAGCTCGGTAGTACCCGCGTCTCGACGGTGATCACGAGCGTTGTCCTTGGTCAGGGCGATCCAGGGGCCGCGGGCAAATGGAGGAAGGTGGGTGCCTCTCAAGTACGCGTTCTTACCGGGCTCCTTCGGCTCCCATCCGGTGGGTCCTTGCAGATTGATCACACGCGCAGAGATGTTTATCAGCCCGTGGCTGGTGGAGAGCGCGTTGTGAACGCTGAGGTCGCACAAGGCACGGACAGCCATGCTCTGCCGTGCCCCGGGCTGCTCGTGCTCGCTCCAACGTTGCGCATCGGCTGCTGCGGTCGCCGCGACGGCGAGCTGCTCGCCCATGCTCGCGGCACGTCCAAAAATCTCGGCACCGCGTCCGCGCGCAACGCTCCTGCTATGAGACGACATCGCGAGGTCGGCCAAATGAGCATATGAGCCGAAGTGCTCCTGCCATCGCATGCCGGTTTTCCAAGCCGTGACGGTTGGTTCCGCGTACTCAAGGTCCAGCGTGCCGGGGGAAAGAGTAGGGAGAATCGCGGCGATGACCGGGTTAGGTTCGCCGTTCTCATCGAAGGGCTCGTCGGTGCTGAGCATCATCCCTCCAACTGCTGGTGTCGACGACATGTAGCCGCTTGGTCGATCGGTGGAAGGGGTGACCGTCAACCGTGTCGATGAGGTCTCGAAGATACAACGACCTGCAGGCCGAGGGTTGGTGTTGGCCGCCGCGCTCGGCGCGCTCGAACATCGCTCGGACGCGAGCCGGGCGACCGAACCCTCACCTCGATGTGGCACCGAGCTTCTGGTGCAAGGGACGGTCCAAACCCAGATGCCCTGCGAGCCATGCGGCAGTCCATCACTGATCGCGCGCGGAGTTCGGTTGGTAGCTGGGCTAGAACTGGTCTTCCCCACTGCTAGCGAAGGCATGGAAGCGAGCGCCGGTTCCGCGTGGCTGCGCGTCCGGGCAGAATCCGGCAACTGCCTGCTAGCGTCGTGGAACAGAATCCCGATACCCGTGGAACGCCTGTTTGGACTGGGATCCGCGATCCGCGCCCTCATTGGCATCCGCGAATAAGCCGAACACCTCGCCCGGCCGGCCTCGGTACGAGGCCGCGTTCCTCACGGCGACCCAGGGATCCCCAAGCCGGACCGGAGCTTCTCGATCTCCGCGAACAGCGCGAGCAGGCGGTGCTCGGTCGCGATCTCGTCGGCGACCGCGAGGTGGTGCCGGGCGTCGTCGAGCTCACCGGTCAGGTGCAGCGCGTTGGCGAGTTCGAGGTGTGCCCGGGAGACGCCGTCGGCGAACTGCGCCGCCGTCGCCTCCGCGATCACACCGGGCATGACCTCCAGTGCGTACGCCGGCTGACCGTCGCGGTTGAGCACCTTCGCGAGGAGGGTCCTCGTGTGCACGCCGGTCACGAGGACGAGGTTCGGCGGGAGCGAGCCGCTCCGGCGTTCGAGGAGGCTGAGGACCTGCTCGTAGTGCTCGACCGCGCCGGCGAGGTCGCCGGTGTGCATGAGGAAGTTCGCCACCATCGCGAGGACCTGGGTGATGCCCTCCTGGTCTCCGGCGAGGGTGAGGTGCTGCATGGCGCGGCTCGCCTCGCGCAGCGCGGCGTCGTGGTCGAGGAGTCGTCCCAGCGTCCAGGCCAGGTAGAACGACGCCCACCCCCGTTCCTTGTCGTCCTGGGTCCGTTCGGCAGCGGCGACGGCACTCCGAGCAGACCGCAGCGCGGCGTCGAACTCCCCCTGGGTGAGGTGGAGCCAGGTCGCGTAGCCGTGGTGCACCGCGATGTCCCGGTCCGTGCCGGAGCGTGTGGCAGCGTCGGCCGACGTGAGGAACAGGATCCGCCACAGGTCCCACGCAGGCCAGGTGTCCGAGAACCAGTGCAGGGCCTCGGCGACGTCGAGGACGAGCTGGTCCTCGCCGAGCGCGTACGCCTGCGTCACGGCGCTCGCCCACTGCGGACCCTCGATACGCAGCCAAGCACGTGCATCGTCGGCGGAGGCGAAGTGGCGTCCGGGAGCCTCGGGGTCCGGGGCCCGGTCCGGTTCGAACCAGAGCCCGGCGTTCTGCGCGGTGGTGAGCACCCAGTGGCGGAGCGCTCGTCGCTGCCGCTCGCTGGAGGACTCGTCGCGTCGCGAGAGTGCCGCGGCGAACAGTCGGACCAGGTCGTGCAGGTGGTAGCGGTTCCCGCCACGTGCCTCGACGAGCCCGAGGTCGGTGAGTTCGTCGAGGCGCTCGGCGGTCTCGTCGACGTCGGCGCCGGCTGCTGCCGCGGCGAGGTGCGCATCGAAGGTGGCGCCGTCGATGAGCGCCAGGCTCCGGAACAGCTGCTGGGAAGCGGCGTCGGTGTGGCCGTAGGAGAGCGTCAGCGCGGGCTCGACGGCGAGGTCCCCGGCGACGAGGGCGCGGAGGGGATCCCGTCGGGCGGCCATCGTGTCCAAGAAGTCCCGCACGGTCGACCGGGGCTGCGCGGCGACACGGTTCGCGGCGATCCGGAGCGCCAACGGGAGGTCGCCGCACGCGACCGCCAGGGCGTCGGCATCGGCGTCGGTGCGTTGCGACGCGGGCACGATCCGCCCGATCAGCTGCACGCTCTCCGCCCGTTCGAGTGGTTCGAGCGTGATGCGTCGCACGTTGACGAGACCGGCGAGGCTCCTGCGGGAGGTGACGATGACCACGATGTTCGTCGCGGCGAGCACGGGGCGGACCTGGTCCTCGTTCGCGGCGTTGTCGAGGACGACGGCGACCCGCCGGCCGCCGGTGATCCGTCGCCACTCGGCGATCGCTTCGTCGAGGGTCGAGATGTCGCGGATCTCGGAGGTCTGGGCGATGAGCGACTGGAGCACGCCGAGCGGTGACAGCGGCAGGGAGTTCATGCCGTTCAGGTCGACGAAGGCGCGCGTGCCGTCGTCCCACTCGTGCCGGCTCAGGGCTTCGAGGGCGAGGGTCGTCTTGCCGACACCGGCGGGCCCGCAGATCACGAGGATGGGCGCAGCGAGGTCGGTGTCGGTGCGATCGAGGAACGCGGCGACGTCCCGCAGCACGTCGGGTCGGCCGGTGAAGTCCGTCACCAGGGCCGGCGCGAGCATCGCGGAGCGGGGCGAGCCCTCGGTCGCGATGCGGGGCAGGCGCGCCAGACGCAGCATCGCCTGCTGCTCGTGGTCGGGGAGGCCGAGGGCATCGAGGAGCGCCGTCAGGGTCCGTCGTTGCGGTGCGACGCTGATGCCGCGCTCGATGTTGCTGATGGTCCGGTCGCTGATGCCGGACGCGTTCGCGAGCCCTTCCAACGTGAGGTCCGCCATGAGCCGGTGGCGGCGCAGCTGCACACCGAGCGGGTCACTCATCGAGAAGCTCGTTCCACACGTGGTTTCTTCATGCTTTCTTCCTGGTGTCGGGGCACCCGGTGGCCCTTGTATGAGGGGGAAATCCATGGTGCCTGACCGTCCGATCAGAAGCGATAGGACCGCACCATCGGGAAGGGGAGCAACGCATGCCAACGCCCACCATCATCCTCGTGCACGGCGCATTCGCCGACTCGGCCAGCTGGGCCCCGGTCACCCGGGAGCTCCTCGACCGCGGCCACACCGTGCTCGTCCCGCCGGTGTACAACCGCAGCCTCGCGGAGGACGCTGCGTCCGTCCGCGCCGTCGCCGAGGCCGTCGACGGCCCCGTCGTCCTCGCCGGGCACTCCTACGGCGGAGCGGTCGTCACCGTCGCCGGAGCCGCCGAGAACGTCGTCGGACTCGTCTTCGTCTCCGGCTACGTCCTCGAGGAAGGGGAGAGCCTCGGGCAGTTGCAGGGCGGCTTCCCGGACTCCGACCTCGCCGCGAACCTCGTGTACACGCCGTACCCGATCGCCGGCGCGGAGGACGGCACCGACGTGTCCGTCAAGATCGACGCGTTCCCCTCCGTCTTCGCGGAAGGGGTCGACCCGAAGACGGCAGCGGTCCTCGCCGTGTCGCAGCGTCCGCTGACCGGCGCCGCGTTCGGGGAACCGGCATCGGTGGCGTCGTGGAAGACCACGCCTGGCTGGGGCATCGTCTCGGCGGAGGACCACACCATCAACCCCGACGTCGAACGCTTCGGCTACGAGCGCGCGGGGCTGCGGGGCGTCGTCGAGCTGCCCGCTCCGCACCTGGTGATGCACACCCACCCGGGAGACGTCGCCGACGTCATCGAGACCGCCGTCCGCGAGACCGGCAGCGACCGCGACTGACCACCGACCGCAGACCACCACCACACCAGAACGACCACAGGGAGACCACCATGGGATACGTGACCACCGACGACGGTGCAGAGATCTACTTCAAGGACTGGGGGAGCCGCGACGCGCAGCCGATCGTGTTCCACCACGGCTGGCCGCTGTCCTCGGACGACTGGGACGCGCAGATGCTGTACTTCCTGGCCGAGGGCTACCGCGTCATCGCCAGCGACCGCCGCGGCCACGGACGCTCGTCGCAGATCGGCACCGGCCACGACATGGACCACTACGCGAGCGACGTCTCCGCCGTGGTCGAACACCTCGACCTGCACGACGCGATCCACATCGGCCACTCGACCGGTGGCGGCCAGGTCGCCCGGTACGTCGCCCAGTACGGCCAGCCGCAGGGCCGGGTCGCCAAGGCCGTCCTCGTCGCGGCGGTGCCGCCGCTCATGGTCAAGACCGAGGCGAACCCCGACGGCACCGACATCTCGGTGTTCGACGGGTTCCGCGAGGCGCTCGCCGCCAACCGTGCCGAGTTCTTCCAGGCCGTCGCCTCCGGCCCGTTCTACGGCTTCAACCGTGACGGTGCGACGCCGTCGGAGCCGGTCATCGCGAACTGGTGGCGTCAGGGCATGACGGGCAGCGCGCTCGCGCACTACGAGGGCATCAAGGCGTTCTCGGAGACCGACCAGACGGAGGACCTCAAGGCCATCACCGTCCCGGTCCTCGTCCTGCAGGGCGACGACGACCAGGTCGTGCCGTACCGGGACGCGTCGCTGAAGCAGGCGGAGCTCCTCAGCGACGCCACGCTCAAGATCTACGAGGGGTACCCGCACGGCATGCTGACGACCCACGCCGACGTCGTCAACCCGGACATCCTCGCGTTCCTCCGGAGCTGAGAGCACCGACGCTGCGGACGCAGCGTCCCGGACTGGAGGCGCGGTGCGGGTGAGCTGATCGGCTCACCCGTACCGCGCCTCCAGTCCGTCAGCGCATTCTCGTGGGCGGCGCGACGACCCGGCGGTCCCGCACGGCCCAGGGCAGCAGGAGCCCGGCGAGCACCCCCGCCCCCGAGGTCGGCGGCCAGGTCCCCGATGGTGTCCTCGTACCCGACGTAGATGGTCGGGTCGAGGAAGGTGTGCCCGAGGAACTCGAACACCTCCCAGACGGACCCGATCGCGAGCGACAGCACGCCGGCGACGACGACCGCCTGGACCCGACCGACCCGGTCGCCCGTGCGCAGCACCCCGGTGTCGCTCGCGATCACCCAGAGCACCGCGGTCAACGCGGCGAGCAGCACGAAGTGCACGATCTTGTCCCAGAGGAACACCGAGGTGTACCAGCCGAGGACGCTGCTCCACCCGGCGACGAGGGCCAGTGCGCACACGGCGGTGTCGACGGCGGGTCGGAGTCCGAGCGCGCGGGGGACGACGACCCCGAGCAGTGCGAGCAGGAGCACGGCGAACGCGATCCAGCCCCACCCGATCGTGGCGACCGGCAGGCTCACCAGCGTCACCGCACGGACGGCGTCGGCGACGACCTCGGCGCCGCGGGGTCGGCGGAGGAACGTCGCACCGAGCCGGTCGATCACGCGGTGGTCCGCGGTGGTCGTGGTCACGCTGCCTCCCACCGGAGCACGGCCTGCACGGCAGCGTGATCGGACGGCCACACCCCGCTCGGTCGGCGCGTCGACACAGCCGCCGCTACGACGGAGGCGCGCACCCCGTCGGAACCGCGGGCCAGGATCCAGTCGATCCGGCGTCCGCCCTGGCGGGGAGCGCGGTACCCGAGGTGCGTGCCCCACTGCTCGGACGCGTGCGAGGCCGCCGCCGTCCAGGTGTCCGCGAACCCCGCGTCGGTGAGGACCCGGTGCGGAGCACTGTCGGCGGGGGCGTTCGCGTCGCCGAGCACGACGACCGGGAGCTCGGCCTCGTCCGCCCACCGGACGAGGAGCTCTGCCGACCGCCGGCGTGCCAGGGGCGATGCGACGTCGAGGTGCACGGACACGGCGAGGAAGCGCGTGCCGGTGACGCGGTCCTCGAGCCGGAGGCCGACGGCGATCCGGGGAAACAGGGTGCCCCACGACCGGCTCCCGATCCGCTCCGGCCGGCGGGACAGCGCCCGGACGTGCTCGCCGGTGACCCGCAGACGGTCGGTGTCGACCAGCATCCCGACGCGCTCCCCGTCGCCACGGCGCCCGCGATCCCGGAGCACCGCGGTCCACCGGGGCTGCAACCGATCCGTGAGCCAGCGCTCCTGGTCGGGCAGGACCTCCTGCAGGGCGGCGAGGTGCGGGGACTCGGACCCGAGCAGCTCGAGCACGGCACCGCGGCGGTGCGTCCAGGCGTCGGGGTGGTCGGTCCGACGGTGCGGGACGCGTCGGCGGACGTTGAGGGTCAGGACGTGCAGGTCCGGGGCGGACCGCGGCCCGACGAGCGGGGAGTCGCTCACGACGCCGGCACCTCCTCGAGCGGTTCCACGACGTCCGGCCCGGGGACGCGCTCGACCGCCGCACCGGGCACGGCACGGGGCGTCGCCCAGCACCGCCGCACGGCCCGGACGACCGGCAGGATCCGGAACCCGCCGAGCGCCAGTGTCCGGAGCGCCTTCCGCGTGCGCACGACCAGGCCGGGCAGGTCGCGGACGGGCTCGCCCGACACGGACATCACGAGGGAACGGTCGAGGACCACCGGCCACGCGGGATCGAGCTGCACGGACAGGTCGACGTCGTCGTGGACGTCGGCGTCGTACCGGTGCACGCGGGACCGGACGGCCTCCCAGGCGCGGCGCCGGATGACCAGGTTCGAACCGAACAACGGCGGCCGCCACAGTGCCGCCGTCATCAGGGCGAAGTAGGCGCGCATGTACGCCACGTGCCAGAACGCACGCTCCAGACGACCGAGCCCGCGGAACTCGCCCGGCCCGGTCACCGCCACGACGCGGTCGTCGTCGAAGTGCCGGAGCGCCCGCTCGAGCCAGTCCGGACCCGGGCAGGAGTCCGAGTCCAGCCGGGCGATCAGGGTGCCCGTCGCCGCGTCGTAGCCCCGGGACGCCGCCGCGGCGATCGCCCGGACGGGTTCGTGCAGCACGCGGGCACCGGCCTGGGAGGCCACAGCCGCGCTGTCGTCCGAGCTGCCGTTGTCGACGACGACCACCTCGTCGGGCAGCCGCGTCTGGCGAGCCAACGCCGCGAGGCACCGGCGGAGCTGGTCCGCGTCGTCGAGGACCGGCACGACGACGGTGACGGTGTCGGGGCGGCGCATGCGACCACCCAACCAGGCCGTGCTCCGACCGCGCCCAGCGCTGCGGGCCGGCACCGCGCCTCCTGGCCGCCCCTACTCCACGTCGACGTCCCGCTTCCCGCGCCGGACGATGAGTGGATCGGGCCGGCCGATCACGTCCACCGCCTTGTCCGGGTAGTCGAACTGCGTCAGGAAGTACCGCATCGCGTTCAGACGAGCGCGCTTCTTGTCGTTCGACCGGACGATCGTCCACGGTGCGTACCGCTTGCTCGTCCGGGCGAACATGGCGGTCTTCGCCTCGGTGTACTCGTCCCACCGGTCGAGCGAGAGCAGGTCGATGTCGGACAGCTTCCATCGCCGCACGGGGTCGAGCTGCCGGATGGCGAACCGGGTGCGCTGCTCGCGGCGGGTGACCGAGAACCAGAACTTCGTGAGGTGGATGCCGGAGTCGACGAGCATCCGCTCGAACTGCGGCACCTGCGTCATGAAGGACTCGTACTCGTCGTCGGAGCAGAACCCCATCACCCGCTCGACGCCGGCACGGTTGTACCAGGAGCGGTCGAACAGGACCATCTCGCCCGCCGACGGCAGGTACTGGACGTAGCGCTGGAAGTACCACTCGCCGCGCTCGCGTTCGCTCGGCTTGCTCAGCGCGACGACGCGGGAGGTCCGGGGGTTGAGGTGCTCCGTGAACCGCTTGATGGTGCCGCCCTTGCCCGCGGCGTCGCGACCTTCGAAGAGCACGACGGCCTTCTGCCCGGTGTCCTCGAGCCAGTACTGGCACTTCAGCAGCTCGATCTGCAGGTGGTACTTCTGGTACTCGTACTCCTCGCGGCCGAGGCGTTCGTCGTAGGGGTAGTCGTCGCGCCAGGTCAGGACCGGGTTGCCGTACGGGTCGATGAGGTCCGGGTCGGCGGTGTGCCCGTCGGCGACGCTGTAGCCCTCGGTCCGGAGCTGCTCGATGTACTCCCGGATGGGCTGCGAGTACTGGGCCTTGTCCACGGGTCCTCCTCGTCGGTGTGCTGCACCCCCATCCTGGCGTGCGCTTCCCGGCTGCGTCCGCAGGGACACCGGACAACGTTCCGTCAGCGCTGTACGTTCACGGTGAGGTCGCTGGACGCGATCGCGGCAGAAGGAGCAAGCATGTCAGGTACAACCCGGTCGGGACGTCCGACCACCGTCACCGTCTCGTTCGTGATCTGGCTGGTGGTCGTCCTCGCGAACATCATCCAGGGCATCATCGGTCTCGTCTCCGGCGGCGGCGCCTCGGCTGCGCAGGGCGTCGGCACGGCTCCGCTCATCGGCGGTGCGATCTTCGCCTTCATCCTCGCGATCATCGAGCTGATCATCGTCTTCAAGATGCGCGACGGCCGCAACTGGGCGCGCATCGTCCTGCTCGTGCTCGCCATCCTGCAGGTCATCGGCGTCGGCGTGGGCGCCGCCTCCGGTGGCAACGCCTTCGGCTGGATCGGTGGCATCGCGGTCATCGTCGCGACCATCCTCATGTTCGTGGGTGGCGCGAACGGCTACTTCCGCCGTCGCTGACGACCGGAGTGCGGGTCGCGACGCGACCCGGTGACGGACGGGAGGCGCGGTGCCGGCTGGCACCGCGCCTCCCGTCCGTCTGCGGTCCGGTCCGTTCGCGGTGGCGTCCGTCCGCTGTGGCGTCCGTTCGCGGTCGCGTCCGCGAGAGGATGGCCGGGTGCGCACCGCGACCGACCTCCTCGACGCCCTCGTCCGTCACGTCGACGCCACCGGCTTCGCCGCCCACGGCCTCCACGTCCTCGTCGGGGACGACGCCGCCGAGCACCACTGGACGCCCGACGTCCGCCGCGAGGTCCACTCCGTCGCCAAGGGGATCGCGGTCCTCGCCACCGGGATCGCCGCCGACGACGGACTCGTCGACGTGGACGTCCCGGTGTCGACCCTCCTGCCCGCCGTACGCTTCGGGGCGGGCACGGACGCGATCACGCTCCGGCACCTGCTCACCATGACGAGCGGTGTCGACATGCCGTGGTCCGAGACGGAGCTCACCGACTGGCCGGACCTCGCGGCCGAGTTCCTCGGGCGCCCCTCGCGCGGCCGGGTGTTCCAGTACGCGAACGCGAGCACGTACACGGCGATGCGGGTCCTCGAGACCCGGGTCGGCGACGTCGGCGCGTTCGTCGCCCGGCGGTTGTTCGACCCGCTCGGCATCGAGGACGTGCCGTGGGCACGCTGCCCGAACGGGTACGTCGCCGGCGGCGAGGGTCTGGCGCTGCGCACCGGCGAACTCGCACGGATCGGCCGACTGGTGCGCGACCGCGGGGAGTCCGCGGGGCGACGCATCGTGGGCGCACGCTGGTGCGACGCGATGCACTCCGACTGGGTCGAGCGCGACGGCACGGGCCCCGGCTACGAGCGGTACGCGATGGCGGGGTGGGGCGGCCCCGGCCGACTCTGGCGGCTGCACGGCGCGTACGGGCAGATGCTGCTCTTCGACGGCGACACGGTCGTCACCGTGACGGCGGACGACCACTTCGGAGCGGACGCCTTCGCGGCGGTCGTCGCGACGGAGCTGGAGTCGGAGGAACGGGCCGACCGGGCCTGAACGCCGCGGGCCGACGGTCGAGAGCCGCGGGCCGAGGGCCGAGGGCCGAGGGCCGGGCGTCAGTGGCGCCGTCGGCTCGAGATCAGTCCGCCGAAGACCAGCACCACCGCCACGCAGAAGACGATCAGTCCCGCGGGGTCGAAGCCGTCGAAGTTCATGGTTCCTCCTGGAGTCCTGTCCCGACGGTACGACCGCGTTCCTCGACGTGCGCGGTGTCCGGGACCCCCGGGCATTCCGGCCCGCACAGGTTCCTCCGGCGCAGGCGGGTTCGTCCGGGGAACGCACCCGATCCCGCCGGAGTGCGCATGTGCGCCCGCTGCGAGCGCTCCGGCCGAACGGGTGCGATGATGATCCGCGGCCGTCGCCCGACGGCGAAGACGCCGTCGGACGGACGGTGAAGAGACGGAAGTGACGAGCGTGACCGAGACCCGCTCTCAGACCCCGACGACCGACACCTCCGACGACGCCGGCACCCACGGCCCCGCGAAGGGCATCGCCGCCCTCGCCCTGGCCGCCCTCGGCGTCGTCTTCGGCGACATCGGCACGAGCCCGCTGTACGCGCTGCGCACCGTGTTCACGATCGACGGCGGCATCGTGCAGGCCAACCAGGAGGACGTCTACGGCGTGATCTCGATGATGTTCTGGAGCATCACGATCATCGTCTCGATCAAGTACGTCCTCGTGCTCATGCGCGCCGACAACAACGGCGAGGGCGGGGTGATGGCGCTCGCCGCGCTGGCCCGACGCCTCTACGCGAAGCGCCGCGGGGGAGCGACGATCTTCCTCGTCATCGGGATCGTCGGCGTCTCGCTGTTCTACGGCGACTCGGTCATCACCCCGGCGGTGTCCGTGCTCTCGGCCGTCGAGGGGCTGCAGACCGCCGCTCCGAGCGTCGGCCACCTCATCGTGCCGATCGCGGCGGTCATCCTCGTGGTGCTGTTCGCGGTGCAGCGGGTCGGCACGGGCAAGGTCGGCAACCTGTTCGGCCCCGTGATGCTGCTCTGGTTCGTCGTCATCGCCGCCGCCGGGGTGCCGCACATCCTGGCGCACCCGGGCGTCCTGCAGGGGCTCTCGCCCACGTGGGCCATCGCGTTCCTCATCGCGCACCCGTACATCACGTTCGTCGCGATGGGCGCGGTCGTGCTGGTCATCACCGGCGCCGAGGCCCTCTACGCCGACATGGGCCACTTCGGGCGGACGCCGATCCTCCGCGCCTGGTTCTTCGTCGTCTTCCCGGCCCTCGTGCTGAACTACCTCGGCCAGGCGTCGCTGGTGCTCAACCAGCCCGGGGCGGCGAAGGACCCCTTCTTCCTGCTCTTCCCGAGCGCGTTGCAGATCCCGGTCGTGATCCTCGCGACGATGGCCACCGTCATCGCGAGCCAGGCGGTCATCTCCGGGGCGTTCTCGCTGAGCCGCCAGGCCGTGCAGCTCGGCCTGCTGCCGCCGCTCACCATCCGGCAGACCTCCCGACAGGAGGGCGGCCAGATCTACCTGCCGGCCGTCAACCTCCTGCTGTTCATCGGCGTGATGGCCGTCATGCTCGCGTTCCGTTCCTCGGCGAGCCTCGCCACCGCGTACGGGGTCTCCGTCACCGGTGCGCTCGTCGTCGACACGCTCCTGCTGCTGCTCGTGGTGAAGCCGCTGTGGCACTGGAAGACGTGGAAGCTCGTCGTCGCCGCGGTGGCGTTCGGCGGGCTCGAGTTGACGTTCCTCGCCGGCAACCTGTCGAAGATCCTGCACGGCGGATGGGTCCCGCTGCTGATCGCGCTCGCGGTGATCACGCTCATGACCACGTGGCGTCGTGGCCGGCAGCTCGTGCAGGAGGAGCGCAAGGAGCGCGAGGGGTCCCTCGCCGACTTCATCGAGAAGATCAACACGAAGGGCATCCCGCGCGTGCAGGGTGTCGCGATCTTCCCGCACCCCAACAAGGAGACGACGCCGCTCGCGCTCCGGGCGAACGTCGAGCACAACCACGTGGTGCACCGGACGGTCGTCATCGTGTCCGTCATCACCGCGAACGTGCCCCACGTGCCGCACGCCAAGGCCTTCTTCCGTGACGACCTCGGCTACGAGGACGACGGCATCGACCACATCACGATCAAGTTCGGCTTCTCGGACGACCAGGACCTGCCGAAGGCCCTGCACGCGGCCTGCCTCGCCGAGGTGCTCGACGTCGACCCCGAGGAGATGGCGAACGCGTCGTACTTCATCTCGCGCGGCGCTCTCCGCCCGGTGGCGGGGAACCGGGGCATGGTCGGCTGGCGCAAGAAGCTCTTCGTCGGGCTGGCGCACAACGCCGCCGACCCGGCTGCCCGCTTCGGGCTGCCGGCGCACCGCACCGTGACGATGGGCAGCGACGTCGAGATCTGACGACCGTCGCCCGCGTCAGCAGCAGTCGCAGGCCTCGACCTCGCGCTCGCCGGTGAGCGCGGCGACGGGCTGCTTGCAGGCGTCGCCCCGCCAGGCCTCGAGCCCTTCCCGGACCGCGAACACCACGACGACGAGCCCGGCCACCGGGTCCGCCCAGGTCCAGCCGAACAGGGTGTTCAGCAGTAGGCCGACCAGGACGGCGGCGGAGAGGTAGCTGCACACCAGGGTCTGCTTCGAGTCCGCGACGGCCGACGCCGAACCGAGCTCGCGGCCCGTGCGCCGTTCGAGCAAGCTGAGGAACGGCATCACGGCCAGGCTGACCGCGGCGAGCACGATGCCGACCGTGCTGTGCTCCGGCTCGCGCAGTCCGGCCAGCGTCAGCACCGCGTCGACCGAGACGTACAGGGCGAGCCCGAAGAACGAGACGGCGATCACGCGGAGCGCCGTCCGCTCGCGCCGCTCGGGGTCGGGCGCCGCGAACTGCCACGCGACCGCGGCCGCGGAGAGCACCTCGACGATCGAGTCCAGGCCGAAGCCGATCAGGGCGGTGGACGACGCGACCGAACCGGCGCTGATCGCGACGACGGCCTCGACGACGTTGTACGTGATGGTGGCGGCGACGATCCATCGGATCCGGCGGCGCAGCACCGCGCTCCGGACGGCCGTCGGACGCGGCCCGAGGGGCAGCGCGGCGCTCATGCGCCCGGCCCGCAGCAGAGCGGCACGGCACAGGCGTCGTCGGTGCACGGCGCGCCGTCGTCGACCGCCAGCACGACGTCGACGAGCGACTCGAGTGCACGGGCGAGGTGCGCGTCCGCGATCTCGTAGCGGGTCCGGCGGCCTTCCGGCACGGCCACGACGATCCCGCACCCGCGGAGGCACGCCAGGTGGTTCGACACGTTCGCCCGGGTGGTCCCGAGGTCGTCGGCGAGCACGGCGGGGTACCGGGGCGACTCGAGCAGGCGGAGGAGGATCCGCGCGCGGGTCGGATCGGCGAGGGCGCGGCCGAGGCGGTTCATCACCTCGAGGCGTGGTGCGACGAGCAGCATGTACCAACAGTACAGCGAGGACTGTACCGATCGGGGGTAGACGGGTACGTCGGGTACAGCGAACCTGGACGCCGGGGGATCCAGGCCGGGAATCGACTAACCGACGAGCAGCGACGCCCGATACTCCATCGCACAAGCACCACGGCCATCGCAACACACGCACACCCCCACGCAGGAGGCAGTCAGCATGCGGTCCCCGTCCGTCCTCGTCGCCGCGCTCTCGATCGCACTCGTCGCCGCGACCAGCCTCGCTGCCGGCGCGCCCGCCGGAGCAGCGGCCCTCCCCGCCTCGTCGAAGGCGACCTCGACCGTGCCGGACGGCCGGACGATCCCGAAGACGAACGTCACGACGAACGGCCGGACCTGGAAGCAGACGTTCCGCGCCGGGTTCGACAGTGCGGCGCCGGTCGGCAAGTTCGCGACGACGTACCCGCGGATCGGTCTCTACGACGGCTTCACGGACACGACCGGCAAGGGGAAGTACGCGCCGTCGAAGGTCCTGAGCGTGAAGGGCGGCGTGCTCGACTTCGCGCTGCACACCGAGAAGGGCCAGCCCCTCGTCGCTGCGATCATGCCCGACGGGTACGCCCCGCACAAGACGGGTCGGGTGTCGATCCGGTACAAGACGACGAAGACCCAGGGCTACAAGTTCTCGACGATCCTCTGGCCGTCGAGCGACGACTGGAACGAGGGCGAGATCGACTGGCCCGAGGCCGACCTCGGTGCCCGCCCCCGCCCGGCCTCAGCGGTGCCCGGCAGCTGGACGCCGCTCGGCATGCGGTTCGAACCGGGCAAGGAGACCTTCGCGCCCTCGGACAGCACCGGCTGGCACGTCGCGACGACCGAGTGGGACAAGGGCATCGTCCGGTTCTACTGGGACGGCAAGCTCGTCTCGTCGACCACCAAGGCGGTGCCGACGACGGCCTTCCGCGTGACCATGCAGGCGGAGACCACCACGAACGGCGGGGCGATCCCGGCGAGCGCGGTCGGGCACGTCAGCGTCGACTGGATCGCGATCTGGAACTGACCGGGCGCCGGCCCCGCTGACCGACGCGGGAGCCGGGGCGGCCGTGCCCGCTCAGTGGGTGCGGCCGCGCAGCCGTCCGATGCCCAGCACGACGGCGACGACCACCAGGCCGAGCAGGAGCCCGACCACCGCCGACACCGCGGTGTCCACGATCCACGTGACGACCGGCCCGGTCGCCTCGATGCCGTGCTCGATCGCGTGCAGCAGGTCGTACGGGCCGTGCCAGAACGTCTCCGCTAGGTTCGCGATCACGAGGTGTCCGCCCACCCAGAGCATGGCCACCGTGCCGACGATGCCGATCACACGGAACACGGTCGGCATGGCGCGGACGATCCGCGCGCCCGTCCGCCTCGTGCGACGGACGCTGTTCTTCATCATCTGCAGCCCGATGTCGTCGATCTTCACGAGCAGGGCCACGGCGCCGTAGACCGCCCCGGTCATGACGAGCCCGATGACGATGAGCGCGCCGAGCGTCGGCCAGAGTCCGAGGTCGGGGTCGAGTCCGGCGAGGGCGATGAGCATGATCTCGGTGCTGAGGATCAGGTCCGTGCGGATCGCCCCGAACACGAGCTTCGGCTCGGCGACGGTCTCCTCGGACTCGCTGACGTGGTGCGCGCCGAACCACTCGGTGACCTTCTCGGCCCCCTCGAAGCACAGGTAGGTGCCGCCGAGCAGCAGCAACCACGGCAGCACCCACGGCGCGAACGCGGTGAGCAGCAGCGCGAGCGGGATGATGATGACGAACTTGTTGAAGAGGCTGCCGAGCGCGATCCGCCCCACGACCGGCAGCTCGCGCGCGGGCGAGAGCCCCTGCACGTACTGCGGAGTCACTGCGGCGTCGTCGATCACGACGCCAGCGGTCTTGGCGCTGGCCTTGAGGGCCGCGGAGAGCACGTCGTCGACGATGGCGAGCAGACCGACTGACATGCGCTCAGACTAGGGCCTCGGCGCGTCCCGTCGGCGCAGGGTCTGCGAGGGGGACTCCCCGTACACCTCGGCGTAGTACCCGGAGAACCGCCCGAGGTGGTTGAACCCCCACGACAGCGCGACCTCGGCGACCGTCACGCGCTCGGGGTCGCCCGCGAGCAGTTCGGCGCGGACCCCGTGCAGCCGGGCCTCGCGGAGGAACTGCATCGGCCGGACGCCGACGTTCCGCTGGAAGGCGGCCTGCAGTCCCCGTGCGCTCACCCCGGCAGCAGCGCTCACCTGGGCGACCGTGAGCGGCCGGCGGGCGTTCGCGACCATCCACTCCTTGGCGAACCGGATCGTCGACGACCCGACCGCCACCGTGGGCGCCGACGACGGCGTCGCGTCGAACGCCGCCGCCACGGCGTCCGCGATCGACTGGTTCCAGCGTGCGCGGACCGTCTCCGGCGCGTTCGGGTCCAGGAGGCGCGGTGCGGCCTCGCCGATCCGGCTGCGGAGCAGCCGCAGCGCGTCCACCCCCAGCGTGCGGCGGAACGCGAGCTGCCGCGGCTCGTCGTCGCCGCGGCGCGCGGCGGCGATCGACTCGAGGAACGCGCCACCGAACCGGACCGAGTGCTGTCCGGATGGGAGCCCCTCGAACGTGAAGTCGCGACCGACCGGGTACATCACCGGGATGCCGGGCAGCAGCTGCACCGGGTCGCGGGTCCCGGTGTCGATCGTCATGCCGGGGCCGGTCGCCCACGCGAGGACGTAGTCGTGACCGGGGACGATCGTGCCCCACCGTCGTGCCGCCACGTCCGAGGTGCCCACCACCACGTCCGGGTCGCCGACGGCCCGGAAGCGGAAGGCGAACCCGTCGCGGGCAGCATCGCCGATGTGGATGTCACGGCTGTCGTACACCCGCTCGTACAGCGCCACGGCGTCGTCGAGGGAGGACCCCCGGCGATCGACGTGGATCGGCGCGACATCGTGGACCATGTCCGACCAGTGTCGCGCATGTCGTCGGCGATCGGTCACATCGCGACGCAGTTCGCGCACCCGACCACGGACGCGACTGCGTTCGGCGGCTGTTCCGTACGGGCTGCCAGACGCCGCCGAGGACGGTGAGGACAGCGGCGGATCCGTCGCTCGGACGGAGGACCACATGTACTTCCACGCACAGACCTGGATCAACGAGATCGCCGACGGCGAACCGGACCCCGCGGCCGCCAACGCCCTGCAGGAGGGACTCGGCGGGCAGTTCGGCGAGATGCGCACGATGATGCAGTACCTGTTCCAGGCGATGAACTTCCGGGGTCCGGCCGCGAAGCCGTTCCGCGACCTCATCCAGGGCGTCGGGACCGAGGAGATCAGTCACGTCGAGCTCATCGGCACCACGATCTCACGGCTGCTCGACGGTGCTCCCGAGTACTCCGGCACGCCCACCGACCCGCTCGACACCCCCGGGGCGAAGGGGGCGACCCCGCTGCACATCGCGCTCGACACGGGCAACATCCACCACTACCTCGTCGGTGCCCAGGGAGCCCTGCCGGTCGACGCCGCCGGGAACCCGTGGAGCGGCAGCTACGTGTACAACTCCGGCAACCTGCCGCTCGACCTGCTGTACAACCTCATGCTCGAGTCGACCGGCCGCCTGCAGAAGTGCCGGATCTACGAGATGACCGACAACCCCACCGCTCGCAGCACCATCGCGTACCTGATCGTGCGCGACCAGGCGCACGAGAACGCCTACGCGAAGGCGCTCGAGGCCCTCGGCGTCGACTGGGGGAAGCTCCTGCCGATCCCGAAGACCAACGCCGAGGCGTTCCCCGAGGTCAAGGCGCTCGTCGACCTGGGGCTGCAGAGCAAGCAGTACAGCTTCGACCTCGACGGTGCGTCCGAGGCCGCGAAGATCTTCCGCGGCGCTTCCCCGTCGAACGACGGCACCGATCTCGACGCGTCCGAGCAGGCACCCGCCGGGGTGCCGTCGTTCATCGCGCCGGAGCGGCTCGAGGAGTTCGCGCCGGGGCTCGACGCCGATCTGCTCGCACTCATCCAGCAGACCGCGGAGCTCGAGCTCGACCAGGCCGAGACGCCGGTGTACGGCCCCGTCGCCTGACCGGTCTCAGTCGAGGCAGAACTCGTTGCCCTCGACGTCCTGCATGACGATGCACGACTCGTTGACCTCGTCGGCGAGCATGCGGCGGAACTGCGTGGCGCCGAGGGCGACGAGCCGGTCGCTCTCGGCGTCGAGGGCGGCGAGCCGTTCGGCGCCGACGAGCCCGCTGCCGACCCGGACGTCGAGGTGCACGCGGTTCTTCACGACCTTGCCCTCCGGCACGCGCTGGAAGAACAGCCGCGGGCCGACTCCGGTCGGGTCCACGCACGCGAACGCCGAGCCGCGGTGCTCCAGGGGCAGCGCCCGGTCGAAGGCGTCCCACGAGTCGAACCCCTCCGGTGGCGGCGGCACCACGTAGCCGAGGACCTCGCACCAGAAGCGCGCCACCCGCTCGGGGTCCGCGCAGTCGAACGTCACCTGCACCTGCCGCACCGTCGCCGTCATGGCGCCACTGTACGTCGTGGGCGCCACCACGCGCCGGGCCGCCACCGCCGTCGGGAGGCGCACCGCGCCTCCTGGGTCAGAGGGTGGAACCCTCGAGCCGCACGCGGTCGCCGCGGTACCGGTCGAAGACGGTCTGGACCGGCACGCCGTCGAGGTCGTGGTACGTGACCTCGCGCACGATGAGCGGCGCGCCGACCTCGGTACCGAGCATCTTCGCCGTGTGGGCGTCGGCCGCCTCGCTGCCGATGGTGACGAGCACCTCGCCGCGCGACGCGTCGAAGAAGTCGCGGAGCACCGTCGTCATGTTGATCGGCCCGGACAGGCTCTCGGGGGAGTGCGTGTAGCGCACCGAGAAGTAGGCGGCGCGGAGCCCGATCACGTCGTCGTCGGTGACGAGCAGGTTCTCGATCATCCGGACGTGGTCCTCGTCGATGCGGAGCCGTTCGCGCACGAGCGGGAAGCTCGGCACGATGCGGTCCTCGAAGCGCTCGACGTAGACGTGCTCGCTGTCGGCGTCGATGTCGGTGAGGGGCACGACGACCCCGCGGTGCGTGACCTTCGTCCCGACGCGCGGCCGGCGCTCGAGGAACCCGGTGTCCCGGAGCTGCGCGAGTGCGGCGCGGACGGACCCGCGGCTCGTGTCGAACAGCGTGACGAGGTCCTCTTCGGCGAGGGGAGCGTCGGGTGCGATGTGCCCCTCGCGGATCGAGGCGGTGATGAGGTCGCGGACCCGTCTCGCCGAGATCTGTCGGCCGCGTGAGGACCCGCCCTTCGCGCGCGGGTGGTCGGACAGCGTGTCGCTCATCGTGACTCCGATCGTCGCAGGATCTCACCGCCACGATGCGGCTCGGGTGCAGTGAGTATACGACGCTCGTCGCGCAGGGCAACGGATTCCTCCGAACCGCGCGAACGGCGTGAACGGTCGGGGGAAGTCCCTCTCACCTGGGCTTTCCTTTCGCCGCTGGTCGCTTAATGATCCGGTTACACCCGGAGCGGTCGTCGGAAACGAACGATCGCGAGCATTGCTGACCACCACCCGATGCGACGGAAGGCCGGCACATGACCGTGAGAGAGCCCGACATCGTCGACGATGCGACCCGTGCGGAGGCCGAACGTCTCGCCGCCCTCGACACCTCGTTGACGGCGAGGCGACGAAGCGTCCGGGAGCGCCTCTGGTTCCTGCGCCCGGCCGGACTGACCGTCGCCAACGTCCTGGTGTTCGTCCTCGTCTCGTTCTTCCTCGTGCAGCTCATCCCCGGTGACCCGGTCGTGTCGGCCACCGGCGGACGCCTGTCCGGCGCCGAGCTCGAGCAGGCGCGGGAGTCCTACGGGCTGACCGGCTCGTGGATCCAGCAGCTCGGTACCTACCTGACGCAGCTCGCCCACCTCGACTTCGGCACGTCGATCGCCACCGGCCGACCGGTCGCGCAGGACCTCGCGACCCGGGTCCCGGCGACGCTCGAGCTCGTGTTCTGGGGGCTGCTCCTCGCCTCGGCGGTGTCGCTCGTGACCGCGCACTTCATCGTGACGCACCGCCGCAACCGCTTCGCGAAGCTGCTCACCGCCTACGCCCGGTCGGCGGGTGCGCTGCCCGAATACGTCATCGGCATCGCGTTCCTCTTCGTCTTCTACGCCGAGCTGCACTGGGCCCCGGCGCCGAGCGGCCGCCTCGACCCGCTGCTCATCGCGCCGCCCACCGTCACGAACTTCCCGATGGTGGACGCGCTCATCACCGGGGACCCGGCAGCCTTCGCGTCGTACGCGCAGCACCTCGTGCTGCCCGTCGTCGTGATGGTCGTCGCGCACTCCCCGCTGCTCATCAAGATGCTCATCGTCAACCTGGACCAGGCGATCGACGACCCCGCCACCCGGTTCCGTGTGGCGTCCGGAGCGTCCCGCCGGACGGTCCTCGCGAGCATCTACCGCCGGGCGCTCCCCTCGGCGGTCGCCACGCTCGGCATGCTGTTCGGCCTGTTCCTCGGCGGCGCGGTGGTCCTCGAGTCGCTCTTCGGTCTCGGCGGACTCGGGCAGTACGCCGTGGACGCGGTGAACGCCTCCGACGTCTTCGCGCTGCGGTCGTTCCTCCTCGTCACCGCGGCGATGTGCCTCGTCATCTACCTCGTCACGGACATCGTCACGATGCTCCTCGACTCGAGGCGGCGCGCCGGCGTCGCCGGGAAGGACGCCTGATGGCGCTCGACACCCCCACCGCGCTGCCCGAGCCGACGACCACCGGAGCGGGGAGCACCCGCTCGACGCAGGACGGTCGCGTCGGTCGACCGGCCGGGCGCACCGGCTTCGTCCTGCGGCTCGTCCCCTTCGTCGTGCTCGTCGTGCTCGCGGTCGTCGGGCCGTTCCTGGTGAACCACCCGGCCACGTCGGTGGTCGGCGGGCAGTCGGAGGCCCCGTCGGGGGAGTTCTGGTTCGGCACGGACGCGAACGGCCTCGACGTCTACTCCCGGGTGATGACCGCGTTCCGCCTCGACATCGTGATCGCGATCTGCATCACGGTCATCGCCACCGTCGTCGCCATCGTGATCGGGCTCGTCTCGGGCATGTACCAGGGCGACCGCACCGTGCTCGGGTTCGTGGCCCGACTGCTGGGGCGCGCCGTCGACCTCGTGCAGTCGATCCCGGTGATGATCGCCGGACTCGTGATCGTGTCGTTCTTCGGACGCAACGCCGTGGTGATCACGCTCGCCCTCGCGATCGTCCTCATCCCGTTCCAGGCGCGGCTGATGCGCACCGAGGTCCTCCGCACGCGGTCGGACGGCTACGTCGACGCCGCCCGGATGTCCGGCGAGTCCGAACTGCGCCTGCTCCTGGGCCACGTGCTGCCGAACTCCGCCCGGACGACGATCGAGAACACCTCGACGATCTTCGGGATGGCGATCATCTTCTGCGCCGCCCTCGGCTTCCTCGGCGTCGGCATCCCGACACCGACCGCGGAGTGGGGCACCATGCTCGCCGCCGGTGCCCCGGACGCCGCGGTGGGGCGGTGGTGGCCGGTGCTCTTCCCGGCAGCCGCCCTCGGCCTCTCCGTCTGGTCCGCCTCGGTCCTGGTCGCGGCCTTCGTCGGCCGATCGCGGGTCTGACGGCGACCACCCGCCCCACGCGCCCCCTCCTCCCCACCCACACCGTCCCTCCCGTCCCATCCCCTTCCCCAGGAGACCCCTGCCCATGCTGAACATGAAACGCACCATCGCCGCCGCCGCGATCGCGGTCGTCGGCGCCCTCGGTCTCGCGGCCTGCAGCGCCGGCGGGAACGCCGCCTCCAGCGCCTTCGTCATCGTCACCGCGGCCCAGCCGCAGAGCTTCTCGTACGAGACCAGCGCCACCGGGTACGAGGCCGCCGAGTTCTTCAAGAACACCGGAGCCTCGCTCATCCGCAACGAGTACGTCGACGGCACCGGCGGTCAGGCCGAGCACGAGGACTACAACAAGTTCGCCCCGGTCCTCGCGAAGAGCTACGACGTCTCGGACGACGGCCTCACCTACACGTTCCACCTCGACACGGACGCGAAGTCGACGGCGGGCAACGCACTCACCGCCGACGACGTGATCTGGAGCATCCAGCGCAAGTTCGCCGTCGAGACGAGCATCGTGCCGTTCATCAGCGCCCCGTTCATCACGAAGCCGGACCAGTTCGCGAAGGTCGACGACGAGACCGTCACCCTCACGCTCGACAAGGCGAGCTACGGCTACACGGCCCTGTCCCTGCTCGCGAACGTCGGCTACAACATCTACGACGCGAAGGTCCTCAAGGAGCACACCACGTCGAGCGACCCGTGGGCCGTGAAGTGGTCGGGCACGCACCCGAACTTCGGCTTCGGGGCCTACAAGGTGGACACCTACACGCCCGGTGAGCAGACGATCTACACCGCGAACGCCGGGTACGCCGAAGGCAAGCCGTCGATCGCCCGGATCGTCCAGCGCGTGGTCGCGGACGCCGGCCAGCGCGCCAACCTGGTGAAGTCCGGCGACGCGCAGATCGCGGCCCAGCTCCGTCCGGCCGACCAGGTCGAGCTCAAGGACGCCGACGCCGCGCAGGTGTTCGACGTGCCGACGAACGCGTACGTG
Organism: Curtobacterium sp. SORGH_AS_0776; assembly: GCF_031453355.1. NCBI lineage: Bacteria > Bacillati > Actinomycetota > Actinomycetes > Micrococcales > Microbacteriaceae > Curtobacterium > Curtobacterium sp. SORGH_AS_0776. The sequence continues at coordinate 1,535,233 of NZ_JAVIYU010000001.1, forward strand.
TACATGCCCCTCCTCACCACGAAGGGCACGTTCGAGGACGTCGCCGTCCGCCGCGCACTCGCCGCGGCGATCCCCTACGACAAGATCAACGAGAACGTCTACCACGGTCGGGCCGACTCCATCTCGAGCATCCTCTCCGACGCCGACCCGGGCTTCGACGGCAGCGGGCTCACGGCCAACGAGACCGACCCGGCCGAGGCGAAGAAGATCCTGGCCGACGCCGGGTACACCGACCCGGTGAAGTTCACCCTCACCGTGAACAACTCCGTCCCGGACCTGCAGGAGACCGCCGTCCAGATCCAGACCGCGGTGAAGGACGCCGGCTTCGACATGACCATCGACACGGTCAACTCGTCGACCTTCCAGGCCGGACTCGCCGCGAAGACGTTCGAGGCGTCCCTCGGTCGCGACTACGCGGTCGTGCAGTCGCCGCCCTACGTCCTGTCGCTCTTCTACACGCCGGGCTCCGCCATCAACTGGCCGGACTTCGACAACGCCGAGCTCAACCAGGCCATCGCGGACGGCAACGCCGCGGGCGACCCGACCGGGGCCGAGGCGGGCAAGTACTGGAACGCCGCGCAGAAGGTCCTGCAGGACCAGATGCCGACGATCTACATCAACTACGTGCAGCCGCTCAACGCCTTCGCGAAGGACGTCGACGGGTACGTGTTCCGCTCCGACAACGTCATCGACTACTCGCAGCTGCAGCTCGCCTCGAGCTGAGCGACGACAGGGAGAACACCATGAACGACCAGTCGGCCCCGGTCCTCCGGGTCACGGACCTCAACGTCACCTACGGCACGAACCACGCCGTCCGCCACGCCGACCTCGTGGTCCGGCGCGGGGAACGCGTCGCCGTCGTGGGTGAGTCGGGCTCCGGCAAGACGAGCCTCGCGGGCGCCATCGCCGGGTTCCTCGACGCCGGGACCGTCGAGGTCGAGACCCTCGAGCTCGACGGCAGCTCGATCGAGCGGACCGGGCCGGCCGGTCGGATCCCGGTCCGGACCCCCGGGCTGTCGATGATCTTCCAGGACGCGATGTCGTCCCTCGACCCGGTGTGGACGATCGGCAGCCAGCTGGTCGCCGTGCTCCGGGCCACCGAGCGGGTGTCGAAGCGACGCGCCACCGCCGATGCCCTCGAACGGCTCCGTGCCGTGGGCATCACCGACCCGGACCGGGTCATGGGTGCCGAGCCTCACGAGCTCTCCGGGGGGATGCGGCAGCGCGTGATGATGGCCATCGCGCTCGCCTCGAAGCCCGCACTGCTCATCGCCGACGAACCCACGAGCGCGCTCGACGCATCGCTCGCCGTCGGTGCGATGCAGCTCATGGTCGACCTCGCCGAGCAGGAGGGGACGGCGGTGCTCGTGATCACGCACGACATCGAGCTCTGCCGGCGCTTCACCGACTTCGTCGTCGTCATGTACCAGGGCGAGATCGTCGAGCAGCTGCCGTCCTCGCGACTCGACGAGGCCACCCACCCGTACACCCGTGGACTGCTCGAGTGCGTGCCGACCCTGGCGTCCGCACGGCTCGACGAACTGCCGACGCTCGAGTCGGTCCGCGCCCGACTGGAAGGAACGGCGGCATGACCGGCATCCGCATCGAGGCCACCGGGGTCGCCCGGCGCTACGGCCGCAAGACCGCCGTCCGGGACGTCTCGTTCGTCCTCGGCGCGAGCCAGCGCGTCGGCATCGTGGGGGAGTCCGGCTCGGGCAAGTCCACGATGGCGAAGATCGTCACCGGACTCGAGCGGGCCTCCGCCGGCACGATCACCGTGGACGACCGGGACCTCCGGTCGATCATGTCGACGCGTGCCGGTCGGCTCGAGTACCGACGACGGGTGCAGCTCGTCGCCCAGGACACCACCTCGACGTTCGACCCGCGACACCGCATCCGCGAGTCGCTCCGGACGCCGGCGCAGATCCTCGGCGGGCACGACGTCGCCGGTGCGGACGCCGCGATCGGCGAGATCACCACGGAGCTCGGCATCGACCCGAGCTGGGTCGACCGGTACCCGTCCGAACTCTCCGGCGGCCAGCGGCAGCGCATGTCGATCGCCCGGGCGCTGGTCGTCCGACCCGACCTGCTCGTGTGCGACGAGGCCGTCTCGGCGCTCGACGTCTCGGTGCAGGGCGTCGTCCTCAACCTGCTCAAGCGCTACTCGAACGACCACGGCGCCGGCCTCATGTTCGTGTCGCACGGGCTGCCGGCGACCGCGTTCATCACGGGCGAGCTCGTCGTCATGAACCAGGGCGAGGTGGTCGAGTCCGGCCGCACGCTCGAAGTCCTCGAACACCCCAGACACCCGTACACGCAGAAGCTCGTCGACGCCCACCTGGCCGTCGAGGAGCCCGTGGCGTAGTCCCTCCCGGACGCGCCCGCCCTCCCACACGAAAGGCTCCACATGTTCCACCTCGGATGGTTCCTCGGCAACGGCTTCGGCATCCAGGCCTGGTCCGACACGAACGGCGACGGTCCCTGGACCGGCACGAACGTGACCGACTGGATGAAGCCCGACATCTACATCGACCTCGCGAAGAACCTCGAGCGCGGCGGCTTCGACTACATCCTCATCGAGGACACCGCGATGGTCGAGGACTCGTACCGCGGCACCGCCGACACCTCGCTGCGGCGCGGTTTCATGGCGCCGAAGAACGACCCCATGCCGCTCGTCCCGCTCATGACGCAGGCCACGAAGCACATCGGCATCGTCCCGACGTTCTCGACGATCCAGTACCCGCCGTACCTCGCCGCACGCCTCGGCACGACGCTCGACCACCTCACCGAGGGGCGCATCGGCATGAACGTCGTGACGAGCGTCACCGACCGCGTCGCCCAGAACTACGGCTACGAGCAGCACCTCGACCACGACGAGCGCTACCGGATGGCGATCGAGTGGGCCGACGTCGTGAAGGCCCTGCAGGGGTCCTGGGAACCGGGGGCCGTGGTCGCCGACCCGGTCGCGGGCGTCTACGCCGACCACACGAAGGTGCACCCGATCGACCACCGCGGCGAGTTCTTCCGCTCGCGCGGGCCGCTCAACACGATCCCGGGGCCGCAGGGCGTCGTCCCGATCTGCTCGGCCGGTGGATCGGAGATGGGCCGGCAGCTCGCCGCGCTCCACGACGACACGATGATCGCCCTGTCGAAGACGCCCGAGAGCGCGAAGGCGTACCGCGACGACATGCGCGCCCGGGTCGCCGCCGCCGGCCGGAACCCGGACGACGTGAAGTTCCTGTTCATCGTCACGCCGACCATCGCCGCCACCGACGCCGAGGCGCAGGCCGCCTCGGAGGCCGCCCGGCTCGCGATGTCGTCGGACAAGGCGATCGAGTACAACCTCTGGAACATGTCGTACACGTCCGGTGGTCGCATCGACTTCGGGGCGATCGACCCGGACACCCGGGTCGAGGACATCGACATCTCGAAGCAGAACGGCGAGTACACCTCGATCGAGAAGCTCTTCGAGGGCCAGCAGGGCCGCACGCTGCGCGAGGTCGTCGCCTCGTCGCACCAGGTGAACGACCTCGGGTTCGTCGGCTCGCCGGACACCGTCGCGGCGAAGATGGGCGAGTTCATGGAGCACGTCGGCGGCGACGGCTTCCTCGTCTACATGCCGACGACCCGCCTCAACATGGCCATGGTGGCCGACGGCCTCTCCCCGGCCCTGCGCCGCCGGGGGCTCATCCGCGACGAGTACACCGGCACGACGCTCCGCGAGAACCTGCGGGCGTTCTGATGCCGGGCGCCCCGGCGCTGTTCGAGGCGATCGAGCTGCGCGGCACCCGGTTCCGCAACCGGCTCTGGGTGCCCGCGCTGACGATGTTCACGGTGGAGGCCCGGGACGGCATGCCGACCCCGTTCCACCACGTGCACCTCGGCGGGCTCGCGCTCGGCGGCGCCGGGGCGATCGTCGCGGAGTGCACCGCCGTCACCCCGGAGGGCCGGGTCACGCCGTACGACCTCGGGCTCTGGGACGACGCGCAGCGCGACGCCTGGCGCCCGACCACCGCGTTCGTCCGCGACCAGGGCGTCCGCATCGGCATCCAGCTGAGCCACGGCGGTCGCAAGTCGTCCACCGGGCGGAGCTGGGACCGGGTCCGCGGCACCGTGCCCGTGGCGGACGGCGGGTGGCCCGTCGTGGGACCGTCCACCGTGCCGTACACCGGGTACGCGGCCCCGCGGGAACTCAGCACCGACGAGGTCCGCGGGATCCACCGGGCGTTCGTCGCGGCGGGCGTCCGGGCGCGCGACGCGGGGTTCGAGTTCGTCGAGCTGCACGCCGCGCACGGGTTCCTGCTGCACCAGTTCCTGTCGCCGCTCGCCAACACGCGCGACGACGAGTACGGCGGCTCGCTCCACGGACGGGCCCGCCTCCTGCTCGACGTCGTCCGCGACCTGCGCGCCGCGCTCGGCGACGGGTTCCCGATCCTGGTGCGCTTCTCGGCGACCGACTGGGTCCCCGGGGGCTGGACCGAGCAGGACACGGCGACCACGGCCTCCTGGGCGGTGGCGGCCGGCGCGGACCTGTTCGACGTGTCCACCGGCGGGATGGTCCCGGACGCCGAGATCCCGGTGTTCCCGGGCTACCAGATCGGGCACGCGGAACGGCTGCGGGCCGCCACCGGTGCACCGGTCGGCGCGGTGGGGCTGGTCACCACCGCCGACCAGGCCGAGGCGGTCGTCGCCGAGGGCCGGGCGGACGTCGTGTTCGTCGGCCGTGAGTTCCTGCGCGACCCGCGCTTCGGACTCCGCGCCGCCGCCGAGCTCGGCGCCTCCATCGACTACCACCCGCTGCCGTACCACCGGGCGCAGCACCGTCCGGCACCACACCACCTCCCACGGAAGGCACACCCATGTTCCACCTCGGTTGGTTCCTCGGCTACGGCTTCGGCGTCTACGGCTGGAACGGGCAGTGGTCCGGCAACGTCCGCCACGACGTCGCCAACCCGCAGCTCTTCGTCGACGCCGCCACCTCGCTCGAGCGGGCCGGGTTCGACTTCATGATGCTCGAGGACTCGTCCGTCCTCCCCGACGTGTTCGGCTCCTCGTTCGAGCACTCGCTGCGCTCCGCGATCGTGCGGCACGACCCCATGCCGCTGGTCCCGCTGCTCGCCGCCGCGACGAAGCACCTCGGCATCATCGCGACCGCCGCGACGCCCTTCTACCCGCCGTTCCTCGCGGCCCGGCTGATGTCCACGCTCGACCACCTGACGCACGGCCGCGTCGGCATCAACCTCGTCACGGCCTCACCCCACGCGGCCGCGCAGAACTACGGCTACGACCAGCACTTCGAGCACGACGAGCGGTACGCGATGGCCGACGAGTGGATCGACGCGGTCCGGGCGCTCTGGGACACGTGGGACGCCGACGCCCTCGTGCTCGACGAGGCGACCGGCGTCTTCGCCGACCACACGAAGGTGCGGTACGCCGACTTCGCGGGGAAGTACTACCGCACCCGTGGGCCGCTCAACACGGTCGCCAGCCCCCAGGGACACCCCGTGGTCTGCCAGGCCGGCGGCTCCCCGGCGGGTCGCGACCTCGGCGCGCGCAACGCCGACACGCTCATCGCCTCGGCACCGGGCGTCGACGCCATGCGCGAGTACGTCGACGACATGCACCGACGGATGGTCGGGTTCGGCCGCGAGGAGACGGACGCGAAGATCCTGTTCCTCGTTGAGCCCGTGCTCGCCGACACCGACGACGAGGCCGAGGCGAAACAGGCCCGACAGCTCGCCGCCACCCGGGAGAACATCGACGCGCAGCTGGCGAACCTGTCGTACACGTCCGGGTTCGACTTCGCGCAGTTCGACCTCGACGAACCGCTGCCGGCGGACCTCAAGGGCAAGAGCAACGGGCACCAGAGCGTCATCGAGGCGTTCCTGGCGAAGGCCGACGGCAAGACGCTCCGCGAGGCCCTCCCCGCGCAGCGCGACACCACGGGATCGGTCCGGCTCGTCGGCAGCCCCGAGACGGTCGCCGACCAGATGGAGGAGGCGATCGCCGCCTCGGGCGCCGACGGCTTCCTGGTCGGGCTCCCGGTGACCCGGAAGAACCTCACGGAGGTCTGCGACGGACTCGCGCCGGTGCTCCGGCGCCGCGGTCTGGTCAGGGACGGCTACGAGCACGAGACGTTCCGCGAGAACCTGCTCGCGTTCTGACACGCGAGTTACCGGGAGGCGCGGCTCGACTCCGCCCCTGACCTGCGGTTTCCGTGTGGTCGCCACCAGGGCGGCTCGCGCAATGAACGGTAACGGCACCTTCACGACGGGGTAACCGCCACGGCGTTGGATGAGATCCGAGAGAGAGGAACGGTCGCCATGATCACCACCGTCGTCGCCGGCAACCCCAAGCCCGGCTCGCACACGCTCGAGGCCGCGACGATCGTCGCCGAACGACTCACCGGGTCCGCGCCCGACCACGTCGTCGACGTCATCGCCCTCGGCCCGGGGATCCTCGGCTGGGGCGACCCCGGCGTGCAGGCCGCGGTCGCGACCGTCGCCGCGTCCGACCTCGTCGTGGTCGCCTCGCCCACGTTCAAGGCCACCTACACGGGCGTCCTGAAGCTGTTCCTCGACCAGTTCGCGACGGCCGACGGGCTCGCCGGGGTGACCGCCGTCCCGCTCATGCTCGGCGCCGGTCCCGCGCACCACATGGCCCCCGAGGTGTTCCTCAAGCCCGTGCTCGTCGAGCTCGGCGCCACCGTGCCCGTGCAGGGCCTGTACCTGAACGACAAGCACTACACCGACGAGTCGTCGACCGAGGGCTGGCTCGCCCGCTGGCGGGACGTCGTCCTCGCCGCCGCATCCGCACCGACCAAGGAAGGCACCAGCGCATGATCAAGCCCTACACCGCCGAGTCCGCGGACCCGACGCTCCTCCGGCAGGCGTTCTCCGGGTTCCCCTGCGGCGTCGCCGCACTCTCCGCGATCGTCGACGACGCCCCCACCGTGCTCGTCGCGTCGTCCTTCACCGTCGGCGTCTCGCAGGACCCACCGCTCGTGATGTTCGCCGTGCAGCACTCGTCGTCCACGTGGCCGGCGCTGGCCGGAGCGGAGTCGATCGGCGTCTCGGTGCTCGGCGAACGGCACGAGAACGTCACGCGGCAGCTCGCCTCACGCGACAAGTCCGTGCGCTTCGTCGGCGTGGACACGACGGTGTCCGACACGGGCGCGGTGTTCCTCGAGGGGGCACCGATCTGGATGGAGTGCTCGGTGGAGCACACGTACCCGGCGGGCGACCACGACATCGTCGTGCTCCGCGTGAACGGCCTGATGTCCGACTTCGCGCACAGCCCGCTGGTCTGGCACCGGTCGTCGTTCGCGAAGCTGAGCGCCTGACGCGTGACGTCCGTATGCTCGCCGCATGGCTGACTTCACCGCTGAGCAGGCCGCCGTCGTGCGGATCGAACGAGCCGAGGAGGGCCGCTGGGACCTCACGGTGATCAGCGACTCGGGCGTCCGCATGGGACACGGCGAGTACCTCTTCGACGAGGCGGACGACGACGCGGCGGGGGAGCAGGCAGCGGCCCTCGACTTCGTCCGCGGCTACGGCTTCCGCTTCGAACCGGACGCCGTGGTCGCCGACGGGCCCGATGCGTACTGGGCACCGCTGCTGGCGCTCGACGAGCGGTAGCGTCGGGGTCCCTGCTCAGAGGGTCGCGATCAGCTGCTCGACCCGCGCGCGGACGGCGTCCCGGACGGGGCGGACGCGGTCGATCGGCTGCCCGGCCGGGTCGTCGAGCTCCCAGTCCTCGTAGCGCTTCCCGGGGAACACCGGGCACGCGTCGCCGCAGCCCATCGTGATGACGACGTCGGACTCCCGCACGGTGTCGGTGTCGAGCACGGCGGGGACGGCAGTCGCGATGTCGATGCCCTCCTCCGCCATGGCCTCGACCGCGACGGCGTTGACGCGGTCGGCCGGTTCGCTGCCGGCCGAGAACACCCGGACGCGGTCGCCCGCGAGGTGCTGCAGGTAGCCGGCGGCCATCTGGGACCGGCCGGCGTTGTGCACGCACACGAAGAGCACGGTGGGGCGGTCGGTCACGCGAGTGCCGCCGCCTCGAAGCCGATCAGCCAGGTGACGCCGAAGACGTCCCGCACGGTGCCGTCCGAGTCGCCCCACGGACGTTCCTGCAGTGGGTCCACGACGGTGCCGTCCGAGGCGAGGTCGTCGAACCAGCCGCGGAGCACGTCGGGTTCGGCGGCGCCGAGCAGGGAGAAGAGCAGCCCGGTCGCCGAGAACGAGGTCTCGCCGGTCGGGGCGTCGGCGGCGAACAGCGTGATGCCGCCGCCGGTGAGCTGCCCGTGCGCGACCGCGTCGGCGGGGCCGTCGGTGCGCGAGAAGTCCGCGAAGGTGGCGATGCTGAGCTCGCCGCCGAAGACGTCCTGCCAGCGCCCGAGTGCCTGGAGCGCGGTGCCGTCGAACTGGAAGTAGGGCGAGGGCCCGTTCACGTTCATGCCCGGACCCTACCGCTCAGACCGCCGCGGCGAGCGTGTCGAACGTCCGGCGCAGCAGGGCCGGAGCGTCCTCGTCGGTGACGGACCAGGTGGCGATCGCGACGTCGAAGCACCCGAGCGCGGCCTGCACGAGGACGGCCGCACCGAGCTCGGCGCCGTCGGGGTCCCCGGCGCGCAGCCGCTCGGTCAGGATCGGCGTCAGGACGTCCGCCCAGGCGAGGTGCTTCTCGAGGTTGCGGGCGCGGAGCGACGGAGTCGACATCATGACGCGGACCGACCGCCGACCGGACTCGGGGTCCTCGCCGGCGCGGACCATCATGCCGACGAACGCCTCGCGCAGCGCTGTCCACGCCGGTTCGTCGTCCGGACGCTCCCGGAGCGCCTCCGCGAGCGCACCCCGGTGTCGTAGTGGATCGCCGATGACGGCGTCCTCCTTCGCCGGGAAGTACCGGTGGAAGCTCCGCGCCGAGATGCCGACCTCGGCCGCGATCTGCTCGACGGTGACGGCGTCGAACCCGTCGCGGTCGAACCGGGCGACGGCGACCGCTGCGATCCGCGCGCGCACGGCTTCACGCGTGATGTCCCGCAGTCCGGTCCGCGCGCTCGTCTCACCCACGACGGCATCGTACCGAGGGAGGCGGAACTTGACCAAGTTGTCAGAGACTGACAGAGTGGGCGTACAGTGTCATCTGCATCGCCAGACACGACGGAAGGACGGCACATGCAGCAACGCACTCTCGGGACCCAGGGCCTCACGGTCGGATCCATCGGCTACGGCGCGATGGGGACGGTCTTCGCGTACGGGCCCGCCGACGACACCGAGTCCATCGCGGCGATCCGTCGCGCGCACGACCTCGGCGTCACCCACTTCGACACCGCCGAGATGTACGGGTGGGGTGCCGGGGAACGACTCCTCGGTGCGGCCCTGGCACCCGTCCGCGACGAGGTCACCATCGCCACCAAGTTCGGCTTCACCGCGGACGACTGGGCGCCCGACTCTCGCCCCGAGCACATCCGCGAGGTCGTCGACCAGAGCCTGCGGAACCTCGGCACCGACTCGATCGACCTCCTCTACCAGCACGTCCACGACCCGGCGGTGCCGATCGAGGACGTCGTCGGCGTGATGGCGGAGTACGTGCAGGCCGGCAAGGTCAAGTACCTCGGGCTCTCGAACACCGACGGCGACCAGCTCCGTCGGGCCCACGCCGTGCACCCGATCTCGGCGTTCCAGACCGAGTACTCCGTGTTCGCCCGGGAGTCCGAGGAACTCTTCCCGCTCGTCGACGAGCTCGGCATCGGGCTCGTGGCCTACTCACCGCTCGCACGCGGGTTCCTGGGCGGGGCCGTCCAGCCGCGGTCCGCCTACCCCGAGGACGACATCCGGCACATGCTCGAGTGGTGGGCGCCGGAGCACTTCGACCAGAACGTCGCGGTCGTCCGGGCGCTGACCGCGATCGCCGACGAGCACGGCGTCTCGCTCTCGCAGCTGTCCCTCGCGTGGATCTTGGCGCAGCGGGACGACGTCGTCCCGATCCCGGGATCGAAGAACCCCGACCGGGTCGCGCAGAACGTCGCGGCGGCCGGTGTCGTCCTCACGGCCGACGACCTGACGCGCATCGACGCGCTCTCGCGCGACGTGCGCGGCAAGCGCATCGAGAGCCGGGTCTGACGGGCGTCGGTGGGCAGTGGGCGCGACCGGTGACGGACGGGAGGCGCGGTGCGGGCCCGCATCGCGCCTCCCGTCCGTCAGCCGAACAGCGCGAGTGCTTCGTCGACGACGTCCTCGGGGCGGCCCTCGCCGTGCGTCGCCCACCACGTGAGCGCCGTGCTCGCCGCAGCTGCGAGGGCGTGTGAGCGGACCCGCGTCGCGAGGTCGTCGACCGAGCCGCCGTCCCGCTCGGCCACGAACCGCTCGATCACCCCGGTCAGGGCCGTGGACGCGGCCTCCCCACCGCGCTCGAGGGAGGGGTTCGCGCGGATGACCCGCAGGCGGTGGCGGGTGATCTCGATCGTGTCGTCCGGGAACGTGGCACCGACCCGGTACGCGGCGCGGAGCGCGACCCACGCGGACTCGGACGCCGGCCGGAGGCGGAGCTCGTCGGTGAAGCGCACCGCGAACTCGTCGAGGCCGCCCCACACGAGCGAGGCCTTGCTCGGGAAGAGCCGGAACAACGAGCGGCGGCTGACCCCGGCGGCCGTCGCGACGTCGTCCATCGAGACGGCGTCGAAGCCCTGGTCGTCGAAGAGCCGCAGGGCCACGAGCGACACCGCGGCAGGGTCGATCGTCCGCGGGCGTCCGGTCGGCCGGTCGCTCGTCGAGCTCATGGATTCCTTTCGGCACTGAGTGCTACAACTGTGGTGGCGCAGCGAGCGCCTCTCAGTGAGGAGACGACATGACCGACACCACCGCCGGACGGTTCACCGGCAGGACCATCATCGTCACCGGAGCGGGTTCCGGCATCGGACGCGCCACGGCGACGCGCATCGCGAACGAGGGCGGGCGGGTGATCGCCACCGACGTCGTCGCCGAACGGCTCGATGTGCTGCGCGCCGAACTCGTCGGCGCCGCCGGCCTCGACGTCGAGACCGTCATCGGTGACGTCGCCGCGCCGGAGACGATCGATACGCTCCTCGCCGCCGTGGGCGACCGGGTCGACGGGCTCGCGAACGTCGCCGGCATCATGGACGCGTTCCTCCCGCCGAGCGAGGTCGACGACGCCACCTGGGACCGCGTCTTCAGCGTGAACGTCACCGGGCCGATGCGGCTCACCCGAGCGGTCCTGCCGTTGATGATCGCCGCCGGACGCGGTGCGGTCGTGAACGTGGCGTCCGAGGCGGCGCTCCGGGCGTCGGCCGCGGGTGCTGCGTACACCGCGTCGAAGCACGCGATCGCCGGGTTCACGAAGAGCGTCGCGTTCTTCCACGGGCCGCAGGGCATCCGCGCCAACGCCGTCGCGCCCGGTGCGGTGGCGACGAACATCGAGGCGCCGATGCGCAGCGAGTACGCGGCCGGGCGGGTGGGGCCGATCATGCAGACGACGATCCCGCCGGTGGCGCAGCCCGAGCAGCTCGCGGCGGCGATCACGTGGTTGCTCAGCGACGACTCGGCCAACGTGAACGGCGCGGTGCTGCCGAGCGACGGCGGGTGGTCGGTGGTCTGAGCGGCGCGGTCGGCGTCGAGGGCGGTGGCTACGTCTCGCTGTCGCGGACGAACGCTGCGAAGCCCGGGATCGTGAACTCGAGCGTGCCGCGGTCGGCGGGCTGGATGAGTCCCTTGTCGATCAATCGTGCACGGGGCGTGGAGAGCTGGTTGCTGCCCGTGTTCAGCGACGCCGCGATCGCAGCGCGCGACACCGGCCCGTCCCCGTGTTCAGCGATGGCTGCGAGCATGCGTCGTTCCGACGGAGAGCACGCAGACCATCGTGCTCGGAACAAGGCATCGAGGTCCGCCTGCATCGCGTCGCGTCCGTGCTCGACCGCGCTGAGCTCGATGGCGCTTCCCGGATCGGGCCGTCCGGCAGCCGTCCAGGCCGCGTCCGCGATGAGTTGCACGAAGTAGGGGTATCCCTGCGCGATCGCGAGCGCACGGTCGACCGCGGGCTGCGTCCAGTGGACCCCGAGTGCGCGAGCGGGTCCGATGAGTGCGATCTCCTCGGCCTCGCGGTGGAGCGGCCCGAGCGGGCGGTACGCAAGCCGTTCGCTGAACATGACGATCCCGGCGATGGTCTCGGGTGCGTTCGGGAGCCCTGCAGCGAACACGGCTGCCGGGACGTCCGCGCCTTCGGCTTGGAGATGCTGCCAGGCGTACACCAGTGTCCGGAGTCCCGAGGGATCTGCGGACTGGATCTCGTCGATCAGGATCACCAGTGGTCGTTCCGCGACGGCCGCCCGGATCACTGCCTCGAGAGCGCGCGCTCCGGACTGGTCCGGACGGTCACCGTCGGTCGGTGGTCGGAACGTGCTGGTCGCGGTCGCGATGCCGGGGACCCCGACCGAGAGCTGCAGTGTCTCGATCCGTTCCCGCAGCCCGGTCCTGACGTGCTCGGCCAAGCCGTCCGTGATGGTGTGGACACTCGCTGCGATCTGCGCGATGAGTCCTTGCTCCTCGCCCGCGGTCACCCACACCGTCGCCGCGCCGCGGGCCGACGCGCGTCGCTGGTACTCGCGGAGCAGCGACGTCTTCCCGAATCCTCGGGCGGCGTGGTCGACGCGGATCCGTCCGACGAGCCGCCCGAGGTCGATGAGCGTCGAGAGGCGTTCGTCGACCTCGGCGAGCTGCCGGGCGCGACCGGGCACGATCCGTGCGACTTCTCCGGGCGTGTACGGACTCGGCTGCATCAATCCTCGATCGATTGTTATGAAACTGCTCTTTCATAACAGTGTATCGGCGCGGGCGACGCCGCCTACATTGCCGACATGACCGAGGTCCCCGACGTTGGCTCCGGATTGGGCCGGTTCGATCTCGACTCCGCGAACGACGGATGCTCAGGTGATCTACCAACACGCGGGGGAGTGGTAGAAAACTACCGATTGCGGTAGTTTTCTACCACTATGCAGCTCCAGCGCCCGTTCGCCTCCGTGACCACTGCGGTCGACGGCGACGTGCTGATGGTGCTCTCCCGAGCGGCCGGACCGATGACGATCGCGGACATCAGTCGGCTCGTGCCCGATCGCTCGTACGCCGGTGTGCGGAACAGCGCCGACCGGCTGACGGAGCAGGGCATCGTCAACGGGTTCCGGACCGGACGGACGAAGGCGTTCGCGCTGAACCCCGACCACCTCGCCGCTGGTGCGGTCCGAGCGCTGGCGGACATGCGGCGCGAGCTCCTCGAGCGGCTCACCGTCGGGTGCGACGGCCTCCCACTCCGGTACGCGGCCGTGTTCGGCTCCGGTGCCCGGGGTGAGATGCGGCCGGACAGTGACCTCGACCTCTGCTTCGTCGTCATCGCCGGGCGTCGTCCCGAGGCGGAGGACGCCGTCCACGCGCTGTGCGAACGCGCGCAGGGGTGGACCGGGAACGTCGTGCGTCCCGTGGTCTTCGACGAGAGCGAGATCGACGCTGCGGATCCGCTCCTCGCGTCCGTCGCCAGGGACGGTGTTCCCATCGCAGGTGATGGTCGTTGGCTGTCCCGGAAGCTCCGTACGCTGGCCGGGTGACACCGCGTACCGGCACCACCGCGCAGGGCGACGAGTCGTTCCGCCGGGGCCGACTCGCGAAGGCCACCGAGCTCCTCGACGCTGCCGACACGCTGCGCGAGCTCGGGGGAGAGTCGGGGGTGCTCACCTCGACGTCGCCGTTCGCGAACGCCTTCGTCGTGCAGTGCGTGCTGAGCGGGATCGCTGCGGCGGACGCGATCTGCGTCGCGAGGACCGGCAGGTACTCGCGGACCGGTGCCCACGACGAGGCCGTTCCGGTGCTCCGAGCCGCGGCCGGGCAGGCGGTCGTGAAGCACCTCGAGGTACTCCTCGCCGTGAAGAACAAGGCCGAGTACAACGCGAAGTCCGTGAGTGACACGGACATCGTGCGCGCGGGGGCGGCGGCGGAGGCACTGGAGTCGGCGGCGCGCTCGGACTGAGCGGCCGCCTACACTGCCGACATGACCGAGGTCCCCGACGCCCGCTCCGACTGGGGCCGGTTCGCCCCCGACTCCGTCGAGCGGCGGATGCTCGACGACACCGGGACCGCACTCGGGCTCGTCCTCCGTCCCCGCACCGTCGTGCTCGACCGTGCCCGGGTCGAGGTCGAGGGCATCGACGCCGACGACCGCGTGGTGGTGCAGCTCGTGGCGAACCAGGGCGCCTACAAGCCGGCCTGGCGCAACAAGGTGATGGCCGACCTGTTCAAGCTGCTGTGGCTGCGGCAGTCCGTCCCCGGGGCCGAGCGGGCCGTCCTCGTCGTCGCCGAACCGGCTGCGCGGGCGCTCGCCGGGTGGGTCTCGGTGGCCGCCGAGGACCTCGGGATCGAGGTGCTCGTCTGGGACGGGCGGACGGCGGCGCCCTCGCAGCGCTGACCCCGTGCAGTCGTTCACACGTTCGCAACACATGTGGCCAGACTCCGTAACACGAGCGTCCTAACCTCATCACCAGCAGCGGATTTCCGCGTCGCAGACGAACCCGAGCTCGCGACGCACGCTCTCCGCCATACGAGACCGAGCCTGCGTGCTCGCCGACGGTATGGAGGAACGGATGACCACAGCAGCGGTCCGGGTGGACGCGGTGCGCAAGGTGTACGGCAGCGGTCCGAGCGCCATGGTGGCCCTCGACGACGTCGAGCTGACGATCGAGCCCGGGAAGTTCGTGTCGCTCATCGGCCCGAGCGGCTGCGGGAAGTCGACGCTGCTGCGGCTCGTCGCCGGCCTCGAGCCCGCCGACCGCGGCGACGTGCAGGTCCACGGCGTCACCCCGGCGCAGGCGTGCGCGGCGAAGCTCATCGGCCTCGTGCCCCAGACGCCGGCGCTGCTGCCCTGGCTCACCGTGCTGCAGAACGTCTCCCTCGCCGGACGGGTCAACCCCGGTGCCGGGCGTCGGCGCGCCGCGATCGAGGACCTCGCGGAGCGGGGTGCGGACAGTGGCCCGGACATGCGACAGCTGCTCCGGATGGCCGGGCTCGGCGAGGCGGAGGACAAGCTGCCCGCCCAGCTCTCCGGTGGCATGCAGCAGCGTGCGGCGATCGTCCGGGCGTTCGGCCTGCGC
The DNA here is from genome assembly GCF_031453355.1 of Curtobacterium sp. SORGH_AS_0776. Taxonomy (NCBI): domain Bacteria; kingdom Bacillati; phylum Actinomycetota; class Actinomycetes; order Micrococcales; family Microbacteriaceae; genus Curtobacterium; species Curtobacterium sp. SORGH_AS_0776. Next base: position 1,550,387 of record NZ_JAVIYU010000001.1, read on the forward strand.
CCCGACGTGCTGCTCATGGACGAGCCGTTCTCGGCCCTCGACGAGTTCACCCGCGAGGCCCTGCAGGACCAGCTGCTCGACCTCTGGGACGAGCTGCGGACGACGGTGCTCTTCGTCACGCACTCGGTGTCCGAGGCGGTCCGGATGTCGGACACCGTGGTCGTGATGGCACCGCGTCCCGGGCGCATCGTCGACGTCATCGACATCGACCTGCCGCGACCGCGGAACCAGCGACTGTTCGAGGAACGGCGCTTCCACGAGTACGAGGACCTCGTCCGCACGCGGTTGCACAGCGCGTGGCGTGCGACGGACGCGGCCTGAGGGAGACGACACGATGACCACCACCAGCACGACCTCCACCGCCTCCGCCACGACCACCACCGCCGAGTCCGAGGCCGCAGCGACCCGTCGGCCGCTCCCCGGGTGGATCCGCCCGACGGTCTGGGCGCCCCTCGTCGTGATGCTCGCCGTCCTCGCCGTGCTCTGGCAGATCGGCGCGACGACGATGCCGTACCTGCTGCCGCCGTTGCCCGCGGTGGGGGAGACCCTCGCCACGCAGCTGCCCTACTACCTGCAGAACGCCGGGATCACCCTCGTCGAGTCGCTCGTCGGCCTCGGCATCGGGTTCGTGGCCGCGTTCGTCCTCGCCGTGCTGACGAGCGAGCTGCCGATCGTCCGCCGCGCGGTGATGCCGATCGCGATCGTCCTCAACGTGACGCCGCTCGTCGCGATCGCCCCGGCCCTGGTGGTGGCGTTCGGGTTCGGCCCGCTGCCGAAGCTCGTGATCACGGCGCTCATCTGCTTCTTCCCGATCCTCATCAACACCGCGGCCGGGCTCCGCTCCGTCCCGCAGCCCGTGCTGCAGGTGTACCGGACGATCGACGCGTCCCGCCTCGAGATGCTCGTGCACCTGCGGATCCCGAACGCCCTGCCGTTCGTCTTCGCGGCGCTCCGCATCGTGTTCCCGCTGTCGATCATCGGCGCGGTCGTGGCGGAACTCTCCGCCTCCGGGTCGACGGGCGGGCTCGGCACGGTGATCAGCACGGCGTCGTCGATGAACCAGCTCGCCGTGGTGTACGCCGCGATCGCGATCCTCGCGGTGATGGGCGTGGTCCTGCTCGGACTCATCTCGCTCGTCGAGCGGCGGGTCCTCCGCTGGCACCGCACCGCGAACGACTGACGGCGACCGACGCCCGCCGCCCCGCCGCCCCGCCACCCGCCGCACCGCCCGGCCACCGCACGCCGCCCCGCGGCCCAGCAGCACCACCCGTCGGCGCGAGCCTGCCCGCGCGACGCCAGCCGCGCCTCCAGGCCGACACCCGGCGACCACCCCGACCACCCGACCCACACCCCGCCCCGCCCCCGCCCTGCACCACCCATCCCTTCCCACAGGAGTGACCATGCAGCACCGCACCCACCCGCACCGCACCCGCCCGCACCGCACCACGGCCGCGCTCGCGGCCCTCGCCGCCACCGCCGCCGTGGCCCTCGCCCTCACCGGCTGCAGCACCGGCTCGAGCGCGGGCACCGGCTCGTCCGAGGGCAGTGCCATCTCCGCCGAACGGTGCAAGGAGAACAAGGCCGCCGGCCCCATCACCTACCTGTCCGGCTACCAGTACCAGTCCTCGGCGTCGATCCTCGAGTACATCGCGGCCGACGAACTGGGCTACTTCAAGGACCTCTGCCTCGACGTCACCCTCAAGCCCGGGTCGGGCGACACCGCGCAGAACACCAAGCTCCTCGCGAGCGGCCAGGCGACCGTGTCGGCCGTCGCGGAGCAGGACCTCATCCAGGCCCGGGCGAACGGCATCGACATCACCGGCATCTCGTCGTACTCGAACGCCGGGCTCGACATCCTGATGACGAACAAGGACATCACGAAGCTCCCGCAGCTCGACGGGAAGGTCGTCGGCCACAAGGGCTACGTCCCCGCCTCCGTCCGGGCGATGATGGAGAAGGCCGGTGTGGACTGGGACTCGCTCACCCTCGTGAAGGAGGGCTACGACCCCTCGGTCCTGCCGCGCAAGCAGAACGGTCTCGAGGCCCTCACCGGCTTCGTGTCGAACGAGCCGAACCTGCTCGAGGCCGCCGGCGACGACGTCACCGTGTGGCAGCCCGTCGACTACGGGATCCCCTCGTCGATCGGCGCGATGGCCGTGAACCCCGCGTTCGCGAAGGCCCACCCGACCGCCGTCGAGGACGTCCTGCGCGCCGCCCTGCACGCCTACGACTTCTGCTCGTCGAGCGCCGCGAAGACGAAGCAGTGCGTCGGGTACGCCGCGAAGCTCTCCGGCGCGACCTACGACGAGGCGCAGAACGCGAAGATCTGGACGACCGAGACGAAGGTCATCGCGGACAACCCGACGCCGGGCCAGCCGCTCGGGGGCATCGACCCCGAGAACGTGTCGAAGCTCGTCGACATGCTGCACCAGTTCGACATCGTGAAGAGCTCGGTGACCGCGGACGACGCGAAGAGCTGGTTCACGAACGAGTACATCGACGCGATCACGAAGGACGGCGAGACCGTCTGGCCCGCGCCGTGACCACGGTGGGTCGCGCGGACGCGCGACCCACCCGGCACGACGTGACACGCACCGAGCAACGACCAGAGAGGCGGCGCACCATGCCCGCGAAGGAGTACGGGATCTTCCTCCCGATCGGCAACGGCGGATGGATGCTGTCCGACACCGCCCCCCACCCCGAGGCGACCTACGCCTGGAACAAGCGCGCAGCCCTGCACGCCGAAGCGATCGGCCTCGACTTCGTGATGTCGATGGCGAAGTGGCGCGGCTTCGGCGGGAGCACCGACCACTGGGGGCGCTCCCTCGAGTCGATGACGATGATGGCCGGGATCGCTGAGGCGACCGAGCGCGTGAAGATCTGGGCGACCATGCACGCGAACGTCCACAACCCGGCGGTCGCGGCGAAGATGTACACCACGCTGCAGGACCTCTCCGGGGGTCGGGCGGGCATGAACATCGTCAACGGGGCCTACGCGGCCGAGTTCGAGCAGTTCGGGATCTGGGACGCCGGCCTCAGCCACGCCGACCGCTACCGGATGACCGAGCTCTGGACCGAAGCGGTCCACCCGCCTCTGGACCGAGGACAGCGTCACGATGCACACGCCGTACTTCGACCTCGACGCCTGCGAGTCCCGCCCGCACCCGGCCAGCAGGCCGACGATCATCAGCGCCGGCAAGTCCGAGGCCGCTCGCGCGTTCCAGGCGAAGTACGCCGACGGTGCGTTCCTCGCGGCGGACAGCCTCGACGAGATGCGCGACCTGTCCCGCGACGTCCACGACCGCGCGGCCGACGAGGGTCGGGTGTGCCGGACCTACTCGATGCTCACCGTCGTGCAGGACGAGACCGACGAGGCCGCGCAGCGGAAGGTGCGCGAGTGGGGTGCCGGCGTCGACCGCGAGGCACTGGCCTCGATGCGGGCGTCGTGGGGCGTCCCCGCCGAGCAGGCCCGTGCGTGGGCGGACGGTGCCGCGGGTGAGGACGCGTTCCAGACCGCGTACGTCGCCGGTTCCGCCGAGACCGTCACGGAGCACATCGAGTACATCGTCGACCGGGGCGAGCTCGACGGCCTCATGCTGATCTTCCCCGAGTACGACCAGGACATGGTGCGCTTCGGCGAGACCGTCCTGCCGGCACTCCGCCAGCACGACGCGGCGGTCGTCCGGTGACCGGCGGGAGCGGCGGGCTCGACCCGCGACTCGCCCGGTTGCTGGACGCTGGTGGCCGCACGCCGGCGCTCGTCGTCGTCGACGTGCAGCGCGACTTCGGTGAACCCGCGCGCATCGCCGGCTACGGGCTCGACGACCGTGCGTTCGCTGCCGTGGACGCCGCGATCGTCCGGATCGGCGCCCTCGTCGACGAGGCGCGAGCCACCGGCGTCCCCGTCGTCTGGGTCGAGCTCGGCAGCGACCCGTCCGCCCCGTGGCACAGCAGCACGTGGCTGCGCGGCGGTGCGCTCGACGGGCCGATGCCGGAGGACGAGCCCTGCCGCATCGGCACCGCCGGCGCCGAGTGGTACCGCACGGCGCCGGCGCCCGGTGAGACCCGCGTCGTCAAGCGCGGCTACAGCGGGTTCCTCGGCACGGACCTGGAGGCGCGGCTCACCACCGCCGGGATCGGCTGGCTGACCGTCGTGGGACTCACGTCCGAGTGCTGCGTCTTCGCGACGGCGCAGGACGCGATGCAGCTCGGCTGGCCCGTCGTGGTGCCGTCGGACGCCACCGCCGCCTACGACATCGACGTGCACGACGCCGCACTCACGATGATCGAGCTCAACGTCGGTGTCGTCACGGACGCTGCCGAGACCACCGCGCTGTGGCAGGCGTGGGCGGCGTCGCCGGTGGCTGCCTCGTGAGCGGCATGCACATCGCCTACGACCTGTCCTTCACCCACACCGAGGGGCGCTGGGCGGCACCCGGCAGCTGGGTCGGCCAGGACTTCCCCGACGTCCGCATGTACATGGAGGTGGCCCGGACGGCCGAGCGCGCCGGCGTCGACATGCTGTTCTTCGGCGACGGCTCCGGCGTCCCGAGCACGTGGCGCGGCAGCATCGACCCGGCGGTCGAGTGGGGGATCCAGTGGCCCCGGCAGGACATGTCGCCGGTCATCGCGGCGATGTCGACGGTGACCGAGCACATCGGGTTCGGACTCACCTACTCGTCGACCTTCACGCACCCGTTCTCCACCGCACGGCTGCTCAACTCGCTCGACCACGTCACGGGCGGCCGGATGGCGTTCAACGTCGTCGCGTCCTCGCGGGGTGCGGACGCCGCGAACTACGGCTCCGACCACCTGGTCGACCACGACCTCCGGTACGAACGGATGGAGGAGTTCATCGGCGTCTGCCGTGCGCTCTGGGACTCCGTCGCCCCCGACGCGATCGTCCGCGACCGGGCGACCGGGCGCTTCGCCGACCCCTCCCGTGTGCACCCCATCGACCACGACGGCCGGTTCTTCAAGGTGCGGGGGCCGCTCGCCAGCGTCCCGAGTCCGCAGCGCCACCCGGTCGTCGTGCAGGCGGGCAACTCGCCGCGGGGCATCGCCGCGAGCGCGTCGTTCGCCGACCTCGTGTTCGGGTTCGGGGCGAGCGTCGCCGGGCAGCTCCGACACCGGAACGCACTGGACGCGGCACTCACGGACGCCGGACGGGACCCCGCCGCGGTCGGGATCCTCTGGGCGACCCAGGTGATCGTCGGCGCGACGCTCGCCGAAGCCCAGGCCCGACGGGACTCGCTCCTGTCGTTCTGGAACCGTGAGGCCGTCGGGACCTTCATCTCGCACAACGCCGGGTACGACTTCTCGACGCTGCCGGCCTCCTTCCGGCTCGGGGACCTGCGCGACGAGATCGTCGCCGCCCAGGCGAGCCCGGCCGGACTCGTCGGCAGCCTGGTCGCCGAGTTCGGGGAGGACCACACGATGGACCGCGACGACTTCTTCGAGCACGGGTGGCGCGCGGCGACCGGCCTCGACCACATGCTCGTCGGCGACGCCGCGGGGGTGGCCGACGCGCTCCAGGAGAACTTCGCCGCGACCGGTGGGCGGGGCGGCTACATGCTGTCCAGTCCGCTCGGGATGCCGTCCGGGTTCGCCGACCTCAGCGAGCTGCTCGTGCCGGAGCTCCGCTGCCGCGGGGCCCTCGCGCCGCGGTACCCGGGGGCCACGCTCCGGGAGAACCTGGCGGTGTGAGGTGACCCCGGCCCGTCGGTGGCTCGCGCTCGGCGGGCTCTGCCTCGGCTTCTTCATGCTGCTGCTCGACAGCACGATCGTGTCGGTCGCCCTGCCCGACCTCGGGCGTGACCTCGGCGCCGACGCGTCGACGTCGGTGTGGGTGAACAGCGCCTACCTCTTCGCGTTCGCCGTCCCGCTGCTCGTGGCGGGCCGGCTCGGCGACCGGTTCGGACACCGGCGCGTGTACCTGGTCGGGCTCGCGGTCTTCACGATCGCCTCGGTCGGGTGCGTGGCCGCGCCCGGGATCGGCGCCCTCGTCGCCTGGCGTGCGGTCCAGGGCCTCGGCGCTGCGCTGCTCACCCCGCAGTGCCTGACCGTGATCCGGTCGCTGTTCGAACCGCCGAGGCTCGCCGTCGCGCTCGCCGTCTGGAGCGCCGGCGGCGGGGCGGCGACGGTCGCCGGGCCGATCGTCGGCGGGCTGCTCGTCGAGGCGTGGGGGTGGCCGTCGGTGTTCCTCGTGAACGTGCCCGTCGGGATCGTCACGGCGATCGCGGTCCTCCGCTTCGTGCCCGTCTCCCGGCGCATCGCGGTCCCGCTGCCCCTGTTCGCCGTCGTCGGCGTGACCGTGGGGGTCCTCGGCGTGGTCGTCGGCGTGCAGGGCACGGACACCGGGCTGCTCGCCGACCCGGTCGCCCGTGGCGGTGCGGTCCTGCTCGGCGCCGCGGTGGTGGCGGCCGTCCTCGTCCGGCAGCGGCGAGCCGGCGACCGCGCCCTCGTGCCGCTCGCCCTCTTCCGCGACCGCGGTTTCGTCACCGGGTCGTGGGGCGCCACGGCCGCGTCGTTCTGCGTCGGGTCCGCCCCGATCCCGCTCATGCTCGAACTGCAGCAGACCCGCGGGCTGAGTGCGGGATCGGCGGCCCTCGTGCTCGTGCCGATGGGGGTCGCGTGCCTCGCCTCAGCGCCGTTCGTCGGCCGCATGACGAACACCGCCGGGCCCCGGGCAAGCGCGACGGTCGGAGCCGTCCTGCTCGTCGTGTCGGTGGCACTGACCGCGGTGCTCGTCGGTGCCGCGGCGCCCCTCTGGACGATCGCCGCGGCCTTCACCGGGTTCGGGATCGCGAACGCGTTCGTCTGGTCGCCGTTCTCCCTCGCCGCGGTCCTCGGTGCGGGTCCCGCGACGGTCGGGGCGGCATCGAGCGTCTTCAACACCGTGAAGCAGCTCGGCGCCGTGCTCGGCAGCACCGCGACGGCCGTGCTGCTCGCCACCGCGGGTGACGCGGTCGCGCTCGGTGCGCTCGCGTTCGTGGCTTGCGGCGCCGTGGTCGCCGCGCGTGCGCTGTCCGGCCGTCCGGGTGCCCCGGTCGTCCTGACCGGCGTGATCGTCCACGGTGCGGGGGTCGGGCGCGACCTGGGGTTCCCCACCGCGAACCTGCGGCCCGAGGACGAGTCTGCTGCTCCCGTCCCCGTCGACGGGGTCTACGTCGGATGGCTCGCGGCTCCCGTCGGCGCTCCGCCACGGCAGGCCCTCGTGTCGATCGGCAGCAACAGCACCTTCCCCGACCGACCGCGCACGGTCGAGATCCACGTGCTCGACTTCGACGGCGACCTGTACGGCTCGGTCGTCGAGCTCACCGTCGGACGGCGCATCCGACGCCAGCGCACGTTCCGCGGGCCGGACGCGCTCGTCGCCGCGATGCGGTCCGACGAGCGTCGAGCCCGTGCGGTGCTCGCCCGCTCCTGACCGTTCGTCCCTGACCGCTCGTCCCCGACCGCTCGTTCCCTGAGGAGGACCCCGTGCACGACCACTTCATCGAGGACCCGCTTGACATCCGTGAGGCCATCGCCGAGGTGCCCTCCGTCGTGGCCGCGATCGCCGCGTGCGTCGACGGTTCCCCCGTGGTCATGGTGGCGACGTCCTTCACCGTCGGTGTCTCCTACGACCCGCCGTTGGCGACGATCGCCGTACAGCACTCGTCCACCACGTGGCCCGACCTCGCAGCAGCGCCGACGCTCGGCATCTCGGTGCTCGGCGACGGACACGGGCCGCACACGGCGCAGTTGGCGTCCCGGGACCGTGCGCGGCGCCTGCACGGCATCGAGTACGCCACCGCCGGGTCCGGTGCGGTTTTCCTCGACGGTGCCCACTCGTGGTTCGAGTGCTCGGTCGAGGGTGTCCACCGTGCGGGCGACCACGACATCGTGGTGCTCCGTGTTCTCCGGGTCGCGCGGGATGCTGCACGGTCGGCGCTCGTCTGGCACCGGCCGGCGCGCTCGAGGGTCGCCGTCGACGCGCAGCCGTGACCACAGGGGCGCTGGCGCCGTCGTTCCTCCCCAGCACGGGGCGAGCATGAGCGAGGGAAGCTCGGTAGCGTGCACGATGCGCGCACAGGGCCGTCTCCTCACTGTGCTCGTGGCTCGGCATGCAGCGTTCAGGAGGCACCACGAACATCCCTGGGAACACATGCCCTTGTCCATCCTCATCGTCGGTCTGCTCGCCGCTTCGGGTGGGCTGCTGTGCGCGCTCATCCCGCGACCGATCTCGCGCACGATGAAGGAATCCCTTCGTCCGCTGCTCGGGCAGAACGCCGCCGAGATCTCCTCAGTCCGGGTGGTGCGGACCTTCGGGATCCTCGTCGCGATGGTCGGAGTGTTCTTCGTCCTCACCGTGGTGATCTGATGCAGTCCGGGGGCAGGGCATCTCGCCCGGAGAGGGGCTTCCGATGTTCAGGATGAAGGGAAACCTCCTGCTGCCGACGATCATCGCCTTGGTCGCGATCGCACTCGGTGTGGTCACGCTCCTCTCTCCCGGTCGCGCCGACGCCGGCGTCGCCATCTGGGGCGCGCTCGCGGGCATGTTCGGCGTGTACGTGTTGTGCGGGGTCGTGGTCTCGTGGCGAGCCAGGAACAAGTGACGGCGTTCGCGTCAATGAGAACGGAGCCGCATTGAACGCACTCCCACTCGTCCTCGGGCTCGTGCTGGTGGTCGGCGGATTGGCGTGCATCCCATGGGTGGTGCAGCGGAACCGCAACCACCCGCCCTCCGACCGTGGACGGCTGATCGCAGTCGTGATCGCACTCGTCATGCTCGTCGCCGGCGCGCTGCTCCTCCGGTGAACGTCGTTGACTGACTCGCTGGCGCTCTGGGTCCTCGGCGGCGCCTTCGTGCTCCTCGGCTGCGCGACCGCGGTGTCGCCGGAGGCGATGCACGACTTCCTGCAGCGGCAGATGCGCATCGTCCAGGGCAAGAAGGCAGCTGATCGTCACGCCCAGTTGCCCACGGCACTCTTCCGGGCCCTGGGCATCGCCATGCTCTGCGTCGGCATCGTGCTCGGCGTGTTCGCCGCGACGGGCGGCTGAGCGCCGAAGGGCCCGCTCAGCCCCGCACGACCGCCGCCACCGTCGCCACGACGACCTCCCGCCGCCGCGCCGCCGCCACCGCGTCGGTCAGTCGGGCGTACTCCGGCGTCGCACCGCTCCACAGCGCAGCGGTGTGGATGACGATCCCGAGCAGCTCCGCCGCCGAGAACGTCGTCGGCAGCCGTCCGTCCCGCTGCGCGTCCTCGATCGCCCGGAGCTTGGCGGCGTTGCTCTGCACAACGGCGTCGATCGGGTGCGAGGTGTCGCCCCGCTCGAGCCGGTACCAGGTCGCCAGGCGCTGCACCCAGGGTCGGTGTGCGTAGGAGTCGTGCAGGCGTCCGGCGTACTCGGGCAGGTCGTCGGCGTCGATCGTGACCTCGTCGAGCGTCTCGGCGACCATCGCGTCGAAGACCGCGTCGAACAGGCCGTCCTTACTGCCGAAGTAGTGGTAGATCTGCGCCTTGTTGCTCGCGGCGGCGGCGGCGATCCGGTCCACGCGCGCGCCGGCGATCCCGACCGCGGCGAACTCGTCGCGGGCGGCGACGAGGAGTCGGGCGCGGGTGGCGTCGGCGTCGCGGGGCATCGGCATCCGCCCACGTTATCAACCGGGCGGTTGACAAGCGAGCGACGGAGGTGTTCCATGGGGTCTATCAACCAACCAGTCAGTTAGGAACACCATGTCCGTCATCCTCGTCACCGGTGCCTCGCGAGGCCTCGGCCGCTCGATCGTCACCGCAGCCCTCGCCGCCGGTCACCAGGTGGTCGCCGGGGTCCGGGACCTCCACGCCCTCGACGACCTCACCAGCGCGGAGCTCGTCCCCGTCGCGCTCGACGTCACCGACCCCGACGCCGCCCGTGCAGCCGTCCGCACCGCGGTCGAGCGCTTCGGCCGGCTCGACGTGCTCGTGAACAACGCCGGGTACGCGAACCTCGCCAGCATCGAGGACGTCGACCCCGCCGACTTCCGCGCCCAGGTGGAGACCAACCTGTTCGGCGTGGTGACGCTCAGCCAGGAGGCCGTGCACGTCATGCGTGAGCAGGGCTCCGGGCACGTCGTGCAGGTCTCGTCCGTCGGCGGGCGCATGTCGACGCCGGGGCTCGGCGCGTACCAGACCGCGAAGTGGGCCGTCGGCGGGTTCTCCTCGGTGCTCGCGAAGGAGGTCGGGCCCCTCGGCATCCGCGTCACCGTCCTCGAGCCGGGCGGCATGCGCACCGACTGGGCGGGGTCGTCCATGACGGTCGCGCCGGTCCGGCCGGAGTACGAGGCGACCGTCGGGGCGTCCGCACGGATGCACGGGGGCACGAGCATCGGTGCGAGCGACCCGGACCTGGTCGCCGAGCTCGTCCTGCAGGTCGTGGCGATGGACGAGCCGCCGCTCCGCCTGCTCGTCGGCCCGGACGCGTTCGAGCACGGGACGGCCGCCGGCCGCGCGCTCCTGGCCGAGGACGAGCGGCACGAGGCGCTCAGCCGGTCGACGCAGGCGGCCGACGCGACGCCGGAGCAGCTGGACCCGCTGGCACGCGCCTGAGACGCGACCACCTGACGGACGGGAGGCGCGGTGCGAGCCTGCGCCGTCCCTCCCGTCCGACAAGCGGTACCGTCTCCACGCGCTGGGCGACAGTCCACGGGCCGGTGGGCGCGTGCCCTGTCGGTGAGCACAAGAACACACCCTGCGTGGTCGCCCCGCGACACGCGCCGTTGCGCGCCGCGGGGCGAGTGGCCGGCCGTCGGGTGCGGCCGGTGCGAGGAGCGTAGGCAGCCTTCGCGCCTGGTGGGAGGACTCCTGCGGGATGCCGAAAACGGCCTGCGGGTCCACGCAGGCAGACGTCCGGTCAGGCGGACGCGAGCGCACCCATCTCGCCGACCACGGCGCGCAGTCGGACCGCGAGCTCGTCCGGGCCGCCGACGGTCTCGCGGTGCGCCACCTCGGACAGCGCGGACATGACGAGGGCCACCGCGGTGCGGGCGGTCTGCTCGTCGGTCCGTGTGCCGACCGTGGCGAGCAGGGACTGCCTGGACTCGGCCATCCACTGCATGACCATCGGGGCCATCTCCGGGCGGAGCACGAGCAGCTCCTTCATCCGGCGCCGGTCCTGCGAGAGGGGCACGGTGGCGGCGACGAGGCCGCACAGGTCGTCGATGAAGCGCCCCTCGGCGGTGGCGAACCAGGTCGCGGCGGCCGGCGGGACCTCGACCGTGTCGAGCCCGAGCGCGGCGTGCGCCTTCGAGGAGAAGTAGTTGAAGAAGGTCCGGGGGGAGACGTCGGCGTCGGCGCAGATCTGCTCCACGGTCACCCCGTCGAGGCCGTGCGCCGAGACGAGCGTCAGTGCGGCGTCGTGCAGCGCCGAGCGGGTCTGCTGCTTCTTCCGTTCACGCAGCGAGCACGGCTCCGTCGCCGTCGTCGTCGCGGGGGTGGTGGTCACGGTGGCTCCTGGTGCTGGTGGGGTGGGGCGCCCGTCCACGAAGGGGGACAGCGGACGGGCGCCCCGGTCGGTCACCGGCGCTGCGCGGGCTGCGTCGGGGTGGATCCGGTCATCGGGCCGGTGAAGGAGCCCGCCTCGGCGGCGGCCAGGCCGGCGGCCGTCTCGAGCTCGTCCTCCGCCGAGAGCCCGTCGTCGTCGGCGCGCTGCGCACCCGCGGCGTCCGCACGCTCCTGCAGCGCCGAACGCTGACGGAGCGGCGGCACCCGGAAGAACCAGGTGAGGACGAAGGCGAGCAGGATCACACCGAGACCGACCCAGTAGATCGTCACGGACGAGGCGTTGAAGCCCGCCATGAACGGCCGGGTGAGCCGGCTGTCCGCACCGGTCAGGAACGAGGTGTCGTTCGTGCTCATGGTGCTCGACCCGGAGCCGCTGCCGTCGGAGACCTGCTTCGCCACGGCCGGGGTGAGCTCGCCCACCCAGTAGGACCGCTGCGCCGCGTCCGACCAGTCGACGACGAGCTTGCCGTCCTGCACCGAGGCGTGGGCCTGGTCGGCTGCCGCGGCGAGGGCCTGGGCCTGCACGGCGGCCGGGGCGCTCGCGGTCGACTGCTGCACCTGGGCGGTGACGTCGTCGAGCGAGGCCTGCACGTTCTGCTCGATCGGGGTGACGATCGGCGTCCAGATCTCGTCCATGACGCCCCGGTTCGCGGGCGCGGTCGCCACTGTCGGGTTCGTCGCCGCGTCGAGCGCTGCGCCGAGGTCCTTCTGGTTCGCGGTCGCGTGCAGGATGTTCGACGGCATCACCGAGAACAGGATCGACAGCAGCACGGCCGTGCCGAGCGTGCCACCGATCTGGCGGAAGAACGTGGCGGACGACGTGGCGACGCCCATGTCCCGGGCCTCGACCGAGCCCTGCGACGCGAGGGTGAGCGACTGCATGACCGACCCGAGCCCGAGCCCGATGAGGAACATGCCGATCATCAGGAACCAGAGCGGCTTGTCGATGCTCATGAACGTCAGGACGACGTAGCCCGAGGACACCAGCGCCGTGCCGATCACCGGGAAGATCCGGTAGCGGCCGACCCGGGCGACGATCTGGCCGCTCGTGATCGACGCGATCATGAGCCCGCCCACGAGGGGGAGCGTCGCGAAGCCGGACTCGGTCGGGGTCAGGCCGACGACGATCTGCAGGTAGAGGGGGATGGTCAGCATGGCGCCGAACATCGCGAAGCCGACCAGGAACCCGATGACCGTCGCCATCGAGAACGTGCCGGAGCGGAAGAGCTTCAGCGGGATGATCGCGGCGTCGCCCATCTTCGACTCGATGAGCAGCAGCGCGACGAGGCCGACGACGCCGATGACGTAGCAGGCGATCGCGGCGGCCGAGCCCCAGCCCCAGGTGCGGCCCTGTTCGGCCACGAGCAGGAGCGGGACGAGCGTGACGATGACGGCGGTCGCGCCCCACCAGTCGACCTTCGGCTTCGCGGTGTCGCCACCGTGCACCTTCGGCAGGTGCAGGAAGACGAGCACCATGACGAGGGCCGCGATGCCGATCGGCACGTTGATGAGGAGCACCCAGCGCCAGCCGGTGATCCACAGGATCTCGGAGGAACCGGCGAGCAGGCCGCCGATGAGCGGGCCGATCACGGACGAGATGCCGAACACGGCGAGGAAGTAGCCCTGGTACTTGGCACGTTCGCGCGGAGCGAGGATGTCGCCCATGATCGCGAGCGGCAGCGACATCAGCGCACCGGCACCGATGCCCTGCACGGCGCGGAAGCCGGCGAGCATGAGCATCGAGGTCGACATCGACGAGAGCACGGCGCCGAGGATGAACACCACGATGCCGAAGATGTAGAGCGGCCGGCGCCCGAAGATGTCGGAGAGCTTGCCGTAGATCGGCGTCGCGATGGTCGAGGTGATGAGGTACGCGGTCGTAACCCAGGCCTGCTGGTCGAGCCCGTGCAGGTCGTCACCGATCGTCCGGATCGCCGTGCCGAACACCGTCTGGCCGAGCGAGGACAGGAACATGCCCGCCATCAGCCCGTAGATCACGAGGAGGATCTGGCGGTGGGTCATCAGCGGCTGCTGGCCGGGTGCGGCGGAGTCCGTGGGGACCCCGGCTGCGCGTCGGCCGTGCTGCACCGGGACGGGTGCGGTGGCGGTCATCGAGCTCCTTGCTTCGTGCTGTGTTTCCTGCTGTGAAAGTTTGCAGACCGCGCAACGATACATCCATTGCTTCCGACAAGCAACTAAATGTGGCCGCTACGCTGTCCGGCATGACCGAGGACCGGGACGACGCCGAGCGACTGCTGCGCGCGCAGCTCGACCGGCTGTGGGTCCGGCAGACCCTGCGGTCGTCGCTCATCGAGTCGCGCGGGGGACTGGACCCCACGGCGCGCGTGATCCTGCGGGCGGTCGACCACTTCGGAGCCGTCCGGTCGATGGCGATCGCGGACGCCACGGGGTTGTCGCGCCCGGTGATCAGCCGCCGCGTGGCGTCGCTCGTCGAGTCCGGGTACCTCGGCACCGAGCCGGACCCGGCCGACGGACGCGCCAGCCTCGTCTCGATCGCCCCGGCCGGCCGGACGCTGCTCGACACGCTCGACGTCGCCGGTGCCGAGGTCTTCGACGACCTCACGGGGGCGTTCGCCACGGGAGAGCTGCACACCCTCGCCGGGCTCCTCGCCCGGCTCAACGACCGCGCCGACGCGGTCCTCGGGATCGGCGCCACGGACCGGCGCGACGCGTCCTGACCACGCGGCACGCGCCCGTGACGCGACCAGGAGGCGGACGGGAGGCGCGGTGCGGGCCCGCCCCGATCCTCCAGACCGTCACTGCTCGCGCCGTATTCGAGATACCGTTTCCGCATGAGCACGGACACCGCCACCACCACTGAGACCCTCGACGACGGGCCAGTGGTGACCTTCGCCGACCTCGGCCTGAGCGATGCTGTGCTCAAGGCCGTCAAGGACATCGGCTACGAGACCCCCTCCGCCATCCAGGAGGCCACGATCCCGACCCTGCTCGAGGGGCGCGACGTCGTCGGCCTCGCGCAGACCGGAACCGGCAAGACCGCGGCGTTCGCGCTGCCGATCCTGTCCCGCATGGAGGCGGGCAGCAAGGTGCCGCAGGCGCTCGTGCTGTCGCCGACCCGCGAGCTCGCCCTGCAGGTGTGCGAGGCGTTCGAGCAGTTCGCCTCCCACATGAAGCACGTGCACGTCCTGCCCGTCTACGGCGGCCAGGCGTACGGCGTGCAGCTGTCCGCCCTGCGCCGCGGCGTGGACGTCGTCGTCGGCACGCCCGGTCGCATCATGGACCACATCGCCAAGGGCACGCTCGACCTGTCCGAGCTGAAGTACCTCGTGCTCGACGAGGCCGACGAGATGCTCAAGATGGGCTTCGCCGAGGACGTCGAGACGATCCTCGCCGAGACCCCGGACGACAAGCAGGTCGCGCTGTTCTCCGCGACGATGCCGGCCCAGATCCGCCGCATCTCGCAGCAGTACCTCACCGACCCGGCCGAGATCACGGTCAAGACGAAGACGAAGACCGCGGCGAACATCACGCAGCGGTACCTGATGGTGTCGTACCCGCAGAAGGTCGACGCGCTCACCCGCATCCTCGAGGTCGAGGACTTCGAGGGCATGATCATCTTCGTCCGCACGAAGAGCGAGACCGAGACCCTCGCCGAGAAGCTCCGCGCCCGCGGGTACGCCGCAGCGGCCATCAGCGGTGACGTCGCCCAGGCCCAGCGCGAGCGCACGGTGAACCAGCTGAAGTCCGGCAAGCTCGACATCCTCGTCGCCACCGACGTCGCCGCCCGCGGCCTCGACGTCGACCGCATCACGCACGTCGTGAACTACGACATCCCCGTCGACATCGAGTCCTACGTGCACCGCATCGGCCGCACGGGTCGCGCCGGCCGCTCGGGTGACTCGATCAGCTTCGTCACCCCGCGCGAGCGACGCCTGCTGTCCGCGATCGAGCGGCACACCAAGCAGCCGCTCACGCAGATGCAGCTGCCGACGATCGAGGACGTCAACGAGACGCGCCTCACCCGCTTCGACGACGCGATCACCGCGGCGCTCGAGCAGCAGGACCGCATCACCGCGTTCCGCGACATCATCGCCCACTACGTCGAGCACCACGACGTCCCGGCCGACGACGTCGCCGCCGCGCTGGCCGTCGTCGCGCAGGGTGAGGACCCGCTGCTGCTCGACCCGAAGGCCGACGAGCTGCGGAACCGCGTCGACCGCGACGGCCGGAGCAGCGACCGCCGCGACCGTGACGACGACCGCGGCGCCCGTGGCGACCGCGCCGACCGTGGCCCGCGCCGCTCGCAGCCGATGACGGCCTACCGCATCGAGGTCGGGCGTCGGCACCGCGTCGAGCCGCGACAGATCGTCGGGGCCCTCGCGAACGAGGGTGGTCTGCGCCGTGACGACTTCGGGGCGATCCAGATCCGCCCGGACTTCTCGATCGTCGAGCTGCCCGCCGACATGGACGCCGGGGTGCTCGACCGGCTGACGGACACCCGGATCAGCGGGAAGCTCATCGAGATCAAGCCGGACCGCCGTGGTGGCGGCGGCGGGGCGCGCCGGTACGACCGCGACGACCGTGGGCCGCGTGCCGGTGGTCGGGACCGCGACGACCGCGGGCCGCGTCGGTACGACCGCGACGACCGTGCGGAGCGCAAGCCGCGTCACTGACGCGCGTATTTTTTCCGGGAGGCGCGGTGCCAGCTGGCACCGCGCCTCCCGTCGTTCCCGGGTTGCGGGATGACGCATGAGGGCCTGCACGGCCCGCACGATCCCGGCGCCGACGGGTCCGCGACGTCCGACCGGTGCTCTGATGTCCGTAGCCGTGGCGCATGGACCACGGGACGAACAGGGGAACGCACGTGTTCAGAGCCGTACTGACCGCCGCAGCCGCGGTGGCGCTCGTCATCGGGGGAGCCGCGCCGGCGACGGCCGCACCCTCGTCGGTGCCCGGCGCACCGACCTCCGTCCGCGTCACCGGAGCCGCGGACAGCGCGACCGTGACCTGGGGACTCCCGAAGTCCGGCGCGAAGGTCACCAGCTGGCGCGTCACCGTCTCGCCCGCGCAGCAGCAGCCTGACGCCGGCGTCGACCGGCTCCCGGCCAGCGCGCGGTCCGATCGGTTCGGCAACCTGACCGCGAGCACCGCGTACACGTTCTCGGTCCGTGCGGTCGGGACCCGGGGCACGGGCAAGGCCGTCTCGGTGCGGTACACCGCGCCCGGGTCGGTCCAGACCGTGCAGTCCCTGTTCGCCCTCGACGGCGCGGGCTCGGTCGTGCGGTTCCCGACCTCCGGCACGTCCGCCCCGACCACGATCGCGCCGAACGCCGCCGGCTTCACGGCGGACGACGTGGGCGACGTGTTCGTGCCGTCGGCGGACCGCACCTCGATCGTGATGTACCCGGCCGGCGGCGCCGCTGCCCGGACCGTGGCGACCGGCCTGCACCTCACGGCGGACCTCCGCTCGGACGTCGCCGGCAACCTGTACTGGGTCGACTCGGTCTCCGGTGCGATCACGAAGCTCCCGGTGTCCGGGGCAGCACCGACGGCGATCATCCCCTCGGCCGGCTCCGGCTGGGCGGTCGGACGCGACGGCACGGTCTCGGCCGTGACCTTCGGGACCCAGGGCGCCGCGACGAAGGTCGTCTCCGTGTCCCCGACGGGCGTCCGGACCACCCGGTCGATCCCCGAGACCGGCTACCGGATCTTCGCGGCGGTCATCGCGGACGGCGGCGGGAACCTCTACGTCAACTACCTCTCGACCGGCGCGTCCGGTGCGAGCGGCTGGGTGCTGCTGGCGAAGGGCTCGAGCGAGCTCGTGTCGGCCGAGTCCCGGATCGGCTTCACCTACGCGGCGACGAACGGCCGCGCGCTGGTGTCCGCCAAGTCCGCCGGGTGGTGCGCCGCGCCGAGCGAGGGTAGCCCCGGCGGCTGCACCGCCGACAAGACGATCACCTCGCTGTCCTCGCGGACGGCCGACGGGACGACCACCGAGCAGACCACGAGCGGCGTGACCGCCGAGGGCCGTGGCGTGTGGATCGGTGCGGCGGACGAGGCGGGCGACCTGTTCTTCGACGTGAGCGCCGGCCCGACGACCGGCCTCTGGCGGCTGGACGCCGCAGGCGGCGTGGCGCAGCGGCTGTCCGCCGGACAGTTCTCGCGGTTGCTGGTGATCTGAGGTCGGACCCGACCAGGTGACTGACGGGAGGCGCGGTGCGGGCTCGCACCGCGCCTCCCGTCATGCAGTGCGCAGCCGGTCAGGCGACGCCCTCGACGGTCCGTCGGCACACCTCGTCCCACGGGGTCGGCTCGATGCCGAAGTGGGCTCGGGCCGCCGAGTCGTCGACCACGTACGGGGCCGTCCACTGGTAGCTCATCTCGGCGATCTCGCGCATCATCGGTGAGAACAGGCCCATCGCGCGGAGCATGCCGGCGGGGAGACGCCGGACGGTCACAGGGGGCTTCCCCGCCGCGGCCAGCACCTCGGTGAGGGCCTGCACCTGCGACCGCGGGGCGTTGCTCGGCACCATCCAGGTGCGTCCGTGGGCGGTCTCGTCCGCCGCGGCCGCGACGAGCATCCGGGCGACGTCGAGCACGTCCGTGAAGGTGTGCGGCAGGTCGGTCCGGCCGATCATCGACACCGCCTTCCCCTGCAGCGCTGCCGGCAGGACGCGCGTGATGTGGCCGTTCTCGCCGATGCCGGCGCCGACGTAGTCCGAGGCGCGGACCTCGACGGCACGCACCCGGCCCGCTTCGTGCGCCGTGCGTGCGTCGGCCCAGAGCCGTGCCCGCAGGATGCCCTTGTGGTCCGTCGCGGCGTCCGGCAGGGTCTCGCGCATCGGTCCGTCGACGGGTCCGTAGGGGTAGAGGTTCCCGGTGATGGCGTACACCGCGCCGGTCCGCTCGGCGGCGGTGAGCAGCGCGGTCGCGAGCGGCGGCCAGGTCTGCTCCCACTGCGTGTAGTTGCCGGGGTTGGCGCAGTTGTAGAGGGCAGCGGCCCCCTCGGTCGCCCGGGTGAGCGCGTCGGCGTCCGAGGCGTCCAGGGCGAGGTGCTCGACGCCGGAGACACCCGTGTCCCGGCCGGATCGGGTGGCGACGGTGACCCGCTCGCCCCGTTCCGCGAGGAGTGCGGCGACGTGACGGCCCACCGGACCGGCACCGATGACGACGTGGTGCTGCGACATGGCTTCCTGCTTTCGTCTGTTTGCGAGAGCACCGCTCTCGGTTCTCAGCATGCACGAGCCGTCGCCGAATTGCAAGAGCAGTGCTCTCGATTGTGTGCAGTGCTCTCTCGTGTCATGGTGGAGGCATGACGGACAAGGCGCCCACCGCACGATCCCTCGCACGCGAGACCGTGCGGGCCGGCATCCTCGCCGCTGCCCGTGTCCGGCTCACCGAGGAGGGGCCGTCGCAACTGAGCCTCCGCGCCGTCGCCCGTGACGTCGGGATGGTGTCGTCTGCCGTCTACCGGTACTTCCCGAGCCGCGACGACCTGCTCACGGCGCTCCTCATCGCCGACTACGACGAGCTCGGCGGCGCGGTCGAGGCAGCCGAGGCGGCAGCGGGACCGGCAACCCGGGGCTCGGTGGGTCGCGGTGTGCCGGGCGATCCGGACGTGGTCGATCGCGCACCCGGGGGACTTCGCGCTCCTGTTCGGCTCGCCGGTGCCCGGGTACGTCGCGCCGCGGTCGACCGTGGACCCGGCGTCGCGGACGACGCTCACGATCGTGCGGGTGGTCGCGGACGCGGTGGCGGACCCGGGGTACCGCGCACCGCTCCCGGCCGGATCGGGTCCGGGGCTCGTGGCTGCGGCGGTCGCGGACGGGGTGGCGTCCCTGCGGGCGTTCGGCACCGAGCTGCCGGAGGAGGTCCTCGTCCGCACGCTGATGGCCTGGACGACGGTGTTCGGCACGGTGTCGTTCGAGTTGTTCGGGCACTTCGTCGGTTCGGTGTCGGACGGTGCGGCGTACTTCGACGAGGTCGTCGCACGGCTGGCCGAGGGACTCGGGTTCGTCGCCGAGTTCGACTGACGGGGTCGCGCTGCGGGCTGCGTCGTCCGTCGGTCGCGGGTCGCGTCGTCCGTCGGCCGCGTCCTGTTGTCCCCAGAGCGGGGTGCCGGTCTGACAGAGGGCCCGTTCCTGCGGTAGACAGGTCGTGGGCCCCGGTCGTACCCGACGACCGAGTCCACGCTCGGGACGGCACACCTGGAGTCTCCCCGGACGGACCACCACCCTCGGGCGCGCGCCGCGGCCGGGGGCCGACGGATCAGGGAGGCTCGCTTGCGACGCAGCACGTTCGGCGACGCCGTCGTCGGGGGCACCCGGTGACCGCGCTCGACGTCAGCCGGCAGGACCGCCGCCGTCTCACGACCGGGACACCCCGGAAGCGCCTCGTCGCCGTCCGGACCGTCGCCCTGCTCGCCTCGATCGCCGGCGTGAACTACATCGTCTGGCGCTGGGCCGCCTCGGTGAACTGGCACTCGTGGTGGATCGCCGTCCCGCTGATCCTCGCCGAGACGTACAGCGTGATCGACTCGCTGCTCTTCGCGTTCGGGGCCTGGCGGCTCCGTGAACGCGGGGAACCGCCGGCCCCGCCGCAGGACCCCGTGACCGTCGACGTCTTCATCACGACGTACAACGAGCCCGTCGACCTCGTCGTCCGCACCGCGACGGCGGCGAAGGCGATCACCCACCCGCACACCACGTGGATCCTCGACGACGGCAACCGTCCGGAGATGCGCGCCGCCGCCGAGTCGCTCGGGATCGGCGTGATCACCCGGGGCGCCGACTGGATCGACCGGCCGCGGCACGCGAAGGCGGGGAACCTCAACAACGCCCTGCTCGCGACCCAGGGGGAGTTCCTCCTCATCCTCGACGCCGACCAGGTCCCGGAACCGTCGATCCTCGACCGCACGCTCGGCTACTTCAAGGACTCGCGGATGGCGCTGGTCCAGACGCCGCAGTGGTTCGAGAACGTCCCCGAAGCCGACCTGCTCGGCAGCCAGGCGCCCCTGTTCTACGGGCCGATCCAGCAGTCGAAGGACGGGTGGAACGCCGCGTTCTTCTGCGGGTCGAACGCGATCCTCCGGCGCGAGGCGCTCATGCAGCTCGGGGTCACCCGGTATGTGAGCGAGGTCGAGGCGTCGGTCGCGCGGACGATCAAGACCTCCCGGAAGCTCCTCGCCCGTGCACGCGAGACGGAGACCGACCCTCGGGTGCTCGGGGCGCTCGACGAGGCCGAGGCCGTGGTCGACCGCGCCCGCGACCAGGTCCAGCGGGGCGAGCCGCTCGGCGACGTCACCTACGCCTTCCAACGGGGCATCGACACGATCTCCTACCGGTTCGCCGCGTCCGACCTCGAATCGGTCCGCAACGACCTGCAGGAGCTCGCGGCGATGTCGACCGACGCGAACACCTTCGCGGGGCTCGACGACGCGGCGCTCGACGTCCTCGGCCGCCGCGATGCCTCACCCGTCGCCGCGATCGAGTCCATCGCCGTGCTCACCCGGGCGCTCGACGTCAACCGTGACGACGAAGCCCAGCCGATCATGCCCCTGGCGACGATCTCGGTGACCGAGGACATGGCGACCGCCATGCGCCTGCACGGCCTCGGCTGGAAGTCGGCCTACCACGACGAGATCCTGGCGAAGGGCCTCGCACCCGAGGACCTGCCGACCATGCTCGTGCAGCGGCTCCGCTGGGCGCAGGGCACCATGCAGGTCTTCTTCCGCGAGAACCCGCTCGTGCAGAAGGGCTTGTCGTGGGGGCAGCGGCTCATGTACTTCTCGACGATGTGGAGCTACCTGTCCGGCTTCGCCGCGATCGTCTACATCGCGG
Source organism: Curtobacterium sp. SORGH_AS_0776 (assembly GCF_031453355.1). Lineage (NCBI taxonomy): Bacteria > Bacillati > Actinomycetota > Actinomycetes > Micrococcales > Microbacteriaceae > Curtobacterium > Curtobacterium sp. SORGH_AS_0776. The sequence goes on from NZ_JAVIYU010000001.1 coordinate 1,571,736, forward strand.
CCCCGGTGCTCTGCCTGTCCTTCGGTGTGGTGCCGGTCCAGGCGTACAGCGTCGACTTCTTCGCCCGGCTCATCCCGTTCCTCGTCCTCAACCAGCTGCTCTTCTGGGTGGTGGCGGCCGGCAGACCGACGTGGCGCGGGCAGCAGTACTCGCTGGCGTTGTTCCCGGTCTGGATCGAGTCCGTCACGAGTGCGTTCGAGAACGTGTTCCGGGGCAAGCCGCTGGGCTTCCGGGTCACCCCGAAGGTCCGTGACGAGTCCGAGCAGAAGCCGCGGTGGGACCTCGTGAAGCCCCAGCTCATCGCGATGGGGGCCCTGGTGGCGGCGCTGATCCTGATCGGCATCCGCTACCTGACCGGCCAGGCGTCCGGCATCGCGCCGCTCGTGAACACCGCGTGGGTCGTGTTCGACCTGTTCATCTTCAGCATCGTCATCCGGGCCGTGCTCTACCGAGGACCGGGCACGGCGCAGTCCGAGCACGAGTCGAGCACGGCTGGGGGGCCCCTGTGAGCCCGGCGCGGGTCGAGTTCGACGTCCCGGCGGTGCCGGCGTCCCTCGACGAGGTGCAGGACCGCTTCGCCGCGTGGTGGGACACCCTCGGCATCGACGACGTCCGGCTCCGCTTCGGTCTCGAGACCGCCCTCGCCGAGATCGCCGCGAACATCGTCGAGCACACCCGACGCGCCGACCAGGAAGCCGGCCGGCGCTACACCGTGGAACTCGACGCGACCGACCACGAGCTCGTCGCCGTGCTCACCGACAACGGGCTGCCGGTCGACATCGACCTCGCTGCCGTGACGATGGTCGACGCCGTCGAGGAGAGCGGTCGAGGCCTCGCGCTCGCGATCGCCGCGCTCGACCGGCTCGAGCACCGACACGAGGGCGGTCACAACGTCTGGACCCTGGTGTGCGCACGGTGAGCCGGACCGCTGCGCGGCTCGTCGCGTTCCTGGTGGTGCTCGCGACGTTCGCCCTGGGTGGCGCGCTGCCGGCGTCAGCGGTGCAGGCGGCCGCGACGAGCGGTGCGTCGATCGCGCCGTCCGACGGGAAGACGTGGTTCGGACCGGACATCGACTGGGGCGATGACGCTCCGGCCGGGTACGCGGGACGACTCGGCGCGACACCGTCGATGTACGGCGTGGAGATCCAGTACCCGCTCGACCGCAGCGCCCGCAAGGAGTTCCTCCGGGCCACCCGTGCTGCGGCGACGCAGGGCGCCGTCCTCGTGGTGAGCCTCGAGCCCGACCAGTCGCTCCGGTCCCTCACCGCGGCCGACGCCCGCGCGGCGAACGCCCTGCTGGAAGAGGTCCACCGCCAGTACGACACCCAGGTGCTCGTCCGGTTCGCCCCGCAGATGAACGGCACGTGGGTGCGGTGGGGGCAGCAGCCGACGCAGTTCGTCACGGCCTTCCGGGCGCTCGCGACCGCGGTCCACGGCGGCAGCTCGGACGCGCTCATGGTGTGGTCCCCGTCCTACGGTGCGGGCTACCCCTTCGGCGAGTCCGCCGGCCGGCTGCAGGACCTCTCCGCGACCGACGTCTCGAAGCTCGACACGAACGGCGACGGACAGCTCACCGCGGCCGACGACCCCTACGAGCCGTACTGGCCCGGGGACCCCTCGGTCGACTGGGTCGGGCTGTCGATGCTGTACTTCGGCAAGGGCAAGGCGACCGAGGCAGCCGGCCGGGACGTCCCGCTCACCCGGAACGACGTCCCCGAGGCCGGCGAGGTCACCGCTCGCTTCGACGAGACCTGGGGCTACGAGCAGCGACAGCAGGGGAGCTTCTACGAGCGCTTCGCCGTGGCCGACGACCGGCCGATGCTGCTCGACACCGGGGCGCTGTACGACCACTCGCTCCGGGGCGCCGACGAACTCCCGGTGAAGCAGGGCTGGTGGCGACAGGTGATCGCCGCCGTGCAGGACCGCCCGTTGATCCGCGGCGTGACGTTCCTCGAGACGAACCGCCGCGAACCCGAGGCCGGCAACCGCGTGGCCGACTGGCGCGACACCGCCGTGCCCGGCATCGCCGGCTCGTTCCGCACCGACCTCGAGCGCGCGGGCGACTTCGTGTTCGGACCCGTGACGGACGAGGTCACGCCACGGGACGGTGCCGCGGCGACCGACCAGCAGTACGACACCGGCGGCGACCAGATGGCCTGGATCGTCTGGTGCGCCGTCGGCCTCGCGGTCGTGTTCCTGCTGAGCGGCCTGTTCGGTCGGCTGCTGCCGAGCTGGCGCTACCCCGACGACGGCAAGCCCGGGCGCGACCTGCGGCTCGACCTGTTCCGCGGGTTCATCATCCTCGCCGTGGTGATCACCCACATCGAGATCGGCGGACCGTACTCGTACATCACGCTGCACGCCGTCGGCGCGATCACCGGCGCGGAGATGTTCGTGTTCCTGTCCGGCATGGTCCTCGGCATGACCTACCCGTTCGCCATCAAGAAGTTCGGCGAGTGGGCGGCTGCCATCGGGGCGTGGAAACGTGCGCGGAAGCAGTACCTCGTCACGCTCGGGGTGATCCTCGTCGTCTTCGCGCTGAGCTTCGTGCCGTTCCTGAACACCGACGCGATCACCACCTTCACCGACCGGGGGACCGGCACCGGGGGAGTCGGCGCCGAGGGGCGCGTCTACGACCTCTACCCGAACGCGATGCAGCTGCTGGCGTACCCGCCGCCCTGGTACGCGATCCGGCAGTTCCTCCTGCTCGAGATGGGCCCGTGGCCGTTCAACATCATGGGCCTCTTCGTGGTGCTGAGCCTGTTCATCCCGGCGTTCATGTGGGTGATCCGCCGCGGGTTCTGGTGGGCGCTGCTCATCGTCAGCTGGGCGCTCTACGTCTACCAGGCGCTCAACCCGGAGTTCCGGCCGTTGAACTCCCAGTTCGAGGCCGTCTTCCCGCTCCTCACCTGGCAGGTCGTGTTCACCCACGGACTCGTGCTCGGGTACTACCGCCGGCAGATCATCGGCGCACTGACCGGTCGCCTCGGCAAGGTCCTCGTCGGGGTCGGCATCGGCGGGTACGCGATGTTCCTGGTCTACGTCTGGGCGGGCGACCACTTCGGGTTCACTCCCGTGCCGTTCCCGGCGACGATGTACGACCAGCTGTACAACACCGCCTACCAGCGCGTCGACCTGCAGTGGGGGCGCCTGCTCGACATCGCCTTCTTCGCGATCGTGTCGTACGCGATCCTCACCGTGTTCTGGAAGCCGATCGCGAAGGCCATCGGATGGCTGTGGATCCCGATCGGGCAGGCGAGTCTCTACGTGTTCGTCTGGCAGGTGTTCTTCGCGCTGGCGATCGCGTCGATCCCGGGTGTCGACTGGGGCAACGGCTGGATCGGCTTCGCGACCCACACCCTGCTCATCCTGCTGGCCTGGTACATGGTGCGGAAGCGGTTCCTGTTCTCGGTGATCCCGCGCTGACGCGCTGCATGACGGACGGGAGGCGCGGTGCGGACCGGCACCGCGCCTCCCGTCCGTCAGCCGGTCGCGGTGCGCCCGTGTCTGGAAAGCTGGTCGTGTGGGGTTGATGAGACGGTGGCCGTGGTGGTTGGCTGCGCTGGCGCTCGCCGTCGCGTTCGGCGGCCTGTGGTTCCTGGTGACGATCGTCGTGATGCCGGAGCTCAACGTTGTCGAGCGAGCCGTGATCTCCGCCATCACGGGTTCCGCGTACGGCATCGTCATGGCGATCTTCCTCATCCGGCTGCGGCGCGGGTACGGCACCGTCCTGCAGGACGCGGGCTTCCGTCGCGCAGTCCGCCGCGGGGTCGTCCCGCCCGACGTCGACATCGAGGGATGGCGACGTGCGGTGCAGCAGCACCGGAACCAGTACCGCCCGCTGCGATGGGCGGCCCCGCTGCTGTACGTTCCGATGACCGGCCTCTCCGTCTGGCTCGCAGTGTCCGGACAACCGCTCTACTGGATCTTCGTCGGCCTCTTCCTCGTCATGCTGGTCGCCTCCCTGATCGTTGCCCCTCGAGCGGTCCGCCGGACGGACGCGATGCTGACCGAACTCGACCGCCGTGCGCGGTCGATCCAGTGAGACGCGATGGGCGACCGCGACCCCCGCTAGCAGCGGGGGTGGTCCTGGTCGTGACCGTCCCACAGGTCGCCGCACTCGACGGGTTCCGCGCTCGACGACGCGAGCCACGGCCCGGCGCCGTGCGCGGGATCGTGGGACAGCGCGGCGACCAGCGCGGCGCGGTGCTCCGAGCCGACGACCACCGGGTGTCCCGGTACGCCGTGGTGGACCGCGCGGCGGAGCGCCGCCGGGTGGTCACCGTCGCCGATCACCCGCCGGACGGCCGTCGCGGGGAGGCCGGGCAGGTCGACGAGGGAGACGCACGCCGTCGCCGGACCGGTGACGGCCGCGAGCCCGACGGCGAGCGAGGCGCCCGGCCCCGCTGCCCAGTCGTCCGCGACGACGACGGTGACCGCGTCCACGGCGGGCACGAGCGCCCGCGCCCGGGCGGCGGCGGCGCCGAGGACGACGACGACCCGGTCGCAGCCGCCGACCAGGAGCGCGTCGACGCCGAGGTGCAGCCAGGGGGTGCCGTCCGGCTCGGCGACCAGCGCCTTCGGCCGCCCCATCCGCGTCCCCGCACCGGCGGCGAGCAGCACGCCCACCACGTCCGTCACACGAACGCCGGCACCGACGTCCACGCGGCTGGGGCCTCGGCGACGCCGTCGCGCACGACGGTGCCGGAGATGAGGCCGTAGGGCCGGTCGGCGGCGAAGAACACCTCGCCGGGGTTGTCCAGGCCGAACGGTGCGAGGTCGACCAGGAAGTGGTGCTTGTTCGGCATCGAGAACCGCACCTCGGCGATCTCCGGGAACGCCTCGATCGCCGAGCGGCCCATCGCGAACAGGGTCTGCTGCAGCGCCAGGGAGTGCAGCTCGGCGAAGGTCGCGAGCATCCGGTCGAGGACGCCCGCGTACACGGCGTCGTAGTCGATGCCCGCCGCCACCGCCTCGGGCGTGTAGCGCCAGCGGGCCGTCACCGAGGTCGCGAGGATCCGGTCGTCGGTCTCGGCGAGCGTCGTGTACCCGTCGCGCGGGAACCCGTGGAACTCGCTGCCCGTCGACTTCAGGACCGTCAGGTCGGTGACCCCGGCGAGCACGTGCACGTCGTCGCCGTCGACCTGCACCACGGCCGTGCGGGTTCCGCGGCCGGCCCGGACGAACGAGTGGTCGTGCTCCCGGCCGTCGACGACGATCCGCTCCCACGTGTGCTGCTCGGCGGACAGGGTGGAGCCGTCGTACCAGTCGAAGGCGGTGCTGAAGTGCCGGCCGAGTCGCAGGAGGAACTCCTCCGGCGTGCCCACCCCGTGCTCCTTCGCGAAGGCGTAGACCGTGTTCTTCTGCGTGTCCGTGGCGACGACCTTGGCGTTGTCGCCCTCGGTGTACGAGTCGGCGAGCGCCGTACCGCGCAACTGCGTCGTGACGGTCAGGTCCTCGATCTCGTGCCGGTCGGTGTCGCGCGTCACCCGGACGAGCCGGACCTCGGCCTTGCCGTACTGGTTCGCACCGAGGTGGACGGTCGTGGTGGTGGGGACTGGCTGGACGTCGGTGATCTCCATGGAGGCGACGATGACACCCGCGTGTTTCGGCGGTGGGTCGAACAGGTCACGAGCTCCGTCAGCGGCCACGGCCCGGTCGTGACGCAGCCGTCGAACGCCCGTAACCACACGGAAACACCCGTTCCATAGCGTTGCCGCCACGACGCACCCGATCGAGGAGGGCCCCGTGGCGCACACATCCGCACCCCGGCGGTCCTCGGCGTGGAACCGCGGGATGATCGCGCACGGACGACGGTCCGACGGCGCCACCGACACCCGTCCCACCATCCCGATCGGACCCTGCAATGGACCTCGTCTCCGTCCGCACCGTGCGGACACCGTCGCACCGCGACGACCTCTCCTTCGGTCCCGGTGAGCATCCCCTCGCCGGTGGCACCTGGCTGTACTCGGAGGAGCAGCCGGGCCTGACCGGGCTCGTCGACCTCACTGCACTGGGGTGGCGCGACACCGAGCGCAGCGCCGGAGGGCTCCGGATCGCCGCGACGTGCACGATCGCGTCGCTGCTGCGCGTAGCGCCCGAGGACGACTGGCGTGCCTGGCCGCTCGTCGACCGGTGTGCCAACGCGTTGCTGGCGTCGTTCAAGGTGTGGAACCAGGCGACGGTCGGCGGCAACGTCGCGGTCGCCCTGCCGGCTGGGGCGATCACCGCGCTGCTCGTGACGCTCGACGCGATCGCGGAGGTCTGGACGCCGGACGGCGGGGAGCGCCGGGTCCCGGTGGCGGACCTGGTCACCGGGCCGCGGACGACCGACCTCGCGCCGGGTGAGGTCATCCGGGCGTTCGACGTGCCACGAGCGGCCCTCGTGGCACGCACCGGGTTCCGCCGGGTGTCCCTCAGCCCGCACGGCCGGACCGGTGCACTCGTCACGGCGCGGTGGTCGGCGTCGGGCTTCGTCCTCGTCGTGACCGGGGCGACCCCGCGGCCACTCGTGCTCCGTCACGCCGGGGTCCCGACCGCCGCGGAGGTCGACGCACGGCTCGAGGCACACGACGCCTGGTACGACGACCCGCACGGATCCCCGGACTGGCGGCGCGCGGTGAGCCGGCGGTTCGCGGCGGAGCTCGTCGCCGAGGCGCTCGGGACGACGGGCGGTGCGGCATGAGGTTCGAGGTCGACGGCGTGACGGTGGACGCCGAACCGCAGCCCGGTCAGGTCCTCCGCACCCTGCTCCGCGAGCACGGGGTGACGTCCGTGAAGAAGGGCTGCGACGCGGGCGACTGCGGTGCGTGCTCGGTGCTCGTCGACGGTGTGCCGGTCCACTCCTGCATCACGCCGGCGCACCGGATGGCGGGGCGTGCCGTCACCACGGCGGCCGGGCTCGGCACGCCGGGGGACCCGCACCCCGTGCAGCGCGCGTTCGCCGAGGCGCCGGGCTTCCAGTGCGGCTTCTGCACCGCCGGGTACGTCGTCACGGCCTCCACGCTCGACGAGGACGCGCTTGCTGACCGGCACCGCGTGTTGAAAGGCAACCTCTGCCGGTGCACCGGGTACCGGGCGATCGAGGACGCCCTGGACGGGGTCGCGAACACGGCGTGCGCGGCGGCCGGTCAGGCGATCGGCACGTCGGTCGCCGCCCCGGCCGCGATGGCGATCGTGACCGGACGCGAGGAGTACACGCTCGACGTGCGGCGGACCGAGGGGCTGCTGCACCTCGCGGTCCTCGGCAGCCCGCACCCGCACGCCCGCATCGTGTCGATCGACACGGCGGAGGCCGAAGCCCTCCCGGGTGTGCACGCCGTCCTCACCCACCACGACGACCCCGGCGTGCTGTTCTCCACCGGTCGGCACGAGTCCCGCCTGGACGACCCGGACGACACCCGGGTGCTCGACCGGGTGCTCCGTTTCCGTGGGCAGCGCGTGGCCGCAGTGGTCGCGGACAGCGTCCGGATCGCCGAGCAGGCCTGCGCCCTCGTGCGGGTGCGCTACGAGGTGCTGCCCAGCGTGCACGACCCGGACGCGGCCCGTGCCGCCGGCGCTCCGCTCCTGCACGGCGACAAGACGACCCAGGAGCACCGGATCGCCGAGCCGGGCCGCAACGTGGTCGCCGCCCTGCACGGCGAGACGGGCGACGTCGACGGAGCCCTGGCGACGGCCGCGGCCACCGTCGAGGGCACCTGGACGACGGGCCGAGTCTCGCACGCCGCGCTCGAGACCCACGCGACCCGCGGGTCCGTCGACCGGGACGGGCGGCTCGTGCTCCGGACCGCGACGCAGGTCCCGTTCCTGGTGCGGGACGAGATCGCGCACGTGTTCGGCCTCGACCCGAGCCGAGTCCGTGTCATCGCGAAGCGCGTCGGCGGTGGGTTCGGCGGGAAGCAGGAGTTGCTGACCGAGGACCTGGTCACCCTCGCGGTGCTGCGGACCGGTCGCGCGGTGCAGTACGAGTTCAGTCGGCGAGACGAGTTCACGATCGCCCCGACCCGGCACCCGATGCGCGTGCGGGTCCGGCTCGGTGCCGACGCCGAGGGGCACCTGACGGCACTGCACGTCGACCAGACCATGGACACCGGCGCGTACGGCAACCACGGGATCGGTGTCATGTTCCACTCCGTCAGCGAGTCCGTCGCCGTCTACCGGTGCCCGTCGAAGCGCGTGGACGCGGAGTCCGTGTACACGAACAACCTGCCGTCCGGGGCGTTCCGCGGGTACGGGCTCGGCCAGGTCGTGTTCGCGATCGAGTCCGCCATGGACGAGCTCGCCCGGGAGCTCGGCATCGACCCGCTCGACCTGCGGCGGCGGAACGTCGTGGTCCCCGGAGACCCCCTGGTGGTCACGGACCCGGACGAGCAGGACGACCTGCGCTGGGAGGGCAGCTACGGACTCGACCAGTGCATCGACCTGGTGGAGGACGCCCTCCGCGCACCGGTGCCCGAGGCCCCCCGGATGGACGGTCCGCCGCTGGACGACTCGGGCGACTGGGCGTTCGGCACCGGGGTCGCCCTCGCGGCGATCGCCACGATGCCGCCGCGTGGGCACCACGCGCACGTGTCGGTCGAGGCCACGGCGGAGGGCCGGTACCGCATCGGCGTCGGCACGGCCGAGTTCGGCAACGGGACGACGACGGTGCACACGCAGCTCGTCGCCACCGCCCTCGGCACCACCACGGACCGGGTCGACGTGCACCAGTCGGACACCGACGCTGCCCGGCACGACACCGGGGCGTTCGGGTCCGCCGGGGTCGTGGTCGCCGGCAAGGCGCTGTACGCCGCGGCGCAGGCACTGCGGGAGGACATGACCGGGCGCGCCCTCGGGATCGTCGCCGCCCGGACGCCCCGGACCGCGTCGGGTCCGCTCGGGCCGGCGGTCTCGATCGGGCCGGACGGCGTCCGCGTCGGGGAGGAGCTCGTCGGGCACGCCGAGTTGCTCGCCGACGGCCCGCTCGTCGCGCACGGCAGCCACGACGGCACGCCACGGTCGCTCGCGTTCACCGTGCACGGCGCCCGGGTGGCGGTGCACCGGCCGACGGGTGAGGTCCGCGTGCTGCACAGCGTGCAGGCGGTGGACGCTGGCACCGTCCTGAACCCGGAACAGCTCCGCGGCCAGGTGGAGGGCGGCGCCGCGCAGGCGATCGGCTCGGCGCTGTACGAGGAGGTCGTGCTGGACGAGACCGGTCGGGTGACGACCGACGCGTTCCGGGCGTACCGGGTGCCGAAGATCTCCGACGTGCCCCGCACCGAGGTGCGCTTCGCCGACACGCACGACCCGCTCGGCCCCCTCGGCGCGAAGTCGATGAGCGAGGCGCCGTACAACCCGGTCGCGCCGGCCGTCGCGAACGCGGTGCGCGACGCCGTCGGCGTCCGCCCCCACCGGCTGCCGATGACGCGCGACCGCGTCTGGGCGATGCTCCAGGACGCGACCGACGACGGGGGTGCGTGATGTTCGAACTGGCACCGCGCCTCCTGGCCGCCCTCGACGCGGGGGACCCCGTGGTCGTCGCGACAGCCGTCGCGATGACGGGCAGCGCGCCGACCGGCGTCGGCTCGTCGATGGCCGTCCTGCCCGGCGGTCAGGTCGTCGGCACCATCTCCGGCGGGTGCGTCGAGGGGGCGCTGTTCGACACGGCGGAACAGGTCCTCGAGACCGGCGAGGCGGTGCTCGAACGCTTCGGGTTCGACGACGACCCGGACGACGTCGACGCGATGTGGGCACCCGCGCTCCGCTGCGGCGGTCGCGTCGAGGTCCTGGTCCGTCGCGTCAGTCCCGACGACGTCGACGTCGTGGACGCGCTCCGGCGCGCGGCGTCCGGGGTGCCGACGTCGCTCGGCCTCTCGCTCGACCCGGCGACGCTCGGCGCGGTCGTGCACGTCCCCGACGGCTGCGGCGGCCGGCTCTTCGTGGAGCGGGCCGACGTGCGGCCGCGGTGCATCGTGGTGGGCGCGGTGGAGTTCGCCGTGGCCCTGACGAACACGGCGGCGGTGCTCGGCTACGCCGTGACGGTCGTCGACCCGCGGCCGGTGTTCCTGACCGACGAGCGCTTCCCGGCCGCCGACGAACGCATCGTGGGCTGGCCGACGCGTGTGGTCGAGGCGTTGCCGGTGGACGCGACCACCGCCGTCGTGGTGCTCTCGCACGACGACCGGTTCGACGCCGCCGTGGTCGACTCGGCGCTCCGACGGGGTGCCGGGTACGTCGGGGCGATGGGCTCCCGCACGACGAACGCACGTCGGATGGCGGAGCTGCGGGCGCTCGGGACGCCGGACACCGACCGGCTGCGGTCCCCGATCGGGCTCGACATCGGTGCGACGACGCCGGCGGAGATGGCGGTCGCGATCATGGCCGAGGTGATCGCGGTCCGGACGGGCGCCGGCGGCGGTGCGCTCGTCGACGGCGCCGGTCCCATCCACCGCCGGGCGGTGTCCGCGAGCTGAGCCGGCGGCGCACGATCGGGTCAGGCGACGGCGGGTGTCCGGGCCAGTCGTTCGGCGAGCCGCGCGGCGATCTCCCGCTCGTCCGCCGCGACGAGCTCCCCGTCGCGCACCACCACGCGCCCACCCACGACGACGTGTCGGGGCCGCCGCCCGGGGGCGGCCCAGAGGAGTCCCGCGACGGGGTCGGCGACTCCCGCGTCCGCCACCCCGGAGACGTCCCACACGCACAGGTCGCCCGCGCTCCCGGCGCCGAGGTGCCCGAGCTCCGGGCGCCCGAGCCCCGCCGCGGAACCCTCCGTCGCCGCGCCGAGCACGTGCCGCGCCGGCAGCTGCGGCCCGACGAGCGCCGACACCTGCATGGCGAGCCGGGCGTCCGCGAGCAGGTGTCCGGCATCGTTGCTGCCGCCGCCGCTCGTGCCGAGGCCGACCGGGACCCCGGCCGCGGCGAGCCGTGCGACGGGAGCGATGCCCCAGCCCATCGGCACGTCGCACCCGGGTGCGTGCGTGGCGGTGACGCCCGCTGCCGCGAGCCGGGCGATCTCGTCGTCGGTGACGTCGCAGAGGTGCGCGATCGTGACGTCCGGCGCGAGCCACCCCCATTCCTCGAGCAGGTCGAGCGGACGACGGCCGTAGCGCTCGAGCGCGATCGCGGTGTCTACCTGTTCGTTGGCCTGGGTCCGCCGGCGGAGTCCGTGTCGCGCCGCCACCTCGCCGAGCGCGCGGAAGGTCGCCTCGCCGTCGGAGTGCACGCCGGCCGGACCGACGGCGACCTGGAGCCCGCCGTCCGGGTCCACGCCGCCGACGGCGTCGTCGTGCAGCAGTCGTGACGCGATCGCGTCCGCCGAGGCCGCCGCGCGGTCCGGGTCGTCCCGTGCCGAGCCGCGGACGAAGACGACCCGACCGCCGAGGCCGCGGACCGCGCCCACGGTGGCCGCGGCGAGCGCGACGGTGTCGTCCGTGGTCGCCTCCGCGGGCCAGTTCAGGTGGTGGTCGGCGATCGTCGTGACGCCGGACAGGAGGCCCTCCGCGGCTCCGGCGGACGCCGCCAGTGCGTACAGTTCGGGGTCGTGCCCCACCCGTCCGTACGCCGCGGCCATGGTCGGGAGCCAGTCCGCCATCGGCACGCCGCGGGTCCCGGGCAGGGTGCGGAACGCGGTCTGGAGGAGATGGTGGTGCGCGTTGACGAGACCGGCCGTGACGACGCACCCGGATGCGTCGAGGGTGGTGACGAGGTCACTGCCGTCGTCGACGACGACGTCGCCCTCCCGTTCGGTCCGGGGGTCGACGAGGACGCGGAGGGCTCCGGTGACGGTCAGCATGGTGGTGTTTCTAGCAGTCCCCTGTTTCCGGTCCGTGACGGGGTGCGCTCGGACGGGGTGCGCACGGACGGCGTGGCTGCTCGGTCCCGGCGTTCCAGGACCCTCGGTCGGCATCGCGGGGTAACCGGGCGGAAACACCCGGGGAACACGCGGACCGTAGGTTCGCCCCATGACGCAGACCCTGATCCGCGCCGGATGGGTGCTCACCGCAGCACCCGACGGCGCTGCCACGCCCGCCGCGATCCGCGACGGAGCCGTGCTCCTCGACGGCGACCGGATCGCCGCGGTCGGCACGTACGCCGACCTCGCCGCGGCCCACCCGGACGCGCCGGTGCGCGGCGGTGCGTACGACATCGTCACGCCCGGCTTCGTGAACACCCACGGCCACTTCAGCGAGGGGCTCATCACGGGGATCGGTTCGCAGTACACGCTGTGGGAGTGGCTCACGGCGTTGATCGGGCGCGTCAACCCGGTGATGACCCGGGAAAAGGCGTACGCGGGCACGGTGCTGCAGGGCATCCAGCTGCTTCGGAGCGGGGTGACGACGGCGAACGACATGTTCTGCGCGGACCCGGTGCCGGACGAACCGGCGACACCCGGTGTGGTGCAGGCGCTCGAGGACCTCGGGCTGCGCGGGGTCGTGTCGTTCGGCTCCGGCGACGTCGACCGCGACTTCGGCGCGACGCCCATCCTGGAGGAGTTCGAGGCCCTGCGCGAGGCCGCCGCCGCCAGCCGGTACAGCACGTTCCGGGTCGGCGTCTCGTCGATCGGGCGGTACACGGACGACACCTGGCAGGAGCACGTCGACTACGCGGTCGCCGGTGGCCACGGCGTGCACGTGCACTTCCACGAGGTGCGCGAGGAGGTCACCGCGGCCCGGCAGCGCACCGGACGGACGGCCATCGGGCACGCCGAGGCGACGGGCATGTTCCAGGTCCCGGTGATCGCCGCGCACAGCGTCTGGGTGGACCGCGAGGACCGGGAGCGGTACGCGGCCAACGGCGTCGGCGTGGCCCACAACCCGGTCGCGAACGGGATCCTCGCCAGCGGCATCGCCCCGATCGCGGAACTCCGTGCGCTCGGCGTCCCGGTGGGCATCGGGGTCGACGGCCCGGCGTCGAACGACTCCCAGGACTTCCTGCAGGCGATGAAGACGGCCGCGCTGCTCGCTCGGGTGCGGGACCTGCAGGCCACCGCGATGAGCGCCCGCGAGGCCTTCGAGATGGGGACGATCGGCGGCGCCCGTGCCCTGCGCATGGAGGACGAGATCGGCTCGCTGGAGCCGGGCAAGCGCGCAGACCTGGTCGTCCTCGACGGCGACTCCCCGACCCTCGCGAACGTCCACGACCCCTACCAGGCGGTGGTCTTCGTCGCCGGCAGCCGCGAGGTCCGCGACGTCTGGGTGGACGGCGAGCTGAGCGTCGCGGACGGCGACGTCACCCGGGTGGACGTGCGTGAGGCGGTCGAACGGGCGCGTCCGCTCGCCCGACAGCTCGTGGCCGAAGCAGGCCTGGAGCGCCTGTCCGCGCTCACCGGCGGTCCGCTCGACGGCACCGAGCGTCCGTAGTCCGTCCGGTCAGAGTTCGAGCACCAGTCGCGGGCAGCCGCGCCGGGCGCGGGACACGCAGACCATCATGGTGCGGTCGTCGGCCTGCTCCTCGGGGCTGAGCACGGTGTCCCGGTGCTCGACCTCGCCCTCAAGCACGGGGGTCTCGCAGGTGCCGCACGTGCCCTCCCGGCAGGACGAGAGCACGAAGGCGCCGGCGTCCTCCGCGACCTCGAGCAGGGTCCGGTCGGCTGGAACCGTCACGGTGACGCCAGTGACCGTGAGCTCGACCTCGAAGGCCTCGCCGGGGGCGTCGACGTCCGCAGCGGGCTCGAAGCGCTCGACGCGGACGCTGCCCGCCGGCCAGTGCGCGGCGGCGGCCTCGACCGCGTCCATGAGCCCGCGCGGCCCGCAGCAGTACACGACCGCGTCGCGCGGTGCGGCGAGGAGCGCGTCGACGTCGAGCCGGACGCCCTCGTCGGCCGCCGCCACGACGACCCGGTCGGGGTGCGCGGCGACGAGCTCGTGCACGAACGCCATGCGGTCGCGGGACCGCCCCGCGTAGTGGAGCTCCCACGGAGTGCCGGCGCGTTCGGCGGCGGCGATCATCGACCGGATCGGCGTGATCCCGATGCCCCCGGCGACGAAGACCGCGGGGCGCGCCGGGTCGTGGCCGAAGTGGTTCCGCGGTCCGGCCACCACGACCTCGTCGCCGACCGCCAGCCCCTCGTGCACGGCGACCGATCCGCTGCGGCCGTCGGGCTCGCGGAGCACGGCGATGCGCCAGTGCCCGTCGGCCGTCGTCGTGACCAGCGAGTACTGGCGCTCGGTCCCGGGGGAGACCTCGAGGTCGACGTGCGCCCCGGGTTCCCAGTCCGGCAGCGCCGGGCCGTCGACCGGGGCCAGGTCGAGTGCGACGACGTCCGTGGCGACCTGGTGGCGGGCGGCGACGCGCAGTCGCCGACGCTCCGGCACGGCGTTCACGCGATCGCTCCGGCGCGCGGGGTCTCCTTGACCACGATCATGTGGAAGCGGCTGCCGTCCGCGCTGCACCACCGGTGGCCGGTGCCGCCGCGGTAGTACGCCGAGTCGCCGGGCCCGAGGTCGAGCGGTTCCCGTCCGCGCAGGTCGAGGTGCACGCGGCCGGCGAGCACGGTGAGGAACTCGTCCTCGTGGTGCTCGAAGTACTCGCCGAGGTCCGTGTTGTCGCCGACCCACTCCAGCGGCTCGAACGCGTGTGGGCCGGCGTGCACGAGCAGCCGGGCCTCGCCGCTCGAGAACGGTCCGCGGGCGCCCTCGCCGGCACGGATGACCTCGGGCAGGCGGACCTCGTGCTCCGGTCGCTCGGGGGCACCGGCGGCGAGCAGTTCGACCTGGGTCGTGCCGAGCGCCGCGGCGATCTTCTCGAGGGACACCATGCTGGCGCGGGAGTGCCCGCGCTCGACCTGGCTGAGGAACGGGTGCGACAGCCCCGTCAACTCGGCGACCTGGACGAGCGTCAGTCGTGCGGCGCGTCGACGGGCACGGATGTGCTCACCGATCCGCTGGGTCTGGTCGTCGACGACGCGGTCGGTCTCGGTGGTGGTGCCGGTGCTCACGCGCGCTCCTCTCGTCCTCGGTGGGGCCGTTCCGACCGCTCGGCCGGAACGCTCGTTCCCGCTCCCGGTCGCGTCGGGGCGGGCGTCACACGCGGCAACCGCCTCGAAACGAGAGGGAAACACTGCCGCCCTAGCATCGGAGATGTTGATGCGATCAACATTCTCACACACGATCGAGAGGCTCCGGATGGACTCGTCAGTGCCCCGCCCGATCGCCCTCCTGCGCTCCGCGCTGCTGCCGGACGGCCGGTCGGTCGACGTCGCGATCGACGGCGAGACCGTCTCCGCCGTGGCCCCGGCCGGCACCCTCGCGGCGCCGGCGGAGGAGACGATCGACCTCGGCGGCCGGCTGCTCCTGACCGCACCGGCAGAACCGCACGCCCACCTCGACAAGGCCCTCAGCGCCGACGTCATCCGGCCGCCGCTCGGCGACCTCGGTGCCGCGATCGCCTCGTGGACCGCGCACGCCACCACCATGACCGTCGAGGACATCGCCGACCGGGCCCGGACCGCCGCCCTCACGCTGCTCGCCGCCGGCACCACGGCCGTCCGGAGTCACGTCGACGTCCTCAGCGGCCGACACAGCGCGGCGGACCGGCCCGCCACCACGGAGCAGGCCCTGCGCGGCGCCCGTGCCCTCGTGCAGGTCCGCGACGAACTCGCCGGCCTGATGGACATCGAGCTCGTCGCCCTCGCCGGCCCGCTCGCCCCCGACGAGCACGTCGAGGCGGTGCTCGACCTCGGCGTGGACCTGGTCGGCGGCGCCCCGCACCTCGCCGAGGACCCCCTCGCGGACGTCGACCGACTCCTCGCCATCGCCCACCGACGGGGCCTCGGCGTCGACCTGCACGCCGACGAGAGCCTCGACGGCCCGGTGACCCTCGACCACTACGCCCGGGCGTCCCGCTCGCTGCGACGGGACCGGCAGTACTCCGCCGGGCACTGCGTCCGGCTCGGCACCCTGGGGCCGGAGCGGCTCGCCGAGGTCGTCGCCGACGTCGCCGCAGCCGACCTCGGGGTGATCACGCTCCCGATCACGAACCTGTACCTGCAGGGCTGGCAGTACCCGGTCGCCACGCCGCGGGGACTGACCGCGATCCAGGCGCTCCTCGACGCCGGCGTCCGCGTCGCCGCCGGCGCGGACAACGTCCGCGACCCCTTCAACCCGGTCGGCCGGAGCGACGCCTTCGAGACCGCATCGCTGCTCGTCTCCGCCGGCCACGTGACGCCGGACCAGGCGTACGCGATGGTGAGCGACACCGCCCGGAGCGTGATGGGCCTCCCGGCCGCCGGTCCCGTCCCCGGGCGGCGCGCCGACCTGCTCGCCGTGGCCGCGACGAGCGTCACCGACGCCGTCGCGAACGCCCCCGCCGACCGCATCGTCCTGTCCCGCGGGCGACTCGTCGCCCGCACCGAGGTGCGACGGACCGTCGCCGCGCCGGCCGCAGCCGCGGCCGCCGTCCCCGCCTGACCCCTCCGCCCGCCCGCACCGAGAACCCGAGGTGATCGTGACCACCACCGCCCCGCCACCCGTCGCCACGACGGACACGCTGCTCGACTTCCGCAACGTCGAGATGACCTTCCCGAACGGCACCATCGCCCTGCAGGGCGTCGACCTCACCGTGGACCGCGGCCAGTTCGTCTCGGTCGTCGGCCCGTCCGGCTGCGGCAAGTCCACGCTGCTCCGCATCGCCTCCGGCCTCGAGACCGCGTCGGACGGGTCGGCCGGTGTCGCGGCCGACCGCATCGGCTACGTCTTCCAGGACGCCACGCTCCTGCCCTGGCGCACCGTGCAGGGCAACGTCGAGCTGCTCGCCGAGCTCGGACACGTGCCGAAGGCCGAGCGAGCCGCCAAGGCCGCCCACGCCATCGAGCTCGTCGGCCTGAACGGCTTCGAGACGAACCTGCCGAAGCAGCTGTCCGGCGGCATGCGGATGCGGGTCTCGCTCGCCCGGTCGCTCACCCTCGACCCGGAGCTCTTCCTGTTCGACGAGCCGTTCGGTGCCCTCGACGAGATCACCCGCGAACGCCTCAACGACGAGCTCCTCCGGCTCTTCGTCGAGCAGCAGTTCGCCGGGCTCTTCATCACGCACTCCGTGTCCGAGGCCGTGTACCTCTCCACCGAGGTGATCGTGATGTCCGGGCGCCCCGGCAGCATCGTCGGCCGGTTCGACGTGCCGTTCCCGATGCCCCGCGACCCCGACATCCGCTTCACACCCGAGTTCGCCGAACTGGTCGGCGAGGTCTCGCACGCGCTCCGGGAAGGACACCGCTGATGGTCACCCTGCAGGAGGCCGCCGAGACCCGCGCGGTCCGGGCCGCCGCCCGTCGCGCCGCTCCTCGGGCCCGCCGCGGCATCGCGTGGTGGCAGCCCGTCGTCGTCCTCGCCGTGCTCGTCGGCATCTGGTACGCCGCGGCCGCGTACTACGACCACGTCCGTGGCCTGGCCTTCCTCGTGCCGTACCCGCACCTCGTGGCGAAGGCGATCGTCGCGCCGACGATGCCGGACGGGTCGCCGTCCACGTTCGGCTCCGACCTCTGGTCCGCCCTCGGACGCACCACCGTCGTCTCGCTCACCGGCCTCGGCTTCGCGATCGTGATCGGCGTCGTCTGGGCGATGGCGATGGCGCAGGCGAAGTGGCTCGAGAACTCGCTGTACCCGTACGCGGTGGTGCTGCAGTGCGTGCCGATCCTCGCCCTCGTGCCGCTCATCGGCGCCCTGTTCGGCTACGAGTTCGTCAGCCGCGTGATCGTCACCGTGATGATCGCGCTGTTCCCGATGGTGTCGAACACGCTGTTCGGACTGCAGTCCGCCGACCGCGCGCAGCGTGAGCTGTTCCAGCTGCAGCGTGCCGGCCGGTTCGCCCAGCTCGTCAAGCTGCAGTTCCCGGCCGCGCTGCCGTCGATCTTCGTCGGCCTGCGCACCTCCGCCGGGCTGAGCGTCATCGGGGCGATCGTCGGCGACCAGTTCTTCCAGCGCGGCAACCCCGGGCTCGGCGTCCTCATCCAGGTGACCGCATCGCGCCTGATGGGCCCCGAGCTGTACGCGACCATCCTGATCGCCTCGCTCTACGGCGTCGCCGTCTTCCTCGTGTTCGGCCTGATCGGCCGCCTGGCCGTCGGCCGCTGGCACGACTTCAGCTGATCCCCCCCAGAACCCACACCCCTTCCCACCACAGCACCACGAGACCCGCACCACGAACGGAGCCTCCATGCGCACCACCTCCCGCCTCGGCGTCGCAACCGCCGCCCTCGCCGCCACCGCCATCGCCCTCACCGGCTGCGCGGCGGGGTCGTCCGGCAGCACCGGGACGACCGCCGCGACCTCGTCGACCGCCTCCGGGCCGAAGGTCGACCTCGCCGGCGCGTGCCCCGCGACCGTCGTCGTCCAGACCGACTGGAACCCCGAGGGCGAGCACGGCCACCTCTACCAGATGCTCGGCCCGAACCCGGTGATCGACTCCTCCGGCAAGACCGTCACCGGCGACCTCTACGCCAACGGCAAGAGCACCGGCGTCAAGCTCGAGATCCGTGCTGGCGGCCCGGCCATCGGCTACACCAAGGTCGCGTCGCAGATGTACCAGGACAAGGACATCACCCTCGGGTACATGTCCACGGACGAGCAGGTGCAGTTCTCCGGCAACCTGCCCACCACGGCGGTGTTCGCCGAGAACGACCAGTCCCCGATGTCGATCATGTGGGACCCGAAGACGTACCCGGAGGTCGACAGCATCAAGAGCCTCGGCAAGGCACTCGAGAAGGACGGCGGCGTCGTCCGCTACTTCAACGGTGCCGCGTACATGACCTACCTGGAGCAGTCCGGGATCCTGCCGAAGAAGGTCCTCGACGGCAGCTACGACGGCACCCCGTCGAAGTTCGTGTCCGCGGGCGGCAAGGACGCCCAGCAGGGCTTCGCGACCGCCGAGCCGTACATCTACCAGAACCAGGTCGCGGCCTGGGGCAAGAAGGTCGACTACGCGCTCGTCTCGAGCACGGGGTGGAACCCCTACCCCGAGGCGATGTCGGTCCGTACCGGTGACCTGGAGAAGCTCGAGCCGTGCCTGCAGAAGCTCGTGCCGGTCATGCAGCAGGCCGACGTGGACTACCTGAAGTCCCCGGGCGCCACGAACGACCTCATCACGAAGCTCGTGCAGCAGTACAACAACGGCTGGACCTACGACTCGAAGGTCGGCGCGTTCGCCGCGGCCCAGATGGTGAAGCTCGGCCTCGCGAAGGACACCGACGGCTACATCGGGTCGATGGACGAACAGCGCATGCAGGACTTCATCGCCAAGGCGACGCCCGTCTTCGCCGGCACCGGTGACGTCAAGAGCGGCCTGAAGCCCTCCGACCTGTACACGAACGAGTTCCTCGACAAGTCCATCGGTCTGGGTTCCTGACACCGGTCGGCTCCCGTCGAACGGGAGCCGACCAACAAGCGGACGGGAGGCGCGGTGCCACGCCGCCCCGCGCCTCCCGTCCGTCGTCCCCGCACCACCCACCCACCAGGAGTGAGCATGACCACCGTCACCCCCACCCCCGTCGAGGCGCTGCGCGCCGAGCTCGTCGCACTGCTCGGTGAGCGCGGCGTGAGCGCCGACGAGCGCACGCGGGCCCGCGCCTCCGTCGACGAGGCCACCATGAGTCCCATCCTCAGCGAGCAGCTGCCCCTCGGCCTCGCCGACCTCGTCGCGTCGCCGGCCAGCGCCGACGACATCGCCGCCACCCTGCAGGCCGCGGTCCGGCACGGCGTCCCCGTCACCACCCGCGGGAAGGGCACCGGCAACTACGGCCAGGGCATCCCGCTGCACGGCGGCCTGGTCCTCGACACGTCGCGGGCACGCGCCGTCGTCGAGGTCGGCGACGGCTGGATCACCGCCGAGGCCGGCGCGTCCATGGTCGCCCTGGAGCAGGCGGCCGCCGCAACGGGCCAGCAGCTCTGGATGTACCCGTCCACCGCGCAGTCGACCATCGGCGGCTTCCTGTCCGGTGGTTCCGGCGGCACCGGGTCGATCGCGCACGGGTCGAACTGGCAGGGCTTCGTCACGGCGCTCGACGTCGCGCTCCCCGGCGCCGACGAGCTGCTGCACGTCGAGGGCGACGAGGCGCAGCCGTTCGTGCACACCTACGGCACCGCCGGCGTCATCGCCCGCGCCACCGTCCGGCTCGAGCCGCTGCAGGAGTGGCGAGCCGTCTACGCGGCGTTCCCCACCTTCGAGGACGCGCTCGTCGCCGTCCGCACGCTGCGCGGACTCGACCCGGTGCCGCGGCTGGTGAGCGCCGACCGCGCCGAGATCGCCGCGACGCTGCCGTCCGACCTGGCCGTCCCCGACGACCGGGCGAGCCTGCGAGCGATCATCGACGACGTCGTGCTCGACGAGGCGCGGGCACGCATCGAGGCCGCCGGCGGTGAGGTCCTGGACGTCCGCGAGGGGCTGCAGCAGACCACGAAGGTGTCGATGCTGTCGTACAACCACCCGATCTGGTGGCTGAAGCGGAACACGAGCGACACCGAGTACTTCCACGTCGAGGTCGGCGGCGAGGCGCTCATCGACCGGATCGCCGAGGTCGAGGCCGTCTACCCCGGCGGCATGCTCCACATCGAGGCCGCGCACGTCGGACCGATCGGGATGCTCACCGCGCCGTACACCGGGGCCGAGGACGTCTACGCCGGCTACCCGGTGCTCCGCGGACTCGGCGTCCGGGTGCACAGCCCGCACCAGTACTACGTCGACCACGGCGTCGAGGAGCTCGTGGCGCTGAAGCAGCGCACCGACCCCGCGGGGCTGCTCAACCCCGGGCACGTCATCGACCCGTCGCTCGTGGTCAGCGGTGGCTCCACCGCGTCCGCGCAGCCCGTCGTCCCGGGATTCGGCAAGTGAGCGCCGGCATCGGCACGGTCCGCTCGCGTCGGCTCGCGGAACTGTCGGGTCCGGCCGTCGCGGCGGGCTTCGGACCGGACACGATCGTCGTGCAGCCCACCGGCGCCGTCGAGCACCACGGCCCGCACCTGCCGCTCCTGACCGACCACCTCCTCGCCGAGCACATCGGCGGGGCGGCGGTCGAGCAGGCGGCCGCCGAGGGGCTGGACGTCTGGCAGCTCCCGACGCTGTCGTTCACGAAGTCCGACGAGCACAGCTGGGCGCCCGGCACGGTGTGGCTCGACAGCGACACGATGTTCGACACCGCGGTCCAGATCGGCCGCGCGGTCGCCCTCACCGGTGCCGGCACCCTGGTGTTCGCCAACGGGCACGGCGGCAACGTCGCGCTGCTGCAGGTCGCCCTGCGTGAGATCCGGAAGCGCTACGGGTTGAAGACGTTCCTCATGCCGACCCTCGCCCGCGTCCCCGGCCCGGACGGCGAGGACGCGGACGAGCTCGGGCTGGGTATCCACGGCGGCGCCGCGGAGACGTCGATGATCCTGCACCTGCGCCCCGACCTGGTCGACATGTCGCTCGCGGAGCGATGGGTGCCGGAGCACATCGCCGGCTTCGAGAAGATCGCCTTCAACGGCGGCCCGGTGTCGTTCGGGTGGTTGTCCGACGACTTCGGGACCCCCGGGGTCGTCGGCGACGCCAGCCGGGCGACGGCGTCGTACGGTGCCGTCCTCTGGGAGCACTCCGTCGCCGAGGCCGTGGCGTCGCTGCACGAGATCGCGCGGTTCGACCCGGCGGTGAGTCGTCCGGCGGCGGCCCGCCCCGCCGACGCTTCGGTCTCGTGACCGTGCCGCGAGGGGTCGACGATGCGCCCGTGCCGACGGACCCGTTGGCCCTCGCGGCATCCTGGCTCCCTGCGGCGGCGGACGCCCCGGGTCCGACCATGACCCTCTCCACTGTCGGGCTCGACGGCTACCCCGACGCCCGGACGGTCCTGCTCTCCCTGTTCGACGGGGAGCGCCTGCACTTCCACACCGACTCGCGCAGCCGCAAGGCCGCCGAACTCGCGGCAGTGCCCCGTGCCGCGGTGACCCTGCACTGGCCGGAGGCCGCGCGCCAGCTCGTCGTGGTCGGTGACGTGGCGCCCGTCTCCGACCACGAGGCCCGTGCGGCCTACGCGGCCAGGACGCGGTACCTGCAGGTGCTCGCGTGGGTCAACGACCACGCGTCCGCTGCGGACACGCCGGCTCGGCGCCGGGAGGCCTGGGCGGCGTTCGGCCGCGAACGGGCCGGCACCGAACTCGAGCCGCCGAGCACGTGGGCGGGGTTCGCACTCACACCGGTGCGGATGGTGTTCTGGCGCGGGGCGACGGACGCGGCCAGCAACCGGCTCGCCTACCAGCGGCGCGCGGACGGGTCGTGGTCGCGGGAGTCCTGGCCGGGGTGACCGCGCGCTGCGGAGCCTTCCTAGCGAACGGTGGCGCTTGGCAGTGGAGACCACGCAGCGACGACGACGGCAGCCGCGAACACGACCGTCACGGCGAGCAGCGCGAAGCCGTCCCCGGTCAGGGTCACGAGGGCACCCCCGCCCACTGCTCCCACCGCAGCGAGCGTCCGGTTCGCGCTGCGCATCGTGCCGTTCACCCGGCCGAGGAGGGCGTCCGGTGTGACGGTCTGGCGGAGGACCATCTCGTTCGCGTTCTCGCAGCCTGCTGCGGCACCGTGCAGGGCGAAGGCGACGAACAGGACCACGACCGTCGTCGGCCGTGCTGCACCGCCGGTACCGAGCGTCACGAGCGTGATGGCCGCCCAGGCGATCGGGTAGGCGGCTCGTGCGGCGATGATCGTCCGGCCGGCACCGAACCGGGTGCCGAGGCGTGTCGCAGCGGTCGCGCCGACGAGCATCGCGATCCCGCTGACGGCGATGACGGCTCCGTACAGCGCTGCGGGGAGCGCGAGCGTGCGGAGCGCGAGGGTCGCGAACACCGTCAGGCCGGCGGCGTTGGCGAGGAACCAGACGTGGGTGGACAGGGCCAGCGGCCTGAGCACTGCGTTGCCGTACGTCCAGCGCAGCCCGTCCACGATGTCACTCCGGAGGCTCGTCCTGGCCGGCCGCGCCGGCTGGTGCTCGACGACGCGGACCCGGGCGATGAGGAACGCGTCGACGAAGTAGCTCACCGCGTCGAGCGCGATCGCGACCGGCGCCGTCACGATGCTGACCAGGACCCCGCCGAGCGCCGGGCCTGCCGTCTGCGCCGCCGCGTCGCTCTGGTCCACCCGCGCGTTCGCTGCCAGGAGGAGCGGGCGCGGCACGATCCTGGGGAGGAGCGACTGCGTTGCCGCGAACCCCACGACGGACAGGATGCCGAACACGAACAGCACCGCCGCAGTCGCCCACAGGTCCAGGACCCCGGTGGACCACAGCACCGGGATCGCACCGAGGCTCACGCCGCGACCGATGCTCGCCCAGATCAGCAGCGGCTTCCGCCGGAAGCGGTCGACGGAGGCGCCGACGACCAGACCGAACACGGCGTAGGGGAGGAACTGGGCAGCGTTCACGAGACCGAGCTCGAACGGACTGGCGTGCAGCACGGTCACCACGAGGACCGGCACGGCGACCGCGCTCACGGCTGATCCGAACGACGAGACGGTCGCGGCCGACCAGTAGGGGAGGAAGCCCGGCACGCGACGCAGCGTGGTCACGTCGTCGCCCATGTCCCAACGCTGGCAGACCGTGACACCGCGAGCAAGGGTGTCATCTCGTCTCCCCGCACCCGGATCCTCGTGGGCACGGAGCGAACGCGCGCATCTCACCCTCCCTGGGTGAGACCCGTGATGAGGTTGATGGCGACCGCGACCACGAACGTGCCGAAGAAGTAGGACAGCAGCGCATGGCCCATGGCGATGCGGCGGGAGGGAGTGGACGACTGGACGATGTTGCCCGGGCTGTAGGCCATCCCGATGGAGAACGCGGTGTACGCGAAGTCGCTGTAGGACGGGTCCTCGTCCTGGTCGAAGTCGAAACGGTGCCTGTCGTCGATGTAGTACATGCGCGCGTACTTGAACGCGTAGACGGTGTTCATGACCGCCCAGGCCGCCACGACTCCGACCACTGCGAGGATCGCGGCGGCCGAGCCGACCGCGTCGTGCTGCTGGCTCCGGAAGAGCGCGAAGACCACCAGGACCAGGCTGAGGAACGTCGCGACGATGATGAGCACGTCGACCATCCGTCGCGAGCGATCCTCGTGACGGGCGAGGGAACGGGTGCGTTCGGGGCCGGCCGGCCAGGCCGTCGACCACGCCCAGACGAGGAACACCAGCGCGGCGGTCGACCAGCCGAGGAGCGCCGACAGGTCGGGGACACCGAGCAGCCCGGCGATCACCGCGACCGCGACGCCGACGACCACGGCGATGCAGGCCTTCACGGACAGGTGTGACATGACTCTTCCCTTCTGGACGGCGGCCGCTCGCGACGGTCCGGCTTGCGCTTCGGCTGCGCTGCGATCCGGTCAGCCGTGCCGTGATCCGGACAGGGGGACGTAGAGGCCGGCACGCTCGGCCCGGACGGCGGCGAGCGTGCGTGACGTGGCGTCGAGCTTGACCAGGATGTGCTCGAGGTGCGCGGCGACCGTGCGGGGAGCGATCCTCAGCGCCCGGGCGATCTCGACGTTGGAACACCCCTCGATCAGGTGTCCGAGCACCTCGAGCTCCCGTGGCGTCAGACCCCGCCGGTCCGGGGCCGACGACAGCAGCACCACACCGCGGACCACGGCGTGCAGATCGCTGCCGCAGCCCAGTACCGTCACCCGCTCGTAGAGGTCGGGCGACCGACGGCTCCCGAGCGGCCACAGGAACACCGCATGGTCCTGCCCGTCGTCGATCGCGTCCCTGGCCGCCTCGATCAGCGCCGAACCGGTGGCCAGGAGTCCGTCGTCCGACAAGCCCGGGAGGCGCATGACGCCGTGCCCGGGAAGGAGGACCGCCCCAGCTCGGGCCCCGTCGACGAAGGCCGCTGATGCTGCGAGCGTCCGCAGCGGGTCGACCCCCGCCGCGAGGACCGGGACGATGCGAGCGAGGCGTCGGCGGAGGGACCGTGTGGGTGGCTCCGGGCTCTGGAACAGCACGGTCATGAAGCCCACGTGTCGCCCCCGACGCTCGTACAGCGCGACGGACAGCGTCTCGTGGAACCCCGCGGACAGACAAGCGGCCCGACTCTGCAGGTCGCGGGACGACTCGGGAAGGTCCGACATGCTGGTGGGCGGCCGCTCACGATCGAGCCCGGCCATCTCGATGTCGCGTGCCATCTCGGGGCCGCTCATGTAGCGGACGCTCGACTCCGCGAGGTCGGTGCTCGCCACCGAGTTGTAGGCGGTACCGCCCTGTTCGGCCAGCGCCATCCACGCGCCGTCGAACGGGATCTGGGCGCGCACCTCGTCCAACATGGCCTGAGCCCGCTCGTGGACGGAGGACGGGCGCGCAGCGATGTCAGCGAGCTCGATCGCACCGGTGCGTGACACGGGACTCGACCACCTCAGGACCATCGCCAGCAGGAGTGAACGGAACTGTCCGAAAACGTCTTGCCTCGGTCTACCACCGTCGGTCGGTGGGGGTGCGTCCCGAGCCCGCCGGACGCATGGGCATGTCTGCCGATGGTGTGTCCTCGGTGCCAGGCGTGTCATGGCCCTGCCGAGCGGTCGACGGGACCGCGCGTGTTCGAGGCATCCGCACAGAGGAGACGATCATGAGGGCAGTTGTGTACGAGGGGCCGCGCAGCGTCGCGGTGCGAGACGTCCCGGATGCGCGCATCGAGCGCTCCACCGACGTGCTCGTACGGATCACGACGACGAACATCTGCGGGTCGGACCTCCACATGTTCGAGGGCCGCACCAGCTTCGAGACCGGACGGTGGTTCGGTCACGAGAACATGGGTGAGGTGATCGAAGCCGGCGACGGCGTGGACAAGATACGGGTCGGTGACCACGTGGTCCTCCCCTTCAACGTGGCGTGCGGTCACTGCAAGAACTGCGAGCGCGGGTTGACGAACTACTGCCTCACCGCGCAACCCGTGCCGGAGTGGGCGGGAGCGGCGTACGGGTTCGCGGACATGGGACCGTGGGCGGGCGGACAGGCCGAGCTCCTTCGCGTCCCCTGGGCCGACTTCAACTGCCTCCGCCTGGGCGAGGACGCGGAGGAGAAGTCCGCCGACTACGTCATGCTCGCCGACATCTTCCCCACCGGTTACCACGCGACCGAGATGGCTGGGGTGGGGCCGGGGGACCAGACGGTCATCTACGGTGCCGGACCGGTCGGCTTGATGGCTGCTCTGTCCGCCACCATCCGCGGTGCGAGCAAGGTCATGGTGGTGGATCGGCATCCGGACCGCCTCCGCCTGGCTGAGTCGATCGGTGCGATCCCCATCGATGACTCGAAGGTCGATCCGGTGGAAGCCGTGCTGGAGCAGACGATGGGGCTCGGAGCGGACAACGGCTGCGAGTGTGTCGGGTACCAAGCGCACGACCCCGTCGGCGACGAGCAACCGAACCTCACGCTCAATCGACTGGTCCAGTCGGTGCGGTTCACCGGACGGATCGGCACCGTCGGCGTCTTCGTGCCGCAGGACCCGGGCGGACCCGACGAACTGGCGAAGCACGGGCGCATCGCGTTCGACATGGGACTGCACTGGTTCAAGGGCCAGACGATGGGGACCGGGCAGGCGCCCGTGAAGAAGTACAACCGTCAGCTCCGCGATCTCATCGCTGCTGGCAAGGCGAAGCCGTCGTTCATCGTGAGCCACGAGCTGCCGCTCGCTCAGGCGCCGGATGCCTACGAGCACTTCGACAACCGCGATGCCGGGTGGACGAAGGTCGTCCTCAAGCCCGGCGAGGCGGCGTGACCATGGCGGGTCGAACGGCCGCGGTCGTCGGTGTCGGCGTCGCGGGCATCGCGGCGGGCCTCGTCGCCCGGTCGCTCGTGAAGCGGGAACGGGAGTCGGACGGGGACGGAACACACCCGCAGGGGTGGAAGGCGGTCACCGTCCTGGGCTCGGCCGAGCGTTTCGAGAGCGGTGGCTACCCCGAGCCGTTGCAGCGCCTTGCTGGGCTGCTGGAGATCCGGATCGAGCCTGCGTCCGGAGGCAAGGGGTTCGAAGTGCACGCTCGCTTCCGGGACGGCGGCGAGGTCCCGGTGGACGGCGACCCGAACATGCTGTTGCGGGAGGCTCTGCGCGATGCCAAGCAGGTCTTCGAGACGGGCGAGGTGCTGCGTGCGACCCCACGGCCGCACGGACGTCGTCCGAGCACCCTGCTGGGGCGCGCGGTCGACACCGCGGAAGACGAGGCCAGGGGTGGGGGTGTGCTGTGAAGGCGCTGTGCTGGACCGGAGTGAACGAGCTCGCGGTGGAGGACGTGCAAGACCCTCAGATCCTCAACGCGCAGGACATCATCGTGAAGGTGACGCTGAGCACGACCTGCGGATCCGACCTCCACCTCCTCGGCGGATACGTCCCGACCATGCGGGCAGGCGACGTACTGGGGCACGAATTCCTCGGCGAGGTCGTCGAGATCGGGTCGGCGGTCAGGAAGCACGACGTCGGCGAACGTGTCGTGGTCTGCTCGTTCATCAGCTGCGGCAACTGCTGGTACTGCCGCCATGAGCTGTACTCGCTCTGCGACAACGGCAACCCCAACGCGGGCATACCCGAGATGCTCTGGGGCCAGGCACCCGGAGGCTGCTACGGGTACTCGCATGCACTGGGCGGGTGGGCGGGGAGTCATGCCGAGTACATCCGCGTGCCCTTCGCCGACCAGGGCGCGTTCACCGTGCCTGAAGGGGTGAGCGACGAGCGGGCGCTCTTCGCCTCTGATGCCGCTCCGACAGGATGGATGGGAGCGCAGCTCGGCGGCGTCCGTCCAGGAGACACCGTCGGGGTGTGGGGCGCGGGAGGCGTCGGACAGATGGCGGCACGCGCCTCGCTGCTGCTCGGCGCCGAACGCGTCATCGTGATCGACCGCTTCCCGGAGCGACTGGCGCAGGTGGAGCAGGTCATCGGCGCGGAGACCATGAACTACGAGACGAGCGAGGTGACAGCCGAACTCCGTGAGCTCACGGGCGGCCGCGGTCCCGACGTGTGCATCGAGGCGGTCGGGATGGAGGCACACCGCGACGGACCAGACTTCGCGTACGACCAGCTGAAGCAGCAACTGCGACTGCAGACCGACCGGCCCACAGCCGTGCGAGAGGCGATCTTCGCCGCACGCAAGGGCGGCAGCGTCTTCGCCCTGGGCGTGTTCGGGGGCTTCGTCGACAAGTTCCCCCTCGGGGCGGTGATGAACAAGGGCCTCACGCTCCGCTCCGCACAACAGCACGGGCACCGGTACATCCCCATGCTCCTCGAGCGGATGGCCCACGACGAGATCCTCACCGAGCACCTCGCCACCCACGTCATGCCCCTCGAGGAAGGACCGGGCGGCTACGCCATGTTCAAGGACAAGACGGACGGGTGTGTCAGGGCCGTGTTCCGTCCCTGACCGGCCGCGAGCCGCTCGAGGTTCCTCGCGCGTGGGCCAGACTGTCCGGTCCTAGGCTGGGGCTGTGTCGAAGGTGCTGATCACCGGGATGTCGGGAACCGGGAAGTCGTCCGCCCTGGTGGAGCTCGCGAAGTACGGCTACCGGGCCGTGGACACCGACGACCCGGGATGGCGTGAGTACCGCCCCTTGCCTGACCCACCCGACGAAGCGCACCAGGGCGAGTGGATGTGGGTCGAGGCGAAGATCTCCGGGCTCCTCGACGCGGCGGAAGACCGGTCGCTGTTCGTCCAGGGATGCGTGCGGAACCAGTCCGAGTTCTACGAGCGGTTCGATGCGATCGTGCTCTTGACTGCTCCGCTGGACGTGATGCTTGATCGGGTCACGCGCCGCACGACGAACCCCTACGGGAAGACCGCTCTCGAGCGTCGGATGATCGAGGCGGATCTCGTCGAAGTGCAGCCGCTGCTCCGCGCCGGATGCACGCACGAGCTCAACGCTGCTCGACCGCTGTCCGAGGTGGTGTCCGACTTGATCACCATCGTTTCATCCGCGGAGGGCGGCGTCCGCCGCGCATTTCCGTGAGTCCGGGCCGCCATACTCGTGACATGACCCGTGCTCTCGTCCTCGTCGACATCCAGCTCGACTACTTCCCCGGTGGTGCGTTCCCACTCGTCGAGTCCGTTGCCGCGGCGACCGCTGCCCGAACCGTCCTCGACGCGTTCCGCAGGTCGGGCGAGCTCGTCATCCACGTCTTCCACGTCAGCACGGACCCCTCGGCCACCTTCTTCCGGCCCGGGACGCCGGGGCTGGAGTTCCACTCGTCCGTCCGACCCACCGCCGGCGAGGTCGTGCTCGAGAAGCACCATCCGAACAGTTTCACCGAGACCGGACTGCAGGGCATGCTGGACGATGCAGGGGTCGCCGAGCTGGTGATCGTCGGGATGATGAGCAGCATGTGCATCGACTCGACCACGCGGGCCGCGCACGAGCTCGGCTACACGTGCACCGTCGTGTCCGACGCCTGTGCCGCTCCCGACCTGCGGCACGGGGACACCGTGGTTGCCGGTGCGGTCGTGCACGCCGCGTTCATGGCCGCCCTCGACGGCAGCTTCGCGACGGTGACCGACAGTGCCGTGATCGTCTGAGGGCGCTGGACGACGCGTGCCGATGATGCATGCGAGCAGGGTGGTCGCGAGGTCGTTCCTGGCGATGTCCGACGGGAGCCTGTCTGCGGCGTAGTGGGAGCCAGTCGGGCGCCCCAGCCCGGCCGTTGCTCGCGCCGCTGATGACCGTCCTCCGCCGGGACCTCACTCGGCCGGCATCGGTGACCGCCCGGACGAGACCGTTCCGGTGTGCCCGGTCCGTCCGTGGCCGCGCCCCCTTGACGCAGTCGCTCCGGCCTGCTTTGCTCTTTCAACAGGTGCAAACAAGTTGCATCAGGTGAAATGACCCTCAACGGAGAGTGAGTCGCACATGGGTTTGGCCGTCTGGGCGTTGATCGCCTACATCGGCACGATCGTGGTCTGGAGCGTCGCGCTCCGCCGTGGGATCGGCGAGGGCATGGTCGTCGGTTTCCTCGTCGTCTGCGCGTTCGGCGGGACGCGGTTCCTCGAGCTGCTCGTGGTCGGGCTGCAGGACGCCTTCAACGAGGAGATCGTGTTCGCCGCGTTGGCCTTCACGTTCATCGGGTTCCTGCTGGCGTCGACCGGCGTGATCGACCGGCAGGTGGAGATCCTCAACTCGATGCTCGGCCGGCTCCCCGGCGGCGCCGGGTACGTCGCGACCGTCGGCTCGGCGCTGTTCGGATCGGTGGCGCACTCCGGATCCGCGAACGCGGCGACCCTCGGCACCGTCACCATCCCGTGGATGAAGCGCTCGCAGTGGCCCGCACCGGTCGCTGCCACCGTCGTGGCGGGGAACGCCGGCAACGGCACGGTGATCCCGCCGAGCGCCTCGTTCTTCATCCTCATCGGCACCGCGACCGTCGCGCCGCTCGTCACGGTCGGCGAACTCCTGCCCGCGATGTTCGTCGCTGCCGCATGGTGCGTGCTGTGGCGCCTCATCGTGATCGCGTACTTCGTCCGTCGGCACCGCATCCAGCGTGTCCCGGCTGCGGACATCCGCCCCTTCCGTCAGTCCTTCCGACACGGGTGGACGTCGCTGCTCGTGTTCCTCGGCATCCTCGTCCCGGTCTTCGTGACCCTCGGTCCGAGCGGTGCGTTCGTGACCGGTGCCCTCGGCGAGGAGGCGGCGGACACGATCAGCATCGTCGTCTGGATCCCCGTGCTCCTCGGGCTGCTGGCCCTGCTCCTCGGTCGGAAGAAGCTGCCGAAGGGTGCCCGCGGCTGGTACGACTTCGTTGCGAAGACCGCCCCGCGCTACCGCGACATCGGGGCGACGCTCGTCTTCGCCTTCGCCGGTGGAGCGGTGCTGACCGAACTCGGACTCGCGGACCAGCTCGCCGCCGTGCTCAACGGGCTGGACGCGTCCCCGGTGGTGATGAGCGTCATCGTCGCCGTCATGGTCGTGCTGGTCGCCGGGCCGCTCAGTTCGACCGCGACCATCGCCACGATCGGCGGGATCGGCTTCAGCGTCCTCGTCGTCGCCGGGGTCGACCCCGTGCTCGCCGCGTGCGTCGTGCTGGTGGCCGCATCGACCGAAGGTGCCTCACCGCCCGGGGCCTCGGCCATCTACATCGCGACCGGGATCGCGGGGGTGAACCCGGTGAAGACCTTCGTCCCGCTGGTCGTCCTGTACGTGATCCCGATCCTGCTCATCGCCGCGCTCATCGGGCCGGGCTGGCTGCCCGTCCCGCACTGAGCCCGGCCCCACCGATCGGAAGGACTGCACCTTGGCAGACTCCACGGGACCCGCGATGGGTCCGACCCGGCAGCGAATCGCCGCCGGCATGACGACGGTGTTCGTCGTCCTGCTCGTCTCGATGCTCGCGCTCGGCACCGTCATGGTGCTGCTGCAGCTCGTGGGCGTCCTGGTCCTGAACGCCGCGCTCGTCTCCGGCGTCGTCTCCGTCCTCGCTCCGTGGACGTTCGGTGTCGGCGGCGCCCTCGGGATCTGGACCCTGCTCCTCGCCTACGCACACGGATGGAAGTCGAACGAATGACCGAGCACACCCACCAGCCCGTGACCCCGGACGTCGTCCAGCGACTCGGCGCACTCCCGGTCGCGAACATCGGCGACGCCATGCAGCGCCTCGGGGTCGTCGAGGCCGAGATCGCAGCCGTCTGGCGCGGAGCGCGGACCGCCGGCACCGCCCGGACCGTCGAGGTCGCGGGTGGCGACAACGCCGGCGTCCACGAAGCGATCGACACCCTCCGTCCCGGTGACGTGCTCGTGGTGAACGGCCACGGTGTCCGCGACCGAGCCCTGGTCGGCGAGCTCATCGCCGAGCGTCTCCGCGCACGGGGCTGCGTCGGACTCGTCATCGACGGCGCCGTCCGTGACGTCGGCGACCTCGAGGAACTCGGCTTCCCGGTGTTCGCCCGCGCTGTCACACCAGCCGGTCCCTACCGGAACGGACCCTTCCGCGTCGGGGTCCCGGTGGCGATCGGCGGTGTCGTCGTCCACCCCGGGGACGTCATCGTCGCCGACGGGGACGGTGTCGCGGTGGTGCCGGCAGCCGAAGCGGCCGCGGTGCTGGACCGCGCGGAGGCCAAGCACGCCGACGAGACCCGGATCCGGAACGAGATCGTCGCCTCGGCGAGGTCCGTGTGACGGTCCAGCAGGGCGGTCCGCCACAATGGCGTCATGGCAACCGACGGGCACACCACCCAGCCGACGGTCCGCAGCGTCGAACGCGCGCTCGACGTGCTCGAACTGCTGGAACGGAGCGACCGTCCGCTGCGTCTGGTCGACCTGAGCCGAGGCACCGGCTTGCACGCCGCGACCGCCCTGCGGATCGTCGGGGTGCTGCAGCGCCGCGGCCTCGTGCAGCAGGAGGGCGGGGAGTACCGGCTCGGAGCGGGGGCGCTCGGTCTGGCGCACGGCTACCTCGTCGGAGACCCACTGACGACCCGCGCACGCGCAGTGCTCCAGCAGCTCGCCGACTCGACACACCTGACCACGTCGCTCTACGTCCGGACCGGCCAGGAGCGCATCCTGACCGCGCGGGTGGACGGTCGGGATCCCCTCCGCTACCAGTTGCCGGTCGGTCGACGGCTGCCGCTGGTGGTCGGCGCCGGCAAGACGATCCTCGCGTTCACCTCGCCGGCGGAACGGGACGACATCCTCGCGCACCGCGGCGACACGACGGACGGGAACGGACGCACGGTGAGCGCGGAGGAGCTGCGCTCGTCGCTCGACGAGATCCACCGGAACGGCTTCCACGTCTCCATCGCCGAGCGTGACGTCGCCGTCGCCGCGGTCAGCGCGCCGGTCTTCGACCAGCACGGAGCCGTGATCGGATCCGTGTCGGCGTCCGGACCGGCAGAACACAACGACAGAGCGGGACTGGAGGCACTGGTCCCGGAGATCCGTCGGGCCGCGCAGGCGGTCGGTCGGTAGGACGCGAGCCACGGCTCGCAGGAGAGGAACACCATGCGAGTCGGGTTCATCGGCCTCGGCGAGGCCGGAGCCATCTACGCGGCTGCTGTCGTCGCCGCCGGCCACCGCGTCCGCGGGTTCGATCCCGCTCCGACGCCGGCACCGAGCGGCGTCGAGCGGCTCGCTTCGGTCGAGGAGGTCGTCGCCGCGAGCGAGGTGACGATCGTCCTGACCGGAGCCGCACTCAGCCGGTCGATCGCGGAGACCGCTGCGGGGGCGATCACCCCCGGCGCGGTCTACGCGGACTTCACGACCGCCTCGCCCGAGGACATGGTCGCCGCGGAGGACGGCATCGTCGCAGCCGGAGGTCGCTTCGCGGACGTCGCGATCCTCGGACCGGTGCCGCTCAAGGGAGCCGCGACGGAGACGATCGTGTCGGGCGGTGCCGCGGACGTCCTCGGGGAGCTGCTCACCTCCCTGGGCTCCGAGGTCGAGTACGTCGACGGTCCGGCCGGCACCGCGACCTCCCGGAAGCTGCTCCGGAGCGTGCTCATGAAGAGCCTGGCGACCGTCGTCGTCGAGGCGCTCGAGGCCGGACGCGCCGCGGGGTGCGAGGAGTGGGTGCACGCCCAGATCGCGGCGCAGCTCTCCGGGGACGCGGACGCGAAGATCGAGCGGTACGAGTCGGGCAGCAGGAAGCACGCCGTGCGACGGGCGCACGAGATGCAGTCCGTGTCGGAGTACCTGGAGCGCCTCGGCGTCCGCCCCGAGATGTCCTCCGCCGCTCGCCGCGTGCTCGAGCGACTCGCCGCCGAGTAGCGGTCGCGGTGCACCCGTCGGTGCGCGAGCACTCAGCGCGACGCTGCCTCCGGCACCGTTCCACCCCACCCGTTGAACCCGCCGAACACGACCCTCACCGGGACGGCCTGCGCCCGGTCGGTCACGTACCGGTACACGCCTCCCGGACGGCCGAGCCACAGGACACGCGACGGCGTCGTGGTCGTCGCCGTCGTCCGGAGCTCGACCACGTACTGCCCGGAGGGGATCTGGAACTGGGCCGTCTGCTCGTCGTCGAGCAGCGTCGAGAACCGGGTCGAGAACGACGCCCCGCTCGTCGCCTCCGTCACCACGACGCTCGCGGCACTGAGCTGCGGCGACGGGGTGCGGGACGCCGTGTTGGCGAAGACGGCCAGGTCGTAGTCGCTGTGCGCGTAGTGCTGCGACAGCGTCACCTGCGATGCCGGGAGCGTCCCCCGCTGCTGGTACACCCGCGTCTTCCACACGGCGGGCGAAGCCGTGCCGCTGGCGTACGCCTCGATGCGGTACTGA
This sequence comes from Curtobacterium sp. SORGH_AS_0776, assembly GCF_031453355.1. Lineage (NCBI taxonomy): Bacteria > Bacillati > Actinomycetota > Actinomycetes > Micrococcales > Microbacteriaceae > Curtobacterium > Curtobacterium sp. SORGH_AS_0776. Next base: position 1,605,882 of record NZ_JAVIYU010000001.1, read on the forward strand.
CCGGTGCTCAACCCGAGGAACCAGTACCGTCCCGCGCTGTCCGAGGTCGTCCGGAACACCTGCGAGGTGTCCTCGTTCCACGCGTACATCAGCCGTCCGGCAGCGGGACCCGAGGGGCCGACCACCCCACCCTGCACGGTGGCACCACGGACGAGCGGCACGGTCACCGCGACCGTCGTGCCACCGCGGACCGCGATGTCCGAACGGAGTCCGGGGGCGTAGGTCTCCGTCCCGCGCGGCGGGAGTTGCCGTGTGGTGACCGTCACGGTGTCCGGGGCGGGGATGCCGGCGAACGTCGCGGTGCCGTCGACGTCGGTGGTGGCGGTCCCGACGACGGTGTCGAAGCCGATCACGGCGAGTTCGACGTCCGCCAACCGGATCGGGGTGCCGTCCGGCGTCGCGAGCTGCACGGCGATGGTGCCCGATCCGGCCGCGTTCGCCGGCGGCGCCACACCGATCAGTGCGGCCGCTGCCAGCGCCACGATGAGTGTCGTCCCGATGATCTGTCGCATCGCGTTCCCCGTTCGCCCGCCAGCCCGGTGTTGCGTGGGACGGTACACGCACGGGAGGCGCGGTGCGGGTCCGACCCGCACCGCGCCTCCCGTGCTTCCCGCGCGCTCCGTCCGCGTCAGCGGACCGCGACCACCAGCGGCTGCGGGTCCACCGGGTCCGGCGGCACCGGCAGGGAGCCACGGACCTGGTTCTGCGCCTGGCACTGGCTCGTGCAGTTCGTCGCACCCTGCGAGAGCTCCACGGCGTCCTCGCCGAGCACCCCGCCCATGCGCCCGCCGGGCTGGACGGTCCACGTCGTCGTGGTCGCGGTCTGCGAGGTCTTCGTCGCGACCTGCGGGCTGTCCTTCCCGAGCAGCATCTGGTGCGCGCCGCTCCCGGAGGCCACCGCGGGCGTGCCGTCGCCGAAGTTGATCTTCCCGGTGTACGGGTTGGTGAAGTAGAAGAGCCCGGCGCCGAGGGTGTGCGTGAACGTCACCGGCTGAGCGAACTCGGTCTCCATCTGGAAGATGCCGCCTTGCGCGCCGTCCTTCGCCTGGACCTTGAGCTTGCCGGCACCGGTGGCGAAGATCGCGACGAGGGTGTCGTCCTTGACCTCGAGCGAGGACAGCTTCGTGCTGGCGAGCTGCGCGGCGGTCAGCGAGGGGACCTTCGACGCGAACACGACGGTGGGCTTCGTCACCATCCGCTGGGTGTCGGGCGCGCCGGTGAGCGTGTAGTCGTACACGCCGAGGTCGGCGATGCGGATGTCGAACCCGTTGTGCTTGCCGCGGACCGCGATGGTGCCCGAGACGGCGACGTCCTTGAGCTTGACGTCCTTCCCGACCGCGGGGTTGGTGGTGGTGCCGTTGACGGTGACGGCGTAGTCGCCGCCGGTCGAGGTCTTGCCGGATGCGTTCGCGGGGGCCACCCCGGCGAGTGCGACCGCTGCGACGACGCCGGCCGTGACCGCGGCGACGATGCCGATGCGCCGTCCGTGGCGCTGGTGCGTGCTGGACATGGTGTGCCTCCTGGTGTGCTGGGGTGCGTACCCCTCGACACCGATCGTCGCCGCCCGACCGGGACCGCACCATCGGACCTTGGTACTAGTACCCGTGGTCCCTGCCCCAGAGCGCCGCGCTCGTGCGGTCGGCCACCCCGATGCGCCGGAAGAGGCTGCCGGCGTGGACCTTCACGGTGCGTTCGGCGATCCCGAGTTCGGTGGCGATCTGCCGGTTCGACAGACCCCGGGCGATCCGGACGAGGACGTCGCGTTCTCGTGGCGGCAGTCGGACGTCGGTGCTCGTGTCCGCCGTGCCCGCGGGGAGCAGGGCCCGGGCGACCCGGGGGTCGATCGGTGTCTCGTCGCGGGCTGCTGCGCGGACGGCGCGGACGACCTCGTCCGGGGCCGCGTCCTTGAGCAGGTACCCGGTCGCCCCGGCCGCGAGGGCAGCGCGGACCCGCCCGTCGTCGGCGAAGGTGGTGAGGACGAGCACCCGGACGTCGGGCATCGCCGACCGCAGTGCCGCCGTGGCCGCGACCCCGCCGGCACCGGGCATCGACAGGTCCATCACGACGACGTCCGGGTGGAGCTCCCGCGCGAGCGCGACGCCCTCCTCACCCGTGGCGGCCTCGCCGACGACCTCGCAGTCGTCCGTCGCCGCGAGCACGGCGCCCAGCCCGCTCCGGACGAGGGCGTGGTCGTCGACGACGAGGACCCTCACCGCAGTGCCTCGGCGTCGACCGGTACGGTCAGCCGCCAGGTGGTGCCGGCGCCGGGCGCGGTGTCGAGTTCGAGGGAGCCGCCGGTGTCCTCGGCGATCTCGCGCAGGAGCGTGGTGCCGAGGTGCCCCGGCCGTCCCGGGTCCGTGGCACGCGTCGCATCGAACCCGACCCCGTCGTCCGTGACGGTGACGACGAGCCCACGGTCCACAGCCGCGTCGACGCTCGGGCCGGGCCCGGTGGTACCGACCTGCACGTCGACGACCGAGGCGTGCGCGTGCGTCACGACGTTGGCGACCGCCTCGCGGACGAACCGCACGACGGCGAGCAGGGCTGCCGGCGACGCGTCGACCGACTCCGGCACGTGGACGCTCGTGGTGAGCCCGGCGGCGCGGGCCCGGGCGCACACGTCGTCGAGCGCCGCACCGAGGCCGTCCCGTTCGGGCGCCGCGGGCCGGATCGCGGACATCGAGCCGCGGAGCGAGGACACCGCCCGACGGAGCGCGGCCGCGGCGTCCGTCGTGGCGGGGTCCGCCCCGAGCGACAGGGCGAGGCCCGCGACGTCCTGCACCGGGCCGTCGTGCAGGTCGGCCGCCATCCGTCGGCGTTCGGCGGCCTCGGCGTCGAGCGCACGACCGAGCAGGCGCTCCCGAGCGCGCTGCCCGGACCGGATCCGCAGGAGGAGCCAGAGCAGCAGGGGCACGAGCAGCGCGAGCACGACGGCGACCGTCCCGAACGCGAGCGCGGCGAACGCTCCGCGGAGGTCGGCGGCCCGGGCGACCACGTCGTCGTACCGCTCGTACGCCTCGAACAACAGGGCCTGGCCGGACGGGGTGTGGACGGCCTGGTACGCCTCGAGCAGGGGACCGTGCCCGCGCTCGTAGCGGTTCTCGGGCTCGGCGAGGTCGGACACCTCGGCGTCGGACCGGTCGGTGTCGAGCGCCTGGAGGTCCTCGTCGCCCAGCGGGAACCGTTCGCCGACGAGCCGCGGTTCGTCGGACCACAGGACCGTCCCGTCCGCCGCCCAGAGCTTCATCCGGACCGCGGAGCCCGCCCGCAGCTCGCCGGCGACCGCGTCGGCCAGTCGTGCGCGCGCTGCGACCCGTTCGGACTCGGGAGCGTCGGGATCGGCGATCGCGTCCACCAGGGCCGGTTCGACGACGACCCGCGCCAGTGCGGCGGTGTCCGACGTCGCGTCACGGACGGCGAAGCCCTCCGCGATGCGCTGCGAGACGAGCGTGCCCGCCGTAGCGACCGCCGCGCCCCCGACGAGGGCGGCGATGACGACACCGACGAGGACCCGGCCCCACGGCGTCCGTCCGGTGCGACGGCGGGGGTCGGCCGCGACGAGCAGCAGCGGGGTCCCCGCCGCTGGGGTGTCCGACGACCGTTGTCCACGCACACGGCCACCGTAACGGTGACGGGTCGCCGCCGGTGCGCACGGTGGACGGACGGACGGGAGGCGCGGTGCGGGTCCGACCCGCACCGCGCCCGGCGCGACGGTCGCGTCGCGACCCGCACCGCGCCTCCTGGACCGCCAGCGTCGCTCAGCCGAGCGCGGCCGTGTCCGGCGACCCCGTCGCGAGCGCGCTGCGCACCGAACCCCACGACGCGAGCCGCTCCCGGATGGCTTCGTCCTGCTCGACCTCGAGCGCCGTGGCGTGCGCCTGCTCGAGGACCTCGTCGATGACGATGCGCCGCCCGGTGCGGGCGGACGCGATCGCGGCGTCCACCATCGTGAGGCTCATCACGTTGCCGTGCACCTCGCCGTCGGGGCGCTCGCCGGAGCGGACCGCACGGACGAAGGACGCGAGTGCGCCGGCGATCTCGTTGCCGACGCTCGGGGCCGCGTCCGGTGCGCCCGGCGTGCCGTCGAGGTCGCTCCACGGGTCGTGGTCGCCGTCCCACAGCGCCGTGCCCGCGGGTCCGGAGGCGCGCCAGTCGCCGTTCCACGAGGTCTCGGCACCCGGTGCGCACCACGAGCCGTCGTACACGTAGCGGACGTCGTCCTCGAACGTGAAGACCGCGGCGGCCGCGGCGTCGCCCCGGTACCAGGACCACGCCGGGTTCCACGACTCGCAGTACACCGACACCGGGTCCCGCTCGAGCACGTAGCGCGCGGAGTCGAACGCGTGGATCGCCATGTCGAGCAGGAGGACGTCGTCCATCTCCTCGCGGAAGCCGCCGAAGTGCGGGGCCTTGGCGAAGCGCGTGCTCAGCCCGCCGACGCCCCCGAGCCCACGGACGTGCTGCCGGAAGGCGACGAGGTGGTCGTTGTACCGCCGGGACTGCGACACCATGAACAGCTTGCCGGTGGCCTCGGCGGCGGCCGCGAGCGACAGCGCCTCGGCGACCGTCTGCGCCGCGGGCTTCTCGCCCAGGACGGGGAGTCCGGCGCGGAGGGCCTCGAGCGTGACGGGGTGGTGCGCGACCGGGACGGTGATGTCGAGGACGGCCTCGGCACCGGTCTCGGTGGCGAGGGCGGTGAGGTCGGTGCCGACGGGGATCGTCGGGTCGCCGGCGACCGCGGCTCCGGCCCGGGCGGCGTCGAGGTCGAGGTCGACGATGCCGACCAGCTCGACGTCCGGGTCGGCCGCGACGGTGGCGAGCCAGGCGCGGCCCATGCCGCCGGCGCCGACCTGCACGACGCGGAGGGTCATGCCTGTGCCCCTTCGTGCTCCTCGACCGGTGCGTCGTCGAACGGGCCGCGGTAGTGCTGGCCGTCGAAGTACTCGCCGAGGTCGTACCGGCGCAGTGTCGGGATCTCCCGCTCACGCTCCGGCCGCGCCCACTCGGTGGCGTTCGCGATCACGCGTCGGACGTCCTTGTGGTGGTACACGGGGAAGTCCTGGTCGCCGGGGGAGAAGTAGAAGATCTTCCCGAGGCCGCGGCGGTAGGTCATGCCGCTCCGGAACACCTCGCCGCCGGTGAAGCCCGAGATGAACACGAGCTCGTCGGGGGTCGGGACGTCGAAGTACTCGCCGTACATCTCCTGCTCGGGGATGACGATCGGGTTCGGGACGCCGCGCGTGATGGGGTGCTGCGGGTTCACGGTCCAGACGAGCTCCTGGTCGTGCTCGCTGCGCCACCGGAGCGTGCAGGTCGTGCCCATCAGCCTCCCGAAGATCTTCGACCAGTGGCCGGAGTGCAGCACGACGAGGCCCATGCCGGACAGGACGTGCTTGTGCACGCGGTCGACGACGGCGTCGTCCACGTCCTGGTGTGCGGCGTGGCCCCACCAGGTGAGGACGTCGGTCTGGGCGAGGACCTCGTCGGTGAGGCCGTGCTCGGGCTCCTGCAGCGTGGCGGTGCGGACGACGGCGTCCGGGAGGTTCTCGCGGATGCCGTCGGCGATGGCGCCGTGCATGCCGTCGGGGTACCGCTCGGCGACGTGCTGCTCGACCTGCTCGTGGACGTTCTCGCCCCAGACGGTGATGCGCAGCGGGGTGGTGGTCATGGTGTGCCTTTCTGGCTGGGGTTCGTGGTCGTCGCCGGCAGCCCGGCGTGGGCTGCCGTCACTTGACGGCGCCGCCGAGAGCGCCGGCGGAGATGTACCGCTGGGCAACGATGAGCAGCACGGCCGCCGGCAGCGACGCGAGGACCGACGTCGCCATGACGGGCCCCCAGTCGGTGACGTTCGAACCGATGTAGTTGTAGATGCCGAGCGTGATCGGCCGGACCGCGGTCGTCGACGTCAGGGTGAGCGCGATGAGGAAGTCACCCCAGGCGCCGAGGAACGTGAAGAGCGCCGCCGTGACGATGGCGTTCCGGCTGATGGGCAGGACGATCGAGATGAACGCCCGGAAGTCGTTCGCGCCGTCGACGAGCGCGGCCTCGACCAGGCTCGGCGGGATCGACTCCATGAACGCACGCATGAGCAGCACGGCGAACGGCACCTGGACGGCGCTGTCGGCCAGGATCAGCCCGATGTAGCTGTTCAGCAGCCCGACGTTGTTGAACAGCGTGTAGAGCGCGTTCGCGATGACGATCGCCGGGATCATCTGCGTGATGAGCAGCACGAGCAGGAACACCCGGGTGCCGCGCATCTTGAACCGAGCCAGCCCGTAGGCGGCCGGGGTCGCGATCGCCAGGGTCAGCACGACGGTGCCGAGGCCGATGATCATGCTCGACAGGAAGTTCTGCCCCTGCTGGGCGAACGCGGTCTCGTACCCGCGGAAGGTGGGGGAGAACGGGAACCAGGTCGCAGTGGCGGCCCCGGACGTGGCCTGCAGGCTCGTGTTCACCATCCAGTAGACGGGGAACACCATGATCGCGAGGAACACGCAGCCGAGGATCGTGAGCGGGATGCCCTTGACGCCGCGCTTCGGTCCGGGGACCCGTGCACTGCGCTTCGTGGTGATCGCCCTGGTGGCGGTGACGGTCTGGTTCGCGAGTCCGACGCTCATTCGTCGACCGCCTTCCTGGAGATCGCGATGTAGACCATCGCGAAGACGAACGAGACGACGATGAGCACGTTGCTCACGGCGGCTCCGATGCCGAACTGGAAGTTGATGAAGGACTGGTGGTAGGCGTTCGTGGCCAGGGTCTGCGTGGAGTTCGCCGGGCCGCCACCGGTGAGGCCGAGGATGATGTCCACGACCTTCAGCGTGTAGACGACCCCGAGCACGATCACGACGCTCACCACGCTCCGGATGCTCGGCCAGGTGATGTACCAGAACGCCTTGAAGCCCGTGGCGCCGTCGAGCGCGCCGGCCTCGTACAGCTCCGGCGGCACGGACTGCAGCCCGCTGTAGAGGATCGTCGTGTTGAAGGGGATGCCGAGCCAGACGTTCACGCCGATGACGGCGATGAGGGCGAGGCTCGGGCTGACCAGCCACGGCACCGGGGCGATGCCGACCACGCCGAGGAGCTGGTTGAGCGCGCCGCTGTCCTGGTCGAGGAGCCACTTCCAGACCGCGCTGGACGCGATCAGCGGGAGCAGCCACGGCAGGAGGAGCAGTCCGCGCAAGAACCCCGACAGCGGGAAGTGCCGCCGGAAGAACAGTGCGAGGGCGAGGCCGATCACGAACTGCAGGATGATCGAGCCGGCGGTGAACAGCGCGGTGTTCACGACGCTCGTCGCGAAGACCGAGCTCTGGAACACCTGGATGTAGTTGCCGAGCCCGACCCATGGGGCCTCGCCCGTGAAGAAGGTCTTGGTCGTGTAGTCCTGGAAGGACATGATGATGTTCTTCACGACCGGGTAGCCGAAGAACACGGCCACGAAGAGTGCGGCCGGGATGACGAAGAGCCATCGGGTGATCCCGATCCGCATGCGCGCGCGGCGCTGGCCGGGTCGTGGTGGTGGGACGGACGCCTGGGTCCGTGGTCGGGTCTGTGTCGTGGCGCTCATGCCGGAACCGCTCCTTCCGAGGGTGGGGAGGGAGCCGGCCGGGTGGCCGGCTCCCTCGTGCACTACTGGCTCTGGGACTGCGCCTGCTCGAGCGCTGCCTCGGGGTCGGCCTTGCCCGTCAGGGCGAGCTGGACGGCGGTGTAGATCTTCGTCGCGGCCTTGGGCCAGTCGGGTCCGAGCTCACCGGTGCGGGCACGGGCGGTCTTCACCGTCGTGACGAACGAGGCCACCTGCGGGTGGTCGGACGCCCATGCTGCGCCGGCCTCGAGGTTCGTCGGCACGTTGCCGCTCACCTCGGCGAGGGCCTTCTGCGTCTTCTGCGAGTGGAGGCAGCCGACGAACTTGGCGGCGAGCTGCATCTTGTCCTTGTCGCCGGTCTGCGGGACGGTGAACGCCTCGCCGCCGAGCGGTGCGACGGTCTCCGAGCCGGTGCGGGTCGGGATCGGGACGCTGTCGAACTCGAGGCCCTTCTTCGCGTTCAGGGCCGGCAGCTGCCACGGGCCGTTGATCATCATCGCGGCCTTGCCGGCGAGGAACTGGCTGTTCACGTCGGCCTGGGCCCAGTTGATCGAGCTCTTCGACATCGAGCCGTCGTTCTGCAGGTCCTCGACGAGCTGCAGGGCCTGCGCGGCCTCGGGCGTCGCGATGTCCTTCTCGTCACCGCCGTTCGACCAGAAGAAGGGCAGGAACTGCCAGGTGCCCTCGTAGGTGTTGATGTTGCTCATCGCGAAGCCGTACGTGGACCCGGAGGTGAGCTTCTTCGCGGCGGCCTTCAGCTCGTCCCAGGTCTTGGGCGGCTGCACGCCGGCGTCCGCCAGCAGTTTCTTGTTGTAGTAGAGCGCGATGGAGTTCGTGTTCGACTGCAGGCCGTAGAGCTTGCCCTTGTAGGTGCTCGCCGCCTTCACGCCGGGGACGTCGCCCTCGGCGCTGAGGCCGTAGTCGCTGAGGTCGGAGAGTGCCCCGGAGGCCGCGATCTGCTGCACGTCGGGGTTGTCGAGCATGAGCACGTCGGGCAGGGTCCGCGAGGACGCCTGCTGCAGCACCTTCGAGATCAGACCGGCACCGGCGACGTGGTTGATCGTGACCGTCGCGTCGACGTCCTTCGCGCACTGCTTGTACACGGGGTTGTAGGTCGCGTCGTAGTAGTCCTCGATCGTCAGGGCCTTGCTCCCACCGGACGAGGCCGATCCGGAACCGGAGCACCCGGTGAGGACCAGGGGGATCGTGGCGAGCACGGCGACCGCGCCGACGAGGGCGCGGGTCCGGCGCGACGGGGAGGGGAATCTTTGCTTCATTGCAGAGCTCTTCTCTTGACGGATGCAGGGGGCAGGCGCGCAACCACGAATCCGCTGACGTCATCGTCGCTGTGTTCCTTGGGGCGAGAAGCTAACAGAAAAGCGCTTCACCTGTAAAGCGCTTTTTTCGCATCCCGGACGGTAGGCTGAGCGGCATGGCCACGATGCAGCAGGTCGCCGATCGGGCGGGTGTGTCGATCGCCACCGTGTCCTTCGTCGTGAACGGCACGAAGTACGTCACCCCCGCGACGACCGCCCGCGTGCAGGCGGCGATGCGCGAGCTGAAGTTCCGCGGCAACGTCGTCGCTCGGGCGCTCGCGAGCCGCCGCACCCGGATCATCGCGCTGCTGTTCCCGACCACCGGCAACCGCTTCAGCCCGACCACCTCGCAGTTCTTCATGAGCGCTGCCGAGCGGGCGTCCGAGCGCGGCTACCATCTCGTGCTCTGGCCGGTCGACCCCGCCGGCGACGATCTCGACGACCTCGTCTCCGGGGGACTCGTCGACGGTGTGATCCTCATGGAGGTGCGGATGGACGACCCCCGCGTCGCCGTCCTCACCGCGCTCGACGTGCCGTTCACGCTCATCGGCCGCACCCGGGACAGCAGTGGTCTGCCGTTCGTCGACATCGACTTCGAGACCACGATCGAGTCGAGCATCGACCACCTGCAGTCGCTCGGGCACCGGCGGTTCGCGCTCGTGCTCGAGGACCTCGAGGGCACGCCGATGGCCGGCTACGCGCCGCACCTCCGCGCCGAGGCCACCTTCCGGCAGGTGACGGCCGCGCGTGGGCTCGGCGGCACCGTGGTCACCGCGGGTCCGGGGAGCGACGGCGGACGTGCCGCGGCGAGCGAGATGCTCGCGCTCGACCCCGGCGTGAGCGCCGTGCTCGTGATGAAGGACGACTCCTCCGCTGGGCTGCTCGTCGGCCTGTACGCGGCCGGGCGCCGGGTACCGGAGGACGTCTCGGTGCTCAGCATCGCCTCGTCCGAGGCCAACGCCGACCAGCACTACCCGCGGCTGTCGACGATGGTGGCTCCGGGGCGCGAACTCGGGACCCGTGCGGCGGACGCGCTCATCGACCAACTCGACGGGAAGTCCGACGAGCTGCCGCACTTCCTGCTGCCCTGCACCCTCCGCACGGCCGAGTCGACGGCACCCGCGCCCGCCTGACCGGCGCGCGGGGCGCGCAGGGCGCTCGCCGAGTCTCGCCTGGGCGGACACGTTCGCGGCTCCGACACCGCGAATGTGTCCGCATGGCCGAGTCTCGGGGCCTCGCCGCGGGCGGACGCGACCGCCCCACGGACGGGAGGCGCGGGTCGGCCCCGCACCGCGCCTCCCGTCGCCGCACCCACCGGGCACCCAGGGTCGGTTTGGTTGTGTGGACGTACAGGTTCGCACCAGGGGACGTCGAGGAGGACGTGATGGCGATCGACCGCAGGATGTTCCTGCTCGGGGGAGCGGGGGTGCTGCTGCTCGCCGGCTGCTCCACCCGACCCGAGCGCACCACGGTCCAGGAGTGGCCGACTGACCCTCCCGAGGGTGACGTCACGATCAGCTGGTGGGCCGGCCAGGTCGCGTCGAAGGACGGCGGGGACCTGCGGCGTCGGCTCATCGCCGAGTTCCAGAAGGAGCACCCGAACATCCGGGTGCGCATCGTGAGCGCCCCGAGCGACACCGACACGAACCGCACCAGCCTGACCACCCAGATCGCCGCGGGCAGCAGCACCCCGGACGTCTACCTCGGGGACGTCGCGTGGCCGGGGCAGTTCGCGAAGAACAAGCTCGCGACCCCGGTGAACGAGCTCGTCGGTGCGGACTTCTTCGACCAGTTCCCCGAGGGGCTCCGGCAGGCCGCGAGCGTCGACGGCACGTACTACATGTTCCCGCTCTACATCGACGAGTCGTTCTTCCTGTACCGGAAGGACCTGCTCGCCAAGCACTCCCTGCAGGTTCCGGGGTCGTGGGAGGAAGTGCGCGAGACCGCGGCGAAGCTCGTCGACACCGGCGACGTCAGCTACGGGTTCGCGTTCCAGGGCGACGTGTACGAGGGCCTCACCTGCAACGTCACCGAGTTCGTCGCGGACGCCGGCGGCTCGCTGCTCAACGACGACCTGACGAGACCCGAGACCACGAGCTCGGAGACGAAACGTGCGTTCGAGTTCATGCGGTCCCTGATCACCGACGGCGCCAGCCCGCGCGCCACCCTGACGTACCAGGAGCAGGACACGAACGACGCGTTCTCGGGCGGCCGAGCGGCGTTCCTCCGCAACTGGTCGTACGCGTGGGGCATCGCGAACGGGCCGGACAGCCAGGTCGCCGGCAAGGTCGGACTCGCCGCGCGGCCGACCTTCGACGGGCAGGACGAGCACCACTCGACCATCGGCGGGTGGGGCAACTACATCAACCCGCACACGCAGCAGCCCGCAGCAGCGCTGACGTTCGCGAGCTGGATGTCGAGCGAGACGGCGCAGCAGTTCCTCACCCGCGAGGGCGGGGTCCTGCCGGCCCGGAGCGAGTCGCTCACGAGCGAGGACGCGAAGCGCCAGCAGCGCCCGACGTACGACACCGCCGCGGGCATCACCCTCGTGCCCCGTCCGACGTCGACGGCGTACTACCCGAAGGTCTCGCAGGGTGTGTACCAGAACGGCAACAGCATCCTCGGCGGCCAGGCGTCCGTCGACGGCGGCACGAGCACGATGGCGTCGGCCATCGCGCTCGCCCTGAAAGGCGAGGCACTGTGAGCGCCGGCACCGCGACGCGGTCGTCGACCCGTCCAGGAGGCGCGGGTCGCCTCGACCCGCCGCCCCGCCTCAGCGGGCGGTCGCGTCTCGACCGCATCCGCGCGCGGGGCGCGTGGGGCTTCGCGGCCCCGGCGCTCCTGGTCGTCGCGGCGGTGACGATCTTCCCGGTGGTCTACTCGATCGTCCTGAGCTTCGCGGACGTCGAGGTCGGCTACGAGGGGTTCACGATCCGGTCGTTCGGCCTCGGCAACTACGCGGCCCTGCTGCAGAGCGCGGACTGGTACCGGGCGCTCGGGTTCACCGTGCTGTACACGGTCGTGACGGTGTTCGTCGAGCTCGTGCTCGGCATGCTCGTGGCCCTCGTGCTCGAGCGGCTCGGGGCGACCCGGGGATGGATGCTGGCGCTGATGCTCATCCCGTGGTCGCTCGTCACGATCGTGAACGCGCAGCTCTGGAAGTACATCTACGACTCGACGTACGGCGTCGCGACCTGGTTCTTCGGGCTGTTCGGCGAGGCCCCGGTGATCCTCGGCGAACCGGTGCCCGCGATCACCGGGCTGATGGTCGCGGACATCTGGAAGACGACGCCGTTCGTGGCGATCATCCTGCTCGCGGGGCTCGTGCAGATCTCCGAGGACCACTACGAGGCGGCCGAGCTCGACGGCGCGAGCACCTGGCAGACGTTCTGGCGGGTGGTGCTCCCGCAGCTCACGCCGACCCTGACCATCGCGGTGCTGTTCCGCATCCTGCAGGCGTTCGGCGTGTTCGACCTGCCGTTCGTGCTGACGAACGGCGGTCCGGGCACCGCCACCCAGTCGCTCGCGATCATGGGCTACAAGGTGCTCTTCCAGGACATCAACATCGGCCCCGGTGCGGCGATCGCGACGTCCACGGCGATCATCGTCGCGGCGGGGTGTCTGCTGTTCCTCCGGGCGTTCCGGAACCAGGCGAAGGGAGGGGATGCCTGATGCCCCGTCAACGCGTCCGCAAGGGCTGGCGGAAGTGGGTCAACACCGTCAACGTCAGTGGTGTCGTCATCGCGGTGCTCACCGCGCTGCCGCTGTACTGGCTCGTGTCGACGTCGCTCAAGCCGGCGTCCGAGATCGGGCAGTCGCCGCCGACCGCCTTCCCGCAGTCGTTCACCCTCGACAACTTCGTGGTGGCGTTCCGCGACAACGCGCTCGGCCAGTACATGGTGAACAGCGTCATCGTGTCGGTGTCGACGACGGTGATCGTGCTCGCGCTGTCGTTCCTCGCCGGGTACGCGCTCGCCGGGCGGTGGATCCGCGGGCGGACGGCGATCATGACCTCGTTGCTCATGCTCTCGGTGTTCCCGGCGATCGCCGTGCTGACCCCGCTGTACCTGCTCGAGCGGAACCTCGGGCTGCTCAACTCCTACCCGGGGCTGATCGTGCCGTACGTGGCGTTCAACCTGCCCTTCGCGATCTGGATCATGCGGAACTACCTCGTCGGGATCCCCTCGACGATCGAGGAGGCCTCCGAGATCGACGGTGCCGGAGCCTGGCGCACGGTGCTCTCCGTGATCCTGCCGATGGCGAAGCCGGGGCTCTTCACGGTCGGGGTGTTCACGTTCACGGCGTCGTGGAGCGAGTTCCTGATGGCGCTGACGTTCAACAGCGAGAACTCGTTCCGGACGATCCCGGTCGGTATCGCCCTGTTCGGGACGCAGTTCACCGTGCCGTTCGCCCAGATCTTCGCGGCGAGCGTGGCGGCGACGGTGCCGATCGTCATCCTCGTGCTGGTGTTCCGCCGGTCGATCGTGTCCGGTCTGACGTCGGGCGCGGTGAAGGGCTGAACCGGGCCCGGAACGGGACGGGAGGCGCGTGGCGGACCCGCCACGCGCCTCCCGTCCGATCGCGACCCGTCGTCAGCGGCGACGCGGGTCGCGATCGGTGTCGGTGAAGAAGTCCTCGTAGAGGCCCGCACCGTCTTGCAGCTCGCCGTACTTCCACCGCTTGCGCATCCGACGGAACGTCTCGATGCGCACCGGGTCGACGCCCTGCTGGGATTCGTACTTGCCCATGGTTTCCTCCCCGTCGTCCTCGTACCCCCGATCGGGGGCGTCCCCTCGTGACGGTACGGGCGAGAGCGTTCCGCGTCCGGCAAAGTAGGTCGGGAATTTACCTAAGTGCGCTTGGTGGACAAACGTTCGAGGTGCGCTCGCCAGCGCCCGTACTCTGCCGTCAAGGGGTCGGGGCGCCGAACTCGAGCGCCTGGATGACCCTGTCGATGACCCGGACGTACTTCGCCCGCTCCCGATCCGTGAAGGAGGACAACAGCTCGTGCAGATGCTCGTTCGTGCTGTCCATCGCCGACGCGTACGCACGCTCGGTCTCGGGGGTCAGCTCGATGTACCGGCTCCTGCCGTCGTCCGGGTTCGGGACACGGCACAGGTGTCCCGCCCGTTCGAGCCGATCGACCGTGCCCGTGACTGCCGGGCCACTCAGGCCGAGGTGCGACGCGAGGTCCTTCACCCGCACCTTCCGCTCGGCGGCCTCGGCGCGGGCGACGAACTGCAGCACGGTCAGGTCGGAGCCGGAGACCGACAGGTGTTCGCGGAGTCGACCGCGGAGCGCTCCCATCGCGGCTTCGAGCCGGGTGACGGCGGCCATCAGGTCGATCTCACTCACGCGGTCGCCCCTTCGGTGCGGATCGGTTCCGCGCAACGATACGCCGCGCTCACCCGACCAGCGTATCCAGATAACGAGGGGTGGCACGGAATCCGGACAACCGCAGTGCGGGAGGTCGCATGGCTGACCCGCTGACCGACGACTTCGGCGACGAGCAGACCGCGACACCTGCGACCGTCCGGTTCGAGGTGTCCGGCGGCCGTCCGGAAGACGCCGCGCGCGATCTCGGCGCGGTCTACCGCGGGGAGCGGTGGGACGCGCGAGTGACCGAGGCGCCGTTCGACTACCGGTACACGGCGATCGGCGACGCGGAGGTGACCATCCGCCGGTCCCAGTTGCGCGGCGCCCTCTCCGGGGTGGTGCCGGCCGGTGGCGACTACGTCGTGACCTGGATCAGCTCCGGCACCGCCGAGATCGAACGGTCGGGGGAGCGGTACGTCCTGCCGCTCGACGCCCCGGCGCTCTTCCCGCCGGACCACGACTACGCCTTCCGCACCGCGGACTACGACCAGCGGGTCGTGCACCTCGATCGAGCGTTCGTCCGCCGGGTCGCCGTGACGCGCACCGACGTCGGCGACCACGCGTTGCGCTTCGACGACCGACACGTGCCGGGGTCCGAGACGGCGCGGCGCTGGCAGGGGGCGTTGACGGCGCTCGCACGGTCGCTGCGCGTCGGCGGCACGGACTCGGTCGCCTGGCAGGCCGCCAAGGTCACCGCTGCCGAGGTCTTCCTCGACATGTTCCCGCCGAAACTCGACGACCTGCCCGCCGTGCTCGGGCAACCGCGCAACGCCCGGCTCCGCGCCGCGGTCGAGTACGTCCACGACCACGCCGCGGAGCCCGTCACGATCGGCGACCTGTCGGCGGCGTCCGGGTTGAGCGTGCGCTCCGTGCAGGAGTCGTTCCGTCGGGTGTTCGACGTGTCCCCGCTGACGTACCTGCGGCAGGTGCGCCTCGACCGGGTGCGCGCCGAGCTGCTGGACACCGATCCGCTCGCCGGGGCGGTCGGGGACGTCGCGCGCCGGTGGGGGTTCGCGCACCTCGGGCGGTTCTCGGCGGCGTACGCGGAGCGGTTCGGGGAGTACCCGAAGCAGACGCTGCGGCGCTGACAGTGCGGTCCGCCGCTGACGGTGCGGCGTTGACGGTGCGGTCCGCCGCGCGGTGTCAGCGGTCCGCGGGCGCCGGTCCGGTGCTCCGGCGCACGCGCAGGGTCGTCGGCAGCCGGACGTGGTCCGACGTCGGCTCGCCGCGCAGCATCGTGAGGAGCATCTCGACCGCCCGCGAGCCGAGCTCGACGAGGGGCTGTGCGACGGTGGTCAGCGGCGGCGTGGTGGTCGCGGCCTGGGGCACGTCGTCGAACCCGACCACCGACAGGTCCCCGGGCACATTGAGTCCGAGTTCGGCTGCGGCACGGAGCACACCGACCGCCGACGAGTCGTTCGCCGCGAACACCGCGGTCGGACGGTCCGGTCCGGCGAGCAGGTCGCGGGCGACCTCGGCCGAACGGTCCTCCTGGTAGCCGCCGTCGCGGACGAGTGACTCGTCCACCGACAGGCCCGCTGCCGCCAGTGCGCGTCGGTAGCCGGCCTCGCGCAGCTGTGCCGACGCCAGGTCTGGACGACCCCGGAGGTGCGCGATCCGGGTGTGCCCGAGCGCGACGAGGTGCTCGACTGCCTGGACGGCCCCGGCCTCGTTGTCGGAGTCGACCGTGGCGTGCCCCTCGGGGCCGGTGTGCGGGTCGATCGCCACGACCGGGATCGACGAAGTCGAGAGCGCCGTGCTCGGGGTCACCACGATCGCGCCGTCGATGAGCGTGCCGGACAACCGCGAGAGCGACCGGCGTTCCCATCCCTTCTGCTCGGCACCGGTCACGAGCCCGGCGTAGGCGAGCAGTTCGTACCCGGTGCCGGTCGTGGCGCCGGACACCCCGCGCAGGAGCTCGGTCGAGAACGGCTCGAACTCGGTGACGAGGATGCCGATGACGTTCGTCCGCGAGCTGCGGAGGCTGCGTGCGACGAGCGAGGTCTCGTAGCCGAGCTGCTCGACGACCTCCTGCACGCGCAGGATCGTCGCGGGGGCGACGCCGTCGCGTTGGTTGATCACCTTCGACACGGTCGGGATCGAGACCCCGGCAGCGCGTGCGACGTCCGCGATGGTGACCCGGCCGGCTCCGGGACGCATGCCGAGGGCCGTGTCCATGTGCACACCGTACCGCTGAGCTGACGCGCAAATTGGTAAAGAAAACGTTATCGATATCGATTGACATGGCTTGATGGCACCTGGCACGCTCTCCGCAGCGGCAGTCGATGTCGCTGATTGTCAACGACGACACTTCAGGAGATCCACGATGACGAGGAAGATCCGTGCCACGGCAGCCATCGCGCTGATCGGGGCGACAGCACTGGTGGCCGCAGGCTGCTCGGCCGGCAGCGACGCCGCCGGGGGCGACAGCGGCGACGGGAAGGTCTCGATGACCTTCTGGAACAACTCGACGACCGGGCCGGGCAAGGCCTTCTGGCAGGACACCGTCAAGGCGTTCGAGGCGAAGAACCCGAACGTCACGATCAAGATCCAGGCCATCCAGAACGAGGACCTGGACGGCAAGCTCCAGACCGCCCTCAACTCGAACTCCGCCCCGGACGTGTTCTCGCAGCGCGGCGGCGGCAAGATGGCCGCGATGGTCAACGCCGGCCAGCTGCTGGACATCTCCGACTCGATCGGCTCCGGTGCCAAGAGCGGGATCAGCGACGGATCGTTCAAGGCCTTCGAACTGAACGGCAAGACCTGGGCGATGCCGACGAACGTCGACCCCGAGGGCATCTGGTACAGCCAGGACCTCTTCAAGGAGGCCGGTATCGAGGGCACGCCGACCACGATGGACGAGCTGAACGCCGACATCCAGAAGCTCAAGGACAAGGGCATCCAGCCGGTCGCCGTCGGTGCGAAGGACGCCTGGCCCGCGGCGCACTGGTACTACAACTTCGCACTGCGGGCCTGCTCGTCGAACGTGCTCAACAAGACCGCGCAGGACCTGAAGTTCGACAACAAGTGCTGGAAGCAGGCCGGTGAGGACACCAAGGCCTTCTTCGACACGAAGCCCTTCAACGACGGCTTCCTGACCACCTCGGCCCAGCAGGGCGCCGGCAGCTCAGCCGGTCTCGTCGCGAACCACAAGGCCGCGATGGAGCTCATGGGCGCCTGGGACCCGGGCGTGATCTCCTCGCTCACCCCGGACGGCAAGCCGCTGCAGGACCTCGGCTTCTTCCCGTTCCCGGAGGTCTCCGGCGGCAAGGGTGCGCCCGGCTCGATGATGGGCGCCGTGGGCGGGCTCTCCTGCTCGGCGAAGGCCCCGAAGAAGGCCTGCACCGACTTCCTCAACTTCGTCACCACGAAGAGCGTGCAGGAGAACTACTACAAGGCGTTCAACTCGATCCCCGCGAACAAGGACGCGCAGTCGGTCGTGACCGAGCCGTACCTGACCACGGTGCTCAAGGCGTACAACGACGCCCCGTTCGTCTCGAACTACCTCGACACGCTCTACGGCCAGAACGTCGGCAACGCGCTCAACACCAGCGTCGTCAACCTGCTCGCCGGCAAGGGGTCCGTCTCGGACATCGTGTCGACCGTCAACCAGGCCGCGGCGAAGGGCTGAGACACATGACCACCTCCGTCGCACCGCGCTCGAACGAAGCGCCGGCCGGGACGGGGCGTCGCACGGGCGGGGCCGACGGTTCGCCGTCGGCCCCGGCCCGCCGGGCCCGCAAGGGCACCGACGTCCGCACCCGGGTCGAGATCGCCGTCCTCGCCGGTCCGGCGGTGATCATGTTCGTCGGGTTCGTCATCCTGCCCGTCGCACTCGCCGCCTACTACGGCTTCTACAAGTGGCAGGGCTACGGCGCCCCGGTCGACTTCGTCGGCCTGCAGAACTACACGGTGATCTTCACCGACCCCGACTTCCGGGCGGTGCTCTGGCACAACCTGTTCATCGTCATCGGCTCGCTCGTCGTGCAGGGTCCGATCGCGATCGTGCTCGCGCTGCTGCTCAACCAGCGCATCCGCGGCCGCGGGCTCATCCGCGTCCTCATCTTCCTGCCGTACGTCATCTCCGAGGTCATCGTCGGCACCGGGTGGAGCCTCATGCTCCAGTCGAGCGGTGCCCTGAACGACCTGCTGCAGAGCATCGGTCTGGGCGGCCTGCGCAACGACTGGCTGTCGAACCCGGACATCGCGCTGTGGACCCTGCTCGGGATCATCTCGTGGAAGTACATCGGCTTCGCGGTGATCCTCTTCCTCGCCGGCCTGCAGAGCATCCCCGAGGAACTGTTCGAGGCCGCGCAGCTCGACGGCGCGAGCTACTGGCAGATCCAGCGACGCATCACGCTGCCGCTCCTCGGACCGACGCTCCGCATCTGGGCGTTCCTGTCGATCATCGGGTCGCTCCAGCTGTTCGACCTCGTCTACATCATCTGGGGGCAGTACATCGCCTCGACCGCCGGGACCTCGACGATGGCGACCTACATGGTCGGCAACGGCCGCCTGTCCGGCAACTACGGGTACGGCAACGCCGTCGCCGTGGTGATCTTCCTCATCTCGCTGGTCGTCGCCCTCGTCTACCAGCGGTTCGTCCTGCGCCGCGACACCGCCGGCGCCCTGACCGAGAAGAGCGACCGATGACCGCCACCGCCTCCATCGTCGCGCCGAAGCGCCGCCAGCGTGACACCGGACCCGTCCGGCGTGAGCGCAACCTCGGCACGTACTTCATCGCGCTGCTGTTCATCGCCGTGTGCATCGGGCCGGTCGCGTACATCGTGCTCGGCGGGTTCCGCACGAACTCGCAGATCACCGCGAGCCCGGCAGGGCTGCCGAACCCGTGGCAGATCGGCAACTACGTCAACGTCCTGACGAGCGGCGTGTTCTGGCAGCAGCTCGGCAACTCGGTGATCGCCGGCGTCACCACCACCCTCGGCGTGGTCGTGCTCGGCCTCATGGTGAGCTTCGTGCTCGCCCGGTACCGGTTCCGGGGGAGCGGCGCGCTCTACTCGCTGTTCGCGGCCGGTCTGATGTTCCCGATCACGGTCGCCATCACGCCGCTCTACATCCTCGTGAAGGACCTCGGCCTGACGAACAACCTGGCGGGCGTGATCCTCCCGCAGATCGCGTTCGCCCTGCCGACGACGGTCATCATCCTGGTGCCGTTCCTCCGGGCGATCCCGGACGAGCTCGAGGAGGCGGCCGCCATCGACGGCGCGAGCAAGCTCGGGTTCTTCTTCCGCATGGTCGTCCCGCTGTCGCTCCCCGGCGTCGTGACGGTCGGCATCCTCGCGTTCATCGGCAGCTGGAACAGCTACCTCCTGCCGCTGTTCATCCTGAACGACGCGTCGACCTACACGCTGCCGCTCGGGGTCCAGGCGTTCGCGTCCCAGTACTCGGTCGACACCGCCCGGGTGCTCGCGTTCACGTCGCTCTCGATGATCCCGGCGCTCGTGTTCTTCGCGATCTTCCAGAAGCGCATCGTCGGCGGCCTGACCGGGGCGGTGAAGGGGTGACGGCGACGGACGCGACGCGGACCGTCGGGCGTGAGCCGCGCCTCCAGTCCGACCCGCGCCGTGTCGAGGACGCGACCGGCGCGGACCGCGCGACCGCCCTGCTCGCCGCCATGACGCTCGAGGAGAAGACCGCGCAGCTCGTCGGCTACTGGCTCGACCAGAACGGCGTGGTCGCCCCGATGCAGGGGGAGATGGCGGCGCACGACGACGCCGACGGCCGCACCCTGGCCGACGTCACGCGCCACGGCCTCGGGCAGTTCACCCGCGTCTACGGCACCCGCCCCGTCGAGCCGGACGAGCGCGCGGCGTGGCTGTGGTCGGAGCAGCGACGACTCAAGCGCGAGACGCGACTCGGGATCCCGGCACTCGTGCACGAGGAGTGCCTCACCGGGCTCGCCGCCTGGAAGGCCGCCACGTTCCCGACGCCGCTGGCGTGGGGCGCCGCCTTCGACCCGGAGCTCGTCGAGCAGGTCGGCGAGGCGATCGGCGACTCGATGCGACAGCTCGGCGTGCACCAGGGCCTCGCCCCGGTGCTCGACGTCGTCCGCGACCCGCGGTGGGGGCGGGTGGACGAGTGCATCGGCGAGGACCCGTACCTCGTCGGGACGATCGGCACCGCGTACGTCCGTGGCCTGCAGCGCGCCGGGGTGGACGCGACCCTCAAGCACTTCCTCGGGTACTCCGCGTCGCAGGCGGGGCGGAACCACGCTCCCGTGCACGCCGGGCCGCGCGAGGTCGCGGACGTCTTCCTGCCGCCGTTCGAGATGGCACTGCGCGACGGCGGGGCCCGGAGCGTCATGAACTCGTACGCCGAGGTCGACGGCGTGCCGGTCGCTGCGAACGGTGACCTGCTGACCGACCTGCTCCGCGGCCGCCTCGGGTTCGAGGGCACGGTGGTCGCCGACTACTTCTCGGTCGCGTTCCTCGAGGTCATGCACGGCGTCGCCGCCGACCGTGGAGAAGCGGCCGCACTCGCACTCACCGCGGGCATCGACGTCGAGCTGCCCACCGGGGACGCCTACCTCGCGCCGCTCGTCGACCGTGTCCGCTCCGGTGACGTCGACGAGGCGCTCGTCGACCGCGCTGTGCTCCGCGTGCTCCGGCAGAAGGAGCGGCTCGGGCTGCTCGACCCGGACGCGTTCGAGGACGAGCCACCGACCGGGATCGACCTCGACACCCCTCGGCACCGGGCGCTCGCGAAGGCGCTCGCGGCGCGGTCGCTCGTGCTGCTGTCGAACGGACCCGAGGCCCCGGTCCTGCCCCTGGCCCCGGGGGCGTCGGTGGCGCTGATCGGGCCGAACGCCGATCGCGCCGAGGCCCTGCAGGGGTGCTACTCCTTCGCCAACCACGTGCTCGCCGCGCACCCCGACCTGCCGCTCGGCTTCGCCATCCCGACCGTGCGCGAGGCGCTGACGGAGTCGCTCGGGGCCGACACCGTCCGGTTCGCCGCGGGCTGCTCCGTGACCGGCGACGACCGCTCCGGGTTCGACGACGCGGTCGCGGTCGCGGAGCGCTCCGACGTCGCGGTGGTCGTCGTCGGCGACCAGGCCGGACTGTTCGGCCGCGGGACCGTCGGCGAGGGGAACGACACCGAGTCCCTCGACCTGCCGGGCGTCCAGCGCGAGCTCGTCGAGGCGGTGGTCGCCACCGGCACGCCGACCGTCGTCGTGCTCCTGACCGGACGGCCGTACGCCATCGGGTGGGCGCTCGACGGCGACGCTCCCCGTCCGGCCGCGACGGTGCAGGCGTTCTTCCCCGGCGAGGGCGGTGGTCTCGCGATCGCGGAGCTCCTCACCGGCGCCGCCGCACCGTCCGGTCGCCTGCCGGTCTCGCTCCCGCGGGCTGCCGGTGCCCAGCCGTACACGTACCTGCACCCGCGCCTCGGCGGGCCGTCCGACGTGACCGCGACCGACTCGACGCCCGTCCGGCCGTTCGGGTTCGGGCTCTCGTACACCTCCTTCGCGTACGAGGACCTCGTCGTCGACCCGACCGTGTCCAGCGCGGGGGCCTTCGACGCATGGGTGACCGTCCGGAACACCGGGGAGCGTGCGGGCGAGGACGTGGTGCAGGTGTACGGGCACGACGTGCAGGGGAGCGTCACCCGGCCGGTCGCCCAGCTGCTCGGGTACGCCCGGGTCGCGCTCGGCCCGGGGGAGTCCGTGCGCCTGCGGTTCAGCGTGCCCGTCCAGCGCCTCGCGTTCACCGACCGCGCCCTGCGGAAGGTGGTCGAACCCGGGGACGTGGAGGTCTGGATCGCGTCCCACGCCGCGGCGTCCGGACCGACCGGTGGGGGTGCGCGCCGACGGGATCGTCGCGGTGGGCGGCGGGACCGGCCCCGCGCCCGTCCCCGGGTCCGCCACGGCGCGTGCGGTCGTCCGCGTCACCGGGCCGGTGCGCGAGGTCGAGCCGTCCGACCGGCGCACGGTCACCTGGGAGCGGGTCTGACCGCACCGACGACGGGACGGACGGGAGGCGCGGTGCGGGCTCGCACCGCGCCTCCCGTCCCGTTCGTGGCCGGTGTCCGGATCAGAGCATCCCGGTGAGCACCCCGCCGTCGGCGCGGACCGCCGCACCGTTCGTGGCGGACGCCCGCGGGCTGGCGAGGTAGGCGACGAGGTCCGCGATCTCCTCGGGCCGGATGAACCGTTCGAGCAGGGTCGTGCGGTTCTGCCCGATCACCGCGGCCTGCACGGCCTCGACCGGGGCGTCCTGCGCGGCCGCGATCGTCTCGATCGTGGCCGCGACCCCGTCGGACCAGGTCGGGCCGCCGAGGACGGTGTTCACGGTGACGCCGGTCCCGCGGGTCCGCTTCGCCAGGCCGTTGCCGAGCGCGATCACGGCGGCCTTCGTGACGCCGTAGTGCACCATGTCGACGGGCACGTTCACGCCGGACTCGCTGCCGACGAACACGATCCGGCCCCAGCCGCGCTCGAGCATCGGGTCGAGCAGTGCCCTGCACAGCCGGACGCCACTCATCAGGTTGACGTCGAGGTACCGCTGCCACTCGGCGTCGTCGACCGATCCGAAGTCGGCCAGGCCGAACAGTCCGACGTTGTTCACGAGCACGTCGACCTCCGGGAGCTGCTCGAGCAGCGCGTCCACCTGCGCCGGGTCGGCGAAGTCCGCCGGGATCCCGGACACCTCGGCGCCGGGAAGTGCCGCTCGCAACCGGGCGACGGCAGCGTCGACCCCCGTGCGTTTTCGTCCGTTCAGCACGACGCGGGCTCCCTCCGCCGCGAGGGCTGCTGCGACGGCGTACCCGATGCCCTGCGTGGAGCCGCTGACGAACGCCGTCCGGCCTCTGATGTCGAGATCCACGTCGTACTCCTGTCGTGTCAGTTCACTTGCCTGGGCAAGTCAATGTACGCAGGTTCACTTGCCTGAGCAAGTCACGGTGGTACGCTCTCCCCATGCCGGACGACGTCGCCTCCACCGGGCTCACCGCTGAGGAGCTCGAGGTCTGGGTCGCCCTCGCGACCGTGCTCGAACGACTGCCGACCGCACTCGACGCGCAGCTGCAGCGTGACGCCGGCCTGACGCACTTCGAGCACGGCGTCCTGTTCGCCCTCGACAGCGAACCCGACCGGACGCTGCGGATGAGCGTGCTCGCCGCCGCCGCGAGCTGCACCCTGTCGCGGCTGTCCCGCGCGGTGACCCGGCTGGAGCAGAAGGGGTGGATCCGCCGCGTGGTCGACCCGACCGACGGGCGGTTCACCCTCGCGGTGCTCACCGACAGCGGGCACGAGCAGGTCGTGGCGTCCACGCCGGCGCACCAGGCGCTCGTCCGGCGGGTGGTCTTCGACGCGCTCACGCCGGCCCAGGTGCGGCAGCTCGGCGCGGTCAGTCGACGCATCGCCGAGGCCGTCGGCGGGACACCGGTCTGGTCCCCGCCAGCGCGGTGAGTCAGGGGCGCGGCGGAGCCGTGTAGGACCCGTTCCGGACGTCCTCGACGAGTGACCGCTCCGACGGGTCCCAGCCGTAGGTGGCCCGTGCCTTCGTCGCGAGGAGGTGCGTGGACGTCGTCAGCGTCCGGACCGCCGGGCCCATCTGCGCCTCGGCGACCTCGAGCGGGACGGAGACGCTCGGGGTGCCGGTGAGGGTGCCGATCGCCTCCGCGAGTTCCCGGAAGGTGAACGGCACCGAACCGACCGCGTTGACGACGCCGGCGACCGGGTGCTCGATCGCCCGGACGTACAGGTCGGCGAGGTCGTCGACGTGCACGGGGTACCAGGCGTTCGTACCGTCGCCGATGTACGTCGCGGCGCCGTTCGTGACCGCGGCCTCGATGAGGCCGGTGACGAGCCCGGTCCCGCCGCGACCGAAGACGAGCCCGGCGCGGACGGCGATCCCGGTGATGCCCGGCGCGCCGAGCACGATGCGTTCGGCCTGTGCCTTGACCGGCTGGGCGCTGACCTCGGGGAGCACTGCGTCCTCGGTGACGTCCGTCGGGTCGAAGCCGTAGACGAGTCCGGTGGAGGTGTAGACGACGGGCTTCGGGGCGGTGCCCGAGGTCCCGGTGGTTCCCGGCGTTCCGTTCGTTCCGGCGGGTTCTGCTGCTCCGGCGGTGACGGCGCGGACGGCCGCGAGCTCGTCCTCGGTCGACTGCGCGGTCGGTGCGTAGTCCGAGGCGGCGTACACCACCGCGTCGGCCGCCGCGGCTGCGGTGTGGAGCACCTCGGTGTCGGTGATCGAGCCGGCGACGGGTACTGCGCCGGCCGCTCGCAGGCGGGCGGCGCTCTGCTCGGAGCGGGCGAGCGCGGTGACGGAGTGGCCGGCGGAACGGAGGTGTTCGACGAGGACCGAGCCGAAGTAGCCGGTGCCGCCGATGACGAAGATCTGCATGGACGGCACGCTAAACTCTGACATCAGTGTCAAGGTCAAGCGAGGAGCAGCGACGATGCAGATCGGCGATCTGAGCCGGGCCAGCGGGGCGAGTGCGCGGTCGCTGCGCTACTACGAGCAGCTCGGGTTCATCCGACCGGAGCGCCGGGCCAACGGCTACCGCGACTACGACGAGTCCGACGTCGAGACCGTCGGCACGATCAAGATGCTCCTCGACCTCGGGCTGCCGACGGCGCTCATCGAACAGGTCCTGCCGTGCACCCGCGGCCGGAAGGTCGAGGACCAGTGCCCGGGCATCATCGACCAGGTCGTCGCGATCCGGGACGACATGGACGCGCGGGCGCAGCGGCTCCTCGCGACGAGGGACGCCCTGTCGGAGTCGCTCTCGCGCGTCGGACGCTGAACCGCTCCGCAGGCGGATTCCGCACGCGTGCAGCGACCGTCCCTAGGGTGACGCCATGCATGACGAACCTGACGGGGGCCAGCACCCGATCGTGCCGACCGAGCGCGGTGCCGTGCGACACGGTCGCCAGCGGCGCGCAGCTCGCACCCTCTTCCCGGCGATCGGCGGCGTCCTCGCGATGGCACTCGTGCTCACGGGCGGGTACGCGGCCTGGTCCTACGCGCAGCTCGACAGCGCCGTGACCAAGGTGCACGTGGCGCTCCCGCACCCCTCGGCGTCCGCCGACGTCGACGGGTCGGCCGAGAACATCCTGCTCGTCGGGGACGACCACCGTCCGGCCGATGCCACCCCGCAGGAGCTCGCCGAGCTCGGCACGCAGCTCGACGACGGGGCGACGAACACCGACACCATGATCGTGCTGCACATCCCCGCGGGCGGGGGCAGCGCGACGATGATCTCGTTCCCGCGCGACTCGTGGGTGCCGATCCCCGGCCACGGCACGTTCAAGCTGAACAGCGCGTTCTCGGACGGTGCGGCGAACGGCGGCGGTGACGCCGGGGGCATGCGCCTCCTCATCCAGACCATCGAGAACATCAGCGGCCTGCAGATCGACCACTTCGTGCGCGTCTCGCTGCTCGGCTTCTACCAGCTCGTGAAGGCGCTCGGGCCGATCCAGGTCTGCCTGAACGAACCAGCCCACGACCCGAACTCGAACGTCGACCTCCCCGCGGGGAACTCGACGCTGAACGCCTCGCAGGCGCTCTCCTTCGTCCGGCAGCGCGACGGGCTGCCGCGCGGTGACCTCGACCGCGAGGTCCGCCAGCAGTACTTCCTCTCGCAGGAGGCCCGGAAGGTGCTCTCCGCCGGCACCCTCCTCAACCCGGTGAAGGTGTCGGACCTGCTGCACGGTGTCGGGGACGCCGTGCAGATCGACGACGGCCTGAGCATCCCCAGCCTCGTCAACACGTTCCGCAGCATCGACCTGTCGAGCATCCGGTCGACGACCATCCCCACCGCGGGGACCCCGACCATCGACGGCTACTCGACGGTGGCGGTGGACTTCGGCGCGGTGCCGGCGTTCATCCAGGGCATCGTGGGCGCGCCCGCGGCGTACACGGCGGCGAAGGCGGCGTCCCCGTCGAGCGTGCACGTGTCCGTGCAGAACGGCGGCTCCCTGCCGGGCGGTGCGACAGCCGCCTCGGCAGCGCTCACGGCGAAGGGGTTCGTGGTCGGGGCGCCGAGCGACACCACCACCACGGCGGCCACGGTGGTCGAGTACCCGAAGGGCGCCGAGGCCGCCGCGAAGGCCGTCGTCGCGGCGGTCCCCGGAGCCACGGCGGTCCGCTCGACCACGGTGTCGGGGGTGACGCTCGTGCTCGGGACCGACGGGCGCACGGTCGGGGCCGCGGGCGCTGCCGGGTCCGGTTCCGGCGCGGGTTCGGGTTCGCCCGGCTCCGGCTCTACGGGCTTGGTTTCGGCTGGCTCGGGCGCTCGCTCCGGGTCGTCCGGCTCCGGCGCCTCCGGTTCGTCCGGTGCCGGGTCGTCCGCGCCCGCGGCCACCCCGTCGTCCACCCCGGTCGGCAACGCGTACGGCAAGCAGGGCACCTGCATCAACTGATCGCACCCCCGGCCACCGCGCCGTGTCAGCATGGAGCGTGCTGACCGTCGGGATCCTCGTCGTCGCGGGCGTGGTGGCCGGGGTGATCGGCACCGCCGGCGGCATCACATCGCTCGTGGCCTACCCGGCGCTGCTCGCCGTCGGGGTCCCACCGCTCGCCGCGAACGTCACGAACTCCGTCGCGCTGATCGGCAGCGGTGCGAGCTCCGCGTTCCGGGCTCGTCACGAGGTCCGCGCCGAACCCGCGGTCCTGCGTCGCTGGATGCCGACGACCGTCGCCGCCTCGCTCGCGGGCGCGGTGCTCCTGGTCGTCACACCGGCACACCTCTTCGACCGCATCGTCCCGTTCCTCGTGCTCGCCGGGGGACTGCTCCTGCTGCTGCAGCCGTTCAACGACCGTCGTCGTGCCCGGGCCGCCGGTGACGCCGCGGGTGGGCACGGCACCGCCGCAGCGGCCGGGATCGTCGGGGTCGGCGTCTACAACGGGTACTTCGGCGCCGGGTCCGGTGTGCTCATGATCGCCGTGCTGCTGCTCACCGGGGAGCCGTCCCTGCACCGTGCGAACGCCGTGAAGAACGTGCTGCTCCTCGCCGCGGACCTGTTGCCGGCGGTCGTGTTCGCGGTGTCCGGGCACGTCGTGTGGTCCGCCGCCGTGGCCCTGGGCGCGGGGGCGGTGGTCGGCGGTCTCATCGGACCGACCGTCGCCCGGCGGGTGCCGCACGGGGTCCTCCGCGTCGCGATCGCGTGCTGCTCGGTCGCGCTCGCCGTGTACCTGTTCGTCACGGTGGCGTCGTCCTGATCCGCGGGGACGGTGGTCGCTGACGCCCCGGGACGACCGTCCGGATCGGTACGGTGGTCGGCATGGCACGATTCACGCCCCCAGCCGCCGACGCCGTCCGCGCACGCCTCCTGCTCGCCGCGCGCGACGAGTTCGCCGCGGCGGGGCTCGTCGGCGGCAAGGTCGAGCGGATCGCCGCCGCCGCGTCGAGCAACAAAGCGCAGGTCTTCCACTACTTCGGCAGCAAAGAAGGGCTGTTCGACGCCCTCGTCGAGCAGACCGTCGCCGAGACCTTCGACCTCGTCCCGCTCGACACCGACGACCTGCCCGGGTTCGCCGGCCGGTTGCACGACTCGTGGACCGAGCGGCCCTGGGCCCAGCGGCTGGCGACCTGGCACCGGCTCGAGCGCGCGGCGGCCGCTCCGCTCGAGGCGATCGTCGAACGCCGGACCACGATGGTCGCCGAGGTCGAGCGGGCGCAGCGGGCCGGCGTCCTGCCGCGCAGCTACCGACCCGCCGTGCTGCTCGGCCTCGTGCTGCACCTCGCGGCGTTCTGGAGCGAGGCCTCAGCGGAGTCCGAGGCCCTGACGCGCGCGGTGGTGCCGGCGCGGCGACGGCAGATCGTCGTCGACGCGGTCACGTCACTCGTCGGCAGCTGACTGTCAGGAGCCCTCGCCGAACGGCAGGCCGAGGGCGAAGGGCACGCCCAACCCGAGGAAGCCGGACGCGGCGACGGCGGCCGGCAGCACGACCGTGACGAGCGTCAGCGTCGCGCCGATGAGCACCGCCGCGAAGGCGAGGCCGTCGCCGCGCTCGCCGGTGCGCCGGACCTCACGGCGGGCGATGAACCCGACGACGACCCCGCCGATCGGCGCGACGAAGGCGAGCGCGATGGCCACGACCGCGATGAGGCTCAGCGGAGCGACCGCGGTCGGGGCGCCAGCGGTCGGCGCGGCGTCGGGTCGGGTGGCGGGCACGTGGGCTCCGGGAGCGATGTCGGTCACGGCGACCGAGCCTACGAGTGCGACGACCGACGGGGGAGTACCCAGTCCTGGTGGCGTGGAGGCACTCCGGTGTGCCACGCTCGGTCCGTGGACGACGGACTCCTCTACGACCTCTGCAGCCGAGCGCGGCGCGTGCACATGCGAGCCGGCGGGTCGGAGCCGGCGCTCCGCGGGCTGACGGACTTCATCTCCGCCGCAGCCGACCCCCGGGGTACCTACTCCGACGCAGCCCTCGTGGCGCTCGTCGAAGCGGCGCCGGACCCGGTCGGGTTCCGGTGGGGGCTGGAGCGGCTCGAGGCGGTGAGCGCCATCCGGACCGTCCCGCCGTCGGACTACTCCGCCGACGAGGTGGCCGAGTACGAGGATGCCCAGGCGGCCCTGCTGCGCCGGATCGGCCGCGACAGCGGGGAGCCCACGCCGGGCCCGGTCCAGGTGGTGAAGAACGTCCTGGAGCAGTTCGTCCGCCGCTGGTACTGACCCGCGCGCCCGGCTCAGCCGCGTCGTCCGGCGCGTGCGGCGAACGCATCGAGCGCCCCGAGCACCTCGTCGTTCCGGAAGAGGATGCCCTGCTGGTACTCGTTCTTCTTCGTCAGGATGCCAGCGGCGACGAGTCGGTCGAGGTGGGGGTACACGTTCTTCGCCTCGACGCCCATCTCGGCTGCGAGGGTCGATGCGTTGAGGACGGGCTGCCGCGCGACCACATCGAGCGCCTGCCAGATGCCGGAGTCGCGACGGGCCGTGACGGCCGTTCGCCAGCGCGCTCGGATCGACGAGATCTCGTCCACGAGCTCGCGGGCGTTGCCGATCGCTTCGAAGGAGGCTTCGGCGACCAGACGGATGATCGGCTCGATGTCTCCCCGGCGGTAGTCGGTGAGCGCTCGGACGTACCCCGCGGTGTCGGTGAGGAGGCCGGCGGAGACCGGCACCGTCACGTTCTGGGTGAGTTCGTTCGACCGGAGCATCGCCTGGAGGAGCGCCCGGCCGGTGCGTCCGTTGCCGTCGGTGAACGGGTGGACCGTCTCGAACTGGGCATGCGTCACCGCGACCTGCGCGAGTCTGGGCAGGTCGAGTCGACGCGCGAACTCCATCACGTCGTCGACCAGCGACGGGACGCGTTCCCAGGCCGGCGCCACGTAGTCAGCGCCGACCGGCGTTCGCCCGCTGGTGCCGATCCACACGGCCTCTTCGCGGAACCGCCCGGCCTCGTGCCGGTGGTCACCGCGGAGCAGCACTTCGTGCATGGCCAGCACGGTCTCCGTCGTCAACCGGTCGGACAACTCGATCGCGGTGCGCATCGCGCGAGTGTTCGACACGATCTCGCCTGCGTTGCGCTTGCCGACGCCGCCGAGTTCCGCGGTGAAGATCTGCCGCGCGCTCGCCGTCAGGTGTTCGATCTGCGACGAGGCAGCCGCTTCCGAGCGGAGCAGCAGCGGGGCGAACGGCGCGACCTCGCTCCCGAGGGACTCATCGAAGCGCGTGAGTGCTGTCGATGCCTCGTCTGCGAGGACCGACACGGCGTCGGACAGCCGCATGGAACGGTGCGCGATGCGGGGCGGGACCGCTGCTCGGTACGGCTCGGTGATCGTTTCCCGGCGAGCGGCTCGTGGGCCGTGCTCCGTGTACCGGCTCTGCCACTGCAGATCCTCGAAATCGAGCGACGGCCAGGCTTCGGGAAGCAACGTCATGAGTCGAACCTCGGATTTTCTGTGATGAGCCATTATCTCAGAAAATCTGCCGCCCGCACACTGCGATCGCCCCCGGCTCAGCCCCGCTCGCGCAGGAACGCCACCTGCCGCTCCCAGTGCGCGAACCCACCACCCTCGTGCCCGTTGTACGGGTACACCTCGATCGCCTTGTCCACCGAGCCGAGCGCGTTGTACGCCGCGAAGGTCGTCCGCGGCGGGACCACGTCGTCCATGAGCGCGACGGAGAACAGCGCCGGCGCGGTGATCCCCGCCGCGAAGTGCACCCCGTCGAAGTACGCGGCCGTGTCCCACACGGTGTCGATCGCGTCGCGGTGCACGGACAGGTACCGCGCGAGCTCGAGGTACGGACCACCCACGGCGACGGCGGTGCCGTTCTCCCAGTCGCTGAGGAACGCGACGTCGGGCAGCAGCGCCGTGATCGGGCCGACGTGGGCCTCGACGAGCGCGGCCGCGGCGATGGTGATCCCGCCGCCCTGGCTCCCACCGGTCAGCGCGATGCGGTCCGGGTCGACGCCCGGCAGCGAGCGGACGGTGTCGACGAGTCGGACGGCGTCGGTGTACACGCGCCGGTAGTAGTGGTCGGCGGGGGACCCGATGCCGCTCGTCATCCAGCCGCCGATGTGCGGGCCGGAGCCGTGCGGGTCCGGGGTGTCGCCGCCGGAGCCCCACCCGCTGCCCTGGCCGCGGGTGTCCATCACGACGTGCACGTACCCGGCGAGGGCCCACGAGACGCGTTCGCCCGGCAGCCCGCGACCACCGTTGTAACCGAGGAACTCGACGACGACCGGCAGCGGCCCGGCGGCGTCGACCGGCCGCGAGACCCAGGCCCGGACGGGGTCGCCGGCGAAGCCCGGGAAGGTGAGGTCCTCGATGACGAGTCCGGTCACCGGGGTGTCGGCGGCGGCGAGGACGGGGTCGGTGCCCGACCCGGCGGCCCGGGCGTCGGCGACGGTCTCGGCCCAGAAGGCGTCGAAGTCGTCCGGCCGGCGGACGTCGGGTCGGTAGGCGCGCAGGGCGTCGAGGGGCAGGTCGGTGTACGGCATGTGGTCTCCTCCGGGGACGATGATGCCCCCGACGCCGTGGTGGACGGCGTCGGGGGCGGGAGTGTCCGCGAACGGACGAACGGACGAGCAGCCGCTCAGCGCGCGGCGGCCCGGTACTGCTCGAGCACCTCGGGGTGCGGGTCGCCGGCCACGACCGTGGTCGCCGTCTCCCACGCCGGCAGGCTCCCGGTGAGCACCCACGCCGCCTGCTTCGCCGCGCCGGCAGCCACGTACTCGCCCGGCTCCGGCACGAGGACGTCACGACCGAACACCTGCGCAGCGACGACCCGCACGGCCTCGTTGCGCGCCGCACCGCCGATGAGCAGCAGCCGCTCGACGGTGACACCGGTGCCCTCGACCGCCGCGAGGCCGTCCGCGAGCGCGCACAGCATCCCCTCGACCGCGGCCCGGGCGAGGTGCGCCCGGTCCGTCGTCCCCGGCGTCATGCCGAGCAGCGACGCCGTCGCGTCCGGTCGGTTCGGCGTGCGCTCGCCGACGAAGTACGGCACGAGCACGAGCCCGTCGGCACCCGCCGGCGCCTGCAGCGCCAGCTCGCCGAGCGCATCGTGGTCCACGCCGAGCAGGCCGCCGATCACCTCGAGCACGCGCGCCGCGTTGAGCGTCGTGACGATCGGGAGGCGCGACCCGCTCCCGTCGGCGAAGCCCGCCACGGTCCCGCTCGGGTCGCGCACCTCGGCGTCGGTGACCCCGAAGACCGTGCCGCTCGTGCCGAGGGACACCGCGACGTCACCCGGGCCGAGTCCGAGGCCGAGCGCTGCCCCGGCGTTGTCGCCGAGTCCGGCGCCGACGAGGAGCCCCGAAGGTGCCACGGCGTCGTTCGGCAGCTGGACGTCCGCGGTGAGCGTGCCCATCGCCTCGTCGGGCAGGACGACCCGCGGCACGACGACGGAGTCCGGGGAGCCCGTGGCTCCGGCGACGCGCATCGGTCGTCCGAGCGCCGACTCGAACAGCTCCGCGTCGTACTCGCGCCGCACCGGGTCCCAGTAGGCCGTGCCGCTGGCGTCGGAGCCGTCGGTGGCGAGGGCGTCGAGGTCGGGACCGAGCGGACTCTCGTCGGCCGGACCGTACCCGCGCAGCCGCCACGACAACCAGTCGTGAGGGAGGGCGACGGCCGCGACCCGGCCGGCGTTCTCGGGCTCCGCGTCGCGGAGCCACCGCAGCTTGGTACCGGTGAACGACGCCACCGGCACCAGACCCGTGCGGGCGACCCATGCCTCCTGGCCCAGCTCCGCGACCATCTGCGCGGCCGCGTCGGCACTGCGGACGTCGTTCCAGAGCAGTGCGTCGCGGACCACGCGGCCGTCCGCGTCCAGTGCCACCATGCCGTGCTGCTGCCCGGCGATCGCGACGGCGCCGACGTCGGTGAGCCCGCCGGCGTCCGCGACGGCGGTGCCGAGCGCGTCCCACCAATGGCGGGGATCGACGGACGTGCCGTCCGGGTGGGACGCGCGTCCCTCCCGGACGACGGCGCCGGTCACGGCGTCACGGATCGTGACCTTGCAGGACTGGGTCGACGAGTCGACCCCTGCGACCAGGTCAGCCACGAGCGCCCATGAGGTGCTCGATGGCGAGCTGCTGCAGCTTCACGAAGCCGAAGCCCTTGCCGCCGAAGTACGCGTCGGCGTCGAAGTCCTCGTACGCGGAGCGGTCCGCGAGGAACGCGTCGTACGACTCGCCGTCGTTCAGGGTGGGGGTGCTGAGCTCGCCGACCTTGGACGCCTCGAGCGCTGCCTGCACCTCGGGGTCGGCGCGGAACGCCTGCGCACGTTCCTTGAGCAGGAGGTACATGCGCATGTTCGCGGCCGCGGAGTCCCAGACGCCCGTGATGTCCTCGGTGCGGCTCGGCTTGTAGTCGAAGTGGCGGGGGCCGTCGTACGCCGGGCCGCCCTGGGGTGCACCGTGCTCGAGCAGGTCGACGAGCGAGAACGCGTTCTGCAGGTCGCCGTGCCCGAAGACGAGGTCCTGGTCGTACTTGATGCCGCGCTGACCGTTGAGGTCGATGTGGAAGAGCTTGCCCTGGTAGAGCGCCTGGGCGATGCCGGCCGTGAAGTTCAGCCCGGCCATCTGCTCGTGGCCGACCTCGGGGTTGATGCCGAAGAGTTCCGGACGCTCGAGCGTCTCGGTGAACGCGATGGCGTGGCCGAGGGTCGGCAGCAGGATGTCGCCGCGGGGCTCGTTCGGCTTCGGCTCGATGGCGAACCGGATGCCGTAGCCCTTGTCGGTGACGTACTGGGCGAGGAGGTTCACGGCCTCGCGGTAGCGCTCGAGCGCGGCCTGCACGTCCTTCGCGCTGTCGTACTCGGCACCCTCGCGGCCGCCCCACATCACGAACGTCGACGCGCCGAGCTCGGCGGCGAGGTCGATGTTGCGCAGGACCTTGCGGAGCGCGAACCGGCGCACCTGGCGGTCGTTCGAGGTGAAGCCGCCGTCCTTGAACACCGGGGCGGAGAAGAGGTTCGTCGTGACCATCGGCACGACGATGCCGGTGGCGTCGAGGGCGCCCTTCAGGCGATCGATCTGCGTCTGGCGCTCGGCGTCGGTCGAGCCGAACGCGAAGAGGTCGTCGTCGTGGAAGGTCAGGCCGTAGGCGCCGAGCTCGTCGAGCTTCTCGACGGCCTCGACCACGTCGAGGGCGGGGCGGGTCGGGCCGCCGAAGGGGTCGGATCCGTTGTAGCCGATGGTCCAGAGACCGAAGGAGAACTTGTCTGCACGGGTGGGCGTCGTTGCCATGGTGGTCACCGTTCGTCGTCGAAACAAAATGTTGCCGCGCCCAACATAAGCGGTAGTGTTGACTCTGGCAAGGACGTGATCGCAAGGGAGCGAGCGGATGGCACAGGACCGACTTCGAGTGGCCATGGTGGGCCACGGCTTCATGGGAGCCGCGCACTCACAGGGGTGGCGCACCGCACCGAGGTTCTTCGACCTCGGGGTCGAACCGGAGATGGCCGTCATCGTCGGCCGTGACCCGGAACGGACCGAGGCGGCGCGGCAGCAGTACGGCTGGCAGGCCGCGTCCACCGACTGGCGTGCCGTGGTCACCGACCCGGACATCGACGTCGTCGACATCTGCTCGCCCGGTTCGTCCCACGTCGAGGTCGCGATCGCGGCGCTCGAGGCCGGCAAGCACGTCCTGTGCGAGAAGCCCCTGGCCAACACCGTCGCCGAGGCCGAGGCGATGACCGCGGCGGCCGCCGCCGCACGGGCGGACGGCGTCCGCGCGATGGTCGGCTTCAGCTACCGCCGGGTGCCCGCCATCGCGTTCGCGAAGCGGCTGGTGGAGGACGGGAGGCTCGGCACCGTCCGACAGGTCCGCGCGCTCTACCTGCAGGACTGGCTCGCCGACGAGGACGGCCCGATGACGTGGCGGCTCGACAAGGCGCTCGCCGGCTCCGGCTCGCTCGGCGACATCGGCGCGCACGCGATCGACCTCGTCGAGCACGTCACGGGCGCACAGCTGTCGACCGTGTCCGGCACCCTCGAGACCTTCGTGACCGAACGTCCGCTGATGGCCGAGGGCGTCGGGCTGTCCGGCACCGCCTCGACCGAACGCGGGCAGGTCACCGTCGACGACGCTGCTTTCTTCCTCGGACGGCTCGCCGGTGGCGCTGCCGACGGGGCGATCGGCTCGTTCGAGGCGACGCGCTACGCGACCGGCCGGAAGAACGGCCTCACGCTCGAGATCAGTGGGTCGGCGGGTGCGATCCAGTTCGACCTCGAGTCGATGAACGAGCTGCGCTTCTACGACGCCACCGCACCCGCGGGCGAGCAGGGCTTCCAGCGGATCCTCGTCACCGAGCCCGAGCACCCGTACATGGCCGCCTGGTGGCCGACCGGGCACCTCATCGGGTACGAGCACACCTTCAGCCACGAGGTGAAGGACTTCGTCGAGGCGATCGTCGCGGGCACCGACCCGTCGCCGTCGTTCGAGGACGGGCTGCACGTGCAGCGGGTCCTCGACGCGGTCGAGCGGAGCGCCGCCGACGGCAGCGCCTGGACGGTGATCTGAGTGGCTCCGACGAAGCACGCCCTCGTCGTCCGCGGCGGGTGGGACGGGCACATGCCGGTCGAGACCACCGACGCGTTCGTCCCGTTCCTGCGGGACAACGGGTTCGAGGTCCGGGTGTCGGACTCGACCGCGGTGTACGCCGACGAGTCGGTCATGGCGGACGTCGACCTGATCGTGCAGGTCGTCACGATGTCCACCATCGCCGACGACGAGTTCGCCGGGCTGCAGCGGGCCGTCCTCGGCGGCGCCGGCCTCGCGGGCTGGCACGGCGGGATCGCGGACGCGTTCCGCAACACCGCCGACTACCTCCACATGATCGGCGGCCAGTTCGCGCACCACGCGGGCAAGCACCCGTCGGAGCGCACCGGCGAGCAGTCCGACAACTACATCCCGTACACGGTGCACATCACCGACCTCGGGCACGAGCACCCGATCACGCAGGGCATCGAGGACTTCGACCTCGTGACCGAGCAGTACTGGGTGCTCTCCGACGAGTACAACGACGTGCTGGCGACGACCACGCAGGAGGCGCGGGACTTCGACGCCTGGAACCGTCCGGTCACGGCGCAGGCGATCTGGACCCGGCAGTGGGGCGAGGGACGCGTGTTCGTCTCGGCACCCGGGCACCGGCTCGAGGTCGTCGAGTCGCAGCCGCTCCGCACGATCATCGAGAGGGGACTCCTGTGGGCAGCCCGGTGAACGGTCCGGCACTGCGGGTCGGTGTCGTGGGTGTCGGCAACATCAGCCAGCAGTACTTCGAGCACTTCCCGGCGCTGCCCGGCCTGGCGCTCACGGCCGTGGCGGACCTCGACGTCGACCGCGCCCGGTCGGTCGGCGACGCCCGGGGCGTCCGGGGCACGAGCGTCGACGAGCTCCTCGCCGCGGACGACGTCGACGTCGTGCTCAACCTGACGATCCCGGCCGCGCACGCCGAGGTCGCCACCCGGGCCCTCGACGCCGGCAAGCACGTCTACGGCGAGAAGCCGCTCGCACTCGCGACGGCCGAGGCCGCACCGGTGCTCGAACTGGCCGCACGCTCGGGCCTGCGGGTCGGCAGCGCGCCGGACACCGTGCTCGGGACGGGGATCCAGACCGCGCGCGCAGCACTCGACGACGGGCTGATCGGCGACCCGGTCGGTGCCGCGGTGTCGTGGAGCGCGCCGGGGCACGAACTCTGGCACCCGGCGCCGGCGTTCTACTACCAGCCCGGCGGCGGCCCGCTGCTCGACATGGGGCCGTACTACCTGACGAGCCTCGTGCAGTTCTTCGGCCCCGTCGCCCGGGTCAGCGGCAGCGCCACCCGGTCGACCCGTGAGCGGACCATCGCGACCGGGCCGTTCGCCGGCGCACCGATCCCCGTCGACGTCGACACCCACGTCGTCGCCGTGCTCGAACACGCCAGCGGAGTCGTCTCCACGGTCACCGTGTCGTTCGAGGTGTGGGCGACCCGGGCGCCGCTGTTCGAGGTGCACGGCACCGCGGGCAGTCTCGCCGTCCCGGACCCGAACCGCTTCTCGGACCCGGTGTCGATCGCGACGGCCGACGACCGCGAGTGGCGCGAGCTGCCCGTGTCGGCCGGGTACGCCGACGCCGGCCGCGGGTACGGACTTGCGGACATGGCGCACGCGATCGCGACCGGCCGGCCGCACCGGGCGTCGGGGGACCTCGCGTTCCACGTCCTCGAGGTCATGGAGGCCGTCCAGACCGCCTCGCGGGAGCACACCGTCGTGACGGTGGCGTCCCGCGTCGACCGGCCGGAGACGGTCCCCGCCGGCGCGACCCCGGGATCATGGTGACCAGCACACGCAGCGAGGAAGGACGACGACGATGACGACGACGGACGGAACCGACGAGGCGGGGACGACCCGCGCCTCCAGGCCGGTCACCCTCTTCACCGGCCAGTGGGCCGACCTGCCCTTCGAAGAGGTGGCACGTCTCGCCGGCGAGTGGGGGTACGACGGCCTCGAGATCGCCTGCTGGGGCGACCACCTCGACGTCCGCCGCGCCGCGACGGACCCCGCGTACGTCGCGGACCGCAAGGCGATCCTGGAGCGCAACGGGCTGCAGGTCTGGACGATCGCCAACCACCTCACCGGCCAGGCCGTGTGCGACGACCCGATCGACCAGCGGCACGAGGACATCCTCGCGCCGCACGTGTGGGGCGACGGCGACCCCGAGGGCGTCCGGCAGCGTGCCGCCGAGGAACTGCAGTGGACCGCGCGTGCCGCCGCGGCGCTCGGGGTCGACACCGTCACCGGGTTCTCCGGGTCCTCGATCTGGAAGACCGTCGCCGGCTTCCCACCCGTGCCCGCGTCGATGATCGACGCCGGGTACCAGGACTTCCACGACCGGTGGTCGCCGATCCTCGACGTGTTCGAGGAGGTCGGCGTCCGCTTCGCGCTCGAGGTGCACCCCTCCGAGATCGCCTACGACTACTGGACGGCGAAGCGGACGCTCGAGGTGTTCGCCGACCGCCCCGCGTTCGGGTTCAACTTCGACCCGTCGCACTTCGTCTGGCAGGACCTCGACCCCGCCGCGTTCCTGCTCGACTTCGCCGACCGGGTGTACCACGTGCACTGCAAGGAGTCGGTGAAGCAGCTCGACGGGCGCAACGGACGACTGTCGTCGCACCTGCCGTGGGGCGACCCCCGGCGCGGGTGGGACTTCGTCACCGCCGGGCACGGGGACGTGCCGTGGGAGCGGGTGTTCCGCGTGCTGAACCACATCGGGTACGCCGGGCCGACGAGCGTCGAGTGGGAGGACGCCGGCATGGACCGGCTCGTCGGCGGGCCGGAGGCACTGGCGTTCGTCCGGAAACTGGGCACGATCGCGCCGCCCGAGGCCGCGTTCGACGCGGCGTTCTCGCGCTCGCGGTAGCGCGGCCCGCGGCGCCGAGACTCGGCCACGCGGAAGGTTTCGCGGCGCGGAGTCCGCGAAACTGTCCGCCGGCCCGAGACTCGGGCCGGCGCCAACCCACCCGCCACCGACCAGACGAGGGACCGATGACGAGCACGACCGCCGCGACGCCCGCGCCGGCGCCGGGCAACGCGGCGCGCGTCCTTCGGCTCGTCCACGAGGAGGGGCCGATCACCCGCGCCGAGATCACCCGGCGCACCGGCCTGAACCGCTCGACGACCCTCGCGCTCGTCGGCGAACTCGTCGACCGCGGCCTCCTCCACGAGGACCTCCCCGCAGCCGGTGCACCGGGGACCGGCGTCGGGCGGCCGAGTCCGGTCGTCCGGGCCGCGCCGGACGTCGTGGCGGCAGCGGTCACGGTCGAGGTCGACGCCGTCTCGGTCGCCCTCGTCGGGCTCGACGGCACGGTGCGGAGCCGCCTCGTCGAACCGCAGCACCGTCCGCCCACGCCCGCAGAGGCCGTCGAGACCGTCGCCGGGCTGCTCGACCGGATCCGTCCGGGGTCGGCCGGCACCGCGACGCTCCGGCTCGTCGGGATCGGGGTCGCCGTGCCCGGAACGGTCCGGGTGGAGGACGGGACCGTCCAGTACGCACCGCACCTCGGCTGGCACGACGCACCCTTCGCCGGGCCCCTCGCCGAACGGACCGGGCTGCCGGTGCGGGCCGCGAACGACGCCAACGTCGGCGCCTGGGCGGAACGGCTCGCCGGCAGCGGCCGGGGCGTCGACGACCTCGTGTACCTCAACGGCGGCGCGAGCGGCATCGGCGGCGGGGTCATCACGGCCGGCCGTCCGCTGAGCGGTGCCGACGGGTACGCGGGCGAGCTCGGACACACCTTCGTCGCGGCGAACGGCATCCGGTGCCACTGCGGTGCCGTCGGCTGCCTCGAGACCGAGGCCTCCCGTGACGCCCTGGCGACCGCGGCCGGGACCGCTCCGGACGACCTGGTCGCCCTCGCCGCGGCGCTCGCCGAGGACCGACCCGAGGTCGAACGGGTCGTGGACCGCCAGGTGACAGCCCTCGCCACGGCCCTCCGCAACGCGATCCACACCGTGAACCCGTCGGTCGTCGTGCTCGGCGGCTTCCTCGGCGTGCTGCTCGACCACGTCGGCGACCGGATCCTCGACGACGTCCGAGCGCAGTCGATGACCGGCACCGCCGACCGGCTCCGCATCGTGCCTGCAGCGCTCGGGTCCGACGTGCTCGTGCACGGGGCCGCCGAGATCGCGTTCGGCGCCCTGCTGCGCGACCCGGACCGGATCACCGACGCGGTGCCGGCCACCGCCAAACCCACCCCCACGACCACCCACCCGTCCGGCCGCGACGACGCGGCCGAGGAAGCGAGAACCGCATGACCTCCACCCAGCGCGTCAGCGTGCTGCTCGGCACCCAGGACCTCACCGTCGAGGACCGCCCCGTCCCCGCGGTCGACCCCGGCGACGTCCTCGTCCGGGTCGCCGCGGTCGGCGTGTGCGGCTCCGACGTGCACTACTACCGGCACGGCCGGATCGGGGACTTCGTCGTCGAGGAGCCCCTCGTGCTCGGCCACGAGCTCTCCGGCACGATCACCGCGGTCGGCGAGGGCGTCGACCCGTCCCGCGTCGGGGAACGCGTGGCGATCGAGCCGCAGCGACCGTGCCACCGCTGCGCCCAGTGCCTCGCCGGGCGGTACAACCTCTGCCCACACATGCGCTTCTACGCGACGCCCCCGGTGGACGGGGCGTTCGCCGAGTTCGTCACGATCGAGTCCGAGTTCGCGCACACGCTGCCCGACTCGGTGTCGTTCGAGGCCGGAGCCCTGCTCGAGCCCCTCTCCGTCGGCATCGCCGCGGTCCGCAAGGCCGGGATCGTCCCCGGGTCGAGCGTGCTCATCGCCGGGGCCGGTCCGATCGGCATCATCTGCGCGCAGGCCGCGAGGGCGTTCGGTGCCTCGCGGATCGTCATCAGCGACCTCGTCCCGGAGCGCCGCGAGCGCGCGCTCTCCTTCGGCGCGACCGAGACCGTCGACCCCACCGTGGTCTCCGTGGCGTCCGACCTGCCGCCGTTCGACGCCTTCATCGACGCCAGTGGTGCGCCGCGGGCCGTCTCCGACGGCATCAAGGCCGTGGGACCGGCCGGGGCCGCCGTCCTCGTCGGGCTCGGCAACTCCGAGATGACGCTGCCGGTCGAGCACATCCAGAACCTCGAGGTCACGGTCACCGGGATCTTCCGGTACACCGGCACGTGGCCGGTCGCGATCGAGCTCGTCGCGTCGGGGCAGGTGGACCTGGACTCGCTGGTCACGGGTCGCTTCGCCCTCGACGACGTCCGCGAGGCCCTCGAGAGCGACACCGACCCCGAGTCGCTCAAGTCGGTCGTCTACCCGGGCGGCGTGCCGTCCGCGACGTGACCGGACGACGGACGGGAGGGACGGGGCGGGCCCGCACCGTCCCTCCCGTCCGTCCTGGAGTCGCCACCAGGGCACGCGACCCGCGTCGGGACGCCCCCACTGGGGCCACCGCCGCGACACCCGGACGCGCTACGGTTCGCGCATGACGGCTTCACCCGCGGCTGCCGTGCCGCAGCGCACCGACCGCCGCGCCCTCGTGTCCTGGGCACTGTGGGACTGGGGATCCGCGGCGTTCAACGCGGTCGTCACGACCTTCGTCTTCAGCACCTACCTGGCGAGCCGCGCGTTCGTCGACCCGGCGCTCGTCGCCGACACGTCCGCCGCCGGGAAGGCGCTCGTCGAGCGGGAGCTCGCGCACAACGCGGCCGTCGTGTCGACGGCACTGACGATCGCCGGCATCGTCGTCGCGCTCGTCGCCCCGGCGGTCGGACGCCTGGCGGACACGTCCGGGCACCGGCGCCGGTCGGTGCTCATCGCCACGATCGGCATCGCGCTCTCGATCGGCGGCATGGTGTTCGTCGCGCCGAGCCAGCCGTACCTGCTGCTCGGTGCGGCCCTGCTCGGCATCGGGACCGTCGCCTACGAGATCGCGAGCGTCGGCTACAACGCGATGCTCGGACAGGTCGCGTCGGGGGAGCAGACCGGACGCGTCTCGGCGATCGGCTGGGCGGCCGGGTACTTCGGCGGCATCGTGCTGCTCGTCGTCCTGCTCGTGCTCTGCATCCAGGACTTCGGCGGGGGCGACGTCGCGGGGCTCCTGCAGCTCCCCGCGACCGTGGCCTCCGGGCAGTGGGACGTCCGCGTCGCGATCGGCATCGCCGCCGTGTGGCTCGCCGTGAGCTCGATCCCGCTGTTCGTCACCGTCCCCGAGGCCGCGCCGGACCGTTCGCGCGCCGGCAGCCTGCTCGGGGCGTACCGGGACCTCGGGCGGGACATCGCTCGGCTCTGGCGCGAGCGCCGGAACGTCCTGGCGTTCCTGCTGGCGAGCGCGGTGTTCCGCGACGGCGTCGGCGCCGTGTTCACCTTCGGCGGGATCGTCGCCGCGCAGGTGTTCGGCTTCAGCCCGTCGCAGGTGATCCTCTTCGCCATCGCGGCCAACGTCGTCGCGGGCATCGCCACGTTCCTGTCCGGCAGGCTCGACGACCGGTTCGGGTCACGCGCGATCATCACGGTGTCGCTCGTCGGGCTCGCGGTGTGCGGGATCGGCGTGTTCGCGGTGGGGAACGTCACCGCGGGCTTCTGGGTCCTCGGCCTGACACTGGCGCTGTTCGTCGGGCCGGTCCAGTCGTCCTCGCGGGCGTACCTGGCACGGTTGGCGACTCCCGGCCGCGAGGGCGAGCTCTTCGGCCTCTACGCCACGACCGGACGCGCGGCGTCGTTCCTCGCGCCGGCGCTCTTCGGGGTGGCGGTGACGGTCGGCGGGTCGACGCGGTACGGGATCCTCGGGGTCGTCGTCGTGCTCGTGGCGGGGCTGGTGCTCATGGCGTTCGTCAAGCGGGAGCCGGTGGGCGGGCGCTGAGTCCGAGCGTGTCGGAGACCGCGGTGCTATCGTCTCCGACGTCCACGGGGGAACGACGGGGGGAACACATGGGGGCCGCAGAACTGCGGATCGAGTCGGAGACGCTCGCGGCGGTCGCGACCGCGCTGACCGACGCCCGGACCGCACTCGGTGCGGACACCGCTCGGTTCACCGGTCTCGACACCG
The DNA here is from genome assembly GCF_031453355.1 of Curtobacterium sp. SORGH_AS_0776. Taxonomy (NCBI): domain Bacteria; kingdom Bacillati; phylum Actinomycetota; class Actinomycetes; order Micrococcales; family Microbacteriaceae; genus Curtobacterium; species Curtobacterium sp. SORGH_AS_0776. Next base: position 1,648,112 of record NZ_JAVIYU010000001.1, read on the forward strand.
GTTGCCTCGGCGTGACCGAGGTGGTCAGCCGCACCGCCGGCCTGTCGCTCGCCCACCAGGGCATGATCGACGCCGTCGACGCGGCCCTCGAGCAGGCCGCGACCTTCCCGCACGACCTCGGTGCGCAGGTCGACGCGCAGGAAGCCGCCCTCGCGAAGCAGGCGGACGGCAAGTGAGCGGCGAGGAGCCGGACGTCGGCGACCCCGCCGGCATCACCGCCCTGGGGAAGCACTGGCACGACCGGGCCGACGCCGTGCAGGACGCCCTGGCGAAGATCGCCTCGGCGTCCGACGTCACCGCATCGCCGACGTGGAAGGGCGACGCGCAGACCCGCTTCGCGGCACTGCTCGACGAGATGCGGCCGAGCGCGTCCGGCCTCGGGGCGCTCTTCGACGCCGCCGGGGACGCCTTCGACCAGTACGCGAAGGACGTCCAGCGCATCAAGGACGACGCGGACGCGATCCGCCTGCAGCGCGGGACCGTCGCGGCCGAGCTCGCCGGACAGCAGCTCACGCTGCCGACGCTCCGCTCCGCCGCGAAGGCCGACGACGCGACCGAGGCGGACGCCAAGAGCCTCGCGAACGCGGAGCGGGCGATCGCCGACGCCGGCGACCGGTCCGCGGCGCTCGACGCGCGGTGGGAGCAGCTCGTGCAGGACCGCACGACGGCCGACCAGGCGCTGCTCCGGGTGATCACCGGCCCCGAGACGCTCGGACGCCTCGGCAGCATCGAGGGACGTGGTGTCGGCGCGTCCGACGAGGACCTCGCGTCGATGCTCGCGGGCCTGTCGCCGACCGAGCTCGGCGCGCTCCTCATGCTCGACCGCAACCTCGCCGACCGCATCGCCGACATGTCGCCCGACGAGGTCGCCGCGCTCTGGAAGACCCTGGGCGGTGGGAAGGACACGACCGGCGCCGAGCACACCGCCGCCCAGGACGCGCTCATCGCATCGCTGCCCGCGGTCGTCGGCAACCTCGCGGGGCTGCCGGCCTGGGCGCGGGACGGGGCGAACCGGATGACGCTCGTGTCGGCCGTGGCCCAGGCCGAGCAGGACCTCGCGGACGCGAAGAAGCGGCGCGTGGGGCTCGGGTGGCCGGCGTCGCAGGCGGCGGACCAGTCGATCGAGGCGGCGCAGGCGAACCTCGACGCGTACCGGAACATCGAGAAGACCCTGGCGTCGACGGCGAAGCCCGGTCGCGCGCTGCTCACGCTCGCCACCGACCACCAGCCGCCGCTCGCTGCGGTGGCGGTCGGCGACCTCGACACGGCCACGAACGTCTCGTACATGGTGCCGGGGATGGGCACGACGACCAAGGACACGACCGGGTGGACCACCGCCGCCCAGAACCTCTGGACGGCGCAGGAGGGCAAGAACGCGACCCGCGCCGAGCACGCGGTCGTCGCGTGGATGAACTACGAGGCGCCGCCGGTACCGAGCGGCCTCACCACGATGGGCGTCCTGCACGGCGACGCGGCCCGGGCCGGGGCGGACCGGCTCAGTGCCGACCTCCTCGGCTTCGGGGCGGCGCGTCCCGATTCTCCGACACTCAACGTGGTCGGGCACTCCTACGGGACCACGGTGGCATCGGACGCGCTCCACGATCACGGTGTGCACGTCGATTCCTTCGTCAGCGTCGCCTCGGCAGGCATCGAGCAGGACGTCGGAGGTGCGTCTGGTATCGCGGCCGACCACGTCTACGCCGGCCAGGGGAGCCCGGGCATCCCGTTCACGGACGACCCGCGAGACCAGTGGGCTTGGGTCGGCCGAGCAGGCAGCGGTCGCCAGGACCCGATGGACGCCTCGTTCGGCGCGACGACCTTCGGGACGAACGGTGGGGACCCCAGCGAGGGTGCCGGCGTGACCACACACGACCCGATCGGCTACGGCGGCAGCCAGGGGTACTTCAACCTCGGGACCGAGTCGCTCGACAACGTCGCGCAGGCTACGTTCGTGGGAGGCGAGGACCTCACTCCCGCGGACGACGCCGGGGTGAGCGCCCTGCAGCAGGACTACTTCGACAACCTGATGGGACCGACACTGTGAGCGGACGCCCCCGAGGCACGGCAGCCGGGCCCGCACTCGCCCTGACCCTCGCCCTGGCACTGGCGCTCGCCGCGTGTTCGGGTCCGCCGACAGGAGGCACCTCCGTGGAGACCACACCGAGCACACCGACCGTCCAGCACCAGCGTGATCTCGCCGCCGCCTACGTCGACGCGACCATGCGGACCTCGGGCGTCACGTGGGACGACTCGCAGGCGAACGAGTACGCCCAGGAGTGCCTCCTCGGTGACGGCACGTCCGGAGCGCTCTACAACCTCGCCCGCATCGGCGCGGGTGTCCCCGACCCCGAGGCTGCGGTGCGGACCGTCGGCCGGTCGTGGGCTGCGGACGGGTTGACGGTCAAGTACTCGGAGTCGTCGCTCAACGACGGCAGCCGGCAGTTCGTGGTCAAGGGTGCCGGTGGCGACGTCGAACGCATCCAGTTCGGTGCAGCGACCGTTCGAAGCTCGCTCGCCGCGGTCTCCCACTGCGGGACGGGTGACGCAGCGGACCTCGGCTGAGGTGCGGGCATCCGTGCGCGCCTCTGCGGTCGTCGTGGCATCGGAGCTCGGGTGAGCGTGTGGAGGCGGCGTTCGAGGCCGATCTCCTCCAGACGATCGATGACGATCGGGATGGTGCTGCTCGCCGCGATCCTGCTCGCGGGCTGCGCGGCGGGCACCCCGACCAAGGAGGACACCGTGCAGGCTGTACCGACCGCAGAGCACCAGCGCCGACAGGCGGCAGACTCCGTCGAGGAGACGATGCGTCGTTCGGGGGTGGACTGGGACGCGGACCAGTCCGACGAGTACGCGCAGGACTGCGTGCTCGCGGACGGCTCGGCGGGCGCGCTCTACAACATCGTCCGGACCGGTGCGGGCGTCGACGACCCGGAGGCCGTGACGAAGGCGGTGGGCACGGCCTGGGTGGCGGACGGACTGGAGGTGGAGTACTCGACGGACGAGATGACGTCGGGTGCGAAGCGGTACCTGGTGAACGGCGACGGCGGCGCCGTCGAGCGCATCCAGTTCGGCGCGGCGACGACCAAGACCACCATGAGCGGAGTGTCGAAGTGCGGAACCGGAGACGCAGCAGAGCTCGGTTGACCGGTCTCGTCACCGCTTGCCTGACCGGCCTCGCCCTGGTGAGCTGTGCGATGAACCCACCAGGAGCGGGCACTCCCACGGCGTCCGTCCCGACCACCCAGCAGCAGGGCGCCGTCGCCGAAGCGTTCATCGCGGAGACGATGCGCGCGTCCCCTGTCGAATGGGACCCGTCACAGGACAACTCCTGGACGCAGGACTGCGTGCTCGAGGGTGGCAGCCGCGGGGCCCTCGTCAACGTCACCCGGATCGGAGGCGGCGTGGCGGACCCGAGAGGCACGCAGCAGCTGATCGGTGCGGCGTGGGAAGCGGACGGACTCGACGTGCGCTACTCGACGTCCGCCTACAACGACGGGAGTCCGCAGTACGTCGTCAGCGGGACCGGCGGACGGATCGCGAGCGTGCAGTTCGGTGCCGGGTCCCACCGCAGCACGATCGCTGCGGTCTCACGGTGCGGAGTCGGGGACGCCGCAGAGCTCGGTTGACGGGCACGGGTGGGCACTCGGTCCAGGCCAGGAGGCGCGGTGCCGGCCCGCCTGCAAGCTGCGGTTCCGCGCACGGTTGCGCCCACCGCGCGGTTCCGCCGGACTCCGCAGCGAGCGTGCGCCAGGATGGAGCCATGACCGACCAGCGCATCGCCGTCGTCGTCCTCGCCGCCGGGCAGGGCACGCGCATGAAGTCGTCCACCCCGAAGGTCCTGCACCGCCTCGCCGGGCTGCCGCTCATCGCGCACGTGCTCCGGACGGCGTCGTCCCTCGAGCCCGAGCACGTCGCCGTGGTCGTGCGGCACGAACGGGAGCTCGTCGCGGCCGAGGTCACCGAGCGTGCCCCCGACGCCATCGTGGTCGACCAGGACGACGTCCCCGGCACCGGCCGTGCGGTCGAGGTCGCGGTGCGGGCGCTGCCGGCGGACTTCGACGGCGCCGTCGTCGTGTTGTCCGGTGACGTTCCGCTGCTCGACGCCGAGTCGCTCCGCGCGCTCGTGGACGCCCACGTCGGCGGCGGCAACGGCGCCACCTTCGTGAGCGCGATCGCACCGGACCCGACGGGCCTCGGCCGCATCGTCCGCGACGCCGACGGCGCGTTCGTCGGGGTCGTCGAGCACAAGGACGCGACCGCCGAGCAGCTGACGATCACCGAGGCCAACGCGGGCATCTACGCCTTCGACGTCACGCACCTCCGTGCGGTCCTGCCGTCGCTCACCACGGCGAACGCGCAGGGCGAGAAGTACATCACCGACGCGCCGGCACTCATCGGGGCGCGGGGCGCGCGCATCGACGTCGTCACGCTGACCGACCCCTGGCTGGTCGCCGGCATCAACGACCGGGCGCAGCTCTCCGACGCCGCCCGGGTGCTGAACGCGCGCATCGTCCGTCGGCACCAGCTCGCCGGCGTCACGGTGCAGGACCCGGCGACGACGTGGATCGACCTCGACGTCTCGATCGAACCCGACGCCGAGGTCCTCCCGGGCACCCAGCTCATCGGCGCCACCGCGATCGCCTCGGGCGCGGTCGTCGGGCCGGACACCACCCTGCGCGACACCGAGGTCGGCGTCGGCGCGGTGGTGAACCGCGTCGACGCGACCCTCGCGGTCATCGGCGACGGCGCCTCCGTCGGGCCGTTCGCCTACCTGCGACCGGGCACGATCCTCGGCGACGGAGGCAAGATCGGCACCTTCGTCGAGACGAAGAACGCGACGATCGGCCGGGGCAGCAAGGTGCCGCACCTGTCGTACATCGGCGACGCCGAGGTGGGCGAGGACTCGAACATCGGCGCGAACACGATCACGGCGAACTACGACGGGGTGCACAAGCACCGGACCGAGGTCGGCTCGAACGTGCGTACAGGGTCGCACAACGTGTTCGTCGCCCCGGTTAGGATTGGTGACGGAGCGTACACCGGCGCGGGTACGACCGTCCGCAAGGACGTCCCTGCCGGGTCGCTGGCGATCAGCTACGCCCCACAGCGCAACACCGACGGATGGGTCGAGGAACACCGACCCGGTTCGCCGGCTGCCGAGGCCGCTCGGCGCGCGAACGGCGAACAGATCTGACGGCTCTCGGGCCGATCAACACGGCCCCGCGGGGTCAGGGAGTGAGCACCGCACTTGTCCGGAATCAAAACGACCGGCCAGAAACGACTCGTCCTCGTCTCAGGGCGAGCACACCCGGCGCTCTCGGCCGAGATCGCCGAGGAACTCGGCGTGGACCTCGTCCCGACCGATGCACGGACCTTCGCGAACGGGGAGCTCTACGCCCGCTTCGACGAGTCGGTCCGCGGCTGTGACGCGTTCGTCATCCAGTCCCACACCGCGCCGATCAACGAGTGGCTCATGGAGCAGCTCATCATGGTCGACGCCCTGAAGCGCGCGTCGGCGAAGCGCATCACCGTCGTCGCGCCGTTCTACCCGTACGCGCGGCAGGACAAGAAGGGCCGTGGTCGCGAGCCGATCTCGGCGCGACTCGTCGCCGACCTGTTCAAGGCCGCTGGTGCGCACCGCATCATGAGCGTCGACCTGCACGCCGCACAGATCCAGGGCTTCTTCGACGGCCCGGTCGACCACCTGTTCGCCATGCCGGTCCTGCTCGAGCGCTTCCAGCAGACCCTCGACCCGTCGACGCTGACTGTCGTCTCGCCGGACATGGGCCGCGTGCGCGTCGCCGACATCTGGTCGGAGAAGCTCGGTGCGCCGCTCGCGATCATCCACAAGCGCCGCGACCCGCTCGTGCCGAACCAGGTGTCCGTGCACGAGATCGTCGGTGACGTCTCGGGTCGCGTGTGCTTGCTCGTCGACGACCTGATCGACACCGGTCGCACCATCGCCAAGGCAGCAGAGGCGCTCAAGGCCGCCGGTGCCACCGGCGTGGTCGTCGCGGCGACGCACGCGGTGTTCTCCGACCCCGCGACGGAGCTGCTCCAGAGCGAGTTCATCGACCGGGTCGTCGTCACCGACACCCTGCCGCTGCCGGAGGACAAGCGCTGGGACCGCCTCGAGGTCCTGCCGATCGCACCGCTCATCGCCCGCGCCATCCACGAGGTCTTCGACGACGGGTCGGTCACCTCGATGTTCGACGGTGCCGCTTGACCGCACCCGTGCGCGACGCGCTCGCGGCCCGACTCCGGGCCGCGGGCAGCGTCTTCGCCGAGGACGAGGCGGACCTCCTGCTCGAGGCCGGCGACGGTGACGCGGTTCGCCTGCGGGCGCTCGTGCAGCGGCGGCTCGGCGGCGAACCGCTCGAGTACGTGCTCGGCTGGGCGGCGTTCGACGGGCACCGCCTCCGCGTGACGCCGGGCGTCTTCGTGCCCCGGGCCCGCACCACCGTCGTCGTGGAGCAGGCCGCACGCCGGTTGCACCGCTACGACCGTGTCGTGGACCTCTGCTGCGGTGCCGGGGCGATCTCGGTCGCGCTCCTCGGTCGTGTCGGTGCCCTCGACCTCGTCGCGGCGGACATCGACCCGGCGGCGGTCGACGTCGCTGCGGAGAACATCGGCGACCGCGGGATCGTCGTCGCCGGGGACCTCTTCGCGCCCCTGCCAGACCGATTCCGCGGGCTCGTCGACGTCATCGCCGTGAACGCGCCCTACGTGCCGACGGGGTCCATCCCGATGATGCCGTCGGAGGCCCGTGACCACGAGCACCGTGTCGCGCTCGACGGCGGGGCGGACGGGCTCGACCTGCACCGGCGGATCGCGTCGGGGGCGGGGGAGTGGCTCCGACCTGGGGGTGCGGTCGTCATCGAGGTGTCGGCTGCGCAGGCACCGACGTCGGCGGCCGTCTTCGAGGCTGCGGGCCTCGCGGTGGCCGTCGAGTCCGACGACGAGGTCGACGGGACCTGTGTCGTGGCGACGCGTCCCGGCTGAGGTGACCGGCGTCGTCGAGGTGACCCGCGTCGTCGAGGCGGGTCGCGCCTCCTGTCCGTGACGGTGGACGGCCCGCACCGTCTCAGGCCGCGCGGACCTCGACCGTGTGCCATCCCGACGCCCCGTTCGGAGCCGGGGGCCGCTCGACGCTCGTCTGCACTTCACCGTCCGCGCTCACCGCGCGGACCTGGATGCGGTGCGACCCCTTCGTCGGCGTCCACCGGTAGACCCACTGCCGCCATGTGTCGGCCGAGACGGAGTCCGCGAGGGTCGCCTCTTCCCACGCCCCGTCCCCGACCCGGACCTGCACGCCCTTCACCCCGGTGTGCGGCTGCCACGCGACCCCGGCGATCGCCACCGTCGAACCGGCGTCGACCGTCGCGCCCGCACGCGGGGTGTCGATGCGCGACTCCAGCTTGACCGGACCGCGTTCCGACCAGCCGCGCGGCGTCCAGTAGCCCTGGGCGTCGGCGAACCGCGTGACCTCGAGCTCGGTGACCCACTTCGTCGCGGACACGTAGCCGAAGAGCCCCGGGACCACCATGCGCACCGGGAACCCGTGTTCCGGCGGCAGCGGCTCGCCGTTCATCCCCACGGCGAGCAGCGCGGCCGTCCCGTCGTCCTGCAGGACGTCGAGGGGCGTGCCCGCCGTGAACCCGTCGATGCTGCGGGACAGCACCATGTCGGCGCTCGCGTGGGGCACGGCACGCTCGAGCAGCTTCCGGATCGGGTAGCCGAGCCAGAGCGCGGTGCCGATGAGGTCCCCGCCCACCTCGTTCGAGACGCAGCTCAGCGTCGCGTGGTGTTCCTCGAGCGGGAGGGCGAGCAGGTCGTCCCACGTGAGCTCGACCTCGTGGTCGACGGCTCCGTGGATGCGGAGCTTCCAGTCGGCGGTGTCGACCGACGGCACCCGCAGCGCGGTGTCGATCCGGTAGAAGTCGCTGTTCGGGGTGACGTAGGGCGTGATGCCCTCGACGTCGAGCGACGCCCCGGCCGGGACCGCGGGGGCGGTGGTCGCCGGGGTCGGCAGCCGGACGGCCCGGCGTGCGGCATCGGTCGCCTGCGCGGCGGCGGTGCCCAGACGGGAGGCGCCGCCCACCACGACCGCGACGGCCGCCGCCGTCACACCCCAGACCAGGAAGGCGCGACGTTCCGCAGAGGCGGGTCGCGGTGCGGCGGAGGGCACGGCGGCTGCCGACTCCCATCGGCGGAGCCTGGCGGTGAGCAGCCGGAGCACGACGACGGCCGCGGCGACCCCGAGCACGGACGGAGCCCCGTCCAGCGTGCCGCTGCCGGAACGGGTCGTGACGGCCAGGAGCGAGAGGACACCGCCCACGGCGAAGACCAGGGCCCCGAACGGCGGGCGGGCGCGTTCGAGGATGCCCGCCCCGGCGCTGACCACGGCGACGATGACCGCCATGAGCACGAACAGCGCGACCTTGTCGCCGGTACCGAAGAGCGTGACCATGAGGTCCTTCGCGCCCGGGGGCGCGAGGTCGATGACCGCCGAACCGACCGCGACGAGGGGGCTGCCGGCACCACCGAGGACGAGGGCACCGAGTTCCGCGGCGGCGCAGAACGCGAGCGCGGCGACGATGCCCGTCGCGGCCGCGAGCAGGCGGGGGCGCGAGACCGCCACGGGGGCGGGCGCGAGGTCAGTGGTCACGGGCCGAGCGTAGGTCGACCGTGCCGCGTGTGTGCTGACAGTCGTGCATGCGGTGGACAGAGCCGGCGGTGTCCGCGCCCGTGGACGACCCGTACCCCGCACGAGCGGGTCCGCTGGTTCGTCGGGCGTTCACCGGTGCCGGCCAGCCGGTCGCGGGTGGAGCATGCGAGGATCGAGGGGTGCTGAGGCGTCCCGACCGTGTCCCGCGCTTCGGTCGCGCCCGGCGACGGGACCGCCACCCGATGTCGCAGGCACGACGTCTCCTGGTGCTCCGCTGGATCATCGTCGGCGTGTGGGCGGCCCTGCTCACGGCACGCATCATCGTGGTGTCCACCACGCCCGACGCCGACCTGACCTTCTTCGGCATCGCCGAGGTCGCCGTGATCGGTGTCGGCCTCCTCGTGATCGCCGGTGCCGTGCTGCGGGGCTGGTCGCTCCGACGGCGGCACGAGGACGAAGCCCTGGCCCTCGCGATCCGCCGGATCGACCCGACGGTGTGGCTCGTCCCGGCGGCCCCGACCCCGGAGCTCCGGGCATCTGTGGAGTCCGTCCGGCCGGACGTCGCGCTCGGGCACCGGGTGACGTGGGCATTCGGTGCGACCGAGGCCTCGCTGTGGGAACTCGAGGAACGTCGTGCGACCCGGCTGCTCGTGATCCGGTGGAGCCGGATGGTGCACGTCGGGCTCGAGGACGTGCACGGCGACGGCCGGTCGTGGGCGATCGCCATGCACTACGTCCGGCCCGACGACACGACAGCGGTGGCGACGTTCTTCGTCCGTGCGGCGCCGGGCTCGCGGCGGATGCTGGGCCGGGGCCCACGGATGGAACGGCTCGTGGCCGACCTCGCGCGCGAACGCATCGTCGCGTAGCGCGTAGCGCGTGGCGGGGAACACGGAGGGCCCCGCCGATCGGCGAGGCCCTCTCGTGGTGCGGTCGTCGCCGCTGCCTAGTGGGTCGACGGTTCCTGTTCGACCTCACGCCGGTCGTCGTCAGACCAGAGCGTGTGGAAGGTGCCGTCCTTGTCGATGCGCTGGTAGGTGTGCGCGCCGAAGAAGTCCCGCTGCCCCTGGATGAGCGCGGCGGGCAGGCGGTCGGAGGCGAGCGAGTCGAAGTACGACAGCGCGGACGAGAACCCCGGCGCCGGGATGCCCGACGCCGCCGCGATGCCGACGATGCGACGCCACGCGGCTTCGCCCTCCTGCACGGCGTTCGCGAAGTACGGGTCCACCAGCAGCGACTCGAGCGAGGGGTTCTTGTCGTACGCCTCGACGATGCGGTTGAGGAACTGCGCGCGGATGATGCAACCGCCACGCCAGATCTTCGCGATGTTGCCGAGGTTGATGTCCCAGCCGTACTCCTTGGCCCCGGCGATGATGAGGTCGAAGCCCTGCGCGTACGCGACGACCTTCGACGCGTAGAGTGCCGCGCGGACGTCGTCCTCGAACTTGTCCGGGACCTCGGCGATGGCGGGACGGTCCGGGAAGGCCTGCTGCACCGCAGCGCGCTGGACCAGCTTGGACGAGACCGCGCGGGCGAACACCGCTTCGCCGATGCCGGAGACGGGGATTCCGAGGCCGACCGCGTTCTGCACGGTCCACACGCCGGTGCCCTTCGACCCGGCCTCGTCGCGGATGACGTCGACGAGGGCCTTGCCCGTGTCGGCGTCCTGCTGCTTGAGGACCTCGACGGTGATCTCGATCAGGTAGGACTCGAGGTCGCCGCCGTTCCACTCGTCGAACACCTTCACCAGGTCCTCGACGGAGAGCCCGCCGACGCGGCGGAGCAGGTCGTACGACTCGGCGATGAGCTGCATGTCGGCGTACTCGATGCCGTTGTGCACCATCTTCACGAAGTGGCCGGCACCGTCGGTGCCGATGTGGGTCACGCACGGCTCGCCCTCGGCGACGGCGGCGATCGACTTGAGGATCGGGCCGAGGGTCTCCCAGGCCTCCTTCGAACCGCCGGGCATGATCGACGGCCCCTTCAGGGCGCCCTCTTCACCGCCGGAGATACCGGTGCCGACGAAGTTGAGACCCTTGTCGCGCAGGTCGTGCTCGCGGCGGATGGTGTCGTGGAAGTTGGCGTTGCCGCCGTCGACGATGATGTCGCCTTCCTCGAAGCGTTCCGCGAGCTGCTCGATGACCGCGTCGGTGCCCTTGCCCGCCTGCACCATGATGATGGCCGTGCGCGGCTTGGACAGCGAGGCCACGAAGTCGTCGATCGACTCGGACGCGATGAAGCCGGCGTCCGCGTGCTCGTTCAGCAGTTCCTCGGTGCGGGCGTACGTGCGGTTGTAGACCGCGACGGTGTTGCCCTCCCGCGAGGCGAGGTTCCGAGCGAGGTTCGAACCCATCACCGCCAGACCGACCACGCCGATGTTCGCCTGTCCGTTGTTCTCTGCCACGAGGTCTCCTTCGTCCTGACGTTCGGCACCAACCTACGGTCCGCAGCCTGGGACCGCCCGGGTGTTACGGCAACTGGGGACGACTGTTCGCCGGCCCAATACGGTGGAGGAATGACCGAGCGCGCTGTCCTCCCGCCCCTGCTCGTGATGGGGGTCTCCGGTTCCGGCAAGTCGACGATCGGACAGGCCCTCGCCGACGCCCTCGCCGCCGAGGGGCAGCCCACGGTCTTCGTGGACGCGGACGACCTGCACCCCGCCGCGAACAAGGAGAAGATGCGGCAGGGGATCCCGCTCACGGACGAGGACCGTTGGCCCTGGCTCGACGCCTGCGCCGCGCGGATCGCCGAGGTCGAGGACTCCGGCCACCGCTGCGTGATGGCAAACTCGGCGCTCAAGCGTGTCTACCGCGACCGGCTCCGCACCTCGGCGCCGACCCTCGTGATCGCCTTCCTCGACGGCTCGCACGACCTGATCGCCGACCGCCAGGCGCACCGTCACCACGAGTACATGCCGAGCTCCTTGCTCGACTCGCAGTTCGCGACGCTCGAGCGACCGCAGCCGGACGAGGCCGCCGTCACCGTGTCGATCGAGGGCTCGGTCGACGAGACGGTGACGGCGATCCTCTCCGCGCTCTCGGTCACTTCCGGCTGAGCTCGGACAGCCGCGACCGGTACTCCTCGGCGTCGATGTCGCCGCGGGCGAACCGGTCGGCGAGCACCGAGCGGGCGTCCGACCGCGCCCGCCAGCTGCCACGCCGGAGCACGCCGAACACGAGGAACACGACGAGGAACGCGACGAAGAAGAACGCGGGGAAGACGGGGAACGGGAACCCGCCGCCGTTCCAGTAGGGCGCGGTGGCGGCGATGGTGGTGAGCATGGTGACCTCCTGTGGTCGGTTCGGCGTCGCTGTCACGACCGTCCAAGACTCGGCCCGGGAGGCGCGGCGCGCGTCCGTCCCGCAGCCCCACTTCCGCCTGCTCCCGCAGTCGTAGTGCACGTCCTCCTCCACACCCGACTACTCCCGCGGGAGTAGTCCACAGGTCGTGCGCACGCCCGATGCCGCGGGCGGGAGCCGACCCTAGGCTCGAGCCATGGACACCGCCCCGACCCTCGCCGACCCGGCGAGCGACGGCACCCGCTGGGTCGGGCGTCGTCGCTTCGCCCGGGTCGGTCGGGTCCTGCCGGTGGCGTTCCTGCAGATCGTCGGGACGCTGCTCGCATCGCGCGTGCTGGTCGGACCCGGTGTCGGGACGGGCTCGACCGGCCCACCCGGGGCACGGCACGCGTTCACCGGTGCGGTCGACCCGGTGCACCTCGGCCCGCTCGCGATCGGGTTCCTCGTGGCCGGCGTCGTGGTGCTCCCGTGGCGCTGGCGGTGGCCACGGTCGGTGCTGCTCCTGACCCTCGCGACCACGATCGGGTACGCCCTCGTCGTGAGTCCGCGCGGGCCGTTCGTCGCCGCGCTGACGATGGCGCTCGCCAACGCCTGGCTCCGCGGACACCGCTGGTGGGTCGTCGCCTCGGCGGCGCTCGCCGTCGTCGTGCTCCCGACCGCCGATGCCGTCCTCGGCCGCTCGTCCGTGCTCGACCTCAGCGCCGTGCTGCTCTGCATCGCCTGGGTCACGGTGACGATCGCCGTGTCCGAACTCGTCCGGGTCCGGCTCGAACGGGTCGCGGAACGCCGTCGTCAGCGCGCCGAGGCCGACCGGCGTCGGGCCGCCGACGAACGGGTGCGGATCGCCCGCGAGCTCCACGACTCGGTCGCACACAGCATGTCCCTCATCAACCTCCAGGCAGGGGTCGCCCTCCACCTCGGCGCCGACCTCCCGGACCAGACGCGGGACTCCCTCGCGAACATCCGCGACTCCAGCCGCGACGCCCTCGTCGAACTCCGCACGATCCTCGGCGTGCTCCGCTCGGTCGACGGAGCGCCCGACGGAGCGCCCGACCGCGAGGGGGCGGAGCGCGCCCCGACCGCCGGCCTCGACCGCGTCGCCGACCTGGTGGAACGAGCGCGTGCCGCGGGCGTCGACGTCACCCTGGCCGTCGACGGCGACCGATCGGCGGTGCACGGCATCACGGACCGGAACGCGTTCCGCATCGTGCAAGAGTCGGTGACGAACGTCATGAAGCACGCCCCCGGACACCGGGCCGACGTGTCGATCTCGATCGGCCCGGACGTCGTGGACCTCGTCGTCGCCGACCGCCCGTCCCAGCCGCGGGTGGCCGACGTCGGCTCCACCGAGCCGCTCGCCCCGACCGGCAACGGGATCATCGGGATGCGCGAACGTGCGAACGCCGTCGACGGCACCCTGTCCGCCGGACCGACGACCGACGGCGGCTGGCGGGTGGCAGCGCGCCTCCCGGTGGTCGGCACCGACCCCGAGGACGCCCGATGACCACGGCCAGCATCGCCCCGGACCCGATCCGCGTGCTCCTCGTCGACGACCAGGTGCTCGTCCGCGCCGGGCTCCGCGCACTCGTCGACGCCGAACCCGGCATGACCGTCGTCGGCGAGGCGGGCGACGGCGACGCCGCGGTGGACGTCGCACGGCGGGAACGCCCCGACGTCGTCCTCATGGACATCCGGATGCCGGGCACCGACGGGCTCGCGGCGACGCAACGGATCTCGGCCGACCCCGAACTCGGAGGCGTGCACGTGGTCATCCTCACCACCTTCGAGGAAGACGACTACGTGTTCGAGGCGATCCGCGGTGGGGCTGCCGGATTCCTCGTGAAGGACACCGAACCGGCCGAACTGCTCCGGGCGATCCGAACCGTCGTCGCGGGGGAGTCCCTGCTCTCGCCCCGGGCGACCCGTTCCCTGGTCGAGGCGTACGCCACCCACGCGAAGCCGTCGTCCCTCGCGCCGGAGCTGGGCGTCCTGACCGACCGCGAGCGTCAGGTCATGCAGCTCGTCGCCGTCGGCATGACGAACGCCGAGATCGCCCAGCACCTCTTCGTCAGCCCGATGACCACGAAGACCCACGTCTCCCGGGCGATGATCAAGCTCGGCGCCCGCGACCGCGCCCAGCTCGTCGTCTTCGCCTACGAGACCGGCCTCGTGACCCCGGGCTGGCGCCCGTGACCAGCCTCCTGGCTGCAGGTATCACGAGTGATACCATCAACCGCATGGCCATGACGCTCCGACTCGACGACGACGAAGCGAGCGCGCTGCGGAAGCGCGCCGATCTCGAAGAGCGCTCGATGCAGGAGATCGCCCGGGCCGCGATCCGTGAGTACATCGAGCACCACAGCCGGAGCGACCTGATCGACAGCATCCTCGACCGCGAACTCCCGCGGTACGCCGAGGCGCTGGAACGGCTCGGTCGGTGATCCACCTCACCACCGACGAAGCGCTGCACATCGCTCGTCGGACGCTCGGCGACGGATTCCTCCTCCGCGATGTCGGGTTGCTCGAAGCCGCCGTCGCGCGGCCGGCGACATCGGTCGGCGGTGCTGATGCCTACCCGACCATCGTCGAGAAGGCCGCGGCGCTCGTGCACTCGGCGGTGCGGAACCACGCCCTCGTCGACGGCAACAAGCGCGTCGGGCTCATGCTCCTCGTCGTCTTCCTCAGCGTGAACGGACGGCGGCTGACCGCGACGAACGACCAGGCGTACGAGTTCATCGTCGCCATCGCGGAGGGGCGCCTCGACGCAGTGCCCGAGATCGCCCGAGCGCTCTCCGAGCTCGTCGAGTCCGCCGACTGACCGGACCCGTGGCAACGGACGGCAACGACTGCAGGACCGCCGCACCCCGAGTTGCATGGACCCCATGTCGTTCACCGGATTCGGCGTCGTCGCCGGAGCAGCACTGACCGAGGCGGTCCGTCGCGCGGGCGCCGACCATGTGGAGCCGACGATCGCCGGCAACCTGGCGATCCGGCCGGAGAGCGACGGCGGCGGCTGGGTGCTCGACGACGGCTACGCCGGTGACCGCTTCCCCTCCTTCGCGATCCTCGTCCCCGGCGACCTCCCGCTGCTGACCGCTGACCCCGACGCGGTCCGGGACTACTTCGGGGCCGTCCTCCCGATCGTCCACTCCGTCGCCGACCCGGGCGCGAAGATCGTGTTCGGCTCGGGGACCGCACGCACGGCACCCGACGGCATGCCCGAGACCGAGGCCCACCGCCGCTTCGCCGAGGTGCTCCGCACAGCCCGGGACACCGCCGCGGCGAACGACCTCCGCATCGTGCTCGAGCCGCTGAGCCGTTCGGAGACGAACGTCCTGAACTCCGTCGCCGAGACCGTCCGGTTCCTGGACGACGCGGCCGTCGACGGGGTGGATGTCGTCGCCGACCTGTTCCACATCCGGAATGAGGGGGAGTCGCTCGACGTCCTCCGGGAGCACGGCGCCCGCATCGGCCACGTGCACGTCAGCGATCGCGACCGTCGCCCGCTCGGTGCCGAGGGAGGCGACGACGTCTGGCGCGACTTCCTCGCGGCCGTGCACGACGGTGGCTACCGCGGTCCGGTCTCACTCGAGTGCAACTGGTCCCCGCCTCCGGACGCGGCCGAGGCCGAGATCCGGCGGTCCCTCGACCTCCTCCGAGGATCGGGTGCCGAACTCATGTGACACAGATCCGCACGGTGCGAGGTTCCGTACTGCGTGCGACGCCGCGAGCGTCCCACCGAGCACGGAACCTCGCACACAGCGGCCCGGCCCGGAGCCGCCGCCTCAGAGCTTGAACGTCGCCCTCGGGATGTCCGACACGATCCGACGCGCCGTCCGCACCGCGTCCTCCTCGGACAGCTCGTGCGTCACCACGAGCGACGCCAGGTAGGCCGCGTCCGCTCGGCGAGCCATGTCGTGCCGCGCCGGGATCGAGCAGTACGCCCGGGTGTCGTCGATGAACCCCGAGGTCTTCGTGAACGACGCCGAGTCGGTGATGGCCGCCCGGTACCGGCCGATCGCCGCGGGGGTGTCGATGAACCACCAGGGAGCGCCGGCGTACACGGCGGGGTAGAAGCCGGCGAGCGGGCCGATCTCGCGGGAGAACACGGTCTCGTCGACGGTGAAGAGCACGAGGTGGAACCCCGGCGCGGTCCCGAACGACTCGAGCAGCGGCCGCAGCGGTTCGGTGAAGGACCCGACCGCGGGCAGGTCGTGCCCGGTGTCCGGCCCGAAGCGCTCGAGCGTGGGGGCGTGGTGGTTCCGCAGCACCCCGGGGTGGAGCTGCATGACGAGACCGTCCTCGACGCTCATCTCGGCCCACCGGTAGAGCATGTCGTGGCGGTACGCGACGGCCTCCGACGCGGTCACACCGGACGGACCCTGCATCGCGGCCGCGTGGATCCGCGAGCGCTCCGAGGCCGACAGCGGCGTCGACCCGGCGTCGAGGACCCCGGTGTCCGTGGCGGTGGCACCGTGCTGGACGAAGTACTGGCGACGTGCGCGCAGAGCCGCCAACAGCCCGTCGTGGGTTCCCGTGTCGATGCCGGCGGCCCCACCGATCGACGCGACCACGTGCCTCCAGTCCGACCCCGACGGGTCGAACACGGCGTCCGCGCGGAACGTGGGGACCACCCGGCCGGTGAAGGTGGGGTCGGCGGCGAGCCGCGCGTGCGCGGCGAGGTCGGCGGTGGGCGCGTCCGTGGTCGCGAGGACCTCGATGCCGAAGGCGTCGAACAGGGCGCGCGGACGGAACGCGGGCGTGGTGAGGAGCTCGGCGATGTGGTCGTACTGGGCGTCCGCGTTCGCGGCCGACGGCTGCTCCGTCAGTCCGAAGACGTCGTGCAGCTCCGTCTCGAACCAGTAGCGGACGGGGGTGCCGAGGAAGTCGTCCCAGTGCTCGGCCAGGTTCCGCCAGATGGATCGTCCTGGAGGCACGGTGCCGGTTCCCGACAGGTCGACGCGACCCAGCGCCTCCAGTCCGACACCGTTCGCGTGCAGGAGCCGCAGGACGTAGTGGTCCGGCGTGATGAGCAGCGACGCGGGGTCCTCGAACGGTTGGTCGTCCGCGATGAGGGCGGCGTCGACGTGCCCGTGGGGGGAGATGATCGGCGCGTCCTTGACGGCGTCGTAGACCGTGCGGGCGACCGCTCGCGCTCCCGGGTCGGCTGCGAAGAGCCGGTCCGGGTGCGGGGCGAGCGGCGTGGCGGTGGTGGTCTGGGTCATCGTCGACTCCTTCATGACGCGTGGGGGACGGGTGCGGGACCGGTGGACTCGCGGACGGTGAGGTGGGTCGGCAGCGCGACCGCGCCGCTCATGTGCTCGCCGGGCAGTTCGTCGGCGGGGATCGCGCCGAGCCGGCCGAGGAGCATCCGGATCGCGACCCGGCCGGCGCGCTCGATCGGCGACGTCATCGTGGTGAGCGGCGGGTTGCAGAAGTCCGCGCCGAAGATGTCGTCGCAGCCGACGATGCTCATGTCCTCGGGGACTCGCACGCCGCGCTCCCGGAGTCGGGCGAGCATGCCGATCGCGATCAGGTCGTTGAACGCGATGCAGGCGGTGGCACCGGCGTGCACCGCGGCGTCGGCGGCCGCTGCCCCCGAGTCGACGAACGGCGCGTGCGGCCCGACGCGGCCGACCCGCACGCCGAGGCGCTTGGCGACGCGGACGAGGGCCTTCCACCGGCGTTCGTTCGACCACGAGCTGTCCGGGCCGGCGACGTAGAGGATGTCCCGGTGGCCGAGGGACACCAGGTGCTGCACGGCCTGCTCGACCCCGCCGGGGGTGTCGATCAGCACGGAGGGGACCCCGGCGGGCCGGCGGTTCACCACGACGAGCGGGGTGCGTTCGGCGAACCGGGCGATCTGCGCGTCGGACAGTCGCGACGCGGTGAGCACGGCCCCGTCGGCCTTCCCGGCGATCGCGCTGAGGGCGGCCATCTCGGCGTCGGCGGACTCCTCGGTGTCGACGAGGAGCTGCGTCCACCCGGCACCGGCGAGCTGGTGCTGCGTCCCGCGGATGACGTCGAAGTAGAAGGGGTTCGTGATGTCGGACACGAGCACGGCGACCGCGCGGGTCCGGCCGGACGTGAGCGCCCGGGCCTGCGAGTTCGGGACGTAGCCGAGTTCCCGGGCGGCCTGCTGGATGCGCTGTTGCGTCGCCTGGTTCACACGGTCGGGCAGGGAGAGCGCCCGGGACACCGTGGACGGCGCCACACCAGTGGCGTCGGCGATGTCGCGGATGGTCACCCGCCGGGCGGTGTCGGTGTCGGTCACGCTTCCTCCGTCGTCCGGCCTGCGCCTCGGTGCGCCGGTGCGGTCTGCCGGTGCCTCGGTGCGCCGGTGCAGCGAACGTAAACCGGTCTGGCAACAAGTGGCAACCGATTGCCGCATGTTGCCAACCGCGCGACAGTGGGTCGACCGGGCAGTGCCGCCCGGAGGAGGTCTCGAGGAGGAAACCCCCGTGAACACGCGAAGACTTCATGCCCGCACCGTGATCGGTGCCGCGGCCGTGGTCGCCCTCGCTGCGCTGTCCCTCCAGGGATGCGCCGTGGTGAACGGCAGCGGCGACGACCCGAACACCCTCCGCGTCATGATGGGCGCGGACACCACCTACCCCAAGGAACGCAAGCAGTGGCAGCAGGACGTCGCCGCTGAGTTCAAGCGCACCACCGGTGCGAACGTCCAGTGGGAGACGTACTCGTCCGCCCAGGAGGAGCTCACCGCCATCCAGACCAGCGTCATCTCCGGGCAGGGTCCGGACGTGTACGCGATCGGCAGCACGTTCACGCCGACCGCGTACGCCACCGGCGCCTTCGTCGAGATGGGCTCGAAGGAGTGGAAGGCCGTCGGGGGCAAGGACCAGTTCGACCCCGCGTCCTTCGGGATCTCCGGACCGAGCACCTCGAAGCAGATCGGCATCCCGTTCGCCAGCCGACCGTTCGTGATGGCGGTGAACAAGGACCTGCTCGCCGACGCGGGGATCACAGAGATGCCCACGACCTGGGACCAGCTGACCGAGGACGCGAAGGCCACCACCACGGGTGGCCGACACGGCCTCGCGATCGCCTACGCCGACGGCTTCGACCCGTGGAAGTTCGTCTGGGGCATGGCGCAGAACGCCGGCAACACGATCGTCTCGAAGGACGGCAAGGCGGAGATCGACTCGAAGGCCGTCGAGAACGCCTACCGCACCTACTTCGACTGGGTCACCAAGGACGGCGTCGTCGACAAGGCCGCGATCGGGTGGAACAACGCCCAGGCCCTCGCGCAGTTCACCGAGGGCAAGGCGGCGTTCTTCCCGATGACGACCACCACCGCGATCAATTCGTTCAAGAACACCCCCGTCGACGGCAAGTACGAGTTCGCACTCCTGCCGACGGTGCCCCCGGGAGCGACGTCGCGTCCGTCCGGCGGCATCGAGGCGGCGAGCATCCTCTCCGGCGACAACTGGGTCGTGGCCGACTACGGCAAGAAGCAGGACCTGTCGTTCGACTTCATCAAGCAGCTCAGCACGCCGAAGGCGCAGCTCGAGTACTACAGGCTCTTCGGCAACCTGCCGACGAACTCCGACGCCGCGGCCGAACTCGCGGCGGCGAACCCCCAGCTCAAGCCGATCATCGACGCCGGCAAGCTCTCGAAGCCGACCGCCTTCACCGGTGCCTGGTCGGACATCCAACTCTCCCTCGTGGACGTCGTCGTGCAGTCCATCCCATCGCTCAAGAGCGGTGAGGTCACCGACGACCAGCTCCGTGCGCGACTCAAGGCGGCGCAGCACGACGCCCAGTCCACGCTCGACCGGCAGAAGAACGGAGGCCTGTGATGACGCAGGTCCAGACCCCCGCGCCGCGCGCGACCGAGTCGCGTGACCGCGAGGTCCGTCCGCACGGCACGACCCCGCTGTACAAGCGGGAGCGTCCGCTCTGGATGCTGCTGCCCGGCGGCGTCCTCATGCTCGCCGTCATCGTGGTGCCGCTCCTGGTGGGCTTCTACATCGCGATGCTCGACCTCGACCAGTACACGCTCCGCCAGTGGTTCAGCGCCCCGTTCGTCGGGTTCGCGAACTTCGCCGAGGCGTTCACCGACTCGCCCCTGCTCCACTCGATCTGGATCTCGGTGTCCATCTCGGTGCTCGTCACCGCGGTCACCGTCCCGATCGGCGTCGCCGCGGCGATCTCGACGCAGAACCGGTTCCCCGGTCGCGGACTCGTCCGGTCGATCTACCTCATCCCGTACGTGCTCCCCGCCTTCGTCGTCGGCACGTTCTTCCGGACGATGCTCCAGCCGCAGGGCGTCGTGAACTCGATCCTGCACACCGACGTGCTCTGGCTGAACGGCTCCGCGTCGTACTGGGCGCTCGCCGGCGTGATGATCTGGACGAGCTGGCCGTTCGTCTACCTGCTCTCCCTCGCCGGACTGCAGGCGGTCGACAACGAGGTGCACGAGGCCGCCGCACTCGACGGGGTGACCTGGTGGGCGAAGCTCCGCTACATCATCTTCCCGTACCTGCGCGGACCCCTGAGCCTCGCGGTGATCATCGCGATCCTGCACAACATCAACAACTTCACCCTCCCGTTCGTGCTGTTCGGCATCCCGCTGCCGTCGAGCGTCGAGGTGATGCCCGTCCTCACGTACATCGCGAGCTTCCAGTCGTTCCGCTTCGGCCTGTCCGCGGCGATGGCGATCTGCTCCCTCGTGATCGTCGCGATCCCGCTGTTCGTCTACCTGCGGGCCGTGAAGCTCGACACCGGTGACGACGCGGGCCCCGACCGCAAGCAGCGTCGTGCCGACCGGCGCACCCTCGCGGCAGCGACCCCGGCCGCTGCCGCCGACATCGACGGAGCCCGAGCATGAGCGCCTTCACCACCTCCACGCGGACCCGCCCCACGGCGACGCTGACCGAGAGCATCACCGCCGGCGACCGCGGCCGTCGGCACAAGCGTCCGTACGACACCGACGTCACCCGGCTCCTGCCGCGCTGGCTGCTCATCCTCGTGATCGCGGTGATCATCGCGTTCATCGCCGTCCCCGTGCTCTACATCCTGTTCGGGTCGGTCAACTCCGACGTCGCGGTGGCCCGGGGCGAGTACTTCCCCTCGGAGTTCACGCTCGCGAACTACGTGGACATCTGGTCGACGGTCGCACTCGGCGAGGGGCTCGTGAACTCGATGCTCACCGCCGGTGCCGTCGCCGTCGCGAGCGCGGCGCTCGCCGTCTCCACCGCGTACGTGCTGGTCCGGTTCCGCTTCCTCGGACGCCTGACGTTCCTCCGCGGCCTGCTCGCGCTGCAGTCGATCCCCGGCACGCTCCTGCTCCTGCCCGTGTTCGTGGTGTTCTCGAACATCGCGAGCGCCACCGGCGTGCAGATCATCGGCACCCGCTGGGGACTGTTCGTCACCTACCTGACGTTCGCCCTGCCGTTCTCGACGTGGGTGATGGTCACGTACCTGCGCGGCCTGCCGAAGGAACTCGAGGAGGCCGCCCGCATCGACGGCGCGTCCAGCACCAAGATCCTCACGAAGATCGTCCTGCCGCTCTCGTGGCCCGGCATCGTCGTGTCGGCGATCTTCGCCTTCCTGCTCGGCTGGAACGACGTCCTGTTCTCGACGATCATGACCACCCCCAACACCCGTACGGTGGCGGTCGTCCTGCAGGTCCTCGGCACCACGCAGGAGGGCGGCGCCGTCCCGATCTACGGCCAGATGATGGCCGCCTCGATCGTCTGTGCGGTCCCGGTCGTGGCGCTCTACCTGATCTTCCAGCGCTACCTGGTCGGCGGTCTCACCGCCGGCTCCGTCAAGTAGCGCTGTGCAGTCCGCCGACTTGTCCACAGACTGCCTGGAGGCGCGGTGCCAGCCCGCCCCGCGCCTCCAGGCTGGTCGCATGAAGGGAATGCAATGACCCAGCCCAGTTGGGAACTCTCCGGTTTCGGCGACGAGATCGACGCCGATCCGGCGATCCAGGTCGCGGTGCTGCAGGCGCTCGGCGCCAGCGCCATCGAGGTCCGCAGCGCCTGGGGGGTGAACGTCGTCGACCTCGACGAGGACCAGCTCGCCGGCCTGCACCGTCTGTTCGAGGAACGCGGGCAGACCGTGTCCGCCATCGCCTCGCCGATCGGCAAGGTTTCGGTCGACGAGCCCGTCGAGCACGAGGTCGGACGACTCGGCCGCGCGATCGCCGCCGCGCACGCCCTCGGCACCACGAACATCCGGATCTTCTCGTTCTACTTCGAGGGCCGGCAGCCCGAAGCCGTCCGCGACGACGTCCTCGTCCGGATGCGCGCCCTGGCCGACCTCGCCGAGCGCGAGGGCGTCACGCTGCTGCACGAGAACGAGAAGGACATCTACGGCGACGTCCCCTCACGCGTGCTCGACATCGTCGAGAGCGTCGGCTCGCCCGCGCTCCGACTCGCCTGGGACAACGCGAACTACGTCCAGTGCGGCGTCAAGCCGTTCACCGACGGATGGGCACAGCTCGCGCCGTACGTCGACTACCTGCAGGTCAAGGACGCCCTCGCCGCGGACTCGTCGGTGGTCCCCGCGGGTGAGGGCGACGGCGAACTGCTGCAGACCCTCACCGCGCTGCGCGACGCCGGGTACTCCGGCTACGCCTCGCTCGAGCCGCACCTCAGCGACTTCACCCACCTCGGCGGATTCTCCGGCCCCGCGGCGTTCGGCCGCGCCGGTCGTGCCCTCCGGAAGCTCACCGACCAGATCGGAGTCACCCTGCGATGACCGAACCCACCCCGCTCAAGCTCGCCGTCGTCGGCGCCGGCGTCATCGGACGCCACCACGCCAAGGTCGCCGTCCGCCACCCGGACCTGCAGGTCGTCGCCCTCGTCGACGCGATCCCCGCAGCGGCCACGAGCGCCGCCGACGAGATCGAGGCGATGGGCGTCACCCGCCCCATCACGACGTCCACCATCGAGGAAGCGATCGCGCAGACCGACATCGACGTCGTCGCGATCTGCTCGCCGTCCGGCATGCACGTCCAGCTGGCCGAAGCCGCCCTCGCCGCCGGCAAGCACGTCGTCATCGAGAAGCCCCTCGACACCACGATGCCCCGCGCACGGCAGATCGCCGCACTCGCCGCCTCCGCACGAGCGCGCGGACTGGTGACGAGCGTCATCAGCCAGCACCGATTCGACCCGGCCTCCGCCGCCGTTGCAGCAGCCGCCCACGACGGCGGGTTCGGCACCGTGACCTCCGGCCTCGCGAGCGTCGCCTGGTACCGCTCGCAGGGCTACTACGACTCCGGCGACTGGCGCGGCACCTGGGCGCTCGACGGCGGCGGCGCGGTGATGAACCAGGGCGTGCACACCGTCGACCTGCTCGTCTGGGCGCTCGGCCGTCCGGTCGAGATCTCGGCGCAGACCGGCCTGCTCGCGCACGACCGGATCGAGGTCGAGGACACCGCGGTCGCCACCGTCCGGTTCGCCGGGGGAGCGCTCGGCGTCATCCACTGCACGACCGCCGCGTACCCGGGCCTCTCCGCCCGCTACGCCGTCTACGGCACGCACGGGTCCGCGATCGTCGACGACGACCGCCTGGCGTACTTCCACATCGCCCCCGACGCGGCGACGCTCGAGTCCGCGTCCACCACCGCGAACGCCACGGCCGTCGCCGGCGCGGTCGACCAGAAGGACGAGGTCGTCCCGCCGGAGCACGTCGTCGGCGGCCCGGCCGAACCCGACCACTTCGCCGCCGGTCACGCCCGGCAGTACACCGACATCGTCGCGGCGATCCGCGACGGCCGCGAACCCGGCGTCACGGTCGACGCGGCCCTCGTGTCCCTCGCCACCGTCCGCGGCCTCTACGTCAGCGCGACGCTCGGCAAGCCCGTCCGGATCGACGACGTGATCGAGGGCGCGTACGACGACGTCGTCCCCGTCGTCGGCGCACACGCAGCAGAAGGAGCCACCCGATGAAGTTCTCCGTGTTCACCGCCTCCACCCCCGACTGGACCCCGTCACAGGCCGCGCAGACACTCGCCGAGCAGGGCTGGGACGGCATCGAATGGCGCATCGTCGACGACCGTCCGGCCTCCGGCGAGACGGTGCCCGCCGGGCGTTCATTCTGGGCCGGCAACAACTCCACGTGGCAGTTCACCGGCATCGAGGACCAGGTCGGCGAGATCGCCCGCACCACCGACGCCGCCGGGCTGGAGTACTCCGGCATCGGCGGGTACCAGCAGGCGTCGAACCGTGACGGCGTCGACACCATGCTCCGCGTCACGAGCGAGCTCGGCGCCCGCCAGGTCCGCGTCTCGATGCCGATGTACCGGCAGGAGAAGGAGCGCACCGGCGAGACCTACACGCAGATCTTCGACCGCACCCGGGCGGACCTCGAGTGGGCCGTCTCGCGTGCGACCGAGCTCGGTGTGAAGGCACTCGTCGAGCTGCACCACATGACGATCACGCCTTCGGCGTCGGCGGCGCTCCGGCTCGTCGACGGCCTCGACCCGGAGCACGTCGGCGTCATCCACGACCTCGGCAACCTCGTGATCGAGGGGTACGAGGACCACCTCGCCGCGTTCGAGCTCCTCGGCCCGTACCTCGCCCACGCGCACGTGAAGAACGCCCGCTGGGCCGACACCGGCGACACCCGGGCCGACGGCAGCACGATCTGGCAGAACGAGTGGGCACCGCTGCGCACCGGCCAGGCGTCCGTCTCCGAGTACCTCGACGCGCTCCGCCAGGTCGGCTACGACGGCTGGGTCACGATCGAGGACTTCTCCACCGACCTCCCGCTCGAGGCCCGCACCGCCGACAACCTGGCGTACCTGCGGTCCCTCGTACCGGTGTCGGCATGACCGATCGCCGACCCGGCATCGTGCACCTCGGGGTGGGTGCGTTCGCGCGCGCCCACCTCGCCTGGTACACGGCGCACGCCGCCGGCGAGCCGTGGGGCATCACCGCCTTCACCGGACGCTCGCCGGACACGGCCGACGCGCTGGACGCCCAGGGATGCCGGTACACGCTCGTCACCCGGGCCGCCTCGGGCGACGACGCCGAGGTGGTCGACACGATCGTTGCCGCCCACCCGGGCAGCGACTCCTCGACCTGGAGGCACGTTGTCGCGTCCCCGGCGACCACCGTCGTCACGCTGACGGTCACCGAGCAGGGCTACCGGTCCGGTTCCGACATCCCGGCCCGCCTGGTCGAGGGGCTCGAAGCCCGCCGCACCGCGAGGTCGGGGCGCATCGCGCTCGTCAGCCTCGACAACCTGACCCACAACGGCGACGTGCTCCGTGACGCGGTGACGTCCGCCGTGTCCGACCCGGCGCTGCAGGACTGGGTCGACGCGAACGTCTCGTTCCCCTCGTCGATGGTCGACCGGATCACCCCGGCCACGACCGACGACGACGTGGCGGCGCTGGCGGAGCTCCCCGGTGCGCTCGACGGCGACCGGGTGCCCGTGGTCACCGAACCCTTCGCGGAGTGGGTGCTCGAGGACGGCTTCGCGGGGATCGACCGTCCGGCGTGGGAGACCGCCGGCGTCCGCATCGTCGACGACGTCACCCCGTACGAGCAGCGGAAGCTGTGGCTCCTGAACGGGTCCCACTCACTGCTGGCGTACCTCGGTCTGCAGCTCGGCCACGACACGGTCGCCTCCGCGATGGGCGACCCCGTCTGCCGGGCGGCCGTCGAGCAGCTCTGGGACGAAGCGGTGCTCGAGCTCCCGCTGCCCGCGGCCGAGGTCGCCGCGGCGCGGGACGCCCTGGTCGACCGGTTCGCGAACCCCCGGATCCGGCACACCCTCCGGCAGATCGCCGCCGGCGGCTCCGAGAAGCTCCCCGTCCGCGTGGTCGACGTGCTCCGGCACCGGCTGGACCGCGACCCGTCCGCGGGCATCGGTCCCGGTGCCGCGACCGCCATCGCGGCGTGGTGGCTGCACCTGACCGAGCAGCCCGACCTGGTGAGCGACGACGGAGCCCCCGGGGCAGACTCGGACGTGCACGACGTGCTGCGCGTCATCGCCCCCGACCTCGACACCACCCCCGTCGTCGCGGCGATCACCGCCGCGGCCGACCGCATCCGTGCCGCGCGGGACACCGCGGAGCGCACGAGAACCGACGAAGGAGTCCACGCATGACCGACACCACGACGAACCCCGCGGCCCCGGTGCCGGGTGCGACCGACGCCGGCGCGGCGACCGATCCCACCGCCGGACGTCCGGACACGTGGGCGTCGGCCGACCGTGGGCAACTGATCGACCGCGCCGAGGTCATCGTCACGAGCCCGAACCGCAACTTCGTGACGCTGAAGCTCACCACCGCCGACGGCGTCACCGGGCTGGGCGACGCCACCCTGAACGGTCGTGAGCTCGCCGTCGCCACCTACCTGTCCGAGCACGTCGTGCCGCTGCTGGTCGGCCGCGACGCGAGCCGGATCGAGGACGCCTGGCAGTTCCTCTACCGCTCGTCGTACTGGCGGCGGGGTCCGGTCACGATGGCCGCGATCGCCGCGGTGGACATGGCGCTCTGGGACATCAAGGGCAAGGTCGCGGGGATGCCCGTGTACCAGTTGCTCGGCGGCGCCTCCCGGACCGGGCTGATGGCGTACGGCCACGCCTCGGGCAAGGAGCTGCCGGAGCTGTTCGACTCCATCCGTGAGCACCAGTCCGAGGGCTACCGTTCGATCCGCGTGCAGACGGGCGTCCCCGGCCTCGAGTCGATCTACGGCATCGCGTCGAACAAGACGACGACGGGGAACGAGGGCGTCCGCTACGACTTCGAGCCCGCGCAGCGCGGTGCGTTCCCCGCGATGGAGGACTGGGACACCCGGGCGTACCTGCGCCACGTGCCCACCGTGTTCGAGGCCGTCCGGAACGAGTTCGGCCCCGAACTGCCCCTGCTGCACGACGGCCACCACCGGATGACCCCGTTGCAGGCGGCGAAGCTCGGCAAGTCGCTCGAGCCGTACGACCTGTTCTGGCTCGAGGACTGCACCCCGGCCGAGAACCAGGAGGCCCTGAAGCTCGTCCGGCAGCACACCACGACGCCGCTCGCGATCGGCGAGGTCTTCAACACGATCTGGGACTTCAAGGACATCATCCGCGACCAGCTCATCGACTACGTCCGCGGCGCCGTGACCCACATGGGCGGCATCTCCCCGCTCAAGAAGACGATGGACTACGCCGCGATGTACCAGATCAAGTCCGGGTTCCACGGGCCGACCGACATCTCGCCGGTGGGCCTCGCGGCGCAGATGCACCTCGGGCTGGCGATCCACAACTTCGGCATCCAGGAGTACATGCAGCACGGCCCGAAGACGAACCAGGTGTTCCGGCAGACCTTCACCTTCACCGACGGGTACCTGCACCCCGGCGACGAGCCGGGCCTCGGGGTCTCGCTCGACGTCGACGAAGCGGGCAAGTACCCCTACGAGCAGGCGTACCTGCCCTTCAACCGCCTCGCCGACGGCACCGTCCACGACTGGTAGCGGGCAAGCTGGGCCGCATGGGGTTCGCGGACGTGGCGAGGGAACTGCTCCTCGTCGCGCCCGCGGACTTCGTCGCCGAGCGGACGGCTCGTCAGCGGGCGGTCCGGAAGGACGACCGTGCCCTCGCGACGGCGATCGGCGGCCTCCGGAAGCCGGCGCCGGCCGCCTGGGTCATCGACCTGCTGGCGCACGAGGGCGCACTGGACGAGGCCGTCGACCTCGGACCCGCCATCCGCCAGGCACAGGCGGACGCCGACCCGACCGTCATCCGGAAGCTCCGGCGTCAGCGAGCGGGCGTGGTCGACGCGCTCACGCAGGCCGGTGCCGACCTCGCGTCCGATGCCGGGCACCCGGTGACACCGGCCGTGCTCGACCAGGTGCGGGCGACGATCGAGGCCGCGATGGCGGACCCGCACGCCGGTGCCGCGGTGCGCTCCGGGCTCCTCGTCCCGCGCGCTCGAGAGCGCCGGGTTCGACGACGTGGACCTCGACGGGGCGCTCGCCGATCCCGATGCGGTGCCCGATGCGTGGTCGGGGAGCGGCGCGGCGCCGATCCCCATCACGGAGGGGAGACGCGCGGCGGGGAAGACCCGCGCCTCCCGGAAACCCGACCGCAAGCCCGAACGCAAGCCGGGCCACAAGCCCGAACGTAAGCCGGACCGCGAGCCGGACCGCGAGCCTGCCCCGGACTCCTCACGCGAGACCGACCCTGCCGCCGAACGCCGCGCAGCGCGCGAGGCCGAGACGGCCGCACGGACGGACTCCCGCGACGCCGACGCCGCACTCGACGCGGCCGAGGACGCCCTCGCGACCGCCGAGGCCCGCCGGACCGACCTCGAACGCCAGCTCGCCGACGCCACGGCCGAGGTCACGCGACTCGGGCACGCCCGTGACGATGCCGAGACCACGAGCGACCGAGCCCGCGAAATCCTCGCGGCCGCCCAGCAACACCGACGCGAGGTCGGCCGCTGACCACTGGCCGAGCCTCATCCACTCGGATGAAAGCCGCCTCCAGCGCTCGCTCCCCGCCGGACACCGCCCCTACGCTCGGCCGCATGCGCTTCTTCCTCCGTCGCCGTGCACGGCACCTCGTCGCCCCGATCGCCGGGGCCGTCTACCTCGTGCTGTGGCTCGTCGCCGAGGCCAGCCGCACGGACGCCGACCACGTCGTCGTCCTCGTCGCCTTCGCGGTCGCGATCGGGCTCGCGGCCTGGATGCCGGCGACCGCGCTCGGGATGATCGCCGGTGTGCCACTGCTGCAGGCGCTGCGGCTGCTCGCGCGCCCCGATGCGACGGTCTGGCCCGAGTACCTCGCGATCGCGATCGTCGCCGGCATCGTGGGGGCGGGACGCTCCGACCTCCTGCGGTGGCTCGCGATCCCGGCGCTCGGCGTCGGCAGCGCTGCCGCTGCCTGGGCGATGGTGGTCGCCTCCGCGGCGGACCAGGACGTGTGGGCGACCTGGACGGGGTCCACCGCGGGCACCCGCTCGGACCTGGTGTTCCTCGCGCTGACCATCGCCGGCGGCAGCGGGATCGCCTGGGCGGTCGGCGTGGCGATCGGCGCGACGTGGCGGATCGGCCTCGCCCGGGTCCGCACGGCCCGGGCCGAGCACGAGACCGAGGTCACGAGCGCCGAGTTGCGGGCCGAGCAGGAGCGCGCGCGGATCGCCCGCGACGTGCACGACTCGCTGGCCCACTCGCTCGCCGTCGTGGTGTCGCAGGCGCAGGGGGCCGCGGCGATCGCGGTGCGGGACGAGCACGCTTCCCGGGCACTGCAGGACATCGCCGAGGTCAGTCGTTCCGCACTCGGCGACGTCCGGGCACTCGTCGAGCGGATCCAGGGCACCGGACCCGACGCGCCGCACGGGCTGACGCACCTGCCCGACCTCGTCGCCGACATGCGCGAGCTCGGCATGGACGCCGTCCTCGAGGAGCACGGCGAGCCCGGTTCCCTCGCTCCGGCCGTGCAGGGCGCCGTGCACCGGATCGTGCAGGAGAGCCTGACCAACGCGCTCAAGCACCAGGGACGCACGGCGACCGTCCGGGTCGTCCTCGACTGGCGGGGCCCCGGGCTCGGCGTGGTCGTCACGTCGACGGGGGCGGTCCCGCTCGTCGTCGCGGACGGTCGCGGTTCCGGCATCGCGGGGATGCAGGAGCGGGCCCGACTGGTCGGCGGGTGGCTGCGGGCCGGGGCCGGCGACGAGGAGCACGAGTTCGTCGTCACCGCGTGGTTGCCCGTGGCGGTCGTCGGCGAGCTGGAGGCGGCCCGGTGACCCCGGTCCGCGTGGCGGTCGCCGACGACCAACGACTCTTCGCGTCGGGCATGCAGATGCTCCTGGACGCACAGCCCGACATGACCTGCGTGGGGACCGCGGGGGACGGCGCCGCGGCCCTGGAGCTGTGCGCGTCCGTGCAGCCCGACGTCCTCCTGCTCGACCTGCGCATGCCGGTGCTGAACGGCATCGAGACGCTCGCCCGGCTGGCTGCGACCGGCGAGGACCGGCCCCGGGTGGTCGCCCTCACCACGATCCGCCGCGACGACGCGGTGCTCGCCGCACTCCGGGGCGGGGCGGCGGCGTTCCTCACGAAGGACGCGCTCCCGGACGTCGTGACCGCCACGATCCGCGACGTGCACGAGGGGCGCCCGGCACCGACCGAGGCCGAGGCGCTCGACCTCCTGCGCGCCCAGGGCGTGCCCGTCGAGACGCACCGACGTGACGAGGTCCTCGACGCCCTGACCGCCCGCGAGCGAGAGGTCTTCCTGCTCATCGCGAAGGGGCTCAGCAACCAGGAGAT
This sequence comes from Curtobacterium sp. SORGH_AS_0776, assembly GCF_031453355.1. NCBI lineage: Bacteria > Bacillati > Actinomycetota > Actinomycetes > Micrococcales > Microbacteriaceae > Curtobacterium > Curtobacterium sp. SORGH_AS_0776. The sequence continues at coordinate 1,678,315 of NZ_JAVIYU010000001.1, forward strand.
CGCCGCTGCCGTGTTCCTCAGCGAGGCGACCGTGAAGTCCCACGTGCGCGCGGTGCTCACGAAGCTCGGACTCCGGAACCGCATCCAGGTCGTCATCACCGCACACGAACGCGGCCTCGTCCGCGCCTAGGGGGAACCATGCGACTCACCATCCGTGCCGCGAAGACCGGCACCCTCGCCCTCGTGCTCGTCGGACTCGGCGCCGGCGTCGTGCACGCCCTCCCCGAACCGGCGGACCGAGCGATCGAGCCGACCGTCGAGCGGGACGTCGCCACGTGGGCGATGCCGTTGGACGGTTGGGTCCAGCCGGGGTCGGACAAGGCCTCCTACGGCGAGGACCTCGTCATGCAGCCGTGTCTGCGGAAGGCGGGCATCGACTTCCCGCCGCCGTGGGCGACCCTCGACGGCCTCGAAGCGGCCTCGGATGCGGCGGAGCCCCCCGAGCGCGGCAACCCGGCCCCGGCGCTGTCGTCGACCCGCCCGCTCGACGAGGACACCGCGCGGACGCGGGGCTACCACGCGCCGTCGACCGTCGGCGCGAACCGGGACGGCCGCCGCGCGTGGGGTGACGACCCGGAGCGGAACGCCGCCTTCGCCGACGCCTCGCAGTCCGCCGTCACCCGCTGTTTCCGCCAGGCCGAACGCACCGTCGGGACCGCCGACGCGGACGGCAGCGTGCAGAGCGCCTCGATGACCGCGAAGCGTCTGACCTTCCTCGCCGGGACGGCCGCGCGGAACGACGAGACGGTCGTGACGGCAGCGGCGCGCTGGCGGACGTGCATGGCGGACGCCGCCGTCGGCGACCTGCCCGGAGCGCCGAGCGAGATGCCCTCGCAGTCGATGCGGATGGACTACGGCACGAACCTGGTGTCGACGCCGGTGCAGGACGCCGAGGTCGCGATCGCCGAGCGGGACGTCGCCTGCCAGGACTCGTCGGGCTACCGCGAGGCGCTGTACGACGCCGAGTGGCAGCGGCTTCTGCACGTGACGGCCTCGGACGCCGCGGTCCTGCGCGCGGCGGAGCCCGATCAACGCGAGGTCGACCGGCACCTCGACGAGTTCATCCGCGACCTGGCACCGGCGGCGCCGTCCGACGTGGACTGACCAGTACTCTGCGAGCGGCCCCGGAGCCCACATCGTTACCCAACAGTTGTCGTTCTTGACGGACTGCGTTGGAGCGGTCTAATCTCGGGCACCATGCTTCGGGCCGGCGATGGTCCGCCGGGTCCGCCCCGACGACAGCACCGGGCGGCCCGGGTACAGGACTCGCATCATCGCCGACGCAGCACCCCACCCGCAGCCACTGCGCGGGCGAGGCGCTGCACGGCGCGCGGCGCACCCCGGAGACATGCCGCGATGCCGGGTCGAGCACTCCGGGGCCCCTCCAGGAGAGACGACACATGTCGGAACCCCGCACCGCCCGCACCACCACCCTCACGCCGCCGCACGGCGTCACCGCGCCCGAGTTCGGCACCGCCGCACCACCGCCGGCAGCCACCCGCGAGGGACTCCTCGCCCGCCTCGGCATCCCGCACCCGCTTCGCTGGGGCTTCCTCGGCGTCCTGGTCTTCATGACCGGCGACGGCATCGAGTCCAACTTCATCTCCCCGCACATCGCGGCCGCGCTCGGTTCCGGCGGGGTCGACAGCGCCGCGATGGTGATCGGCCTCTACGGCGTCGCGGTCCTCGTCGCGTCGTACTTCGCCGGCGTGCTGTCCGAACTGTGGGGCCCGCGCCGGGTGATGACCATCGGCGCCGTGCTCTGGGTCGTGTTCCAGGTCGCGTTCCTCGCGGCGCTGCCCACCGGTTCGGTCGGCCTCATCGCGCTGACGTACTTCCTGCGGGGCCTCGGCTTCCCGCTGTTCGCGTTCTCCTTCCTCTGCTGGGTGAACCACACGGTCGCCCGCGAGCGGAACGCCACCGCCGTCGGCTGGTTCTACGTGGTCTTCACGGGCGGCCTGCCGACGCTCGGCTCGCTCATCGCGATCGGCACCATCCCCGCGTTCGGCGGCGGCCACACCGGGGAGACCTGGTCGATGGCGCTGTCGCTGCTCCTCGTCGCGGTCGGCTGGGCGATCGTCCGGTTCGGCGTGCACGAGCCCACCGGCCTCGGTCGGATCGCGCCGCGCTCGCACTCCGCCGCCCGGGTGATCGCGAGCGGCATCGAGGTCTGCGTCAAGCGCCCGAAGGTCCTGCTCGCGGTCCTCATCCGGCTCGTGAACACCGCCCCGGAGTTCGGCATGTTCGTGATCATGCCCGCGATCATCGGCACGGAGCTCGGTTGGGGCCAGTCGAAGTGGCTGACGATGACCGTGATCGTCTACGCCGGCAACATCCTGTTCAACGCGTTCTTCGGCGCCCTCGGCGACCGCATCGGCTGGATCCGCACCGTGAAGTGGTTCGGCATCGGCGCCTCGGCGATCGGCCTGCTCGCGTGGTGGTACGTCCCGCACCTCGTGCCGGCCGGCTCCGAGTGGGGCTTCTGGCTGGCGACCGCCGCCGGCACCGTCTTCGGCATCATGCTCGCCGGGTTCACGCCGATGGGCGCGATCGTCCCCGCCTTCGCCGGCGAGGAGCGCCGTGGCGCCGCGATGGCCATGTACGCCACCGCAGCGGGTGGTGCGACCTTCCTCGGCAACGCCGTCGTCAGCGCCGTGCTGCCCTGGGGCGGCCCCGGCGGCGTCGTCTGGACGTTCGTCGGCCTCTACGTGCTCGCGTTCGTGGTGCTGTCCTTCCTCAAGGTGCCGGAGGGCGCCGAAGCGGCGGGCCACTGACGCGACCACCTGCGTCCTGGAGGCGCGGTGCGGGCCCGCACCGCGCCTCCAGGCCGCCTGCGCCGACGTCCAGGGCACGGTGCGACACGCCCGGATCGGTCCTGCTAGACTCGGTGACTGACTTCGGCGAGGGCCGCGCATGCGCGGCCGTGATCGACGCGGTGGGAGACCCGGCCCAGCTTGGGAACGTTCCTCACGCGTGCACGCGTTCGAGTTGCAACACCACAGACCCCCACGATGCCGGCACCCCGGTGTCGTCCCCGAGACCAGGAGACACCATGGCCGACTACACCAAGCTCGCAGCGGAAGTCCGCACCAAGTTCGGCAAGGGCGCTGCTCGCAAGCTCCGTGCCGCCGACAAGATCCCCGCGGTCGTCTACGGCCACGGCACCGAGCCGAAGCACATCACGCTGCCCGGCCACGAGACCATGCTGCTCGTCCGTACCGCCAACGCGGTCGTCGACCTCGACATCGAGGGTGCGGCCCAGCTCGCCCTCGTCAAGGACGTCCAGCGTGACCCGGTGCGCCAGATCATCGAGCACATCGACCTCGTGGTCCTGCGCCGCGGCGAGAAGGTCACGGTCGACGTGCCCGTCGTCGTCGAGGGCGAGTCCTTCTCCGGCACCATCCACGTGCAGGACCTCAACACGGTCTCGCTCCTGGTGCTCGCCACCTCGATCCCCGAGCACGTCGTCGTCGACGTCGAGGGCCTCGAGGACGGCACGCAGATCCACGCCTCGCAGCTCCAGCTCCCCGAGGGCGCCGAGCTCGAGACCGACGCCGAGGCACTCGTCGTCGCGATCGTCACCCCGCGTGGCACCGCCGACGACGACGCCGCCGACGAGGCCGCTGCCGAGGCGGGCGCCGAGTCCGGCACCGAGGGCGGCTCCGCCCCGGCCGACTCCGAGTAACACCCCTCCGCGGACATCTGGCCGACGCTGATGACAGGCAAGACGCTCGTCGTGGTCGGGCTCGGGAACCCCGGGCCCGGCTACGCGGGCAACCGTCACAACGTCGGCCAGATGGTCCTCGACGAACTCGCCGCTCGCATGGGCGCGACGTTCAAGAAGCACAAGACCCCGAACCAGGTCGCCGAGGGGCGCCTGGTTCCCGGGGGACCCCGCCTGGTGCTCGCCAAGCCCGGGTCGTTCATGAACACCTCGGGTGGCCCGGTCTCGAGCGTGCTCGGGTTCTACAGCGCCACCCCGGCCGACCTCGTCGTCGTGCACGACGAGCTGGACCTGCCGTTCGACACCGTCCGCCTGAAGGGCAGTGGCGGGCACGGCGGGCACAACGGCCTGCGCGACATCATCAAGGCCACGGGGACCAACGAGTTCACCCGCGTGCGGATCGGCATCGGCCGACCCCCCGGGCGCCAGGACCCGGCCGACTACGTGCTGCGTGACTTCTCGCCGACCGAGAAGAAGACGCTGCCGAACCTGCTGGCGGACGGCGCCGACGCGGTCGAGGCGATCGCGGACCTCGGGCTCCTCGCAGCACAGCAGCGCGTGCACGCCCCGTCCTGAGCGCTCGGTCCCCGAACTGGGGGACCACGGCGTCCCCCGTGGTCGGTAGGTTCTGGCCGGGGATGCCCGATCCCCGACGAACGAGGGGGTCTTCCCGTGGCGCTGCACCGGTCCGGTCCACCGACTCGATGGTGGTCGCCGTCCGCGGTCGGCGTCGTCCTGCTCCTCGCGGTCACCGGTACGGCTGCGGCGCTCGGCGTGTCAGCGTCCGCCACGGCGGCAGCGGCGACCTGGAGTCCGACGACGGCGACCACGGACGCTCCCGGTGCCGCGACGTCGTTCTCCGCTCCCGTCGACGTTCGGTACACGCGTTCCGGTGCCCTCCTCGTCGCCGACTTCGCCGGGAACGGCGTCGTCCGACGTGACCCAGACGGCACGTGGTCGGTCGTGGTCCCATTCGGCACGGACGACCGGTCGATGTGGAACCCGTCCGCACTGGTCGAGGCGGACGACGGCCGACTGCTCGTGGCCGAAGCCGGTCGTCGCACCACGACCGGCGGGCCCGGGACGATCGCCGTGGTGGACGGGCACGACGTCGCGCGCCGCTTCCCCGGGCCCTCGTCGCGTGCGGTCTCCGAACTCGCCGTGGACGGCGCGCGGCTTTTCGCCACCGCTCCCGGCAGCGGCGCGCTCTGGGAGACGGACACCTCCGCGTCCGATCCCGTCTGGCGCGCGGTCGACGGCCCGTGGACCGATCCGGCCGGCGTCGCACTGTCGGCGGACGGCTCCGTGCTGACGGTGGCGGACGGCAGCACGGACGGCGTCTGGCAGGTGGAGCGCCGCACCGGGACGGTGACCTCCCTCGGCACCGTCCGCGACGACCAGGGACGGGTGCGCCTACGCGGGGTCGCCCTGCTGGCGGACGGCTCGGTCGTCGTGGGCGACAACGGCGGTGGGCGGGTGTACGTGCGGCAGGACGGCGACTGGGCGGTCGCGTTGTCGGGTGCGCCGGACGGGTCGCCGATGATGAACCCGACGGCCGTGACGGTCGGGCCCGGGGACCGGATCGCGGTGGCCGACTACAACCAGCGCCGCGTGGTCGAGGCGACGCCGGTCGGGGGAGCGGAACCACCGTCCGGGGAGACCGGGACGGTGCCGCCGTCGTCGGGCGGCACCCCGGCCCCGCCCTCGGCCGGGACGCCAGCGCCAGCGCCGGTACCGTCGCCGTCGACCGGGGCGCCGACACCTGCACCTGCACCGTCACCGTCGCCCGGGGGCCCGGCACCGGCACCGGCACCGTCGCCGTCGGGCGCTGTGCCGGCGCCCGGTGCGTCGTCTCCGGCCGACCCGCGTCCGGACACGGGGAGCAGCACGCCCGTGGCATCTGCTCCCGATGCCCGGAACGTCCCGGCCCCCGCGCCGTCGGCGGTCGCCGCCCCGGACCCGGACGCCGAGGGCACCGCCGCGGTCCGCGGGACGCTCGCCAGTACGGGCGCCCCCGGGCCGACCGGCGCGCTCGCCCTGGTCGCGGTGGCCGGGATCGCCTCCGGCATGCTGCTGCTGCTCTGGCGACGGACGACGAGGCCGACCGACCGACGGCACTGACCCCGGCTGCCGCGACACCTGCGTGTTCGCCGCCCGCGCACGGCTGCACGAGTGTCGGGGGCCGCCGGTACCATCTGCTGAGTGACGATCTCGGGCATCATCCCTGCGCTCACGCGCGCCTCCGCGTTCGATCGCGTCCTCCGCGCCGCACCCCGTGACGCCGACTTCTCGGTCGTCGACGGTCTGCGCGTGCCACTGCTCGGCGCCCTGCTGGCCGAACGCACCGGGCCACAGTGCGTCTTCGTGATCACGGCCACCGGGCGCGAGGCCGAGGCCGTCCGCTCATCGGTCGGCAGCTACCTCCCCGATGCCGAGGTCCTCGAGTTCCCCGCGTGGGAGACCCTGCCGCACGAACGGCTCAGCCCGAGCGCGCAGACCGTCGGCACGCGCATCGCGACCCTCCGGAAGCTCGCCGCGTGGCAGGACGCCCCCGTGGCCGAGCGCCGCACGACCGTGGTGGTGGCGAGCGTCCGGGCGGCGCTGCAGCCGATCGCGGGCAACCTCACCTCCCTCGCGCCGATCGCCCTCCGCACCGAGTCCCGCGGCAACGACCTCGGCACCATCGCCGGGCAGCTCGTGGACATGGCGTACGCCCGGGTCGATCTCGTCACCCGCCGCGGTGAATTCGCCGTGCGCGGCGGCATCCTCGACGTCTTCCCGCCGACGGCCGACCACCCGGTCCGCGTCGACTTCTTCGGCGACGAGATCGAGGCGATCAAGGCCTTCTCCGTTGCCGACCAGCGCACGACTGACGACGACCTCGGCTCCGTCGAGCTCACGGCCTCGCGCGAACTCCTGCTGAGCGACGACGTCCGGCAGCGGGCGCGCGAGATGCTGCACGAGTTCCCGAACCTCTCCCAGATGCTCGCGAAGATCGCCGAGGGGATCCCGGTCGAGGGCATGGAGTCCCTCGCCCCCGCGCTCGTGCAGGACCTCGTGCCGGTCACGGACTACCTGCCGGACGACTCCGTCATCGCGGTGTTCTCGCCCGAGCGGGTGAGCGGCCGCGCGCACAGCCTCGCCGAGACGAACACCGAGTTCCTGCAGGCCGCGTGGAGCGCCGCGGTCGCCGGTGCGCAGGCGCCGATCGACCTCGACGCCGGCAACTTCCTCACCGTCCAGCAGCTCAAGAACGGCCGCGGGCAGCGCACCTGGTGGACGGTCTCCCCGTTCGACTCCGGGCTGGACGAGGGCGACGCCGAGCGCGTGCTCACCGACGCCGAAGCCGTGGCCGAGGCGGGCGACTACATCCGCGTCCGGGCCGAGGCGATCCCGAGCTTCGCCGGCAGCGCGGACGGCGCGATCGCGCACGTGAAGCAGCTCACCGACGACGGGTGGGCCGTCGTGGTGACCGCCCAGGGCCAGGGACTGGTCGAACGGGCGGTGCAGGTGCTCGCCGACGCGGGGGTCGCCGCCCGTGCCGAAACCGTCACCGCGCCTCCCGAGCCCGGCGTCGCCGTCGTCACGACCGCCACCGTCGAGCACGGCTTCGCCACCCCGGATCCGCGCATCGCCGTCCTCAGCGAGGCCGAGTTCTACGGCCGCAGCGTCCAGCAGGGCGCGCGCACCGTCAAGAAGCTCGCGAGCCGGCGCAAGAACGTCGTCGACCCGCTGCAGCTCAAGCCCGGGGACGTCGTCGTGCACGCCACGCACGGCATCGGCAAGTTCGTCGAGCTCGTCTCGCGCGAGGTGAGCTCCGGCGGCCGCAACGCGGTGAAGACCCAGCGCGAGTACCTCGTGCTCGAGTACGCGCCGTCGAAGCGCGGGTACCCGGGCGACAAGCTCTTCGTGCCCACCGACCAGCTCGACCAGCTCTCGCGGTACGTCGGCGGCGAGTCCCCGACCCTGTCGAAGATGGGCGGCTCGGACTGGGCCTCGGCGAAGTCGAAGGCGCGCAAGGCCGTCCGCGACATCGCCGTCGACCTCGTGAAGCTCTACTCCGCGCGGATGGCGTCGAAGGGGCACGCCTTCGGCCCGGACACGCCGTGGCAACGCGAGCTGGAAGAGGCGTTCCCGTTCGCCGAGACCGCCGACCAGCTCACCACCATCGACGAGATCAAGCGCGACATGGAGCGGCCGATCCCGATGGACCGCCTGCTCTCCGGCGACGTCGGCTACGGCAAGACCGAGGTCGCGATCCGCGCCGCGTTCAAGGCCGTGCAGGACGGCAAGCAGGTCGCCGTGCTCGTCCCCACGACGCTCCTCGTGCGCCAGCACATGGAGACCTTCCAGGAGCGCTTCGCCGGCTTCCCCGTGCACCTGCGCGCCCTCAGCCGGTTCCAGACCGAGAAGGAGTCGAAGGAGACCATCGCGGGCCTCGCCGACGGCACGGTCGACATCGTCATCGGCACCCACCGGATCCTGTCGCAGGGCATCCAGTTCAAGGACGTCGGCCTGGTCATCATCGACGAGGAGCAGCGGTTCGGCGTCGAGCACAAGGACCAGCTCAAGAAGCTCAAGACGAACGTCGACGTCCTGGCGATGTCCGCGACGCCGATCCCGCGTTCGCTCGAGATGGCGGTCACCGGCATCCGCGAGATGTCCACCCTCGCCACCCCACCCGAGGACCGCCACCCGATCCTCACCTTCGTCGGGCCGCAGTCCGACCTGCAGGTCGCCGCCGCCATCCGCCGCGAGCTCCTGCGCGAGGGACAGGTGTTCTACGTGCACAACCGCGTGAAGGACATCCAGTCCGTCGCCGCGCACCTCGCCGAGATCGTCCCCGACGCCCGCATCGCCGTCGCGCACGGGCAGATGTCCGAGTCGACGCTCGAGCAGGTGATGGTCGACTTCTGGGAGCGCCGGTTCGACGTCCTCGTCTCGACCACCATCATCGAGACCGGCCTCGACATCGCGAACGCGAACACGCTCATCATCGACAAGGCGGACAAGTACGGGTTGTCGCAGCTGCACCAGCTGCGCGGTCGTGTCGGCCGAGGGCGTGAGCGCGGGTACGCGTACTTCCTCTACGACGCCGAGAAGCCCCTGTCCGAGACCGCACAGGACCGCCTCGAGACCATCGCCGCGAACAACGAGCTCGGCGCGGGCATGCAGGTCGCCATGAAGGACCTCGAGCTCCGCGGGGCGGGCAACCTGCTCGGCGGGGAGCAGTCCGGCCACATCGCGGGCGTCGGGTTCGACCTCTACCTGCGCATGATCGGCGAGGCCGTCTCGCAGTTCCGCGGGGACGTCGCCGAGGGGCAGACCGAGCTCCGGCTCGAGATCCCCGTCGACGCGCACATCCCGGACGACTACGTCGAGTCCGAGCGGCTCCGGCTCGAGGCGTACCAGAAGCTCTCCGCCGCCTCCGCCCCCGCGGCGCAGGCCGAGGGCATCGACATGGTCCTCGACGAGCTCACCGACCGGTACGGCCAGCCGCCGCAGGCCGTGCTCACCCTGGTCGAGGTGTCACGCCTCCGCCGGATGGCGCAGCAGGTCGGGCTCTCCGACGTCGTCGTGATGGGGTCGAACCTGCGGGTCGCGGGCAAGGAGCTCGCCGACTCGGCGCAGGTGCGGCTCAAGCGGATGTTCCCGGGAGCCCGGTGGTTCCCGCAGCAGGACGCGGCGAGCATCCCGCTGCCGAAGCCGCACGGTGAGACCCTGCCGGACGCTGCGCTCATCCAGTGGGTGGAGAGCATCCTGACGGCCGTGTACGGGGCGTCGAAGGCGCCGGCGGAGACGCCGGCGGCGTAGTCGGGCGGGCTGGCGTCGCGCGCCTGCGTGGCGACGGTGCGCGCGCGGGCGGGCGCGTGCGGGCGTGCGCGCTGTTCGGTGCGGACTCGATGCGACGTTGTCGGTGTCGTACGACAGCGACAACGTCGCCCGAGCGCGCGTGCAAGAGTGCGCGCGTGCAACGAACGACATCGTGGTCGTCGTACGACGGCGACGATGTCGTTCCGGGACAGCACCCCGCGGGACGCGCTCGGACCCGCGCGACCCCGTTACTCGCTCGCCTCGGCCTCGGAGAGCTCCCGCCGCGCCCGGTACCGACGCGCCCGCAGGCTGACCACGACGGCAGAGGCCACGATCGCGATGCCCGAGCCGACGAGGACGGCGAGCACACCCTCGTCGAGGATCTCCTCGTTGCGGGCGAAGGCGAGCTCGTTCATGAGCAGCGAGACCGTGAACCCGATCCCGCCGAGCACCCCCACCGTGACGATCGACCAGAACGACAGCGTCGAGCGGCCGGGCGCCCGGAAGATCCGGGTCGCGACCGCCCCGAACAGCGTGATGCCGATCACCTTGCCGACCGGCAGCGCGAGCACCACCGCCCAGAACGTCGGCGAGAGCTCCCCGATGCCGACGGCGGGCACCACCACCGCGGCCGACGCGAAGGCGAACACCGGCAGGACGATCGCGTTCGACCACGGCTCGACGTTCTCGTGCAGCGTGTGCCCGGGGCGGCGCGGCAGGACGAGCCCGAGCGCCACGCCCGCGATCGTCGCGTGCACGCCCGAGTGGTACACGAGCCACCACGTGAGGACACCGAGCACGACCATGCCCGCGATGACCCAGGCCTGGCCGGGACGCCCGGGGCGCAGGGCCTTGCCGAGCAGCCAGAAGAGCGCGAGCACGACGACGGCGCCGGCCAGCGCGAGGAAGTCGGTGTCGTGCGCGAAGACGACGGCGATGATGATGATCGCGATGAGGTCGTCGAGCACCGCCAGGGCCAGCAGGAACACCCGGAGCGTCGAGGGCAGCCCGCGACCGAACATCGCCAGGACGCCGAGCGCGAAGGCGATGTCCGTCGCGGTCGGGATCGGCCACCCGTGCCCGTACGGCGTCCCCGTCGTCACGACGAGGTAGATGCCGGCCGGGACGAGCACCCCGCCGACCGCCGCGATGGCGGGGATGACCGCCGTCTTCGGGTTCGACAGCTCACCGGCGACGAGCTCGTGCTTCAGCTCGATCGCCACGAGCAGGAAGAACACCGCGAGCAGCCCGTCGCTGATCCAGTGCGACACCGAGAGGTCGAGTCCGACCGCACCCCACGGGGCGTGCACGTGCAAGAGGTGCTCGAGGCCGGGGCCGAGCGGCGAGTTCGCCACGACGAGCCCGAGGACGGCCGCGGTGAGGAGTGCGATGGCGCTGAAGCGGGGGGAACGGACGATTGCCGGCATGGAGCTCCGTCGGAGAAGGGTCGGGTGGGAGATCGTCGACCAGACTTCCCGACACGCCACGTACAGCATACCGGCCGCCCTTCCGCGGCGTCCACCGTGTGCTGCGTGGCACGATGACCGCATGACCGCCGTCTCGGACCTCGTCACCGTCGTCGACCGCCTGCTCGACCCCGCCGGAGGGTGCGTCTGGAACCGCGCCCAGACCCATGCCTCGCTGGCGCGGTACGCGGTCGAGGAGTCGTACGAGCTCGTCGACGCGATCGACTCCGGGGATGACGACGAACTCCGCGAGGAGCTCGGCGACGTGCTCTACCAGGTGGTCCTCCACGCGGGACTCGCGGAGTCGTTCGACCTCGAGGACGTGGCCGCCGGCGCCCGGGACAAGATGGTGCGCCGGCACCCGCACGTGTTCGGGGACGAGCGGGCGGACACCGAGGAGGACGTCGTGCGCGTCTGGCGGGCGGCCAAGGCTGCGGAGAAGTCCTCGCGGCGGAGCGTCTTCGACGGGGTCCCCCGGGCGATGCCGCCGATGGAGCGGGCCGTGAAGCTGCTGGAACGCCTGGAGGAACGGGGGGACTCCGACGCGGTCGTCGCCTCCGTCGTCGCGGCGGCGGGCGCGGGGGCGCGGTCGGGAGGCGCGGGTGGCGTCCCGGACGCTGGTACTGCGGGTGCGGGGGCGCGATCGAGGGCCGCGGGTGCGGTTCCGGACGCCGGTGCGGTTCCGGACACGGGTCCCGGTCGGGATGCGCGGGTGGAAGGCGCCGGTGGTGCCGTCGTGGACGCCGGGTGGGGGACCGCCGTGCTCGCGATGATCGCGGAGGCGCGTGGCACCGGGATCGACCCGATCGCCAGTCTGCGTGCCGCGGTCGTGGAGCTGGAGTCGGCCGGCCGCGTCGGAGAGTGAGGCGACCTGCCGCGCCCGAGCGGTGCGGGTGCGCGGTGCGCGGTGCGAGTGCGGTTGCGCGGTGCTGGGGCCGCGGGCGAGGGAAGTGCGGGCGTCCTCCCAACCCGAAAAAAGGAGGACGCCCGCGAGCGGGCCGACGGCACCACCAGGGATGCGGTGCCGATGGAGCAGCCCACTCGAACCGCGGGGCACACTGCAGCACGTTGCCCACGCGATCGGTCCGTCGGATGGATCAGGCACCCGCCGAACCGAGGTTCTGGATGAAGAATATCAGTCGGTCGGAACGTGTGCAAGCCGGGGAGGTCGATCTGCCAGAATCGATCCATGGCTCCGACCGTGACGGCTCCCCGTGGTATGCGTGACTTCCTCCCGGCAGACAAGGCCCGGCGCGAGCACGTCCTGGGCGTGATCCGCGACGTGTACGCGCGCCACGGGTTCGACGAGATCGAGACCCCGGTCGTCGAGGACGCCGCCCGCCTGCACTCGGGCCTCGGCGGCGACAACGAGAAGCTCGCGTTCGCGGTCATGAAGCGCGGGCTCTCCACCGAGGACCTGCAACGCGCCGGTGCGCCGCTCGACCTCGCCGACCTCGGGCTGCGGTTCGACCTCACCGTGCCCCTCGCGCGCTTCTACGCCACGCACCGGGCCGAACTGCCGTCGGTGTTCCGGTCGGTGCAGATCGCCCCGGTCTGGCGTGCCGAACGCCCGCAGAAGGGGCGCTACCGGCAGTTCGTGCAGTGCGACATCGACATCCTCGGTGAGCCCGGGCAGCTCGCCGAGATCGAACTCATCCGGGCGACGACCGCTGCCCTCGACGCGCTCGGGATCCAGGGCACCACGATCCGGATCAACGACCGCCGGATCCTCCTCGCGCTCCTCGGGTCGTGGGGGATCACCGAGCCGACCGCCGCCGACCGTGCGCTCATCACGATCGACAAGCTCGACAAGATCGGGCCGGACGGCGTGGCGGCAGAACTCCGCGAGACCGTCGGCGTCGAGCTCCCCGGGCTCGAGGACACGATCCGCACGCTCGAGGCCGCCGACTGGGACGCCGTCGGGGGAGCCACGTGGCTCGACGCCGACGCGTTCGAGGACCTGCAGCGACTCCGTTCGGCGCTCCCGGGCGTCGACCTGCGCTTCGACCCGACACTCGTCCGTGGCATGGGCTACTACACGGGCACGATCTTCGAGGTCGCGCACCCCGACTTCGGCTACAGCCTCGGCGGTGGTGGGCGCTACGACGGCATGATCGGCCGGTTCCTCGGGCAGGACGTGCCCGCGGTCGGGTTCTCCCTCGGGTTCGAGCGGCTCGTCGACCTCGTCACGCTCCCCGAGTCCGCCGAGTCCGACGCCGTCGTGCTCGTGTACGACAAGGACGTCGACCCGGTCCGGCTCGCGGCGCTCAAGGCGGAAGCGCTCGAGGGGCACCGTCGTGTCCGGCTCGAGCGACGCACGAAGAACATGAAGAACCTCCTCGCGGGACTCGTCGCGCAGGGGTTCGACGCGTTCGCCTCAGTGGGTGCCGACACACACTCGCTCGAGGGTGTGGACTTCCGCCCGCTGGCGTGAGTTCTCCACAGTCGCCCGTCATGCACGCCTCGTGTTCACCCGCGCCTCGCTAGGATCGACTCCGCAATCACCACAACCGAACGTGTAGGGAGTACCCCGTGGCCCAGATCGACGCCGTAGGCGCACGCGAAGTCCTCGATTCCCGAGGCAACCCGACGGTCGAGGTCGAGGTCCTGCTCGACGACGGGGTCGTCTCGCGCGCACTCGTCCCGTCCGGCGCCTCCACCGGTGCGTTCGAGGCGTACGAGCTCCGTGACGGCGACGCTTCCCGCTACGGCGGCAAGGGCGTCCTCAAGGCCGTCGACGCGGTCCTCGATGAGATCGGTCCGGCGCTCGAGGGCTTCGACGCCACCGACCAGCGCCTCGTCGACGCCGCGCTCATCGAGCTCGACGGCACCGAGAACAAGTCGCGCCTCGGTGCGAACGCGATCCTCGGTGCCTCGCTCGCCGTCGCACGCGCGGCCGCCGACTCGGCCGACCTGCCGCTGTTCCGCTACCTCGGCGGTCCGAACGCGCACACGCTGCCCGTCCCGCTCATGAACGTCGTCAACGGTGGCGCGCACGCCGACACCAACGTCGACATCCAGGAGTTCTTCCTCGTGCCCTACGGCGCCGAGTCCTTCTCCGAGGCGCTCCGCTGGGGCGTCGAGACCTACCACGCGCTCAAGGGCGAGCTGAAGAAGCAGGGCCTCGCGACCGGCCTGGGCGACGAGGGCGGCTTCGCCCCGGAGCTCGCGTCCAACCGCGCCGCGCTGGACTTCCTGCTCGCCGCGATCGAGAAGGCCGGCTTCACGCCGGGCAAGGACATCGCGCTCGGCCTCGACGTCGCCTCCACCGAGTTCTTCCACGACGGCAAGTACGCGTTCGAGGGCAAGCAGCTCTCCGGCGAGGAGTTCACGGCCTACTTCGCCGAGCTCGTCCGCGACTACCCGCTCGCCACGATCGAGGACCCGCTGGCCGAGGACGACTGGGCCGGCTGGTCGCACCTGACCGCCGAGCTCGGCGACACGGTGCAGATCGTCGGTGACGACCTGTTCGTCACGAACCCGACGCGCCTGCAGCGGGGCATCGACGAGAAGGCCGCGAACTCGATCCTCGTCAAGGTGAACCAGATCGGCACCCTGACCGAGACCCTCGACGCCGTCTCCCTCGCGCAGCGCCACGGCATGACGGCGATCCTGTCGCACCGCTCCGGCGAGACCGAGGACACCACGATCGCGGACATCGCGGTCGCGGTCGACGGTGGCCAGATCAAGACCGGCGCCCCGGCCCGCTCGGACCGTGTCGCGAAGTACAACCAGCTGCTCCGCATCGAGGAAGAGCTCGGCGACGCCGCGGTCTACGCGGGCCGCTCGGCCTTCCCGCGCTCGGCTTCCCTGTAACCCAGCGCCTCCGCGAGACGCCGTCCTCCTCCGGGAGGGCGGCGTCTCGTCGTTCGGGCGCCGAGGTCGCACGGCATGCCGCGCGCCGACCGTCGAGGTCGCACGAACTGCCGCTTCAGCCGGACGCGGGCGACCGATCGTGCGACCTCAGCGGATCGCCCGCGGCGGGTTGCGCGACCGCGTGCCGGGCGCTGGCAGCGTTCCGGGGGTGCGCCGAGCCTCCTGGATCGCCCGCTGAGAGGGCGCCGAACGGCCGCGTGCCGACCGCCAGCAGGGCCGCCGGCGGGTTATCGTCGGACCGTGCCCAGCCAGAAGCCCCGTGTCCGCCGAGTCCCCGTGGCGCTGCCCGAGGGCGGCTCGTCCGAGCAGCCGTGGTACCGCTCGATCCGGTTCTCCGGGTTCAGCCTGCTCATGCTGGCCATCATCGTGCTGTTCGTCGTCGTGCTCGCACCGTCACTCCGGACCCTGATCCAGCAGCAGGAGCAGATCGCCCAGCAGCAGCGCGAGGTCGCGAGCCAGAAGGCCGACGTCGCCCAGAAGAAGAAGGACGTCGCGCGCTGGGACGACCCCGCGTACATCGAGGCGCAGGCTCGGGACCGACTGCTCTACGTGTACCCGGGCGAGGAGAGTTACCTCGTGATGGGCAGCGAGAACCGGAAGGCCGAGTCGACGCCGACGACCGATTCCGGCACGCCCGTGAGTTCGACCGTGCAGACGCCGAAGGTCGACTGGGTGCAGGCGATGCTGTCGTCCGTGCTGACCTCGGGGCTCACCGACGAGACCACGCAGCAGCTCGTCGCACCGGACGTCTCCGGCACCGGCGACACGAAGTAGGACGACGCGCGGGACTCCGGTAGGCTCACGTACCCGTGACGACCCCTCCTTTCGACCCGCCCTCCGAACGCGACATCCAGGTCGTCTCGGCGCAGCTCGGCCGACCGGCGCGTGACGTCATCGGGATCGCTGCTCGCTGCGTCTGTGGCAACCCCACCGTCGTGTCCACGAAGCCCCGGCTGTCGAACGGTACCCCGTTCCCGACGCTGTACTACCTGTGCCATCCCGCGGCCACCGCTGCGGTCAGCACCCTCGAGGCCAACCAGGTCATGCCCGAGCTGGCAGCCCTGCTCGAGGACCCGACCGTCGCCGAGCAGTACCGCGCGGCGCACGAGTCCTACCTCGCCGATCGCGAGTCGATCGAGCACGTCGACGAGATCGACGGCATCACCGCCGGTGGCATGCCCACCCGCGTGAAGTGCCTGCACGCCCTCGTCGGCCACGCCCTCGCCGCCGGACCCGGCGTCAACCCCATCGGCGACCTCGCGCTCGAGCGCGCGAACTGGTCGCCTGCCCGGTGTGAGTGCCGGGCGTATGATGAGGGAGCAGACGCCGGAGTCGGGGCGGGTGGCGGCGAATTCTGACCAGCCTCCCGGCAACCACCCCACTCCAAGGAGATCATCCACCGTGCCCAAGATCCTCGTCGTCGGCGGCGGTTACGCCGGCTTCTACACCGCCTGGAAGCTCGAGAAGCACCTTCGTCAGGGCGAAGCCGAGGTCGTCATGGTCGACCCGCTGCCGTACATGACGTACCAGCCGTTCCTCCCCGAGGTCGCCGCCGGTTCCATCGAGCCGCGTCACGCCGTCGTCTCCCACCGCCGTCACCTCAAGAAGACGCGCGTCGTCACCGCCAAGGTCACGAAGGTCGACCACGCGCGCAAGACGGCGACGATCACCCCGGCCGAGGGCGAGGCGTGGGAGGAGTCCTACGACCAGATCGTCATGACCGCGGGTGCGGTCTCGCGTACCTTCCCGATCCCGGGCGTCGCCGACGAGGCGATCGGCCTGAAGACGATCGAAGAGGCCGCGGCGATCCGCGACAAGATCCTCACGAACTTCCACAAGGCAGCGACCCTGCCGGCCGGCCCGGAGCGTGACCGCCTGCTGACCGTCGTCGTCGTCGGTGGTGGCTTCGCCGGCATCGAGGTGTTCGCCGAGCTCCGCTCGTTCGTCTCCGACCTGCTCAAGAGCTACCCCGAGCTGTCGTTCGACGACACGCACTTCCACCTCGTCGAGGCGATGGGCCGCATCATGCCCGAGGTGTCGCTCGAGACGTCGCACTGGGTGCTCAAGAACCTCGCGCAGCGCGGCGCCACGGTGCACCTCGAGACGCAGCTGGCCTCGGCGGTCGGCGGCGTCTGCGAGCTCAAGACCAACGACGGCGCGATCGAGAAGATCGAGTCCGACCTCATCATCTGGACCGCCGGTGTCATGGCGAACCCGATGGTCAAGGGCACCGACCTCCCGCTCGAGCAGCGTGGCCGCATCCGCGTGCAGCCCGACCTGCGCGTGGTCGACGACAACGGCGTGATCGCCGACGCGTGGGCCTGTGGTGACGTCGCGGCCGTGCCGGACCTCACCGGTGGCGGCGTCGGCGGGTTCTGCGTGCCGAACGCCCAGCACGCCGTCCGCCAGGCGAAGCAGCTCGCGAAGAACCTCGTCGCGACGATCCGCGGCGAGGCGACGGCCGACTACAAGCACGAGAACCTCGGTGCCGTCGCCGGCCTCGGTCTCGGCATCGGCGTCTTCCAGTCCGGCAAGTTCGCCATGAAGGGCTTCCTGGCCTGGGGCGCCCACCGCGGCTACCACGGCCTGGCGATGCCGTCGTGGGAGCGCAAGTGGCGCGTCATCGGCGACTGGGTCGGTGGCTTCTTCCTCGGCCGCGACATCGCGTCGCTCGACGACCGCGAGACCCCGCGCGCCGCGTTCGAGGCGTTCGCGTCCCGTCCGAAGCCCGCAGCCGAGGCCCCCGCGGCACCGGTCGAGGCGTCGAAGCCGACCACCGCTCCGGAAGAGGGCAAGCCCGCCGGTGCGGCCGGTCCCGCGTACGGCGAGCCGGCGAAGGACGTCTCGAACGACGCCGAGCCGGTGAAGGCCGAGGCGGACGCCAAGTAGCGACACGTTCCAGACGAGGCGGTCACCCCACGGGGTGGCCGCCTCGTCTTCGTCGGTAGGCTGTTGCGGCCCGCCCCCGTGGCCCAATCGGTAGAGGCATGCGACTTAAAATCGCCGAGTTGTGGGTTCGAGTCCCACCGGGGGTACGACGAGCGGCCGGCCGAGACTCGGCCCCGCGGACACTCTCACGTCGATGCTGGCACGAAAGTGTCCGCCCGGCCGAGTCTCGGTGCGCGTCCCGATCCGGCGCGGACGACCCGGCACTACGATCGAGTCTCGTGGTCGGATTCGGAAGCGCGCTCGCGAACCTGCGGAACGCCCTCGGCCGACCCGAGGCCCACGTCGAGGTGGTCGACGGCGAGACCGTCCCCACCGGCATGCTGCTCGGCACGCTGGGCGCCCTCCTCCTCGACGCCGGCAGCTCGGTGACCGACGTCCGTTCGGCGCTCGAGAAGGCCCGCGACGCCGCCGGGGTCGGGCCAACGCTCGCCGTCGGGGTCCTCCCCGCCCTCGTCATGGTGAGCGAGGTCGCCACCGGCGCCGCCACCATCGTCAACGCCGAGGGCGTCGAGCTCTCGAGCCGCCAGGCCGCCCGGGCGAACCGGCTCGTCCTCGGCCTCGAGAGCGGCTCGATCGCCCTCGCCGAGATCCCCGCACGCGTTCGTGTGATCCGCGCCGGGACCGTCCCACCGCCGGCACTGCCGTGGATCCTCGGCAACGCCCTGACCTCGGCCGGACTCGCGGTCGTGTTCCGGTGCCCGTGGTGGGCGATCCTCGTGGCACTGGCCGTCGGAGCACTCGTCGGTGTGATCGGGCTCGTGCTCCGTCGCTTCCGCGAGGCCGTGGCGATCATCCCGTTCCTCGCGGCCTTCGTGTCCACGACCATCGTCGGGCTCGTCGCCGCCGGCACCGGGTTCGACCACGTCCCGCTCTTCGCCGTGTGCGCCCCCGTGGCCGTGTTCGTGCCGGGAGCCCTCATCACCAACGCCCTGCTCGAGCTCACCGCGGCCGACATCGTGACCGGGTCCTCGCGGCTCGTGCAGGGGCTCATCATGCTCGGGTTCATGGCGGCGGGCATCGCGTCGGGGAGCGCGCTGACCGGGCTGCACGTCGACCCGTCCTCGGCGGCACTCGTCGGCGAGGTCGCCGGCGTCGGCACGGACCGCGGCGGGTGGGAGGCCGTGCCGTCCTACTGGGTGTCGTGGGTGGCGGTGGTCGGGCTGGCCGTCGGCCTCGGCCTGGTCTTCCGGTCGGGGTGGCGGCTCACCCTCGTGTCCGTCGCGGTCATGGTCACCGCCTATGCACTGGTGAGCGGGACGACGCCGCTGTGGGGGAGCGTCGTCGCCACCGGTGCGACCGCCGCACTGCTGTTCGTCGCGACGCGGCTGCTGGAGCGGCTGGTGCCGGCGATCCCGGCGACGGTCTCGTTCTTCCCGGCGTTCCTGCTGCTCGTGCCGGGGACCGTCGGGCTCGTCGCGGTCGCCACGTTCGACCCCGAGGCGCTGGCGAACCCGCTCGCGACGTTCGTCAGTCTCTGCATCGGGACGAAGATCGGCGGCCTGCTGCCGGGGCTGTTCGCGCGGAACGCACCGCACCGCGGGGTCGACGCGACCCAGTAGACGCGCGCAGCGCGGAGAGCGCGGCAGTCGCCGTGGACGCGACCCACTGCGGGACTGGAGGCGCGGTGCCGGCCCGCACCGCGCCTCCAGGCCGTCACGGCGCGAGCAGGCGCCCCGCAGCCTGGTCGTCCACAGCCGTCGCCTTCGCGAGGTAGTGCACCTTTTTGCCCGTGGCGTTGTACGGCAGCTCGGTGACGAACCGGTAGAGCCGCGGCCGCTTGTAGCGGGCGAGGCCGGGGTGCGACGCGGTCCACTCCTCGAGTGCGGCGGCGGCTTCGACGTCGTCCTCCGGCAGCCGCCCGGGCGCGCGGACGACGTACGCCGTCACGACCTCGCCCCAGCGCTCGTCGGGGACGCCGACCACGATCGCGTCGGCGACGCCCGGGTGCTCCTGCAGTGCGGCCTCGACCTGCACGGGGTGGACGTTCTCGCCACCGGAGATGATCATGTCGTCCTTGCGCCCGACGATCGTCACGCGCTCGTGCTCGTCCCACGTGGCGAGGTCGCCCGGGTAGAACCAGCCGTTCGCGAACTTCTCGGCCTCGAGCCCGGGGTTGCGGTACGAGTAGCCGGACTTCACGGTGCGGACCGCGAACTCGCCGATCTCCGAACCGTCCTTCGGCACGGTGTCGCTCGGGTCGGCGAGGCGGTCCTCGTAGACGCGGACCACGGCGACGTCGTCGTCGGTCGAGGCTCGGCCGGTCGACCCGGCACCGTCGGGGAAGTCCTCGGGGCGGAGGAAGGTGTTCCAAAAGGTCTCGGTCGTGCCGTAGCCGTTGAAGATGCGGGGCGACAGGAGCTCCTGGTACCGGAGCGCCGCGGCCCGGTCGAGCGGTGCGCCCATCGTCACGATGCCGTTGAGCGAGGACAGGTCGCGGGGCCGCTGCTCCTGGGCGTTCGCGAGCTGCACGAGGTTCGGCGGAGCGCCGATGAGGAACGTCAGCTGCTCGGACTCGACCAGGTCGAGCACGCGGTCGGCGTCGAAGTGTCGCAGCGTGGTGAGTTCGGCGCCGACGTAGAACACCGGGTTCGGGCCACCGGAGTACAGACCGCCGCGGTGGAAGAGCGGCGACATGTTGAGGGTCTTGTCGAACGGGCTCAGCGGGAAGTGCATGATCACGTCGTGGGCGCTGAGGACCTCGACGAGGCTCGGCAGCGGCACGGGCTTCGGCCGCCCGGTCGTGCCGCTCGTGTACAGACGCGTCGTCTCGTCGTAGGTGCTGCGGGGCTCGGACGCGGCGAGCTCGTCGGCGGTGACGGGGTCGCTGGTGAGGAGCGCGGCGAAGTCGACGTCGCCGGGTCGGGGTCCGTCGCCGACCACGACGACGTGCTCGGGCGTGTGGTCGGAGCTGGCGAGCGCGGCCGTGATGTCGGTCGAGCGGGCGGCGTCGTGGACGAGGACCACGGGGGCGGAGTCCTCGATGATGAACGCGACCTCGTCCGACGCGAGCCGGAAGTTGGTGGGGGAGAACACCGCGCCGATGCGGTGGGCCGCCAGGTACAGGATCGCGAACTCGGGGGAGTTGAACAGCTCGACCATGACCACGGAGCCGCGACCGACCCCGTGGCGCACGAGCCACCCCGCGACGCGGTCGACGTCGGCGCCGAGCTCGGCGTACGTCCACGAGCGGTCGGTGTCGGGATCGCGGAGCGCCGGTCGGCCGGCGAAGCGGTGGGTGTTCCGGGCGAAGCCGTTGGCGTACGTGTAGCTGTGCTCGAAGACGTCGCGGAAGCGGGTCGGGTCGTAGTCGGATCGGGTCTCGGTCATCGTCGCTCCCAGCAGCGGTCGTGGTGCTGCACGCACCGTCCGTGGTACGGCGCGCTCCGTTCGCGATGTCGCACGCACCGTTCGTCAGCGTATCCGTGATGCGAGCCTCCGCGGCAGCTCGATCCGGGCCCTGACGGTGCCACGCTCAGGCGCGCTGGTCGACCCGGGCCACCCGCTGCCAGCACCAGACGGCGACGGCTCCCGCGGCGCAGACCGCAGCGACGACCACCAGCGCGACGGGGGAGACGTGCGTCCCGGCGGACCCGGAGTACACGGCGGCGGCCAACGCGACGGCGACCGCGGCGATGGCTGCGTAGCGACCACGGGACCGCGCGAGCAGGGACTGCCCGGCGGACCCGGCCACCGGCAGCAGCGTCACGACGACGGCGCCGAGGCCGCCGACGCACAGGGTGATCGCGAACTCGGACACGAACGACACCCAGAAGCCGGACCCCGGCGTGACGGAGTGCAGGACCCAACCGGCCGCCGCCACGACGAGCAGCGCGATCGACCGCCAGGTGGCGCTGCGGGTGCCGGCAGCGATCGAGGAGCCGAGCCGGAGCGCCCGGGTGTCGAGGTCCGGTCGGCCGATCGGCACGAGGACGGCACCCACGATCACGGCGGGTGAGAGCTCGAAGGTCCGGGTGACGCCGCACGCCACGAGCGCGGCGAGCACCAGCCAGGGGGAGACCCGGAACCCGATGGTGCTGCGGTCGGTGCCGGCTGCCCAGCGGGTGGCGAGGACGATCGTCGTCGTCAGGACGGCCGCGCCGAGCAGGACCGCGATCGCCAGGCGGACGTAGCGGGCCTCGAGGGAGATGCCGACGCCGAGGAGCGTGCACAGCCCGACGACCAGCACCGCGACGGTGATCGAGGCCCAGGTCGGGAGCACGTCCTCGCCGCGGCGTCGCTCGTCGCGGGGGCGGTTGCGACCGAGGAGTCCGGCGAACGGCGAACGGATCCGGCCCCGGGCGACGCCGGCGACGAGTGCGAGCGGACCCGCGATGAGCACGAGGAACCCGGCGGCGACGGCCGTGGCGACGAGGACGGTGCGCCACGAGAACGCCGCCTGGATGGTCGGCACGGTGGTGTCGTACGCGGTGGAGGCGGTCCAGTCGCCGGCGGGGCCGGACCAGTCCAGCCCGCGGCCGTGCCCGCCCGTGGTGCTGCCGGACCCGCTGCCGCTACCGGCACCGGTGCTGCCGCCGACGCCTCCATCGGAACCGGAACCGGAACCCGGACCGGTGCCGGGGCCGGAGGAGCCGCCGGTCGCGGTGCCGTGGCCGGTCGGGCCCGTCGCCGTGCCGGTGCTGCCCGTCCCGGCCGGGGTCCCGGACGGCGAGCCGCTGCCGGTCGACCCGTCACCCGGCGCGCCCGGTGCCGCGGACGCACGGGAGACGACGATCCGGACGGCCGTCGAGGTCGGCGAGAAGTTGCCGGCGGCGTCGTGCTGCGTCGCCGTCACCGCCCGGGTGCCGGCGCCCAGCGTCGAGCCGGCCGTGGTGCAGGACCACCGGCCGGAGGCGGGCACCTCGGTCCGGCACACGGGCGCACGGTCGACGTACACGGTGAGCACGGCGCCTGCCTCGCCCGTCCCGCTGACGGTCAGGGGCTGGACGCGCACGCGGTCGCCGGACCCGGGCGCGGTGATGCGCGGTGCCGTCGGTGCGGTCCGGTCGAGCGTCACGGTCACCGGGGTCGACGCGGCGCTCCGCAGGTCGGACCGGTACCCGTCGGCCGTGCTCGCGGTCTGCGTGGCGGTGACGGAGAGCCGTGCGTCGCCGCCCGGGGTGCCGCCGCGGAGGGACACCGTCCACCGGCCGTCGGCACCGACCGTGGCGGTCCGGTCCACCGACGACCCAGACACCGAGAGCGTGACGGTCGATCCGGCGTGCCCGGTGCCGGTCACCGGACCGTTCGTGGGCCGTGCGGTGGTGACGACCGGCGGGACGATGACGTCGGACGCCGGGGTGCGCGCCGAGCCGAGCCCGGGGAAGCTCTGGTCCGCCACGGTGAAGACCTGCTGCGGTCCGCTCCGGACGGTCGCGAGGCAGGACCAGGCACCGTCGTCGTGGACGGTCGCGGTGCACCCGGTCGACGCCGGACCGGTGACCCGCAGGGCGTGCCCGGGGGTGCCCCCGCCGCTGAAGCGCACGGTCCCGCTGGTGATGTCGCCGGGGTCGTCGATCGACGGGCGCACCGGGGGCCGGCTCGGCGACGTGGTCGGGGGTGCCGGGGTCAGGTGGTCCTGGGGCGCTGGCGTGGGGGTGGGTGTCGTGCCCGGATCGGGGTCCGCCCCAGCGGCAGCAGCGGAGGACGTCACGGCTGCGGACGTGACGGCGGTGGCCGGTGCCACGGCGAGGGCGAGCAGGCCCACGACGAGGGCGGCCCCCGCGGCGACGGCCAGCGTGATCCGGGTTCGGCGAACGGGGCCGTCGCCCCCGACAGCCCGGTCGTCCACGTTCTCCCCGCGCGCGTTCATCCGAGTCCATCCCACGTGATCGAGCCGCTCGGGTCAATACGTCGATCGGATGATGTCCGTGGACCGGGCGACACGCCGAGCAGCCCGAGCGCGCGGTGTGTGCGACTCGGGAATCGCCCGTGAACCGGCGTCGTGGACGAGAGGGCACCCCACTGGTCGATACAATCATCCTCGGCCGTGACGCCGGCCCGACGGCCCCGTCACACCGCGATCCCGACGCGCAAAGGAGTACGCCCTCATGGACACCGGACTCATCACGACGCTGATCGTCGTCGGGGTGGTGGTGGTCCTCCTCGTCGTCGTGGGGATCTACCTGTGGGTCACGTACAACTCGCTCGTCACGCTGAAGGTCCGCGTCGACGAGGCGTGGAGTGACATCTCCGTGCAGCTCAAGCGCCGCGCCGACCTCATCCCGACGATCGTCGAGACGGTGAAGGGCTACGCCACGCACGAGAAGTCCGTGTTCGAGGCCGTGACGAAGGCCCGCGCCGAGACGCTCAGCGCCGGGGACGCCTCGAGCGCCTCCACGGCAGAGGGGCACATGCAGAAGGCGCTGAAGAGCGTGTTCGCGGTGGCTGAGGGGTACCCGCAGCTGCAGTCCAGCCAGAACTTCCTGCAGCTGCAGTCCGAACTCGTCGACACCGAGGACAAGATCCAGTCCGCCCGTCGCTTCTACAACGGGGGCGTCCGCGAGCTGAACACCAAGATCCGGGTCTTCCCGAACTCGTCGTTCGCGAAGAGCCGTGGCTTCACCGAGGCGTCGTTCTTCGAGACCGCCGAGCCCGCGGCGATCGCCGAACCGCCGCGCGTCCAGTTCTGACCCGCCCGGCGACGGCTGCGACGTGTACAGCGCGATCGCGCGGAACAAGCGCAACACGGTCCTCATCGTCCTGGTCTTCCTGCTGATCATCGGGGCGCTCGGGTTCCTCGGCGGTTACCTCGCCGGCAACGTGTCGATCGGTGTGATCGTCCTCGTGGTCGCCCTCGGGTACGCGCTCGTGCAGTACTTCGCCGCGGGTCGCCAGGCCACGGCGATCGCGGGCGGCATCGAGATCGACCGGAACACCGAGCCACGACTCTGGCGCACGGTCGAGAACCTCGCGATCGCCACCGGGATGCCGATGCCGCGCGTCTTCGTGATCGAGGACCCGTCGCCGAACGCCTTCGCCACCGGCCGTGACCCCGACCACGCGATCGTCGCCGCGACGACCGGGTTGCTGGCGATCATGGACGACCAGGAGCTCCAGGGCGTCATGGCCCACGAGCTCGGGCACGTCCGGAACTACGACATCCGCGTCTCCACGATGGTGTTCGGGCTCGTGGTCGCGGTCGGTCTCATCGCCGACGTGCTCCTCCGCATCTCGATCTTCAGCGGGCTCGCCGGCGGTCGGAACCGGAACAACGACAACGGTGGCAACAACCCGATCCTGCTCATCGCCGGACTCGTGGCGGTCATCGTGGCACCGATCGCCGCGGCGGGCGTGCAGGCCGCGGTGTCACGGCAGCGGGAGTACCTGGCGGACGCGACCGGCGCGATGGCCACCCGCCACCCCGAGGGGCTCGCCCGTGCGCTCGGGAAGCTCGGCGCGTACGGCCGGCCGATGCAGACGCAGAACTCGTCGATGGCGCACCTCTGGATCGCCGACCCGATGCGGCCCGGCCTGATGGACCGGCTGTTCTCCACGCACCCGCCGCTGCCGGACCGGATCGCGCGGTTGCGCGGGAGTCTCGACCGGTTCTGACCCGACGGCGGGTGCCGGCGACCGGGGCGGCCCAGGAGGCGCGGGTCGGCCTCGCCCCGTACCACCGGCCCGTCAGACGGCCGGTTCCAGCGTCACGCTCGCGTCCGCGTCGTCGGCCGCGACGTGCGGCACCAGCCGCACGCCGAGCGCCCCTGCGACAGCAGCCGCGGCGGTTCCGCGATCGGTGACCTCGACCCCGTCGAGCCCCTGCCACGCTGCCGTCCGTCGGAGGGTCTCGGCGAGCCGCCCGGCATCGAGCCGCTCGCCCGGTTCTTCCCACGCCGTCCGCACGCGCAGGACCCCGCGCTGCCGGTCGCTCTTGAGGTCGACCCGCCCGACGAGCCTGTCGTCCTGCAGGACGGGCAGGACGTAGTAGCCGAAGACCCGCTTCGGTGCCGGCGTGTAGATCTCGATCCGGTAGTGGAACCCGTACATCCGCTCGGCCCGCCGCCGGAACCACACGACCGGGTCGAACGGACTGAGCACGGCGTCGGCCGTCACGTGCCGCGGGACCCGGGCGTCGGCGTGCATCCAGGCGCGCTCGCCCCAGGAGTCGACCCGCACCGGCACGAGCTCCCCGGCGGCGACGAGTTCGGCGATCGCCGCGGCGGTGTCGTCGGAACGGAGCCGGTAGTAGTCGGCGATGTCCGCGCGGGTGCCGACGCCGAGCGCCCGGGTGGCTCGACGGACCAGTTCGAGGACGGCCGCCGGGCGTGACGGCGCGTGGTCGAGCGTGCCGGCAGGCAGGACCTGCTCGGGGAGCGCGTAGACCCGCTCGAAGCCGGACCGTCCGGCGCTCACGACGTCGCCCCAGCGGAACATCTGCTCGAGCCCGAGCTTCACGTCGCTCCAGCCCCACCACGGCCCGCGGCGGACGTTCGACTCGTGCTCGACCGCGCTCGCCGGCATCGGCCCCTCGGCCGCGAGCAGCGCCCGGAGCTCGCGCCGGACCCCCTCGGTCCGCCGGACCCCGTCGACCCGGTTCGGCCACGAGTCTCGCTCGCGCAGCGCGTCCATCCGCCACCGGAAGAGGGGGAGGTCGGTGCGGTCGACGAAGGCGGCCTCGTGCGCCCAGTACTCGGCGTAGGGACCGCGCTTCGACATCGTCAGACGGTCGAGCGTGGACCGGTCGTAGGCGCCGAGCCGGGCGAAGAGGGGCAGGTAGTGGCTGCGCTCGAAGACGTTCACGGAGTCGATCTGCAGCAGGCCGAGGCGCGCGAACCCCGCGTTCAGCGCCCGGGTCGACACGGCGTCGGCAGGTGGCTGGCCGAAGCCCTGGGCAGCCAGTGCGACGCGGCGGGCCTCGGCAGCGGAGAGCGTGGTCCTGACCATGTCCGAAGGCTACCGATCGCCGCCGACACCCCGGGTCCGGTGACGTATGCCGTATCTGGTACCTGTCGGGCCGCACATCGGTACACTCGCGGTCATGGCATGGGGCAGAACGCAGCAACCGACGCATCCGGACCCCGTGGTCGAGGAGTCCGTCCCGACCGGCATGCGGATCGCCGGCGCGTGGTCGTGGCGGATCCTGGTCGTCATCGGGGTGATCGCGGTCTTCATCTGGCTGATGACGATCTTCAGCCAGATCCTCATCCCGTTCCTCGTCGGCATCGTCGTCTCGGCGTTGCTCGTGCCGATCTCGAACTGGATGCAGCGCCACCACGTGCCGAAGTGGCTCGCGGTCGTCATCAGCCTGCTCGGCGGACTCGCGGCGATCGGCGCGCTGGTGTGGCTCGTCGTCGACCAGATCATCGCGTCCTACCCCTCGCTCCGTGACCGCACGGTCGACCAGTACGCGAACATCAAGGACCTCGTCCTGAACTCCGGACTCGGCATCACGCAGAGCGACGTCAACGGCTGGCTCGACGACGGCACGAAGTGGCTGCAGGACAACAGCGCCTCGATCCTCTCCGGGGTCGCGAGCGCCGGCTCCGGTGCCACGCACGTGTTCGAGGCGCTCTTCATCATCCTGTTCACCACGATCTTCCTGCTCATCGACGGCAAGAACGTGTGGCGGTGGGCCGTGCGGCTCTTCCCGAAGAAGGCCCGTGCGACCGTCGACGGCGCCGGTGTCGCGGGGTGGATCACCCTGACGAGCTTCATCCGCGTCCAGATCTTCGTCGCGTTCGTGGACGCCGTCGGCATCGGGCTCGGCGCCTTCATCGTCGGGCTGTTCTTCGGCGGCATGCCGCTGGTGATCCCGATCGCGGCGTTCGTCTTCCTCGGTGCCTTCATCCCCGTCGTCGGTGCGATCGTGACCGGGTTCCTGGCCGTCTTCGTCGCACTCATCTTCAACGGCCCGCTCGCGGCCGTCCTCGTCCTCGCGGTCGTGCTGCTCGTGCAGCAGATCGAGGGACACATCCTCCAGCCGCTCGTCATGGGCAACGCGGTGAAGGTCCACCCGCTCGCGGTGGTCCTCGGCGTCACGGCGGCCTCCGGGCTCGCGGGCATCGCCGGTGCCTTCTTCGCGGTGCCGCTGATCGCCACCGTGAACACCATGGTGATGACGATCGCGAGCGGCCGTTGGCGCGGTCTCGACTCGGAGCACGTGCTCGAGGCCACCCCGAAGCGCGGCCAGCACGGGCAGCTCCAGCTCCGGCGGGGCCGCCGCCACAAGATCGGCGACCCGGTGCCCGCACCCGGCAGCAAGCCGGAGCCGACGGCGGCTGAGGGCACTGCCAGCACCAACTGACGTCACGGGTTCGTCAGGAGTGCCGCGAGCGACGATGATGGACCCGTGACCGACACCACCACGCCGCTGATCCCCACGCTCGACGACATCGAGAAGGCACGTGTGACGATCGCCGGGGTCGCCCGTGTCACCCCGATGGAGACCTCGCAGTTCCTCGCCGAGGTCCTCGGGTCGCCGGTGCACCTCAAGTGCGAGAACCTGCAGCGCACCGGTGCGTACAAGGTCCGCGGTGCGTACAACCGCCTGTCGACCCTCACCCCGGAGCAGCGGGCTGCGGGCGTCGTCGCCGCCAGCGCCGGCAACCACGCGCAGGGGGTCGCCCTCGCCGCGCGCGAGCTCGGCATCCCCGCGACGATCTTCACACCGGTCGGCGTCGCCCTGCCGAAGCTCCAGGCCACGCGGCACTACGGCGCCGAGGTCGTCCTGCGCGGGCA
Source organism: Curtobacterium sp. SORGH_AS_0776 (assembly GCF_031453355.1). Lineage (NCBI taxonomy): Bacteria > Bacillati > Actinomycetota > Actinomycetes > Micrococcales > Microbacteriaceae > Curtobacterium > Curtobacterium sp. SORGH_AS_0776. Next base: position 1,706,821 of record NZ_JAVIYU010000001.1, read on the forward strand.
CTCGGTGGAAGAGGCACTGAGCGCGGCCAAGGACTTCGCGACACGGACCGGAGCGGTCTTCATCCCGCCGTTCGACCACCCCGCGGTCATCGCCGGCCAGGGCACGCTCGGGCTCGAGATCCTCGACCAGGTGCCCGACGCCGACACGGTCATCGTGCCGATCGGCGGCGGCGGCGTCATCGCCGGCATCGCCCTCGCCGTCAAGGGCATCGCCGAGCGCTTCGGACGCACCATCCGGGTCATCGGGGTGCAGGCCGAGAACGCCGCCGCCTACCCGAGCTCGCTCGAGGCCGGCGAACCCGTCACCGTCAGCACGAAGCCGACGATCGCGGACGGCATCGCCGTGGCGCGACCCGGCGACATGAACTTCCCGATCATCCGCGACCTCGTCGACGACATCGTCACAGTGTCCGACGACGACGTCGCCCGGTCGCTCCTGGTGCTGCTCGAACGCGCCAAGCTCGTCGTCGAGCCCGCCGGGGCCGTCGGTGTCGCCGCGATCATGTCGGGTGCCGTCCGCGACACCGGTCGCACCGTCGTCCTGCTCAGCGGCGGCAACATCGACCCGCTCATGATGGAGCGCGTGATCACCCGCGGCCTCGTCGCGGCGTCGCGCTACATCGGCATCCGCATCATGCTGCCGGACCGCCCCGGTCAGCTCGCCCGCGTCTCGCAGGTCATCTCGGACGCCGGCGCGAACGTCGTCGAGGTGCTCCACACCCGGCACGGCCAGGGGCTCGTCATCAACGAGGTCGCCCTCGACCTGTCGATCGAGGCACGGGGCCCGGAGCACGCGCAGGAGGTCATCCACCGCCTGCGCGAGGTGGGCTTCCAGCCGGAACTGCTGGAGCCCTGAGACGGGCGCTGAACCGAGCCGGAGACGGACAGGAGGCGCGGTGCCAGCCGGCACCGCGCCTCCTGTCCGTCAACGGCTCGCGTCTACGGCTCGTAGCGCTCGACCTTCGTCACCTCGACGGCGATCTCCTTGCCGTTGGGTGCGGTGTACGTGGTCTTCTCGCCGGCGCGAAGGCCGACGATGGCCGCGCCGACCGGGCTGACCGGGCTGTAGACGGTGAGGTCCGAGCCCTCGCCGACGATCTCGCGGTTACCGACCAGGAAGGTCGACTCGTCGCCGGCGATGACGGCGGTGACCACGGTGCCGGGTTCGACGGTGCCGTCGAAGTCCGCCTCGCCGACGGTGGCGTGCTTGAGGAGCTCGGTGAGCTGACGGATGCGGGCCTCGATCTTGCCCTGCTCGTCCTTGGCGGCGTGGTAGCCGCCGTTCTCCTTGAGGTCGCCCTCTTCACGCGCCGCCTCGATGCGGTCCGCGATCTCCTTGCGGCCTTCGCCGGAGAGCTGCGCGAGCTCGGCCGAGAGACGGTCGTGCGCTTCCTGGGTCAGCCACGTGACCTGGGTGTCGTTGCTCATGGTGGTTCCCTTCAGCAAAGAACAAGACCGGCCGGTGTGGCCGGTCTTGTCCGCGAATCACAGCAGTCTAGGGAACCCAGCAGTCGTGGATCAAGCCGGTCACGCCCCGTGACACGGTGTTCACAGGGGTGCTGATGCTGCGCACGCGCTGATCCGACGCCGGCACCCGGATCTCGCGCCAGCCGACGATCGTGTACGACTTGTCGAGGACCTGGACGGCGCACTTCGCGACCGTGCCCGGGTCGACGGAGATCTGCGTGTGCACGACCACCTGGTGGTCGGAGACGACCTGGTACCCGACGTCGTCGGTGTCGAGGCCGTGGCTGGTCTGCCCGGGACCGGCCCAGACCACCCAGACGATGAACACCAGGGCGACGGCCGCGGCGGCGACGATCCCGATCAGCCGCGTGCGACGAGCGCGTCCGGGGGTGCGGCCGTAGCGGTCGTCCAGCGTCGCGGTGGTGCTGGCGGACGGCTGAGGTGCCGGTTGGTGCTGCGGTTCGGACAGTTCGGGGCTCCCGGGGTGATTATCCTGATCCCAGGGTAGTTCACGTGACACTGTGTGCTGCCACGCGATCAGTGAGGAAGACCAGTGCCGTACCGCTTGATGGCCGTCCACGCCCATCCCGACGACGAGTCGAGCAAGGGAGCGGCGACCGCGGCGAAGTACGCGGCCGAGGGCAACGAGGTCCTCGTGGTCTCCTGCACGGGCGGTGAGGCGGGGGACATCCTCAACGACCAGCTCGGCGAGCCCGCCACGAGCCGGGCGGACCGCGACATGGCCGGGTACCGCCGCACCGAGATGGCCGCGGCCCAGGCGGCGCTCGGCATCGACCACCTGTGGCTCGGGTACCACGACTCCGGCCTGCCCGACGCCGACAAGGGCGAGACGGTCCGCCCCGGCACCTTCTCGACGGTGCCGCTCGAGTACTCGACCGAGACCCTCGTGCGGGTCATCCGGCGCTTCCGCCCGCACGTGCTCGTCACCTACGACGAGAACGGCGGCTACCCGCACCCGGACCACATCCGGACGCACGAGGTCTCGGTGGCCGCCTGGCGCGACGCCGCGGACCCCGAGAAGTACCCCGATGCCGGGCCCGCGTGGTCCGTCGCGAAGCTCTACTACGAGCGCACCATGAACCCCCGGCGCTTCCGGACGGTCTTCGAGGCCCTGCAGGAACGCGACCCGGACAGCCCGGCGGTCGAGCAGCTGCGCGAGTGGGTCGAACGGTTCGCCGACCGCCCCGACCTCGCCACGACCCACGTCGACGTGCACGAGTACTTCGACGCGCGTGACGCGGCGCTCCGGGCCCACGCGAGCCAGGTGCCGCCGGACAGCGCCTTCTTCTACTGGCCGAACGACCTCCTCGCGACGGTGTGGCCGACCGAGGACTACCAGCTCGTCGAGGCCCGCGTGCCGACCGAGCTCCCCGAGTCCGACCTGTTCGCGGGGATCCCTGCCGACAAGGACACCACTGCGTGAGCACCCTCCACGCGGCACTCGCCGCGACCCCCAGCCCGAGCCCGACCTCGAGCGTCCCGGACGTCGACGTGACGCCCGGCGTCGCGGGCTTCATCGCGATCGCGGTCGTGGCCATCGTGACGATCCTGCTCGTGATCGACATGACCCGGCGCATCCGGCGGACGCGCTACCGGGCGGAGATCCGGGAGCGGCTCGAGGCCGAGGCGAACGGCACCGCGGGTGGCGAGCGTGACGGCATCGACCGTGACGGCATCGATCGCGACGGCGTCGCGACGGACGAGCCGGAGCGGCGTGCGGCCGAGGGCGGCCGGGCCGACGTCGGGGACGACACCGAGCGCGGCTGACGCCACGGGCGCGGCTGACGCGATCGGCGCGGTGGACCCGCGTGTGTACGGGACGGGAGGCACGGTGCGGGCCCGACCCGCGCCTCCCGTCCGACGAACCGTCGCGGTCAGCGCACCGGGTCCAGCGCCACGATGAGGACACCCGCCCACTGGGCGGCGAACGCGACGACCGTGAGGGCGTGGAAGACCTCGTGGAAGCCGAACACCGTCGGCGACGGGTTCGGCCGCTTGAAGCCGTACACGAGCGCACCGAGGATGTAGGCCACGCCGCCGGAGAGCACGAGGACCGTCATCGGGACGCTCGCGGCGAAGAACTGCGGCAGCAACCCGAGCGCCGCGCAGCCGAGCACGAGGTAGATCGGCACGTAGAGCCACCGGGGCGCCCCGATCCAGAGGACCCGGAAGGCGATGCCGAGCGCCGCGCCGGACCACATCACCCAGAGCACCACGACCATCAGGGTGTGCGGCAGAGCGCAGATCGCCACGGGTGTGTAGGTGCCGGCGATGAGCAGCAGGATGTTCGTGTGGTCGATGCGCTTGAGCACCGCCTTGACCGTCGGGCCCCAGGGGAACCGGTGGTAGGTCGCCGAGACGCCGAACATCGCGAGCGACGTCGCCATGAACACGGCGCTGCCCACCTTCGCCGCGGGTGAGCCCGCGAGGACGATGAGCACGATGCCCATCGCGGTGGCGAACGGGAAGGCTCCGAGGTGGATCCAACCGCGCCACGCGGGTCGGGCTTCGGACGCGCTGGCGGTCGTCCGTGCGGCGGTCGCGGTGCTCGCGGCCTCGTCGGTGAAGGGGACGTGGGGGAGGGTCCCGGTGTCGTGCTCGGCCTGCATGGTCCGACCGTAGGGGCCGATGCCGAACGAACGCCGAACACGGGTGGACGGGCCTGGGGAACGCGGCTCGCTCCGAGGCGCCGTGCACTATGTTCGTTCCGTGACCGGCAGGGTGGGATGGGCAGGACGAGGGATCCTCTACCGCGCCTACCAGAGCCGGATCCGCCGGCAGATCGACGGCTCGGCGATGCCGAAGCACGTCGCCATGATCGTGGACGGCAACCGTCGCTGGGCGAAGCAGCTCGGCCTCGAGTCCGCCGCGCACGGGCACCGCGCGGGCGCCGCGAAGATCCCGGAGTTCCTCACGTGGTGCGACGAACTCGGCATCGAGGTCGTGACGCTCTACCTGCTGTCGTCCGACAACCTCAAGGGGCGTGGCGGCGACGAGCTCGAGCAGCTCGTCGGCATCATCGCCGACCTCGCGGGGACCCTGGCCGACCACCGGGACTGGCGGGTCCAGCACGTCGGCTCGAACGAGGGCCTGCCCGAACCCCTCGTCGCCGCGCTCTCCGCCGCCGAGCAACGCACGGCGGAGCACACCGGGCTGCACGTGAACCTCGCGGTCGGTTACGGCGGCCGGCGGGAGATCGCGGACGCCATGCGCAGCATCGTGCAGGCGCACGGCGAGGGCGGCGGCACGCTCGACACCCTGGCCGAGGTCCTCACGCCCGAGCTCATCGGCGACCACCTCTACACCCAGGGGCAGCCGGACCCCGACCTGGTCATCCGGACGTCGGGCGAGCAGCGGTTGTCGGACTTCATGCTGTGGCAGAGCGCGCACAGCGAGTTCTACTTCGTCGAGGCGCTCTACCCGGACCTGCGCGAGGTCGACTTCCTGCGCGCCGTCCGCGACTTCGGGTTGCGGTCCCGCCGCTACGGCGGCTGACGACCGCCGTTCCCCGCACTGCGGCGGCTGTCGGCCGTTCATCCCAGTAGACTCACAGGGTTTTCGTCCCACGGAAGGTTGCCCCTGTGAACATCGCCGAGTATGCCTCAGGCTTCGCCGAGGAGCCCGGCTACCTCGACCACGCCGCGTTCGGTCCCGTCCAGACCGCGGTCCTCGAGGAGCAGCGCGTGCTCGGGACGATCCAGGAGCACCTGCGCTTCGGCGCCATGGAGACGCTCGACGAGCAGGACGCCCGGGTCCGCACCGTCGCCGCACGGCTCGTCGGCCGGCGCGAGGACCAGGTCGTCTCGCAGACCGCCACGACGCCCGGGCTCCTGCACACCGCGTTCGGGCTCACCGGCGGCGTGCTCGTCTCCGCCGACGAGTACCCCTCGCTGCCGCTGGCCCTCGCGAGTGCTGCCTCGGCCACGGGCGGTCGCGTGCAGCCCGTCGTGATCGAGTCCGGCGCCGGGTGGATGACGCCGTCGCTCATCGAGTCGCGCCTGTCCGATGACGTCACCGCGGTCGCCGTCTCGCTCGTCGACTGGCAGACCGGCTACCTCGCCGACCTCGCCGCCATCCGTGAGGTCATCGGCGACCGCCTCCTCATCGTCGACGCCATCCAGGGCTTCGGCGTGGTCGACGCCCCGTACGAGCTCGCCGACGTCGTCGCGACCGGCGGCCAGAAGTGGTTGCACGCCGGGTGGGGGACCGGGTTCACCGCGTTCAGCGACCGTGCCCTGAACCGCCTCCGGCCCGCACTGTCCGGCCCGCACGGCACGACCGGGTGGCCGACCGAGGTCCCGTCGGTCCGTCCGGGTGCCGCCGGCTTCCAGATGACCCGCACCGACCCGGTGTCGCAGGCGCGCCTGGCGGTGTCGCTCGACCGGCTCACGGCCGTCGGCGTCGCCGCCGTGCAGGAGCGGGTCACCGACCGGGTCGAGCGGGTGTTCGACATCGCCGACGAGTTCGGCCTCTCCGTCGAGTCCAGCCGCGATCCACGGGAGCGCGCCGGGATCGTGGTGCTCCGACCGCCGCAGGGACGGCTCACCGCGCTGTCCGCGGCGTTCCACAACCACGGCGTGACGGTCACGACGCGGCTCGGGGTCGCGCGGGTGTCGGTGTTCGCGTCCACCACGGACGAGACGCTCGACATGTTCCGCGACGCCTGCCTGTCGTACGCCACGATGCAGTAGCGGCCGCGTTGTTCACGTGACCGTAACTCGGGGAACCGCGTGTCGCTGGTGCCGTGTCGGGGGTCGGACGTAGCTTGTCCCCATCGGGCACCGCGCCCGATCGAAGCGGCCACAGTCGGTGCTTCGCAGACCCGCTCCACGGCCGCGTTCGAGGACATGGACCGGGCCGAGCGCGGCCCGGGGATGGAGTGGTCGTGACCTCTCAGAACGTCTCTCGCGGAACACAGCAGCAGCACACCGCGGACTCGTCCACATCGGTCGCCCAGCGCACGTACGTGCTCGACACCTCGGTGCTCCTCAGCGATCCGCGGGCACTGTTCCGCTTCGCGGAGCACGCGGTGGTCCTGCCCGTCGTGGTCGTCAGCGAACTGGAGTCCAAGCGCAACGACCCGGAGATCGGGTACTTCGCCCGGCAGGCACTCCGACTCCTCGACGAGCTCCGGATCGAGCACGAGCGGCTCGACTTCCCGATCGCGATCGGCGACGGCGGCTCGTTCCGGGTCGAGCTGAACCACTCGAACCAGTCCGTCCTCCCGTCCGGGCTGCAGCTCGGCGACAACGACTCGCGGATCCTCGCGGTCGCCTCGAACCTCAAGAACGACGGACTCGACGTGGTCGTCGTGTCGAAGGACCTGCCGCTGCGCGTGAAGGCGTCCTCGATCGGCATGGCGGCCGAGGAGTACCGCGCCGAGCTCGCGGTCGACTCCGGGTACACGGGCATCGCCGACCTGCAGGTGTCCGGCGAGCAGATGTCCGACCTCTACGAGAAGGAGGAGATCCGCTCGTCGCAGCTCGACGGCGTCCCGGTCAACACCGGCGTCGTCATCCACTCCGAGCGCGGCTCGGCCCTCGGCCGGGTGCACACCGCCGGCGCGGTGGCGCTGGTGCGTGGCGACCGCGAGGTCTTCGGCCTCCGCGGGCGCTCCGCCGAACAGCGGCTCGCGATCGACGCGCTGCTCGACCCGGAGATCGGCATCGTCTCCCTCGGCGGCAGCGCCGGCACGGGCAAGTCGGCGCTCGCGCTCTGCGCCGGTCTCGAGGCCGTCCTCGAACGACAGCAGCACAAGAAGATCATGGTGTTCCGCCCGCTCTACGCCGTGGGCGGCCAGGAGCTCGGGTACCTGCCGGGCGACGCGTCCGAGAAGATGAACCCGTGGGCACAGGCGGTGTACGACACGCTCGGCGCCCTGGTCTCCGACAACGTCCTCGACGAGGTCGTCGAGCGGGGCATGCTCGAGGTGCTCCCGCTGACGCACATCCGCGGGCGCTCCCTGCACGACGCGTTCGTGATCGTGGACGAGGCGCAGTCCCTCGAGCGGAACGTGCTGCTCACGATGCTGTCCCGCATCGGGCAGAACTCGCGGGTGGTCCTCACGCACGACGTGGCGCAGCGCGACAACCTGCGGGTCGGTCGGCACGACGGGGTCGCCTCGGTGATCGAGCGGCTCAAGGGACACCCGCTGTTCGCGCACGTGACGCTGACGCGCTCGGAGCGGTCCGCGATCGCGGCGCTGGTGACGGAGATGCTCGACTCGCCCGACCTGGTCTAGCGGCGGCGCGCGGCACGCGCCGGCCGAGACTCGGCCCAGCGGACAGTTTCGCGGCATCTCGGCCAGGAAACTGTCCGCGGACGCGAGTCTCGGCTGTCGGACGACCGCACTGACGGACAGGAGGCGCGGTGCCAGCTGGCACCGCGCCTCCTGTCCGTGACGGGGTGCGTCAGTTCGGGTGCGTCAGTTCGGGTGCGTCATGCTGAGCACGTCGAGGGCGCTGTCGAGCTGCTCCTCGGTGACCTCGCCCCGCTCGACGTGGCCGAGGGCGATCACGGCCTCGCGCACGGTGACGCCTTCCTGCACCGCGAACTTCGCGACCTTCGCCGCCGCCTCGTACCCGATCACGCGGTTGAGCGGGGTGACGATGGACGGCGAGGACTCGGCGAACGCGCGGGCGCGATCGAGGTTCGCCTCGAGCCCGTCGATCGTCTTGTCGGCGAGCACCCGCGAGCTGTTCGCGAGCAGGCGGATCGACTCGAGCAGCGCGGTGCCCATGACGGGGATCGCGACGTTCAGCTCGAACGCACCGGAGGCGCCCGCCCACGCGATGGTGGCGTCGTTGCCGATCACGCGTGCGGCGACCATGAGCGTGGCCTCGGGGATGACGGGGTTGACCTTGCCGGGCATGATCGACGATCCGGGCTGGAGGTCCGGGATGTGCAGTTCGCCGAGGCCCGTGTTCGGCCCCGAGCCCATCCACCGGAGGTCGTTGTTGATCTTCGTCAAGCTGACCGCGATGACCTTGAGCGCCCCGGACGCCTCGACCAGGGCATCCCGGGCGCCCTGCGCCTCGAAGTGGTCGAGCGCCTCGGTGACGGGCAGCCCGGTGTCGCTCGCGAGCTGGGCGATGACCCGCTGCGGGAAGCCCTTCGGCGTGTTGATCCCGGTGCCGACGGCCGTGCCGCCGAGCGGGACCTCGGCCACGCGGGGGAGCGTCGCGTTCACCCGCTCGATGCCGAGACGGACCTGGCGCGCGTAGCCGCCGAACTCCTGCCCGAGGGTGACGGGCGTGGCGTCCATGAGGTGCGTGCGGCCGGACTTCACCGCGTCGGCCCAGAGCGTGGCCTTCGCCTCGAGCGACTCGGCGAGGTGCTCGAGCGCCGGGACGAGCGTGCGGATGAGGGCCTCGGTCACGGCGACGTGCACCGACGTCGGGAACACGTCGTTCGAGGACTGCGAGGCGTTCACGTGGTCGTTCGGGTGCACCGGGGCGCCTGCGACCTCGGACGCGAGGGTCGCGAGGACCTCGTTCATGTTCATGTTCGACGAGGTCCCGCTGCCGGTCTGGTAGACGTCGACGGGGAACTGGTCGTGGTGGGCGCCACCGATGATGGTGTCCGCCGCCTCGACCACGGCAGCGGCCAGGGTCGGGTCGACGATCCCGAGCTCACCGTTGACGATCGCGGCCGCCCGCTTGATCCGGGCGAGGGCGACGATCTGGGCCGACTCGAGCCCGCTCCCGGAGATCGGGAAGTTCTCCACCGCGCGCTGCGTCTGCGCCCGGTAGAGCGCGGACACCGGCACCCGGACCTCGCCCATGGTGTCGTGCTCGATGCGGTACTCGCCGGAGCTGTCGGTCACGGTGGTCGGGGTGGTGTCGGTCACGTCGTCGTGGTCCTTCCTGGGGTGCTCGCCGGCCGCGGTCGCGCCGGCTGGTGGGTGTCCCGATGGTGTCCGGGACGGGTCGTCGTGGCGGTCCGTCAGGCCTGGCCCACGACGGTGTCGACGGCGACCTCGCCCGTGGTGAGGTCGTAGGTCGCGCCGACGACGGCCAATCTACCCTCGGCGATCGCGTCCGAGACGGCACCGGAGCGTTCGATCACCTGCCGGAGCGTGGCTTCGAGGTGGGCGGCGCCGACGGATTCTTGCGGGACGTCGGCGTCGGTGGTGCGGACGCGCTCGACGCTCGGGGCGATGGCGTCGACGAGGGCCTGCAGGTGCGGGGCGGGGACGGGCTCGCCGGAGCGTGCGGCCGCGACGGCGCCGCACTTGGTGTGCCGGAGGACGACAACGAGCGGCGTGCCGAGCGCGACGACGGCGAACTCGATCGATCCGAGCACGACGTCGTCGACGATCTGGCCGGCGTTGCGGATGGCGAAGAGGTCACCGATGCCGGCGTCGAACACGTGCTCGAACGGCACGCGGGAGTCCGAGCAGCCGAGGACGGTGGCGAACGGTGCCTGCGAGCCGGCGAGTTCCGAGCGGCGGTCCGGGTCGATCCGGCCGGTGCGGCGCTTGTCGGCGGCGAAGCGGGCGTTGCCCTCGACGAGGAGTCGGAGGGCGTCGGACGGGGTGGAGGCGGCGCGGTCGGGCATGGGGCTCCTCGGGTGCTTCGGGTGGTTCGGGTCGTGGTCGTGCTGCTGCTGCGGCGGGTGTTTGCTCGTCAGTTCGCGAACTGCTTGCTGACGGCGGTCGCGACGGTCCGGAAGGAGGTGTCGTCGGCGGTGCCGGACAGGACGACGGTGCCCTGGTCGAACGTCGACACGAGCGAGTACGCCTGGTTGCCCGCGTCGTCGCCCTCGGCCCGGCGGTCGTACACGGTCCACTTCGTCCCGGCGATCGTGCGGGTGCCCGTGGCGGCGTGCTGGTCGAGCTTGTTCGACACCCAGGTCGCGTTCGCGTCGATGCCCTGCTGCAGACCGATGTACTGCTTGTCCGGCGTGAGCAGGCCGACGGTCCAGACGCTCACTCCATCCGACGTCTTGTCCTGGTAGTCGGCACGGTTGGACGAGAAGTCCCCCGGCAACGCGGGCGCGGCGAGCGTGACGCCCGGCACCTGGGCCTGCGAGGCCACCTGGCGGTAGTCGACCGTCCGGTCGCCGATCGTGGTGTCCGGACGCACGACGACCGCGACGAGGAACAGCACGATGCCGAGCGACGCGATGAGTGCGAGCACGAGGTTGAACGCGGTCTGGTGCTGCCGCCGGGCGGTGCGGGCGGCGTCCTTGCGCGCCCAGGTCTCCTCCGGTGTCTCGGGGCGGCCCAGCTCGGCGACGATCGGGCGGCCGTCGGCGTCGGTCATCGCGCTGCGCCGTCCTCGGACTCGGACGCGGCGCGTGCGGCGTCGAGCCGGGCCCGGGCGCCGACGAGCCACTCTTCGCACCGGGCGGCCAGTGACTCGCCGCGTTCCCACAGCGACAGCGAGCGTTCGAGCGTGGCCGATCCCTGTTCGAGTTCGGCGACGACGCGCACGAGTTCGTCGCGCGCCGCTTCGTAGCTCAGCGACCGGACGTCGGGCTGCTCGGGTTCCTGCTGGGATGACACCCCTCGATCCTACCGAGCGCCCACCGACGTGCCGCTCCCGGGAGCGAACCCGTGGAGAACCCGCAGCCGGGTCAAGCCCCGTCCGGACCGGGACCGTCCGGCTCGAGCGTGCCGGTGGCGGTGCCCGCGCCGAGCGTCACGTGCACGGGCGTCGCACCGCTGAGGTCCTCCGAGCCCCGCACCACGCCGCCGTCGGCCGTCTGCACGATCGCGTAGCCACGCCGCAGGGTGTCCCGCGGCGACAGCGCCCGGAGCCGGGCGGTGAGGTGCCCGACCTCGGAGTGGGAGCGTTCGAGCCGGCGGTCGAGGAGTTCACGGGCGCGGGAGAGGTCGCGCGCCACCTCTTCCGCGCGGGTGTCGACGAGCCAGGCGGTGGACGCCAGGGCGGGGCGGGAGCGCAGGGCCGCGATCCGGTCCGCCTCGACCGAGAGGGTGTGCGACAACCGGAGCCCGAGTCGTGCCCGCGCCTGCCGGACGTTGGCGAGTTCCTCGGCGACGTCGGGCACCACGCGCTTGGCCGCGTCGGTCGGGGTGGAGGCACGGAGGTCGGCGACCTCGTCGAGGATCGGCCGGTCGGCCTCGTGCCCGATCGCCGAGACGATCGGGGTGCGCGCAGCGGCCGCGGCACGGACGAGTCCCTCGTCGCTGAAGCCGAGCAGGTTCTGGAAGTCGCCGCCGCCGCGGGCCACGATGATGACGTCGACGGTCGGGTCGGCGTCGAGCTCGAGGATCGCCGCGGTGACCTCGCTCACGGCGCGCTCGCCCTGCACGGCCGTGTGGACCGTCCGGAACTCGACCTGCGGCCACCGGAGCTGGGCGTTGCGCTTGACGTCCTTCTCGGCGTCGGAGTCCTTGCCGGTGATCAGCCCGATCCGGTGCGGCAGGAAGGGAAGGCGCTTCTTCCGGGACGGGTCGAACAACCCTTCCGCGGCGAGGGTGCGGCGCAGGCGTTCGAGCCGCTCGAGCAGGTCACCCAGTCCGACGTGCTTCATCTCGACGACCTGCATCGTCAGCGAGCCGCCCTTGACCCAGTAGTTCGGCTTGACGGCCGCGACGACCCGGTCGCCCTGCTTGATGTCCGCGGGGACCCGGGACCGCACGCTCGACCAGATCGAGAACGACACCGTGGCGTCGACGTCGACGTCCTTGAGCTTGCCGTAGACGTTGCCGCCCGCGACGTTCCACTGGGTGATCTCGCCCTCGACCCAGGCGGTGCCGAGCCGGTCGATCCAGTCGCGGAGCTTCGCGCCGAGCAGCGCGACGGGCCACGGGTCGTCAGCCGTCGGGGGACCCTGTTCGATCGCCAATGTCGTTCCTTCCACGCGGGACGTCCATGCTGCCCGAGACCGGTGACAGCGCGCTCCGGACGGGTTGTCCACAGGTCCGTGCGCGCTCAGCCCGCGCGCGTCCCGCTCACCTATCATCGGGGACGTGACGATCACCAACGGCCACACGGTCCCGCTCGCCCCGCCGCGGGTCCTCGCGGCGCGCGGCCGCCTGCGGGACGAGCCGGTCGCCGGCACGAAGAAGGTCCTGCTCGCCGCCCCCCGCGGGTACTGCGCGGGCGTCGACCGCGCCGTGGTCGCGGTCGAGAAGGCGCTCGAGCAGTACGGCGAGCCCGTGTACGTCCGCAAGCAGATCGTCCACAACGTCCACGTCGTGTCGACGCTCGAGCAGCGCGGAGCGGTCTTCGTCGACGACGTCGCCGAGGTCCCGCGCGGCTCGCACGTGGTCTTCAGCGCGCACGGCGTCTCACCGGCCGTGGTGGCCGGCGCCGCCGACCGCGACCTGCACGCCATCGACGCCACGTGCCCGCTCGTCACGAAGGTCCACAGAGAGGCGACGCGCTTCGCGAAGGCCGACCGCACCATCATCCTCATCGGGCACGCCGGCCACGAAGAGGTCGAGGGCACCATGGGCCACGCACCCGACCGCACGATCCTGGTCAACGGGCCGGACGACGTCGCCGCGCTCGAGGTCCCCGACCCCGAGAACCTCGTCTGGCTCTCGCAGACCACGCTGAGCGTCGACGAGACGATGGAGACCGTCCGGCTCCTGCGCGAGAAGTTCCCCGCGATCGAGGACCCGCCCTCCGACGACATCTGCTACGCCACCCAGAACCGCCAGGTCGCGATCAAGAAGGTCGCCCCCGGAGCCGACCTCGTGATCGTGGTCGGCTCGGCGAACTCCTCGAACAGCGTCCGCCTGGTCGAGGTCGCGCTGGAGCACGGCGCGAAGGCCGCACACCGCGTCGACTACGCCGCCGAGATCCAGCAGAACTGGCTCACCGGAGTCGGCACCGTCGGCGTCACGAGCGGCGCCAGCGTGCCGGAAGAGCTCGTCACCGAGGTCCTCGACCAGCTCGCGGACGCCGGCTACGCCACGGTGGAAGAGGTCGTCACGGCGCACGAGGACCTCATGTTCTCGCTGCCGAAGGAGCTCCGCACGGACGCGTCGGGCAACCCCACGCGAGCACTCGGCGGGCGTCGACGGTGAGCGGGGGCACGGACGGCTGGTCCGCGGTGCCCGCCCGCGAGCCGGGTCAGGTCGTCGATCCCTCCCTCGGCCAGGAGGCGCGGCGCACCCCCGCCACGTCGGCCGACGGTGACGCGCACGGTCGCGTCCACGGCCGTCCGGCACCGCAGTACGGCGAGTACGCGCCCGACGGTTGGGTGAACCCGGTGCTCGTCGAACAGGAGCGCCTCGAGCAGCAGGAGCGCTCGCTCGCCCGGCGTGACGGGACGGCCGAGGACGCCGGAAGTGACCGACGCCGGTCCGGGGCGCCAGTGGCACCGCGGCCCGCCGTCGTCGGCCGGAGCGAGGGGGAGTCTCGTCCGACCCCTCCCGCCGGTCGGTTCGGCGCAGCTCCCATCGACTTCGTGCTGACCGTCGGCCTGCTCGTCATCGGACTGTGGTCGGTCGTCGAGTCGCTGTCGATCGGCACCACCGCGTCCACCATCCGCAGTGTCGTCGAGCAGCAGTACACCGAGTTGGCGAACCCGGCTGCGCTCTCGACAGCGGTGCTCATCCGGGCGTTCGTGCTGGTCGTGCTGGTCGTGCTCTTCGTGCTGGTCGCGTGGTGGTCGGTCCGTCGCCTGCGCGCCCGTCGGTGGACCTTCTGGGTGCCGCTCGTCGGCGGTGTCGTCGCGACGCTGCTGGGCATGGTCCCGGTGCTGGTCGCCGTGTTCCAGGATCCCCGGATGCAGGAGGTCCTGCACCGGATGGCCGGCGGCTGATCACCCCTCGAACGTCGCACGCATCCGTTCGGCGACCTGGTCGAGGTGCTCGGTGAGCGGCGCGGTGTCGCCGTCGGCGAGCCACCGTTCGAGCGCGATCTCGAACAGCTCGACCGTCAACCCGCCGAGCACCCGCGCGGCGAGGGGTTCCTCGCCACGGTCGACGAAGCCCTGCGTGACGGCGTCGCGGAGGTCCGCCTGCTTGCGCAGGTCCCGCTCGCGGAGGATCGGTTCGGCGTCGATGACGCGGCGAGCGGACCGGATCTCGTCGCGCTGCGGCTCGAACCGTTCGACGGCGAGCACCCGAAGCCCGTGGGTCACGATCGTGAGCGGCGTCGTGCCGGCCGGAGCGCGCGAGATCGCCCCGGCGGCGATGCGCGGGATCTCGTCGTCGCCGAAGAACACCTCGCGCTTGTCGCTGAAGTGCCGGAAGAACGTCCGTTTCGTCACCCCTGCACGGAGGACGATGTCCGGAACGGTCGTCGCGGCGAAACCCCGCTCGGCGAAGAGTTCGAGCCCGGCGGCCCGCAGTCGTTCCCTGGTGTCCGGTGCCCATCTGGCCATGTTCCGAGCATAAGCGATGACACCAGGTGTCGTCAGTCGGTAGAGTGACGACACCACGTGTCATCACTCTGCAGAAGGGCACACCCGTGTCACAGCACTCCGCCGCCGTCCTCCGCACCTCCCGCGCACCCCTCGTCGTCGAGCCGGTCCCGGACCCCGAACCCGCCGCGGACGAAGTGCTCGTGCGGGTCCGAGCGGTCGCCGTGAACCCGGTCGACTGGGTGATCCAGGGCACGGGCTCGGTGACCTACCGGTGGCTCCGTCACCCGGCGGTGCTCGGGTCGGACGTCGCGGGTGAGGTTCTGGCAGTGGGGTCCGGGGTCACTCGCTTCAGCATCGGGGACCGGGTGTTCGGGCTGGCGACGGGCACCGACCGGGGACGTGACCCGATGCGCGAGGGCGCGTTCCAGGAGACGACGGTGCTGCTCGAGCGGTTGACCGCCGCGACACCCGCCGGCTTGTCGGACGCGCAGGCCGCGGTCCTGCCGCTCGGCGCATCGACCGCCGCCTGCGCGCTCTTCCAGCCGGCGCACCTCGGCCTCGCGATGCCGGGCGACACCGGCGTACCCGAGGGTGAACGGGGCGTCGTCGTGGTGTGGGGCGGCTCGACGAGTGTCGGGATGAACGCCGTCCAGCTCGCCCGAGCCGCGGGCTACGACGTCGTCAGCACGGCGTCACCCCGGAATGCGGCGCTCGTCCGGTTGCTCGGTGCCGACGTCGTCGCGGACCACGGTGACCCGCACGCCGTCGAGCACCTCGTCGAGGGCATCGGCGGGCGCAGGGTCGTCGGTGCCGTCGCGCTCGGCACGACCTCGGCAGCGGCGTGCATCGAGGTGCTCCGACGAACCGGGTGGCAGCGTCCTCGCGATGGCGAGCACGCCGGTCTCGCTCGACGGGCTCGCGGGACGCCGACGGCTGTTCCCGGCGATGCTGCCCGTCTTCACGCGGGTCGGACTGACCATGGCGCGGCTCTCCCTGCGCGCACGACGGGCCGGCATCGCGTCGGCGTTCGTCTGGGGGAGCAGCCTGCGCGACGACGAGGTGGGTCGTCGACTCTGGAGCGAGGTGCTCGGAGCCGGCCTGGCCGACGGGACGCTCCGCCCGGTCCCTGAGGCGCTCGTGGTCGGCGAGGGCCTCGGATCGGTGCAGACCGCGATCGACCGGCAGCGGGCCGGTGTGTCCGCGCAGAAGGTGGTCGTGACGCTGTAGCTGGTCGCCCGACCGCTCCGCCCGGCTCGGCTACCCGGCCAGGAACGCGGCGACGGCGCCGTGCAGGGACGCGAGGTCGTCGACGTGCACGAGCTCGCGGATCGAGTGCATCGACAGCAGCCCGACGCCGATGTCGATCGTCGGGATCCCGAGCCGGGTCGCCGCGATCGGGCCGATGGTCGAGCCGCCCGGGATCGTGTTCACGTTGACGAACGGCTGCCACGGCACGCCCGCGGCGGCACACGCGGTGGCCCAGAGGGCCTCGCCCTTCGCCTCGGTCATGTAGCGCTGGTTCGCGCTGATCTTCAGGAGCGGGCCCGCTCCCGGACGCGGACGGTTCGTGGGGTCGTGCTTCTCCGGCTGGTTCGGGTGCACGAGGTGCCCGGCGTCGCTCGACAGCAGCCACGAGGCACGGAACGCCCGCGCGGCTTCGGAACGGGTGGCGCCGAGGGCCTCCTGCACGCGACCGAGGACGTCCTCGAGGAAGGGGCCGCCGGCACCGGACGGGGTCGAGGACCCGATCTCCTCGTGGTCGAACGCCGCGAACACGGGGATGTGGTCGCCGTCGGCCGGGGCCTCGACGATGCCCCGGAGTCCGGCGTGCACGCTCGTCAGGTTGTCCATCCGGCCCGAGGCGAGGAACTCGCGGTCGATGCCGATGCGCGCGGGAGCCTGGGTGTCGGCGAGGAAGAGGTCCCACGACACGGCGCCGTCGCCGAGCCGGGCGCGCAGCCACGACACCACGTCGGTCCCGCCTGCATCGCCGTCGACCCCGACGATCGGCAGGGTGTGCCGCTGGCGGTCGATCTCCTTGCCGTCGTTCACGCCGCGGTCGAGGTGGATCGCGAGGTTCGGGATGCGGGCGACGGCGTCGGTGGACACCAGGCGGACCGTCCCGTCCGCGTCGACGACCCGGCCGGCGATGCGGAGGTCGCGGTCGAACCACGTGGAGAGGAGCGCGCCGCCGTAGACCTCGACGTTCAGCTGCTCCCAGCCGCCGGTGCGCACGCCGGGGTTCGGCTTGATGCGGAACCCGGGGGAGTCGGTGTGGGCGCCGAGGATCCGGAACGGGGTGGTCGGCGTGGCCCCGGACGGCAGACGCCAGGCGATGACGGCGCCGTCACGGACCACCACGTAGGCGCCGGGCGTCGTCGGCCAGGCGCCGAGCTCGTCGAGCTCCTCGAACCCCGCGGCGACGAGGCGGTCCCGGGCGGCCGCTGCCGCGTGGAACGCGGTGGGGGACTCGGTGACGAACTGGGCGAAGTCGGAGGCGATGGCGTCGGCGGTCACCCGACCATCGTGGCACGGCGGTGGAGGTGACCGGACGCAGAACGGGGCGCGTCCGTCGGACGCGCCCCGTTCCTCCAGGCGGTTGCTCGGGGTGTCAGCCCTTGGTGTGGCCGGCCGAGCCGAGCACCTTCGCGGCCTCGCCCACGCGAGCCGCCATGGCGGTCTCGGCGACCTTGCCCCAGGCGCGCGGGTCGTACTGCTTCTTGTTGCCGACCTCGCCGTCGATCTTCAGGACGCCCTCGTAGTTCCGGAACATCGAGTCGGCGATCGAGCGCGTGAACGCGTACTGCGTGTCCGTGTCGATGTTCATCTTGATGACGCCGTTGCGGACGGCCTCGTGGATCTCCTCGTCGGTCGAGCCGGAGCCACCGTGGAAGACGAGGTCGAGCGGGTTCTCGCCCGTGCCGTGCTTGGCCGCGACCGAGGCCTGGATCTCGCCGAGGAGCTCGGGGCGGAGCTTGACGTTGCCCGGCTTGTAGACACCGTGCACGTTGCCGAACGTGAGCGCGGCGATCCAGCGACCCTTGTCGCCCAGGCCGAGTGCGTCGACCACCTTCTCGACGTCGTTCGGGGTCGTGTACAGGGCGTCGTTCGTGCCCTCGTGCTCGACGCCGTCCTCTTCGCCGCCGACGACGCCGATCTCGACCTCGAGGATCGCGTTGATGTTCCGCGTCTTCTCGATCATGGTCTTGGCGATCTCGATGTTCTCGTCGAGCGGCACGGCCGAGCCGTCCCACATGTGCGACTGGAAGATCGGGTTGCGGCCGGCGCGGACCTCTTCCTCGCTCGCTGCGATGAGCGGCAGGACGAAGCCGTCGAGGGCGTCCTTCGGGCAGTGGTCGGTGTGCAGCGCGACGGTGATGTCGTAGTTCTTCGCGACCTCGTGGGCGAACTTCGCCATCGCGAGGGCACCGGCGGCGCGGTTCTTGACGGTGTGGCCGGCGAAGTAGTCGGCGCCACCCGTGGTCACCTGGAGGATGCCGTCCGAGCCCGCCTCGGCGAGGCCCTGGAGGACCGCGTTGATCGTCTGTGACGACGACACGTTGACGGCGGGGTACGCGAACTTGCCGGCCTTCGCTCGTTCGATCATCTCGGCGTACTGTTCCGGCGTTGCGATGGGCACGTGGATCTCCTTCGACTTCGGTGATGTCCTCGCCGATCGTAGTCAGCCGGACTGGAGGCGCGGTGCGGGTTACGCGGTCGGCCCGCGCCCGGCGTGCACATGCGTCCACGGGCCCGTTGTCCGGACCGTCGGTCGGCTGCCGGTCGGTAGGCTGGCGTTCGTGACTCCCACGACGGAAACCGGCTCCCTGTTCCTCCAGCCCGACCGCAACCTGGCGCTCGAGCTCGTGCGTGCGACGGAGGCCGCGGCCATCCGTGCGCAGCCGTGGGTCGGGCGTGGTGAGAAGAACCTCGCGGACGGTGCCGCCGTCGACGCGATGCGGAAGTTCCTCGGCACGGTGAACTTCGACGGCGTGGTCGTCATCGGCGAGGGCGAGAAGGACAACGCCCCGATGCTCTACAACGGCGAGCACGTCGGCAACGGGCACGGCCCGGCCTGCGACATCGCCGTGGACCCGATCGACGGCACCTCGCTGACCGCCGCGGGTCGCCAGAACGCGATCTCGGTGATGGCCGTCTCGGACCGCGGCTCGATGTACGACCCGTCCGCCGTGTTCTACATGGACAAGATCGCCGCCGGTCCCGAGGGGCGCGGCGTCCTCGACCTCGAGAAGCCCATCGGGGACAACATCCGTGCGCTCGCGAAGGCGAAGGGCAAGGACCTCGAGGACATGCAGATCGCCGTCCTCGACCGTCCCCGCCACGACGAACTCATCCGTGCGATCCGTGCGACCGGTGCCGGTACCCGTCTGCTGCTCGACGGTGACGTCGCCGGTGGCATCGCGGCGGCGCTGCCCGGGTCGACGATCGACATGTGCGTCGGTGTCGGCGGCACCCCGGAGGGCATCATCACCGCGTGCGCGATCAAGGCGCTCGGCGGTGTGATCCTCGGCAAGCTCCAGCCGAAGGACGACGAGGAGCGTGAGAAGGCGATCGCCGCCGGACACGACCTCGACAAGGTCCTCGACCAGGACGACCTGGTCACGGGCGACAACACGTTCTTCGTCGCGACGGGCGTCACCGACGGTGTGCTCGTGGACGGTGTCCGCCGGTCGCGCGGCGTCATCCACACGGACTCGCTCGTGCTGCGGTCCCGCTCGAACACGATCCGTCGCATCCAGGCGGACCACCGCGCCGAGAAGTGGTTCTGATCCGCTGACGCCGCGGCGCGCTGCTGCGGCCGCCGCCGCTGCGCGGCGCAAATCGCGTTCGCACAACCGAAGTCCGTCCGAACCACGTTCCCGCGTGGTTCGGACGGACTTTCGTTGTGCGGTGCGGTGCGGTGCGGAGCGGGGCGCGGCGCGGGGCGGTGCGGTGCGCGGCGCGGGGCGCGGCGCGGCGCGGCGCGCGGTGCGGCGCGGGGCGGCGCAGCGCGCTGGCGCGCGCTCAGTCGTCGTCGAGGGCGCCGACGAGCTCCGGCGCGGTGAGCAGCCGCGGCTCGTCGGTGATCGTCGCCGGGTCCGCGACGACCTTCGACTCGTCGAGGAGTGACAGCCGCCGGGCGCTCGGCAGGACCTGCCGTTCGAGCGACCCCACGAACCGGTTGTAGTCGACCACGGAGCCCCGGATCGACCGCCCGAGCTTGTCGACGTGTCCGGCCATGGTGGACAGGCGGCCGTACAGCTCGCGGGAGACGCGGAAGAGCTCGTGCGCCTCTTGCGAGACGACGTCCTGCTGCCACGAGAACGCTACGGTCTTCAGCACCGACCACAGCGTCACCGGCGACGCGAGTGCGATGCGCTTGCGGAACGCGTGGTCGAGCAGCCCCGGGTCCGCGGCGAGGGCGCTCGAGATGAGCGACTCCGACGGGATGAACGCCACGGTGAGCTCCGGCGACGCGTCGTAGCCGGTCCAGTACTCCCGCGCGGCGAGGGCGTCGACGTGCGCCCGCAGTGCCTTGACGTGCTGCCCGATGAGCGCATCGCGCCGGGCTCCCTCGGCGCCGGTCGCGGTCGCCGGGATCTCGGCAGCCTGCAGGTAGGCGCTGAACGGGACCTTGGCGTCGACGGCGATGGTCTTGCCACCCGGCAGGTGCACGACCATGTCGGGGCGCGCGGTGCCGGCGGTCGTGGTGACGGAGGACTGCACGTCGAAGTCGACGCGCTCGAGGAGCCCCGCGGCCTCGACCACGTTGCGCAGCTGGGTCTCGCCCCAGACGCCGCGCGTGCTGTTCGACGACAGGGCGCTGGCCAGCGTGTCGGCGGTGGCGCGCAGGCGTTCCTCGGACTCGGCAGCGGAGCGCAGCTGTGCCGAGAGGGCCCCGTACTGCTCGCTGCGGGACTGTTCGAGCTCGGCGATCTTGGCGCGCATGACGTCGAGCGTCTGGGCGACCGGGCTGAGCGCGGAGAGCACCTTCGACTCGCCCTGGGTCCGGGCGGCGTCGGCGCCGTGCATGCGCTGGACGAGGTGCTCGAGTTCGGCCGCCCGGCGTTCGAGCGAGTCGACCTGCCGCCGGTACTGCGCGTCCTGCGCGTCGAGCCGTTCCTCGGCGTCGCGACGGACCTCGTCGAGGCGCGACCGGAGCGCCTCGGCGCTGGCGCGGGACGTGGCGGCGTCCACGCCGGCGCGGGACCGCGCGAGCGACCAGGCGACGACCGCACCGACGGCGACGCCGATCACGAGACCGATGACCAGGGCGAGGATCTGCATGTCGCGACCTTGGCAGGACCCACCGACACCGCGCCTCCTGGGCCGCCCGAATCCATGTCATGACATTAGGGCAAACAAGGTGTACAGTCGTGATCGTCCGCCGATGAAGCCGCACGGAAGGTCCCCCGCGTCGCATGACGAACCCAGCTCCCCACGCGTACGACGTGATCACGATGGGACGTGTGAGCGTCGACATCTACCCGCAGCAGACGGGGCCGCTCGAAGACGTCTCGACGTTCTCGAAGTCCGTCGGCGGCAGCGCCACGAACGTCGCGATCGCAGCAGCCCGGCACGGAGCCGACGCGGCGGTCATCACGCGCACGGGCAACGACCCGTTCGGCCGCTACATCGCCAGGACCCTGCCGGAGTTCGGTGTCGCGAACGCCTTCGTCGAGACGGTCGAGGGGCTGAACACCCCCGTCGCGTTCTGCGAGATCTTCCCGCCGGACGACTTCCCGCTGTACTTCTACCGGGCACCCAAGGCTCCGGACCTCATGATCACGGCGAAGTCCCTGCCGCTGCACGAGATCGAGCGGGCGAAGATCTTCTGGACGACGGTCACCGGCCTCAGCGAGGAGCCGAGCCGCCAGGCCCACCACGTGGCGTACGAAGCGCGCAGTGCCGCCGCGTCCCCGACCGCCCGGCACACCGTGCTCGACCTCGACTACCGGTCCATGTTCTGGTCGTCGCCCGAGGCCGCGACGCGCGAGGTCGCCGTCGCCCTCGAACACGCGACCGTCGCCGTGGGCAACCGCGAGGAGTGCGAGGTGGCCGTCGGTGAGACCGACCCCGTCCGCGCCGCCGACGCCCTGCTCGAGCGCGGGGTCGAGATCGCCATCGTCAAGCAGGGGCCGAAGGGCGTCCTCGCCAAGACCCACGACGAGTTCGTCGAGTTCCGCCCGCACCACATCGACGTCGTCAACGGTCTCGGATCGGGCGACGGCTTCGGCGGGGCACTCACCCACGGACTGCTGCAGGGCTGGGGGCTCGAGCGGACCCTCGCGTTCTGCAACGCCGCCGGCGCGATCGTCGCGACCCGGTTCGAGTGCTCCACCGCGATGCCGACGAGCGACGAGATCGAGCAGTTCCTGCAGGACAACCCCACGGAGGAGGCCGTCAATGCCTGAGATCAGCACCGCCGACTTCGCGCGGCTGCGGGACGTCCGCGCCGGGCAGCCGGAGCTCGTGCGGGCCGCGCTCGACGCCCGACGCAAGCGCTCCCTGCTCGCCGACGACGGCAAGCTCTTCATCGTGGCCGCCGACCACCCGGCACGCGGAGCCCTGGCCGTCCGGAACGACGAGTCCGCCATGGCCGACCGGTACGACCTGCTCGAGCGGCTCGTCACGGCGCTCGGACGCCCCGGCGTGGACGGGGTGCTCGGCACGCCGGACATCCTCGAGGACCTCGCACTCCTGGGTGCCCTCGACGACAAGGTCGTGGTCGGCTCGATGAACCGCGGTGGCCTCCGGGGCGCGACGTTCGAGATGGACGACCGCTACACGGCGTACTCGGCGCAGGCCATCAAGGACTCCGGGCTGGACTTCGCCAAGCTCCTGGTGCGCATCGCCCTGGAGGACTCGGGCACCGCCCCGACCCTCGAGGCCACGGCCCGGGCGGTCAGCGAGGCGGCTGCGCTCCGGCTGCCGATCATGCTCGAGCCGTTCATGTCCGCGTGGCAGGACGGCCGGGTCGTCAACGACCTGACCGCCGACGCTGTGATCACCTCGATGGCGATCGCCGCGGGACTGGGGGAGTCGAGCGCGTACAGCTGGCTCAAGATCCCGGTCGTGGACGACATGGAGCGGGTGATGGCCGCGACGACGCTGCCGACCCTGCTGCTCGGCGGGGACCCGTCGACCCGTCCGCTCGAGACCTACGCCAAGTGGGCCGACGCGCTGGCACTCCCCGGGGTGCGCGGCCTGGTCGTCGGCCGCACGCTGCTCTACCCGCCGGACGGCGACGTCACCGCAGCCGTGGACGTGGCCGCCGGGCTCGTCCACACCCAGGAGGCCCGTGCCGGGTTCTCCACAGAATCCCACGAACCAGCCGCTCGGCTCGCGGGCGCCACCACCATGGACTCGTCCATCCCGGAAGGAAGCAACGCATGACCACCACCGAGACCGCCACCACGACCATCGGGCACTGGATCGACGGGGCACGCGTCGCGTCGACCTCCGGCAACACGGCCCCGGTGTACGACCCGGCGCTCGGGGTCGCGACGAAGCAGGTCGCCCTCGCGAACGAGGAGGAGATCCAGGCGGCGATCGCGAGTGCGAAGGCGGCGTTCCCGGCGTGGAGCAACCTGTCGCTGTCGAAGCGCCAGCAGATCCTGTTCTCCTTCCGCGAGGTCCTCAACCGCGACAAGGCGGAGCTCGCCGAGATCATCACGAGCGAGCACGGCAAGGTCATCGACGACGCCCTCGGCGAGATCGCTCGCGGGCAAGAGGTCGTCGAGCTGGCGACGAACATCCCGAGCCTGCTCAAGGGTGAGTTCAGCGACCAGGTGTCGACCGGCATCGACGTGTACTCGATCCGTCAGCCGCTCGGTGTCGTCGGCATCATCAGCCCGTTCAACTTCCCGGCCATGGTGCCGCTGTGGTTCCTGCCGATCGCGATCGCCGCGGGCAACACCGTCGTGCTGAAGCCGAGCGAGAAGGACCCGAGCGCCGCGATCTGGCTCGCCGAGAAGTTCAAGGAGGCCGGACTGCCCGATGGTGTCTTCACCGTCCTGAACGGCGACAAGCTGAGCGTCGACGGACTCCTCACCAGCCCCGACGTCGAGTCGATCTCCTTCGTCGGGTCGACCCCCATCGCGCAGTACGTCTACGAGACGGGCACGAAGCACGGCAAGCGCGTGCAGGCCCTCGGCGGCGCGAAGAACCACATGCTCGTCCTTCCGGACGCGGACCTCGACCTCGTCGCGGACAACGCCATCAACGCGGGCTTCGGCTCCGCCGGTGAGCGCTGCATGGCGATCTCGGTCGTCGTCGCCGTCGAGCCGGTGGCCGACGAGCTCATCGAGAAGATCACGGAGCGCGCGGCGACCCTGCGCATCGGCGACGGTCGTCGCGGGTGCGACATGGGCCCGCTCGTCACGAAGCAGCACCGTGACAAGGTCGCCTCGTACATCGAGGTCGCACAGCAGGACGGTGCGGTGGTTGTGGTGGACGGCCGCACCGTCCGACCCGACGGCGACGAGAACGGCTTCTGGCTGGGGCCGACGCTCATCGACCGGGTCCCCACCACGAGCCGCGTCTACACCGAGGAGATCTTCGGCCCGGTGCTCAGCGTCGTCCGCGTCGCCTCCTACGAGGAGGGCCTCGAGCTCATCAACAGCGGCGCGTACGGCAATGGCACCGCCATCTTCACCAACGACGGCGGCGCTGCCCGTCGCTTCCAGCGCGACGTGCAGGTCGGCATGATCGGCATCAACGTGCCGATCCCCGTCCCCGTCGCGTACTACTCGTTCGGTGGCTGGAAGAACTCGCTGTTCGGCGACCACAAGGCGTACGGCGCCGACGGCGTGAGCTTCTTCACCCGCCAGAAGGCGATCACGAGCCGCTGGCTCGACCCGTCGCACGGCGGCATCAACCTCGGCTTCCCGTCGAACGGCTGAGCGCTCGTGACGACCGACAACTGGTTCAACCCCGCCGGCTCCCGCCCCGAGGCGGGCTGGACGGACGTGATCGACGGCCGTGTCGCGGGGTGGGCGCACACCGGTCTGCGGACCGGCGCGCTGACCGACGGGGGCGAGCTGCGCCTCCAGGCCGACGCCGTGGAGCGCATCGTCGTGCCGCTCGCCGGATCGTTCCACGTCACGTACGCGGGTGCCGCCGGGAACGGCGACCAGGCCCTCGACGGGCGTTCGAGCGTGTTCGACGGACCGACCGACGTCCTGTACCTCGGTTCGGGAACGGAGGCGCGGATCACCGGCACCGGTCGGCTCGCGGTCGCCGAGGCACCCACCGACACCGTCAAGCCGACGACGTACGTGGCCCGGCACGACGTGCCGGTCGAGCTCCGCGGTGCCGGA
This sequence comes from Curtobacterium sp. SORGH_AS_0776, assembly GCF_031453355.1. Lineage (NCBI taxonomy): Bacteria > Bacillati > Actinomycetota > Actinomycetes > Micrococcales > Microbacteriaceae > Curtobacterium > Curtobacterium sp. SORGH_AS_0776. The sequence continues at coordinate 1,731,921 of NZ_JAVIYU010000001.1, forward strand.
CAGTCCAGCCGGCAGGTGCACAACTTCGGCACCCCGGCGGCGCTCGACGCGGACAAGTTCATCGTGTGCGAGGTGATCACGCCGGCCGGCAACTGGTCGTCGTACCCGCCGCACAAGCACGACACGTCCGTGCCCGGCGAAGAGTCGAACCTCGAGGAGATCTACTACTACGAGTCCGCCGTCGCGCGCGGGGTCTCCGCACCGACCACCGCCGACCCGTTCGCACTGCACCGGACCTACGCGTCCGACGACCGCGCGATCGACGAGTTCCGGCAGGTGCGCACCGGCGACATCGCCCTCGTGCCGTACGGCTGGCACGGTCCCGCCGTCGCGGCGCCGGGCTACGACATGTACTACCTCAACGTGATGGCCGGGCCCGACCCGGAACGCGTCTGGAACATCACCGACGACCCGGCGCACGGCTGGGTCCGCCAGGTGTGGGAATCCGAGTCGATCGACCCGCGCCTGCCCTACGAAAGGAAGCTCGCGTGACCACCAACACGCGGAGGATGACCGTCGGCCAGGCACTCGTCGAGTTCCTGGCCAACCAGTGGACCGTCGACGGTGACGTCCGCGAACGCACCATCCCGGGGATCTTCGGCATCTTCGGGCACGGCAACGTCGCCGGCGTCGGCCAGGCCATCAAGCAGCTCCACGTCGAGCAGCCCGGCCTGCTGCCGTACCACCAGGCCCGCAACGAGCAGGCGATGGTGCACGAGGCCGTCGGCTTCGCCCGCATGCACCGCCGCCGTGCCACCTTCGCCGCGACGGCATCGGTCGGCCCGGGTGCCGCGAACATGCTCACCGCCGCGGCGCTCGCGACGACCAACCGGCTGCCCGCACTGCTGCTGCCGTCGGACACCTTCGCCACGCGCACGACCGACCCGGTGCTCCAGCAGATCGAGCTGCCGCACGACACCTCGCTGCAGGTGACCGACGCGTTCCGTCCGCTGTCCCGGTACTTCGACCGCGTCGAGCGTCCGGAGCAGCTGTTCTCGATCGCGCTCGCGGCGATGCGGGTGCTCACCGACCCGGCCGAGACCGGCGCCGTGACCATCGCCCTGCCCGAGGACGTCCAGGCCGAGCAGCTCGACGTCCCCGTCGCCTTCCTGCAGCCGCGTGAGTGGCACATCCGCCGGCCGCTGCCCGAGCACGGGCCGCTGGCGCGTGCGGTCGCGGCGATCCGGGCGGCGAAGCGTCCCGTCATCGTCGCCGGCGGTGGCGTGCTGTACTCCGGTGCGGAGCAGGAACTCGCAGCGTTCGTCGAGGCCACCGGCATCCCGGTCGGCACGTCGCAGGCCGGCGGCGGGTCGCTCGTCTGGGACCACCCGCAGTACCTCGGTGGCATCGGCGCGACCGGTACCGCCGCGGCGAACGCGATCGCCGCGCAGGCCGACGTCGTCATCGGGATCGGGACGCGGTACAGCGACTTCACGACGGCCTCCCGGACGGCGTTCCAGGACCCGGACGTCACGTTCGTCAACGTCAACGTCGCCGCGTTCGACGCCTACAAGCACGGGTCGCAGTTGCCGATCGTCGCGGATGCGCGCGAGACACTCGTCGCGCTCGCCGAGCAGCTCGCCGCGTGCTCGGTGGACGCCGGGTACGCGGCCGAGATCGCGCAGCGGAAGCAGGAGTGGGACGCCGTGGTCGACCAGGCCTTCGCACCGTCCGGCCTGGCCGTGCCCGGTCAGTCCGAGATCATCGGCGCGGTGCAGTCCGCCACCGATCCGCGCGACGTCGTCATCCAGGCGGCCGGATCGCTGCCGGGCGACCTGCACAAGCTCTGGCGGGTGCGGGACGCCCTCGGCTACCACGTCGAGTACGCGTTCTCGTGCATGGGCTACGAGATCGCCGGCGGCATCGGCGTCCGTCGTGCCGCGCCGGACCGCGACGCGATCGTCATGGTCGGCGACGGCAGCTACCTCATGCTGCACACCGAGCTCGTCACCGCCGTGGCCGAGGGCATCAAGATCGTGGTCGTCCTCATCCAGAACAACGGGTACGCGTCCATCGGGCACCTGTCCGAGACGGTCGGGTCCGAGCGGTACGGCACGAAGTACCGCTACCTCGACGAGACCGGCTCGTTCGAGGGCGACGACGTGCTGCCAGTCGACCTCGCCGCCAACGCGCGCTCGTACGGCGTCGACGTCATCGAGGTGCAGCCCGGGCCGAACGCGATCGAGGACCTCAAGTCCGCGGTGCGTCAGGCGAAGGCGAACGACCACACCACGCTCGTGCACGTCCACTCGGACCCGCTCGTCTACGCCCCCGAGGGTGACGGCTGGTGGGACGTCCCGGTCGCCCAGACCTCCACGCTGCCGAGCACCCAGCAGGCCCGCGCCGCGTACGAGCAGCAGGTCGCCGCGCAGCGTCCCCTGCTCGGCTGAACACCTCCCACCACACGCAGAAAGCAGACGACCCTCGTCATGACCGACACCGCCACCGCCACCGACGCCATCCGGATCGGCACCGCCCCCGACTCGTGGGGCGTCTGGTTCCCCGACGACCCGAAGCAAGTCCCGTGGCAGCGCTTCCTCGACGAGGCGACCGCGGCCGGCTACAAGTGGATCGAGCTCGGGCCGTACGGGTTCCTGCCCACCGACCCCTCGCAGCTGCGCGACGAACTGGAGTCCCGCGGGCTCCAGCTGTCAGCCGGCACCGTCTTCACCGGGTTCCACAAGGGCGACGACCAGTTCCAGCGCGCCTGGGACCAGGCCGTCAAGGTCGCCGGTCTCGCCGCCGCGCTCGGCGCCGAGCACCTCGTGACCATCCCGGACCTCTGGCGCTCGGACGCCACGGAAGAGGTGCTCGAGTCGCGCACGCTGACGGACGAGCAGTGGGAGCGCCTCGGCAAGGGCCACGACCAGCTCGGCAAGGCGCTGCTCGAGGAGTTCGGCGTGCACCAGCAGTTCCACACGCACGCGGACAGCCACGTCGGCACGTACACGGAGACCGTGCGCTTCCTGTCCGAGACGGACCCGGCGTACACGAACCTCTGCCTCGACACCGGTCACTTCGCCTACTACGGCGGCGACAACCTGAAGCTCATCGCCGAGCACCCCGAGCGCGTCGGCTACCTGCACCTCAAGCAGGTCGACACCGACCTGCTCCCCGACGTCCTGAAGAACGACGTCCCGTTCGCCACCGCGGTGGCGCAGGGGATCATGACCGAGCCGCCGCACGGCACGCCCGAGCTCGCGCCCATCATCGAGGCCGTCGCGAAGATCAACCCGGACATCTTCGGCATCGTCGAGCAGGACATGTACGGCTGCTCCGTCGACGCTCCCGGCCCGATCGCCGAGCGCACGTTCCAGCACATCTTCGGCTCGACCGCCGCCGCACGCGCCCTCTGACACCCCCAGGAGAACCCAGCATGAGCACCACCGAGAACCTCCGCGTCGCCGTCGTCGGAGCGGGCGCGATGGGCAGCGACCACGTGCGTCGCATCACGTCGACCATCGCCGGCGCGGACGTCGTCGCGATCGTCGACCCCGACACCGCCCGGGCCACCGCGGCCGCGGCGAAGGCCCCGGGTGCGATCACCGCGTCGTCGTTCGAGGACGCACTCGACGCCACCCCGATCGACGCCGTCATCGTCGCGACCCCGGGCTTCCTGCACGAACCCGTCCTCGTGCCCGCGATCGAGCGCGGCCTCGCCGTCCTCTGCGAGAAGCCGCTCACCACGTCGGCCGCGGACTCCCTGCGGATCGTCGAGCTCGAGCAGGCGAAGTCTGCCCGCCCGAAGATCCAGGTCGGCTTCATGCGCCGGTTCGACAAGGGCTACCAGGAGCTCCGTGCGCTGCGGGAGTCCGGCTCGAACGGTGCCCTGCTCGCGCTGCACCACGCGCACCGCAACCCGACGACCCCGCCGAACTTCAGCGAGTCGATGCTCATCCACGACTCGGTGATCCACGAGATCGACATCATCCCGTTCATCACGGGGGAGCCGATCGTCGCCGTCGAGGTGAAGAAGCCGCGCAAGAACTCCCTCGCACCGGCCGACCTGCCCGAGCCGCAGTTCGTCCTGTTCACCACCGAGTCGGGCACGATGGCGATCGTCGAGATCAACGTCAACGCCCAGTTCGGCTACCAGGTCACGACCGACGCGGTGTTCGAGTCGGGTGTCGCCTACATCGGCCGCGAGACCTCGCTGAACCTCGTGTCGCAGGGCGTGTCCGGCCAGGGCGTCACCCCGTCGTTCGTGGAGCGCTTCGGCGCCGCCTACGACGAGGAGGTCCAGCGCTGGGTCGACGCCGCCAAGACCGGCGGCATCGACGGGCCGAGCGCCTGGGACGGCTACACGGCGTCCGTCGTCGCCGAGGTGGCCGTGCGCGCGCAGCAGTCCGGCGCGCTGGAGCAGGTCGCCTACGCCACCGCGAAGCCGACATTCTACGAGACGGCCTGATCGATGCCGAAGATCGCACTCGACCCGACGCCGTTCCACCACGACCTGTCGCTGTTGGAGTTCCCGCAGAAGGTCGCGGACCTCGGCTACGAGTACCTGCAGCTGACCCCGCACCGGGACTTCATCCCCTTCTACCGGCACCCGAAGGCCGACGACGACCTCGTCGACGCGTTCGCTGCAGCGTGCCGGAAGGCCGGGGTGCAGGTCGCGTCGGTCCTGCCGGTACTCCGGTGGTCCGGGCCCGACCGTGATGCCCGCGAGGCCGCGGTGACGAAGTGGAAGCGGGTCATCGAGATCACGAAGCGTCTCGGCGTCGACACGATCAACACCGAGTTCTCCGGCCGCCCCGAGCGCCCCGAGGAGTCCGAGGACGCCTTCTACCGCTCGATGGAGGAGCTCCTGCCGATCATCGAGGACGCCGGACTCCGCGTGCTCATCGACCCGCACCCGGACGACTTCGTCGAGGACGGCCTCGAGGCCCTCCGGGTCATCCGCGGCCTCAACTCGAAGCACGTCGGGTTCGTCTACGTCGCCTGCCACACCTTCCACTACGGCGGCAACATGGACGAGATCATCGACGCCGCGGGCGACTCGCTGCAACTCATCCACGTCGCCGACGCCTACGACCACCGACGGTCGCACGGCCTCCGCTACATCACGAACCCGCCGGGCAACCCCGTGCGCGTGCACCAGCACCTCCCCGTCGGGCAGGCGGACGTCGACTTCGACGCCTTCTGGGCCGCCCTCGACCGAGTCGGCTTCACGGCGCGCGAGGACACCGTCGCGGTGTCGAGCGTCTTCGCCGAGGACGAGAACGCCGACGAGGTCTCCCGCTTCCAGCTCGACACGATCACGAAGGGACTGAACCGATGACGACCGCCCTCGAGACCCCGACGCCCACCGGCACCGACGTCCGACCCGTCACGCTGCAGGCCGCGTCGCAGACCGTGACCGCCCTGTGGAACGACTCCGCCGATCCGCGCGAGCTGTCCACCGCGATCCACGAGTACGGCGCCGTCGGGGCGACCTGCAACCCCGTGATCGCGTACACCTGCATCCAGCAGGACCCCGAAACGTGGGTCCCGCGCATCCGCGACATCGCCGCCGAGCACCCGACCGCGGGGGAGTCCTGGATCGGCTGGAAGGCCGTCGAGGAGCTCTCGATCGCCGCGGCCGCGCAGCTGTTGCCCGCCTTCGAGGCGTCGGGTGGCCGCAACGGCCGGCTGAGCATGCAGACCGACCCGCGTCTCCACCGCGACCGGGACGCCCTCGTCGAACAGGCCGTGCGGTTCTCGCAGCTCGCGCCGAACATCATCGTGAAGATCCCCGCCACGAAGGTCGGCATCGCCGCCATCGAGGAGGCCGCGTACCGCGGTGTCTCGATCAACGCCACCGTGTCGTTCACCGTGCCGCAGGTCGTCGCCGTGGGCGAGGCCATCGAGCGCGCCCTCGACCGCCGTGCCGCCGAGGGTCTGCCCGAGCAGGAGTTCGGCCACGTCGTCACGCTGATGGCCGGCCGCTTCGACGACTGGCTCAAGACCGTCGTCAAGCGCGACCACGTGATGGTCGACCCCGGCATCCTCGAGTGGGCCGGTGTCGCTGCCGTGAAGCACGCGTACCGGGTGTTCCAGGAGCGCGGCTTCCGGTCGCGCGTGCTCGTCGCCGCCTTCCGGAACGCGATGCAGTGGTCGGAGTTCCAGGGTGGTGACCTCGTCGTGTCACCACCGTTCCAGTGGTCGAAGGACATCAACGACAACGCGTTCCCGTTCCGTCCGGACGCCATCCACGACGAGGTCCCCGCGCACGTCATCGACGCGCTGCGTGCGGCCACGCCGGAGTTCGCCCGGGGCTACGACGTCGACGGCATGACGATCGACGAGTTCGACCGCTTCGGCGCCACGGTGACCACGCTGCGCCAGTTCCTCGACGCCGACGCGAAGCTCGACGCCCTGGTCCGCGACATCATCGTGCCGGCAGCATGAGCGCAGCCGCGTCCGCCGACGTCGCCACCATCGGTGTCGGTCTCATCTCGGTCGGCTGGATGGGCCGGTTGCACTCCCGTGCCTACCGCGCCCTGCCCGACCACTTCCCGGAGCTCGGCGTCCACCCCCGGCTCGTCGTCGCCGCCGACCCGATCGAGGCCGCGCGCGACCAAGCGGTGACCCGCCTGGGCTACGAGCGGGCCGTCGCCGACTACCACGAGGTCCTCGCCGACCCCGAGGTCGACGTCGTCTCGATCTGCTCGCCGAACTTCCTGCACCGCGAGATGGCGGTCGCCGCTGCCGAGGCGGGCAAGCCGTTCTGGATCGAGAAGCCGATGGGCCGGTACGCCAGCGACTCCCGACAGATCCACGAGGCCGTGCAGCGCGCCGGTGTCATCACGAGCGTCGGCTTCAACTACCGGCACGCCCCGGCGATCGAGCGGGCGCGCGAACTCGTCCGCAGCGGGCGCCTCGGCCGGATCACGAACGTCCGCGGGTCGCTCCTCGCCGACTACTCGTCCGACCCCGCGGCGCCGCTGACCTGGCGTTTCGAGCGGGAGCGTGCCGGCTCGGGCGTCCTCGGCGACCTGCTCTCGCACGGGCTCGACCTGGCGCAGTACGTCGTCGGCCGGATCGCGTCCGTGACGGCGCTCGCGGAGACCTTCATCGTCGACCGACCGCTCCCCGGCGCTGGCATCGTCGACCGCAGCGCCGCCGCGACGGGGGAGAGGAAGCCCGTCGAGAACGAGGACTACGCGGCCCTGCTCTTCCGTTTCGAGGACGGCGCCGTCGGCACCATGGACTCCAGCCGCGTCATGCGGGGGCCGCACGCCGAGTACACGCTCGAGGTGTACGGCACGAAGGGCTCGGTGCGGTGGGACTTCCAGCGCCTCAACGAGCTCGAGGTCTACCTCGACGGGCAAGAGGTGGACGGCTACGCCACCCACTACGTGGCCGCGGGGGACGGCGAGTTCGCCCGCTTCCAGCCGGGCGCCGGCACCGCCATGGGCTACGACGACCTGAAGACCGTCGAGGCCGCGCAGTTCATCGCGAGCGTCCGGCGCGGGGAGCAGCTCGCGCCGTCGGTCGCCGACGGCCTGGCGGCTGCGTCGATCGTGGAAGCGGCGGAGGCGTCGCTCGCCGACGGGGCGTGGCACGAGGTGGCGCGCGTCGACGGACCGCTCACCTACGCGGCGGCGACCCCCGTGCTCTAGACGCACGACCCGACGGACGGGAGGCGCGGAGCCAGCTGGCACCGCGCCTCCCGTCTGCTCTGTCCCGCGGTCGCGATCCATGTTAGTTTGTTAGGACAAACTCTCGACCTGCAGGAGGCACCATGCCGCTCGTCCGTATCGACCTCGCCACCGGCCGCACGCCCGAAGCCGTGCGTGCCGTCGCCGACGCGATCCACACCGCCATCGTCGACGTGTACGGCATCCCCGCACGCGACCGGTTCCAGATCGTCACGGAGCACCCGGCGCAGCAGATCATCGCCGAGGACGCCGGACTCGGGTTCGAGCGCACCGACGGGGTCGTGATGATCCAGGTCTTCACGCAGCGCGGGCGCGACCAGACCGCGAAGCAGGAGCTCTACCGCGCGATCCACGACAGCCTTGCCGGGGTCGGTGTCGCGTCCGAGGATGTCTTCATCGGGTACGTCGAGAACGGACCGGAGGACTGGTCCTTCGGCTTCGGCCGGGCGCAGTACGTGACCGGCGAACTCGGGGTCCCCTCGTTCGCCTGAGCGGGCCGCCTACTTGTCGACGAGCGTGACCTCGAACGAGTAACGGTCGGGGCGGTAGCAGTGCACGCCGTACTCGACCGCACGGCCCGAGGCGTCGTACGCGGTGCGGCTCATCGTGAGCACCGGGTCGCCGTCCTCGATCTCGAGCAGGCCGGCCTCCTCGTCGGTGACCGCGCGGGCGCCGATGCGCTGCTTCGCGACCCGCATGGTCACGCCGCGGCCGCGCAGGAGCTGGTACAGGCCGTGGGTCTGCAGGTCGTCGTCGGTGATCTCGAGGAACTCCGGCGGCAGGTAGTTCTCGAGGATCGCCATCGGGACGTCCTCGGCGAAGCGCACGCGACGGATGTGGGCGACCGTGGTGCCCGGTGCAATGCCGAGCGCCTCGGCGACGGCGTCCGGCGCGGGCACGTCGTTGCGTTCGAGGAGCTTCGTCGCCGGCGCCTGCGAACCCTGTGCGAGGTCGTCGTAGAGGCTGGTCAGCTCGACCTTGCGGGTCACCGGGCCGTGCACGACCTGGGTGCCGATCCCGCGCCGGCGCACGAGCAGGCCCTTGTCGACGAGGTCCTGGATCGCCCGGCGGATCGTCGGCCGGGACAGCCCGAGCCGCTCACCGAGGGCGATCTCGTTCTCGAGGCGGGCACCCGGGGGCATCGCGCCGGAGCGGATCGACTCCTCGATGCGCGAGGCGACCTGGAAGTACAGGGGCATCGGACCCGACCGGTCCAGGTCCATGAACAGGTCGGACGGCAGCTGGCCTTCGTTGGTCATCGCGGTCCTTCAGCAGTAGGGATTGTCGTGACAATACCACCGGGCCTGCGGCGGACCGGCCAGCGCGGCCGTGGGTCCGTCGCCGTCAGGGCTCCACGAGGGCCTTGAGCCGCGCGAGGCCCTTCTCGAAGTCCCCGCCGACGAACTGCTCCATGTTCATGAACAGCCCGACGATCCGCGATGTCACCGTCACCGGGCTCGTCATCGTCCAGACCACACGGGTGCCGTCCGGGACCTCGTGGAGCCGGAACGCGGTGGTGTTCGACGAGCGGAACGGCGCCGTGAACCGGAGTCCGATCTCCACGTCGTGGGGCTCGACCCGACGAACGACCATGTCGCCGCTGCCGGCCTTCCGGTTGCCCTTCCACGCGTACGTCGAGCCGACCGCTCCCGGCTCGCCGCCGTACTCGCGGTGCAGGTCGGGGTCGCGGCCCTCCCACGGCGACCACTCGACCCAACGGTGGAGGTCGGCGAGGTGGGGGAGGATCGTGGACGCCGGCGCGGCGATGACCACGTCGCGCTCGATGGTGGTGGTCGCAGCCATGCGCCGAGCGTAGTGGGCGGGCGGCGCCCCCGGGTCGTGCAGAGCGCCGTCAGGTCGTGCGGTGCGCTGTCAGGTCGCGCGGAGCGCCGTCAGTCGGCGAAGATCATCGGGCGGTTCGACAGCCGGGGCTGCGCAGCCGTCCGCGGCTTCTCCGCACGGGCCCGCACCGGAGCGATGGCGACCCGGACGGCCGCGCCGAGCGCCTCGACCGTGTCCGTCCCGTGGTGCCCGGCCGCGTGCACGACGATCGCCGCGCACGCCTCGGCATCGGCGGCCGCGTCGTGGTGCTGGAAGCCCTCGTACCCGGCGGCCCGTGCCGCCATCGGCAGTCGGTAGGAGTCGAGCGTGTAGGTCTTGCGGGCGACCTGCAGCGAGCACAGCGAGTGGTGTTCCGCGAGGTCGATCCCCGTCGCCGAGCACCCACCGGCGATCACGCCCATGTCGAAGCGCGCGTTGTGCGCCACGAGGACGTCCCCGTCGGCGAACGCCACGATGTCCGGGTACTGCTGCTCCCACGACTTCGCCCCGACGACGTCCGACGCGACGATGCCGTGGATGCGGGTGTTCCACTCGAGGAAGGCGTCGTGCCCGAGCGGCGGCCGGATGAACCACGACGCCCGCTCGACGACCCTGCCCGCGCGGACCTTGACGAGTCCGACCGAGCAGGCGCTGGCGGGCGAGCTGTTCGCGGTCTCGAAGTCGATCGCGGTGAAGTTCAACGGCACGGTCCCGATCGTCGCACGCGGCGCCGACATCGCCGCAGAGCCCCTCGGCGTTGCGGCCGGGCCGGCCGTCCCGGCCGTACGGTGGGCTGATGGGGAACCGCACTGACCGACCGCCGCTCGTCCTCGTGCTCGCCGGATCCGGTTACGGGCAGCAGGCGCCGCTGCTGTGGTGGTCCCGCGAGATCGCCACCGCGGCCGGGTGCGAGGTCGTCGCCCCCGGCTGGGACGTCGACGAGCGTGCTGCGGCCGATCCCGTCGGGTTCGTCGAGGCCGCCGTCGCCGACGCGCTCGGCGACCAGTCGCCCGACCTCGTCGTCGCGAAGTCCTTCGGGTGCTTCGCCCTGCCGTGGGCGGTCCGGAACGAGGTCGCCGGCATCTGGCTCACGCCCGTGCTCACGCACGACGCGGTCGCCCAGGCGCTCGCGGACGCGAGCGACGCGCACGTCGCGATCGGGGGTGGAGCCGACGTCATGTGGCGGCCCGAGAGGGCGTCGGGGACGGCTGCGCGCCTCCAGACCGTCGACGGTGCCGACCACGCGCTCCAGGTGAGCGGCGACTGGCGGCACTCGCAGTGGCTGCAGGCCGACGTCCTCGACGTCGTCGAGCGTGCGATCGCGCGTCTGGTCGAGGCGTCGGACTGGAGGCGCGGGTCGGCCCCGGCAGGCGGCCGCCGGTAGGCTGTCCTCCCGTGGCACTCACCATCGGAATCGTCGGTCTCCCGAACGTCGGCAAGTCGACCCTGTTCAACGCCCTGACCAAGAACCAGGTCCTCGCCGCGAACTACCCGTTCGCGACGATCGAGCCGAACGTCGGCGTGGTGAACCTCCCTGACCCGCGGCTGGACCAGCTCGCGACGCTCTTCAACTCCGAGAAGACCGTGCCGGCCCCCGTGTCGTTCGTCGACATCGCCGGCATCGTCAAGGGTGCGAGCGAGGGCGAGGGGCTCGGCAACAAGTTCCTCGCCAACATCCGCGAGGCCGACGCCATCGCGCAGGTCGTCCGCGGCTTCACCGACGACGACGTCGTGCACGTCGCGAACAAGGTGTCGCCGAAGGACGACCTTGAGGTCATCAACACCGAGCTGATCCTCGCCGACCTCGAGACCATCGAGAAGGCGCTGCCGCGGTATGAGAAGACCGTGAAGCTGAAGCAGGCCGAGCCGATCGTGCTCGAGACCGCTCGTGAGGCCAAGGCAGCGCTCGAGCAGGGCACGCTCCTGTCCGCCACCTCGATCGACCTCGCTCCCATCGCCGAACTCGGGCTCCTGTCGGCCAAGCCGTTCATCTTCGTCTTCAACGTGGACGAGGCGATCCTCACCGACGAGTCCCGCAAGGCCGAACTGGCCGCGCTCGTCGCTCCCGCCCAGGCCGTGTTCCTCGACGCGCAGGTCGAGTCCGAGCTGATCGAGCTCGACCCGGCCGACGCCGCCGAGCTCCTCGAATCGACCGGGCAGACCGAGTCCGGCCTCGACCAGCTCGCCCGCATCGGCTTCGACACCCTCGGCCTGCAGACCTACCTGACGGCCGGTCCGAAGGAAGCTCGCGCGTGGACGATCGGCAAGGGGTGGAAGGCACCCCAGGCTGCCGGCGTGATCCACACCGACTTCGAGAAGGGCTTCATCAAGGCCGAGGTCATCTCGTTCGAGGACCTCATGGCTGCCGGCTCCATCGCCGAGGCCCGTGCGCACGGCAAGGCCCGGATCGAAGGCAAGGACTACGTCATGCAGGACGGCGACGTGGTGGAGTTCCGCTTCAACAACTGAGCGAGTTGCCCCCGCTGCAGTCCCGACCAGTACCGTCGTTCGCATGGGGACGGGATTCCAACTGATCGTCGGGGCCGTGGTGCTGCTGTGGGGCGCTTTCGTGGTGGTCTTCCCAGCAGGTGATCATCAAGCTGGCGTCGGCAGCGGAGAAAGCTGGCCTCGCGTGGAATCCGCAGGCGAGGTGGGGAACCGCTTGGATTCGCATGCTGGGTGCTGTACTCGGTGTATTCGGTCTCGTCATGGTCATGACCGCACTGCTCGAGGTCCTCAGGCGTTGACGTCGTGCACGGCGAAACGTGGGGGAGTTCCGTTCCACAATTCGTGGTGCACGTGCAAGGGGCAGAATCGCCATCGGACCGCGTCGTCTGGGCCGCGCCGCTCAGGTCCAAGGGGGCTGGTCACTCGGTCAAGAGTGCCCGATCGGAGCATTTGCTCGGACTGTTGTGTACCGAGCAGGTCGCGATCACGAGGTTCAGAAGCCGTGTGTAGAACCGCTTCTCATCGAGATCGCGTTCATCGTGGACTTCGGACATGAGCTTGTTCAGCGCGGCGAAGACCCGGACGTTCTCCTCGCTCGAGTTGCTGCTTGCATACATCAGGGCAGTGAAGTAGGCGGCGTCGAAGTCCGCCTGGACCTGTTCGAGGTGTGGACCATCTGATGTTGGTGAGCTCCGCGCGGCCATGTAAGCCGTCGATGTCGTGATGACCGCGTCGTAAGTCTCGATCATGCGGGCTCGGTTTGCTTCGTCGTTGGCGTTCTGCTGGTTGACCGCACCGATCGTGAGGGGGATGAGGAGCGCACCGAGGAGAAACGTGTTCACCCATCGAAGGAACGGATTGGAGGCGATCCGACGCCATACCGAAGAAGCTTGCATCACGGACGCTATCGGCACGGTGAGCGCGAGCGTCAGCCACACGGTCCGCATCGCCGCGCTTGCGGACAGCAACGCGAATTGCGAACCGACTAGATTTGCGCTGAGTCCATCGCCGAGGAGGCCCCATGTCGTACGTCGTCGACTTCGAGCACGTGTCCACCGTCGGGTTGGAGTCCTCGCCGGTCGCCGACGCCCTCGCTGGGCTCCGGGCGAACGAGGCCCGCTACTTCAAGAACAAGTACGACCACGTCTTCACCACCCACCCCGCCGAGGACGTACCCGACCTGGTCGACTACGTCACGAAGGTCCTGCACGACGAGCGCGGGCTGGTCATCGCCTCGAAGCCGCTCGAAGCCACCGAGGCCTTCGTCGACGGGATCCGCTGGACACACGTCTTCTACGAGTCCGGACTCGCGGTCAACGTCCTCTACACGCTGGAGCCGGGCGGCAAGCGAGCGGTCGGGTTCAAGCTCTCGGACGGCATGGAGGTGCCGGAGGAGCTGGCGGAGAAGTTCAAGTTCGCGCGGCAGAAGTCGAAGCTGGCGGGGACGATCCGCGGTTCGTACTTCGTCGTCAAGGGCGAGTACTGATCCGTCCCGCTCAGAGGGGCACGGCCTCAGCGATGAGGGCGGCGCTGCGTTCGACGACCATCGGAACACCTCCAGATCATCACCATGGGGGTGGGCAGTCGATCCGCCCGTACATTCCGAATGTTCGCGGCGGTCGCAACGTCTGCGCGAGCATCGAGTGACTGCGATGGAGAGGACGGGACTTGCACGATGACGATGAAGATCGTGAGTGCGCTCCTGCACGAAGCGAGTGTCGGGCTGTCGGGCGACACCACCAGGCTGCGAGCGATGCGGACGATCTTGACGGAGCGGCGGAGCGCGGCGCTCGGTCGGGCTCCCGGGAAGACGGAGAGAACGACGTCTTCGCGGTAGCTGCTGCCGAACTGTTCAGCGGGCCCATTGCTTCTCCGCGAGCGCTCCGCGACGACGAGCTCGTGGTCGGGGGGTCAGCTCGGCAGCTGATCGACTGCCACCTCCGTTCCGAAGCCGTCGCGGCGGACGCGATCGAGCGCGTGAGCCGCGCGGAGTCCGCAGCAGTGATGATCGGTGTCATCGGTGCGCAAGTGCTGACGGTCGGTGCGCTCGCGGGCGCGGTCGTTCTGATCTCCGTGGAGTCGACGGCCGCAGGGCTGATCGCGATCGTGCCCGGAGTCCTGGCCGCGGCGTCGCAGCTCGTCGCTGCCGCACGCCGGCGCGCCTGATCCGTCCGGTTTGGCCACAGAACGCGCTTGCTCGGCCCATGCGCATGACGCCCACCTACCGTCGAGAGGCTAGGAGGCAACGTGAAGTACATCCACTACGACGGCAGCCAGATCCTCACGGGGGACGCGATCGCCGATGCGGTCTCGGACTACGCGGCGATCCTCGGTGCCAACGGCAGGACCGACACCGTTGCGATCCCCGCGGTGGCCGACGACGGCTCGGTGACCCGGACGACGGTGCTGATCGGTCCCGCGAGCGAGCTGACCGTGAGCGCGGCGCCCGACGACGAACTCGAGCCCGAGGACCACGCGTTCATCCGGCGGCTGCGGGACGCTGCGGAGCGAGCGGGGACCGAACGGCCGGTGGACGTCGACGGCGGGCACCGCTTCGCCGACGCCGACGAAGCGAACACGGAGACCGCGACCGCGACCGCGACCGCGGGCACGGCGACTGCGGACACGACGGACGCGGACACGGCGGCCGCGGACAAGACCGACTGACCCCACACACGACGAAGGCCGCCGAGCACTGCTCGGCGGCCTTCGTGTGTGGCGTGCTGGGCTCAGGCTGCGAGTGCCAGTTCGCCGACGCGGACGGACTGCGCCTGCACGAGCGTGCGGCTCGCCTCGCCTCGCCACGAGCGACCGGGCACGGTCCAGCCGGCCTCGCCGTCGATGTCGACGCGGGCGCCACGGGTGATGAAGAGACCGAGGTCGTCGGCCGGGATGCGGACGAGGTACTCGCGCTGCGAGCGCTCGTCGCGCACACCGAACTCGGCGATGCGGTCGGGGGAGACGGTCGGCGCCGCGAGGGCGGTGCCGGTGATGGTGATTCGTTCGTTGCTGGTCATGGTGTTGCGGTACTTCCTGGTCGTTCGGCGCCCAGGGCGACTCGGTGTCGGCGGACGGCTGAGTCCGGCGCGACGCATCGAGTGCGGGGCGCGCACGTCGAGCTTCGACGTGCAGCTCGTCCGTTCGGATCGAGCGGTGGTCTCGTGGGAATGCGACTCGGGTGAGTCGGCTTCGAGACGGTTCGGTGTGCGCGAGTCAGATGGGTTCGCTGCAGTGCACCAAAAGAACACCCTACTCGACGATGCCCGGATTGTCCAGGAACGATGTCCAGCGGCTCCCACCGGCAGTGACGTTGCCCGAGCCGTCGAGTCTGGCGGCGGAGGACGCCGGCTTGCGACCGGCCTGCTCGTGGATCAGCCCGTCGAACGCCTCGGAGAAGTCGAGGCGGGGGACTGCCGCGGTGACGGCGACCAGGTCTGACGTCGTCCACCGGGCGAACCCGGCCCCGGAGACGTCGAGCGAGGTCGCGACCTCGAGCAGGTGTCCCTCGACGTCGAGCGCGGGGTCGACCGACGTCCACATGTGGCGCTCGATCACCTCACCGACCCGACGGGCACGGGTGGCGTCCCACCCGGCACCGAGGGCGAACACGCTGCCGACCGCACCGCCGGCGTCCTCGAACGGCACGGCGTGGGCGTCGAAGGACGGCGTCACGCCGAGGTCGTGCAGCATCGTGGCGACGAACAGCAGCTCACGGTCCGGCTCGAGCTCGATGGTCGGTGCGAGGAGCGACGCCCACGCCCAAGAGCGCAGGCAGTGGTGCACCAGCGCCGGCGAGGACCACGCACGCACGACGTCGAGCGCGCGCGCGGCCACGGGGGTGGGCGGTGCGAGCAGCGCGTCGACGTCCAGGGTCATGGCAAGAAGGTATCGGAGGCGACCGACCGACGGACGGGAGGCGCGGTGCCAGCTGGCACCGCGCCTCCCGTCCGTCTGTTGGTTCAGTTCAGGGTCGGGGTGTCCTCCGGCACGACGCCACCGCGGTACAGGTCGGTCGCCAGGTCGCGCAGCGCGCGGAGCGCGACGCGCTGCGTGAGCGGCCCGTAGGAGATGCGGGCGACCCCGAGGGCCTCGTACTCGGCGGCGGGCAGGGCGCCGGGCAGCCCGATCACGGACAGCTTGCCGCGACCGAGACCATCCACGAGGCGCTCGACGACGTCGCGCTGGACCGCCCCCGGGACGAAGACGAGCGGGGCGCCGACGTCGAGGAAGGCCTTGCCGCGGGCGATCGCGTCGGCGATGCTCTCCTCGATCGGGCGGTCCCCGCCGCGGGCGATGGCGTCGGTGCGGGCGTTGAGCTGGAAGTCGATGCCCTCGGCCTCGACGGCGGCGGTGATGGCCGCGACCCGGGCGACGGCCTCGTCGAACGGGCGGAGGCGGTCCTCGACGTTCGCGCCCACGATCCCCGCACCGATCGCGCGGCGGATCGTCTCGGCCGGGTCCTCGTAGCCGTCGTCGAGGTCCGCTGTGACGGGCAGGTCCGTGGCGGCGGCGACGATCGCGGCGCCCGACAGTGCCAGGTCGAGCGGCATCCCGCCGTCGTCGTAGCCGTACGACGCGGCGATGGAGTGCCCGGCGGTGGCGATCGCCTTCGTCTCCGGCAGGTCGCTGACGACCTTTCGCGCTGATCGCGTCCCAGACGTTGACGACGCGGAGGATCTCCGGTGCTTCGTGCAGCTGCTTGAGGGTGGTCGCCTTGTCGGCGGTGCTCGTGCTCATGACGCCGACAGTAGGCCGACCAGCCCGGGCAGGGATCATCGTGTCCGTCGCGCGACGTCACCGTAGCGTCGATGACACCACCAGGAAGGACACCGACATGGAGCGTTGGAACGAGGCGATCGCCGCGGTCGAGGAACACCTCGACGGCGGCCCGGACGACACCGTGCTCGACGTGGACGAGCTCGCACGCATCACCGGGACGAGCGAGTACCACTTCCGGCGGGTGTTCTCCGCGCTCGCCGGGATGCCGCTCTCCGAGTACGTCCGGCGTCGGCGGATGACGCTCGCCGCGGCCGTCATCGCCTCGGGGACGACGACCGTCTCGGACGTCGCCGCACGCTTCGGGTACGGCTCGGCCGATGCGTTCGGGCGGGCGTTCCGCGCCGTGCACGGCATCGGTCCGCAGGAGGCGCGCGAGCCCGGCGCCGTCCTCCGGTCGCAGGGTCGGCTGTCCTTCCGTCTCACCGTCGAAGGGAGCACTCCCGTGCAGTACCGCCTCGTCCAGAAACCCGCCTTCCGTCTCATCGGACGCTCGACCCGTGTCCCGCTCGTGTACGAGGGGCCGAACGACGCGATCCAGGCGTTCGAACGCAGCATCACCCCCGAGGACCGGGAGCGCATCGCTGGACTGTCCGACCAGGAGCCGTCGGGCGTGCTGTCGGTGTCCGATGCGTTCACCGAGGGCCGCGCGGACGGCAGTCTCCTCCGTTACTCGGTCGTCGCCGCCACCTCGGTCGAGAGCGCACCGGGCCTCGACGTCATCGAGGTCCCGGCTGCGACGTGGGTGGTGTTCTCCGGCTCGGGATCGGCGCCCGGAGCGATCCAGGCGCTGTGGCCGCAGGCGTTCGGCGAGTGGTTGCCCGCCAACCCGTACCGTCTCGTGGCGGCGCCGGAGATCGCTCGTGTCCGGCTCGCACCCGGCGGTCGTACCGCGGAGGCCGAGCTCTGGCTCGCGGTCGAGCCCGAGCCCGCGCACGACGCAGGATGACGGCCGGACTCGCGCCGCGCCTCCAGTCCGATGCATGCTGGGACGCATGGCGCACGACGAGGAGGACCCGGTCGGCACTCTGCGAGGGGTCCGCACGAGCATCAAGTGGACGCGGTACGCGCCCGACGTGCTGCCCCTGTTCGTCGCCGAGATGGACCACGAGGTCGCGCCGGCGATCCGGCAGGCGCTCATCGAGCGGGTGCAGCAGTCCGACCTCGGGTACCTCGACGGGCCCGGGCCGCTCGCACCGGCGTTCGCCGCGTTCGCGAAGGACCGCTGGGACTGGGACGTCGACCCCGCCCGGGTCTACCTCGCCACGGACGTCAGCGTCGGGATCGTCGAGTCGCTCCGCCTCGCGCTGCCGGACGGCGGCCGGGTCGCGATCACGCCGCCCGTGTACCCGCCGTTCTTCGAGCTCGTCGAAGAGGCCCGATGTCAGGTGGAAGAGGTCCCGCTGCTCGAGCAGTGGGGCGTCTACCGGCTCGACCTCGAGGGCCTCGAGCGCGCCTTCGCCGACGGCGTCCGCGTCTTCCTGCTCTGCAACCCGCACAACCCCGTCGGCCTCGTGCACGACCACGACGACCTCGTGGCGCTCGCCGAACTGGCCGCACGGTACGACGTCCTCGTCATCAGCGACGAGATCCACGCACCGCTGACGCACCCCGGCGTCCGCTTCACCCCGTTCGCCGCGGTCGCCGAGCCCGCCGGTGCGCGGAGCATCTGCGTCACGAGCGCGAGCAAGGGCTGGAACCTCGCCGGGGTGAAGTGCTCGATCATCGTCGCCGGGGACGCACGGACGGCAGCGCTCCTCGACACGCTCTGGGAGGAGGTCGCCTGCCGCACGAGCATCCTCGGGTTGCACGCGAACCTCGCGGCGTTCAGCTTGGCGACGGACTGGCTCGACGACGTGGTCGCCCGGATCGTCGCGAACGAGCGGTTGCTCGGCTCCCTCCTCGCGGAGCACCTGCCCGGCGTCGTGTACACCCGGCCCCGCGCCGGCTACCTGGCGTGGCTCGACTTCCGCGGCATCGGGCTCGGAGACGACCCGGCCGTGCCGCTCCGGGAGCACGCCTACGTCGCGTTGAACTCCGGCCTCGGGTTCGGATCGCAGGGCCGCGGGTTCGCGCGGCTCAACCTGGCGTGCTCGCCGGACACGCTGCGCGAGGCGGTGCTGCGGATCGCGGCGGCCTACCCGTCGAGTGCGCAAGAGGGGCTGGTCTGGCACGTCGCGTGAGCGGCGGGCTGGTGTGGGCCGTCAGCTGCTGGCTGTCGGCTGTCGGCTGTTGCCGTCGGCCTGGAGGCGCGGGTCGGCTACTCGGGTCGGGCGTCAGGCCACGTACTGGTTGCGTCCGACGACGCGGATCGTCAGGTCGACCTCGCGCGCGGGCACCTCTTCGGTGAGCCCGATCCACTCGCGGGCGACGAACCCGACGGAGGGCCACCGGGTGACCTCGGTCACCAGGAACCCGTCGATGAACACCTGCCACGCGCCGCGTTCGCGGACGGCCTGCACCTCGTGTGTCGCCATGCCGCGAGCGTACCGGGTCGGTACCGCTCCCTGACGGCTCCGCTCAGAGGTCGAGCGCCATGTGGACGTCCGCGCGGGCGTAGGGGCTCGGCGCGACCTCGTCGTGGCCGAGGTGCCGGAACCCGAACGCCTCGTACAGGTGCACGGCACTCGCCAGCTGCGCGTTGCTCTCCAGCACCACGCGGTGCGCACCGATCGCCCGGGCACGTTCGAGCGCCGCGGCGATGAGCTTCCGGCCGGTGCCGTGCCCCTGGTGCTCGGGCGAGACGGCCATCTTGACCAGCTCGAACACCCCGGGCCCGACGGGCGCGATGCCGACGCAGCCGATGACCGGCCCATCCGATCCGAGCCGTGCGACGAAGGCGGCGCCGCCGGGCTCGACGATCTGGCCGAGCGGGTCGCCGAGGAGCTTCCGGTCCTCGTCCTCGAGCGTGAAGAACCGGCTGATCCAGGCCTCGTTGAGGACGCGGAACGCCTCGGCGTCGGCAGCGGAGGCGATGTCGGTGATGAGCACGGCGTCGGTGGTGGTCGCATCGGGCATGCACCCATCCTCGGACGCCGTGCCGAGTCCCGTCCAATACTCGTTCGCGCGGATCGATACGCTGAGTGCATGGATCGCGAGCCCGACGTCGACCTCCGGCAGCTCCGGGCGTTCCTCGCCGTGGCCGACGAACTGCACTTCGGACGTGCAGCCGACGCGCTCCGGATCGCGCAGCCGGCACTGTCGCAGCAGATCCGGCGGACGGAACGGGCGCTCGGTGTCGACCTCTTCTTACGGACGAGTCGCAGCGTCGCGCTCACCCCGGCCGGGCGGGTGCTGCAGGGCCGGGCGCGATCGCTCCTGCAGCAGGCTCGCCGGGACCTCGACGAGACCGTGCGGGTGGGCCGGGGCGAGGCCGGTCGGCTCGACGTCGGGTTCGTCGTCTCCGCGCTGCCGCTCGGTCCGATCGAACGCGTGCAGGTGTTCCGGGAGCGTTACCCGCTCGTCCGCGTGGAACTCACCGAGGGCTACTCGTCGACCCTGCTGGCGCGGATCGTCCGCGGGGAGCTCGACCTGGCGATCGTACGAGACCCCGATCCCGACCCGGCCGTGCGCTTCCTGCCGTTCCGCAGCGAGCGGTTCGTGGCAGCGGTCCCGCGTGGGCACCGGCTCGCGGCGCGGGCATCGATCCGGGGACCGGAGCTGCTCGACGACCCGTTCGTGTTCTTTCCGGCGGAGGCCGGATCGGTCGCGACCGAACGCAACCTCGCCCCTGTGGTGTCCGGCGCCCGGCGACCCGTCATCGTGCAGGAGGCCACCACCTGGGCCACGGTGCTGCACCTGGTCGGCGCCGGCCTCGGGGTGACGGTCGCACCGGAGAGCGCCACGCTCGCCGCTCCGGACACCGTCGTGCTGCTGCCGCTCGAGGCGGACGACCACCGGAGCCAACTCGTCTGGGCCGCCCGCGCCGACGACGACCGCGAGATCCTGCGGAACTTCATCGCCGCGACGGAGTGAGTCCGCAGCGCCGGGCCCCTCACGCCAGCGGCAGCACCGGCGCCCGCTGGTCCCCGAGCTCGTCCACCCGCCAGGGTCGGGTGCCGCGCAGCGTCAGGCCGAGCTGCGCGAGCACGAAGCCCACGTGCGGTTCGACGTCCGGGTCCCACGGCCCCTCGACGCCGAGCCCGAACGCGCCGAGCTCGTCGTCCGCCTCGTCGCGCAGGGTGAGGTGCCACCGGCCGTCCCCGAGCTCCTCGACGACGGCCCACCGGGCGGTGCTGAACCGGCTCACGCGGTCTTCGCCACGTCCTCGGTGAAGTTCCGCACCCGCTGCAGGAGCGCTTCGCCTCGCATCGCGATCGTCGCCGGCGGGTTGAGGTGCGGCGGCGCGGTGCGGATCAGCATCGGGCACCCGAGGTCCTCGCAGATGTAGGAGCCGATGGTGTTGCCGTTCCGCCCCGATTCCCCGGCACGCGCGGCCGAGAACAGGCGGACCTGCGTCGCCGGCTGCGGGGAGTGGCAGAACGAGCACATCGCCGCGATCCCGGGGCGGAGGGACCCGCCGGCGGAGCGCACGACGATCCCGACCGGGCGGTCGTCGATCCACGACACGATGTAGCCGCGGCGGGCGGCCTGCGGATCGCGCCACCCGAGGAACTCGCGCTCGTCCCACAGCGTCTCGTGCAGGCCGGGGATGGGCAGCTGGGCGAGCTCGTCCGGGGTGGCGTTGACGAACGACGAACGGATGTCTGCTTCGGTCAGTGGCTTCACGGTGCCATCACCATATGCCCCACCGCCGACACGCGTCAGGACCCCAGACGGGAGGCGCGGATCGCCCCGAGCGCGCTCGTCCCGTCCGCCACCAGGACGGCTCGCCGCAGCGCGTCGCGTCCGACACGTCGTGCGGCCGCGTCGTCGGCGGCGAACTCCACGAGGACGCGCGTCGAGCGCGCCATGGCGCGCGCACCGGGGATCCACGGGACCGCACGCTCGATCGACTCGGCGATCCCGACCGCGACCGCGTGGCGCTGGGTCAGGTGCGCGCGTTCATGGGCGACCACGGCCTCCAGTTCGTCGGTGCGCAGACGGTCCGCGAGCCCGGTGCTCACGAGCACGCCGCCGGACCTGCCGGGGACGGCGCAGGCGAGTGCGTGGTCCGCCTCGAGGACGGACACCGGCGTGCCGTCGATCTCGCGGTGCGGTGCCGCACCGGAGCGCATCGCCTCGCGCACGGCCTCGTGCTCGGGGCCGGGCCGGACCCGGACCGCGATCACGAACGCGAGCACGGCGAGCAGGGCGACCCCGACGTTGAGGCCGTGCGTGGGGGAGCCGCCGAAGCCCATCGGGTCGGTGATCGGGCGGTTCGCCACGACGAGCAACGTGATGCCCGCGACGAAGCCGACCACGCCGAGCAGCACCGCCACCGACCAGCACACCAGCGCGGTTCGCGGCCGGTCGATCGTCCACGCGGAGCGGGTCAGGACCCGGGGCGCGAGGACCACGACCGCCAGGGCGAGCGCGATGAGGACGACTCCGGTGACGACCACGGCGGATCCGTCAGGAACGGGCTCGGGCGTCGAGGGCGCGGCGGATGACGTCGAGGTCGTCGGAGGCGAGCGAGCCGGTGAACTGCAGCAGGGCGGCCTCGCGGTCGGTCGCGGCGGCGAGGGCGTTCGACATGAGGGAGGCCGTCTGCTCCTCCCTGCTGTTCGTCGCACGGAAGGTGAGCGGAGCGTCGTCGTGCTGCTGCCGCTCCACCCGGCCCTTGCGGCCGAGGCGGTCGAGCACGGTGAGCACGGTCGTCAGTGCGGGCCGGGGCTCCGGGAAGGCGTCGAGCACCTGGCGCGCGCTGAGCCCGCCGTCCGCCGACCAGAGCGCGTCGAGCACTGCCTGCTCGAGCTGCCCGCGGGGGCGTGATCGCTGACCTGCCATCCCCCCATTCTACGAGATGTCGAACCACCGGGTCCGTCACATACCCGAAACGCGGGGTCGGTATGATCGGCCCGACAACTGAAGACCGGCCGTTCATCCGTCGCGGGAGACGTCGTGCGGTGCCCTGGGCACCCCGCACGGCACCGAAGGAGCAATCCCCCCGACAATCTCTCAGGTCCCACACCGCAGCGGACAGGCCACTCTGAAAAGCAGCCACGATGCCCCCACCGGGTCGGTCCGTGGCTCGCCCACGGTGAAAGCCGCCGGACCTCACGGGCCGCGGTGAAACTCTCAGGCCCATGACAGAGGGGGAGTTCCGCCCGACGACGGTCGTCGGGTCCTGCCGATGCCAGGAGAACTCCGCCCATGCCAACGTCCCCACTGCGCTCGTCGCCGCTGGAGCCCGCCCACGAAGCTGCCGGCGCCACCTTCACCGACTTCGCCGGGTACCGGATGCCCGTCCGGTACTCGTCCGACCTCGCCGAGCACCACGCCGTGCGTCAGGCCGCCGGTGTCTTCGACCTCTCGCACATGGCCGAGGTCGGCGTCACCGGTCCGCAGGCCGTGGCCTTCCTCGACCACGCCCTCGCCGGGTCGTTCGGCGCGATGCCGGTCGGACGGGCGAAGTACTCACTCCTCCTCGCCGAGGACGGCGGCATCCTCGACGACCTCGTCGTCTACCGCACCGACGAGGACGTCTTCCTCGTCGTCGCGAACGCGTCGAACCGCCAGGTCGCGGTGGACGCCCTGACCGCACGGTCCGACGGCTTCGACGTCGAGGTGTCGGACGACTCGGACACCACCGCACTGGTCGCGATCCAGGGCCCGGCAGCTGCCGGGACGCTCGACGCGCTCGTCGTCGCCGACCGGCTCCAGCCGGAGAGCCCCCTCGACGAGCTCGGGTACTACCGGGCAGTGCACGCGGTGTTCGACGGCGCCGAGGTCCTCGTCGCCCGCACCGGCTACACCGGCGAGGACGGCTTCGAGGTCTACAGCGACCCGTCCGTCGCCGGAGCGCTCTGGGACGCCCTGCTCGAGGCCGGCGCCGACCGCGGGGTCGTCCCCGCCGGACTCGCCGCCCGCGACACCCTCCGGCTCGAGGCGGGCATGCCGCTCTACGGGCACGAGCTCGGCACCGACGTCCGTCCCGCCCAGGCCGGCCTCGGCCGGGTCGTGGCGAAGGACGGCGACTTCGTCGGCGCCACCGGCGTCACCCCGTCGGACGACGCCCGCGTGCTCGTCGGCCTGGTCACCGAGGGCCGCCGGGCCCCGCGTGCCGGGTACGACATCGTGCAGGACGGCGTCGTCGTCGGCACCGTCACCTCCGGTGCGCTCTCGCCGACCCTCGGCCACCCCGTCGCGATGGCGTTCGTCGACCCGGCACTCGCCACCGAGGGACAGGTCCTCCACATCGACGTCCGCGGAACGGCCGTCCCCAGCACCGTCACCGCGTTCCCCTTCTACCGCCGCGCCTCGAAAGGCTGATGCAATGACCGACCAGACCGCACTCCAGTACACGGCCGACCACGAGTGGCTGCTCGTCGAGGGCGACACCGTCACCGTCGGCATCACCGACCACGCCGCCGAACAGCTCGGTGACGTCGTCTACGTCGAGCTCCCCGCCGTCGGCACCGCCACCACCGCGGGCGAGCAGATCGGCGAGATCGAGTCGACCAAGAGCGTCGGCGAGCTCTTCGCCCCGATCGAGGGCGAGGTCGTGGCGATCAACGACGCCGTCGTCGACGCCCCCGACACCGTCAACCAGGACCCGTTCGGCGCCGGCTGGCTCGTCAAGATCAAGGTGGACGGCACCTCCTTCCCCGAGGACCTCATGGACCACGACGCGTACCGGGCGTCCATCGCATGACCGGCGACCTCCAGAACCTCCAGACGTCCTTCGCCGACCGCCACATCGGCACCACACCGGCCGACCAGCGGACGATGCTCGACGCCGTCGGCCAGCCGTCCCTCGACGCCCTCGTCCGCGCCGCGATCCCCGAGGCGATCCACGCGGCGCCGACCGTCCACTCGGGCATCCCCGCGGCCATCGGCGAGACCGAGGCGCTCGCCGAACTCCGCGCCAAGGCCGCCCGCAACACCGTCCGTCGCGCCATGATCGGGCTCGGGTACCACGGCACCCACACCCCCGCGGTGATCCAGCGGAACGTGCTCGAGAACCCCAGCTGGTACACGGCCTACACGCCGTACCAGCCGGAGATCTCGCAGGGCCGGCTCGAGGCGCTCATCAACTTCCAGACCATGGTCTCGGACCTGACGGGCATGGCGACCGCCGGCGCCTCGATGCTCGACGAGGGCACGGCCGTGGTCGAGGGCATGCTCCTCGCCCGCCGGGCGTCCAAGGTCAAGGGCGACGCGTTCCTCGTCGACGCCGACCTGCTGCCGCAGACCCGTGCGCTGCTCGACCACCGGGCCGAGGCCGTCGGCATCGCCCTGCGCGGGTTCGACGCCGTGGCCGGACCGACCGACGAGCAGCTCGACGGTGCCTTCGGCGTCATCGTGCAGTACCCCGGTGCCTCCGGTCGGATCGTCGACCCGTCATCGGTCATCGAGCGCGTGCACGCCGGTGGGGGCATCGCGGTCGTCGCGGCGGACCTCCTCGCGATGACGCTCCTCGCCAGCCCCGGCGACCTCGGCGCGGACGTCGCCGTGGGCACGAGCCAGCGCTTCGGCGTCCCGCTCGGCTTCGGTGGCCCGCACGCCGGGTACCTCGCCGTCCGTGCCGGCCTCGAGCGCCAGCTGCCCGGCCGCCTCGTCGGGGTGTCCTTCGACGCCGACGGGCAGATGGCCTACCGCCTCAGCCTGCAGACCCGCGAACAGCACATCCGCCGCGAGAAGGCGACGAGCAACATCTGCACCGCGCAGGTCCTGCTCGCCGTGATGGCCTCGATGTACGCCGTGTACCACGGTCCCGAGGGGCTCCGCTTCATCGCGGACCGCGTCGGCCGGACGGCGTCGGCGCTCGCCGCGGCCGCCCGTGACGCCGGGCTCGAGGTCGTGCACGAGGCGTTCTTCGACACGCTCACGCTCCGTGCGCCCGGACGCGCCGAGGCACTCGTCGCCGCGGCCCGTGACGCGGACCGCCTGCTGCACCTCGTCGACGCCGACACCTTCCAGCTGTCCGTCGACGAGACGACGACGCCCGAGGACGTGACGGCCCTCGCCGTCGTGTTCGGTGCGGTCGACGCGAGCGTCCCGGCGACGGAGACCGCCGTGCGGGACGCGGCCACGCGCCTCCCGTCCGATCTGCTGCGGAGCAGCGAGTACCTGACGCACCCGGTCTTCAGCGCCCACCGCAGCGAGACCCGGATGATGCGGTACCTCAAGCACCTCGCCGACAAGGACTACGCGCTCGACCGCGGCATGATCCCGCTCGGCAGCTGCACGATGAAGCTCAACGCGGCGACCGAGATGGCGGCCGTGACGTGGCCGGAGTTCGCGAACATCCACCCGTTCGCGCCGCGCGACGACGTCGAGGGCTACCTCGACATGATCGGCGACCTCGAGTCCTGGCTGGCCGAGGTCACCGGGTACGACACGGTCTCCCTGCAGCCGAACGCCGGCAGCCAGGGCGAGCTCGCCGGACTCCTGGCGATCCGCGGGTACCACCGGTCCCGCGGCGACGAGTCCCGCACGGTCTGCCTCATCCCGTCGAGCGCGCACGGCACGAACGCCGCGTCGGCCGTCCTCGCCGGCATGCAGGTCGTCGTGGTCGCCTGCGACGAGAACGGCAACGTCGACCTCGACGACCTCCGTGCGAAGACCGAGCAGCACGGCGACCAGCTCGCCGCGCTCATGATCACGTACCCGTCCACGCACGGCGTCTACGAGCACGACATCCGCGAGATCTGCGCCGCCGTGCACGACGCCGGCGGTCAGGTCTACGTCGACGGCGCGAACCTCAACGCCCTGCTCGGCCACGCCCGGTTCGGCGACTTCGGCGGGGACGTCTCGCACCTCAACCTGCACAAGACGTTCTGCATCCCGCACGGCGGCGGCGGGCCCGGCGTCGGGCCGGTCGCGGCGAAGTCGCACCTCGCACCGTTCCTGCCGGGCCACCCGTTCGCGCAGGACGCCGACCGTCGCACCGGCTCCGTGCGCGCCGAGGGCTCCGACCGCGACGCGCACGCCGGTGGCCCGGTCAGTGCAGCGCCGTACGGCAGCCCGAGCATCCTGCCGATCACGTGGACGTACGTCCGGATGATGGGGCTCGAGGGGCTCACCCGTGCGACCGAGGCCGCGGTGCTCGGGGCGAACTACATCGCCGCACGCCTGCGCGACGCGTTCCCGGTGCTCTACACGGGGGAGTCGGGGCTCGTCGCGCACGAGTGCATCCTCGACCTCCGCCCGCTCCGGGACACGACGGGCATCACGGTGGACGACGTCGCGAAGCGCCTGGTCGACTACGGCTTCCACGCCCCGACGATGTCGTTCCCGGTCGCGGGCACGCTCATGGTCGAGCCGACCGAGAGCGAGGACCTCGCCGAGCTCGACCGTTTCGTCGACGCGATGCTCGCCATCCGTGCCGAGGCCTCGGCGGTCGAGCGTGGCGAGTGGCCGGCGGACGACAACCCGCTCGTGCACGCCCCGCACACCGCGTCGTCGGTGATCTCGGGGGAGTGGACGCACGCCTACACCCGCGAGCAGGCGGTCTATCCGCTGCCGGGCATCAGTGCCCGGAAGTACTGGCCGCCGGTGCGCCGGATCGACCAGGCGTACGGCGACCGGAACCTCGTGTGCGCCTGCCCGCCGGTCGAGGCGTTCGCCTGAGCCCGAGCCCGAGTAGCGTGTGCCCCGTCCGGTGTCCCGGGCGGGGCACACTGCTGTGCGCAGGCAGGCAGTCGGCTTGCACAGAGTTGTGCACGGACGCAAGCATTTCGATGCGGTTGCAACAATCTCGCCCCGGCGTCCGCGATCCGCCCGAATCTTGCATCCTCTCGCAAGGATCGTGCAACTTGGTTTCCGATTTGTAACCGATCTCCCCTGGGCTTGGTGAGCACTCCCCACACTGCCTACAGTGCAAAGGTCAAACGTGGCGAGCAGGCACCCGTGCGCCCGCCGCGTCCCATGCACCAGGAGGAATCTTGATCAAGAAGCGCGCTGGGCTCGCAGCCCTCGCCGTGGTCGGGGCCACAGCAATCGCCCTGGCCGGCTGCTCGAGCAACAGCAGCAGCGGAGGTGACAAGTCGGGCTCGACGAACGCGTCCGGCATCGTCACCACCAACGGCAACGAGCCCCAGAACCCGCTCATCCCCTCGAACACCACCGAGGTCGGCGGCGGCAAGATCATCGACTCGATCTTCGAAGGCCTGGTGTCGTACGACGCCAAGGGCAAGCCGGTGAACGAGGTCGCGAAGAGCATCGACACGAGCGACTCGAAGACGTTCGACATCAAGCTCAACACCAACTACACCTTCACCAACGGCGAGAAGGTCACGGCCGAGTCGTTCACCAAGGCGTGGGACTGGGCCGCGAAGTACTCGAACAAGCAGAGTGCGAGCTACTTCTTCGAGAACATCGAGGGCTACGACGCCACGAAGGACTCGGACCTCACCGGACTCAAGGTCAAGAGCGACGACGAGTTCACCGTCACCCTCAAGTCGGCGCAGTCGGACTTCCCGCTGTCCCTCGGCTACTCGGCGTTCGTGCCGCTGCCCTCGGAGTTCTACAAGGACACCAAGGCCTTCGGTGAGAACCCGATCGGCAACGGCCCGTACAAGCTCGACGGCAAGGGTGCGTGGACGCACAACCAGTCGATCAAGCTCGTCACCAACAAGGACTACGAGGGCAAGCGCAAGCCGAAGAACGGTGGTCTGACGATCACGTTCTACACCTCGCAGGACACCGCGTACTCCGACGCCCAGGGCGGCAACCTCGACGTCCTCGACGCCGTGCCGGACAGCGCCTTCGCGAACTACAAGTCCGACTTCCCGGACTCGAACGTCAACCAGGCCGCCGCGATCTTCCAGGCGATCTACCTGCCCTACTACCTCGACCACTGGAAGGGTGAAGAGGGCAAGCTCCGTCGCGAGGCGATCTCGCTGTCGATCAACCGCAAGCAGATCACCGACAAGATCTTCGACGGCACGCGCACCCCGGCCAAGGACTTCACCTCCCCGGTGATCGCTGGCTGGAACGACGACCTCGAGGGCTCCGACGTCCTCGAGTACAACAAGTCGAAGGCCAAGGAGCTGTGGGCCGAGGCCGACAAGATCTCGCCCTACAACGACACCCTGACCGTCGCCTACAACGCTGACGGCGGCCACCAGGCCTGGGTCACCGCGGTCACCAACTCGATCTCGAGCACGCTCGGCATCAAGGCGGAGGGCAAGGCCTACCCGACGTTCGCCGAGGCCCTCGCGGTCCAGACGGACAACAAGCTGACCGGTGCGAGCCGGACCGGCTGGCAGGCCGACTACCCGTCGCTGTACAACTTCCTCGGCCCGACCATGGGTGACGGGTCGTCGAGCAACTACTCGCGCTACGACTCGACCGAGTACAACGACCTGCTCCAGAAGGGTCGTTCCGCCGCCACCGTCGAAGAGGGCAACAAGTACTTCGACCAGGCGCAGGAACTCCTCTTCAAGGACCTGCCGGAGATCCCGCTGTGGTACTCCAACGTGACCGGTGTCTGGAACGCGGACAACGTGTCGAACGTCAAGTTCGGCTGGAACTCGGTGCCGCTGTACTACGACGTCGAGGTCAAGAAGTAACACCAGTCTCCTCGTGAGACACATCGCGGACGGGTATCCTGCTCCGCGACCACCGGACGGGGGTTCGGGGGCCCACCAGGCCCTCGAACCCCCGTACCACGGCGGCAACACCTTCCCCCACCACCGCGGGCGCCGCCGCCCGCACCGGACCCCCGTGCCGACCCGCGGATCGTCCACCACTCACGACATGAACCTGAACGACATGCGCGTCCCGGACCAGGCAGCGATCTGATGGCCTGGTACCTCGGCAAGCGCCTCCTGCAACTCATCCCCGTGTTCTTCGGGGCCACGTTCCTCATCTACTTCATGGTGTTCTCCCTGCCGGGCGACCCGATCGCCGCACTGTTCGGCGACCGGCAACCGTCGCCGCAGGTGATCGAACAGCTCCGCCAGCAGTACAACCTCGACAAGCCGTTCCTGGTCCAGTACTTCCTCTGGATCGGCGGGGTGTTCCGCGGTGACCTCGGGCTGACCTACTCGGGGCTGCCCGTGAGCTCGCAGCTCGCGCAGGCGTTCCCGATCACGGCGCGCCTTGCGATCCTGTCGCTCGTCTTCGAGTCGATCGCCGGCATCGTCGTCGGTGTCATCGCCGGTCTCCGGAAGGGCAAGCTCTTCGACGCGACCGCGCTGGTCGTGAGCCTCCTGCTCATCTCGGTCCCGACGTTCGTGGTGGGCTTCCTGCTGCAGTACGTCTTCGGCATCAACCTCGGGCTCTTCCGGGTGACGGTGTCGAGCGAGGCGCCGTGGTCCGAGCTCGTGCTCCCCGCGATCGTGCTGGCGACGGTGTCGTTCGCCTACATCGTCCGGCTCACCCGTGCGAGCGTCGCCGAGAACATGTCGGCCGACTTCGTGCGGACCGCGACGGCCAAGGGCCTCCCGCGGCGTCGGGTCGTGGGCGTGCACATCTTCCGCAACTCGCTCATCCCCGTGGTGACTTACCTGGGTGTCGACATCGGCAACCTGATGGTCGGCGCGGTCGTCACCGAGGGCATCTTCAACATCCACGGCGTGGGTGGCACGGTGTTCCAGGCCGTCAAGCTCGGCGAGGGTCCGACCGTCGTGTCGTTCGTCGCCGTGATGGTCATCATCTTCATGCTCGCCAACCTCCTGGTCGACCTGCTCTACGCCGTCCTGGACCCGAGGATCCGCTATGCCAAGTAACACCGAACCCCGCTCGGCGACCCACTACGTCGCCCCGATCGAGGAGACCCCGCTCCAGGCGATCGACCAGGTCAACGAGGACGAGAAGACCCGTTCGACCTGGAGCGACGCCTGGGACGCGATGCGGGTCCGCCCGATGTTCTGGGTGTCCTCCGTCCTCATCCTGCTGATCATCCTCGTGGCGCTCTTCCCGGGCCTCTTCGCCCACGTCGACCCGCGTGCAGCGAACCTGGCGAAGAGCAACGAGGGGTCGGAGCCCGGCCACATCCTCGGCTTCAACCGTCAGGGCAACGACGTGTACGCCCGAACCATCTGGGGCACGCGCAACTCGCTCATCGTCGGTGTCGTCGCGACGGTCCTGGTGTCGATCGTCGGGATCGTGATCGGCGCCCTCGCCGGGTTCTTCGGCGGCTGGCTCGACACCATCGTGTCCCGCATCGGCGACATCTTCTTCTCGATCCCGACCGTCCTCGGCGCGATCGTGATCATGTCGGTGCTCCCGGCGCGCAACGCCCTGACGGTGTCGCTCGTCCTCGCGGCGTTCGCCTGGCCGCAGATCGCCCGCATCATGCGCGGCGCGGTGCTCAGCGCGAAGCAGTCCGACTACGTCACCGCCTCGGCGGCGCTCGGCGTGAGCCGGTTCACGACGCTGGTCCGGCACGTGGTGCCGAACTCGCTCGCGCCGGTCATCGTCGTGGCGACGGTGTCGCTCGGCACGTTCATCGTGGCCGAGGCGACGCTGTCCTTCCTCGGCATCGGTCTGCCCGACTCGGCGCTCAGCTGGGGGCAGGACATCGGCAACGCGCAGGCGTCGATCCGCACCGCGCCCTCGACGATCTTCTGGCCGTCGGCCGCACTGTCCATCACCGTGCTCTCGTTCCTCCTCCTCGGTGACGTGGTCCGCGACGCACTCGACCCGAAGGCGAGGGCCCGCCGATGAGCGAGACTCTGACCCAGCCGAACGCCAGCCGCACCGGCGGCACCGGCGCGCCGCTGCTCGAGATCACCGACCTCGAGGTCGGCTTCAAGACCCAGAACGGATTCGTCCGGGCGGTCCGCGGTGCGAGCTTCACCCTCGAGCAGGGCGAACGGCTCGCGATCGTCGGTGAGTCCGGCTCCGGCAAGTCGACGAGCGCCCAGTCGATCATCAAGCTCCTGCCCGGGACCGGCCAGGTCACCGGCGGGTCGATCAAGTTCAACGGGCGCGAGCTCGTCGGCCTGACCGACAAGGAGATGTCGGAGATCCGCGGGAAGGAGATCGGCTACGTCCCCCAGGACCCCATGTCGAACCTCAACCCGCTGTGGTCGATCGGGTTCCAGGTCGAAGAGGCCATCAAGGCCAACGGCATCGCGACCGGCAAGCACGCCATCCGTGCCCGTGCGGTCGAGGTGCTGCAGGAGGCCGGCCTCGGCGACGCCTCGACGCGCCTGAAGCAGTACCCGCACGAGTTCTCCGGCGGCATGCGGCAGCGCGTGCTCATCGGCATCGGTCTGTCGAGCCGCCCGAAGCTGCTCATCGCCGACGAGCCGACGAGTGCGCTCGACGTCACCGTGCAGCGCGTGATCCTCGATCACCTCGAGACCCTCACCCGCGACTTCGGCACGTCCGTCCTGTTCATCACGCACGACCTCGGCCTCGCTGCCGAGCGCGCCGAGAAGCTCGTCGTGATGTACAAGGGCCAGGTCGTCGAGGCAGGGCCCTCGAAGGAGATCCTGGCGAACCCGCGGCACCCGTACACGCAGCGCCTCGTCGCGGCGGCACCGTCGCTCGCGAGCCGTCGCATCCAGTCCAAGGTGCAGCACCAGCGTGTCGACATCGCGGACGTCGGCAGCGACGACGCCGAGCTCCTCGCCCGCGCCCAGGAGCGCGAGCAGGCGCCGGCGAAGGACCTCATCGTGGTGAAGAACCTCGAGAAGGTCTACAAGCTGCGTGGCAAGAACCTCGCCTCCCGCGAGCTGAAGGCCGTCGACGACGTGTCGTTCTCGATCCCGAAGGGCACCACCACGGCGCTCGTCGGCGAGTCCGGTTCGGGCAAGTCGACCGTCGCGAAACTCGTCCTGCAGCTCGAGGCCATCACGAGCGGCACGGTGCAGTTCGACGGCATCGACATCGGCGCGCTGAAGGGCAAGGACCTCTTCGACTTCCGTCGCCGCGTGCAGCCGGTCTTCCAGGACCCGTACGGCTCGCTGGACCCGATGTACAACGTCGGGAACACGATCGCCGAGCCGCTGCACACGCACAAGGTGGGCGACAAGGCGTCCCGCCGGGCCCGCGTGCTCGAACTGCTCGACCAGGTCGCGCTGCCGAAGTCGATGGTGAACCGCTACCCGAACGAGCTCTCGGGCGGGCAGCGGCAGCGCATCGCCGTGGCGCGGGCCCTCGCGCTCAAGCCCGAGGTCATCGTGCTCGACGAGGCGGTCTCCGCGCTCGACGTGCTCGTGCAGGGCCAGATCCTCGACCTGCTCACCGAGCTGCAGTCCGAGCTGGGCCTGACCTACCTGTTCATCACGCACGACCTGGCCGTCGTCCGCCTCGTGGCGGACAACGTCTGCGTCATGCGCAAGGGACAGATCGTCGAGAAGGCGACCACCGACGAGGTCTTCGCCAACCCGCGCGAGCAGTACACGAAGGACCTGCTGGACGCCATCCCCGGCGCCGGGTTCGAGTTCGGACGCTGATCCCGCTGGACACGAACGAGGCCGGACGCACCGTCGTCCTCCGCGCAGGCCGCGGAGGCGCGGTCGCGTCCGGCCTCGTCGCGTTCCTGGCGCTGTTCATGCTCGGCGACGCCGCGGTGCGGGGGAGCTGGGACGTCGTCCTGCACGCCGTCGGTCCCCTCGCCGCGCTCGTCTGGGTGCTCTGGGTGCTCACCTTCCGCCCGCACGTGCGGATCACCGACGAAGCGATCACGGTGGTGAACCCGCTCCGGTCCACGACGGTCCCGTGGGGCGCCGTCGAGGACGTCCGGATGCGCTGGCAGATCGTGCTCGACCTCGCCGACGGCCGCCGGCTCACCTGCTGGGGTGGTCCGTCGCTGCCGCGGCCGAAGCCGACCCGACGCGGGGAGCCCCGCGTGCTGCGGCAGCCGGACGAGTTCGTCGCGGTCCGCGACCGCTGGTCGGAACGACACGGGCGCACGCCCGACGCCCCCGTCGTCCGGGGCTGGGACGTGCCGGCCGTCGCGTCCGGCATCGCCGTGTTCGCCCTCTGCGTCGTCGCGATCGTCGTCTGAGACGTCCCGACAGGACGGACGGGAGGCGCGGTGCCAGCTGGCACCGCGCCTCCCGTCCCTCACACGGAACGTCAGTCGGTCACACCGTCGCCGACACCCGCTCGGTGAGCAGGTGGTTCTGGTCGGTCTGGATGCAGGCCACGCCGCGTCCGTGCACGTCCTGCAGGCGCGGGTCCACCGAACGGCACTGCTGCTGCCGGTCCTCGTCGAGGAGCTGGTACAGCGGGCAACGGGTGCGGAACCGGCACCCGTCGATCCGTTCCGTGGGGGAGGGGAGGTCGCCGTCGAGCAGGATGCGTCCGCGGGCGGCCTCGGCGAACGGGTCCGGCACCGGGACCGCGGACAGCAGGGCCCTGGTGTAGGGGTGCTGCGGGTCGTCGAACACGCGGTCGCCGTCGCCGTACTCGACGATCCGGCCGAGGTACATGACCGCGACGTCGTCGGCGATGTGCCGGACGACCGAGAGGTCGTGCGCGACGAACAGGTAGGACAGGCCCAGGCGGTGCTTGAGGTCCTCGAGCAGGTTGATGACACCGGCCTGCACGGACACGTCCAGCGCCGACACCGGCTCGTCGAGCACGAGGATCTTCGGCTCGACGATGAGCGCGCGGGCGATGCCGATGCGCTGCCGCTGGCCGCCGGAGAACTCGTGGGGGTACCGGTCGATGTAGCTCGGCTCGAGACCGACGAGCTCGAGCGAGTCCCGCACGCGTCGGCGGATCTCGTCCTTCGGCACGCCCTGCACCGTGAGCGGCTCGCCGATGACGGAGCCGATGTCGAGTCGGGGGTCGATGGAGGCCATCGGGTCCTGGAAGACGACCTGGATGTCGCTCCGGAGCGCACGGCGGTCGGACTTCGACAGGGTGCCGGTGTCGACGCCGTTGACCGTGATGGTGCCCTGCTGCGCGCCGGCGAGCTCGAGGATCTCCATGATCGTCGTGGTCTTGCCGCAGCCGGACTCGCCGACGAGCCCGAGGACCTGTCCGCGCTTCAGCGTGAGCGAGATCCCGTCGACCGCGTGCACCTCGCCGATGCGCCGGCGGAACAGGGCGCCCTTCGTCAGCGGGAAGGTCTTCACGACGTCGTCGAGCTGCAGGACCACGTCGTCGCCGTGGTCGATCTCGGACTCGGGGACGTCCTCGGGG
Organism: Curtobacterium sp. SORGH_AS_0776; assembly: GCF_031453355.1. Taxonomy (NCBI): domain Bacteria; kingdom Bacillati; phylum Actinomycetota; class Actinomycetes; order Micrococcales; family Microbacteriaceae; genus Curtobacterium; species Curtobacterium sp. SORGH_AS_0776. The sequence goes on from NZ_JAVIYU010000001.1 coordinate 1,766,768, forward strand.
CGCGGGAAGATCTCGGAGCGGGCGAGCGTGCCGGCGGCGATCTCGTCGCGGCGGATGCACGCGGCGGTGTGCTCCTCGTCGAAGGCGCCGTTCGTGATGGTCGGCGTCGCACCGGTCAGGACCGGGTTGTCGTCGCTCGGTGCCACCGACGGGGCGATCAGGGCCGGTTCGCCCTCACGGCAGGCGTCGAGGACCGCGGGGCAGCGGTCGGCGAACGGGCAGCCGGTCGGCTTCTGGGTGAGCAGCGGCGGGCGGCCGTCGAGCGGGACGAGGCGCTCCGAGCGTGCCGAGGCCATGTTCGGCATCGAGCGGAGCAGACCGATCGTGTACGGCATGACCGGCTCGCGGAAGAGGGGTTCGACCGGTGCCGTCTCGACGATCCGGCCGGCGTACATCACGGCGACCCGGTCCGCGTTGCCCGCGACGACGCCGAGGTCGTGCGTGATGAGGACGACGGCGGCACCGGTCATGTCCTTGGCGGTCTGCAGGACGTCGAGGATCTGTGCCTGGATCGTCACGTCGAGCGCCGTGGTCGGTTCGTCGGCGATGATCAGCTTCGGGTCGTTGGCGATGGCGATCGCGATCATGGCGCGCTGCCGCATGCCGCCGGAGAACTCGTGCGGGAAGGCGTCGAGCCGCCGCGAGGGGTTCGGGATGCCGACGACGCGGAGGAGTTCCTCGGCACGGGCCCGGGCGGCGTGCGCGGTGAGGTTCCGGTCGTGCAGCCGCAGCCCCTCGACGATCTGCTGGCCGATCGTGTACACGGGCGTCAGGGCGGAGAGCGGGTCCTGGAAGACCATCGCGATGTCGCCGCCACGGAGCTTCGACATCTCGCGGTCGTTCAGGCCGAGCAGCTCGCGGCCGTCGAACCGGATGCTGCCCTCGACCTTGGCCGACGACGGCAGCAGACCCATCACGGCCATCGAGGACACCGACTTGCCCGATCCGGACTCGCCGACGATGCCGAGGAACTCGCCCTGGTTGACGGAGTAGTCCACACCGCGCACGGCGTACACGGGCTTGGAGCCCGGGTTGAACGTGACGGCGAGATCGGAGACGGTGAGCAGCGGCTCAGTCACGGTTGGCTCCCGAGGTGGGGTCGATGGCGTCGCGCAGGGCGTCGCCGAGCAGGCTGGTGGAGAGGACCGTGGCGACGAGCGTCGCAGCCGGGAGGACGAACAGCCACGGTCGGGTGACCGCGGACTGGCTGCCGGCGGCGAGCAGGGTGCCGAGCGACACGTCCGGCACCTGGATGCCGAAGCCGAAGAAGCTCAGGGCGCTCTCGGAGAGGATCATCGCGCCGACGCCGAGCGTGGCGTCGATGATGAGCAGCGAGGCCACGTTCGGCAGGATGTGCCGCCGGATGATCGTGAACGACGGGACGCCCATGAACCGTGCGGCCTTGACGTAGTCGCGCTCCCGGAGGGACATCGTCTGTCCGCGGATCACGCGGGCCATGATCATCCACCCGAAGATCGCCAGGCCGACGATGAGCGCGAGCCAGCTGAGGTTCTTGAACAGCGGGCTGAGGAGCACGAGCGCGTAGAACGACGGGATGACCAGGAGCAGGTCGATGCCCCACACGAGCGCCCGGTCGACGAACCCGCCGAAGTACCCGGCGATCGCACCGACGATGCCCGCGATGAGGGTCGCGGCGGGACCGGCGATGAGCCCGATGAGCAAGGACTTCTGCAGGCCCACCAGGGTCTGGGCGTAGATGTCCTGGCCGATGTCGTTCGTGCCGAACCAGTGCGAGGCGCTCGGCGGCATGCCGAAGGCGAGCCCGTCGGAGTCGACGGCGTTCCAGTGGTACAGGTACGGACCGACGAAGGCCCAGAGCAGGATGAGGAGGAGCGCGCCGCCACCGATGCGGGCACGCCAGGTGCCGAGCACCTTGCGCCAGAGCGGGGTGCGGCCACCCTTCACCTCGACGACGTGCGCCGGCTGCCCGGCGTTGCCGTCACCGGGATCGCCGGCGGTGGTCGTGGTCGTGGGGTCGAGAACAGACACGGGTCACACCCTCACTCGCGGGTCGAGCGCGGCGTAGAGCAGGTCCGCGAGGGTGCCTGCGATGAGCACGAGGATCGCCGTGAAGAGGATCGTGCCCGCTGCCGCGTTGATGTCGTTGTTGCTGATGCTCTGGACGAAGTACTCGCCCATGCCGTGCCAGCTGAAGACCAGTTCGGTGATGCTCGCACCGGTCAGGATGAGGCCGAACGAGTACGCGAAGAACGTCGACATCGGGATGAGGGCGACGCGGACACCGTGGCGCATGATGGCCGATCCACGCGTCCGACCCTTCGAGCGTGCCGTCCGGATGAAGTCGTTCGACAGCACGTCGAGCATCGCCGAGCGCTGGTAGCGCGAGTACGAGGCGACGGCGCCGACCGTCAGCGAGATCGTCGGTAAGAGCAGGTGCACCAGCCGGTCGCCGAGCACCGGGAAGAACCCGGTCACCCCCGGGGTGTACTCGCCGGTGAACGAGATCAGCTGCGTCCCGACCGCCCCGTTCAGGGTCGTCGCGAGGATCATCAGCACCACCGCGATGACGAACGGAGGCGTCGCGAGCACCGCGAACGACAGGTAGGTCGACACCTGGTCGGACGTCTTGTACTGCTTGACGGCGTTCCAGACACCGAGCAGGACGCCGAGGATCGCACCGAGCAGGGTGCCGATCACCAGGAGCCGCAGGCTCGTGCCGGAGCGGGCGATGATGTCGGCCGTCACCTCGGTGCCGCGGGCGCTGATGCCGAGCGAGCCGTGCGTGACCAGGTTCACCCACCAGTTCCACGTGCGGACCAGGAGCGGGGTGTTCGGGTCGGCGCCGAGCTTCTGGAGCGCGGCGTCGATCGAACTCTGCGGGACCGGCGGGTTCTTGCCGAGGTACCGGGACGTCGGGTTGAGCGTCGCGCTGGCGAGGATGTAGCCGAGCGTCGTCGCGACGATCGTCAGGATCACGTAGTTGACGATCCGCTTCGCGAGGAAAGCAAGCATGTACTGGGACCTCAGTGGGGTGCGGCCGTCCGTCCGGACGGCGTTGTTCGGTGGCGACAGGCTAGCCGCTTCCGAGCCGGGGTGGGTGATCCCTGTTGACGCTATGCAACATTCGTTACGAGCATGTTTCGATTCGGTACAGCAGCCCTTGTGCGACCTTCGGATGTGACTAGGGTTCTCAACCAACAGGCGTGGCGGCGGGGGCCGTCGCGTCCCGGCGCTCCGGCGCGAACCACAACGAAAGGGAATCCTCGCCATGCGAATGAGGATCAAGACGACGGCCGTGCTCGCCACAGCAGCCGCCGCGGCACTCGTGCTCGCGGGCTGCTCCGGCGGCGGGTCCGCCGGACAGAGCAGCTCGGCCGTCGCCACGTCGTCGCTGAAGTCGACGGGTTGGACGGTCGCCGACCGCGACACGATCAAGGACGGCGGCTCGCTCACCCTGCCGATCGACTCCGCACCGGCGAACTGGCAGCTGTCGAACCTCGACTCCGGGACGGTCGACGACAACACGATCGCGGGCACCTACCTGCCCGGGTTCATCCAGTTCAAGGCCAACGGCGAGTGGGAGGCGAACAAGGACTACGTCGACTCGATCGAGCTGACGAAGGACTCGCCCCAGACCGTCGAGATCAAGATCAACCCCAAGGCGGTCTGGTCCGACGGCACCCCGATCACCGAGAAGGACGTCGAGGCGAACTGGAAGGCGCTGAACGGCACGAACAAGGCCTTCGCCCCGCTCGCCACCAACGTCTGGGAAGACGTCGACTCCGTCAAGCAGGGTTCGGACGAGCGCGACGTCATCGTGACGTTCTCGAAGACGAACGCCGACTGGCCGAGCGTCTTCACCGCGATCTACCCCTACTGGGCCGTGGACACCCCCGACCGCTTCAACAACTCGTGGGCGAAGGGTCCGTTCGCCGCGGACGGCAAGACGTACGTCTCCGCCGGCCCGTACATCCTCAAGACCTTCGACGCCAACGGCGGCGTCGTGACCTTCGAGAAGAACTCGAAGTGGTGGGGTGACGCGCCGAAGCTCGACACGATCGTCTTCAAGACCGTGTCCCGCGACGGTGTCGCCCAGGCCTACGCGAACAAGGAGTTCGACGCCTTCAACCTGAACGGCAGCGCGGACAACTTCAAGACCGCGAACAGCCGCTCGGACTCGAAGATCGAGCGCTCGCTCGGCACGACCCAGCGTCAGATCACCCTGAACGGCACGTCGGACGTCTTCAAGGACCAGGAGGTCCGCCAGGCGTTCGCCCAGGCGATCAACCGTCAGGTGGTCGCGCAGGCGATCCTCTCGCCGGTGAAGAGCCCGGTGCAGGTCCTCAACAACCTCGTCTACCTGCCCGGCCAGAAGGGCTACCAGGACAACGTCTCCTCGGTCTACGGCTACAGCACCGACAAGGCGAAGAAGAAGCTCGAGGACGCCGGCTACACGATCGGCTCGGACGGCTACGCGACCAAGGGCGGCAAGACGCTCGACGTCCGTTTCGTCATCCCGTCGGACAACCAGAACTCGGCGAACGTCGCGCAGCTCGTGCAGCAGCAGACGAAGCTCGCCGGCTTCAAGGTGACCATCGACACCGTCCCGACCGACGACTTCTTCACGAAGTACGTCACCACCGACGGCCGTGACTTCGACGCCACGTACTTCGCCTGGCAGGGCACGCCGTTCCCGGTGTCGTCGCTGAAGTCGATCTACTACCCGGCCGACGCGGGGCAGAACTACACGGGCGTGACCGACGACTCGCTCGGTGCCGCCTGGGACAAGGCGAACGCCGAACTCGACGCCGACAAGCGCATCGAGGACGCGGACGCGATCGACAAGAAGATCGTCAAGGTCGCGGGCACGATCCCGCTGTTCCCGGAGCCCTACGCCTGGGGCGTGCGCAAGGACCTCGTGAACTACGGTCCGGCGCAGTTCCAGCAGTCCTCCGTGAAGTGGCAGGACGTGGGCTACAAGAAGTAGTCCGCACCGCTGGAGAACGGAAACGACATCCCCGACGTCGCACGACGTCGGGGATGTCGTTCGTCGTCGGGGGCTCCGCGGCGGTCAGAGCTGCGCGGCCGCCAGGGTCGCGACGAACGCGAGGACCACGATCGCGAGGATCGTCCACCCGTGCACACGGTGCGTGATCGGCGCAGCCGTCACGGTCGCCGGCGGCGGGCCGTCCTGCGCGGGCGGCTCGGGCACGAACGCCCGGATGCGCTCGGCCGCAGCGTCGACGTCGAGGCGATCCGCGCCTCCTGGACGACCGTCGACCACGGCGGCGAGCCGGGCCGACCTGCGGGTGGCGAGCCACGTGCGGCGGACGCCCTCGCTCGTGACGATCTCGATGCCGTACTTGGTGCGGACCTCGGTGACGCGGCGCCAGGTGTAGGTGCTGGTGCGGCGGACGTCGACGATGCGGAGGTGCTCGTCGGTCAGCTCGAAGCGCGGGCGCCAGAGGACCGCCCACGCGATGAAGGCGATGCAGATGCTCGGGACCGGGGCGAGCCAGGCGGTGCCGCCGCTCAGGAGGGCGAGGGGGACGAGCGCGGCGGCCGCGACCCACAGGACGACGGCGAGCAGGCGCATGCCGGGGGCGAGGATCGTGGTCACGCCGAAGAGGTTACGAGATGCCTCCCCGGGAACGCCCGGGGAGCGGGTGTGACACACCAGCGCGTATCTCCGGACGACCCGATTCCCCGGGGAGGCAGATCCTGTGTGGACCTCTCGTGGCGTCAATCGTCCTCGGCCCCCGTTCGGGTGTCAATACCCCAGACCGTCGCATTTTCGGGGGACCGACACGCCGTGTCACGCCACGAGGAGCTCGATCTGCGCCCGGATCGCATCCGCCTTGGGGAACCGGAGCCCGACGAGCCCCACGTGCCGCCAGCGGACCACGCCGTCCGGCCCGATCACGAACACGGACCGCCGAAGCCCGATCCCCGGCGCCTGCACGCCGTACGCGCGGATGACGTCCCCGGCGGTGTCGCTCAGCAGGGGGAAGGTGAGCGAGGACCCGCGGGCGAACGCCTCGTGCGAGTCGAGCGCCTGCGGGCTGACGCCCCACACCACGGCGCCGAGGTCGCCGAAGTCGTCGAGCTCCTCTTGGTAGCTGCAGAGCTGTGCCGTGCAGACCGGGGTGGCGTCGCCCGGGTAGAAGGCGAGCACGAGCGTCCGGCCGATCTCGGCCGACAGGGCGTACTCGTCGTCGGTGCGGGTGCCGTCGCGCACGATCATGCCGGGCAGGGTGAATCCGGGTGCGGGATCGCCGACCTCGGGGATGCTCATCCGGCCACGGTAGGTGCGGGACCAGGGTCCGGTGCGGCGCCGCGCTGTGGGTTCGCTGTGGGTCCGCCGGGCCGGGGTCGGACGGGTCCGCCGCATCGCCGACGCCCGAACGGGGGGGGGGGGATGCCGCGCGGCCGGGGCGGCGGGCGCCCCGGGGCAGGTCGCCGGCCGTGCCGCGGGCGACGAGCGTCAGCGGAAGAGCTGCGGGAACGCGTGCGCGACCCACGGGTACCCGACGAACACCGCGGCGTCGAGCAGGCAGTGCGTGATGACGAGGGGGAGGAGCCGGCCCCACCTCGTGTAGATCCAGCCGAACACGATGCCCATCACGGCGTTCCCGACGAAGGCGCCGAACCCCTGGTAGAGGTGGTAGCTCCCGCGCAGGATCGCGGTGGACAAGATGACCTGCCAGCGCCCCCACCCGAGGCCGCCCAGCCGTTCGTAGAGGTACCCGACGACGATCACCTCCTCCTGCAGCCCGGAGCGGATCGCCGAGAGCAGCAGCACGGGGATCGTCCACCAGTACGAGTCGAGCGCCGCCGGGTTCACGTTCACGGTGAACCCGAGCGCCCGCCCGGTGAAGTACAGCGCGAGCCCGGGGATCCCGATGCCGAGGGCGATGAGCGCTGCGCCACCGAGGTCGGGCCGCACGCGGAACCGGTCGATGCCGAGTCGACCGAGGTGCGGGCGGGTGGTACTCCAGAGCAGGAAGCAGACGAGCGCGACCGGCGCGAGGTCGACCGCGATGCCCACGAGCTGCCGGGCGAGGTCGACGTACTGCACGGTCGTGGTCGAGGTGTTGAGCGCCGTGGACTGCTGCCCGAGCGGCGTCGTCTGCGACAGGTCGTCGATGATCTGGAGCACCGAGTACAGCGCGCTGCCGCCGAGCGAGAGCATCAGCACGATCGTGATCTCGATCCACGTTCGCCGACGGCTCATCGGGGGTACTCCTCTCGGTTGCGAACTACCGGTAGACTGGCGTGTCGGGCGTTCTGCCCACCTCCGGGCAGTGCCACCGCGGCGCGAGCGCCACAGTCGGCCGCCCGATCTTCTTCCGAACACCAAAGGATGTCCTGTATGGCGCTCGCCACCCGGTCCGACCTGCGCAACGTCGCCATCGTGGCACACGTCGACCACGGCAAGACCACCCTCGTCGACGCGATGCTCACGCAGACCAACTCGTTCGACGCCCACTTCGAGGGCGAAGACCGCATGATGGACTCGAACGACCTCGAGCGCGAGAAGGGCATCACGATCCTCGCGAAGAACACGTCGGTGCTCTACAACGGCAAGCACGCGACCGAGTTCGGCGCGGACGGCCCCATCACGATCAACGTCATCGACACCCCGGGTCACGCCGACTTCGGTGGTGAGGTCGAGCGCGGCCTCTCCATGGTCGACGGCGTCGTGCTCCTCGTCGACGCATCAGAGGGTCCGCTGCCCCAGACCCGCTTCGTGCTCCGCAAGGCGCTCGCCGCGAAGCTCCCGGTGATCCTGCTCGTCAACAAGACGGACCGCCCGGACTCCCGCATCGACGAGGTCGTGTCCGAGTCGCAGGACCTCCTGCTCGGGCTCGCCTCCGACCTGTCGGACGAGGTCGACGACCTCGACCTCGACGCCATCCTCGACGTCCCCGTGGTCTACGCCTCGGGTCGTGCGGGTGCCGCCAGCCGCAACAAGCCGGCCGACGGCTCGCTGCCGGACAACGACGACCTCGAGCCCCTGTTCGAGGCGATCCTCCAGCACGTCCCCGCCCCGAAGTACGACGACGAGCACCCGCTGCAGGCGCACGTCACGAACCTCGACGCGTCGCCGTTCCTCGGTCGCCTCGCGCTCCTGCGCATCTTCCACGGCACCATGAAGAAGGGCCAGACGGTCGCGTGGGTCAAGCACGACGGCAGCGTCGTCAACGCCCGCATCACCGAGCTGCTCGTCACCAAGGCGCTCGAGCGCTACCCGGCCGAGTCGGCGGGCCCCGGTGACATCGTCGCCGTCGCCGGCTTCGACACGATCACCATCGGTGAGACCCTGACCGACCCCGAGGACGTCCGTCCGCTGCCGACCATCACGGTCGACGACCCGGCGATCTCGATGACGATCGGCACGAACACCAGCCCGCTCGTCGGCAAGGTCAAGGGCCACAAGCTCACCGCACGCATGGTCAAGGAGCGCCTCGACCGCGAGCTCATCGGCAACGTCTCGCTCAAGGTCCTCGACATCGGTCGCCCCGACGCGTGGGAGGTCCAGGGCCGCGGCGAGCTCGCGCTGGCCATCCTCGTCGAGCAGATGCGTCGTGAGGGCTTCGAGCTCACGGTCGGCAAGCCGCAGGTCGTCACCAAGCGTGACGAGAACGGCAAGCTCCAGGAGCCCTACGAGCACATGACGATCGACACGCCGGAGGAGTACCTCGGCGCGATCACGCAGCTCATGGCCGCTCGCAAGGGCCGCATGGAGAACATGACGAACCACGGCACCGGCTGGGTGCGCATGGAGTTCATCGTCCCGTCGCGCGGCCTGATCGGCTTCCGCACGTCGTTCCTCACCGAGACCCGCGGCACCGGCATCGCCAACGCGATCTCGCACGGCTACGACGAGTGGGCCGGCCCGATCCAGACCCGCATCAACGGGTCGATCGTGTCCGACCGCTCCGGTGTCGTCACGCCGTTCGCCATCACGAACCTCCAGGAGCGGATGACGTTCTTCGTCAACCCCACCGAAGAGGTCTACGAGGGCATGGTCATCGGCGAGAACTCGCGCGCCGACGACATGGACGTCAACATCACGAAGGAGAAGAAGCTCACGAACATGCGTTCGGCGAACGCCGACACCTTCGAGTCGATGACGCCGTCGCGCCAGCTGTCGCTCGAGGAGTGCCTCGAGTTCGCGCGTGAGGACGAGTGCGTCGAGGTCACCCCCGACGCCGTGCGCATCCGCAAGGTCGAGCTCGACGCGCAGGCCCGCCAGCGTGCGTACGCCCGCCTGAAGCGTCAGGACGCGTAAGCAGTCATCCAGGAGGCACGGCCTCCCTCCGACGGCCCGGTCACCTCGTTCGAGGTGGCCGGGCCGTCGTCGGATGTACCGTGGTGCGCGTGACTCTCGACCTCCTCTCGCTGTACCAGGACCTCCACGCCCACCCCGAGCTCGGCTTCCAGGAGCACCGCACGGCGGGCATCGTCGCCGACCGGCTCGCGGAGATCGGCGGGATCGAGGTCACCACGGGCGTCGGCGGCACCGGTGTCGTCGGCGTCCTGTCGAACGGCGAGGGGCCCGTCGTCTGGCTCCGCGCCGACATGGACGGGCTGCCGGTCCAGGAGCGCACCGGCCTGCCCTACGCCAGCGAGCACCACGGCACGGACGAGGACGGCAACGACGTCCCGACGATGCACGCCTGCGGCCACGACATCCACGTGACGTGGCTGCTCGGGACCCTCGAGCGCCTCGCCGCCACCACGGGTGACTGGCACGGCACGGTCGTCGGTGTCTTCCAGCCGGCGGAAGAGGTCATCTCCGGTGCCCGGGCGATGGTCGAGGACGGGCTCGTCGAGCGCTTCCCGGAGCCCGACGTGGTCCTCGGACAGCACTCCGCGCCGGCGCCGGTCGGCATCGTCGCGGTCGGCAGCGGCCCCGTGATGGCGTCGAGCGACCGGCTGACGGTCACGTTCAACGGCCGCGGGGCGCACGGTTCCGCCCCGCAGGCCTCGCTCGACCCGGTCGTCACCGCCGCGTCGGCCGTCGTCCGCCTGCAGACCGTGGTCTCGCGCGAGGTCTCGCCGAGCGACGCCGGGGTCGTCACGGTCGGGAGCTTCCACGCCGGCACCCGCGCGAACATCATCCCCGACCAGGCCGTCATCGAGATCTCGACGCGGGCCCGCAACGAGGAGACCCGCGAGCGGATCATCGCCTCGATCGAGCGCATCGTCCGCGCCGAGAGCGAGGCCGGTGGGCTCCCCGAGCCGACGATCGTGCGGTCGCCGGGTGCGGAGGTCACCGTGAACGACGCCGAGGCCGCCCAGACCGTGCTCGACGCGATCCGCGCCGAGGTCCCCGGGGCCCGAGACCTCGAGATCGGCCTGGCGATGGCGTCCGAGGACGTCGGCCAGCTCGCCACCGCGGCGGGGGCGCCGCTCGTGTACTGGTTCACCGGCATCACCGACCCGGAGCTGTTCCGTCGCGGCGAGGACATCCCGAGCAACCACTCGCCCTTCTACGCGCCGCAGGCCGAGACGGCGATCCCGGTGGGCGTCGACGCCCTCGTGGCGGCGACGCGCGCGTACGTCGCCTGACGCGGGCGGTCCCGCAGGACCGAGCCAGGAGGCGCGGTGCGACCCCGCCACGCACGTGACGTTCCCAGGGGACTCACGCCGCGCCTCCCGTCTCGCCCCCTAGGGTGCTGGGCATGCGCACCCCGACCCGCACCCTGATCGCTGCCGTCGCAGCCGGCATCGCCCTCGCCGGACTGGCCGGCTGCTCGTCCCACGCCGTGAAGCAGGCCACCGACCTCGGCTCGTCGGTCGCGTCGAGCGTCGCCGAGGGCGTGCAGGGCATCGACGGCAAGGCCGTCCAGGACGGCATGGCCTCGGTCGCCGGCGGCATCGACGGCGCACTCGACACCGCGCTCAAGGGCGCGAACGTGACCTCGGACGGCAAGGTCCCCGACGGCTTCCCGACGAAGGACGTCCCGCTCGTCGACGGCACGGTGCTCGGCGGCGGGAGCGGCCCGAACGGATCCGGGTGGGTGGCACAGGTCCGTGCCGCTTCGGTCGACGACTTCCAGGCCGCCGCGCAGCAGCTCACCGACGCCGGGTTCACCGAGTCGGCGAAGCGCGCGGACTCGTCCAGCGCCTTCGGGATGTTCCGGAGCGACGGCTACCGCGTGGTCCTCACCTTCTCCGACGGCAGCGACGGCGTGACCGCGACCTACATCGTGACGCCCCGCTAGCCACCGCTGGGTACGCTTGGACCCGATGTCGAAGGCCCCCGCAACGCGCCCCGAGCGCGTCCTGTTCGTGCACGCTCACCCCGACGACGAGACGCTCTCGTCGGGCGGGACGATCGCCACCCTGCTCGAGCTCGGCGCCGAGGTGACCGTGCTCACCGCCACCCGTGGCGAGCGCGGCGAGATGCTGACGCCGGAGCTCGCGCCGCTCTTCGGCGACGGTCCGCGGGTCGCCGCGCACCGCGAGACCGAGATCGCCGCCGCCCTCGCCGCACTCGGCGGGCCGGCGCACCTCTGGCTCGGCGGGCCGGGTGCGCGTCCGACCGACCTGCCCGAGCGCCGCTACACCGACTCCGGCATGCAGTGGGGCCCCGACGGACGCGCCGTCGCCGCCGGGGACGCCCCTTCGGACTCGCTCACCGCGGCGGACCTCGGCGAGGTCGTCGACGACATCCGCGCCGCGATCCGGTCCACCGGCGCGGACGCGGTGGTGAGCTACGCCGACGACGGCGGCTACGGCCACCCCGACCACGTGCGGGTCCACCACGCCGCGCGGTACGCCGCCCGTGCCGAGGAACTCCCGTTCTCGATGATCGTGGACCCCGACTCCGGCCAGGCTGACCTGACCGTCGACGTCGTGCCGGTGCGGGCGAAGGTCCGGGCGGCCGTCGAGCAGTACCGGTCCCAGGTGACGATCGACCCGGTCGATCCCCGTGACCCGACCGCGCTGTCGTGGGTCATGCCGCACGGCGCCCGGCACCAGGCGCCCGCGGTCGAGGCGTTCCGTCACGACGCCGACCGGGTCCCGCAGGCGCCGCAGACGTTCGCCGAGTTCTCGCGGCAGGGGAAGGTCACCGCCGTCGTGGTCGCCCTCGTGCTCGGACTCGTCGCCGGGGGACTCGGCACGGTCACGCACCAGCAGACCCTCGGGGCGTTCCCGGTCGGCATCGTGCTCACCTCGCTGGTCGTGATCGGGCTCACGGTCGGCATCCGGCTGCTGTACCGGTCGCGGGCGATGGTCGCGGCGGTCGGCATCGGGATCATCGCCGCGACGCAGGTGCTGTCGTCGGTGGGCGGGCAGAGCTCCCCGCTCGTGCTCGCCAACGCCGCGGGCTACGTGTGGACGTTCGGGCCGGCGGCCGTCACGGCGCTCGTGCTCGCGTGGCCCGACCTGTCCGGCATCCGGGCGTCGGCCGCCGAGCGGTCGGGGACGGCCGACCGGGCCTGAGGGTCCGTCCGCCGGGCGGTCAGGTGCGGCCGGGTCGCGCGGGTAGACTCGATCTGCTCAGTCCGAAGGGAGCACCCCAACCGTGACGTACGTGATCGCCCAGCCCTGTGTCGACGTCAAGGACCGCGCCTGCATCGACGAATGCCCGGTCGACTGCATCTACGAGGGTGACCGGTCGCTGTACATCCACCCCGACGAGTGCGTCGACTGCGGTGCGTGCGAGCCGGTGTGCCCGGTCGAGGCGATCTACTACGAGGACGACCTCCCCGACGAGTGGGCCGACTACTACAAGGCCAACGTCGAGTTCTTCGAAGAGGTCGGTTCCCCCGGCGGTGCCGCGAAGGTCGGTGTGATCCACAAGGACCACCCGGTCGTCATGGCCGAACCGCCCCGCGGCTGAGCCGGATCCGACCCGTGGCGCTCGACCTCCCCGACTTCCCCTGGGACCAGCTCGTCCCGTTCAAGCAGCAGGCCGCGGCGGTCGAGGGCGGCATCGTCGACCTCAGCGTCGGCTCGCCCGTCGACCCGACGCCCGCCGTCGTCCGCACGGCACTGGCCGAGGCGACCGACGCGCACGCCTACCCGCAGGTCGCCGGCACCCCGGCCCTGCGCGAGGCGATCGCGGACTGGTACGGCCGGCGCCAGGGCGTGACCCTCACGCCGGACCAGGTGCTCCCGACCATCGGGTCGAAGGAGTTCATCGCCGGGCTCGCGCTCTGGCTCGGCCTCGGCCGCGGCGACACGGTGGTGTTCCCGGCCGCGGCGTACCCGACGTACGAGCTCGGTGCGGCCCTGGTCGGCGCGGACGCCCTCGCGTCGGACGACCCGGCCGCCTGGCCGTCCACCACGAAGCTCGTGTGGCTGAACTCCCCGGGCAACCCCGACGGCCGCGTCCTGTCGATCGACGAGCTGCGCGCCGCGGTCGAGCGGGCGCGGGAGCTCGGCGCCGTCATCGTCGGCGACGAGTGCTACGCCGAACTCGGGTGGGAACCGCCGTACGACACCGCCCCGACCCCGACGATCCTCGACCCCCGGGTCGTTGGTGACTCGGTGGACGGGGTGCTCAGCGTCTACTCGCTCTCGAAGCAGTCGAACCTCGCCGGCTACCGGGCGGCCTTCGTCGCCGGTGACGCTCAGGTCCTCGCCGAGGTGCTCGCGGTCCGCAAGCACACGGGCATGATGCCGCCGCTCCCGGTGCAGGAAGCGATGATCGTCGCCCTCGCCGACGAGTCCCACGTGCAGGCGCAGAAGGCGCTGTACCGCGCCCGACGGAACATGCTCCGACGGGCACTCGAAGGCGCCGGCTTCCGGGTCGACCACAGCGAGGCGGGCCTGTACCTCTGGGCCACCCGCGGCGAACCGGCGCTCGACACCGTCGCCTGGCTGGCCGAGCGCGGGATCCTCGTCGCTCCGGGGACCTTCTACGGCGCAGCGGGTGCAGAGCACGTGCGTGTGGCGCTCACGGCGACCGACGAGCGCATCGCCGCAGCCGCGCAGCGACTGGCGAGCGGGCGGCGCCTGGCATCCGCCTGACCCTTCCGCGCTCGGCGCAATCCGTGGTTCCCACCAAGTCCTGAGGCTCGATGTGTGCACGACCGACAGTGGGCGCGATTAGGCTGTCACCGTGACTGACACTGCCAATGACGCTCAGAAGACGGCCACACCGCCCACCACGCCCGTCCCCGTGAGTCCCGCCGCCGAGCAGACCGCGGCGACCGCGACGCTGACGTACCCGGGCGGCACGGCGGAGTTCCCGATCCTGCCGAGCGTCGACGGTGCGTCCACCATCGACATCTCGACGTTCAAGAAGCAGACCGGGATGAACACGCTCGACTACGGGTTCGTGAACACCGGGTCGACGAAGAGCGCCATCACCTACATCGACGGCGACCAGGGCATCCTGCGGTACCGCGGCTACCCGATCGACCAGGTCGCGTCGAACCTGACCTTCCTCGAGGTCGCCTGGCTCCTCATCTACGGCGAACTGCCGACGCCCGCCGAGCTCGAGTCGTTCGACGCCCGGATCCGCCGCCACACGCTGCTGCACGAGGACCTCCGTCGTCTGTTCGACGCCCTGCCGCACTCGGCGCACCCGATGTCCGTCCTCTCCAGCGCCGTCAGCGCCCTGTCGACCTACTACGAGGACGACATGGACGTCGACGACCCCGAGAAGGTCGAGCTCCAGACCGTCCGGCTCCTCGCGAAGCTGCCGGTGATCGCCGCGTACGCGCACAAGAAGTCCATCGGGCAGGCGTTCCTGTACCCGGACAACTCGCTGTCCTTCGTCGACAACTTCCTGCGCCTGAACTTCGGCACGATGGCCGAGACCTACCAGCCGAACCCGGTGCTGTCGAAGGCGCTCGAGCGGCTCCTGATCCTGCACGAGGACCACGAGCAGAACGCCTCCACCGCCACGGTCCGGATGGTCGGGTCGACGAAGGCGAACATGTTCGCCTCGATCTCCGCCGGCATCAACGCGCTGTACGGTCCGCTGCACGGCGGCGCGAACGAGGCCGTGCTCGAGATGCTCCAGCAGATCAAGGACTCGGGCGAGCCGGTGACGCGCTTCGTCGAGCGGGTGAAGAACAAGGAGCGCGGCGTGAAGCTCATGGGCTTCGGGCACCGCGTCTACAAGAACTACGACCCGCGGGCGAAGCTCGTGAAGGAGTCCGCGCACGAGGTGCTCGAGGCACTCGGCGTGCAGGACGACCTGCTCGACATCGCCATGGAGCTCGAGGGCATCGCGCTCGAGGACGAGTACTTCGTCAGCCGGAAGCTCTACCCGAACGTCGACTTCTACACGGGCATCATCTACAAGGCGATGGGCTTCCCGCCGCGGATGTTCACGGTCCTGTTCGCCATCGGGCGTCTGCCCGGGTGGATCGCGCAGTGGCGCGAGCTGAACAACGACCCGCTGAACAAGATCGGGCGCCCGCAGCAGCTCTACGTCGGGCACCCGGAGCGCGACCTGCCCGCACGCTGACGCGCCGCGCAGCCACGCGCGGGCGCGGCGGTGGACGGTACGGATCGACGGACGGGAGGCACGGTGCGGGCTGGCACCGCGCCTCCCGTCCGTCGCACGGCCGGCTCCGCCGCGTGCCCGCCCGCGCCGTTCAGGCGCCGGACGAGCGCGCCGCCCAGGCGGTCACGAGGTCGAGCGCCCGGTCCGAGTCGGGCGACCCCGGCCGGTTGAGGAAGGCGTGCCGCGCTGCCGGGAGCACGTGCCGGTCGACCGCCACCCCGGCGCTGCGCAGCTCGTCGGCGAACCGGTCGCCCGAGGCCCGCATCGTGTCGTGCTCGGCGTCCACCATGAGCGTGCGGGGGAAGCCGGAGAGGTCCTCGCCGCCGGGGAACGCGGTGGCGGTGTCGCCCGCGCGGCCGAGGTGGTTCCAGTTCGCCCGGTCGAGCAGCGCCGGGTGGTGCGTGAGCCGCCGGTGCCCGCGGACCGATCGGAGGACTGCCGCATCGCGCGGGGTGCGGGCGTGGAAGAACCCGTACGCGAGGACGAGTCCGTCCGGCCGTGCGGCGTCCGGCAGCGTCCGGGTCACGGCTGCTGCGAGGCACGCGCCGGCACTCGCCCCGCCGAGGAGGACCGGACCGTCGGTCTCGCCGCGGACGACCTCGAGCACGGCGCGGACCTCGTCGTTCGGCACCGGGTGACGGCGTCGACCCCGGGGTCCGCGGCCTCCGACGACGGGCAACCCGGGCAGGGGAGCGAGGCGGTACCCGACCGTGACGACGTCGAGCCCCCGGTCGGCGAGGGTGCTGGCGACGACCTGCGCTTCCGGGAGGTCGAGGCTGCCGCGGAAGAACCCACCCCCGTGCAACCACACGACCGTCGTGGCCGACGTCGTGCCCCGACGCGCGGCGTACCGGCGGACCGGCACCGGGCCGTGCGGTCCGTCGACCGTTCCCCCCACGGACGGACCGCCTACGCGTGCAGCGCGGTGTTGAGCTGGATGCCCTGCCCCTGGCGCTGCAGTGCCTCCACCGCGCCGGAGACCGAGTTGCGGCGGAACAGGATGTTGGGCGTCCCGGAGAGCTCGGCGGCCTTGACCGTCTTCGGGGTGCCGTCCGGGTTCGGGGCCGCGCCGACGAGGACGACCTTCGTGCCGGCCGTCACGTACAGCCCGGCCTCGACCACGGAGTCGTCGCCGAGCGAGATGCCGAGACCGGCGTTCGCACCGAGCAACGCGCGCTCCCCGAGGGAGACGCGGTGGGTGCCGCCGCCGGACAGCGTGCCCATGATGGAGGCGCCGCCGCCGATGTCCGTGCCGTTCCCGACGACGACGCCCTGCGAGACACGGCCCTCGATCATCGCGTCGCCGAGGGTGCCGGCGTTGAAGTTCACGAAGCCCTCGTGCATCACCGTCGTGCCGGGAGCGAGGTGGGCGCCGAGCCGGACCCGGTTCGCGTCGGCGATGCGCACGCGGTCCGGCACGACGTAGTCGACCAGCCGGGGGAACTTGTCGATCGCGTGCACGGCGATCCCGGCGCGCTGCAGGCCGGGGCGGAGGCGGGTCAGGTCGTCGGGGTGCACCGGGCCCGCGTTCGTCCACGCGACGATCGGCAGGTGCGCGAAGACACCGTCGAGGTTGACCTCGTTCGGCGCCACGTGCAGGTGGCTGAGGAGGTGCAGGCGGAGGTACGCGTCCGGCGTGCTCACGGGTGCGGCGTCGATCGTGACCTCGGTCGTGACCGCCTCGATCGTGACACCGCGGCGCGGGTCGTCGCCGACGTGTGCGCGCAGGTCGGCGGGGAACACGGCGTCGGCGGGCAGCGCGCCGACGAACGTCTCCGGGTACCAGGTGTCGAGCGTCGTGCCGTCGGCGGCGATCGTCGCGAGGCCGTGGCCCCAGGCGTGGGTCGGGCGGGCGGTGGCAGCGGTCGTGTCGGTCACCGGACCAGGGTACCCAGCGAGGGGAGGGGCCACCCGTCCGTCCGGACGGCTCCGCCGGGCTGCAAGGGTCGGCCGGTAGGCTTCCCGCATGCCGGAGCCGCTCGACCTCACCGCCTCGTCCATCGACATCACCCGTGCCATCTGCGACATCGAGTCGGTGTCCGGTGACGAAGGGCCGCTCGCCGACGCGATCGAGGCCGCCCTGACGCCGCTGCCCCACCTCGAGGTGATCCGCGACGGCGACGCGATCGTGGCACGGACGAACCTCGGTCGTGACCGCCGCGTGGTCATCGCGGGGCACATCGACACCGTGCCGCTCAACGGCAACCTGCCGACCGAGTTCCGGACGGCCGAGGACGGCACCGAGATCCTCTGGGGCCGCGGCACCGTGGACATGAAGGCCGGTTGCGCAGTCCAGCTCAAGCTCGCGTACGACCTCGCCGAGCCGAACGTCGACGTCACCTGGGTCTTCTACGACCACGAAGAGGTGAGCGACGCGCTGAACGGCCTCGGACGCCTGGCACGGACGCGTCCCGAGCTCCTCGCGGGCGACTTCGCGATCCTCGGCGAGCCCTCCGGCGCGCAGATCGAGGGCGGCTGCAACGGCAACCTCCGGGCCGAGGTCCGCGCCTCCGGCAAGCGCTCGCACAGCGCCCGGAGCTGGATCGGCGACAACGCGATCCACAAGGCCGCGCCGATCCTGGCCACGCTCGCCGCCTACGAGCCGCGCACCGTCACGGTCGACGGACTCGACTACCGCGAAGGCCTCAACGCCGTCGGCATCACGGGCGGCATCGCCGGCAACGTCATCCCCGACGAGGTCATGGTGCACGTCAACTACCGCTTCGCCCCGTCGCGCAGCGCGGACGAAGCCGTCGCCCACATCCGCGAGCTCTTCGACGGCTACGACGTGCAGATCGTCGACCTCGCCGCCGGTGCCCGACCCGGACTCGACGCCCCGCTGGCGCAGGACTTCGTCGCCGCCGTCGGCGGTCCCGCGCCCCGGCCGAAGTACGGGTGGACCGACGTCGCACGCTTCTCGGCGCTCGGCGTCCCCGCGGTCAACTACGGGCCCGGTGAGCCGGTCTTCGCCCACCACGACGACGAGCAGGTCCCCGTCGACCAGATCACCGCGGTCGAGCACGGTCTGCGTCGGTGGCTGACGGCCTGACCACGGCCGGGTCCACCCGGCTGAGCCCCGCCCGCGCCCGGTGGCACGCCCGCTACCGCGTCGTGCCGTCGTGGGTGCGGATCACGGTCGTGTACGTGCTCGCGCGGATCGTCACGGGCACGATGCTCGCCGCGTTCGCGAGCGTGCAGGCGGCGAACTCGTTCACGGTGCAGCACCCGGGCCTGCTGTCGTTCTCGTCGATCTGGGACGGCGCCTGGTACCGGGTGATCGCCGCGTCCGGGTACCCCTCGACGCTGCCGATCGACGCCACGGGACACGTGACCGAGAACGCCTGGGCGTTCATGCCCGCCTACCCCTTCCTGGTGCGGGGCCTGATGGCGCTGACGGGCGCGTCCTTCGAGTTCGTCGCCGTGTCCGTCTCGCTCCTGTTCGGCTGGGGAGCGGCGCTCGTGTTCCGACGGCTGATGGGTCGGTTCCTCGACCCGGCCCGAGCGACCTTCGCGACCGTGCTGTTCTGCGTCGCACCCGTCTCGGCGATGTTCCAGGTCGCGTACGCCGAGTCGATGGGCCTGTTCCTGCTCCTCGTCGCGCTGCTGCTCATGGTGGACCGCCGCTGGTGGTCGATGCTCCCGGTCGTCCTGCTGCTCGGGATGACCCGGCCGACCGGGCTGGCCTTCGCGCTGCTGATCGTGCTGTTCCTCGCCGCGTGGTTCGTCCGCCCGTCGTGGGTCCGCGCGTCGTCGCCGCTCACCGTGCAGCAGTTCGTCCCACCCGCGGTGGTCGCGGTCGTGTCCGGGATCGTCGGGCTGGCGTGGCCGGCGATCGCCTGGGCGGTGACCGGGGTGCCCCGGGCGTACACGGACACCGAACTGGCGTGGCGGTCGTCGTACATCGGGTGGCGGGAGCTCGTCCCGTTCGCGCCGTGGGTGCAGGGCTTCGGGTGGTGGTTCGGGCAGCCGGCCGGCGCGATCCTGCTCGCCGTCGTGGTGGTCGGGTTCGCCGCGTTCGTGGCCCTGCCGGCCGCGCGGCGGATCGGGCTCGAGCTGCGGCTCTGGGGCGTCGCCTACCTGGTGTACCTGCTGGCCGTGTTCTTCCCGCAGTCGAGCACCTGGCGCATCCTGCTGCCGATCGCCCCGCTGCTCGGGATCGTCGCGCTGCCGCGCTCGCGGGTGTACCGGGTGGCGGTCGTGGTGGTCTGCATCGCGCTGCAGTGGGTGTGGATGTACTACTGCTGGTGGATCGACGGCTACGACTGGACCCCGCCGTGATCGACGTCGGCCTCGCGGTCCTCGGCTCCCCGCGCCACCGCCTCGGGGTCGGCTGACGCCGCCGCGTGGATCATCGCGTTCGCGGTCGCGATGAACGGCACCGCGAAGAACGCCCCGACGACGCCGGCGATCGTCGTGCCCGCGGTGACGCCGAGCACGACACCGAGCGGGTGCACGCGCACGGCCGACCCGGTGAGGAACGGGTGCAGGACGTGGCTCTCGAGCTGCTGCACGGCGATCACGATGCCGAGCATGACCAGCGCGGGCACCCAGCCGTTGAACACGAGCGCGACGAGCACCGCGACGACGCCCGCGACGATCGCGCCGACGACCGGCACGAAGGCGCCGAAGAACACGATGACGCCGATCGGGATCGCGAGCGGCACCTGCAGCGCGAGGGCGCCGATCACGATGCCGAGCGCGTCCGTCACCGCGACGACGAGCTGGACGCGGATGAAGCTCGTCAGCGTCTTCCAGCCGGCGTGCCCGGCGACGTCGATGCGACCGCGCGCCCGGCGGGGGAAGAGCCGCACCACCCACGACCAGATGCGCGGGCCGTCGACGAGCACGAAGATCGTCGTGAACACCACGATGAAGAGGCCCTCGAGCAGGTGCACGAGCCCGCTCCCGGCCTCGGCCGCACCCGAGGCGATCGACGACGCGTGGGTCTGCAGGAACTTCGTGCCGTCGGACAGCCACTTCGTGACCTGCGACGCCGTGATGCCGAACGGCTCGGTGGCCAACAGGCTCTGCAGCGACTGCACGTTGTGGTCGAGACGGTGCTCGAGCGACGGCAGGTCGTACCGGATCTGTGCCGTGACGACCAGCGCGAGGACGCCGATGACGATCACGACGGCGAGGAAGCACGACAGCACCGCGAGCCACTTCGGCCAGCGGTGGCGCTGCAGGAACAGCGAGAACGGCGCGAGTAGGGCGCACACGATGAGGCCGATCAGGAACGGCACCACGATGTCCTGCAGCAGGACCACGAGTGCCACGACGACGGCGAGGGCGGCGACGACGACGAGCATCCGCCACGAGAACGCCCCCGCGACGCGCACGCCGGCGGGGACGGCCTCGACGGCGGGGTCGAGCGGTTGACGGCGCTTGGAGCGGATGTACGGCACACGCCAAGGTGACCACTCGGAACCGCGAGAACGTCGCGATCCACGGCCCCCAACCTGGGCGGTTTCGCAGTTCCCCCATCGATACGAGATAATGGGGGTGCATGTACTGCACGAAAGGGGACATCTGATGGCAGCCATGAAGCCGAGGACCGGTGACGGGCCGATGGAGGCTGTTAAGGAGGGTCGACTCATCATCGTGCGGGTTCCGCTCGAAGGTGGAGGCCGCCTGGTCGTCTCGGTCAACGATGCCGAGGCCAAGGAACTCCACGACGCACTCGCCGAGGTCGTCTCGGCCTAGTACGTCGACGCACCAGAACGGAGGGCCCGGAGCGCGTACGCTCCGGGCCCTCCGTCCGTCCGCACGTCCGTCCGCCCGCCCTCCGTCCGCACCGCCCGACGCTGATGTCGGCGTGGCACGGCAGGATGGGCTCCGTGCCGAGGACCCACCTGCCGATCCGTCGCGTCGAGGAGTACTGCGACCCCGACCCGATGCCCCGCGACGTCTGGCCCGCCACCCTCGCCCCCGTCCGGCAGCTCCTCGACGAGGGGCTCGACCTCGACCCCGTCACGGTGTTCGTCGGGGAGAACGGCGTCGGCAAGTCCACCATCGTCGAGGCCATCGCGCTGCAGTTCGGCATGGGGCCGGAGGGCGGCGGCACCGGATCGCAGCACTCGACCCGCGCCTCCGAGTCCGACCTGTGCGAACACATCGCCGTCCGCCGCGACTTTGGAGCGCCCCGCGGCGGGTTCTTCCTCCGGGCGGAGACCATGCACGGGTTCTTCACCTACCTCGAGGAACACCCGAACCTGTCTCGGCCCGAGCCGGTCTTCCACGAGCGCAGCCACGGCGAGTCCTTCCTCGACTTTGTGATCGACCGTGCGCGGTGGCCCGGGTTGTGGATCCTCGACGAACCCGAGTCCGCACTGTCGTTCTCCGGCTGCCTGGCGCTCATCGGCCTGCTGCAGTCGATCGTCGAGAGCGGCGTCGGGCAGGTGCTCATGTCGACGCACTCACCGGTGCTCGCGGCCTTCCCGGGCGCGACGATCCACGAGGTCGGTGAGTGGGGCCTGCGGCGCACGGAGTGGGCCGACCTCGACCTCGTCCGGCACCAGCGGTCGTTCCTCGAGTCCCCGGAGCGCTACCTGCGCCACCTCGGGCACGACGACTCCGACCGAGACGACACCGACTAAGCGGAGACCTTCGTCATCTGCAGCAGTCCGTCTCCGGCGGGGGAGAGCGCGCTGATGACCGCACCCGACGTCGACACCTCGGTGAGCAGCAGCCGGAAGTCGGTCGTCGCCCGGTCCCGCTTCACCGGGTCGGCCACCCGGCCCCGCCAGAGCGCGTGCGGCACGAGGACGGTCCCGCCGAGCCGAGCGAGCCGCAGTCCGTGCTCCACGTACTCGATGACGTGCTCCGGGTCGGCGTCGACGAGGACGATGTCGTACGAGGCCTCGTTCATGCGCGGCAGCACCTGGTTCGCCCGACCCGGGATGAGTCGGATCCGGGCGGGGGCGGTGCCCGCGGCGATGTACGCGTCACGGGCGTACTGCTGGTGGTCGACCTCGATGTCGATCGTGGTGAGCGTGGCGGACGGTGCCCCGCCGAGCAGGTACAGCCCGGACACCCCCAGGCCGGTGCCGATCTCGATCATGCTCGTGGCGCGCGAGGCGGCCGCGACGACCCCGATCTGTGCGCCGATGGCGGGGGAGATCGCCTCGACCCCGAGTTCGAGGGAGTGCTCCCTGGCTCGGGCGATCACCTCGGACTCCGAGACGATGTCCTCGGCGAACTTCCAGTTCGACTCTTTCTCTGACACGCACACTCCGTTCGGGTGACAACTCTACGGGTGCTCCGGGGTGTGGACGGGTTACGCTCGTACCGTGTTCGACGGCTTCGAGAAGTTCCTGGTGATCGGGATCATCGGCGTCCTCCTGCTCGGTCCGCAGCGACTCCCGCAGTACGCCCAGAAGCTCGCCGAGTTCGTCAAGGCCGTCCGTCGCTTCGCCGACACCGCGAAGGACCGGATGCGCGACGAGATGGGCCCCGAGTTCGACGAGGTCGACTGGCAGAAGCTCGACCCGCGGCAGTACGACCCGCGCCGGATCATCCGTGATGCGCTGCTCGACTCCGGCAGCAGCGCCGCTGCGGTGCAGACCGCGCAGGTGACCGCGTCGAAGGTGCGCGCGACGGCACCCGTGGTGCCGCTCGCCGTCGGCGAGGCCGCACCGTTCGACGCCGAAGCGACCTGACGCGACGTCACGTGAGCCGATGACGGACTGGAGGCGCGGTGCCAGCTGGCACCGCGCCTCCAGTCCCTTGGTGGTGGCGACTACTGCAGGTCGGCCAGGAAGCGGTCCGTCCACGCGAGGGCCGGTGCGCTCGGGACCGAGCTGCAGGTGGACATCGCCGTCGTCGAGGAGCACGGGGTGTCACGGTCGAGGGACCAGTAGTGGACCCCGGCGAGCCCGTTCGCCTTCGCGTAGGCAGACAGCGTGTCGACGTCGGCGAGGGTGAAGACCTCGTCGGAGGCGTCGTTCACGCCGATCATCGGGGTGACCTCGATCTTCGACGGTGCGATGCCGTACGTGTGCTCGAGGTTCGTGACGGCCTGGATCGAGGACTTGCCCATCTCGCAGGTCGATCCGGACAGGACGCAGTTCGCGCTCGTCGCGCGGCCGAAGTCCATCGTCATGAGGTTGACGGTGTAGTTCGTCAGGCTCGACGCCTTGATGGCCTTGACCGTGGCGTCACCGGTGCTGTTGAGGCCGCCGAAGCTCCCGTCGCTGGCGGCCAGGGTCGCGAGGGTGAACGAGAACCGCATCCCCGGGTACTTCGACTGCGCGAGCGCTGCGGCGTTGACGAGGTTCTGCACGTCGGCGGCGGACTGCCCGCTCTCGATGTCGAAGTCGACGCCGATCATGTGCGGGGTGGCGTACCGGGCGATGAAGCTCTGCAGCGCCGTACCCGAGCACTTGAACGAGCCCGCCGCGCCGCCGGTGCTCACGATGTAGTCCACGCCCGCGGCGTCGAGCTTCGGGATGTTGGCGCTCGCGAAGGCGTCCGCGGCGACGCCGCCCCAGTTCTCGCTGCCGCAGGTGCCGGTGGCGAAGGCGAGGGTGATCGCCTTGAGACCCGGCTCCCGGGTGGACACCAGGCTGTTGCTCGACCCGACGACCGGGATGCGCGTGCCGGTGACGGCGGTGTTCATCACGTTCGTGTTCCAGTCGAGGTTCACGGTGACGTCCTTGTAGGGGCTGAAGACCAGGCCCTTCGCCGTCCCGCCGCTGCCGCCGGTGCCCGGGGTGGTGGTGCCGCCGCCCGGGGTGGTCGTACCGCCGCCGCTGCCGGTGCCGGTGCAGGCTCCCGTGGACGTCCAGGGCTGGCCGCTGCCGGTCGCGCCGGAGTGGGTCGCGGGGTCGTCGCCCTGCGTCCACCAGTTCGCGGTGTAGTTCGTCCCGCTCTCGCTCACCGTCGCGCCGCCGCTGTACGCGGTGCCCGCGCTCCACGCGGAGGCGCACGCCGGTGTGGCCGCCATGGCCGGTGCTGCTGCGACGGACCCGCCCGCCAGTGCAGCCGCGAGGGCCGCGACGAGTCCGATCCTGAGTCTGGTCCTGCTGTTCACACGGTTCTCCTGTCCTCGGTCCGGCGGCGTTGCCGGACACGGGTGGAGCCCCTGCGGACCCGATTCCGCAGGAGCATTGTGGAATACCCCTGCATATTGCTCCGCAGTGGAACGACCTGTCCATGAAAGGACGTACAGGCAGCGTCGATCGGCTGGCGGATCAGTCCTTCGACGCGACGATCGTGAAGGTCGTGGGGAGGCGGTCGCGGTCCTCGCCGGGCCACTCCCACGAGCCGTCCCCGGTGTCGACCATGCGCGGGCTGAACCGCCACGGCAGCGTCCGACCCTCGTCGAGTCGGCGCAGCCGGAGCCCGGCGCCGAGCAGGGCGTTCACGATCTCCGACAGCGGGTGCGGCCACTCGTAGGTGCGGGTGTTCGACACCGTGCCGTCGCCCGCGTAGGTGCCGGCGTCGTCCCACTGCTGGGCGGAGCCGTCCGCGAAGTACCGGTAGCGGGTGACGAGCCCGTCGGCGTCCTCGTCGAGCGCGTACAGCGCGGGGTGGCCGTCGCGGATGAAGAACACGCCGCCCGGTCGCAGGAGTGCTGCGACCTGGGCGGCCCACCGGTCGAGGTCGTCGAGCCAGCAGATCGTCCCGATGCTCGTGTAGACGACGTCGAAGTCGCCCACCACCGCGGCCCGGGCGTCGAGGACGTCCGTCTCGACCCAGGTCACGTCGAGGCCGAGGCGCGCCGACAGCCCGGCGGCCGAGGCGAGCGCCGCGGGGGAGAAGTCGACGCCGGTGACGCAGGCTCCCTCACGCGCGAGCGAGACCGTGTCCGTGCCGATGTGGCACTGCAGGTGGCAGAGGTCGAGGCCGGCGAGGGAGCCGTCCGGCAGCCACGGTCGCAGTGCGGGCAGGTCGTCGCGGACGACGGTCGAGCGGTGGTCCGGGTCGGTCAGGGCGTCGATCTCGTAGGCGCCCTCGTGGATGGGCACCCGGTCGTCCCAGTTCGCGCGGTTGGTGTCGCGGGCCTGCTCCCAGTCGACGCTGACGTGATCAGTGCTCATGCACCCGACCCTACGACAGCGACAGCCCGAGCTTCCGGCCCGACAGGCCCCGTCCCATCGTGCCGATGCGGTCCGCGATCGCCGCCAGCGCCACCGCCGCTGGGTCCTCGGGATCGCCGAGCACCACCGGGACGCCGGCGTCGCCGCCCTCGCGGAGCGGCACGGACAGCGGCACGCTGCCGAGCACCGGGACGGCGGTGTCCTGGTCGCGGGAGAGCCGACGGGCGGTCTCGGCGCCACCGCCCTCGCCGAAGAGGTGCAGCACCGACCCGTCGGGCTGCACGAGGCCCGCCATGTTCTCGACGACGCCGATCACCCGCTGCCCGGTCTGACGGGCGACGATCCCGCTCCGTTCGGCCACGTCGGCAGCGGCCGCCTGGGGCGTGGTGACGACCAGGACCTCGGCGTGGGGGAGCAGCTGGCCGACCGAGATCGCCACGTCACCGGTACCGGGCGGCAGGTCGAGCAGGAGCACGTCGAGGTCGCCGAAGTACACGTCGGTGAGGAACTGCGAGACGGTGCGGTGCAGCATCGGACCGCGCCAGGACACCGCGGTCGAGACGTCGTCCACGAACATGCCGATCGAGACGACCTTCACGTCGTGCGCGACCGGCGGCAGGATCATGCTGTCGACCCGGGTCGGGCGAGGGGCCACGCCCGCGGCGTCGGTGAGCCCCATCAGCCCGGGGACACTGAAGCCGTGCACGTCGACGTCCACGATGCCCACGCGCTGCCCGCGGGCCGCGAGGGCGGCGGCGAGGTTCACGGTGACCGTCGACTTGCCGACACCGCCCTTGCCGCTCGTCACCGCGATCACCCGGGTGAGCGAGTCCGGGGTGAACTGCACGCCCCGGGGTCTCCCCGCGCGGAGGCGTTCGGTGAGCGCGGCACGGGTGGCCGGGGCCATCACGGACACGTCGACCGCCACGCTCGAGACGCCGTCCACGGAACCGGCGGCCGCACGCACGTCGCGCTCGATGGTGTCGGCGGCCGGGCACCCGACGATCGTGAGCTGCAGGTCGACGCGCACCGCGCCTCCTGGCTGCACGTCGACACCACGGATCATGTCGAGCTCCGTGACGGGCCGGCGGATCTCGGGGTCGATCACGCGGCCGAGCGCGGCGAGGACCGCGCTGCCCAGCTGCTCGTCCGACCGGCCGCCGTCAGCCACGGGCCGTCGTGCCGGACTCGTCGGCGAAGCCGGCGTCATCGGCGTCGCGCCGGTCGAGCTCCTCGAGCAGCGAGCGGATCTCGGCGCGGATGAAGTCCTTCGACGCCATGTCCCGCATCGCCAGGCGGAGCGCCACGACCTCGCGGGCGAGGTACTCGGTGTCGGCGAGGTTCCGCTCGGCGCGCTGCCGGTCCTGCTCGAACTGCACGCGGTCGCGGTCGTCCTGCCGGTTCTGGGCGAGCAGGATGAGCGGTGCCGCGTACGACGCCTGCAGGGACAGCACGAGCGTCAGGGCCGTGAAGCCGATCGCCGCGGAGTCGAACTGCCAGGGCTTCGGGGCGAGCGTGTTGTAGCCCATCCAGACGACGCAGAACAGGGTCAGGCCGACGAGGAACCAGGGCGTTCCCATCGCCCGCGCGATGCCCTCGGTCGCGCGACCGAAGGCGTCACCGCGACCTCGGCGCCGGGTCGGCAGGACGCGGGTGCGCATGCCCTTGGGGGAGTCGAGTCGAGCATCGGTCCGCTCGCGATCGCGGCGGTCGTCATCCGTTCGGGCCACGGGTGGTCCTCCTTCCCGTCGTCACGGGCGTCCTGCGTGGGCGTTGGCGCGGAAGCGGTGAGGGTTCCCCCTCGCCCTGACTTCGCCAGTCGTCCGGCAGGACGTGGTCGAGGACATCGTCGATCGTCACCACCCCGACGAGACGGTGGGCATCGTCGACCACGGGGACGGACAGCAGGTTGTAGGTCGCCATGATGCGCGTGACCTCGGCCGCGCTCGCGTCGACGCGGACCGGGTCGGTCTGCTGGTCGATGAGCGTGCCGAGTCGTTCGTTCGGCGGGTAGCGGAGCATCCGCTGGAAGTGCACGAGGCCGAGGAACCGGCCGGTCGGCGGCTCGTACGGCGGCAGCGTCACGCAGACGGCGGCGCCGAGCACCGGCGCGAGTTCGTGACGGCGGACGAGTGCGAGCCCCTCGGCGACGGTGGCGTCGGCGGACACGATCACCGGTTCGGTCGTCATGAGACCACCGGCGGTGTCTGGCTCGTACTCGAGGAGCATGCGGACGTCCTGCGCCTCTTCCGGCTCCATGAGCTGGAGGAGGGCCTCGCTGCGCTCGTCTGAGAACTGGGCGAGGACGTCGGCCGCGTCGTCCGGCTGCATGTGGTCGAGCACGTCGGCCGCACGGGAGTCGACGAGCCGGGTGAGGATCTCGATCCGCTGCTGGTCGGGCATCTCCTCGAGCACGTCGGCGAGCCGGTCGTCGGGGAGTTCCTCGGCGACCTCGAACCGCCGTTCCTCCGGCAGGTCGAGCAGCGTCGACGCCAGGTCGGCCGGCAGCAGGTCGGAGTATGCGGCGATCACGTGTTCGGCGGACTGGGCCTCGCCGGGGAGCTCGTCCTCGGTGACCTCGTTCCAGGTCGCGAACGTCGTCGGGCCCTTGCCGAACGGGGACGGCGTGGTCTTCGGCTTGCGGAGGAAGAGCTGCGACACCTCCCAGTCGCCCTGCCCGCGGTCCTCGATCGCGACGTCCTCGATGGTGGCGCGGATGCGCTCCTTCTTGATGAGGACCTTGCGGCCGAGCATCTCCGCGATCACCCGGACCTCGCCACCGCGCTGCTCGAAGCGGCGCATGTTCACGAGGCCGGTCGTGATGACCTGCCCGGCACCGATCGAGGTGATGCGGCCGATGCTCACGAAGATCCGGCGCTTGCCCGGGACCTCGACGATCAGACCGACGACGTGCGGCGGATCGGCCCGGCGGTACACCACCAGGACGTCCCGGACGCGGCCGACGCGGTCTCCCGCGGGGTCGAAGACGGAGCACCCGGCGAGGCGGGCGACGAAGACCTTCGTGGCGCTCACCCGACCCAGCGTAGTCGGTGCGTCTGGCCGGATCCGCCGTGGCGGTCGGCGGCTTCCCTGAGAGTGCACGTGCGATTGCAAGGTGTGCGGTGAATGATGGCTGTGTGAGCAATCAGAGCCCGTTCGGCGGCCGGACCGCCCAGGCCTTCCCGACGCTGCCCAAGGGCGACGTCCTCGGCACCTACGACAGCTACCCCGACGCCCAGCGCGTGGTGGCGAAGCTCGCCGAGGCCGACTTCCCGGTCAACCAGCTCTCGATCGTCGGCAACGACCTCAAGACCGTCGAGCGCGTCACCGGCAAGATGACGTACGGCCGTGCGGCGATCGCCGGCGCGCTGTCCGGCCTCTGGCTCGGCATCTTCTTCGGCATCGTGCTGACGCTCTTCTCGCCGAGTGCCGGTGGCCTCATCCTCGCCGCCGCCATCATCGGTGCCGCGTTCGGCATGCTCTACGGCATCGTCTCGTTCGCGATCACGAAGCGGCAGCGGGACTTCACGAGCGTGCACCAGGTCCTCGCGACGAACTACCAGATCGTCGTCGAGCCGCAGCTCGTGGGTCAGGCACGTCGCATCCTCGGTGAGGCCGGTCTCGCCCCCGCCACGCACTGGAACCCCGGTACGCCGGGTGCCCCGGGACCGCAGAGCGGCCCGGGGGCCGGGTTCCAGGGGCAGCCGCCGCAGCAGCCGTGGCGTCCGGGTCCCGGCTCCGGTGCCCCCGGCTCCGGCGGGCAGTCGGCCGGGCCCGGTGGCGGGTGGGGCGCCGGTCAGCAGGGATCGCCGTACGGCGGGCACGCCACACCGCACCACCAGCCAGGAGGCGCGCAGCAGCCCGGCACGCCGTCCTCCGGCGCGCAAACGGGGACGCCGCGCTACGGCACGAACGAGGGGCCGCGCTACGGGGAGACCCCGGCGACCGCTCCCGCGCAGGCAGCGCCCGCGTCCGCCCAGCAGCCGCGTGCGGAGGAGCCGCCGCGCTACGGGGAGCGGGTGACCGGGGCGACGCCGCCGGCGCCGAGCTCCGCCGAGTCCGCTCCGTCGAAGGACGACGAGTCGCGCTGAGTCGCCGCCGGCCGCCGGGCTCGGGGTCGGGGTCGGGGTCGCACGACGCGCCGCTCACGTCCGCCGAGGTCGCGAGAACGGCCGTTCCTCGTCGCGGGGAGCGGCCGTTTTCCGCGACCTCGGCGGCGTCCGTCCCGGCGCCCGCGGATCGTCGAGCGGGCGGGACACGCCGCGCGCACGTCGTCGAGCGGGCGGGACACCCCGCGCGCAGGTCGTTGAGCGGGCGGGACACGCCGCGCGCACGTCGTCGAGCGGGCGGGAACGGCCGCCGAGGTGCTGCGAGCGGGACGTACTTCGCCAGCTCGGGGCCCGGGCTAGAGGACCTTCGAGTAGCAGATCGAGGTCGGGACCCCGACGTACGGCCCGAAGTTCGCGATGCGCGTGAACCCCTCG
Source organism: Curtobacterium sp. SORGH_AS_0776 (assembly GCF_031453355.1). Taxonomy (NCBI): domain Bacteria; kingdom Bacillati; phylum Actinomycetota; class Actinomycetes; order Micrococcales; family Microbacteriaceae; genus Curtobacterium; species Curtobacterium sp. SORGH_AS_0776. The sequence continues at coordinate 1,796,755 of NZ_JAVIYU010000001.1, forward strand.
CGCTCGTAGAACCCGATCGCACGCTTCTGCTCGTTCCCGGTCTCCAGCACGAGCGCCGGCGAACCGAGGTCGAGCGCAGCGTCCTCCAACCGACGCAGCAGCGCCGCCGCGACACCGGCACCCCGGGACTCCGGCCGGACGTACATCCGCTTGATCTCGGTGATGCCGTCCTGCACGACCCGCAGCCCGCCGCAGCCGAGCGGCGTACCGTCGTCGTCCCGCGCGAGGAAGAACACCGCGATGGAGTCCGCCGTCGGCTTGTCGCCGGGTTCGGTGTCGCCGCCGTACGCACGGTCGATCTCCAGGCGCTGGGCGGCGCGGAGCCGCTGGGCGTCGGGGGAGTCGAAGTGCTCGACGTCGATCGAGAACGCGCTCTCGCTGGGGCTGGGGGAGACCTCCGGTGTCGTCACCCGCTCAGGCTAGCGGCCGGAGCGGGCGATCCACCCCTCCACTTCCGAGGGGGTCCGGGGGATGCCGACGGACAGGTTCTCGGCGCCGTCCTCGGTGACGAGGATGTCGTCCTCGATGCGGACGCCGATGCCGCGGAACTCCTCGGGCACGGTGAGGTCGTCCTGCTGGAAGTACAGGCCGGGCTCGATCGTGAAGACCATGCCGGCCTGCACGGTGCCGTCGATGTACATCTCACGCCGGGCCTTCGCGCAGTCGTGCACGTCGAGGCCGAGGTGGTGGCTCGTGCCGTGCACCATGTAGCGACGGTGGAACTGGTTGTCCTGCTGGAGCGATTCCTCGGCGCTGCCGGGCAGGAAGCCCCACTCGGCGGTCTTGCGGGCGATGACCTCCATCGCGGTGGCGTGCACCTGACGGAAGGTGATGCCGGGCTTCACGATGGCGAAGGCCGCGTCCGCCGCCTCGAGCACGGCTTCGTACACGAGGCGCTGCACGTCGGTGAAGGTGCCGCTGACCGGGAGCGTGCGGGTGATGTCGGCCGTGTAGAACGAGTCGACCTCGACCCCGGCGTCGATGAGGATCAGGTCGCCCGGCTCGACGGCGCCGTCGTTGCGGGTCCAGTGCAGGATGCAGGCGTGGTGGCCGGAGGCGGCGATCGTGTCGTAGCCCACGGTGTTGCCGTCGGCGCGGGCACGGCGGTTGAACGTGCCCTCGACGATGCGCTCGCCGCGGGGGTGCGCCAGGACCGCGTCGAAGTCGGCGATGACGTCGTCGAAGCCGGCCTTGGTCGCGTTCACGGCCTTGCGGAGCTCGTTGACCTCGTACGCGTCCTTCACGAGGCGCAGCTCGGAGAGGTCGCGGGCGAGGGCGTCGTCCGTCGCGGGCACGCCGTCGGCCTCCGGCGCGCCACCGACGGCGGTGCCGATCCGGTCGTCGAGCCCACGGGTGAGGTCGGTGTCGGCGTCGCGCACGACGAGGGCCGAGGCGTCGAGTCCGGCGCGCACGGCGTCGAACGCGCCGAGGTCGGCCGTCGCGAGAACGAGGTCCGCCGCGACCTCGTCCAGCGAGGGGCGCGGGCCGACCCAGAACTCCCCGATCTCGGGGTTGGCGTAGAACTCCTCGGAGTCGCGGCCGGCGGTCGCGCGGAAGTACAGCGTGGCGTCGTGCCCGGAGCCGTTCGGCGTCATGACGAGCACGGAGCCGACGACGGTGTCGGTGCCCCAACCGGTCAGGTGTGCGAACGCGGAGTGCGGGCGGAACGGGTAGTCGCAGTCGTTCGACCGCACCTTGGCCTGGCCGGCCGGCACGACGATCGTCCGGCCCGGGTGCAGCTCGGAGAGCTTCGCGCGGCGTTCGGCAGCGAAGGCGGCCTGCTCGCGGGGCTCGGGCAGCGGACGGTCACGATCGGCCCACTGCGAGCCGATGTAGTCCTTGAACGTCGAGGATCCGGGGGTGGTGGAACGGTTGCTCGTCGCGCGGGGCGTGGTGTCGGACATGCACCCATCATCGCACCGCCCGTCGCTCCGCGGCCTGTGCGCCCGCTCACCTGTGGATAGCATTGTCGACGTGCCCGATCCGTTCATCGACCTGCACGCGCACTCGAGCGTCTCCGACGGCACCGAGCGACCCGCGGACCTCGTCCGGGCGGCAGCAGCCGCCGGACTGGACGCCGTCGCGCTGACGGACCACGACACGACCGCGGGGTGGGACGAGGCCACGGCGACCGTCCGCGACCTGCCGGTCACGCTCCTCCCGGGTCTCGAACTGAGCACCCGCGTCGGCTACCGCAGCGTGCACGTGCTCGGCTACCTGGTCGACCCCGCCGACCCGGCGCTCGTCGCCGAGACCGAACGGATCCGCGACGGACGCCTCGCGCGGGCCCGCCGGATGGTCGACCGCATCGGCCGCGACCACCCGATCACCTGGGACGACGTGCTCGCGCAGTCCCGCGACGGGGCCACGATCGGCCGCCCGCACATCGCCGACGCCCTCGTCGCCCGCGGGCTCGAGGCCGACCGCAGCGCGGCGTTCCGGGGGATCCTGCACCCGGCGTCCGGGTACTACGAGCCGCACGAGGCGCCGTCCCCGCTCCGGGGCGTCGAGCTCATCCGACAGGCCGGCGGCGTCCCCGTCATCGCCCATCCCGCCGCGTCGTCGCGGGGGATCGTGATCGACGAGCCGATGCTCCGCGAACTGGTCGAGGCCGGGCTCGGCGGGCTCGAGGTCGACCACCGCGAGAACCTCGCGCACGGCAAGCGCACCCTGCTCGACTGGGCGACGCGGTACGGCCTGTTCGTCACCGGGTCGAGCGACTACCACGGCACGGGCAAGCCGAACCGGCTGGGCGAGCACCGCACGGCGTTGGCGGCGTTCGACGCCATCCGCTCCGAGGCGACCGGCAGCGCGCCCGTCGTCGGCGCGGGCTCCCGCCTGGCCTGACCAGCGCGGCCGATCCGGCGGGTGGGGACGACGAAGGGCCCGTCGCCTCAGCGACGGACCCTTCGGTGACGGCCTGGAGGCGCTACTCGCCGTCCGACGACCCCTGCGGCGCCGAGGCGGTCGCCTCGGACGAGCCGCTGCCGCTCCCGCGGCGGCGACGCCGACGACGACGCTTCGCGGCGCCGTCCGTCGAACCGTCGGCCGGTGCGCCCTCGCCACCACCGGACCGGGCCGGGGACTCGGCGTCCGCAGGCTGCGAGGCGGACCGTGCCGCGCCTCCCGAGCCGTTGCCGGAACCGGATGCCGGACCCGAGCCGGACCGCGTCCGGGTGCGGGGCGGACGCGAGCCGCTGCGCGGACGGTCGCCCGACTGCTTCTCGGCGGGGCCGCCGGCCGATGCCGCGTGCGCCGAAGCGCCGGGCAGACGGCCCTTGGTGCCGGCCGGGATGTCGAGTTCCTCGAACAGGTGCGGCGACGACGAGTAGGTCTCGACGGGCTCGGGGATGCCGAACTCGAGCGCCTTGTCGATCAGCGTCCACTTGTGCAGGTCGTCCCAGTCGACGAACGTGACCGCGATGCCGGTCTTGCCCGCACGACCGGTGCGCCCGGCACGGTGCAGGTAGGTGTCCGGGTCGTCCGGGATGGTGTGGTTGATCACGTGCGTGACGTCGTCCACGTCGATGCCGCGGGCCGCGACGTCGGTGGCGATCAGCACGTCGCGCTTGCCGGCCTTGAAGGCGGCCATGGCACGCTCGCGCTGCTCCTGGTTGAGGTCGCCGTGCACCGCTGCGGCGTTGAACCCGCGGTCCTTGAGCTCCTCGACGAGCTTCGCGGCGGCACGCTTCGTGCGGGTGAAGATCACGGTCTTGCCGCGCCCCTCGGCCTGCAGGATGCGGGCGATGACCTCGTCCTTATCGAGCGAGTGCGCGCGGTAGATGAGGTGCTTGATGTTCGCCTGCATCAGACCCTCGTCGGGGTCGGTCGCGCGGATGTGCACCGGGCGGCTCATGAAGCGGCGGGCGAGCGCCACGATCGGCGCGGGCATCGTCGCCGAGAACAGCATCGTGTGCCGCACCTCGGGGATGGCCTGGAAGATGCGCTCGATGTCCGACAGGAACCCGAGGTCGAGCATGCGGTCAGCCTCGTCGAGGACGACCTCCTGCACGTGCGACAGGTCGAGCAGGCGCTGGCGCTGCAGGTCGATCAGGCGCCCGGGGGTGCCGACGACGATCTGGGCGCCGGCCTTGAGCTGCTCGATCTGCCCCTCGTACGCCTTGCCGCCGTAGATCGCCGCGATGGTCGTCGGGCGGTTCGAGGTGGCGAGCTCGAGGTCCTCGGTCACCTGGACCGCGAGTTCGCGGGTCGGCACGACGACGAGGGCCTTGACGCCGGGCGCCGGGTCGGCTCCGAGGCGCTGGATGAGGGGGAGGCCGAAGCCGAAGGTCTTGCCCGTACCCGTCTTGGCCTGGCCGATGATGTCCTGGCCGGTGAGGGCGAGCGGGATCGTCTGCTGCTGGATCGGGAAGGGCTCGAGGATGCCCTTCGTCGCGAGCGCGTCGACGATGTCCTGCTCGATGGAGAGGTCTGCGAAAGTCAAAGAATCACCTTAGTTCTGGTGGAAGTCCCGACCAGTCTACCGGCGGGTCGGGCTCGGTTCTCCAGGCCCCTATGCTGGAGCCGTGGTGTCGTGGTGGAACCGGAAGCGCGCGGCGGAGCTCGCGTCCGCGTGGCTCGCGTCGCGGAACCCGCGGAACGCCTCGCCCGTGGAACGTCTGCAGCTCGACGACGTCAGCCCCGAGCTGGACGTCTACCTGGGCCAGGCGGCGTACCTCGAACTCTCGCTCTACGAGACGATGGGCCGCGCCGGGGGCCGGTGCGCCGACCCTGTCCGGACGACTCGTCACCGGCGTGCTCGCCACGACGGCACTCGAGCGGCACCGCGCCATCGTCGCCGAGATCGAACGGACCGGCGGTGACCCGGCTGCGCTGATGGCGCCCCACCGCGAGGCGATCGACCTGTTCCTCGAGCGCACGAGCGGCGCGGACTGGTACGAGTCGATGCTCACGGGCTACGTCACCGCCGGCATCCTCAACGACCTGTTCGGCTCGTTGCTCCGGTCGCTCCCGGCCGAGGTCCGGCAGCGCCTGAAGACCGTGTTCGACGCGCGTGAGGAAGCCGCGGTCGTCGAGGAGCTCACCGAACGCATCGCCGAGGACCCGCAGGTCGGGTCGCGACTGGCGATGTGGGGACGGCGGCTCGTCGGGGACACGTTGCTCGTGGCCCGGTCGGCGCTCGCGTCGCACGCGCGTGAGGACCAGGAACGGCTCGAGCCGGTCTGGACCGAGCTCATCGCTGCGCACACGCGGCGCATGGACGCGCTCGGCCTGACGGCCTGACGGCCCCCGGGTCAGGCGCCGGAGGCCTTGACGCGCTCGTAGTACGCCGCGTCGGCAGCCGTACGGCGCTTGCCGAGGACCCACTCCGCGACGAGGGCGACCACACCGGCACCGACCAGGGCGACGACCCAGATCCAGGTCGCGTCGTACTGCCAGCCGGCCCAGGTCAGGGCCTCCCACAGCACCGCGGCGACGATACCGCCGACCGCGGGGCCGAGCAGGGAGCCACGGCTCGAGCGCCACGGCAGGACCACGTGCGCGACGGCCCCGAGGATCAGCCCGCCGAGGACCGCGAAGAGCAGCTCCACGTCAGGCGACGAAACCGATGCGACGGGACTCCTCCGCGCCGACCTCGACGTAGGCGAGGGACGCGACGGGGACGATGAACCGACGGCCCTTGTCGTCCTGCAGCGAGAGGTGCGTCGCCTTGTCGTCGAGCGCGGCCGCGACGGCCTTCTCGATCTCGTCGGCGGTCTGGGCGGTCTCGAACGCGATCTCGCGCGGGCTGTTGGTGATGCCGATCTTGATGTCCACGAGCACAGCGTATCCGAGCGGCCCCGACGGCCATCGGGCGTTCGCCGCAGGCGCACTGTCGGTCGCTGCGGTTACCGTACGAGGGTGCCCCAGACGACGCTCACGCCCGCACCCGAGGCCACGGGCGTCGCGCGGGCGTTGGCGTCCGACCCGTCGCAGGCCGCCGTGCTCGCGCTGCCGGACGGCCGGCACGCCGCGGTCATCGGCGCACCGGGCACCGGCAAGACGACCACGCTGTCGCGGCTGGTGGCAGCACGGCTCACGCGCGACGACGCGATCTCGCCCGACGGTCACGCCACCGTCCTCGCCCTGACGAGCGCCCGCACGGCCGCCACCGCGCTCCGCGACCGACTCGCCGCCTCGGTCGACCGGGTGATGCCGGGTGCACTCGCACGGACGGTGAACTCGCTGGCCTTCCAGCTCGTCGCGCACGCCGCGGCCGTCCAGGGCCTCGAGACCCCGACCCTGCTGACCGGTGGCGAGCAGGACCGCATCATCGCCGACCTGCTCGACGGGCACGAGACCGACGGCACCGGTCCGGACTGGCCGGCACCGATCACCGCCGTCGTCCGCGAACGCGCCGGCTTCCGCACCGCGCTGCGCGACGTCATGATGCGGGCGGTCGCCGCGGGCGTGGAGCCCGAGGACATGCGCGAACTCGGGGACGACACCGGGCGTCCGGAGTGGCGGGCCGTCGGGGACTTCGTCGACGAGTACCGCGCCGCCGTGACCTCGTTCCGCGCCACCAGCCTCGACGCCGCCGAACTCGTCGCCTACGCCACGGCCGCCGTCCTGCGGGGGCAGGTCCCGGCGAGCGTCGCCGCGCTGCGCCTCGTCGTGGTCGACGACACGCAGGAGCTCGTCGAGGGGGAGATCGCGCTGCTCGGGGCGCTCGCCCGTTCCGGCGTGCAGATCGTCGCCTTCGGTGACCCCGACATCGCCGCGTCGGCGTTCCGCGGGGCCGAGCCCGACGTGCTCGGCCGCCTGGCCTCCCGGCTCGGTGTGGACCGCGTCGACGAGCTGGTCCTCGGCACGGTGCACCGGCACGCGGCACCCGTCCGCGCGCTCGTCTCCGGCATCACGGCGCGCATCGGTGCCGCCGCGGCCGGACGGCAGCGCACCGCCGTGGCGACCACGGCGGACGCCCGACCCGACGCCGTCGTGCACCTCGAGGGCGCGAGCCGTGCGGCGCTCGTCGTCGCGATCGCCCGGCGGCTCCGCGAACACCGGTTGCTCGACGGCGTGCCGTGGCACCGGATGGCCGTCGTCACCCGCAGCGGTGCCGCGATCCCCGAGCTCGTCCGTGCGCTCTCCGTGGCCGAGGTCCCCGCGACCGCCGGGGCCGCACCCGTCCGACCCCGCGACGACACCGCGGCGCGGTCCCTGCTCGACGCCGCGGCCGTCGCGCTCGGAGTCCTCCCGCTCGACCCGGTGCTCGCCACGTCCTTCGCGACCGGGCCGCTCGGCGGGCTCGACACCCTGGCGATGCGGCGGCTCCGCCTCGCGCTGCGGCGGGAGGAACTCGCCGGTGGCGGTACCCGCACGGCCGACGAACTCCTCGTGGACGCACTCGGCGCGCCCGAGCGCCTGGCGACCGTCGACGCCGGGTTCGCCCGACGCGCGACGCGGCTCGCGCGGAGCCTGGTGCAGGCGCACCACGACGCCGAGTCCGGTGCGAGCATCGAGGAGATCCTCTGGGGCCTCTGGGAACGGAGCGGGCTCGCCGGCGCCTGGGGCGGCCAGTCGGCTGCCGGCGGGGTCGGCGCGGCCGAGGCCGACCGGCACCTCGACGCCGTGGTCGGGCTGTTCACCGCGGCGAAGCGGTTCGTCGAGCGGACGCCGGACGCCCCCGCGCGGGTGTTCGTCGACGACCTGCTCGGCGCCGACCTGCCCGAGGACTCGATCGGGCCCGACCGCACCGCCGGCCGGGTCCGCGTGCTCACCCCCTCGGCCACGATCGGGCTCGAGTGCGACGTCGTCGTGGTGCTCGGGCTGCAGGACGGCGTCTGGCCGAACACCCGGGTACGGGGCAGCCTGCTCGACCCCGACGGCCTGGTCCGTGCCGCCGCGGGGATCGACCACGAGACGATCGACGACCGCGCCGCCGTGATCGCCGACGAACTCCGCCTGTTCGCCCGTGCGGTGTCCCGCGCCACCACCCAGGTGATCATCGGGACGGTGGCGAACGACGACGAGGCGCCCTCGCCGTTCGTCCGCCTCGTGCCCGTGCCGCCCGACCGGCAGCCGACCGTGCACCCGCTGTCCCTGCGCGGCCTCGCCGGATCGCTCCGTCGGCGCGTGGTGGCCTCGGGCGACCACGAGGCCGCGTCCGCCCTCGCGCGCCTGGCCGAGGCCGAGGTCCCCGGCGCCGCTCCGGACGACTGGTACGGGCTCGCCGAGCCCTCGACCGACGACCCCCTCGTCGACCTCGACGCCGAGCCGGCACCCGAGCACGAGGGCGGCGAGCCCGTGCCCCCGACCGTGTCGGTCTCGCCCTCCCGCATCGGCACCTTCGAGGAGTGCCCCGTGCACTGGTTCGTGCAGACCTTCGGCGGCAGCGCCCCGAGCCCCGCGATGGGCATCGGGACGATCGTGCACGAGACCATGGAGCACGCCACCGCCGTCGACGTGGAGTCCCTGTGGCAGCACGTCGAGGGCCGGTGGGACGAGCTGACGTTCGAGTCGCCGTGGATCGCCGATCGCGAACGCGCCCGCACCCGTCGCATGATCGAGGGACTCAGCGACTACCTCCGCACCTTCGCGAGTGCCGGACGCCGACTGCTCGGGGCCGAGACCTCGTTCGCGCTCGTCACCGGGCCGGCACGGATGCGCGGCAGCATCGACCGGATCGAGGTCGACCCGGACGGCCGGGTCAGCGTCGTCGACCTCAAGACCGGGCGCTCGATGCCGAGTGAGAAGAACGACATGCCCGAACACCCCCAGCTCGGCGCGTACCAGCTCGCGGTCGAGGACGGCGCGGTCGAGGGGGTCCCCGCCGGCTCGGCGATGGCCGATGCCCGGCTGGTGTTCGTGCAGAACGCCCGCAGTGGCCGTGCCTACTCCGAGCGGACGCAGCAGGCGTTCGACGACGACGCGCGTGAGGCATACCGCCAGCGGCTGCACACCGTGGCGACGGGCATGGCCGGACGGACCTTCCTCGCGAACGTCGACGACCACTGCCAGAAGGCCCGGACCGGCGTCGAGTGCCGGATCCACGTCGTGGGCGAGGTGACCTGGTGAACGAGGAACAGCTGCTCGGCCCCGACGGCGCCCGCACCGCCTACCCCGACCGCGTCGAGCCGCCCCGGCACGACGCCGACGCGATCGCCGACGCCCTCGGACGCCCGCGCCCCACGGCGCAGCAGCGCGCCGTCATCGAGTCTCCGCTCACCCCGGCGCTCGTCGTCGCGGGAGCCGGCAGCGGGAAGACCGAGACGATGGCGTCGCGGGTCGTCTGGCTGCTCGCGAACGGGATGGTCCGCCCCGACGGCATCCTCGGCCTGACCTTCACCCGCAAGGCCGCCGGCGAGCTGTCGGTCCGCATCAACGACCGCATCCGCGCGCTCGAGGACGTCGGGCTGCTCGAGGCCGGTGACGCGTTCGAGGCGCCGACGGTGTCGACCTACAACGCGTTCGCCAACTCGGTCTTCCGCGAGAACGCGCTGCTCGTCGGCCGCGACGGCGAGTCCCAGGTGCTCACCGAACCGTCCGCCTGGCAGCTCGCGCGCCGGGTCGTCGTCGCGGCGCGGGACGACCGGCTGGCCGGGCTCGACCGCGACGTCGACACCGTGACCGCTGCGGTCGTCTCGCTCGCCGGCGCGGTGTCCGAGCACCTCGTCGAACCGGAGCGGTTGCGTCGGTTCGCGATCGAGTTCGCCGAGCTGCTCCAGCTGCCGGGGAACGCCCGCGGTGGCGCGTACAAGGCGATCACCGACGCCGTCGCCGCGATCGGTGCCCTCGAACCCCTCGTCGACCTGGTGGAGGAGTTCCGTCGGCAGAAGGTGGACCGCGGGTTCGTGGAGTTCTCCGACCAGATCGCGCTCGCCCTCGCCGCGGCCGAGTCGGCACCGCGCGTCGTCACCGACCTGCGGCAGCGGTACGGCGTGGTGCTCCTCGACGAGTACCAGGACACCTCGGTCGTGCAGACGCGGTTCCTCGCCCGGCTCTTCCGCGGGCACCCGGTGATGGCGGTCGGCGACCCCCACCAGTCGATCTACGGGTTCCGCGGGGCGAGTGCCGCCAACCTCGCTCGATTCCCGCGCGACTTCGGCGGAACGTCCGACGACGGCGCCGACGCCGCACGCCCCGTCACCTTCGCGCTCTCCACCAGCTGGCGGAACCCGGTCGACGTCCTCGCCGGCGCCAACGCCGTCGTCGCGCCCCTGTCCGAGGCGTCCGAGGTCGACGTCGAGCGCCTCGTCCCCCGACCCGGTGCGGACGCCGGAACGGTCCACGCCGTGTTCCCGGAGACCCTCCCGGACGAGGCCGCCGCCGTGGCGGAGTGGTTCGCCGCGCGCCGCGCCTCTGACCCGACGGGGTCGATGGCGCTCCTGCTGCGCTCGCGGAAGGACCTCGCCGCGTTCACCGCCGCCCTCGGCGACCGTCGCGTGCCGTTCCACGTGCTCGGCACCGGCGGACTCCTGCAGAGGCCGGAGATCGTCGACCTCGTCGCGTGCCTCCGCGTGCTGCACGACCCCGGCGCCGGCAACGACCTCATCCGGCTGCTCGCCGGTGCCCGGTGGCGGATCGGCGCCGCGGACATCGCCGCCCTCCACGCCCTGGCCCGCTGGCTGTTCGGCCGCGACCACACCCAGCAGCGACTCGACGACGACGTCACCGCAGCGTTCCGGGCATCGGTCGCCGCGGGCGAGCACGGCTCGATCGTCGACGCCCTCGACTTCGTCGCCACCGCCCCGGACGACCACGGCGCGCTCGCCGACATCAGCGAGACCGGACGCCTCCGGATGCGCGAACTCGGCCGCCAGCTCCAGGCGCTCCGGTCCCGGGCCAGTGGCGACCTCGTCGACTTCGTCACGCTCGTCGTGCAGGAGATGCGGCTCGACATCGAGGTCGCCGCGCACGAGCAGGGGAGCGGGGCGTTCCTCGACGCCTTCATCGACGAGCTCGCGGGCTTCGTGACCACGGACGACCGGGCCGACCTCGGTGCGTTCCTCGGCTGGATCGACGCCGCTGCCCGTCGCGACGACATGGGTCCCCGCTCCGAGGAGCCCGAGGCCGGCACCGTGCAGATCCTGACGATCCACGGGTCGAAGGGCCTCGAGTGGGACGCCGTAGCGGTTCCCCGACTGGTCGAGGGTGCGCTCCCGGCCCGCCCGCTGGAGGGCTCTTCCGGGTGGATCGGCTTCGGCCGGCTGCCGTACGAGTTCCGGGGCGACGCCGACGAGCTGCCGCGACTGCACTGGCGCGGGCACGACACGCAGAAGGACGTCACGCTCGCGATCGACGCCTACAAGGAACAGGTGAAGGCCCGCAACGAGGACGAGGAGCGCCGCCTCACCTACGTCGCGCTCACCCGGGCGAAGCACGACCTGCTCGTCTCCGGCTCGTTCTGGGCTGGCGGGGTCCGACCCACCGAACCGAGTCGGTACCTGCGGGACCTCGTCGACGCCGGTGTCGTGGACGCCGCCGCCGTCCCCGAGACGACCGAGCACGAGGAGAACCCCCTCGGTGACGCCGGGGCCACGCAGTCCTGGCCGCACGTGCCGTTCGGGCAGCGCGCCGCCCGGGTGGTCGCCGCCGCCGACCGCGTGCGGAACGCCAACCCCGGGGCGGCCGGTCGGTTCAGCGCCGACATCGACCTGCTGCTCGCGGAGCGCGCCGCGAACCGGTCGGCCCGGCACCGGGTGGTCGTCCCGCACCGCGTCCCGGCGTCCGGGTTCAAGGACTACCTGGCCGAACCGGACGCCGTGGCCGAGCGGCTGCGGCGCCCGATGCCGGAGCGGCCGTACCGCGCCACCCGCCTCGGCACGCTCTTCCACCAGTGGGTCGAGCAGCGTGCCCGCAGCGGCGGTTCGCTCGAGACGCTCGACGCCTGGCCGGACGAACTCGACCTCGACCCGGACGACGTGGTCGACGCCTCGGCGGACGTCGCGGTCACCGACGACGACGCCCGTCGGCTCGCCGACTTCCAGGCGACCTTCGCCCGGTCACGGTGGGCGGAGCTGACACCGATCGAGGTCGAACGGGAGATCCACATCCCGTTCCTCGGCCACAGCGTCGTCTGCAAGCTCGATGCGGTCTACGAGATCGACGGCCGGGCCGAGGTCGTCGACTGGAAGACCGGCAAGGCCCCGTCGGGCGACGACGACCTGGCGAAGCGGCAGTTGCAGCTCGCCCTGTACCGGGTCGCCTACGCGGAGTTCACCGGGCGCCCGATCGACGAGGTCGACGCGGTGTTCTACTTCGTGGCCGACGACCTCGAGGTCCGGCCGCGCGAACTCCTCGACCGCGCCGGACTCGAGCGCGCCTGGCGGGACGCGATCGGCTGACGCCGGCCCGCCGCGCTGACGCCGGCCCGCACGTCGAACCACGAATCCGACGTCGAACCACGCGCGGACGCTGGTTCGATGTCGGAACCGTGGTTCGATCCGGACCGGTGGCGCGGCGGACCGCCGGCGACGGGGCGGAGGCGAGCCGCGCCTCCAGGGCCGACGCGCGTCAGCCTCGCTGACGCGCGTCAGCCGCGCCGAAGCGCGTCAGCCGTGCCGACGCTCGGTCGACGACAGCAGCTGCTCGACCTCGCCGATCTCCATCGTCTCCGGCGAGACCGACTGCAGCGGTGCCGCGCTCGGCGTCTGGACCGCGTCCACCAGCCGGTGCATCATCGCGACCGCGTCGTCGACGACCTCGGTGCTCTTCACCTGCACGCCGTGCAGCAGCCACTGCGCGGTCTCGAGCTCGTGGTGCACCCGCGCGCGCTGCGCGAGCTGCCGGTCCCGGCCGCCGCCGTTCGCCTCGTACGCGCTGAGGACGGTGTCGAACGCGTCCTTGCGGCCGGCGAGCACCCACGCGAGGTCCTTCGCCGGGTCGCCGAGCCGCAGCTCGCCCCAGTCGATGACGCCGGAGACGTCGTCGCCGGAGACCAGGATCGTCTCGGTGCCGAGCGACCCGTGCACGACGGTGGGCGTGAACTGCCAGAGCTGCTGGTCGCGCGCCGCGCCCTCCCACCGCTCCTTGAGCGCCGCCGGGACGAGCTTCGTGGCGACCGCGCGGTCCATCACGGAGACGGCGGAGCGCAGGACCTCGAACGGGGTGAGGGACGGCAGACCGGCGTCGGTGACGAAGCTCGTCGGCAGCTGGTGGATCGCGGCGATCGCCCGGCCGACGCTGGTCGCGAGCTCCGGTCGTTCGACGAGGGCCTGCAGCTTCGGGTGCGTCCCGGGCAGGTACGAGGTGACGATGGCGCGGGTCGAGCCGATCGGCGCCTGTCCGCGGTACTCGGCGACGCCGAACGGGAGGCGCGTGCGGATCCCGGCGCTCAGCGCCCGGATCGCGACGAGGTCGGCGGACTGCCGGGCCTCGGCTCGCTGGTTGCGTGGGCGGCGGATCGCGGACCAGGCGCCGTCGGCGTCGCGGAGGACGGCCGACTCGTAGTCCCCGGACGCGGCCGAGCCGAGCGTGCGCGTGCCCGTGACGACGAGGCCTGAGACGGCCGTGGTCGCCAACGCGGCTAGAGTGAACTGGGATCCCGCCATGCCCCTCAGGGTAGGTCCGCAGCCGGTGGTCGAGCGTGCGCCACGCTGGCCCGCGGCAGCCCGGGCTCCCGCACCGCCGACCCGATCCGACCCGAGGAGCCCCCTGCCGTGACCGTCGAGTTCGCCGCGAGGCTGCCCCTCTCCCGCAACGACCTCGACCGCGACGCGGAGTTCCGCACGACGGACGACCTCGACCGGGTGCTGCGGGACGACCCGTCGACGCGGTACCTGCCCGTCCGCGGCTCCGAGATGCTGCGGAACGCCGACGGCACCCTCCGTTTCGTCTCCGCCGATGCCGTGCCGGTGGACGCGGTGACGCTGTACCTCGGTCGCGCCGTGTCCGACGCCCCCGATGCGCCCGCCGGCACCCGGTTCGTCGCCGCGTTCCTCGACGCCGAGACCGCCGCCCGGATCGAACCGGCCGACGACGCGTGGGAGAGCCTGCGGATGTTCGGGACCGAGCTGTCGCCGCGCGACCAGGGCCTCGCGGTCGAGGCCGTGGCGATGGCGAACTGGCACGCCGTGCACGGCTTCTCGCCCCGCACCGGGTCCGCGACCGACGTGGTCACCGGTGGCTGGGTGCGCCGCGATCCCGAGGGACACGAGCACTTCCCGCGCACCGACGCGGCGATCATCGTCGGGGTCACCGACGCCGACGACCGGATCCTGCTCGGGTCGAACGCGGCGTGGGATGCGGACCGGTACTCGCTGCTCGCGGGCTTCGTCGAGCCGGGGGAGTCGCTCGAGGACGCCGTCCGGCGCGAGGTCTGGGAGGAGTCCGGCGTCCGCGTCGAGGAACCCGAGTACCTCGGCTCGCAGCCGTGGCCGTTCCCGGCGTCGCTCATGCTCGGCTTCCGCGCCCGTGCGGTGGACGGGGACCCGACGACGGCTCGGCCGGACGGCGTGGAGATCCTCGACGTCCGGTGGTTCTCGCGCGACGAGATCCGGGAGCGTGCGGGCGACACCCTGCTGCTGCCGGGCAGGACGTCGATCGCCCGCGCCATCATCGAAGAGTGGTACGGCGGGCCGCTGGACCTGCCGTGAGCAGCGCCGCCGCCGGGGCCGGGGCCGAGCCGCTCCGACCGCCGTCGCCGGACGAGCTCCTCGCCGCGCTCGACGCCGAACAGCGCACCGTCGCCCGGACCCTGCTCGGTCCCGTGGCGGTCCTCGCCGGTGCCGGCACCGGCAAGACCCGCGCCATCACGCACCGCATCGCGTACGGCGTCGCGACCGGCACCTACGCGCCGAACCACGTCCTCGCCCTGACCTTCACCACCCGGGCGGCCGGCGAACTGCGGTCGCGGCTGCGCTCCCTCGGTGCGGGCACGGTCCAGGCGCGCACGTTCCACGCCGCGGCGATGGCGCAGCTCAGCTACTTCTGGCCGGACACCGTCGGCGGCCACGCCCCGAAGATCGTCGAGTCCAAGGGGCGGATGATCGCGCACGCGGCGGACACGGTCGGCCTGCGGGTGGACACCCCGACGCTCCGCGACCTGGCCGGCGAGGTCGAGTGGCGGAAGGTCCAGATGCTCTCGTACGACGAGTACGAGGCCGCGGCGGCCGAACGGGTCATGCCGCGCGACACCGCGCCGCGCCGGGTCCTCGACCTCATGCGCGCGTACGAGCAGCTCAAGGACGACCGGCGGCAGCTCGACTTCGAGGACGTCCTGCTCGCGACGCTCGGCATGGTGGAGTCCGAGCCCAGGGTGGCGTCGTACGTCCGGCAGCAGTACCGGTTCTTCGTCGTGGACGAGTACCAGGACGTCTCGCCCGTGCAGCACGACCTGCTGCGCGCGTGGCTCGGCGGCCGGGACGACGTCTGCGTCGTCGGCGACGCCAGCCAGACGATCTACTCGTTCGCGGGGGCGTCGAGTCGCTACCTGCTCGGCTTCGGCTCGGAATTCCCCCGCGGATCCGTGCTGCGGCTCGAGCGGAACTACCGCTCCACGCGCGAGGTGGTGCACGCCGCGAACGCGCTCATGCGCGGGCAACCGGGCGCCCTCGACCTCGTCGCGCAGCACACCGAGCCCGGACCACGGCCCGAGGTGCTCGCGTGCGTGCACGACGGCGACGAGGCGCAGACGGTCGCCCGGACCATCGCGTCGCTGGTCGCCGACCCGGCCTCGGGCGCGTCCTACGGGGACGTCGCGGTGCTCTACCGCCTCGGCGCCCAGGCCGCCGCGGTCGAGTCGGCGCTCGGACGCGCGGGCATCCCGTACCGGGTCCAGGGCGGCACGCGCTTCTTCGACCGCCCCGAGGTCAAGCTCGCGGTGCACCACATGCGGGGCGAGGCCGTCCGGCAGACCGACGACGAGCTCACCCGGCGGGTCGGCCTCGTGCTGCAGGTGAGCGGGTGGACGCCGACGCCACCGGAGGGCACCGGCGCTGTGCGCGAGCAGTGGGAAGCGCTGCAGGCGATCATGGGCCTCGCCGAGGACGCTCCCGCCGGCACGACGATGCAGCAGTTCACGCAGGACCTGGTGGACCGTGCCGCGACGCACCACGAGCCGGAGCTGGACGCCGTGACCCTCGCCACGCTGCACTCGTCCAAGGGCCTGGAGTGGCCGCACGTCGTGGTGATCGGTGCGGCCGAGGGGCTACTCCCGATCTCGTACGCCACGACCGACGCCGAGGTCGACGAGGAACGCCGGCTCTTCTACGTCGGGCTGACCCGTGCCCGCCGGTCGGTGACGGTCACGTGGTCGCGACAGGGTTCCACGCGTGGGGGAGCCCGGGTGGCGAGTCGGTTCCTGGCAGCGCTCGGCACGAACAGCGCGGATGGAACGTCACTGGGAGCCGACTGACCGACAGGTCGTCGCGCTCGAAGACCAGCTGGTCCGGACCGGGGTGCTGGGTGCGGGACGGCAGCCGTTCGAGGAGCATCCGGGTCGCAGCCGCCGCAACCGCCGCGATCCGGTAGGGCGAGAGCGGTGCCGCGGGGCGGCCCCACACCTGCGCCGCGATGGCCGGCCAGCACGGGTCGTCGTCGACGTGCGCGTACTCGACGCACTGGAGGCACGGCCCGGCACCCGGGACGACGAACGGCCCGAGGCGCACGCGTCCGTCCCCGACGACGACCGGCAGGTGGGCGGTGCCCCGCCGGGTCCAGGCAGCGCGGACCGCCGGGTCGACGACGTGGTCGGCCACCACCACGGCGAGCTGGGGATCCGGGTCGGGGACGGTCACCGGTCCACCACGCGGCGCGGTCGTGCGCGCGACCGTGACGCCCTCGCCCGAGAGCAGTTCGGCGACCGCGTCCGGCAGGGCGCCGGTGCCGTGCACCTCGACCCGGGCCAGCGGTTCCGGCAGGACGTCGACGACCGCGGGCGAGGCGTCCCCGAGCACGCGCGCGGCGAGACCGGGCGGACACCCGCTCGCCGCGGCGACCCCGGAGAGGGCATCACGGCCGGTCTCGCGGCGGAGTGCACAGAGGAACCGTTCCTCGGCCGTGCTCGGGACCGGCACGACGGCGCGGGGAGGATCGACCCCGAGCTGGACGGTGGTCGGGTCGCGCCAGACGAACTCGAGGGTCGGATCGATGCGGATGCCCATGCCCCCACGCTGGCGGACCAGGCGCCCGCGCGGGGCAGGGACAGCGGATCTGTGGAGAACTACTTCGGAGCGTCGCCCTCGTCGACGTTGCCGGACTCGTCCTCGCGCGGACGGTCACCGGTGGCGTCGTTGAGCAGGTCCTCGAGCGCCTTGTCGAACTCGTCGTCCTCGGCGGAGCGGCCGGGGTTGCGCAGCCGGGCCACGAAGGCGTCCGGCGCGTCGATGTCGTCCGAGGTCGGGACCGCGTCGAAGTGCGACCAGAGCGCGTCGCGCTGCTCGGTGCCGAGCTCGTCGGTGACCCGCTGCCACATCGCCGCTGCTTCGCGGAGGCGGCGGGGGCGGAGTTCGAGGCCGACGAGGGTCGCGAACGCCGACTCGGCCGGACCACCGGCGGCACGACGACGTCGGACCATCTCGGCGATCGCGCCGGACTTCGGCAGACGCTCGGTGGCGGCGGCGGTCACGGTGTCGACCCAGCCCTCGACGAGCGCGAGCATCGTCTCGAGGCGGGCGAGGGCGGCCTCCTGCTCCTCGGTGCGCGGCGGGATGAGGGCACCGGACGCGAGGGCGTCCCGGAGCTGTTCCTGGTTCGTCGGGTCGATCTCGGACGCGAGCTCCTCGACGCGGTCGAACGGGATGTGGATGCCCCGCGCGTAGTCGGTGATCGACGAGATGATGTGCAGGCGGAGCCAGCGGGCCGAACGGAACAGCCGTGCGTGCGCGAGTTCCCGGACGGCCAGGTAGATGCGGACCTCGTCCTCGGGGACGTCGAGTCCCTCGGCGAACTCGGCCACGTTCTGCGGCAGGAGTGCGGCGACCTGCTCGTCGAGGAGCGGCACGCCGACGTCGCCGCCGGACACGACCTCCTTCGAGAGCTGCCCGACGACCTGGCCGAGCTGGATCGCGAACAGTGCGCCGCCGACGCCGCGCATCGCCTTCGAGACGTCGCCGAGCATCGCCTTGAGCTGCTCGGGGGCACGCTGCTCGATCGCCTCGGTCAGGGCGTTCGAGATGCTCAGCGCCACGGGTTCGGCGATCTGCGCCCACACCGGCGTCGTCGCCTTCGCCCACTGCTCGCGCGTGTAGAGGCTCGGCGTCGCGGTGAGCTCGGCGACCGAGGTGGCCTCGTCCAGCCAGAGCGCCGCGACCTGGAACGCCTGGTCGGCCGCCTGCGAGGTCGCGGGGTCGACCGGGTGGCCGCCCTCACGGGCGATCGCGGTGGCGCGCTCGGACGCGACGGAGAAGTCGATGCCGTCACCGCCCGACTGCGCGGCACGCTGCAGCTGGCTCATCAGGTTCGCGACGAAGGCCGGGTCGTTCGGCAGTCCGGCGGCACCGGCGAGCTGCGACGGGTCGATCTGGCCCTCGCCGGAGAGGAGCTTCCGGAGCATCTCCTGGAAGTCGTCGTCCGGCCCCGGCTGCGGTTCATCAGGCATGACGACTACGCTAATCGCTGCTCACGGGGCCGCGCCTGGGACGCCCCCGTGGGAACGCCCGAACCGCTGCGCCGAGGGCGAACAGCCCCCGTGGAAGGACGTTCTCGTGACCCTCTTCGCCGCCGAGCCCCGTCGTCGTCCCCGTTCCCGGACCGTCGGCTGGGCGTTCGTGATCGGTGCCGTCGTCCTCGGGCTCCTCGCCAGCCTGCTGCCGAGCCCCTACCTGATCGAGGTCCCCGGCCCGGTGTACAACACCATCGGGACCCAGGAGCAGGGCACGGGCAAGGACGCGAAGCAGGTCAAGCTCATCCAGGTCGACGGCCACCCGACCTACCCCACCGCCGGTGCACTCGACATGCTCACCGTCGGCATCCAGGGCGACGCCACGAACCGCCCCTCGTGGACGAGCGTCATCCGGGCGCTGTTCACGAAGTCCGAGGCGGTCATCCCGGCGTCCGCGATCTACCCCGAGGGCGTCACCACCGACCAGGTCAACCAGCAGGACACCGCCGACATGCAGCAGTCGCAGCAGTCCGCCGTGGCCGCGGCCCTCATCCAGCAGGGGTACGAGCTGCCCACCGACCTCGAGGTCGGCACGGTCCAGAAGGGCTCCGCGGCCGACGGCGTCATCGAGAAGGGCGACGTCATCCGCTCCTTCGACGGGACCTCGCTCACCGAGAACGCCGACGCGACCTCGCTCCGTGAGCTGGTCGCGAAGCACGGCACCTCGGGTCCGGCGACGGTCGTCGTCGAACGCGACGGCGCCGAGAAGACGGTCGAGCTCACGCCGCGGAGCGAGCAGGGCACGGCCCTGATCGGCGTGGGCGTGACCGAGCAGTACGACTTCCCGTTCCGCGTCTCCATCGAGCTCCAGGACGTCGGCGGCCCGTCGGCCGGGATGATGTTCGCCCTCGGGATCATCGACGAGATCACGCCGGGCAAGCTCAACGGCGGCAAGCACGTCGCCGGCACCGGCACGATCACCGCCGACGGCGAGGTCGGCGCGATCGGCGGGATCCGGCAGAAGCTGTACGGCGCGAAGGACGCCGGCGCGACCGTCTTCCTCGCCCCGGCCGACAACTGCGGCGAGGTCGTCGGCCACGTCCCGGACGGACTCGACGTCTACAAGGTCGCCACGCTCGACCAGGCGGTCACCGACCTGCAGACGATCGCCTCCGGGAAGAGCACCGCGAAGCTCGCGCGCTGCACGTCGTAGACCTGGCCGCGCGCTCCAGGCGACGTCCGCGGTCGTCGCGATCCGTGCCTCCCGAACCGTGTTCCAGGAGGCGCGACTCACCATCCTGAGTCTCCGTACAGTTTCAGGGGTGCTCGCGCCACATAGGATCGATGCACTGACGGCCCGCCGCGCCGGGCCCGCCGGTTCGACACGTCTGGAGCACATCAAGTGACGACAACCTCGTCCACCTCGGGGCGGCGTTCGCCGCGGGTCCCGATCGTGGTCACGATCATCGTGCTGGCCGCACTGGTGATCGCCTTCTTCATCTTCGCGAGCCTGTACACCGACTACGCGTGGTTCGCGCAGCTCGGCTTCCAGCAGGTCCTGACCACGCGGTGGATCGCCGGGACCCTGATGTTCCTCGCCGGGTTCCTCGGGATGGCGGTGCCCGTCTACGC
This sequence comes from Curtobacterium sp. SORGH_AS_0776, assembly GCF_031453355.1. Taxonomy (NCBI): domain Bacteria; kingdom Bacillati; phylum Actinomycetota; class Actinomycetes; order Micrococcales; family Microbacteriaceae; genus Curtobacterium; species Curtobacterium sp. SORGH_AS_0776. Next base: position 1,816,871 of record NZ_JAVIYU010000001.1, read on the forward strand.
GAGCATCGCGATCGCGTTCCGGTTCCGGCCGGTCTACGCGAAGCTCAACTCGCAGCTCGACCGCTACCAGCAGGTGATCGAGCCGCTGCGCCGTGCCGTCATGATCGGGATCCCGGTCGTGCTCGGCATCTTCGCCGGGCTGTCGACCGCCGGCCGGTGGAGCATGGTGCTCGAGTACTTCAACCGGACGCCGTTCGGCAAGACCGACCCGCAGTTCGGGCTCGACATCGGTTTCTACGTGTTCGAACTGCCGTTCTGGCGCGCGATCGTGGCGTACTCGTCCGCCGTGGTGCTCATCGCCGGGCTGGCCGCGCTCGCCGCGTGCTACCTGTACGGCGCGATGCGCTTCGGCGGCCGCGAGGTCCGGATCTCGAAGGCCGCGCGCATCCAGCTCGCGATCACCGCCGCCGTCTACGTCGCGCTGCAGGCCGTGAGCCTCTGGCTCGACCAGTACGCCGCGCTGACGAAGTCGAACTCGCTCATCACCGGTGCGCAGTACACCGAGGTGAACGCCGTCATCCCGGGTCGCGAGATCATGGCGGGTATCGCCGCGATCGTGGCGATCCTCTTCATCGTGACCGCGGTCATCGGCCGCTGGCGCATCTCGATCGTCGGCACCGGGCTGCTGCTCGTCGCGGCGATCGTCATCGGCGGCATCTACCCCTGGATCGTCCAGCGCCTGCAGGTCAAGCCCTCGGAGCGGACGTTCGAGTCCGCGTACATCGAGCGGAACATCAAGGCGACCCGTGACGCCTACGGTGTCGCGGGCGTCCAGGAGCAGAACTACGACGCAACGACCGAGGCGAGCTCCGGCGCCCTCGCGCAGGACGCCCAGACGACGGCGAACATCCGCCTGATCGACCCGAAGATCGTCTCGGACACCTTCAGCCAGCTGCAGCAGTACCGGCAGTACTACCAGTTCCCGAAGGAGCTCGACGTCGACCGTTACGACGTCAAGGGCGAGACCGAGGACACCGTGATCGCGGTGCGCGACATCGACCTCGACGGCCTCAGCGCGCAGGCGAACACCCCGTACAACCGTGCCTTCGTCTACACGCACGGCTACGGCGTGACGGCGGCGTACGGCAACCAGCGCGCCAGCGACGGCAAGCCGGTGTTCCTCGAGTCGGGGATCCCGTCCAACGGTGCCCTCGGCGACTTCCAGCAGCGCGTGTACTTCGGTGAGACCTCGCCGGCGTACTCGATCGTCGGTGCGCCGAAGGGCTCGAAGAACGTCGAGCTCGACTACCCGTCCGGCTCGGACGAGAACGACGACAGCGGCGGCAACGCCACGACGACGTACGCCGGCGACGGCGGCCCGAGCATCGGCAACTTCTTCAACCGGCTCGTCTACGCCGCGAAGTTCCAGTCCGAGCAGATCCTGCTGTCGAACGCCGTGAACCAGGACTCGCAGATCCTCTACGACCGCGACCCGATCACGCGCGTGCAGAAGGTCGCGCCGTACCTGACCCTCGACAACGACGCGTACCCGGCGATCGTCGACCACCGCATCCAGTGGGTCGTCGACGGCTACACGACGAGCGACGCGTACCCGTACTCGCAGAGCCAGAGCCTCTCCGACACGATCGCGGGTGCTGAGAGCTCGGCGTACCGGACCGACCAGGTCAACTACATCCGGAACTCGGTGAAGGCCACGGTCGACGCGTACACGGGCAAGGTGACGCTCTACGCCTGGGACACCAAGGACCCGGTGCTCAAGACGTGGCAGAAGATCTTCCCGACGGCGACGAAGCCCGTGTCGAGCATGAGCGCGGAGCTGCTCGACCACGTGCGGTACCCGACCGACCTGTTCAAGGTGCAGCGGTCGATCCTCGGCACCTACCACGTCACGAACGCGAACTCGTTCTACTCGGGTGACGACGCCTGGAACGTGCCGCAGGAACCGACCTCGGGGACGAACGACACCGACACCTCGGACGCATCGACCACGACCAACTCGGGCACGAACGCGCTCGGGGCGACCACCACGACGACGGCCAAGGGCAACCTGCAGGACCCGTACTACCTCACGATGAAGGTGCCGGGGCAGGGGACCGCGTACACGCTGTACACGACCTACATCCCGCAGCAGTCGGCCGGGGCGAACAACCGGAACGTGCTGACCGGGTACCTCGCCGTGGACTCCGATGCCGGAGGCGCGGGGAAGGGCAAGAAGGGGTCCGGCTACGGCAAGCTCACGCTGTTGACGATGCCGAAGACGGACAACATCCCCGGGCCCGGACAGGTGCAGAGCCTCTTCAACGGAGACTCGACCGTCTCGCAGGAGCTGAACATCCTCAAGCGCGGGAACTCGACCGTGAAGCAGGGCAACCTGCTCACGCTCCCGGTGGGTGGCGGCTTCCTCTACGTGCAGCCCGTGTACGTGCAGTCGACGTCGAGCGGCTCGTACCCGCTGCTGCAGAAGGTGCTCGTGGCGTTCGGCGACAAGATCGCGTTCGAGGACACCCTCGACGAGGCGCTCAACAGCCTCTTCGGTGGCGACTCGGGTGCGTCGGCCGGTGACTCGGGTGCATCGGGTGGCTCGAGCGACTCGGGTGCGTCGTCGGGTTCGGACTCCGGTTCGGGCTCTGACTCCGGTTCGGGTTCGTCGGACTCCGGTTCGTCGTCGGGCTCCGGTTCGTCGTCGGGCTCGGGCACGGTCGACAACGCGGCGCTGCAGAAGGCCCTGAACGACGCCAAGCAGGCGCTGCAGGACCGTCAGGACGCCTACGCGGAGAACGACCTGGTCGCCGCCGCCGAGGCTGACCAGCGACTGCAGGACGCGATCCAGGCCGCCACCGAGGCCGAGGGTTCGAACTAGACACACCGTGGCGGGGCACTCGATTTGTGCCCCGCCACGGCCCCGTGTAGGCTGTTCAACGTGCCGCGGGGTGGAGCAGTTCGGTAGCTCGCTGGGCTCATAACCCAGAGGTCGTAGGTTCAAATCCTGCCCCCGCAACCAAGCGTCACAGAGAAGGCCCCGGTCCAATCGGACCGGGGCCTTCTTCGCGTGCGCGTGCTGGCCGGCGTGTGCGGTGCTGGCCGGCGTGTGCGTGTGCGGTGCTGGCCGGCGTGTGCGTGTGCGGTGCCGGTGGGCGCGTGTGCGGGTGGGCGGCGCCGAGTCTCGGCCGGGCGGACAGTTTCGCGCCCGCACTGCGCGAGGAACGTCCGCGGAGCCGAGTCTCGGGCCGCCCGGTACGCTCGGCGGATGGGCACCCTCACCGTCGCCGCGGCGCAGTTCGCACCCGTGGACGACCCCGTCGCGAACCTCGAGACCGTCCGCGGCGCGGCAGTCGACGCCGCCGCCCGACACGCCGACCTCCTCGTCACGCCGGAGTACACCTCGTACTTCACCGCCGAGATCGACGACCGGTTCGTGGCCGCCGCCCAACCGTTGGGCGGTCCGTTCGTCACCGGTCTGCAGGCCGTCGCCCGCGAGGTCGGCATCGCCCTCATCGTCGGCGTCGCCGAAGCCGCTGACGTCCCGGACCGCTTCCGGAACACCCTCGTCGCGGTCCTGCCCGACGGGTCTATCGCTGCGACGTACCGGAAGGTGCACCTCTACGACGCGTTCGGCTCGAAGGAGTCGGACCACATCGAGTCCGGCGACCCCGAACAGCTGCCGGTGTTCGAGCTCGGCGGGCTGCGCGTCGGCCTCGAGACCTGCTACGACCTGCGGTTCCCCGAGGTCACCCGGCGCCTGGCCGCACCCGAACACGGCGCCGCCGACGTCGTGGTCCTGCCCGCCGAGTGGGTCCGTGGCCCCGGCAAGGAGCACCACTGGAGGACGCTGCTCACCGCCCGTGCCATCGAGAACACCGTGTGGGTGGTCGGGGTGGGACAGACGCCGCCGGTCGGCATCGGAGGCTCGGTCGTCCTCGACCCCTCGGGCGTCGCGGTCGCCGCTGCCGGGGCGGTCCCGGGGATGCTCGTCGCGGGGATCGACACCGCCATGACGGACGCCGTGCGCCGCACGAATCCGTCGCTGGCGCTCCGCCGCTACGAGGTCACGCCCCGCCCCTGACCCGCCCGGCGGGGCGCGGGGGAGGCGTACGTGTGTGCGCCCCGCCGAGCGGGCGAAATGCGTTGCTCTGGAGGCACGAGCGGATCCCATTCCGCCCACTCGCATTGGCGCTGGTGCCGAGCGGGCGAAATGCGCCGCTCGGCAGGCGCGGGCACTGTTCCGCCCGGTCGCGGTTGGGCGCGGTGGCGCTGTTGCCGAGCGGGCGAAATGCGCCGTTCGCCAGGCGTGGGCGGGCGCTGTTTCACCCGCTCGCGGGGGCGCGGTGGCGCTCGTGCCGAGCGGGCGAAACGCGTGGGCCTGGAGGCGCGAGCGGAGTCGATTCCGCCCGCTCGCCGTGGCGCGCGGTGGCGCTGGTGCCGAGCGGGCGAAACGCGTGGGCGCGGAAGCGCGAGCGGATCCGATCCCGCCCGCTCGCGGCGGGACGCGGTGGCGCTCGTGCCGAGCGGGCGAAATGCGTGGGCCTGGAGGCGCGGGCCGGGTTGATACCGCCCACTCGCGGTGGCGGGCGGGTCCGGTCCGCCCGCCCGCGGGGGAGTCAGCCGCGCAGGGCGAGACCGGCGAGCCGAGCGGCGGCGTCCTCGAGCACCGAGCGCCGCTTGCAGAAGGCGAACCGCACGAGTGACCGGTAGCCGCCGGCGTGATCGGGTCGGATGAACGCCGAGACCGGTACACCGACCACCCCGGCGAGCTCGGGGAGCTGCAGGCAGAACGCCCGGGCGTCCTCGTACCCGAGCGCAGCCGTGTCGGCGATGACGAAGTACCCGCCGTCCGGGCGCATCACCTCGAAGCCGGCCGCTCGGAGTCCCGCGGCGAGCAGGTCGTGCTTGGCGGACAGCTCGGCGGCGATGCCGGCGAACACACTGTCCGGCAGTCGGAGCCCGGTCGCCACGGCGGGCTGGAAGGGCGCGCCGTTCACGAAGGTCAGGAACTGCTTCACGGTGGTGATCGCGTCGACGAGCGCCGGCGCCGCCGTGAGCCAGCCGATCTTCCAGCCGGTGGTGCTGAAGGTCTTCCCAGCGCTCGAGATGGTCACGGTGCGATCGGCGGCACCGGGCAGGGTGGCGATCGGGACGTGCGGGACGTCGAAGGTCAGGTGCTCGTACACCTCGTCGGTGACGATCACGGCGTCGTACTTCGTGGCCAGTTCGACGATCGTGGTGAGCACCTCCGTCGGGAGGACACGGCCGGTCGGGTTGTGCGGGGTGTTCACGAGCACCGCACGGGTCCGGTCGGAGAACGCGGCGCGGAGGGCGTCCTCGTCCGGGAGGAAGTCGGGCGCCCGCAACGGCACCGTCACGTGGGTCCCGCCGGCGAGACCGATGAGCGCGCCGTACGCGTCGTAGAACGGTTCGAAGGTGATGACCTCGTCGCCCGGCTCCACCAGGGCGAGGAGTGTCGCGGCGAGGGCCTCGGTCGCGCCGGCGGCGACGAGCACCTGGCGGTCGGGATCGACCTCGAGGCCGTACCACCGGGCCTGGTGCTCGCTGATGGCCGCTCGGAGGTCCGGGGTCCCGCGTCCGGGCGGGTACTGGTTGACGCCGTCGCGGATGGCTGCGACCGCTGCCTCGAGGACCTCGGCGGGACCGTCCTCGTCCGGGAAGCCCTGCCCGAGGTTGACCGCGCCCGTGGCCGCCGCGAGCGCACTCATCTCGGCGAACACCGTCGGCGCGGGGACGCCGTCCGGGCCGAGGAGCATCGCTCCTTCTGCTGCTCGCAACCAGGGTCCTGCGTGGCGCATGTGGTTCCCTCCGAGGTGTCGACCGCACTCGCGGCGCTGAACGGACCCCAACCTAGCGGCCGGGCCGCGGGCATCTCGGGAACGGCCGCACAGCCCACGCATAAGATCGCCATAGGTCGCTTGCAGCGTCACCAGGAGCACCGCTCAGGTGGGTGCGACAGACTGCACGAGCTTGAAAGGAGCACGTCCAGCATGACCGACACCACGCCCAACGGGCAGGGCGACGACATCCGTCCGGACGACGCGGCCGCGAAGGCCGCATCCGAGGACGCTTCGCCGAACGACTCCGAGCACTTCGACCACGCGTTCCGCGACGACGCTCCGAGCAGCGATGCTCCGACGAGCGACCGTTCTCCGCACGACGGCTCCGCGGACCACACCGACGTGATCGCTCCCGCGAGCGACCCCGATGTCATCGCGGCCTCGAACGACCACCCGACCGACCGGTACACGGCGCCGTACCCGACGCTGTCCCAGCACGACTCCGACGCCGGTCAGACGAGCCAGACGAGCCAGTACGGTCAGACGAGCCAGTACGGCCAGCCGGACCAGAACGGCCAGCCCAACCAGTACGGCCAGACGAGCCAGTACGGCCAGGCGCCGGCCGGGTACGGCGCGCACGGCACTCCGTACGGCACCGACCACGCCCAGCAGTCCCAGTACGGCCAGCAGCAGTACGGCCAGCCGCAGTACGGCCAGGACCAGCAGCAGTACGGTCAGTCCCAGTACGGCCAGCAGCAGTACGGGCAGCAGTACGGCCAGTCGCAGTACGGACAGCAGGCGCAGTACGGCCAGCAGCCCCGCTACGGCGAGTACGCCCAGCCGACCTCGGCGCCGGCATCGGCCTCCGAGTACGCCGGAGCCCCGTCCGCCCAGGCCCCCACGAGCGCGTTCGGCGACGTCGACGGCTCGAACCAGCGCAACGGCCACTACTTCGACACCGGAGCCGCCGGAGCAGCCGGGGCCGCCGGAGCAGCAGGCGCAGCCGGAGCAGGCGTCGGAGCAGCAGCCCCCGGCCGCCGCACCGGCACCGGTCGTGGCCGCCTCGCCCTCCCGATCATCGCCGGTGTCGTCATCGCTGGCCTCGTCGGCGGCGGCGCCGGCTGGCTCGCCGCGTCCAACACGCAGGGCGGCAGCAGCGTCGTCGGGTCCTCGAGCGCGCAGGGTGGCGGCAACCTCACCGTCAACGACTACAACAACGCCACGGTCGTCACCGCGGTAGCGGCGCAGGCGACCCCCTCGGTGGTCACGATCAACGTCTCGTCGAGCAGCGAGGCCGGCACCGGTTCTGGCGTCGTCTTCAGCAAGGACGGCTACATCGTCACCAACACCCACGTGGTGACCCTCGACGGCGACAGCTCCAACGGCACCATCACCGTGACGACCTCGGACGGTAAGATCTACCCGGCGAAGCTCGTCGGCACGGACCCGACGGTCGACCTCGCGGTCATCAAGATCGACGCGACGGACATGAAGCCGATCAGCTTCGCGGACTCCTCCGACCTCAACGTCGGCGACACCGCAGTTGCCATCGGTGCGCCGCTCGGCCTGTCGAACACGGTGACGGACGGCATCGTCTCGACCCTGAGCCGCAGCATCCAGGTCACCTCGAGCGCTCCCACCGAGGGCGGCGACTCGAACGAGGGCGGGAACGGCTCGAGCGGCGGTCCCTTCGACTTCTGGGGCAACGGCGGCAACGGCAGCAACTCGTCGACGAACAGCACCGTGTCGCTACCGGTCATCCAGACCGATGCGTCGATCAACCCCGGCAACTCGGGTGGTGCGCTGCTCGACTCCAAGGGCAAGCTCATCGGCATCAACGTGGCCATCGCCAGCGCGGGCAGCTCGTCCGACTCGTCGTCGAGCCAGTCCGGCAGCATCGGCGTCGGCTTCTCGATCCCGTCGAACCTCGTCAAGCGGGTCGCGAACGAGATCAAGGACAACGGCTCCGCCACGCACGGGCTGCTCGGTGCGACCGTGGGCGACGCCGCCGAGGACGCGAACGCCACGCAGATGGGCGGCCTCATCAAGTCGGTGTCGTCCGGTGGCGCGGCGGCCAAGGCCGGCCTGCAGAAGGGCGACGTCGTCACGAAGATCGGCTCGGCGACGGTGTCCGACGCGACCGACCTCACGGCACAGGTGCGGTACTTCGCCGGCGGCGCGAAGACCACGATCACCTTCATCCGCGGCGGTCAGACGCGCGAGGCGGACGTCACGCTCGGCACCTACAAGGGCTGACGCGACCAGCGACGGACGGGAGGCGCGGTGCCAGCTGGCACCGTCCCTCCCGTCTCGGCCGTCACGACGCTCCGCAGGCTCCGCGTCGCGCCGGTACCGGCCGGGTGGGGCCCACCTCCCGTCCGTCTGCCGGTCGCCCCGACGACCCGCGGCGACTTGATAGGCTCAGGGTCGCTCTTGCGGGGCGGCACCGTCCGCGGTGCGTCCCGTGCACCCAGGTGAGGACCCCGAGGTACCGATGCAGACAGACGGACAGCCCCTGCCGGGCGTCTCGTACGTGATGCCCGTCCTCAACGAGGTCACCGAGGTCCGGGCAGCCGTCCAGAGTCTGCTCGAGCAGGACTACTCCGGTCCGTTCGAGGTCATCCTCGCCCTCGGCCCGTCGATCGACGGCACGAACGAACTCGTCGCCGAGATGAGCGCCGCCGACCCCCGGATCCGCGCGATCGAGAACCCGGCCGGCTCCACCCCCGCCGGGCTGAACGTGGCGATCCGCGCGTCCGTGCACCCCGTCGTGGTCCGTGTCGACGCGCACTCGGTGCTGCCGCAGGACTACACGCGGATCGCCGTGCGCGTGCTGCAGGAGTCGGGCGCGGACAACGTCGGCGGGATCATGCGCGCCGAGGGGCGGACCCCGTTCGAACGCGCCGTGGCGCTCGCGTACGGCAGCCGCGTCGGGCTCGGTGGCACGCCGCACCACGTCGGCGGCCAGGCCGGTCCGGCCGAGACGGCGTACCTCGGCGTGTTCCGGCGTGAGCGACTGTTCGCGGTCGGGCTGTTCGACGAGGGCATCAAGCGCGGCCAGGACTGGGAGCTCAACCGGCGGCTCCGGCAGACCGGTGGCACGGTGTGGTTCACCCCGGAGCTCGTCGTCACGTACCGCCCGCGGCCGAGCCTGAAGCGTCTGGTCCGGCAGTTCGTCGCGACGGGGCTGTGGCGCGGCGAGCTCGCCCGCCGGTTCCCCGCCAACAACGGGCTGCGCTACTTCGTGCCCCCGGCCATGGTCGCCGCGATGGCGCTCGGCATCGTCGCCGGCATCGTCGGGATCGTCGGCGCCGCACTCGGGACGGGGGCGGCGTGGGCGCTGCTCGGCTTCGTGGTGCCCGCCGTCTACATCGTCTTCGTCGTGCTGGGGGCCGTCGCGGTCGCCCGGCGGTCGGGGCTGCCGACGCTCCTCTGGCTCGTCGTGGTGCTGCCGTGCATCCACGTCGGGTGGGGACTCGGCTTCATCATCGGCTTCCTGACCCGGACGTCCGAGCTGACCACGCACACGGGACGGTGACCTGACCTCTTGACCGATGACACGACCGGCCGCGGGAACGCCCGCCCCACCTCGATCGCCGAACTCCGTGCCGTCGCCCAACCGGACGAGGTCCGTTCGCGGGCGAACGCCGAGCACTGGACGGCGTCGCTGTACCTGCGGGACGTCTCGCCGTACCTGACGTGGGTGCTGCTGAAGACCCGCGTGACGGCGAACCAGGTGACCGGCCTGATGATCCTCGTCGGGTGGAGCGTCGCGGCCGCCCTGCTCATCCCGGGCATCTGGGGCGCGGCGCTCGCGCTCGTGCTCGGGCAGCTGCAGATGCTCGTCGACTGCTGCGACGGCGAGGTCGCCCGGTGGCGGGGGACCCGGTCGCCCGCCGGCGTGTTCCTCGACAAGGTCGGGCACTACACGACCGAGGGACTCATCCCCATCGCACTCGGCGTCCGTGCGGCCACGTGGCCGATCCACGGCGCGGACTGGATGTGGACCACGATCGGCTGCGCGCTGGGACTCGTGATCGTCCTCAACAAGGCGCTCAACGACATGGTGCACGTCGCACGGGCGAACGCCGGGCTCGACAAGCTCGTCGACCGTCGCGACGCCGGCACCGCTCCGTCCGGACGACGGCTCGCCACGCTTCGCCGCGCCGCCCGGTTCCTGCCGTTCCACCGCCTGTACCACTCGGTCGAGCTGAGCATCCTCGCGTTCGTCTTCGCGCTGCTGGCGCTCGTGATCGGTCATCCCCTGGCCGACCGGATCCTGGTGGGCGCGCTCCTGCCACTGGCAGTGCTGGCGACGTTCGGGCACTTCGTCGCGATCATCTCGTCGAAGCGGGTCCGCGGGTGACGCCGGGCACGCTCCGTCGTCACGCGGTCCCACTCCGCGAGCGGCCCCGTGTCGCCGTGGTGAGCCTGTCGCAGGGGACCCGCCCGGACGACCTGCGTCGTGGACTCGAGAGCGTGCTCGCGCAGCAGGACGTCGACCTCGACGTGGTGTGCGTCGGCAACGGCTGGGAGCCGACCGGTCTGCCCGAGGGCGTCCGCGCGCTGGCCCTGCCCGAGAACGTGGGCATCCCCGCCGGGCGGAACGCCGGGGCCGAGGTGGTCGACGGCGACTACGTGTTCTTCCTCGACGACGACGCCTCGGTGCCGTCGCAGACGTTCCTGCGCGACGCGATCGGCCTGTTCGAGCGCGATCCGTCGCTCGGTCTCGTGCAACCCCGGGTCGTCGACCCCACCGGCGCTGCGAACCCGACGCGCTGGATCCCGCGGATCCGCAAGGGCGAGCCCGATCACTCGTCGCCGGTGTTCTCGGTGTGGGAAGGAGCGGTCGTCCTGCCGATGGACGTGTACCGCGCGACCGGCGGCTGGGGAGCGGAGTACTTCTACGCGCACGAGGGCATCGAGCTCGCGTGGCGCGTGTGGGATGCCGGCCGACGGACCTGGTACGCCGGGGACCTCGTCGCGTACCACCCCGCGATCGACCCGGCACGTCACACCGAGTACTACCGGCTGAACGCTCGGAACCGGGTCTGGCTGGCTCGGCGCAACCTGCCGGCGGTGCTCCGACCGGTGTACGTCGGGTCGTGGGCGGCCATCCAGGTCGCTCGCTGGTGGCGACACCCGCAGCGGCTCGCCACCTGGTTCGGTGGCGTCCGCGAAGGCTGGCGGAGCGACTGCGGCCCCGTGCACGTGATGGGCTGGCTCACGATCGGTCGCATGACGCTCGCCGGCCGTCCGCCCGTCGTCTGACCCGCCCGCACCGAACCGTCCCCGGACCCAGGAAGAGAGACCATGCCGATCATCAGCGACGCGCGCACGGCCCTGCGGCTCGCCGACCGCCTGCTCAAGTCGCGACGCAGCCGTCGTGAACTCGCACGCCGACTGCCGTCGGTGGCGGCCCCTGCTCCGGGCACCGTGGAGATCGCCGTCTACTTCGCCGACGGCCCCGTGAACATGTACCAGGTGCGGCAGTGGTACGCCCCCCTCGCCGAACTCGCGGCGACCCACCCGGTCGCGATCATCGCGCGGAGCCCCGGCACCATGCTCACCCTGCTCGACGAGTCCCCGGTGCCCGTGGTCTACGCGCGCCAGGTCGTCGACCTCGAGCAGTTCGTCGAGGAGCAGGCCCCGAAGATCGTCTTCTACGTCAACCAGAACGCCCGCAACTTCCAGATGATGCGGTACGGGCGCATGTGGCACGTCTTCGTGAACCACGGCGAGAGCGACAAGATGTACATGACGACGAACCAGTTCAAGGCGTACGACTACGCCCTGATCGCCGGTGACGCCGCTCGTGGACGGCTGTCGGACGCCCTGTGGGACTACGACCTGGATGCCCGGACGATCTCGATCGGTCGCCCGCAGGCCGACCACTTCGCCGGCGCGGCGCCGTACCCGGCCGACGGCCGCACGGTCGTGCTCTACGCGCCGACCTGGGAGGGGGACCGGGCCGCGGCCGCCTACGGGTCGATCGCGAGCCACGGCACCACGATCGCCGAACGGGTGCTCGCGTCGCCGACGCACCGGCTCGTCTACCGGCCGCACCCTCGCAGCGGTGTGCGCGACGCCGCGTACAAGGCGGCGCACGAGCGGATCGTCGCGGCCATCGCGAGCGCCAACGCCGCCGACCCGGGCGCGCACCACGTGTACGACGACGGTGCCGAGCTGGGGTGGCAGCTCGCCGGAGCGGACGTGGCGATCACGGACATCAGCGCGATGATCTACGACCGGCTGGCCGTGGGCAAGCCGCTCATCGTGACCCGGCCGGTCTCGCCCGAGGCGGACGTCGACGAGCGCGGGTACCTGAGCGACGCCAACTGGTTGACGGCGTCCGATGCGCAGGACGTCGTCGCGCGGGTCGACGCCGCGGCGAACGACGCCGCCGAGCTCGCGAAGCTGCAGCGCTGGGTCGAGCGGTACTTCGGCGACACGACGCCGGGTGCGGCGACGAAGCGGCTGCACGACGCGGTCGAACGGCTGCTCGCCCGCTGGCAGACCGTCGCGGCGGCGCGCGGCGAGGACTGAGGGACCGACCCGGACCCACCGGTCGGCGGTGGCACGACGAGGACGGTCAGGCAGCACGGGCGTCACCCACGAGGGACATCCGCCAGAGGTACTCGGAGCGGTCCGGTCGACGCCAGCGGACGATCACCACGCCCGTGTCGTCGGTGGCGGCGCCGAACACGGCGATCGAGAGCGACCGACCCGGTTCGAGCCGGTGCACGGCGAGCGGCGGGCAGTAGCCGGTGCCGAGGTGGGTGAGCGTGATGCCGTCGACGGGTTCGTCGCCGGTGTTCAGCAGGTCGTAGCGGCGCGGGGCACGGGAACGGTCGATCGAGAACGGGACGGGGTAGGCCGGTGTCGGGTGGTGCATGCCGTCACCGTAGGGTGAGGGTCTGACGTCCGGCGGCCGGTTCGGCTCGGGGGAGGGGCGGCTGTGGAGAGCGGCCCTGGGGACCCTGGTTGTGGACGGGGATCGGTGGTCAGACGGCGTAGTCGGACGAGTACCGCTGCAGTGCTTCCTCGATCGTGCCGTCGAGCTGCAGGCGACCCTTGTCGAGGTACAGCCCGCGCTCGCAGAAGCGGCGGAGGTCCTTGTCGCTGTGCGAGACGAAGAACAGGGTGCGGCCGCCGGCGAGGAGCTCCTCGATCCGCTTGTAGCACTTCTCGCGGAACCCCTTGTCGCCGACCGCCAGGACCTCGTCCACCAGGATCACCGGTTCGTCGAGGCGCGAGATGACCGCGAACGCGATGCGCACCTTCATGCCGCTCGACAGGTGCTTGTACGGGGTGTCGACGAAGTCGCCGATCTCGGCGAACTCGATGATCTCGTCGAAGGCGTCGCGGATCTCGGCCCGGGACATGCCGTGCAGTCCCGCCGTGAGGTAGACGTTGTCGCGGACCGAGAGGTCTCCGACGAAGCCACCGGTGATCTCGATCAGGGGTGCGACCCCGGCGCCGACGTGGATGCGTCCCTCGTCGGGGAGCATGACCTGGGCCACGAGCTTCAGCAGCGTCGACTTGCCCTGACCGTTGCGGCCGACGACCCCGATCGCCTCGCCCGGGCGGACGTCGAACGACACACCCCGGAGCGCCCAGAACTCGTCCGCGCGCTTGCGGCGGTTGCTGCCGGCGAAGAGGTCCTTGAAGCTCCGGCTCGCCCGACGGTTGCGCTTGAACCGGATGCCGGCGTCGCGGACGGAGATCACGGGGGCGACCGTCGCGCTGCGGCTGGTCTGCTCGGTGGCGGTCATCACAGCTCCTTCAGGACGCGGTGCTCGCTGCGGCGGAACACGACGAGTCCGATCGCGAGGACGACGACGGTGACGACGACGGAGACCCCGACCTCGAACCAGTTCAGCTGCGACGGGAAGAACGCCGCGCGGTAGATGCCGAAGATGCCGCTGAGCGGGTTGAACGCCGCGAGGTCGTGCAGCTTGTCGGGCAGTGCCGACGTGCCGTAGATGATCGGCGAGGCGTAGAAGAGGAACCGGAGCACGAGCTTCACCGCACGCTCGAGGTCACGGAAGAAGACCACGAGCGGCGCGACGATCAGGCCGAGCCCGTACACGAGCGCGCACTGCAGCACGATCGCGAGCGGGTAGAGCGCGATCTCCCAGTGCCAGTGCGCCCCCGTCGCGATCGCGAACACGGCGAGCACCGGCAGGCTGAGGAGGAACTCGATGCCCTTCGACGCCGTGACCCGGGCGACCCAGATGCTGCGCGGGATCGTCGTCGACCGGATGAGCTTGGTCTCCTTGATGAACGCCCGCGTGGAGTCCGAGACGGCACCGGTGAACCACATCCACGGCAGCAGCGCCGACAGCAGGAACACGATGTACGGCTCTTCGCCGACCGACCCGCGGTGGAACACCTGCGTGAAGACGAACCAGTAGATCGCCGACATCACGAGCGGGTCGAGGATCGACCAGAAGTAGCCGAGCGCCGAGGTCGAGTAGCGGACGCGGAGGTCTCGGATCGTCAGCAGCCAGAGGGCATGACGATAGCGCCGACCGGCGCTCCGGGACGCCGCTGGTGCGGCAGCCGCGGGCGCGGTCGGCGCACTCGCTGTGGTCACGGTTTCCCTTCGGGCGGAACCGCCGAGGGGGTCCTGACGCTGGTTCAGGCGAACAGGTTGTTCGCGCGCTCGAGGTCCTCGGCGAAGTCGATCTCGACCGCGTAGAGGTCGGAGATGTCGATCGGGCTCCAGAGTAGCCCGTCCTCGGCGATGGCAGCCTCGATGCCGCCCTCGAAGTACTCCTGGTCGTCGACGCGACCGAGCTGGCGGATGAGCGCCTGCTTGTCCTTCGAGGACACGTAGTTGATGCCGACGGCTTCGCCGAGGCCACCGACGACCTGCTTCGACAGCTTGTGGATGAAGCCCTCGACGTCGACGGTGTACTTGACCTCTTCGTCGGAGACCTTGTCGGTGTTGACGCTGACGAACGAGCGGTCCTCGTCGATCATGTCGGCCGCACGCACCAGGGCACGAGGGTCGAAGACGACATCGCCGTTCATCCAGAGCACGCCGCCCTTGCCCGTCGCCTTGAGGGCGCGGAGCAGGCTCTTCGAGGTGTTCGTGGAGTCGTAGGACTCGTTGTAGACGAAGTTCGCCTCGGGGAAGGCCTCGACGATGTACTCCGACTTGTAGCCGACGACGATGGTGACGCGTGCGCTCGAACCGAACGCCGCACGGATGTTGTCGAACTGCTGCTGCATGATGGTGCGGCCGTCGCTCAGTTCGGTCAGCGGCTTCGGCAGGCTGCGCCCGAGGCGGCTGCCCATCCCCGCTGCGAGGATGACGATCTGCGTGGTCATGCTGGTCCCTTCTGGTGTCCGCCCGCGCGCCCTGGGGCACGGGCGGGCCTCGTCGAGTGTGCTCCCGGAAGATCCGATCTGCCCGGGAAGACCGCCGTCTCTGCGCGCATTCGCAGGGAGGGATCGTCACGGGGACACCGGCCGGGGCAGGTTTCCAAGTGGTGAACACTTCGTCGTGCCTCGGTGAATGATACGGAACGACCCTCCGCCGGGGTACGGTCTCGGCCGCTTCGTGCTCAATTTGTGACACAGCGCCGGGGATTCGGGACACCGCGCCCGAGGCGTCCCCCGCTGTCCGGTGAGCGTTGGTACGGTGGGGCGGTGGCCGCAGCAGCAGGGGACGATGACGACGTGTACGCCACGTCGGACGCTGCCTGGTTGACCGAGGAAGCGGACGCCGACACCGAGGCCGAAGCGGCCGCCGACGGCGACGACGACACCTCGGACGACGCTGCCACCGAGGACGACGACGCCACTGCGGCGGGAGACGCCGCTGACGACGACATGGGGGACGGGGATGCACACGACGCCTCCGCTGAGGACACGATGACCGACGACACGACGGCCACCGAGACGACGGAGACGGAGACAGGGGCGGACCGCGTCGCCGCGCAGGCGGTGGCGCCGACGACCACCGGTCGCCGCCCTGCCAAGGCGCGCGGCGGCAAGGGACGTGCCACCCGCCCGACGCAGACGGCGGGGACGACCGGCACCGTGCCTCCTGGACCGCGCGACGGGGCGGATGAGACGGACGCGACCGATGAGACGGACGCGCCCGCCGCTACGGACGCGACCGACCGCGCGACCCCGACCGACCGCGCGACCCCGACGGACACCGCAACCGGAACGGACACCGCAGCGGACACCGCGGCGCCCGACACCAAGTCCGCGAAGAAGCGCCCGAGCGGCACGAAGCGCCCCGCGCCCACGGCCAAGCAGCCCCAGCAGCCCGTCGTCCTCCGTGCCGACGGCCTCGTGAAGCGCTACGGCCAGACCCTCGCCGTCGACGAGGTCGGCCTCGAGATCCGTCAGGGCTCGATCTTCGGCGTCGTCGGCCCGAACGGCGCCGGCAAGACGACCACCCTGTCGATGGTCACCGGACTCCTGCGCCCCGACGCCGGCAGCGTGACCGTGCTCGACCACGACGTGTGGGCCGACCCGACAGCCGCCAAGCGGGACCTCGGCGTGCTGCCGGACCGGCTCCGGCTGTTCGACCGGCTGACCGGCGCGCAGCTGCTGTACTACTCGGCGACCCTCCGCGGGCTCGACGGTGCCACCGCGCGCAAGCGCAGCAGTGACCTGGCCGAGGCGTTCGGTCTCGGCGAGGCGCTCGGCCGTCAGGTCGCCGACTACTCCGTGGGCATGGCGAAGAAGATCGCCCTCGCGGCGACGCTCATCCACTCGCCCCGGGTGCTCGTGCTCGACGAACCGTTCGAGTCCGTCGACCCGGTGAGCGCAGCGACCATCACCGAGATCCTCCGTCGCTACACGCGCGGGGGCGGCACGGTGGTGCTCTCCAGCCACTCCATGGAGCTCGTGCAGCGCACGTGTGACTCCGTCGCCATCATCGTCGGCGGCAAGGTCCTCGCCTCCGGCACGATGGCGCAGGTCCGCGGGCGCAAGAGCCTCGAGGACAAGTTCGTCGAACTCGCGGGCGGCCGCGTCGTGGCAGAGAGCATGGAATGGTTGCACAGCTTCTCCGGCTGAGGGCGGACCTGCTCGCGGGCGAGGTCCGCGGGAGCGCCCGTCGGTCGGTCCTCGTCGTGCTCGGCAGCCTCGCGGGACTCGTCGCCGCGGTGCTCGTGGCGATCGAGGTCGTCGGGCTCCGTGACGCCGCACCCGAGGTCGCACGTTCGGTCGTCGTCCCGGTCGGCACGCTCATCGCCTTCGCGTTCACGGTCGTCCCGCTCGTCGTCGGGCGCGGCGACCAGTTCGATCCGCGGCGCTTCACCGTGTTCGGCATCGGCCGACGTGACCTGGCGGTCGGGCTCGGCGTCGCCGGACTCATCGGGGTCCCGGTCGTCGCGGTCGCCGTCGTGGCCGTCGCGCAGTCGGTCGCGTGGATGCGCGGTGCGGGTGTCGGCGTCCTCGGCGTCGTCGCCGCCCTCCTCGCCATCGCCACGTGCGCGCTGCTCATCCGCGTCGGCAGCGCCGTCGGTGCGTCCCTGATCGGTCCGCACCGGTCGCGGGACGCCGGCTGGTTGGTCGCGCTGGTCATCGTCGTGCTGGCGATCCCGGCCGTCTCGCTCCTGCTCCGCGTCGACTGGCTCGACCCGGCCGGCGCCGAGATGCAGCGCGTCGCCGACATCGCCGGGTGGACGCCGTGGGGCGCCGCCTGGGCCGTCCCGGCCGACGTCGCGAGCGGCCGTGTGGGCGAGGGCATCGTCAAGCTCGTCATCGCGGTGGTCGTCGTGGCCCTGCTCGGCCTCGCCTGGTGGGCCGTGGTCGGCCGGGCGCTCGAGACCGTCGACGGCCGTGCGCGGACCCGTCGGTACCGGGGCCTCGGATGGTTCGACACGCTCGGCTCCACGCCCGTCGGCGCGGTGGCGGCACGGGCACTCACCTACTGGGGACGCGACCCGCGGTACCGCGCGTCCTACCTGATCATCGTGTTCGTCCCGCTCGTCGTCATCCCGCTCGGGGTGGCCGGCGTGCCGTGGCACTGGACCGCCCTGGTGCCGCTGCCGCTGATGGCGCTCATCGCGGGCTTCCTGCCGCACAACGACGTCTCGTACGACAACACCGCGGTGTGGCTGCACGTCGCCTCGGGAGCCCCGGGCTGGAGCGACCGACTCGGTCGCCTCGTGCCGGTGCTCACCGTGGGCATCCCCGCACTCGTCGCCGGCTCGTGGGTCTCCGCGTGGCTGTTCGGCGACTGGACGGCCTTCCCGCTGCTGGTCGGCGTGAGCACGAGTGCGCTCCTGTCCGGCCTCGGGCTGTCGAGCGTCGTGTCCGTCCTGCTGCCGTACCCGACCGTCCGACCGGGCGACCACCCCTTCCAGCAGCCGCAGGCCGCCGGCGTCCTCGCCTCGGTCGCGCAGTCGTCGATGGTGGTCGGGATCCTGGTCTGCTCCGTCCCCGCGGCGTGGCTCGCGGTGCTCGCCTTCGTCGACGGCCCGGAGCCGTGGGGGATCCTGACCCTCGTCGTCGGGGTCCTGGTCGGCGTGGTCGTGCTGGCGGCGGGCGTCGCGATCGGCGGTCGCCTCTTCGACCGCCACGGGCCGGACCTGCTGGCCGCAGCGCAGCGCAACTGAGCCGGGTCGCCTCCCGGGGTGACCACCTGACGGCCTGGAGGCGCGGGTCGACCCCGCCCCGCGCCTCCAGGCCGTCACGGGTCGGCCACGCCCCCCCCCGCGCGTCGCGGACCGTCGCGGCGCGCGCCCGGTCGTCGTACCCTGGACGCATGAGCATGACGGAACCCGGTGGCGGCCTCGACGTGATGGACCGCGAGCTCGAGAAGCTCCTCGAGGAAGAGGCGATCGAGCCCGGCGACCACGAGCGTTTCTCGCACTACGTCAAGAAGGACAAGATCCTGCAGTCGGCCCTGACCGGCAAGCCCGTCAAGGCGCTGTGCGGGAAGAAGTGGATCCCCGGGCGCGACCCCGAGAAGTTCCCGGTCTGCCCCGACTGCAAGGCGATCTACGAGAAGATGAAGGCGGAGTGACGCCGACGCTCAGATGACGAGCGTCGGGATGGCCGGGTCGCCCCGACCGATGCGTGACGCGTCGGCGGGCAGCTCGGCCTTCGCCATCTTGTGGTGCGCGCGGGCCGCTTCGACGCCCTGCACGCCGAGGAATGCCGGGTCCACCTCGCCGTTCCTCACCACGGGGACGAGCAGCGGGCGCTCGTCCGGCCCGACCTGACCCGTGGTCAGCACGACCTCGGCGGTGGCGATGCCGTTGCGGAGGCGGCGGCCGGCCTGCTTGCGTCCGCCGACGGTGGCCTTCTCGGGCGATTTCTTCGCGACCGGGACCCAGCCGTCGTCGTTCGCACCGCCGTCGGCTGCGTCGCGGTGGCTCGCGTCGCGGTGGCTCGCGTCGCGGTGTGCGACGAGCTTGAAGACCATGCCCGCGGCCGGGTGGCCCGATCCGGAGACCACCGAGGTCCCGACGCCGTAGGAGTCGACCGGCGCCGCGCGGAGTGCCGCGATCGTGTACTCGTCGAGGTCGTTCGTGACCGTGATCTTCGTGTCGGTCGCCCCGAGCCGGTCGAGCTGTGCGCGGACCGACGCCACGACGGACGGCAGGTCGCCGCTGTCGATGCGGACGGCGCCGAGCTTGCCGTCGGTGAGCCGGACCGCGGTGTCGACCGCGGCCTCGATGTCGTAGGTGTCGACGAGCAGCGTCGTGCCGGTCCCGAGGGCGTCGATCTGCGACCGGAAGGCGTCCTCCTCCGAGTCGTGGAGGAGCGTGAACGCGTGCGCCGCGGTGCCCATCGTCGGGATGCCCCAGGTGCGCCCGGCCTCGAGGTTGCTCGTCGCCCCGAAGCCCGCGATGTACGCGGCCCGAGCGGCGGCGACGGCGTTCCACTCGCCGGTGCGCCGGGAGCCCATCTCGGCGAGCGGACGACCGTCGGCAGCGGAGACCATGCGTGCGGCGGCGCTCGCGATCGCACTGTCGGCGTTGAAGATGCTCAGGGCGAGGGTCTCGAGCACGACCGCCTCGGCGAAGGTGCCCTCGATCTGGAGGACGGGGGAGTTCGGGAAGAAGACCTCGCCCTCGCGGTAGGCCCGGATGTCCCCGGTGAACCGGTAGTCGGCGAGGTACGAGGCCGTCCCGGCATCGATGACGCCGCGGTCGCGCAGGAACGCGATCTCGTCGTCGCCGAACCGGAAGTCCGTCAGCGCGGTCAGGAACCGGCCGAGGCCCGCGGCGACACCGTAGCGGCGTCCGTCCGGCAGGCGGCGGGCGAAGACCTCGAACACGCACCGGCGGTCGGCCGTGCCGTCCTTGAGGGCCGCGTCGACCATGGTGAGTTCGTACTGGTCCGTGAGGAGCGCGCTGGTCACCTCTCCGACACTAGTGTCGCCCGGGCTCGGAGGTACGGATCCGCCGGCCGGCGCGCGCGAGCGGGCGGTATGTGCCGCGTCGGCGCGGTGAGCGGTGCGTGTTCCGCCCGCTCGCGGGTTTAGGTGGCCGCCTGGAGGCGCGGGGCGGCCTGGCGGGGTCGGCTCGCGCCTCCTGGGCGGGACGTGGACGCGAGCGGGCGGTATGTGCCGGGTCGTCGCGGCGGGCGGTGCGTGTTCCGCCCGCTCGCTAGGCGGGCGGACCCGCGCGGTCGCGAGCGGGCAGTATGTGCCGCGTCGGTGCGGCGAGCGGTGCGTGTTTCGCCCGCTCGCGGGGTGGGGGTGGTCGCCTGGAGGCGCGGGGCGGCCTGGCGGGGTCGGCTCGCGCCTCCTGGACGGGCCGTGGACGCGAGCGGGCGGATTCCGTCGTGTCGGCGCGGTGAGCGGTGCGAATTGCGCCCGCTCGCGGGGCGGGCGGGCCCGCGCGCTCGGTACGCTGGTGTCGTGACGGATGCACCGATCGGAGTCTTCGACAGCGGGGTCGGCGGACTCACGGTGGCCCGCGCCATCATCGACCAGCTGCCACGCGAGAGCATCCGGTACGTGGGCGACACCGTGCACTCGCCGTACGGCCCGAAGCCCATCGCGGACGTCCGTCGCTACGCGCTCGAGGTGATGGACGACCTCGTCGAACAGGGTGTGAAGGCCCTCGTGATCGCGTGCAACACCGCTTCGTCCGCGGTGCTCCGGGACGCCCGCGAACGGTACGAGCAGGCGTACGGCATCCCCGTCGTCGAGGTCATCCAGCCCGCTGCACGCGCCGCCGTCAAGCAGACCCGCACCGGACGCATCGGCGTGATCGGCACGGTCGGCACCATCGCGTCGCGCTCGTACGAGGACGCCTTCGCGGTCGCGTCGGACATCAGCCTGAGCCTGGCGGCATGCCCGCGCTTCGTCGAGTTCGTCGAGGCGGGGGACACCTCCTCCCCAGCGCTCCGCGAGGTCGCTGCGGGCTACCTCGCACCGATCCGCGCAGCCGACGTCGACACGCTCGTCCTCGGGTGCACCCACTACCCGCTCATGTCCGCCGCGATCCAGTACGTGATGGGTCCGGACGTGACGCTCGTCTCCAGCGCCGAGGAGACCGCCAACGACGTGTACCGACGACTCGTCGAGCACGGACTCGAACGCACTGCCACCGAGCCGCCGACCTACTCGTTCGAGGCGACCGGCGACGACAAGAACGGCTTCATCCGACTCGCCCGACGCTTCCTCGGCCCCGAGGTCTCCAGCGTCGGCCACCTCCAGACCGGGGCCATCACGCTGCCCCGCATCGAAAGGACCCCATGAGCGACACGCTCCGCATCGACGGCCGCACCGCGACCGACCACCGTCCCGTCACGATCGAGCGGGGGTGGAGCACGCAGGCCGAGGGCAGCGCGCTCATCTCGTTCGGCAACACCAAGGTGCTCTGCACCGCGTCCTTCACGAACGGCGTCCCGCGGTGGCTCGCCGGCAAGGGCACCGGCTGGGTCACCGCCGAGTACTCGATGCTGCCCCGCTCGACGAACGAGCGCATGCAGCGTGAGTCGATCAAGGGCAAGGTCGGCGGGCGCACGCACGAGATCTCCCGCCTGATCGGCCGATCGCTCCGCGCGGTCGTCGACACGAAGGGTCTCGGCGAGAACACGCTCGTCATCGACTGCGACGTGCTCCAGGCCGACGGCGGCACCCGCACGGCGTCGATCACCGGCGCGTACGTCGCGATGGTGGACGCGATCGAGTGGGGGCGCGACCGCGGGTTCGTGGCGAAGAAGGCGACCCCGCTGCTCGACAGCGTGCAGGCCATCTCCGTCGGGATCGTCAAGGGCGAGCCGATGCTCGACCTCGCGTACACCGAGGACTCCGCCGCCGACACCGACATGAACATCGTCACGACCGGCTCGGGCAAGTTCATCGAGGTGCAGGGGACCGCCGAGCACGCACCCTTCGACCGCGACGAGCTCAACGTGCTGCTGGACCTCGGGCTCGCGGGCAACCAGTCCCTCGCGGCGATCCAGAAGTCCGTGCTGGGGCTCGCGTGACCTCCCGCACGGTGGTCCTGGCGACGCACAACAAGGGCAAGGTCGTCGAGCTGCGCGAGATCCTCGGGTCGGCGCTGGGCGACGGCGTCGAGCTCGTCGGGTACGACGGCCCGGAGCCCGTCGAGGACGGGGACACCTACGCCGCGAACGCCCTCATCAAGGCCCGGGCGGCGGTCGCGCACACGGCGCTCCCGGCGCTCGCCGACGACTCGGGCATCGCGGTGGACGCGTTGGACGGTGCTCCCGGCATCCACTCGGCGCGGTACGCCGGCACACGGGTCGACGCGGACAACATCGCGCTGCTGCTGCGGAACCTCGACGGGGTCGTCGAGCGCACGGCGGCGTTCGTGTGCGCCGCGGCGTTCGTCACGCCAGACGGCACCGAGCACGTGGTCGAGGCGGTCTGGAACGGCGAGGTCACGACCGAGCCCATCGGCGACGGGGGGCACGGGTACGACCCGGTCTTCCGGCCGGACGACGCCGATCGGACGTCGGCGGAGCTGACGCGCGAGGAGAAGAACGCGCTGTCGCACCGGAGCAAGGCGTTCCGTGGGATCGCGCCGGTGGTGCGGGAGTACTTCGGCGTCTGACGCGCGGGCGCGGGCGCGCGTCCGCACAACCGAAGACAACCCGAGCCACGTCGCGACGTGGCTCGGGTTGTCTTTGGTTGTGCGAGGGCCCGGCGCAGCCGCGGCCCCGCGGCGGAGCGGGCGGCGGCTGGGCGGTGCTGGCCGCCGCGGTTGTGCGGCGAGCGGGCGGAATGTGCGGCGCGGGGGCGCCGAGCGGTGCGTACTTCGCCCGCTCGGCGGCGCGAGCGGACCGGGCGGCGGCCCGGTCCGGGCCGGCACGGCCCGCGACGGACAGGAGGCGCGGCGCCAGCCGGCACCGCGCCTCCTGTCCGGCAGGACGGACCGTCAGCGCTGCGGCTCGGTCCCCGCCTCGGCCGCGGCTTCGTCGCGCTTCGCCTTGCGCGCGTTCCGGAAGTACGTCAGCGCCATCGGCACGACCGTCACGACGACGGCCGCGAGCAGGATGATGTCGATGTACTCGCGGACGATGTGCGCGACGAACGGGATGTGCCCGATGAAGTACCCGAGGAACGTCACCCCGACGCCCCACACGACGGCGCCGATCGCGTTGTACAGCGAGTACTTCTTGTAGTTCATCCGGCCGACACCGGCGGCGATCGGCAGGAACGTCCGCACGACGGGGACGAACCGGGCCAGGATCACCGCGAGGGGCCCGAACCGGTGGAAGAACGCGTTCGTGCGGTCGACGTTCGCCTTGGAGAACAGCCCGCTCTCCTTGCGCTCGAAGATGGGCGGGCCGGCCTTCTTGCCGATGTAGTAGCCGAGCTCGCCGCCGAGGAACGCGGACGCGGCGATCATCAGCGCGGCGATCCAGACGGGGATGCCGCCGATCTCGCCGCCGCGGTCGAACGCGAAGAGGCCGGTGATCACGAGCAGGCTGTCGCCCGGGAAGATGAAGCCGACGAGCAGCCCGGTCTCGGCGAAGATGATGGCGCACACCACGAACACGGCGATGGCCCCGAAGTTGTCGAGGATGTACTGCGGATCCAGCCAGGGGATCAGGGCGAGTGCGACGGAGTGCATGGTTCTTCCGGTCGTGGAGGCGGGGACACGGGGAGGCGTCCCGCAGGACGAGGGTACCGTCCGCCGATGACGGCAACGTCCCTCGGTGGTATGAGATGCGTGAGGACGCAAACTCTGGTGCGGAAGGAGGGACTCGAACCCTCACGCCAGGGGCACAGGAACCTAAATCCTGCGTGTCTACCGATTCCACCACTCCCGCGAGCAGCGGCAGTCTACCGAGCGCCGCCCGCGCGCCGGACGTGATCCGCGCCTCCTGGGCCGCCCCGACCGGCCGTTCGGCGGACGGTCAGCGCAGCTTCCGCGGGAGGTACCGCGGCACGTACCGCAAGAGGATGCCCGCGCCGACCAGGCCGAGCACCCCCATCACCCCGCTCGCGACCGCGATCGACGCGACGGCGGTCACGCCGGAGATGAGGAGCGGTGCAGCGGCTTGCCCGAAGTCGCCGGTGAACCTCCAGGCGCCCAGGAACGGCGCCGGGTGGTCCCGCGGCGCGAGGTCCGCGCCGAGCGTCATGAGGATGCCCGACCCGACCCCGTTCGCGAGCGACATCCCCATCGCGATCGCGACGAACCAGCCCACCCGGGCGTCGAGGTGCCCGGACCACGCGAGCAGGAAGTAGCTGATGCTGAGCCCGACCATGCAGGGGAGTGCGCTCGCCAGGCGGCCCCACCGGTCCATGATCTGCCCGCTCGTGTAGAAGAGCGCGAAGTCGACCGCACCGGCGATGCCGATGACGAGCGCCGCGGTCGAGTCGTCGAGCCCGACGCTGACCGCCCAGAGCGGCAGGATGACCTGGCGGCCGGCGCGGAGCGCGCCGATCAGGCCGGCACCGCTGCCGAGCCGGAGGAGCACGGCCCGGTTCGCGCGGATGGTGCGGAAGAGGCCGTGCGCTTCCTCTTGGACGAACTGCGCACCGGTGTCGGTGGGCGGCTCCGTCGTGGTCGCGCCCGTCGCGTTCGTCGCGTCGTCCGTCGTGAGCCGGGAGGCGCGGCTCGGCCTGCGGAAGCCGCGTGCGCCCGTCGCGGGGTCGCGCAGGACGAGGAGCGTCACCGCCGCCAGGAGGCAGCAGACGATGTGGATCCAGAACGCGCTCTGCGTGGTGCCCGTCAGGTGCACGACACCGGCGGCGATGAACGGACCGACGAAGTAGCCGAAGCGGAACACGCCGCCGAGGCTCGACAGCGCCCGTGCCCGGATGTGCAGGGGGATCGCGGTCGTCATGTAGGCGTGCCGGGCGAGCGCGAAGACGGCGGTGGAGACACCGACGAGGAACACCCCGAGCGCGAGGACCCAGGCGTTCGGGGCGGCCGTGCACACCAGGAGCCCGACGACCGAGACCACGGCTGCACCGATCATCGCGTTGCGCTCCCCGATGCGGGCGACCACCACCCCGGACGGCACGTCCCCGATGAGCTCGCCCACGAGGATGAGCGCCGCGACGAAGCCCGCGAACGCCAGGCTCGCGCCGAGGGAGCTCGCCGCGATCGGGATGATCGGGATGATCGCGCCCTCGCCGATCGCGAAGAGCGCTGCGGGCAGGAACCCGGACAGCAGGACCGACCGGAAGTCGAAGGCAGGGGTCTCGGAGGTCATCGCTCGGACAAAGGTACGCCCGCGGTACCGCTTCGTCGGCGGGTTACCCTGGAGCCATGCGAGTTCTGGCGGCGATGAGCGGTGGGGTCGACTCGGCGGTGGCCGCAGCCCGGGCGGTCGACGCCGGGCACGACGTGGTCGGTGTGCACCTGGCGCTGAGCCGCATGCCCGGGACCCTGCGCACCGGCAGCCGCGGCTGCTGCACGATCGAGGACTCGATGGACGCCCAGCGCGCCGCGTCCGCGCTCGGCATCCCCTACTACGTGTGGGACTTCTCGGCCCGGTTCAAGGAGGACGTCGTCGACGACTTCGTGGCCGAGTACCAGGCCGGCCGCACGCCGAACCCCTGCATGCGCTGCAACGAGCGGATCAAGTTCGCGGCGCTGCTGGAGAAGGCGCTCGCCCTCGGGTTCGACGCCGTCTGCACCGGGCACTACGCCTCGATCGTCACCGGTCCGGACGGGTCGCGCGAGCTGCACCGCTCGGCGGCGTGGGCGAAGGACCAGTCGTACGTCCTCGGCGTCCTGACCGCCGAGCAGCTCCAGCACGCGATGTTCCCGCTCGGAGCGACGCCCTCGAAGGACGAGGTCCGGGCCGAGGCAGCAGCGCGAGGCCTCACCGTGGCGCAGAAGCCCGACTCCTACGACATCTGCTTCATCCCGGACGGCGACACCCGGGGCTGGCTGGCGGACCGCGTCGGCACGGCCCCCGGCGAGGTCGTCGAGCGGGACGGCACGGTCGTCGGTGCGCACGACGGGGCGACCGGGTACACGGTCGGACAGCGGCGCGGACTGCACCTCGGTCGACCGGCCCCGGACGGCAAGCCGCGGTTCGTGCTCGAGATCCGCCCGAAGGAGAACACCGTCGTGGTCGGCCCGAAGGAGGCGCTCGACGTGACCTCGATGTCCGGGTCGCGCTTCACCTGGGCCGGCACCGCGCCCGCCGACCCGTCCACGCCGTTCGCGTGCGACGTGCAGATCCGGGCGCACGCCGACCCGGTGCCCGCGACCGCACGGGTCACCGACGGCCAGCTGGTCATCGACGTCGACGAGCCGCTGTCAGGCGTCGCGCCGGGGCAGACCGCGGTCGTGTACGTCGGCACCCGGGTGCTCGGGCAGTGCACGATCGACGCGACGGTGTCGGCGGTGCCCGCCGCCGTCTGACCGCGCGGCGCTCCCGGGTTGCCCGTCGGCTGCGCGTCCGGTCGGTGGTTGCCGGTAGAACTGAGGGCATGAGCGACACGACGCCCGCGGACTCGACGTTCGAGACGATCGACCCCGCCGCACTCGACGCGGCGCAGGCGCAGCGTGAGGTCGACCGGCTCCGGGCGCTGATCACCGAGCTGCGCAGCGCCTACTACTTCGGTGAGAACGGATCGACGGTCACCGACGCGGACTACGACGTCATGGCCCGACGTCTCGACGCCATCGAGCAGCGCTTCCCCGAGCTCGTCACCGAGGACAGCCCGACGCAGACCGTCGGTGCGCAGGTTCAGACGATCCAGTTCGCGCCGGTCGAGCACGCCGAGCGGATGCTCAGCCTCGACAACGTCTTCAGCCCGGACGAACTGGTCGACTGGGCGGTCAAGGTGCAGCGCGATGCCGGTGCCGAGCGCGTCCGGTTCCTCACCGAGCTGAAGATCGACGGGCTCGCGATCAACCTCCGCTACGAGAACGGTCGGCTCGTGTCGGCGGCGACGCGCGGTGACGGCGTCGTCGGCGAGGACGTCACCGGCAACGTCCGCACGATGGGCACGATCCCGGACCGCCTGTCCGGTTCCGGGCACCCGCCCCTCGTCGAGGTCCGTGGCGAGATCTTCTTCCCGGTCGAGCAGTTCGACGAACTGAACGCCAAGCAGCGCGACGCGGGGGAGCGGGTCTTCGCGAACCCGCGCAACGCGGCAGCCGGATCCCTCCGCCAGAAGGAAGAGGGCAAGTCCGAGGCGAAGCGCGAGCTCATGGTGGACCGGCTCCGTCGGCTGCGCATGCTCGTGCACGGCATCGGTGCGTGGCCCGTCCGCGAACTCGAACGGGACACCGACGTCCGCGCGCAGTCCGAGGTGTACGAGCTCCTGCAGACGTGGGGCCTGCCGACGAGTTCGCACTACCGGGTCTTCGACTCCATCGACGAGGTGCTGGCCTTCGTCAAGGACTACGGCGAGCGACGGGCCTCGGTCGAGCACCAGATCGACGGCATCGTGATCAAGGTCGACGACCTCGCCCTGCACGAGGAACTCGGGTCGACGTCGCGCGCCCCGCGATGGGCGATCGCGTACAAGTACCCGCCGGAAGAGGTCCACACGACGCTCCTCGACGTGGTCGTCAGCGTTGGTCGGACCGGTCGCGCCACGCCCTTCGCGGTGATGGCCCCGGCCGAGGTCGCCGGGTCGGTCGTGCGCCAGGCGACCCTGCACAACCAGCAGGTCGTCAAGGCGAAG
This sequence comes from Curtobacterium sp. SORGH_AS_0776, assembly GCF_031453355.1. NCBI lineage: Bacteria > Bacillati > Actinomycetota > Actinomycetes > Micrococcales > Microbacteriaceae > Curtobacterium > Curtobacterium sp. SORGH_AS_0776. The sequence goes on from NZ_JAVIYU010000001.1 coordinate 1,844,687, forward strand.
GGCGTCCTCATCGGGGACACCGTCGTGCTCCGGAAGGCCGGCGACGTCATCCCCGAGGTGCTCGGTCCGGTCGTCGAACTCCGCGACGGCACCGAGCGCGAGTTCGTCATGCCGACGAACTGCCCCGAGTGCGGCACGCCCCTCGCCCCCGCGAAGGAAGGCGACATCGACCTCCGCTGCCCGAACGCGAAGAGCTGCCCGGCGCAGGTGCGCGGCCGGGTCGAGCACATCGCCTCCCGTGGCTCGCTCGACATCGAGGGGCTGGGCGAGGTCGCTGCCGCGGCCCTGACGCAGCCGCTCCACCCCGAGCAGCCCCCGCTCGAGACCGAGGCCGGCCTGTTCGACCTGACGATGGAGGACATCGTCCCGATCGAGGTCATCGTCCGTGACGCCGAGACCGGCATGGAGAAGACCACCGACGACGGTGCGCCGAAGCGGGTGACGCCGTTCAGTCGGGCGCGCAAGAAGACCGATCCGCCGTTCGACCCCGACGCGCGGGGAGCGGACTACACGGGCGAACCGAGCCGGTACCCGTCGAAGAACGCGTTCGAGATGCTGGCGAACATCGACGCCGCGAAGACGAAGCCGCTCTGGCGGATCATGGTCGGCCTGAGCATCCGGCACGTCGGGCCGGTGGCAGCCCGCGCGCTGGCGAACCACTTCGGGTCGCTCGACGCGATCCGGGCCGCCTCGCGCGAGGAACTCGCCGCGGTGGACGGTGTCGGCGGGATCATCGCCGACGCCCTGCTCGACTGGTTCGAGGTCGACTGGCACCGCGACATCATCGACCGCTGGACGGCGGCGGGCGTGCAGTTCACCACGCCCGGGCACCCCGGACCGGGCGCCGCGGACGAGGAAGGCGGCGTGCTCAGCGGGCTGACCGTCGTGGCGACCGGCTCCCTCGAGGGGTACAGCCGCGAGGGCGCGCAGGAGGCGATCATCGCGGCGGGCGGCAAGGCGGCCTCGAGCGTGAGCAAGAAGACGGACTTCGTCGCAGCCGGTCCCGGTGCCGGTTCGAAGCTCACGAAGGCCGAACAGCTCGGGGTCCGGATCATCGACGCCGAGCAGTTCCGCCTGCTGGTGACCGAGGGGCCGTCGGCGCTCGGCGACGCTGCCGGGGACGAGCCCGAGGACTGAGTCCGACTCAGGAGCACGTCCGGCCTCGGTCTGCGAGGTACGGCGCGCCTGAGTGTGCACCCAGTTCGGGGGACAAGTTGCAGCGCGCACGTCGTCGGGAAGGCTATCCTCCTTACACTCGCTAGAGCATCACCCGTCGTCTGCAGGGGGACGACGGGACGGCCTTCCCGGGGGAGACCCGATTGCTGCTCATCGCCGCGGCTCTGCTCACCGCCTCGATGCACTCGCTCGGAGTGGTCGAGGCCCCAGTCGCGCCCGCCACCCACTCCGCGGCCGTCGCGCATGCTTCCGCACAGGTCCCTGAGGGGACCTCAGGAGCCGCACCGGTCCTGACCGGGGTACACCTGACCGCGTCAGTGTCCGTGTCCGGGCCGTCGTCCGCGTCGGGTGGGGTCACCGTCGAGCACGGGCGGGCGTTCCTCACCGACCTGTCGTCGCTCAGCGGCGCGGACCTCCTCCGTGCCGGTCAGGACCGTCACGTGCTCGCGACCGCCGAGGACGACCCGCCGACCGCCGCCGAGGTCACCGCCTGGTGGTCCGGACTCTCGGACGACGAGCGCGACACGCTGACGACCCTCGCGCCGTCCGTCGTCGGGAACCTCGAGGGCGTGCCCTACGCGGTCCGCGACCGTGCGAACCGGGCGGTCCTCGCCACGGGTCTCGCCGACCACTCGGCCGCGGCCGCCGTGACCGCGATGCTCGGCCAGGTCCGCGACGCGCTCGTGCACGAGGTCGGTGCACCGGACCGGTACCTCATCACGCTCGACACGCGGGGAGCCGGGCGCGCGGCCATCGCCGTCGGGGACCTGGACACCGCCGCCGACGTCACGGTCGTCGTCCCCGGCATGTTCTTCACCGTGACCGGCCAGATGGCCGACTTCACGAACACCGCGAACGACCTCTACACCGAGCAGGCGACCGTGGCGGGTCTGGCGGCTCCCGGCTCGGGGAACGGCGTCGCCGTCGTGGCGTGGATGGGCTACCGCACGCCGGACCTGTCGAACATCATGTCGCTCGGCATGGCCAAGACGGGCGGGGAGCGCCTCGCCCGGACGGTCGGCGGGCTCCGGGAAATCCGCGACGGCGACGAGCCGCGCGTGAACATCGTCGCTCACTCGTACGGGTCGACCGCGGCGCTCATGGCGCTGGCCTCCGGGGAGATGAGCGCGGACACCCTGACGGTCCTGGGCTCCCCGGGGAGCGACGTGCGCACCTCGGCCGACCTGGCCGTCAGCGCCGGGCAGGTGTTCGTCGGCGACGCGCACAGCGACCCGATCGCCGGCTCCGGGTACTTCGGCACCGATCCCGGCTCCGCGGGGTTCGGATCGACGGTGCTCGACCTGACCGGCGGCGTCGACGTGCAGGAGGCCGGCGAGGTGTTCCGCCGACCGGTCGGGCACAACGACTACCTCAAGCCGGGGACGGCGTCGCTGCACGACGTCGCGCTCATCGCCGTCGGCCGCGGGGACCTCGTCCGCGAGCAGGTCCGGCGCGGTGAGCGCGGTGGCGACGGGCTGCCGCAGGCGTCGCCGGACATGTACCTCGTCCGACCGCAGGACCTCCAGCCCCGCGACTGATCCTGGGTGGGAACCTGAGCGGCGGTGCAGCGTGGACTCGTTCCACGGCAGAACCAGTCCAGATCGTGACCGTACGGTGCCCTGCATGCGTGTGGTGCGATGGCCTGGTGCTCTCCTGACGTTCGTCGCGATGTCGGCGCTGGCCGGCATGCTCGTCGCCGTGGCGGTCACGCCGGGGGTCGCCGTCGCGGGCGAGAGCACGTCCGGGGCGGTGTCCTTCTTCGAGGACCTGCCGAGCTACCTCGACATCCAGACGCCGCAGCAGGTCTCCTCGGTCTACGCGGAGAAGGGCGGACAGCAGGTCAAGATCGCCTCGTTCTACGCCGAGAACCGCACGACCGTGGCGTCCGGGGCGATGGCGAAGACGCTCAAGCAGGCGGCGATCGACACCGAGGACCCCCGCTTCTACGACGAGGGCGGCATCGACGTCGTCGGCACGCTCCGCGGTGCGGCGGCGACGGTCGTCGGCGGTGACGTGCAGGGCGGGTCGAGCATCACCCAGCAGTACGTGAAGAACGTCCTCGTGCAGCAGTGCGAGGAGCTCACGGGCAAGGACGCCGCGGACACCGAGAAGAAGGTCGCCGCGTGCTACGAGGACGCCGCCGGGGTGACCCCGCAGCGCAAGCTCCAGGAGATGCGGTACGCGATCGCCGTGAACAAGAAGTACTCGAAGGACCAGATCCTCACCGGGTACCTGAACCTCGTCGGGCTCGGCGGCCGCGTGTACGGCGCCGAGGCCGGTGCCGAGTACTACTTCGGCGTGCACGCGAAGGACCTCTCGCTCGTCCAGTCGGCCACGCTCGTCGCGATCCTCAACAACCCGTCGAACCTGCGCATCGACCAGCCGTCGAACGCCGACAACGGCGCGAAGAACGGCTACGCGGCCACCAAGGAACGCCGCGACTACGTGCTGCAGCGCATGTACGTCCACCACGACATCACGAAGGCGCAGCTCGAGCAGGCGAAGGCGACACCGGTCACGCCGAAGATCACCGCCACGGCGAACGGCTGCTCCTCGGCCGCGACCGGGTACGACGCCGGGTACTTCTGCGACTACGTGCGCGACCAGGTGCTGCAGGATCCGGCGTTCGGCAAGACGGCCGCCGAGCGCATCGCGACGCTCGACACCAAGGGCCTCGAGATCCACACCTCGCTCGACCTCGACCTGCAGTCCCGGGCGCAGACCGCGCTGTCGACCTACGTCCCGTCGACGATGGCCGGCGTCGACGTCGGCGGCTCGAACGTCACCGTGGAGCCGGGAACCGGCCGGATCCTCTCGATGGTGCAGAACACGCAGTACACGCAGGGCGACACCTCGACGGCCGGGTCGACCGCGGTGAACTACAGCGCCGACAGCGGGTACGGCAACTCGGGCGGGTTCCAGACCGGCTCGACGTACAAGGTGTTCACGCTCGCCGAGTGGCTCGCCACCGGGCACACGCTCTCGCAGTCCGTGTCGACGACCGAGCACACGTTCCAGAACTCGGAGTTCACGAACACCTGCCAGGACATCAGCGGTGGGACCTGGCCGGTGTCGAACGCGGAGAACGTGCCGTCGTCGATGACCGTGCAGGCCGCGACGTCGGAGTCGATCAACACCGCCTACGCCGCGATGGGCAAGCAGCTCGACCTGTGCAAGATCGCGCAGCTCGCCCAGTCGATGGGCATCCACCCGGCGGCCGGCGGCGCCCTCGGGCAGACCCCGGCGTCGATCCTCGGCGTGAACAACCTGTCCCCGATCGACCTCGCCGAGGCGTACGCGGGCTTCGCGAACGGCGGCGTCGTCTGCACGCCGACCGCCATCGACTCCGTCACCGAGTCGGACGGCACGAAGATCACCCCGACGCCGTCGTCCTGCACGCAGGGTGTGGCGGCCGACGTGGCGGGGACGGTCGACTACGCGTTGCAGGGCGTCCTCACCGGGTCCGGCACGGCCGCGAGCGCCAACCCAGGGGACAGCACCCCGAAGTTCGCGAAGACCGGCACCACCGACGGCGACGTGCAGAACTGGCTCGTCGCGTCGAGCACGAAGTACACGAACGCGACCTGGATCGGCAACGTCAAGAACAACGTGAGCCTGGCGAACTGGCCGTTCCTGCAGGGGACCACCGGGTACACCGCGAAGTTCGGCGTCGGCAAGTCGATGATGTCGTACCTCGACCAGACCGTCGGCGGTGGCACGCTGCCGGCTGCGGACCCGGCGATGATCGGTCAGACCAGCCACACGTCGTCGAGCGGATCGTCGGGCGCGTCCCAGGGTGACGCGGCAGCGACGCAGCAGCAGGACCAGCAGCAGGGTCAGCAGACGGGAGCGCAGCAGCCGGCACAGCAGTCTCCACAGAAGCCGCAGGGGAAGCAGAAGGGCCACTGAGGCACCAATAGACTGGTGCGCAATCCACGAACCGATCGACGGAGCACCATGCCTGACATCACGAGCGAGCAGGTCGCCCACCTGGCGAACCTCGCACGTATCGCACTCACGCCCGAAGAGATCGAGAAGCTCACGGGGGAGCTGTCGCACATCGTCGACAGCGTCGCCAAGGTCACCGAGGTCGCCACCCCGGACGTCCCGGCGACCAGCCACCCCGTGCCGCTCGGCAACGTCACCCGACCCGACGTGGTCGGTCCGACCCTCACGCAGGAGCAGGCGCTCTCGGGCGCACCCGACTCCGACGGCGAACGGTTCCGCGTGACGGCCATCCTGGGAGAAGAGCAGTGACCGACATCACGAAGCTGAGCGCCGCGGCGCTCGCCGACGCCCTCGTGGCGCGCGACGTCTCGAGCGTCGAGGCCACCCAGGCGCACCTCGACCGCATCCAGGCGGTGGACGGCGACGTCCACGCCTTCCTGCACGTCAACCAGAACGCGATCGCCGCGGCGAAGTCGATCGACTCCCGCCGTGCCGCCGGTGACGACCTCGGTCCGCTCGCCGGCGTGCCGATCGCGATCAAGGACGTCCTGTGCACACAGGACATGCCCACGACGTCCGGCTCGAAGATCCTCGAAGGCTGGGTGCCGCCGTACGACGCCACCCCGGTCGCGAAGCTCCGTGCCGCCGGCCTCGTGCCGCTCGGCAAGACGAACATGGACGAGTTCGCCATGGGCTCGACGACCGAGTTCTCGGCGTACGGCCCGACGCACAACCCGTGGGACCTCGACCGCATCCCCGGTGGCTCCGGCGGCGGTTCGGCCGCCGCGGTCGCCGCGCACGAGGCACCGCTCGCCCTCGGCTCGGACACCGGCGGCTCGATCCGTCAGCCGGGTGCCGTCACCGGAACCGTCGGCGTGAAGCCGACCTACGGCGGGGTGAGCCGCTACGGCGCGATCGCCCTGGCCTCCAGCCTCGACCAGGTCGGCCCGGTGTCGCGCACCGTCCTCGACGCCGCGCTGCTGCACGACGTCATCGGCGGGCACGACCCGCGTGACTCCACGAGCATCCCCGACGCCTGGCCGTCGATGGCGGCCGCTGCGCGCGAGGGCCTGCAGGCGGACACGCTGCGCGGCCTGCGCGTCGGCGTGGTGAAGGAGCTCGCCGGTGGCGAGGGCTTCCAGGCGGGCGTCACCCAGCGCTTCCACGAGACCGTCGCCCTGCTCGAGTCGGCCGGTGCCGTCGTCGTCGAGATCGACGCTCCGTCGTTCGCCTACGCGATCAGCGCCTACTACCTGATCCTCCCGGCCGAGGCGTCGTCGAACCTCGCGAAGTTCGACTCCGTGCGCTTCGGGCTCCGCGTGACGCCCGAGAACGGTGCCACCGTCGAGGACGTCATGGCCGCCACGCGCGAGGCCGGTTTCGGTCCCGAGGTGAAGCGCCGCATCATCCTCGGCACGTACGCGCTGAGCGCCGGCTACTACGACGCCTACTACGGGTCGGCGCAGAAGGTCCGCACCCTCGTGCAGCGTGACTTCCAGGCCGCGTTCGAGCAGGTCGACCTGCTGGTCAGCCCGTCGGCCCCGACGACCGCGTTCCCGATCGGTGAGCGCATCGACGACCCGCTGGCGATGTACCTCAACGACCTGACGACGATCCCGGCGAACCTCGCCGGCGTCCCGGGCATGAGCATCCCGAACGGCCTCGCTCCCGAGGACTCGCTGCCCACGGGCGTGCAGCTCATGGCACCGCAGCGCGAGGACGCCCGGCTCTACCGGTACGGCGCCGCCCTCGAACGCCTGCTCGAGCAGCAGTGGGGCCGCCCGCTGATCGACAGCATCCCGGACCTCGACCAGAGTCAGCAGTCCGCTGCGCAGGAAGGTGTGATCTGATGGCGCAGAAGGACGCGCTGATGGACTTCGACGAGGCACTCCGGCTGTACGAGCCGGTCCTCGGGTTCGAGGTCCACGTCGAGCTCGCGACGAAGACCAAGATGTTCTCGGACGCGCCGAACTTCTTCGGCGGCGAGCCGAACACGAACGTGACGCCGGTCGACCTCGGGCTCCCCGGGTCGCTGCCGGTCGTCAACGCGCAGGCGGTGCGGTACTCGATCCAGCTCGGGCTCGCGCTCGGCTGCTCGATCGCCGAGTCCTCGCGGTTCGCCCGGAAGAACTACTACTACCCGGACAACCCGAAGAACTACCAGATCTCGCAGTACGACGAGCCGATCGCGTACGAGGGCGAGGTCGAGGTCGAGCTCGCCGACGGCACCATCTTCACCGTGCCGATCGAGCGCGCCCACATGGAAGAGGACGCCGGCAAGCTGACGCACGTCGGCGGTGCCACGGGCCGCATCCAGGGCGCCGAGTACTCGCTCGTCGACTACAACCGCGCCGGGGTCCCGCTCGTCGAGATCGTCACGAAGCCGATCTTCGGTGCCGAGGAGCGCGCACCCGAGCTCGGTGCGGCGTACGTGCAGGTCATCCGTGACCTCGTCCGGGCGCTCGGCGTCTCCGAGGCCCGCATGGAACGCGGCAACCTCCGCTGCGACGCGAACATCTCGCTGCGTCCCCGCGGGCAGGAGAAGCTCGGCACGCGCACGGAGACGAAGAACGTCAACTCGTTCCGGGCCGTCGAGCGGGCCATCCGCTACGAGATCCAGCGTCAGGCCGCGATCCTCGCCGCCGGTGGGTCGATCACGCAGGAGACCCGGCACTGGCACGAGGACACCGGTCGCACCTCGGCCGGCCGTCCGAAGTCCGACGCCGACGACTACCGCTACTTCCCGGAGCCCGACCTGCTCCCGGTCGTGCCGGACCCGGCCGTGATCGAGGAGCTCCGCGCCTCCCTGCCCGAGGCCCCGGTGGCACGTCGCCGTCGGCTCAAGGGCGACTGGGGCTTCACCGACCTCGAGTTCCAGGACGTCGTGAACGGCGGGCTGCTCGACGAGCTCGAGGGGACCGTCGCCGCCGGTGCCGCACCGCAGGCCGCACGCAAGTGGTGGACGGGTGAGATCAGCCGTGTCGCGAACACGCGGGACGCCGCCCCCGGTGACCTCGTCTCGCCGCAGCACGTCGCCGAGCTCATCGCCCTCGTCGAGTCCGGTGACCTGACCGACCGCCTGGCACGCCAGGTCCTCGAAGGCGTCATCGCTGGCGAAGGGTCGCCGTCGCAGGTCGTCGAGTCGCGTGGGCTCAAGGTCGTGTCGGACGACTCGGCGCTCACCGCCGCGGTCGACCAGGCGCTCGCCGCACAGCCCGACGTCCTCGCCAAGATCAAGGACGGCAAGGTCCAGGCCGCCGGCGCCATCATCGGCGCCGTCATGAAGGCCATGCAAGGCCAGGCGGACGCCGCCCGCGTCCGCGAGCTGGTGCTGGAGCGCGCGCAGCAGTCGTAGACGAGTACAGGCCACGGACGGAAGGCGCGGTGCCAGCTGGCACCGCGCCTCCCGTCGATCCTGGGGACGCGTCAGCGACCCGGTGACAGGATGAGTCGTGTCCGCAACGATCCGCGCCATCGGTACCGCCGTCCCCGAGACGACACTCGAGCAGGCTGCGGTGCGCGACCTCTTCGCGTCGCAGCCCGACCTGGGCCGGCTCGGCAGGCGGCTCGTCCCCGCCGCGTTCGACGCCTCCGCCGTGGAGCACCGGCACACGGTGCTCGACGAACTCGACAGCACGCGGCCGTCCGGCGCCTTCCGCGACGACCAGGGCGTGCTGCGGTCCCCGTCGACCGGCACCCGGAACGACCGGTACCGCGAGCTCGCCCCGGCCCTGTTCGTGGCGGCCGCCCGCGACGCCGTGGATCGCTCGGGCGTGACACCCGAGTCGATCACCCACGTGGTGACCGTCTCGTGCACCGGGTTCACCCAGCCCGGCCCCGACCTCGACGTCGTCACCGAACTCGGCATCCCCCGCACGGTCTTCCGCCAGCACATCGGGTTCATGGGGTGCTGCGCGGCGTTCCCGGCGCTCCGCATCGCTGCGGCGTTCGCCGAGTCGGTGCCGTCCGCCGTGGTGCTCGTCGTCTGCGCCGAGCTCTGCACGCTGCACGTCCGGGCGAGCGACGACCCGGACCAGATCGTCGCCAACAGCGTCTTCGGGGACGGTGCGGCGGCCGCAGTGGTCACCGCCGAGGGTGCCGGACTCCGCCTGGACGACTTCGCGACGACGGTCGTGCCCGAGGGTGCGTCCGAGATGGCGTGGAACATCGGCGACGAGGGCTTCGAGATGGTGCTCAGCACGGCCGTCCCGAAGCTCCTCGGCGCCACGGTCGCCGAGGCCGTCGCGCCGCTGCTGTCCGCCGTGGGCTCCGCTGCCGTCGACGTTCCGACCTGGGCCGTGCACCCCGGAGGCCGCGCGATCCTCGACCGGACGCAGGTCGCCCTCGGGCTGCCGGACGCCGCCCTCTCGGCGAGCCGCGCCGTCCTCCGCGACCACGGGAACGTCTCGAGTGCCACCGTGCTCTTCGTGCTCCGCCAGGTGCTCGACGACGGCATCGACGACGGTGCCCCCGTCATCGCGCTCGCATTCGGGCCGGGCCTGACGGTCGAGGCCGCCCGACTGACCGCCGTCGGCAGCACGCGACCGTCGATCCCGACCCGCGAGCAGGACGAACCGGTCACGGCGGCGACGGCAGCGACCCGCGACCACGCGGTCGAGACGGCGACCACGGGCGTCTCGTGAGCCGCACCGAGGGGATCGACCCGCGCCTCCCGGCCGTCGACCTGACCACGCGCGCACTGGACCTCCACGAACTCATGGACGACCCGGACTGCGACCCGCGCGCGCTCGCGCGGACGTTCCGGCGCTTCGCCGTGGTGAACGCACTCGTGAGCGGCTGGCGCTCCGCGTGGCGGACGCACGTCGCGCCGGCGCTCCCCGCGAACGGGCGGGGACGCGTGCTCGACCTCGGGTGCGGCGGCGGCGACCTCGCGCGGGCGCTCGTCCGGTGGGCTGCCGCCGACGGGTTCGACGTCGAGGTCGTCGGGGCAGACCCGGACGCGCGGGCGATCGACGCGGCGACCCGCTCCACCCCGCGCGGTGTCACCTTCCGGCAGCAGTCGAGCGCCGAGCTCATCGCCGCGGGGGAGCGGTTCGACGTCGTCGTGTCGAACCACGTGCTGCACCACCTCGGCGACGAGGAGCGGCGCGGGTTCCTCGCGGACTCCGAACAGCTGGCGACGAGCCGCAGCCTGCACTCGGACATCCGGCGGTCGCGCTCGGCCTACCGGGCGTACGCGGTCGGTTCGACGTTGGTCGCGGCCGGCACCTTCGTGCGGGTCGACGGGTTGCGCTCGATCCGGCGGAGCTTCACGCTGCCGGAACTCCAGGACGTCCTGCCCTCCGGGTGGCGGGCGGAGCGGGCGGCTCCGCACCGGGTCCTCGCGATCCGCGATGCCTGACGTCCCCGGAGGGCGCTAGCGTCGCTGCATGGCCACGCCCCACCTGCACCGCGTCGCGGTCCTCGTGCTCGACGGGGCGAAGCCGCTCGACGTCGGGATCCCGGCCCAGGTGTTCTCGAACCGCCCGAGCATGCCGTACGAGGTCCGGGTGTGCGGCCCCCGCGTGGGTCGCATCGCCGGGGGAGACGGCCTCGCGTACGCGGTCGACCACGGGCTGGACGCCCTCGAGTGGGCCGAGACGGTCTTCGTGCCCGGGTACCGGTTCCCCGCGGACACGCCACCCCCGGCCGACGTGGTGGCGGCGCTCGGGCAGGCGCACGAGCGGGGCGTCCGGATCGCGGCGATCTCCACCGGGGCGTTCGCCCTGGCCGCCGCGGGACTGCTCGACGGCCGCCGTGCGACCACGCACTGGCACTACACTCGGGTGCTCCGCGACCGGTACCCCGAGGTCGACGTGGACGAGGACGTGCTGTTCGTCGACGCCGGGTCGGTCCTGACGAGTGCGGGCGCGGCGAGCGGGATCGACCTGTGCCTGCACATCGTCCGGCAGGACCACGGGGTCGGGCTGTCGAACCACGTCGCACGGCGCCTCGTGAGTGCCCCGTACCGGAGCGGCGGGCAGGCGCAGTACGTCCCGCGGAGCATGCCCGAGCCACTCGGGGACGTCTTCGCCGAGACGCGGGAGTGGGCGCTCCGACACCTCGCCGACCCGCTGACGCTCGAGGTCCTCGCCCGGAACGCGACGGTCTCGCCTCGGACGTTCTCGCGGCGCTTCGTCGAGGACACCGGGTACACGCCGATGCAGTGGGTGCTCCGCGCTCGGGTCGACCTCGCACGGGAGCTGCTCGAGCGCTCGGACCTCGCCGTCGACCAGGTCGCCGAGCGGGCGGGGCTCGGGTCGGACGCCAACCTGCGGACGCACTTCCGTCGGATACTCGGGACCTCGCCGACCGAGTACCGGCGGACCTTCCAGGACTGACCGCGTCGCCGCAGTGGTGGCGACATCCTTTCGAACGCTGGCTTCCCAGCCACTGGAGCCGCGCCTCCCGGGCCGTGAGCATGGACCGCGGAACGAAAGGAAGTCCACATGACCCGCATCGCGATCAACGGCTTCGGCCGCATCGGCCGCAACACCCTCCGCGCGCTCCTCGCCCGGGGAGGCGACGACCTCGAGGTCGTCGCCGTCAACGACCTCACCGCACCCGAGACGCTCGCCCACCTGTTCCGGTACGACTCCGCGCTCGGCCCGTTCGCCGGGACCGTCGAGGTCGACGGGGACACCCTCGTCATCGACGGACGGCGCATCCGCGTCCTCGCGTCGCGTGAGCCGTCGGAGCTCCCGTGGGGCGACCTCGGCGTCGAGGTCGTGCTCGAGTCGACCGGCCGGTTCACCGCGCGCGACGCAGCGGCGGGACACCTGACCGCGGGAGCCCGCCGCGTCCTCATCAGCGCGCCCGCCACCGGCGCGGACGCCACCATCGCGTACGGCGTGAACTCCGACGTGTACGACCCGGTGGTGCACACCGTCGTCTCGAACGCCTCGTGCACGACGAACGCGCTCGCGCCGCTGGCGTCGGTGCTCGACGACCTCGCGGGCATCGAGCACGGGTTCATGACGACCGTGCACGCCTACACGCAGGAGCAGAACCTGCAGGACGGTCCGCACCGCGACCTGCGTCGGGCGCGTGCCGCCGGGGTGAACATCGTGCCGACGTCGACCGGAGCGGCCAAGGCCATCGGGCTCGTGCTGCCGCGGCTCGACGGCAAGCTGTCGGGTGATGCGATCCGGGTGCCGGTGCCGGTGGGGTCGATCGTCGAGCTGAACACCGTGGTGTCGCGGGACGTCACCGTCGAGGAGGTCAACGAGGCCTACCGTGCCGCCGCCGCCGGGCCGCTCGCGGGGGTGCTGGCGTTCACGGCGGACCCGCTCGTGTCGACGGACATCACGGGGCGGCCGGAGTCGAGCGTGTTCGACTCGCTGCTCACCCGTGTCGACGAGGGGCGGCACGTGAAGGTGGTCGCCTGGTACGACAACGAGTGGGGGTTCTCGAACCGGGTGGTCGACATGCTGGGGCTGCTGGCGCGCGCGTAGCGCGGCGCGCGGTGGCGGTCTTGCCGAGTCTCGGCTCGGCGGACAGTTTCGCGGCCCGGCGGCCCGCATCTCGTCCGCCCGGCCGAGTCTCGGGGCGCGCGACCACGGGATGGGCGCGAGCACGGTCGGACGGGAGGCGCGGTGCGGGCTGGCACCGCGCCTCCCGTCCGTGCGTGGTGACGTTTCGTGCTGGGCGACAGTTCACGGGTCCGGGCGGCCGTGGACTGTCGCTGGGCGCGAAACCTCGCGCGGCGCGGGCGCGGCGGCCGCGGGCGCGTGCGCGGCGGGCGCGCAGGCGCGCGGCCGCGTCAGCGGATCAGCGCCGTGGTGCTCGCGAAGGCGCGGGAGCGCACGGCCTGCCGGTAGCGGTCGAGCGCGGCGTCGTCGGCCCCGACGGACTCCAGCGCCGCCAACCCCGCCCCGAGCACGGGAGGATCGGTCACCCACGTCGGCACCGCTCCGGGCACCCGGGCAGCGAGGCCGTCGACGACGCCCTCGACGAGCAGGGGATCCCGTGCCGCGAGCACCCCGCCGCCGAGGACCACGGGCACCGGGCTCGCGGCCGAGCCACCCAGACCGAGACGCTCGAGCGCGACCGCGGCGAGCAGGACGATCTCCTCGGCCTGCCGCGCGACAACGCCGGCGGCCACGGCGTCACCCGCGCTGGCGACCTCGAACAGCACCGGGCACAGCCGGTTGAACACCCGCTGGTCGAGGCGGCCGAAGTGGATGGCCTCGGTCACCTCGCGGACGCTGCGGAGACCCAGTGCCGCCGGCACGGCCGTGACCAGGGCCGTCGCCGGTCCGCGACCGTCGTCGGCGCGGGCTGCGTGCCACAGCGCACGGTTGCCGAGGTACGCGCCGCCGCCCCAGTCGCCCGAGACGTCCCCGATGGCAGGGAACCGTGCGGTGGTGCCGTCGGCCCGGACGGCGAGCGCGTTGATTCCCGTGCCGCAGACGACCGCGGCGGCGTCCGGCGACAGGGTCCCCGCCCGCAGCAGAGCGAACAGGTCGTTGTCGAGGACGTGCGGCGCGCCGCCGTCGGCCTCCCAGTGCGCGAGCGCCCCGGTCGCCGCGACGAGTTCGTCGTGCAGGTCGAGCCCGGCCAGGTACACGTGCGTCGTCCGGATCCGACGGTCGCCGAGGTCGCCGACGACCCGCGCCCGGACGTCGTCGAGGATCGGCCCGGCGACGTCCCCACCCGCGGGTCTGCGGGTTCGAGCCGGGGCCCCGTGCGTGCCCGACGATCGAACCGTCGAGTGCGATCGCGACGACGTCCGTCTTGCTGCCGCCACCGTCGACGGCCAGGACGACGTCGCTCGGCGCCGGCGGGACGGGTGCGGGCGGACGGGTCGCTCGGGCGGTGCCGACGCCGCCCCCGGACGCTCCGGCTCCGTTCAGCCCGCCCACGTCAGCTGCTCCGATCGCGTCCACGGCAGGTGCTCCACGTTCGCGGCCAGGAGCAGGTCGGTGAGCCGTTCGGCCTTGTCGACCTGCCCGACGAGCGGGTGCGCCCACATCGCGCGGAGCACGCGGTCGCGGCCTCCGCGCACGGCGGCGTCGAGGGCGAGGCGTTCGTACCCGGCGACGTGCGACACGAGTCCGACCATGTCGGCGTCGAGCGGCGCGACGGGCAACGGTGTGATCGCCGCGCGGGTGACCCGGGCCGGGACCTCGATCACGTGGTCGTCGGGGAGGAACGGGAACGTGCCGTCGTTGCGCACGTTGAGGACCTGCACGTCACCGCGGTCGCCGAGGATCGAGGAGAGCACGTCGATCGCCGCCTCGGAGTAGTAGGCGCCGCCCCGCTGCTCGAGCTCGGCGGGCTTCGTCACGACGGACTCGTCCGCGTACTTCGCGAGCAGGGCCCGCTCGGTCTCCATGACGGCCTCGGCACGGGTGGGGGCGTGCAGCTGTTCCTCGAGCACGACGTCGTGGCTGTAGAAGTAGCGCAGGTAGTACGAGGGCACGGCGTGCTGCAGCCGGATGAGGTCGGCCGGCATGTGCACGCTCTCCGCCATCCGGTCGAGGGCACCGGTGTCGGCACGGAGCAGGTCGGACAGGACGTCGCGCTCGCCGGAGCCGTCCGTCACGTGGACGCCGCGCTCCCACGTCAGGTGGTTCAGACCGACGTGGTCGAGCCGGACGGCCGACGGAGCGACGTCGAACTCCTTCGCGAAGCGCCGCTGGAACCCGATCGCCACGTTGCAGAGCCCGACGGCCCGGTGCCCCGCTTCGAGCAGTGCACGGGTGACGATGCCCACCGGGTTCGTGAAGTCGACGATCCACGCGTCCGGCTTGGCGTACCGCTTGACGAGCGACGCGTACTCGAGCACGACCGGCACGGTGCGGAGCGCCTTCGCGAACCCGCCGGGCCCGGTGGTCTCCTGCCCGATGCAGCAGGCCTCGTGCGGCCAGGTCTCGTCCTGGTGCCGGGCGGCCTGCCCGCCGATCCGGAGCTGGAACATGACGGCGTCGGCGTCCGAGACCCCGGCGACGACGTCGTCCGTGACGTGGATCGTGCCCGGGTGGCCGGCGTGGGCGAACATCCGCTTCGCGACACCGCCGACGAGTTCGCGCCGGACGGGATCGGGGTCGACGAGCCACAGCTCGTCGATGGGCAGCTGGTCACGGAGCCGGGCGAAGCCGTCCACGAGTTCGGGGGTGTAGGTGGATCCGCCACCGATGACTGCGAGTTTCACTGTGGTGCTATCCCTTCACGCCGGTGAGCGCGATGCCCTCGACGAATGCCTTCTGTGCGAAGAAGAAGATGATGACGACGGGCACCATGACGACGACGGTCATCGCCATCGTCATCGACCAGTCGGTGCCGTGTTGGCCGCGGAACGTGGCCAACCCGTACGCCACCGGCCAGGCGGCCTGGTTCTCGGAGGCGTACAGGAGCGGGCCGTAGTAGTCGTTCCACGAGTGGAAGAACATGAAGATCGCCGCCGACGCGATGCCCGGGCGGGCCATGGGGACGACCACGCGCCACAGCACGCCCCACTCGCTGCATCCGTCCATGCGAGCGGCGTCCCCGTACTCCTTCGGGATCGTCATGAAGAACTGACGGAGCAGGAAGATGCTGAACGCGTCGCCGAGCAGGTTCGGCAGGATGAGCGGCCAGAGCGTGCCGGTGAGGTGCAGCTCGGACCACATCACGTAGACCGGCACCGCGGTGACCTGCGGGGGCAGGAGCATCGCGACGATGATCACGGTGAAGATCAGGTTCGCGCCACGGAACTTGATCTGGGCGAGCGCGTACGCCGCCGGGACCGAGCTGACGAGCATGAACGCGGTGGCGAGCACGGCGTACATCGACGAGTTGCCGAACCACTGCACGAGCGGCAGTTCGGTGAACACCCGGCCGTAGTTCGAGAAGTCGAACGGGCGCGGCACGATCGACGCGGTGAGTGCCTGGTTGCTCGACATCAGCGACGTCAGGATGACGAACACGATCGGCGCGATGGTCAGGACGCCGAGCGCGACGAGTGCGGCGTGCTCGGCGATCCAGACCAGCAGGCTGCGGCGCGGACCGCGGGCGGAGCCGGACGCCGCACGGCGGGGAGCCCGGGCGAGCGGGGACTGGGACACGGCGGTCATCAGGACTCCTCGGGTCTGAAGACGGAGATGCGGCGCATTGTGAGGACGAGCACCACGGCGGTGACCACGAACAGCACCACGGCCATCGCGGACGCGTAGCCGAACTGGAAGTTCGCGAACCCGTGCTGGTAGAGCAGCTCGGTGTAGGTGAGCAGCGAGGTGCCCGGGTAGCCGAGCTGCGCCGCGGTGCCTCCGCCGATCGTGGCCTTGCCGCTGGCGACGCCCGACGCGACGGCGGCCTCGGTGAAGTACTGCAGGGCCGCGATCACCCCCGTGACGGCGGCGAACCCGATGACCGGCGCGATCGTCGGCAGCGTGATGTGCCGCACCTGCTGGACGCCGTTCGCCCCGTCGAGCGACGCGGCCTCGTACAGGTCGCGCGGCACGTCGAGGAGCGACGCCAGGAAGATGATCATGATGTCGCCCATCACCCAGACGCCCATGATCACGAGCGAGGGCTTCGACCACGCGGGGTCGTTGAACCACAGCGGGCCGTCGATGCCGAACACCCGCAGGATCTGGTTCACGGGGCCGGTGCCGGGGTTGAACAGGAAGACGAACGCGACGACGCTCGCGACGGGAGGCACCAGGGCGGGCAGGTAGAACAGCGTCCGCCAGAACCCGGTCGCCGTCTTCGCGCGGCTGAGCAGTCCCGCCACGAGCAGCCCGCAGACGATCCGGACCGGCACGAGGATGACCACGAACCACAGCGTGTTCACGACCGCGGGGCCGATCTGCGGGTCCTGGGTGAAGAGGAACCGGTAGTTCAGCAGCCCGACGAACTCGGGTTCCTGCAGCTGGTTGTAGCGCGTGAACGAGTAGAAGATCGACGCGACGAGCGGGTACGCGAAGAAGATCACGAGGCCCGCCAGGGCCGGGGCGAGCATCGTCAGCGCGACCAGGCGACGGCGGGACTCGGCGGAGCGGCGCCGACGTGGTCGGCTCCCGGGGGCCGTCGAACGCGACCCGGCGCTGGCCGGCGGCCGGGAGGCGCGGGTGGGCCGCGCCTCCAGGCTGCCGGTCTCAGGGGTGGTGACGTCGGTCATGGTCACGGACCAGCCAGCTGGTTGGCGTTGTCGATGTCCGAGTCGAGCTTCTTGAGCTTCGCGTCGAGGTCGCCGCCGTTCTGCTGGTACGCCTGCCAGAACTTCGTGAAGGTGCCGATGTAGGCGGCGCCGTCCGCGGTGCCCGGCGAGGTCATCGTGTCCTTGTCGCCCGCGACGTCGACGAAGGTCTTGTAGTTCTCGTCGACCTCGAGCTTCGGCGACTCGAGGGCCGAGGTGAGCGTCGGGATGTTCTTCAGCCCGTTGCCCATCGTGACCTGCGCGTCGGTGTTCGTCGAGAGGTACTTCAGCAGCGCCCAGGCCAGCTCGGGGTGCTTGGACCCCTTCGCGATGCCCGCCACGTTGCCCGCGATGTAGGTCGATCCGTAGTTGCCGAGGCCGTCCATCACCGGGGTCGGCGCGGTGCCGTAGTCGAGGTCCGGCTTCTGGTCCTTGATGAAGGCGGTGCGGTACTCGCCGTCGATCTGCATCGCGACCTGACCGGTCTGGAACGCGTTGTCGGCGGCGAACTCCTGGCCGAGCCCCGAGGTGAAGGCCTTGAGCTTGTCGTAGCCGATCTCGTCGACGAAGCCCTTCTGCCAGGTGATGAGCTTCTTCCAGGCGTCGGACGTGCCGATCACGCTGTTGCCCTTCGCGTCGAGCCACGAGCCGTCGACCATCGGGGCCCAGTGCTCGGGGGAGTTCTCGTAGAAGTCGATGAGCGGGTTGAACCCGAGCTGCTTGATCGACCCGTCGGCGTTGTACGTGGTGAGCTTCAGCGCGTCGGCCTTGAGCTCGTCGAGCGTCTTCGGCGGGGTCGTGATGCCCGCCTTCGCGAGCAGCGGCTTGTTGTACATGAGCGCACTGACGTCGGCGAGGGCCGGCAGGGTGCAGCGCGTGCCCTTGTACTGCGTGTACGACTGCACGGCCTTCGGGATGTCCGACAGGTCGACATCGTCACGCTTGATGTACGGCGACAGGTCGCGGAAGGCGCCCGAGGAGCAGAAGCTGCCCACGATGGCGGTCGAGTACGACAGGCCCACGTCGATGTTCTGGCCGGACGAGATCGCCTTCTGCAGCTTCTCGTCGTCCTGGCCGGCGTGGATGTCGACCGTGACGCCGGGGTTCTCCTTCTCGAAGCCGGCGACGGCGCTCTTCACGACGCCGGCTTCGCGACCGGTGAAGAAGTGCCACAGGGACACGGTGCCCTTGAGCTCCTTCGGTGCGCTCTTCTCGATCGAGTCGGCGCTGCTGCCGGAGCTGCAGCCCGCGACGACGAGGGCGCCCACGGCGGCGACGGCCGTGGCGGTGACGATGCGGCGGAACGTCCGGCGGTGCGGGACGTTCGGTTGGGGGAGGGACACTGCGGTACTCGCTCTCTGGTCTCGCTCCGACGCGGTGCGGTCGCGGTGCCGCACGCCGGACGGATCCGGGCGTGCGACGTCGTTTCCGGGCGCGCCGAAGAGCCCTGGGACAGGGCCGGGTGATGGTGCCTCGAGTGGTGCGGGTGGGGTGGTGCTGGTCAGGGGCGCTCGGCCGGGTCCGGTGCGGGCACATCGTCGCTGATGCGCTCGAGCCGGTCCGCGAGCGCGGTGCGGACGACGTCGATGAGGACGTGCCGCGCACCGTGCAGGACGGGGGTGTCGGGGACGCCGGGGGCCACGACGGCGGTGGACCAGCGCGTGCGGGTCCGGAGCCAGGCGGTCACGGCGGCGGCCAGGGCGGGTCCGCCCGCGATCCCGGTCGGGCCGTGCAGCACGACCGTCTCGGGATCGGCGACGGCGAGGGCGGGGAGCACGTTGTGCCCGACACGCTCGCCGAGGGCGGTGGTGAACGGGTGCTGCTCGGGGAGCCCGGGCAGCTGCGGGAGCACCTGGCGCCAGTCGGCAGCGGTGCCGTCCGGTGCCGTGATCCCGTGTTCGGCGGCGAGTGCGATGATCGCGGACTCGGAGATGAGGTCCGCGACGATCGTGGCCGTCGGGTCGATGGAGCGTGCGTCTGCGGGCACGCCGAGGTAGCCGATCTCGCCGGCGGCACCGGACGCGCCGGTGTGCAGGTGGCCGCCGAGGTCGAGCGCCATGCCGAGGCCCTCGGCCATCCAGAACAGGGCGAACGACCCGGGGGTCCGTCCGGCGCCCATGTTCCGTTCGGCGATCGCCGCGAGGTTGGCGTCGTTCTCGATGACGACGCGGACCCCGAGTGCGGCGGAGAGCGTCGCGGCGACCCGGTCACGGGGCCAGCCGGGCAGGCCGTCGGTGAAGATGAGGGTGTCGGTCGCGTGGTCGACACTCGCCTGGACCCCGACGCCGACCGCGGTGACGAGGTCCGGGTCGACGCCCGCGGCCGCCGCGGCCCGGGAGATCGCGGCGGCGACGATGTCGGCACCGGGCGCGCGCATCTCGGCCGGGGACATCGTGTGGGTCGCGACCGGGAAGGTCCGGCCCGCGGCGTCCACCACGGTGCTCCGGACGTCGACGAGCTGGACGTCGACCGCCACGCCGAGGTCGCGGTCGGTGATCGCTTCGTACACCACCGCGCTCGGGCCCCGGCGACCGGCCTGCGATGCGGTGCCGGCTTCGCGGATGAGGGCCGCCGCCTCGAGCCGCCGGATGATCTCGGCCGCGGTCGGCTTGCTGAGCCCGGTGCGCTGGGCGATCTCGTTGCGGGTGAGCGGCCCGTCGTCGAGCAGGAGCTCGAGCGCGGCCCGGTCGTTGAGGACACGCAGGAGGCCGGGCTGGCCGGGGGTGCGTCCTCGAGTGGTCATGTCGAGGACTGTAACGGACAACCTTCTTTACTGAAAGGTTTGTTTACCGATTCGAAACACGCGTTCCGCTCCGCGAAACGTGCGGAGCGGAACGCGCGGCGCCGAACGGGCGGCGCGGGACGTCGACGTCGCGGACGGGTCCTACGGACGCAGCAGCACCTTGATCGCGCGACGCTCGTCCATCGCGCGGTACGCCTCCGCCGCCTCGTCGAGCGGGAGCTCGAGGTCGAAGACACGGCCCGGCTCGATCGCACCCGAGAGCACGTCCGGCAGCAGCTCGGGGATGTACTTGCGCGCCGGGGCCATGCCGCCCGCGACGGTGATGTTCGTGTCGAAGAGGTACCGCGTGCCGATCGTCGGCACCCCGTGCGGGACCCCGACGAAGCCGAGGTTGCCACCCGGGCGGACCGAGTGCAGTGCCTGGTCCATGCTCTCCTCGGTGCCGACGGCCTCGACCGCGCAGTCGGCCAGGTCGCCGTCGAGCAGCTCGCGGATCGCCGCGACGCCCTCCTCGCCACGCGCCTCGACGACGTCCGTCGCGCCGAACTCGCGCGCGAGCGCCTGTCGGTCGGCGTGCCGGCTCATCGCGATGATCCGCTCGGCACCGAGCCGCTTCGAGGCGAGGACGGCGGACAGCCCGACCGCGCCGTCACCCACCACGACGACCGTCTTGCCGGGGCCCACGGCTGCCGACACCGCGGCGTGGTGCCCGGTGGAGAAGACGTCCGACAGGGTGAGGAGCGAGGGGACGAGCGCCGGGTCGACCGGGCCCGGCACCGCGACGAGCGTCGCGGAGGCGTCCGGGATGCGGACGTACTCGGCCTGGGCGCCGCCGACGGGGTCGCCGTACGCGTCCTTCCCGCCGAAGCCGGACAGGTGGTCGCAGCCGGTCGTCATGCCGTGGCGGCAGGCCTGGCACGTGCCGTCGTTCATGGTGAAGGGGGAGATGACGAAGTCGCCGACGTGCAGGTCCGTGACGGCGTCGCCCACCGCGACGACCTCGCCGACGAGCTCGTGGCCGATCGGACGCGGCTGCTTCGTCGGCGTGACGCCCCGGTACGGCCAGAGGTCCGACCCGCACACGCACGCCGCGACGACCTTGACCACGACGTCCTTCGGCGTGATGAGGTCGGGCTGGTCGCGGTCCTCGACACGGATGTCGTTCTGGGCGTGGATGATCGCAGCGCGCAAGGGTGTGCCTTCCGTCGAGATGGTGGGGTGTGCGGCCGGTCGACGTCGTCCGGGCCCGGGACGACAGTACCCTCGTGCGGGTGGACGACGACCGGTACGGCAGTGACGTGCTCTCGGGCGACTGGCGCTCGCGCGGGGTGCAGAAGGTGCGGCAGGTGCCGCTCGAGCGGGACATGGTCCTCGAGGACCCGACGACCGGCTGGGCCGGCGCCGTGGTGCGGCTCGAGGCCGGCAACGTGGAGCTCGAGGACTGGAAGGGACGCACCCGGTCGTTCCCCTTCAGCGGGCAGTTCCTGCTCGAGGGCGAGCTCGTCACGCTGGGCCGCCCGCAGGCGCCGGTGGGGCGGCGCGCTCCGGCTGGCGGTGCGGGTGCCGGTCCGGCGGACGGCGCGGGTTCCGGGAGGCGCGGCTCGGTCCCGGCGGTCCGGCACGCGTCCGACGGTGGTCGCCTCCGCACCGCGTCCGGATCGTTCGCCGTGGAGTCGCAGCGCGCCCGGGTGGCACTGCCCTCCCGGATCATGGTGGAGGGCAAGCACGACGCCGAACTCGTCGAGAAGGTCTGGGGAGCCGACCTCCGGGTCGAGGGCGTCGTCGTCGAGGAACTCTCCGGCGTCGACAACCTGGCCGACGTGCTCGACGACTTCCGGCCGTCGCGCGACCGTCGTGTCGGCGTGCTCGTGGACCACCTCGTGCCGGGCTCGAAGGAGTCCCGCTTCGCCGACGCCGTGATGCGGGGGAAGTGGGGCGCGCACGTGCTCGTCGTCGGGCACCCGTTCGTCGACGTCTGGCAGTCGGTGAAGCCCGCCCGCGTCGGACTCCAGGCGTGGCCGACGATCCCGCGCTCGATCGAGTGGAAGAAGGGCATCTGCCAGGCGCTCGGATGGCCCGCCGCCGAGCAGGCCGACATCGCCCGGGCCTGGCAGCGGATCCTCGGGCAGGTGCGCACCTTCGCCGACCTCGAGCCGCAGTTGCTCGGTCGTGTCGAGGAGCTCATCGACTTCGTGACCGAGCCGAAGGACTGACGACCCGGCCGTTTCGTCGACTTCCGCGGGATGCCGGGGGTGATCCGCGCCTCCAGGCCTACGCTTGGAGCATGGACGGCATCGACGGACGCGTGCGCAGCGCTGTCGAGGTCTGGCTGCGCTGGCTGCCCCGCTGGCAGATCGGCACCGCGCGGCCCCGGACACGCATCTGCCGCAAGTGCACCGGCTCACCGATCGCCACCGCCGCGGGCTTCGGACCGGACGTGCCGCACGCCGTCCAGCACGCGTTGATCGGCCGCATCTCGACGATCATCGAGGACGCCGTCGACGACTACACCGCCAAGAACCTGCCCCTGCTGCAGCGCGAACTCGAGCGGGCCGCGGCACGCAAGCGTCACGCCGGGTACCAGCCGACCGAGGGCCTGCAGCCGGAGTTCCAGGGCCTCGACGTCGACCCGGAGCCGTCACCGGGGGAGCCGTTCCTCTTCACCCTCGGCGAGCTGACCGGCACGGGCGCGCACGAGCAGGCGCCGCGCGAACCCCTGTCGGACGAGGCGAAGTCGGCGCTCCGTCACGAGATCGCCCTCTCCGACGAGTGCGCCCGTTCCACCGGCACGGCGGTCTGCCTGGCGCTCATCGACCACCGACCGCGGATCGCCGAGGCGGTCGAACGACTCGTCGAGCCGCAGATCGAGGCCCTGGTGTCGGACATGTTCCGCGGGTTCGACGGGCCGGAGGCACCACGCGCCGGGCTGTTCTGACCGGTGTGCGGTCGGGGGCGGGCCGGGTCGGGCTGCGTGCGGTCGTGTGCGGTGCTCGCCGTGCCGTGCGAGCCTGACCACTCCGTGCGTCGCTGTTTCACCGCACCGAGCCGCGGCCGGCGCACGGCCCGATCAACCTCGCACGATGTCCCTTGCGCCAGCCTCGCACCGGCCGCCGCAGGCCGCACCAGCTGATCGACCGCGCACCGTGCGCGCCGGATGAACAGGCCACCGGACGACCACCCTCGCACGGTGCTGAGTCCGGCGGTCAGCGTCGGAGCAGCGTGCGCCCGGGGATGACGGTGCCGCGTAACGATCGGTGCTCGACGGGCCGAGCGGGATCGTCGATGCGGCCGATGACGAGGTCGATCGCCTCCCGGCCGATCCGTTCGATCGGCTGCTCGAGCGTCGTGAACCCGATCCAGTCGTTCGCGAGCGGGTACACCCCGTCGAAGCCGGTGACCGACACGTCCGCCGGGACCCGCACGCCCCGCTTGGAGAGAGCGTCGCACACGTCGAGCATGAGCCGGTCGGTGGGGCACATCACCGCCGATGCCCCGGACTCGGCCACGGCGTCGACGACGTCGGCGGCGAGGGCGTCGGCCGTGCGGACGAAGCTCGCGTCGATGTCGATCACGCGCACTCCACGGGAGCGGAGTCGCTCGACCATCGCGCTCGAGCGCGCGTGCTGGGTGATCGCGTTGTCGAGGGGGACTGTCAGGACGACGACCGTGGTGTGGCCGGCGTTCGCGACAGTGTCGGCGATGGTCGCTCCGCCGTCGGTCTCGTCGCAGTAGACGCTGGAGAGAGCCGGGTGCAGTTCCGGACGTCCGGCGACGACGGTTGCGATGCGCGGTGCGAACTCGGCGATGTCCGCCGCTGGCATGAGGCCGCTGCAGACCACGAGTCCGTCGACCCGCATCGAGACGAGCGCCGCGAGCGCGGACTTCTCGTCCTCGACACGACCAACGCCGGTCGTGGTGACGACGCGGTACCCGAGTTCCGACGCGCGACGCTCCATGACAGCGTGCAGCGCGGTGTAGACCATCGACGAGGCATCTCGCACGAGCATGCCGATGGTGTGCGTTCGGCCGCTCACGAGTCCCCGAGCCATCGCGTTCGCCACGTAGCCGAGTTCGGCGGCAGCTCGTTCCACCCGTTCCCGCGTCTCGTCGGAGAACCGACCGGTGCCCGAGAGCACGCGGCTCACGGCTGACTTCGAGACGCCGGCGCGGGCGGCGACGTCGAGGATGGTCGGCTGTGACCCGCGGGTGCCGTTCACGCGTCGGACGCTGCGGCTTCCTGCGGCCCGTTGCCGTCTGCGGTGTCACCGCCGCGGCCTGCGGGCCTGCCTTCGGCGCGTGTGCGTCGGTGGACGAGACGGATGGCGCCCTGAGCGATCGCACGCCAGCCGACCAGGAACAGTCCGAGGACGATCGTGGCGACGATGACGAAGGAGATCGGCAGGGGGTTGCCGTCCACGTCGCCCTGGCCGGTCGCGACACGGATCGCCATGCCGACGAAAACCGTGAGGATCCAGGCGACGACGCCGGTCGGCCAGAACCGGAGCGGACGAGACCACGCACCGCTCGTGACGTAGGCGATCGCCCACCCCGCGAGGAACGGGTACGCGGTCGTCCATACCCCCAGAGCCGTGCTGCCCTCGCCGTGGGACGACCGACCGACGAGCGCGAAGACGACGATGAGGACGACGTCGACGACGGCTGCGAGCCAACCCCAGGTGCGTGTGTTCACCCCATCATTCTCGCAGTCTCGCGCCCGGGGCTGCTCGTCCACATCGTCGAGGCAGGAGAGACCATCCACCGTTGTCATCGACGGGGTCCGGCTCGGGGATGCGACTGTCGAGCATCGGCGCATGACGATCGATCTGAAACTCGCACCGGCCCCCGAAGTCATCACCTACCGAACCTCCGCACGACGCCCCGATGAGTCCGAGGTCATCCGTCGCCGAGCCGCCGCAGGAGAACTCACCCGCGTCGCACGCGGCCTCTACGCGGAGACGTCGGCGTGGGCCGGATTGAACGCCACCGGCCGCCACCACGTGCGGGTGCGCGCGTTCGCCGACCGGGTCCGGCCCGGCGACCTGGTGTCGCACGTGTCGGCGGCGGTCGTGTTCGGCGTGCCGCTCCTCACGCCCCCGCCGGTGAGGATCCACGTGACCTCCCGCGGGGCTGACCGCCGCACCACGAACGCGACGTTCGTGGTGCACGCGGACCTCGACCCCGAGCGGAACCGGACCGTCGTCGCGACTCCCGACGGACTGCTGCTCTGTGCCCTCGACCGGCTGGCGACCGACCTCGCGCTCACCCTCCCGTTCGCCGATGCGGTCGTCGCGCTCGACGCCGTCCTCCGGCGCGGGGTCGACCGCGGATCGGTGCGGTCGGCGGCCAAGCGACGAGGGCAGAAGGGACGGCGGCGTGCCCTGCGCGCGATCGAGTTCGCGGACGGCGCGTCGGACTCTCCGGGGGAGTCGTTCGCTCGCGCGCGGTTCGACCAGTTCGGGACGCCCGCGCCCGTGCTCCAACACCGCTTCCGTGCGGCGGGAGAGCCGGACATCGTCGTGGACTTCTGGTTCCCCGACGCCGGTGTCGTGATCGAGTTCGACGGGGCGGTGAAGTACGAGAAGAGCGAGTACCTCCGTGGACGGACCCCCGCGCAGGCGCTGGTCGCCGAGAAGATCCGGGAGGACCGGCTCCGGTCGTTCCCCGAGGTTCGCTTCGTGCTCAGGCTGACTTGGTCCGACCTGCAGAACGAGTGGGTCCTGCGCGCGAAGCTCCGCAGAGCGGGCGTGCGGATGTCGCGCTGACGCTGATCGACCTCGCACCGTGTGGGTTCGTGGGACCGAGGGGGAACCCGCACGGTGCGCCGGCCGACGTCTGAGTGCGGCGTGGTCGCTCCGTGCGAGGTCGTCGGCTGCGGGTGTCGCCGCGGCACCGTGCGGGGCGATTCAGTCGAGTTGGACGTGGCCACTCGGTGCGAGGTTATAGGCGGACACGGGGTGGGCAACCTCGCACGGGTCGGTGGAGTCGGCACCGTGCGCGCCGCGCGGAGTTCATCCGCGGGCGATCCCAACGGCACCCGCCGTTCACCCCGCGGCGTCACACTGGTCGCACATGCGGGAACGTTCCCGCAAACACTCGCACTCACTCCGCAAGCCACCCCACACCCAGCACCCCACACCCCACACCCCAGGGAGACCACCGCCGTGAAGACCCGAGCCCTCGCCGGCCTCGCGATCGCCGCCGTCGCGACCGTCGCACTGTCCGGCTGCGTGCAGAGCGCCAACGCTTCGAACGCCGCCGACTCCAGCAGCGGCACGACCGCCCTCACCGTGTTCATCAGCGGCGACACCAACGTCCAGGACCTCTGGGAGAAGTCACTCATCCCCGCCTTCGAGGAGCAGCACCCCACGATCTCCGTGCGCACGAGCATCGACCTGCACGGCGAGCACGACGCGCAGACCCAGGCGAACCTCGCCACCGCGGTCAAGGCGGGCAAGGACGTCGCGTACGACCTCGTCGACGCCGGGTTCGTCTCGACCGCCGGCAAGGCCGGACTCCTCACGAAGGTCAGCGACAGCAGCATCCCGAACCTCAAGGACGTCCCCGAGGCGACGAAGCAGCAGGGCGGCACGAGCGCGATCCCGTACCGTGCTTCCAGCGTCCTGCTCGCCTACGACTCGAACAAGGTCTCCGACCCGCCGAAGACCCTCGACGACCTGCTCTCCTGGATCCGGGACAACCCCGGGCAGTTCGCGTACAACTCCCCGTCGTCCGGCGGCTCGGGCGGCTCGTTCGTCGCGACCGTCCTCGCGAAGTACCTGACCGCGTCCGAGCAGAAGACGATGCAGACCACGTACGACAAGTCGCTCGAGTCGAAGTGGGACGAGGGCTTCCGGACCCTGAAGGACCTCGGGCCCTCCACGTACCAGAAGGGCGTGTACCCGAACGGGAACGACCAGGTCGTGCAGCTGCTCGGCAGCGGGCAGATCTCGATGGCGCCCGTCTGGAGCGACCAGTTCATCACCTCGCAGAAGACCGGCGTGATCCCGAAGACCGTCAAGGCCGTCCAGATCGCCGACCCCTCGTTCACCGGCAGCGCGAGCTTCCTCGGCATCCCGAAGACCGAGCCCGCCGCCAAGAAGCGCGCCGCCGAGGAGCTGGCCGACTTCGTCCTCAGCTCGAAGGGACAGCAGCTCGTCGCGAGCGCCGTCTCCGGGTACCCGGTCGTCCCGCTCGACTCGCTGCCGAAGTCGGTCTCCGAGCAGTTCGCCGACGCGGACCCCTCGAACCTCCGCCTCGGCTTCCAGAGCGACTTCGCCGCCGACATGAACGCGGCGTGGGACGCGAAGGTCCCGCAGTGACGGACACCGTCCAGCACGGCCCGGCGGTCGACCGGGAGGCCCGCGGCGACTCCGCCCCGGGCCTCCCGGCCGCCCCGTCCCGCGGCCACGGCACGCCGGACACCGCGCATCGGCCCACCACCCAGGAACGCCTGGACCGCCGTCGGCGGTGGCAGGGCCTCGCACTCGTCGCCGCCCCGGTCCTCGTCGTCGTGCTGTTCGTCGGCGTCCCGGTCGTCAACGCCGCGCTGTTCAGCCTCGGCTTCACCGGCGGCCTGAACCAGGCGCTCGCGGACATCGGCGGCGACACGGTGCACGGGTTCTCGCTCGCGGTCTACGGCACGCTGCTGGGCAATCCCACGTTCCTCCGGGACCTCGCGGCGACGCTCGGCGTCACGGCGCTCTCCACCGGGGTGACCGTGTCACTCGCCGTGGTCGTCGCCGTGATCCTGCGGCTCCGCGGCGGGTTCCTCGGCAAGACACTCAGCGTGCTCGCCGTCGTCCCGATCTTCGTGCCCGTCGTCATCGCGAGCTGGTCGATCCTGACGTTCACCGACGCCCAGGGCTTCCTCCGCAGCCTCGGCGCCCAGTTCGGCGTGGACGTCCCCGTCTGGGGGTACACCTTGGTCGCCGTCGTGTTCGGCAGCGTGTGGACGAGCCTGCCGTTCGCGGTCCTCATGGTCGCCGGCGCGCTGCAGGGCACCCCGGACGCGCTCATCGAGGCCGCCCGGGACGCCGGTGCGAGCACGTGGCGTGTGGTCTGGCAGGTGCTCCTGCCGATGGCGAGGACGCCCCTCGTCATCGCCACGACGTTCACCGTGATCGGGGTGCTCGGGGCCTTCACGGTGCCGTACTTCACCGGACCGAACGCGCCGACGATGCTCGGCGTCGACATCTCGAAGTACTTCCAGGCGTACAACCGTCCGCAGCAGTCGACCGCGATGGCCTTCGTCGTCTTCGCCTTCGCCGCCGCCGCCAGCGTGTTCTACCTCCGCTCCACCGTCCGGTCGAACGCGAGCGAGCTCGAGAAGCAGAAGGGTCGGTCGTGATCCGTCGTCTCACCGGCACCGCTCTCGTATGGGCCGCCGCCGTCGTCCTCGCCGTGTTCATCGCCGGTCCACTGCTCTGGCTCGCCGTCCGGGCGTTCGCGACGACGTGGACCTACCCGAACCTGTTGCCGGATGGGTGGACCCTCGAGTGGTGGGGGCGGGTGTTCGACGACCCGAACCTCGGTGTCGCCGTCCAGAACTCCCTCGTGCTCGCCCCGCTCACGGTCGCGATCGCCGCGGTCATCTGCCTGCCGGCGGCGTGGGCGATCAGCCGCATCGAGTTCCCCGGGCGGCGGCTCGTGCTCGTCGGCCTCTTCGCGACGAACGCCTTCCCCAAGATGGGGCTCTTCGTGACGATGTCCGCGATGTTCACCGCGCTGAACCTCATGAACACGGTCACCGGGATACTCATCGTGCACGTCCTCGGCTGCGTCGTGTTCATGACCTGGCTCCCGGCGGCGGCGTTCTCCGCCGTACCGCGTTCCCTCGAGGAAGCGGCGCGCGACGCGGGTGCGAGCCGCTGGCGGACGTTCTGGAGCGTCACGTTCCCGATCGCGTGGCCGGGCATCCTCGTCGCCGTGGTGATGAGCTTCCTCGCCTCGTTCGACGAGGCGCAGGGCACCTACCTCGTCGGAGCCCCGACCTACATGACGATGCCCACCGCGATGTACTCGCTCGTGCTGAACTCCCCACGCCAGGTCTCGGCGGTGTTCGCGATCGCGCTGAGCATCCCCTCGGTCGTCCTCATGACGCTCGCGCGGAAGCACATCATGGGCGGCCGACTCGCGGACGGGTTCCAGATCCGATGACCCGCCCGGACCGACCGACCCGATCCACCCGACCGACCAGACCGACCGGTCCCGGCCCGACCGCGCGTCCGTCCCGGACCGATCCCAGCTCGAAAGGCGACCCGATGACGGACGCAACGATCCTCGCGGAACGCGAACCGCGCCTCCCGGCACGCACCGACCCGGCCGTGCGTCCGGACGCGACGCCCGACGGCGGACTGACCGTCCGTGGACTCCGCAAGACGCTCGGCGGCCGCGACGTCGTCGCCGGCATCGACCTCGATGTGGCGAAGGGCGAGCTCGTCTCGCTGCTCGGCCCGTCCGGCTGCGGCAAGACGACGACCCTCCGCATGGTCGCCGGGTTCCTGCCCGCCGACGGGGGCGTGGTCACGATGGGGGACCGCGACGTGACGACGCTCGGCCCGGAGCGGCGGCCGAGCGCGATGGTCTTCCAGAACTACGCACTCTGGCCGCACATGACCGTGACGCAGAACGTCGCGTTCCCGCTGCGCACCCGACGCGTGCCGAGACAGCAGGCCACGGAGCGGGTCCGCGAGGCGCTCGAGCTCGTCGGGCTCACGCACCACGCCGGATCGAAGCCGACGGCGATCTCCGGCGGCGAGCAGCAGCGCGTCGCCCTCGCCCGAGCGATCGTGCAGGAGCCGGACGTCCTGCTGCTCGACGAGCCGCTCTCCAACCTCGACGCAAAGCTCCGGGTGAGCGTCCGCGACGAGATCCGACGCATCCAGCAGCGCCTCGGCATCACGACCGTGATCGTGACGCACGACCAGGACGAGGCCCTCAGCGTCTCGGACCGGATCGCGGTCATGCACGACGGACGGATCGAGCAGATCGCCGCGCCCGCCGAGCTGTACGCACGTCCGGCCACCGGCTTCGTCGCGTCGTTCATCGGGTCGACGAGCGTCGTCGCCGGACGGTTCCTAGCCGCGACGTCGGTGGTGCCCAGGGCCGACGACGCCGTGCTCGTCCGGCCGGAGCAGGTCACGCTCACCGACGGGTCACCGGTCCGCGCGACGGTGGTGCGCGTGCTCATGCGCGGCCACTTCGCCGAGGTGGTGCTCGCCGCCGACGGTGCCGAGCTCCGGGCGTTCGTGACCGGTGTCGCGCCGGCGGTCGGCACTGAGACCGGTGTCCGGATCGGTGACGTGCTCGTGTACCGCGACGGCGTCCTGGTGGAGGCAGCCCGATGACCGCGGACGCACCCGCGACCGCGGACGCACCCGCGACCGAGAGCGGCCCGATGGCCACGGTCGCGCCGGCCGCCGCGGGTACCGGCACGATCCCCGGCGCCGGGCGCGTCGTACGTCGGCCCCGCCTCGTCGCCCACCGGGGTGCGCCGCGCGTCCGGCGCGAGAACACCCTGCCGGCCATCGCCGTCGCCGAGGCCCTCGGCGCCGACACCATCGAGGTCGACGTCCGCCGCACCGCCGACGGCGTCGCCGTGCTGCTCCACGACGAGACCCTCGGCCGGATGTGGGGCGATGCCCGACGCGTGTCAGAGGTGGACTGGTGCGACGTCGCCCGGCTCGGGAACGGCCTCGACCGGATCCCACGACTCGACGCCGCACTCGAACGGCTCGACGGCTGCCGGACCTCGCTGCTCGTCGACCTGACCGACCCGGAGGACGCCCTCGTCGCCGCGCGGACCGTCGCGGCGCACCGGGGGAGCACCGGCGTCGCGTGGTGCGGCGCGCCCGACGCGATGGCGGCGGTCCGCGAGGTCCTCCCGGACGCCGACGTCTGGCTCGCGTGGGAGTCGCTCGAGGCGCCGACCCCGGCGGACCTGGCGCCGCTCGCGCCCTCGACGCTGAACCTCGACGTCGCGTTCCTCACCCCGCGCACCGTCCGGGCCGCGCACGACCTCGGCCTCCTCGTGTCGGTGTGGACCGTGGACGGCCCCGAGCCGGCGGTCTGGGCCGCCATGTCCGGCGTCGACTCGATCACCACGAACGACGTCGCCGCGGTCCGAGCGGCACTCGCAGCGGCGGAACGGGACGGCTGGCCCGAGCGCGACCGCGATCCGACCGAGACCGAGGTGGCCTCACGCGCCGAAGCACTGGCGTACCGGATCGCCCACGAGGTGATCGCCTTCACCCGCGAGCACCCCGTCGGCGAGGTCACCACGAAGGCGCACCCGGCCGACCTCGTCACCGACGTCGACCGGCTCGTCGAACAGCACGTCCGTTCCCGGGTCCGGACGGTGTTCCCGACCCACGGCTTCACCGGCGAGGAGTACGGCGCGGCACCCGGCGACCGGCACCGCTGGTACCTCGACCCGGTCGACGGGACGACGAACCTCGCGAACGGGGTGCCGTGGACCTCGATGTCGCTCTGTCTCACCCGCGGCGGTCGTCCGCTCGTCGGCGTCGTCGCCGATCCGTGGCGCGGCGAGGTGCTCGAGGCCCGGAGCGGCCGCGGAGCCACCCTCCGTGACCGGACGCTGCGCCTCGACGACGCCCCGCGGGCACTCGCCGGAGCCGTGGTCGGGACCGAGCTCGACGGGCACCGGCCGTGGCCCGGGTTCGGCGCGTTCCTCGACGCCCTCGCGGCCCGCTCGTGCACGCTGCGGGTGCAGGGGTCCGGGACGCTGACGATCGCGCAGGTCGCGGCCGGGCGGGGGATCGGCGGGTGCGTGTCGGCGTTCGACCCGATCGACCACGGTGCTGCGGTGCTGCTCGTGCACGAGGCCGGCGGCGTCGTGCTGACCCGGGAGGGCCCCGTCGACGGGTTCCCGCCGGCGGGCGAGCCGTTCCTCGTGGCGCACCCGGGTGCGGCGGACGAACTGCACGCCGTGTGGACGGCGGCGCTCGCCGCCGTCTGAGCGTCACCCCTGTGGGCCTGGAGGCGCGGTGCGGGCCCGACCCGCGCCTCCCGGCCCACAGGTGGGCGCGTGACGAACCGCCGGCTCTCGGGTGACTCTGTGCGGGCGTTCAGTCAGTGGTCGCCGGCGCTCCCTAGGGTGGCAGTCCACGGCACCGCTCCACGGCGGGCCGCACTGCTCCGCCGCCGGCGGGGCGCACCCGAAGGAGCATCGACCATGGGATTCCTCGACCGCCTGCTCGGACGTCCGGAGCGCGACCAGAACGGCGCCGCGCAGCAGAACCAGTGGGGACAGCCGCAGCAGCAGGGGTACCGCTACGGCCAGCAGTCCTACCACCAGCCCACGCCCACGGGAGCGCCGGCGGCTGGCGCCCAGTACGGCACGCCGCAGTGGGGCGGCGGCGGCCCGACCGGTGGGCAGCAGGCGTCCACCGACGACGAGCGTGCGGTCGAGCGCTACCGCTACCTGCTCCGCACGGCCCCGCCGGAGCGCATCGAGGAGGTCCACGCCGAGGCCTTCGCGAAGCTCACGGACGAGCAGCGTCGGATGGTCTACGACGAGTTCACCCGGTCCGCGCCGGCCGGCGAGGCCCCGCGCGGCGACGACCCGCGCTCCCTGGCCCAGGCCGCGACGCGCTCCGAGATCCGGCAGCCCGGGTTCATGGAGCGCTCGCTCGGTGGTGTCGGGAACGGTCGCGGCGGGATGTTCGGCGGCGCCGGGCAGCGCTCCGGTCCCTCGTTCGGCAGCATGATCGGCGCCTCGATCCTCGGGACGGTCGCCGGCTACGTGATCGGTTCGGCCATCATGAGCGCCTTCCTGCCGGACCCCGGATCGTTCGACGGCGGTACCGATGCTGCGGGTGACGGTGGTTCGGAGGACACTGGTGCCGACTCCGGTGACGGAGGCGCGTCCGACAGCGGCGCGTCCGACGGCGGCGGGTTCGAGAGTGCGGGCTGGGGCGACAGCGGATCCGACTTCGGCGGCGGCTTCAGCGACTTCGGTGGTGACTTCGACGTGTAGCGCGTCACGGTCGGTACCGACCACCTGATATGTTCCATGCTCGACAAGGGAGCGACATGGCCATCATCGAAGCCTCCGGGCTGACCAAGACGTACCGATCGAAGTCCGGTCCCGTGCACGCGCTGGCCGGGCTCGACCTGGTGGTGCCGCAGGGCACCGTCAAGGCGCTGCTCGGGCCGAACGGTGCCGGCAAGACCACCACGGTGAAGGTGCTGACCACGCTCATCACGCCGGACAGCGGCACGGCGACGATCGACGGCATCGACGTCATCGCCGACCCGCAGGCAACCCGGCGGTCCATCGGGGTCTCCGGCCAGTACGCCGCGGTCGACGAGAACCTGACCGGGTTCGAGAACCTCGAGATGATCGGGCGGCTCTACCACCTCGGTCGTCGGACGGCGCGGGAACGGGCTCGCGAGCTCATCGACGTCTTCGACCTGGCCGAGGCCGGGGACCGCCCCGTGAAGGGATTCTCCGGCGGCATGCGGCGGCGGATCGACCTCGCCGGAGCGCTCGTGATGAACCCCCGCGTGCTGTTCCTCGACGAGCCGACCACCGGGCTCGACCCGCGCAGCCGGCTCGCGCTCTGGGGCGTCATCGAGGGGCTCGTGGCCGAGGGCACGACGGTGCTCCTCACCACGCAGTACCTCGAAGAAGCCGACCAGTTGGCCGACGACATCGCGGTGATCGACGGCGGGACCGTCATCGCCGAGGGCACCTCCGACCACCTCAAGGCCCAGGTCGGCGGCCACCGGGTCGTCGTCACGCTCGTCGACCAGGCCGATGCGGACGCCGCCACGACCGTCCTGCGTCGCTACGGCGTCGGTGAGGTCGAGGCCTCCGGCGACGGCCGGACCCACGCCATCGCGGTCGAGGCCGGACCCTCGGCACTCCAGCGGGTGCTCGCCGACCTCGGTGACGCCGGCATCGAGTTGCACGACGCCGGCATGCGACGCCCCACCCTCGACGACGTGTTCCTCCGGCTCACCGGCCACGCGGCGACGGACGACGATGCGGTCGACCCGGCTGCCACGAAGCAGAAGGAGGCGGCACGATGACCGCCACCACACCCGCCACGGCACTCGGCCGGCAGCTGCCCGTCCTCGTCACCTCGCCCACTGCGGTCTGGTTCGAGGACGGCTGGACGGTCACGAAGCGGAACCTCATCAAGATCAAGCGGTCGCCGGACATGCTCGTGTTCGCGGTGCTGCAGCCGATCATGTTCGTCCTGCTCTTCAGCCAGGTCTACGGCGGCGCGATCCAGGTGCAGGGGACCGACTACACGCAGTTCCTGATGGCGGGGATCTTCGCCCAGACGGTCGTGTTCGGCGCGACGTTCTCCGGCTCGGCGATGGCGCAGGACCTCAAGGAAGGGCTGATCGACCGGTTCCGCACGCTCCCGATGTCGGCGTCAGCGGTGCTCGTCGGCCGGACGAACTCCGACCTGGTGCTGAACGGCATCTCGATGGCGATCATGATGCTCACCGGGCTCGCGGTCGGGTGGCGGGTGAACTCGTCGCCGCTGGAGTTCCTCGCCGGCATCGCGCTGCTGCTGCTCTTCAGCTACGCGTTCAGCTGGGTGATGGCGCTGCTGGGCATGAGCGTCAAGACGCCCGAGGTCATCAACAACGCCTCGTTCATGATCCTGTTCCCGTTGACGTTCATCTCCAACGCCTTCGTCCCGAGCGACACGCTGCCGCTCGTGCTGCGGGTCTTCGCGGAGTGGAACCCGGTGTCGTCGCTCGTGCAGGCCGCCCGCGAGCTGTTCGGCAACGTCGGCTCGGCACCGGTGCCGGACATCTGGACGATGCAGCACCCGATCGTGACGGTGCTGATCGGGATCGCGGTGATGCTGGTGGTGTTCGTGCCGTGGTCGGTGAACAAGTACACCCGCATCAGCTCGAAGTGAGGCGTCGACCGGGTGCTCAGAGGAGCTTCCGCTGGAGCGCCCACGCCGTGAGCTCGTGCCGGTTGGACAGCTGCAGCTTCCGCAGCACCTTCGACACGTGCGTCTCGACGGTCTTCACCGAGATGAACAGGTCCGCGGCGACCTCCTTGTAGGCGTACCCGCGTGCGATGAGCCGCATCACCTCCTGCTCGCGCGCCGACAGGCGGTCGAGTTCCGTGTCGACCTGCGCGGTCTCGCCGCTCACCGCGCCGAACGCGTCGAGCACGAAACCGGCCAGCCGCGGCGAGAACACCGCGTCCCCCTCAGCCACGCGGTCGATCGCCTCGGCGACGTCGGCCTCCGACGAGCTCTTGGTGATGTACCCGCGCGCTCCCGCCCGGATCACCCGCACCACGTCGTCCGCCGCGTCCGAGACGCTCAGCGCGAGGAACCGGGTGTCCGGGTGGCCCGGGGCGGCGCGTGCGATCACCTCGGCGCCACCACCGCCCGCACCGCCGGGCAGGTGGACGTCGAGCAGGACGACGCGCGGTCGGGTCGCGGCGACGAGGTCGACGGCCTCGTCGACGGTCGCGGCCTCACCGACGACCAGGAGGCGCGGCGGCAGCCCGGCGCGCACGCCGGCCCGGAAGATGGAGTGGTCGTCGACGATGGCGACGGTGAGCGGTGCGGCCTGCGGCTGCGCGGTGGGGTCGTCGGTCACGGGTGCTCCTCGGTCGGCCGGTCGGGGGCGGTCAGGGGGAGGACCAGACGGACCTCGGTGCCGGTGCGTCCCGGCCCCGGCGCGATCGTCGCGGTGCCACCGATGCGCTGCATTCGGCCGACGATCGACTCGCGGACGCCGTAGCGGCCCTCCGGGACGGCCGCGGGGTCGAAGCCCGGCCCGCGGTCGCCGATGGTGACCTCCACGCGGTCGTGGGCGGTCTCGGCGTACACCCGGACGGTCCCGCCGGCGTGCCGAGCGGCGTTGAGCATCGCCTCGCGGGCGGCCGCGACGATGCCCTCGGGCAGGTCGGCCCGCGCCGGACCGATCGCGATCACCTCGACCTGCGCCGGGTACTCGGTCTCGATCTCGACCGCGGTCGCCCGGAGCTGGGCCCCGAGGTCGGCGGTCGGCTCGGCCTGCTCGGCGAACAGCCACGACCGGAGTTCGCGCTCCTGGGCCCGCGCGAGCCGTGCGGCGTCGGAGCCCGGCTCGGCCCGCTGCTGGATGAGCGCCAGGGTCTGCAGGACGGAGTCGTGCAGGTGCGCCGCGATCTCGGCCCGCTCGATGTCCCGCACGCGGGCGGCGCGCTCCTCGGCGAGGTCGCGGACGAGCCGGACCACCCAGGGTGCGACCACGACGGCGACGCCGAGCAGCACCGCGGTCGCGGCGGTGAGGACCGTCCAGACGTTCGGGTGCGTGCTCGAGGTGAAGAACAGCAGGATGCCGAGCACGACGAGCACGAGCGCGCCGAGGGCCCGGACGACGAGGGCGGAGGACCCCGCGGCGCGGACGTTCCGGAGGGCGTCGAGTTGCCGCCACGCGAGTGCCGCTCCGGTGGCGACGACGATCGCCGGCACGATGAACGCGAGCGGGACGTCGGCGCCGAGCCGTGAGGCGACCATCGCGCCGCCCGCCGTCAGCAGGGCGATGCCGAGCAGGATCTCCACGACCGGCGCCCGGCGCGCGGGCTCGTCCGGCGCGGCCTCGGCGTCCGCTGCGGGACGGGTCAGCACCGCTCGCAGGGACGTCGGCGTCGCCGGACCCTGGCTCGGCGTCGTCGCCCAGAGCCAGGCGTAGAGCAGGACACCGGCCCCGCCGCACACCGCCAGCACCGCGGTCGCGAGCCGCACCGCGCCGACGGGCAGCCCGGTGTGGGCAGCGAACCCGCCGCACACGCCACCGACGACCCGGAGGGCCGGGCGGGACATCGTGGCGGTCGGCATGGGCCAATCCTGGCACCCCGGGTCCGCCGATCGCGGGCTCCGGGGCGGAGATCAGGGGACGATCAGGGTGAACCCCGATGGTGCCGACCGTCGACGGCCACGATGCTGGTGGCCATGACACAACAGGACACCGGCGGCCCCGCGTCGGCGACACGGTTCTTCGACTGGATCCGGGGCATCCACGTCACCCGGTCCGACGACCGCTGGCTCGCCGGCGTGTGCGGCGCCGTCGCCG
Source organism: Curtobacterium sp. SORGH_AS_0776 (assembly GCF_031453355.1). Classification (NCBI taxonomy): domain Bacteria; kingdom Bacillati; phylum Actinomycetota; class Actinomycetes; order Micrococcales; family Microbacteriaceae; genus Curtobacterium; species Curtobacterium sp. SORGH_AS_0776. The sequence continues at coordinate 1,881,742 of NZ_JAVIYU010000001.1, forward strand.
AGCGCACCGGGCTCGACCCGCTCGTGGTGCGGGGCGTCGCGATCGTCGTGGCGCTCCTCGGCGGCCCGGTGTTCCTCGCCTACGCGGCGGGGTGGGCGCTGCTGCCGGACTCGTCCGGACGCATCCACGTCGAGCGGATGGTCCGCGGGGTGCTCGACCCGGCGCTCATCGCCATCGGCGTCCTCGTGGTGCTGACCTTCGTCCCCGCCGTCCAGGGCATCTGGTGGCAGGGTGTCCCGGTGGCGTGGGGGATGCCCGGCTGGCTCTCGGCCACGCTCGGGACCGCGTGGACGATCGCCCTCGTGGGGTGCGCCGTGTGGCTCGTGGTGGTCCTGGCGCGCCGGGGCTCGCAGTCGGCAGCCGGCGTCCAGGCGGCGGCCGGTGAGCCGGCGGCGCACGGCGAGCCGGCGGAGCCGGGCACGCGGCGCGACTTCTGGACGAGTGCCGACGACCCCGCGCCGACGCCGTGGGCGGCGACGGGCGCGACGACGGCGGGTGGACCCGACCACGTCGCTCCCGGTGGGTCCGCGGCGGGGGCGAGCAGCGCCTCCTGGCAGTGGGACACGACCTCCGCGGCGGACCGACACCGTCAGCACACCGAGCGGATGCGCGCGGAACGGCAGCGTCAGGCGGAACGGCGAGCGGAGCGAGCCGATCGGCTCCCCGGCGCCGGGTACGTCGCCGTGAGCCTGGGCCTCGCCCTCGTCGTCGGAGCCGGCGTCGCGGTGTGGGCGCAGCAGACCGACCTGCCCGTGCCGGTGCTCGGGATCGCCGCCGCGGTCGCCGTGCTCGCCGTGGCGACCGTCGTGGCCGGCGTACGCGGACGGGAGAGCGGTGGCCTCGGGCTGTTCTCGACCATCGGGGTCGTCGCGCTCGTCGTGACGGGGGTGCTGCCCACCGGCACGCAGGTCACGGTCGTCGGCGGGACCACCTGGCGGGTGGACGACGTCCGGCCGGGTACCGAGCGGAACTACGCGATGGTGGTCGGTGGGCCGACGCTGGACCTCCGCGGGCTCGACGAGGCCGACGGCGGCGGGACGGTGAACCTCTGGCTCGGAGCCGGGGGAGCCGAGGTCCAGCTGCCGACCGACGCACCCGTCCGGGTCCGGGTGAGCGGCGTCGGGTACGGCGTCGAGCTCCGTCCGGACGACGACGCGGACGACAGCCTCGGTGGCGCGCTCGGCACGACGACCGTCGAGAACCGGGCAGCGCGATCGGCGGACGCCGCCGAGACCACGACCGTGCACGTGTGGGTCATCGGCGGCGGCGTCGACGTGCCGCGTGCCGTGACCGTCGACCAGTGAGGAACGAGACGATGACGAACGACGAGACCACCCCGGACGACCGGACCACCCCGGACGACCGGACCACCCCGGTCGACCCGACCACCCCGTACGACCGGACCACCCCGTACGACCGGGCCACCCCGACCACCCCGTTCGACGGGGCCCCGGCACCCGCTCGCCGCCCGCGCCGCGCACCCCGCTTCGGCACGGTGTTCTGGGGGGTCGTCCTCCTCGTGTTCGCCGCCGCGATGGCCGTGAGCGCCCTGCCGTGGTTCACCGTCGACCCGATGACGCTCCTGCTCGGGGCCTGCCTGACCGCCGGGGTCCTGCTCGTGGTGGCCGGTGTCGCGGCGGTGATCGCGAGACCACGGCGCTAGGACGGCCTACGATCGTGTCCGTGACCGCGACAGACGCCGAGCGGGCCGCGGAACGCGACGCGACCGAGCCTCCCCTCGACCGAAGCACCCGTGTGCGTCGCTGGATGCTGCACGGGGCCGACCAGGGCGCCTCGCACCAGGGCCCGCACCAGGTCGAGGTGGAGAAGACCCACTCGTGGTGGCGCGTCATGTGCCTCACGGGCGTCGACTACTTCTCGACGCTCGGGTACCAGCCCGCGATCGCCGCGCTCGCCGCAGGGCTCCTGTCGCCGATCGCGACGATCGTGCTCGTGCTCGTCACGCTGTTCGGCGCCCTGCCGGTGTACCGCCGGGTCGCGCAGGACAGCTTCCGGGGCGCCGGCTCGATCATGATGCTCGAGAAGCTCCTGCCCTGGTGGGCCGGCAAGCTCTTCGTGCTCGTGCTGCTCGGGTTCGCCGTGACGGACTTCATGATCACGATGACGCTGTCCGCGGCGGACGCGACGGCGCACATCGCGGAGAACCCGTTCACGCCGCACTGGTTCACCGAGATCCCGGTGCCGCTCACGCTCGCACTGCTGCTCCTGCTCGGGGTCGTGTTCCTCCGCGGCTTCAAGGAGGCGATCGGCATCGCGGTCGCCCTCGTCGCGGTGTACCTGCTGCTCAACGCGGTCGTCGTCGGGGTGTCCCTGTGGCACGTGTTCGAGCACCCGATGGTCGCGAGCGACTGGTGGAGCGGCCTCACGGCGCAGCACAGCAACCCGCTCGTGATGATCGGCATCGCCCTCGTCGTCTTCCCGAAGCTCGCGCTGGGCCTGTCCGGCTTCGAGACCGGCGTCGCGGTGATGCCGCAGGTGCGCGGTGACGCGTCCGACGACACGAGCGCCCGACCCGAGGGCCGGATCCGCGGGACGAAGCGCCTGCTCACCGTCGCCGCGGTCATCATGAGCTCGTTCCTCATCACCTCGTCGATCGTCACGACGTTCCTCATCCCGCAGCACGAGTTCCAGCCGGGCGGCGGTGCGAACGGCCGGGCGCTGGCGTACCTGGCGCACGAGTACCTCGGTGGCGTGTTCGGTTCCGTGTACGACTTCTCGACGGTCGCGATCCTGTGGTTCGCCGGTGCGAGTGCGATGGCGGGTCTGCTCAACCTCGTGCCCCGGTTCCTGCCCCGCTACGGCATGGCACCGCAGTGGGCGCGGGCGACCCGACCACTCGTGATCATCTTCACGCTCATCGCCTTCGTGATCACGATCATCTTCCAGGCGAACGTCGACGCGCAGGGCGGCGCCTACGCCACGGGCGTGCTCGTCCTCATCACGAGCGCCGCGGTCGCGGTGACCCTGTCGGCCCGACGCAAGCAGCAGAAGAAGCGCACGATCGGGTTCGGCATCATCGCCGTGGTATTCGTGTACACGACCGTCGCGAACGTCATCGAGCGACCGGACGGCGTCCGGATCGCCGCGATCTTCATCATCGCGATCGTCGTGGTCTCGCTGGTCTCCCGGGTCCGCCGGTCGTTCGAGCTTCGTGCGTCGTCGATCGAGCTGGACGCCACCGCCCGGCAGTTCATCGAGGCCGACGCCGACCAGTTCAGCTCGGTCTGCATCATCGCGAACGAGCCGGGTGCCGGCACGGCCGAGGCGTACCGGTCGAAGGGGCGCGAGGAACGCCGCGACTCCGGCATCCCCGCCCGCGTGCCGACGATGTTCCTCGAGGTCCTGCCCGCCGACTCCTCCGACTTCGAGGAGGACCTCGTCGTCGAGGGCCACGTCATCCACGGGCACCGCGTGCTCAAGGTCCGGTCGGGCAACGTGCCGAACACGATCGCGTCGACGCTCCTCGCCATCCGGGACATCGCCGGCGTCGTCCCGAGCATCTACTTCGAGTGGAACGAGGGCAGCCCGATCCGCAACGCCATCCGCTTCGTGTTCACCGGCGTCGGTGACGTCGCGCCCGTGACGCGCGAGGTGCTGCGCGAGGCGGAACCCGACGTGAACCGCCGACCGAGCGTCCACGTGTCGTGACGGGCGGGGCGGACGCGAGCCGCGCCTCCAGGCCCGTCGGTGGACTCGCGGCGGTCCTCGTCGCCGCGGCCGTGTGGGGGACCACCGGCACCGCGACGCACTTCGCGCCCGGGGTCCCCGCGTTCGTGTTCGGGGCCGTGACGTTCGGCCTCGGCGGGATCGTCCTCGCCCTCGGCGCCGGTCGCGGCACGCTCCGCGCGGTCGCCGACCCGGCGAGTCGTCGTTGCGCGCTGCTCGGTGCGGCGTCGCTCGTCGTCTACGCGGTCGCGTTCTACGCGGCCCTCGCCGACGCGGGCGTCGCGCTGGGCACGACGGTGGCCATCGGGTCGTCGCCCGTGTTCGCGGGGGTCGTCGAGTGGGTGGCGGACGGGAGGCGCGTCACGCGCAGGTGGGTCGTCGCCACCCTGGTGAGCGTGGTCGGGATGGTCGTCGTGACGCTCGCGCGGTCCTCCGCGCACGCGGGCGCGGGCGCGGGTGCGTCGGACGGTGCCGACCGGGACGGGTCGCTCGTGCTCGGCCTGGGGAGTGCGCTGCTCGCTGGGCTGACGTACGCGCTGTACTCGTGGGCGGTCGCGCGGGGCATGCGTGCGGTGTCCGTTCCCGTCGCGCTGCCCGGCGGTGTGTCCGTGGCGGACCGTGCTTCCTTGCTGGCTCGCGCGGCCCTGCCGGCTCGCGCGTCCCTGCCGGGTGAGCGTGGACTCGTCGGTGCGGTGTTCGGGCTCGCGGCGGTCCCGCTCGTGGTGCTCGCCGTCGTGGGCGGGCAGGCGTCGCTCGGGGTCGCGGCGAACTGGCCGGTGTTCCTGTACCTGGCGCTCGTGCCGACGGTGCTCGGGCACTCGCTGTACGCCGTCGGGCTGCGGTCCGTGAGCGCCTCGGTCGCGACGCTGCTGTCGCTGTTCGAGCCCGTCGTGGCCGCGGTGCTCGCCGTGCTCGTGGTGGGGGAGCACCTCGGTGCCGGAGGCTGGGTCGGCATCGGGCTGGTGGTCGTCGGGCTGGCGGTCCTGGCCGTGCCGGAGCGCACGCGCGCCTAACGATGCGGGCGCGCCGCCAGGGGTGCGCCGCCGGGGCTTCGGGCGCGCCGCCGCGGGTGCGCCGCTACTCGCCGAGGATCTGGTCGCGCACCTTCCGCCGCAGCACCTTGCCGATCATCGAGCGCGGCAGGTCCTCGACCACGACCACCCGGCGGGGCACCTTGTACGCGGCGAGGTGCTCGCGCGACCACGCCCGCAGGGCATCGGCGTCGAACGTCGCGGGGTCCTTCGGCACGACGGCAGCGACGACCTGCTCGTTGCCGCCCTGGGTGATCCCGACGACCGCGACCTCGCGCACGCTCGGGTGCTTGAGCAGGGCGTCCTCGACCTCGGTCGGGGAGACGTTGAACCCGCCGGTGATGATGAGCTCCTTGAGGCGGTCGACGATCCGGACGTACCCGTCGGCGTCGATCGCCACGATGTCACCGGTCCGGAACCAGCCGTCCGGCGTGAAGACCTCGTCGGTGGCCTCGGCCTTGCCCCAGTACCCACGGAACACCTGGGGCCCGCGGACCTGGAGCTCGCCCGGCTCGTCGGTCCCGAGGACCTTCGTCGGGTCGTCCGGGTCGGCCACCCGCGCCTCGGTCGAGGACAGCGGCAGGCCGATCGACCCGAGGCGCCGGGCCGGGGACACCGGGTTCGCGAGCAGGACGGGGGAGCACTCGGACAGGCCGTAGCCCTCGACGAGGTAGCCGCCGGTGCGGGCCTCCCACGGCTCGACGACCTCCTTCGAGAGCGCCATCGCCCCGGAGATGCCGATCTCGATCCCCTCGAGCGAGACCTTCGCGGAGTCCGCCGCGTGCTGCAGCCGCGCGTAGATCGGGGGCACGGCCGGCAGGAACGTCGGCGGGTGCTTCTTCATCGCGGCGAGCACGAGTGCCGGGTCGAACGTCGGGAACAGCACGAGCCGCGACGCCATGCTCATCGCGAAGGTCAGGCAGAGCGTCAGGCCGTAGGCGTGGAACATCGGCAGGACCGCGTAGACCACGCTGCCGTCACCGGGCTGGATCTGCGGGACCCCACGCCCGGGCCTGTGCGGCGTTCGCGATGAGGTTGCCGTGCGACAGCACCGCACCCTTCGGCACGCCCGTCGTGCCGGACGTGTACTGGATCAGGGCGACGTCGTCGGTGGCGGGTCGGGGGTGGCGCTTCGACAGCTTCCGGTTCGACACGAGGTCGTCCCACGGCGTCGTGCCGCGCACCTTGGTGGTCAGCTTCGCCCGGGACTCGCGGGCCTTCGCGACCGGGAGCGACAGCGCGATCCGGGTCCCGCGCGGCATCGCGCGGGTGAGGTCGACCGAGACGATCGCGTCGAGCTTCACGTCCGAGGGGAAGTCCTGCAGCGTCGCCACCGACTTGTCCCACGCGATCGCGACCTTCGCGCCGTGGTCCTCGAACTGGTGGCGGAGCTCGCGCGGCGTGTACAGCGGGTTGTGCTCGACGACCACGGCGCCGAGGCGGAGCACGGCGTAGAAGGCCACGATGTGCTGCGGGCAGTTCGGCAGCACGATCGCCACCCGGTCGCCGGCGGTCACCCCGAGCTTGCGGAGGCCGTTCGCCGCCCGGAGGATCTGCTCCTCGAGCTCGGCGTACGTCGTCGTCCGCTTGAAGAACTCGAGTGCGACCTTCTTCGGGAAGCGCCTGGCGGACCCCTCCACGATGTCGTACAGGGAGCCGGTCGGCTCGTCGATGTCGTGCGGGACCCCCGGGGCGTACGAGGCAAGCCAGGGACGAGGCGTGTCGATGCTCACGCCGACCAACCTAGCGGGCCACCCGAGCGCGTTGTCAGGGGCACGACGGACGATGGCGTCATGCCCTCTGTCGCCGATGCCTTCCGATCCCGTCTCAACGACACGTTCACCGGTGGTGCGGCGGAGCGCCCGGCCTGGATCGACGAGCTCGAACAGGGCACCGACGCCGGGTTCTTCGGGCCCGGCTCCGCCACCTGGTCGGTGCACGGTGGGAAGCAGACGATCCTCGCGGGTGTCCGTGCCCTGCTCGTCCAGGCGCTCCACCCCGGGGCGCTCGCCGGCGTCGCCGACCACTCCCGCTACCGCGAGGACCCGTTCGGCCGCCTCGCCGGCACCATCCGCTGGATCTACACGGTCTCGCACGGCGACACCACGGCGGCCCGGTCCGCGAGCGCCTGGGTCCGGAAGCTCCACGAGCGCGTCCGTGGCGAGTACGTCGACGGCCACGGGGTCACGAAGCCGTACGCCGCGAACGACCCGGACCTCGCCCGGTGGGTGCACCTCGCGTTCACCGACGCCTTCCTCCGCAGTGCGCAGCTGTGGGGCGAACCCATCCCCGGCGGCGCCGACGCCTACGTCCGTGAGTGGGCGATCGCCGGCCGGCTGATGGGCGTCGAGGACGCCCCTGAGTCCGACGCCGAGCTCCGCGCCCAGATGAACGGGTACCTCGACCGCGGGGAACTCGTCGCGACCGCACGGACGCTCGACGTCGTCCGGTTCATCAAGGACCCGCCGCTCGCGCGCCTGCTGCGCCCCGGGTACCGGGCGCTCTTCGACGGCGCGGTCGTCTCCCTCGATCCGCGGCACCGCTCGATGCTCGGGTTGCGGACGCCTGCGGTCGGGCCGGTGGAGTTCCCGGTCCGGCGGACGGCGGGCGTGGTGCTCGACGGCATCGGTGCCGTGCTCGGGCACCAGCCGGGGACGGAGCGCGCGGCGCTCGTGCGGATCGCGCGGCTGGGCGGCGAGCGGCGGATTCCGGACGCGACCGTCTGACGGACGGGAGGCGCGGTGCCAGCTGGCACCGCGCCTCCCGTCCGTCCGTCCGGTGGGTGCGTCAGAAACCGGACGGCACCCGGGGTGTGTACGCGGATTCGAGACGGGCGACCTCGTCGTCCGTGAGCTCGATCGTCGTCGCAGCGACCGCGTCGTCGATGTGGTGTTCTTTCGTCGCGCCGACGATCGGGGCGGAGACCGCGGGCTGCCGCATGACCCACGCGAGGGCGATCTGGGCCATGCTCGCGTCGTGCGCCTCGGCCACCTGCTGCACCGCGTCGACGATCGCGCGGTTGGCGTCCTCGTCCTGCTTGTAGAGCGTCTTGCCGAACTCGTCGGTGTCGGCCCTGCTGCCGGAGCCCTGCGCGTCCCAGGGACGGGCGAGCTTGCCGCGGGCGATCGGGCTCCACGGGATCACGCCGACGCCGGTGTGGGTGCAGAAGGGGTGCATCTCGCGCTCCTCCTCGCGTTCGAGGAGGTTGTACTGGTCCTGCATGCTGACGAACCGCGTCCAGCCGTTCCGTTCCGCGATGTGCTGCATCTCGGCGAACTGCCACGCCCACATGCTGCTCGCGCCGATGTAGCGCGCCTTGCCGGACTTCACGACGTCGTGGAGGGCCTCCATCGTCTCCTCGACCGGGGTGTGCGGGTCGAAACGGTGGATCTGGTACAGGTCGACGTAGTCCGTGCCGAGGCGGGTCAGCGAGGCGTCGATCTCGTGCATGATCGCCGCCCGCGAGAGTCCGGCGCCGTTGGGGCCCGGGCGCATGCGGTTGAAGACCTTGGTGAAGATCTGGACCTCCTCGCGCGGGGCGAGTTCCTTGAGGAGGGTGCCGGTGATCTCCTCGGAGCTGCCCGCGGAGTAGACGTTCGCTGTGTCGAACGTGGTGATGCCCTGGTCGTAGGCGCGGCGGACGAAGGGGCGGGCCTCGTCGATGCCGACGCTCCACTCGTGGGCGCCCTTGTCGGGGTCGCCGTAGGACATCATGCCGAGGATGACGGAGCTGATCTGGAGGCCGGAGGCGCCGAGGCGGGTGGTCGGGGTGCTCGTGCTCGTCGAGCGGGCGGTTTCGGGGGTTGCCGAGCGGGCGGTTTCGGTCATGCCGCCACCCTGGCATCGCGCCCTGTGACCGCGAGGAGGCGGACCTGCAGCGGCGCGTCCTCGCCGACGTCGACCGGTGCGGCGTAGAGGCCCGTCGCGGCGAGGTCCTCGATCTGCGGCTCGAAGTGCTCCCACACGGCCTGCACGAGTTCGTCCGGCAGGGTCTCGTCGCTGCCGGTCGCCCGCGCGAGGTCCCACGTGTGGATCGTGATGTCGCTCGTCTGCTCGGTGAGGTACTGCCCGGCCGGGACGACGTCCGTGGCGAGGTGCACCGGCGTGTCAGCGGGCGTTCTCTGCCACGCCTCGATGGCTTCGGCCGCGAACTTCGCCCACTCGGCCGCGAGGTCGGAGCCGACCGCTTCGAGATCCGCTTCGGCCTGGGCGTAGTCGCACCCCGTCAGGAGCTTCGGGATCCACCGCTGCTCCTCGACGACGTGTCGGACGAGGTCTCGGGTGGTCCATTCGGAGTCGGGGGTCGACGCGTCCCAGTCCGTGACGGCGGCGACGCGGCGGCCGAACTCGGCTGCCGCGAGTGCCTGCAGCGCGATCCAGTCGGTGGCCATGGTGGTGCTCCTGTTCGTGGGTCCTGCGGGTGCGGGGTGCGGGGTGCTGCGTGTTGGTGGGTGTTCGACGACCGGCCCGGAGGCGGGTTCCCGTGTGTTCCCCTGCAACCTTCCAGCTCGGGTTCCGATTCCCCGCGGCGGTCGCCCGGTGCCGGTCGGCGGACGCTGCGGTCTCACGCTACTGCGCGCGGTCGCCGGGCGAGCGGGCGAAATGTGCGGGGGTGCCACGTCCATCGGTGCCGAATCCGCCCGATCGGCGTGTGTGGCGCGCGCGACCAGGGACGCCGGCGCGCGCGACGGAGCCGATCGCGTCGCGGTCGCGGCGAGCGGGCGGAAGCTGGCGGGCGCTTGCCGCGAACCGCGCGTACTTCGCCCGCTCGACCGTGGGACGCGCGAGCGACCAGGCACAAGACCCCCCCAAAGCTCCCACCCAGCAACGGCGAACGGCCCGACTCCGTGGGGGAGGAGCCGGGCCGTTCGCTTCGGGTACTGCAGTGTCCTGCGGTTCGATGTCCCTCAGGTCACGCGCAACGCGATGACCTTCGGGGGTCAGGAGGGACGAGGTGTCAGGCCGCCTGGAGGACGAACTGCACGTCGAGGTTGATCGTCACGTCGTTGCCGAGCGTGAAGCCACCGGCCTCGAGCGCAGCGTTCCAGTTCACGCCGAACTCGGTGCGGTCGATCTTGGTCGTGGCCTCGGCGCCGAACTTGACCTGGCCGTAGCCGTCGGTCGTGAAGCCGCCGAGCTCGGCCTTGAGGACGACCGGCTTGGTGACGCCACGCAGGGTCAGGTCGCCGGCGATGTGCAGGTCGTCGCCCTTGGCCTCGATGCTCGTCGAGCGGAAGGTGAGCTGCGGGTGCTCCTCGGTGAGGAAGAAGTCGCTCGTCTTGAGGTGCTGGTCGCGCTGCTCCTGGCCGGTGTTGATCGACGCGACGTCGATGTTCGCCTCGACGGTCGACTCGAGCGGGTTCTCGGCGGTGACGACGGTGGCGTCGAAGGTCTCGAACTTGCCCTTGACCTTGCTGATCGCGAGGTGGCGGACCGAGAACGTGACCTCGGAGTGGGTGGGGTCGATCTTCCAGGTACCGGTCTGGTAGCCGGGGATGGTCGAGGCGGTGAGCGTCATGGTGACTCCTTCGAAGCGTGTGGACTGCGTTCCCGAGCAGGCGCCGGGCGGAACCACGATTCCATGCGCCTGCATCGAAGTTGATGCTAGCCCATTCTGCACGTGTTTGGTTGAAGCGTCAACCAATGTTCATCTCGATGACGCTGGACGGCGTGTCGGACGTGGGTCGTGCCTCCCGGTCGAGACGCCGTCGAGGAGGCGACGGACGCGCGCCACGAGCGCCTCGATCGCCGGTCCCACGTCGTCCGCGGTGGCGCGCAGCAGCCACCAGCCGGCCTCCTTCAGGTGTTCACCCCGCGTGATGTCCTTGCGGAACGTGCGATCGTCGGTGCGGTGGAGGTCGCTCTCGTACTCGATCGCGACACGGGCGTCCGGGTACGCGAGATCGACGCAGGCGACCCACCGGCCGTCCGCCACGACGTCGTGGTTCAGGGCGGGTTGCGGCAGACCGCGCCGGGTGAGGGCGAGTCGGAGCCGGGTCTCGCCGGGCGAACGTGACCCTGGGCGCATCTCGGCGAGGGCTGCTCGGACGCGACGGATGCCCCTCGCCCCGCGGTAGCGACGAGCTGCGGCGACCAGTTCGGCGTGGTCGCACCAGCCGAGCCAGCCGATGATCGCGTCGCCGACCACGACGAGTTCGTCGCGGCTCAGGAGGGTCGCGAGCGCGACGAACGTGTCGGCCGGGTGGGTCAGTGCCGCGGTGCCCGAGTGGACCACCCGGAGTCTGCCGCGGCGAGCGCGGTGCCCGATCGTCCCACGGACGCGGAGCGCCTGGTCCGTCCCGATCGTCGTCACGTGGACGCGAGGATCGCGCTCGAGCCGGCGCGGGAGCGGGAAGCCGAGGATCGCTGCGGCGGTCGTGTGGCTGAACGCCTGGTCCGGGCGCAGGCGCGGCTGCACCGCTCGTGCGCGCTCGTCGTGCGTCTGCGGACCGGTCCAGGCGCGGATGCCGTGGAACGGGCGGAGGAACGCTCGTGATCGGAGTCGGCCGACGCTGACGCCGCGGTGCAGGGCTTCGCGCACGCGGAACGGCCGGCCGCGGAGGGCCATCGGGAAGGTCGCGTCGACATGCATGCGGCCAGCGTGGCCGCCGGCGGCACTGTGCGAGTGGCGCCCGCCCTGATCTGTGGACGGCTGGTGCAAGCGACCGCCTGTGGACGGATGGCCGGCTCGAGGCGGCTCGGGAGGCGCGGCGCGAGCGGGCGGAACCGGCGCGGTCCCAGCGTGGTCCCGTGGGTATTCCGCCCGCTCGCGCATCCCCGCCGCCTGCGCGTCCGAAGGGCTCGGGAGGCGCGGCGCGAGCGGGCGAAACGGCCCCGGTCCCAGCGTGGTCCCGTGGGTATTCCGCCCGCTCGCGCATCCCCTCCAGCTCGCCCCCGCCCCGCGCGCGCAGCGCGCCCCCGCACCCAGGTACTCGCACGGCCCCTCACGGCGCGGGGAAGCCCGCTAGCGTCGGGAGCATGGAATTCAGGTACCTGGGCAACTCCGGACTCAAGATCTCCGAGATCACCTACGGCAACTGGCTGACGCACGGCTCGCAGGTCGAGAACGACGTCGCCACCCAATGCGTGCGGGCAGCGCTCGACGCCGGCATCACCACGTTCGACACCGCGGACACGTACGCCAACACCGCCGCCGAGACCGTCCTCGGGGAGGCACTGCAGGCCGAGCGCCGCCAGTCGCTGGAGATCTTCACGAAGGTCTACTGGCCGACCGGGCCGAAGGGGCACAACGACGTCGGCCTCAGCCGCAAGCACATCATGGAGTCGATCGACGGGTCGCTCGAGCGGCTGCAGACCGACTACGTCGACCTCTACCAGGCGCACCGGTACGACCACGAGACCCCCCTCGAGGAGACGATGCAGGCCTTCGCCGACGTCGTCCGCCAGGGCAAGGCGCTGTACATCGGTGTCAGCGAGTGGAACGCCGAGCAGATCCGCGCCGGTGCCGCGCTCGCGAAGGAGCTCGGCTTCCAGCTCATCTCGAACCAGCCGCAGTACTCGATGCTGTGGCGCGTCATCGAGGGCGAGGTCGTCCCCGCGTCGAAGCAGGTCGGCCTCAGCCAGATCGTCTGGTCGCCGATCGCCCAGGGCGTGCTCACCGGCAAGTACAAGCCCGGTCAGCCGCTGCCCGAGGGCTCCCGCGCCACCGACGAGAAGGGCGGCGCCGACATGATCAAGCGGTTCATGCGCGACGAGGTCCTTGAAGCCGTCCAGCGCCTCCAGCCCGTCGCCGACCAGGCCGGCCTCACCCTCGCGCAGCTCGCCATCGCGTGGACGCTCCAGAACGAGAACGTCGCGAGTGCGATCGTCGGCGCGTCCCGTCCGGAGCAGGTCACCGACAACGTGCAGGCCGCGGGCGTGCGCCTGGACGCCGACGCACTCGCGGCGATCGACGCAGCCCTGGGGGACATCCCGGAGCGCGACGCGTCGAAGACCGTCAGCCCGGCGTCGCGCCCCGCGTAGACGCGACCAGCCCCGACCTGGAGGCGCGGTGCCAGCTGGCACCGCGCCTCCAGTGCGTCGTGGGGGCGCGTCCACCGCGACCCGCATGTGAACAGCGGGTGTCGCGAAACTGGCAGAACCATCCGTAAGTCTGTACCCCACCCAAACCGCCTCGAGAAGCCCCCCGAATCGGGGGCATGACCCGAACCGATACCCCCGTTGTGGTGCCATCCGCAACCGGCGCGGTACCCGTCCCTCCGCGCGCGGCCGTCGCGCGCCTGGTGGTGCTCGCGCGGCAACTCGTCTCCTTCGGCAGCATCGGCGCCGTCTGCTTCGTCATCGACCTCGGCGTCTACAACCTCCTCCGCGCGACCGTGATGCCCGACGGGCCGATCGCCGCGAAGATCGTCTCCGCCGTCGTCTCCACGGCCGTGGCCTGGATCGGCAACCGGTTCATCACGTTCCGGGCCGAGCGGCAGACCGGCCGCCGCGAGACCCTCCGCGAGGGGCTCCTGTTCGCGGTCACGAACCTCATCGGGCTCGGCATCGCCGCAGCGTGCCTGTTCGTCTCGCACTACGTCCTCGGTTTCACCTCCACCCTCGCCGACAACGTCGCCGGCAACGGGGTGGGTCTCGTGCTCGGCACCGCGTTCCGGTTCGCCGCGTACAAGGCCCTCGTCTTCCGTTCCACCGACGCTCACGCGAAGGAGCTCGCCGAATGACCATCTCCGCCACGCTGTGGACGGCCGCAGGGCCGCTGCTCCAGCCGAACGAGGGGACGGCTCCGTCGAGCGTCCCGAACCGCGGCACGACCGACGTCCCGACAGGAGGCTCGGGTCAGCTCCCGCAGGCCGCCTGGTCGGTCGGCGAGTGGGTCGGGTACTCGGCCCTCATCGCGATCTCCGTGCTGCTCACGATCATCGCGCTCACCACGCTGTGGTGGATGCTGCACGCCTGGCGCTCGCGCGACGCGCTCAAGTCCACGAGCTTCAGCCAGACGCCGCGCCCGGCGGCGCACCGGTTCACGCTGCTGGTCCCCGGCCGCCACGAGCAGGACGTCATGGGGGAGACGCTCGACATGCTCGCGAAGCAGGACCACCCGGACTTCGAGATCATCGCGATCGTCGGCGAGGACGACCCCGAGACGGACGCCGTCGTGCGTGCCGCCGCGGCCCGGCACCCCGAACTCATCAAGGTGGTCGTCGACGACACCGCGCCGAAGAACAAGCCGAAGGCGATGAACCTCGCGCTCCAGTACGCGACGGGCGACATCGTCGGCGTGTTCGACGCGGAGGACGAGGTCTACCCGCGGCTGCTCTCCCTGGTCGACTCGCGCTTCCAGGAGACCGACGCCGACGTCGTGCAGGGCGGCGTGCAGCTGATGAACTTCAAGTCGAGCTGGTGGTCGCTCCGGAACGTGCTCGAGTACTACTTCTGGTTCCGCTCGCGCCTGCACTTCCACGCCGGGTCGAAGTTCATCCCGCTCGGCGGCAACACCGTCTTCGTGACGAAGGAACGCCTGGACTGGTCGAACGGCTGGGACGCGCACTGCCTCGCCGAGGACTGCGAGCTCGGCGTCCGACTGTCCGCCGACGGCGCCAAGGTCGTCGTCGCCTACAGCCCCGAGGCCGTCACCCGCGAGGAGACCCCGCCCACCTTCGCCTCCCTGCTCAAGCAGCGGACCCGGTGGAACCAGGGCTTCCTGCAGGTGCTCGGCAAGGGGGAGTGGAAGAAGCTCCCGTCGTTCCGCCAGCGGTTCTTCGCCCGCTACATGCTGACGATGCCGTTCATCCAGGCGGCCACGGGGCTGCTCATCCCGCTCAGCGTCCTGATGATCCTGTTCGTCAAGGTGCCGACGGCGATCGCCCTCGTGTCGTTCGTGCCCGTCGCCCCGACGCTCATGCTGCTCGCCGTCGAGGTCGTCGGCCTCAACGAGTTCGGTCGGCTCTACAAGGAGAAGGTTCGGATCCGCGACTACGTGAAGCTCGTGCTCGGCCTGGTGCCCTACCAGATCTTCCTCGCCGCGGCGGCGGTCCGGGCCGTGGTCCGGCACGCCAAGGGGCAGAACGGGTGGGAGAAGACCGAACACACCGGGCAGCACCGCACGGCCGGGCAGTCGGCCGAGGTCGTCGGCTTCGCGAACGCCGTGACCACCGACCGGGCGGACGACCGCTCGGACGACCGTGAACTCGTCGCGTCGACCACCGGAGGGACCCGATGACCGCCAGCATCACCGACACCACCGGCATCCCGATCCGGGGCGCCGTCGCCCGCCAGCGCTCCGGCGTCGGCGCCTGGTTCCGCCGGCACGCCGCGAGCCTCGGCTGGCTCCTCCCCGTCCTCGCCGTGACCGTCGTCGTGCAGTCGTGGAACATGTCCGGCACGCCGCAGCGGATCGACGACGAGGGAACGTACACCGCCCAGGCGTGGGCGATCACGCACCTCGGCGAGATCACCCACTACACGTACTGGTACGACCACCCGCCGCTGGGCTGGATCCAGATCGCCGGGTACACCTCGCTGACCGGGGCGTTCGCGCGCTACCCGTTCGCCGTCGAGGCCGGGCGCGAGGCGATGGTGTTCTTCGCCGCCGTGTCGAGCATCCTGCTGTTCGTCCTCGCCCGCCGACTCGGTGCCGGCCGTGCCACCGCGGCGGTCGCGGGCCTAGTGTTCGCGCTGTCGCCCCTGGCCCTGCAGTACCACCGCACGGTCTACATCGACAACGTCGCGACGCCGTGGCTCCTCGCCGCGTTCGTCCTCGTGCTCAGCCGTCGCCAGCAGCTCGCCGGCTTCGCGGGTGCCGCTGCGTGCCTCGGCATCGCGGTGCTCTCGAAGGAGACGTACCTGCTCGCCCTGCCGTTCCTCATCTGGATCGCGGTGCGCCGGGCCGACCGGAGCACCCGCCGGTACACGCTCAGCGTCGCCGGGGCCGTGCTCGCCGTGATCGGTGGCGGGTACCTGCTGCTCGCCGCGGTGAAGGGCGAGCTCCTGCCCGGCACCGGTCGGGTCAGCCTCTTCGAGGGCATCACCTACCAGCTCGGTTCCCGGGCGGCCAGCGGATCGGTCTTCGACGCGGGGAGCCTCGCGAACGAAGCCGCCGCGCAGTGGTGGGCGCTCGACCCGGTGTTCATCGTGCTCGGCTCGGCCGCAGCGTTCGTCGGGCTGTTCCTCCGCCGGGTACGCCCGATCGCGGCGATGCTCGTGTTCCTGCTGCTCATGATGTTCCGCCCGAACGGGTACCTGCCCGTGCCGTACGTGATCATGCTCATCCCGTTCGCCGCGCTCCTCGTCGCCTACACCGCCGAACGTGCCGTCCTCGCCGTGCTCGGCCGCTTGCGCGGGACCTCGGGGACCGATGCGCGGGCCGTCGTCCGCCGGGGCCTCGGCACCACGTGGGCGGTCGTGACGTCCGCGGCACTCCTCGTCGCACTCCCGCTCTGGGGGACGCAGCTGCGCGGGTTCGTGCTCGGCAACCTCGACCTGCCGATGCAGCAGGCCGAGCAGTGGGTCGGTGACAACGTCCCGAAGTCCTCGCGGCTGCTCGTGGACGACGCCATGTGGGTCGACCTCGTGCAGGACGGCTTCGCCCGGAACAATGTCATCTGGTACTACAAGCTCGACACCGACGCTGCGGTCGAACGCCAGTCGCCGAACGGCTGGAAGGACTCGGACTACGTCGTCACGACGGACTCCATGCGCACCGGCGGCAACTCGTCGTCGGACATCCGCCAGGCGATCGAGAACTCGACGACCGTCGCTGCCTTCGGCACCGGCAACCAGCGGGTCGACGTCCGACGCATCCACGCCGAGGGGTCGACGGCCGCCGAGGCCGCCATCACCCGCGCGACCGACCTCCGGAAGACGATGGGGACCGAGCTCGCCTCGAACCCGGCGCTCTTCGCCGACGAGGGCACCAAGTCGCAGTTCCGCGCCGGACAGGTGGACTCGCGGGCGATGATCGCGCTCGGGCAGGTCCTCGCCGACGGGTTCGTCGAGGTCGACCGGTTCACGCCGGTGTCCGGCGAGACCGGGCAGCCCTTCCGCCGGGTCGTCCTGCAGGCCCCGGGGAACGCCGAGGCGTCCCGCGTCGAGGCGACCCTCGACGCCATGGCCAGCGGGTTCCGACCCGACTCGGTCGAGCGGGACGGGTCGCGCCTGACCGTCGTCTACGCCCCCGCCGACCCGACCACGACCGCGACGAGCGCATCGTGACCGCCGCCGCACCCACGCACCAGACCCGAACCACGACCAGAAGGAGCATCATCATGCCCGCACCTCGTCGCACCCTCCTCGTCGGCGCCCTCGCCACGAGCCTCGTCGCCGCAGCCGTCGGCCTCGCGCCGCAAGCAGCGACCGCCGCCACACCCGCCGCCACCTCGAGCGACCAGGGCTGGCTCCGCGTCGGCCACCTCTCCCCGGACACGAAGGGCGTCGACGTCGAGCTGTCGAGCCTGGCCGGCGGCAAGACGGTCTTCGAGCTCGACGACGTCACCTACGGCCAGGTCAGCCCGTACCAGGAGCTCCCGGTCGGCACCTACGTCCTGTCGATGCGCGCCGCCGACGCCCCCGACTCGACCCCGGTGATCTCCACCGACGTCACGGTCGACAAGGGCGACGCGAGCACCGTCGTCGCCTACGGCAAGAACTCGCAGCTCAAGACGACCGCGTTCACCGACGACCTCCAGCAGCCCGGCGACGGCAAGGCGAAGCTCCGGCTCGTGCAGGCCGCGACCACCGCGAAGTCGGTCGACGTGAGCACCTCCGAGGGGACCGCCGTTGCCGAGGACGCCGCCTTCGGCACCGCCACGAAGTACGCCACCGTCGACGCCGGCAAGTGGACGCTCGACGTCTCGGGCAGCGGGCAGCGGGGCACGGCGAAGGTCGACCTCGCGGGCAACACCGTCTCGACGCTGTTCGTGCTCGACGACAGCAAGGGCGACCTCACGGTCGTGCCCGTCACGGACGCAGCAGCCACGGCGTCCACGCCGTCCGGCGGGGTGCAGACCGGTGGTGGCGGCGCGGCCGCCGACCCGGTCGAGCAGGCCACCCACGAGCTGATCGCGACGCTCCGCTCGCTGTTCCGCTGACGCCTGAACGGAGGCGCGGATCACCCCAGCGGATCCGCCCGCGTGGTCCGCGCCTCTCCCCACCGGCACGGCCGGTCCGCCGCTGGCGCGTCGGACCGGAACCGGCGGCGTGGGCCCAGTCCCACACCGCACCCAGTCAGGAAGGCAGGCCGCATGACCCGCAGGACCTGGATCCCCGTGACCGCCGCAGCCGCGGTGCTCGTCGCGCTCGGCATCGCGCTCGTCGCGGTGCGCCCGTGGGGCGCCCCGCAGCCGGAGGCCGGAGGTGCGTCGACCCCGACGTCCTCGGCGGCGCCGGACGCAGCGCGCTCGCCGGAGCAGCTGCGGACGGACTTCCTCGACCGGTACGTGCAGGACGGCCGCGTCGTCCGCACCGACCAGGGCGGCGACACCGTCAGCGAGGGGCAGGCCTACGGGCTCCTGATCGCCTACGCGAACGGCGACCGTGATCGCTTCGGCCAGATCTGGACGTGGACGAAGCGACACCTGCTCACCGACGACCACCTGCTCGCGTGGCGGTGGACGCCGGACGACGGCATCGCCGACGGGCAGTCCGCGAGCGACGCCGACCTCGACGCCGCCAGGGCACTCGTGCTCGCCGGGTCCTCGTGGGACGAGTCCCGGTACACCACGGCGGGGAAGACCATGGCGTCCGCGATCCTCGAGCACGAGACCGCCACGACCGAGCTCGGCACGATCCTGCTGCCCGGGCCGTGGGCCGACTCCGAGCCGTACCGGTACGACGCCTCGTACGCGTCACCGGCAGCGTACGACGTGCTGGCGAAGGCGACCGGCGACGACCGGTGGGAGGCGCTCGGCTCCGGGTCGCGAGCGGTCACGCGGGCCGTGCTCGCCGGGTCCGACCTGCCGAGTGACTGGTCCCAGGTGCACGCCGACGGCACGGTCGACCCGATGCCCGCGACGGGCGGGGACGACCGGGTGCTGTACGGGTACGACGCCATGCGGCTGCCGCTCCGGTACGCCGAGGCCTGCGCCGCGCAGGACCGGTCCCTGGCCGGGTCGATCGCGCCGACGCTCCGGCGGCAGACGCAGTTGGCGGCACAGCTCGACCTCGGCGGGACGGCCGTGACGGGGGACACGAACGCGCTGGCGTACGTGGCGCGGGCTGCGGCGGAGCAGGCCTCCGGGCAGTCGGCAGCGGCGGCGACGGACCTGCGCCGGGCGGACCGGACGGCTGCGACGACGCCGACGTACTACGGGGACGCGTGGGCGGCGCTCGGCGCGACGATGCTCACGTCCGACGTGCTCGGCGGGTGCGCGACCCGTGCCGGGGGTGCGTCGTGAGCGGGCGGCGGCGGGCCGGTGCGCGCGGGGACGCGCCCGAGACTCGGCGGGGCGGACGAGTTCGCGCTGCCGGAGGCCGCGGTGTGTCCGGCGAGCCGAGACTCGGCGCGCGCGGACCGCGGCGGCGCGGCGTGCTCGTCGGGGCCGTCGTGGCCGGGGTGCTCGTGGTGGGCGGGGTCACCGGCGTCGCGGTCGCGGCCACCAACGGGACCGGAGGACCGACGGTGGCCGGGTCGGCCTCGCCGACCGCCGGATCGTCGGGCACTGCGGCACCCGCGGCCGGGAGCGCGACCGACGGCTTCCAGGACCCGGCAGCCCCCGCAGCCCGGTCCGACGCCACCCCGGTCCGCGTGACCATCCCCGCCATCGGGGTGTCCTCGTCGCTCGAGGACCTCCACCGCGGCGCCGCCGGCGAACTCGACCCGCCGAAGGACTGGGACAGCGCCGGGTGGTTCAGCGACGGCATCGTCCCGGGTGAGGTCGGACCCGCCGTCATCGCCGGGCACGTCGACAGCCCCACCGCCGCAGCCGTCTTCTTCCGGCTCGACGAACTGGTCCCCGGTGACGAGGTCCACGTCGCCATGTCCGACGGCTCCACCCGCACCTTCACGGTGGACCGGTCGGAACGGGCGGCGAAGTCGGCGTTCCCCACGAGCGACGTCTACGGCACCGCCCCCACACCCCAGCTGCGCCTCATCACGTGTGACGGCACGTTCGACACGGCCACAGGTCATTACACGGACAATCTGATCGTGTTCGCAGACCTCTCGTCGGACTGACGCAGCGACCGGCCGATATCTTCGATGTCAAGCGCAAGGAGCACCATGAGCACGACACTGGTCATCATCCCGACCTACGACGAGGCGGAGAACGTCCGCCCCATCGTCGAGCGCACCCTGGCGGCCACCGACGCCGACGTGCACGTGCTCGTCGTGGACGACAACTCCCCGGACGGCACCGGCGACATCGCCGACCAGATCGCGCGTGAGACCGACCGGGTGCACGTGATGCACCGCACCGTGAAGGACGGCCTCGGCGGTGCGTACCTCGCCGGGTTCGCCTGGGGCCTCGAGCACGGGTACGACAAGCTCGTCGAGATGGACGCGGACGGCTCCCACCACCCCGAGTACCTGCCCTGGATGATCGAGCTCGCCGACACGAACGACCTCGTCCTCGGGTCGCGCTGGATCAAGGGCGGCGCCGTGGAGAACTGGCCCTGGTACCGCGAGCTCCTCTCCCGCGGCGGCAACCTCTACACGCGCCTCGCCCTCGGCATCGCGGTGCGTGACGCGACCGGCGGGTTCCGGGTGTTCACCTCGCGGGCGTTCGAGCGCATCGACCTCGCCGGCGTCGCCTCGAAGGGCTACTGCTTCCAGGTCGACCTCTGCTGGCGCGCGCTCGAGGCCGGTCTGCGCGTCGTGGAGACCCCGATCACGTTCACCGAGCGGGAGTTCGGTGTCTCGAAGATGAGCGGCAACATCGTCCGGGAGAGCCTCACGCTCGTCACGAAGTGGGGCATCGACCGGCGCATCCGTGAGGCCCGGTCCCTCGTCAAGGACCACCGCCGACTCCCGTCGGTGCGGGCGAACGCGCACGCGGTCGCCGACCACGCGGCCTGACGGGCTGCTGACGGGCTTCTGACGGCTTCCCGGAGGCGCGGTGCCGGCTGGCACCGCGCTTCCGGTCCGTCCGCGGTCGCGTCGCGTCCGTGGTCGTGGCGCGTCGCGTGGTCGCGAGGCGTCCGTGGTCGCGTCGCGTCGCGTGGTCGCGGGGCGTCCGTGGTCGCAGCGCGTCCGCGTGGCGCGAAAGCGACTCCGTGCGGATCCGTCCGCCGTCCGTGGCGGCACAGCGACAGGTTCCCGGACGGCGACGGCGGGTGTCTGTCGCTTCGCGGAGGCGCCCGGCGAGGGGCGAGGCAGGCCCGGCGAGGAGTGCGGGCGGGCAGACGAACGGCCCGTGGCGGAGTCGCCACGGGCCGTTCGGTTCGCGCTGGTCGGCTCCGGGCTGACCAGCTTCGCGCTGGTCAGCGCAGGACGACGACTCCACGCCCGGTGAAGCGGACGCAGTCCGTCGCGACGTCGGCCTCGCCGAAGCGGTAGAGCTCCTCGCCGGTGGCGCCGGGGACGGGCACCTCGGCCGCGTCGTCGAGGAAGTTCACCACGACGTGCACCGGCCGGGCGTCCGGGCCGAGCAACCCGCGCGTGAGCACGAGCCAGCGCCGGTCCTCGCTGCAGCGCACGGCGTTCGCCTCGTACCGCTGGTCGACGAAGGCCTGGTCGGTCCGCCGCAGGGCGACGAGCACGCGGTAGGCCCGGAGGATCGCCGCACCCCGCTCGGAATCGACGTCCGACCAGTCGAGCTTCGAGTTCGTGAACGTCGTGGGGTCCTGCGGGTCCGGCACGGCCGACTCGTCCCAGCCGTGCTCGGCGAACTCCTTGATGCGACCCTCGGCCGTGGCCTTGCCGAGCTCCGGCTCGGGGTGCGACGTGAAGAACTGCCACGGGGTCGAGGCGGCGAACTCCTCGCCCATGAAGAGCATCGGCGTGAACGGGCCGAGCAGCGTCAGGGCCGCCGCGATCACGAGACCCTCGTCACTCACGGTCGCCGCGAGACGGTCGCCCGCGGCACGGTTGCCGATCTGGTCGTGGTTCTGGTTCGCGACGACGAGGGCCGTCGTCGGCGAGGTCCCGCGGTCGATCGGTCTCCCGTGCCGCTTCCCCCGGAACGACGACCACGTGCCGTCGTGGAAGAACCCGTGCTCGAGGACCTTCGCCAGCGCGGAGAGCGGTGCGAAGTCGGCGTAGTAACCGTTCGTCTCACCCGTCAGCGCGACGTGGACCGCGTGGTGGAAGTCGTCCGACCACTGCCCGGCGAGACCGTAGCCCGAGGCCTCCTGCGGGCGGAACATGATCGGGTCGTTGAGGTCGGACTCCGCGATGAGCGAGAGCGGCCGCCCGACGAAGGCGGAGTACGCGTCCGTCTCGGAGGCCATCGCCTGCAGCACGTGCGGGCGGGTGGTGTCCCGCAGGGCGTGCACGGCGTCGAGCCGAAGCCCGTCGACGTGGTGATCGCGGAACCACATCCGGACGTTGTCGAGCACGTACCGACGGACCTCGGGGTGCTCGACGTTCACCGAGTCGCCCCAGGTGTTGCCGAGCCCCTGCAGCAGGTACGGCCCGTAGAGCGGCAGGTAGTTGCCGCTCGGCCCGAGGTGGTTGTACACGACGTCCTGGATCACCCCGAGGCCGAGTGCGTGCGCACGGTCGACGAATCGGTCGTACGCGTCCGGGCCGCCGTAGGGAGCGTGCACCGCGAACCAGCCGACGCCGTCGTAGCCCCAGTTCCACTCGCCGTTCACCGCGTTGACGGGCAGGAGCTCGACGAACTCCACGCCGAGCTCGACGAGGTGCTCGAGCTTCGCGGCCGCCGCGTCGAGCGTGCCCTCGGGCGTGTAGGTGCCGACGTGCATCTCGTAGATCACGCCGCCGCGTGCCGGACGCCCGGTCCACGCGTCGTCCGTCCACGAGAACCGTGCGGGGTCGACGACCTCGGACGGGCCGTGCACCCCCTCGGGCTGGAAGCGGCTGCGCGGATCGGGCCGCACCGCGTCGTCGTCGCCGATGCGGAAGCCGTAGCGGGCACCGACGACGGGGACGATCGCATCGGTCGTCCACCAGTCGTCGGTGCCGCGGGTCAGCGGGTACTCGGTGCCGTCGACCACGAGGCGCACGCGCTCCGGTGTCGGCGCCCAGACGGCGTAGCGGTCGGGTGCGGTCATGCGTGACCCTCCAGGATGTCGATCTCGGCCTGCGCGTCGGACTCTCCGGCAGAGCCGGAGCCGCTGTCGGCGGTCGCCCCGATGTCGGCGTGGGTCTCCGTGCCGTGGTCCGTCGCCTCGGCCACGTGCGCCGGCACGAGCAGTGCGACGGGGTAGTCGGTGAGCAGTTCGGCGAGGGCGATGCCCCGGCCGGCCGGCACGCTGCGGCCGGTGAGCAGGTCGACGCGGTCCTGGGGCACGGCGTGCACGAGGGTGTCGCCCCATCCGCCGACCCGCTCGAGCCCGATCGGCAGGCGCGTCGCGATCGTGACCGCGCCCCCACGGTCGAACGCGATCACGTGGTCCGCAGCGCTGCCGGTCGCCTCGAGCGCGAGGTACCGGGTGAAGAGCTCCGGGTGGTCGCGCCGCACACGGAGCGCACGACTCGTCACCAGGAGCTTCGCCGCACCGTCGAGCCCGACGGCGGGGAGCCGTTCCGGGCCGTCGTCGTCCGGGCCGTCGAGTTCGGCCAGGACGTGCCGACGCTCGGTGTAGTCCACCGGGCGACGGTTGTCCGGGTCGACGAGCGAGCGGTCCCAGAACTCGGTGCCCTGGTAGACGTCCGGCACCCCGGGTGCGGTGAGCTGCACGAGCTTCTGTCCGAGCCCGTTCGACCACCCGGCGGCGTCGATCCGTTCGTCGAGCGCATCGAGCACGGCGACCACGGCCGGGTCGTCGAACGCGGCGTCGACGAGCGCGTGCATGCGGCGTTCGAAGTCCTCGTCCGGAGCCGTCCACGTGGTGCTGTCGCCGGCTTCGCGCGAGGCCTTCTCGGCGTAGGCGTGCAGGCGTTCCCGGCTGGCCGGGCGCGCGCCGACGATCGCCTGCCAGAGCAGGTCGGCCAGGACGGCATCCTCGAGCGGGGCGAGGGACTGCAGGCGTTCGAGCGTCGACGCCCACTCGTGCCCGAGCTCGGCGAGCACGGCGATGCGCGCGCGGGTGTCCTCGCTGCGCTTGGTGTCGTGCGTCGTGAGGGTCGTCATCGTGTGCGGCCAGCTGCCGAGCCGGTCGCGCTGCGCCTGGTGGAAGGCACGGACCGACACCGAGAACACGCTCGGGTCGCCGCCGACCTCGCTCAGGGACGTCAGGCGGGAGGTCCGGTAGAACGCGGTGTCCTCGACGCCCTTCGCCATCACCATGCCGCTCGTCTGCTGCAGGCGGATCGCCGCGGCGTTCGCGGGGTCGATCAGCGCCGGGGCGATCCGGTCGATGACGTCGTCGAGGTCCGGCCGCGCCGAGGCCGCACGTTCGAGAGCGTCGATGAGGTGGTGCGCGCCCTCGGGCAGGTACGTCCGGTACACGTCGAACGAGGCCACGATCTCGGCGACCGCGTCGACGATCCGCTCGTGGGGGAGCGGTGCGGACGCAGCACTGCCGGTGCCGGGTCCGAGCAGCCGCGCGAGCCGCTCGACCTCGCTGCCGAGGATGCCGTCCGCGATGCCGCGACGGGTGTCGTGCGTCAGCTGTTGCCAGTCGGTCGGTTCGGCCCCGGACGCCGCGGTCAGCGAGTCCTCACCGGCGGGGTCGACGAACACCCGGTCGAG
Source organism: Curtobacterium sp. SORGH_AS_0776 (assembly GCF_031453355.1). Lineage (NCBI taxonomy): Bacteria > Bacillati > Actinomycetota > Actinomycetes > Micrococcales > Microbacteriaceae > Curtobacterium > Curtobacterium sp. SORGH_AS_0776. Next base: position 1,906,175 of record NZ_JAVIYU010000001.1, read on the forward strand.
CACGCCGAGGGCGTCGTAGCCGGTGGTGCCGTCGACCGGCCAGCTCGCGGGGAGTTCCTCGCCCGGCTCGAGGATCTTCTCGACGAGCGTGTACGCGCCGTCGGTGAGCGCCGCGAGGTCCTGCAGGTAGCCGGCGGGGTCGTACAGCCCGTCGGGGTGGTCGATGCGGAGTCCGTCGACGAGGCCGTCGCGGAACCACGCGCCGATCGTGCCGTGGGAGGCCGCGAAGACCTCGGGTTCCTCGACCCGGATCGCCGCGAGCGTGTTCACCGCGAAGAAGCGCCGGTAGTTCAGCTCGTGGTCGGCCCGCTTCCAGTGCACGAACTCGTAGTGCTGCCGGGCGTGGACGTCGGCCACCGAGTCGCCGTCGTGCACCGTGCCCGGGGCGGTCGGGTAGGCCGTGTCGCCCAGGTACAGCCGGCCGTCACGAAGGTCGACCGCGTCGAGCAGCCGGTCGTCGAGCACCGGGACGCGGAGCTTGCCGTCCCCGGCGTCCCAGTCGACGTCGAAGGCCCAGGCGACGGGGGACCCCTGGCCGTGCTCGAGCAGGGACCACCACCACGGGTTCACCTCGGGCGTCGCCACACCGACGTGGTTCGGCACGACGTCCACCAGGACGCCGAGTCCCACGGCGTGCGCGGCGTCGGCGAGCGCACGGAGCGCGTCGTCACCGCCCCGCTCGGTGTCGACGTGGCCGTGGTCGACGACGTCGTAGCCGTGCTGGGACCCGGGCTCGGCCTGGAGCACCGGGGAGAGGTAGAGCCAGTCCGCGCCGAGGTCGCGCACGTAGTCGACGACGTCGCGTGCGGCCGACAGGTCGAAGTCCGGCGTGACCTGCAGCCGGTACGTCGAGGTCGGGACGCGCCGGGCGGTCACTGCTGGCCGCCGCTCGTGGCGGAGGGAGCCGTGGCGCCGGCGGGGTTCACCGGTGTGACGGCGTCCTGCGGTGCTGCCGTGGCCGGTCGTGACGAGTCGGTGTCCACCGGGGTCACCGTGACCTCGTGGTCGGGCTCGGCCCGCAGCACGATCATCGAGCGTGCCGGGACGTCGAGCGGCGTGCCGGCGTCGAGGACCTCGTCACGCGCACCCGGTTCGGCGGTGTCGATCCGCACCGTCCAGCCCGGCGAGTACTCCTCGGGGGGCAGCGTGAACGTCACGGTGTCGTCGTGCGCGTTGAAGTACGTGATGAAGGCGACGTCGGTGACACGCTCGCCGCGGGAGTCGCGCCCGCGGATCCCGTTGCCGTTCAGGTACATGCCGACGCTCTTGCCGAAGCCGGAGTCCCAGTCCTCGGGTTCCATGGCGTCGCCGGAGGGCGTGAGCCACACGACGTCCGGCAGCGGCTCGTCCTGCCCGCGACGGACCGGACGCCCGTTGAAGTACCGCGTGCGGCGGAACGTCGGGTGGTCGTGCCGGAGCTTCACGACGTCGGCCGTGAACTGGATGAGGTCGTCGTCGGCAGCGTCCCAGTCGATCCAGCTCAGCGCGGAGTCCTGGGCGTACACGTTGTTGTTGCCGGACTGCGTGCGCCCGAGCTCGTCGCCGTGGGCGATCATCGGCACGCCCTGGCTGAGCAGCAGCGTCGCGAGGAAGTTCCGTCGGCGCTGCAGCCGCAGGGCGTTGATCGACTCGTCGTCGGTCGGGCCCTCGGCGCCGGAGTTCCACGACCGGTTGTGGCTCTCGCCGTCGTTGTTGTCCTCGCCGTTGGCCTCGTTGTGCTTCTCGTTGTAGGCGACGAGGTCGTACAGCGTGAAGCCGTCGTGCGCCGTGATGAAGTTGATGCTCGCCTTGGGTGTGCGGCCGTCGTGCTCGTAGAGGTCGGCCGAGCCGGAGATCCGCGATGCGAACTCACCGAGGGTGGAGGGCTCTCCCCGCCAGAAGTCGCGGACGGTGTCGCGGTACTTGCCGTTCCACTCGGACCACTGCGGCGGGAAGTTGCCGACCTGGTAGCCACCGGGGCCGACGTCCCACGGCTCGGCGATGAGCTTCACCTGGGACACGATCGGGTCCTGCTGGACCAGTTCGAAGAACGCCGCCAGCCGGTCCACCTCGTAGAACTCACGCGCCAGGGCGGCCGCGAGGTCGAAGCGGAAGCCGTCCACGTGCATCTCGGTGACCCAGTACCGCAGCGAGTCCATGATGAGCTGCAGGGAGTGCGGGTGCCCGACGTTGAGCGAGTTGCCCGTGCCCGTGGTGTCCATGTAGTACCGCTTGTCGTCCTCGACGAGGCGGTAGTAGGCGGCGTTGTCGATCCCGCGGAAGGACAGCGTCGGGCCGAGGTGGTTCCCCTCGGCCGTGTGGTTGTACACCACGTCGAGGACGACCTCGATGCCGGCACGGTGCAGTTCGCGGACCATCGCCTTGAACTCCTGCACCTGCTGTCCGTGGTCGCCCGAGGACGAGTAGTGCGAGTGCGGCGCGAAGAACCCGATCGTGTTGTAGCCCCAGTAGTTCGACAGCCCCTTGTCCTGCAGGGTCGAGTCGTTGACGAACTGGTGCACGGGCATGAGTTCGAGCGTGGTGACGCCGAGTCGCTGCAGGTGCGCGATCACGGCCGGGTGCGCGACACCCGCGTACGTCCCGCGCTGTTCCTCGGGCACGTCGGGGTGCGTCTCGGTGAGGCCCTTGACGTGCGCCTCGTAGATCACCGTCTCGCCGTAGGGGATCCGAGGAGCCCGGTCGCCCTGCCAGTCGAAGAACGGGTTGATGACGACGCCCTTCATCATGTGGGGCGCCGAGTCCTGGTCGTCGGTCGAGTCCGGGTCGCCGAACGTGTACGAGAAGAGTGCCTGGTCCCAGTCGATGTCGCCGCTGGTCGCCTTGGCGTACGGGTCGAGGAGCAGCTTGTTCGCGTTGGCGCGGAGCCCCTTCTCGGGGGCGTACTCGCCGTGCACCCGGAAGCCGTACTGCTGGCCGGGGCCGACGTTCGGGAGGTAGGCGTGCCAGACGTACGCATCGACCTCGACGAGGTCGATGCACTGTTCGTTCCCGTCGTCGTCGAAGAGACAGAGTTCCACGCGTTCGGCGACCTCGCTGAAGAGGGCGAAGTTCGTGCCGCTCCCGTCGTAGGTCGCCCCGAGCGGGTACGGGTTGCCGGGCCAGGTGTGCAAACGGTCCTCCAGGTGTGGGTCCCGCCAACATATCGGTGGGAGCCGACCGCGTCCGCAGACAAGCTCCGGCTGTGGACGGATGCGCGGGCAGCTCCGCCTGTGGAGGAACGGGCGAGTAGCGTCGCGCGCATGGCCAACATCGTCACGCAGATCGCAGAGAAGGTACGCCCCGTCGGCGTGTCCACGAACTACGGGGAGCCGGTCGAGGTCGGCGACCAGACCCTCATCCCGGTGTCCCTCGGCTGGTTCGGCTTCGGTGGGGGCGGGGACGGCGACGACAACGGTGGCGGAGGCGGCGGTGCCGTCTCCATCCCGATCGGCGCCTACGTCCGACGCCCCGGCAAGGACCTCGAGTTCGAGCCGAACCTGATCTCCCTCCTCGCGGTGAGCGTCCCGGTCATCTGGGTGACCGGCACCGTCCTGCGCAAGCTGGTCCGCGTCCTGAAGAAGTGACCCACTGACGGACCTGGAGGCGCGGTGCGGGCCCGCACCGCGCCTCCAGGACGTGCCGTGGTCGCGATCCGTCACCGGGTCGCGACCACGTCTACAATGGCGGGACACACACGGGAGTCCGGGATCGCCGGGCTGAGAGGGAGCGAGTGGCGCTCCGACCGTCGAACCTGATCCGGATCATGCCGGCGCAGGGAGGAGTCCAGGGCCATGTCCACGAGCACGCACACTGCTGTTCCGTCCACCCCCGTCAGGCGCTCACTGCGCTGGCGGGTCGTCGACATCGTCGTCGCGAGCGTGCTCGCCGTCGCGATCGGTGTCGTCTTCAAGCTCTGGGAGTTCGGCTACGAGCCGATCAGCGCCGTCGCCGCGCTCGTGCTCCCCGGCACGCAGGCGCTCTTCGGCGGGGTGTGGCTGCTCGCCGGGCCCGTCGTCGCGATCATCGTCCGGAAGCCCGGAGCGGCCCTCTACGCCGAGATGGTTGCCGCCTCGGTCGAGGCGCTCCTCGGCACGCAGTGGGGCTGGCTGACGCTCGAGGCCGGCCTCGTGCAGGGCCTCGGAGCCGAGCTGGTGCTCGCACTCTTCCTGTACCGCGTCTACCGCCTGCCGGTGGTCGTGCTCGCCGGTGCCGCGGCCGGGCTGGCGCTCGGGCTGAACGACACGGTGCTGTGGTACCCGGGACTCGACCTGGCCTTCAAGGTCGTCTACGTTGTCTCGGCGATCGTCTCCGGTGCGCTGATCGCGGGCGTCGGCTCGTGGTTCCTCGTCCGAGCGCTCGCTGCGACCGGCGTCCTGTCGTCGTTCGCGGCGGGCCGTGAGCACTCCAGACGCGGTCCTCGCACATCCGCGTGACCGTGCCAGCCGCGCGGATCACCTTCTCCGACTGGGGCTGGCGGTACGCGGAACGTGACGCTTGGGCCGTCCGGGGCGTCGACCTGACCGTCGAGCCGGGGGAGCGGGTTGCGATCGTCGGTCCCTCGGGCGCTGGCAAGTCGACGCTGCTGCGGGCGGTCGCGGGCGTGCTCCCGGACGAGCCGGACGCCACCGACGACACCGCGGCCTCCGTCCAGGGCTCGGTCCTGGTCGACGGTGCCGAACCACGCGCGGTCCGCGGCCGCGTCGGCCTCGTCATGCAGGACCCCGAGGCGCACACGGTGATGTCCCGCGTCGGCGACGACGTGGCGTTCGGCTGCGAGAACGCCGGCGTTCCGCGGGACGAGATCTGGCAGCGGGTCCGGTCGGCCCTCGACGTCGTCGGGCTCGACCTGCCGCTCGACCGCTCCACCACGATGCTCTCCGGCGGGCAGCGGCAGCGGCTTGCGCTCGCGGGCGTGCTCGCCATGCGCCCCGGTGTCCTCGTGCTCGACGAGCCCTGCGCGAACCTCGACCCCTCCGGCGTGGTGCAGGTGCACGACGCCGTGCGGGCGCTGCTCGACGAGACCGGGTGCTCGCTGCTCGTCGTCGAGCACCGCATCGGGACCTGGCTGGACCTGGTCGACCGACTCGTGCTGCTGGAGCCGGCCGGGGGTGTCGTCGCGGACGGTGCGCCTGCGGACGTGCTCGCCGAGCACGGTCCGGCGTTGACCGCGGCGGGCGTGTGGGTGCCCGGCTCCGAGCCCGAGCGGGGTTCGGCGCGCCGGGGCACCCGCACGTCGCGGCGAGCGGGCGAAATGCGCGGGGCCGACCGCGGGGGACCGGACGGAATCCGCCCGCTCGGCGATCGGGACCCGGTGCTGCTCGCGGCGCGGGGGCTCGGGACCGCCCGGGGCAGGCGGCAGCCGGTCGGGAGCGGGATCGACCTCGACGTCCGAGCCGGACGGGTCCTCGCGGTCACGGGGCCGAACGGCATCGGCAAGTCGACGCTCGGCCTCACGCTCGCCGGGCTCCTGCGCCCCGCCGCGGGGACGCTCCGCGCGGGCACGGCACTCGCCGACGGCATCGGCGACGCCCCCGCCGCGTGGACGAGCAGGCAGCTGGCCGGTCGGATCGGCACAGTATTCCAGGACCCGGAGCACCAGTTCGTCGCCCGCACCGTGCGTGAGGAGCTGGCCGTCGGCCCCCGCGCCCTCGGAGCGGCGGACGTCGACGTCCGGGTCGACGAGCTCCTCGACGCGTTCGGCCTCGCGCACCTCGCCGACGCCAACCCCTTCACGCTGTCCGGCGGTGAGCAGCGGCGGTTGGCGATCGGGACGGTCATCGCCTCCCGGCCGCCCGTCGTCGTGCTCGACGAGCCGACCTCCGGTCAGGACCGGGCGACCTGGCAGGCCGTCGTGGACCGGCTCGGCGAACTCGCCGACTCCGGCACCGCGATCGTCGCCGTGACGCACGACCGTGACCTCGTCCGCGCGCTCGAAGCGGACGAGATCGTGCTCGGCGCGAAAGGCGCGACAGGAACGACGGGGGCGACCGCCGTCGGGCCGGCCGCCGACCTGCGCGACCCGGCCACGGAGGTGCAACCGTGACCGCGCACCACGCCGCGGCCGGTCTGCCCGGACGAGCCGCGCCTCCTGGACCACCCGACGGCACCACGCGTGCACGCGGCGTCCGCGGCGTCCAGCCGGTGGCCTCGCTGCTGGGCGTCCTCGCGCTCGGCGTGTGCCTCGTGCTCAGCCTCGACGTCGTGTCCGCGGCGGTCGCGCTCGGTCTCGAACTCCTGCTCCTGCCGCTTCTGCGGATCCCGCCCCGCACGCTGCTGCTGCGGACCTCGCCGGTCCTGGTCGCGGTGCCGCTGACCGCGCTGAGCATCGCGTTGTACGGGCGGCCGTCCGGGCGGTCCTGGTTCGACCTCGGCTTCGCGCACGTCACCGACGGGTCGCTCGCACTCGCGCTCGCGACGGCGCTCCGTGTCCTGGCGATCGGGATGCCGGCGGTGGCGTTGTTCGTGCGGGTGGACCCGACCGACCTCGCGGACGGGCTCGCGCAGCTCCTGCGGCTGCCGGCACGGTTCGTGCTCGGGGCGCTCGCGGCGATCCGGATGATGACGCTCCTCGGGGACGACTGGCGACAGCTCGGCATGGCCCGTCGGGCCCGCGGCGTCGCGGACACCGGACGGCTGCGGCGCGGCGCGTCGATGGCGTTCGCGCTGCTCGTGCTGGCGCTGCGGCGGGCGACGACGCTGGCGGTGGCGATGGAGTCGCGGGGGTTCGGCGCTCCCGGGCGGCGGACGTGGGCGCGGAGTGTGCGGTTCGCGGGGCCGGAGTGGGCGATGGTCGGCGTGCTCGTCGGGATCGGTGTCGTGTCGATCGCGGTGGCCGTGGGTGCGGGGACGTGGCGTGCCTGAGACGGAACGCGACGCGGGTGGCGCGCGCGGCGCGGACGGCACGGCCGGTCCCGACGACTCGCTCGTCGAGGGCCTCGCCGCCGCGGCCGCCGGGGTCGCGACCGCATCCGGCACCCGCCTCGTCGTGCTCGTCGACGGCAGGTCGGGCACGGGCAAGACGACGCTCGGCGACTCCCTGGCGGACCGGCTCGGCGCGCAGGTCGTCCACCTCGACGACGTCTACCCGGGATGGGACGGCTTGCAGGCCGCCGCGGAGGCTGTGGTGACCGACGTCCTCGGGGGACGCTCCGGCTACCGACGGTGGGACTGGGCGACCTCGCGCCCGGCGGAGTGGGCCGCCGTCGACCCCGGGCGGCCGATCGTGGTCGAGGGGTGCGGTGCGCTGTCCCGGGGCTCGGCGCCGCTCGCGTCGTTGCGGGTGTGGCTCGAGGCCGACGACGACACCCGGTGGGAGCGGGCGATCGGGCGTGACGGCGAGTCCTTCGCGCGGGAGTGGGACCGGTGGGCGGCGCAGGAGGCGGCGTTCATCGCTGCCGAGCGGCCGGCGGAGCTGGCGGACGTGGTGCTGCGGACGTAGGGCGCTCCGCGTGCGGGCGCTGCCCCCGCCGGGCCGCCGCCACCGGGTCCACCGCGAACACGGCCGCGACGATCGAGAGCACCGCGTACACCCCGAGGTACCCGCACAGGATCCACGGCGAGCCCCCACCGAGCTCGACGAACACGGCCGCGAGCAACGGCGTGAGCCCCACCGAGAAGATCGACCCGATCTGGTACCCGAGCGACATCCCCGAGTAGCGCCGACCGGTCGGGAACTGCTCCGCGAACCACGCTGCCTGGGGCCCGTAGATGCTGTCGTGGAACACGCACATCCCGATCAGCGCCACGAGCGGCAGCAGCACGAGCGGCCCCGCGTCGAGGAACGCGAAGAACGGCCAGATGAGCACCGCGATCCCCACCGCCGACCAGATCGTCAGCACCCGTCGGCCGACCCGGTCGGACAGCCAGCCCCAGAACGGCGTCGACACGAGCGACACCGCGGAGATGACGAGCACGGCCTGGAGCCCGGCCGAAGCGCCGGAGGGGCCCCGCACCGACCCGAGGTACGTCAGTGAGTACGTCGTCAGGATCGAGTACAGCGCCGGCTGCACGAGCCGCAGCCCCGCGGTGACGAGGATCGCCCGCGGGTGCCGCCGGATCGCCTGCCACACCGGGAACCGCTCGATGTCCCCGGAGGCGCGCAGCTCCTGGAAGACCGGCGCGTCCTGCACGCCGAGCCGGATGACGAGCCCGACGGCCACGATCACCGCCGAGAACAGGAACGGCAGCCGCCAGCCCCACGCCAGGAACGCCTCGGTGCCGAGCAGCCCCCGGACGAGCGTGAAGACACCGGTCGCGAGGAGCATCCCGCCCGCGGAGCCCATCTGCGTGAACGCCCCGAACAGTCCGCGGTGCCGCTCGGGTGCGTGCTCGACGGACAGCAGCGCCGACCCACCCCACTCGGCGCCGGCCGCGACACCCTGCAGCAGCCGCAGGACCACGAGCGCGACGACGGCACCGACGCCGATCGTCGCGGCCGAGGGGATCACCCCGATCAGCGTCGACGCGATCCCCATCAGCACGAGCGACGCGACGAGCAGCTTCTTCCGCCCGATCCGGTCGCCGAGGTGGCCGGCGATGATCCCGCCGAGCGGGCGGGCGACGAACCCGACACCGTAGGTCGCGAACGACGCGATGACGCCGACCGCGGGGGTCACGGAGGGGAAGAACGTGGGCGCGAACACGAGCGCGGACGCGGTCGCGTACAGGTAGAAGTCGTAGTACTCCACGGTCGTCCCGACGAAGGACGCCAGGGCGACGCGACGGCGGGTCGCGGTGGTCGACGGTGCGGTGGAACGGACTGGAGGCGCGGCTGCGGTGGTCGAGTTCGGCACCCTCAGGAGCATGGTCGCGTCGCGCACCTCGGGGAACACCCCGCGTAACGCGAGGTCACGTCACGCCCTCCCGCGACACCACGACGGGGAACATGGACCGCATGAGCGATGCACCGAACCGCCCGCTGCGCTTCGCGGCCTTCGTCATGAACACGACGTCGCACATCCAGCACGGCCTCTGGCGGCACCCGGACGCCCGTCAGGCCGATTTCGACGACGTCACGCTGTGGACCGACCTCGCGAAGACCCTCGAGCGCGGGAAGTTCGACGCGATGTTCTTCGCGGACGTCGTCGGGACGTACGGCCCCGGACGCGGCGACTACTCGACGAACCTGCGCGAGGGGCTGCAGATCCCCTCGAACGACCCGTCCGTCCTGCTCTCGGCGCTCGCCGTGTCGACGGAGCACCTCGGGCTCGCGTTCACGTCGAGCGTCATCCAGTCGCACCCGTTCGACTTCGCCCGCAAGGTCTCCACCCTCGACCACATCACGCGGGGCCGGATCGGCTGGAACGTCGTCACGAGCGCCCTCGACAGCGCCGCGCGGAACTTCGGCGCCGATCGGCTCGAGGAGCACGACGAGCGCTACGTGTGGGCCGAGGAGTACCTCGAGGTCTGCGCGAAGCTCTGGGAGGGGTCGTGGGAGGACGGCGCCGTGCTCAAGGACCCGGTGCGCGGCTACGCGGATCCCGACAAGGTGCACCGCATCGACCACCACGGGAAGCGCTACGACGTGCAGGGCCCGCACCTGTCGGCACCCTCGCCGCAGCGGACGCCCGTGCTCTTCCAGGCGGGGTCCTCGCCGGCCGGCCGTGCCTTCGCCGCGCGGAACGCCGAGGCCCAGTTCATCCTGACGTCGAACCGCGACGCCACCGAGCAGCTCATCCGCGAGACCCGTGACCTCGCTTCGGCAGCGGGGCGGCAGCGGGACGACATCGCCTTCTTCCTCGGGCTGACGTTCGTCACCGGCTCGACCGAAGCCGAGGCGAAGGCCAAGGAAGCGGAGATCGACGAGTACCTGGCCGCCGACGGGTTCTTGGTGCACTCGAACCTCGGCTTCGACCCGGACACCGGCGAGGCCCTCGATCCGGACACCCCGCTGTCCGAGGTCCGCACCCACGCCGGCCAGTCGCACCTGCAGTGGCTCCGGGAGGCCGCCGGCGACCGCGAGCCGACGATCGCCGACCTCGCCCGACTCTCCGCGAAGCTCCGTGCCCGCGTGGTCGGGACGCCCGAGCAGATCGCCGACGAGCTCGCCGACTGGCAGCGCGCCGGGGTCGACGGGGTGAACGTCATCAACTGGACCCTGCCCGGCTCCTACGAGGAGTTCGTGGACGACATCGCCCCGACCCTGCAGGAACGCGGACTGATGCAGTCCGAGTACCGCGAGGGGACGTTGCGCGAGAAGCTCTTCGGCCACCCGCAGTTGCCCGAGAGCCACCCGGCGCGGCGGTGGCGGGGAGCGTTCACGGGCGGAGCTGCCGGAACCGGCGCGGACGCCGCGCGCTACGCCGTGGAGGTGACCGCATGACCGACGCGACGACGACCACCGGGGGCGAGCCGTCCCTCCAGGGCGGCACCGCGACCAGCCGTCTGACGGAGCTGCGCGCTCGGTTCCAGCCGCTGTTCGACCGCATCCGCGAGGGGGCCGTCGATCGCGAGCTGGCGTCCGGGACGCCGGGGGACCGGCCGCTGCCGCACGACGAGGTCCGTGCGCTCGCCGACGCGGGGTTCGGACGGCTCCGCGTGCCGGAGGACCGTGGCGGGTTCGGCGTGACGCTCGTCGAACTCGTGCACCTCGTCGCCGACCTCGCCGCTGCCGACTCGAACATCGCGCACCTGTGGCGCGGGCACTTCGGGTACACCGAACTCGTGCTCCTCCGGCCGTCGTCGACCGGGCGGGACGAGTGGCTGCAGCGGATCGTCGACGGGGCGATCATCGGGAACGCGACGTCGGAGCGGACCGGGACGACGCTCGCCGACATCTCCACCACGGTGCGCGTCGCCGAGGACGGTTCCGTCCGTCTCGACGGCCGGAAGTTCTACTCGACCGGGACGCTCTACTCGGACTGGATCTACCTCGCGGCGGACCGGGACGGCGACCGGGTCACGTTCGCGGTCCCGACCGATGCGGTCGGCGTGACCTCGGTCGACGACTGGGACGGGTTCGGGCAGCGGTTGACCGCGTCCGGCACCACGGTGTTCGACGGGGTGTCGGTCGACCCCTCGGTGGTGTCGGCGTACCGGGACGCCCCGCTGTCCCACATCCAGGCCTTCTACCAGCTGTACCTGCTGGCGGTCCTCGCCGGGATCGGGCAGGCGGTGTCTGACGACGCCGTCGCGTTCGTGCGACCGCGGACCCGGACGTACATCCACGCGAACGCCGCGCGGCCCGGGGACGACCCGCAGGTGCTGGCCGTGCTCGGTCGGTTGTCGGCCGGGGCGTTCACGGCCCGGTCGCTCGTCGTCGCCGCGGCCGGGCTGCTCGACGGGGTCGTGGGGACGAACGAGCCCGGGGCCGGCGTCGACCGTGCCCTGCTGGACGCCGCCGAGAACGCGGTCTACCAGGCGCAGATCGAGGTCGGGCCGCGGGTGCTCCGGGCGGCGTCGGAGCTGTTCGAGGTCGGCGGGGCGTCGGCGGCCGATCGCACGCGGGCGTTGGACCGGCACTGGCGGAACGCCCGGGTCGTGGCGTCGCACAACCCGGCGGTCTACAAGGAGCGGCTCGTGGGGGAGTACGCGCTGCACGGGCGGGGGCCGGTGGACGCGTGGGAGAAGTACCACGAGGTGGGGCCGACGCGGTTCTGAGGTGCTGGGGCGGGCGGGCGGGCGGGTGGCGAGACTCGACCCGGCGGACAGTTTCGCGCCCGCACCGCCACGAAAGTGTCCGCCCAGCCGAGACTCGGGCGGCGTGGGCGGCGGCTACGCCCAGCCGAGCTCGTGGAGGCGCTCGTCGTCGATGCCGTAGAAGTGCCCGATCTCGTGCACGAGCGTGGTGTGGACCTCGTCCTTGAGCTCCTCGAGCGTGTCGCACTCGGCGAGGTGCTGCTTCCGGAACACCACGATCCGGTCGGGCAGCTCGCCGAAGCCGTACTGCCCGCGCTCGGTCGCCGCGATGCCGTCGTACACGCCGAAGAGCTCTTCGCCGTTCTCCGGTTCGTCCTCGACGACGAACACCACGTTGTCGAGGCCGTCGACCATCTCGTCCGGCAGCAGGTCGAGTTCGTCGGTCACGAGCTGTTCGAACGCGTCGGCGGACATCTCCATCACGTCGCCGATCGTTGCAGGACAACCTGATCGAACGACGAAGGCCCCGGTCCGAGGGACCGGGGCCTTCCGCTGATCTGCATCAGCACTGGGGTGAATAACGGGTCTCGAACCCGCGACCTCCTAGACCACAACCAGGCGCTCTACCAACTGAGCTATATCCACCATGTGCACACCGGGCGACCGGCGCGACCACTCAATAGTAGTACATGCCGGAGGCGGGTCAGAACACGAGGGGCGAGCCGCGCCTCCTGGACGCGCCGCAGGCGGTGTGTCCTACTGCGCGAGCCGCGGTTCCCACTTGGCGACGACCTCGCTCGCGACGGCCTTGACGTCGTCCGAGGTGGGGCCGGGCTCGGCCACGAAGCCCGCACGGCGGTAGTACTCGAGCTCGCGGATGGACTCGAGGATGTCCGCGAGGGCACGGTGACCACCGTGCTTCTCCGGCGCGTTGAAGTACACGCGCGGGAACCAGCGGCGGCAGAGCTCCTTGATGCTCGACACATCGACGCTGCGGTAGTGCAGGTGTCCGTCGACGCGGGGCATGTACTTCGACAGGAACGATCGGTCGGTGCCGATGGTGTTGCCCGCGAGGGGAGCGGAGCCCTCGGCGGGGACGTGCTCGAGGATGTACTCGAGCACCTGGTACTCGGCGTCCGCGAGGCTCACACCGTTCGGGATCTCCTCGAGCAGCCCCGAGGTGGTGTGCATGTTCGTGACCAACTCGTTCATGTTGTCGAGCGCCGACTGGTCGGGCTTGATCACGATGTCGAAGCCGGGGTGCACGGGGACGAGGTCGAAGTCGGTGACGACCACGGCCACCTCGACGAGTTCGTCGACCTCGAGGTCGAGGCCCGTCATCTCGCAGTCGATCCAGACGAGGCGGTCGTTCGCAGTTGCCATGGTGTCGATCCTATTCCGCGGCGGGGCGGGGTCGCTTTCCGCCCGCTCCGCGCTGGGGGTCCGTGTGCCGCGCGGGCTCCGCGGCGGGGCGGGGTCCGCGAGCGGGCGGTATGCGCGCGCTGCGGGACGCGGCTGGGACGTTTTCCGCCCGCTCGTGGTGCGGGGGGAGCGCGAGCGGGCGGTATGTGCGCGTTGCGAGGCGCCAACGGGACCTTTTCTGCCCGCTCGTGGCGCGGGGTGCGGGCGAGTGTCCGGACACGCGGCGCCGGTCTCGGGGGGCCGACCCGCGCCTCCAGGCGTCGGCCGTGCCACCAGCGCGGGCGGGCGGAATGCGCGGGGTGCGGGGCGTGGGCCGCGCAGGATTCGCCCGCCCGCGTGTGCGGCGCGGCGAGCGGGCGGTATGCGACGGCTGCGGGGCGCGACCGAGCCCGATTGCGCCCGCTCGCGGGTGCGGCGCGGCGAGCGGGCGGTATGTGACGGCTGCGGGGCGCGACCGAGCCCGATTTCGTCCGCTCGCGGGGTGGGCGCGAGTGCCTGGAGGCGCGGCGCCGGTCTCGGGGGTCGACCCGCGCCTCGAGGCGGTCACCCCGGAATCCGCGAGCGGGCGGAATGCGCGGGGTGCGGAGTGCAACCGGGACGGAGAACGCCCGCTCGCGCGGGTGAGCGCGCGAGCGGGCGGAAGGTGCTGGGTGCGGCGGGTGAGCGGGACGTACTTCGCCCGCTCGCGGAGCGCGGAGCGCGGAGCGCGGGGCGCGGCCAGCCGCGCCGCCGGCGCCGCCTGCCGCAGGCGCCGGGCTACGCCATCTCGCCGGCGGCGATGGCCTCGGCCTCGACGGGCTCGGGCTCGGCGCCGTCGTCGACCCGGCGCAGCACGCGCGTGGTGCACACCACGACGACGAACGCGACGGCGACGGACAGCCCGGCGAACACGTACGCGGCAGACGGGGCGAACTGGTCGGCGAGCAGGGTGGCCACGGGCGGGGCGATCGCACCGCCGATGAAGCGCACCGCGGAGTACGCGCTCGAGGCGACGGAGCGGGGGAGGTCGGTGGCCTCCATGACGCACTCGGTGAGCACGGTGTTGAGGACACCGAGCACGAGGCCGCCGATGATGACGCAGATGATCAGGCCCACCTGCGACTGCACGACCACGGCGGCGGCGAACAGGTCGAGCGCGAGCAGCGGGAGCGCGATCTTCAGCACGGTGGTGCGGCGGAGTCGTGCGGTGAGCATCGGGGCGACCCAGACCGAGGTGATCGCGAGGCCGACGCCCCAGCCGAAGAAGGTGAAGCCGATGCCGAGTGCGCCGAAGCCGAGCGGGAAGGGCGTGTAGGCGAGCAGGACGAAGAAACCGATGTTGTAGAAGAGCGCGGTGACGGCGAGGGCGGCGAGTGCCGGGCGACCGAGCGCACGGAACGGTGCGGAGAGCTTGGTCGGCGAGGGCTTCTCGAGGTTCTTCGTCTTGAGGAGCGTGACGATGGCGATGAACGCGATGGCCATGAGCGTCGTGACGCCGAAGAACGGGCCGCGCCAGCTGACGGAGCCGAGCAGGCCGCCGACGAGCGGGCCGACGGCGATGCCGAGGCCGAGCGCCGCCTCGTACAGGATGATCGCGGACGCGGTGCCACCGGAGGCTGCCCCGACGATCGTCGCGAGTGCGGTGGAGATGAAGAGTGCGTTGCCGAGACCCCAGCCCGCGCGGAAGTCGATGATCGTCCACACGCTGTTCGACGTCGCCGCGAGCACCGAGAACAGCACGATGAGGGCGAGGCCGATGAGCAGGGTGTTCTTCGCGCCGATGCGGCTGGACACCCAGCTGGTGAAGAACATCGCGACACCGGTGACGGCGAGGTAGCTCGTGAAGAGGAGCTCGGTCTGCGCCGCAGTGGCCTTGAGGGACGAGGCGATGGCGGGGAGGATCGGGTCGACGAGGCCGATGCCCATGAAGGCGACGACGCAGGCGAAGGCGATCGCCCAGACCGCTGATGACTGCTTGAGGATGCTGCCGGACTGTGCGGCGGGTGCGTGGGCGTTCACGCGTGGGTCTCCGTTCTGGTGGCGGTGGAGGTTCGGGCGGCGATGACCTCGACGGCGTCGTGCAGGGTGTCCCACTCGTCGTCGGACAGGTCGGCGAAGAGCGGGCCGACCGTCCGGGTGAGGGTGACCCGCCAGGACGTCAGGCGTTCACGGCCGGCGTCGGTGAGCTCGATGAGCTGCCCGCGGGAGTCGTCTGGATCGACGCTGCGGGACACGAGCCCGTCGGCGAGCATGCCCGCGACGAGTCGGGTCATCGTGGGCTGCGCGACGCGGGAGGCGGCAGCGAGCTCGCCGAGGCGGAGCGGCTGGTCGGTCTCGAGGATGCCGAGCGTGCGCCAGACGGCGGAGGACGTGGTGTTCCCCGTCGCCTGCGCTGCGGTGCGGATCAGGCGGTTGACGGAGACGAGGAGCGTCTCGATCGTCTGTTCACGCGGTGATTCCATAGCAAAACTATATAGCGAGGCTATGAATGTGTCAACAGGTGGTGCCTGGTAGAAGGGATGCATGAGCGACATCACCATCCACGAAGGCGACGAGTACACCGCGATCTTCCACGGCGGACCCTTCGACGGCACGACCGACACCCGCACGGCCACGAGCGACGCGCTGGACGACGAGGTCACGGTGTTCGCCGACGTCGAGGGACTCCAGACCGCGTTCACCTACCGAATGACGAAGTCCCGCCAGGTGCTCGACCAGACCTCGGCCGAGTTCGAGTACGTGCCGGGGGAGTCCGACCCGGTGGACGACCTCGCGGACCGCGGGGACCGCAGCGGCGAGTTCGACCGCGAGTAAGCAACCGCGCCGCGCCGCGCCAGGCCGCGCCGCGCCGCGCCGGGAGTAGATCCGGCCGCGCCCGCGTTGCAGGACCACATGCAGCTCGATCTCTGGACGTCCTCGTTCTGCGCCCCGTGCGCCGCCGCCCGCCGGGTGTCGGCCGAGGCGTCCGAGCTCGTCCCCGGGTTGCACGTGACCGAGCGCGACGTGGCGAACCACCCCGACCAGGCGGAGGACCTCGGCATCCGGTCGACCCCCACGATCATCGTGCGGCGGGACGACGGTGCCGAGGTCTTCCGGTCACCCGGCGTCCCGACCCGGGACCAACTGCTCCTCGCGATCGCCAAGGCGGTCTGACGGGCCACCACCGGACGCGGCCCCTCCGGATGCGGCCCTACCCGACCCGGACGCAGCACGCTGACTCGTCGGCGCGAGCAACACCGGCACCTCCGCCGGCCGCACCACCCGCCGTACCCGCCGGATAACCCGCTTCAGCGCCCGCACCGGCGCCCCGATCACCAGCGCGACGGCCCCGAGGACACTCCGATCGTCCGGCCCGAGGGCGTTCTTCCGCTCCCAGGCCCGACGGAGCACGCCACCGCGACTCCGGCGTGCCGCCGGTCGGTCGCGCAGGACCCCGGCGTCGCGGGACTCCATGAGCCGTTCGGTTCGTTCGGCCCAGTCGTTCTCCGAATACGGGTGGAAGTGGTTGTCGTGCATCCACTCGGCCCGGACCGTCCCGAACCGGCCGTCCACCAGGTCGACGGCGTCCCCCTCGAGCCCGCTGCCCACGAACACCTCGTTGATGAGGTGTCGCCCGATGCCGAAATCGGTCAGGGTGAGCGCGGGGATGCCCCTCGCCGCCGCTTCGAGCACGGCCGTCGAGCTGATCGTGACGAGGGCGACCGCCCGGTCGAGGTGCGCGGACATCGGCCCGCTCTCGACCACGAGGTTCGTCGGCGCGTCCGTCGGCACGAGGTCCGGGTACGGGTCTTGTTCGCGGTGCGTCTGGTGCTCCCCGGCGGCGGCACGGACCTTGATCACCACGCGCCACTCCGGGTGCCGACGGGCGGTCTCGGCGAGCCATCCGACGACGCGCTCCCGCTCGGCACGTTCCGCGGGGACGCTCGGCTGTGCGGCGAAGACGACGGAGTCGCGGATGATCGCAGCGCCGTCACGGCTCGCAGCGGCTCCGGACGGCCGCGCGAACGGCAGGGTCGCGAGCGCGAAGTGCGGCTCGACGCCGCCCTCGGTCGCGAGCTCCTCGTAGGCGCGGACCTCGCGGCGGCTGTGCAGCACGAACAGGTCGGCGCGCGCCCGGAAGAACACGCCCTTCCACTTCGCCGGGTAGGAGATCCCGGGCAGCCCCGTCACGAGGACGGGGCGTCGCGGCACACGACGGTGGACCTCCTCGATGACGAGCTCCGCCACCGGTCCGATCAGGGACACCAGCACGGCGTCCGGCGGGTCCTGCCGGAGCCGTTCGACGATGGCGTCGACCTCGAGCGCCCCCGGCGGCGCCGCGGCCAGGTGCGCCAGCCGGTCGTCGAGCCCCCGGAACGCCGACCGCAGCTGCGCGCGGCTCGCAGATCGCGGCGTCGCCACCGTGAGCAGTTCGAGGTCCCAGTGCGCGGGTGCCGTGGCGAGCAGGTGGGCGCCCCACTTCGCGAACGAGTCGGTGTCGACCAGACCGACCACGCGTCGGACGCGTGGCAGGGCGTCGGACGGGAGGCGCGCCTCCCGTCCTTCACTCGGCTCGCCCCCGCCGCCGGCCGCGTCCAGGTCGCCGCCCGTCACGCTCCGACGCGGCGCAGCTTCGCGAGCGGTGCCCGCTCGCCGGGCATGACCCGCTTCACGCCGTCGCCGAGCGCGGTCTCGATGATCCGGACGTCGCGCGCGAGCGTCTGCAGCCCGTGCGGTTCGAGCGACGCAGCGTGGTCGGAGCCCCACATCGTGCGGTCGAGCGTGATGTGGCGCTCGACGGCCGTCGCGCCGAGTGCCACGGCGGCGATGGAGATCTGCAGCCCGGGCTCGTGGCCGGAGTACCCGACCGGGACGCCCGCGTAGCGGTTCGCGAGGGTGTCGATCATCCGCAGGTTCGCCTCCTCGGCGGGGAGCGGGTACGTCGACGTGGCGTGCATGAGCACGAGTCGCTCGGTGCCGAGGGCCTCCACGGCACGGTCGATCTGCTCGAGCGTCGACATCCCCGTCGAGAGGATCACGGGCTTGCCGGTCGCGGCGACCTCGGCCAGGAGCCCGAGGTCCGTCACCGACGCCGAGGCGATCTTGTACGCCACCACGTTGAGGTCCTCGAGGAAGGCGACCGACGGCTCGTCCCACGGCGAGGCGAACCAGTCGAGCCCGCGGAGCGTCGCGTGGTCGCCGATCTCGATGTACTGGTCGCGGTCGAACTCGACGCGGTACCGGTACTCGAGGTAGGTCATCTCGCCCCACGGCGTGCTCCGCGGCGTCTGCTTCATGTGCTCCGGCGTGGAGATCTCCGGCGTCCGCTTCTGGAACTTCACGGCCTGCAGCCCGGCGTCGGCCGCGACGTCGATGAGTCGCTTGGCGATGTCGACGTCGCCGTTGTGGTTCAGGCCGATCTCGCCGATGAGGTACGCGGGGTGGCCCGCGCCGATCGTGGACGTGCCGATGGTGACGGTCATGGTGCTCCGTTCGGTGCGGGGACGTGCGGCTCGGTGGCCGGACGGTGGTCTGGTGCGTGCTCGTCGGACCGGTGCGCGGGAGGGTCGAGCCGTGGTGCGAGGGCGGACGCGAGCGCGAGGTCGGCCGGGTCGTCGACGTCGATCGCTCCGGCACCGTCGACGACGACGAGTTCGACGCGGCCGTGGAACCGGTGGCGGTGCTCGCGGAAGGCGGCGGCCCGGAAGGCGTAGAACGCGCCCGTCTCGCGGAACTCCGGCTCGCGGTCCTGCCGCCGGGGGCGGACGGCCTGGTCGTGGTTCACGGCACGGGCGGAGCCGTCGTCGCCGATCCGCCAGAGGAACGCGTGCGAGGGCGCCGCGGCGAACACCGAGTCGGCGTGGCCGTCGTGGACCCGGCTGACGGCGGCGTCGAGGTCGGCCGGGTCGATGAACGGCGAGGTCGCCTGCAGGAACACGACGACGTCGGGCTCCTCGCCCGCGGCCGCGAGCGTGTCGAGGACGTGCAGCAGCGCGGACTCCGACGAGGCCTCGTCCCCGGCGAGCGCTGCGGGACGCCGGACGACCCGGGCGCCGGCGGACACGGCCTCGGCGGCGATGGCGTCGCCGTCCGTCGAGACCACGACGGTGTCGATCGTCGTCGCTGCTCGGGCGGACTCCACCGCGCGACGGACCAGGGAGCGCCCGGCGACGGGGCGGAGGTTCTTGCCCGGGATGCCCTTCGACCCCGCACGGGCCGGGACGACCGCGACGACGGAACCGGTGGAGCGCATGCTCGGGACGCTACGAAGCCGCGGTGTCGCGGAGGCGAACACCAGGCAGACGCGCGCCGAACCGTTCCGGAACCCGACCGGGCGGACGCACGCCGCGCCTCCCGGCGCTTCCACAGCGCTGCCAACGGATGCCGAAAGCCGGCCCGGTGACGCTGGGGCCATGCGCACCAGCTCCCGCACACCCGCCGTCCAGCGAGCACGGTGGGAACGTCCTGCCTTCTTCGGCCTGCTGGTCGCGACGGCCGTCCTGTACCTCGTGAACCTCGGGGTGAACGGGTACGCGAACGCGTTCTACTCGGCGGCCGTGCAGGCGGGGAGCCAGAGCTGGGAGGCGTTCTTCTACGGCTCCTCGGACGCGGGCAACTCGATCACGGTCGACAAGCCGCCGGCGTTCCTCTGGGTGATGGAGCTGTCCGTGCGCCTGTTCGGCCTCGACTCGTGGGCGATCCTCGTGCCGGAGGCACTCATGGGCGTCGGGACCGTGGCACTGCTGTACGTCATCGTCCGGCGGCGGTTCTCCGCCGGGGCCGCGCTCGTCGCGGGCGCCGCACTCGCGACGACCCCGGTCGCGACCCTCATGTTCCGCTTCAACAACCCGGACGCACTGCTCACGCTGCTCATGGTGCTGTCGCTCTGGCTCGTCCTGCGCGGTGTCGAGAGCGGACGTGTGCGATGGGTCGTCCTGGCCGGCGTGGCCGTCGGGATCGCGTTCCTGACGAAGCAGCTGCAGGGGTTCCTCATCCTGCCCGTGCTCGTCGGCGTGTACCTGTCCTGCTCGTCGCTGCCGTTCGTGAAGCGCGTCGTGCACCTGCTGTGGGCGGCCCTCGCCGTGGTCGTCGCCGGCGGGTGGTGGGTCGCCGTGGTGGAACTCGTGCCGTCGTCGTCCCGCCCGTACGTCGGGGGGTCGCAGACGAACTCGTTCCTCGAGCTCACCTTCGGGTACAACGGCCTCGGACGGGTCACCGGCGACGAGACCGGCAGCGTGACCGGGGGCGGCGGAACTGCCGGAGCCGGCTCCTGGGGCGCCACCGGGCTGCTGCGGCTGTTCGGGTCGGAGTTCGCCGGGCAGATCACCTGGCTGCTGCCCACCGCACTGGTCCTCCTCGTGGCGGCGCTCGTCGCGATCGGGTTCCGGCAGCGGACGTCGCTTGCTCGCTCCCGCCTCGCCACGGTCATCGCGCTGGGTGGGTCGCTGCTCGTGACCGGGCTGGTGTTCAGCTTCGTGGGCGGGATCTTCCACCCCTACTACACGGTCGCGCTCGCGCCGTACATCGCCGGGCTCGTGGGCATCGGCGCCGGGGTGCTGTGGGAGCGGCGCGCGTCGTGGTGGTGGCGTGGGACGGCGGCGTTCGCGGTGGTCGTCACGGTGGTGTGGCAGTGGCACCTGCTCACGGCGGCGTCGGGGTGGCAGCCGTGGATCCGGTGGGTGGTGCTCGTGGTCGGGGTGGTGACGGCGGCGGCGGTGCTGGTGCCGGTGCACGTCGGCCGGCTCGCGAGGTGGTCCCGTCCGGTCGGCAGCGTCGCGGTCGTCGGCGCGGTCGTCACCGGCTTGCTCGGACCGACGGCGTACTCGATCGACACGGTGACGACCGCCCACACCGGGGCGCTGCCCTCGGCTGGACCGACCGTCGCGGGCGGCGGGTTCGGTGGCGGCGGGTTTGGTGGCGGGGCCCGCGGTGGCGGCGGGTTCGGTGGTGCTGGCGGCGGCCCTGGAGGCGCGGGTGGCGTCGGCGGGACCGGCGGACCGGGTGGGACGGGCGCGGCCGGCGGGACCGGCGGCGGGGCCGGGACCGGGACCGGTCGTGCGGGTGGCGGCGGGTTCGGTGGTGCCGGGAGCCTGCTCGGCGGGTCCACCGAGGTCTCCTCGGCGCTGCGGAAGGTGCTCCTGGAGGACGCCGACGACTACACCTGGGTCGCCGCCGCCATCGGTTCGAACAGTGCCGCGACCTACCAGCTCGCCACGGGCGCCTCGGTGATGCCCATCGGCGGCTTCAACGGCTCGGACCCGTCACCCACCCTCGCGGAGTTCCAGGCAGACGTCGCTGCGGGGAAGATCCACTACTTCATCGCCGGTAGCGTCGGGCAGTCGAACGGCGGCAGCGATGCGGCGTCGGAGATCTCCGAGTGGGTCGAGTCGACCTTCACCGCGTCGACGATCGGAGGCGTCACGGTCTACGACCTCACGGCGGGCTAGGGTCGACGAGTGCTCGGAGCCGACGACCCCCTCGACCCGGTGCCCCGTCGCGTCCTCGTCGCCGGGACCACGGGCGTCGGGAAGACCACCACGGCAGGGCGGATCGGCCGGGTCCTCGGGATCCCGCACACCGAGATCGACTCGCTGTACCACGGGCCCGGCTGGGTCCCGCGGGACACCTTCGTCACCGACGTCGAGCGGTACACGAGCGAACCCGCGTGGGTGACGGAGTGGCAGTACACCTCCGTCAGGGCGATGCTCGCGGAGCGGGCGGACACCCTCGTGTGGATCGACCTGCCGACGGCCGTGGCGCTGTGGAGGTTGTTGCGTCGGACCCTGCGACGACGGTTCGGCCGTGTCGAGCTGTGGAACGGCAACGTCGAACCGTCGCTGTGGACGTTCTTCACCGATCGCGGCCACATCCTCCGCTGGGGCATCAGCACCCGGAACGTGACGCGTCGTCGGGTACCCGAGCTCGTCGAGACCGCGCCGCACCTGCGTATCGTCCACCTCCGATCGCAGCGGGAGGTCGACCGGTTCGTGCAGCACCTCGGCGAGGGTCGCGGATAGAATCGGGGCCGTCCGCCTCCGTAGCTCAGTGGATAGAGCAGGTGGTTTCTACCCACCGTGCCGCGGGTTCGATTCCTGCCGGGGGCACACACGACGAAGGCCGCCGTCCATCGGGACGGCGGCCTTCGTGTCGTTCGGCGACTGCCTACTCGTCGTCGTCGGCAGCGCGGCGACGGAGCTCGCTCGCGCTGATCGGCTGCGTGTAGGGCGCTTCCGAGGTCTCGTTCGCGTCGGCCGGTTCGGCGGGGCCGTCCGCGATGCGGGTCGGGATCGACCGGGTGTGTGCGGTCGTCGAGGCGTCGACACCGCGGGCGTCGGACTCCGTGGTGCGGTTGACGTGCGCGTCCGCCGAGGTCGGCTTGGCGACCGGCGGCGTCGCGCTCGCGTCGGGACCGGTCGTGTCCGCCCCGCGGGGCCCGCTGCTCCGGGGGACCGTGGTGGGACGGTCGGTGCCGCGAGGGCTGCTCGGCCGGACGTCGTCGACGGCGTCGGCGTTGTCGGTGTCCGTGCCGGACGCGGTCGCCGAGCCGCGGTTGCCGGCGGGCGATGCCGGCGAACCCAGGGGCGCCCGGGTCGGGGTGGCGGCGCCGTCGCCGTACGCGCGGGTCGCGCCGTCGCCGTACGCGCGCGTGGCGTTCGTGTCGGAGATCGGGGTCGTCCGGTTCGTACTGGAGGTGTCCGAGATCGGCGTCGTCGCGTTCGGGTCGACCGGTGCGGAGCCGCCGCGGGTGACCGAGAAGCCTGCGCCCGCGGACGGGGCAGCAGTGGTGCCTGCCGCGGCGGCGCCGGCACCGGGGGCTGCGGCGGCCGTGCTCGACGGGGCGGGCGTGCTCGCCGGAGCGGGCCGGAGGGAGGTCATCGTCGGCGTCGGGCGCTCGGCGGGGACGGCGGTGGTCGTGCCGGCGTCCGTGGGTCGCGCGGGGGCGGCCTGGTCGGCGTTCCAGTCCTGCTGCCGCGTGATCAGCTCGGCGTCGGGGTCGGGCGAATCGAACTTCCAGCGCTCGAGGTCGCTCTTGAAGAGCTTGCGCGCCCGGTTCGGTCGTGCCTGCCACTGGAGGATGCGGTCACGGAACTCGGCGAGCGACTGCTCCGCCTGGAAGCTGAAGGTCGAGGAGTTCTTCTTGATGTCCGCGATCTCGTGCTGCGTCCAGTTCGCCGCGAGGGGCGCACCCGCAACGGGGAGCAGACGGAGTCGGATGTCGGCGTCCTCGGCGAGGTGGTCGGCGTACGCACGCTCGTCGTGCCCGAGGGAACCCCAGGTCGCGGCCTTGCGTGCAGCCGAGACGATGCCCGCGACGGCGGCGTTCCGCGCTTCGCGTTCCTGCATCGCCACGACCCGCTTCGTCGCCCCGCGGCCGATGAGCGCCGCGATGAAGCCCGCCACGACGATCGCGACGAACGGGATGAGCGCGCCGGAGATCACGCGCCAGCCGTTGTCGGACGAGATCCAGTCGGTCAGGTCGTTCCACCAGTCCATGCGCGCACCCTACTCACGAAACGGTCAGGCATCGGGGAGGTCGGGCGGTGTTCCGCGCATCCGACCGGACATGATTCCAATGTGGAACATCATGTCGTCCGCTGGGGCCGGATCAGCCCCAGCGCAGGCAGTCCACGGCGTCGTCGGCCGACCAGACGTTCGGGAGCTCGACGAAGCGTCGTTCGGTCGACACGTACCGACGGGCGCGGTAGGCGGTGCCCCCGGCGACGTCGACGCGGTCCACGTACCCGACGATCTCGCCGTTCGCCCGGGTCACGCGGCTGAGGTCGTCGCGGACGTCGAGGATCCGGAGGTCGCCGCGCGAGCGGGCCACGGGCGCGGTACGGATCCGGAAGACCGGTTCGTTCGTCGTCTGCATCGTGGTGCCTCCTGCTCGTCGGTGTGTCTCCGACGGTACGGCCGACCACCGACACGCCGAGTGCGCTCGGACGACCCGGGGAGCGTTGCCGGGGGCGTGCGCGTTGTGGAGGAGGCGTGCCCCGATCGCGGCTCGCTCCGAGCGGGGAACGGTAGGTTGCGGCCATGACGACGTTCGTGCTCGCAGGTGGATGTTTCTGGTGTCTCGACGCCGTGTACCGCACGCTCCAGGGCGTGCAGGACGTGGTGTCCGGCTACGTCGGCGGCGAGGTCGAGAACCCCTCGTACGAGTCGGTGTGCACGGGGACGACCGGTCACGCCGAGGCGGTGGCGGTCACCTTCGACGAGACGGTCATCCCGGCCGACGTCATCCTCGACGTGTTCTTCACGCTGCACGACCCGCGGCAGCTGAACCGCCAGGGAGCCGACGTCGGCACGCAGTACCGCTCGGCGATGTTCCCGGCCGACGACGACCAGAAGGCCCTGTTCGAGCGGGCGATCGCGCGCGCCTCGGACATCTGGGACGGCGGCATCGTGACGACGATCGAACCGCTCGGTACCTTCTACCGTGCAGAGGAGTACCACCAGGACTTCTTCGCGAAGAACCCCGGTCAGGGCTACTGCCTCGCGGTGGCGCTGCCCAAGGTGAACAAGGTCCGCAAGGCCTACAGTCAGTACATCCTGGCGTCCTGAGACTCCGGACGTCGGGGCCACGAGGAGGTGGTCGAACGATGACGAACAACACCGGGACCTGGGTCGCGGTCGGACCAGCGGGAGCGGTCGGCAGCATCCACCGAGCAGACGGCGGGTTCCGCGTCGAGCTCTACGGTCGGAGCGCGGGCGGCGGGACGTACCCGTCGCTCGAGTCGGCGAAGGGCGCCGTGCACGCAGCGCTCGGCCCGTTGGCGGACCGACCCGAGTTCCGCGCGCACTGAACGCGCGGTGCCCACGTCTCGACCAGGAGGCGCGGGGGACTCGTCCTCCACAACGCACCTGATCGGGTCATCCAGTCACAGATCGAGCCCCGGGTCGCTTCCGCGACCCGGGGCTCGATGACGATCGACGCATGAACGACACCATCACCGTCTGCGGGATCATCGCCACCGAGCCACGTCACCTCGTGACCGACACCGGCATCGCCATCACGAGCATGCGCCTCGCCTCACCGTCCCGACGCTGGGACCGGGCGACCTCGACCTGGACCAACGGCGCCACGAACTGGTACACCGTCACGGCCTTCCGATCGCTCGCGGCCAACGTGCACCGTTCCCTGAAGAAGGGCGACCGCATCGTCGTCACCGGGCGCATCCGCATCCGGACGTGGGAGCGGGACGGTCGCGGCGGCACCTCCGTCGAGATCGACGCAGAGGCACTCGGGCACGACCTCGCCTGGGGGATCAGCAACTGGGTGCGCGTCCCGCGGCACACGGGTGAGGCGACCGCGCCTCCGGGGAGCACCCCGGGCGTCCTGCCGCACGTCGACCCGGTCACCGGCGAGGTCGGCGCGGCGGGCACGGACCGCACCCCCGTGCCGGGTGTCGACCCCGACCCGACGGAGCCGGACGTCCGCGAGGAACTGCCCGACGGTGCCGAGGCCGCTCGCCACGCCGCGGCGGCGATCGGTCACGAGTTCGACGTCGTCGTGGGCGTCGACCCGGTGGTGGACGGGGACGAGCGTGCCGCGGCCTGAGCCGGTCCCCGTCCCCGCTCCCGGGCGCCTACCGCCAGTTCTGGGCGATCATCGCGATGCCCGCGACCTCGGTGGTGTCCCAGTTGCCGCCCCGGGGGAGCCCCGAGACCCGTCCGTCGATCGAGAAGCTCGCACCCTGGACCTTCGGGCTGTTCGTCTGCTTCGCCTTGAGCCCGTGGAACGAGAAGCTCGTGTTCCACGTGCCGGCGAGCCCGGTCCGACCGGACGAGTCGCCGACCTTGATCGAGATGTCGTTCACCTGCGAGTGCACGACGTCACCGTTGAGTCGGGCGTTCGCCTCGGCGTTGAAGAAGAGCCGCCCGTCGAGGTTCAGGGCGATCGTGCCGACCGTGCGGTTGTTGAGGATGACCGACGCGACGTCGTTCTTGTACCAGCGCAGCCCGACCGACGTCTTGCTGTGCGAGGCGCCGCCCATGTAGCCGTACGTGAACTTGCCGTTCTGCACCCGCTCCCAGATGAACCGGGGCTGCCCCTTGCTCACGGACGAGGCGGTGTCGGACTGGATCCCCACGGCGAACGCGTTGTTGTGGGCGTCGTGGACGTTGATGTACGACGAGTACCCGGTGCCCGAGCCGCTCTCGATGAGGTGCGCGGTGTACTGGACGTAGGGGTTGCCGCGCGGGACGGGCGACGCTGCCGAGGCAGCCGTCGCCGGGGCGAGCAGCGCGACGGTGAGCGCGGTGGCTCCCGCGAGGGGGAGCGCGAGACGGCGCAGACGCTTGGTGAACATGTCCTGATCCTCTCCGGTGGTCGATCGACCGTGCTCCCGGTGCGGAGCGGGGAAACGGTACGTCGAAGTCGGCGAGCGCAACAGCCCCCGTGCGTGATCCGGCGAACCGGCGACCGGGCAGACGGACGCCCCGCACTGTCAGTAGACTTGGCGCGATATGGCTGAGTACATCTACCAGATGGTCCGCGCCCGCAAGGCGGTCGGCGACAAGCTGATCCTCGACGACGTCACGATGTCGTTCCTCCCCGGCGCCAAGATCGGCGTCGTCGGGCCGAACGGTGCGGGCAAGTCGACGATCCTGAAGATCATGGCGGGTCTCGACCAGCCGTCCAACGGCGAGGCGAAGCTCACCCCGGGCTTCACCGTCGGCATCCTCATGCAGGAGCCCGAGCTCGACGAGTCGAAGACGGTGCTCGAGAACGTGCAGGAAGGCGTCGGCGAGATCCACGCGAAGATCACGCGCTTCAACGAGATCTCCGCGCAGATGGCCGAGCCGGACGCCGACTTCGACGCGCTCCTCGCCGAGATGGGCACCCTGCAGGAGGACATCGACGCGGCGGACGCGTGGGACCTCGACTCGCAGCTCGAGCAGGCCATGGCCGCGCTCCAGTGCCCCCCGGGGGACGAGCTCGTCACGCACCTGTCCGGTGGTGAGAAGCGTCGTGTGGCGCTCTGCAAGCTGCTGCTCCAGAAGCCGGACCTGCTCCTCCTCGACGAGCCCACCAACCACCTCGACGCCGAGTCCGTCCTCTGGCTCGAGCAGCACCTGCAGCAGTACCACGGTGCCGTCCTGGCCGTGACCCACGACCGGTACTTCCTCGACCACGTCGCGCAGTGGATCGCCGAGGTCGACCGCGGTCGTCTCTACCCGTACGAGGGCAACTACTCGACCTACCTCGAGAAGAAGCGTGCCCGGCTCGAGGTCCAGGGCAAGAAGGACGCCAAGCTCGCGAAGCGCCTCTCCTCGGAGCTCGACTGGGTCCGAAGCAACACGAAGGGCCGCCAGGCGAAGTCCAAGGCCCGTCTCGCCCGCTACGAGGAGATGGTCACCGAGGCCGAGCGCACGCGCAAGCTCGACTTCGAGGAGATCGTCATCCCCGTCGGCCCGCGCCTGGGCTCGCAGGTCATCGACGCCGAGAAGCTGCACAAGCAGTTCGGCGAGCGCATCATCATCGACGACCTGTCCTTCACGCTGCCCCGCAACGGCATCGTCGGCGTGATCGGCCCGAACGGCGTCGGCAAGACCACGCTGTTCAAGACGATCGTCGGCCTCGAACCGCTCGACGGCGGCACACTGAAGATCGGCGAGACGGTCGACATCTCGTACGTCGACCAGAGCCGCGGAGGCATCGACCCGAACAAGAACCTGTGGGAGGTCGTGTCCGACGGACTCGACTACATCCAGGTCGGCAAGACCGAGATCCCGTCGCGTGCGTACGTGTCGCAGTTCGGGTTCAAGGGTCCGGACCAGCAGAAGAAGGCCGGGGTGCTCTCCGGTGGTGAGCGCAACCGTCTGAACCTGGCGCTGACGCTCAAGCAGGGCGGCAACCTGCTGCTCCTCGACGAGCCGACGAACGACCTCGACGTCGAGACCCTCGGCAGCCTCGAGAACGCGCTGCTCGAGTACCCGGGTTGTGCCGTGGTCATCACGCACGACCGGTGGTTCCTCGACCGCATCGCGACGCACATCCTCGCGTGGGAAGGCCTGAACGAGGACGGCACGCCGAACTGGTACTGGTTCGAGGGCAACTTCGAGGCGTACGAGGAGAACAAGATCGAGCGGCTCGGCGCCGACGCGGCCAAGCCGGGTCGGGCGACCTACCGCAAGCTCACCCGCGACTGACCGTGGCGCGGTTGCACGCTCCGGTCCGCATGCGGTGGAGCGACATCGACGCCTACGGTCACGTCAACAACTCCGCGATGCTGCGCCTCCTGGAAGAGGCGCGCATCGTGGGGTTCTGGGGACCCGACCCCGAGGATCGCGCTCCGGACGGGTCGGTCCCGGAGCCGATCATCGACGGGCGGCCGGGTTCCGGCACCATGACCGTGATCGCGGCGCAGCGCCTCGAGTACCTCGCGTCGATCCCGTACCTGCGGCAGCCGCTCGACATCCAGATGTGGATCGGTCGGCTCGGCGGCGCGAGCATCGACGTCTCGTACGAGGTCTGGTCGCCGGTCGGGCACGAGCCCGCGGTGCTGTACACCAGGGCGACGACCGCGCTCGTGATGGTCGACGCCGTCAGCAACCGTCCGCGTCGGCTGACCGAGGCCGAGCGGGACGCGTGCGCCGCCTACGTCGAAGCCCCGGCGGAGTTCTCGCGCCCGTAGGACGGACCGCAGCACAGTCGGCCGGGTCAGCGCGGGACGCGCATCATCCCCTCCTGCGCGACCGATGCCAGCAGCCGGCCGTCCGGCGAGAACATCCGCCCGAACGCGAGTCCTCGACCGCCCTGCGCGCTCGGGGACTCCTGCGTGTAGAGCACCCACTCGTCGGCCCGGCCGTCACGGTGCCACCACATCGCGTGGTCGAGGCTCGCGCTCTTCACACCGGGGGTGCCCCAGGCCACCCCGTGACGCCGCATGATCGGCTCGAGGATGGACAGGTCGCTCGCGTACGCGAGGACGGCACGGTGCAGCGCCGGGTCGGCGGGGAGCTCGCCGTCGACCCGGAACCACACCGCCTGGTGGGCGATCTGCTCGCCCTGCACGTCGACGAACACCGGGCCCTTGACGTGCCGCAGGTCGATGGAGCGTTCGGCCCACGCCCGAGCGACGGGGTGGTCGATGGCCGACAGGATCGACGCGGCCGACGGTAGGGACTCCGGTTCGGGCACGTCGACGGGGAACGGGTCCTGGTGCTCGACGCCGACGTCCGGGCGCTGGAACGAGGCGATCATCGAGAAGATCGGCACACCACGCTGGTAGGCCTGCACCCGCCGCGCGGCGAACGACCGCCCGTCGTGGATGCGTTCGACACCGAAGGTGATCGGGACGTCGATGTCGCCGGGGCGGAGGAAGTAGCCGTGCATCGAGTGGATGTCGCGGTCCTCGATGGTGGCCTGCGCGGCGACGATGCACTGCGCGAGCACCTGCCCGCCGAACACCCGGCCGCCGGGGGACCAGTGGCTCGCGCCGGTGAGGATGGTCTCGCCGGTGCTCGCGCCGGTGTCCTCGAGTCTGAGGGTCCGCAGGAAGTCCGGTTCGCCGTTCACACCGAGCAGTCTACGAACGCCCCGGCGCCGAGCCGTGCCCGGTAGGCTGCTGGGTGACATGGGCACCTCGTTCACGCTTCCCGACGCAGCCTCCCTCGGTGACCTGCGCACGTACCTCGGACGGGCCGCCCGCATCGAGGACGGCTCCGTCCGACTCATCGCGGACTCCGGCGTCCTCGCGGTCTACACCGCGATCCTCTACCCGCTCGGGCTGCTCGACGAACTGCCGACGGTCCTCGGGCTGCGGACGTTCTCGCTCGCGCAGCCGGCGACCGTCGACGCGGTCGTCCCGCTGGCCTCGCTGCAGGAACGTCTGCGGCTGCTCGCCGACGCGCACGACGCCGAGCACGCCGACGGCGCAGACCCCACCCGGGCGACCCCGATCGAGGTGGAGCTCCCGCTCGAGGTCCACACCGTCACCTGGGCCGCGATCTCCCCGCCCCGCGGTGGCTGGGTCCCGCTGCCCGACGTCTCGCCGGAGCTCCTCCGCCGTGCCGCACGCGACGGCATCGCCGAGGTCGCCGACGCCGTCCCGACGAACGCCGGCGAGGCCATCGTCCGCAAGGTCCGGTCAGAGGTCTGGGGCCGTCCGGTCGCGGGCATCGAGCACGTCCCCGCCGGCGCGGGCTTCGCCGGGGAGAGCCTCGGCTTCCTCGGCCACGACCCGGTGCGACTCTTCGAGACCGGCCCGTGGAGCCGCCTGACCACCTCGCGCGGGCACGTGCTCGTCAAGCGTCGCGCCTGGACCCTCAACTCGTAGGCAGCCGGTTCCCCGACCGGTCGTGGTTGGCTGGCTCCATGCACGTCTTCCTCACCGGCGCGTCCGGGTACATCGGTTCCTCGGTCCTCCGCGCACTCGTCGCCCACGAGCACGAGGTCACCGCCCTCGTCCGCACGGACGAGAAGGCACAGGCGGTCCGCGACGCGGGTGGCCGCGCCCTCGTCGGTGACGTCACCGACACCGACGTCGTCCGCCGGCTCGCACACGAGGCGGACGCCGTCGTGCACACGGCCTCGGCCCAGGGCATCGACGCGGACTTCATCGCGACCGTGCTCGCGGCGCTCGAGGGCACCCCGAAGCCGTTCGTGCACACCGGCGGGATCTTCACCTTCGGCGACTCGACCGACATCTCCGAGCAGTCGCCGCTGTCGCCGCCGGCACTGACCGCCTGGCGTGTGCCGAACGAGGCGACGGTGCGGGCGAGCAGCGTCCGGACGACGATCATCGCGCCCGGCATCGTCTACGGCCGTGGCGCCGGCATCCCCGCCATGTTCGTCGGGGACGGCGAGCACGAGGTCCGACTCGTCGGCGACGGTTCGCAGCGCTGGACGACGGTGCACACCGACGACCTCGGCGAGCTCTACGTCCTCGCCCTGCACCGCGGTGAGCAGGACGGCTACGTCGTCGCGGCCACCGGGGACAACCCGTCGGTCCGCGAGATCGCGGAGGCGGGAGCGCACGGTTCGCCGATCGTGGCCGAGAGCGTCGACGCCAGCCGCGAGCGCCTCGGCACCGAGTACGCCGACGCGCTGCTGCTCCACCAGGAGGCCTCTGGCGCCCACGCGCGCAGCGCGTTCGGGTGGAACCCGACCCGGCCCTCGCTCGTCGAGGACCTCGCCGACGGCTCCTACGTCCGCTGACGCGACCGGGTGACGGACTGGAGGTGGGCCCCGCCGGCCGGTACCGGCGCACCGCGCCAGCGGGGTGACGGCCGTGCCAGGAGGGACGGTGCCAGCTGGCACCGCGCCTCCAGTCCGTCAGCCGCGCACGTCCGTCAGTCGAACGTGTTCGTCATGGCGTGCGCCGCCCGGTCGAGGTAGGCCCAGAGCTCTGCCTCGTCGAGGGGCGCGAGCTGGAGGGACTCGACCGCGTCGCGCATGTGGTGGAGCCAGCGTTCGCGGGCCTCGGACGTGATCCGGAACGGCATGTGCCGCATCCGCAGACGGGGGTGGCCGCGTTCCTCGCTGTAGGTCCCCGGGCCGCCCCAGTACTGCTGCAGGAAGGCCGAGAGACGCCAGATCGCCCCCTCGAGGTCGTCCGCCGGGTACATCGGCCAGATGACGTCGTCCTGCTGGACGCCCTCGTAGAAGCGCCGGACGAGCCGGTCGAAGGTGGGTGCGCCGCCGATGCGCTCGTAGAGGGAGCCGGTGGCCGAGGCGCCGTGCTCGCCGACCCGCAGCGTGATCGGCTGTGCGGGCGGGGTGGGGTCGGTCATCGCGGGTCCTTCCCAGCGTCGGGGTCGTCGGTCCGGATCGGCTGACCGAGGACGTTCTTGCGGCCGCGTCGGGGCTTGGTCGGCGCGGGCGTGGGCTGGGTCCGCACGGTGCGGAGACCGTTGATCGATGTCGCGTTCTCCCACCCGGCGGGCATGATCATCGCCATCGCGGGCAGGGTCACGCCGAGTTCGTCGACGGCGTGCTTCAGCCGGACGCGGAGCTCGCGGCCGACGACGTCGAGCTCGGACGCCCGGGTCTTCACGACGAGCCGGAACACCATGCCGGCGTCCGTGATCGACTGCAGGCCCCAGATCTCCGGCTTCTCGACGATGCGCTGGCGCCACCGGGGTTCCTGCGACATCGTGACCGCGGCCTTGAGGAGGGCGTCCTGCACGGCGTCGATGTCGGTGTCGTACGGGACCGTGATGTCGACGAGGACGCGCGACCAGCCCTGCGAGAGGTTGCCGACACGCAGGATCTGCCCGTTCGGCACGAACCAGAGGATGCCGTTCACGTCGCGGATCTGCATGACCCGCAGCCCGACGTTCTCGACGACGCCGGTGGCCTGGCCGGTGTCGACGACGTCGCCGACGCCGGCCTGGTCCTCGAGGATCATGAACACACCGGAGAGCAGGTCGCGCACGATGCTCTGTGCGCCGACCGCGAGCCCGGCGGCGACGAGCGAGGCACCGCCGACGATCCCGACGGCCGCGTTCGGGATGACGAGCGGGATGATGACGACGAGTGCGAGCACGACGACGATCACCGTCGCGAGGTTCTCGAGCACGCTGCCGAGCGTGCGGGTGCGCTGCACGACGCGGGCGGTCTGGATCGGCGAGGCGATGAGTGCCTGCGTGTCGGTCGCGCCCTGACGCTTCTTCACGCCGTTCACGACGCGGTCGACGACGCCCTTGATCGAGTGCCGCAGGATGATCCGCAGGACCAGCGCGGCGAGGATCGTGATGACGATCGTGATCGGGACGTGCCAGGTGGCGACGAACTCGCCGAACGTCTGCGAGACGGCCTCTGCCGGGCCTGACGGGGTCGGGGAGGGAACTGCAACCAAGGTCATGATCCGGTCGATGCTAGAGGGCGGGGCCCTGGCGTCCCCTGGGGAACGCCAGGACCCCGCCGATCCTCATCCGAGACTCAGGCGTCCGCCGCCTGGACCCGCAGGGCACGCTCGGTCCCCGCCAGGCTCTCGGACACGATGCGACGCAGCGCCGGGGTCTCCGGGTGCGCCTCGAGCCACGCGGCCGCGGCGTCCCGCAGCTCGGCCGACGCGAGCGGCGCCGGGTAGAGCCCCGAGACGATGGTGTCGGCCATGTGGTAGCTGCGCTCGGCCCAGATGCGCGTGAGCACGTCGAAGTACTTCGGGACGAGCCCCTC
This sequence comes from Curtobacterium sp. SORGH_AS_0776, assembly GCF_031453355.1. NCBI lineage: Bacteria > Bacillati > Actinomycetota > Actinomycetes > Micrococcales > Microbacteriaceae > Curtobacterium > Curtobacterium sp. SORGH_AS_0776. The sequence continues at coordinate 1,939,242 of NZ_JAVIYU010000001.1, forward strand.
GAGCACGACCGGGCTATTCACGTGCTGGTACCCGACCGTCGTCTGGCGCACGATCGCGTTGGGCAGCTCGGACGAGTCCACGAGCGACGAGAACGCCGCGAGCTTGCCCTCGGCCGTCGGGATCGTCGCACGGGCACGCGCGGCGGCCTGCTCACCCGACGCGGTCTTGTCCGCAGCGAGCTCGGCGTCGACCTCGGCACCGGAGGCGGCACCCGCGAGCACGAGGCCCTCGAGCAGCTCCCAGCGCAGGTCGGTGTCGATCTCGAGCCCGTTCAGCGTCGCCGAACCGTCGCGCAGGCCGCTCAGGGTGGCCACGTGCTCGGGCGTGGAGGCGATCTGCGCGAAGAACTTCACGAACTGGAACTGCGCGTCGGAACCGGCCTCGGCGCTCGACGCGAGGTTCCAGAGCGTGTCGCCGACGGTGCGCACGGTCTGGTCGACCTTCGCCGGCGCGACGTAGTTGCGCGCGGTCAGGAGCAGCTGCGAGAGCGTCGTGCGGATCGTGGTCGACTCGGTCTCTGTGGCGATGTTGCCGAGCACCAGGCGGACGTAGTCGCTGGCGGGCGACTCGGCGTCACGCGTGGCGTCCCACATCGCGCCCCACACGATCGAGCGGGCGAGCGGGTTCGCGATCGAGGCGAGGTGCTCGATGGCGGTCCGGCGCGAGTGCTCGTCGAGACGGATCTTGGCGTAGGCGAGGTCGTCGTCGTTGAGGAGCACGAGGTCGCCGCGCTGCACGCCGACGAGCTCCGGGACCTCGGTGCGGGCACCGTCGACGTCGATCTCGACGCGGTGCACGCGCTCGAGCTTGCCGCCGGAGGACGCGGTGTCGGCGCCGAACGGTGCGTCCGCGTCCTGCGTGACGGCGTAGACGCCGATCGCCAGACGGTGCGGACGGAGCGTCGGGTAGTCGGCCGGCGCTTCCTGCAGCACGGCGAACGACGTGATCGCGCCGGACTCGTCGACCTCGATCTCGGGGCGGAGCGTGTTCACCCCGGCGGTCTCGAGCCAGGCCTTCGACCACTCGGAGAGGTCACGGCCGCTGGTGGCCTCGAGCTCGACGAGCAGGTCGCGCAGCTCGGTGTTCGAGTGGTGGTGCTTCTTGAAGTACGCCGAGACGCCCGCGAAGAACGCGTCGATGCCGACCCACGCCACGAGCTGCTTCAGGACGGAGCCGCCCTTGGCGTACGTGATGCCGTCGAAGTTGACCTGGACGTCCTCGAGGTCGTTGATCGTCGCGACGATCGGGTGCGTCGAGGGGAGCTGGTCCTGACGGTAGGCCCAGGACTTCTCCATCGCCTGGAACGTGGTCCACGCCTCGGTCCACTCGGTGGCCTCGGCCGTGGCGATCGTCGAGGCCCACTCGGCGAAGGACTCGTTGAGCCACAGGTCGTTCCACCACTTCATGGTGACGAGGTCGCCGAACCACATGTGGGCGAGCTCATGCAGGATCGTGACGACCCGGCGCTCCTTGATGGCGTCGGTGACCTTCGACCGGAAGACGTAGGTCTCGGTGAAGGTGACGGCCCCGGCGTTCTCCATAGCGCCGGCGTTGAACTCCGGCACGAACAGCTGGTCGTACTTCTCGAAGGGGTACGGGACGTCGAACTTCTCCTCGTAGTAGGCGAAGCCCTTCTTCGTGGTCTCGAAGACGTACTCGGGGTCGAGGTACTCGGCGAGCGACTTCCGCGCGAAGACGCCGAGCGGGATGGTCCGGCCCGTCGCGGCTCGTCAGCTCGTCTCGAACGACCTCGTACGGGCCGGCGACGAGCGCGGTGATGTAGCTCGAGATCTTCGCCGTCGGGGGGAAGGCCCACGTGGCGATGTCGCCGTCGACGTGCGGCTCGGGCGTGGGGGAGTTCGAGACGACCTGCCACCGGGACGGCGCCGTCACGGTGAAGGTGAACTCGGCCTTGAGATCGGGCTGCTCGAACACGGCGAACATGCGACGCGAGTCGGGCACCTCGAACTGGGAGTACAGGTACACCTCGTCGTCGACCGGGTCGACGAAGCGGTGCAGGCCCTCGCCCGTGTTCGTGTAGAGCGCGTCGCTGACGACCACGAGCTCGTTCTGCTCCTGCAGGCCGTCGAGCTGGATGCGGACCCCGTCGTTCACGGCGGCGACGTCGAGCGCCGTGCCGTTCAGCGTGATCGAGTGCACCGACTTCGTGATGGCGTCGATGAACGTGGACGCACCGTCGGTGGCGGTGAAGCGCACCCGCGTGGTGCTGCCGAACGTCTCGGCGCCGCGGGTCAGGTCGAGCTCGACGTCGTACGTCTGCACGTCGACGATCGCGGCACGTTCCTGGGCTTCGATTCGGGTGAGGTTCTCTCCGGGCACGGACGCTCCATCTTCGCGGTTGCACACGGACGGTCCTTGTCCGCGTGAGGGGGGTCCCGGCACGGCGTCGTGCACCGGCGGGACGGTCGCCTCCAGCCTAGCGAGCACGCGTACGCTCGCATCCGTGACCGACACGACTGTGGACAAGACGACCGCCGACCGCACCGCTGTGGAGTTCTGGTTCGACCCGAACTGCCCCTGGGCCTGGATGACGAGCCGCTGGGTCGGCGAGGTCGCCCGGCACCGCGACCTCGACGTCACCTGGAACGTGATGAGCCTGTTCGTCCTCAACGAGGACCAGGACGTCCCGGACACCTACCGCGAGCGGCTCGTGGCCGGGCAGGTCTACCCGCGCATCGTGACCGCGGCACGGCTCCGCCTCGGGCAGGAGATCGTCAAGCCGCTCTACGACGCGCTCGGCGAGCACATCCACCACCGCCAGGAGTCGGACCCGGAGCAGGTCGTGCCGGCGGTGCTCGCGGAGCTCGGCCTCGACGCCGACCTGCTCGAGTACGCCTGGACGGACGAGGTCGACCAGGCCGTGCGCGCCAGCCACCAGGACGGCATCGACCGGGTCGGCCAGGACGTCGGCACGCCGGTCATCGCCGTCGAGGGCACCGCCTTCTTCGGCCCGGTCATCTCGCCCGCGCCGAAGGGCCAGGAGGCGCTCGACCTCTGGGACGGCGTCGTCGCGGTCGCCAAGTACCCGGGCTTCTTCGAGCTCAAGCGCTCGCGGACGGTCGGCCCGATCTTCGACACCACCGACTGACGTCGGCCCGGCGGCGCCGCCACGCGGCGCGGATGGTCGCCGCACGACCGGAGTGCACCCGAACCACGACAACGTCCGGTTCGGGTGCGCTTTGGTTGTGCGCCGTCACGCGCCGCGACCACGGGGACCGTCCGGTCGCGCTCGCTGCCGGCCGGTTGCTGCGCGCGGCGGCCTGGAGGCGCGGGTCGCGCTCGCCACGCGGCGCGGATGGTCGCCGCACAACCGGAGTGCGCCCGAACCACGGCAACGTCCGGTTCGGATGCGCTTTCGTTGCGCGCGGGGCCAGGAGGCGCGGCTCGCGTCCGCCCCGCCGGCCCGGCTCAGGCGAGCGGGAGCCGCATGAGCGTCAGGTCGAGCCAGCGGTCGAACTTGCGTCCGACCTCGGGCACGACGGCCACCGTGTCGAACCCGAGCTTCGCGTGCAGTGCGATCGACCCGGCGTTCTCGCTGCAGATCCCCGCCATCAGGACGTGCCGCCCCTCCGCCCGTGCCCGTGCGACGAGGGCGTCCATGAGGACGGTCGCGATGCCCCGCCCACGGAACGCCTCGACGACGTACACGCTGTGCTCCACCGTCAGCCGGTAGCCCTGGTGCGGCCGCCACTGCGAGTACGTCGCGTAGCCGGCGACCTGCCCATCGACCTCGGCGATGAGGACCGGGTAGCCGTCGGCGCGACGCTCGGCGAGCCAGCCGTCGAAGTACGAGCGCGGGTGCGGCTCCTCCTGCCAGATGGCGGTGGAGTGCAGGACGGCGTCGACGTGCAGTGCGTGGACGACGTCGAGGTCGCGCGGCTCGCACTCCCGGACGGTGACCGGACCCGACCCGTTCGTCGCATATGCTGTCGTCATGTCTCACATCGTAGACGCACCGGAGTCGGAACCGGAAACGGCGGACGACGCCGACCAGCGACGGCTCGGCGAGCGCCTGCAGCGCCTCCGCACGGAGCGGAAGTGGAGCCTCACCGAGCTCGCCGAGGAGTCCGGGGTCTCCCGCGCCATGATCAACCGCGTCGAACGCGGGGTGTCGAGCCCGACGGCGACCATCCTCGGGCGGCTGTCGGGAGCGTTCGGACTCACGGTCTCACAGCTCCTCGACGAGTCCCTCGACCACGAGGTGCCCCGGGCGACCGATCCCGACGACGCGCGGGGCGTCCAGCGCGGCACGACCGCCGACTCCTGGACCGATCCCGAGACCGGGTACCGGCGTCGACCGATCTCGAGTGCGGCCTTCCCCGCGGACGTCACCGAGGTGCGCCTCCCGTCCGGCCGCGAAGTGGCCTACCCGGCGTCCGCGTACGCGTTCCTGCGCCACTGCATCTGGGTGGTCGACGGAGTGCTCGAACTCGTCGTCGGCGGCGAGCCGACGCGGCTCGCCGCGGGGGACCGCATCGAGCTCGGGGACCCCGCCGACGTCGTCTACCGGAACCCGGGCGAGGAGCCCACGCGGTACGTCGTGGTCGTGGTCCGGGGGCAGTAGTCGCAGGAATAGGATCGATCCCATGCGCATCCACCTCGGAACGGACCACGCCGGCCTCGAGTTCAACAAGACCCTCGCCACCCACCTGACGGAGGCCGGGCACGAGGTGGTGGACCACGGTCCGACCGAGTACGACGCGCTCGACGACTACCCCTCGTTCTGCATCAACGCCGCGCACGCCGTGTTGCAGGACCAGCGTGCGGGCGTCCAGGCGCTCGGTGTCGTGTTCGGGGGGTCCGGCAACGGCGAGCAGATCGCCGCGAACAAGGTCGAGGGCGTCCGTGCCGCGCTCGTGTGGAACGAGTCCACCGCGCTCCTCGCCCGCCAGCACAACGACGCCAACGTCATCTCGATCGGCGCCCGCCAGCACACCGAGGACGAAGCGATCCGGTTCGTCGACCTGTTCATCGCCGAGCCGTTCTCGGGCGAGGAGCGTCACGCCCGCCGCATCGCGCAGCTCGCCGAGTACGAGACCACCGGCCTCATCGCCGGCAAGCAGATCGACCAGTAAGGCCGAGTAGACAAGAGCAATGCCCGAGGGTCACTCCGTCCACCGCATCGCCAACCAGTTCACCCGGCACTTCGTCGGCAAACGCTGCGAGGTGTCGAGTCCGCAGGGACGGTTCGCCGCCGGTGCCGCCCAGCTCGACGGCACGCGCATGGTCGCTGCCCGGGCCGTCGGCAAGCAGATGTTCCTCGAGTTCGAGGGCGACCGGTTCCTGCGCGTCCACCTCGGCCTCTACGGGGCGTGGGACTTCGCGGGGGACCTCTCCACCGCCGGGGCACTGTCGGACGACGACGGCGAGGAGTCCCTGACGTCGATCGGCGCTCCCCGTCTCGCCCGCTACCGGATGGCCGAGCAGGAGAAGGTCGAGGACCCGATCGAGGCGTTCCCGCCGGACCCCGTCGGGCAGGTACGCGTGCGGCTGCTCACCGAGGACACGGTCGCCGACCTCCGCGGCCCGACGGCGTGCGTCGTCGAGGACCCGGCCGGCGTGCAGAAGGCACTCGACAAGCTCGGCCCGGACCCGATCAACGACGACGGCCCCGAGGCTGAGAAGACCTTCGTCGACAACGTCCGGAAGCGGAACGTCGCGATCGGGCAGCTGCTCATGGACCAGGCCGTCGTGAGCGGCATCGGCAACATCTACCGCGCCGAGCTGCTGTTCCGGCAGCGCATCGACCCCTACAAGCCGGGCAAGCAGCTCACCGTCAAGCAGGCGAAGGCGCTCTGGCACGACTGGTCGAAGCTCCTGCACGAGGGCGTCCGCGACGGCCTCATGCTGACCATGGACGGCCTGTCGAAGAGCGAGCACGCGAAGGCCGTCCGGTCCCGGAAGGACCGGCACTGGGTCTACCACCGCGAGGGTGAGCCCTGCCGGGTGTGCGGCACCGAGATCCGGATGGCCGACATGGCCGGCCGCAAGCTCTACTGGTGCCCGAAGGACCAGAAGTAGCGCCGGTCAGACGTCCCGGTACGTGAACCGTCCGGCGATCGCGGTCGCCAGCACCCGTGCTCGCCGGAGCTGCCCGGACCCGGTCGCCGCGAGCGGGTCCGCCTCGAGCAGCACGAGGTCCGCGACGTCGCCGACGGCCACCCCGACCCGACCGCCCTCGGTCGACCCGCGCCAGGCCTTCAGCGCGCCGAGGCGTTCGGCCGGGTGCCACGGCTCGCGGCCGTCCCGGTCGCGTCCGACGGCCGCGGCCATCGACACCCACGGGTCGAGCGGCGCGACCGGCGCGTCCGAGCCGAGCAGCAGCCGGGCACCGGCACGGTCGAGGGTCGCGAACGGGAACGCCCGCTCGGTCATCCCGGCCCAGTAGCGGTCGGCGATGTCGCGGTCGTCCATCGCGTGCTCGGGCTGCACCGACGCGGCCACCCCGAGCCGTGCGAACCGCTCCAGGTCGGTGTCCGCCAGCAACTGCGCGTGCTCGATCGTGCCGCGTGCGCCCACCGCCTCGAAGACGTCGAGCGCGAGGGTGTTCGCCCGGTCGCCGATCGCGTGCACTGCGGGGACGAGCCCGGCGTCGACCGCCCGACGGACCATCGCCACGAGGTCCTCGAACGACCACACGAGCACGCCGTCGCCGGAGGCCGTCGCCGCCGTCCGGGTGCCGAGCGAGCCGTCGGTGATCACCTTGAACGGGCCCGTCCGGACGAGCCCGCGGGTGCCCTCGACGACGTCGCCGGTGCGGAGTCCCCGTCGGATCGCGGCGTCGAGGTCGCCCGGGTAGACCCCCGAGTCGACGCGGAGGCCGTCCGTGCCGGCCTGCACACGGCGGGTCCAGCGGTCGAGTCCGAAGGTCATCTCGAGGTCGGTCACCCGGGTCACGCCGCGGGCGGCGGCCGCCTCGACGGCGTCGGCGACGAAGCCGTCGAGCACCTCGTCCGGCACGCGGGAGAGCGCGCCGGTCACGTCGAACGCGTCCTGTTCGCGGAGTACCCCGTCGTCGCCGGCGACGAGCGGGCGGCCGACGACGCCGGAGAAGTGCTCCAGCGCCGCGGCGTTGCACCAGACGGCGTGCAGGTCACCGCTGATGACGACGATCGGGAGGCGCGGCTCGATCCGGTCGAGCAGCGCACGTCGTGCGGGGCGGGGCCACATCCCGTCGCGGTAGCCGTGTCCGATCAGGACGCGGTCCGCCACACCGGTGCGCGCCACCTCCGCCAGCAGGTCGGCGGTCGCCTCCGCCGAGTCGCAGGCCGACACGTCGACGCGACGGCGGACGAGGGCCCACTGGTCGAAGTGCACGTGGTGGTCGACGAGCCCGGGACCGAGCCAGGCGCCGGCCGTCTCGACGACGTCGGTGTCGGCGTCCGTGGGGTCGAGCGTGCCGGCCGGCGCGATCGCGGTGACCAGCCCGTCGACGATCCGGACGTCGGACGGGGCGCCGGACGTGCCCACCCGCCGGACGGTGCGGAGCAGGATCTCCTTCACCGCGCCTCCAGGCCGTGTGCACGGGCCATCTCGTCGGCGAGTGCCGGCGAGGCGTACGGACCGTCGCCGCGCAGCCCCGCGACGATCCGGTCCACCACCTCCGGTGCCTTGTTCTGCGAGAGCTTCGCGCGGGCGTCGAACCGGGTGACGCGGATGCGGATCCCGACGGTGCCCTTCGCCATCCGGCGTGCCGTCTCCTCGTCGACCTCGAGGGAGACCGGCTCTGGCATCACCCGCTCGAAGTGGTCGACGAGTTCACCGAGGACGTGGAAGTTCTCCTCGTCGGACAGGATCTCCGGCGTGCCCCAGCAGTGCGCCGTCACGTGGTTCCAGGTCGGCACGAACTGCTCCGGCGGGTACCAGGCGGGCGAGACGTAGCCGTGCGGGCCCTGGAACACGACGAGCACCTCGTGTCGACCGAGTTCGTGGGCCACCTCGTCCGGGCGGCCGACGTGCGACACCAGGACGAGCTCGTCGGGGTCGGCAGCGTCGCCCGCTGTGGGCGTCTCGAGCAGGAACGGGTAGTGCGACGCGACCAGCCCGGCCTCGGTGTGCGAGACGATCGTCGCCCACGGGTTGCCCCCGATGAGGCGTCGCACCTCGTCGACGTCGGTCATCAGGAAGTGCGGTGTGTGTCGCATGTCCGCCAGCGTGGCACACGCGGTGACCACGGCGCGAGGGCCGCCGTTTCCGGTGTGTTTCAGAACGGTAAAGCTTTCAGAGATCACTGAAAGAAGTCTTGTGTTCGGGTTTCCGCCGGGCCTAGCTTCTCGGTCAACGACGACCGGGCCGGACCCGGGAGCGGGACTCGAGGAGCACACATGCGACGCAGGACGATCGCCGCGCTGGCTGCAGCAGCCACGCTGGCGCTGGTGGCCACGGGCTGTTCGGCCACCGGGAACGCGGACGATCAGGCCGGCTCCGGCGGGAGCCTCGTCTACGCCACCGGCGAGCCCGACCACCTCACACCGGGTCGCCAGACGGTGGCCTTCACCCAGGTGCTCAGCCTGTTCGCGCCGCTCACCGAGACCGACTCGAAGGGGAAGCTCCACGACGTCGCCGCGAAGAGCGTGGAGTCGACCGACAACACCACGTGGACGATCACCCTCCGCGACGGGTGGACGTTCCAGAACGGCGAGGAGGTCACGCCGGAGAGCTACGTCAAGGCGTGGAACCACACCGCCTACGGCCCGAACGCGTGGGAGAACAGCGGGGAGCTCGCCGCGATCGTCGGCTACGAGGACCTCAACCCGGCGTCCGGTACGCCGAAGACGAAGGAGATGTCAGGGCTCAAGGTGACCGGGAAGGACACCTTCACCGTGACGCTCGACCACGCGGACAGCCAGTTCCCGCTCCAGCTCAGCCAGGCGCAGACCGCGTTCTACCCGATGCCCGAGGCCGCCTACGAGGACCTGAAGGCCTACGACGCCAAGCCGATCGGCAACGGCCCCTACGAGATGACCGAGGCGTGGAAGGCGAACCAGCCGTTCACCGTCACCGCGTGGAAGGGCTACGAGGGCACGAAGGCGAAGACGAAGGACGTCACCTTCAAGAGCTACTCGGACATGAACACCGCCTACACCGACGTGCTCGCGGGCAACGCCGACGTCCTCTTCCTGCCGGCGGACAAGATGACCAGCGCCGGAGCGGACTTCGGGGACCGCCTGCACTCGTTCGACGCACCCGGCATCGACTACCTCGGCTTCCCGCTCTGGGACGAGCGCTACTCGGACCCCGACGTGCGCCGGGCCATCTCGATGTCGATCAACCGCAAGCAGGTCAACACGGCGATCTACGGCGGGCTGTACGAACCCGCCACCGCGCTGACCCCGCCGAACATGTCCGGGACTGAAGAAGGCATCTGCGGCGAGGCGTGCGAGTTCTCCCCGTCGAAGGCCAAGGCGCTGCTCGCGAAGGCCGGCGGATTCGACGGCACGATCACCCTCGTCTACCCCGGCGGCAACGGCCTCGACTCGCTCTACCAGGCGTACGCGAACCAGATCCGGCAGAACCTCGGCGTCGACACCGTCGCGAAGGCCACCACCGACTGGGCCTCGTACTACTCCGAGCTCACCGACAAGAAGATCGAGGGGCCGCACTTCGGGCACTGGGGTGCGCTCTACGCCAGCCAGCAGAACACCCTCCGTGCACTGTTCACCTCCGCGGGTGGCTGCGCACCCTGCAGCGGCTACTACCAGTCGGACGAGGTCGACCAGCTCCTCGCGAAGGCGGACTCCGCCGGCTCGCAGGACGAGGCGAACGAGTACTACGCCCAGACGCAGAAGGCCGTGCTCGAGGACTTCCCGATCGTCCCGACGTTCTTCGACAAGTACTCGTACGTGGTGAGCGACAAGATCGCCTCGCTGCCCGCGGTCGACGGCAGCCCGGTCGTCCCCGCGATCACCGTCAAGTAGGGACCGGCACCACCGCATGGACCAGCGCACCATCCTCCGCCTCGTCGCCGAGGTCCCCGAGCACGAGGGCTTCCCGCTCGTCGACGACCTGCACGCCCGGTTCGACGCGCTCGCCGCGGCCCATCCGGAGCAGGTCACCGTCACCCGGATCGGCACCAGTCGGCTCGGCGAGCCGCTCCACAGCTACCGCATCGGTTCCGGGTCGCACGCCGCCGTCGTCGTCGGCGGCGTGCACCCGAACGAACCGATCGGCTCGTGGACGGCCCTGCACCTCGCCGAGACGATGGTCGGCGACGAGGCGACGGCCCGGGCACTGGACACGACGTGGCACATCGTCCCGACGATCGACCCGGACGGCATGCGGTTGAACGAGGCGTGGTTCCGCGACCCGTTCGACCGGGCCTGGTACGCGCGGCACTTCTACCGTCCGGCGCCGGACAGCCAGGTGGAGTGGACGTTCCCGAACAGCTACCGGTCGGTGTACTTCGACCAGGTGTTGCCGGAGACCCTGGCGTTCATGCGGCTCATCGACGACACCCGGCCGGACCTGCTCGTGTCGCTGCACAACGGCGAGATGGGCGGGGTCTACTACTACCTGTCCGAGGACCTACCGGACGTGATCGACACCCTGCACGCGGTGCCTGCTTCGCTGGGGCTCCCGCTGGACACGGGTGAGCCGGAGTCGCCGTACCTGCGCGAGCTCGCCCCGGCGGTGTTCGCGATGGACGGCATCGAGACGGCGTACGACTACCTCGAGGGCCTCGGCGTCGACCCCGGCGAGCACATCCACGGGGCGTCCAGCGCCGCGTGGGCGATGCGCCACGGAGCGCTGTGCATGGTCGCCGAGCTCCCGTACTGGAGCCACCCGGACGCCGACGACCAGACCCCGACGGCGGAGTCCTACGCGGATCTGCTCCGCCGCTGCGCAGACGACCTCGGTACTTCGGGCGCGGAACTGCAGGAGATCCTCGACGACGCCTCGCCGATGCTCACGATCGAGTCACCGTTCCTCGAGGGGTCCCGCGCGTTCATCCCGATGATCGCCGGGATGACCGACACCGACCGGGCCCGCGCCGACCGTGAGCCCGCGGACCGGACGGCCACCGTCGCCGAGCGGTTCGGCTGCGAGGACCTGGTGCGCTGCTTCCGCCTGCGGTACGGCGGGATGCTGCTCCGGGCACTCGAGGCCGAGACGACCGCGGGGACCGCGCCCGCGCCGCTGCGGCGGCTCCGCGACCGCCTCGCCCAGCGGTACGCGACCTGGCAGGCCGACGAGGCGACCGGCGCGGAGCCGATCCCGATCAGCAAGCTGGTGGGGGTGCAGTTCGGCGCGATCCTCGCCTGCGCGAGTCACGTGGCGGGGTCGACCCGCGCCTCCCGTCCGTCCCTCGCGACGTCCGTGCCAGGAGGCGCGTGATGCGCCCGGCGCTCGCCGTCGGTCGCCGGGTCGGCGGCCTGGTCGTCGTCTTCCTCGGGGTGACCTTCCTCATCTACGCGATGACGTTCGCGCTGCCGGGAGACCCCATCAAGGCGCTCGGCGGCGACCGGCCGCTCAGCGACGCCGTCGTCCGGGCGCTGCGCGCCGAGTACCACCTCGACCAGCCGCTGTGGCTGCAGTACGTGCAGTACCTCGCGGGGCTGTTCCGGGGCGACTTCGGCACGGACTTCAGCGGCCAGTCCGTCGGCGAGCAGATGGCGTCGCGCTGGCCGGTCACCATCACGCTCGCGCTGACGGCCTGGGCGATCGAGATCCTGCTCGGCATCGGGCTCGGCGTGGTCTCGGCCCTCCGCCGCGGGACCGTCCTCGACAAGACGGTCCTGGTCGGGACGATCGTCGTCGGTGCCGTCCCCGTCTTCGTGCTCGGCGTCGCGCTGCAGCTCGTGTTCTCGGTCCGGCTCCACTGGTTCCCGGTCGCGGGCGCCACGGCGGGGTGGCCGACGGCCTACGTGCTGCCGGCGTTCGTGATCGCGCTGTTCGGTCTCGCGGCGGTGTCCCGGCTGACACGGACGTCGATGATCGAGACGCTCGACGCGGACTTCGTGCGGACCGCCCGGGCGAAGGGACTCGCTCCGGGTCGGATCGTCGGCGTGCACGTGATGCGCAACTCGCTCATCCCGACGGCGACCTACCTCGCCACGGACCTGGGCTACCTGATGGGCGGGACCGTGATCATCGAGGGCATCTTCAACCTCCCCGGTGTCGGGAACCTGCTGTTCCAGGGCATCCGGTCGCACGAGGGGGCCGTCGTCGTCGGCATCTCGACGGCACTCATCCTGGTGTTCCTCGCCACGAGCGTGCTCGTCGACCTGCTGCACGCCGCCCTCGATCCGCGCGTCCGGACAGGAGCCTCCGCATGACCACCTCCGCCATCGGCGCGACCGTCCCGTCCTCCGTCGTCACGAAGCGGCGTCCCCTGCGTGCGGCCGTCCGTCGTCCGGGGTTCTGGCTGCCGGCCGGGGTCCTCGCCGTCGTCGTGCTCGTCGCCGTCTTCCCGGGGTTCTTCGCCGGCTTCTTCGGCCACGGCGATCCGCGCGTGTGCGACCTCGGTCGGAGCGGCGCGTCGCCGACCGGCGGTCACCCGTTCGGCTTCGACCTGCAGGGCTGCGACGTGTACGCCAACGTCGTCTACGGGACGCGGTCGTCGATCGCCGTCGCCGTGCTCACCACGGTCCTCGCCGGGGTCGTCGCCGTCGTCGTCGGCACCGTCGCGGGCATGGTCGGCGGCTGGGTCGACGCGGTGCTCGCGCGGCTCACCGACGTGTTCCTCGGCTTCCCGTTCCTGCTCGGCGCCGTCGTCGTCCTGAACAGCGTGGGGGAGCGCTCGGTGCTGACGGTCTCGCTCGTGCTCGCGCTGTTCGGCTGGCCGACGATGGCCCGGCTCGTGCGGTCGAGCGTGCGGAGCGTCCGGAACGCCGAGTTCGTGCTCGCCGCGCGGACGATGGGGCTCTCCACGTGGCGGATCACGACGCGGTACGTCCTGCCGTCGTCGATCTCACCCCTGCTCGTGCTCGCGACGATCACCGTCGGCGGCGTCATCGTGTCGGAGTCGTCCCTGACGTACCTCGGCATCGGGCTCGAGAGTCCGGCGATCTCGTGGGGACTGCAGCTCTCCGCCGCGACGAGCCAGTTCCTCCGAGCGCCGCACATGCTCGTCGCACCCGCGGTGTTCCTCGCCGTGACGGTGCTCTGCGTCATCGCGCTCGGGGACACGCTGCGCGCCGCGCTCGACCCGCGACGGCGCTGATCCGTCAGACTCGACCCACCGCCCCTCGAAAGGACCACCGTGACAGACACCCTCGCCGCCTACCGGAAGACCCTGCCCTACATCCACGAGTGGGTGTCGTACAAGGTGTGGCAGCTCCGCGTCCCCGGCGTGCAGGTCGCGATCGGGTACGGCAACGAGGTCCTCTTCGACGAGGCCTGGGGCTACGCGGACGTCGAGGCCGGGCGCCGCCTCACCACCACCGACCTGTTCCGCATCGCCTCGCACTCGAAGACCTTCACCGCCACCGCGCTCCTGCAGCTCGCCGAGCGCGGGTCGCTGCGGCTCGACGACACGGTGGGCACGTACGTCCCGGCGCTCGTCGACGGCGGCTCGCCCCTCGCCGACGCCACGATCCGGGAGCTCATGGAGATGGGGGCCGGCGTGATCCGGGACGGTCACGACGGCGACTACTGGTCGCTGCTCCGGCCCTTCCCGGACGAACAGGAACTCCTCGCGCTCGTCCTCGACCGCGGGCAGAAGGTGCCCACCGGATCGTCGTTCAACTACTCGAACCTCGGGTACTCCCTGCTCGGGCTCGTCATCGCCGCGGTGTCCGGTCGGTCGTACAACGACTTCGTCCGCGAGTCGATCACCGAACCGCTCGGCCTGCGGAACACCGGGCCCGACTGGGACCCCGCGCGCGCCGACGACTTCGTGGTCGGGTACACCGGGTTCCACGTCGCTCGGCAGCGTCGGCGGATCGACCACGTCGACACCCGCGCGATGGCAGCGGCGACGGGCTTCCACGGCACCGCCTCCGACCTCGTCCGGTACTTCTCGCAGCACGTCATCGGGCAGGGCACCCTGCTCGACGACCACTCGAAGCGGCTCGCGCAGCGCAAGGCGTGGAGCGCGACGGACGACCCCGCGGCGCGCGGCTACGGCGCCGGGTTCATCGTCGACCGGATCGGCGGTCGCGAGATCCGCGGCCACTCCGGCGGCTTCCCCGGGCACATCACGCAGTCGATGTTCGACCCGGCCTCCGGTCTCGTCGTCTCGGTGCTCACCAGCGCCGCGGCCGGCCCGGCGACGCTCATCGCCACCGCGATCATCCGGATCCTCGACGCCGCGGCGGACGACGACGCCCCCGGGACGCCGGTACCCGACGACGTCGACACCGACACGTTCACGGGCCGCTTCGCGAACCCGTGGGGCGTCACCGACATCGCCCGGATCGGGGACCGACTCGTCGAGGTCGACCCGTCGGGCCCCGAGCCGCTCGACACCCCGACCCGGCTCGAGGTCGTCGACGCCGACACGCTCCGGATGACCCACGGCAACCGCTTCGGGTCGATCGACGAGGACATCACCTACGCGCGCGACGCCGACGGCACGGTCCGCTCGATCCGCGGAGGCGGCGGCATGAGCCAGGAGCCCTGGACGATCCCGTCCGAGCGGCCCGAGGTCGCGGCGGGACTCGAGCCGTGAGCGACGACGCCCGCAGCGGCGCGACCGGCGTCCACAGCGACGAGGCCACCGTCGACGACGTCGTCCTCGAACCGGAGCGGCAGACCTTCGTCGAGGAGTTCGCCCTCATGCTCAACGACGCCGCGGGCATGCCCCTCACCGACGCCCGGGTGCTCGGGTACCTCATGATGACGCGCGCCCCGCACTCGTCGTCCGCCGACCTGCAGGCCGCTCTCGGCGCCAGCTCGGGCTCGGTGTCGATGGCGACCAGGCGGCTCGTCGACTCCGGCTTCGTGAAGCGACACACCGTCCCCGGCGAGCGCAGCCACTACTTCCGCGCCGAGGCCGACGTGTGGGGGTCCTGGCTCGCGAGCGAGCGGAAGTACCTCGACCGCCAGCGCGACATCATCGGCCACGGTCTCGCCGTCGTCGAGGCGGCGGGCCGGACCGGTTCCGGCGACGTCGACGCCGAGGTCCGCGAGCGCCTGCTCAACGGCCGCGACTACATGCAGTGGCTGCAGGGCTACCACCGCAAGATGCTCGAGGAGTGGGAGGCGTTCAAGGACGCCCGCGACCACCCCGACCGATCGGAGACCCCATGAGCGACGTCCTCACCGTCGAGCACCTCAGCGTCACGTTCGACGTCGACGGCACCGTGGTCCGAGCGGTCGACGACGCCTCGTTCACCGTCGGTCGTGGCGAGGTGGTCGCCGTCGTCGGCGAGTCCGGCTCCGGCAAGAGCATGACCGCGATGACGGCGATGGGCATCGCCCCGGACGGCGCACGTGCCACCGGCAGCATCCGCCTCGGTGACCTCGAGGTCCTCGGAGCCGACGAGCGCACCCTCCGAGCCGCACGCGGCCGCCGGGTCTCGATGATCTTCCAGGATCCGTCCGCCGCACTGAACCCGGTCTTCACGGTCGGGTTCCAGCTCGCCGAGGCCGTCCGTCGCGCCGATGACGGCCTCGACCGTGCCGCGGTGCGGGAACGGTCGCTCGACCTCCTCCGCGCCGTCGAGGTCCCGGAGCCCGAACGCCGACTCGGCCAGTACCCGCACGAACTCTCCGGCGGCCAGTGCCAGCGCGTCATGATCGCGATGGCGCTCGCGGCCGACCCGGACCTCCTCATCGCGGACGAGCCGACGACCGCGCTCGACGTGACCGTGCAGGCCGAGGTCCTCGACGTCCTCCGCCGGCTGCGCGAACGCACCGGGACCGCGATCCTCCTCATCACGCACGACATGGGCGTCGTGGCGGACATCGCCGACCGCGTGGTGGTCATGCGCCGCGGAAGCGTCGTCGAGACCGGCTCGGCGCGCGCGGTCTTCGCCGCACCCGCCGCCGACTACACGCGCGAACTCCTCGCCGCCGTCCCGCGGATGGGCACCGGTGCGGTCCAGGAGGCGCGGGTCGGCCCCGCCGCGGAGGTCGCCACACCCGTCCTGGACGTCCGGCACCTCGTGGTCGAGTACGGCGGCGCACTCCGTGGGCGCTTCCGTGCGGTCGACGACGTGTCGTTCACCGTCGGCCGGGGAGAGATCGTCGGCCTGGTCGGGGAGTCCGGCAGCGGCAAGACCACCATCGGCCGAGCCGCCGTCGGACTCGCACCGATCACCGCGGGCGCCGTCCTCGTCGAGGGGACGGACGTGGCGGGCGCGCACCGTGCCTCCCGGCGTGCCATGCGCCGTCGCGTCGGCGTCGTCTTCCAGAACCCGCTGCGTTCCCTGAACCCGCGGTACACGGTCGGGCAGACGGTCGCCGAACCGCTCCGGCAGATCCTCGGACTGCCCGCGGACGAGGTCCGGGAGCGGGTGGAGCGCCTGCTCGCGGACGTCGGGCTCGACGGCGGCTTCCGCGAGCGCTTCCCGCACGAGCTCTCCGGCGGCCAGCGGCAGCGCGTCGCGATCGCCCGTGCCGTCGCGTTGGACCCCGCGCTGCTCATCGCGGACGAGCCCACCAGCGCGCTCGACGTCTCGGTGCAGGCACGGGTGCTCGACGTCTTCCGGGAGCTGCAGGAACGACTCGGGTTCGCCTGCCTCTTCGTCACGCACGACCTGGCCGTGGTGGACACGCTCTGCGACCGGGTCGTGGTGCTGCACGGCGGACGGGTCGCCGAGCAGGGGAGCCGCGACGCGATCCTGCGCGCGCCGCAGGACCCGTACACGCGGCGGCTCATCCAGGCGGCACCCGTGCCGGACCCGGTCGAGCAGGCCGCGCGTCGCTCCGAACGGCTGGCGTCGCTCGGCGCGTGAGCCCCGGGCGACCGGGTCAGCGGACCTCGGCGGAGGACCAGAGCGACGAGACGCCGGTGCCGACCGGGCGGAGCAGGGGCACGGCGACGAGGACCGCCGCCGCGAGGAACGCGATCGCCTGCAGCAGGCTCGGGATCGCGTACACGACGACGAGCACCGCTTGTGTGGTGGACGGCGGTGGGACCGTCTGCGTGAGCAGTGCCGCGATGAACCACAGGGCAGCGGCGATCGTCACGATCCAGCCGAGCGCGCGCTGCGGTCGGCGCAGACCTCGGACGGTCAGCACGCCGAACGCCACGAGCGCAGCACGGGCGACCCAGTACAGTCCCGAAGCGATCGGCCCGGGAACGGCCCAGGCGAGGGCGAACGCGAGCACGGCGACCCCGAACGCGAGGACGCGGCGGTCCCGGGAACGCAGCGCAGCCACGAGCACGACCGCTCCGCAGACACCGGCGACGACCGTGCCGCCGAGCCGCAACGCCGGTGGGCCGAAGGCGAGGACCCCCCACGCGTCGCCGAGCCCCTCGGCACCGAAGACGAGCGCTGCGACAATGGCGGCCGCCGACGCGACCCGGACCCCCGTGGTGTTCCCCATGGCCCACACGGTACGCCGGTGCGGGGGATAACCCCACCTCCGGTTCGGGAGGGGGCAGGATGGGGGATCGAGCCGGTGATCGCGAGGCTTGGTGTCATGACCGACACCGCCCGCCTCGACCAAGCCGAGACCGTCCCGCTGCACGACTCCGTCCCGCCAGGAACCACCGAACCGATGCCCGCACAGCCGAACCAGACGCCCCCGTCGTGGTCGTCGACGCCGCCCGCGAGCGCCGGGTCCGGGTCGGGCACGGGCATGACCGCCGGTGCGTTCTACCGCGAGGCGTGGAAGCGCCTGCCGCGCGACTTCGGCTACATGGCCCTGACGGCGGTGCTGCTCTGCACGCTCTACGCCGCGTTCCCCGCGGCGATCTTCGGCGGCGGCTTCCGCGACCTCTTCAACCCGTTCGTCCTGCTGATGTTCTTCATCGCGCTGTTCGTCGCGCGGTGGCTCGGCCAGTTCGAGAAGCTCCGCATCGGGTGGGCCGACAACCGCCCGATCCGACCGGTCGACTGGACGCCCCGGTGGCAGCAGAACTGGTGGACGCGCACGGGCTCGGCCGTCGCCAACCCGCACTACTGGCTGTACCTGCTGCACGCGGCGGTCGTGTACCCGATCGCGGCGCTGTGCACGGTGGGGGCCGGCGCACTCCTCTTCGCCGGCTTCCTCTGGCCGATCGGCCTCGGCGGGGTCGCGTTCGTGAACGGCATGAGCGCGCAGTACTTCGGGTGGGACATGACGTCCGTCTTGGGCTTCGGGTTCCTCGGACTCCTGTCGATGGCCGCCTCGGTGGTGCTCTTCCCGCTGTGGGCCCGCGGTTCCGTGATCGCGCACTTCTGGATCGACTTCGGTCTGCTCGGCGGGTTCCGTGCGGAGCAGCTCGAGCGTCGGGTCGCCGGGCTCCAGGCCTCCCGTGCCGGTGCCGTCACCGCCGAGGGGCAGGCCCTGCGGCAGATCGAGCGGGACCTGCACGACGGGCCGCAGCAGCGACTCGTCCGCCTGCGCATGGACCTGTCCGCGGCCGAGCGCGCCTTCGACAAGGACCCGGCGAAGGCGAAGCAGCTCATCGGCGAAGCGTCGACGCACGCTCAGGACGCCCTCGACGAACTGCGGGCCCTGTCCCGCGGGTTCGCACCGCCCATCCTGCTCGACCGGGGACTCGTCGCCGCGCTCGAGGCCCTCGTCGCCCGGACCCCCATCCCCGTCGGGCTCGACGTCCGCCTGCCCGACGGGCTCGAACTCGCGACCGAGATCCAGCGCAACGTGTACTTCACGGTGAGCGAGCTGCTGACGAACACCACGAAGCACGCGGGTGCCTCGACCGCCGGGGTGTACCTGGGGCTCGTGGTCGACGCGTCGGGCGTCTGGTACCTCACGGTGAGTGTCACCGACGACGGCCGCGGCGGTGCCCGGCCGCAGGAGGGGCACGGCATCGAGGGGCTGATGGGTCGGATGCGCGCCCTCGACGGCGAGCTGACGGTCTCGAGCCCCGAGGGCGGTCCGACCGAGGCGACGGCACGGATCCCGCTCGGCGCCCTGAACGGCGTGCCCGCGACGCGCTCGTGAGCCCCCGGGAGCGTCCGCGCTCCCACTAGGCTGGTCGGCATGAGCGACGGCCCGGATGCAGCACGCATCCGGGCCGTCGTCGTCGACGACGCCGTGCTCCTGCGCGAAGGACTCTCGCGCGTGCTCGACGAAGCGGGCATCGACGTCATCGGGCAGTACGCCGACGCCGACTCCTTCCTCGCCACGCTCCCCGACGGTGCCCCCGACGTCGTGGTGATGGACGTGCGGATGCCACCGACCTTCACCGACGAGGGCGTCCGCGCCGCCGTCGAGACCCGGCGCCGGGCTCCGCGCACCGGCGTGCTCCTGCTCTCCCAGTACGTCGAGGCCACCTACGCCGAGGACGTCCTCGCGGCGGGCGCGACCGGCATCGGCTACCTGCTCAAGGACCGCGTCACCCGGCTCGAGGAGATCGACGACGCCGTCCGCCGCATCGCCGCCGGCGGCACCGTGCTCGACCCCGAGGTCGTCACCCAGCTCATGAGCCGCCGCCGTGACCCGCTCGCAGCGCTCACGCCGCGCGAGCGCGACGTCCTCGGGCTGATGGCCGAGGGGCGCACCAACGCCGCGATCGCCCGCGCGCTCGTGATCGGCACCGGCGCGGTCGAGAAGCACGTCTCGAGCATCTTCGGCAAGCTCGCGCTCGAGGACACGGGCGAGGACCACCGCCGGGTCCTCGCCGTGCTCGCCTACCTCGGGTGACGGTGCACCGGTGAACCGCGTCCCGGCGCCGCTCCTCGCCCTCGCGGCGATGGTGTCCGTGCAGCTCGGCGCCGCGATCGCGAAGACCCGGTTCGACGACGTCGGCTCGGTCGGCGCCGCCACACTGCGGCTCGTCATCGGCGCCGTCGTCCTCGCGCTCGTGGTCCGGCCGCGCGTCCGGCACTGGACCCGGCAGCAGTGGCTCGGTGCGATCGGCCTCGGACTGGCGCTCGGCGGGATGAACGTCTTCATCTACGTGGCGTTCGCGAGCATCCCGATCGGGGTCGCGGTGACGATCGAGTTCCTCGGCCCGCTCGCCCTCTCCCTCGTGCACACCCGGCGGTGGCGCGACGTGCTCTGGGCGGTGCTGGCGCTCGCCGGGGTCGTCCTGCTCGGGGTCGGTCCGGCGGCGGTGACCGCGGTCGGCGGTGTCGTGTTCGCCGTCCTCGCCGCGGTGTGCTGGGCGGGCTACATCGTCATGAACCGGCACGTGGGCGCCGCGATCCCCGGTGTGGACGGGCTCGCCGTGTCGATGCTCGTCGCGATGCTCGTGTCGCTGCCGTTCGGGCTCCGGTCGGCGGTCGACGGGGTCGTCCGTGAACCGGTGCTCCTCCTCGTGTTCGGCGGTGTCGCCGTGCTCTCGAGCGTCCTGCCCTACGCGCTCGAGATGCTCGCGCTCCGGCGGATGCCGACCCGTGTCTTCGGGGTGCTGCAGAGCCTCGGGCCGGCGATCGCGGCCCTCGCGGGCCTGCTGATCCTGCACGAAGGGCTCGCGCTGCTCGAGGTCGTCGCCCTCGCGTGCGTCACCGCCGCGAGCGTGGGCGTGACGCTGTCCGCACGTCGTGATCGGGGCGGTCGAACGGGAGGCGCGGATCCCGTTCCGTGAGTCCGGAACGTGTGCCGCGCCTCCGGGAAGACCGTCTACTCGTCGCGGAGGAAGTCCGCGTACGTGGGTTCCGTGTGTTCACCCGTCAGCAACGCCGGGTCGTTGACCCGTCGTTCGACGTAGGCCGCGATGACCTCGGGCGGGGTGAGCACGTGGGCGACCCAGGACGGCACCTCGCTCTTCTTCATGGTGCCTCCTCCCAGTGTCAGCACTCGGACCGAATGTCTCGATCAGTGAGTTACTTGCTGTACCGGTGTTCCGTAAACGATCCTCGCCATGTCCGGGCAAGTCAATGCGGCGGTGCGTTCTGCGGACTGCGCCGCGTCGCATCCGCGCGCAGGGTGCGGTGCTTCACCGCGGACCGCCACACCCACGCGTTCGCCTGCTGCCCGAACTGCGCCCACTCGACGAGGACGGCGTCGCGGGTCCAGCTCTTCGCGAAGGCCTTCACGCGGACGTGGAACGTGGGGAACTGGACCCACGCCCAGACCGGCACGGGGGTGACGGCGTGGCAGACGTCCGGACCGCGGGCGTCCTCGGAGAGGGAGTAGGCGCGCGGACGCTCGACCTCCGGGTGTTCCGGGGGCTGCCACCGGTTCTCGCGACGCCGTCCCACGAGAGTATTCGAACGTGTGTTCGAACCGGCGTCAAGTCGGCCGCGCTGCCCGTGCGCACGCGGCGCCCAGGATCGGCGTGTCGACGGGCGTACGAGCAGTGTGCGAGGTTCCGCGCACCGTGCGGCGGTCGCGACGTCGCACGGCGGGCGGAACCTCGCACACTGTCCCGCGGGTCGGAGGGATCACGGGCGCACGCGGCCGGTCGACTCCCGGACGCTCAGCGTCAGCGACGGCCCCGGACGCGACGGCAGCGGCGAGCCGGTGTCGATCTGCTCGCGGAGGAGCGTCGCCGCCCGCTGCCCGAGCTCGACCGTGTCACGCGTGAGCGAGGTGATCGACGGCCGCACGAGCCGGACCATCGCCGAGTCGTCGAACGACACGATCGAGACGTCCCCCGGCACGTTCACCCCCATCTCGCTGGCCACGCCCAGTCCGGCGACCGCGAGCACGTCGTTGTCGTACACGATCGCGGTGGGGCGGACACTCCGGGAGAGCAGGGTCCTGGTCGCGCTCGCCCCGGCCTCGGCGGAGTAGTCGGTCGGGATCGACACGGCGTCCTCGAGCCCCTCGGCCGCGGTGAACTCGCGGAGGCGGTCGATCCGCATCGCCGTGTGCTCGAACTCCGGTCGTCCGGCGACGTGCGCGATCCGCCGGTGCCCGAGCGCGTGCAGGTACCGCAGCACGGTGTCGGTCGCGTCGGAGTCGTCGATCCAGACCGTCGGTGCCGCGGGCTCGGCCGAGGGGTGCGACCCGACGACGACGGTGGGCATCCCGAGCTCGGTGAGCAGCGTGAGCCGGTCGTCGTCGCGGCGGGGGTCGATCACGATCACGCCGTCGACCCGGTGTCCGCGCCACCAGTCGCGGTAGGTCTGGAGCTCCTCGGCGGCGTCCCGCGCGACGAGGAGGTTCATGCCGACGTGACTGCCGGCGAGCCCGAGCTGGATCCCCGAGATGAGGTCGCCGAAGAACGACTCGGTGCCGAGTGTTCGGGCCGGCCGGTTCAGCACGAAGCCGATCGACCCGGCCTTCGCACCGCCCAGGGCGCGTGCGGCGGTGTGCGGCTGCCAGTCGAGTTCGCGGGCGATGGCCTGCACCCGCGCGCGGGTCTCGTCGGACACGCCGGGGCGGTCGTTGAGCGCGAACGAGACGGCGCTGATGGACACGCCGGCTCGTGCGGCGATGTCGGCGATCGTCGTGCGACGGTTCTGGGCCACAGGGTTGACTATAACGCTTTAGTCGGAAATCATCGCTCCATTCACACGGATCGGTGACGGGGACTGAACCGGTTCAGCACGACGCGCACCACGACGAAGGAGTCACGAGCGATGAAGAACACCACACGCAGGACGACGGGACGCGCCCTCGCGGTCCTCGCCGGAGCGGCCGTCACGGCCCTCGCGCTGACCGCCTGCTCGAGCGGCAGCAGCGCCGGCAGCGGCGGCGGGAGCGGCAAGGTCGACGGATCGATCACCCTGCAGACCTGGGCGCTGACCCCGACCTACACGGACTACCTCAACGGCGTGATCAAGGACTTCGAGGCGAAGTACCCGGACGCGAAGGTGAAGCTCGTCGACCAGCCCGGCGACGGCTACGCCGACAAGGTCCTCAGCCAGGCGTCGTCGAACTCCCTGCCCGACGTGATCAACCTGCCGCCGGACATCGCCCTGCCCCTCGCCAAGCGCGGCTTCCTGCAGGACGTCGCGAAGGACGACTCGAAGCTCTCGAGCACGTACGTCAAGGGTGCGCTCGCTGCCTACAACTACAAGGGCGTCGACGGCACCTTCGGCTACCCGTGGTACCTCAACACCGACGTCGACTACTGGAACAAGACGATGTTCGAGCAGTGCGGCCTCGACCCGGCGAACCCGCCGAAGACCACGGACGAGCTGTTCGCGCAGGCCGAGACCATGCACCAGAAGTGCCCGGACGACTACCTGATGAGCCGCAAGCCCGGCCTGTCGGACTTCTCGCTCGCCGGCGTCAAGATCATCAACGACCAGGGCACGAAGTTCACCTTCGCGAACTCGTCGAAGGCGGCCGACCTCATCGCGAAGTACGCGAAGGCCTACAAAGAGGGCCTGATGCCCTCGTCCGTCCTGAACACCGACTACCTCGGCAACTCCACCCTGTTCACGCAGGGCAAGGTCGCCTGGACCACCGGTGGCGCCACCGCGATCAGCGACTTCGAGAAGAACAACCCGTCGCTCAAGGGCAACATCGTCGTGTCGTCGGCCCTCGACAACCCGCCGCTGTACGTGCAGGGCCTCAGCGTCAGCGCCAAGAGCAAGCACATCGCCACGGCCGAGGCGCTCGCCGCGTTCATGACGAACGCGAAGAACCAGGAGGCCTTCGCCCACCTGGTGAACATCTTCCCGTCGACCACCTCGTCGCAGTCCGACCCGTACTTCTCGAAGGACGACGGCACCGTCGAGGCCAAGGCCCGCGTGCTCGCCAACGACGCCCTGAAGACGGCGAAGAACCTCAACCCGGTCGAGGCGAACTCGGCGATGACCGACTTCCTCGACCAGCAGATCGCGCTGGCCATGAAGGGCGGCACGACGCCCGAAAAGGCGCTGCAGACCGCGCAGACCAAGATGAACAGCCTGCTGGCGAACAGCTGATGCGCGCCAACCGCTGGTTCACGCCCTGGCTGCTCGTCCTGCCGGCGCTCCTCTGGTTGCTCGCGTTCAGTCTCTGGCCGTCGATCAACACCGTCCGGCTGTCGTTCACGAACGCCAGCCCGCTCGGGGGCGTGAGCCAGTGGGTGGGCCTCGAGAACTTCGAGACGCTGCTCGCCGACCCGCAGGTGTGGGAGGCGCTCCTCAACAGCGTCATCTACATGGCGGTGTGCCTGCCGCTGCTGACGGTGCTCCCGCTGCTCATGGCGGTGCTCGTCGAGCGGAAGCTCCCCGGCATCGCGTTCTTCCGGACCGCGTACTACACGCCGGTGATCGCCAGCGCCGTCGTCGTCGGACTCATCTGGAACTGGATCCTCGACGACCGCGGCGTCATCAACGAGATGGCGCAGTCCCTCGGGATCGTGCAGAGCTCCATCCCGTTCCTCACCGACCGGTGGCTGCTCGTCTTCAGCGCGATCAGCCTGACGGTCTGGAAGGGCCTCGGGTACTACATGATCATCTTCCTGGCGGCCCTCGGGAACGTCGGCAAGGACCTGCACGAAGCCGCGGCCCTCGACGGAGCCGGCTCCGTCCGCCGGTTCTGGTCCGTGACCATGCCCGGTGTCCGGGGGACCATGACCCTCGTCGGCATCCTCGTGTGCGTGAGCGCGCTCCGGGTGTTCAGCGAGCTCTACATCCTCACCAACGGCACCGGCGGACCGGGCGGGCAGGACAACTCGCTCGTCATGCTCATCCAGCAGTACGCCCGCGGTTTCACCGGCAACCTCGGCTACGCGTCCGCCCTGAGCCTCCTGCTCTTCGTCGTGACGCTCATCCCGATGCTCGCCCTCGCCCGGATGAACAGCAAGGCGGACAAGTGACCAACACGACCTCGACCACCGAACCCGTCCTCGGGGGCGCCGCCGGCGCGGCCGCACCCACGCCGGACGTGACCGGCGCGACCGACGGGAGCCGCGCCTCCCGACCGAACGGACGCAACGGGCGCAACGGACGCGACGGACGCAAGCGGCGCCGCGCCGCGTGGGGCGTCATGTCCACCCGCGAGAAGGTGCTCCGCTACGTCCTGCTCGTCGTGGTCCTCTTCGTCACGATCGGGCCGTTCCTCTGGCAGCTGTCGACCTCGCTGAAGGGCACGGGGGAGGACATCTACACGGCGAACCCGTCCTTCATCCCCACGCAGCCGACCTTCGGCAACTACCTGCGGGTGGGCGAGGCGATCCCCGTGTTCGGGTACATCGGCAACTCCCTCGTCGTCGCCGCGATCGACGTGCTCGGCAACATCGTGTTCGCGACCCTCGCGGGCTTCGCGCTCGCCCGGCTGCAGTGGCGCTTCCGAAAGGCCGTGCTCGGGCTCTTCCTGGCCACCCTGGTGCTCCCGGGCGAGGCGACGATCATCTCCCAGTTCGTCACCGTGAAGGACCTCGGCCTCGCCGACTCCCTCGTCGGCGTCGCCCTGCCCGGCATGATCGCGGCGCTCAACGTCCTGCTCATGTTCAACGCGTTCCGGCAGATCCCCGAGGAGATCGACCAGGCAGCCGTGATGGACGGCGCGAACGCCCTGCAGCGGCTCCGGTACATCTCGCTGCCCGCCGTGCAGGGGACCATCGCCGTCATCGCGATCTTCTCGTTCATCGGCGCGTGGGACGACTTCCTCTGGCCGCTCATCGTGCTGCAGTCGCCGGACAAGCTGACGCTGACCGTCGGGCTGCAGTACCTGCAGGGCACCTTCGCGACCGACCAGCGCATGATCGCGGCCGGCACGATGATCGCGTTCATCCCGATCGCGGTGATCTTCGCGATCCTGCAGCGGTTCTTCTTCAAGGGCGTCGAAGAGGGCGGGGTGAAGGGCTGATGCGCTTCGGCGTCAACCACACCCCCTCGGTCGGCTGGTTCCACTCGTGGCTCGACTTCTCGCCGTCGGACACGGCGCGGGACATGGAGCAGATCGCGTCGCTCGGCGCGGACCACGTGCGGATCTTCCCGCTCTGGCCGGTCGTGCAGCCGAACCGGACGCTCATCCGGCAGTCGGCGCTCCGGGACGTCGCGACGGTCGTCGACATCGCGGGCTCGTTCGGGCTCGACGTCAACGTCGACGCGCTGCAGGGGCACCTGTCGAGCTTCGACTTCGTGCCCTCGTGGCTCGAGAGCTGGCACCGCCGGAACATGTTCACCGACCCGGACGTGGTCGCGTCGACGGCGGCCTACGTCGAGGCGCTCGCCGCGTCCGTCGCCGACAAGCCGAACCTGCTCGGGATCACCATCGGCAACGAGGTGAACCAGTTCGCGCACGCGCCGCACCCGACACCGCACGACATCACGGCGGAGCAGGGGCACGCGTGGGCGGCCGCGATGGTCGCGGCAGCGCGGGCCGGGCTGTCGAGTCCGGTCGGCCTGGAGGCGCGGCTCGGCTCGGAGCCGTCCGCCCGCCCCGGCACCGGGTCGCGTCCACGGCCCCTGGTCACCGTCGCGCAGTACGACGCGGCCTGGTACGACGACGCCCAGCCGTTCGGCCCCGAACACGCGGCAGACCACGGCGACGCGACCGTCACGCACTCGTGGGTGTTCAACGGCTCGGCGACCCTGCACGGCGCACTCGGGGCCGGCTCGGTCCGCCACGGCGAGTACCTGCTGCAGCTCGCGAGCGCGTGGAACCGCGACCCCGAGCGCCCGAACTGGCTGCAGGAGGTGGGCGCCCCGACGAACGTGGTCGACCCCGCCGACGCCGCCGCGTTCACCGAGCAGACGATCCGGCACGTGCTGGACGCGCAGCACGTGCTCGGCGTCACGTGGTGGTGCTCGCACGACGTCTCGCGGTCGCTCGCGGACTTCCCGGAGCTCGAGTACGACCTCGGCCTCTTCACGAACGACGGTCGGCTGAAACCGGCGGGTGAGGCCTTCGCCGCCCTCGCCCGCGAGCACGGCACCCGCGGTCGGGCCGACACGACCGGTGCCGTGTCCGCGCCGCCGACCACCGCCCTCGTGCTGGACGACGTGCTCGCGGACGGCACCGCACGCGGCGGCCTCCGGGCCGACTGCGCGCCGGGAGGCCGGTTCGCCGCCGCCTGGCTCGACCTCGCCTCGACGGCCCCGGACGGACGCGGCCCCCAGGTGGTCCTGCGCTCGCGGGTCGACGACCACGCGCTGCTCGCCGCCCGGGGCATCACCCGGTGCGTCGACGTCCCCGAGGACACCGCCACCGAGCTCCTGTCGGTGGCCCACCCGGCCACGATGGCCTGAGCCGCACACCCCGCACACCCGCACGTCCAGCACCACCGCACGACAGGAAGGTCTCCATGCACGACGACATCCCCCTCACCACCGGCCGGGCGCGACGCGTCCTCGACGAACGCATCCTGCCGGCGGTGCACGCCACCGCGACGCCGCTCGACACCGCGTGGCACGAGCTGCCGGGGGAGCCGATCGCGCCCGCCGCCGGGCTCGCGCTCGAGTTCACGCCGTACGAGGTGGGCACGACGTGGGGTGCCGCGTGGGGGACGACGTGGTTCCGGCTGACCGGGACCGTGCCGGACGAGTGGGCCGGCCGCCGTGTGGAGGCCGTCGTCGACCTCGGCTTCGACAAGAACATGCCGGGGTTCCAGTGCGAGGGACTCGTCTACCGCGCGGACGGCACGCCCGTGAAGTCGATCAACCCCCGGAACCAGTGGGTGCTCGTCGCGGAGCAGGCCGTCGGCGGCGAGACCGTCGAGCTCTTCGTCGAGGCGGCGTCGAACCCCGTCCTGCTCGACTACCACCCCTTCCTCCCGACGCAGGAGGGCGACGTCCAGACCTCGTCGTCGACGCGCCTCTACACGAGTCGCCGGATGGACCTCGCCGTCTTCGAGTCCGAGGTGCACGAACTCGCGCTCGACATCGACGTCCTGCTCGAACTGCAGGCCGAGCTCCCGGAGGGGCCGCGGCGGATGCGGATCCTGCAGGCGCTCGACGACGCCCTCGACCGGCTCGACCTGCAGCACATCGCCGCGACCGCCCCCGAGGCCCGAGCGGCCCTCGCGGACGTCCTCGCCGCGCCCGCCGATGCCTCCGCCCACACGATCTCCGCCGTCGGGCACGCGCACATCGACTCCGCCTGGCTCTGGCCGGTCCGCGAGACGATCCGCAAGGTCGCCCGCACCACCTCGACGATGACCGAGCTCATCGACCAGACCGACGACTTCCTGTACGGCATGTCGAGCGCGCAGCAGTACGCGTGGATCAAGGAGCACCGGCCCGAGGTCTACGCCCGGGTCAAGGCCGCCGTGGCGGCCGGACGCTTCCTGCCGATCGGCGGCATGTGGGTCGAGTCCGACACCGTGATGCCGACGGGCGAGAGCATCGTCCGCCAGTTCTCGCAGGGGCAGCGGTTCTTCGAGCGCGAGTTCGGGATCCGGCCGAAGGGCGTCTGGCTGCCGGACAGCTTCGGGTACTCCCCGGCACTGCCGCAGCTCATGCGTCGCGCGGGCTTCGAGTGGTTCTTCACGCAGAAGATCTCGTGGAACCAGGTGAACAAGTTCCCGCACCACACCTTCCTCTGGGAGGGCATCGACGGGTCGCGGGTGTTCTCGCACTTCCCGTCGATGGACACCTACAACTCGCGGCTGTCCGGCAGCGAGGTCGCGAAGGCCTCCCGGCAGTTCCGCGAGAACCGGCTCGCCTCGGGGTCGATCGCGCCGGTCGGCTGGGGCGACGGCGGCGGCGGTACGACCCGCGAGATGACCGGCACGGCGAAGCGCCTCGCCGACCTCGAGGGGAGCGCGAAGGTCCGCTGGGAGCACCCGGACACGTTCTTCGACCGGGCGAAGTCCGAGCTGACCGACCCGCCGGTGTGGGTGGGGGAGCTCTACCTCGAGCTGCACCGTGCGACCCTGACCAGCCAGCACGGCACGAAGCAGGGCAACCGCCGTTCCGAGCAGCTCCTCATCGAGGCCGAGCTCTGGGCCACGACCGCCGCGGCCCGGACCGAGTACGAGTACCCGTACGACGAGCTCGACGCGCTCTGGCAGCAGGTCCTGCTCCAGCAGTTCCACGACATCCTGCCGGGGACCTCGATCGCGTGGGTGCACCGCGAAGCGGTCGCGAAGTACGCCGAGACGGACCGCGCCCTGACCGCGATCATCGACCAGGCGCTGTCGGCGCTCGCCGGTACCGGGGACGCGGCCGTCGTCGTGAACCCGGCCCCGTTCCTCCAGGCCGGCGCACCCGCGCAGGGCGCGGTCCTGGCGACCGACGTGCCGGAGCCGACCGCCGTGGGACTGACCGAGGAGGACGGCGGGTACGTGCTCGCCAACGACCTCGTCCGGGTCGTCGTCGACGCGCAGGGGCTCGTGACGAGCGCCGTCGACCGGGCGACCGGGCGTGAGGCGATCGCTTCCGGGCAGGCGGCGAACCTGCTGCAGCTGCACCAGGACTTCCCGAACATGTGGGACGCGTGGGACGTCGACCGGTACTACCGGAACCGGGTCGAGGACCTCGTGTCGGTCACCGGGCTGCACGGTTCGGTCGACGCTGACGGCGTCGCGCGCGTCGTCGTCGAGCGGGCGTTCGGCGACTCGACGGTCCGGCAGGAGCTCGTGCTCGCGCCGGACTCCCGCACCCTCGAGTTCGACCAGATGACCGACTGGCACGAGACCGAGAAGTTCCTCAAGGTCGCGTTCCCGCTCGACGTCCGCGCCGAGCACACCGTCGCCGAGACGCAGTTCGGGGCGCAGAAGCGGGTGACGCACACGAACACCTCGTGGGAGGCCGCGAAGTTCGAGACCTCGATGCACCGCTACGTGCTCGTGTCCGAGCCGGGCTTCGGCGTCGCCCTCGTGAACGACTCGATCCACGGGTTCGACACCACGCGCGACGCCGTCGACGGGCACGTGACCACCACCGTGCGGCTCTCACTGCTGCGGGCACCGCGGTTCCCCGACCCCGAGACCGACCAGGGCGTGCAGACGCACCGGTACGGGATCGTCATCGGCACCGACCAGCTCGGGGCGACGGCGGCCGGCGTGGTCATGAACGCCGCTGCACGGGTGACCACCGGTGGGCACGGGTTCGACCCGCTCGTGCAGGTCTCCGGGGACGTCGTGCTGTCGAGCGTCAAGCTCGCCGACGACCGGTCCGGCGACCTGGTCGTGCGGGTGTACGAGCCGTCCGGGCAGCGGGGGACCGGCGGGATCGTGGTCGACGGGCCGTTCGGTCCGGGGGCGGAGGTCACCTTGCTCGAGGAGCCGCTGACCCAGACGGACGCAACCTCGTTCGCCATCGACGCCTACGAGGTACGGACCTTCCGCTTCCCACACAACTGAACGACCGACCCATTCAAGGAGGAATGTGATGAAGAAGACGATGAAGTTCGGCATCGTGGCGGCCATCGCCGCGATGGTGGCGGCACCACTCGTGCCGTCCGCAGCGTCGGCTGACCCGGCGCGAGCAACCGCGTCTGCGACCAGCGCGACGAAGTCCGGGCCCACGAGCATCGCGTACGTGGAGGTCAACAACGACCAGCTCGCGAACGTCGGCCGTTACCAGCTGGCGAACGGGGCGAACGCGTTCGACGTGGCGATCATCTTCGCCGCGAACATCAACTGGAACGGCTCGAAGGCCGTCCTGTACAACAACGACAAGGTGCAGGCGACGCTCGACGATGCGGCGACGCAGATCAAGCCGCTGCAGGCCAAGGGCATCAAGGTCTCGCTGTCGATCCTCGGCAACCACCAGGGCGCCGGGATCGCCAACTTCCCGACCCAGGCAGCCGCCGCGGACTTCGCGTCCCAGGTCACCGCCACGGTCACGAAGTACGGCCTCGACGGGGTCGACCTCGACGACGAGTACTCGGACTACGGCGCGAACGGCACGCCGCAGCCGAACCAGCAGTCGATCGGCTGGCTCATCACCGCGCTCCGTGCCCAGATGCCCGGCAAGCTCATCTCGTTCTACGACATCGGCCCGGCGTCGTCGTCGCTCTCGTCGTCGAGCAGCACCATCGGCTCGAAGCTCGACTACGCCTGGAACCCGTACTACGGCACCTACTCGGCGCCGTCGATCCCGGGCCTCGGGAAGGCGAAGCTGTCCGCCGCCGCGGTGGACATCCAGAACACGGCGCAGTCCACCGCAGTGTCGCTCGCACAGCGCACGAAGGCCGACGGGTACGGCGTCTTCATGACGTACAACCTGCCGGACGGTGACGTCTCGTCGTACGTGTCGTCGATGACGCAGGTGCTCTACGGGCAGGCCGCGTCCTACCACTGAGGTCGAGTCCGGTGCGGCGGCTCGCGCCCCGCGTCTCCTCGGCACGGTCCAGGAGGCGCGGGGCGCGTCCGTCCCGTCCCTCGCCTCCTCCATTGCGGATCACCGCATCTCTCGCCCCCAGAAGGGGAGGTTCGGTCGGGTTTGGATGCGCGGCGTCGCTATCGTGAGCGAACCCGAAGCTTCGACAGAGGCTCACCAACGAGAGACCGCATCACCATGATCCCGAAGAAGGCGCTCGTCGCCGTCGCGGCTGCAGGAGCCATCGTCGTCCTCCTGGCCGGCTGTTCGACCCTCTCGACGTCCGAGAAGACCCCCGAGGCGGTCCGCGCGACAGGCACGTCCTCCCCGACACCTTCCCCGACGCCAGAGGCGATCAATCCTCCCGAGCTCGCCGGGGAGTGGAAGCAGAACAACTCCGCGAGTGCTGACGGTTGGATGACGGCCACCATCACCGCGAACACGATCACGGCGAACTTCGTGACCAACGGGGGCGACACGACATCCCTGTTCTGGGCAGGCAGCTTCACCCCGCCATCGGACGACTCGTCGCCCTACGTCTGGACCTCGACCCGCGACGAGGCCGCCACCGAGTCTGCCCTGCTTGCATCAACCGATGCCACGAAGGACTTCTCCTACGAGGACAGCGAGATCAGTTTCCCGGTCACGATCGCCGGAAGTACCGCGACGGTCCGGATGTCACGGGAGTGAGCTGAAGAGAGGCCAGCACCACGGTGGTCCTGGCCGCAGTCGCTGGAGCAGGATCTGCACGTGCGCGCAGACCGTTCTGGTTCGCGGAACCCGGGAACCGTGAACCGGAACGGCCACGAACGCGGCCGAACCCGCCCGTCCGCATGCGGACCGCCGTACGATCGCGACGTGGAGCTCCAGTTCACCGGCGAGGTCATCGAGTGGCGCGGTCCGGCGCCGTTCTTCTACGCCGTCGTGCCGCCGGACGCCGCCGAGGTGATCCACGACCTCGCGCCGATGCTCACCTACGGCTGGGGCGTGATCCCCGCCCGCGTGACGATCGGGTCGGTGACCTGGACGACCTCGCTCTTCCCGAAGGACGGCGGGTACCTCGTGCCCCTCCGGGCAGCGGAACGTCGTCGCGCGGGTGTCGAGCTGGGCGACGAACCGGCGATCACCCTCGAGCTCGCGGGCCCCTGACACTCCTCCACAGCGTGGGCGGTCACGGACCAGCTCCACAATGTCTCCCGCCGACGTTCGGCACTTCCTCTTCGCTCCCTACCGTCGCAGGCAGTGGAGGGGAGGTGCCGATGGTCGAACGGCCACGACATCCCAAGAAGGAGATCGAGCACGTCATGCGCACCGCCGAAGCGCGAGGGTGGCGCTTCGTGAAGGGGCGGAAGTACTACAAGGCGTACTGCCCGTGTGGTGTGCACCTGCACACGGTCCACATGACGCCGTCGAACCCCTGGTACGTTGTGCATCTGAAGTATCGGCTCGCGCGAACAGACTGCTGGGACAGGAGAACGTCATGACGAACTACCTCGTACGCGTCGAGTGCGCAATGTTGTTCGGAGCGGCGGACGACATCCGGGCCGAGCTCACGACGGACTTCGACGTCATCGGCGAGGCGCTGTTCGATCTTGAAGACGTCCACGATCAGGATCTGACCGCCGACCTCACGACCGGCACCCTCACCTTCTCGATCGGTGTGGTCGCCGACGACGAGTTCGGTGCGCTCGATCGTGCGCTCGGCGCCGTCAGGACGGCGCTGCACGCCGCCGGCCGAGGTACGCCCGGATGGGAGCGGCACTACCGGATGCTGCGGCAGGAAGTCGAAGAGGAGCCGGTGGCTGCGCTCTAGGCGTTGTGCGGCATGGGGTGGCCCTGTCAGCCGTACTGCCTCACAGCCAGACGGCGACGCCGCCGTGGGATGAGCACGTTCCTCGTCGGGACTGGCTGAAGCTGTACGTGCCGTCACCACACTTGGCCGTGGCGCCGGCAGGCGCGCTCGAAGCGACTTCGGGGCGACAGACCGTTGTGCCTGCGGTGTTGACGTAGCTACCGTTCGTGCATGTCGGTGCTTCGGGTGCGGCCGGCGCGACGGGGGCGACGTAGGTTCCGACCGTGGTGACCTGTGTCACCGGTGGGGTGGTGACCCGATCGCTCCTCAGGACTCGTCCGGTCTCCACACCGTCGGTGTAGGTGACAACGTACGTCTTTGTATTGACACCGCGCACCCCTGGCGTCGTGACCGACGTCGTGCCTCGAGCCAGGGTCGAGCTCTCCACTGTGGTGGAGTCAAATGAGATCCGTGAGGTCTCGGTCACCGTCTCCGTCGTCACCACCGGCGTGGGCATGGGGGTGGGTGTGTGCGTCACCGTGGATGTCGGCGTAGCGGAGTTCGTCGGCTTCGTGTGCGCCGTTGAGCTCGGGGCCGTCACAGAGGCGAGCTGCGCCGGTGCTTCCGGCAACGGGTGGGTCGCGCCGTACGCAGAGGTCGACCCGATCAGCGCCGCCAAGGCGATGCCCGCACCGATCGCAGCAGTCGCGCGCTTCCGTGGCATCCGCAGCCACGTCGAGCGTCGGAAGGTGACACCGTAGAGCATCGTGGGGAACACGATGAGGGCGACCATCATCAGCATCCCCCAGACCCCTGTCGATGCCAAGCCGGCGAAGGCGAGGATGGCGGTACCCACGATGCCGAGCCACGTGATGATCGGTACTCGACGCCGAGCGCGTCGGGCGATCGGACTTGTGGACGGGCGGGTGTTCGACACTGAGCTCCTTGGTGCGGCGAGGGACGCTCAAGTATGCAAGAGGTGACTCAGGCGTCCCATCCCCAGTTCTGGGTGGTTTCC
The DNA here is from genome assembly GCF_031453355.1 of Curtobacterium sp. SORGH_AS_0776. Taxonomy (NCBI): domain Bacteria; kingdom Bacillati; phylum Actinomycetota; class Actinomycetes; order Micrococcales; family Microbacteriaceae; genus Curtobacterium; species Curtobacterium sp. SORGH_AS_0776. The sequence goes on from NZ_JAVIYU010000001.1 coordinate 1,973,174, forward strand.
CGAGACGGCCGGGTCACCAGCGCCGACGGAGCTCGGCCGCGACCAGGTCGGTCGTCGTGCTCGTGATCGCCGGGGCCCGCTCACCGAGCGCGCGACGGAGGGCGCGTTCGCGGGCCGTGACGGCTCGGAGAGCACGGCGTTCGGCGTGGCGGAGGCTCCAGCGGACGAGCGCGGTGCCGAGTCGGTTGGTCAGGACCTCGACCGGCGAGATCGGCGGGACCGGGAGCGTGCGGGGCTGGTAGGTGGTCACGGTGTCGGCTCCTCGTCGATGATCGGGACGCTGCGGACCTGGGCGAACACACGACGGACGCCCTCGGGCAGATCGGCGGCCTGCCCGCGGATGGCGCGGTACCGCTCGATGACGGCCTCGAACTCCCGCCACATCGCGCCGTACTCATCGGGCGTCAGGGCCACGTAGGTCGACGACCCCGAGACGCCACGCCAGTCGGCCGGGACGGTGTCGGGGTCACGGGTGGTCCACTCGCGCACCAGGTCGTTCTCGGCGTCCATCACGGCGAGGCTCGCGAGCTGCGTCGCCGTCTGCTGCGCGGGGGAGGCCGGGCCCTCGTCGGGGCTGCCGATGCTGATCCGACCGGCGGTGCGTTCCCACCAGCGCTCGCGGGCGTTGCCGCGGTCGGGGAGCTCGTGGACGAACCCGTGGCGCTCGAGCTGCCGGAGGTGGTAGCTCGTCGAGCCGCTCGACTCGCCCAGCTTCGCGCCGAGCGACGTCGCGGTCGAGGGGCCGTTCTGGGAGAGCAGGTCGAGCAGGCGCGCCCGGAGCGGGTGCGCCAGCGCCTTGAGGGCGGCGACGTCGAGGATGCGGGTCTCGTCGGTCATGGCTCCACCGTACACCGCAAAGACTTGTTTGCAAACAGTACGTTGCAAACAAGTCTTTGCCGATGGCCCATGCCCGGCATTGTGGACGGGAAGGGGAATTCCCCCCGGATGGGTCACAAGTGGGCCGTAATGAGGACAAGTTTGTACCCCATTCGTGGTCTGTCGGCGGAACGGTCCGTGCACTGGGATGGAGGGGCTCGTACGTCTGCTCACCCGAAGGAGCACGCATGACCGTCTCGGTTCCCCGACGCATCGTCGTCTCGACGCCAGCGCGTTCGGTTTCCCGCGCCGCCCTCCGGCCGCTCCCTGCGTCCACGACGCGTTGGCTGCTCCGCGCGGCTTTCGCGCTGCCCTACGTGACGGTGGCACTGCTCACCGTCGGCGCCGCGACGACTCCGCAGCTCGCTGCCACCGGCAACCAGGCCACCCTGGACCGGGCGACCGCCGCGCTCGACGGAGGAGTGGTCCAGGCGATCGGCCAGCTCTACCCACTGCTCTCCGGCGTCCTGCTGCGGTTCCTGCCGTTCGGCGTGCACGGCGCCGCGGTGCTCGGGGGTGTCGCGGCAGGTGTCTTCCTCCAGGTCCTCGCACAGGCGATGCTCCGGCGCGGTGTCCGGATGCGCAAGGTCGTCGTGTTCACCATCGCGCTCGGGGCGAACCCCCTCTACGCGTTCGTGGCACTGAACGACCTGCAGGCCTTCCTCGGCATCGCGCTCTTCGCCGTCGCACTGACGGACATGGTGCGGTTCTCGTCCTACGGCGACACGCAGGCTGGCTTCCGGGCCGGGCTGTCGCTCATGCTCTCGACGCTGCTCGACCCGATGGGACTCGTCTACGTCGTCGTCGCAGCCGTGACGGTCCCGCTGCTCGAGGTGGCCCGGCAGGGGCAGCACGGGCTCCGGCGCGCGAACACGATGGTCCTCGTCTTCCCGAGCGTCGCGGTCCTCGGCTCCGTGGCCGTCCTCGACCTGCTCGTCCTGCGGGATCCGTTCGCGGCCCTCCGGCGCACCGTGAGCCTCGACCCCCAGCGTCTGGCGGTCCTGGACCACCTCTTCACCTCGTTCGACGGGCTCCTGCTCGGTGCCATGGTGCTGGCCGGGTGCCTGCTCGCCCTCCTCGTGCACCGCCCGGGGGCGATCGCGATCGTGTTCGTCCTGTTCGCCGGGATCCTCGCCGGGTACGCGATCGGCCTGATCCCGGCTGCGACCGCTGGCAACACCTTCGTGACGATGCTCGCGGTCGCGGTGGCGATCCTGCCCCGAGCGACGACCCGGACCACGAGCGTGCTGATCACCGTGCTCGCGGCGCTGCAGATCCCGCTCGCCTGGGCAGCGGCGTTCCAGCGCGAGGTCGTCCTCGAGTGGATGCACGTCCTCGTCGCGGCGGTGGCCTCGTGACCGCGCTCGTGCCGACCGACGCTCCCACGGCGGCCCCGCGTCACCGCGGCGCGGACACCGACTGGCGACCCGTCCACCGGTGCTCGGTCCGTCGGCACGTCGACGAGGGCTGGGTCGCCTCGGCCCGGGTCCGTGACGGCGTGCTCGTGCTCACCAGCGGTCGGTCGGACCCCGACGTGCTGCGGGCGGCGCTGACCGAGGAGTTCGGCGAGCCCGTCGTGCTCCGGACCGTCGACGAGTCCGTCGTCCGCCAGCGCATCATGTGGGAGCTGGACGACGAGCTCGCGGACATCGCCGCGCACGACCTCGCCCGCACGAACCCGGCGATGTCGGCACGCACGGTGCTGTCGCGCGGACAGCAGGTCGGCGGTGCCGCGGCCCTGCTGGTGTTCGTCCTCTGCCTCGTCCTCGCCCCAGGCACCACGGCCGCGATCGCGACGGCGGTCCTCTCGCTCGGCTTCCTCGCCGGGATCGTCTTCAAGTTCTGGGTGTCGATGGTCGGGGCGCGGTTCGACCTCGTCGAGCAGGTGTCGACCGCGGACATCGAGGCGCTCGACGAATCGACCCTGCCGACGTACACCGTGCTCGTGCCCGTCTTCCGCGAGGCGAACATCGTGCACGACCTGGTGCGCAACCTCGAAGTGCTCGACTGGCCGAAAGACCGGCTCGAGGTCCTCGTGCTCGTGGAGGCCGAGGACCACGAGACGCGACAGGCCGTCCTCGACGCGAGCCCGCCGCCGTGGATGCGCGTCGTCATCGTCCCCCCGGGCACGCCGCAGACGAAGCCCCGCGCGTGCAACGTCGGACTCGCCATCGCGCGCGGCGAGTACGTCGTGATCTACGACGCCGAGGACCGTCCCGACCCGGACCAGCTCAAGAAGGTCTTCGTGTCGTTCGGCCGCGCCGGTGCCGACACCGTGTGCGTGCAGGCTGCCCTGAGCTACTTCAACGCCGACGAGAACGCCCTCACCCGGATGTTCACGCTCGAGTACTCCTACTGGTTCGACTACATGCTCGCCGGGCTGGACGCCCGGAACCTCCCGATCCCGCTCGGCGGCACCTCGAACCACTTCCGCACCGAGCTCCTGCGCGAGCTCGGTGGCTGGGACCCCTACAACGTCACCGAGGACGCCGACCTCGGGATCCGTGCGTCCGCCGTGGGCTACCGCGTGTCCGTCGTCAACTCCACGACCATGGAGGAGGCGAACACGTCGATCCCGAACTTCGTGCGGCAGCGGTCGCGGTGGATCAAGGGCTACATGCAGACCGCCCTCGTGCACGCCCGCCGACCCCGCGCGCTCGTCCGAGAGATCGGGGTGCGCCGCGCCGCCGCGTTCACGCTGCTCATCGCGGGGACGCCGCTGACGTTCCTCGGGATGCTGCCCGGGATCGTCGTCACCATCGCGACGTTCGTGCTCCCGAGCTCGTGGACGGCGCCGGTGTTCCCGACGCCCGTGCTCTGGCTCTGCGTGCTCGACTTCCTGCTCGGCAACGCGACGATGATCTACCTCACCATGATGGGGCCGTACAAGCGTGCGCGCTTCGACCTGATGGGGTGGGCGCTGCTCAACCCGTTCTACTGGGTCCTGCACTCGATCGCGGCGTACAAGGGCCTCTGGCAGCTGATCACGCGCCCGCACTACTGGGAGAAGACCGAGCACGGACTCACGAAGACGACCTGAGCCGGACGGGAACCGGAGGGGATGACGGGAATCGAACCCGCGTGGCCAGTTTGGAAGAACGTCCCTCATTCATTACCAGCACAAACCGACGTGAACCGTTCCGGCCCTCATTGGGCCGTTCTCGCCCGTATTTTCGGACATTCACGAGGGCTACGGTGGTTCACGTCGGTTCGGCTCGGGTAGGGGCGGCGGAGCGCGGTTGGTGTCGCTTCCTGACGGGGTGCGGTTCTCCCTACTTGCAGAGCTTCAGCCCAGCGTCGATCACCGGAGAAATGTTGATCTTCAGGCCGCTAACGTTCGGGTCGGGTGCCCAGATCGGATCAATCTCCGGGTAGGAGGTGTGGGCCTGCGCGGTGCCGTTGACTGCGTAGCGGGTACCGTCCGGGGCGTCGAGCGTCACGACGTTGAGGTCCATCCCGCCCGCCGTGATGATCTTGCATCGGACGACCGCGTACGGCACCGTCAGCGGCCACTCGTCACCGAACTTCGTGCTGACGAGGAGGCCCTTCTTCTTCTTGAGCTTTTTGGGCACGTCGACCTTTGCTGCGGGCGTCGCCGCCACGGGTGCGTAGTCGGCGCACAGGCCGTCCTGCGGGACGCCGAGCTTGACCTTGCCGGTCTTCTTCTTCTTCGGGAACTTGACCACGACGTACCCGGCGTTACCGCCCTTGTCGTCGGGCCCGCCGCCAGGGGCCCACGTGCGGTCCACGCAGATCACTCGCTTGCTGACCTTGACCCCGTTGACGGTCAAACCCTCCCAGATCGGCGCGTCCGGCAGTTCAGCGAGGACCAGCTTCTCGGCTTTCTGGATCCGCTTCGACTTCTTAGGCGTCGCTGTGGGTGTCGACTCGCTTGCTGAAAGTGTCTGCTCTGGAGCGGCCGAAGCCGCACCCGATGGGAACGCGCCGGAGCTCGCCACGATGCTGACTGCCGCGATAGCCATGACGGCGAAGGAAACGTGCTTGTTCACACAAAGCAGAGTATGGCTCAGAGCCTACCCTCGATAGCCCTAGTCTGCGGGTCTCGCGGCCTGTTTGGTCTGCTGCACATGCGCTTCCAAGACCTGCGCCACACGTACGCCTCGCTCGTGCTCGCCGCGGGCTTCAAGCCGTACGAGGCCAGGCGGTGGATGGGGCACGCCTCGGTCTCCATGAATGACACCATCTATGGGCACCTGTATCCGACCGACTACGACGACCAGATCGCCCGCTTTGAAGCGTTAGTTGCGGCCCGCTGGCCGGGCTAGAACGTCGGCAGGTTGACGAGGTTGTTCGTCCACTTGCCGTCGGCGTAGGTGCGGAGGTACGGAGCCCCAGATTCGGGGCGAACCACCCCAACAGGAACACGCGTCGAACCGACACCGACATAGGCCGTTGCGTTCTTTTGTTCGAGGAAAGCCACCATCGTGGACTTGTCGTTGTCGCCGGTCTTACCGTTTGCGGGGTTGACCCAGCGGTACTTCACGATGCTCGACTCAGTCTTCGTCGTCCCGCCGAAGCGGACGTGTGTGATCTGTACGGTCATGTTGGCTCCAACCTTCGTGAACGCCCCTCTGGCGACTCAGTGAGAGTGTGTCACCTACCGCCGACGATGACTGTGCCCGATTCAACTTCCACCACGACCCACCTGTTGGTCGCGATCCTCGCTCGTCACCTCATCCCACACGCCCTCCTCCGTCACTCGCACCCCGACGCTCTCGAACCGCTGCCGAATGCCCCAGAGCTCGTCACCGTTGCGGTAGGGCTCGAGAAGTTCGTCGCCCTTACCCGTCAGGTGAAGAGCTAGAAGCCGAACGAGCAAGCTGTTGACCGAGCTGACCAAGTACGTGTGCTCCGAGTTGGGGAAGTCACCCCGGTCCGCGTGCTTGACGTCGTTGTAGTTGTTCGCGATCGCCCGAGCGAGCCCCACATCGCTGACCACATGCTTGCCCCAGTCGACCTGCAGCAGGTCCAAGCACCTGTAGATGTTCGTGGCGGTGGATGGACGGCCACGCCCGTAGGTCTCCTTCTCCCCGGGCCGTTCGCCGATCATCGCCCCTGCCGCTTCGAGGCTCATTGACGTCGAAATGACCCGGTCTTCGATGAAGGCCCGCTTCCGGCTCAACACTCCAGCGCTCGGAAGGATGAAGCGGCTCCAGGCGTCGTACTGCGTCGACCACTCGGAAAGCCCGTCCGGCCCGATCTGCTGCAGATGAGCGATGGCTCGTCCGAGCTCCTTACGAGAAGGGGCAGGTGTGAATCGCTCGCGCACGGTTCGTTCGGAGATGAGTTCCACGAATGGGTGGTGATAGACCCTCCCGTCCATCATCCTCGACGCGAACCGTTCGTCTTGAACCTTGTGCTCTCGGAACGAGATCTGACGCCCGTAGAGGAACACGAGCAGCGAAGCGACTTTGCGTTGCTCTGCGAAGTGGTCGAAGAACGAGCGAGGGCCGTCATCGAATTGACTCTCGAGAACTACGTTGTCCGACAGCTCCACCGCGCGGTTGTAGCCGTCGGTACGCTCCTCCACCCTCCACTCGGCGCGGAGAGTCAGTGTCGCGTCGCAGTGACGCCACTGCACCTCCTCGGGCGAGCGGAGCTTGTAGGTCACCGCTTGGACTCGGTGCTCGTCATCCGTCTCGCGCTCATCAGTAGTCGCTGACAGGCGAGTCCATTCGTTGAGTCCGTCGAGGCGGCTGCGCACGGTCTGCACCCGAAGTTCATCGGCCAGCTCGCCATCTCGCGACGCCAACACAGTCTCCGCGGGCTTGAGCTTCCCGAGCGACACGTTCCTACCCATGTTCTCGGAGTGCCCGTTCCAGCGGTTGCCAAAGAAGCTGATGGGACCGTCGGCCGTATGAAGCACCAGGTTCGTGGGAGCGGTCTCGTCGCGGAACCACTCCTGCACGTGTTTGAACTGCCCGGCTTCGTCGTAACTGACGTATGGGACTTCGAGTCGAACGCCGTGCTGTTCCGATAGATCCAGAATCGCTGCCTGGAAAGGAGTGTCTGGGACCCCGTCAACGAGATGTCCCGTGAGCCTGTCGCCCAAAGTGAGCTTATCTATCGCCATAGCCGCAGCCTAAATGCGACCACCGACGAGGAGTTTGGCCTGAACGTCCGCTGCCCGTACGGGCCTACTTCCCAGTAGCCACAAGGGAGGGGATGACGGGAATCGAACCCGCGTGGCCAGTTTGGAAGACTGGGGCTCTACCATTGAGCTACATCCCCGCGCCTGCGCACCAGGCGCAGCCCGACCATCGTAGCGGACGAACGAGCACCGACATGTCACCACGTACCGTGTCGTCCCGGGTCGTGCTCCCGCCGAGCGACCGGGATGCCCGGCGGATCAAGCGCTCGCGCGTGCTCTCCTACGTGCTGGTCGTCCTCGCCGCGATCGTCCTCTCGTTGCGGCCGGAGCTGTTCGGCGACCCACAGACCCAGCCCGCGCACGCGCTCCTGCACGCGTGGCGCATCGTCGCCGGCGTCCTGCTCGCGGTGGCCGCGCTCGGCGTGCAGGTCGTCGTCGGCGTGCGGTGGCGGACGGGCCTGCGACGACGCGCGCAGGACGACGCCGAAGACGGCTCCGAACCTACCGGGAACCGCGCGCCCGGGGACCGCTAGACTCATCGGCGTCGCATGCGCCCTACCGGCGTGCGCGGACACCCCTGGCCCAGTCAAACGGGGCGTAGCTCAGCTTGGTAGAGCGCCCGCTTTGGGAGCGGGAGGTCGCAGGTTCAAATCCTGTCGCCCCGACCAGGACCACACGAACGTCAACCAACAGGAGAACATCCCTTGGCCACCAGCACCGTCGACAAGGTGAGCGACACCCGCGTCAAGCTCACCGTGAACGTGACGCCGGAAGATCTCAAGCCGAGCATCGACCACGCGTACAAGCACATCGCCGAGCAGATCAACATCCCCGGCTTCCGCAAGGGCAAGGTCCCGCCGGCGATCGTCGACCAGCGCGTCGGCCGCGGCGAGGTCCTGAACCACGCCGTCGGCGACGCCATCGACAACTTCTACCGCCAGGCGGTGGAGGAGCAGGAGCTGCGCATCCTCGGTCGTGCCGAGGCCGACGTCGCCGAGCTCCCGAACGTCAAGGACTTCACGGGCGACCTCGTCCTCACCTTCGAGGTGGACGTCCGTCCCGAGTTCGACCTGCCGGAGTACGACAAGTACGAGCTCACCGTCGACGCGGTCGAGGTCTCGGACGACGAGATCGAAGAGGAGCTGCAGAACCTGCGCACCCGCTTCGGTACGCTCGTCACGGTCGACCGCCCGGCGACGACGGGTGACTTCGCCCAGATCGACCTCACCGCCACCATCGGCGACGACGAGGTCGACTCGGCCACCGGCGTCTCCTACGAGATCGGCTCCGGCGACCTGCTCGAGGGCATCGACGAAGCGCTCGAGTCCCTCACCGCCGGCGAGTCCACCACCTTCGAGTCGAAGCTCGTCGGTGGCGACCGCGAAGGCGAGATCGCCCAGATCGCCGTGACCGTCACCGCCGTCAAGGAGCGCGAGCTCCCCGAGGCCGACGACGAGTTCGCGCAGATCGCCAGCCAGTTCGACACGATCGACGAGCTCAAGGCGGACCTCAAGGAGCAGATCGCGAAGTCCAAGACCTTCGGTCAGGGCGCCGCGGCCCGCGACAAGCTCGTCGAGAAGCTCATCGAGGACGTCGACATCCCGATCTCGGAGCAGCTCATCGAGGACGAGGTGCACCGCCACCTCGAGCAGGAGAACCGCCTCGAGGACGACGAGCACCGCAAGGAGGTCTCCGAGTCCAGCGAGAAGGCCTTCCGCTCGCAGATCCTCCTCGACTCGATCGCCGAGAAGGAAGAGATCCAGGTCTCGCAGGAGGAGCTCACGCAGTACCTCATCCAGGCCGCTGCGCAGTACGGCATGGAGCCGGGCGAGTTCATCAAGGTCATCGACCAGAACGGGCAGATCCCGGGCATGGTCGGCGAGGTCGCGCGCTCGAAGGCCGTCGCGACCGTCCTCTCCAAGGTGACCGTCAAGGACACCAACGGTGACGACGTCGACCTCTCCGCCTTCACGGCGGGGGTCGCGCAGACGCCTGCGGAGGACGCCGAGTAACGATCTCGACGCCACCAGCACGACGGACGGGAGGCGCGGTGCCAGCTGGCACCGCGCCTCCCGTCCGTATTTCGGCACCACCGCATTGCCGACAGCGAACAGACGAGAAGTGGTGCGTTGCACCCGATAAGTTCGACAACAAGCGACAACTGAACGGGAGCTTTTCCATGGCCGAAGCGACACTGAACCCCAGTGTTTTTGACCGCCTTCTGAGAGACCGGATCGTGTGGCTCGGCTCCGAGGTCCGCGACGACAACTCGAACGAGATCGCAGCCAAGCTGCTGATGCTCGCCGCCGAGGACCCTGAGAAGGACATCTACCTCTACATCAACTCGCCCGGTGGCTCGATCACCGCCGGTATGGCGATCTACGACACGATGCAGTTCGTGCCGAACGACATCGTCACGGTGGGCATCGGCCTCGCCGCCTCGATGGGGCAGTTCCTGCTCTCGTCGGGCACCCCGGGCAAGCGCTACATCACCCCGAACGCGCGTGTGCTCCTGCACCAGCCGTCGGGTGGGTTCGGTGGTACCGCCGCCGACATCCAGACGCAGGCGAAGGTCATCCTCGACATGAAGCAGCGGATGGCCGAGCTCACGGCGGAGCAGACCGGCAAGTCGATCGAGCAGATCCTCAAGGACAACGACCGCGACAACTGGTTCACGGCGCAGGAAGCCCTCGAGTACGGCTTCGTCGACCACCTCCGTGCATCGTCGACCGAGGTCATCGGCGGTGGTGGCACCGTCGGCGACGGCGAGACCCCCACCGACGCGGCCGAGCCCGACGCCCAGTCCTGACCCCACCCACCGAAGAAAAGGAAACGAGAATGCATCTCCCCATGCTCGGTGGCGCGCAGAACGTCCCGGCCCCCACTGATCGGTACATCCTGCCGAGCTTCGAAGAGCGCACGGCCTACGGCTACAAGCGGCAGGACCCGTACGCGAAGCTGTTCGAGGACCGCATCGTGTTCCTCGGCGTCCAGGTCGACGACGCGTCGGCCGACGACGTCATGGCCCAGCTGCTCGTGCTCGAGTCGATGGACCCGGACCGCGACATCGTGATGTACATCAACTCGCCCGGTGGCTCGTTCACCGCGATGACGGCGATCTACGACACGATGCAGTACATCCGTCCGCAGATCCAGACGGTCTGCCTCGGTCAGGCTGCCTCGGCGGCGTCGGTGCTCCTCGCTGCCGGTACCCCCGGCAAGCGTCTGGCGCTCCCGAACGCCCGCGTGCTCATCCACCAGCCGGCGGTCCAGCAGGGCGGCGGTCAGGCCTCCGACATCGAGATCCAGGCAGCGGAGATCCTCCGCATGCGCACCTGGCTCGAGGAGACCCTGTCGAAGCACTCGAACCGCACGCCGGAGCAGGTCAACAACGACATCGAGCGCGACAAGATCATGTCCGCCGAAGAGGCGCTCGAGTACGGCCTGATCGACCAGGTCCTCACGAGCCGCAAGAACCTGCCGGCGCTCGTCAAGTAGTACCGGCGACCCGCACGACGAAGGCCCCGCACCGATCGGTGCGGGGCCTTCGTCGTGCCGTGGTGCCGTCAGTCGTCGGTGGTGTCGTCGGCCGCGGGGGCGGGGCGACGACGCAGGAGCAGCAGGAGCGCGACGACGAGCCCGACGAGCACGACGCCGCCGGCACCGATCCAGAGGGCGTCGGACGTCGTGGAGTCGGTGTCGCCCGAGGCGGTGCCCGTGGTGTCGGCACTGGCACTCGCCGCGCTGCCGGCCGTGGCGCAGACGGGCGGGGTGGACGAGCCCTTCGACGGTGTGAACCCCGCGGGGGCGTCCCACGTGAAGCGGTACTCGTCGGACACGGTGTGCCCGTCGGCGGAGACGATCTGCCACTCGACGGTGTACTTCCCCGAGGCGCCGAGTGCGGGCGTCGTGGTCATCGAGGGGCCGTCCACGTCGAGGCAGCCGTCCTCGTAGTACTTCCCGTCGGGGCCGACGATCCGGTAGGCGAAGCCCGAGTTCGTGTCGTCGATGTCGAGCAGCTTGTCGTTCGTCGTGATCTCGAAGGCCTTCGGCAGCGCGGTCAGCGTGCCGTCGACCTTCGGGGTCGAGGCGATCATGTAGTTGTGCGCGCTGGCGGGGCCGGCCAGGCCGAGGACCGCACCGCCTGCGATGGCGAGGGTGGCGGCCACACCGGCACCGCGCCTCCAGGCCCGCCGGAGGCGCGGTGACCGCCCCGTCGACGTGACGCGGTCCGTCGTCGTGACGCGCCTCGTCGAGGTGTCGCGCTCCGTCACTTGGAGGCGCTCCGACGGCGGGTGCCGGCGACGGCGACGACCAGGGCGGCTGCGCCGAGCACCAGGCCGCCGAGGCCGAGGAAGCGTCCGACGAGGTCGGGGTCGGCGGGCGTGGACTCCGCTGCCGCTGCGGCCGTGGGGGTGGCGGCGACGGGGTCACCGTCGTCGTCGGTGGCCCCGGCCGCGGTCAGCGTGATCGAGGGCGCGGGGTGCTCGGGCTCGGATTCTCCGGCCTTCTGCTCCTGGTTCCACTCGACCGAGCCCTTCTCGCAGGTCTGCAGGGCCGGGAACTCGACGAGGTCGCCGGGCTTGCCGTCCGGGAGCGAGAAGGACAGCGCGAAGGTGTCGCGCTCGTCGGCGGGGAGCGGGGTCTTCGCCGTGTAGGTGACGCTCGTGACGCGTTCGCCCGCGTCCTCGGCGGACTCGTCGTCCGCGGAGGCCGACGGGCTCGTGTACGGCGCCGTGGCCTTCGTGATCGTCCAGTTCGGGTTGACGGTCGGCGTGACCTCGATGACGGACTCCGGCACCTGGAACTCGATCTTCGTCGTGGGGGAGCCGTCGCAGCCGTGCGGGACGGAGAAGGTGGCGGTCGTGTACGAGTTCGCCGCGGTCGAGGTGGCCGTCGCCGAGACGTGGGCGCTGGCGACACCCGCGGTGCCGAGGACGATCGCAGCGGTGACGCCGAGGGTCGCGGTACCGACGACGGCGAGGCGCTTGGACATGGGGTTCCTTCCGGGACTGCGGGTTCTCCGACCCGCGACTGCGGTTCTACAACTTGTAGAGAAGTCGTGCACACGGTAGCAGGATCGAACGCCCTGGGCGAACGCGCCGGTCGAAACCGGCTCGGCGTCGCGGTCGGTGTCACCGGTTGCGATTAGGCTCGGTATGAGTCGGGCAGGTCGTCGACCTGCATCGGTCTACCAAGGAGGGCACCGACATGGCACGCATCGGAGAGAGCGCTGACCTGCTCAAGTGCTCCTTCTGCGGCAAGAGCCAGAAGCAGGTCCAGCAGCTGATCGCCGGTCCCGGGGTGTACATCTGCGACGAGTGCGTCGAGTTGTGCAACGAGATCATCGAAGAGCGACTGGCCGAAGCCGGCGAGGACACCGCCAGCGGTGACTTCGAGCTCCCCAAGCCGCGCGAGATCTTCGACTTCCTGCAGGAGTACGTCATCGGGCAGGACCCGGCGAAGCGCTCCCTCGCGGTGGCGGTCTACAACCACTACAAGCGCATCCGCGCGCAGGGGCAGATCACGGCAGCCGAAGACCGCGACGACATCGAGATCGCGAAGTCGAACATCCTGCTCATCGGGCCGACCGGCTGCGGCAAGACCTACCTCGCCCAGACCCTCGCGAAGCGGCTCAACGTGCCCTTCGCCGTCGCGGACGCCACCGCCCTGACCGAGGCCGGCTACGTCGGCGAAGACGTCGAGAACATCCTGCTCAAGCTCATCCAGGCGGCCGACTACGACGTGAAGCGTGCCGAGACCGGCATCATCTACATCGACGAGGTCGACAAGATCGCGCGCAAGGCCGAGAACCCGTCGATCACGCGCGACGTCTCGGGCGAAGGCGTGCAGCAGGCGCTCCTCAAGATCCTCGAGGGCACGGTCGCCTCGGTCCCGCCGCAGGGCGGTCGGAAGCACCCGCACCAGGAGTTCATCCAGATCGACACGACGAACGTGCTGTTCATCGTGGCGGGGGCGTTCGCCGGACTCGAGGACATCGTCTCGTCGCGCGTCGGCAAGCGGGGCATCGGCTTCGGTGCACCCCTGCACAGCCCGCTCGACCAGCAGGACCTCTACGCTGACGTCCTGCCGGAAGACCTGCACAAGTTCGGGCTCATCCCGGAGTTCATCGGGCGTCTCCCCGTCGTGACCACGGTGTCGCAGCTCGACCAGTCGGCGCTCATGCAGATCCTGACCGAGCCGAAGAACGCGCTCGTGAAGCAGTACCAGCGGATGTTCCAGATCGACGGGGTGGAGCTCGAGTTCGATCGGGGTGCGCTCGAGGCGATCGCGGACCTCGCGGTGTTGCGGCAGACGGGTGCTCGTGGGCTCCGGGCGATCCTCGAAGAGGTGCTCGGGCCGGTGATGTTCGACGTGCCGTCGGACGACGATGTCGCACGCGTCGTGATCACCCGCGAGTCGGTGCTCGAGAACGCTGCGCCGACGATCGTCCCGCGGCCGAGGGCGAAGCGCGTCGAGAAGTCCGCGTAGCGCAGGGCGCGCGGCGCGCGCTTGCTGCGCTTCGCTTCGCGCGCTGCGCGCCGCCGCGCGAGCTGGCGTCTCGCGCGGCGGCGGGCCGGGCGCACGTTCGAACCACGTTTCCGACGTCGAACCGGCCTTCGGTGGTGGTTCGATGTCGGATTCGTGGTTCGACGCTGCGCGTCGGCGCGCTGCGCACAGCGCAAGTCGCCCCGAGCCGCGCATGCGCGCGGCTCGGGGCGACTTTGGTTGTGCGCCGGCAGCTTGCGCCGCAGGGCGGCGCGCAGCGTGCGCGCGCGCAGCGCGCCTCCGCCCTACTCCAGCCCGCGGCGCCGCAACAGCGGCCCCACCTCGGCATCGCGCCCGCGGAAGTCCCGGTACGCCTCGAGCGGGTCCTTCGCCCCGCCGACGCCGAGCAACTTCGACGCGAATCGCTCACCCGCTGCGCGCGAGAGCCCACCGTTCGAGCGGAACCACTCCACCGTGTCGGCATCGAGGACCTCGGACCAGATGTACCCGTAGTACCCGGCGTCGTACCCGCCCGAGAACGTGTGCGCGAAGTACGTCGACGAGTACCGCGGCGGGACGGCCTCGACCGCGATGCCTGCGGATTCCAGAGCCGCCCGCTCGAAGTCCTCGACCGAGGTCACGGAAGCCGCCGAGGCAGCGGAGAGCCGGTGCCACGCCTGGTCGAGCAGTGCCGCGGCGAGGTACTCCGTCGTCGCGAACCCCTCGTTGAAGCCGGCGGAGTCGCTGAGCCCCAGGACGAGCTCCGGCGGCAGCGGTGCCCCGGTCTCGTGGTGCTTGGCGTAGTTCGCCAGGACGGACGGCCACGACACCCACATCTCGTTCACCTGCGACGGGAACTCGACGAAGTCCCGCTCCACGTTCGTGCCCGAGAAGCGGGGGTAGGTGGTGCGGGCGATGAGGCCGTGCAGCGCGTGCCCGAACTCGTGGAAGAGCGTCTCGACCTCGTCCTGGATGAGGAGCGTCGGCGATCCGGCGGCCGGCTTCGCGACGTTGAGGTTGTTCACGACGACGGGCAGCGTGCGGAGCAGCGCGGACTGCTCCACGACGGGGTTCATCCACGCGCCGCCGCGCTTGCCGTCCCGCGTGTAGAGGTCGAGCAGGTAGAGCCCGACCTCCTCACCGGAGGCGCCGCGCACCTCGAACACCCGCACCTCGTCGTTGTACCCGTGCAGGTCGGGGCGCTCGGTGAACGTCAGCCCGTAGAGCTCGCCGGCAGCGTGGAAGACGCCGTCGTGCAGCACCCGGTCGGCCTCGAAGTAGGGGCGGAGCGCCGAGCTGTCCGCCGCGAACTGCTCACCGCGCAGGAGTTCGGTCGCGTACGCCCAGTCCCACGACTCGACCTCGTGACCGAGCACCCGGGCGCGGACGTCCCGTTCGTCGTCGGCGTTGCGAGCGGCCGCGCCCACAAGGGACGACAGCAGACCGTCGACGGCTTCGGGCGTCCCGGCGGTCTCGTCGGCCGTGACGACCGCGGCGTGGTTCGGGAAGCCGAGCAGTTCGGCGCGCTCGGCCCGGAGTCGGACGATGCGCAGGAGGACGTCACGGTTGTCGTGTTCGTTGCCCCGACGGCCACGGGAGAGCGACGCCTCCATGATCCGCCGACGCAGCCCGCGGTCGGCCAGCGACGACAGCCACGGATGCCCGGTGTAGAGCGGCAGTGTGATGAGCCAGCCGTCGAGCCCCCGGTCGGCAGCGGCTGCGGCGGCGGCGGACTTGGCGCCGTCGTCGAGGCCCGACAGTTCCGAAGCGTCCGACACGTGCACGGCGAGGTCGTTCGTGTCCTCGAGCAGGTTCCGCTCGAAGGTCGTCGTGAGGGTCGAGAGCTCCTGGTTGATCGCGGTGAGCCGTTCCTTGCCGGCGTCGTCGAGCCCCGCGCCCGCGAGGGTCATCTCGGTGTGCGTCCGCTCGACCAGCCGACGGTCCTCGTCAGTGAGGTCGGCCCGGTCGTCGAGCGAATCGCGGACCGCTGCCACCCGTGCGTACAGACGTCCGTCGAGCGTGATCGCGTCGCGGTGCGCGGCGAGGAGCGGGGAGACCTCGGACTCGAGGTCGTGTAGCTCCGGCGTCGAGTCCGCCGACGACAGCGTGAAGAACACGTGGCTCACGCGGGCGAGCAGCTGCCCGGTGCGCTCGAGCGCCACGAGCGTGTTCTCGAAGGTGGGTTCGTCGGGGGAGGCGGCGATCGCCTCGACCTCGGTGCGCTGCTCGGCCATGCCGGCGTCGAACGCGGGGCGGTAGTGCTCGAGCCGTACCTCGCGGAACGGCGGGAGGGCGTAGGGAAGGGTGCTCGGTCCATCGAACGGGGTTGCCATCGCTCCACCCTACGGACCGGTGACGCCGTCGGACGGGAGGCGCGGTGCGGACCCGACCCGCGCCTCCCGTCCGACGGTCGGTCGCGTCTCAGGCGCGCGTCGCCGCGTCGATGAGGGTCTCGGCTGCCCGCCGCGCGTGCCGCGCCGGCGTCGTCGACCCGGCGATCGCGGCGGTGGTCTGCGCCCCCTCGGCGAGGAGGGCGAGCTGGGCGGCGAGTTCCTCGGCGGTGGCGGGGTCGCGGACGACCGAGGCCGCGAGGTCCTGCACGAAGCGCTGGAACGAGTCCTTGTGGGCACGGGCGATCTCGGCGACGGCGGGGGAGGTCGCCCCGAGCTCGCCGAACGCGTTGATGAACCCGCAGCCGCGGAAGGTGTCGTCGCCGAACCACGACTCGAGGAAGTCGTAGACCGCGAGCAGCTTGTTACGCGGGGTGGTGGCGGTGTCGACCGCGCCGTGGACTCCGTGTTCCCAGACGTCGTGGCGTCCGGCGAGGACCGCGGCGATCAGCTGCTCCTTGCCGGGGAACGCGGCGTAGAGCTTCTTGAGCGACACCCCGGCGCCGGTGCGGATCTCGTCCATGCCGACGGACTGGATGCCGCGCGCGTAGAAGAGCTGGTCGGCGACGTCGACGATGTGTGCCCGGACGTCGGGGTCGACGGTCGGGAGCGTGCTGGTTGCCATGGCGTACCCCGTTCGCTGCGTGTTCACCGTTCTCGACTTGCGCCGGGAACGACCGTTCTCTAGTGTAAGCCACATCGACGGAGAACGACCGTTCTCCGCAAGGTTCAGGGAAGGAACGACCATGGGTGCCATCACCGTCGGGACCGAGAACAGCGTCGACATCGAACTCCACTACGAGGACAAGGGAACCGGCCAGCCGATCGTGCTGATCCACGGCTTCCCGCTCGACGGCAACTCGTGGGAGGGTCAGGTCCCGGCCCTGCTCGACGCCGGCTACCGCGTGATCACGTACGACCGCCGTGGGTTCGGACAGTCCTCGCAGCCGTCGACCGGGTACGATTACGACACCTTCGCCGACGACCTCCACATGGTCCTGACGACCCTCGACCTGCACGACGTGATCCTCGTCGGCTTCTCGATGGGCACCGGCGAGATCGCCCGGTACATCGGCCGCCACGGCGAGGACCGGATCGCGAAGGTCGCGTTCCTGGCCTCGCTCGAGCCCTTCCTGGCGATCACCGACGACAACCCCGACGGCGCCGGCCCGATGTCGTTCTTCGAGGGCATCGCCGCCGACGTGAAGAAGGACCGGTACGCGTACTTCACGAACTTCTACCAGGACTTCTTCAACCTGTCGGAGAACCTCGGCTCCCGCATCTCGGAAGAGGCCGTCCGGAACGCGTGGAACGTCGCTGCCGGGTCGGGTGCGATCGCGTCCGCCGCGGCACCGCTGACCTGGCCGACCGACTTCCGTCAGGACATCCCGAAGGTCACCGTCCCGGCGCTCATCGTGCACGGCACGGCGGACAACATCCTGCCGATCGACGCCACCGGCCGACGCTTCACCAAGGCACTGCCCGCGGCGGAGTACGTCGAGATCGAGGGCGCCCCGCACGGCCTGCTCACCACGCACACCGCCGAGGTGAACGAGGTGCTCCTGGGGTGGCTCGCAAAGTAGCGCGCGTGCCCGCATCGTGAGCGGAAATGGTCGGGTTCCCCAGTGGGACCCGACCATTTCTGCTCACCAAGCGATGCGGCGCGAGCGCCCTCAGTCCTCCTCGGGGGCGTCGTCGGGGTTCGTGACCTGGGCGTGCCCGGCGTCGTCGAGGTGGATCGAGGTGCCGTCGTCGAGCGCGACCATCGGCTTGCCCTCGAGGAAGGTCAGGGTCCAGCCCCACCCCGCCGTGTCGACCGACTCCGACGCGAGCTCGTCCTCGACACCCCGCACGGCGACGACCATCGCCTCGGGGAGTTGCCCGGGTGCCTCGGCACCCACGTTCCAGCGTCTGCCCAACTGCATCCGTGCCTCCAGTCCGGTGGTGGACGGGCCGGATCGCACACGCGACCCGGCCCGGACGACCGACGTTACGCCTGCTGTTCCGCCAGCTCGATCTCGGTGACGGCCAGCTCCGCGCCGTCCTCGAACGACAGGTTCTCGATGCGGCCGACGGCCGCCAGGTCGACCGCCGCGCGCTCGATGAGCGCCCGCGTCTCGGCCGGGGCCTGCACGACGGCGCGCGTCACGGGCGTCTTCTGGGACGCTTTGGCGGCCGTCTTCGCCCCGCGGATGCCGATGAGCGCCTGGCCCACCGCCCCGAGGAGCCCCGTCGGCTCGGCCTGCGTGGGCAGCTCGGCCACGGTCGGCCAGGAGGCGCGGTGCACGCTGGTCTCGTGGGTCCAGGCCCACACTTCCTCCGTCGCGAACGGGAGGAACGGTGCCAGCAGGCGCAGCAGCGCGTCGATCGCGGCGCGGAGCGCGAGGACCGCGCTCGCCTGGGTCTCGTGCGTCGCGTCCGAGGCGGTACCGTACGCGCGCTCCTTGACGAGCTCGAGGTAGTCGTCGCAGAAGGTCCAGAAGAAGCGCTCGATCACCTCGAGGGCACGGGCGTGGTCGAACGCGTCGAACGCCGTGGTGGCCTGGTCGATGACCGACCCGAGCTCGGCGAGCACGTCGACGTCGAGCGGCTCGGTGACGCTCGTGGCGCCTTCGGGTAGCGGGAAGCTGTAGACGAACTTCGCGGCGTTGAGGACCTTGATCGCCAGACGACGACCGACCTTGATCTGCTTCGGGTTCTGCGGGTCGAACGCCGCGTCGGTGCCGAGCTTCGACGAGGCCGCCCAGTAGCGGACCGCGTCGGCGCCGTGCTGTTCGAGGATCGACAGCGGCGTGACGACGTTGCCCTTCGACTTCGACATCTTCTTGCGGTCGGGGTCCACGATGAAGCCGGAGATGCTCGCGTGCTTCCACGGGACGGTGTCCGCTTCGAGCTGGCTGCGGAGCACCGTCGTGAACAGCCACGTGCGGATGATGTCCTGCGCCTGCGGGCGGACGTCGTACGGGTAGACGAGGTCGTAGAGCGCCGGGTCGGTCTCCCACTTGCCCGCGAGCTGCGGGGTGAGCGACGAGGTGGCCCAGGTGTCCATCACGTCGAGCTCGCCCTGGAACCCGCCGGCGACACCGCGCTGGTCCTCGGTGTAGCCCGGGGCCGGCTCGGACGCCGGGTCGACGGGGAGCTGGGCCTCGGTCGGGACGATCGGCTGGTCGAAGACCGGGTTGCCGTCGGCGTCGAGCGGGTACCAGACCGGCAGCGGCACGCCGAAGAAGCGCTGGCGCGAGATGAGCCAGTCGCCGGAGAGGCCGCCGACCCAGTTGTCGTACCGGACGCGCATGAAGTCCGGGTGGAACGCGATCTCGTCGCCGCGCTGCCGGAGGGTCGCCTTGAGCTGCTCGTCGCGGGCGCCGTTCACGATGTACCACTGGCGGGTCGAGACGATCTCGAGCGGCTTGTCGCCCTTCTCGAAGAACTTCACGGGGTGGTTGATCGTCTTCACGTCGCCGATCAGCTCGCCGGACTCGGTCAGGGCGTCCACGACGACCTTCTTCGCCGAGAACACGGTCTTGCCGGCCATCTCGGCGTAGAGCGCCTTGCCGCCGTCGGACTCGATCCAGGCCGGCTCGTCGGAGCGGACGCGACCGTCGAACCCGATGATCGCGCGGTTCGGCAGCTGCAGCTCGCGCCACCACACGACGTCGGTGGTGTCGCCGAAGGTGCAGACCATCGCGATGCCGGCGCCCTTGTCCTGCTGCGCGAGGTGGTGCGCGAGCACCGGGACCTCGACGTCGAACAGGGGGGAGCGGACCGTCGTGCCGAAGAGGTCCTGGAAGCGCTCGTCGTCCGGGTGCGCGACGAGGGCGACGCACGCGGGGAGCAGCTCGGGGCGGGTGGTCTGGATGACGACGTCGTCGCCGCCGTCCGTGCGGTGGAAGGCGATGCCGTGGTACGCGCCCGGCATCTCCTTGTCCTCGAGCTCGGCCTGGGCCACGGCCGTGCGGAACGTGACGTCCCAGAGCGTCGGGGCGTCGGCCTGGTAGGCCTCACCACGCTCGAGGTTGCGGAGGAAGGCACGCTGGGCGCTCGCCCGCGAGGTGTCGTCGATCGTCCGGTACGACTGCGTCCAGTCGACGGAGAGGCCGAGCGTGCGGAAGAGGTGCTCGAACTGCTGCTCGTCCTGCACGGTCAGGCGCTCGCACAGCTCGATGAAGTTGCGGCGCGACACCGGGATCTGGTCGGCCGCCTTCGACGACTTGTTGTCCCCGCCCTCGAACGGCGGCACGAAGGTGGCGTCGTAGGGGAGCTGCGGGTCGCAACGGACGCCGTAGTAGTTCTGCACGCGGCGCTCGGTGGGGAGACCGTTGTCGTCCCAGCCCATCGGGTAGAAGACGTGCTTGCCGCGCATGCGCTCGTACCGGGCCTTGAGGTCGGTGTGCGTGTACGAGAACACGTGCCCGATGTGGAGCGAACCGGAGGCGGTCGGCGGCGGGGTGTCGATCGAGTAGACGTTGCTGCGGTCGCCGGCGGCGTCGCGGTCGAACCGGTAGGTGCCGTCCTGCTCCCAGACCGGGCCCCAGACGTCTTCGAGTCCGTCCACCGTGGGCTTCTCGGGCATGGGCTTCGACATGGCGGGCCTTCCGTTCGGTGCGGTGCTGCGACCGCTGTGTGCGGCACCGAGTCCGTGATGAGGTGCCTGAGTGTGTGCGCGTGCTGCGCAGTCCCACGATCGTAGCGGCTCGCACCGACCCTTCGGTGGCCGATAGCACACGGATCCGGCAGACACGCCGGGCAGCTGATAGTCTGTCGGAGTTTGTCCGGCGGACGCGGGATTCGCAGGGACTGCAGCGCCGCCGTCCGCCGGGCGCCCGAAGGCAAGACACAGCACTACCGGAGGAACTCACGTGGCACCGAACGAAGCAGGAAACGCACGGGGCGACCGCCCCCTGCGCACCAAGGGCGCCGCGAAGCGCGCACGCCGCAAGCTGACCGAGGACGACGTCACCGTCGTCGAGGAGTCGCTGCTCAAGCGTGCCGTCGCGGCCGCCGCGCTCGGCAACGCCATGGAGTGGTTCGACTTCGGCATCTTCGCCTACCTCACGGTGACGATCTCGAAGGTCTTCCTCCCCGAGGGCGACCCCGCCGCGAACATCGTCGCGACCTTCGGCTTCTTCGCCGCAGCGTTCATCGTGCGCCCCATCGGCGGTGCGGTCTTCGGCCCGATCGGCGACCGGATCGGCCGACAGAAGGTCCTCGCCCTCACGATGATCCTGATGGCCGCTGGCACGCTCATGATCGGCCTGATCCCGAGCTACAGCTCGATCGGCTTCTGGGCGCCCGTGCTGCTGCTGGTGGCGCGGTTCGTGCAGGGCTTCTCGACCGGTGGTGAGTACGGCGGGGCGGCGACGTTCATCGCCGAGTACTCGCCGGACAAGCGCCGCGGGTTCATGGGCTCGTGGCTCGAGTTCGGCACCCTCGCCGGCTACGTGCTCGGCGCATCGATCGTCACGGGCCTGCAGTTCGGCCTCTCCGAGGACGCCCTGCTCAGCTGGGGCTGGCGCATCCCGTTCATCATCGCCGGTCCGCTCGGCCTGATCGGTCTCTACCTGCGCCTCAAGCTGGAGGAGACCCCGGCGTTCCAGAAGCAGCAGGAGCAGGCCGCCGAGCGCGAGGGGCAGAAGACCCCGTTCCTCAAGCTCTTCGCCGAGAACTGGCGCTCGCTGATCATCTGCATCGGTCTGGTCCTCGTGTTCAACGTGACCGACTACATGCTCCTGTCGTACATGCCGACGTACCTCGAGCAGAACCTCGGCCAGAACGCCACGTTCGGCCTGATCCTCATCGTGATCGTGATGATCCTCATGATGGTCGTCATCACGTTCGGTGGTCGCCTGTCCGACAAGTTCGGCCGACGTCCCGTGCTCGCCGCGGGCTGCGTCGGGTTCATCCTGCTGTCGTGGCCGGCGCTCAAGCTGGTGCAGACCGGTACCGGCGTGGGGGTCTTCGCGGGACTCCTGATCCTGGGCGTCGTGCTCGTGACGTTCACCTCGACCATGCCGTCGACCCTGCCGGCGCTGTTCCCGACGATCATCCGCTACGGCGCGCTCGCCATCGCGTTCAACGTGTCGGTGTCGCTCTTCGGTGGGACGACCCCGCTCGCCACCTCGGCGCTCATCAACGCCGCGAAGGACGCCGGCTACGGCTGGGCCGAGGACATCCCGGCGTTCTACCTGATGCTGGCCGCCCTGATCGGGCTCGTCGCCGTCTACTTCACCAAGGAGACGGCCGCGACGCCGCTGATGGGGTCCGGCCCCACGGTGGCGCACGAGGACGAGATCGCCGGGGTCATCGAGGACTACAACGACCCGGAGTCCGAGCTGGCGCAGTCCGACTGGGCGAAGGACTTCTCGACGAGCGAGATCCCGATCATCTCGGGCGACGTGCCGTCGTCCGGTGACGGTTCGAAGGAGCCCGCGGGCTCGTAGCCGCTGGCTGCCAGGAGGCACGGTGCGCGTCCGTCTCGGACGTCGCGCCGTGCCTCCGCTCGTCCGGGCGCGGTGCGCGGCGCGGCGGTGCGCGGCGCGGCCCTGCGCCGAGACTCGGCTGGCCGGACGTTCCTCGGGCCTCCGACCCGCGAAAGTGTCCGCCGGGCCGAGTCTCGGCGACCTCAGGCGCGCGGCGCGCGCTACGCGGCGCCGGCCGCGGGCTGCGGGCCCGCGGCGAGCCGCTCGGCGGCCCGCAGCAAGCGCGCGGTCACGGCGTGCGCCGGGCGGTCGAACACCGTCGCGGCGGGGCCGTGCTCGACGACGCGGCCCTCGTGCACGACCAGCACGTCGTCGGCCATCCGCCGGACGGCCCGGAGATCGTGCGACACGAAGACCATCGCCACCCCCGTGCTGTCCCGGAGCCCCTCGAGGAGCGTCAGCACCGCGTCCTGCACCGTGGTGTCGAGTGCGGTGACCGGTTCGTCGAGCACGATGACATCGGGCGACGTCGCGAGTGCGCGGGCGATCGCCAGGCGCTGCCGTTGCCCGCCGGACAGCGTCAGCGGCGAGCGTCGCCGGAGCGCAGGGTCGAGCCCCACCTGGTCGAGCGCCGCGTCGATGCGGGCACCGAGCGCACCACGGGCCGACCGCTCGGCGCCGAAGGTGAACGCGTCCGCGAGGACCCGCTCCACGCTCCACCGCTCGTCGAACGTCGCCCCGGGGTCCTGCACCACCGCGGACACCCGATGCCGCAGGGGCCGGCGGGTGCGTTCGTCGAGCGGGACCCACGGCGACGAGTCGAGCGTGACGGTGCCGGCGTCGGGGAGTTCGAGGCCGAGGAGCATCCTCGCGAGCGTGGTCTTGCCGGACCCCGACGCACCGATCACCCCGAGGACGCGCCCGCGCTCGAGCCCGAACGACACGTCGCGCACGGCGGGGACGCCGTCGAACGCCCGCGCGAGCCCCCGGGCGGCGAGCACCACGCCCGCACCGCGCGAGGCCGGTGGTTCGGTGCCGGGTTGCGCGCTGGGTGCGGCGTCGGAGCCTCGCACGCGGTGGTCCGCCGGGGTCTGGCCGACGAACCCCGCACCGTGCGTGCCGCCACCGCCGGCGAACCGCGCACCGTGCGTGGCCTCCGGCGCCCCGGCACTCTCCGCACCCGTCCCGCGCGCACCCGCCCCGGGCGCACCGGCACCCGCACCCGCGGCCCGCACCAGCGCCCGCGTCGCCTCGTGCTGCGGCGCCGCGAACACCGACGCCACCGGCCCCTGCTCCACCACGCGTCCCTCGTGCACGACGACCACCCGGTCCGCCCACCCCGCGACGAGCCCGAGGTCGTGCGTGATGACGAGCAGCCCGGCGCCGCGCGACTGGGCCGCACGCAGCTGCTCCATCACGGTGACCGCGACCCCGGCGTCGAGCGCGGTCGTCGGTTCGTCGGCGACCACGAGCTCCGGCGACCCGACCGTGGCCGCGGCGATGAGGGCGCGCTGGCGCATCCCGCCGGACAAGGAGCCCGCAAGCCGACCGTCCGTGGCGAGCGCCGGGTCGAGGCCGACCGCGGCGAGTGCGTCCCGCACGGCCCCCACCCGCTGCGCCGCCGTCATGTCCGTGTGCAGCCGGAGGGCGTCCGCGACCTCGCGCCCGACGGGACGCAGCGGGTCCAGGGCGCCCAGGGCCTCCTGGCCGACGTAGCCGACCCGCGAGCCGCGCACGCTCCGCCACCTGCGGTCCGAGAACGCCCGGACATCGAGCCCGGCCACGGTCAGCCGGTCGACCCGGACCGACGAGCCGGGCGCCGACAGGCCGAGCGCCGCCCGTGCGGTGACGGTCTTGCCGGAGCCGGAGGCGCCGACGAGCGCGACGCACTCGCCGGCATCGACGTGCAGCGCGACGTCCTGCACGACCACTGCCCCGCCGATGGTGACGGTCAGCCCCTGCACGTCGAGCACGGTCATCGGGTCGCTCCTGTTCGTCGGATCGCCCGGCCGAGCACGGTCACCGCGGTCGCCAGGACCACGATCGCGAGGCCGGGGAAGGTGCTCATCCACGGGGCCGTCTGCAGGTAGGTGCGACCGTCGGCCAGCATCGCGCCCCACTCCGGCGCCGGTGGCGGGGTGCCGACGCCGAGGTAGCTCAGCGCCGAGGCCCACACGATCGCCTGCCCGACGCCGAGCGTCCCGACCGCCACGACCGGCCAGAGCGCCGCGGGGAGCACGTGCCGCACGGTGATCACGGCGGGGGAGCGGCCCATCAGCACGGCTGTCTCGACGACCTGCGAGCGGCCCGCCCGGAGCACGAGCCCGCGGACGATCCGGGCGTACCCGGGCGCCGTGGCGAACCCGACCGCGAGCATCGCCGGGACGGGCCCGGGGCCGGTCACCGCGATGACGACGAGCGCCACGAGGAGCAGGGGGAGCGCGAACGCGACCTCGGTCAGTCGGCCGACGACCCCGTCGACGACGCGCCCGCCGAGTCCCGCGACCACGCCGAGCACGACCCCGACCCCGCCGCCGACGAGCGTCGCGACCACACCGACCACGAGCGACGCCCGCGTCCCGGCGACGACCCGGGCGAGGACGTCCCGCCCGGACTCATCGGTGCCGAACGGGCTCGACCACGACGGCGCCTGGAGCGCCTGCGCCGGGTGCACGGCGAGCGGGTCGCCACCGCCGAGCAGCGCCGGCCACACCGCCGCGACCACGGCCAGCGCCACGACGGCGGCAGCGGTCCATCCGGCCGGGCCGAGCGTCCCCCCACGGACTCGCTCGGACCGTCCGGCGGACGCGTCACCCTGGGCACCGGCCTGGAGGCGCGGTTCGGCGATCCCGCTCACCGTGCGCCCGCCCCGTGCCGGGTGACGCGCGGGGCGCGACGCCGGGTCGCCCCCGCCTCGGCCGTCCCGCCGGCACGCGGGTCCACCACACGCTCGACGAGGTCCGCGACGGCGAGCACGACCACGTACGCGGCGGCCGACACCAGCGCGATGCCCGCGACGAGCGGCATGTCCCGCTGCGTCACCGCGGTCACGAGTGCGCGCCCGATGCCCGGGAGCGCGAACACCGACTCGACGACGACCGCACCGGACACGAGCGAACCGAACGCCCACGCGGACAGGGCGATCCCCGGGAGTGCGGCGTGCCGGAGCAGGTGCCGGCCGAACAGTCCCGCGCGGGTCTCGCCACGACTGCGGGCCGCGAGTGCGAAGGCCGACCGCTGTGCGTCGACCACGCCGTCCCGGACGGTCTCGGCGAGGTACCCGGCGACCGGCACGGCCACCGTGACGACCGGCAGCACCCAGCCCCGGGCCGAGCCGTCGCTGACCGCCGGCACCCAGCCGAGGGCGCTGGCGAACACCACGATGAGGACGCTGCCGAGCCAGAAGTGCGGGGTGACGCTCGCGGTGACGCTCAGGGCGCTCGTGAGTCCCGCGGCGAACCGACCGCGCTGCGTCGACCACCACGCGGCGACGATGGCGAGCACCCAGGCGACGACGAGCCCGGCCACGGCCAGGGTCAGGGTGACCGGGAGCTGCTGCCCGAGGAGCGTCGACACCGGCGTCCGGAACGCGTACGAGTCACCGAGGTGCCCCGTCGCCAGACGCCCGAGGAACACCGCGTACTGCACGAGCACCGGCCGGTCGAGGCCGTACTCCTGTCGGACCTGCGCGACCGCCTCGGCCGAGGCCTGGGAGCCCGGTCCGCCGAGGATCGCGAGCGCCGGGTCGCCCGGGATGAGCCGGATCGCGACGAACACGATCGTGGCGACCGCCCAGAGCACCCCGATGCCGCCGGCCAGGCGGCGCAGTCCCCACAGGGTCCACGCCGACCACGCGGGGGGCGTGCCTCGACGTCCGCGACGCAATCCGTGCCTCCCGTCCGACGATCGCGAGGTCGCGATCAGCGGTCGATCCAGGCCGTGCCGAACCACGGCGTCGACACCGCGGTGGTCTGCACACCGTGCACGCTCGACCGCAGCAGGAAGTGGTTCTGCTGGTCGTAGAGCGGGAGGACGGTGCCGCTGGACAGGATGATCTCCTGCGCCTGCTCGTAGAGATCGCCGCGCTCGGACGTGTCCGAGGTCTGCGCAGCCCGCTGGAGCAGATCGTCGAGCTTCGGGTCGTCGAGCTGGGCGAGGTTCGCGAAGTACCCGGACGGTGCCGGCGTGATGCTGGCGGAGTCGTACAGGATGCGGAGGACGTCCGCGCCCACCTTCGTGTACGGCGCGCTGACGACGTCGTACTCGTTCGCCGCGAGGGCCGCGTACCAGCTGGAGAGGTCGAGCTCCTGCAGCACGACCTTGAAGCCGACGGCCTTCTCGGAGGCCTGGATCTGCTGGAACAGGCTGCGCTCGGCGGGGACGGACTGGTTCGTCGACACCGGGAACGTGACGGTCAGCTGCTCACCGTCCTTCTCGCGGATGCCGTCGCTGCCCACCTTCCAGCCGGCGTCGTCGAGGAGGCGCTTCGCCTTCGTCGGGGAGTACTGGAACAGGCTCTTGTCGGAGTACCCGTACGGCTCGACGCTGGAGAGCACCGAGTACGAGCGCTTCGCCGTCCCGAGGAAGAGCGACCGGATGCCGGGGTCGATCTCGGCGCCGGCGATGAATGCCTTGCGGACGGCCTCGTCCCGGAAGACCCCGTGGCCGGAGTTCAGCTCGAGGCGGTTCGACGCACCGGGGCGCGGAGCGTCGAGGTCGCGGATGGACCCCTTCGACGAGGCCGCCTTGAGCTGGTCGGGCTGGGCGTTGTCGATGACGTCGACCTGGCCGGACTGCAGCGCCGCGTACCGCGAGGTCGAGTCGGGCAGGAAGCGCCACGTGATGCCGTCGAGGCGGGGCTCCGTGCTCCCGCGGAGCGGCGTGTAGTCGGCGTTCTTGCGGAGCGTCACCCGGTCGCCGTGCTTCCAGCCGGTGACCTCGAACGGGCCGGTGCCGACCGGCGACTCGCAGTTCACCGCCTGCGAGCGCTCCAGCGCCTTCGGGGACTCCATGCCGACCCACGGCTGCGAGAACGACTCGAGCAGCGCGCTGTCCGGCCGGCTCAGCGTCAGGGTGACCGTGTGGTCGTCGGTGGCCGTCGCCTTCGTGATCGACTGCAGCGCGAGGTACCCCGTGCTCGACGCGGTCGCCGGGTCCTGCACGTGCTCGATGTTCGCCACGACCGCGGCGGCGTCGAAGGGCGTGCCGTCGGTGAAGGTCACGTCGTCGCGCAGCGTGAAGGTGAGCGTCCTGCCGTCGTCGCTCGTCGTCCAGGACTTCGCCAGCGCGGGGACGGGCTTGCCGTCGTCGAGCGCCGTGAGCTCCTCGATGTACTGGGTGGACAGGAGCGCCTGCGGGTAGTTGCCGCCGACGTGCGGGTCGAGGCAGGTCGGTTCGGCGTCGCCCGAGGCGTACGTGAGCGTGCCGCCGTCGACCGGTGTGGTGTTCGACGTCGCGGTGCCGCCACCGGTGCAGCCGGCGAGCACGAGGAGCAGTGCGGCGGCGCCGGCGACCACGGCGGTGGTTTTCTGTACTGAGTCCAAGATCATGGCTGAACGAGTCTAGCGGTTTACTGGGGCCCATGGACGAACCGATGCGCCGCGGTGGCCGCCCCCGACGCTCGAGCGCCGAGGTGCTCGCCGACGCCGCGGCCGAGCTGTTCCTCGAGCAGGGCTACGGCCGGACCACGGTCGACCAGATCGCCGCACGGGCCGGGGTCAGCCGTGCGACGTTCTTCAACTACTTCACGGCGAAGTCCGACGTGCTCTGGCTCGACCTCGACGCCGCGGTCGCGACGCTCCCGGCCTGCCTCGCCGCCTCGACCGAGGAATCCGCGGTGCGGGCCGTCGAGGCCGCGCTGCTCGCCACCGCCCGCGCCCACGACCCCGACCGGGTCCCCTGGGCGATCGCACAGGCCGAGGTGATGGGCATCGGTGCTGAGCTCGTGGCGAGCGTCGCGGCACGGGTGACGGCCCAGCACGCGGCGGTGGCGGCCTTCGTCGCCCGCCGGACGGGGGAGCACCCGGCGGCGCTCTGGCCCCAGACGGTGTCCGGCGCCATGCTCGGAGCGGCCGCAGCGGCGTTCGGCGTCTGGGTCTCGGACGGGGTCGGGCGCCGACCGCTCGTCGAGTACGTCGGGGCGGCGCTCACCCCGGTCGCAGCGGGTCTCGACTCCCACTGAGGTCCGGCCCAATAGGCTCTCTCCCCATGACCCGCGCGCGATGGACACGAACCGCGGTCTTCGCCGTGGTCGCCCTCGCGGGGGTGTTCGTCGCGTACTGGCACATCGGCCGACAGAGCACCTACGTCGACGAGTTCACCTACACGCGGGCCGGGTGGGACTACGTGCACGGGGTGCTCACCTCGAACCTGCAGCACCCGCCGACCGGCAAGTACCTGTTCGGCGTCGCGCAGCTCGTGTTCGGCGAGGGCGTGCTCGGGCCCCGTCTCGTCGCCGCGACGGCCTCGTTCGGCACCGGCATCGTCCTGTTCGCCTGGCCTCCGGCGTCCGATCGGGTACTGGGGTGCCGTGCTCGCCGCCGGGCTCTGGTGGCTCACGCCGCGTGCCGACTCGCCGACGTGGGCGGACGTCGCGTCCGGCACGGCCGCACGGATCGACCGGCTCGCCCTCCTCGAGCCGCTCATGACCTTCTTCGCCGTGGCGGCGCTCGCCGCGGCCTGGCAGTGGGCGACCCGACCCCGACGCCCCGCCGACCGGACCACGGCCTGGGACGGCTGGTGGTGGATGGCGCTCGCCGGTGCCCTGCTGGCGCTGTCGGTCACGTCGAAGGTCACCACCACCGTCCTCGTGCTCGCGCTGGTCGCGGTCCCGCTGCTGTTCCGGCGTTGGTCCGGGCTGCTGACCGGGGGCGTCGCGGCCGCCGCGGCGTTCGCCGTGGTGTTCGTCGTCGCGTACGTGCCCGTCGGCGGGGTCCGGGCGATCACCTTCATGATCGAGTTCCAGGGCAAGCACGACACCCGCGGGCACATCATCTCGGTCCTCGGGAAGACGTACATGATCGCGCCGTGGTGGACGAACTTCGTGCGGGTCGTCGAGGGCGTCGGGTGGCCGACGGTCGTCGTGCTCCTGGTCGGCATGGCCGCGGCGTTCGCGATCCGCCCGGACCGGCTCGTCGCGCTCCTCGGGATCGCGCTCGGGATCCTCGTCGTCTTCTACTCGACGGCCAACGTCGCACTGCCGCACTACTACCAGGCGTGGATGCCCTGGATCATCGCGCTCGCCGCCGTCGGGTACACCCGGCTCGCCCGGCTGCGGCCGCCGCTCACGACCGTGGTGGCGCTCCTCGCTGTCGTGGTGACGATCGTCCCCGCGTTCGTCGTGGTGCGGACCGTCGCCGAGACCCGCACCACCGGGTTCGCCCGGCTCGAGGGTGTCCTCGAGGAACGCGGGGTGCCGGACGACGTCCGCGTCCTCGTGTCGGGATCGGCGCAGCAGTCGTTCGCGGTGTTCATCGGCCGCCGTGGCGCGACCCAGGGGGTGACGCACGGGGACTACGGCGTGCTCGTCGCCGGGATCGACCCGCGGTTCCCGATGGACGACGACCTGCGTGCCCTGCTGCGGGAGCACCCGGAGCGGTTCGAGGAGTTCCGGCTCGACGCGCTGCGGGTGTGGGTCGTGCGGGACGGCCTGGTGATCGAGCGCCGCGGGGACACCGCGACCCTGGTGCCCGCCGACCGCGGCTGACCCGACCGCGCGGCAGCCGCGTGCGGCTCAGTCGGTCCGGAGCGTGCCGGCCCCGCCCGCGGCGACGTCCTCGGCCGTCCCGTCCCGCACCACCTCCGGCACGTCGTCGCCCGTCGGCACGAGCGACTCGTCGCCGGGGTAGCTCAGGGTGAGCACGGCCTCCTCGATGTACTGGCTCTCCTCGAGGGACTTCTCGACGTCGCGCAACCGCACCGCCACGTGCTCCTCGTTCTCGTTGCCGGTCAGGTCGACCGCGGCGACGAGGTAGACCCGCGAGGGCCCGACGAACTCGAGGTGCAGGTAGGTGACGCGCTCGATCTGCGACCGCCCGAGCAGCTCGACGAGCACCGCGTTCTCGAGCTCCGGTGACGTGCTCTCCCCGAGCAGGAACCGGCGGTTGCGGTCGATCAGGACGATCGCGACGACCCCGAGCAGGATGCCGATCGCGATCGAGCCGATGGCGTCGAAGACCGCGAGGCCGGTGACCTGGTGGAGGAACACCCCGAGGAACGCGACCACGAGGCCGATGAGTGCCGCGGCGTCCTCGGCGAAGACGGCACGGAGGGTCGGGTTCGACGACTGCAGGACGTGCCGGAGCACCGGGACCCGCCGCTTCGTCGCCGCGCCGTGCGCCTGCCGGTACGCCTGCAGGAAGCTCGTGCCCTCGAGGCAGAACGACAGCCCGAGGACGATGTAGTTCAGCAGCACGTCCTCGGCCGGCCCGGTGTCCCCGAGCTCGGTGATGCCGTGGTAGATCGAGACGATGGCGCCGGCGGTGAAGAGGCCGAACGCGGCGAACATCGACCAGATGTACGTCTCACGGCCGTAGCCGAGCGGGTGCGCGGTGTCGCGCTTCCTCGAGCCACGCCGTTCGGCGACGAGCAGGAAGATCTCGTTGCCGGTGTCGGCCCAGGAGTGCGCGGCCTCGGCGACCATGGACGCCGATCCGGAGATCAGGGAGGCGATCGTCTTGGCGATCGCGACGAGCAGGTTCGCGCCGAACGCGATGACGACGGTGAGCAGGGAATCGGGACGCTCCTGCTGCGCGGGGGCAGCATCTGACGAGGGCATCGCTCCAGCATGCTCCCGTCCGCTAAACTCGTGCGCACAGGCGTCGATCCGGCCATCACCGGGGAGCCTCCGGAAGAACCCGGCCGTCAGCACCATCGACCGCCGGCAGTAGAACCGGGCGGACCGGGCCGCGCACGCCCCGGCAACGAGCGGTCGCCCCGGGTCACCCGGAGCGGCAAGCGAGGTGGTACCGCGGAGCCTGCTCCGTCCTCGTGGTCCTGAGAACCGGCAACCCACAGGAGCCCCGCGGTGCGCTACCCACTTGATTCCGACGCAGACGGCGTCGTCCCGTCGCCGTCCTTCCCCGCCGTCGAGCAGGGGATCCTCGCCTTCTGGAAGGGCGACGGCACGTTCCAGGCGTCGATCGACCAGCGCGAGGGCTGCGACGAGTGGACGTTCTACGACGGCCCGCCGTTCGCCAACGGCCTGCCGCACTACGGCCACCTCCTGACCGGGTACGCGAAGGACGTCTTCCCGCGCTACCAGACCATGCGCGGCAAGCAGGTGCACCGCCGCTTCGGCTGGGACACGCACGGCCTGCCCGCCGAGCTCGAGGCGATGCGCCAGCTCGGCATCACCGAGAAGCACGAGATCGACGAGATGGGCGTCGACGTCTTCAACGCCGCCGCCAAGAAGTCCGTCCTGCAGTACACCGACGAGTGGCAGCAGTACGTCACCCGCCAGGCGCGCTGGGTCGACTTCGAGAACGACTACAAGACCCTCGACGTGACGTTCATGGAGAGCGTGCTGTGGGCGTGGAAGCAGCTCTGGGACAAGGGGCTCGCGTACGAGGGCTTCCGGGTCCTGCCGTACTGCTGGAACGACCAGACGCCGCTGTCGAACCACGAGCTGCGCATGGACGACGACGTCTACAAGATGCGCCAGGACCAGTCCGTCACGGTGTCGTTCCCGCTGCGGGGCTCGCGCGCCGCGGAGCTCGGGCTTGACGGCGTGCGTGCGCTCGCCTGGACGACGACCCCCTGGACCCTGCCCACGAACGCCGCGCTGGCCGTCGGGCCTGCGGTTTCGTACGTGGTGCTGCCGGCCGGCCCAGGAGGCGCGGCTGACGGTGGCGCCGCCGGTTCCGTCCACTACCTGCTGGCGTCGGACACCGTGGCCGCGTACGCGAAGGACCTCGGCTACGAGAGCGCGGAGGACGCCGCTGCCGCGGCCGTCCGCACCCTGACGGGTGCGGAGCTCGACGGCGTCGAGTACGAGCGCCTCTTCGACTTCCTCGCGGAGACCGAGGGCATGGAGAACGCCTGGAAGATCCTCGTCGCCGACTACGTCGAGACGGGCGAGGGCACCGGCATCGTGCACCAGGCTCCCGCCTACGGTGCCGACGACCAGGTGGTCTGCGCCGCTGCGGGCATCCCCGTGGTGCTGTCGCTCGACGAGGGCGGTGTCTTCACGTCGCAGTTCGGCGAGGTCGCCGGCATGCTCTGGTCGGACGCGAACAAGCCCCTCACGAAGGCCGTCCGCGACGCCGGGCGACTGCTCCGCCAGGCGTCCTACGAGCACAGCTACCCGCACTGTTGGCGCTGCCGGAAGCCCCTCATCTACAAGGCCGTGTCGAGCTGGTTCGTCCGCGTGACCGAGTTCCGCGACCGCATGGGCGAGCTCAACCAGGAAATCAACTGGGTGCCGGACAACGTCAAGGACGGTCAGTTCGGCAAGTGGGTCGGCAACGCCATCGACTGGTCGGTGTCCCGCAACCGGTACTTCGGCACGCCGATCCCGGTGTGGCAGTCCGACGACCCCGAGCACCCGCGCACCGACGTGTACGGCTCGCTCGAGGAGATCGAGCGTGACTTCGGTCGACTGCCGGTGAACGCCGACGGCGAGGTCGACCTGCACCGCCCGTTCATCGACGACCTGACGCGCCCCAACCCGGACGACCCCACCGGGAAGTCGACGATGCGCCGGATCACCGACGTGTTCGACGTCTGGTTCGACTCCGGGTCGATGCCGTACGCCCAGGTGCACTACCCGTTCGAGAACCGCGAGTGGTTCGAGTCGCACAACCCGGCCGACTTCATCGTCGAGTACATCGGGCAGACCCGCGGCTGGTTCTACGTCATGCACGTGCTGTCCACCGCGCTGTTCGACCGGCCGGCCTACAAGAACGTCATCAGCCACGGCATCGTGCTCGGCTCCGACGGCCAGAAGATGTCGAAGTCGCTCCGGAACTACCCGGACGTCTCCGAGGTGTTCGACCGCGACGGTGCCGACGCGATGCGCTGGTTCCTGATGTCGTCGTCGGTCATCCGCGGCGGGAACCTCGTCGTCACGGAAGAGGGCATCCGCCAGGGCGTCCGCGAGTTCCTGCTCCCGCTCTGGTCGACGTACTACTTCTTCACCCTCTACGCGAACGCGTCGGGGGAGTCCGGGTACCAGGCGTCGCGGAGCACGGCGAGCACCGACGTGCTCGACCGCTACCTGCTCGCGAAGACCCGGGTGCTCGTGTCGGACGTGCAGCAGCACCTCGATGCGCTCGACACCCCGCTCGCCGCCCAGGCCGTCCGCGACTTCGCCGACGTGCTGACGAACTGGTACGTGCGCCGGTCGCGCGACAAGTTCTGGCTCGGCGCCGAGTCCTCGCCCGAGGCCCGTGCCGCATTCGACACGCTGTACACCGTGCTCGAGACGCTCACCCGCGTCGCCGCACCCCTTGCCCCGCTCGTGACCGACGCGGTCTGGCGGGGACTGACCGGCGGCCGCAGCGTCCACCTCGAGGACTTCCCCGACGCCGAGGAGTTCCCGGCCGACCAGGCGCTCGTCGACGCCATGGACCGCGTGCGGGACGTCGCCTCGAAGGGGCTCGCGCTCCGCAAGGCCACCGGCAAGCGCGTCCGCCTGCCCCTCGCCACCCTGACGCTCGTGGTGCCCGACCCGGCGGCCGTCGAACCCTTCGTGGACATCCTCCGCGACGAGCTCAACGTCAAGCAGGTCGTGCTCGAGCAGCAGGAGGAGTCGTCGCTCGGTCGGTACGGCATCGAGCGGAAGCTCACCGTGAACGCCCGTGCCGCCGGACCCCGCATCGGCAAGCAGGTCCAGCAGGTCATCCCAGCCGCCAAGAAGGGCGACTGGACCGCGACCGAGTCCGGCGTGACCGTCGGCGGCGTCGACCTCGTCGAGGGCGAGTACACGCTCGACCTCACCGTCGCCGACGACTCCGTGGCGGTGGCGTTCCTCGACGGCGGCGGCTTCGCGGTGCTCGACACCGTGACGACGCCCGAGCTCGAGGCCGAGGGACTCGCCCGCGACGTCGTCCGCGCCGTCCAGCAGGCCCGCCGTGACGCCGACCTCGACGTCAGCGACCGCATCGTCCTCACCCTCGGCGCGGACGAGGTCGCCGACGCGGCGGTCCGCACCCACCAGCAGCTCATCGCGGGGGAGACCCTGTCGACGAGCGTCGAGATCGTGCCCCTCGGGGCAGACGCCACCACCACCGACGTCGGTGACGGTGCGAAGGTGACCGTGGAGGTGTCACGCGCATGAGCGAGTACCCCGAAGAACCGTCCGAGGACGGCATCGAGATCCCCGTCGGCCCCGCCGGTGCGACGGACCCCGCCGACGCCGTGCCCTACGGCGCGGACGACGACGAGGTCAAGCGCGTCGAGGCGGCCCTGTACGCCCGGATCGGCGAGCAGTCGCCCGAACACCGGCTGTCCGCGACCCGGCGCGCCGTCGAGCTCCTCGGCGACCCGCACCTGTCGTACCCCGTGATCCACCTGACCGGCACGAACGGCAAGACCTCGACCGCGCGCATGGCCGAGAGCATCGTCCGGGCACACGGCCTCCGGACCGGCCTCATGACGAGCCCGCACCTGGTGTCGATCCGGGAGCGCATCGTCATCGACGGCACCCCGATCGCCGCCGACCGCTTCGTGGAGAACTGGGACGACATCGCCCCGATCCTCGAGATGACCGACCAGGAGCTCACCGACAAGGGCGAGCTCCCGCTGACCTTCTTCGAGGCGCTGACCGTCCTCGCCCTGGCGTGCTTCGCCGAGGCTCCGGTCGACGTCGCCGTGATCGAGGTCGGCATGGGCGGCGAGTGGGACTCCACCAACGTCGTGCAGAGCCAGGTGCAGGTGTTCACGCCGATCGCGATCGACCACGCCAAGCAGCTCGGCAGTACCGTCGCCGAGATCGCCCGCACGAAGTCCGGGATCATCAAGCCGTCGTCGTCGATAGTCTCGAGCGCGCAGACGCCCGAGGCGCTCGCCGAGCTGCAGCGCGCGGCCGAGCTCACCGAGTCGACCCTCGCGGTCGAGGGGGACGGCTTCCGGCTCGTCGACGTGACGCCGGCCGTCGGCGGCCAGCTCATCACCGTGCAGGGCATCGCCGGACGCTACGACGACCTGTTCCTGCCGCTCTTCGGCCGGCACCAGGCCCACAACGCCGCCGTCGCGATCGCCGCCGTCGAGGCCTTCCTCGGCCGCGGTTCGCAGGCCCTCGACGAGGACGTCCTGTCCGAGGGACTCGCCGGGGCGACCAGCCCCGGCCGGCTCCAGCCGATCGCCACGGGTCCGACCGTGGTGGTCGACGCGGCGCACAACCCGCACGGCGCACGCGCGCTCGCCGAGGCGCTCCCCGTGGCGTTCCCGTCCGAGCACGTGGTCGGCGTCGTCGGCATCCTCGGCGACAAGGACGCCCGCGGCTTCGTCCGCGCGCTCAAGGACACCGTCGCGACCTTCGTGGTGACGCAGCCGCCGGGGGGAGCGCGCCCTCGACGCGGACGAGTTCGCCCGGGTCGTCGTCGACGAGGTGGGCGAGGACCGGGTCGTCGTCGAGCCGTCGCTCGAGGCCGCCCTCCAGGAGGCCCGTGACCTCGCGGACGACGCCGAGGCGGACGACGCCATGGTGCTCGTCGCGGGCTCGATCGTGATGGTGGGCCGCGTCATGGACCTGGTCCACGCCGAAGGCGGGACGAAGTGACGGACGCGGGCCGCGCCTCCAGGACCCCACGCGCTCCGCGCACCCGTCGGCCGCGACGCGATCGCGGTGCGCGGGAGAGCCTGTTGTCGATCACCCTCGTGCTCGAGGCGATCATGTTCTTCTTCCCGATGCTCGTCGTGTTCGGCAAGGGGACGCTCCCGCCGGCGGTCGCGTTCGGCGGTGGCATCGGCTCGATGATCGTGCTGGCGCTGGCCTCTCGCCTGACCGGCAACCGCGCCGGTGTAGGGTTCGGGTGGCTGCTGCAGGCGGCCATCCTCGCCACCGGGTTCATCGAACCGTTCATGTTCGCCGTGGCCGTGGTGTTCCTGGCGCTGTGGGTCTTCTGCTTCGTCAAGGGCGGTCAGCTCGACCGTCAGAACGCCGCGAGACGCGCGGCACTCGGCGAGGACTGACCACCCCGTTCGACCACGAAACACCAGGAGTTCCGCGTGTCCGATCTCGAAGAGACCCTCGTCCTCGTCAAGCCCGACGGCGTCGCCCGCCAGCTCACCGGTGAGATCCTCCGCCGGATCGAGGCCAAGGGCTACGAGATCGTCGACCTGAAGATGGTGACGGCGCCCCGTGACCTGCTCGACGCCCACTACGAGGAGCACCAGGGCAAGCCGTTCTTCGAGCCCCTCGTCGAGTTCATGCAGTCCGGCCCGGTCGTCGCCGTGCGCGTCGCCGGCAACGGCGTCATCGCCGGCTTCCGGTCGCTCGCCGGCACCACCGACCCGACCTCGGCCGCGCCGGGGACGATCCGCGGTGACCTCGGCCGCGACTGGGGCCTCAAGGTGCAGCAGAACCTCGTGCACGGCTCCGACAGCCCCGAGTCGTCGGCGCGCGAGCTCGCGCTCTGGTTTGCCTGAGTCCGGAGGATCGACGCGTGACGAACAACGACCGTCCCTCGAAGAACGAGCGTCGCCAGCACGCCCGTGACGTCGCCCGGCAGCGCGCCGAGGCCGAGAAGCGCCGCAAGCGCCGCAACCGCTGGTTCCTGCAGGGCGGCATCGGCCTCGGGATCATCGCCGTCGCCGCGATCGTCGCGATCGTGGTGGTGAACGTGAACAACCAGCCCGCCGTGTCCGCGGCCGGGCCGAAGAACATGGCGACCGGTGCGATCCAGTTCACCGGCAGCGACGGCACGGTCACCCCCGTGACCTCCGGCGCGGTGTCGGCGAAGGCCACCCCGTCCCCGGTGCCCACCGCGGCCGCCGACGGGAAGGTCCAGGTCACCGAGTACGTCGACTGGGCGTGCCCGGTCTGCAAGCAGTTCGAGGCCGCCTACGCCGACCAGATCCTCGACAAGGTGAAGTCCGGCGACGCGACCCTCGCGATCCAGCCCGTGTCGATCCTCGATCGCAGCTACCAGAACTCGCGGTACGCCAGCCGTGCCGCGAACGCCGCGATGTGCGTCGCGAACTACGCGCCGGACAAGTTCCTCGACGTCCAGACGCAGTTCTTCGACAACCAGCCGGAGGAGGGCACGAAGGGCCTGACGAACGCCGAGATCGCGAAGCTCGTCAAGGCCGGCGGCGCGACCGGGTCGAACGTCTCCGAGTGCCTGTCGAGCGAGCGCTTCCGCGGGTGGGTGACGAAGTCCACCAACGCCGTGCTGGCCGATCCGGCACTGCAGGGCACGCAGGGCTTCGGCACGCCGACCGTCCTCGTGAACGGCAAGAAGATCGCCACGCTGACCGACGTCATCACCGAGATCGACGCCGCGTCGAAGTAGCACGCCGGACGACGACGGCCCCCGCTTCCGATCGGAAGCGGGGGCCGTCGTCGTCCGGAGCGGCCGGGACTACGCCTTCCCGCCGTTCTGCTCCACGAACGCGGCGAAGGCGTCCGTGTCGGTGAGCGACCCGTTGTACTGCTTGCCGTTGACGATCACGGTGGGGGTGCCGGTGACCTTGTCGAGCGACGAGTTCGGGATCGGGTCGTTCAGCACCCGGTTCGTCGCGTCGGCAACCCACCCGGCGAACTCCTGGTCCGTGATGCAGGACGCCACGTTCTCGTTCGTCGCCCCGGCGGCCTTCGCCAGCGATGCGAGCTTGTCGTTCGTGAGGCCGCGCGTGCTCTCGGACGGCTGGTTCTCGTAGAGCGACGTGTTGTACGCCAGGAACGCGTCCGGGTCGTAGTTCGCGACGCAGGCTGCGGCGGCGGCCGAACGGGTCGAGTACTTCGAGCCGAGGGACACGCGGTCGAGCAGATTGAACGGGTGCAGCTCGAGCGTCGCCGAGCCGTCCTTCACCCACTGCTGGATCTGGGACATCTGGCTCGTCTCGAACTGGTTGCAGTACGGGCACATGTAGTCCGAGTACACGGTGATGTTCGCGACCGAGTCGTCCTGCTTCGTCGGGGTCGGCTTCCCGCCCTCCGGCGTGGCCTTCGTGGTGACGGGGACGATCTGCCCGTTCGACCCCGTCAGGAGCACACCGTCGCTCGCCATGTTCTTCGGCCCGGGGCCGGCGGGTTGCACGGAGTTCGCGACCACCACGACGACGATCGCGGCGACCGCGAGCGCGCCGACGATGATGCCGCTGATCCCCAGGGTCTTGTTGCGGCGTCGACGCGCCTGCTCCTTCGCGCGGGCGAGGCGTGCGCGCTCCCGCGCTGCCTCCCGCCGGGCCTTCTTGCTCTCGTTCTCGCTCATCGCCATCGAGCGTAGGTCGTGCTGGTGGGCCGATCGGCCGATCTGGCTGGGAAGGACCCAGGAATTCGGTGACGCGTCATCGGCAACGCTCAGCGGGCGCTCAGAAGCGCTCAGAAGGAGGAGAGGACCCGCGGGAACACGATGAGGATCGACACGGCGATGAACAGGTAGTTCGCCAGCGGGAACGCCCAGCAGAAGGGCAGCAGGGTCCGGCCGAGCCGCTGTGCGCCGGCGCCGAAGCGACCCTGCGCGGCGTTCCAGATCGTGAACACCCAGAACATCGGGATCGTCATCGACCAGACGAGCATGCACCACGGGCAGAGCGCGCCGATGAACCAGACGGTCTGGGTGAAGAGCCACGTGACGAAGACCCACGCCAGGAACACGCCCGCGTTGAACGCGATCCAGAACCAGCGCGAACCGTTCCGGAACCCGGCCAGGAGCATGACCGCGACGGCGATCGGGGCGACGAAGCCCATGACGCCGAGCAGCGGGTTCGGGAACCCGAGCAGGTGCCCCTGCCAGCTGGCCATCACGTCGGAGCAGTTGATGAACGGGTTGACGTCGCAGGACAGCACTGCCTGGGGGTGCGCGTACTTCTCGAACTCGTCGATGACCAGTCGGAAGGCGCCGTACAGACCGACGGCACCGGTGATCAGGAGGAAGACGCCCATGGCGATCGGACGGCGGACGGCAGGTGCTGGCGTGCTCACGGCGTCATCATCGCATGCTCGATCCGGTCCTTTCCCGGTGCGGCATGCGATAATCCCTGGAGGTCGTGCGGCCATCCGCACGACGACGAAAGCTTTCCGGGCCCAGCCCGGACGATCAGGTGCGGTGAGAGCGCACCGTGACCGGGACGCGCGCGACGCGACGGTCACAAGACAGCGAACGCGGGGGCGTGGTCGCCACCCGCTACAACTACAGAATTCCCGCCGTCCGGACAGGATGCGAGCGGGGTCAAGGAGTGCACCAGGTCCATGGTGGAGCAGAACAACGACAACACGAACAACGAAGAAGTCGCACCGAAGCGTCGAGGCCGCCTGTTCGGCGGTCGGCGCGCCCGGTCGGCCGGCCAGGAGGCACGGGGTGACGCCGCGCAGACCGGTCCCGTCGAGCAGGTGACCGGGTCTCCGGCGGACGGCACGTCCGACGCCGGCGCGGAGACGCTCGCGGTGACGGACGCAGCGCCCGAAGCCGGGGGAGCGCCGGAGGCGCCCACCGTGTCGGTCGCCGTCGAGGCGACCGCCGGCGGCGACGAGCCGCACGACGTGAGCACCCTCACGGGCGACCTGCCGGTCATCACGGCCGGTGACGACACCGAGACCGCAGCCGCACCGGCCGCGACGGTCGAGGCGGACGCGAGCAGCGCCTCCAGTCCGGCGGAGCCCGTCGACGAGCCGTTCGTCCCCAAGGCGACGAGCACGCTCAGCCTGATCTTCCACGCCCCGGTCCTGCCGGACCTGCCCGAGCGCGCGCCCCGTCACGACGAGGACGACGACGACGAGCAGGGCGGCGGACGCCGTCGGTCGCGTCGCCGCGGCACGAGCGCCGACCGCGAAGGCCGTGAGCCCCGCGAGCCGCGCGAGCCGCGGGACCACCAGGAGCCCCGCCGTCGCGAGGTCGAGTACATCACCGAGCCGCAGAAGGTGAAGGGCTCGACGCGGCTCGAAGCGAAGAAGCAGCGCCGCCGCGACGGGCGCGATGCCGGCCGTCGACGCCAGGTCGTCACCGAGGACGAGTTCCTCGCCCGCCGCGAGAGCGTCGACCGGCAGATGATCGTCCGGTCGAGCGCCTCGAAGATCGAGATCGGCGTGCTCGAGGACGGTGTCCTCGCCGAGCACTACGTGACGAAGTCGCACAACGTGTCGCTCATCGGCAACGTGTACCTCGGCAAGGTGCAGAACGTCCTGCCCTCGATGGAGGCGGCGTTCGTCGACATCGGTCGCGGTCGCAACGCCGTGCTGTACGCGGGCGAGGTCGACTGGAACTCGGTCGACACCGGCAACCACGGGCGTCGGATCGAAGCCGCGCTCAAGCCGGGCGACAAGGTGCTCGTGCAGGTCACGAAGGACCCGGTCGGACACAAGGGCGCCCGTCTGACGAGCCAGGTCTCGCTGCCGGGTCGTTACCTCGTGTACGTGCCGAACGGCTCGATGAACGGCATCTCGCGCAAACTGCCGGACACCGAGCGGGCGCGCCTCAAGAAGATCCTCAAGGAGGTCCTCCCGGAGCACGCGGGCGTCATCGTCCGCACTGCCGCCGAGGGCGCGACCGAGGAGCAGCTCACCCGCGACGTGCAGCGGCTCACCAGCCAGTGGGAGGCGATCCAGAAGAAGGTCGCGAACGGCCAGGCGCCGGTCATGCTCCACTCGGAGCCGGACCTGCTCGTGAAGATCGTCCGCGACGTCTTCAACGAGGACTTCACCAAGCTCATCATCGACGGCTCCGCGGCGCGCGAGACGATCGACGAGTACCTCACCGCGGTCGCGCCGGACCTCAAGGACCGCGTCGAGATCTACGACGGCCCGGACTCCTTCGAGGAGTACCGCCTCAACGAGCAGATCGAGAAGGCGCTCGACCGCAAGGTCTGGCTGCCCTCGGGTGGTTCGCTCGTGATCGACCGCACCGAGGCCATGACGGTCGTCGACGTCAACACGGGGAAGTTCGTCGGGTCCGGCGGCAACCTCGAGGAGACCGTCACGAAGAACAACCTCGAAGCGGCCGAGGAGATCGTCCGCCAGCTCCGCCTGCGGGACATCGGCGGCATCATCGTCGTCGACTTCATCGACATGGTGCTCGAGTCGAACCGCGACCTCGTGCTGCGTCGACTCGTCGAGTGCCTCAGCCGTGACCGGACGAAGCACCAGGTCGCCGAGGTCACCTCGCTCGGCCTCGTGCAGATGACCCGCAAGAAGATCGGCGTGGGGCTCCGCGAGTCCCTCGACGAGGTCAACGCCAAGGTCAACGACAACAACGCCGACCCGGGGCCGTCGAAGAGCCGTCGCAAGAGCCGCGGTGGGGCCGGCAACGGCGGGTCCAACGGCGGGAACGGTTCGAACGGTGGGAACGGGTCGAACGGCGGGTCCGGCAACGGTTCGCCGTCGAACGGCTCGTCGCACGCGCACCAGATCACGGACGACGTGAAGAGCGCGCTGTCCCGGATCGCCGCATCGACCATCCCGCACGAGGAGCACGACGGGGCTGCGACCCCGGCTTCGGCGTCCTCTGCAGTGTCGGCGGGTTCGGCGGCATCGGCAACATCGGCGGCATCGGCTCCGGAGGCACCCGCCGCGGAGTCCGGTCCGGACACCGGCGCGTCGCAGGCCGAGCACGGCGAGCAGTCGTCGGGCTCGAAGCGTCGGCGTCGTCGTGGTGGCCGCGGTGCCGGTGCGCCCGAGACGACGGCGGACACCGCGTCCGGCTCGTCCTCGACGCCCGATGCACCGCCCGCGCCCGAGCAGGGCCCGTCGGCTGACGCCGCTCCGGCTGCGGCGGCTCCGGTCGCTGCTGCCCCCGCCGTCGAGGACGCGCCGGCCAAGGCGCCGACCCGCCGTCGGGTGAGCTCCAGCGCCCCGGTGACCCCGGCCGAGACCTCGGTCGCGATCCTCGACATCCCGATCGCCGCCACGAAGCGCGAGCCGCGCCAGGTCAGCGGGGACGCCGAGTCCCTGCTCGACTCCGTGCTGCAGGCGCTCCCGGAGCCCAAGCAGCCGGGGCAGGGCCGTTCGCGGTCCCGTCGCGTCTCGTCCCCGAGCATCAGCGCACCGGCGACGGCCGAGGGTGACGACACCGACGACGGCGCCGTGATCCTGGGGAACTGACGATGTCGAACCCCGGCGATCCGCAGCGGTCGCAGCACGATCGTGGGTACTACGGCGCGGGCTGGTCCCAGCCCGCGCCGCCCGCCGGTGCCCCGCAGCAGCCGGGGGGAGCGTACGGGGGACCGCAGCAGTCCGGTGCCCCGTACGGCGGGCCGCAGCAGTCCGGCGTCCCGTACGGTGCGCCGCAGGGCGGCCCGTACCGCGGGCCGCAGTACGGCGGGTCCGCGCCGGCTCCACGCCCACCGCGGACGCCGGCGGATCCGCGTCGGGCCTTCGCTCCGGGAGCGTCGGTCACGAACACGGCCGGCGCACTGATCGCCGTCGTGTCGATCGTCCTCGTCGAGTTCGTCTCGGGGCTCGTCGGCCTGCTCGGCGCCTCGTTCGTGGTGCACCCGTTCGCGAGCTACGGCGCGGGCGGCAGCCTGGTCGGCGGGTTCGTGTCCGGGGTGTTCGCCACGCCGTTCCCGTTCTACGCCGGGGCCTTCCTCGCGCTGGCGTTCCTCACGCCCGTCGACCGACGGAGCCCGCTGCCGACGGTGCTCCTCCGCGCCGTGCTCGCCGGGGCGGCTGGCACCATAGCCCTGGCGCTCGTCGGGGTCTTCACGGGCACGTTCAGCGCCGTCCGCTCCGGAGGCGCCCAGCTCCTCATCGACGTCGTCACCCGCCCGCTGCAGTCCGGTGTGCCGTTCACACTGATGCTCATCGCGACGTCGACCGCGGCGTGGCTCTGGCTCGGGCGGCCCCGGGGCGGACGTCGTGCGCCCGGAGCACCCGGCACGCCCGGGACGGTCCGACCGGCCGACGCGGTGCCGCCGGCGACCGTGCAGCCGTCGTCGCAGCAGGGTCAGCCGGGGGCGCAGGGGGCCCAGGTGCCGCCCTACGCGCCGCCGCAGCCCCCGTCGAACCCGTGGGGTGGTCCGGCACCGCGCTGAGCCGCTGAGCGGCCGCGTGCGGGCTCGTGGCCGTGTGCCGTGTGCCGCGCGCCGCGCACCGACGTGGTGCGACATGGTCGATGTCGTCCGACGTCGACCTTGTCGCAGGTTGTATGCGCCGTCCGTTGCGCCCGCGGCGGTGCGACGTCCCCGACGTCGTCCGACCTCGGCGATGTCGTTCGGGCTCGCCACGCGCGCTGGCGCCGCACCGCCGCGCCACGCCACGCCCGGGAGTCGGCCGCGCGCCGAGGGAGGTGCCCGGCGGGGCGGGGGTGCGCCGCGCCTCCTGGACCGCCGCGCGCCACCGCGCCGCGCCGCGTGCCAGGTGCCGGGATGGGTGCGAGGGAACGACCGTCGCACCCAGCACGGGATCTCGCACCGTGCGCGCGCGGCCGCGCGCTCAGAACGTGTGCTTGTCCCGCTGGGCGACCCGCAGCCCGCTGCCGATCAGGCGCAGCACCAGCTC
The DNA here is from genome assembly GCF_031453355.1 of Curtobacterium sp. SORGH_AS_0776. Lineage (NCBI taxonomy): Bacteria > Bacillati > Actinomycetota > Actinomycetes > Micrococcales > Microbacteriaceae > Curtobacterium > Curtobacterium sp. SORGH_AS_0776. The sequence goes on from NZ_JAVIYU010000001.1 coordinate 2,017,058, forward strand.
GCGCCCGGTGACCGCCGTAGCCCCGGCAGCGACGAGTTCCTCGTAGCGCGACAGCGGCACGTCGTAGTGGTCGTGGTCGAACGCACGACGTGGGATACCGACGCGTCCAGCGAACTCGTGCAGCTCGTCGTATGATGTGTCACTGACGAGGTGCGACCACAGAGTGTCGTGTGCGGGCCACGTCGGCGGGTCGATCATCACGGTCACACGGCAATCGTACGTGTGTCGCCGTTTGACCGGACCTGGGGGCATCGAGTATTCTCGATCCCTGGTGTCAGCGGGCCGTTCTGCCTGCGTCGCCGATCGGGCCCGGCCCTCCGGGAACCGCTCGTGCAGAAGTGGGCACCCGAGACTTCCCTCAAGCAGAGTTACGTAAGGATTTCCACGTGGTTTACGCAGTAGTGCGCGCCGGCGGCCGTCAGGAGAAGGTCGAGGTCGGCACGATCATCACGATCGACCGTGCCAAGGCCGACGACAAGGGCAACATCGACCTCGCCCCGGTGCTCCTCGTGGACGGTGACAAGATCACGTCGGCGGCTTCCGAGCTCGCCAACGTGACGGTCACCGCCGAGGTGCTCGAGGACCTCCGCGGTCCGAAGGTCGTCATCCAGAAGTTCAAGAACAAGACCGGGTACAAGAAGCGTCAGGGTTTCCGCGCTGAGCTCACCCGCGTCAAGATCACCTCGATCGCGTAAGGCGGGAGTAGAAGATGGCACACAAGAAGGGTGCGAGCTCCACTCGCAACGGTCGTGACTCGAACGCACAGCGCCTCGGCGTGAAGCGCTTCGGTGGCGAGGTCGTCAACGCCGGTGAGATCATCCTCCGCCAGCGCGGTACCCACTTCCACCCGGGCGCCAACGTCGGCCGCGGTGGCGACGACACGCTGTTCGCCCTCTCGGCCGGCGCGGTCGAGTTCGGCACCAAGGGCGGCCGCAAGGTCGTCAACATCGTCAACGCGTAAGCAGTTCGACGATCTGACTCTGCGGGAGGGGCGGGCCACGTGCCCGCCCCTCCCGTTCTTTCGTTGCAACACCAAGGAGTGGACCCATGGCGACCTTCGTCGACCGCGTGACCCTGCACCTCACCGCGGGGAACGGCGGCAACGGCTGCGTGTCGGTCCGCCGTGAGAAGTTCAAGCCGCTGGCCGGCCCGGACGGCGGCAACGGCGGTGACGGTGGCGACATCGTCCTCGTCGCCGACCCCCAGGTCACGACCCTGCTCGGCTACCACCGCTCGCCGCACCGTTCCTCCAAGAACGGGCAGCCCGGCATGGGCGACATGCGGAGCGGCATCAGCGGTGAGACGCTCGAGCTCCCGCTGCCGATCGGCACCGTCGTGTACGACGAGAACGGCGACGTCCTCGCGGACATGACCGAGCCGGGCATGCGCGTCGTTATCGCCCCCGGCGGTCAGGGCGGTCTCGGCAACGCCGCGCTCTCGACCACGAAGCGCAAGGCCCCCGGGTTCGCGCTGCTCGGCACCGAGGGCTGGGCCGGTGACGTCAGCCTCGAGCTGAAGACCATCGCCGACGTCGCCCTCGTCGGGTTCCCGAGCGCCGGCAAGTCCTCGCTCATCGCCGCGATCTCCGCCGCGAAGCCGAAGATCGCCGACTACCCGTTCACGACCCTCACGCCGAACCTCGGCGTCGTCGAGTCCGGGTCCACCCGCTTCACCGTCGCCGACGTCCCCGGTCTGATCGAGGGCGCGTCGGAGGGCAAGGGCCTCGGCCTCGAGTTCCTCCGTCACGTCGAGCGCTGCGAGGCACTCCTGCACGTGATCGACTGCGCCACGCTCGACCCCGGCCGTGACCCGATCAGCGACCTCGACGTCATCCTCGGCGAACTCGAGCGCTACCCGGTCCCCGAGGGCCAGGTGCCGCTGCTCGAGCGCCCGCAGATGATCGCGCTCAACAAGGTCGACGTGCCCGAGGCCGAAGAACTCGCCGCCTTCGTGCGCGACGAGCTCGAGGGCCGTGGCTACCGCGTCTTCCCGATCTCGACCGCGTCCCGCAAGGGCCTGCGCGAGCTGACGTTCGCGCTGGCCGACGTCGTGGAGCAGGCCCGCGCCTCCCGTGCCGCCGAGCCGGTGGCCGAGCGCATCGTCCTCCGCCCCAAGGCGGTCGACGACAAGCCCTTCACCATCCGCGCCGAAGGCGGTGAGGAGCACCGCTTCTACCGCATCCGCGGTGCGAAGCCGGAGCGCTGGGTGCAGCAGACCGACTTCACCAACGAAGAGGCGATCGGCTACCTCGCCGACCGCCTGGCGAAGCTCGGCGTCGAGGGCGGCCTGTTCAAGGCCGGAGCCGTCGCCGGGTCCACCGTCGTCATCGGTGGCGACGGCGGCACGATCTTCGACTGGGAGCCCACGCTCACCTCGACCGCGGAACTCATCACGAGCGCCCGCGGGACCGACGCCCGGATCGGCGCGACCTCGCGTCCGACCCGCAACGAGCGTCGCGAGGAGTACTTCGAGCGCATGGACGCCAAGGCCGCGGCGCGTGCCGAGCTCGAGCAGGAGCGCATCGCCGGGCTGTGGGCGGAGGACGGAGACCTGTCTCCCGCCGAAGCCGACCGGGACGACAGGGACTGACCACGGCATGACCGACACGACCGCACGCACCGACCTCGGACCCGTCACCCGGCGCGAGGACATCCCGCGTGCCAAGCGGATCGTGGTCAAGGTCGGGTCGTCGTCGGTCAGCGGTGACAACACCGGGCAGATCGCCCCGCTCGTGGACGCCATCGCGGCAGCGCACGCCCGGGGGACCGAGGTCGTCCTCGTGTCCTCCGGCGCCATCGCCACCGGGTTCCCGTTCCTCGGGCTCGAGGGCCGCCCCGACGACCTCGCCACCCAGCAGGCCGCCGCCGCGACCGGGCAGAACGTCCTGATGTTCCGGTACCAGAAGGAACTCGACCGGCACGCGGTCGTCGCGGCGCAGATCCTCCTGACCGCGGGGGACCTGCAGAACCCGACGCACCGGGTGAACGCGCAGCGGGCCATCGACCGGTTGCTCGCGCTGCGGGTGCTGCCGATCGTGAACGAGAACGACACCGTGGCGACGCACGAGATCCGCTTCGGGGACAACGACCGGCTCGCGGCGCTCGTGGCCCGGCTGCTCGGGGCCGATGCGCTCGTGCTGCTGTCCGACGTGGAGTCGCTCTACACGCGGCCCCCGGAGCAGCCCGGTGCGGAGCCGATCACGCGCGTGCCGTTCGGCGACGAGCTCGCCGGGGTCACGTTCGGGTCGATCGGTGCCGCGGGCGTGGGGACCGGGGGAGCGGGGACGAAGGTGGCTGCCGCGCGGCTCGCGGCGGAGGCCGGCACGGCGGTGCTCGTGACGGCGACGGCGCTCGTGGAGCGGGCGTTGGCGGGGGAGCAGGTCGGGACCTGGTTCGAGGCGGCGGCGCGGGGCTGACGGGGTTCGGGAGGCGCGGGTCGGCTTCGACGCACCGCTCACGTCCGCCGAGGGGGCATTGTTCGTCACTCTCGGCGCCTCCGAGCGACGGATTCCGCGACCTCGGCGGCACGCCTGCGGCGTGTCGTGCCCGCTCGCGGGGCGCGCGGACCGAGTGGTGCGGGCGCTGCGGGCGTGTGCTGACTCCTCCACAGGAGCCGCGCCTCCAGGGCCCTCCACAGGTCAGCCGGACCGCCGTCATGTGGCGGACCTCCGCGCCTAGAATCGAGCCATGTCGCTGACCGCATCCGCCCCGACCCTGACCGACAAGCTCGTCGCTGCGCGCGACGCGGCGTCGGTCCTCGCCACGGCGACGACCGCGGTGAAGGACGCGGCGCTCCTCGCGATCGCGGCGGGCGTGCGACAGGCGACGGACGAGATCGTCGCGGCCAACCACGAGGACCTCTTGGCGGGCGAGGAGAGCGGGCTCTCGTCCGGGCTCCTCGACCGGCTGCAGCTCGATCCCGTCCGCATCGACGCCCTCGCCGCCGCGGTCGAGCACGTCGTCGGCCTCACCGACCCGGTCGGGCAGCACGTCCGCGGGTCGCGGTTGCCGAACGGGCTGCAGCTCTCCCAGGTGCGGGTGCCGTTCGGGGTCGTCGGCGCGATCTACGAAGCGCGGCCGAACGTCACGGTCGACATCGCCAGCCTCGCGCTGAAGAGCGGCAACGCGGTCGTGCTCCGGGGCGGCTCGGCGGCGCAGCACACCAACGCGGTGCTCGTCGCCCGGATCCAGGACGCCGTCGCCTCGGCGGGGCTGCCGCGCGAACTCGTGCAGACGATCGACGAGTTCGGGCGTGCCGGCGCGACCGACCTGATGCGGGCACGCGGGCTCGTCGACGTCCTCATCCCGCGGGGCAGCGCGTCACTGATCCAGACCGTCGTGACCGAGTCGCAGGTGCCCGTGATCGAGACGGGCGCCGGGGTCGTCCACGTGTTCCTCGACGAGTCGGCACCGCTCGACCGGTCGATCGACATCGTCCTGAACAGCAAGGTGCAGCGGCCCAGCGTGTGCAACGCGCTCGAGACGCTCCTCGTGCACGAGCGGGCGGCCGACCGGCTCCTGCCCGCGCTGGCCGACCGGCTGCGGGCCGCCGGAGTCACGCTCCGCGGCGACGACGCCACGCGGGTGCTCGTCCCCGGTGTGCTCCGGGCGACGGACGACGACTGGGGGACCGAGTCGATGGACCTCGACCTGTCCGTCCGGGTGGTGCCCGACGTCGACGCGGCGATGGCGCACATCGCGCGCTGGTCGACGCGCCACACCGAGTCGATCGTCACCAACGACGTCGACACGGCCGAGCGCTTCCTGGCCGAGGTCGACTCCGCGGTCGTGATGGCGAACGCCTCGACGCGGTTCACCGACGGCGGGGAGTTCGGGTTCGGTGCCGAGGTGGGGATCTCCACGCAGAAACTGCACGCTCGCGGGCCGATGGGGCTGCCCGAGCTGACGAGCACCAAGTGGATCGTGCGCGGGCAGGGACAGATCCGCGGCTAGACTGAACGGCGAATTCCCCCGACCGAACGGAGCATCGGATCAATGACCTTCCTCGCAGAAGCCGCTGAGCACGCCTCGGGGGTCCCCGCGTACGTGTTCCCGCTCGTCGGTGCCCTCTTCTTCGCGTTCCTCGGGTTCGTGACCTGGAGCTTCCGTGACGTGGCCTACCGCCACTCGCACAAGTTCGAGGCCACGCGCACCCACGAGACGGGTGTCGACGAGTTCGGTCGCGCCGAGCACTGACCCGCGACTCCATGCTCGAGAGCACGGGGCGGCCTCGCATCGGCGTGATGGGTGGCACGTTCGACCCGATCCACAACGGCCACCTCGTGGCAGCGTCCGAAGTAGCGCGCGCGTTCGACCTCGACGAAGTGGTCTTCGTCCCCACGGGTCAGCCGTACATGAAGTCCGGTGTGACCGACGCCGAGCACCGCTACCTCATGACCGTCGTCGCCACGGCGTCGAACCCGATGTTCACCGTGAGCCGCGTGGACATCGACCGCCCGGGCCCGACCTACACGGTCGACACGCTGAAGGACCTGCACGAGCAGCGACCCGACGCGCAGCTGGTCTTCATCTCCGGCGCAGACGCCGTCCAGCAGATTGTCGACTGGAAGGACCATGATGGTCTCTGGGACCTCGCGCACTTCGTCGCTGTGACACGTCCGGGACACGCCTTGAGCATCACGGGTCTGCCCGAACGAGACGTAAGCTTGCTCGAAGTTCCCGCGCTGGCAATATCGTCGACCGACTGCCGCGACCGGGTGAGACGTGGTTTCCCCGTGTGGTACTTGGTCCCCGACGGTGTCGTCCAGTACATCTCCAAGCACCATCTGTATCGGAGCGTTGCATGAGTTCGTCCGACGCGCAGCCGCCCCTGTCGCGGCGCCAGGCGCGCGAGCGGGAGCGTGCCGCCGCGGGCGGTGCGCAGCCCGTGACGCCGCCCCCGACCGTCGCCGCCCCGGCCGAGCAGCCGGAAGTGCGCCACCGTCCCGGCAGCCACGTCGCTCCCGCCCCCGGCGCACCCGCACAGTCCGCTGTGCCGTCGTCGGCCTCGTCGCCGTCGTCCGCCGGCTCCGGTGTGCCGTCGATGCCCCCGGCCTCGGCGACCGAGATCGTCCCCGGCTCGGGTGGACTCACCCGTCGGCAGATCCGGCAGCTGCGTGCGGCCGAGGGACAGGCGATCCAGCCCGTCCCGCTGCAGAACCCGACCCCGCAGTCGTCCGACCGCACCGTCGAGGACGTCCTCGGCTCGGTCGACGCGCTGCACGGTGGACCGGAGCGCCCTGGCGCGACGGACGCGACGGGCACGTCGGCCGCGACGGGCACGTCGACCGCCGAGCCAGAGCCGCTCGCGCAGGAGTCCTCCGTCGACCCCGAGCCTTCGGCCGAGACGGTCGTGCTCGACCAGGCGGCCGTGGCACAGGCGACCGAGGCGGACGGATCGCCCGACGCGATCGAGCCCCTCGAAGAAGCCGCCGCCCACAGCGAAGAGCCGCGTCGCCACCGGTCGACCTGGGCCCCGCCCGAGGCCACCGAGCCGTCCGACACCGAAGCCGACTCGGACGCGCCGAGCACGCCGGACACGCTGGGCACCCCGGACGTCCCTGCCACGGCGCAGCGCACCCCGATCCAGTCCTCCACGCCGGCGGTGTTCCCGCTCTCGCTGGACGAGGACGACACGAACGAGGTCCCGGTCCAGAACGCCGCCCAGCCCGCGCGTGCTGCCTCGGCACCCACGTCGAGTGGCGCGCCGTCGTCCGCCGGCGACACCGATGGCGACGCCGATGCCCCCCGCGTGCCGGCCTCGTTCCAGCGTCCGGCCGAGCCGAAGCCCCTCACGACCGCGTTCGAGCCGCCCGTCGGCCACTGGTCGCAGCAGGCGCACGACTCGAACGACGCCGAGGTCCACGACGAGGAGACCGGCACCCGCCGCGTCGCCGTGACCAACACGAACGCGATCATCCTGCCGAACTCGGCCCTCGCCGACCCGACGGGTGCGCTGAACGCCACGGGCGAGGTCATCCTCACCGGCTCGATCGACCTGCCGGCGTCGCTGTCCTCGACCGGGTCGCACCGGCCGATCGACGGTGCCGAGGTCGACCGTCTGCTCGAGCAGCACGACGAACAGCCCGACACGGACGCCAGCCCGGTCCGTGCCAGCCGTGCGGTGTCGAGCCACACCTCGACGCGGCAGGTCGTCCTCGCGGCGGCCAAGCCGAAGGAGTCGCGGATGCCGGTCGTCCTCGCCGTGACCATCGGCTCGGTCGGTGTCGCGGCGGCCGCCGTCATCATCGTCTCGCTCCTCGTCACCCACACGTTCTGAGTCCTCCCCACCGCGCACGGCCTGGCCGTGTGTCGGTGGGTGGCTTATGATCGTGACCCATCAAGCGATCCGGCAGCCTGCCAGGTCGATCGACCGGAAGGAATCCGTGACCGCCTCCTCACGCGCAGTGGAACTCGTGCAGATCGCCGCCCAGGCGGCCGACGCCAAGCAGGCCGAGGACCTCGTCGCCCTCGACGTGACCGGGCCGCTGCAGCTCACCGACGTGTTCCTGCTCGCGACCGGCCGGAACGAGCGCAACGTGCTCGCCATCGCGGACGAGATCGAAGAGCGCCTCCTCGAAGCCGGGGCCAAGCCGCTCCGTCGTGAAGGCCGGAGCGAGGGCCGCTGGGTCCTCATCGACTTCGGCGACATCGTCGTGCACGTCTTCCACGAAGAAGACCGCCAGTACTACTCGCTCGAGCGTCTCTGGTCGGACTGCCCGACCATCCCGCTCGAGCTCCCGGTGGACCACACCGCGTAGGTGCGACGCGCCCGGGTGGCGGCGACGATTTCGTCACCCGGCGTTCGCATGGTGTACGCTTCTATGGTGCCTCCGGGGAACGGGGGCACACTGAAGTCGGTGGGAACACCAACACTTCGGGTCTGTGGCGCAGCTGGTAGCGCACCTGCATGGCATGCAGGGGGTCAGGGGTTCGAGTCCCCTCAGATCCACCATCACCCCCGCGGTTCTCCGGAACCGCGGGGGTCTTCTCGTTCCGGGGACGCGCGCCCGAGGCGATCCGGCCCCCCGCGTCCCCACTACGCTGAGCGCATGAGCAGCGACGCACCCCTGTCCGGTTCCGCCCTGACGATCACCGCCGGCGGCTACACGGCCGAGATCGCCTCGGTGGGGGCGACACTGCGGACGTTCCGGTTCGAAGGACGCGACCTGGTCGTGCCGTTCGACGCCGACGAGGTCCGCCCGGCCTTCCGCGGAGCCGTCCTGGCGCCGTGGCCGAACCGGGTCGTCGACGGGAAGTACACGTTCGGCGGGACCGAGCACGAGCTCGCGCTGACCGAGCCGAAGCGACAGCACGCGCTGCACGGACTGGTCGCCTGGACCGACTTCCGGATCGTCGCGCACGAACCGGACCGCGCGGTCCTCGGCACGACGGTGCCCGCCCAGGACGGGTACCCGTTCCGCGTCGAGGTACTGGTCGAGTACCGCGTCGACGGCGAGGGGTTGCACACGACGATCACCGGCACGAACACCGGTGCCGACGCGGCTCCGTGGGGGACCGGTCCGCACCCGTACCTCGTCGCCGGCGAGGGTCGTGTCGACGACTGGACCCTGACGCTGCCGGCGGCCGAGGTGCTCGAGGTCACCGAGGACCGCCTCGTCCCGACGGGCCTCGCGCCGGTGCACGACGAGTTCGACCTGCGCTCCGCGACGCGCATCGGCGACCGGTTCATCGACCACGCCTTCACCGGGTTCGACCGCGACGCCGACGGCACCGCGACGATCGTCCTCACCGCCGCCGACGGCCGCGGTGTCCGTGCCTCGTTCGGCCCGGAGTGCGGCTGGGCGCAGGTGCACACCGCCGACCACGTCGTGCCGGAGTACCACCGTGCGGGTCTCGCGGTCGAGCCGATGACCTGTGCGCCGGACGCCTTCAACGCCGGGTCCGACGCGGGACTCGTCGTGCTCGAGCCCGGGTCCTCGTCGGCGGCCTCGTGGACGATCGCGGCGGTCTGACGGCAGCACCCGCGTCCGCCCGGATCGAGGTCCGGCGGCTGCCGTCGACTCCCGACCTCGGCGCCCTCGCCGCCGCGTCCGGCGCCGACGTGGTCTGGCTCGACTCCTCGCTGCCGGCCGGTTCGCCCCCGACCGCGCGCGCCCGTGCCCGGTGGTCGGTCCTGGCGCTGACGGACGGCCCGTTCGCAGCGCGGTTCCGGCACGAGACGCGACGGGCGTTCGTCGAGACGACCCCGGCGTCCCGATCGTGGTTCGGGGGCGTCGCGACCGCCGAGGGATCGGACCGACCCGCCTTCGTGGTCCTCACCGAGTTGCTCGCGCGCACCCCGGTGCTGCCGGAACCGGTCGCGGGCTGCGGCTTCGCGCTCGGCTGGGTCGGGTTCCTCGGCTACGAGCTCGGTCGCGAGTCGGGCGGCGTCGACCGGACGGCAGAGGGGCACGCGGACGCGGACCTGCGGTTCGTCGACCGCGCGGTGGTCGTCGACGCCGCCGGTGACGCCTGGGCACTCGCCCTGGCGAGCGATGCGGAACCCGGGGCCAGCGCGCGGAACCGCGCATGGCTGGAGAGGGTGACCGCCCCGGTCACGCGGGTCGACGTCGACGACGTGGCCCCGTTCCTCCCGGGCCCCGCTCCGGCGACCGGGCGCGTCACGCGCGCCGCCTACGAGACGGCGGTGGACGCGTGCCGCGCGGAGATCCGTGCGGGCAACGCGTTCCAGGTGTGCCTCACGACCGCCTTCGCGGTGCCGCCGGTCCAGGAGGCGCGGCGGGGCCCCGTCACGGACCCCCACCTGACCGAGTACCTGCGGCTGCGCGCGGCGGACCCCGTCCCGTTCGGCGCGTACCTGCGGCTCGGCCCGCTGCGCGTGGCGAGCCGTTCTCCTGAGCGGTTCCTGCGGATCGATGCGTCCGGGAGGGTGTCCGCGGAGCCGATCAAGGGGACCCGTCGGCGCTCCGACGACCCTGTGGAGGATGAAGCGGTCCGTGTCGGACTCGCCGTGAGCGCGAAGGACCGTGCCGAGAACGTCATGATCGTCGACCTGCTCCGGAACGACCTGCTCCGGACGGCGGTGCCGGGGTCGGTGCACGTCGACCGGCTCTGCGACGTCGAGACCTACGCGAGCGTGCACCAGATGGTGTCGACGATCGGTGCGGTCCTGCCCGCGGGGACGTCGCGGGCAGCCGTGGTGCGCGCCGCCTTCCCGCCGGGGTCGATGACCGGCGCGCCGAAGATCAGTGCCATGGGGATCGCGGATCGGCTCGAGGACGGGCCTCGCGGGCTGTACTCGGGTGCGATCGGGTACTTCTCGGCCAGCGGCGCGGTCGACCTGTCGGTGGTGATCCGCACACTGGTGACGGTCATCGACGACCGGGGCACGGTGTGGTCGCGGTCGTTCGGTGCCGGCGGCGCGGTGACGTGGTCGTCGGTCGCCGCGGACGAGGCGGACGAGGTCGAGACGAAGACGCGCTCGGTGCTCGCCGGTGTGGGGGCCGTCGCCCGCTGGTGACGGCGGATCGTCGGGCGGCGGTGCCGGGTCACTCCTCCACAGGGCACTGATCCACCGCTCACACGGCGTGTCGAACGCGTGTTCGAAGCAACTGTCCACAGGATGTCGGACCCGATTGACATCATCGAACACATGTTCGAATATGAGGGCATGCAGACGGCGGCGGCACTCCGATCGCCCGGGGCTCACGGAGAGCCGACCGGGCGGCCCGGTCCTGCCCGGCCGGTGCGGCGGGTCGACCACCTCGGTGACGCCCGCGCCGCACTCGAACGGATCACCTCGCTGCGGTCGCGTGTGGCCGAGATGGAGTCCACCCGGGTCGACACCGAGGGGCTGCCCACGGCCGAGGCGCTCGCACCGCTCCTGCCGGGTGGTGCGATCCGCGTGGGCGGGTCCTACTCGGTGCACGAGTCGGTGCTCCTCGCGATGACGATGCTGCAGGCAGCCTCGGCCGCCGGTGCCTGGTGCGCGGTGGTGGGGGTGCCGTCCTTCGGGGTCGAGGCAGCGGCCGCGGCCGGCATCGACCTCGAACGGCTCGTGCTCGTACCGGACCCGGGTGACCAGTGGCTCACCGTGACGGCCGCGCTGGCGGACGTCGCCCAGATCGTCCTCACCCGTCCGCTCGGTCGGGTGGTTCCCGGCGACGTCTCCCGGCTGTCGGCACGGCTGCGTCAGCGTGGTGGGGCGCTCGTCGCGCTCGGGTCCTGGCCCGGGGCCGACGTCTCGCTGCGGGTGACCCGGTCCGAGTGGAGCGGCATCGGGGACGGACACGGCTTCCTGACGGAACGACGGGTCACGGTGTCGGCGTCCGGTCGTGCCGGAGCGGGCCGACCGGTGGACGCCGACCTGCTGCTGCCAGCGGCGGACGGCACGGTCCGGGCCGCCGTCCCCACCGCTGCGGCGTCCGGCCCCGGCCGGACGACACCCGTGCTGCGTCCCGTGGCGGTGGCGTCGTGAGCCCCCGTGGCGGCGGCCGGACCCGGACGACCGGGTCCCGGGTCACCGGTGCCCTCGCCGGACGCGGGCCCGGGGCCGGCGCGGGTGCGGCGGGCGTGCCCGATGCACGGTCGATCCGAGCCGACGCACTCGCCCGCGGTGGGGCGCTGCCCGAGCCCCCGCCGACCCGGACGATCGTGCTGTGGTGCCCGGACTGGCCGGTGATCGCGGCCGCTCGCGCTGCTGGGTCGCCGCCGGACCACCCGTTCGCCCTCGTGGTGAAGGGCCAGGTGTACGCCAGTTCCGCCAGTGCTCGGCAGCACGGCGTGGTCCGGGGGCTCCGCGTGCGCGAGGCACAGGCGCGCTGCCCCGAGCTCGTCGTGCAGCCCTACGACGACGCGCTCGACCACCGGGCGTTCGAACCGGTCATCCGCGCGGTCGAGGCGGCGGTCCCCGGTGTCGAGGTCCTCCGCCCGGGCACCCTCGCGCTGCGGTCCCGCGGGCCGGCCCGGTACTACGGCGGAGAACGAGCCGCCGCGGCGATCCTCGCCGGCATCGCTGCCGACCACGGTGCCCCCGGGGTGCGGGCCGGCGTCGCGGACACCCCGTTCGCCGCCGAACAGGCCGCTCGGGCTCGGCCAGCTCGTCCGGGGGAACGGGTGCGGATCGTGCCCGTCGACGGCTCGGCACCGTTCCTGGCCGGGCTGCCGCTCGGGGTGCTCGGCGACGCCGACCTCGCGATGCTGCTCGGACGCCTCGGCATCCAGACCCTCGGCGAGTTCGCCGCGCTGGCCGACGAGCAGGTGCGCGACCGGTTCGGACTCGCCGGGGCGTTCCTGCACCGGCTCGCCGGCGGCCGTGACCCGCGAGAGGTCGCGGCGCGCGCGGTCCCGCCCGAACTCCGAGTCGAGGCGTCGTTCGAACCCCCGCTCGACCGTGCCGACCAGATCGCGTTCGCGTTCCGTCGCTCCGCCGACGACTTACGCCGCACGCCTGCGGGCAGCCGGACTCGTCGCCACCACGATCCGGGTCGGCATCGTCGACGAGCGGGACATCCTGCTCGAGCGCACGTGGGTGCACCCGCGCTGGTTCGACGCCGCCGACGTGGTGGACCGGGTCCGCTGGCAGCTCGCCGGCGGGGTGGACCCGACCGGGCTCGAGGCGCCGGTCGTCCAGGTGGTGCTCGAGCCCGTCGCGGTCGACGACATGGCGAACCACGAACGCGGGCTCTGGGGGACCGGGCCGGACGAACGCGTGCACCACGGGCTCGCACGCGTGCAGGGACTGGTCGGGCACGACGGGGTGGTCACGCCACGGATCGGCGGCGGGCGCACCCTGGCCGAACGCGTGGTGCTCGTGCCGTGGGGCGACGCTCCCGTCGGCGGCGAGCGTGCGCTGGCGACCGTCCGCGACCGCCCGTGGCCCGGCAAGCTGCCCGGCCCGCCGCCGGCGACCGTGCTCGACCGTCCCCGCCCGGTGGACGTCGTCACCGGCGACGGCGGCACCGTCGACGTCGACGACCGCGGCGCCCTCACCGGGGTCCCGGAACGGTTCCGTGCCGAAGGGGAGCGCGGTGGCCGGTTCGACACCGTGACGGCGTGGGCCGGACCGTGGCCGCTCGTCGTGCGCTGGTGGGAAGCAGGCGGCCGCCGACTCCACCGGCTGCAGCTCGTCGACGCCGACGGCCGTGCGTGGTACCTCGTGCTCGCCGACCACCGGTGGTGGGCCGAGGCGGTGGCGACGTGACCGCCCGGACGGGAACGCACTGATGGGGTACAGCAACCCACCGATCCCGTGGTCCCAGTTCGAACGTGCGCTGTCCGACAAGCGGAGCCCCGGCAGCACGCACGACGGCGATGGCGGGGACAGCCCCGCGTGGTCCCGCAAGCGGGAGCCGTACGCCCCGACGGCCCCGCCGGTGGCCGACGACACCAACGTGCCCGTCGTACCGTACGCCGAGCTGCACGCGCACTCGACGTTCAGCTTCCTCGACGGCGCGAGCGGCCCGGAACAGCTCTTCGAAGAGGCCGCTCGGTTGCACCTGCACGGGCTCGCCCTCACCGACCACGACGGCTTCTACGGTGCCGCACGCATGGCCGAGGTGGCCGAGGCCTACCCGACCGTCGCCACGGTGTACGGCACCGAGCTGTCCCTCGGGCTGACCGAACCGCAGAACGGCGTGCCCGACCCCGAGGGCACGCACCTGCTCCTGCTGGCGGACGGGCAGGACGGGTACCACCGGCTCGCCGGCGCCGTCACGCGTGCGCACCTGGCGGCCGGCGCCGAGAAGGGTCGACCCCGGTACGACCTCGACGACCTCGCAGCACGGTCGGACGGGCACTGGCGTGTGCTGACCGGGTGCCGCAAGGGGGCCGTCCGGCAGGCACTCGAGCGCGGGGGCGAGTCCGCGGCCGAGGACGCCCTGCGCGCCCTGCTCGACCGGTTCGGCACGGCAGGGGTCGTCGTCGAGCTCACCGACCACGGCGACCCGATGGACACGGCCCGGAACGACGCCCTCGCCACCCTCGCCGCGAAGCACGCGCTGCCGACGGTGGCCACGGGCAACGTGCACTACGCCACCCCGGACCGGTTCCCGGTGGCGACGGCGCTCGCCGCGGTCCGTGCCCGCCGCAGTCTCGACGAGATCGACGGGTGGCTGCCGGCGGCACCCACGGCGCACCTCCGCTCGGGGGCGGAGATGGCCCGGCGGTTTGCCCGCTACCCCGGGGCGGTCGAGCACAGCGTCGAACTCGCCGACGAGCTCGGGTTCCGGTTGAAGACGGTCAAGCCCGGGCTGCCCGACATCGACGTCCCCGACGGACACACCACGATGTCCTGGCTGCGGGAGCTGACCTGGCGCGGTGCCCGCCGGTTCTACCCCGGCAGCGCCGACGGCGTCGACCCGCAGAAGCGCGAGCGGATCGAACGCGAGCTCTCGGTGATCGAGGACAAGGACTTCCCCGGCTACTTCCTCATCGTGCGGGACATGGTGCAGTACGCCCGTGAGCGCGGGATCCTCTGCCAGGGCCGCGGTTCGGCGGCGAACTCGGCGGTCTGCTACCTGCTCGAGATCACCGCGGTCGACTCGATCCGCTACGGGCTGCCGTTCGAACGGTTCCTGTCGGCCATGCGCGACGAGGAACCCGACATCGACGTCGACTTCGACTCCGACCGGCGTGAAGAGGTCATCCAGTACGTCTACGAGAAGTACGGCCGGTTCAACGCCGCACAGGTCGCGAACGTCATCACCTACCGGCCGAAGGGCGCCGTGCGGGACATGGCGAAGGCGCTCGGCCACAGCCCCGGGCAGCAGGACGCCTGGTCGAAGCAGGTCGAACGCTGGGGCTCGGTGACCGAGAGCCAAGACCACGACATCCCGGACACCGTGGTCGACATGGCGCAGCAGGTGCTCGGGTTCCCCCGGCACCTCGGCATCCACTCCGGCGGCATGGTCCTCACCGACCGGCCCGTGGGCGAGGTCGTCCCGATCGAGCACGCCCGCATGGACGGTCGGACGGTGCTGCAGTGGGACAAGGACGACTGCGCCTACATGGGCCTCGTGAAGTTCGACATGCTCGGGCTCGGCATGCTCGCCGCGCTGCAGTACTCGTTCGACCTCGCCGACGAGCACTGCGGGGAGCGGTGGGACATGCACTCCATCCCGAAGGAGGAACAGGGCGTCTACGACCAGCTGTGCCGCGCGGACACCATCGGGGTGTTCCAGGTGGAGTCCCGAGCACAGATGGGGACGCTGCCCCGACTGCTGCCGCGACGCTTCTACGACCTCGTGATCGAGGTCGCCCTGGTGCGCCCCGGGCCGATCCAGGGCGGCGCAGTCCACCCGTACATCCGGCGGCGCACGGGCGAAGAGCCGATCACGTACATCCACCCGTCGCTCGAACCCGTGCTCGAGCGGACCCTCGGCGTCCCGCTCTTCCAGGAACAACTGATGCAGATGGCGATCGCGGTGGGCGGGTGCTCGGGGGACGACGCCGACCTGCTCCGGCGTGCGATGGGGTCGAAGCGCGGGCACGAGAAGATCGACCGGCTCCGCGAGAAGCTCTACGCCGGGATGGCCGCGAACGACATCCACGGCGAGGACGCCGACGCCATCTACGCCAAGATCCAGGCGTTCGCGAACTTCGGCTTCGCGGAGAGCCACTCCATCAGCTTCGCGCTCATCGTCTACGCGAGCGCGTGGATGCGGCTGCACTACCCCGGAGCCTTCCTCGCCGCGCTGCTCCGTGCGCAGCCGATGGGGTTCTACTCACCCCAGACCCTGGTGGCCGACGCCCGACGGCACGGGGTCACCGTCCTGCGACCGGACATCCTGCGGTCCGGCGTGGACGCCACGTTGGAGCCGCTGCACGACGACGACGCCGACGCCGACGACGACGACGCCGCCGGTGGTCCAGGAGGCGCGGCGCACGTCCACGCGACGGGTCACGACCACTGCCTGGCCGAGGAACAACCCCCGGTGCTGCCGTTCGACAAGGCCACGCCCGACGACACGGCGCGGCACCGGCGGGACGGCGCCTTCGCGGTCCGCCTCGGGCTGGCCGAGGTCTCCTCGCTCGGCCGGAAGAGCGCCGAGAAGATCGTCGCCGAGCGGGACGCCCACGGTCCCTTCACCGACATGTCCGACCTCGCTCGCCGTGTCGGCCTGACCACGGCGCAGCTCGAGGCGCTCGCTGCCGCCGACGCCTTCGCGTCGATCGGGGTCGACCGGCGGGGTGGGATGTGGTCGGCGGCACAGGCCGCGGCCGAGCGTCCCGACCAGCTGCCCGACACCCAGGTGACGGTGCAGCCGCCGCTGTTCGGGCAGATGACCAGCGGTGACGTCCTCATCGCGGACATGTGGTCGACGGGGATGACGACGGACGACCATCCCGTGCGGCACGTCCGTGGCGGCCTCGTGGCCCGCGGGGTGCTCAGCGTCCAGGACACCGCGACGGCCGAGACCGGACGGCGGGTCGAGGTCGGGGGGATCGTGACGCACCGGCAGCGTCCGGCGACGGCGTCCGGCATCACGTTCATGAACGTCGAGGACGAGACCGGGTTGGTGAACGTGATCTGCAGCGTCGGCGTGTGGGGGCGGTACCGACGGGTCGCGCGCGAGGCGCCGGCCGTGATCGTGCGGGGGATCCTCGAGCGGTCGCCGGACGGGGTCGTGAACCTGGTGGCCGACCGGATCGAGCACCTGTCCCTGTCGGTCCGCACCCGGTCGAGGGACTTCCAGTGACCGACCGGCTACTGCACCTCGGGGATGCGGATCGTGACCTCGAGCCCGCCGGACCGCACGTTCCGGAGCGACGCCGTCCCGCCCGCACGCTCCGCCACGGCCCGCACGATCGCGAGCCCCAGTCCGGAACCACCCGGCAGGGGGATCGTGCCGGTCGCGGGGTCGGGGTTCGGGCGGGACTTCCGGGCCTCGTCGGGGCGGGTGAACCGGTCGAAGGCGACGGGGATGAACGACTCCGGCACGCCGGGGCCGTCGTCCGTGACCTGCAGGATCCCCTCGCCGCCGGCACTGCGCCACGAGACGAAGACGCCGCCGCCGCGGGGGAGTGCCGACACCGCGTTGCCGGCGATGTTCGTGACGAGCTGCGCCATGCCACCGGTGTCGAGCCGGTACCGCGGCTCCACGGTGCCGCCGCCGATGCCCGGGCCGGAACCCCCGACGGCGACCGGGGACTCCAGGTCGAAGTCGACGGTGATGTCCTTGGCGGACGCGATGAGCCGGACGCGGTCGACGGCGCTCATGACCTCGTCGCCGAGGTCCGACCAGCCCGTGGGCTGCTGCTCGGCGCCGTCCTGTTCGCGGCGCTCGGACTCCTCGATGCGGGACAGCGCGAGCAGGTCGTTCGCCAGGCGCGACAGCCGCGCGACGCTGAGCTTCGCGCGCTCGATGTGGGCGGCGAGGGCGGCCGCGTCGTCCCCGTCGAGGGACGCCAGGTCGAGCTGGGTCGTCAGGATCGCGAGGGGCGTGCGGAGTTCGTGGCTCGCGTCCGAGACCATCTGGCGCTCGCGTTCGGTGGCCTGGCGCGTGCGGGCGAGGAAGGCGTTGAGGGTCGTCGCCAGCGAGGCGAGTTCGTCCTGGGCCGGACCGACCGGCAGCTCGGCGCGTTCGGGGGCGACGGAGAGTCGCTCGGCCTCGCGGCGCATCCGGTTCACCGGGCGCAGGGCGGCGGTCGCGAGCACCCACGAGGCGACGCCGAACGCGACCAGGATCGCGAGCCCGGTGAGCGACAGCGTCGAGGTGAGGTCGTCGACGACGATCGCCTCGGCCTGCGAGTTGCGGGCCGCCACGACCGTCCACCGACCCGCCTGGTTGACGGGGTGCTCGACGACGACGCGGTACTCCGAGCCGGCGACCCGGATGAGGGACGTCCCCGCCTTCGTCTCGGTGAGGCTGCCGAGCGCGCGCTCGACGCGGGGCGGCATGGTCGACAGGGCGATGTCACCGGACGGCGAGACCACGGCCACGAGCTGCGCGTTGCCCGGCGGGGACAGGTCGGGGTCGCTGTCGACCTCGAGCGTGGCCACGTACGGGTCGGCGTCCGCGTCGAGCAGGGTGCGCGTGGCACTCGCGACGACGCTGACCACCTGGAACCGCATGACGAGCACGAGCAGCACGATGACCACCGCCGCGATCGCCGTGGACCCGATGGTGATCCGAGCGCGGAGCGACAGGTTCCGCAGCGGACGGATCAGGCCACGCCCGGAACCGGTCACGCCCCGAGCAGATCGAGCCGGTAGCCGCGGCCGCGCACGGTGGAGATCGCGACCGTCGCCTCGTGCGAGGTCAGCTTCTTGCGGAGGTACGAGATGTACTGCTCGACGACGTTCGGGTCGACGTGCTGCGAGCCGTCCCAGACCTCTTCGAGGATCTTCGGGCGGTCGACCACGGTGCCCACCGACCGTGCGAGCAGCCGGAGGAGCGCGAACTCCGTGGGGCTCACGGCGACCCGCTGGCCCTTGATCAGGATGCGACGGGCCTCTGAGTCGATCGCGACGTCGCCCACCTCGATGGTGCGCGGGGCGCCGGCGGACTCGCGACGGCCGAGGGCGCGGAGACGAGCGGTGAGCTCGGCGAAGGCGAACGGCTTCGTGAGGTAGTCGTCGGCGCCGGCGTCGAGGCCGAACACGCGGTCGTCGACGGCGTCCCGCGCGGTCACGAGGAGGATCCGGACCGGGTCCTCGCGCTCGCGGATGCGTCGGGCGAGCTCGAAGCCGGACATGCCGGGCATCATGACGTCCACGACGGCCAGGTCGAACGCCTGGTCGCCGAGCGCGATCAGTGCCTCGACCCCGTTCTCGACCGCGGTGACGCGGTACCCCTCTGCCGCGAGCCCACGTTCCATGAGCGCGCGCATCTCGTCATCGTCCTCGACCACCAACAGGCGCATAGCGACCTCCTCGACCCCATCGTGGCATCGAACCTGTACATGCGGGAGATCCCACGGCTGAACTCGCTGAATCTCGTCACAGTCACGGCGGCCGGACAGGTAGAACGGTCTGTCCCCCGTTCGTGGGACGTGAGGACTGCTTGCTTCGTTGCTATGCTCGCGCACCGGAAGCGGCGTACCCGACGCCACATCCACAGTGGGGGCACCATGAACGACATGCCGGAACACCCGGCCCTCGTCCGTCTGCGTGCCGAGCTCGACGCCGCTTGGAAGGGCATCGGCGTGCTCGGCGACATGGAGGACGACAGCCGCGACCGTGTGGTTGCCGAGCTCCGGGCGGCGGTCCCGGACATCGCGAGCGTCGCTGCTCGTGCCGCGGGGGCCGATGCCGTCGTGGCCGAGATCAGCCGGTTCGCGAGCGTCGAGGTCGTCTCGAGCGACTCGACCGTGCCGACGGCGACGATCTGGGACGACATCGTGCACTCGGCGGCCGAGGCAGCGTCCGCCGCGCGCTGACGCGCCACGAGCGCGCACGCGCCTGCGCACGAGCAGCGTCAGTCGTCCTCGCCGAGCAGCTCCTCGCGCACGCGCCGGATGTCCTCGAGCAGCGCCCCGATCAGGATCCAGTGCCGCGAGTTCGGCCGGATCACCTCGAGCGGCGCCGTGAGTGCCGGCTCCGCGACGTCCTCGTCGTGCTGCGGCGACGTCGGCACCGACCACCGGGGCCGAGGGGACGCAGCGGTCGACACGGGCACCTCCTTCGCGGCGACCCGGGCACTGAGCGCCCGGACGTCGGCAGCGATCCGGGCGACCTCGGTGGCGATGCTCCCGACGACGGGGTCGGCCCGGAGGTCGGGCGCCGTGTTGTCCTGGATCGCCCGGGTCATGCCGGTGACCCGGGTGACGAGCACACGCAGGTGTTCGGCCACGACGATGTCCTCGTCGAGGACGGTCCGGTGCCGTCCGCCGCGCGGGTTCATCGTGAGGGACTCCCGGGCCGCGGTGAGCGAGGCCTCGGCGCGGGCGTGCTGCTGCCGGAGTGCCCGGGCCTGCAGGAGCGCCTCGTGCCAGCGGTCCTGGTCCCACCCCTCGGTGAGCCCGATCGCGACCCGCTCGAACGCGGCGGCGGTGTCCCGGGCGAGCCGTGCGACCGCGAGGTGCGCCGGACCGAGCAGCACCGGCGGCACGATGAGCGCGTTCACGATGAGGGCGACGATCGCTCCCAGGACGGTCTCGAGGATCCGGTCGGCCGAGTAGTTCGGCGTGACGACGCCCGCGGTCAGCACGAGCATGCCGCTGATGCCGACCTGCGTCGCCGAGGTCGGGGTGAGCCGCAGCGCCCACGCGATGAGGATCGCGAGCACGATGACGAGCAGGACGACCCACACGGTGTCGCCGAGCAGCAGGTGGAACCCGGTGGCGAGCACGACCCCGAGGACGACCCCGGCGCTGCGCTCGAGTCCCTTCACGAACGACTGGTTGATGCTCGGCTGCACCACGAGCAGTGCGGCGATCGCGGCGAAGGTCGGGAACGGGCCGTCGATGAGCACCCGGCACAGCAGCACGGCGGCGACCACCGCGACCGCGGTCTTGACGACCTGCAGGAACGGCGTGCGACTGGAGCTGCGGAGACGCGCGACCGGGTTCACGACGACCACGGTAGCCACGGTGCGCGCGCCGAGCCGTGCACGAACGCGACGAATCCCGCCCCGTCCGGTTGACTGGTCTCGTGTGGCCCAACCATGAGCGCGTCATCCCGCAGGCCTTCGCCGGCTCCGGGACCTCCGTTGTGGCCGCACGCGCGCACTCGGTCGAACCCTCGGGCAACGGCTACCTGTACGGCTACGAGGTCGACACCGTGGACCGCAACGGTCAGCGCGCCACGGTCCTGACCTACGTCGACACCGGCGGGACCCACGATCAGAACAGCGCGATCGTCACCGACCCCGCAACGGGCGAGCCGGTCTCGGTGTGGGCGTACCCGAACGACCCCGGGCTACCGGTGCTGCCCCAGGTGACCTACCGCGACGCCGTCGCCGAGCTCCTCACGACGCTCGGCATGCCGGTCACCGACCCGACCCTCACGGTCGCGGCGTACCGACCGGGCAAGCGTGCCGTGGTGCGGGTCGACGCCGCCGAGGGGACCCTCTTCCTCAAGGTCGTGCGTCCGCACCGGGTGGCCCCGATCGAGAAGTCGCACGAGCAGTTCGTCGCCGCCGGACTGCCGGTGCCGCGGGTGCTGTCGAGCCGTGGGGACGGTCTGCTCGTCCTCGAACGCATCCGCGGGGTCCCCGCCGGCAGCCGCATCCTCGAGATCGCGGACGACCCGCGCTTCGTGGCCTCCCTCGCGGCGCTCACCGGGCGGATCGCGACGGTCCCGATGACGCAGCAGGCCCGCGCCGACGCGATGGACCACGCCGACTGGCACCGCCGCACCCTCGTCGCCGCGCTGCCGCAGGACGCCGAGGAGATCGACGCGCTCTACGACGCCATCGGTCGACGCTCGATCGGCTGGGCGACGGCCACGAAGCAGGTCGTGCACGGCGACCTGCACCTCGAGCAGGTCTTCGTCGACGAGGACGAGCCGTGGCGCATCTCCGGCCTGCTCGACATCGACACGGCGGGCTGGGGCTACCCGGTGCGCGACATCGGTGCCGTGGTGGCGCACCTCGTCGTCACGGGGCTGTGGCACCGGTCGCGCGGCGACGCGGAGCGCGGGGCGGCCGCCGAACGCCTCGCCGACGCCGTCGCGCGCGACTGGATCGCGCGCAACCCCGACCAGTCGGACCGGATCGGCCCGGCGATCGGCGCGCAACTGCTCGCGCACGCCGGCGGCCAGGCCACGACCGGTTCCGCGAACGGCATCCACACGGCGGAGCAGCTGCTGGCGGCGACGCAGGCGGCCCTCGCGGAGGCGACGCCGATCGTCCCCTCCGACGGGCTCCTCCGCCCGCGCTCCGCACCACAGGCCTGACGCGACCACCTGCGCGACGCCGGTCGCGGGACGGGTCCGCACCGCGCCTCCTGGACCCGACAGCAGGCGGATCCAGGAGGCGCGACTCGCGCGGGCGTCGTCGAGTCGCCTCCGTCGGTGGTCGGGGAGTAAACTGAGCGCGCACGCACCGCGTTCCCGCGTGCCGCGTCGATTCCGGACGCAGCAGTCGGTCACTTGACCGACGTGGGAACCGGGTCCGTGATCGCTCCGAGGGGGCATCACGTGCGTGTGACGGCGCCGGATCCCGGCGCGGACCGTCGCATCCGGCTCCACCCGGTGGCCGCGATGGGAACGGTCCGCAGGACTCCACGTCCCCCGGACGGGGACCGGCGAAGCGGTGGGCCACGGTGGCCCCCGGAACACCGGAGCCGTGCCAGGCGCCGGTTCAGGACTTCCGCCCCGCGGGGCGGCTCGCCCGCACGAACGGGCGGAACAGGAGGAGCGTTGGCTCGATCAGGCACCCGGCGAGCAGCCGGCGGGACGCGGACCGCGTCGCGTCGCACCAGGCCGCTCGACAACGACGGCGTCATCCCCGTGCTCGCCCGCGCCGTGCGCGAGGTCGAGGCGGCGGCGCAGCGTGGACCGCTCAAGGCGTCGAACCGTTCGAAGTTCCAGGCGGTCGCCCTGCTCATGCGCGAGGAACGCGCACGGGTCAAGGCGGACACCGAACTCACCGACTCGCAGCGCGCCGAGCAGCTCAAGCGGCTCGACGGCGTGGCGACGATCCTCGCGAAGACCGCGGCGCGGGACACCAGCGTGATCCAGCTCCTCACGGAAGAGGCGTCGGTCAGCGAGACGACCCGCACCGTGAAGCGCGACATGATGATCGCGGGTGGCATGGAGCTGCAGCCCGAGGAACTCGTCATCGCGGCGGAGCCCTCGCCGACGGTGGAGAGTCCGGTGCGTGCCGTCGTGCCGCAGGCGGTCGTGCAGCGACAGCTCGCGAACCCGTTCCTGCCGCCGGACTTCGCGCTCGCCGACCAGCCCGTCGCACACCCGCGTCGCCTGGCGAACTGGGAGCTGTTCGGCCCGCTCTTCAAGTCGTTCGAGTACGGCGCGGGCGGGGGAGCGGCGACGATGCCGCTGCCCGAGCCCACGACGCTGCACTCGCGGTCGGGCACCACGCTCATGAAGCACCAGGCGGAGCTCATCGCCGCCGCGGCGCAGGGCCACCGCACGTTCCTGCTCGCCGACGAGCCCGGCCTCGGCAAGACCGCGCAGTCGCTCCTCGCCGCCGAGGCCGCGAACGCCTTCCCGCTGCTGGTCGTCGTGCCGAACGTCGTCAAGACGAACTGGAAGCGCGAGGCCGCCCGCTGGGTCCCGAACCGCACCGCCACGGTCATCCACGGCGACGGGGACGACCTCGACGGGTTCGCCGACATCGTCATCGTGAACTACGAGATCCTCGACCGGCACGCCGGCTGGCTCGGGAACTTCGGGTTCAAGGGCATGGTCGTCGACGAGGCGCACTTCATCAAGAACAAGGACTCGCAGCGCTCGAAGTTCGTGCTGCAGCTCGCCGAGGCGATCCGGTCGCGCACCGCGTCGCCGCTGCTGATGGCCCTCACCGGCACGCCGCTGATCAACTCGGTCGAGGACTTCCGCACCATCTGGGAGTACCTCGGCTGGATCGACGACAAGAAGCCGCGCGCCAAGCTCATGAACGAGCTCGAGGAGATCGGCCTGACGCCGGCCGACCCCGGGTTCTTCGTCGAGGCCCGCAAGGCCGTCATCGACCAGGGCATCGTCCGCCGCCGCAAGGTCGACGTCGCCGCGGACATCCCGGCACGTCGGATCGCCGACATCCCCGTCGAACTCGACGACGAGGTCGGCCGCTCGATCCGCGACGCCGAGCGCGAGCTCACCGCGAAGCTCGTCAAGCGGTACCACCAGGCGCTCGACGCCCGCACCGGGCAGGACCCGGTCGTCGGCATCGACCACAAGCTCGTCCGCCAGGTCGCGCGCTGGGAGCTCGAGGACCAGGACGCCTCGCCGACCGGGGAGAACGTGTTCTCGATGGTGCGGCGCATCGGTCGGGCCAAGGCACAGCTCGCGGCGGACTACGCGGCGCAGCTCGCCTCGAACGTCGGCAAGGTCGTGTTCTTCGCGAAGCACCTCGACGTCATGGACCAGGCGGAAGAGGTGTTCGCACGTCGACACCTCCGCACCGCGACGGTCCGGGGAGACCAGACGCCGGCGCAGCGCACGGCCGAGATCGACTCGTTCGTGAACGACCCCGACGTCGCCGTGATCGTCTGCTCGCTCACCGCGGCGGGCGTCGGCCTGAACCTGCAGGTGTCGTCGAACGTCGTGCTCGCCGAGCTGTCGTGGACGAGCGCCGAGCAGACCCAGGCGATCGACCGCGTGCACCGCATCGGGCAGGAGGAGCCCGTCACGGCGTGGCGCATCATCGCCGCCCAGACGATCGACACCAAGATCGCCGAGCTCATCGACTCGAAGGCGTCCCTGGCCGCCCGCGCGCTCGACGGCTCCGACGAGGAGATCGTCGACTCCGGCGACATCCAGCTCGACGCGATGGCGGCGCTGCTGACCGAGGCGCTGGAGCGCGGCTAGGGCCGGCGCCGTCCGGCGCGCGGCTACGAACCACGAAACCGACATCGAACCGGGGCTTCGGCCTGGTTCGGTGTCGGTCTCGTGGTTCGACGTGGGCGCCCGCGGCGTCAGATGCGCGACTGGACCTCGGCGAGCGAGGGGTTCGTCGCCGTGCTGCCGTCGGGGAACACCAGCGTCGGCACGGTCTGGTTGCCGCCGTTGACCTCGGCGACGAGTTCGGCCGTGCCGGGCGTCTGCTCGATGTCGACCTCGCGGTAGGGGACCCCGGCCTTGGACATCTGGTTCTTCAGGCGCGCGCAGTAGCCGCACCAGCTGGTCGTGAACATCGTGACGGCGCCGGCCTCCGGCACGAACGCGTCGCGGGTGATCGTCTCGCTCATGTGCTCAGGCTAACCCCGCCGGTTCGGGGAACACGGGGAAGCCCTGGTAGACAGGACCGCGTGAGCGACACGCACCTCGAGATCGAGCGAACCTATGACCTGCCCGAGGGCGGTGCCCTGCCGGACCTCGTCGGCATCGGCGGCATCATCCGCACCGAGCACCAGGAGCCGTTCGACCTCGACGCGACGTACTGGGACACCGAGCGGTACGACCTCGTGGCCGCCCGCGTGACGGTGCGCCGCCGGACCGGTGGCCCCGACGCCGGCTGGCACATCAAGCGCGCCTCGTCCGACACCGTCCGGCACGAGCAGCACTTCCCGCTCACCGACGACGCCGACACCGTCCCCGACGAGGTCCTCGCCGCACTCTTCACCGAGCGCCGTGGCCGGGGCCTCCACCCGGTGGTCCGGATCACGACGACCCGCACGGTGACGCGGCTGCTCGACGAGGACGGCGACCAGATCGCCGAGGTCGCCGACGACCAGGTCCGCGCGACGCGGCTCGACGACGACGCCCCCGAGACCCCGCGCACCTGGCGCGAGGTCGAGGTCGAGATCGTCGGCGGCGTCGACCCGCAGGTCGCCCACGAGCTCTTCGCGTCGCTCGACGGGCGCTTCGCCGCCGTCGGCGCCGGCCCCGCCGCCGTCTCGTCCAAGCTGGCACGTGGGCTGGCAGGAGCACCGGCACCGCGCCTCCAGGCCGAGGACAAGCCGGAGAAGGGAACGACCGCACGCGTGCTGGTGAAGCGGCTGCGGAAGCTCCGCGCCGTGCTCCTCGCCCAGGAGGCGCGGCTCCGCTCCGGCGACGCCACCGACCTCCGGCAGGCGGCCGAGACCGCCCTCGAGATCGCCGCGATCCTCGGCGCGTACCGGCCGGCGTTCGCCGCCGGCGACGCCGTCGACCGCGCTGCCGCGGGGGCGGACGGACTCGCCGCCGTCACCGCGCGCGCTGCGTTGGCGGAGTACCTCATCGACCGGCTGCCGCGCGCGTCGACCCCGGCGCAGGACGAGCTCGTCGACGCGATGACGCGCGAGCGGATCCTGGCGGCCACCCGCGAACGTCGCGACCAGTCGGTCCGGGACGTCGTGGCGTTCCTGCACGGCGAGCCGTTCCTCGAGCTCCTCGACGCCCTCGATGACGCGGTCGAGCGCCCCGCACCGACCGCGTGGGCCCTCCGGTCGCCGAAGAAGGTCGCGCAGGACGTCGTCGCCCAGGTGAAGCCGGAGGTCCGCGAACTCGTGCGCGCCGCCGTCGCCGACGACACCTCGGACACCGCCGCTGCGCGTGAGGCCGCCGACCGTGCCACGACCGAGGCCGCCTGGCAGGCGACGATGCGCGCGCGCCTGACGATGGACGTGCTCGGCGACGACGCGTTCCCGCACGCACTGTGGAAGCGGATCGGGACGGCGGCCGACGTCCTCACCGAGCGGGTGCGCTCCCTGCACGCGCTCGACACGCTGCGCACGAACGCGGCGATCGCCGAGCGCGGCGGCGAGGGCACGTTCGGGTACGGGGTGCTCGCGGGCGACCGGGTGCGCCTCGCCGAGGAGTCCTACGACGAGGCGGTGCACGCGCTCAACCGCGTGTGACGCGCCGCGCGGCGGGCGCTCGCGCGCTCGCTTCGTGAGCAGGAATGGTCGGGTGCCGATGGGCAACCCGACCATTCCTGCTCACCAAGTCGTCACGCGGCGGGCGCCTCGTCCGCCAGCCCCAGGACGTCGAGGAGCCAGGCGAGCTCGAACGCCCGCTCCTTCCACGAGGCGTACCGGCCGCTGACGCCGCCGTGCCCCGCAGCCATCTCGGTCTTGAGCAGCACCGGGGCGCCGACGTCACGCAGCTTCGCGGTCCACTTCGCGGGCTCGACGTACAGCACGCGGGTGTCGTTGATGGACGTCACGGCGAGGATCTTCGGGTACTGCACGTCGTCGCGGACGTTCTCGTAGGGCGAGTACTCGCTCATGTACCGGTAGACCTCGGGGTCGTGCAGCGGGTCGCCCCACTCGTCCCACTCGATGACCGTCAGCGGCAGGTCGGGGTCGAGGATGCTCGTCAACGCGTCGACGAAGGGCACCGCCGCGAGGATCCCGGCGAACCGTTCCGGGGCGAGGTTCGCCACAGCGCCCATCAGGAGCCCGCCCGCGCTGCCGCCCTCGGCGACGAGCCGGTCGGCGGTGGTGCGTCCGGTGTCGATCAGGTGCGTGGCGACCGCGACGAAGTCGGAGAAGGTGTTCTTCTTCGTGAGGGTCTTGCCGTTCTCGTACCAGTGCCGACCCATCTCGCCGCCACCGCGCACGTGGGCGACGGCGAACACGACGCCGCGGTCGAGCATCGACAGGCGCATGACGCTGAACCCGGGGTCGATCGAGTGCTCGTACGAGCCGTAGCCGTAGAGGTGCAGCGGTGCCGGACGGTCGGTGTCGACCGCGTCACGGCGCCACACGAGGGAAATCGGCACGCGGGTGCCGTCGTCGGCGGTGGCCCAGTCGCGCTCCTGGACGTAGTCGGCCGGGTCGTAGCCGCCGAGCACGGGCTGACGCTTCAGGACCGTGACCTCGCCCGTCGCGAGGTCGAGGTCGCTCACCTCGGACGGGGTGACGAACGACGTGAACCCGATCCGGAGCGTCCGGCTGGTCCCACTCCGGGTTGCCACCGAGCCCGGCCGAGAACAGTGCCTCGTCGAAGGGGACCTCGTGCGCGTCGCCGTAGCCGTCGCCCTCGATCGGGATGATCGCGACGCGGGGGAGCGCCTCGGACCGGTACTCGAGCGCGAGGTGTCCGGCGAAGGCGTCCACCGCCTCGATCCGACGCTCGGCGTGGTGCGCGACGACGACCCGCCGGTCACGCTCCGATGTGGGGTCGTCCGCGGGGACGTCGACGAGCTCGAAGTTCTCGGCACCGTCGTTGTGCAGGACGAGGAACCGGTCGCTGCCGCCCACGATCGCGTGCTCGATCTCGTACTCGACGCCCTCGCGCCGGGGCCACACGACCTGGAACTCGCCGGTGGGGTCGGCCGCGTCGAGGACGAGCGCCTCGGAGGTGATCTTCGACCCGAGCTCGATCACGATGTACTGCGACGACCGGGTGACCCCGACGCCGACCCAGTAGCGGTCGTCCGGCTCCTCGAACACGACGACGTCGTCGGCCGCCGGGCTGCCCACGGTGTGCCGCCAGATGCGGTCGGGCCGCCAGGAGTCGTCGACGGTCGGGTAGAACACGAAGCGCCCGGACGGGTCGAACGTGGCCCCGGAGCCGGTGTTCGGGATCTCGTCGCCGAGGTCGGTGCCGGTCGTGAGGTCCCGCACGTGCAGGGTGTACCGCTCGTCGCCCTCGACGTCGATGCCGTAGACGAGCCGTGTGCCGTCGTCGCTGATGTCGTAGGAACCCAGCGAGAAGAAGTCGTGGCCGTCCGCGAGCGCGTTGCCGTCGAGGACGACCTGCTCGCCGGGGAGCGTCGCTTCGCCCTCGGTCACCGCCGGCGGGGTCCAGTCGTCCGTCCCGCTGATCGGCGCACGGCAGTGCACGCCGTACTGGCTGCCCTCGGCCGTGCGCGTGAAGTACCACCAGTCGCCCATGCGGACGGGCACCGAGAGGTCGGTCTCCTGCACGCGGTTCTTCACCTCGGCGAAGATCCGGTCGCGCAGTCCGTCGAGGTGCGCCGTCGCCTGCTCGGTGTGGCGGTTCTCGGCTTCGAGGTAGGCCAGGGTGTCCGGCGACTCCTTGTCGCGCAGCCACTCGTAGTCGTCGACGAAGTCGATGCCGTGGTGGGTCCGCGTCACGGGCCGCTTGGCGGCGGTGGGCGGGGTGGCCTGGGCGTGCTCGGTGCTCACCACCCCACCCTATTCGCCCGGTGTGTGACGGCGTCGTGGACGCGGTCGGTGAAGGCCGTCACCTCGTCGGCGACGGCCACCGCGAGCCACGCTCGGCGACGGCGCCGCTCGGTCACCGGCCGCAAGACCCCGGTCCGGCAGAGGTCGTCGGTCACGGTGTCGATCGAGCGGGCGTCGTCGCCGAGCAGCTGCTCGAGGTGGTCCTCGGTGACGACGGGATCGTCGACGAGGGTCCGGGTGACCGCGTCGTGCGCCCGTGTCGGGACGGCGGCCTCGTCGAGGAGCAGCGCCGTGACCGTGGCTTCGTCGCACACCGTGCCGATCGCGATCGCGAGGTCACGGACCCACTCATCGACGACACCGCGCCGGTACCGGTCGAGGTGCCAGAAGTACCGGTCCCGCTCGGCGACCAGGGCAGTCGCGACCGGCACCGTGACGATCCGAGCGAGGCCTCGACGGCGGAGCACGGCGGCGACGAGCGCGCGGCCGATCCGCCCGTTGCCGTCGGTGAACGGGTGGATCGACTCGAACTGCGCGTGCGCGATGGCCGCCTGCGCGATCGGGTGCAGGTCGTCGCGGTGGAGGAACGCGAACAGGTCGTCCATCAGCTCGGGCACGAGCGCGGCCGGCGGCGGGACGTGGCGCGCGAGCCGGGGCGTGGCGCCGCCGCCGATCCAGTTCTGCACGTCCCGCCAGCGTCCGGCGTACCGGCCGTCGGCCGGGTCGTCGCGCAGGAGCCGGTGGTGGGCCGCGAGCAGCGCCCGTTCCGTGATCGTGCCGGACGCCGCGGACGACACGAGCGTCTCGATCGCCCCGCCGGCCCGGACCATCGCCGTCGCGCTGCGGTTCGCCCGGACGCCGACGACGGCCCGCGCGAGGTCGTCGAGCGTGGCGTGCTCGTCCTCGATGCGGGAGGTCGCGACGGCCTCGGTCCGGTCGAGCACGCGACCGAGCACGGCGAGCCGGTCGCCGTGGTGCTCGTCGAGGTGCACGAGCGCGGCGGCGGCGCGGTCGAGCAGCGCTGCGGTGTCGGTGTCCGGGGACCAGGGGAGGCGGGCGATGCGCGGCGGGACCGACGCCACCACCGACGTCGTCTCGCGGTCGTGCCGCGGGCCGCGCACGCTGCTGCGCCAGGGCAGCGTGACGGTGGTGTGGGACGGCCAGGGGTGCTCGGTGCGGGGCATCGGTTCCTCCACGGTGGACGAGACGGGACGACGGGACGAGGGACGACGGACGACGGGACGACGCCTCGACGCTAGAGCGGCGTCGGCCACCGCCGCGAGGAATCTGCATGTCGTGTGCACGGCCGCGGTGTCCGCCCCCGTCGGTACCGTGGTGGCATGAGCAACTCCTTCGTCGTGACGAACGCACACGTGGTCCCCGTCACCGCCCCCGAGTTCGACGGCGGCGCCGTCGTGGTCGAGGACGGTCGCATCACCGCGATCGGCCCGGACGTCTCGCCCCCGGCCGGGCTGCCGGTCGTCGACGCCGCGGGTGCGTGGCTCGTCCCGGGCTTCGTCGAGTCGCACGGGCACGTCGGCATCCACGAGGAGGCGAACGGCGAGGCGGGCAACGACACGAACGAGATGACCGGCCCGAACATGGCCGGGGTGCGCGCGATCGACGCGATCGACATCGACGACGAGGGCTTCCGCGACGCCCTCGCCGGCGGCATCACCTCGATCGTCGTCAAGCCCGGGTCCGGCAACCCGATCGGCGGCCAGACCGTCGCGATCAAGACCTGGGGCGGCCGCACGATCGACGAGCAGCTCATCTCCGACGCGGTGAGCATCAAGAGCGCGCTGGGCGAGAACCCGAAGCGCGTGTACGGCGGCAAGGGGCAGACCCCGTCCACCCGTCTCGGCGTCGCGAAGATCATCCGCGACGCCTTCGTCGAGGCCCAGAACTACCGCGCCGCCCGCGACGCCGCCGCCGCGAAGGGCGACCCGTTCGCCCGCGACCTCACGAAGGAGGCACTCGTCCGCGTCCTCGACGGCGAGCTCGCGTGGGACCAGCACACGCACCGCCACGACGACATCGCCACCGCGATCCGGCTGGCCGAGGAGTTCGGGTACCGCCTGGTGGTGAACCACGGCACCGAGGCGCACAAGATCGCGCACGTCCTCGCCGAGAAGGACATCCCCGTCATCTACGGCCCGCTCTTCACGAGCCGTTCGAAGGTCGAGCTCCGTGACCGCGGGATCCCGAACCTCGCGGCGATCGCGGCGGCCGGGGTCCGTGTAGCGATCACGACCGACGCCCCGGTCGTCCCGATCGGCATGCTCGTGGACCAGGCCACCGCGGCGGTGAAGGAGGGGCTGCCCCGCCAGACCGCGCTCGAGGCGCTCACGACGAACCCCGCCGACTTCCTCGGGTTCGGGAACCGCGTCGGCCGCCTCGCCGAGGGCTACGACGCCGACCTCGTCCTGTGGGACGGCGACCCGCTCGACGCGACCAGCCGCGCGACGCGCGTCTGGATCGAGGGCGAGTCCGTCTTCGAGTGGGCCGACGGCACGGGCGTCACGACGCCGCGCTGGTAGCGACCAGGGTCCGGACGGGAGGCACGGTGCGGGCCCGCACCGCGCCTCCCGTCCGCCGCCCGCAGGCGGGTCTCAGACCTCGCGCGCCAGCAGGAAGTCGTTGATCCGCGTCGTGAGTTCCGCGTCGATCGCCCGCGCGACACCGTTCACCGACCGGATCGGCGCCGCCTGGCGCACGCTCGAGACGAGCCAGGCCGCGTCCGCCGTGTGGAAGTCGTCCAGCGTGAGGAGCTCGTAGGCGGTCTCGATGCCCGCTTCCTCGGCGAAGCGGAACACGTCGGCCTGCGTCGTCCCGGCGAGGATCCCGATGTCGGTGCGCGGCGTCACGAGCCGCCCACCGACGGAGAGGATCAGGTTCGCGCGCGTGCCCTCGAGCACGTAGCCGTCCGTCGACACGAACACGGCGTCGTCCGCTCCGCGTCGGCCGGCCTCGCGGAGCGCCGCCATGTTCACCGCGTACGACAGCGTCTTCGCGCCCTGCAGCAGCCACGGAGACGTCCGCTCGACGTCGTGCCGGTAGCCGCGGTCGAGCGTGACGACCGAGATGCCCTCGGTGCGTGCGGCGGTCGAGTCACCGGACGGTGCCGCGTAGACCCACCCCGTCGGGCGGTCCGTTCCCTCGACGCCGCGCGTGAGGACGGTCTTGACGAAGGCCTCGCGGACCGGGTCGAGCCGGGCGCACACCGCCTCGATCGCCCGGCGCCAGGCGTCGGTGTCCGGTGCGGGCAGGTCGAGCATCGCGGCCGAGCGGCCGAAGCGGGCCAGGTGTGCCTCGAGTGCCTGCGGGTGCCCGTCGATCACGGTCACGGTCTCGAAGACCCCGTCGCCGCGGATGATGCCGAGGTCCTGCACCTGGACGTGCTCCTCGAGGGGCTTCGCCCACGTGAACGCGTCCGCCGCGGGGTCGTGCGGCGCGCGGTCGCGGGAGGGCTGGTTGAGGACGGCGAGCACGGTTTCGGTCATGGGGCCATCCAACCGCAGCCCGGCCGGGAATGACCTAGCCGGCTTCGGGGAGCGCGCCCATGAGCTTCCACACCGCCGGCGTCAGCTCGGGGTGCTGCAGCGCGATGCGGCGGAGCCGGTGGTACTCCTCGCCGAGGCGGGTGCCCTGCCCGGAGGCGGGGTGCATCGACCACTGCGCGCTCCGCTGCCCGATCGCGGCGTCCAGCTCGACGGCGTCGGCGCGGAGGATGAGCACGACCTGCTCGTCCACGGTGGGGAGCGTCGGCATGAACTCCCACGGGTCCTCACCCTGGCGGCTGCGGTGCTCGACGATCATCGAGATCTCCTCGGCCGCCTCGGCACGCAGCACTTCGAGGCTGCGCCCGGTCCTGCCCGGCTCAGCCATGGTGCCCCCGCAGCGTGCCCGCCATGGAAAAAGCCTACGCCAGAACTTCGGCCAGACTGGACGCGTGACCCCACGCGACCCGAGCAAGTCCCAGCACCCCGCCGTGGTCGTCGTCTACCTCGTGCGCGACGGCGAGCAGGGCCCCGAGGTGCTCCTCGGCGAGAAGCGACGCGGCCTCGGGACCGGCCGGCTCGTCGGACCCGGCGGCAAGCGGGAACCGGGGGAGTCCGCCGTCGAGACGGCGGTGCGCGAGGTCGCGGAAGAGGTCGGCCTGCGGATCGACGCGGCGGACCTGGAGGCACGGGGCACGTTGGACTACCGGTTCCCGTACCGCCCGTCCTGGTCCCAGGTCTCGGACGTCTTCGTCTGCCGCCGCTGGCAGGGCAACCCGTCGGGCAGCGACGAACTCGAACCCCGCTGGATCCCGGTCGACGCCGTGCCGTTCGACGCGATGTGGGACGACGCGAAGTACTGGTTGCCGGGCGTGCTCGGCGGGGGATCGGTGCGGGCGCGGTTCACGTTCGCCGAGGACGATGCCACGGTGTCGGGCTACACCGGCACCGGGGTGGCCGCGCCGTCGGGACCCTGATCCGTCGCCGTCCCAGCGGGTCGTCCTACCGGGTGGGGGTCTGCGTGCGGGTGCTGCCGGTGCGGGCTTCCTCGGCCGCGGCGATGACCTCGGCGTCACCGCTCCGTCCGCCGAGCGGGCGCACGAAGAAGTCGATGATGCCGAACACGATCGCGCCGATCATCGCGAACATCGCCCAGCCGACGAACAGCCCGGCGACGTTGCGGCCGTCGGCGGGGGCGAGCAGCACACTCGCCGCGTAGAACCCGACCGTCAGCACGAGGAACACGACGACGACGGTGACGAGGACGCGGTGCCAGGCGATGCGCGGGTTCATGCCCCCAGGATACGCGCCGTGCGGACGCGGTCCGGGCGTCGGTCGTGTCGATGCGCGTGCACCGTGCGACACTGCGCGCGTCGATCGACTGGCACAGTGTCGAAGTGTGCACGTGCATCGGATGCGTGTGCACCGTTCGACATCGTGCCCGTCGATCGACGAGTGCGATGTCGGAAAATGCACACGCACGGGCGCCGCACACGCACGGGCGCCGCAGGCGCGCGCGGCGCGGCGCCCGGGGCTCAGCGGTCCGCGTGCCGACCGTGCGGACGCTCACCGGCGCCGTCGGCGGCGCGACCCGTGGCGTCGGCGCGACCCGGTGCCCTGGACCCGTCCGCCCGCGGGACGGGACGAGTGCGGGGGCCGGTCGCCGCGCCTCCTGGACGCTGCACCGGACCGGTGCGGTCCCCACGGACGACGGGGATGCGACCCGTGGGCGTGGTCTCGGTCTCGAGGCCGTCGCGACCGCCCATGAAGA
Source organism: Curtobacterium sp. SORGH_AS_0776 (assembly GCF_031453355.1). Taxonomy (NCBI): domain Bacteria; kingdom Bacillati; phylum Actinomycetota; class Actinomycetes; order Micrococcales; family Microbacteriaceae; genus Curtobacterium; species Curtobacterium sp. SORGH_AS_0776. The sequence goes on from NZ_JAVIYU010000001.1 coordinate 2,050,933, forward strand.
CGTCGCCGCCGACGCGTTCGTCCTCCCAGTCGTCGTCGTGGAGGACGCTCAGCGTGCCGGTCTCGGTCGAGGTGAGCCCGTGGCGCTCGAGCTCGGCGTCGCGCTGCTTGCCGAGGAACTCGCGGTTCGCGGTCTGGGCGTCCTGGAACATCGTCGTGCGGCCGGTGACGATGGCACGGATGCGTCGGCGCTCCCACCACTGCTTGCCGAAGTACATGAGGACGAGTCCGGCGCCGGCGTAGCAGGCCATCGTGATGAGGCCGCGCGAGTACGACGGGCCGACGCCGTAGATCTGGTGCTTTATCATGTCGACCATGCTCGAGCCGACGACGACGTTGTTGAGCCACGCGAACGGCTCCGGCATGAACCACTTCGGGTAGGCGCCGCCGGACGACGGCATCGACAGGAAGACGAAGCAGATCATGGCCGGCGCGGCGATGAACCGGCCGACGAAGTAGCTCAGCCCGTTGACGGCGAGGCCGATCGCGACGATCCAGCCCCAGGCGATGAGGACGAGTTCGATCCAGTGCCCGTGGATGGCGCCGACCACGGGCCCGGCGAGGGTGTTCGTGATGAGCGAGATGACCAGGCCACCGACGACGATGACGGCCATGCGGGTGCGGTGCCGGAGCGGGCCGCCCATGATGCCGATGAACATCGCGACCATGTAGCCGCCGATGCACCAGGCGAGCATGACGTACATGGCGACGGTGCCGTACTCGTCCCAGGCGGGCAGCGGAGCCAGCTCGGTCACGGTGGGGGCTGCCACTCCGATGCCGGTCAGGACGGTGCTCAGCGTCACGGGGACGAGCGAGGCGACCTGGAACTGGTGTGCGGTGGCCTTGAAGACCTCGTTCGTCGAGGGGTCGTACGCCACGGCCATGGTGCCGGCGAGCACGTCGCGCTTCGCCTGCGCGAGGGAGTCGTAGGTGTGGAAGAGGTACTCGCCCGGGAGTGCCTTCTGCATCGCGGCCACGAGTGTGGGGTCGCTGCCGACGAGGGCCACGGGGACGTCGTGCGGGTGCGGGGCGTGGAACGCGAAGACGTAGCAGAGGCAGAAGCCGACGATGAAGAACAGCGGCATCCAGAGCTGCAGGCCGATCAACTGGAGCGACGGGTGCAGCGTCCCGAACCAACGCCGGTAGCCGCTGATGCGCTGCGGCTCCGGGACTGGTGCCTGCCGGACGCGACCGGAACCACCGGAGCCGGTGCGGGTCGGCCGGGTGCCGGCGACCGGGGCACCGCGTCGGGGCTTCGAACCACCGCGGGTGGACGGACGTGTCGTGCGCTGCTTGGGAGCGGATGACTGCCGCGGCCCCCCGTCACGATCCGGGAGGTCGTTGTTCCTGGGGACGTCGTTCCGCGGCGTGCTCACTCGGCGATGCGCTCCTGTTCTGGGTCGGGCCGCCAGGATACGCCCGGGATCCTGGTCGCGGTCAGGACCGGCTGCGCGACGCCTGCGCCGAGTCCATCGCGAGTTCCTCGGCGTCGAGGGTCACGAGCACGCGGCGCATGACCTCCTCGTCGAGGTTGCCCTTCTCGCGTTCCTCGAGCACGATCTCGCGGCGACGGTCGAGCAGTTCCCGCCGGATGTCCTGGATCTGCGCACCCCGCAGGCGGACCGGGGCGTTGCGCTCCTCGTCCTCCTCTTCCTCGGCGTCGCGGCGGAACGTCTCCGCCTGGCGCTCGAGCCGGGCCTTGAGCCGGTTCACGACGGCGTCGACGGCCTCGTCGCCGTACTGCTTCGACCAGTCCGGACGTCGCTTCTCGAGCAGCTCGATCGCGGCCTCGGTCGTGCGCTGGTTGAGGCGCATCTCGCTGCGGACGTCCTCCTCGCCCTCGGCCGGGTCCTGCACCTTGAGCGACCGGATCACGAACGGCAGGGTGAGTCCCTGGAGCAGGAGGGTCCCCACCGTCACGATGAACGCGATGATGAAGATGGTGTCCTGGGCCTTGATGTCGACCGGGTTCGCCACGACCGACACGGCCGCGGCGAGGGTCACCACGCCACGCATGCCCGTCCACGAGATGACGGTGAGCTCGCGCCAGTTGAGCTTCGGTTCCGCCGAGCCGCGCATCCACCGCAGGGACGGGTGGCCGCGGGACAGCCGGATGCGCAGGGGTCGGAACCACCTGCCGTTGAAGCGGTTGCGCACGTACGACTCGAACACGAAGAGCGGCCGGACGAGGATCACCACCACGAGCACCACGGCCGCGGCGGTCAGGGTCTGCCCGAGGCTGCGCTCGCTCTCGACGAGGTCCTGCACGACGGTGTTGAGCTGGAGCCCGATCAGGGCGAAGACGAACCCCTCGAGGATGACGTCGATGCTCGTCCAGAGCGGGCGCTCCTGCAGGCGGGTCGCGTAGCCCTCCTTCGGCGAGTTGTAGCCGATGTAGAGGCCGGCGGTCACCACCGCGATCACCCCGGAGCCGGAGAGGTCCTCGGCGAGGATGTACGCGACGAACGGCAGCAGGATGCTCATGATCGTCTCGACCACCGGGTCGTTGATCCGCATCCGGATCCAGTGCACCGCGACGCCGAGGACGATGCCGACCGCCAGCCCGACGCCGATCGCGAGGCCGAAGATCCCGAGGTCCTGCCAGATCGTCAGCGAGGTGCCCGCCGCGATCAGGGTGAAGACGCGCACGAGCGTCAGGGACGCGGCGTCGTTGATGAGGCTCTCGCCGGACAGCACCGTCATCACGCGGCGGGGGAGCCCGAGCTTCCGGCCGATCGCGGCGGCCGACACCGCGTCCGGCGGGGCGACGATCGCGCCGAGCAGGATCGCCGCGGGCCAGTCCATGTCGGGGATGATGATGTACGCCGCGAGGCCGACGGCCAGTGCCGTGATGATCACGAGGAAGATGCCGAGTCGACGGATCTGCTTGATCGACTGCCGGAAGCTCTGCCACGACACGTCGAGCGCTGCCGAGTAGAGCAGCGGCGGCAGGATGATCGTCAGGATGACCTCGGAGTCGATCTCGATCGGCGGGAGGCCGGGCAGGAACGACGCGGCCAGGGCGACGGCCGTCACGAGCAGTGGCGCCGGCAGTCCCTTGGCCCGAGCGAACCCCGTCACCGCGAGCGATCCGACCAACAGGATGAGGAGCTCGACGGTGTCCATGCCGTCCATTCTCCCATCGGAATGGTTCCGGATCTGAAGGAGTCCGAAGGCGACATGAACAGCAGGCGTCCGACAGGGTTTGCCAGGCGGCGTCCAGCCTGGGACACTTGCCCGCGGTGGACATCACACTCATAGTCGTCCTGGTCATCGCGTTGGCCCTCTTCTTCGACTTCACAAACGGTTTTCACGACACCGCCAACGCGATGGCGACCCCGATCGCCACCGGTGCGATGAAGCCCAAGGTGGCCGTCACGGTCGCCGCGGTGCTCAACCTCGTCGGTGCGTTCCTCAGCACCGCGGTGGCGACGTCGATCTCGCACGGCCTCATCAACGAGGGGCCCGGAGGCGTGGCGATCAGCCCGGAGATGATCTTCGCCGGGCTCATCGGGGCGGTCGTCTGGAACATGATCACGTGGCTGCGCGGCCTGCCGTCGTCGTCCTCGCACGCGCTCTTCGGCGGGCTCATCGGTGCCGCGATCGTCGGTGCGGGGTTCAACGCCGTCAACTACGCGGCCCTGCTGACGGTGGTGATCATCCCCGCGTTCCTCTCGCCGGTGATCGCCGCGCTGGTCTCGTTCCTGTCCACGCGGATCGCGTACCGGATCACCCGGCGCCCGGTCTTCCCGAACGAGCGCGGCGGCTTCCGCATCGGCCAGGTCTTCACGAGCTCGATGGTTTCGCTCGCGCACGGCACGAACGACGCCCAGAAGACGATGGGCGTCATCACGCTGACCCTCATCGCCTCGGGTGCGCAGTCGTCCGAGCAGGGCGTGCAGTTCTGGGTCGTCATCGCCTGCGCCCTGGCGATCGCCCTCGGCACGTACACCGGCGGGTGGCGCATCATCCGCACGCTCGGGTCCGGCATCACCGAGATCCGCGCGACGCAGGGCTTCGCGGCCGAGGCCTCGACCGCGGCGACGATCCTCGCCTCGAGCCACCTCGGCTTCGCGCTGTCCACCACGCAGGTGTCCTCCGGATCGATCATCGGCGCCGGTCTGGGCCGCCGCGGGTCGAAGATCCAGTGGTCCACCGCCGGCAAGATCGTGATCGCCTGGTTCATCACCCTCCCGGCAGCCGCTGCCGTCGGCGCGGTCGCGTCCGGCATCGCCCGCCTCGGCGTCACGGGCCTCGTCGTCGACGCGGTCGTCGGCGCCGCGGTGATCCTCGGGCTCTACCTGTGGTCGCTCCGCAAGCCGCACGAGCAGGCCGCCGCGATCGAGGTGGACGTCGCCGCCAACGCGGTGTTCACCCGCAAGGAGCTGCGTGACCTGCAGCGGAAGAAGCGCGCCGAGACCGTCGCCGCGCGTCGAGCCGAGCTGAGCCGCGAGCGCACCCTGCGCCGCATGGCCGGCCGCAAGGGAGGACGACGCTGATGGGGATCGACTGGTTCGCCTTCCTGACGGTCGCGATCGTGTCGCTCGTCGGCGCGTGCTTCGTGGTCACCGTGTACTCGATCGGCCTCCGCTTCTGGAGCGCCGCCGACACCCGCGCCGGCAAGTTCACCGTGAAGGACGACGGCACGATCGGTCCGGCGACGGTTGGGTTCCCGCACCCGTCGAACGTCACGACCGCGGTGCGCTGGTTCCGGACGCTGTCCGTCGCCTGCTTCGTCGTCTCCGGCGCGGCCGTCCTCTACGGCATCTACCTCATCGTCCCGCAGTTCCACTGACGCATCCCGCGCTGACCGGCGTGCGTGCCGTGGGCGCGACCCGCTGACGGCCTGGAGGCACGGCGCCGGCCCGCACCGCGCCTCCAGGCCGTCACCGCGCGCGTCCACGGCGCCACCCGTGACGTCCTCGCACGTCGCGACGCGCCCGCCCGGGCCGGGGCCCGGCCCCGACCGGCCGGACGGGCTACCCTCGTGGGCGTGACCGGCAACGAAGCAGCACAGACCCGTACCGAGACCGACTCCCTGGGGTCGCGTGACGTCCCAGCGGACGCGTACTGGGGCATCAACACCCTCCGCGCCCTCGAGAACTTCCCCATCACGTCGGTGCCGATCGCGGTCTACCCGGACCTCATCGAGGCCCTCGCGACCGTCAAGCAGGCGGCCGCCCGGGCGAACAAGGCGATCGGGGTGCTCGACGCCGAGCGTGCCGACGCCATCGACCGTGCCGCGCAGGAGGTCCGCGACGGCTCGCTCCGGGACCAGTTCGTCGTCGACATCGTGCAGGGCGGTGCCGGTACCTCGACGAACATGAACACGAACGAGGTGCTCGCGAACCGTGCCCTCGAGCTCCTCGGCCGCGAGAAGGGCGACTACGGGTACCTGCACCCGATCGACCACGTCAACCGCAGCCAGTCGACGAACGACACGTACCCGACGAGCATCAAGCTCGCGATGATCCTCGGCGTGCGGCGGCTCGTGTCGCAGCTCGAGGCGCTGTCCGACGCCTTCGCGGAGCGCGGGCACGCCTTTCAGGACGTGCTGAAGATCGGACGCACCCAGCTGCAGGACGCGGTGCCGATGACCCTCGGGCAGGAGTTCACCGGCTTCTCGCACACCATCCAGGAGGACGTCCTCCTGCTCAAGACGGTCATGCCGCTGCTCGCCGAGACGAACCTCGGCGCGACGGCGATCGGCACCGGCATCACGGCCGACCCCCAGTACCGCGACGAGGTCCGCCGCCAGCTGCAGGTCGCGTCCGGGCTCGACATCGTGACGGCCCCGGACCTCATCGAGGCGACGAGCGACGCCGGCGCGTTCATGACCCTCTCCGGCACCGTGAAGCGGAGCGCGGCGAAGCTCTCCAAGATCTGCAACGACCTGCGGCTGCTGGCCTCGGGTCCGCAGGCCGGCCTGGGAGAGATCACGCTCCCGGCACGGCAGGCGGGGTCCTCGATCATGCCGGGCAAGGTGAACCCGGTCATCCCCGAGGTCGTGAACCAGATCGCGTTCGCGGTCGTGGGGGCGGACACCACGGTCACGATGGCGGCCGAGGGCGGGCAGCTGCAGCTCAACGCGTTCGAACCGATCATCGCCCACTCGATCCTGCAGTCGCTGCAGTGGATGGCGAGCGGGTGCGCGACGCTCCGGGTGAACTGCGTGGCCGGGATCGAGGCGAACGAGGCGAAGCTCGCAGCACAGGTCGACACGAACGTCGGCGTCGTCACCGCGCTCACGCCGTACATCGGGTACGCGGCCGCGGCGTCGATCGCGCACACGGCGTTGACGACCTCGACGCCCATCTCGACGCTCGTGACCGCGGCGGGGCTCATGGAGGAGGACCAGGTCCAGCGCGTCCTGAGCCCGGCGCGGCTGTCGGGCATCGAGCTGGCGACGGGGGCGATCCCGGTCGTCACCGAGGAGATGCTCGACCGGGCGGCGCGCGAGCGCTGACGCGCGGCGCCTACGGCATCGGCGGCTCGCCGACCCGCACCTGCCGGGACAGGTCCCGCAGGTGTTCCGCAGCCTCGGCCTGGGCAGGATCGGCGTCGTCCTCGGCCGCCCGCTGCGCCGCGATCGTCCGGACGTGGTGTGCGGCGGCGATGTCGGCGTCCCGCCACCGGGCGAGCGTGAAGTTCCGCGTGACGTCCCGCAGCGGCAGCCGGATGGACTCGTCGGCCTCGATCCCGGCGAGGAGCTGGCGCATCCGGATCACCTCGGAGTCGAGCTCACCGCCCACCACGAGGACGAAGTTCGAGATGTACAGGTACACGAGCAGCAGGATCGCGCCACCGAGCCACCCGTAGGCCTTGTTGCCGCCCCCGATCGTCTCGACGTAGAGCGAGAACCCGAGTGTCGCCAGCGCCCACGTCACGATGGCGAACCCGGCACCGGCGGACACCCACCGCAGCTGCGGCGTCTTCACGTTCGGCGTCGCGTAGTACAGCACCGCGACCATCACGACGAGGTCGGCGGCGAGGACCGGCCACTTCACCACGTTCCAGAAATCGTCGATCCAGGGCGCCCACCCGAAGGAACGGATGACCGCGGCGGAGATCGTCGGGGTGCCGAGCAGGATCACGATCGCGATCGCACCGCCGGCCATCACGAGCAGCGTGACGAGGAGCATCATGCTGCGGAACTTCCAGATGCGACGCCCCTCCTCGACCTCGTAGGCGGTGTTCATCGCCCGGCCGAACGCCGTCGCGTACCCGGAGAGCGACCACAGCGTCAGCACGACGCCGATCGCGAAGCCGAGCCACGGGTTGTCCAGGGTGAGGAGCTGCCGGAGCGGACCCTCGAGGTGCGAGGCCGTCTCGGGGCGGACGATGAACCCGAGGATCCCGATGATGTCCTCGAGGCTGTCGCCCTGCCGGTCCACGATCGACAGCGCAGAGACCACGGTCAGCGTCGTCGGGAACACCGTGAGCAGCGCGAAGAACGTCAGCGACGCCGCCGCGTCGACGACGCGGTGCCGGATGACCGAGTGGTAGGTACGCCGGACCACGGCGCGGACTCCCGTCCGCTGGAGGTCGCGCGATGCGCTGTCCGGCATGCGTTGTACGGTACCCGACACCTGCGGGCCAGGAGGCGCGGTGGCAGCCCGCACCGCGCCTCCCGTCCGGTCGACGGTCGCGTCCGGCGGCCGCTCCGCTCGTCAGTTCGCGTGCGGGTGCCGTGCGTCGTACCGGCGGAAGGACGGCACCGCGCGGAGGAGCAGCGCGACCAGGCCGATGATCAGCACACCGCCGATGATCGGCGGGTACGCGATGCCGGCGGCGACCACGAGCCCCGCGTAGAGGTCGCCCAGCCGCGGGCCACCGGTGACGACGACGATGAAGATGCCCTGCAGGCGTCCGCGCATGCCGTCCGGGGAGGCGGCCTGCAGGATCGTGTTCCGGAACACCGAGCTGACGTTGTCCGCGCCGCCGGCCGCCGCGAGGAAGAGTGCCGCGAGGCCGAGCGCGGGCAGGATGCCGGTGCCGAACGCGTCGCCCTCGCGGCCACCGAGTGCGTGGGCGCAGGCGATGACGACGCCGAACGCCGCGATCGCGCCACCGTAGGCGGTGATCGCCCAGCCGACCGCCTCGCCCTGGCGGCGGACGTGTCCGAGCGGACCGGAGAACACGCTCGAGAGCAGGGCTCCGATCGCGTACGCCGCGGTGAGGGTGCCGACGGTGATCGACCCGCCGCCGATCACGAGCGCACCGATCGCGGGGAAGAGCACGCGGGGCTGCCCGAACGTCATCGCGACGATGTCGAGCACGAACGTCATGGTGATGTTCCGCGACCGTCGGAGGAACCGCGCCCCTTCGACGAGCGAGCTGAGCCCCGGACGGAGCGCGTCCCGGTCGGCGGCCATCCGCGGCAGGGTGAACACCCCGAGGAACGCGAACGTGAACAGGACCACGTCGATCGTGTACGTCGGGGCGAAGCCGACGGCCGCGATGAGCACGCCCGCGACCGCGGGACCCACCGTGACCTGGAACCCCGAGGCGATGCCGCCGAGGGCGCTCGCCGCCGGCAGCAGGTCCGTGCCCACGAGCCGGGGCACGATCGCGGAGCGGGACGCGTTGCTCACGGTCGCGGCGACGGCGTTGACCGTGGCGAGGACGTAGAGCAGGGCGACGCTGTGCAGTCCGAGCCAGGCGTGCGTGGCGATCAGGGCCACGGCGGCCCAGGCGATCACGGCGGACACGAGTGCGACGGTGCGCCGGTCGAACGCGTCGGCGAGCATGCCGCCGTAGAGGCCGGCGACGATCATCGGCAGGAGCGCGATCACGCCGACGAGGGCGACCGCGAAGGTCGAACCGGTGATGTCGTAGACCTCGAGGCCGACGGCGACGGTGGTCATCTGCGTGCCGATGCCCGCGATGGCGGTGCCGAGCCAGAGCCGGGCGAACGCGGGGGAGCGGCGGAGCGGGGTGAGGTCGGCGAGGAGACGGCGTCGGCGCTCGCCGGTCGGTGTGGATGATGTCACGGTGGAACCATTCTGGGGGCTGCGGCGCCGTCCGTGGACGTGCGGGGCCGTGTCCGCGCTCTCTGGTTGACTGGCGGGCATGACTGACCTGAACAGCAAGCCCGAGTTCGACGCCCCCGAGGGCCCCGCCCCCACCGAGCTCGTCATCACCGACATCGTCGAGGGCTCCGGCGACGTGGCCTCCGCCGGATCGACCGTCAAGGTGCACTACGCCGGCGTCGAGTACGAGACCGGCGAGGAGTTCGACAGCTCGTGGAACCGCGGCGAGCCGATCGACTTCCCGCTCGCCGCCCTGGTGCGCGGCTGGCAGGAGGGCATCCCCGGCATGAAGGTCGGCGGGCGCCGCAAGCTCGTCGTCCCGCCGGAGCTCGCCTACGGCCCCGCCGGCGGTGGCCACTTCCTGTCCGGCAAGACCCTGATCTTCGTCATCGACCTGCTCGGGGTCCGCTGATGCAGGTCGGCGCACCGACCATCGAGCTGAACGACGGACACCGGTTCCCGGAGCTCGGCCTCGGCACCTACGGGCTGAACGGCGACGAGGGCGCGGCGGCCGTCGGGACGGCGATCGCGGGCGGCTACCGGCTGCTCGACACCGCGCTCAACTACGGCAACGAGGACGCCGTCGGCAGGGCCGTGCGCGAGTCGGAGGTGGCGCGCGAGGACCTCGTCGTCACGTCGAAGCTCCCCGGCCGCCACCACGGCTACGACGAGGCGCACCGCTCGATCGACGAGACCCTCGGCAACCTGGGCCTCGACTCGGTCGACCTCTACCTGATCCACTGGCCGAACCCGTCCGTGGACAAGTTCGTCGACACCTGGAAGGCGTTCGTCGACCTCCGCGACAGCGGCAAGGTCCGCTCGATCGGCGTCTCGAACTTCACCCCGGAGCACCTGCGTCGCATCGTGGACGCCACGGGTGTCGCCCCGGCCGTGAACCAGGTCGAGCTGCACCCGTACTTCCCGCAGGGCGAACTGCGGAAGGTGCACCAGGAGCTCGGCATCGTCACCGAGAGCTGGAGCCCCCTCGCGAAGCGGTCGGAACTCCTCACGGAGCAGCCGATCGTCGACGCCGCTGCCGCGCACGGGGTCACCCCCGGGCAGGTCGTGCTCCGCTGGCACGTCCAGATCGGTGCCGTCCCGGTGCCGAAGTCCGGCGACGCGGCCCGGCAGCGCGAGAACCTCGACGTCTTCGGCTTCGAGCTGACCGACGCCGAGGTCGCGGCGATCTCCGGCCTCGAGCGCGGACGCCTCTGGGACGGCGACCCGGACACGCACGAAGAGATGTAGGAAGCCTCACTTCGGGATGGGGGGACTACACTGGGTTCCCCTGTCCCGAAGGGTTGTGTGTGTCAGAACCGACCGAGATCGACCGCGAGCGCGGCTACGTGGACGGCCTGTTCGGCCGTCTCGACGAGCTGACCGCCGAGGCCGAGCAGCGTCTCGCCGAGACCCGCCGTCAAGCGGTCGGCGGGAACCACCAGAGCCGCAGTGAGCGCGATGCGTACGCCCGGCTCTACGAGGACACCATCGCGACGCTCGAGCGCGTCGGCGACCGCCTGGTCTTCGGGCGGCTCGAGGTGTCCGAGCCGGACAGCGACGAGGACTCGTTCCGCTACATCGGTCGCGTGGGCCTGCGGGACCGCGACCACCGACCGCTCCTGCTCGACTGGCGCGTCCCCGGTGCCAGCGCCTTCTACCAGGCGACCGCTGCGCACCCGATGGGCATGCGCGCCCGCCGGCACCTGACCCTCGACGGCCGCAGCGTCGTCGGCATCGAGGACGAGGTCTTCGATGCCGCGCTCTACGACGACGAGCGCACGCACCTGCAGGGCGAGGGCGCGCTCCTCGCCGCGGTCACCGCCGAGCGCACCGGCCGGATGACGGACATCGTCGCGACGATCCAGGGCGAGCAGGACCGGATCATCCGCTCCCCGCTCGAGGGCGTGCTCATCGTCCAGGGCGGCCCCGGCACGGGCAAGACCGCCGTGGCCCTGCACCGTGCGGCGTACCTGCTGTACTCGTACCGCGAGCGGCTCCGGGGCTCCGGCGTGCTCATGGTCGGCCCGTCGCCGGCGTTCCTGACCTACATCGAGCAGGTGCTCCCGTCGCTCGGCGAGACCGGCGTGGTGATGGCCTCGCTCGGCTCGCTCTACCCGGGCGTGCACGCGACGAAGCACGACCAGCGCGACGTCGCCGCGGTGAAGGGCTCGGCCGAGATGGCGCAGCTGCTCCGTCGCGCGGTGCGGTCCCGCCAGGTCGTCCCGACCGAGTCGGTCACGCTCGACGTCGAGGGGGAGCGGCTCGTCGTGCCGCCCGAGCTCGTCGCCGACGCCATGAAGCGTGCGCAGGACCGTGGGAAGCCCCACAACGCCGCCCGCGTCACGTTCAACAAGACCGCGCTCGACGCCATGACGCGGTTGCTCGCCGAGCAGCTCCGCCAGCGCGGGACCATCGTCGACGAGGCGGACGAGAAGGTCCTGCGCGAGGACATCCGGTCGTCGTACGACGCCCGCGTGCTCCTCAACACCGCGTGGCTGCCGCTGCCGCCGGAGAAGCTCCTCGAGGACCTGTACGCCCGGCCGAACTGGCTCGCCTCGCTCACCCCCCACTGGACCCCGGAGCGCCGGGCCCTGCTGCTGCGTGCGCGGGGAGCCGCGTTCACGGTCGAGGACGTCCCGCTCCTCGACGAGGCCGCCGAGCTCCTCGGCCCGTTCGACCCCACCGGCGGGGCGGCCAAGCGCGCGGCGAAGGCCAGCCGCAACCGCGACATCGAGAACGCCCGCCAGGCCATCGAGAACATGGGCGTCGAGGGCATCGTCACCGCCGAGCAGGTCGCCGGCTCCTTTGCCGAGGGCGGCGACCCCCGCTCCACCGCCGAGCGCGCCGCCGAGGACCGCGAGTGGACCTACGGCCACATCGTCGTCGACGAGGCGCAGGAGCTCTCCCCGATGCAGTGGCGGGTGCTCGCCCGCCGGAACCCACTCCGCTCGTTCACGATCGTGGGCGACATGGCGCAGGGGTCCTCGCCCGGGGCCGCCCGCACGTGGGACGACGTCGTCGGCGCCCTCGCCCGCCGTCGTCGGGGCCGCGCGCCGCAGGTGCCGATCGAGCACCGCGTCGAGGAGCTCACGGTGAACTACCGCACGCCGCGCTCGATCGTCGAGGCCGCCGGGGCCTTCGCGGACGCCGCCGGCCTCGCGGTCACCCGGACCGAGGCCGTGCGCGACGGCGACCCCGTGGTGCGCGTCACGTCCAGCCGGGCCGAGGTGCTCGACACGGTCGCCGCGATCGTCGGCAGCGAGCGGGAGCACATCGGGGCCGGCACGATCGGCGTCATCGTGCCCGAGGCGGACGTGGACGCGGTCCGCGAGCGGTTGGCCCGGACCGAGGTGGACGTCCGGTCGCTCGGGTCACCCCGACCGGGGTCCGTCACGGTGCTCACGGGCGCCGATGCGAAGGGCCTCGAGTTCGACGGCGTGCTGCTGGTCGACCCGGAGCGGGTCGGTGCGGACGCGGCACGTGCGGCTGCCGCCGTGTACGTCGCCATGACGCGCCCGACGCGCCGCCTGACCGTCATCGACGTGGACTGAGGGCACGGGAGGCGCGGGGCGCGTCCGTCAGGTCGGGGTGCCCTCGGCCCGCACACGCGTCACCAGCGCCGCCCACGGGCCGTCGAGGCGGGTGCCGGGGATCGTGACCGTCGTCCGTTCGACGGTGATCGTCCACGTGAAGTCGTCGCGGACACCCGGCGCAGGGGCACTCGGGGCGTCGCGGGGCAGGGCACCGACGAGCGCTGACCACCCGCCCGGGTCGTCGCAGGCATCGGTGTCGACGCGCCAACCCCTGGTGGTGCCGGCGATGCCCCCACTGCGGCGGACGTCGATGTGCATGCCCCCGACGGTACGCCGGCAGCCCGGCTCAGTCGAGCACGCCGACCGTGCGCCAGGCGTCCTGCACCGCGGTGTGCTGCGCCGACCCGTCCCCGAAGCGCGTGCGGGCGGCGTCGACGGTGACGGTGGCGAACCCGGCGAAGTCGATCGAGGCGGTGACGGCGTCGGACGTGAGGGCGTCCCACCAGACGGCTCCGGCGCCTTCCCACGCGTTGCCGCCGATCGCCGTGGCCGCCAGGTAGAAGGCGTGGTTCGGGATGCCGGAGTTCGTGTGCACGCCGCCGGAGTCCTCGGTGGTGTCGACGTACCCGGCCATCGTCGCGGGCTGCGGGTCCTTCCCGAGCACCGGGTCGTCGTAGGCGGTGCCGGGGGCCTTCATCGACCGCAGTGCGACGCCGTGCACGGCCGGGGTGAAGAGCCCCTCGCCGATGAGCCACGACGCCTGGTCGGCGCTCTGGCGGCGGGCGTACTGGGCGACGAGCGAGCCGAAGACGTCGCTGATCGACTCGTTCAGCGCCCCGGACTGCCCCTCGTACGTGAGGTCGGCGGTGTACTGGGTCACGCCGTGCGCGAGTTCGTGGCCGATGACGTCGACCGCGATCGTGAAGCGGTTGAAGACCTCGCCGTCGCCGTCGCCGAACACCATCCGGCTGCCGTCCCAGTAGGCGTTGTCGTAGTCCTGCCCGTAGTGCACCGTGGCGTCGAGGGGGAGGCCTGCGCCGTCGATCGACACCCGGCCGAACACCTCGAGCCAGAAGGCGTGGGTGTCGCCGAGGCCCGTGTACGCCTCGTCCACCGCGGGGTCGCCGGAGTCCGGGTCGCCCTCGCGCCGGACCGGGGTGCCCGGGAGCGTGGTGCTGCCGTGCGCGTCGGAGATGGTCCGCTGCGGCGACCGGTCGACCGCGCCGCTCACGCCCTGCGGACGGACCCGGTGCTCGTGCTTCGGACGCTGGACGGTGTCGAGCGACGCCAGCGCCGTCCGTGCCGCCGAGGCCGCGCGTGGGAAGCCCCGGGCGTCGGCGACGGCGCGGAGCAGGTAGGGCGGGACGACGGATCGGATGCGGTCGGTCGGGGTCATGGCGTCATGCAACCACCGGGCACCGACACCGCGGTCAGTCCTGCTTGCGGTTCTCCACGAGCCCGAGGGCGTACGACTCCCACCACTGTCCGGCGGCCGGCCCGCCGTTGCAGGTGCCGTCGCTCAGCCCCGGCGTCTTCACCCACAGCAGCGCGTCGAGCCGGGTGGAGCCGCGGGTGACGTGCGGGGCCTGGCCGAGGCCGGCGCCGTCCGGGTTGCACCAGGTCCCGCGCCAGCCCTGACCGTTGCGCGAGACGTCGATGACGAAGTGCGGGTCGCCGCCGATCGCGTCCGCGAGCCGGTCGGCGTAGGCGCGTTCCTGGTCGACCCGGTAGAAGTTCGAGACGTTCGTGAAGAAGCCCTGCACCCGGTCGACCCCGGCCTCGCGCAGCCACTTCGCCATCGTCGCCGTCGGCACGCGGTTCTCGTTCCCGCCGTCGAGGTACACGGTGAGGCCGTGGCCGCTGAGCTCGTCGACGGCCTTGCGGATCAGGGGCAGGCGGTCCTGCTCGAGGCGCTTGCACACCTGGATCTGGGCGATGGCGTCCGGCTCGACGAGCACGACGGCCCGGGAACCCGCCATGGCGCGCACCGCCGACCGGACCCACGGCAGGTACTCGTCCGCGGCGGTCCCGCCCTTGGAGTAGCTGCCGCAGTCGCGGTCCGGGACGTTGTAGAGGACGAACACCGGTGTCTTCCGCTGCCGCTCGGCGCTGCGGACGACGTCCCGGATGGTCTGGCGCGTCTCGGACACCGAGGTGTTCGTCAGCCAGGTGGCGATCGGCTCGTCCGCGATGACGGCGATCTTCCGGGCCGTGGTGTCGTCGCCGTCGGCACGGGCCTCGGACTCCCGCTTGCCGGGCTGGTTCTCGGCCTCGGGCTGCTCCGCGAGGCCGCCCGGGAACGCCTCGGACGCCGTCTTCCGCTCGGCGACCTGCCTGCCGGTGGGCTCGGTGCCGTGGGGGAGCACCAGTACGAGCGTCACGACGAGCGCGGCGACGACGACCGCGGCGAGCCCGATCCACGTCCACTGACGACGGCCGGGGCTGCGGCGTGCACGGGTTCCCTCGAGACTCGGCATGCGCCCATGCTCGCAGGTGCGACCCCGGCGTGCCCAGGCCCGGCCCGTCCCGCCGGGCGTTCACCCAGCGTCGCCGCCGGTTCTTGCCAGGACCGTGTCCCAGACTGGCCGGATGTTCCGGAAGCTCCTCCTCCTCGCCCTGACCGCGGCGTACGCCTGGGTGATCTGGCGGATGACGCTGACCCCACAGGTCTTCTCGTCGGCGCAGAACTCCCTCGTCCTGCACGCGATCGCCTGGGTGCAGCAGATCCCGCACGGCATGTGGTTCAGCTACGACCGCGTGGAGTTCCTCGCCAACATCGCGATGTTCGTGCCCGTGGGGATGCTCGCCGCGCTGTGGCTCCCGCGCCGGTGGTGGATCCTCGGTGCGGTCGTCGCGGTCGTGCTCTCCACCGGCATCGAGTTCGCGCAGGCGACCTACCTGCCGTACCGCGTGGCCGATCCGCGCGACGTCCTGTCGAACGGCCTCGGCGGTCTGCTCGGCGCGACGCTCGTCGGCCTCGTCCGGAGCCTCCTGCCGGCACCGCGTCGGCGTCGCCTGCGCGCCAGGACCGTCTAGCGATCTGGTAGTCTTGCGCGGTTGCCGTCGAACGGCCGCGGACAAAGAGCGCTCGTGCATCAGGCACGGGCACCGCGCAACGGACTGAAAGGGGATCTACGCATGGCACTTGACGCGAAGGTCAAGCAGGAGATCATCGAAGAGTACGCGACCCACCCGGGCGACACCGGTTCCCCCGAGGTCCAGGTCGCCGTTCTGACGCGTCGTATCAACGACCTGAACGAGCACCTCAAGGAGCACAAGCACGACCACCACTCGCGTCGTGGTCTGCTGCTCATGGTCGGTCAGCGTCGCCGTCTCCTCGGTTACCTCTCCGACGTCGACATCGCCCGCTACCGTGCGCTCATCGAGCGTCTCGGCCTGCGTCGCTAGTCGACCGACCCACGGCTTGACCGGACGCCCCGGCCCTCACACGAGGACCGGGGCGTTCTCCGTTCCCCCGGGAATGGTTGCGGGGGACGTGCGGTTGGGTACGATGTTCATGCAAACGCATCGAAAGTCGGGACTCACCATGACCACCATCGCCGTCGTCTCCGCCGGGCTCTCCGAGCCCAGCTCCACCCGCCTGCTCGCCGACCGCCTGGGCGAGGCCACGATCGCGGCGCTCGCCGCACCGAGCCCGTCCGGCCTGCCAGGAGGCGCGGCGCACGTCCTGCACGTCGACCTGCGTCCGCTGGCGCACGAGATCACCGACGCGATGCTCACCGGGTTCGCCGCACCGGCGCTGTCCGCCGCGATGGCGACGGTCGTCGAGGCCGACGCCGTGGTGTTCGTCTCGCCGATCTTCACCGCCGGCGTGAGCGGTCTGGCGAAGTCGTTCCTCGACGTGCTCGACAAGGACTCGCTCGCCGACATGCCGGTCCTGCTCGGAGCCACCGGCGGCACCGCACGACACTCGCTCGCGATCGAGCACGCGCTGCGTCCGGTGTTCGCGTACCTCCGCGCCGCGGTCGTCCCCACCGGTGTGTTCGCCGCCACCGACGACTGGGGGAGCGAGGGCGACTCGGCCGCACTGGACGGTCGCATCCGCCTGGCCGGGGAGGACCTGGCCTGGGCGATCCGCGCCTCCCGTCGGGCCCCGCAGGAAGCCGACGCGCTCCCCGCGACGGCGGACTTCGCGTCCCTGCTCGGTGGGCTCGGCCACTCGGCCGTGCGCTCTTAGGCCGGCCACAGGGGTTGTCGGGCGGGGGTGCAGCCCCTGCCCGGCCCGCTCACCGGTGGGCTCGGGAACCTCGTCGTGACGACGGATCGTGACGACGAGGAGGACCGATGGACACCAGGGGCAACGGCCGGCGACCCGGCTGGACGACGAGTGCGCTCGTCAGCGTGGGCGGGCTCGTGGTCGCGGCGCTGACCGGGGCCGGGGTGTGGTTCGGGCACGAGCAGGCCACGACGGGCTCGGCCGAATCGTCGACGAGTGACGCCGGGACCTCGTCCGGTTCCGGGACCTCGACGGACGCCGGGACCTCGTCCGACGCCGGGACCTCGACCGACCAGGGCGTGAGCCAGGGCACGACCGGCGGCTCCGGCGCCACCGACGCGACCACGGCGGGATCGTGACCGTGCGTGCCGCAGCCGAGTGGGACCTCTGGACCACCACGGCCCGTGTCGTCCTCGACCACAGTGACCGCCGCCACCTCGCCGCCGCACGGGCGTGCGTCGTCGAGGTCACCGCCGCCGTCGACGCGGCGTGCAGCCGCTTCCGCAGCGACTCCGAGCTCGTCGCCCGCGCCGCCGACCTGGTGCGCGGCGCCGAGGTCTCCCCGCTCCTCGCCGCACTCGTGCACCAGGCGCTCGACGCCGCACGTGCCTCCGACGGCGACGTCGACCCGACCCTGGGCGCCCGCATGGCGTCGCTGGGCTACGACGCCGCGTTCGCCGACGCCCCACCCGTGCCGACACCGGAGGCCGTGGCCCGAGCGCTCGACGGCCGCCCGGCGTGGCAGCGGGTCCTGCTGTCCGGCACCTTCCTGCGCGTGCCCGAGGGCGTCACGCTCGACCTCGGTGCCACCGCGAAGGCCGCCGCTGCCGACATGGCCGCGGCGAGCATCACCGCCCGCCTCGGCATCGGCGCGCTCGTCTCGCTCGGCGGGGACGTCGCGACCGCCGGGCCCGACCCGTCCGGCGGCTGGCAGGTCCGGGTGCAGGACCTCGACGACGACCCCGCCGACCACGTGCGGATCACGTCCGGCTGGTCCGTCGCGACCTCGAGCACCCAGAAGCGCCGGTGGGAGCAGGACGGCCACGCCCGGCACCACATCCTCGACCCGCGGTGGGGGCTGCCGGCCGAACCGGTCTGGCGCACGGTGACCGTCGTCGCGCCGTCGTGCGTCACGGCGAACACGATGACGACCGCCGCGGTCGTCCGCGGACAGGGTGCCACCGAGATGCTCCGGCGGAGCGGTCGCGCGGCACGGCTGGTCGCTGCGGACGGCACCGTCGTCCGGATCGGGGGCTGGCCCGCCGACGACGGCTGATCAGTACCAGTGCGGGTTGACGCTCATCTCGTGGTTCCACGCCCCGCACGGCGAGCCGTAGGCGTCGTGGATGTAGGCGAGGCCCCAGTTGATCTGGGTCGCCGCGTTCGTCCGCCAGTCCGCGCCGGCGACGGACATCTTCTCCGCCGGCAGCGACTGGGGGATGCCGTACGCACCGCTCGAGACGTTCAGGGCGTTCGCGCGCCAGCCGGACTCCTGCGTCCACAGGGACACCAGGCACGAGAACTGGTCCGACCCCCACCCGTACGACCCGATGGCGCTGCGGGCGTAGGCCTGGGCACCCGCCGGGTCGACCACGACGCCGCCCGTGCTCGGGTAGGACGAACCGCCGCCGCTCGTCGACGGGACGGCCGTGCTCGGTGCCGCGTCGGCTGCTGCTGCCGCGGCCGCCTCCTCGCGCTTCCGCTGCTGTTCGGCCTTCTGCGCCGCGACCTGCACGCCGAGCTGGTAGCGCTGCTCGGTCTTCGCGGTGGTGTCCTTGAGCGACGCCAGCTGGGCGTACAGCTCGTCGCTGTGCTGCTGCGTGTCGTCGACCGCGGCGTCGGCGGCGGCCTCGGCGTCCTTCGCCGCGCTCGCCTTCGTCTCGGCGGCGTCGGCCAGGTCGGCGCGTTCGTCCTCGGCACGGGTGGCCTGGTCGTGCAGCGAGGACGCGGTCTTGGCGGCGACCGAGGCGTCGTCCATCACGCCGGCCCACGTCGACGACAGCTGGTCGAGCGCGCCGAGCTGGTACAGCAGCTGGGAGGGGTCCTTCGCCGTCGCGATGCGCGTC
This sequence comes from Curtobacterium sp. SORGH_AS_0776, assembly GCF_031453355.1. Classification (NCBI taxonomy): domain Bacteria; kingdom Bacillati; phylum Actinomycetota; class Actinomycetes; order Micrococcales; family Microbacteriaceae; genus Curtobacterium; species Curtobacterium sp. SORGH_AS_0776. The sequence continues at coordinate 2,069,800 of NZ_JAVIYU010000001.1, forward strand.
GTCATCTGGCTCGAGCTGCCGTCGCGGTACAGGTTCGCGGCGAGCTGGCCGGCGCGCTGCTGGGCGCGGTCCGCGGTCCGCGCCGCCTGGTCCGCCTGGGTCTGGAGGCTCGTCGCGGCCTGGGTGGCCGACGCCAGTGCCGACTCGGCCGCGTCCGCACGCTGGGACGCCACGAGCGCGGCCTGCGACTTCACGGCTGCGGCCTGCTGGGCGGACTCCAGCGCCGCCTGGACCTTGGCGACCTCGGCCTTCTTGGTCTGCTCGTTGCCCTTCGCGTGCTCGACGTCCTGCCAGCTCGGGTACTCCGTCGCGTTCGCCGGGACAGCGGTGACGACGGGGGCGACGAGCGCGCCGACGACCACTGCGGCCGCGACGAACCAGCCCCGGGAGGGGGTGAGGCGCATGGCAGCAGGCTAGCGAGGACACTCCGGTTCGCCGTGAGCCTCGCCGCCGAATCCCTGAGGACTGGTAAAGTCCATCACGTCCAGGGACCGTTTCCCCGGGCGTTACGACAAACACTGCGCAGGCCGGGCACGGAGCTGGTCATCGGTGGTGGCTCGCGGGCCGGACGGTTTCCCGAGTGCTTCTACTGCTGGCCAGACATGCGTCCCGATCCCTTCGGCGCGCACGCACCATCGGGTGCCGTGGCCCCAGCCTGCCGAACACATCAAGGAGGCACCCTTTTGGAGGGTCCCGAGATCAAGTTCGCCGAGGCCGTTCTCGACAACGGCAAGTACGGCAAGCGCACCGTCCGGTTCGAGACCGGTCGGCTCGCACAGCAGGCGCAGGGCGCGGTCGCCGCGTACCTCGACGAGGACACCATGCTCCTCTCGGCCACCAGCGCCGGCAAGCACCCGCGTGAAGGGTTCGACTTCTTCCCGCTGACCGTCGACGTCGAGGAGCGCTCGTACGCCGCCGGCAAGATCCCCGGTTCGTTCTTCCGTCGTGAAGGCCGTCCCAGCACCGAGGCGATCCTCGTCTGCCGCCTCATCGACCGGCCGCTGCGCCCGTCGTTCGTCGACGGCCTCCGCAACGAGGTCCAGATCGTCATCACCGTCCTGAGCATCGCTCCGGACGAGTTCTACGACGCGCTCGCGATCAACGCCGCGTCCGCGTCGACGCAGATCTCCGGTCTGCCGTTCTCCGGCCCGATCGCCGGTGTGCGCCTCGCGCTCATCGGTGACCAGTGGGTCGCGTTCCCGAAGGCGTCGCAGCTCGCCGAGGCCGTCTTCGACCTCACCGTCGCTGGACGTGTCGTCACGGACGAGGCCGGCAACGAGGACGTCGCCATCATGATGGTCGAGGCCGAGGCCACCGAGCACAGCTGGGACCTCATCCAGGGCGGCGCGACCAAGCCCGACGAGGCCGTCGTCGCGCAGGGGCTCGAGGCGGCGAAGCCGTTCCTCAAGCAGCTCGTCGAGGCGCAGGCTAAGATGGCCGCCCAGTCGGCCAAGGAGATCCAGGACTACCCGGTCTTCCCGCCGTACGCCCCCGAGGTCTACGACGCGGTCGAGGCCATCGCGCTGTCCGAGCTCGGCGACGTCTACAAGATCGCCGGCAAGCTCGAGCGTCAGGACGCCGACGACGCCCTGAAGGCCCGCGTCAAGGAGGCCATCGCCGCCAAGGTGACCGCCGGCGAGCTCCCCGAGAGCGCCAACGGCCAGGTCAGCGGTGCCTACAAGTCGGTCACGAAGAAGGTCGTCCGCGGCCGGATCCTGACCGAGCAGGTCCGCATGGACGGTCGCGGCCTCGCCGACATCCGTCCGCTCGACGCCGAGGTCGCCGTGATCCCGCGCGTCCACGGTTCGGCCATCTTCCAGCGCGGCGAGACCCAGATCCTGGGCGTCACCACGCTGAACATGCTCAAGATGGAGCAGCAGATCGACTCGCTGTCGCCCGTCACGAAGAAGCGCTACCTGCACCACTACAACTTCCCGCCGTACTCGACGGGTGAGACCGGTCGTGTCGGTTCGCCGAAGCGTCGCGAGATCGGGCACGGCTTCCTCGCCGAGCGCGCCCTCGTGCCGGTGCTGCCGTCGCGCGAGGAGTTCCCCTACGCCATCCGTCAGGTGTCCGAGGCCCTCGGCTCCAACGGTTCGACGTCGATGGGTTCCGTCTGCGCCTCGACCCTGTCGCTGCTCAACGCCGGTGTGCCCCTCAAGGCCCCGGTCGCGGGCATCGCGATGGGCCTCGTCTCCGACACCGTCGACGGTCAGACCCGCTACGCGGCGCTGACCGACATCCTCGGTGCCGAGGACGCGCTCGGCGACATGGACTTCAAGGTCGCCGGCACCTCGGACTTCGTCACGGCCATCCAGCTGGACACGAAGCTCGACGGCATCCCCTCGTCCGTCCTCGACGCCGCGCTCAAGCAGGCCAAGGAGGCCCGCTCGGCCATCCTCGGTGTGCTGAACGAGGCCATCGACGCCCCCGACGAGATGGCGGACACCGCTCCTCGTGTCATCTCGGTGCAGATCCCCGTCGACAAGATCGGCGAGCTGATCGGCCCGAAGGGCAAGACGATCAACGGCATCCAGGACGAGACCGGCGCCGACATCTCGATCGAGGACGACGGCACCGTGTACATCGGCGCCGTCGACGGTCCGTCGGCCGAGGCCGCTCGCGCCCAGGTCAACGCGATCGCGAACCCGACGAACCCGGAGATCGGGGACCAGTTCCTCGGCACGGTCGTCAAGATCGCCACGTTCGGTGCGTTCGTGTCGCTGCTCCCGGGCCGCGACGGTCTGCTCCACGTCTCCGAGGTGCGCAAGCTCGCCGGTGGCAAGCGTGTGGAGAACGTCGAGGACGTCCTCGGCGTCGGCCAGAAGATCCTGGTCGAGGTCACCAAGGTGGACGACCGCGGCAAGCTGTCGCTCGCGCCGGTCGTCGCCGACGAGGTGGACACCGAGGGCGGCAAGGGACACGAGTCCCACGCCGAGGCCCCGGCCGAGGGCTGATCCCTCCCGCGTCCTGACGCACGAACGGCCGCCGTCCCTTCCGGGGCGGCGGCCGTTCGCCGTTGCGGGACTACGCCGCGGGGGTCTCCTGCGTGCCGACGAGCTGCGCGCGGCCGAGCAGGTGCTCGCGGAGCACGAAGCCGACCACCGCGGGCGTCGCGTCCGCGGGCGCCTCGAGGACGGGCACGTCGAGCGCGCTCAGCGTGAAGAAGTACCGGTGCGGCCCGTGCCCGGCGGGCGGTGCCGCGCCGAGGAACGTGTCCGTCCCGAACTCGTTGCGGCGGCGCAGCGCCTCGGCGGGGAGCAGCGCGTCGTCGGTCCCGGCACCGGCCGGCAACGAGGTCGCCGACGCCGGGATGTCCGTGAGGCTCCAGTGCCAGAACCCGGACCCCGTCGGGGCATCGGGGTCGTACACCGTGAGCACGAAGCTCTGCGTGCCCTCCGGAGCGCCCGACCACTCGAGCGCGGGGGAGCGGTCCTCGCCGCCGGCGTCGGTGCCGCGGGCGGACGTCGGGAGCACGCCGCCGTCGGTGAAGTCGGGGCTGGTCAGGGTGAAGGACGGGACCTCGGGGAGGTTCCAGTTGGGGTCGTTGGCCATGCCCCCAGACAACACCCGCGTGCTCGGATGTCGCTCGGTGCCCACCGGCGGACGGGAGGCGCGGTGCGGGGCCGACCCGTGCCTCCAGGCCGACAGGCGGTCGAGTTCGTCGACGCGACGTACGTCGTCAGGCGGCGAGCACGCGCTCGACGACGCGGCCGAGCGCCGCCGTCGCCGCGATCGCGTCACCGGCGTACGCGCCGGACATGGCGCCGTCGCGCGCGAGCATGAGCTCGTCCGCACCGTCGCCCGGCAGGGTGTGGCCGGACTCCTGCAGCAGGTCGGCCAGTCGCTCGGTGTACCAGTCGCGGTGCATCGCGACGACCTCGCGCACGGGGTCGCGCGGGTCGTGGTACTCGGCGGCGGCGTTGAGGAACGCGCAGCCGCGGAACTCGGGGTCGTTGACTTCGTCGGCGAGGGCCGTGACCCAGGCCCGGACGGCCGCCTCGGGCGAGCCGGCTTCGGCGATGAGCTGTTCCATCCGCTGCTGCACGCGCTCGTGCTGCGTCCGGATGTAGGCCAGGATCAGGTTGTCCTTCGACCCGTAGTGCTTGTAGAACGTCGCCTTCGTGACGCTCGCCTCGGAGATGAGACGGTCGACGCCGACGCCGTGGATGCCCTCTTCGTAGAAGAGCCGCGTGGCGGTCTCGAGGATCCGGACCTTCGCGCCGCCGGAACGGGGAGCCGGGGGGACGCTCGACCCGTCCGGCGACGCGAGGTTCGTGCTCGGGCCAGGGAGACGCTGGACGGTCGGTTGGGGGGAATCGACCGTCACAGCGTGGCTCTCCTTGGGCTCATCGGCTCCGCGGCGGAGCGGGGGGACTCGTGCCGCGTGAGGACTGATGTCCCGAGCCACCGGATCGGAATATAGGGGGGGCTTCCGATCCGGTAGAAGAACAGTATCACAAGGAGGACAGACAGACGAGTCTTTCTATCCTCCTTCTCTGTACCCCACTTCGAGTGACACGGTGCGCGGCTGTGGAAACTGGATGGAGCGCGCTCCGGGGTCAGTAGGCTCGTCTGCGATGAACCACCCAGTGCCGTTGCCGCTCGAGGCCCCGGACACGTCGTTCCTGACGTCCGGGGGCGCCTTCGTCCGCCGAACCGTCCTCCCGTCCGGCGTGCGGGTCCTGACCGAGGCCATGCCCGGAGCGAGTTCGACGAGCCTCGGCTTCTGGGTCGGGGTCGGCTCCCGCGACGAACGCGACGGCCAGTACGGCTCGACGCACTTCCTCGAACACCTGTTGTTCAAGGGGACCCGGACCCGGTCGGCCCTCGACATCGCGATCTCGTTCGACTCCGTCGGTGGCGAGCACAACGCCGCGACCGCCAAGGAGTACACCTGCTACTACGCACGGGTGCGGGACGCCGACGTCCCGATGGCCGTCTCGGTCATCGGGGACATGGTCACCGGCTCCGTCCTCGACGACGCGGCGTTCGACATCGAGCGCGGGGTCATCCTCGAAGAGCTGGCGATGGCGGCGGACGACCCGGCCGACGTCGCCGGCGAGGCGTTCTTCGCCGCGGCCTTCGACGGGCACGCCCTCGGCCGGCCGATCGGCGGCACGCCGGAGAGCATCCGCGCCGTGCAGCGGGACGAGGTCCTCGCCCACTACCGCGAGCACTACGCGCCGAACGGCATCGTCGTCACCGCAGCCGGGGCGATCGACCACGACCGCTTCTGCGAGCTCGTCGAGACCGTGTTCCAGGGCGCCCCGAACGCTGCTCCGCTGGCACGGCGGACCCCGCAGCCGGTGGCGGACCCGGCGATCCCCAAGCTCTCGGTCGTGCACCGTCCGACCGAACAGGTCTCGATGCTCCGCGGGTCGCAGGGCCTCGACCTCCGCGACGAACGGCGCCCGGTCCTCAGCGTGCTCAACGCCGTGCTCGGCGGTGGCATGAGTTCCCGACTCTTCCAAGAGGTGCGCGAGCGCCGCGGACTCGCCTACGCGGTGAGTTCCTTCGCGCCCGCCTACCTCGACAACGGTGCGTTCGGCGTCTACGCCGGGTGTGCCCCCGACAACGTCGCCGGGGTCGTCGAGATCGTCGACGCGGAGTTCCGCCGGATGGTCGACGACGGCATCACCAGCGACGAGCTCCGTCGCGCGAAGGGGCAGATCGAGGGGGCGCTGACGCTCTCGCTCGAGGACTCCGACGCCCGGATGACCCGACTCGGCCGGTCCGAGCTCGGCACGGGGGAGTTCACCGACCTGGCCACCGCGCTCGAGCGCGTGGACCGGGTCACCACCGACGACGTCCTCGAGCTGGCCCGCGACCTCCTGACCCGGCCCACGATCACCTCGGTGGTCGGGGCGGTGCAGCAGGACGAGCTCGCGGCCGCGATCGGGATCGGCGGTTGAGCACCGACATGTCGCACTACCTCTACCTCGTCCGGCACGGAGAACACCAGGACGCCGAACACGGGCTGCGGGACGGCAAGCTGTCCGAGCGCGGCAAGCGGCAGGCGATGCTCGTCGCGGACCGTCTCGGCGGCGTGCCGTTCGACGGCGTCTACCACTCGCCGCTCGAAGCGCCGAGCGAGACCGCGTCGTTCCTGTCGCAGCGGCTCCCGGCGATCGAGCCCGAGCCGTCGACCCTGCTCTTCGACTGCATCCCGTCGGGTCCGACGCCGGACATGCCGCACGCCTACCAGGGGTGGTACGGCGGCATCACGGAAGAAGAGATCGTCGCCGGGCAGGCCCAGATGGGCGATGCGGTGGCGGAGTGGTTCACCCCTGCCCGCGAGGACCGGCACGACCTCCTCATCACGCACAACGCCGTCATCGGCTGGTTCGTGCGCGAGGCGTTCCAGGCGCCGGAGTGGCGCTGGATGGGGACGAACGTGGCGCACACGGCGTTGACGATCATCCGGATCCGCTCGGCCAAGCCGGCCGAGGTCGTCGCGCTCAACGACCTGGCGCACCTGCCCGTCGAACTCAGGACGGGCCTGCCGGTCGGTCAGCCCGTCTGACGGGCCCCGCGCGCCCGGAGTGCGGCGACCCGCGCTCGGAACACCCGGTCCAGTCCGAACGGCCCACCGCCGAGCGCGACCAGCACCACCGCGAGGAGCAGGTACAGCACCTCGGGCAGGTAGAGCAGGTCGCTGAACCAGGTCACCGCGTCCGCCGGCTCGAGCTGGTGGACCGCCACGGTCGTGAGCGCGACCATGCTGATCACGCCGAGGACGGCCGCAGCCGCCCGCGTCACGAGGCCGACGGCGAGCAGCAGGCCGAAGACGAGCTCGCAGCCCGCGACCACGGCGGCCGTGACGTCGGGCACCGGCGCGCCGATCGAGCGGATCGTCTCCGCCATCGCCGCGCGACCCGGAGCGGTCACGGTCTTGTTCCACCCGGACGCGGCGAAGAAGAGCCCGAGCGCGACGCGGACGAGCGAGATCGAGAGGAACGGCAGGCGGGTCGGGAGTCGAGGGCACGGAGGAGCAGGACCATGCCCTGCCGTTCGGAGCGGAGGCGCGGATCGCCTCAGCGCACCGGCTTGCGGTACCAGGCGGTCGCGTTCGGGTTCTCGTTGAACGCGGGTACCCGCTCGTAGCCCCGACCGCGGTACATCGCACCGGCGGCGACGAGGGAGTCGTTCGTGTCCAGCACGATCGCCGTCGCGCCGAGCTCGACACCGCGTGCCTCGAGCGCGTCCATGACCGCCGTCGCCACACCGCGTCCTCGTCCCTCCGGGGTCACGAAGACGTGCTTCACCTCGAACCGGACGTCGTCGCCGTCGTCGGGGATCCGGCGGAGGCCGCCGCACCCGACCGCGCGACCTCCGTCGTACGCGACGACGAAGGTGCCGACCGGCGGCGTGAACTCGGCCGCCGGGGTGCGCTTCCGCGAGTACGACCCCTGCGCGCTCGGGAACGTGGCCTCGCGCTCGTCGAGGTACGCGTCGAGCAGGGCGTCGACCTCGGGGATGTCTGCCGGCACGGTCCTGACCTCGAGCGTCATGCGTCGATCCTAGGATGGTGGACATGGTCACTCCCGTCGCCGTCGTCGGCGCCACCGGTCGTCTCGGGGGCCTCGTGGCCGCCGTGGTCGAGGAACTGCCCGACTTCGAGCTCGTCGCGAGCCTGTCCTCGAAGGACGGCGCGCACGAGGCCGGTCCCGACGTGTTCGGCGGCGCGGCGATCGTGGTGGACGTGACCGTCCCGGCGCTCAGCCCCGCGATCGTCGACAACGCCCTCGTGAGCGGCGCGAACGTGCTCGTCGGCACGTCCGGGTGGTCCGGCGACCGACTCGCGACGCTCCGCGCCGGGCTCGAGTCGCGTCCGGAGCAGGGCGTCTTCGTGGTCCCGAACTTCTCGATCGGGTCCGTGCTCGGCACCCACCTGGCGACGATCGCCGCTCCGTGGTTCCCCTCGGTCGAGATCGTCGAGACGCACCACGCCGGCAAGATCGACTCCCCGTCGGGCACCGCGGTCCGCACGGCCGAGCTCATCGCCGACGCCCGGCGTGAGGTCGGTCCGGTCGACGCCCCCCACGTCGACCAGCGCGCGCGGGGGCAGCAGGTCGCGAGCGTCCCGATCCACTCGCTCCGTCTGCCGGGCGTCAAGGCCGTGCAGGACGTGGTGCTGAGTGGCCCCGGCGAGACCCTGACCATCCGGCACGACACGAACGACGACGTCGCCTACGTGGCCGGCATCCGTGCGGCCCTGTCCGCCGTGGGGTCGATGCGCGGCCTCACGGTCGGTTTCGGCAGCGTCCTCGGCATCGGCTGACCGTCGTGCGCCTGACCCGGTCCCTCCGTTCGCCCTTCTGGGGCGCGGCGCTCATGGCGGTGCTGCTGGCGCTGTACATCGTGCTCGTCGGGCAGCGTGCCGTGGCGTTCATCGCGACGGGCATCCCGATCGGCATCGGCATCGGCGTCGCGCTCTTCGTCGTCGCGGCGATCGGTGCGCTGCTGCTCGTGCTCGAGTTCCGCTTCGGGCTGCGCATCACGCGGCTCGGCGCCCGGCTCGAGCAGGAGGGCGGCGCTCCCGCGGACGTCGTCCCGGTCCGTCCCTCGGGGCGTCCCACGCGCGAGGCCGCCGACGAGCTCTTCCCCGAGTACAAGGCCGCCGTCGAGTCCGACCCGGCCGACTGGCGCGGGTGGTACCGGCTCGGCGTCGTCTACGACGCCGCGGGTGATCGCAAGCGGGCGCGGGCCGCGATGCGCGAAGCGCTCACCAGGGCACGCACGTCCTGACAGGAGGCGCGGTGCGGGCCCGCACCGCGCCTCCGGGCCCACAGCCGGTCGCGTCAGAACGCGGCGTCGACCGCGTCCTCGGCGCGCTGGTACCGGAACGCGTAGCCGGACTCGAGCAGCTTCGTCGGCACCATCTGCTGGCTCGACAGGAGCATCTCGTCGGCCGCCTGCTGCAGGAGCAGCCGGAGCGCGAACTCCGGGATCCGGAAGAGATAGGGCCGGTGCAGGTCCTCGGCGACGCGCTTGGTGATGCGGTCGGCGACGGCGGCCTCGGGGCCGGCGAGGTTCACCGGCCCGACGACGTCCGAGGCCTCGGGGCTCGTCGCGAGGTGCACGATCGCGCCCACCTCGTCCTCGAGGGCGATCCACGGCCAGTGCTGCCCACCGGTGCCGAGACGGCCGCCGAGCCCGGTCTTCGTGAGCGGGACGAGCGGTGCGAGCGCGCCGCCGCCCTTCCCGACGACGATGCCGGTGCGGAGCGTCACGACGCGGACGCCCTCGGGAGCGGCGTTCGCGGCGGCCTCCCACGCGGTGCAGACCTCGGCGAGGAAGCCGGTGCCGGCGGCCGCGTCGTCCTGCAGGACGTCGGCGGGGCGGTCGCCGTAGACCCCCGAGGCCGAGCCCGAGAGGAACAGCGGCGGCGGGTTCGTCGCGTGGCGCATGGCCTCGACGAGGGTCTCGGTGGCGGACACCCGCGACTGCAGGATCTCCCGCTTGTAGGTCTCGGTCCAGGGGAGCTTGCCGATGTTCGCGCCGGCGAGGTTGATCACGACGTCGGCGCCGTCGAGGATCGCCGGGTCGAGCTTCCGGGTGCCCGGGGACCAGCGGAACTCGCTCGCCGTGCGCGGCTCGCGTCGGACGAGGGTGGTGACGTGGTGCCCGGCCTCGCGCAGGGCGTGGACGAGGGGCGTACCGATGAAGCCGGACGCACCGGCGAGCAGGATCGAGAGCGGCGCTGTCGTCATGTCGCTCACGCTACTCAACTGCCCGTGGATGTCTCCGGCTCGTCGTAGGCTCGTGGTCGTGACCGACAGCGAGACCGTGCAGCCCGACCCCACCGTCGCGACCCCCTACGAGGACCTGCTGCGGCGTGTCCTCACCGAAGGGACTCCGAAGGGCGACCGCACCGGGACGGGGACCCGCAGCCTGTTCGGCGCACAGCTCCGGTACGACCTGTCGAAGGGCTTCCCGCTCGTCACGACGAAGCGGGTGCACTTCAAGTCCGTCGCCTACGAGCTGCTCTGGTTCCTGCGCGGCGACGGCAACGCCCGCTGGCTGCAGGAGCACGGCGTCCGGATCTGGAACGAGTGGGCGGACGAGAACGGCGACCTCGGCCCGGTGTACGGCGTGCAGTGGCGCTCGTGGCCGACGCCGTCGGGGGAGCACGTCGACCAGATCGCCCAGGTCATCGAGCAGATCACGACGAACCCGGACAGCCGCCGCCTGATCGTCTCGGCGTGGAACGTCGCCGACATCCCCGAGATGGCGCTCGCCCCGTGCCACGCGTTCTTCCAGTTCTACGTGAACGACGGCAAGCTCTCGTGCCAGCTCTACCAGCGGAGCGCGGACATGTTCCTCGGCGTCCCGTTCAACATCGCCTCGTACGCGCTGCTCACCCACATGATCGCGGCGCAGACCGGGCTCGAGGTCGGCGAGTTCGTGTGGACCGGCGGCGACTGCCACGTCTACGACAACCACGTCGAGCAGGTGGAGGAGCAGCTGTCCCGGACCGCGTACGCGCTCCCCACACTCGAGCTCGCGCCGCGCGACTCGATCGACGACTACGAGTACGAGGACTTCACGGTCGTCGGCTACCACCACCACCCGGCGATCCCGGCCGCGGTCGCCGTCTGATGTCGTCATCGTGGACCGAACCCGTCCGTGGCGTCGGGATGGTCTGGGCGCGGTCGACGAACGGCGTGATCGGGGCCGACGGCGGGATGCCGTGGCACGTGCCGGAGGACCTCGCGCACTTCCGGCAGGTCACCGGCGACGCGACCGTCGTGATGGGGCGCCGCACGTGGGAGTCGTTGCCGGAGCGCTTCCGGCCGCTGCCCGGGCGGCGGAACGTCGTGCTGACGCGTGACGCCTCGTGGACGGCCGACGGGGCCGAGGTCGTGCACGACCTGGCGACCGCGCTGGACACCGACGAGCCCGTGTGGATCATGGGCGGCGGGCAGGTGTACGCGGCGGGGGTGCCCTTCGCCGACCGGGTCTCCGAGACGGTGATCGACGCCGAGGTGCCGGGGGACACCGTGGCGCCGACGCTCGCCGGGGTGGCCGGATGGTCGCTCGTCGACGAGGGGCCGTGGCAGGAGTCGCGCGTCGACGGGACGCGCTACCGCTTCCTCGAGTGGCGCCGGCGCGCGTAGCCGCGGGCGCCGCCGCCGCGGCGTGCGCCGCCGCGGCGGGCGGCGCACAACCAAAGACACGTCGCGCCTTTCCGCGGTTCCCCGTGACTTCCGTTGTGCGAACGCGGCGGACGCAGCGGCCGCGCCGCGCCAGCGCCGGACGGCCACGCACCGCGCGGCCGCAGCGCGCGGGGCGGGGTCGAGCCGCGCCTCCTGGGCCGCACCGTCCACGCGGACGGCAGCCCTCGCGCGCATCCCCGGTACGCTGGTGCCCGTGTCCCCGCGTGAGAATCCCTTCGGTCAGGTCCTCGTCGCCCTCGTGACCCCGTTCACGGCCGACGGCGAGGTCGACTGGCCCGGCGTCGAGCAGCACATCGATGACTGCATCACCGCCGGCGCCGACGGCATCGTGGTCACCGGCACGACCGGTGAGACGAGCACGCTGACCGACCCCGAGAAGCTCCGGCTGGTCGAGGTCGGCAAGTCCGTCGCCGCGGGCCGCGCGAAGATCATCACGGGTGGCGGGTCGAACGAGACCGCACACGCGATCCACCTCTACAAGCAGAGCGAGAAGGCCGGCGCCGACGGTGTGATGATCGTCACGCCGTACTACAACAAGCCGACCCAGTCCGGTGTGCTCACCCACTTCCGGATGATCGCCGACGCGACCGACCTGCCGGTGATCCTGTACGACATCCCCGGTCGCACGGGCATCCCGATCACGTACGAGACGATCGTGCGGGCCTCGCACCACCCGAACATCCTCGCGGTGAAGGACGCCAAGGGCGACTTCGCCGAGGTGTCCCGGGTGCTCAACAACACCGACCTCATGTACTTCTCGGGCGACGACACGAACGTGCTCCCGCACCTGTCGATCGGCGCGACGGGGCTCATCGGCGTCACGGCGAACATCACGTCGACGCCGTACCGCACCATCGTCGACGCCGTGAACCGGGGCGACCTGGCCACCGCGACCGCCGAGCACAAGCGCGTCGAACCCCTCGTCCGCGCCGTGATGACGCACGTGCCGGGTACCGTGGCGGCGAAGTACATCCTGCACGGGCTCGGCCGCATCGGCAGCCCGCGCGTCCGGCTGCCGCTCGTCGGCCCCGAGGACTCCGAGGCGTACGCCATCGAGACCTCGCTCGAAGCCGTCCGGGACATCCCGGGCGCCGACTTCTCCAACTTCCGCCCCGACCGCAACGCAGCGGCCGGCGGTGCTCTTCCGAAGGTGCCAGGCACCACCCGCTAGCGAACACGCGGCGCGCAGGACGCGCGTCGCCCGAATCCGTAGGACCGAATGCCCACACAGATCTCCGAACCGCAGCCGCTCGAAGCCGGCACCCTCCGCGTCATCCCCGTCGGGGGACTCGGCGAGATCGGTCGCAACATGACCGTGTACGAGTACGAGGGCAAGCTGCTCATCGTCGACGCCGGCGTGCTCTTCCCCGAGGAGCACCAGCCCGGGGTCGACCTGATCCTGCCGGACTTCGCGCCGATCCGGGACCGCCTCGACGACGTCCTCGGCGTCGTGCTCACGCACGGCCACGAGGACCACATCGGTGCCGTCCCGTACCTGCTGAAGCTCCGCGACGACATCCCGCTGATCGGCTCCACGCTGACACTGGCCCTCGTCGAGGCGAAGCTCAAGGAACACCGGATCAAGCCGTACACGCTCGTCGTGGCCGAGGACCAGACCGAGCAGCTCGGCCCGTTCCACCTCGAGTTCGTGGCCGTCAACCACTCCATCCCGGACGCCCTCGCCGTCGCGATCACGACCCCCGCCGGTCGTGTCCTGCACACGGGCGACTTCAAGATGGACCAGCTCCCGCTGGACGACCGCATCACCGACCTCCGTGCCTTCGCACGCCTGGGGGAGCAGGGCGTCGACCTGTTCCTGCCGGACTCGACCAACGCCGACGTGCCGGGCTTCACCGCACCCGAGCGCGACATCGGACCCGTGCTCGAGAACATCATCACGCGCGCCCGCAAGAAGGTCGTCGTGGCGAGCTTCTCGTCGCAGGTGCACCGCGTGCAGCAGGTCCTCGACGCCGCTGCCGCCGCGAACCGCAAGGTCGCGTTCATGGGCCGCTCGATGATCCGCAACATGACGATCGCCGCCGACCTCGGCTACCTCCGGGTGCCCGAGAACGTGCTCATCGACACGAAGAAGGCGAAGAACGTCCCCGACGACCAGATCGTCTACATGTCGACCGGGTCGCAGGGCGAGCCGATGGCCGTGCTCGCGCGCATGGCCAACCTCGAGCACCAGATCGAGATCGGCGAGGGCGACACCGTCATCCTCGCCTCGTCGCTGATCCCGGGCAACGAGAACGCCGTGTACCGCGTCATCGACGGGCTCACCAAGCTCGGTGCGAAGGTCGTGCACAAGGGCAACGCCAAGGTGCACGTCTCCGGACACGCGTCGGCCGGCGAACTGCTCTACTGCTACAACATCCTCCGGCCGAAGAACGTGCTGCCCGTGCACGGCGAGCACCGCCACCTGTACGCCAGCGCGGACCTCGCGATCCAGACCGGTGTGCCGCCGCGGAACGTCATCCTCGGCCAGGACGGCATCGTCGTCGACCTGAAGGACGGCGAGGTCCGGGTCGCCGGCCAGCTCGACATCGGGTACGTCTACGTCGACGGGTCGACCGTGGGCGAGATCACCGACGCCGACCTCAAGGACCGCCGGGTCCTCGCGGAAGAGGGCTTCATCTCGATCTTCGCCGCGGTGGACTTCACCACCGGCCAGTGCGTCGTCGGCCCGGAGATCCAGTCGCGCGGCTTCGCCGAGGACGACTCGGTCTTCGACGACGTCCGTCCGCAGATCGCGAAGGCGCTCGCCGAGGCGGCCGCGAACGGCACGCGCGACGGGCACGCCTTCGGGCAGGTCGTCCGCCGGACCGTGGGTCGATGGGTGAACACGAAGCACCGTCGTCGGCCGATGATCGTGCCGGTGGTCATCGAGGCGTAGCGCTCGTCGCGACCACCGCGCACGTCGCGGTGGTCGCGGTGGCCGTGTCCAGGAGGCGCGGTGCACGTTCCTGACGGACGTGCACCGCGCCTCCTGGCACGTTCCGGCCTGTCGGCTGACCGGCGGGCCGCGCTCGGTTTGTCCTGAGGGGGGATTAGGGTTCTGCCCATGGCCGGAGGCACCAAGTCGACCACGCGCTCGCGCGCGTCCTCGTCGTCCCGTGGAAGCGGGACGCGTGGCTCGTCGCGCACCCAGGCCACGACGAAGAAGCTGCCGCAGGCCGCACCGACCCCGGTCTTCCGCGAACAGAACCCCCTCGTGACGTTCTGGCTCGCGATGGCGCACGGCGTCGGCGCGGTCTTCCGCCTGCTCGGCACGGAGACGCTCGAGAAGGACCAGCGGCGCGACGGGTTCCCGTTCCTGCTCTTCGTGCTGGCCGTCGCCGGCGCGGTGGTCGAGTGGCTCAACCCGTCGAACGCCGTCTCGGTGGCGCTCGACGCGTACACGTTCGGCGGGCTGTTCGGCCGACTGGCCTTCGCGTTGCCCGTCATCATGGTCGTCTTCGCCGGATGGCTCTTCCGGCACCCGGCGTCCGTGCACGACAACACCCGGATCGGGATCGGCCTCGGCCTGCTGCTCGTGTCCATCGCGGCGCTCTGCCACGTGTTCGGCGGGCAGCCGAGCGCCTCGGACGGCATGCCCGCGCTGGCGACCGCCGGCGGTGTCATCGGCTGGGTCGTGATCGCCTGGCTCGTCGCGGTCGCCACCGAGTGGGTCGCGGTGCCGGTCGCGGTGCTGCTGCTCGTGCTCTCGCTCTTCATCATCACCAAGACGCCGCCGAACAAGATCGGTCGGCGCCTGCACGAGCTCTACGCATACCTGTTCGGCGCGCCGGCCCCCGCGACGGAGACGGACGAGCCCGTCGCCGAGGCGCCCGCCGCACGGACCAAGCCGACGAAGAAGCGCGGCGCGAAGGGCGACACCGACTTCCAGCTGTTCGACGACCTCGGCTTCGAGGACGACAAGGCCGCCGAGTCCGACGCCGAGGGCGGGACCATCCCCTGGTGGCGCCGGAACAAGTCCGGTCGCGAAGAGGACCCCGCGTACGACAGCCCCGTGATCAGCGGTGCGACGTCGGCCGTGCCCCCGGCCGCCGCAGCCGCGCCGGCACCCGGCCCGAACGCCGGTGCCGCCGCCGGTCTGGTCGACCACACGCCGGCCGAGCCCGGTTCGGTCAACCTCAACGACTCGGTCGAGCAGGACCTGCAGATCGCCGAACAGGCCCTGCGCGACTTCGGGACCCCGGTGCCGGAACGCCCCGCGCCGGCCGAGGTCGTCCGTCCGGACGCCTCGGTGCCGCCGGTGGTCTCGCCGTCGCTCCCGGCCGACGACGTCATGGTCGACCCCGCCGACGACGTGGACGGGCTGCCCCCGGTCACCGCCGGCGACGAGGACCCGGCCGCGCCGTACCGGCTGCCCGCGGCCACGACGCTGAGCTCCGGCACGCCCTCGGTCGCCCGGAGCCAGGCGAACGACGACATCGTCGCCGCCATCACGAGCGTCCTCACCGAGTTCAAGGTGGACGCGAAGGTCACCGGGTTCTCCCGTGGGCCGACGGTGACCCGGTACGAGATCGAGCTCGGCCCCGGCGTGAAGGTCGAGCGCGTCACCGCCCTGTCGAAGAACCTGTCGTACGCGGTCGCCTCGAACGAGGTCCGCATCTTGTCGCCGATCCCGGGCAAGAGCGCGATCGGCGTCGAGATCCCGAACACCGACCGCGAGACCGTCTCCCTCGGTGACGTCCTGCGCTCGAACGCCGCTCGCAAGTCCAAGCACCCGATGACGATCGGCGTCGGCAAGGACGTCGAGGGCGGCTTCGTCGTGGCCAACCTCGCGAAGATGCCGCACCTGCTCGTCGCCGGCTCCACCGGGTCCGGCAAGTCGGTGTTCATCAACTCGATGATCACGTCGCTGCTCATGCGCGCGAAGCCGTCCGAGGTCCGCATGGTCCTCGTCGACCCGAAGCGCGTCGAGCTCTCGATCTACGCCGGCGTCCCGCACCTCATCACGCCCATCATCACGAACCCGAAGAAGGCGGCCGAGGCGCTGCAGTGGGTCGTGAAGGAGATGGACATGCGGTACGACGACCTCGCGTCGTTCGGGTTCCGTCACGTCGACGACTTCAACAAGGCGATCGCGAACAACGAGATCGTCCTGCCGGCCGGCAGCGAGCGGAAGCTCAAGCCGTACCCGTACCTGCTCGTCGTCGTCGACGAGCTCGCCGACCTCATGCTCGTCGCACCGCGTGACGTCGAGGAGTCGATCGTCCGCATCACCCAGCTCGCCCGTGCCGCCGGCATCCACCTGGTGCTCGCGACGCAGCGTCCGTCGGTCGACGTCATCACCGGGCTCATCAAGGCGAACGTGCCGTCGCGGATCGCCTTCGCGGTGACCAGCGTCACCGACTCCCGGGTCATCCTCGACCAGCCGGGCGCCGACAAGCTCATCGGGCAGGGCGACGCGCTCTTCCTGCCGATGGGGTCGTCGAAGTCGCTCCGCGTCCAGGGTGCCTGGGTGCAGGAGAGCGAGGTCGCCGAGGTCGTCCAGCACGTCACCCGCCAGGCCCGTCCGGAGTACCGCCAGGACGTCCAGGCCGTGGTCGAGCGCAAGGAGATCGACGCGGACATCGGCGACGACCTCGAGCTGCTCCTCGCGGCGGTCGAGCAGGTCGTGTCGACGCAGTTCGGGTCGACCTCGATGCTCCAGCGCAAGCTCCGTGTCGGGTTCGCCAAGGCCGGCCGTCTGATGGACCTCATGGAGTCCCGCGACATCGTCGGGCCGTCCGAGGGCTCGAAGGCGCGCGACGTCCTCGTGACGACCGACCAGCTGCCGGCCGTGCTCGCGAAGCTCCGGGGCGAGGAGCCACCAGCGGGTGCTGCCCCGGCCGCCCCCGCCGCCGGTCCCACTCCCGTGGCGTCGGCGCCGGCGCCGGCCCCGACCGACGACGGCGACCGCTACGGTGCCGACCCGGTGGCGGACATGACGCGCGGGTACGATGAAGCAGACGACGAGCCCGATGAGGACGCGTGGGGACTGACGGGCAGGGAGTGAGTGCGATGACCGCCTCGGACAGCACGGAGACCACGCACGGCGCACGCTTCCCGTGGCGCGGACGACTCCTGCGCAAGGGCCCCGGCCCGGCGTCGACGGGGAACGTCGCGAACATCATCACGGTCGTGCGCATCCTCATGGCGCCGCTGTTCTTCGTGCTGCTCCTGACGGACGCCGGCACCGACGGGCCGCTGCGCATCTGGGCGGCCGTCGTGTTCGTGGTCGCCATCGTCACGGACAGCGCCGACGGCATCATCGCCCGCCGGCAGAACCTCGTCACGGACTTCGGGAAGCTCGTCGACCCGATCGCCGACAAGGTCCTCATCGGCGGCGCCCTCGTCGCGCTGTCGATCCTCGGCGAGCTCCCCTGGTACGTGACCGTGCTGATCATGGTGCGTGAGATCGGCATCACGGTCTTCCGGTTCGCGGTGCTCTCGGACCGGGTGATCCCGGCGAGCCGGGGCGGCAAGATCAAGACCGTGCTGCAGGCCGTCGCGTTGACCGCCGCGCTCTTCCCGTGGTGGAACCTCGTGGGGGACTGGGCGCACTGGGTGAACGGCATCCTGATGGCCGCGGCCTTCCTGGCGACCATCCTGAGCGGCATCGACTACCTGTACCAGGCGTGGAAGCACAACCGGACCACCGCGTGACGCCGGCCGACGACGCCACCGGCACCGCGCCTCCAGGACCCGACACCGGACCCGACGTCCGGACGGCCGCTCGCGACCTCGTCGCGCGCCTGACCGAACGGGGCGACACCGTCGCCGTGGCGGAGTCGCTCACCGGCGGACTCGTCGTCGCGACCCTCGTCGGCGTGCCGGGCGCCAGCGCCGTGGTGCGCGGGGGAGTCGTGGCCTACGCGACGCCCGTGAAACACACCGTGCTCGGCGTCTCGTCGGCGCTGCTCGCGTCCAACGGTGCGGTCGACCCCGAGGTGGCTCGGCAGATGGCCTCGGGCGTGCGAGCAGCACTCGCGGTTGACGGAGCACCCGCGACCTGGGGCATCAGCACGACCGGTGTCGCCGGACCCGACCCGCAGGACGGCCAGCCGGTGGGGACGGTCTTCGTCGGCATCGCGGACGCCGACGGTGCCCAGGCGTACGAGTTGCACCTCGACGGCGACCGCGATGCAATCCGCTGGGCGACCGTCTCCGAACTCCTGGCACGGATGTCGTCCACGATCCGGGCCCGGGAATAGGTCCCGTTTCCACTGGGTTACATCTCACGCAATCTCCAGCAGTAGAGCAGCCGGCGTGGTTAGCATGCTGCAACCGGCAACGCTACTGTTGCTGAACCCGAACTCGGCCATCAGGACCGAGCGGGCGCGGAGACGACAGAGAGGAGGAGTTCTCATGGTTCTCGTTCGTCAGGAAATCGGCGACGTTCTGCGGGACTTCCGCTTGCAGAAGGGCCGGACCCTCCGTCAGGTCGCGTCCAAGGCCAGCGTGGCTCTCGGGTACCTCAGCGAGGTCGAGCGTGGGCAGAAGGAAGCCAGCTCGGAGATCCTCGCGTCCGTCGCGGACGCGCTGGACACCCCCATCTCGACCATCATGCGTGAGGTCGGCGACCGTCTCGCGGTGGTGGAGGGGCTCACCCCGGTGCCCGACACGCTCCCGGACGACCTCGTCGCCGAGTTCGACAACGACCTCGCGGTGCGCTGACGCCACCGCTTCCCGAACGCCCCCGCTGGTCCGCCAGCGGGGGCGTTCGGCGTTCCGGGGCCGTGCTCTGGCGGCGGGGCGGCGCGGTTACGCTGGGATGATGCGTGTGAGTGAGTTCTGGCGGGCCGTCGACCAGGTGTTCGGCGATGCCTACGGTGCCGTCGTCAGTCGAGACGTGGTGCTCGAGGAACTCGGCGGACGCTCCGCGGCCGAGGCGCTCGACGCGGGCATCGATGCGCGCCGCGTGTGGGAGGCGCTGTGCGAGTCGCAGGACGTCCCGCTCGAGAAGCGGCACGGCAAGGGGCTGGCGGAACCGCGGGACTGACGCGCGGTCTCCGTCCGAAACTCTGTTCGGCGTGTTGCTCGAACGGGTGTTCGATCGATGGTAGCTTCCTCCACAGCGGCGCTGTCCGGAGAGTTCGTCCACAGATCGCGCGGTCGTCGGCAGTGATGTCGGTGGCCCGCCCTAGGTTCGAGTCAACGGGAACAGCCCGAAGCCTTGTCGCTGAAGCACCGGCCCTGCACCACCGGCCGGGTGGACGCGACAGCCTACAGGCGGCCGACACCGAGCACGAAGGAAGCACACCATGCCCTCACCCCAGGACCGCGAGAAGGCCCTCGAGACCGCTCTCGCCCAGATCGACCGTCAGTTCGGCAAGGGCACGGTCATGCGCCTCGGCTCGGACGAGCGCGCCCCCGTCGCCACCATCCCGACCGGTTCGGTCGCCCTCGACGTCGCGCTCGGCATCGGTGGGCTCCCGCGTGGCCGCATCATCGAGATCTACGGCCCGGAGTCGTCGGGTAAGACGACCCTGACGCTGCACGCCATCGCCAACGCCCAGCGCGCCGGCGGCATCGCGGCCTTCATCGACGCGGAACACGCGCTCGACCCCGAGTACGCGAAGAAGCTCGGCGTCGACATCGACGCGCTGCTCGTCTCCCAGCCGGACACCGGTGAGCAGGCGCTCGAGATCGCCGACATGCTCGTCCGTTCCGGCTCCATCGACCTCGTCGTCATCGACTCCGTCGCCGCGCTCGTGCCCCGCGCCGAGATCGAGGGCGAGATGGGTGACTCGCACGTCGGTCTGCAGGCGCGCCTCATGTCGCAGGCACTCCGCAAGCTCGCCGGTGGCCTGAACCAGACGCAGACCACGATGATCTTCATCAACCAGCTGCGCGAGAAGATCGGTGTGTTCTTCGGCAGCCCCGAGACCACCGCCGGCGGTAAGGCGCTCAAGTTCTACGCGTCGGTCCGCCTCGACATCCGTCGCATCGAGACGCTCAAGAGCGGCACCGACGCGGTCGGCAACCGCACCCGCGTCAAGGTCGTCAAGAACAAGATGGCCCCGCCCTTCAAGCAGGCCGAGTTCGACATCCTGTACGGCACGGGCATCTCGCGCGAGGGCTCGTTGCTCGACTTCGGCGTCGACCACGGCATCGTCAAGAAGTCCGGTGCCTGGTACACGTACGACGGCGACCAGCTCGGGCAGGGCAAGGAGAACTCGCGGTCGTTCCTGATCCAGAACCCCGAGATCGCTGCTGAGATCGAGGGCAAGATCCTCGCCAAGCTCGGTGTCGGCGGTGCGTCGGCCGAGGCGGTCGAGGCTCCCGTCGAGTCGATCGCGCCGAAGATCGCGGAGCGCAAGGGCGCGTGACGACCGACCACGACGGCGACGAGGACCTCGCACCGGTCACCGACCTGTTCGGTGCGCGCGGTGCGCGGTCCCGTCGCCGATCCGCGGCTGGGCCGGCGACGGCGGACGACACGGATGCCGTGACGGACCACGGCGGAGCCGACGCCGACGCGCCGGTCCCGCTGCCGATCCAGGGCGCTCGGGCACAGGCGGAGTGGCTCTCGCCCGTCGTCGGTGACGGCAGCGGCCGCAGTGCCCGTGCCGAGCAGGACGGCTACGACGACGACCGGACGGCAGACGCCACGACGGCGTCCGTGTTCGCGATCGACGGCGGTGCCGAACTCGACCCCGCGGACGCCCCACGGCCGATCGACGAGCAGCGGGCCGACGCCGAGCGGCTCAGCATGCGTGCGCTGGGTCGCAAGGGCGTCAGCGAGTCCGAGCTGCGCACGATGCTGACCAAGAACGACCTCGACCCGGACGTCGTCGAGTACGAGATCGAGCGGCTCACCCGCGTCGGACTCGTGGACGACGTGGCGCTCGCGACCGACCTCGTCGACCGCCTCCACGACCGCAAGGGTCTGGGGCGCCAGGGCGTCGTCGCCGAACTGCGGCGCCGCGGCATCGACCAGGTCGCGATCGACGCGGCGCTCGAGGCAGCCGCCGACGACGGAGGACGACGAGTTCGTCCGTGCGATCGACCTCGCGCAGAAGCGTGCCGGGCAGCTCCGCGGGCTCGACCGAGCGACGGCGGAACGACGGCTCTCGGGCTTCCTGATGCGCAAGGGCTACAACGGCGGCATCGTGCGGATCGCGGTCGAGCGTGCGCTCGACGGCGGCGGGCGTCCGCCGGCGGGACCTCGCGGCTCCGTCCGCTTCGAGTAGCGTCGCGACGGTTTTACACTGGGACGACCATGGCCACCGTCGCAGCGCGCCCCCGCACCTACCAAGTCCGCACCTACGGGTGCCAGATGAACGTGCATGACTCCGAGCGACTGAGCGGGTCGCTCCAGGCCGCCGGGTACGTCGCCGCCGACGGCGAGCAGGCGGACGTGGTCGTCATCAACACGTGCGCCGTGCGCGAGAACGCCGACAACCGTCTGTACGGCAACCTCGGGCAGCTCGCGGGCATCAAGCGCGAGCACCCCGGCATGCAGATCGCGGTCGGCGGGTGCCTGGCGCAGAAGGACAAGAACGTCATCCTCGAGAAGGCGCCATGGGTGGACGTCGTGTTCGGGACGCACAACATGGGGTCGCTGCCGACGCTGCTCGAGCGTGCCCGGCACAACGACGAAGCGCAGATCGAGATCCTCGAGTCGCTCGACGTCTTCCCGTCGACCCTCCCGACCAAGCGCGACTCGACGCACAGTGGCTGGGTGTCGATCTCGGTCGGCTGCAACAACACCTGCACGTTCTGCATCGTGCCGTCGCTGCGCGGCAAGGAGAAGGACCGCCGCCCGGGTGACGTGCTCGCCGAGATCCAGGCACTCGTCGACGACGGCGCGATCGAGGTCACCCTGCTCGGGCAGAACGTCAACTCGTACGGCGTCGAGTTCGGGGATCGCCAGGCGTTCGGCAAGCTGCTCCGTGCCGCCGGTCAGATCGAGGGCCTCGAGCGGGTCCGGTTCACCAGCCCGCACCCCGCCGCCTTCACGGACGACGTCATCGACGCGATGGCCGAGACGCCGAACGTGATGCCCCAGCTGCACATGCCGCTCCAGTCCGGGTCGGACCGCGTCCTCAAGGCGATGCGCCGTAGCTACCGGAGCGAACGGTTCCTCGGCATCCTCGACCGCGTCCGGGCGAAGATCCCGCACGCGGCGATCTCGACGGACATCATCGTCGGCTTCCCCGGCGAGACCGACGCGGACTTCGAGGACACCCTGCGCGTCGTGGAGCAGTCGCGGTTCGCCTCGGCGTTCACGTTCCAGTACTCGATCCGGCCGGGGACGCCCGCGGCGACGATGGACGAGCAGCTGCCGAAGCACGTCGTGCAGGAACGGTACGAGCGCCTCGTCGCCCTGCAGGAGCACATCACGGCAGAGGAGAACGCGAAGCAGGTCGGGCGTACGGTCCAGGTCCTCGTCGCCACCGGCGAGGGCAAGAAGGACGACGCCACGCACCGGCTGTCGGGCCGCGCCGAGGACTCCCGGCTCGTGCACTTCTCGGTGCCGGGCGGATCGGACGTGCCGCGCCCCGGGGACGTCGTCACCGTCGAGGTCACCCGCTCGGCACCGCACTTCCTGATCGCCGACGGGGACGCACCGTTGCGGATCCGGCGCACCCGTGCCGGCGACGCGTGGGACCGTGCCCAGGCGGAGAGCTGTGGCGTCCCGACGCCGGCCTCCGCCGGGGCCGCCGATGGCCCGCGGCCGGTGTCGCTCGGTCTGCCCAGCATCCGTGTCGGCCGCTGACGAGGAGCGCGCCGGCGACGGCGACCTGATCGCGGTCGTCGGGGCGACCGGCACCGGCAAGTCCGACCTCGGGATCGCGATCGCCGAACGCCTCAGCGCCGCAGGTCGCCCCGCCGAGATCGTCAACGCCGACGCCATGCAGCTCTACCGCGGCATGGACATCGGCACCGCGAAGCTCAGCGTCGAGGAGCGCCGGGGCATCCCGCACCACCAGCTCGACGTGCTCGACGTCACTGACGAGGCCAGTGTCGCCGCCTACCAGCGTGATGCGCGGGCGGAGATCGAGGCCATCCACGGCCGCGGGAACGTCGCCCTGCTCGTCGGCGGCAGCGGGCTGTACGTCTCGGCCGTGCTCTTCGACCTCGCGTTCCCCGGGACCGACCCCGAACTCCGCGCCCACCTCGAGCGCGAGCACGAGGAACTCGGGCCGGGCGTCCTGCTGGAACGACTCCGCGGTCTGGACCCGGCGGCCGCGGCGACCATCGACGCCCGCAACCCGCGGAGGTTGATCCGTGCACTCGAGATCGCGAGCCGATCCGAGGTGGTCACGCCGAGCCTCCCGTCCGCGCCCCGCGCCTGGCGACCCGCTCGGATCCTGCACCTGCACCGCGACCGAGCGCAGCTCGTCGCCGCGCTGCAGGAGCGCGCGGCGCGCATGTTCGACGCCGGCCTCGTGGACGAGGTCCGTGGGTTGCGCGAGCAAGGCCTCGAGTCGGGGCGGACCGCGCGGGCGGCGATCGGGTACTCGCAGGCGCTCGAGGTGCTCCGCGGGGACGCGACCGTCGAAGAGGCGGTCGAGGCGACGGGCATCGCGACGCGCAAGTACGCCCGCCGGCAGGTGTCGTGGTTCCGGCGGTACGCCGACGCGGAGCTCCTCGACGTCACCGGCGCGGACCGGGCTGCGCTGACAGCGGCTGCCCGTAGGATCGTGTCGTGACCGAGCTGCACTTCACCAAGGGCCAGGGGACCGGCAACGACTTCGTCCTGTTCGCCGACCCCGACGCGTCGGTCGACCTGACCCCCGAGCGGATCCGCGCCATCGCCGACCGCCGGTTCGGTGTCGGCGGCGACGGCGTCATCCGGGCGGTCCGGTCCGATGCGCTGCCGGAAGGGCGGGCGCTCGTCGCCGAGGACCCCGCGGCGACCTGGTTCATGGACTACCACAACGCCGACGGCACGGTCGCCGAGATGTGCGGGAACGGCATCCGCGTCTTCGCGCGCTACCTCACGGAGTCCGGGCTCGTCGACCTGACGCCCGGCGAGACCCTGACGGTCGGCAGCCGCAAGGGACTCGTCGACATCCAGCGGACGACCAACGGCTTCTCCGCCGACCTCGGGCGCTGGGGACTCGGCATCGAGGGCGGCGGCGCGGACGACGTGCTCGTGCGGGCGAAGAACCTCGACGGAGCACGCCCCGGGCTCGGCATCGATGTCGGCAACCCCCACGTGGTGGTCGCCGTCGCGACCGAGGACGAGCTCGCCGAGGTCGACCTCACGTACGTGCCGGTGCTCGATCCGGTACCCGCGGCCGGCGCGAACGTCGAGTTCGTGCTGCCGGGCGACCCGCTCGTGCAGGACGGCGTTGGTCAGATCACGATGCGCGTCCACGAGCGCGGCAGCGGCGAGACCCTGTCGTGCGGCACCGGGGCCGTCGCCGCGGCCCTCGCGACGCGGTACTGGGCAGGCAACGGGGCGCCGGACACGTGGCGCGTGCGCGTGCCGGGTGGGGTCGTCACGGTGCGCATCTTCGCGGCGGAGGACGGCGAGCACGTCGCGTTGTCCGGGCCGGCGGAACTCGTCTTCTCGGGTGACCTGACGGTCTGACCCGGGCGGTGCTCCGGCCAGGAGGCGCGGTTCGGCTGGCTGACGCTCGTCACGCGGGTCGCGCCTCCTGGCCACTGCCGCGGTGCGGACGGGCCGGCTGGTCGCGCTGGCCGACTGCTGCGCGCTGTGCGCTGTGCGCTGCAGTCGGCGCGCTAGCCGGTCGCGGCGCGCTGGCCGCGCTGCCGGTCGCGGCGCTGGCCGCGCTGCCCGGTCGCGTGACGTGTCGAACCACGTTCCCGACATCGAACTGCCCGCGTGCGCTGGTTCGATGTCGTGGTTCGACTCGGGCCGCGCGCCCCGCGCACCCCGCGCGCCCCGCGCGCCACCGGCACGCGCGACGGTGGCACGCCCCGCGCGCCGGCGGCACGCGGCACGCGCGCCCGCGGCGCCTACTCGGCCGCGCGGTGCACCCGCAGCACCCGGAACCCCTTGTCCGTCGACGCCCGCGACACGTGGAACCCCGCGTCGAGCGACTCCCGCAACCACCGCTGCAGCGAATCGCCCCCGAGGTCCTTCGACACGACCAACCACGCGTCCCCACCGACCTCGAGCCGGGGCAGCCACGTCAGCAGGATCTGGTGCAGCTCGTCCTTCCCCACCCGGATCGGCGGGTTCGACCAGATCGTCCGGAACCGTAGATCGGCCGGTACCTCGTCCGGCAGTGCGACGGTGACGTTGTCGACCCCCGCAGCAGCAGCGTTCGCACGGGCGAGACCGAGCACCCGCTCGTTCACGTCGACGCCCCACACCTGGGCGGCCGGGGAGTCGAGGGCCATGGTGATGGCGATCGGACCCCAGCCGCAGCCGACGTCGAGCAGTGCTCCCTCGTGCGCGGGCGGCGGCACCGAGCCGAGCAGCACCCGCGTGCCACGGTCGAGCCCGTCCGGGCTGAAGACCCCCGCGGCGGTGGTCAGCGTGAGCGGGCGACCGGCGAGGGTGACGTGGATCTGGCGTTCGCGGGTGTCCGACGACGGGTTCGCGGAGAAGTAGTGGTCGTTCGCCATGGATGAACCGTACCGGCAACCCCGTGTGTCCCGAGGCCCCGAGCGGTACTCTGTGGAGAAGATGACGGACACCACGAACCGAGACGCAGAGACCACCGACGACAGCGCTGCTGGTGTCGTCGAGCGGGTCCTGCGCAACGCCGACTCCCGCGCGAGCTCCTCGATCTTCGCCCCCGCGCAGGCGATCCAGACCCGATCGGTCGACGACCACGCCTGGACGGGCGACGGCGACCAGTACGACCGCGAAGACCGGGCTGCCCTCCGCCGCGTCGGCGGCCTCTCCACCGAGCTCGAGGACGTCACCGAGGTCGAGTACCGGCAGCTCCGGCTCGAGCAGGTCGTCCTGATCGGTGTGTACCCGCACGGCGACGCCTCGGACGCCGAGAACTCCCTGCGTGAGCTCGCCGCGCTCGCCGAGACCGCGGGTGCCGTGGTGCTCGACGGGCTCCTCCAGCGCCGGCCGAACCCCGACCCCTCCACGTACCTCGGCAAGGGCAAGGCCGAAGAGCTCGCGATGGTCGTCAAGGCCACCGGCGCCGACACGGTCATCGCCGACACCGAACTCGCCCCGTCCCAGCGCCGCGCGCTCGAGGACGTGGTGAAGGTCAAGGTGATCGACCGGACAGCCGTGATCCTCGACATCTTCAGCCAGCACGCCAAGAGCCGCGAGGGCAAGGCGCAGGTCGAACTCGCCCAGCTCGAGTACCTCCTGCCGCGACTCCGCGGTTGGGGTGAGTCGATGTCCCGCCAGGCCGGTGGCCAGGTCTCCGGCGGTGCGGGCATGGGTTCGCGTGGTCCCGGTGAGACGAAGATCGAGCTCGACCGTCGTCGCATCCACACCCGGATGTCGAAGCTCCGTCGCCAGATCGCCGGGTTCCGCCCCGCGCGCGAGGCGAAGCGGGCCGACCGACACCGCAACGACGTCCCGAGCGTCGCGATCGCCGGGTACACCAACGCGGGCAAGTCCTCGCTGCTGAACCGGCTGACGAGCGCGGGCGTGCTCGTCCAGAACCAGCTCTTCGCGACGCTGGACGCCACGGTCCGCCGGACCGAGAGCGCGAAGGGCCGCGAGTTCACCTTCGTCGACACCGTCGGCTTCGTGCGCAACCTGCCGCACCAGCTCGTCGAGGCGTTCCGCTCTACCCTCGAAGAGGTCGGCGAGGCCGACGTCATCGTGCACGTGGTCGACGGCTCGCACCCCGACCCGGCCGCCCAGCTGGCGACCGTGCGCGAGGTCATCGGCGACGTCGGCGCCCGCGAGATCCCCGAGATCGTCGCCTTCAACAAGGCCGACCTCATCGACGAGTCGCAGCGGCTCGTCCTGGTCGGCCTCGTGCCGGACGCGGTGTTCGTCTCGGCGCGCACGGGCGAGGGCATCCAGGACCTCCTCGACGTGATCGAGGCCCGCCTCCCCGAACCCGACGTCGAGCTCACCGTGGTGGTCCCGTACGACCGCGGTGACCTGGTGTCGTCGCTGCACGACGCGGGCGCGGTCGAGAGCGTCGACTACGTCGAGGACGGCACGCGCCTGCGGGTGCGCGTGTTCCAGCGGCAGGTCGCCGAGCTCGACCCGTTCGTGGTCGCGCCCGTCGCGTCCTGAGGCGCGCCCTGCGCTGACGCGCGGCGTGAGGAGTGCGGTCGCGCGGTCACGCGCGGTGCGGTCGCGCGCGGTGCGGTCCAGGAGGCGCGGCGCACGCCCGCCCCGCACCCACCGCGGCTGCGCGGTTCCGTTCGGCGCCGCACAACGAAAGCCGGTTCGAACCACGTGATCGTGTGGTTCGAACCGGCTTTGGTCGTGCCCGGCGCAGAGGCACGCGGTGCCTGCGCCGTCAGATCGAGCGGAGGACCGCCACGACCTTGCCGAGCACGGTGGCCGCGTCGCCGAGGATCGGCTCGAACGCGGTGTTGCGGGGGAGCAGCCACGTGTGACCGTCCCGCTGGCGGAAGACCTTCACGGTCGCTTCCTCGTCGAGCATGGCGGCGACGATGTCACCGTTCTCGGCCGTCTGCTGCGACCGGACGACCACCCAGTCCCCGTCGCAGATCGCGGCGTCGATCATCGACTCGCCCACGACCTTGAGCATGAAGAGGTCACCCGTGCCGACGAGCTGCCGGGGGAGCGGCACGATCTCGTCGACGTGCTGCTCGGCCGTGATCGGCACACCGGCGGCGATCCGACCGACGAGCGGGACGAGCGTCGTCGCGTCGACGTCCGGGCCCTCGACGTCGGGGGTCGGCTCGTCGACGAGGACCTCGAGCGCGCGGGGGCGGTTCGGGTCGCGGCGGATCCACCCGCCGAGCTCGAGCTGGCCGAGCTGGTGCGAGACGCTCGACAGCGAGGACAAGCCCGCGGCGTCACCGATCTCGCGCATGCTCGGCGGGTAGCCCCGGCTGGCGATCGACGCACGGATCGCGTCGAGGATCGCCTGCTGCTTCGCCGTCAGCG
Source organism: Curtobacterium sp. SORGH_AS_0776 (assembly GCF_031453355.1). Taxonomy (NCBI): domain Bacteria; kingdom Bacillati; phylum Actinomycetota; class Actinomycetes; order Micrococcales; family Microbacteriaceae; genus Curtobacterium; species Curtobacterium sp. SORGH_AS_0776. The sequence goes on from NZ_JAVIYU010000001.1 coordinate 2,097,973, forward strand.
GCTTCTGGCCCCGCAGTTCGTCCACCACGTCGTCTCGCCCTTCGTCGGTGCCGGGACCGTGCCCGCGGGAATGTCGGTGGTGCCCGCTTGACTCGTCCCAGTCGATCGAAACAGTATCCGACCGGTCATCGCCGGACAAACACCTGTTCGAGCGTGTCGGCAGAAAACCCCCCAGAAATCTCCGCGCAGGACTTGTGCGGCTCGTCATTCGAAACTATGTTCGGTACAGGACTTCGGTTCACCCGAACGGGAAGGCAAGAACGACATGAGCACCATCGCCATCGCTGACATCCAGCGCACCGCGCCCGCCGTGCGTACGCGCCTGCGCCTCACGCGTCGCGGCCGGGTCGTCCTGACGACGCTCGCTGCGATCCCACTGCTGATCGGTGTGGCACTCGCCGTGCTGAACGGCGGACAGGCATCGGCCGGCAACACCGAGTCGCACGCCCACTTCGAGACCGTGACCATCCAGCCGGGCGAGACGCTCTGGCAGCTGGCGGAAGAGACCGCCCCGAACGCCGACCCGCGCGACTTCGTGCAGGACGTCGTCAGCCTGAACGCGCTCGACGGCTCCGGGCTGCAGGCCGGGCAGGAGATCTCGATCCCGGCGCAGTACACCGCCGCGCACTAGCACCGTCCGGACGGCCGGTCACCATGCCGTTCGAGCGGCCTACGATGGATCGGTGGCATTCACGCTCGAAGACCTCCCGATCCGAGACGACCTGCGCGGGCAGAGCCCGTACGGCGCTCCGCAGAAGCACGTGCGCGTGCAGCTCAACGTCAACGAGAACACGCATCCGGTGCCGGCCGACGTCGCCGAGGACATCGTGTCGTCGATCCGCCAGGCGCTGACGACCGTGAACCGCTACCCCGACCGTGAGTTCACCGAGCTGCGGCAGTCCCTCGCGGACTACCTCCAGCGCGACCTCGCCCCGGGGCAGGCACTCGGGCCGGAGCAGATCTGGGCGGCCAACGGCTCGAACGAGGTGCTCCAGCAGCTGCTCCAGGCTTTCGGCGGGCCGGGCCGCACCGTGCTCGGGTTCCCTCCGACCTACTCGATGCACTCGATCCTCGCGTCGGGCACCGGCACGACCTGGATCCCCGCGCAGCGCGACGACGAGTTCCGCATCGCGCCCGAGACCGTGGTGGCCGCCATCCGCGAGCACCAGCCGGACATCGTGTTCCTCTGCGGGCCGAACAACCCCACGGGGACGCCGCTCCCGATCGAGACGATCGAGGCCGCCTACGCCGCGACCGACGGCATCGTGATGGTCGACGAGGCCTACGCCGAGTTCATGCCCGCCGACGCCCCGAGTGCCCTCACCCTGCTGCCCGGGCGGGAGCGTCTCATCGTGTCCCGCACGATGAGCAAGGCGTTCGCGTTCGCCGGTGCCCGCGTGGGCTACATGGCCGCCCACCCGGCCGTCATCGACGCGATCCGACTCGTCCGGCTGCCGTACCACCTCTCCGCCCTGACCCAGGCGGCGGCGGTGGCGGCGCTCCGGCACGCCCCCGCGATGCTCGCGATGGTCGACGACATCACGCAGCAGCGCGACCGCATGGTGACCGAACTCCGGGCGATGGGCTACCGCACGTACGAGACGTGGTCGAACTTCGTCCTGTTCGGCGGCGTCGCCGACCCGCGCGCCGCGTTCGAAGCGCTGCTCGAGCAGGACGTCATCGTGCGCGACCTCGGCATCCCGAACCACCTGCGGGTGAGCGCCGGCACGGAAGAGGAGACCACCGTGTTCCTCGACGCCATGCGCCGCGTCGCCGCCGATCAGCCGCCGGTTAGGGTTGCAGCATGACCGCGCGCACTGCCACGATCAGCCGGAGCACGAGCGAGTCGAGCATCGAACTCGAACTCGACCTCGACGGCACCGGCACGTCCGACATCTCGACGAGCGTGCCGTTCTTCGACCACATGCTGACGGCGTTCAGCAAGCACTCGCTCATCGACCTCCGCGTGCGGTCGACCGGCGACACCCACATCGACGTCCACCACACCGTCGAGGACACCGGCATCGTGCTCGGCCAGGCGCTCAAGCAGGCCCTCGGTGACCGTGCCGGCATCGGTCGGTACGGGGACGCGCTCGTGCCGCTCGACGAAGCGCTCGCCCAGGCCGTGGTCGACGTCTCCGGCCGGCCGTTCCTCGTGCACTCCGGCGAGCCCGCGGGCTTCGAGTTCCACCGGATCGGCGGCCACTTCACCGGCTCGATGGTCCGCCATGTGTTCGAGGCGATCACCTTCAACGCCGGCATCACGGTGCACGTCCGCGTGCTCGCGGGCCGCGACCCGCACCACATCGCCGAAGCCGAGTTCAAGGCATTCGCCCGGGCGATGCGCACGGCGGTCGAACTCGACCCCCGCGTTGACGGCATCCCGTCCACCAAGGGCACGCTGTGACCGCCGGGGCGAAGCCGAACGTCGTCGTCCTCGACTACGGTTCGGGCAACGTCCACTCCGCCGCCAAGGCCCTCGAACGCGCCGGCGCCGACGTCACCCTGACGTCGGACAAGCAGGCGGCGCTCCGGGCCGACGGGCTGCTGGTCCCCGGCGTCGGGGCGTTCGGAGCCGTCGTCGAGCAGCTCGAGGGCGTCCGGGGCGGCGAGATCGTCGACCACCGTCTCGCCGGCGGACGTCCGGTCCTCGGGATCTGCGTCGGCATGCAGGTGCTCTTCTCGCGCGGCATCGAGCGCGGTGCCGACGTCGAGGGGCTCGGTCAGTGGCCGGGCACGGTCGAGCAGATCCAGGCCGACGTCCTGCCCCACATGGGGTGGAACACGGTCGACGCTCCTGCGGACTCGGTGTTGTTCGAGGGCCTCCACGACGAGCGCTTCTACTTCGTGCACTCGTACGGCGTGACCGACTTCCCGCTCGAGGCGTACGGGCCGTTCCGGGCGCCGCGCCTGACCTGGGCCGAGCACGGGCAGCGGTTCGTCGCCGCGGTCGAGAACGGTCCGCTCACCGCCACCCAGTTCCACCCCCCGAGAAGTCCGGCGAGCCGGGCATCCGACTGCTCCGCAACTGGGTGCAGTCGCTCTGAGACCCGCGGCGACACGTCGCGAACGACGACGCGCCCCGACGACCCCCGCAACGAAGACAGGACCATGACCGAGCTCTCCACCACCCCGCCCCTCGTCCTGCTGCCCGCCGTGGACGTCGTCGACGGTCAGGCGGTGCGCCTCACCCAGGGCGAGGCCGGCAGCGAGACCTCCTACGGCGACCCGGTGACGGCGGCCCGGACGTGGCGTGACCAGGGTGCCGAGTGGATCCACCTCGTCGACCTCGACGCGGCGTTCGGCCGCGGTGACAACCGCAAGGTCATCGCGCACGCCATCCGCGAGGTCGAGGGCGTCGCCGTCGAGCTCTCCGGCGGCATCCGCGACGACGCCTCGCTCGAGGCAGCCCTCGCCACCGGTGCGGCACGCGTGAACCTCGGCACCGCCGCGCTCGAGGACCCGGAGTGGGCTGCCCGCGTGATCCGGACGTACGGCGAGCAGATCGCCGTCGGGCTCGACGTGCGCGGCACGACCCTCGCCAGCCGGGGTTGGACGGAGGACGCCGGCGACCTGTGGGAGGTCCTCGACCGCCTCGAGGAAGCCGGCTGCGCCCGCTACGTCGTGACCGACGTGACGAAGGACGGCACGCTGCAGGGCCCGAACGTCGACCTCCTCCGCGAGGTCTGCGACCGCACCGACCAGCCCGTCGTGGCCTCCGGCGGGATCTCGACGCTCGACGACCTCCGGGCACTGCGCGAGCTCGTGCCGCACGGGCTCGAGGGCGCGATCATCGGCAAGGCGCTCTACTCGGGGGCGTTCACGCTCCCGGCCGCGCTCGACATCGCCTCGGAGTAGGCGCGTGGCGGGCATCTCGAACGGTCGCGGCACCGGACCCGACGGACCCGCGGGCGACGGGCACCCGGACGACGCGCACACCCCCGGTGGGGCGGCGGACTCCGCGGGCTTCGCTTGGGCCGGTCGCACGTTCGACCAGCACGACACGACGTTCGACGACGACGACGGTCTGGCCGACCCGGCCGTCGTCGCCGCGATCACGGCGCTGCCGGACGGGGGGTCGCAGCGGGCGGTCGTCGACGCGCTCCGCACCGCACGGCTGCTCATCCCGCTCATCGCCGAGGCCGGAGACATCGGGCACACCGACGCCGGCAAGCTCGTCGACAAGACGCAGGAGCTCTCCATCGTGACGGTCGCCGGCCCGGACGGTCGCAGCGTCATGCCCGCCTTCACCTCGGTCGAGGCGATGCGCTCCTGGGACGCGGACGCCCGACCGGTCCCCGCGGACTCCCGCCGTGTGGCGATGGCCGCGGCGAGCGAGGAGACCCAGCTCGTGGTCCTCGACCCGACGGCGCCGACCGAGTTCGTGCTCCGTCGCCCCGCGGTGTGGGCGATCGGGCAGGACCTGCCGTGGACACCCTGCTTCGAGGACCCGGAAGTGGCGCGGGCCTTCGCCGACTCCGTCGTGGGGGAGCGTGCGGTGGCGCGGGTCGAGCTGGCCCCGGGGGACCCGCTCGGACGGTTCGCCGGTGCGGAACTGACGGTGGGGCTGGCGCTCCACCCCGGACTCGACCAGACGCAGGTGCAGGAGCTCGTGGGGCGCCTGCAGCAGCGCTGGACGGCGGACGCCGTCATCGCGGAACGCGTGGACAGCATGCGGGTGGCGCTGCGCCCAGCGTGAGTCGCGCCTCCTGGCCCCGACCTGCGGCGGTGCGGCCCGGCCCGGCGGTGCGGCCCGGCCCGGCGGCCGGTCGCCGGTACGATGACGGGGTGAGCACGAACCCGACGACCACCCCCGGAACCGGCGAGACCACCTACGGTCCGACCGGACGGCCCGTCCGGCAGTTCGCGGTGCCCGAGGAGCTCGACGGCCACGGTCCCGCTCGCATCATCGCGCTGTGCAACCAGAAGGGCGGCGTCGGCAAGACCACGACGTCGATCAACCTCGGCGCGGCGCTGGCGGAGTACGGGCGCAAGGTCCTCGCGGTGGACTTCGACCCGCAGGGCGCGCTGTCGGCCGGCCTCGGCGTGCGGACCCACGACATCCCCACCGTCTACGACCTGCTGATGGGGTCGATCAAGGACCCGAACCAGGTCATCCAGCCGACGAACACGCCCTACCTCGATGTGATCCCCGCGAACATCGACCTCTCCGCGGCCGAGGTGCACCTCGTGAACGAGGTCGCGCGCGAGCAGATCCTCGCGAGCGTGCTCCGGAAGGTCGCCAACGACTACGACGTGATCCTCGTCGACTGCCAGCCGTCGCTCGGGCTGCTGACCGTGAACGCCCTGACGGCCGCGCACGGCGTCCTCATCCCGCTCGAGTGCGAGTTCTTCGCCCTGCGTGGTGTGGCGCTGCTCATCGAGACGATCGACAAGGTGCGCGACCGCCTCAACCCGGCGCTGCAGCTCGACGGGATCCTCGCGACGATGTACGACTCGCGCACGCTGCACTCGCGCGAGGTCATGGAGCGTGTCGTGGACACCTTCGACGACCGCGTGCTCGACACCGTCATCGGCCGGACCGTGAAGTTCCCGGACGCCACGGTCTCGGCGCGGCCGATCACGCAGACCGCGCCGGACCACGCGGCCGCACACGCGTACCGGCAGCTCGCCAGGGAGCTCGTCGAGCGTGGCGCCGTCGCCTGACCCCGGACCTGCCGGACAGCCGGCACCCGGACCTGCCGGGCAGCCGGCACCCGTACAGCCAGCGACCGGACCGGCCGGACAGCCGGCACCCGCCGGCACGCAGACCGCGGCCGGCTTCCGGGTCCGGCTCCGCAACTTCGACGGCCCGTTCGACCTGCTCCTCTCGCTCATCACGAAGCACGAGCTCGACATCACCGAGGTCTCCCTCGGCGCCGTGACGGGCGAGTTCATCGAGTACGTGCGCCAGGCCGAGTCCCAGGACGAACTCGACGAGGCCAGCGAGTTCCTCGTCGTCGCCGCCACGCTGCTCGACCTCAAGATCGCCGGACTCCTGCCGCAGGGTGAGCTCATCGACGCCGAGGACGTCGCCCTGCTCGAGGCCCGCGACCTCCTGTTCGCCCGACTGCTGCAGTACCGGGCGTTCAAGCAGGCCGCCGACTGGTTCGGCTCCCGCTGGCTGACCGAGTCCCGACGCCACGTGCGGAGCGTCCGGCTCGAGGAGCGGTTCCGCGCCCGGACCCCCGAGCTCGTCTGGACCCTGTCGGTGCAGGACTTCGCCGCGCTGGCGACCCTGGCGTTCGCGCCGCGGGAGCTCCCCACGGTCGGACTCGACCACCTGCACGCCCCGCTCGTCAGCATCCGGGAGCAGGCCGCGATCGTCGTCTCGATCCTCCGCACGCGTGCCGACGAGGACGTCTCGTTCCGCGAACTGGTCGCCGGCGTCTCGGAGACGGGTATCGTGGTGGCTCGCTTCCTCGCGATCCTGGAGCTGTACCGGAACGCGTCCATCTCGTTCGAACAGTTCGAACCGCTCGGGGAGCTGACGCTGCGCTGGACCGCCGAGGACTGGTCCGACGAGAGCCTCGCCAACCTGGGAGCCGACTATGACGGATGACGTGCACGACACGTCCAGTGCCGAACCCGGCGGCGCCGACGAGATGGCCGACGCCCGCGCGATCGAGCGCGAGATCCACGAGGCGCACGAGCGTGCCGCCCGGCCGGAGATCCCCGTCGACCGACAGCTCGAGGCGATCCTGATGATCGCCGACGAACCCCAGTCGCTCGTGTCCCTCGGCGCGGCCGTTGGGGCTCCCGTCCCCGTCGTCCGGCAGGCCATCGAGCGTCTCGTGGCGGACTTCGACGGGGTCGACGGCACGATCCGCCGCGGGTTCGAACTCCGCGAGGTCGGTGGCGGCTGGCGCTTCTACGTCCGGCAGGACCTCGACGACGTGGTCGAGCAGTTCGTCGAGGCCGAACGCCCCTCCCGCCTGTCGCAGGCGGCGCTCGAGACCCTCGCGGTCGTCGCGTACAAGCAGCCGATCACCCGTTCGCAGATCGCCTCGATCCGCGCCGTCAACGTCGACGGCGTCGTCCGCACGCTCGTCGCGCGCGGCCTCATCGAGGAGTCGTTCACCGACGCCGAGACCGGCGCCATCAACTACGTCACGTCCGACCTGCTCCTGCAGCAGCTCGGCATCAACTCGCTCGACGAGCTGCCGCTCATCTCGCCCCTCCTGGACGACGGTGCCGGCGGCTTCGAGCAGAACGAAGGGATCCCCGATGGCCGCGTATGAGGAAGAACGACGAGGCGGCCCACGAGGCGGCGCGGGCCGGGACGGCGCGGGTCGTCCTGGAGGCGCGTCACGCGACCGCACCGCAGGCTCCGGCCGTGCGGGTGGCCGGTCCGAGGGCGCTGGTCGCGACGAGCGCGGAGGCTACCGCGGGCGTGACGAGCGTCCTGCTTCCGGTGGGTACCGGGGCCGTGACGAGCGTCCGTCCTCTGGCGGTGGGTACCGGGGTCGTGACGACCGTGCGGGGTCCGGCCGGCGTGACGACGACCGCGGGGGCTACCGCGGTCGTGATGACCGTCCGTCGAGCGGCGGCGGGTACCGCGGCCGTGACGAGCGTCCGGCGTCCGGTGGTGTATACCGCGGCCGTGACGAGCGTCCGTCGAGCGGCGGCGGGTACCGCGGCCGTGATGACCGTCCGTCGAGCGGCGGTGGATACCGCGGCCGTGACGAGCGTCCGTCGTCCGCTGGTGGGTACCGGGGTCGTGACGACCGCCGTGATGCCCCGCGCCGTGACGATGACCGCGGCGGGTACCGCGGGCGCGACGAGCGTCCGGCCTCCGGTGGTGGGTACCGCGGGCGTGACGAGCGTCCGGCCTCCGGCGGTGGGTACCGCGGGCGTGACGAGCGTCCGGCGTCCGGTGGTGGGTACCGGGGTCGTGACGACCGCCGTGATGCCCCGCGCCGTGACGATGACCGCGGTGGCTACCGCGGGCGTGACGAGCGTCCGTCCTCGGGTGGTGGGTACCGCGGCCGCGACGAGCGTCCGGCGTCCGGCGGCGGGTACCGGGGTCGCGACGACCGCGGGGGAGACCGGGGTCGGTTCGTCGGCCGCGAGGACGACCGCCGCGGCAGCGACCGCGGCGGCTTCAACCGCCGTGACGACGACCGCGGCGGGTACCGGGGTCGTGACGAGCGCCCCGCGTCCGGTGGGTACCGCGGCCGTGACGATCGGCGTGACGACCGTCGTGACGCTCCCCGTCGCGACGACGACCGCCGCCGCGACCCGGCCCGCGAGGACCGCCGTGCCCCGGACGGCCGACCCAGCACGGTGTGGCACAACGGCCGACGCTACGTCGGCGGAACCACCACGGCGCGCAACGGCGACCGGCCCCGGAACACCGGCCCGCGCGGCACCGACCGCCGCACGACCCCGCAGCCCGAGGGGGCCCGCGACCAGCAGGGCCAGCCGCTCGAGGGCACGCCCGAGCGCCCGATCATCCCGGACTGGGACGCGGCGGACGGGACGGCGACCGCCGGGGCCGCGCCGCGCCTCCAGGCAGAGGGGGAGCGCCTGCAGAAGGTGATCGCGGCTGCGGGCGTGGCATCTCGCCGCGTCGCGGAGAACCTGATCGTCGAGGGCCGCGTGACGGTCAACGGCGAGGTCGTCGACGCGCTCGGCCGGCGTGTCGATCCCGAGACCGACCAGATCGCGGTGGACGGCGTCCCGGTGCAGATCGACAGCTCGCGCCGCTACGTGCTGCTCAACAAGCCGACCGGCATGGTTTCGAGCCTGCAGGACGAGCGTGGACGTCGTGACCTGTCCGAGTACGTCGACCGGTACGAGGAGCGCCTGTTCAACGTCGGGCGGCTCGACACCGAGACGTCCGGGCTGCTCGTGCTGACGAACGACGGGGACCTCGCGCATGTCCTGGCGCACCCGTCGTTCGGGGTGACGAAGACGTACATCGCGAAGGTGCGCGGCAACGTGAACCCCGCGACGGTGCAGCGGCTCCTCGACGGTGTGGAGCTCGAGGACGGTCCGATCGCGGCCGACAAGGTCCGCCTGCTCGAGTCGTCGCGGGGGGAGTCGCTCGTCGAGATCACGCTGCACTCTGGTCGCAACCGGATCGTGCGCCGCATGCTCGACGAGGTCGACCACCCCGTCCTCGAACTGGTCCGGCGGTCGTTCGGGCCGTTGCACCTCGGGTCCCTGCCGATCGGCAAGACCCGGGAGCTGTCGACGGTCGAGCTCGGTTCGCTCCTCCGCATCGCCCGTGAGGCGAAGGGTTCTCCCCAGGCCTCGGACGGCGAAGAGTCCTCGGACTGACGATCGGTAGGCTTGCGGGGTGACCGACGCCACCACCCCGCTCGCCGAACCGGCCATCGACCGGCGGCTCCGCGGACCCGTACGGATCGTCGGCGCGGGTCTGCTCGGTGCGTCGATCGGCCTGGCGCTGCGCGAGAAGGGTGTCGAGGTCGTCCTCGACGACGTCTCGCCCGCAGCCCTGGCGCTCGCCGTCGACTACGGTGCCGGACGTCGACCGGATCCCGGTGACCGTCCGGAACTCGTCGTGGTGGCCGTCCCGCCGGACGTCGTCGCGACGGTGGTCGAGCGCGAGCTCGCGGCGTTCCCCGGTGCCGTCGTCACCGACGTGGCGAGCGTGAAGTCGGGGCCGCTCGCCTCGCTCCGGGCAGCCGGCGCCGACATCTCGCGCTACATCGGCTCGCACCCCATGGCGGGCCGCGAACGCAGCGGGCCGACCGCCGCGCGCGCCGACCTCTTCCTCGGGCAGCCGTGGGTGATCGCCGGGCACGACGACATCACGTACCAGCGTGCCGCCGTGGTCGAGGACCTGGCGCTCGACGTCGGCGCGACCGTGGTCCCGATGGAACCGGAGTCGCACGACCTCGCGGTGGCCTACGTCTCGCACGCGCCGCAGCTGGTGTCCACGTTGATGGCCTCGCGGCTGCGGGACGCCCCGGACGGCTCGCTCGGCCTCGCGGGCGGTGGCGTCCGCGACGTGACCCGCATCGCCGCGAGCGACCCGGGGTTGTGGGTGCAGATCATCGGTGCGAACGCGTCGCGCATCCGGCCGGTGCTCGCGGACCTCCGCGACGACCTCGACCGGGTGCTCGCCGCACTCGACGACCCGACCGCCCCCGGTTCGCCCCGCGCCCTCGCCGAGACCATCGCTGCGGGCAACCGCGGCGTCGAACGGCTGCCGGGCAAGCACGGCACCACGAAGCGCTTCGCCCAGGTGGTCGTCCTCGTCGACGACACCCCGGGCCAGATCGCTGCCCTCCTCACGTTCATCGGGGAGATCGGCATCAACCTCGAGGACATGCGCCTCGAGCACTCACCGGGCGCGCAGATCGGCATCGTCGAGGTGTCGGTCGTGCCCGAGCAGGAACAGCGACTCGTCGACGAACTCGAGGGTCGCGGATGGAGGATCGCAGCAGCATGGGCCTGAACAACGATGACTCCGGCGTGACCGGTGGACCGGACGGACCCGACACGGGGCTGCCCACGCCCGGCGACCAGCCCGGCCCGATCGGCGGTGCCGGCGGTGCGGGTGGCGGTCTCGACGGGCAGGGTGGCGGCGAGCCCGGTTCGACGCGCGACCCCCTGCCGGCCGGACTGCCGGACGGCGCCTTCGTCGCGAAGTTCGTGATCGCGGTCGACGGTCCCGCGGGCAGCGGCAAGTCGAGCGTGTCCCGTGCCGCGGCGCGCGTGCTCGGCTTCGGCTACCAGGACACCGGTGCTGCCTACCGTGCGCTCGCCTGGCACGCACTGCAGCAGCAGGTCGACCTCGACGACGCCGCCGCGGTCCTGGCGAGCTGGGACACCTTCGACTACGAGATCGGCACCGACCCGGACGCCTACTTCGTCCAGGTGAACGGCACCGACGTCACCGACGCCATCCGCACGCCCGAGGTCACCGCCGCGGTCGCCCACATCGCGAAGCTGCCCGAGGTCCGCCAGCGGCTCGTGCAGCTCTTCCGGAACGTGATGCGCAAGGCCGAGGGCCGGGGCATCATCACCGAGGGGCGTGACATCACCACGGTCGTCGCGCCCGACGCCGAAGTCCGGATCCTCCTCACGGCCGCCGAGTCCGTTAGAATGGCTCGGCGCTCGGCTGAGGTCACCACCCAGTCGGCCGCCGAGACCTCCGCCGCACTCGCTCGTCGCGACGCGGCGGACGCGAAGGTCGTCGACTTCATGAACGCCGCCGACGGCGTCACGACGCTCGACTCCACCGACCTCGACTTCGACCAGACCGTGCAAGCGGTCGTCGACTTGGCCCGCGCGACCGGGCACTGACCACCAGGGCCACGCGCGGCCACGCACTGACAACACGCGGCCGAAGGGTCGCCGGCAAGGACACCCACATGGCGCAGCTGGACAACCCAGAACACGACGACTTCCCCGAGTACGACGACGCCCTCGGCGAGCGGATCGCCGGGCTCGACGAAGCCGAGGCCGAGCAGCGGGCGAACGCACTCCGCGCCGGGCTCGAGGACTACGAGCTCGACGAAGAGGACGTCGCCCTGCTCGAAGCCGGGCAGCTCGGCGAGGACGGCATCACGTACCTGCCGGCCTACCCGGTGCTCGCGATCGTCGGGCGACCGAACGTCGGCAAGTCGCAGCTGGTGAACCGCATCCTCGGTCGCCGCGAAGCCGTCGTGCAGGACACCCCCGGTGTCACGCGTGACCGCGTCGCCTACAAGGCGGAGTGGAACGACAAGCGCTTCACCCTCGTCGACACCGGCGGGTGGGAGCCTGACGCCAAGGGCATCAACGCCTCCGTCGCCGCCCAGGCCGAGGTCGCGATCGACCTCGCCGACGCGGTGCTCTTCGTCGTGGACGTCACGGTCGGCATCACCGCCACCGACGAGCACGTCGTGAAGATGCTCCGCGGCACCGACCGTCCGGTCATCGTCGTCGCGAACAAGTCGGACGACGACCGGCGCGACCTCGACGCCTACGAGCTCTGGAACCTCGGTCTGGGGCAGCCGTACCCGGTGTCGGCGCTGCACGGCCGTGGCGTCGCCGATCTCCTCGACCTCATCATCAAGACGCTCCCCGACACCTCGGCCGTCGCCAAGCAGGAGGTCGGCGGACCCCGTCGCGTCGCGATCCTCGGCCGTCCGAACGTCGGCAAGAGCTCGCTCCTGAACAAGGCCGCCGGTGAAGAGCGCGTCGTCGTCAACGAGCTGTCGGGGACGACCCGCGACCCGGTGGACGAGCAGATCGAGCTCGGCGGCCGTGTCTGGCGCTTCGTCGACACCGCCGGCATCCGCAAGCGCGTGCACCTGCAGCAGGGGGCCGACTTCTACGCCTCGCTCCGCACGACCGCGGCGCTCGAGAAGGCCGAGGTCGCCGTGGTCGTCCTCGACGTCACCGAGCCGATCTCCGTGCAGGACCTCCGCATCATCGACCTCGTCCTCGAGTCCGGTCGTGCGCTGGTGCTGGCCTACAACAAGTGGGACCTGCTCGACGACGACCGCCGTCGCTACCTCGAGCGCGAGATCGAGCAGGACCTCGCGCACGTGGCGTGGGCGCCGCGCGTGAACATCTCCGCACGCACCGGTCGGCACCTCGAGAAGCTCGTACCCGCACTCGAGACCGCCCTCGACTCGTGGGACACCCGCATCCCGACGGGCAAGGTCAACGCCTTCATCGCCGAGCTCGTGCAGGAGCACCCGCACCCGGTCCGCGGTGGCAAGCAGCCGCGCATCCTGTTCGGGACCCAGGCGTCGAGCCAGCCGCCGACGTTCGTGCTGTTCACGACGGGCTTCCTCGACCCGCAGTACCGACGCTTCATCACGCGTCGACTGCGCGAGGTCTGGGGCTTCTCGGGTACGCCGATCAACGTCAACATGCGGGTGCGCGAGCGCCGCAAGCGCTGAGGTCGACCAGGAGATCCGACATGACGAGGGCGAGTCGACGATGGCTGTTCGCAGCGGTCGCTCTGCTCGCCCTCGTCGCGGTCCTGGTCGCCTGGCGCGCCATCCAGACCGAGCGTGGCCTCGACGCTGCGGAGCCGGTCGCGACGACGACTCCGCTCGCCGAACAGGGTCTGCAGGGCGGCACGCTCGTGTCCCCGTCGAACACGCTCGGCGCCCCGGTCCCCGAGCCCGCCACGGATGATCATGCCGACGGATCGCCCATCGACGCGTGGTGGCGGCGCGTCCCGCCGGTGGCCGGCGACCTCGTCCCGATCGCTCCGATCGACGGGATCGCCTCGGGACACGACCGGTCCGCCTCGGGACACGTCCGGATCGCGCGCGCCGGGGAGCACCTGCTCGTCAGGATCACGGACCTCCGGGTGGCGTCCTCGGACACGGAGCTGCCAGGGGTCCGGGTGGTGCTCTCCGAGGGCACGGTCGTCGGCGCGCGGCCCGGGCTCTGGACGGGGCACGAGGACGACGACAACCTCGGCACGATCCCGTCCGACGTGGGGACGATCACCTTCGACCTCGAGGCACCCCGCGGCATCCCGGACCCGGTCCGCTCGCTCGTCCTGCTGGACCCCGACTCCGGTGCGGTCCTGGGGGGAGCTGCGCTCCTGCCGACCGACTGAGGCGTCGCCGGTCTGGAGGCGCGGTGCCGGTTCGCGCCGCGGGACACGGCAGGGTGGCGCGGTGCCGGTTCGTGCCGCGGGACACGGCAGGGTGGTGCGGTGCCGGATCGCGCCGCCGGATACGGCACCATGGGAGGGTGACGCAGCAGAACGCCGGGCTCGGTGCCCTCGCCGACCGCCTGTGGTGCCGTCTGCACCTCGATCGACTGGCCGGCGGCCGCCAGGCGGACTACGTCATCCGCGAGGACATGCTCGACCACCCCGAGACCGTCCGCTCCTTCCGGTGGATCCGGTGGCTGCTCGTCGCCGAGACCGTCGTCGGCCTGACGGCGATCGTCGTGGCGATCCTCCTGACGAACGCCGGGCAGACGGTCCCCTGGGCGGTGTGGTTCCGTGCGACCGTCGTCTTGCTCATCACGCTGACGCTCTACGTGTTCGCGTGGCGGGCGCAGCTCGGGTACTACTGGGCGTACCAGCGGCTGCGGTTGTTCAGCCGGATCTTCCCGGTCGTGACGCTCGTGATCGCGGCGATCCCGGGGCTCTACCCGTTCTGGATGGTGATCGAGCAGATCGTGTTCTCGCTGCTGATGATCGGCATCGGGGACGTGCTGACGACCGACCACATGCGGGCCGCGTTCCCGAAGCCGGCGCGGCGCTCGGGGCCTGCGGCGGGCTGAGGGGGCGGTGGCGGCGCGCGGTATTGGCGCTGGGTGGTGCCGAGCCGATGCGACATCGTCGACGTCGTTCGACACCGGTGATGTCGCTCGTTGCGGACGCGCACCGTTGCACGCGCGGGGGAACGACTCAGTCGAGGTCGTACGACGTCGACGATGTCGTTCCGAGTCAGCCCGCCGCCCCGCCCGCGCCGCCCGCCGCTCCGCCCGCAGCCCCCGCGGCCAGGCTCCCGAGCAGCGCCAACGCCCCCGCCGAGGGCGACCCCGGTTCGGCGTGGTGCAGCACGAGCAGCTGCCCGTCCGTCCCGCCGATGCCGAGCTTCTCCCGCCGGAGCTCGAGCTCGCCCACCTCCGGGTGCCACATCCGCACGGTGCCCCCGGCGAGCGGCCGGACGTCGTGTCGCGCCCACAGCCGACGGAAGTCCTCGCTGCCGAGCGACAGCTCGCCGACGAGCGAGGTGATCGCCGGATCGTCCACACGGGTCCCGATGGAGGACCGGAACGCTGCCACCATGCCGCCCATCTGCTGCTCCCAGTCCGGGTAGCGCCCCTGCTCGGTGTGGCCGAGGAACATCGTGCGCAGTCGGTTCTCGCCGGCACGCATCCCCGGCGCCAATGCGGACGCGAGCCGGTTGGCGGCGAGCACGTCGAACGCACGGTTCTCGACGAAGGCGGGCAACCCGACGACATCGAGCAACTGCAGCGTCCCGGTCGGGACCCGGTCACTCCGGCCTCCCCGGGATCCCCTGGCCCGGTCGGGCGCAGCGGCACCCGATCCGGACGCGCTGGCCAGACCCCGCAGGTACGCGGTCGCCGTGGCGTCGAGGCCGAACACCCGTGCGATCGCGTCGAGCACCTGCCCCGACGGGTTCCGGTCACGCCCCTGTTCGAGACGGAGGTAGTAGTCCGCGCTGATCCCGGCGAGCGTCGCCACCTCCTCGCGGCGCAGCCCCGGCGTGCGTCGGACACCGGTGACGCGCAGCCCGGCGTCCTCCGGGCGCACGAGCGCACGCCTCGCCCGGAGGTACTCTCCGAGGGTGTTGTCGCTCACACCTCGATGCTACGGACCCGGCGCGGTCCGATCCTGGTCCCCGTGGTCCCAGGGTCGACGGGGACCTGTCCGTCCCGGCGGACCGGGAGCATCGTGGTGGACATGACCGACACCACACTCCCCGGCGGTTCCTTCCGCCTCGCCGACGACCTCGACCTCACCCGCGTCGGGTACGGCGCTATGCAGCTCGCGGGCCCCGGCGTCTTCGGGCCGCCCACCGACCGCGACGAGGCGATCCGCGTCCTCCGCACCGTCGTCGAGCTCGGGATCACCCACATCGACACAGCTGACTTCTACGGCCCGCACGTCACGAACGAGGTCATCCGTGAGGCCCTCCACCCGTACGCCGACGGCCTGCACATCGTGACGAAGGTCGGCGCCCGGCGCGATGCGGACGGCGGATGGCCGCACGCCCGCGAGCCGCACGAGCTCGTCGAGCAGGTGCACGACAACCTGCGCAACCTCGGACTCGAGCAGCTCGACGTGGTGAACCTCCGCGTCGGCGGGTTCGACGCCCCTGAGCCGGGCAGTCTCGCGCCGCAGTTCGAAGCGCTCGCCGAACTCCGGCAGCAGGGCCTCATCAAGCACCTCGGGCTGTCGACCGTGAACGCCGAGCAGCTCGCCGAGGCGCAGTCGATCGCCCCCGTCGTCTGCGTGCAGAACTTCTACAACGTCGCCCGCCGCGAGGACGACGCGATGGTCGACAGCACGGCCGCGCAGGGCATCGCCTACGTGCCGTACTTCCCGCTCGGCGGCTTCTCGCCGCTGCAGTCCGGTGCGCTCGACGCCGTCGCGGAGCGGCTCGGAGTGTCGCGGCTGACCGTGGCGCTGTCGTGGCTGCTCCAGCGCTCGCCGAACATGCTCCTCATCCCCGGGACCTCGTCCGTCGCGCACCTGCGCGACAACGTCGCCTCGGCAGGCTTCGCCCTGCCGTCCGACGCGCTCGCCGAGCTGGACGCGATCGGCGCCTGAGCCGCGGGCCGGGGCGGACTGGAGGCGCGGTGCGGGTCCGCACCGCGCCTCCGGTGTGCGACGATGACCGCCGGGGCGGCGCCCGACGCGGCGTCCGGGGGGGGAGTCCGACATGTCCGCACGGTCGTCCGGTGACCGCACCACCGTCGGCGCGAGCAGCTGGTGGCTCGCCGCGCCCGGGGCCGCCGCACTGATCGCCGGCGTCGCACACGCGGTCGGCCTGGCGCGCGTGTTCACCGAGGGGTTCCCACCGTGGTGGGTGGTGACGGGGATCGTCTCGCTCGCCGCGCTCCTCGCCACGGTGGTGGCCCTGTTCCGGGTGCCCGGGCCGCGTCCGGCGGCGGTCGTCGTCGCAGCGGCCGGGTTGTTCGTGGCCGGCGGGACGCTCCTGGTCGACGCGGCCGTCGTCGTCTTCCTGCAGTGGGTTGCCGACGGCCTGAGCAACCCGAGCGGCTGACGCCGGGGTCAGGCGACCGTGGCCAACGCGAACGGGAGCACGGCCGACGCCCCCGCCCGCCGCAGTTCGCGCCCCGCCACGGTCATCGTCCACCGACTGTCGACGAGGTCGTCCACGAGCAGCACCGGCCCCTCGTGCGACTGCAGCGCGGCCCCGAGCGCCGGATCGACCACGAACGTGTCCCACACCCCCGACAACCGGTAAGCGCTGTTCGTCGCACCGTCGCCGCGCGGCGTCCCACCGTTCCGACCGAGGGTGCCCAGGAACTGCAACCGCCCGATCGAGGACAGTGCCTGCGCGAGCGACCCGACGAGTTCGGGCCGGGACCGCGACGACATCGCGACGACCCCGGTCGGACGGGTCTCCCACGGCCAGTCCTTGAGCGCACGGACGCACCCGTCGACGAGCTCCCGCGAGATCGGGGCGTCGGGGACCCCCGGTGCGAAGAGGGCACGGAGCGGCCCACCCCACCCGAGGTCGGTGAGCCGGGCGACGGCGCGTCCGGGCTGGACGAGCTCGTCGGCGCTGATCTTGCCGCGCACGGGGACGCCGAGCGACGACATGCCCGACGGCCACTGGGCGCGCGGGGCGATCTCGACCCCGACCTTGTCGAGCGCCGCGGCGGCACCCGAGGCGTCCGACGACGACACCGACGTCGGGTACCAAGCGTCGGTGCAGTTGTCGCAGCGACCGCACGGTTCGGCGGACGGGTCGTCGAGGTCCTGCTGCAGGAGCTGCATGCGGCACTGCGACGTGGACTCGTAGTCGAGCATCGAGGCGGCCTCGGCAGCGCGGGCTGCGGCGACCCGCTCGTAGCGGGGCGCGTCGTACTCCCACGGCTGCCCGGTGGCGACCCACCCGCCGGCGACGCGCTGGACGGCGCCGTCGACGTCGAGCACCTTGAGCAGGAGTTCGAGGGTGGAGCGCTTGATGTCGACCAGTCCCTCGAGGGCGACGGTCGACATCGCGGAGTCACGGGACAGCGCGTGCAGCACCGCGGACGCCCGGGACTCGGTCGGCATCGAGGCGCTCGCGAAGTACTGCCAGATCTCTTGGTCTTCGCGCCCGGGCAGCAGGAGCACGTCGGCGTTGTCGGTGGCGCGACCGGCGCGACCGATCTGCTGGTAGTACGCCACGGGGGAGGACGGCGCCCCGACGTGGACGACGAAGCCCAGGTCCGGCTTGTCGAACCCCATCCCGAGCGCACTCGTCGCGACGAGGGCCTTCAGCTCGTTGCCCTTGAGCTGCTGCTCGAGCTGCTCGCGCTCGTCGGTGTCGGTGCGCCCGGTGTAGGCGCGGACCGCGTACCCGTTGTCGCGCAGGAGCCGGGCGATGTCCTCGGCCGCCGAGACGGTGAGCGTGTAGATGATGCCGCTGCCCGGCAGGTCGCCGAGGTGCGCGAGCAACCAGCCGAGCCGCTGTCGGGCGTCGGGGAGCGACAGCACGCCGAGCCGCAGCGAGGCCCGCGCGAGGGACCCGCGGATGGTGAACACGGGGTCGTCGGGGCCGGCGGTCAGCTGCTCGGCGACGTCCTCGACCACGCGCTCGTTCGCCGTCGCGGTGGTGGCGAGCACGGGCACGCCGTGGGGGAGCGACCGGATGAGCTCGGCCAGCCGGCGGTAGTCCGGCCGGAAGTCGTGCCCCCAGTCGGAGATGCAGTGCGCCTCGTCGACGACGAGCATGCCCATGCGGGCGATGAGCGTCGGCAGCTGTTCGTCGCGGAACCTCGGGTTGTTGAGCCGCTCGGGGGAGACGAGCAGGACGTCCACCTCGTCGCGTGCGAGCGCCGCCTGCGTCTCACCCCACTCGTGCGCGTTCGCCGAGTTGATCGACACCGCACGCACCCCGGCCCGGGCAGCCGCGGCGACCTGGTCGCGCATGAGTGCGAGCAGCGGCGACACGAGCACGGTCGGGCCGCCCCCGCGTCGCCGGAGCAGCAGGGTCGCGAGGAAGTACACGGCGGACTTCCCCCACCCGGTGCGCTGCACCACGAGGGCGCGCTGCCGGTGCTCGACCAGCGCCGAGATCGCCTCGAGCTGCCCGGGGTGGAACACCGCGTCGGGCCGCCCGGTCAGGGCGTGCAGCGCCTCCTGCGCCTCCGCAGCGATCGCGGGGGACGGCGGAGCAGGTGGTGGGGCAACAGACATGACCCCATGCTGTCAGCACCGACCGACGAAACCCGACCCGCGCCTCCAGTCTGTGGAAAACGCTACTGGTACGTAATCAGCGACGGTGTCGGCGCCACGTCCGCCATGGTCTGCTGCGGCGTCAGCATCGGCTGGTCCTCGTCGTAGAAGTTCTTCCATCCCCAGTGGATGCCCTCGGGCGCCCCGACGTGCAGCGCCTTCCACGTCGCCTGCTTGTCCGGCTGCGACCCCTGCCCGTCGACGTGCACGAGCATGTCAAGCTCGGGGTGCTGCTCGAGCGACGCGCGGTCCTGGATCATCGACAGCCGGAACTGGTGGAGCACGAACGCCTTCGGGGGGAGCCCCTTCGAGCGGACCAGGTCCGCGAGCCACGAGGACACCTCGTTCACCTCGGAGGCCTTCACACTCCCGATCTGCTCGAGCGGGACCTGGTCGTGCCCGAGCCGCCACTCGGGGTCGAGCGCCAGCCACACGCCCGGCTTCGACAGCAGCGACTCGTACCGCTTCGCCTGCGACAGGAAGTCCGCGCGCCCCGGCTGGAGGTCGAGGATCACGGGCATCCCGGCGTCGTGCGCGGCATTGACGTAGGGCTCGAGCGTCGACACGGGCAGCTCGGTCGAGTAGTCCCCGTCCGCGCCGGCGTCCCCGGCGGCGACGGTCGCGATGACCTCCATCGCGGGTGTGATCGGCACGTCGCCGAGCCCCTTGTACGACGCCGCGACGGACTTCGCGCGCTGTACCGTCGCCGTCGGGTCCTGCTCGCCGAGGACGCCGAGCGCGGGCGCCCCCGGCGCACCGTAGAGCGCCACGTAGCGGTGGCCGTCGAACGGCCGCTGCCCGCCGTCCGGCAGCTGCCACCCGTTCTCGGCGGCACGGACGGTCCACTTCGGGTCCGGCAGATCGGCGAACGCCGCCCCCACCAGCACCGTCGGGTGGTCGCTCCGCTCGTGCAGGGCGGTCACGACGTCCGGCGCGGCCGCGGGGTCCGTCACGCCGTCCGGCATCGTCACGACGCGGGCACCCGCGGCTTTCGCGGTCGCCACGGCTGCGGCGTCGGCGGTCGCGTCCGCCACGACGACGGTGGCCTGCCTGGAGGCGCGGCTCGGCTCCGGCGCGTCCCCGCCGTCCGGCGCGTCCTGCTCGGGGACGTCGGTGTCGATCGCGACGTCACCCTCGGCCTGGTACCACCGGGCGCCGAGGCGCTCGAGTTCGTGCGCCGCCGGTGACCCGTCCTTCGCCGTCGACTCGTTCTTGCCCGGCGCCTCGTCCTGTGCCATCGACTCGTCCTTCCCGGTGAGGAGGACCGGGACGTGGGCCGCCTCGGCGGCGCTCGCCGCGGACCGCACGGCGTCGGCGTCGTCGGCGGGCGCGACGACGGCTCCGGGAGCGGACGCGAACAGCGCGCGGCTCGTGCGGACGGACCGCTCGACGGCGTCGGACTGGGCCGCGACCGACACGGACCCCGCCGTCGCCTTCGCGAGGGTCGGCCGGGGTGTCTCGGTCTGTGACCCGGTGCACCCGGCGGCTCCGAGCAGCAGGCCGGCTGCTGCGAGTGCGAGGAGGACACGGGAGGTGGGACCGGAACGCATCGGGCCACCCTACGAGCCGGGCGGCGGGGACCCTGGGAATCCGACGGGTGTCGTGTGGAGCCGCGACGCGCTGGACGACTCGCGCGGGACGACACCGCGTGGCGCGGGAGGGGTCCGGCGTCCGCTATGCTGGTCGGGTTGCTCCGCGCTCCGGTCGGACGCGGGCGACGTGGGTCCCTCGGGGCTCGCGGGCTGTGGCGCAGCTTGGTAGCGCACTTGACTGGGGGTCAAGGGGTCGCAGGTTCAAATCCTGTCAGCCCGACCGGGAAGCCCCGACGGAACGCTGGTTCCGTCGGGGCTTCAGTCGTACAGGGGCGCGCTCGGCGGCGCGGGTGGACGCGCCGCCGAGCGGTGACGCGTCACTTCGAGCTGGGTCGGCCGGGAATGTGGCTGAGGATCGACTTCGAGAACCCGCCGTCGACGCAGATGTCCTGGCCCGTGACGTAGCCGGCGAGCGGCGACACGAGGAACTCGATGACGTTGGCGATGTCGAGGGGATCACCGATCCGGTGCAGCGGGATGATCGCTTCGCGCGCGGCCTTCACGTCGGGGTCCAGGTACATCTTCTCGGTCATCGCGGTCCGGGTCATGCCCGGGGACACCACGTTCACGCGGACGCCGTCGGGCGCCCACTCGAGGGCGAACGTCTGCGCCATCAGGGTCAATGCTGCCTTCGTCGGGCTGTACGGTCCGGAGCCGGCGTGGGGGAGCTGTCCGGACATCGACGAGGTGAAGCACGCGGAGCCACCGCTGGCCTGCAGGTGCGCGAAGCTCGCCTTCGCCAGGAGCCACGCGCCGCGGAGGTTGACCGCGAACATCTCGTCCCAGTCCTCGAGGCTGACGTCGTTCAGGGGTGCGGGGTTCGCGACGCCTGCGTTCGCGACGAGGGCGTCCAGGCCACCGAACGCATCCACGGTGTCGCCGACGAGCCGGCTCGGGACCGCAGGGTCGCCGAGGTTCCCGGTCAGGGCGATGGCGGTGCCGCCCATGCCGCGGATGGTCCCGACGACCTCCTGCTGACGATCGTTGGCCTCGTGCCCGGCGACGGCGATCATCGCCTGCTCGCCCCGGGCCAACGCAGCCTCTGCGAGTCGCACGCTCGCCGCTGCGCCGATGCCGCTGCTTCCGCCGGTGACCAGTGCTCTCATTGCCGTTCTCCTTAGTGGTGTGTGTGTCGGGGACCGTGGGCGGCGTTCAGGCCGCGACGTCCCAGCCGGTGGTGCGCAGTTCGGTCATCGCCTTGTCGAACTCCAGCACGGGGTTCTCCTCGCGGATGACCTCGAGCACGACGTTCTCAGTACCGATCGTCGAGTCGACCGCGGCGCCGAGCGCTCGCCAGTCGATGACCCCGGTGCCGATGGGGTCGTGCCCCCAGGTCTCCAGGCCGGTGTCCGAGACGTGCATCAGCGCGATGGAGTCGGCGTGCGCGAGGAGACCGGCGACCGGGTCCTCCTCGATGAACGCGGCGTTCGCGGCGTCGTACACGATGCGGAGCGCATCGTCGTCGACGGTGCTCACGATCCGGGCGAGGTCGCCGATCGTCGGGGCGAAGCAGTACGGCGTGTTCTCGAAGAGGAGCCGCTGTCCGCTCCGGCGAGCGATCGGGAGGAGTTCGTCGAGACTCTCGTACATCCAGCCGTGGACCTGGTCGACCGTCGGCGAGATCATGGGCCGCCGTGTGCCCGGGGAGATGACGACGTCCCGGGCACCCCACTCCGCGGCCAGATCGATCACGGAGGTGATGTGCTCGATGCTCTTGCGCCGCATGCTCGCTGCGGGGCTCGCGAGGTTCAGGTCGTACCCGCCGGCGTTGAGCGACCGGATGGACGCCCCCGCCTGGTCGAGACGAGCGCGCGTCGACGTCCGTTCGGCGGCGTCGATCTCCTCCGGCCAGCAGTGCGGAGAGCTGATCGGGATCTCGAACGTCGTGTAGCCGTGGTCGATCAGTTCGGAGATCGCATCGGTGGCCGTCGCAGACCAGAGGTAGGAGAAGGTGTTGATGATCATGTGGGACTTCCGTTCGGTTCTGTGCCGCTGTCGTTCCGGGTCCTCGTCGGGCTAGACCTGCGAGGACTCGTTCTGCACGTCCGTCGTGTCGGCGGTCGTCTTCGCGGACTTGTCCTCGACGACGGCGATGCTGTCCGTCACGGAGACGGTTGCCTGTGGGTTCCGGCTGCCGGTCTCGGGGAGGGTGAAGTACACGACGAGGCAGATCGCGACGATGACGATCATGTAGACGGCGACGAGCATCGGGTGACCGGAGCCGACGAACGCAGCCGCGATGAGCGGTGCGGTGCCGCCGAAGACCGCGATGACGATCTGGTGCGCGAACCCGATGCCGGAGACGCGGACGGCCGCCGGGAAGAGCTCGGCCTGGATGGTGGGGTAGACGGCCTGCCAGATGCCGAGGACCACCCATCCGGAGGCGGCCACCAGGATGTAGACGCCGAAGCCGGGCTGGTTCAGGAGCAGCAGGAGCGGGTAGAAGAGGACGACCATGCCGATCGCGCCGATGATGGGGAAGATCTTCCGGCGGCCGAGACGGTCCGACAGGTAGCCGGTGAGCGGGACGGTGATCACGAGCAGGACCAGGCCGATGACGCTGCCGGCGAGGGTCTGCGACAGGTCCCGACCGGAGGTCAGGTTGGCGTAGGTCGGCAGGAACGTCGCCCACGTGTAGTAGGCGACAGCGGGGGCGGACAGCGCGGCCGTCTGGATGATCGCCTTGGGGTGGTTGCGCAGCAGCTCGAGCAGCTTCTTCGGTGCGGACTTCTGGTCGACCGCGGCACTGGCCTCGAACTCCGGGGATTCGTCGGACCGGGCTCGCATGATGAGACCGATGACGCCGATGAGCCCGCCGAAGACGAACGGAATCCGCCATCCGTACGACGCGAGCGCGTCGGGGGCGAACGCCGAGGTGACGATCGCAGCGGCGCCGGTCGCAGCGAGGGTGGCGAGACCGCTGGCGAGGTTCGTGAGGGACCCGAAGAGGCCGCGTCGCTTCGCCGGCGCGTGCTCGACGAGGTACGCGATGGCGCTCTGCCCCTCGCTGCCCGCGGAGATGCCCTGGAGGATCCTGGCGACGACGAACATGATCGGGGCGAGGACGCCCACGGTCGCGTACGGCGGCGTCAGCCCGATGATCAGGGCGCCGAGTGCCATCCCCGAGATGCCGAGCGCCATGATGCGTCGTCGTCCGTACCGGTCGGCGATCGGCGAGATGATGATGCCGCTGAGCGGGCGGACGACGAAGCCGATCGCGTAGGTCAGGAACGCGGCGATGAGCGACGCGAAGGCGGAGTGCGACGGGAAGATCTGCGCGGAGAAGATCGCGGCGAGCAGGCCGTAGACGTACCAGTCGTACCACTCGACGAAGTGGCCGACGGTGCCGGCGACGAGGTTCTTCGTGCGGCCCTTGTGCGCGAGGGGATCGGTGCTGTCCGGAGCGGACGGGTCCGGCGTGGAGTGCGAGGTCGTCATTGAACTCTCCTGTTCGAGTGGTCGTCGTGCGTTCGGGGCACGCCGAGGTTCGACGCGAGGGCGCGCCGGAGAAGGGGACCTCCACGGGCGGGAGGACGCGGGGGTCGGGAGGTGCGGTGCGGGTTCGGTCTACGCGCTGACGGATTCCGAGGTGAGGTACGCGTAGGACGGCCAGGTGGCGGCGATCTCGTCGGCCGCCGCGATGACGGCCGGTGCGAGGTCGGCCAGACGGGCCCTGGTCATGCGCACGGACGGGCCGGCGATGCTGATCGTGCCCGTGGCGGGACGGTCACGCCCGGCGCCGAAGATGGGGGCGGCCACGGCACTGATGCCCGGGTCCATCTCCTCGTAGGTGGTGGCGTACCCGCGGTGTCGCACCGACGCGAGCTCCTCGGCGAGTGCCTCGGGGTCGACGACGGTCCGCGGGGTCTGCGGGGTGAGGTGGTGCTGGTCGATGACGCGCTGCACCTCGTCCGGGGTGAGCGTGGCGAGCCAGGCCTTGCCGGAAGCGGTCGCGTGCGGCACGGCGTCCCGGCCCATGACCGGGTCGAGCCGGAGCGAGGAGTTCGACCCCTGCGCCTTCGCGATCCACTGCAGCGAGTCGGAGGACGCGACCGCGAGACGGACGAGCTCCTCGCTGGTGGTGGCGAGCGCGTCGAGTTCGCGCTGTGCCCACGTGTCGATGCCGGACGCCGAGAGTTGCAGGAGTCCGAGGGCACCGAGGCGGTGTGTCGCCGAGTAGGCCGAGGTCTTCGGGTTCTGGGCGACGTAGCCGGCCGCGACGAGGGCGGCGAGCAGACGGTGCGCGATCGCCTTGTTGAGACCGAGGCTGGTCGCGACCTGGCTGACGCCGAGGCCGTCGGCTTCGGGTGCGAGCAGGTGCAGCACCTTCATGCCGTTGGTGACATCGTCCTGGAGCGCCATTGCTTCTCCTCGTCATCGGGGTCTGTAACAGCGTTACTCGGTAACGCTGTTACAGACCATCGCACGGCCCCCGGGGCCTGTCAAGCGCTCGTCTGGATCACGAAGCGCTCGAGGTCGGCGGCGGCCTGCTCCGCGTCGACGTTGCGGATCGTGGCGTGGTGCGCCCCGTCCCAGGTGCAGGCGCGTTCACCGAACCGCGCCCAGTACGCGTCCCAGTCCGCGAGCTTCGCGCGGTCCCGATCGAGCCCCCGCTCCTGGAGCCGGGCCCGGACGATCTCGGCCGAGGCGCGGACGTGGACGACGTGGACGTTCGTGGCGGGCCAGCCGGCAGCGACCGTCGACCGTGACAGGAACGCCGGATCGTCGAGGTAGGCGACGAACGGCGCGTCGAGCACCACCGAGTGGCCGAGCGCCAGGTTGTCCGCGGCCACGGCGAACAGCGTCCGGTACTCGAGCGGCATGATCCGCTCGACGTAGGTCGGGTTCGACTCGCGATCCGTGGGGTCGTGTCCGAGTGCCTCGAGGGCCGCCTGGACCAGGGCGCCGGACATCGTGTCCTTGTCGAGGTACACGGCTCCGGTCATCCGGCTGAGCTGTTTCGACACGGTGCTCTTGCCGGACCCAGCGCCTCCGAGCGTGATGAACGCGCTGGGCAGCGCCCCCGTCACCTCCGTGCCCGCTCGATCGCCTCGACGAACTCCGCAGCGGCCGCGGTGATCTTCGTGGTGTCGCCTTCGGGGCCGCCGGCCTTCGTGATCGCACTGCCGACGCCGACGGCAGTGACCCCGGCGGCGAACCACTCGCCGACGTTCGCGGTCGTCACGCCGCCGGCCGGCACCATCGGGATCTGCGCGAGCGGGGCGAGCATGGCCTTGACGTACGGGATCCCCCCGGCCTCGGTCGGGAAGATCTTCACCATGTCCGAACCGGCTTCGGCCGTGTCGAGCACCTCGGTGGGCGTGTAGGCGCCGCTGATCGTCGCGACCTGGTAGCGGTTCGCGACCCGGATCATGGCCGGGTTGAGGTTCGGGCTGACGAGGAACCGTGCGCCGGCCTGGATACTCGCCCACGCCGCGTGCTCGTCCAGGACGGTGCCGGCGCCGAACACGACGTCGCGATCGGCGAAGCGTTCGGAGAGCCGTTCGATGACCCGCAGTGCTCCGGGGATCGAGAGCGTGATCTCGAGGGCGCGGATGCCGCCCTCGACCGCGGCCGAAGCGGCGTCGAAGGCCTTGTCGGCGGTGTCGAGGCGGACGATGAGCACGTTGCCGGAGTCGCGGATGGTGTTGAGGACGTCGAGTTTCTGAGGCATGGGTCAAGTGGATACACCACTTTTCGGACGCCGTCGACTCAGCGGACTCCCAGCCTTGACACGGTTTCGACCCGCGTGGCACCATCACTGCAATCGATCTCAGCAATCGATCTCAGAAATGCTCCGCAACGACGAGGAAGTCACGTGACCAGCGAACCCGCATCCAGCGAACCCGGCCGCACCCGTGTCGTCGTCCTGGGCGCTTCGCACTGGCACACGCCGCTGTACCGCGACGCCGTGCTGCGTCGGCACGACGTGCTCGCCGTCCAGGACGCCCAGCCCGCCGCCGTCGCCGACGGTGCCGCCTGGGACGCCCCGATCGTCGCCTCGGTCGACGAGGCGCTCGCGTTCCCGGACATCGATCTGGCCTACGTCCTCAGCCCGCACGACGAGGTCGCGGCCGTCTGCCGGACGCTCGTCGACGGCGGGATCCCGTTCGCCGTGGAGAAGCCGCTCGGCGTGGACCTGGCGGAACTCCGCTCCGTCGTCGCCGCCGCACACGCCGCCGACGTCCCGGCCACGGTCGCGCTGGTGCAGCGCGGCGGGCCGGTCGATGCCTGGCTCCGCAAAGCGGGTCGGATCAGCTATGAGCGCGCGTCGTTCATCGCCGGTCCGCCGAGCCGGTACCGCCACGGCGGGAGCCCCTGGATGCTCGACCCGGCGCGCGCCGGCGGCGGAGCGCTCGTCAACCTCGGGCCGCACTTCGTCGACCTCGCGCTCCAGCACCTCGGTCCGGCGGCGGTCAGCCTCCGATCGCGCAGTCACGCGCTGCACGGCGAGACCGTCGAGGACCACGCCACACTGGTGCTCACGACCGACGCCGGCGCCGAGGCCGTCATCGAGGTCGGCTACGCCTTCCCGGACGCGCCAGCCAAGCGCTACTGCAGTTTCACCGCCGCCGGCACGGACGGGTTCGTCTCGATCGACACGGACGGGACGGCGCGGTTCACCGGGACCGACGGTGTCACCGAGCAGACCGTGATCGACGTCGACAGCGACCCGCTCTACACGCGGTTCGTCGACGCGGTCGCCGATGCGCTCGCCGACGGGTTCCGTGGCATGCCCACGCTCGACGACCTGGAGGACACGATGGCCCGCATCTGGCACGGCGGCGGATCCGAGGGGGTGCAGCGATGACCGACGCGAGCATCGACGACGTCGCGGCGGCGGCGGGTGTGCACCGTTCGACCGTCTCCCGCGCGTTCTCGAACCCGACCGCCGTCCGGGCGCAGACCCGCGAACACGTGCTCCGGGTCGCTGCAGAGCTCGGGTACTCCACGAACCCGCTCGCCCAAGCGCTCCGCCGCCGGTCCAGCACACTCGTGCCGCTGGTCATCCCGGACATCACCAACCCCTTCTTCGCCGAGCTCGCGCGGGCGACGGCCGCGGCGGCGGAACAGCGCGGCTACCAGCTCGTCCTCTGCGTCACCGAGAACGACGGCAGCTCCACGGCCGGGTACGTCACCGCGATGCAGGCGATGTACTCACCGTTCGGCATCGTCGCTCCGTCCACCCGCGTCGACCTCGAGGCGTTGCGGACCTACGGTTCGGGGAACCGCGTCGTCGTGCTCGACCGGGTGGAGGACGACCCGACGGTGCCGACCGTGACGGTGGACAGCCGCCGGGGTGTCGAGCTCGCGTTCGAGCACCTCGCGCTGCTCGGGCACCGTGCCATCGCGTACGCCCCGGGCATCGTCGGCACCTACACGGCGCAGGACCGTCACGAGGCGTACGAGGAGATCGCGGCAGGACACGGCGTCGCGCCGCTCGTGCTCGGTGCACCGGACGGCGTCGAACTCGGCCGCGGCATCGTCGATCACTGGCTCGCCGAGCCGGTCCGCGCCACCGCGATCATCGCGTCGAACGACGTCATCGCGTTCGCCGTGATCGCCGAGCTCGAAGCGCGCGGTCACCGCGTGCCGGACGAGGTGTCCGTCGTCGGGTTCGACGGGCTCGACCTCGGCGCGCACGTGGCGCCCCGGCTCACCAGTGTCCGACAGCCCATCGCGGACCTCGGGCGCATCGCGGTCGATCTCGGCGAGAGCCTCCTCGACGGCGGTCCCGTCCGACACGAGGTGCTCCCACCGTCCCTGCTCATCCGATCCTCGACCTCAGGACCCCGATCATGACCGACTCCCGGACGCTGCCGGGCCTGCGCTGGGTGGACCACACCGCGTTCACCGTCCCCGACCTCGAGGCAGCGATCGCCTTCTTCACCGGCGTGCTCGGCGCCGAGGAGCTCTACCGTTCCACCCGGGGACCGGACGCGTCGTTCATGCCGCTGCACTTCGGTGTGCCCGCGGACGCGCGTCTCGAGCTGGCCATGCTGCGTCTGCCGCCGAACCTCAACATCGAGTTGTTCCAGTGGTGGAGCGACGACCGGTCCGCGGTGTTCCCCCGTGCGAGCGACGCCGGCGGTCACCACCTCTGCTTCGTGGTCGAGGACGTCGACGCCGTCGTCGAGGCCATCGCGGAGCACCCGAGCGTCGAGGTGCTCGGGCACCGCAAGGAGGTCGGGGGTGACAGCCCCGCGGTCGCCGGGAACCGCTGGGTGTACGCGCGGACCGACTGGGGACTCATCCTCGAGTTCGTCGACCGCTCACGGGTGCAGGACCCTCCACGCCTGGTCGGACCCGCCGACTGGACGACGCCGACCACCACGACCACGAAGGACCTCCCATGAAGATCGCCGGCCACACGCTCGGCACGCCCGACCAGACCGTTCCCGAAGCACTCCGACTGTTCCGCCGCGCCGGCCTGGACGCCGCCGAGGTCATCTACCAGGACGACTACCGGAGCGGCCTGCCGGTCCGTGACGCGGCTGCCGCGGCCGAGGCGGCCCGGGTCGCGGACGGGGAGGGGATCCCGATCGTCGGGCTCACCCCGTACACGACCGCGATCAACGCCACCGACGAGCGCGTCCGCAGCGACGCGGTGGACGAACTGCGATCGGCGATCGACACCGCGCAGGCGATCGGTGCGAACCGTGTGCGCGTGTACTCCGGAGCGTGGCAGCCGGACCAGCAGGACCACGCGGCGCACTGGTCGCAGCTCGTCCGCTCCTTCGAGGACCTCGCCGGCCCGGCGGCCGATGCCGGTGTCGTGCTCTGCGCCGAGAACCACTTCGGCACGATGACCCAGACCGCCCGGGACACGGCCGCCCTCGTCCGCGCGGTCGGCTCGCCCGCCGTCCGGGTCCTCTACGACCAGGCGAACCTCACCTTCACCCACGACGAGGACGTCGACGCGGCGTTCGCCGTGCAGGGGGACCTCATCGGCCACGTGCACGTCAAGGACCTCGTCTTCAAGGACCCGGACGCTCCGTTCGTCGCCTCGGAGACGGCCCGGGTGCACGCCGAGGAGCGCGCCGTCACGTCGCGCGTCGTCGGCGACGGTTCGCTCGCCTGGTCGCGGATCCTCCGACGCCTGCTCGAGGTCGGCTACGACGACGTGCTCTCCCTCGAGTACGAGTACCGGTGGCACCCGCAGGACCTCGACGACCCGGAGACCGGGTTCCGGCGTGGCGCCGACCACCTGCGGAACCTCCTGCTCCAGCTCGAGCTGCACGGGGCCGACCACGGCGCCGGGGTCCGCTCGTGAGCGCGCTCCGCATCGGCGTGGTCGGTGCCGGCAACATCGCCAGCATCGCGCAGCTGCCGACCCTCGTGCAGCGTGGCGACGTCGAGCTGCGCGCGCTGGTGTCGCGGCGCGACGACCCGAGCGCCCTGCAGCGGCGGTGGGGGTTCGGCGCGGTGTACCGCAGTGTCGACGAGATGCTCGCGGCCGAGACGCTCGACGCGGTCTTCGTCCTCACCCCGCGCTCCGAGCACGTCGCCGCGGTCGAGAGCGCGCTCCGTGCCGGTGTCGACGTGTTCTGCGAGAAGCCCCTCGCCACCTCCGCCGCCGACTCGGTCCGCCTCGCCGAACTCGCCGACGAGCACGGTCGGGTCCTCA
The DNA here is from genome assembly GCF_031453355.1 of Curtobacterium sp. SORGH_AS_0776. Lineage (NCBI taxonomy): Bacteria > Bacillati > Actinomycetota > Actinomycetes > Micrococcales > Microbacteriaceae > Curtobacterium > Curtobacterium sp. SORGH_AS_0776. The sequence goes on from NZ_JAVIYU010000001.1 coordinate 2,128,076, forward strand.
TGGTCGGGCTCAACCGACGCTTCGCCCCGGTCTACGTCGCCGCGCGCGAGGCGTTCGGGGAGTCGGGCGCGTCGTTCTGCGTCGCGCAGAAGAACCGCGCCGGCTCGGAGTACCGGGCGACCTTCGAGAACGCCATCCACATGGTGGACCTGCTCCGGTGGTTCTGCGGCGGGGACGTCGTCGACGTGACGGCGGCGGCCGCCGGGACGGACCAGTGGGAGGAGGACGGCACCGCGGCACTCGTCCGGTTCTCGACCGGGAACACCGGCGTCCTCGTGGCGGCTCGTGCCGCCGGCGCCTGGGGCGAGAAGCTCGACGCGTACGGACAGATGCGCTCCGCCGAGGTCATCGCGCCGGACTCCGTCGCGGTGACCGTCGACGGCGTCCGCACGGTGCGTTCGATGAGTCCCGAGGCGTTCGGCTGGGCGACGGCGACCGAGAGCTTCGGCTTCGCCGACGCCGTCCGCCACTTCCTCGACCGCGTCCGCGACCGGCAGCAACCCCTCACCTCCGGGTGGGAAGCAGTGAAGACCCAACAACTCCTCGATCGGATCCTCGCCGCGGCAGGGCTGCCGACCGAGGAACAGGAAGGACGCACATGGTCCAGCAGAGCGAAGCAGTAGCAGCGACGGCGGATCGCCAGATCGCGCTCGTCACCGGCTCGAGCGGCGGGATCGGCGCCGCCGTGGTCACCGCACTCCGTGCTCGCGGCGACCTCGTCGTCGGAGCAGACCGCGCCCCGCTCGACGGCCAGCCGATCGACGGGTTCCTCGAGCTCGATGTCACCGACGAGCAGCGCACCGCGGACGTCGTCCGACAGGTCGTCGCCGAGCACGGACGCATCGACGTCCTCGTGCACGCCGCGGGCGTGCTCGGCGGGACCCCGGACCCACTCGTGACGACGACCGAGGAGTTCGAGCGCATCATGCGCATCAACGCCACCGGGACGTTCACCATCACGCGCGAAGTCGCGAACACGATGCGCGACGCCGGGACCGCCGGCACCATCCTGCTGCTGTCGTCGGTGGCCGCGAAGGAAGCGCGGGTGGACTACCTGCCCTACAACGCCAGCAAGATCGCGGTGCTCCACATCATGTGGTCGATGGCGAAGATCCTCGGCCCGGCGGGCATCTCGGTCAACGCCGTCAACCCCGGACCGGTGAACACCCCGCTCTGGTCGCAGCTCGCCGACCAGTCGGGGTCCGCGCAGGCCGCTCGCGACGCCCGCGCCGCCCAGCTGCCGATGCGGCGGTTCGCCGAGCCCGACGAGGTCGCGAGCGCCATCACCTTCCTCACCGACCGGGCGAACCGGTACGTCACGGGGGTCTCCCTGGACGTCGCCGGTGGTGCGCACCTCGGCATCGGGTCCTAGGAGCGCGACCCCGGTGGGGGCCCGCTGGGTGTGGGACCTCCACCGTCGGGCCGACGCCCCCGCGTCGGCCGTGCCGCCGTCGAACGCGCGCACACCGAGGACGGGAGGCGCGGTGCGGGCCCGCACCGCGCCTCCCGTCCGTCAACGGCATCGGTCGAACCGCGCACCGATGCGGATCCGGCTCGATCGCCGGTCAGCGACCGCCTCAGCGCCCGCCGGCCGACCCCGGCGCCCACCCGAGCGCCGGCCCGAGCCGCTCCGCCATGTCCGTGACGATCTGCGCGTAGTCCTCCGCCTCGAACGAGAACGGCAGCGCGAACGCGACCTCGGTAGCCACCTGGTACCCGGCGTCCGCGCGCAGCCGATCGGCGATCTCGGTCGACGTCCCGACCAGATCGGCGGCGAAGAGCAGCTTCCCCGGCCCCATCGGCACCCCGACGCGTCCCGACCGACCCTCGGCGTAGGCGCGGTAGCGAGCCGCCTGCGAGGGTGTCGCCGTGTCGGTGGGGATCACGACGAGGCCCTGCGACACGCGGGCGGTCCCCGGGGACGGGTGCGCCTCGAGGTAGGCGTCGACCTGGGCGCGCTGGTTCGTCGCGAAGTCCGTGCCGATCTCGCTCCGCGTCACGCTCGAGGTGAGCAGGTGGAAGCCGTTCTGCGCCGCCCACACCGCTGACCGCGTGCTGCCCGTGCCGTACCAGAGGCGGTCGGCGAGGCCGGGGCTCTGCGGCTGGACGGTCGTGGCGAACTCCTCGATGCCGCGCTGCTCGGCGACTTCGACGACCGGCTCGCCCCGGACGAGGTCACGGAAGCGCAGGAGTCGGGCGTCGCTGAAGTCCTCCTGCTCGGCGGTGTCCGGGTACAGCGCGTCCCGGTAGAGGTCGTAGTGCATCGGGGTGCCTGAGGAGAAACCGGGGTTGAGACGGCCGCCGAGGAGCACGTCGACTGTCGCCAGGTCCTCGGCGAGCCGGAACGGGTTCTCGGCGCCGATCGGTGTGACGGCCGTCCCGAGCGCGATCCGGGAGGTCCGTTGCGAGGCGGCCGCCATCAGTGCGACGGGGGAGGAGATGCCGTGCTGCACGTGCCGGTGCCGCAACCACGCGCTGTCGAAGCCCAGTGCCTCGGCGCGCTCGATGACCCGGAGCGTCTCCTCGTGACCGAGTCGGGGCCGTGCGGGGTCGAACGACCCGATGGTGAGGAAGCCGAGGCGTTCGAGGGGACGTCCGTCGAGAGGCATGCGTCGATCGTGGCAGACGAACCGCCGGACGGCCGTGGCAGACGATCCGACGCAAACCGGACTCCCAGGCGAACACGCATGTTCGGCCCCTAGTGTCGCGCCAAGCGCAAACGCGTGAACTCACTCGCATTGGTTGAAGGACCGATCCGTAACGGAAGGTCGGTCCTCATGACCACCACTCCGCTCGCACCGGGTTACACCCGCACCCGTCCCGCAACAGGTCCCCGCAAGGGCACCTCGACCTACTCCGCGCTGCTGGCGCAGGTGAAGGACGACGGCCTCCTGCGCCGCCGCACCGGTTTCTACTGGTCCCTGTTCGGAACCCTCATCGGCACCCTCGCCCTCGCCTGGGTCGCGTTCGCGTTCCTCGGCGACTCGTGGTTCCAGCTCATCGTCGCCGGAGCCCTCGGCGTTCTCTTCACGCAGTTCGCGTTCCTCTCGCACGAGGCCGCGCACCGCCAGGTCTTCGCCTCGCAGAAGTGGAACGACCACGCCGGCCGCTGGCTCGGCACGTTCATGGTCGGCCTCAGCTACTCGTGGTGGATGAACAAGCACACCCGCCACCACGGCAACCCGAACACCGTCGGCAAGGACCCGGACATCGCGCCGGACGGCATCCGCTTCCTGCCGGAGGACGCCGCGTCGGTGAAGGGCCCGCTCATGACGACGTTCATGCGCTTCCAGGGCTGGCTGTTCTTCCCCCTCCTCACGCTCGAGGGCCTGAACCTGCACCGCTACGCCGTGATGAGCATCGTCACGGGCAACGGCACGAAGGCCGACGTGAAGCACCGCTGGCTCGAGGCCGGCCTGCTCGTCGCCCGCTTCGGCATCTACCTGACCATCGTGTTCTGGTTCCTGCCGTTCGGCATGGCCTGCGCGTTCCTCGGGGTCCAGCTCGCCGTCTTCGGCGTGATGATGGGCGCCTCGTTCGCCCCGAACCACAAGGGCATGCCGACCATCGCGCACGACGCCAAGGTCGACTTCTTCTCGCGCCAGGTCCGCACCTCCCGCAACATCCGCGGTGGCTGGTGGGTCTCGTTCCTCATGGGCGGCCTGAACTACCAGGTGGAGCACCACCTGTTCCCGTCGATGCCGCGTCCGGCGCTGAAGCAGGCCCGCCTGCTCGTCCGCGACCACTGCGACACGCTCGACGTGCCCTACACCGAGACCACCCTGCTGCGCTCGTACGGCATCGTCGTCCGGTACCTCAACCGGGTCGGGCTCGCCGCCCGTGACCCGTTCGCCTGCCCGATGGTCGCGCAACTGCGCATCCACTGAGAGGGGTGGCTCTGATGCCCACCGGAACCGTCAAGTGGTTCGACAACAACAAGGGGTTCGGCTTCATCACCCCGGACGACGGGTCGGACGACCTGTTCGCCCACTTCTCCAGCATCGTCGCGTCGACGGGCCTGCGCTCGCTCGAGGACACCGACCACGTCCGCTACGTGGTCGGCCCCGGCAAGAAGGGTCCGCAGGCCGACGAAATCTCCGTGATCCGCGGCTGACGTCACCAGGTGACGGACGGGAGGCGCGGTGCCAGCTGGCACCGCTCCTCCCGTCCGTCCATGACCGGGATCAGGGCGTCAGGACGATCCGTCCGAAGACCTCGCCGTCGTCCATGCGGCGGTGCGCTTCCGCAGCGTCTGCGAGCGGCAGCACCGCGTCGACGACCGGGGACAGCGTCCCCGCGGCCGCCGCGCGGAACAGCTCTGCCCGCGCCGAGGCCAGCGCGTCCCGCGGAACGGAGTCGAGGCTGAAGGTCGCGACCGACCGCGACTGCTGGAAGCCGCGGAGCAGGTGTGCACCGAAGTCCGCCGGGGGCATGCCGGCCACGGCGCCGACGAGGACGAGTCGTCCGTTCGGCGCCAGGCGGTCGATGAACGCGGGCATCGCAGGGCCGCCCACGACGTCGATGACCACGTCGTACGACTCCGGCCCGTCGCCCGCGCCCTGCCGGTCGAGCACGTGGGTGGCGCCGAACCCGCGCAGCCGGTCGCCTCGCTCGGCCGAACCCGTCGTCACCGCGACCGCCGCGGCACCGGCCTGTGCGGCGAGCTCGACGGCGGCGATCCCGATGCTGCCGGCGGCTCCGCGTACCAGCACCCGTTCGCCCGGGGCGAGGTGCGCGGTCGCCAGCGCGAACCGGGCGACCGGGGCGGCCGAGCCCAGGGCGACGGCGTCCACGGCGTCGAACCCGTCCTCGAGCGGTGTGAGGTCCCCGGTCCCGGCGACGACCCGTTCGGCGTACGCGCCACCGACGCCCGTGAACGCCCAGACCCGGCGGCCGAGCCAGTCTGCGTCCCGCTCGTCCCCGACGGCGACGACGCGCCCGGCGACCTCGCTGCCCGGGACGTACCCGGGCTCGAGGCCGGCGCGCGCGATGGTCCCGCGCCGGATGACGGCGTCCACGCCGCCGACGCCGATCGCCTCGACGTCGACGAGGACCTGGCCGCGCGCGGCGACGGGTTCCGGGAGGTCGGTGGGGACGAGGCCGTCCGGCGGGCCGAAGGACTGGATGGTGACTGCGTGCATGCTCGCGACGCTAACGGACGCCCGCGTCCACTTGGCTAAAATGGGAGCGATGACCGACGAGACGTCTCACCTCCGATCCGACGCACGCGAGAACCGCGACCGCGTGCTGCAGGCCGCGCGCGAGCTGTTCGGCGCGCGCGGCCTCGACGTGACGATGCGCGACGTGGCCCGGCACGCGGGGGTGGGGCCGGCGACGCTCTACCGGCGGTTCCCGACCCGGCAGGACCTCGTCGACGCCGCGTTCGAGGACGAGCTCGAACTCTGCCGGAGCATCGTCCTCGAGGGTGCAGCGCTCCCGGACCCCTGGCTGGGCCTGCGTTCCGTCGTCGAGCGGACCGTCGAGTTGAACGCCCGCAACCAGGGCTTCGTCGATGCGCTCGTCGCCGCGGGTCAGGTGTCCGACCGGCTCGCCCGGCACCGCGCCGAGCTCCTGCACGCGATGGCGGACCTGGCGTTGCGAGCCAAGGCCGCGGGGCGGTTGCGGTCGGACTTCGTCGTCGACGACCTGCTCCTCGTGCTGCTCGCGGCGCGGGGGCTGGGCGGGGACGACCCGGCCGAGCGACTCGGTGCCGCGCGGCGGTTCGCCGCGCTCGCACTCGACTCCTTCCGGGCGTCGGCCACGAACGAGCGGCTGCCCGAGCCGGCGCGCGTCGTGGGGGCCGTGCTCCGCGCCGCGGTCTGACCGTGCTGCCCGGTCGTTCCTTCCCATCGCGGGTGCGCTGGCATGTCGAAACGGGCGTACCTGGTCGAAAGAATCGACCAGGTACGCCCGTTCCGACCAGGTACGCTCGCGCGCCCGCGGCCTACTTGATCCCGGTCGAGGCGATGCCCTGCACGAACTGCCGCTGGAACGCCAGGAAGACCACGAGCAGCGGCAGCACCGTCACGGTGGCGATCGCCATCACGGCACCCCACGGCGAACTGAACGCCGGGTTGTTCGTCAGCGTGGACAGCGCGACCGGCACCGTGAGGTTCTCGTTGCCCTGCAGCACGACGAGCGGCCAGAGGAAGTCGTTCCACCGGGTCATGAACCCGAGGATCACGAGTACCCCGACGAGGGGACCGCAGGTCGGCAGCACGACCCGGAAGAAGGTCTGGAACTCGCCGGCGCCGTCGAGCCGCGCGGCCTCCATCAGGGCGTCCGGCACCCCGAGCATGAACTGCCGGGCGATGAAGATCCCGACCACGTCGAACACCGTCGGCAGGATGACCGCCCAGGGGGAGTCGACGAGCCCGATCTTCGCGACGACGAGGAAGCTCGGCACGAGGGTGACCTGGATCGGGATCATGATCGTGACGAGGAACGCCGAGTAGAGCAGCCCCCGCCCGACGAACCGGAACTTCGCCAGGGCGTACCCGGCCATCAGCGAGACGACGACGCTCAGCGCGGTGCCGACGCTGGTGATGAGCGCGGAGTTCCCGAGCCACCGCCAGACCGGCTGCGTGCTGAACACCTGCGTGTAGTTCTCGAAGGTGGGCCGGGTCGGGAAGAGCGAGAACGTGCCGCTCTGCGACTGGCCGCCAGGGGTGAGCGCGGAGACGACCATCCAGTACAGCGGGAAGACCATCAGGATCGCCAGCGCGGTGAGTCCGGCGACGAGCACCCAGCGGCCCGGGCGCGGCTTCCGCGGCGCGGCGGTCGGACGGGAGGCGCGGGTCGACCCCGCAACGGACAGTGCCATCAGATGGCCTCCTCAGCCTTCTTGTTGGCCCGCTGCCGGAGCAGCGTGAACACGAGCAGGATCGCGACGAGCACCAGCCCGAGCGCCGCGGCGTACCCCATCCGCGCGTCGATGAACGCGGACCGGAACACGTACTGGATGAGCACCGTGGTGGAGAAGCCGGGGCCGCCGCCGGTCATCACGTAGATGACGTCGAACGCCTGCAGCGAGAACACCACGTTGAGGATGAGCAGGATCGACGTCGTCGGTCGCAGGAGCGGCCACGTGATCGTCCGGAACCGCACCCACCGCGAGGCACCGTCGATCGCGGCTGCCTCCTTGAGCTCGGCGGGCACGGACTGCAGCGCGCCGAGGTAGATCACCATGCAGAACCCGATCCGGGTCCACACGACGACGATCACCAGGGTCGCCATCGCCCAGCCGGGCGCGGTCAGCCAGGGCACGCGGCCGAGACCGAGCGCCTCGAGCAGGTTGTTCACGACGCCGTAGTCACCGTTGAAGATCCACGACATGATGACCCCGACCACGACGCCGGCGGCGACCATCGGCACGAAGAAGAGCGCACGGAACACCGAACGCCCGGGCAGCGGTCGGTTCAGCGCCACCGCCAGGGCGAGGCCGATCGCCATCGCGGTCGGGACGGTCCCGATCGTGAAGACGAGCGTGTTCCGCAGCGCCGTCCCGATCAGCGGGTCGGAGCCCATGTCGACGAAGTTCTTCCCGCCGACCCAGGTGCCGTCGCCGAGCGAGGTGCTCGAGTCCTGGAAGCTCAGGGCGATCGCGGTCACGATCGGGATGAGCGAGAAGCCGAGGAACAGCAGCGCCGCGGGGCCGACGAACACCCAGGGGACGAACCGGCCCTGGCGTCGTCGTGCGGCACCGCCGGCGGGGAGCCCACCGGTGGGCGGTGCGGTCGACGCCGTGGTCCGGACCGGCGCGGTCTCAGTTCGCAGTGACACTGCGCATCGCCTCCATCATCTGGCTCGAGGCCTCCTTCGGGCTGAGCTGCCCGAGCAGGCACAGGTCGAGGTAGTCGGCGAACACCGCGTTGAGCGACGAGAAGTACTGCCCGCTCTCGGCCTTCACCATCGACAGCGGGATGGTCGACCCCTGGTCGATGAACCGCTGCATGGTGTCCGAGTTCGCGGCGTACCCGATGTCCGCCGCGTCGAGGGACTCGCGGGCGGGCAGCCAGTTGCCGTCGTGGCAGAACTGCTGCATCTTCGGCCGCGAGGTGATCATCGCGACGAGTTCGGCCGCGAGCTCGGGGTGCTTGCTCGACTTCGTGACGGCGAGGGCGTTGCCGCCGAGGTCACTCGCCTCACCCACGTTGCGGATCATCGGCGCCGTGCCCCAGTTGTCCCGCATGTCGGTGTCGAGCTGCACGATGGACTCCGGGTTGTTGAGCATCATGCCGATCTGCCCCGTCAGGAACAGGTTGCGGGAGACGTCCCCGCCGCCGCTCTTCGACAGGTTGCCGGTGGTGGCGAGGCCGTCGGCGTACCACTTGCGTCCGAACGCCAGGGCGTCGATCGCCTCGGGGGTGTCCATCGAGGGGGTGGCACCGTCCTCGCCGAGGAACGCGCCCCCGTTCTGGTAGACGAACGGCAGCCACCGGTAGGCGGTCTCCGGCGCGGACCAGCCGTACCCGAACGCGTACTTGCCGGTGACCTGCTTGACCTCCTTCGCGACGTCGAGGAACTCGTCCCACGTCCACGCGTCCGCGAGGCTCTCCGGCGGAGTGACCCCGATCCGGTCCATGACCTCGCGGTTGTAGTAGGTGATGAAGTTGTCGGTGTGCTGGAAGACGCCGTACACACCGTCGTCCCGGGCACCGATCGCCCAGAACGGCGTGCTGTAGTCCTGCTGGTAGTCCTTCGGGATCGAGCCGGAGATGTCGACGAGGCTGCCGTTCGCCGCGTACCGGCCGATCTGCTGCGGGGTGATCCGGATGACGTCGGGCGCGAGGTCCGCGGCGAGCCGGGTGATGAACCACTGGTGGAACTGGCCCGTGGTGACCTCGACGGCGACGCTGGTGCCGGGGTGCGCCGCGACGAACTCGTCGGCGATCTGCTGGTAGCTCGTGATGTCGGTCGGGATGTTCCAGGTCGACAGGCGGATGTGCTTCGTGCCGCCGTGGGCAGCGGTGCCCTGGCCGGCGCAGGCGGCGAGTGCGCCGGCCATCGAGATGCCGGCCAGCGCGAGGAACCCGCGTCGGGCCAGCTGGGTGGGTGGTCGGGTCGGCATGGTCCTCTCCTTCGAGGTCGTGGTGCCGTGGTGGTCCAGGAGGCGCGGTGCACGTCCCGGGGTCCGGGTGCGTCCGTGACGGGGCCGGGTCGCGCGGTGGACCCGGCCCCGTCGGCGGACGGGGCGGTCAGACGAGGGCGGGTCGCGCCTCCTGGACGGCACCCTGCTCGGCCGGTGTCGCGGTCGCCGGACGCAGCGACTCCGGGAGCAGCGCGGCGTGCGCGTGCAGCAGCTCGTCGGTCATCTCGGCGATCCGGTCGAGCGTGAGGTGCGCCGCGGTGAGGGGGTCGAGCGCGACCGCGTGGTGGACGTGCTCGACGCTGCCGGTCAGCGCCGCGTGGACGGCCAGCGTCTGCACGTTCGTGTTCGTCCGGTTGATCGCCGCGAGCTGCGGGGGGAGTTCGCCGAACGAGATCGGGGTGACGCCGTTGCCGTCGGCCAGGCAGGCGACCTCGACGCAGGCGTCCGACGGCAGGTTGGCGATCACGCCGGTGCGGTTCGGGACGTTGCCGTAGACCACCGCGGGGACGCCGGTGACGATCGCGTTGACGATGCTCGCGCCGTACTCGACCGACGGGGACAGGTCCGCCTTGAGCTTCTCGAGCTGCTGGTCGACGTCGCCCTGCTCGTCGTGGGCGAGACAGATCTCGTAGTAGTCCCAGCGCTCCGGGATGTACTCGAGCACCGTCTCCGGGTCCTTGCGGAAGTACGGCACGTACTCGCTCGCGTGGTGGCTCGACTCGGTCTCGAAGTACCCGAACGACCGCATCAGCTGCGTGCGGACCTGCTCGTTGCCGCCCTCGTAGTTGCTCGCCGCCGCAGCCGCCTCGCTGTGGTCGCCGTCGTCGTCGTGCAGGTCGGCCGCCGCGACGCCGCGCCGGTGCTTCGCGGTCATCACCTCGCGGAGGCGCGGGTACAGGTCCTCGCCGTTCCGCCGCTTGAACTCCAGGATCCAGGCCTGGTGGTTGATGCCGGCGCTGACGTACTCGACCTCGTCGTACGGCACGTCCAGGGTCCGGGCGAGCATGCGCGTGGTGCCCTGCACGCTGTGGCAGAGGCCGACCGTGCGCAGGCCCTTCGCGTTGAGGAACGCCGTGGCCATCGCCATCGGGTTCGCGTAGTTGATGAACTGCGCGTCCGGGCAGAGCTCGAGCGCGTCGCGGGCGATGTCCTCGTAGGCGCGCACGGAGCGCAGGAAGCGGAACACGCCGCCGGGCCCCACGGTGTCGCCGACGGCCTGGTCGATGCCGTACTTCCGGGGGATCTCCACGTCCCACTTGTACGACTCCACGCCGCCGACCTGGAACGTGATGATGACGACGTCCGCGCCGGCGAGGGCCTCGCGGCGGTCGGTGGTCTCGAGGACCTCGGTGCCGAGGCCGTGGTGGGCGACGAGGTCGCGGGCAGCGCTCGCGGTGCGGGCGACCCTGCCCGCGTCGAGGTCCATGAGGTGCAGCGTCGCGCCCTGCAGCGCGGGGAAAGAGACGAGGTCGCCGATGAGGCGGAACGGGAAGACGAAGCCGCCGGCGCCGATGATGGTGATCTTGGTCATGCAACGACGGTAGGAAGCGGGGGCGGGTGCGGGCCTCCGGCTTCGGACGGCGGGGTTCCAGGATCCTCGGATGGGCGCGCTCGGATCGCTGTCGGGCCGGCGGGTCGCTGTCGTAGGCTCGCGGTGTGCTCGACGTGGAGACGATGGAAGCGGCGTACTGGAGCCACCGTGGCCCGGCGCCGCTCATGCCGTCGTCGCACCGGCACGACGACCTCGAGATCAACCTCGTGCTCGACGGGCACCTCGACTACCGCTTCGGCGGTGCCCCGGTCAGCGTGCACGCCGGCGAGATCGCGCTCTTCTGGGGCTGGACCCCGCACCAGCTCGTCGGCGACGGGACGGGGACGGGGGAGTTCCGGTGGGTGCACATCCCGCTCGGGGAGGTGCTCGCGTGGGGGCTGCCCGACCACGACCTCGGCGCGATGCTGCTCAACCGGCCGGTCGTCGTGCCGACCGAGGCCGCCGGCCGTGACGTCGAGTCGATGCTCGGCTCGTGGCAGCGGGACTTCGCGGACGAGGGCGCTGAGACCATCGCGAACCTCGAGGCCCAGGCGCTCGTCCGACGGCTGCTGCGGCATCACCGGGACGCCGTCGACCTCCGCCCGGGCGGCGGGCACGGCACCGCGGACGCCATGCACCGGGTGATCGACATGGTGCGGTTCGTGGTCGACCGGTTCCGTGAGCCGATCGAGGTGGCCGACGTGGCCGCGGCGGCGCACCTGCACCCGCACTACGCGATGTCGGTGTTCCGGCAGGACGTCCGGGACGACCATCCTCGAGTACCTCACCCGGTGCCGGGTGGCCGAGGCGCAGCGGTTGCTCGCGACGACCTCGATGACGACGTCGGAGATCGCGCACGCAGCGGGGTTCGGGTCGCAGTCGAGCTTCTACGCGCACTTCGCCCGGGCGTGCGGTGGGCCGCCGGGGGAGTACCGGGCGCGGTCGCGCTGACGCCCTCCGTCGCGCGCGGCGGTCAGTTGATGATCTCGCCCCGCTCGTCCGCGCGCAGCGCCGCCAGCCGATCGCGCCACGCCTGCAGCGCCTCCGGCGTCAACCGCGGCCAGTCCGTCACCTCGCCGGTGATCCGGAGCGGCGCCGTGCTGCGGTAGGAGCGCGTCGGGTTGCCCGGGAACTTCTTGTCCGTCACGTTCGGGTCGTCCTCGAACGCTCCGGTCGGCTCGACCTCGTACACCCGGGGGAGTCCGTCGCCCGCCGCGAGCTCGGCCGCGAGCCCGGCGCCGTCCCGGAGTGCGGTGAAGTACACGTGGTTCATCACGACCTCGGGCCGGTAGTTCGAGCGGAACCCGGCGGTCAGCAGGTCGCCGACGTGCAGGTCCGCCTTGGTCCCGTGGAAGAACGGCCCGTCGTCCAGTGCGTCACTCACGGCGTCAGGGTAGCCCCGGCGCCGGCTGCGGCGGCACGTCAGGCAGCGGTGACCTCGACGCGCCGGACGCTCCGGGTCGACGCGGCGACGGCGGTGGCGAGCACGATCACGACTGCGCACCCGACGAGCGTCGCAGGGGTGCCGACCACCCCCGCGAGGGGTCCGACGAGCGCCTCGCCGAGCGGCACGGCGACGAACGACCCGACCATGTCGTACGAGTACACCCGCGAGAGCAGCTCCCGCGGCACGTTCGTCTGCAGCGCGTGGTCCCAGGCGATGGAGAACAGTTCGAGGGCCGCGCCGCCGAGCAGGAACGCGACGAGGAGCACGGGGAGGGTCGGCACGAGTCCGAGCGCGGCTGCGGGCAGCGCGGTCACCGCCATCGTCGCGACGCCGATGCCCAGCGCTCGCCGGGGGCGCCACCGCAGTGCCACGACCGCGCCGAGCGCGAGCCCGACGGTCTGCGCGGACACCACCAGTCCCCAGGCAGCCCGACCGAAGGACCCGTCGGCCACCACCGGGCCGAGCACGGTCGTCGCACCGACGAAGGCGGCGTTCAGGACGGTGAACTGCGCCACCACGGTCCAGACCCACCGGCGGCGGGTGAACTCCGCCCAGCCGTCCCGGAGGTCGGCGAGCACGGACGTCGGCTCGGCGTCGACGTCCCGCACGCGTCTCGGCAGCCGGATCCGCGTGAAGAGCAGCGCGGCGAGCGCGAACCCCGCCGCGTCGATCGCCAGCCCCCAGCCGGCACCGACGACGGCGACGACCGCAGCACCCGCCGACGCCCCGACGATGGTGCCGCCGTTCAGCGCGAGCCGGATCACCGCGTTGGCGGGACGGAGTTCCGTCGCCGGGACGGTCTCGGGCACCATCGCCGCGGTCGTCGGCAGGCTCACCGCGGCGACCGCGCCGTTCAGGATGCTCAACAGGACGAGCAGCGGGACGGTGGCGCTCCCGGTCAGGACGAGTACGGCGATCGTCGCCTGGGTGGCCGCGGCCGCGAGCGACGTGACGACGAGCAGCACGTCACGGGGCAGTCGGTCGGCCAGCACGCCGCCGAAGAGCAGGACGGCGACGTTCGCCACCGATCGCGCCGCCACCACGAGACCGAGGTCGACGGGGGAGCCGGTCAGGTCGAGGACCGCGAACGCGAGGGCGATGGGTGCGACCGCGTTTCCGACGATGCTCACCGTCCGGGCGGTGACGAGCCACCGGAACGGGGCGTGGCGGAGCGGCCCGGTGCCCCTCGGCGTCCTCACGGTCGCCGCAGCGGGAACATCGAGACCGTCATCGAGACCGGCACCGTTCCCGGCGTCCGCGGTGGTCGGGCCGCGGCGTGCAGGAGCGCCGCCGCGTCGCCGACGTGCTGCACCACGCGGCGCCACGTCTCCGGTCCGACCCAGAGCTCGGCGTCGGTCGAGGTCGACGGACCGGTCGTACGGTCGTCGGTGCGCCGGAGGAGCTCCTGGACCAGGGCCTCGACGTAGACACGCTGGTCGTCCGCGGGGACGACCTCCGGAGCGGCACTCCCGTCGCCGTCGTCGAGGCGGAACCGCCGTGCCGACGACTCGTGCCGGTACCGCTTCGCGTCGCCGCCCCGGAGCCGCACGGTCTCGACGACCCGCACGAGTCCAGCGCGTTCGAGCACTCGCAGGTGGTAGCTCGCCGCGGCCTGGGAGACGCCGAGCTCGCGCCCGGCCTCGGCAGCGCTCATCGCCGCACCCGTGACGAGCGACAGCAGTCGCAGGCGGACGGGGTGCGCGGTCGCTCGGAGGCTCTCGATGGTGGACACGGAGGCCATCGTTGTCGGACCCGGCGCGACCGTCAAACGGGTCTTTGGGGGTCGAGCGCCGAGCCGAGGTCGAGACGGGGTCCCCCGAGCGGTCCACCCCATCTCCCCCTCAGGGTGGACGCGGCCGACTCCCAGGTCCCCGTAGCGTGGCCGCCGTGATCGAAGTCGAGCACCTCACCAAACAGTACGGTCCGAAGACCGCCGTCGACGACGTCTCGTTCGTCGTGCGGCCGGGCAGCGTGACCGGCTTCCTCGGGCCGAACGGCGCCGGGAAGTCCACCACGATGCGCATGATCATGGGGCTCGACCGCCCCACGGCCGGGCGGGCGATCGTGAACGGGCAGCCGTACACGTCCTTCCGCGACCCACTCCGGCAGGTCGGGGCGCTCCTCGAGGCCAAGGCCGTCCACCAGGGCCGCAGCGCCTACAACCACCTCCTCTCGCTCGCGGCGACCCACGGGATCCCGAAGTCCCGCGTGCACGAGGTCATCGACATGACCGGCCTCGACTCCGTCGCGAAGAAGCGCGTCGGCGGGTTCTCGCTCGGCATGGGGCAGCGACTCGGCATCGCCGCGGCACTGCTCGGCGACCCGAAGACGCTCATCCTCGACGAGCCGGTCAACGGCCTCGACCCGGACGGCGTGCTCTGGGTGCGGCAACTCGCCCGCCGCATGGCCGCCGACGGTCGCACCGTGTTCCTGTCCAGCCACCTCATGAGCGAAATGGCGCAGACCGCCGACCGCGTCGTCGTCCTCGGCCGCGGCCGGGTCCTCGCCGACGCCCCCATCCAGGAGTTCGTCGCCGCGGGCGGCGGCACCGGCGGCAGCCGCGTCGTCGTCCGGACGCCGGCTCCCGACCAGCTGTTCCAGGCGATCGGCCCGAACGCGTCCGTGACCCCGCGCGAGGACGGCACCTTCATGGTGGTCGGCCCGGACGCCACCACGGTCGGGAACATCGCCGCCCAGGTCGGCGTCCCGCTGCACGAGCTCACGCCCGTGGGCGCCAGCCTGGAAGAGGCTTACATGGCGCTCACACGCGACGACGTCGAGTACCGATCGGAGGGCACCCGATGACCGCCACGACCCTGCCGCCCACGGACCTGCCGCCCACGATCGGGCTCGGCTTCGGCCGGCTCGTCCGCAGCGAGTGGATCAAGCTCCGCAGCATCCGCTCCACGATCTGGTGCCTGGCGATCCTCGTCGTGGTCACGATCGCCATGGCAGTCCTCATCGGCAACGCCCTCGACGTCGGCACGCCCGTCGCCCAGGACTCCGCGAACGGCACCCTCGTCACGATCAACACCGCGAGCGTCTCCCTGACGGCACTCGTCGTCGCGGTGCTCGGCGTGCTCATCATCACGGGGGAGTACGGCACCGGTCAGGTCCGCTCGACCTTCACCGCCGACCCCCGTCGGACGGGTGTGATCCTCGCGAAGGCTTCGGTCCTCGCAGTCACCACCTTCGTCGTCAGCGCGGTGTCGATCTGGATCGGGGTGTTCGCCTCGGCCGCTCTGCAGGCGGGCAAGGGCGTGCACGCCGACCTCGCCGACCCGTCGGTGTTCATGCCGCTGCTCGGCGCCTCGGTGTACGTCACGCTCCTCGCCCTGCTCGCGTACGGCATCGGACTCCTCGTCCGGTCGAGCGCCGGCGGGATCGCGATCACCCTCGGGCTCCTGCTCGTCGTCCCGATCGTGCTGTCGCTCATCGCGAGCGTGCTGCAGGCGCAGTGGCTCCTCGACGTCACGAAGTTCCTGCCCGACCAGGCCGGGATGCAGCTGTTCACCTACTCGGCCGGCGACGCCGCGCCGCAGGAGGGCATCGTCCTGAACGGCTGGGGCGGCTTCGGCGTGCTCGCGGCCGAGGTGGCCGTGGTGGGCGCACTCGCACTCGTGGTCGCACGCCGACGCGACGTCTGACGCCACCATCCCCCGGACTGGAGGCGCGGTGCCAGCTGGCGCCGCGCCTCCAGTTCCGTAGGCTCGCACCGTGCACCGCCCCCACCTCCTCGTCCCGCCGCTCGCCGTCCTGCTCCTGCTGGCCGGCTGCACGGCGACGCCGACGGTCGACGAGGAGGCGCTCGCCGACTGGCGGAGCGCGCAGGAGGCGGTGACGGAGACCGACCCGGACGTCCTCGGCGTGCTGACCGCGGACATCCAGCCCGGTGACGAGGACCCGTCCGAGGTCGGGACCGGCGTCACGCTGCGGTTCCCGGCCGCGAAGGCGATCGACCACCTCGAGTTCTCGTGCTTCGGCAACGGGCACATGCGCGGGATCGTCCGCATCGAGTCCCGGGGCGGATCCGGCGACTTCACCGTCGACCCCGTGGCCTGCCGGGACAGCCCGAACCCGATCCGTCTGACACGGCTCGCGAGCACGGACGTCGACTCCGTCGCGTTCAACGGCTTCGACAGCGACCGGTCGAGCGCGTGGCGGCTGGTCATCGTCGGGACGGCACCGTCCGCCGGCTGATCAGCGCCGGAGGTCGTACCGGTGCAGCGTCACCCCGTTGTCCCACCGCTGCTGCTCGAGCAGGTCGAGGACCAACGGCGCTCGCGCACCCGACGGCGGCGGGTCGAACAGTGGACGCCCACGCCCGAGGACGGCCGGGTGCGTGAAGACCATCAGCTCGTCGAGGAGTCCGGCGTCGAGCAGCTGCGTCGCGATGCTCGGACCGCCGACACCGACGTCGCCCTCGGACTCGGCGCGGATGCGGGCGAGTGCGTCGATCGCGTCCTCGTCGCGGCCGATGATCCGCGTGTTGTGGTCCGCCGCCGTCCGCGACCGGGAGACCAGGACCTTCGGCTGCTCGGTCCAGATCTCGCCGTACTCGCGCATGTACGCGGGCAGGGACTCGTCCGTGCGGGCGTCGGGCCAGAACGGGTCCATCATGTCGTGGACGATGCGGCCCTCGACGGACAGCGTCATCGCCCGGGCTCGGCGGTTGAACTCGCGGTGCACGGTCTCGTCGATCCGGATCCACTCCGGTCCCTCGACGCCGCTGTGCTCACCGGCCTCGGTCTCGACGAAGCCGTCGAGCGAGGCGTTGATCCAGTACACGAACCGTGCGGGCATCTCGCGACTCCTTCGTCGGACGGGCCAGTGGGCGTGAGCGTACGCTCGCGCTCGTCCGCACGCTCCTCGACGACGAGAGCAGGTCCACCGTGCGCCGGTCACTCAGAGCAGTCCTCGCGATCGCGACGGTCGCGGGACTCGCGACCACGTTCCTCCAGGTCGGTGCCGGCAGTGCGCCCGCCGTCGCCGCGGAGACCACGTCCGCACGGGGCGGTGCCGCGCCGACCCACCAGAACCCGATGACACTCGCACTGCCGGACGGCCAGACCGCGGCGAGCTGCGCCGACCCGACCGTCGTGCGCGGGGTGGGACGCGACCGGAACTGGTACCTCTACTGCACGACCGACGCCCTCACGGCGACGGAGCAGAACCCGGACGGGTCGCTCGTGCAGCACGGCGTCCCGACGTACCGGTCCACCGACCTGACGCACTGGACGTACGTCGACGACGCCTTCCCCACGAAGCCTGCCTGGGTGGGCGACGCGAACGGCATCTGGGCGCCGGACGTCGTGTACCGCGCCGGGACGCACGGGCGCCCGGGCACCTGGTACCTCTACTACGCGGCGTCGGACACCCCCAGCGGCACGGCACCGACCGGCGGCGGGTCGGCCGTGGGCGTCGCGACGAGCCCGAGCCCGACCGGACCGTGGACGGACTCCGGCGGACCCGTCGTGGCACCGCAGGCGGCACCGAACGGCACCGGGCAGCGGTGGGAGTTCGACCCCGAGGTCATCACCGACCACGGCAGCACGTACCTGTACTTCGGCAGCTACTTCGGCGGGGTGAACGTCCGCCGGCTGAGCACCGACGGCCTGCAGTCGATCCCTTCGACCGAGCGGCAGATCGCGATCGACAACCGCTACGAGGGCACCTACCTGATGCGGCACGACGGCTGGTGGTACTTCATGGGGGCCGCGACGAACTGCTGCAACGGCGCCCTGACCGGGTACGGCGTGTTCGTCGCCCGGTCGCGCAGCCCGCTCGGCCCGTTCACCGACCAGGACGGTGTGCGGATCACGAGCACCCGGGTGGGTGGCACGCCCCTGCTCGCCCAGAACGGCAACCGCTGGGTCGGCACCGGGCACAACACGGTCGTCACCGACCTCGCCGGACAGGACTGGATCGTCTACCACGCCGTCGACCGGGACGACCCGTACTACGCGGGCCAGGGCACCTACACGAAGCGGCCCGTGCTCATCGACCCGCTCGACTGGGTGCACGGCTGGCCCGTGGTCCGCGGCGGAGCCGGCCCCTCGGACGGCGTGCAACCGGGGCCGGTGGCGCAGCCCGGTCAACGGCCGACGTACCGCGCCACCGCCGCACCGGTCGACGTGCCCGGTCGGACGATCCGTGCGCTGTCCACCGACTTCGACGGGAGGACCCTGCCGCCGGCGCTCCGCTGGACCCGTGAGCCCGATGCCTCCACGTGGACGGTCGCCGGGGGCGCCTTCCGGTGGCGGACGCAGGACGCCGACATCCACCCGCCGCAGACCCCGCTCGCGTCGGTCCTGTCCGAACCGGCGCCTCGGGGCGACTGGGTGGCCGAGACCACCGTCGCGGTCGACACCCCGGCGACCGGCGACGGCGTGAACTACGTGCAGGGCGGGCTCATCGTGTACGGGAGCGACAGCGACTACGTCCGCCTGACCTCGAACTCGATCTTCGACACCCGGCAGACCGAGTTCGGCAAGCAGGTCTCCGGGCAACCGGCCGGCGCCCCGACCTACGGGAACATGGTCGTCGGGCCGGTCGGGGACACCACCACGCTGCGGATCGTGCACCGGTTCGTGGCCGGGGAGCACCGCTACACCGCGTACACCAGCGTCGACGGACGGCACTTCGTGCGCGGCGGGACGTGGACGGCGGACCTCGGGGCCGAGCCGCGGATCGGGCTGATCTCGCTCGGCGGTGCGGGCTTCACGAGCACCTTCGACGACCTGCGGGTGAGCACGGTGGCGACGGGCCGCTGAGCGCGCCGAGCGAACACGATCCCCGCCGGGATGCGAAGATGCATCGTTGCCTGCCGGAACCGAGAACGAGGGTCAGATGAGTCCGACCGAGGACACCGCGTCCACGGCCCCACTGCTCGACGGGCGGTACCGGCTCGAACACGCCATCGGTCAGGGCGGCATGTCCGTCGTGTACCGCGGGGTCGACGAGAGCCTCCACCGGCCCGTCGCCGTGAAGGTGTTCCACGCCGGCACCGTCGACGTCGCCCGGCAGGAGGCCGAGCTCGGCGTCCTGGCGTCCCTCGAGCACCACAACCTCGTGAGCCTGCTCGACACCGGCGTCGTCACCGGCCGCGACGGCACCCGCCAGCGGTACCTCGTGATGGCGCTGGTCGCCGGGCAGGACCTCGAGGACCGGCTCTCCGTCGGCCCGCTCGCCTCCCGCCACATCGCCGAGATCGGCTACGACATGGCCGAGGCGCTGCACTACATCCACAGCCACGGCGTCGTGCACCGCGACATCAAGCCGTCGAACATCCTGCTCGTCGACTACGGCAACGACTCCGACCGTGCACGCGCCCGGTTGACCGACTTCGGCATCGCGCTCGCCGCCGGTGTCGAGCGGCTGACGGCCGACGGCGTGACCACCGGGACCGCCGCCTACCTCAGCCCCGAGCAGGCGCGGGGCGGCGAGGTCGGTCCGCCGAGCGACGTCTACTCGCTCGGGCTCGTGCTGCTGCAGTGCTTCACCCGCCGTCGGGAGTTCCCGGGGTCGCTCGTCGAGTCCGCCGTCGCGCGGTTGTCCCGCGACCCGGTGCTGCCCGAGCCGCTGCCCGAGCACTGGAAGGTCCTGCTCCGGGCGATGACCGCGCAGGACCCGGCAGCGCGCCCGGCCGGTGCCGATCTCGTGACCATGCTCCGCGACGTCGTCATCGCGGAGACCACCGCCGCCGACCACGTCGTCGAGACGACGTCCGCGGCCCAGACGACCGGCGACGCCGACCGGGCCCGCCCGGCGACGCTCGACAGCCTGCCCGAACAGGCGCTGCAGCGGACGACGGCGATGGCCGCGCGACTGTTCGACGCCCCGATCGCCCTGGTCGAGGTGCTCGACGAGGACCGTGCCTGGTCGCAGTCGTACATCGCTCCCGGTGTCGACGACGCGGCGCGCCACATCAACTTCCGCAACGGGTTCGCCCCGGTGCCGGTGCCCGTCGTGATCCCGGACGGCCAGACGCACCCCGAGATGCAGCACAGCCCGCTCGTCACCGGCCCGCTGGGCATCCGGTTCTACGTCAGCGTCCCGCTGGTGAAGCACGACGGCACCCCGATCGGCACGCTCGCGGTGCTCGACACGAAGCCGCGCCAGACGACCGGGGCGGACCTCGCGAACCTGCACGACCTCGCCGCGCTCGCCGTCACCCAGCTCGAGATCCGTCAGGAGTCGCTCCGCACGACGAGCGACGCGCTGCCGCTGGCACCCTGACGGGTGGTCGCGGTCAGGATTCGGTGAGGGCTGCCGCGTAGGCCCGGACCGACCGGTGGTACCGGGGGAGCGTCGGCTCCACCGCCTCGATCGCGACCCGGAGCGCCTCGTCGTGGCGACCGGCACTGTGCAGCGCGAGTGCGAGGAACACCTTCGGCGCTGCGCCGGTCGCCGGGTGCTCGGGGGCGTCGCGGAGCATCGTGATCGCCTCGTCGACCCGGCCGAGGTTGCGGAGCGTCGAGGCGTGCTGGACGACCATCCGCGCCGCCCTCGTGGGGTCCACGGTGTCGAGCCCGGCTGCCGTCGCGGCCGTGTAGTGGACGTCGGCCTCGGCTTCGTGGCCGCCGGAGTCGTTCGCCCCGCCGAGCTCGAACGCGCCCAGCGCCGGGTGGGGTGCGGCGTCGGCCAGGACCCGCATGCGGTCGATGCGCTCCTGGTCGTCGATGGTGTCGTCGGCCCAGAGTGCGGCGACGCGGGCTTCCCAGTCCTCGGTGCTCATCCCACCAGCGTATTGGCGGACCGGTCCGGGCCGTGCTCGCCCGGGCCGTGCTCGCCCGGGTCGTGCTCGACCGGGCCGTCCGAGACCGTCGCCCGGAACGACCGGACGACAGGCACCCCCGGGTGCACGAGCGTCGGGGTGCGCCAGGCGAGCGCCGAGCCGATCGCGGGGTACTCGGCGGCGCGGACGAACCACGGGTCGTCGTGGTCGAGGGCCTCGAACCGGACCGTGGCGCCGACGCCCTCGAACGTCGCCGACCACTCGACCCACGGCGCGACCGATCCGTGCACCGCGTCCTCGCCGCTGGCCGTCGCCGTCCGGACCGCGATGTCGGCGCACGGCGGGAAGCGCCAGGTGAAGCCGCCGTACCCGGCCCCGACCCGACCGTTGCTGCCCGGGCCGCCGAGCCGGACGACCGCGTCCCCGGGCACGCGGAACGACGACGACCACGTGAGCTCCCACCCGGTGTCGACCGCCCGCCAGGCGAGGGCCCGGTCCTCGTGCAGGGCGACGTGGCCGTCGGGACCGCGCCAGACGACCTCCTGCCGCAGGGAGGGGCCGTGGTGCTCGGCGTGCACGACCGTGGCGCTGCCGTGGTCGTCGCGCCAGACGTAGCCCTCGCCGTGGACGTACGTCCGTCCGCCCCAGCAGTTCACGCCGTCGAGGTCGGGGATCGCGAACCCGACGCCGCAGTGCCAGTCGTGGTCCGGCGGGTGGTGGGCGCTCACGACCGTGCCGCCGAGGGTCCGCACCGGGTGCAGGTACGGGCGGGGCGACGACGTCGGGATCGTCCCCGCGCCGTCGAGGACCGACGCGACCGGGACGCCGTCGACGACGAGCTCGTCCAGCGCCTCGTCGCGGTCCGCGTGCGCCCAGGGCGCGCCGACCTCGGAGAACAGCGCGCGCTGGTCCGCCGCGCGGTCGACGACCGCCTCGACGCCCGTGACGAGCGGCCGACGCGTGGGCCCCTCGCCGTCCCACGTCACCCACGGGTGGTCGATCTGCACCGGTTCGGTCGCCCGCACGGCTTCGAGCACCTCGACGAACGCGCCGGTCGACACGAGCGGCACGAGCAGTGCGTCGCCGCGGGACCGGTGGGCGAGCAGGTTCTCGAGCAGGTCGGTGCGCCCGAGGCCGTGGGTCACCCCGTCGATCGTGACCTCGTCGGTCGTGTACCCGAGGACCGCGCTCCCGGTCGTGCCGCGGACCCGCACGCTCGGGAGGACCTCGGTCGGCCCGCACAGGGTGAGCGCCGCGGTCGCCTCGCGTCCGGCGGTCGTCGTGACCCGGACGGCCGAGGTGTCGTCGCCCTCGATCGCGTTCGCCCGGTACAGCTCGACCTCGACGCGCGCCACCTCGTCGGCTCGACGGCAGCCGACGAGCGCGAGGGCGGTCGCCACGGCGTGGGCGAGCGGGTTCGTGACGACGCCGTCGAGGACGTCGACCCCGTCCACCCGGCGGCGGCCGGCCCAGGCGGAGCGGTCCCAGTACGCCTGGTCGCGCGTCCAGGTGCCGACGGCCGCGGCGGACCGGACGGTCCCGACGAGCGACCCGTCACGGAGTGCGGGCAGCGCGTGCGACCCGAGGCTCTGGAACCCCACCTGGACCACGCGCCCGCTGCGTCGTTCGGCGTCGAGCAGGGTCGCCAGGTCCGCGCGGGTCGTGACCGGCGGCTTCTCGAGGAGGACGTCGGCGCCGCTCTCGAGGGCGGCGAGGGCGAGGGGGAGGTGCGCGGCGATCGGGGCCGCGACCACGACGACGTCGATCGGGCCGATCGCGCGGGCTGCGGCGACGTCGAGGACGACGGGCACCCCGCCGTCCTCGTCGGCGTCGAGGGTCGGGTCGACCACGGCCGTCAGCGTGCAGGCCCCGAGGCCGACGAGCCGGTCGATGGTCGCCCGGTGGTGCAGGCCGTAGCCGCGCGCGCCGACGAGGACGATGCCGGGAGGCGCGGTGCGGCTCGGATCCCCGGCCGCCGGTCGCTCCGTGGTCACGACCCCACCGACGGGGTGCCGATCACGACACGGGTCCGGCCCGGCGCGCGTCCGGTGACGTGGACGTGCGAGCCCGTCGGCCGGTCCGTCCCGCCGAGGAACGCGTAGTCCTGGCCGGGCGCGTAGAACGCCGGTTGCGCGGGGCCCGAGCCGTTGCCCGGCCCGAACGTCACGGTGTCGGTGCCGACGCGGTACGAAGCGGTCCCGGTGACGAGGACGCGTTCTGCGGTGGCGGCGTCGGTGCTCACACCGGAGAACGTACCCCCGTCGCGGAACGTCAGCTGGAGCGACCACGGGACGTCGGCCCCGGCGGTCTCGATGTCGAGCGTGACCGCGTCGGCCG
Source organism: Curtobacterium sp. SORGH_AS_0776 (assembly GCF_031453355.1). NCBI lineage: Bacteria > Bacillati > Actinomycetota > Actinomycetes > Micrococcales > Microbacteriaceae > Curtobacterium > Curtobacterium sp. SORGH_AS_0776. Next base: position 2,151,219 of record NZ_JAVIYU010000001.1, read on the forward strand.
TCAGTGCGACGTCGACCGTCGTCGTGAGCGCCACCTCGTCGGCGGTCCGGCTGCCGAACGCCATCGACGCCGAGAACCGCCCTTCGTCGCCGAGCGCGTAGTCACCGTCTGCCCGCCGGTGCTCCGGTGCGAGCGGCTGGTGGTAGCCGGCCGACACGCGTTCGGTCAGCCGGAACCGGCCGGCGCCGAGGTCCTCGAGCCTCGTCGGGCGGAACGGGCCGAGGCCGAAGAACTCCCGCGAGAGCCGGACGTCGGTGAGGACGACGGCGCCGGCGACGACCCGCAGGAACGTCGGGCTGTTCGCGAGCCCGGAGCGGACGTGTCCGGCCGCCGGGACGTCCGAGCCGGCGAAGAGCACGACGTCGCGGTCGGCCTCGCGCACGTGGACGAGCCGTGCCGCCCGGAACGTCGAGGTGCCCCGGGGGAGCGGTGCGCCCTCGGGCAGCGGGCGCTCGAGCACCGGGTCGGTCATCGCCCGTGCCGCCACCGCGCCGGGCTGCCAGGTGTCGGCGACCGCTGCCCGGGCGGCGACGGCGGCGAGGTCGGCTCGGCCGTCGAGCACCGCGACGTGCCAGAGCAGGGGCGCGAACGGTCCGATCCCGAACGGCTGCGACTGGTCCTGCCGTCGGGACTGCACGGTCTCGACGGTGTCGTCGGGCAGGAGCAGCGCGAGCGTCGCGTCGAGCGAACGACGCACCGGGTCGAGCAGCTCGGGTCGACCCAGCACCGACGCCAACACGAGGAAGGACGGGCACGAGACCGCCGCGGCGTAGTTCGGGCTGCGCTCGGACCACAGGCCGTCGGCGTCGATGTCCGGTCCCTCGGCGAGCCACTCGTCGATCCGCTCGACGAGGGCCGGGTCCGGGTGGAGCCGGTGGACGCGGGCGAGTGCGGCCGCGATCTCCCACCGGTGGTTCGGTGTGTGCACGCCACCCGTCAGCAACGCCGGGGTCGCGCGGTGCACGATCTCGTCGAGGTCGTCGGCCAGCGCCGCGGCAGTCGGCATGGTCGCACGGTACGGCGCGAGGAGCTCGAGGGCGTCGCACACGTCGTTGACCGTGAACGCGGAGTCGGGTGGGGAGAGGACGTTGTCGCCGCCGACGAACGTGCCGCCGGGGGACTGCCTGGTGGCGAGGTGCCGGACCCAGCCGTGTGCGGTGGCCAGGTCGTCGTCGGTGGGGCGAGCCGCGCCTCCCGTCCGCTCGTTCCGGACCCACGCCCCGACCAGGGTGAGGGCGCGCGCCATGAGTTCGCGGTGCTGCAGCGTCTCCGGGGCGTCGGTGGCCTGCCGGAGCCGGGCCGCGTCGGCGTCGGCCGCGGTGCCGGCGAGGTCGAGGAAGCCCATCAGTCCTTGAGGCCCGCGTTGAGGTCCGCGCCGTTCACGTACTTCTGGAAGACCAGGTAGATGAGGACGAGCGGGATGATCGAGATCACCGAGGCGCCGAGCAGGACCGTCCAGTTGACGTTCTCCGCGCCGACGATGCTCTGCAGCGCGATCTGGATCGTGAACTGGTGGGGGTCGTTGAGGACGAGCAGCGGCCAGATGTAGTCGTTCCACCGCCACTGGAACGAGAAGATCGCGAGCGTCAGCATGATCGGGCGGGAGATCGGCAGCATGATCCGCCAGAAGATCCCGAACTCGCTCGCGCCGTCGATGCGGGCGGCCTCGACGAGGTCGTCCGGCACGGTGAGGAAGAACTGCCGGAACATGAAGATGCCGGTCGCGGTGATGACCGACGGCACGATGATCCCGGCGAGTGAGTCGTACATGCCGAGGTCGCGGATCACGATGAACGTCGGCGCGAGGATGACCTCGGTCGGGAGCATCGTCGTCGCGAGGATGCAGACGAAGAAGACCTTGAGCCACCTGTTGTCGTACTTCGCCAGCGCGTACCCCGTCGCCGCGCTCGCCAGCACGGTGAGGACGGTGGTGACCAGCGCGACGATCACGGTGTTGCCGAAGTAGCGGGCGAAGTCGTAGCTCGCCCAGGCCTCCGTGAAGCCGCTGACCGACCACGTCTTCGGGAACAGGGTGAGCGGGTAGGAGAACAGCTCGCCGCCGGGCTTGAACGCGCTGAGGACGAACCAGAGCACGGGGAAGCCGAACGCGATGATGAAGACCCAGAGCAGGGCGGTGGCGGCGATGGCCCTGGGGCGGGGCGGGCCGTCGAGGCGCTTGGTCCTGGTCGTGTTCTTGTTCTTGGCGTTCCCCGACGTGACGTCGGTCGCGGGTGCGCCGGAGGCGCCGGGCAGGGTGGCGGTCATCGGCGGGCCTCCGTCCGACGGTTCACGGCCAGCTGGATGAGCGCGATGGCCATGAGGATGAGCATGAGGACCATCGACGCCGCGCTCGCGTAGCCGATGTGGGCGTTCTGGAACCCGTTCGTGTAGATGTACTGCACGAGCAGGTTGTTGTCGGTGCCGGGACCGCCGCCGTTGAGGGCCTGGATCGTGGCGAACTCCTTGAAGGCGCCGAGCGACGACAGCAGGACCACGATGAACGACGTCGGTGCGATGCTCGGCAGCGTGATGTAGCGGAACTGGTGCCAGGCGCCGGCGCCGTCGAGGGACGCCGCCTCGTAGTAGGACTGCGGCACGTTCCGGATCGCTGCCACGAACAGCAGCATGTTGAAGGCTGCTCCGGCCCACGCGGTGGCGAACACCACGACGAGCAGCGACAGGTCCGCGTTCGACTGCCACGGGACGGCCTTGCCGCCGAAGGACTCGATGACGAAGTTCGCGAGCCCGAAGTTCTCGCCGAACATCCACCGCCAGATGACGCCGGTCACGATCGGCGAGATGAGCCACGGCACGAAGAAGACGATGCGGGCGACGCTCCGGCCCTTCGCCGCGGGGCTCGTGAGCATGAGCGCCATCGACAGGGAGAGCACGAAGCCGAGCGGCACCGCCACGATCGCGTAGAGGAACGTCCGGAGGAGTGCCGCGTAGAAGGTGTCGTCGGCGAACAGCTCGAAGTAGTTCTCGAGCCCGATGAACTTCGGGGCGACGACACCGTTGTAGTCGGTGAACGAGTAGCCGAGGCCGATGACCGCGGGCCACACGAAGAACACGACGAAGAGCACCGCGTTGACGCTGACGAAGAGGATCGGGGCGAGGACGGGCTTGCTGACGCCGGAGCGGCGGCGCTTGGTGGTCTTCCCGGCGCCGGGCCGGCGGGGCGGCACCGGGGTGGGCACGGCGGTCTGCACGTCGCCGGCTGCGGTGGGGATGCTCACGATGGTCCTCTTCGTTCGTCGCGGTGTTGCTCGGGGGACGACGTCGGGGTCGGGTGCGTGCACCCGACCCCGGTCCGTCATCCGACGTGCTCTTCGTAGTACTTCGTGATCGTCTCGAGGGTCTTCTCGGCCGACTGCTGCCCGTTGATGAGCTTGCCGACCTCGGCGGTGGTGGGGTCGGTGCCGAGTTCCTTGCCCTCGACCGCCCACTTCGCGCTCTCCTTGGCGTAGGAGCTCGAGATCGGGTCCGCCGCGTCGATCTCCTTCTGGTAGAGCGCGAAGGAGTCCTTGGCGGCCTGCGACTCGAACGGGTAGCTGATGTCCAGCCCGGTCTCCACCGGCAGGAAGCCGTTCGTCGTCACGAGCTTGGCGTAGTTCGTCGGCTCGTACATGTAGTCGATGAACTTCTTCGCCGCGGTCCCGCGGGCGTCCGAGTTCTCGAAGCCGACGATGTTGCCGCCGTAGTTGATCTCGGTGGCGTGCGTCGGGTCGGCCGGGGTCGCGGCGCTGGCCCAGTCGAAGTCGGTGATGTTCGACGCGAAGTCCGACGACTGCCAGACACCCGAGAAGTAGGCGACGACCTGGCCGCTCTTGAACAGGGCGTTCGGGTCCTGTCCGCTCGTCCACACCGACTTCGGCATCGTGGAGTCGTCGTTCATGTCGGCGAAGTCCTGCAGCGCCGAGACGGTCTTCGAGTCGGTCGGGAAGGAGCCGTCCTTCTCCTGCTGCATGAAGTCGGTGCCCTTGGTGAACATGTAGGCGCGCAGGCGGGACGGCGAGGAGTCGAACACCAGGTCGTACTTCGCGCCGGTCTTCGCCTTCACCTGGTCGGCGGCCTGCAGGAACTCGTCCCAGGTCCAGGCCTTCGCCGGGTCCGTCGGGTAGGCGATGCCGGCCTTGTCGAACAGCGACTTGTTCACGAACAGGCCCGCCGCGGTGACGTCGGACGGGATCGAGGTGACCTTGCCGTCGTCGTCCTTCGCGATGATGTCCTTGTCGATCTTGTTCGCGTCGTCGTCCACGATCGAGGCCAGGTCGACGGTCTTGCCGGTCCAGATCGGGTCGATGCCCGCGGCTCGCACGACGTCGGGCAGCGAGTTCGCCTGCGCCGACTCGCGGAGCTTCGTCTGCAGCCCGTCGTACGGCAGGTTCACGATCTTGACCGTGACGCCGGTCTTCTTCTCGTAGTCGGTCGCGAGGTCCTGGTAGCCCTTCTCCTGTGCCGTCGACGTGGAGAGCCAGAAGGTCAGCTGGTCGACCTTGCCGCCGTCGCCGGAACCGCTGCCGGAGGCGCAGCCGCTCAGGAGCGCCAGTGCGGCGATGCCGCCGGCGAGCGCGAGCATCTTCTTGGATGACTTCATCGTCACTGCTTTCGTTCGGGACCACTGGCGTCTGCCGTGGGCGAGCGTTCGGGGTGTCTCGGCCGAGGAGACAAGGTCTACACGACGCCCGGCGATTCTGGCAAGCGCTTTCCTGCAGAATGTTTGGACATTGTGACGTGACGGCTCGGTCCGTTGCCGCGGCGCCGCCCCGGCGGGCGGGAAATCGCTATCCTCGCCACAGACAACCCTCGCCGCACAGCGCGGAGCCGACGGACTGGAGGCGCGACATGCCCGAACGGAGCTCGGTCACCCTGGCCGACGTGGCTGCGCGGGCAGGCGTCTCGCTCGCGACCGCGTCGCGCGCGCTCAACGGCAGCGTGCGGAAGGTCCGGCAGGAGTCGGTCGACCGCGTCCACGCTGCGGCCCAGGAGCTCCGGTACACCGCCAACGTGCAGGCCCAGGCGGTCGCCCGCGGGACCACCACGACGCTCGCGCTCGTCGTGGGCGACATCGCCGATCCGTACTTCGCGGCCATCGCGGCCGGGGCCATCCGCGCCGCCGACGACGCCGGGCTCGTCGTCACGATCACGTCGACGGGAGGGGACCCGTCGCGTGAGGCGGCCGTCCTCGGCGTCGTCGCGGGGCTCCGGCCGCGGGCCGTGGTGCTCGCGGTGAGCCGTCGCCTCGGTGGTGGCGCCGAGCTGGCGTCGGCCGTCTCCGGACTCGTCGCGGCCGGGGCGGGGGTGTCGGCGCTCGTGTCCGACCTCGACGGCGCCGTGGCAGGTGTGTCGGGAGTGCAACCACTCGTGATCCGGAACCTCAGCGGTGCTGCGGCGCTCGCCGGCGCCCTGGTGGAACAGGGGCACGACTCGTTCGCGGTGCTCGCCGGGGATCCGTCGCTCGCCACCGCGCACGCGCGCTACGAGGGCTTCGTCGCGGGCCTCGCCGCCCACGGGATCCGGGTGCCCGACGACGCCGTGGTGCCGTCGGAGTTCACGCGGGACGGCGGGTACCGGGCGATGGTGTCGCTGCTCGACCGGGCTGCGGCGGGCTCGGGGGTGTTGCCGCGGTGCGTGTTCGCGGTCACGGACCTCATGGCGGTGGGGGCGGTCGCGGCGATACGGGAGCGCGGGCTCGTCCCGGGGGTGGACGTCGGGGTCGCGGGGTTCGATGACGTGCGGATGCTCGCCGACGTCGTGCCGGCGCTGAGCACGGTGCGGTTGCCCCTCGAGGAGATCGGGGAGCGGGCGGTGCGGCGGGCCCTCGGGCTCGAGGCGGACGGCGCCATCGACGGCGAGGTCGTGCTGCGCGCGAGCACGGCGCGCTAGCCGGGCCGGGCGCACGCCCGGCGCGGGCTCGTCCCCGCGCCCGGGCACCCCGCGCCCGTCCCCGTCGCCCGGTTCGTGAGCAGAAACGGTCGGGTGCCGTGGCGCGACTCGACCATTCCTGCTCACGAAGTGGCACGGCGCGCCCACGCCCCGGGCCCGCGCGCCCGCGCCGCCCGCCCGCGCCGCGCGCCCCGAACGCACACACCCGGACACGCGCGTGCGGTCGGCCCGGGCCGTGGTGTACGGTTCCGGCAAGCGCTTTCCACCACGGTGGCGAGCGGGCCACAGCGAGCAAGGGAGCACGCGTTGACCACGCGCACCATCGGCATCATCATGAACGGCGTCACCGGACGCATGGGCTACCGCCAGCACCTCGTGCGGTCGATCCTGGCCATCCGCGACGACGGCGGGCTCCCGCTCCCGGACGGCACGAGGCTGCAGGTCGAACCGATCCTCGTCGGCCGGAACGCCGCGAAGCTCGAGGAGATCGCCGCCCGGCACGGCCTCGAGCACTGGACGACCGACCTCGACGCCGCCCTCGCCGATCCCCGCTGGGACGTCTTCGCCGACTTCGCCGTGACGAGCGCCCGCGCCGACGCCCTGCGGAAGGCGATCGCCGCCGGCAAGGCCGTCTACACCGAGAAGCCCACGGCGGAGACCTCCGACGAGGCGCTCGAGCTCGCCCGCCTCGCCGCCGACGCCGGCGTGCCGAACGGCGTGGTGCACGACAAGCTCTACCTGCCCGGCCTCCGGAAGCTCCGCCGGCTCATCGACTCCGGGTTCTTCGGCCGGATCCTCTCCGTCCGCGGCGAGTTCGGCTACTGGGTGTTCGAGGGGGACTGGCAGACCGCGCAGCGGCCGAGCTGGAACTACCGCCGCGAGGACGGCGGCGGCATCGTCGTCGACATGTTCCCGCACTGGAACTACGTCCTCGAGCAGTTGTTCGGCCGCGTGGAGTCGGTGTACGCCCGCGCGGTCACGCACATCGACGAGCGAACCGACGAGCAGGGGACCGGGTACGCGGCGACCGCGGACGACGCGGCCTACGGCGTGTTCGACCTCGCCGGCGGCATCACGGCGCAGATCAACTCGAGTTGGGCGGTCCGGGTCGACCGTGACGAGCTCGTCGAGTTCCAGGTCGACGGCACCGACGGCAGCGCCGTCGCGGGACTGTTCGGCTGCCGGATCCAGCCCCGGACGGCGACTCCGAAGCCGGTGTGGAACCCCGACCTGCGGGACGACCGCGACTACAGGGCGCAGTGGCTCGAGGTCCCCGACAACGAGGTGTTCGGCAACGGCTTCCGCGCGCAGTGGGAGGACTTCCTGCAGGACCTGGTCGCCGGCCGCCCGCATCCCTACGACCTCCTGTCCGGTGCCCGCGGCGTGGCGCTCGCGGAGGCCGGTCTGCGCTCGAGCGCCGAAGGACGACGCATCGACCTGCCGGAGCTGACCCTGCCCACCGGGGCCGAGCCGCGCCTCCAGGGCGACAGCGCCGACCGCGCCGACAACGCCGAACGCACCGACCGCGCCGAGAGCGCCGACCGCGCCGACCGCGCCGACGACGCCGAGACCGTCGGAGCACGCGCATGACCACCCTGACCCTCCTCGCGCCCGACGGCACGACCAGCCGGGCCGACCTGCGCGAGCCGGCCGTCGCGGCCACCGCGAAGCCGACCGCCCCGCTCACCGAGCGCGTCGTCTACGCCGCCGCCCACGTCGTCCCGCGCACCGCCGCCGACAACACGCCGGGTGCGCCGGCGGACCTCGACTGGGACGCCACCCTCGCGTTCCGGCACCACCTCTGGTCGTGGGGCCTCGGCGTCGCGGACGCGATGGACACCGCGCAGCGGAACATGGGGCTCGACCCGGCCGCCACGCGCGAGCTCATCACCCGCAGCGCCCGCGAGGCGCAGTCCGTCGGCGGCCGCATCGTCGTCGGCGTGAACACCGACGACCTCCCGGACCAGGTCGCCACCGAGCAGCAGGTCGTCGACGCCTACGTCGCCCAGCTCCACCACGCCGAGGACGCCGGCGCGGGGGTCGTGCTCATGGCGAGCCGGCACCTGGCGCGCCTGGCGGGCAGCGATCCTGCGGTCTACCGCCGCGTCTACCGCAGGGTCATCGAGCGGGCGAGCGCCCCCGTCGTCCTGCACTGGCTGGGGGAGGCGTTCGACCCCGCCCTCGCCGGCTACTTCGGCGGTCAGCACGGCCCCGACACCGTGCTCGACATCATGGGCGACGCCGGGTCGAAGGTCGCCGGCATCAAGATGAGCCTGCTCGACGCCCGGGCCGAGGTCGCCCTCCGCTCCCGACTGCCCGCCGGCGTCCGGATGTTCACCGGCGACGACTTCCACTACGTCGACCTCATCGCCGGGACCGATCGGACGCACTCCGACGCCCTGCTCGGCGCGTTCGCCGCCGTGGCGCCGATCGCCTCCGCCGCCGTCCGGGCACTCCCCGACGAGACCGCCTTCCGCGCGCTGCTCGGCCCCACCGAGGCCCTGTCCCGCCACGTCTTCAGCGCCCCGACCTGGCACTACAAGACCGGCATCGCCTTCCTCGCCTGGCTGAACGGCCACCAGGGCGCCTTCGCCATGGTCGGCGGCCAGCACGCCGGCCGCTCCCTGCCGCACCTGTCCGAGACCGTCCGGCTCGCGAACGCCTGCGGCGCGCTCGAGGACCCGTCGCTCGCGGCGTCGCGGTGGCACGACCTGCTCACCGTGTCCGGTGTGCCCGTGACGGCCAGGAGGCGCGCCTCGACCCCCGCCGACCGCCCGCTCTCCGGGGTGGTCGCGTGAGCACCCCCGTCGTCCGCGCCACGCGGACCGGGGCCGCCCCGGGCTCCGCACCCCCGCATCCACGGCTCTCGATCAACCAGGCGACGATCAAGTACGCCTCGCTCCGGGACGCCCTCGACACCGTCCGCGCCGCCGGCGTCCAGGCGATCGGCACCTGGCGGGCGCCCGTCGCCGAGGTCGGGCTGTCCGAGGCCGTGCGGATGGTCGCCGACTCCGGCCTCCGGGTGTCCTCGCACTGCCGCGGCGGCTTCTTCACCCTCCCGGCCGGCACCGAACGGCAGCGGGCACTCGACGACAACCGCCGGGCGATCGACGAGACCGCGGCGTTGGCCGAGGCCGGTGCACCTGGGTCCGCGCCGGTGCTCGTGCTCGTCGCCGGAGGACTGCCTGAGGGGTCCCGTGACCTGATCGACGCCCGGGACCGCGTGGCCGACGCCCTCGCCGACCTCGTCCCGCACGCCCTCGACGCCGGCGTCCAGCTCGCCGTCGAGCCCCTGCACCCGATGTACGCCGCCGACCGGGCCGTCGTGTCGACCCTCGCGCAGGCCCTCGACCTCGCGGCGCCCTTCCCGGCCGCTGCCGTTGGCGTGGTCGTGGACACGTTCCACGTCTGGTGGGACCCGGCGCTCGCGGCCTCGGTGGCCCGCGCGGGTGCCGCCGGGCGGATCGCGAGCTACCAGGTGTGCGACTGGCTCACCCCGATCGCCGCCGACCCGCTGCTCTCCCGCGGTGTGATGGGGGACGGGCACATCGACTTCGGGCCGGTCACCGCCGCCGTGACGGCCGCCGCGTACGCCGGTGACGTCGAGGTGGAGATCTTCAACCAGGCCGTGTGGGACGCCCCGGCGACGGACGTCGTCGACCGGGTGGTCCGGGCGTTCACGGCCTCGGTGCCGCTGCCCCTGCCCCTGCCTCGCTGAGGGGGCGGCGGCGGACCAGCACCACGCTGTCGAGCACCTCGTGCGGCGCTCCCTCGGGCGTCACCGCGGTGCGCGGTCGGAGCTCGGCGGCGACGACCTCCCACCCGTCGTCGAGCCCCAGCGCCGCGAGGTCCTCCGCCGGCGTCGGGAAGCGGTACGCCCGCATCTCCTCGGGCAGGTCCCCGTGCGGGGGCGCGGCGTGCGCCGTCACGAGCAGGTGCCCACCGGACGCCACGAACCCGGCCGCCCGCCGCAGGATCACCCCACGCGGGATCTCGACCGGCCACGACTGCAGGAACGACGCCGTGACGAGGTCGAACCGCGCCGCGGTGTCCCACGAGTCGAGGTCCGCCGCGACGAACGCCGTCCGCTCCTCGACCCCGGCGGTGACGGCAGCCCGGGACCCGCGGGTGACCGCCGTCACCGACAGGTCCACCCCGGTGGTCGCCCACCCCTGCTGGGCGAGCCAGACGACGTCGCCGCCCTCGCCACAGCCCAGGTCGAGCGCGCGTCCCGCTGGCAGCGACGACGCGACGTCGGCGAGCACCGCGTTCACCCGCCCCGACCAGATCCCGTCGTGCTCGGCGTAGCGGGCCTCCCACCAGCTGCGTGCGGTCGTGTCGGACGGCTCCCGGTGCGTGTGCATGCCGTCAATCCACCGCATCCCGCGCTCGACGGACAAGGAACGTTGCCGGACCGGCAACGACCCGGCGCCGCGGGGCGTGCGTCGCAGATCCCCGGGGGACAGGTCCCGATCGGTACGGCCATGCCGATGCCCGGCTGACAGCGCGCCCGGCAGAGCGGGGTCGTCCCCCGTTCGAGGGGCACACTGCCAGGTCGGGTTCACCTCCCCGTCACACGAAGTGCCCGAGCAACCGTCACCATCGAACGATCACCGCAGCACCGTACCTGCACCACTGCAACGCCATTCGTCACGCCTGAACCAGGGGAAGGCCCGACATGACGTCCACGGACACGGTGGTCGACGCGCGCATCCAGCCCGCGACCACGGACAGCACGGATCAGACGGGGGAGCCGCAGTACCTCCCGGCACCGCCCACGGACCGCGAGAAGTACTGGTACATGGGCGCGCAGCACCGCTGGATGCTGTTCGCCCAGGCCGCCGCCTTCGCGCTCATCGCCTCGAGCATCTGGCGGTTCTCCACGTCGGCCCCGGGGCTGTTGCTGTTCCTCATCCCGACGACGCTCTACTGCCTCACGCTGTGCGTGTCGCTCACCACGAGCGCACGGCGCAAGCGCTTCCACAAGCGTGACCACGTCGAACGCGTCAGCAGCTGGGCCCCGGACCGGTACCCGACGGTCGACGTGTTCCTCCCCACCGCGGGGGAGCCGCTCGCGATCCTCGCGAACACCTACGCGTGGGTGGCGAAGCTCCGCTGGCCGACGACACTGACGGTGTACGTCCTCGACGACGCGGACCGCCCCGAGGTCGCCGAGCTCGCGCGGTGCCACGGCTACCGGTACGAGGTCCGGCCGGACCGCGGGCACCTCAAGAAGGCCGGCAACCTCCGGTACGGCTACGAACAGAGCGACGGTGACCTCATCGCGGTGTTCGACGCGGACTTCGTGCCCCGAGCCGACTACCTCCACGAGCTCGTGCCCTACTTCGACGACCCAGAGCCTCGGCATCGTGCAGTCGCCGCAGTTCTTCGACGCCCGCAAGGGCATGCACTGGCTGCAGCGGACCGCCGGCGCCACGCAGGAGCTGTTCTACCGCTGGATCCAGCCCGCACGCGACCGCTCGAACGCGGCGATCTGCGTCGGGACCTGCGCGATCTACCGGCGGGCGGCACTCGAGCGCGCGGGCGGCTTCGCCCAGATCGGCCACTCCGAGGACGTCCACACCGGCGTGAACCTCATGCGCGTCGGCTTCCTCGTGCGGTACGTCCCGATCCTCGTCTCCAAGGGCATGTGCCCGGACGACCTCGCGTCGTTCCTCAACCAGCAGTACCGCTGGTGCACAGGGTCGATGTCGCTCCTCGCCGACACCACCTTCCACGAGAACCCGCACATCACGCTCCGGCAACGCATGTGCTTCTGGTCCGGGTTCCTCTACTACATCTCCACCGCGGTGAACGTGTTCCTGTCCCCGCTGCCCGGGCTCGTGATGCTGTTCGGCCTGCCGCAGTGGATCATGCCGCAGAACTCCGTCTGGCTCCTCGGCGCGATGCTCATGTGGCTCGTGGTCGTCCCGATCATGTACCGGTCCCGGTGGCGCATCGACGTCCTGCGCATCCAGTCCCTGTACTCGTTCGCCCACGCCGTCGCGATCGTGCACGTCCTCACGGGCAGGACCCGCGAGTGGGTGCCGACCGGTGCGGCGAAGAAGGTCACCACGCCGCTCGGCACGCAGATCGCGCGGGTGATGCGGATCACGGTCACCACGTCGCTCCTCGTGACGTGGACGGGCCTCGCGTGGGCCACCGTCCGCTTCGGCCCCGACGTGCTCTGGGCCATGTGGATCCTCGCCGCGATCCACGCGTACGTGCAGGTGCCGATGCTCTTCCTGTCGGTTCCCTCCTCGCCGCGGCGTGCGCTCCGCAGGCAGGCACGTGTCGACCGTCGGGAGGCGCGGACCGCCTCCCACGCACCGGTCACCGCCACCGGTGGCGGGGCTCCGACCCCCGCACCAGCCTCCGTCGCGGCGGCGGACGCGGCCGATCCGTCGCTCCCCGCGCCGCCGCTCTCGCCGACGGTGACCCCGTCGTCACCGGTCGGCGTCGTGCCGGAGCCGCGCCGCGCCTCCGGGCCCGCGTTCGGTGAGCGCCTCGACCCGGTGGTGCTGGCGGACACCGCAGCACCCGTCGAGGAGCCGGTCCAGGCCGAGCGGCCACAGGCCGCCGGACCGCGCCAGTTCCGACCCGACATCCAGGGGCTCCGCGCCGTCGCGGTGCTGCTCGTGGTGGTCTACCACACGGGCGCGCCCGTCCTCACCGGCGGGTACGTCGGCGTGGACGTGTTCTTCGCGATCTCCGGCTTCCTCATCACCGGGCAGCTGCTCCGCGAGGTCGAGCGGACGGGACGGATCGACTTCGGCTCGTTCTACGCGGGCCGCATCCGGCGCCTGCTGCCCACCGCGCTCCTCGTGATCGCCGTGACCGTCGTGGCCACCCGCGTGTTCGACTCGATCCTGCGCGCGTCCAACGTGGCGTGGGACGGCGTCGCCGCGACCTTCTTCGCCCTGAACTACCGGCTCGCCGCGCAGGGCGTCGACTACCAGGCCGCGGACGGACCGGCGTCGCCGCTCGAGCACTTCTGGTCGCTCGGCGTCGAGGAGCAGTTCTACCTGGTGTGGCCGCTCGTCCTGACACTGGCGATCGTGCTCTGGAAGCGGCACCGTCGCCTGGCGATGGCCGCCGTGGTGACGCTCGTGTTCGGGGCGTCGATGTGGGCGTCCGTGACGATCACCGCGCACGACTCCCCGCTGGCGTACTTCTCGATGCAGACCCGCGCGTGGGAGCTCGCGGCCGGGGCGTTCCTCGCCCTCGGTGCCCGGTGGCTCGCGAAGGCCCCCGGTGCGCTGCAGGTCGCACTGACCTGGGCCGGCCTCGGCGCGGTCCTGACGAGCGCGTTCGTGTACTCCGACGAGACGCCCTTCCCCGGCACGGCGGCCCTCCTGCCGGTGCTCGGCGCATGCGCGGTGATCGCCGGCGGTGGGGTGTACCGCCGCGGCTCGGTCGAGACGGTCCTGCAGCTGAAGCCGTTCCAGGCGATCGGCAAGGTGTCGTACGGCTGGTACCTCTGGCACTGGCCGATGGTCGTGCTCGTGCCCGTCATGGTCAACCGCGACCTCGGGTGGCTCGAGAAGCTCGAGGTGATGGCGGTCGCGCTGTGGGTGGCGACGATCACGTACCACCTCATCGAGTCGCCCTCCGCGCGTGCGCGGTGGAAGCGGATCCGCTGGGCCGCGATCGGGGCCGGTGCGGCGGCCGCGACGACGGCGACCGCGGTGGTCGTGGTGTTCTCCGTCCCGGCGCTCGTCGGCAGCGGCGGCACGGTGCAGGCGGCATCGCTCGACGAGGGCGACTCCACCGAGATCCAGGCGACGATCCGGTCGGCGTTGACGACGTCGGACGTGCCGGCGAACCTGACCCCGAGCCTCACGACCGCCGCCGACGACCAGCCGGACTCGACGGACGACGGCTGCCACGCGGGCTACCTGCAGATCCAGCAGAAGGCGTGCGTGTACGGCGACCCGGAGGGCTCCCGGACCGTGGTGCTCTGGGGCGACTCGCACGCGCAGCAGTGGTTGCCCGCGTTCGACGCCGCCGGCAAGACCGAGGGCTGGAAGGTCGTCGCGTGGACGAAGGCCGCGTGCCCGGTCGCCCAGGACGTCGAGCTGTTCAACTCCTCGCTCAAGCGCACGTACACCGAGTGCCCGGAGTGGCGGGACGCGTCGATGCGGCGCATCCAGGCCCTGGACCCCGACCTCGTGGTGATGGCGCAGTCGGACAACGTCCCCGGCAAGCAGGTGTCGAACACCACGTGGGCGGACGGCACCGCCGAGACCGCGGCCACGATGCAGGCCGCCGGACTCCGCACCGTCTACATGCTGGACACGCCGGTGCCGGAAGGGGACGCGGTGTCGTGCGTGGCCGAGCACCTCGACACCGTGGACGAGTGCAACCAGGCGGAGCAACGCGCCTACGCGGTCTCCGGACGGCACGAGGACGTCGCCGACACCGTGCGGGCGGCCGGCGTCCCCACCGTGGAGCCGCGGGACTGGTTCTGCACCGACGACGGGTGCCCGGTGGTGGTGCAGGACAAGCTCGTGTACCGCGACCGGACGCACATGTCGACGGCGTACTCGAGGTGGCTCGAGCCGCTGGTTGCCCCGCTGCTCCGCACGTAGGCGGACGGGGCCGGCGGCTGGCCCCGTTCGTCAGTCGGCGGGGCCGGCGTGCTCGATGCGGGCGCTCGCCGTGGCCATGTGGTCGTCCATCGCCCGCTGCACCGCGAGCACGTCCCCGGCCCGGAGCGCCTCGAGGATCGCCCGGTGCTCCTCGTACGCGGCCTCGGTGGCCTGGCGGGTCCGGACACGACGGCCGACCCACACGCTCAGCATCGAGCGGAGGCTCTGCAGCAGGTCGGCGAGCACGTCGTTCCCGGCGGAGCGGGCGAGCAGCACGTGGAACCGGACGTCGGCGTCGATGAAGGCGTCCGGGTCGTCGAGCGCCTGGTGCTGCCGGTCGATGTAGGTCTGGAGCTCGTCGAGCTGCGCCGGCGTCGCACGCTGGGCGGCGAGGATCGCCGCGGTGCGTTCGAGCGACGACCGGACCTCGAGCAGCTCCCGGGTCCGGTTCGACGCGAGCATGAGCCCCCACGACAGGGTCGTCGGCAGCAGGTCCGAGGTCCCGCCCTGCAGGTACGTGCCGGAACCCGGGCGGATCTGCACGATGCCGAGGATCTCGAGCGCCGCGAGGGCCTCTCGCACGGCGGACCGACCGACCCCGAGCCGTTCGGCCAGCACCCGCTCCGAGGGCAGCCGCGAACCGGGCGCCAGGTCGCCGGCGGTCAGCAGGGAGACGAGCTGTCGGGCGACCTCGGAGGCGGGGGAGCCCGTCGGCACCGACTCGAGTTCGAGGCGGATGTTGAGCGGGTCGTCCGGGCTGAACGCGGGCATGCAGTGAGCGTACCGGTCGGTCAACCGGTTGCGGCGGGACTCCCCGCCCCTCGTGGCGGCATGAAATGGTCAACCGGTTGACAAGTTTTGCGCGACCGCGCACACTGGTCCGTGCGCACCGATGCGTCACCTCCGTCCCCGGCGCAGCAGCCGACCGGAGCACCACCCCACCCGAGCAGGAGTCATCGTGGACATCCCCGCCACGCGAGGCATCCCCACCTCGGTCGTCGAGAAGACGGCCATCCGCAAGATCGCGATCCGCATCGTGCCCTTCGTGGCGCTGATGTTCTTCATCAACTTCCTCGACCGCACCGCGATCTCCTTCGCGGCCCCGAACGGCATGGAGGCCGACCTCGGCCTGACCGCCGCGCAGTTCGGGTTCGCCTCGGGCGTGTTCTTCATCGGCTACCTCGTGCTCGAGGTGCCGTCGAACCTGGCGCTGCACAAGTTCGGCGCCCGCGTCTGGCTCGCCCGCATCATGATCACGTGGGGCATCGTCTCGCTGCTCTTCACGTGGGTGCAGAACTACCCGCAGCTCGTCGGCCTGCGCTTCCTGCTCGGCATCGCCGAGGCCGGGTTCTTCCCCGGTGCGATCCTGTTCCTGTCGACCTGGGTCCCCGCCCGGCACCGCGGCAAGATGCTCGCGCTCTTCTACCTGGCGCAGCCGCTCACCAGCGTGATCGGTTCGCCGCTCGCCGGCTGGCTGATGACCCACGAGGGACTGCTCGGCGGCCTCGCGGGCTGGCGCTTCATGTTCCTCTGCGTGTCGATCCCCGCGATCATCGTCGGCATCCTGTGCCTCTTCGTGCTGAAGGACAAGCCGTCGCAGGCGAAGTGGCTCGACGAGGACGAGAAACTCTGGCTCGAGGGCGCCCTCGCGAAGGAGAACAGCCAGAAGGAGGGCAACGCGCACGGCAAGGGCGGCCTCCGTGCGGCGTTCGGCTCCGGTCGCGTCTGGATGCTCGCCGCCGTGTACTTCGGCTTCATCTACGGCCTGTACGCCCTGAGCTTCTTCCTGCCGACCATCATCGACGGCTTCCAGGAGCAGTTCGGCACCACGTTCGACCTGTTCCAGAAGGGGCTCATCACGGCGATCCCGTACGTGCCCGCCGCCGTCGTCCTCTACTTCTGGTCGCGTGACGCGTTCCGGCGCGGCGTCCGGGTGTGGCACATCGCGGTCCCCGCCCTCGTCGGTGGCCTGAGCATCCCGGTGGCCCTCTACATGAACAGCCCGGCCGCCACGGTCGCCGTCATCGCGATCACCGCGTGCTCGATCTTCGCCGCGCTGCCGAACTTCTGGACCGTCCCGACGCAGTTCCTCACCGGTGCCGCGGCGGCCGCGGGCGTCGCGCTCATCAACACCGTCGGCAACCTCGGCGGGTTCGCCGCGCCGTACATCACCGGCGCCGTCAGCGAGTGGACCGGCGGGTACCAGGTGCCGATGTTCATCGTCGGGTTCTTCATGGTGCTGTCGAGCGTCCTGATGTTCGTCCTCGGCCGGACCACGAAGCGGAACGAGCGACGCGACGCCGACGCTGCCGCGCAGGCCGCGACGACCACGACCCAGGAGTCCCACGCATGACCCGCCTGTTCAACGACCCCGCGGACTTCGCGGACGAGATGGTCGACGGCTTCGTCGCCGCGAACCGCTCCCGGGTGCGGAAGGTCCACGGCGGCGTCGCCCGCTCGACCACCAGCCCCGAGGGGACCGTGGCGCTCGTCGTCGGCGGCGGGTCCGGGCATTACCCGGCGTTCGGCGGGCTCGTCGGGCACGGCCTGGCCGCCGGTGCGGCGATGGGGAACCTGTTCGCCAGCCCGAGCGCACAGCAGGTCACGTCGGTCGCGACGGCCTCCGAGCACGGCGGCGGGGTGCTGCTGAGCTACGGCAACTACGCCGGCGACGTCCTCAACTTCGACGCAGCTGCCCGGGCACTCACCGCGGCCAGCATCGACGTCCGCACGGTCCGCGTGACCGACGACGTCGCGAGTGCCCCGAGTGCCGAGGCCCACAAGCGCCGCGGGATCGCGGGCGACCTCTGCGTGTTCAAGGTCGCCGGAGCCGCCGCCGAGCGGGGCGACGACCTCGACACCGTCACGGCGATCGCCGAGCGGGCGAACGACCGCACCCGCAGCTTCGGCGTCGCGTTCTCCGGCTGCTCGCTCCCCGGCGCGGACGAACCCCTGTTCACCGTCCCCGAGGGCCGCATGGCGATCGGCATGGGCATCCACGGAGAACGCGGCATCGACGAAGCCGACGTCCCCACCGCGTCCGGACTGGCGGACCTGCTCGTCGACAAGCTGCTCACCGAGCTGCCGTCCGGTGTCGCAGCCGACGGAGCACGCGTCGTCCCGATCCTCAACGGCCTCGGTTCCGTCAAGTACGAGGAGCTCTTCGTCGTGTTCGACGCCGTGCAGCGCCGACTGACCGCGGCCGGCGCAGTCGTCGTCGAGCCCGAGGTCGGCGAACTCGTCACGAGCTTCGACATGGCCGGCGTCTCGCTGACCCTCTTCTGGCTCGACGACGAGCTCGAGGAGCTCTGGGCCGCCCCGGCCGACAGTCCCGCCTACCGCAAGGGCGGTGCCGTCCCGCAGGAGCCCGTGTCGTCCGACGTCCTCGAGGCCGGCGTGGTCGTCCCCGTGACCGTCGGCACCGACGAGTCCCGGGTGGCCGCGACCCGCATCGCGACGGCGATCACGGCCGTGCGCGCGACGATCGACGCCCACGCCGACGAACTCGGCCGCATCGACGCCGTGGCCGGCGACGGCGACCACGGGATCGGCATGCAGCGCGGCTCCACCGCGGCGGACGCGGCGGCGCAGGACGCCGCAGCACGCGGCGCCGGTGCCGGATCGGTCCTCGTGATCGCCGGTGACGCCTGGTCCGACAAGGCCGGCGGCACGTCCGGTGCGATCTGGGGCGCGGCCCTGGAGGCACTGGGTCGCGTCCTCGGGGACACCTCGCGCCCGTCGGCCACCACCGTCGCCGGCGCCGTGCACGCGGCCGCCGAGGCCGTCCTCGCGTTCGGGGCCGTCCCGGGCGACAAGACCATGGTCGACGCGCTCGTCCCGTTCGACGAGGTCCTCACCGCCCGCACCGCGGCCGGCGACGACCTGGTCACCGCCTGGTCCGCCGCGTCCGCCGCTGCCACGACCGCGGCCGACGCCACCGCCGACCTGCTGCCGCGGATGGGCCGCGCCCGGACCCACGGCGAGGACGCGGTCGGCACCCCCGACGCCGGTGCGATCTCGTTCGCCCTCATCACCGCCGCGGTCCTCGCGACGCTCTCCGAGAAGTAAGGAAGACCCCATGACCGAGCAGCAGTTCCGCATCGTCGTCGGCTCCGACGACGCCGGGTTCGACTACAAGGAGATCATCAAGGCCGACCTCGCCACGGACCCGCGCGTGGTCAGCGTCACCGACGTGGGGGTCGACGCGGACGGGCACACCGCCTACCCGCACGTCGCCGTCGACGCAGCACGCATGGTCGCGAACGGCGAGGCGGACCGGGCGATCCTGATCTGCGGCACCGGACTCGGCGTCGCGATCGCCGCGAACAAGGTCCCCGGCATCCGGGCCGTCACCGCGCACGACTCGTTCAGCGTCGAGCGCTCGATCCTGTCGAACGACGCCCAGGTCCTCTGCATGGGCCAGCGGGTCGTCGGAGTCGAGGTCGCCCGGCGCATGGCGAAGGAGTGGCTCGGCTACGAGTTCGACCGCTCGTCCGCCAGCGCGGAGAAGGTGCAGGCAATCTGCTCGTACGAAACGAGCACTGACGACGGCTCGGCCCCGGTCGGGACCGACGCTTGATGCCCGCGTCCACGGCAGCCGCCCAGCTGACGATCGGGGTGTCGCTGAAGATGTACTTCTCTCACGCCCGGACGCTCGAGTGGGCAGCCGCCGTGGCCGACATCGCCCGGACCCACCCCGCGGTGCAGTCCGGCGCCGTCGAGCTCTTCGTGATCCCGACGTTCCCCGCGCTCGTCCCGGTGCGCGAGGTGATCGGGGACGCTCCCATGACGCTCGGCGCGCAGGACCTGGCCTGGGCGGACATCGGCGCCTTCACCGGCGAGGTGTCCGGTGCGGAGCTGCGCGAGATCGGCGTCGCGCTCGTCGAGATCGCGCACGCGGAGCGGCGCTCCCTGTTCCACGAGACGGACGAGGAGATCGCCGGGAAGGTGCACGCCGCCTTCCGCAACCACCTGCGGCCCCTGATCTGCGTCGGGGAGACCGCCCGCGCCTCCAGTGAGACCGCCGTGGCGGACGTGACCGCGCAGCTCGACCGGTTCCTGGCGACCGCGACCGCGGACGGTCTCGCCGGGCCGATCATCGCGGCGTACGAACCCGTGTGGGCGATCGGCGCCCCGGCGCCCGCGCCCGACGAGCACATCGTCGCGGTCCTCGCCGGGATCGAGGAGCACCTCGCCTCCCGGCCGGAGCTCGCCGGCTCCGTCGCGATCTACGGCGGCAGCGCCGGACCGGGCCTGCTCACCCGTGGGCAGGGGCGCATCGGCGGGCTGTTCCTCGGACGGTTCGCCCACGATCCCGCCGCGATCCGGACCATCCTCGACGAAGCCGCGCAGCTGGGAGCGACCGCATGACCACCCTGCTCGGCCTCTCCACCTACGCCTACTTCTGGCGGATGTCCGACCGTGTGCCGGACCCGATGTCGCTCGACGACGCGATGCGGGACGCGGCGGCGCACGACGGCGTCGACCTCTTCCAGATCTGCGACCACCTGCCGCTCGACACCGCCTCGGACGACCGACTGGCCGCGATCCGGGCACTGGCCGACGAGCTCGGCCTCGCGCTCGAGGTCGGCACCCGTGGGACCCACCCGGAGCACCTCGCGCGGTACCTGCACGTCGCGCAGGCGCTCGGCGCGACCCTCGTGCGGAGCATGTGGACGAGCGGCGACGACCAGCCCGACGCCCTCGAGACCGAACGCCGACTGCGCCGGGCGCTCCCCGCGTACGAGGCCGCCGGGGTGACGCTCGCGCTCGAGACCTACGAGGTCGTCGCCACCGAGGACCTCGTCGCCGTCGTCCGGGCCGTCGGCTCCGACCACCTCGGGATCTGCCTCGACCCGGCGAACACCGTCGCGCGGCTGGAGCACCCCGCCGACGTGGTCGCCGCGGCCGCCCCGTACGCGCGCAACTGGCACGTCAAGGACTCCGGGTTCACCCGCTCACCGGGCTGGGTCGGGTTCCAGTACACCGGCGTCCGCACCGGCACCGGTCTCCTCGACTACGACGCCGTCCGCGCCGCGATCGACCCCGACGCACGGGGCATCAACCGCGTGATCGAGTTCTGGCTGCCCTGGCAGGACGAGGCCCTCGGCGCCACGGGCGACCCGGCACAGACCACCACCCGCGTCGAGGCGGCGTGGACCGAACACACCATCGAGTACATCAGGAGCAAGGAATCATGACCGACACCGTCACCACCCCCCACACCGTCGCTGCCGGATCCGGTACGGCCGACGTCACCGTCGCCGTGATCGGTGCCGGCGGCAAGATGGGCACCCGCGTCTCGAACAACTTCGCCAAGAGCGAGTACACGACGCTCTACAGCGAGGCCTCGCCCGCCGGCCAGGAGCGCATCGAGGCCCTCGGCCGGTCGCTCACCGACAGCGTCGAGGCCGCCAAGGTCGCCGACGTCGTGATCCTCGCCGTGCCGGACGTCCTGCTCGGCAGCATCTCCGAGCAGCTCGTCCCCGTCATGAAGTCGGGTGCCAGCATCCTGACCCTCGACCCGGCCGCCGCCTACGCCGGGCTGCTCGCGAAGCGTGAGGACATCCACTACGCCGTGGCGCACCCGTGCCATCCGTCGGTGTTCCTCGAGCGCACCACCAAGGCCGAGTGGGACGACACCTTCGGTGGCATCGCCGCCCCGCAGGAGGTCATCGCCGCCTTCGACGCGTCGGAGTCGCTCGGCGACGAGGGTGACGCCGCCAAGGCGATCGCCGAGGCCGTCATCACGACCATGTACGCGCCCGTCATCCAGGTGCACTGGGTCACGGTGAAGCAGCTCGCCGTCCTCGAGCCGACGCTCGTCGAGACCATCGCCTGCATGATCGGCGACTTCCTCAACGACGCCCTCGAGGAGACCGTCACCGGTGTCGGCGTGCCCCGCGAGGCCGCCCGCGCCATGCTCTACGGCCACACCTGGATCGCCCTGACGAACGGTCTGCGTGGCTCGAACCCGTTCTCGGACGCCTGCCACATCGCGATGGGCTACGGCCGCGAGAAGCTCATCAAGGAGGACTGGAAGCAGGTCTTCGACGACAGCGAGCTCGACAGCGTCATCGCCAAGATGCTCAAGATCGACGCCGTCAAGCGCTGATCGATCCCCGAGACCGGAACGCCCCGCCGACCCCCTTCCGGCGGGGCGTTCCCCTCGGTCCCCACGCCTCGGCGAGCGTGATCGAGGCGACTCCCGGCACCGTGAGCGCCTTGACCGCCGCGTCGAACCACGCGGCGGCGGCCGCGGAGTGCTGCTGCGGATCCGTCGCGTCCGGCACGAACTGCGGCCCGGAGCCGGCCTCGACCGAGGCGTCGGTCACGGCCTGACGCGGCGACGTCGCCACGGCGTTGAACCGCGGACGCAGCGTCACCGGCCCGACGTGGAGCGGCCTGCCGGCGGCCAGCCTGGAGGCGCTCATCGCCACCCAGCGCTGCATCCGGATCGACTCGGTCACCTGGGCACGGCTGCGGTCGTGCATCTGCGGCGTCACGCTGAACGTGAGCGGACCGTCCCAGTCGCCGAACAGGTCGATCGTGCGGTTCAGCTCGGTGAAGTGCGCGCGCGTCCCGGCCACGACGTCGAGTCCCTCGTGCGCGGCTGCTGTCTCCCGGAGCGCCCGCTGCAGCGCCGTCGTCGTCACGTGCGACGACGGGTCGAACGCGCCGATGCGCACCACCGGCCCGGACGCCAGGACCTCGTCGACCGCGGCGCGCAGCCGGGCCGGGTCGTCGCTGACGAACCGCACGTCGAGCGGCGCGCCTCGGGCGTCCCGCCGGGCGGAGGCGAGCACCGCGGCGACGTCGTGGTCGCCGAGGACGGGCTCGACGAGGATCGGCACGCCGCCGGGGAGTGCCTCGTCGTCCGGGCGCGCAGCGGCCGGGGCGGAGGTGGCCAGCAGCTGGAGGGTCGGGGGCGGGGTGACCACGGAGGTCGGGGCCGGCCCGTCGAGCGCGGCGAGGTCCGGGGCGGGGGAGGGCGCGCCTCCCGGGTGTCGCACCGCGCGCAGCGTGAGCGCCTGGTGGACGACGGCACCGGCGTCGAGCGCGACGGGGAAGGGCTCGGCCAGCGGCGTCGAGTAGGTCTTGAACGAGGCGTCGGTCCAGTTGCGCTGGTCCTCCATCTCGAACACGTCGCCGGTGAGGTCGAGCGTGCAGTCCGTGCCGCCGGTCGTCCAGGCGTACCCGGCGACGTCGGTCGCGGGTTGGTGCGGGGCGATCCACAGCGGGAACGTGTGCGATGTGGCGGGCGCTGCCGGGTGGCGGACCGTGAACGGGGTGCCGGCGAGTGTCGGCGGGTGCAGGACGACCAGGCCGATGCGGTTGCGGCGGAACGGCGCGGTCGTGGTGGCGGTCGCGTCGACGTGCAGGGTGTCGGCGTCGATCGTGAGGTCGAGGGTGGTGCGGAGGACCTCGGCGTCGTCGAAGGCGCTCGTCACCTCGATGCGGGTATGGGCCCGGGCCCGCGCGTGCCCGTGTTCGTCGGACGCGGCGGCGTCGGTCGTCCGGCGGGTGACGGTGTCGTCCGCGGTGCGCCAGTCCTGGTCGCGGGTGACGAACCGGATGCCGCGCAGCACCGGCACCCCGTCGTGGCGGACGTCGGCGAGCTCGGAGCCGCGGAGGGTCACCCGCCACGGTCCGACGACGAGCACGTCCTCGGCGGTCGAGTCCGCCCACGCACCGTCGTCGGTCATGTCCCTTTGCTACCAGTCGGTCAACCGGTTGCGCAATGATGTGTCCAGGAGCGGCGTCGCTCCGAGGACGGGGCACTGCCGCCCTGAGGACGGAGCACACGCATGGCCGGACGACTGACCGGGAAGACCGCCCTGGTGACCGGGGCCGGATCGGGGATCGGGCGGGCGATCGCGGACCGGTTCGTGGCCGAGGGGGCGCGGGTCGTGTACGCGGACCGGGACGCTGCTGCTGCCGCTGCTGCTGCCGCTGCTGCTGCCGCATCTGCGTCCGCGGCTGTCACCGCCGACTCGGCGATCGCGCTCACCGTGGACATCGCGGACGAGTCGAGCGTGGCGGCCGGCTTCGCCGCCCTGGTCGCCCGCGGCGCCGTACCGGACGTCGTCGTCGCCAACGCCGGCGTGCAGCTCTTCGGTCACGACGCGAAGGTCGCCGACGTCGCGCTCGAGACCTGGAACCGCACGATCGCGGTGAACCTGACGGGCACCTTCCTCACCGTGAAGCACGCCGTCCGGGCGATGCTCGCGGCCGGTGGCGGCGGGTCCGTCATCGTGACGGGGTCGCCGACCGGCCTGAACGGCGAGGGTGCCGACTTCGCCGCCTACTCGTCCACGAAGGGCGGCGTCCACGCGCTCGTCCGGGCGACCGCGATGGCCTACGCCCGTGACGGCATCCGCGCCAACACCGTCGTGCCGGGCTACACCGAGACGGCGCTCGTCCAGGCGATCTCGGGCGACCCGGAGTCCCGCGCGGCGATCGTGTCGCGGACGCCGCTCGGACGGGCGGGGACCCCGGACGACGTGACCGGGATCATGGTGTACCTCGCGAGCGACGAGTCGTCCTACGCGACCGGCGCGCTCTTCCGGGTCGACGGCGGGATGACGAGCCTGTAGCGCCGCGCCGCGCCCCGCCCGCGCCCGGGCCCGCGCCCCGCCGCGCCGCGCTGCGCCGCGCCCCGCCACGGCGCTCGACGGTGAGCAGAAATGGTCGGGTTCGCTCGACCGACCCGACCATTCCTGCTCACGAAGAGCGCACGCGCCCCGGGGTCAGGCGTGCCCGCGTGCCGCGAGCAGCGCGCCGAGCGCCGCCGCACCGCGCTCGGCATCGGCGACCGTGACCACCCGCGCTCCGCCGCCCCGGAGCCGGACGACGAGCCCCGGCCCCGAACGGACCACGTACGCCACACCCCGGCCGGAGATCCGGTAGCCCCACCCGCCCCACTGCCCGGGCGACACCTGCTCCCACCCGCACGACTCGATGCGGTCGAGCGGGACCCGCACGAGGGGGATCCGCGTCCACGTCGAGGTCAGCCGGAAGCCGCGTCGATCGACCGTGCACTCGACCCGCGCGAGCACCGACACCGCGATCCCGGCGAGGACGAGCAGCCCGCCCGACACCGCGGCCGCGGTGATGTCGGCGGACGCGGACGCGGTGGCCCAGGCCGCGACGACGCCGCCGACGACGAGGACCACGCCGAGCCCCGCGAACCAGGGGCTGCCGGCCCGTGCACGCCAGGCGACCCGGGCGTCCGTCGGGACGTCCAACGGAGGGACGTCGTGCGCGGGGACCGGCGCTGCCGTCCGGACGAGCGCGATCGTCGGCGGCACGGCCACGGCGACACCGACCACGAGCGTGAGGACGGCCCACCACACCGGGAACGTCGGGTCGTCGACGCGGTCCACGATCGCCTCGGCGATCCATGCGGTCGCGACGGACCCGCTCAGGAGGTTCGCCACCAGCAGCAGGGTCGCCCACGTCCGGCGGTCGTTCCGTCCGAGCGCCACCACCGCGAGTCCGGCGGCGACCAGGGCCACCACGAGGGACCCCCAGAAGAACGGCCACGGCGACCCCCAAGCGTCGGCGACACCGTCCGCGCCGAAGTGCGTCGCCACCCGTGCCGGCAGCGCGGGTCCGAGCGTGAGCGCCGTGACGACCAGCGCGACGGCCACCGCCGCGCTCGGTCCCACCACGGCCAGTCGTGCGCCGGTCCCCATCGTCCGAGTCGTCATCGTGCCCCCTTGATCATCGCGTACAGGTCGTCGAGCGGGACCCCGAGGGTCTCCGCCTGCTCACGGAGCTCCACCACCAGCGACCGCAGGCGGTCGAACGACGCGTTGCCCGACCGCAGCACCGTGGCACCGCGGCCCCGGCGCAGCTCGATGAGTCCGTCGTCCTGCAGCTGGGCGTAGGCCCGCAGCACCGTGTGCATGTTGACGTCGACGGCGGCCGCGAGCTCGCGCGCGGACGGCAACCGCTCGCCGTTCCGGAACTCGCCACGGGCGATCGCGTGCCGGATCTGGGCAGCCACCTGGTCCGCGAGCGATGTCCGTGCCGCGGGATCGACGGTGATCAGCATGTTTGCATTGTATGCGAACAACATACTCCGCGACAGTGCGCGGGCCGTCCGGATTGCGCAGCCCGCTGTCCGGTCCGCGTGGGGTGTCCGACACGCGCGTACCGTCAGGAGGGAAGACGGCATCGTCACGCGTCCTCCCGACGCTCCGATGGCACCTCCCTGACCCCGAGGCCGTTCTGGACGTCGGCACCCATGAGGCCGAGGCGGAGCCGGGCTCGCGAGCAGGGAGCACGCCATGAGCAGCCAGGAACCGAGCAACTACCAGTCCAACGCCGACGTCCAGCCGGTGCGGGTGACCACGTACCGACACCTCCGACGGGCCACACGCCGCGGCTGGGCGGTCCCCGTCGAGTCCGAGCCGTCGCTCGCCGACCTCGTCGGGGAACGATCGCCTGGTGGTCCGGAGCGACGGTGATCCCCGCGGCGGACCGGCCGCCGGCGGAGTCCTCGACCGCGGAGGTCCGTCGGACCTCCGTCCGGGAAGTCCTCCAGAGCGGCACCGACCCCGATGAAGCACTCGAGTTCTACCGCGGCGTGTACGACGGCCACGACATGGCCTTCGCGCCCTCTTCGTCGCCGTTCGGCTTCCGGTACCGCGCCACCGGGGACGGCCGCCTGAGCCTCCGCACATCGTCGGTGTCCGCCGCTCGGTCCGGCTTCCTCGCACCCGAACGGCAGTACCTGCTGGCGTGGTCGGTCGAGGGCGGCATCGTGGTGGACGACGACGTGCTCCTCCGCGCCGGCGTGCCCGTGATGTACCCGGCCGGACGCCCCTTCCACGTCTCGGCACCGGCAGGGACGAAGCACCTCGTGCACTTCGACGCGGACTTCCTCGAGGCCGTCGCGGTCGTGGGGACCGACGCCGCCCCCGTCCCCCTCGCGTTCCCCGTGACCGTGTCCGCGGAACGCCTCGCGCCGCTGCAGGCCGTGCTGCGCGAGGTCGCCCGTCCGCTGCTCGACGTCGCCGTGGTCGACGCCGACCGGGCCGCGCTCGACCTGCGGCTCGCCGAGGCGGTGCTCGGCGCCTTCCGCTCCGATGCCGACCGCCGGGGGACCGCCGCGCCCGCCGGGACGGTCGAACGTGCGAAGGCGTTCATGCACGCGCACTTCGACCGGGCCATCGCCGCCACCGACATCGCCGCCGCGGCCGAGGTCAGCGTCCGGACCCTGCAGGAGGGGTTCCAACGGCGCGAGGGCAGCACCCCGATGGCGTACCTCCGCGACCTGCGCCTCGAGAAGGCCCGCCTCGGCCTGCAGCTCGCGGACCCCAGCGAGACCTCCGTGGCCACCGTCGCGCACTCCTGCGGCTTCCGGCACATGGGGCGGTTCTCGGGTTCGTACTTCTCGATGTACGGCGAGTACCCGGGGGACACCCTCCGCGGTCGGAGACGACGCATCGCCGCCGCGGATATCGTCGGGTGATGCCACCAGAGACGCGTCCCGTCGTCACCGAGGACACCGAGTTCGCCGTCCGCGGCGCGGGCGCTCCCGTCCTCGTCGTGCACGGCACCCCCGGCGGGATCGACGTCGCCGAGATCATGGCGCGGTTCCTGCCGTCCGCCGACTTCCGTGTCGTCACGCTCTCACGTCCCGGGTACCTCGGCACCCGGGTCCGACCCGGCCACGACTCGCTCGACGACGAGGCCGATCGGTACGCCGAGGTCCTCGACGCGCTGGGCATCGACCGCGTGGCGGTGCTCGCCTGGTCGGGCGGGGCCCCTGCCGCCTACCGGTTCGCCGTCCGCCACCCCGAGCGGGTCCACTCCCTCGTCGTGGCGGCCGGACTGACCGGTGCCTGGACGCCCCCGGAGGTCTCCGCACCGGAGCGCCTGGTCGGCGGCACCCTCCTCGGCGCCGCACTCGCCCGGGCCGCCGCGCGACTGGTGCCCGGCGTCGTCGTGCGCCTCGCGGTCTCGGGCGTGAGCTCCCTGCGCGGTCGACGGCTCCGCGAGCACGTCCGCGGGATCCTGCGCGATCCGGAGCGTCGCACGTTCCTGCTCGACCTCGCCCGCACCGGCAACACCGCGGGCCCGCACCGTGCCGGGTGGGAGGCCGACGTCCGGAACCTCGGCGCGGTCACCGACCTCGACCTCGGAGCCGTCCGTGCCCCGACACTGCTGCTGCACGGTGACGCGGACGTCGACGTCGAGCCGTCCAACAGCGTCCGCGCGGCGGACGAGGTCCCGGGAGCGGAGCTCCTCGTCCTGCCCGGCGGCACCCACTTCGCGCTCTGGGACCACCCGGACGCCAGCGCCGTGCAGGACCGGGTGCGGGCCCACCTGCGGCTCAGTACCCCCTGACCGGCAGTACCTCGAGCAGGACGTCGAGTGCGCGATCGAGCTGCGGCAGGGTCAGCGCGCCGTAGCCCAGGACGATCCCCGCCGGTGCGCTCCCCGGCGACACCTCGTACTCCTCGAGCGCGCTCACCAGCACACCGGACCGCGCCATCCGGGCGACCACGTCGTGCCCCGCCGCCCGACCCGACCACGTCAGGACCGCGTGCAGCCCGCCGTCCAGGGCACGCGCCTCCAGGCCCGCGACCGCTGCCACGCGCGTCGCGACCCGCTCCCGTCGGTGCGTGTAGTCCCGGCGCACGCGGCCGAGGTGGCGGCGGAGGGCGCCCGTGCGGAGGAGGTGCGCGAGCGCGACCTGCACGGGCTCCGCCACCACGGGTCCGCGAGCGAGCCGCGAGGCGACGACGGCCTCGAGCACCGGCCCCGGTGGCAGGACCACGTAGCTGCAGCGCAGCCGTGGATCGAGGGTCTTCGAGAACCCGCCGACGTGCACCACGACGCCCGTCGCGTCGAGTGCCGCCAGCGCCGGGACGGGGGAGCCGCGGTGCCGGAACTCCGAGTCGTAGTCGTCCTCGACCACGACCGCCCCGGTGCGCGTCGCCCAGTCGAGCAGGCGGAGCCGTCGTGCCACCGGCATCACCGAGCCGAGCGGGTACTGGTGCGTCGGCGTGACGACGACCGCGTCCACCGGGCCGACGCGGCCGAGGACGTCCACGTCGATCCCGTCGCCGTCCACCGGGACACCCACGAGGGTGGCGCCGGCGCTCGTCATCGCCCGACGTCCGGAGCGGTAGCCGGGATCCTCGACGGCGACGACCGGCGCCCGACCCAGGCGGTTCCGGAGCCCCTCGGTGACGAGCGAGAGCGCCTCGGCCGTGCCGGCGGTGACCACGATCCGGCCGATCTCCGGGGCGAACCCGCGAGCGAGGCCGAGCTGGGCAGCGATCTGCGCGCGGAGCTCCGGGAGGCCGGCCGGGTCGGACAGCGCGTTGCGGAGCGGGGCGTCCGCAGCGGCGCGCCAGGCGGCCCGCCAGTCGCGGGCGGCGATCGCCGTCACGGCGGGGATCCCGGGGCGGGCGTCGAGGAGGTCCGCGCCGGTACCTGCCGCGCCGTCCGCGTGCCCGTGCGTGCGCCCCGTCGCGTCGCGCGCAGCGTGCTCGGTGGGCCAGTGGCCCGCACCGACCCCCGCCGCCACCCGCGCCACCGCCCCCTGCCGCGTCCGGATCCACCCCTCGCCGTCGAGTTGCTCGTACGCCGCGACCACCGTCCCCCGCGCCACCCCCAGCTCCGCCGCGAGGACGCGGGTCGACGGCACTGCGTCCCCGGCCATCAGCGTCCCGTCCTGCACCATCGCCCGGACGCGCGCGACGACCCCGGCGGTCTTCCCGAACTGGTCCACCTGAGCACCGCCGATCTGGTCCACGAACCGGACCGGTCCTGACCCTAGCGTTGCCCGCATGCGCACCACGAGCCTCCCGTCCGACCCCGCCGTCCCGTCGCTCACCGTCCGCCGCCTCCGCGACCGCCAGTCCCACGACCCCGCCGACCTCGACGCGATCCTCGCCGAGGCGATCGTCGCGCACGTCGGCTTCGTCCGCGACGGACACCCGCTCGTCCTGCCGTTCCTCTGCGGCGTCGGCGACCTCGGCGCCGGCCCCGTCCTGCTCCTGCACGGCTCGACCGGCGGCGGTCTCTTCCTCGACGCCGGCGCCGCGGGTGTCCCCGTCAGCGCCACGGTGACCCACGTCGACGGCCTGGTGTTCGCACGCTCGACCTTCGACAGCTCCGCGAACTACCGCAGCGCCGTGGTCGTCGGCAACGCCACCGTGGTGCCGGACGACCTGCGGACCGAGGCGCTCTGGCAGGTCGCCGACCACCTCATGCCCGGACGCCGCGACGAGGTCCGCGAGATGACCGCCAAGGAGGTCCGTGCCACCCAGGTCCTCCAGCTGCCCCTCGACCACGCGAGCGTGAAGATCCGCGCCGCCGGCGTCGGCGAGGCTGCCGACGACGCCGAGGACCACGCGGTGTGGGCGGGCGTCCTCCCGCTCGCGGTCACCGCCGGGAAGCCGCTCCCGGGGGACATCTCGGGGGACGCGCCGGTCGACGAGTCGGTGCGCGCCCTGGCGGCCCGCCTCGACGACCTGGCACGGGCTCGGGAGGCGCGGATCGCCGCCGTCATGCGGGACCGGACCACCCGGGCCGTCTCGCGCGACGTGAACCGCGGTTCTGAGGGGGCTGCGAGGAACACCCGAGCCTGAGACGAACCGCAGGAACGGGCCGCGAGTGCCCAGCGGGGTCCAGGTTCGTGACCAATACGTTATCTTCCCGAGTCGCCTCGTCCCCTGCTCGGGCCGGCTCGTCCGACCCGGAAGGAACCATGGGACGCCACGCACTGCCCGCAGCCCCCGACGGCGCGGCCACCACCGAAGCCGTCGAACTGCGCCGTCCCCGCGGACGTCGTTCCGCCTTCGGCCCCGCCGTGGCCCGCTCGACCTTCGTGGAGCACGAGAAGCCGGCGCGCAGCGTGTCCCTGTCGAACACCCACCCGGTCGCCTCGACGGCCGTTGCCGGAGCGGCCGTGCTGTCCCGGTCCGCAGCGCTCCGAGCCGAACGGGCGGTCGACCCGCGGCACGTCCGCCGGGCTGCCAACGCGAAGCGCGCAGCGGTCCTCCTCGCGCCCGCACTGGCCATCACCTCGAGCCTGACGCTCGCGGTCCCGGCGAACGCCGCGACCCCGTCAACCGACGCGCACCACGGGACGACCACCTCGCAGCACACGCAGACCTACACCGTCGCCCGGGACGTCGAGGTCCCCGTGGTGTCGACCGACGGCATGACGACGACCACGACCGTGGTGTCCTACCCGACGATCGTGACGAAGTTCGGCGTCAGCACCCAGCAGGCGGAGGACGCGATCTCGAAGATCCTCTCCGCCGGTGGCGACCGGGCGACCGTGGTCTCCACCGCCCTGCAGTACATGGGCGACCCGTACGTCGAGGGCGGCGCGAGCCACGAGGGCATCGACTGCTCCGGCCTCACGATGGTCGCGTACGCGGCCGTCGGGATCCCGCTCGTGCACTACGTCCCGACGCAGGACGCCGCGGCGACGACGATCCCGGAGTCCGAGGCGCAGCCCGGCGACCTCGTCGTGTACGACAACGAGGACCACGTCGGCATCTTCCTCGGCGACGGACTGGTGCTCCAGGCGCCACACCCCGGCGCGGTCGTCGACATCGTGCCGATGTACTCCGCGGCGCACCACTTCGCCCGGGTGCTCCCCGCCGGCAGCTGACCGGCACCCGCGGGGCGTCGTCGTCCCGTAAACTGGAGTGATGGCCTCCGAGACCCGCACCCCCTTCGAAGAGCAGCGCTCTGCTCGTCCGCAGGTGCGTCCGCGCACCGAGGGCTGGACGCAGGCCACCGGGACCGACGGCCGGCCGCTGCTGCAGTTCGCGTCCCCGAAGCGTGGCAAGCCGCCCGTGCACCTCGCCGACATGACGGTCGCCGAGCGCGAGGCGAAGGTCGTCGAGCTGGGGCTGCCGAAGTTCCGCGCCAAGCAGCTCTCGACCCACTACTTCACGCACTACACGTCCGACCCCGCGCAGATGACCGACCTGCCGGCCGCCCAGCGCGAGGAACTCGTGGCGGGCATGCTCCCGCCCCTCCTCACCGAGACCCGTCGTCTGGCGACCGACAAGGGCGACACGATCAAGTTCCTCTGGAAGCTCCACGACGGGGCGCTGGTCGAGTCGGTGCTCATGCGGTACCCGGGGCGCATCACGCTCTGCGTCTCGTCCCAGGCGGGGTGCGGGATGAACTGCCCGTTCTGCGCGACCGGGCAGGCCGGGCTCACCCGGAACATGTCCACGGCCGAGATCATCGAGCAGATCGTCCGTGCCAACGCCGCCATCGCCGCGGGGGAGCTGGGCGGTGATCCCCGCAAGGGCGGGAAGGACCGCGTCGACGCCGAGCGCGTGACGAACATCGTGTTCATGGGCATGGGGGAGCCGCTCGCGAACTACAAGCGCGTGATGGACGCCGTGCGGATCATGGTCGCGCCGCAACCGAACGGCCTCGGCATGAGCGCCCGCGGCATCACCGTGTCGACCGTGGGGCTCGTCCCCGCGATCAACAAGCTCGCCGACGAGGACATCCCCGTCACCTTCGCGCTCTCCCTGCACGCGCCCGACGACGAACTCCGCGACGAGCTCATCCCGGTGAACTCGAAGTGGAAGGCGGACGAGGCGATCGACGCCGCCCACAACTACTTCGTCAAGACGGGCCGACGTGTCTCGATCGAGTACGCGCTCATCAAGGACATGAACGACCACGCGTGGCGTGCCGACCTGCTCGCCGAGAAGCTCAACAAGCGCGGCAAGGGCTGGGTGCACGTGAACCCGATCCCGCTCAACCCGACGCCCGGCTCGGTCTGGACTTCGTCCGAGGTCCACGTGCAGGACGAGTTCGTCCGCCGACTCAACGCCGCCGGCATCCCGACGACCCTCCGCGACACCCGCGGCAAGGAGATCGACGGTGCGTGCGGGCAGTTGGCTGCGGCCGAGTAGGTCGGTTCGGTTCGTTCGTTCGTTCGGTCGGGAGGCACGGTGCGGGTTCGCACCGTGCCTTCCGTCGTTCCCGGCGCGGGTCGGCACTGCCCGCACCGCGCGATCCGCGTGTTTCCGGGCTTCGCAGAGCCGACACGCCCGGGATGTGGCCCGGGTTGGTGCTGCCGTTCACCTCTGCGTAAAGTAATCACTCGTTGCCGCTGAGGCGGAGAACGGAACGGCCGAGACGGTCACCTGGTCACAGACCCGGAGATCTTGTCCACCACGGTTCTTCCCCGGGCAACGAAAGCCAAAAGCCTCTCTGGCGGAACCTCGTTCGGGGTCGAGTGGGGAGTGCGTCTGGTCCTTGAGAACTCAACAGCGTGCACATTGTCAATGCCAATTTATTGACCCCGTGACTCATCAGCTTGCTGGTGGGTTCGGAGACAATTCCTTTTGGATAGACAGAATTGTCAGTAGACAGTTCTTTTTGTCAGAATCAACTCGCTGACATCTTCGGGTGTTGGTTGTAATTTTTTACGGAGAGTTTGATCCTGGCTCAGGACGAACGCTGGCGGCGTGCTTAACACATGCAAGTCGAACGATGATGCCCAGCTTGCTGGGTGGATTAGTGGCGAACGGGTGAGTAACACGTGAGTAACCTGCCCCTGACTCTGGGATAAGCGTTGGAAACGACGTCTAATACTGGATATGACTGCCGGCCGCATGGTCTGGTGGTGGAAAGATTTTTTGGTTGGGGATGGACTCGCGGCCTATCAGCTTGTTGGTGAGGTAATGGCTCACCAAGGCGACGACGGGTAGCCGGCCTGAGAGGGTGACCGGCCACACTGGGACTGAGACACGGCCCAGACTCCTACGGGAGGCAGCAGTGGGGAATATTGCACAATGGGCGAAAGCCTGATGCAGCAACGCCGCGTGAGGGATGACGGCCTTCGGGTTGTAAACCTCTTTTAGTAGGGAAGAAGCGAAAGTGACGGTACCTGCAGAAAAAGCACCGGCTAACTACGTGCCAGCAGCCGCGGTAATACGTAGGGTGCAAGCGTTGTCCGGAATTATTGGGCGTAAAGAGCTCGTAGGCGGTTTGTCGCGTCTGCTGTGAAATCCCGAGGCTCAACCTCGGGCTTGCAGTGGGTACGGGCAGACTAGAGTGCGGTAGGGGAGATTGGAATTCCTGGTGTAGCGGTGGAATGCGCAGATATCAGGAGGAACACCGATGGCGAAGGCAGATCTCTGGGCCGTAACTGACGCTGAGGAGCGAAAGCGTGGGGAGCGAACAGGATTAGATACCCTGGTAGTCCACGCCGTAAACGTTGGGCGCTAGATGTAGGGACCTTTCCACGGTTTCTGTGTCGTAGCTAACGCATTAAGCGCCCCGCCTGGGGAGTACGGCCGCAAGGCTAAAACTCAAAGGAATTGACGGGGGCCCGCACAAGCGGCGGAGCATGCGGATTAATTCGATGCAACGCGAAGAACCTTACCAAGGCTTGACATACACCGGAAACGGCCAGAGATGGTCGCCCCCTTGTGGTCGGTGTACAGGTGGTGCATGGTTGTCGTCAGCTCGTGTCGTGAGATGTTGGGTTAAGTCCCGCAACGAGCGCAACCCTCGTTCTATGTTGCCAGCGCGTTATGGCGGGGACTCATAGGAGACTGCCGGGGTCAACTCGGAGGAAGGTGGGGATGACGTCAAATCATCATGCCCCTTATGTCTTGGGCTTCACGCATGCTACAATGGCCGGTACAAAGGGCTGCGATACCGTAAGGTGGAGCGAATCCCAAAAAGCCGGTCTCAGTTCGGATTGAGGTCTGCAACTCGACCTCATGAAGTCGGAGTCGCTAGTAATCGCAGATCAGCAACGCTGCGGTGAATACGTTCCCGGGCCTTGTACACACCGCCCGTCAAGTCATGAAAGTCGGTAACACCCGAAGCCGGTGGCCTAACCCTTGTGGAAGGAGCCGTCGAAGGTGGGATCGGTGATTAGGACTAAGTCGTAACAAGGTAGCCGTACCGGAAGGTGCGGCTGGATCACCTCCTTTCTAAGGAGCATCTGGCTCGTCGTGTCCTTCGGGGGACGGTGGGTCCAGGCGCCGGATCGAGACGAACGTTCTCGCCGGTAGCTCATGGGTGGAACATTGACAGTGCAGTCGGGAGCGCAGCTTCCTGATCTCAGTACGCCGGGGCCTTCGTGGTTCGGGTTGGAACGGGTTGGGGGTGAGCGGGTCGGCTGGTGCACGTTGTTGGGTCCTGAGGGACCAGGCTTCCTGACCGTGATGGTCGGGGGTTGAGCCGTGACTGGGGCCTTTTGGGTTCTGGTTGGGTTCTTCGGTGGGCCGCATGATGCTGGGAGCATGGCTTCTGGGGGAGTGTGGTGCCGATCGTATGTTGAGAACTACACAGTGGACGCGAGCATCTTAGATCGCTCGGAACGATGATGACTTTCGGGTTGTTGTTGTTGTGAGTCGATCGCAATTTTAATCTTTGTGGTCAAGTTTCTAAGAGCAAACGGTGGATGCCTTGGCATCTGGAGCCGAAGAAGGACGTAGAAATCTGCGATAAGCCTCGGGGAGCTGATAATCGAGCTGTGAGCCGAGGATTTCCGAATGGGGAAACCCCGCTGGGCGCTTTTGTGACCTGGTGACTCCCGCCTGAATATATAGGGCGGGTAGAGGGAACGTGGGGAAGTGAAACATCTCAGTACCCACAGGAAGAGAAAACAACATGTGATTCCGTGAGTAGTGGCGAGCGAAAGCGGATGAGGCTAAACCGATCATGTGTGATAGCCGGCGGGCGTTGCATGGTCGGGGTTGTGGGACACGTCGCTCAGTTCTGCCGGACTGGGGCGGTTACAGCGCATCATAGTCGAACCGGTTTGAAAGCCGGGCCGTAGTGGGTGCCAGCCCCGTAGACGAAATGGTGTTATGGCCGGATGTGTATCCCAAGTAGCACGGGGCCCGAGAAATCCCGTGTGAATCTGTCAGGACCACCTGATAAGCCTAAATACTCCCAGATGACCGATAGCGGACAAGTACCGTGAGGGAAAGGTGAAAAGTACCCCGGGAGGGGAGTGAAATAGTACCTGAAACCGTTTGCTTACAAACCGTCGGAGCCTCCTTGTAGGGGTGACGGCGTGCCTTTTGAAGAATGAGCCTGCGAGTTAGTGATATGTGGCGAGGTTAACCCGTGTGGGGCAGCCGTAGCGAAAGCGAGTCTGAATAGGGCGATTTGAGTCGCATGTCCTAGACCCGAAGCGAAGTGATCTATCCATGGCCAGGTTGAAGCGACGGTAAGACGTCGTGGAGGACCGAACCCACTTCAGTTGAAAATGGAGGGGATGAGCTGTGGATAGGGGTGAAAGGCCAATCAAACTTCGTGATAGCTGGTTCTCTCCGAAATGCATTTAGGTGCAGCGTTGCGTGTTTCTCGCCGGAGGTAGAGCTACTGGATGGCCGATGGGCCTCAACAGGTTACTGACGTCAGCCAAACTCCGAATGCCGGTGAGTGAGAGCGCAGCAGTGAGACGGTGGGGGATAAGCTTCATCGTCGAGAGGGAAACAACCCAGACTACCAACTAAGGCCCCTAAGCGTGTGCTAAGTGGGAAAGGATGTGGAGTTGCATAGACAACCAGGAGGTTGGCTTAGAAGCAGCCACCCTTGAAAGAGTGCGTAATAGCTCACTGGTCAAGTGATTCCGCGCCGACAATGTAACGGGGCTCAAGCACACCGCCGAAGTTGTAGATTTCGCACACTCGATAAGCCTTCGTGGTTCAGTCGTGCGGAGTGGTAGGAGAGCGTCGTGTGGCGAGTGAAGCGGCGGAGTGATCCAGCCGTGGACGCTACACGAGTGAGAATGCAGGCATGAGTAGCGAAAGACGGGTGAGAAACCCGTCCTCCGAAAGACCAAGGGTTCCAGGGCCAGGTTAATCCGCCCTGGGTAAGTCGGGACCTAAGGCGAGGCCGACAGGCGTAGTCGATGGACAACGGGTTGATATTCCCGTACCGGCGAACAACCGCCCAAGCTAATCCAGTGGTGCTAAGAGTCCTAACCCGCATTGACCGGATCCCTTCGGGGTGATGGCGTGCGGTCTAACGCTCGACCCCATGCTGGTGCGGTTAGCGTATGAACAGGTGTGACGCAGGAAGGTAGCTGAGCCAGGCGATGGTATCCGTAAGGTGATCCTGGTGTAAGGATGTAGGGCTGACGATAGGCAAATCCGTCGTCTAGATGCCTGAGATCCGACGCGTACCCGTAAGGGGAAATCAGTGATCCTATGCTGCCGAGAAAAGCATCGACGCGAGGTTGCAGCCGCCCGTACCCGAAACCGACTCAGGTGGTCAGGTAGAGAATACCAAGGAGATCGAGAGAATCGTGGTTAAGGAACTCGGCAAAATGCCCCCGTAACTTCGGGAGAAGGGGGGCCGGACACGTGATGCGGACTTGCTCCGCTGAGCGTTGAAGGCCGCAGAGACCAGTGGGAAGCGACTGTTTACTAAAAACACAGGTCCGTGCGAAGTCGCAAGACGATGTATACGGACTGACGCCTGCCCGGTGCTGGAAGGTTAAGAGGAAGGGTTAGCCTTTGGGCGAAGCTCTGAATTTAAGCCCCAGTAAACGGCGGTGGTAACTATAACCATCCTAAGGTAGCGAAATTCCTTGTCGGGTAAGTTCCGACCTGCACGAATGGCGTAACGACTTCCCAGCTGTCTCAACCGCGAACTCGGCGAAATTGCACTACGAGTAAAGATGCTCGTTACGCGCAGCAGGACGGAAAGACCCCGTGACCTTTACTACAGCTTGGTATTGGTGTTCGGTGTGGCTTGTGTAGGATAGGTGGGAGACTGTGAAGCGGGCACGCTAGTGTTCGTGGAGTCGTTGTTGAAATACCACTCTGGTCACTCTGGATGTCTAACGTAGGACCCTGATCGGGTTCATGGACAGTGCCTGGTGGGTAGTTTAACTGGGGCGGTTGCCTCCCAAAGAGTAACGGAGGCGCCCAAAGGTTCCCTCAACCTGGTTGGCAATCAGGTGGCGAGTGTAAGTGCACAAGGGAGCTTGACTGTGAGACTGACAGGTCGAGCAGGGACGAAAGTCGGGACTAGTGATCCGGCAGTGGCTTGTGGAAGCGCTGTCGCTCAACGGATAAAAGGTACCTCGGGGATAACAGGCTGATCTTGCCCAAGAGTCCATATCGACGGCATGGTTTGGCACCTCGATGTCGGCTCGTCGCATCCTGGGGCTGGAGTAGGTCCCAAGGGTTGGGCTGTTCGCCCATTAAAGCGGTACGCGAGCTGGGTTTAGAACGTCGTGAGACAGTTCGGTCCCTATCCGCTGCGCGCGTTGGAAATTTGAGAAGATCTATCCCTAGTACGAGAGGACCGGGATGGACGAACCTCTGGTGTGTCAGTTGTTCTGCCAAGGGCACCGCTGATTAGCTACGTTCGGACCGGATAACCGCTGAAAGCATCTAAGCGGGAAGCCGTCTTCGAGATGAGATTTCCATGCACCTTGA
Organism: Curtobacterium sp. SORGH_AS_0776; assembly: GCF_031453355.1. Classification (NCBI taxonomy): domain Bacteria; kingdom Bacillati; phylum Actinomycetota; class Actinomycetes; order Micrococcales; family Microbacteriaceae; genus Curtobacterium; species Curtobacterium sp. SORGH_AS_0776. Next base: position 2,189,125 of record NZ_JAVIYU010000001.1, read on the forward strand.
GTGTGAGAGGCTCCCAGCAGACTACTGGGTTGATAGGCCGGATGTGGAAGCGGGGACTAACGACCCGTGGAGCTGACCGGTACTAATAAGCCGAAGACTTGACAACACAACTATTTCCCACACTTCGGTGTGGGGCTCGCGTCCACTTTGTGGTTCCCGACAGACGATCGGGAACAAGAAACTGAAAACCGCGCATGCGCGGAACAGCTTTCGAACTTCCAAGCGATTGGGTCGAAGGTGTTCCGGTGGTCATAGCGAGAGGGAAACGCCCGGTCACATTCCGAACCCGGAAGCTAAGCCTCTCAGCGCCGATGGTACTGCAAGGGGGACCTTGTGGGAGAGTAGGACGCCGCCGGACTCAACGTTACGAATACCAGGGAACCCCTGACCACCACGTGGTCAGGGGTTTTCTGCGTTTGCGTGCCGTATGGTGCGCTGCTGCGGAGGCGTGTGTCAGTGAGGGCTCTGGTTCGAGATCCTCGGGGATCGCGAACCGGAACGGTCACGCGCTCAGTAGTCCGGGCGGATCCAGTCCGTCAGGGGCTCGAAGGACGCCGGTGGCAGGACGTCGTCGGGCTCGGCGGTCCGCACGCCGGTGACGATCGTGGCCGCTCCGTACTCCAGGGACCGGCGGGCGACGCCGTCGCGCTCATCGACCACCAGGGTCGTGCGGACCGCCGGGTCCCCACGGTGCTCGAACGTGACCAGGACGGAGTGCCGGCGTGCTGGATGAGGACCGGGTGGAAGCTCTCCGGTCCTCGGCCCCAGCGGAGCATCAGTTCGGGAACGGCTACCCGCACGGCGGTGCCGGCGACCGTGCTGTGCTCGAACGAGTCCTCGAACTGACCGTCCTCGTCGTGCAGGACACCGTCGCGGTAGGAGACGGTGGGCTGCTCCGATCGGTCGAGCGTCCATCTCTGCCGGGCCTCGTCGATGTCGAGCCGGAACTGCCAGTGCTCCCGCGGTGCCTCCTGGTGGACGCCGTCGATGACCATTCGTCCCGGTCGTCGGAGGGCGGCGAGCTCCTGGGCGACCGCGGGACCATCGGCGCGGGTGAGGACCTCGTCGAAGCGCATGAGCCCAACCTTGCGGACGAACGGAGGAACGGACGAACGGGCGCGGGGTCAGCGCAGCAGGCCGAGCTCCATCGCGCGGGTCACGGCGCGCGTCCGGTCGTTCACGCCGAGCTTCTCGAACACGTGCCCGAGGTGCGTCTTGACGGTGGTTTCACTGAGGAAGAGCGTGCGGCCGATCGCCGGGTTCGAGTTGCCCTGCGCGACGAGCTGCAGGACCTCGAGCTCGCGCGGCGACAGGGTCGGCCCGGTCGTGGGCTTGCCGGTCGCCCGGCGGACGAGGGCAGCTGCGGCCGAGGGTGCGAGTGCCGTCCCACCCCGTGCCGTCGCGCGGAGGCCCGCGAGGATCTCCGATTCCGGCGCCGCCTTGAGCAGGTACCCCGCGGCACCGGCCTCGATCGCGGCGAGGATCTGGTCGTCCGACTCGTAGGTCGTCAGGATGAGCACGCGGACGCCCGGCTCGCGGGCGAGGATCCGCGCGGTCGCGTCGTCGCCGTCGAGGCCGGGCATGCGGAGGTCCATCAGGACGACGTCGGGTCGTTCGGCGAGCGTGATCGCGACCGCCGCCTCGCCGTCGCTCGCCTGCCCGACCACCTCGACGTCGTCGGCGTCCTGGAGCAGCGCGACGATGCCGGCACGGACGATGGGGTGGTCGTCCGCCACGACGACGCGGATCACCGGTGCACCTCCGTCAGTGGTGCGTCGACTGCCGGGAGGCGCGGTTCGGCGCCGGTGGGCAACGTCACCTCGACGACGGTGCCACGTCCGGTGTCGCTCGTGATCGCGCAGGTGCCGCCGGCGAGGGCGAGCCGCTCGCGCAGGCCCCGCAACCCGTGGCCGGCGGTCGGGAGGGACGCGTCGAAGCCGACGCCGTCGTCCGAGACCCGCAGGCCGACCCGGTCGGCTGCTACGTGCAGTGCGACCCGCGCCGTGGCGGCGTGGGCGTGCGCGCGGACGTTGGCCAGTGCCTCCTGGGCGGCGCGGAGCAGCACCACCTGCGTGTCGCGGTCCAGCGCGCAGTCCGCTGCCTCGACCGTGACCGGGACGCCGGTCTCACGCGTGAACCGTTCGCCGAGGCGGTGCAGGGCGGCGCCGAGTCCGTCGCCCGCCACCCCGGCTGCACCCGCCGCGACGAGGGTGCGGGACTCTTCGAGTGCTGCGCGGGCTGACTCCTCGAGGATGGTGAGTCGCTCGTCGAGTCGATCGACACGTTCGGCCGCGAGGTCCCCGCGGGCGCGCTCGGTGAGCATGACGATGCCGGCGAGGTTCTGTGCGACGGTGTCGTGGATCTCGCGGGCGAGGCGTTCGCGTTCGCTCGTCACGCCGGCGCTGCGGTGCGCCTCGGCGAGGGAGTCCTGGGTCGCGCGGAGTTCGTCGAGCAGGCGGCGTCGTTCGTCGGAGAGTTCGGCGATCCGGGTGATCCAGAGTCCGAGCGCGCAGGCACCCGCGATGCTGACGCCCTCGATGAGGACCGTGCTGACGAGGCTGTCCGGGCCGCTCGCGATCTGGAGCCCGACCCCCGCGGCGACGCCGATCGCGACCGAGACCACCACCGCCGTCCGTGTCCGGTCGATCTGGCACCACGCGACGGGGAAGAGGATGCACTGCACGAGCGCGGTACTCGGGACGACCGCGGGGAGCACGAGCGCCGCGAGTACCAGCAGCGGGACGAAGCCGGCGGCAGCGCGGGGGACCTCGTAGCCGCGCCAGCCGTACGCCGCGTAGGCCACGGCGAGGACGCCGAGCATCGCGAACGCGGGCCAGCGGTCCGCCCACGGGGACCACCCGAGCACGGTGATCACCGCGACGAGGGCGATCGTGACGCCGAACGCCACGTGCAGGCCCCAGTTGCGGTGCGCCGTGATGCGGTCCATGGCCTCAGCATCCCATCGCCCGGGTGCCGCCGAGCGGTTTTCCACAGGCCGGATCACGCGTCCTTGCGATTCCACCGGAACGTCAGCAGGCAGGCCACCGCGCCCACGACCAGCCACGCTGTCAGGACGAGGGCTCCGAGGCCGAGGTGCCACGCGCCTCCTGGCTCGGCGGACGCGAACGCGTCGGGAAGGAAGACCGACCGCATGCCGGACGCCATCCACCGCAGGGGGAAGACGGACGCGACGTTCTGCAGCCAGTCGGGGAGCTGCGTGAAGGGGAGGTAGACGCCGGAGATGAACTGGAGGACCAGGACGATGGGGACGATGGTGGCGGTGGCGCGGCGGCCCTCGCGGGGGAGCGCCGAGATCGCGATGCCGAGGACGCAGCTCGTCGCGACCCCGAGGAGCATGATGCCCGCGAAGTGCGCCCACGCGCCGCCGTCGGTGGGCAGGTCCACGCCGAAGACGAGGCTCGCGATCGCCAGCAGCAGAGCGGTCTGCACGACCGTCGTGACGAGGACCATGCCGATCTTGCCGATGAAGTAGCTCACCACCGGCAGGGGTGTGCCGCCCAGACGCTTCAGCGTGCCGTCGCTGCGTTCGCCCGCGATGTCGACACCGAGGGACTGCGTGCCGGACAGCAGGATGCCCGTCGCGACCAGGCCGGGCAGGTAGTACGTGGCGTAGTCGACGCTGACGTTCGGGCCCGCCTGGATGTCCGGCGCGCTGCTGAACGCGACCGAGAAGAGCGCCAGCATGACGATGGGGAAGAGGAAGGTGAAGAACACGGCGTCGGGCGCTCGGAAGTACGAGCGGAGTTCGTAGCCGATGCGGTGCGCACCGATCGTGGCGGCGTTCGCGGTGCTCGTGTTCGTCGTCGCGGTGCTCATCGGTGGCCGACCATTCCGAGGTAGACGTCCTCGAGGGACGGGCGGATGACTTCGAGGTCGTGCATGGGTTCCGGGGTGCTCCGGATCAGGGCGGTCGGTTCGTTCGTCCGCCGTTCGTGGGGTTCGCCGACGTCGTCACGCCACCTGACGCGTGGGGTGCGGGCCTCGGCGCCGCCGATCTCGTCGATCGGCGCGATGTCGAGCAGCCTGCCGTCGGCGATGACCGCTGCCCGGTCGGCGAGGTGTGCGGCCTCGTCGAGGTAGTGCGTGGTGAGCAGGATCGTCGTGCCCTCGCGCTTGACCTCGTCGATGAGGTCCCAGAAGCGGCGCCGGGCCTCCGGGTCGAAGCCGGTCGTGGGCTCGTCGAGGAAGAGGACCTCGGGGCGGCCGATGATGCCGAGGGCGACGTCGACGCGGCGACGCTGGCCGCCGCTCAGTCTGCTGATGCGGGTGTTGCGCTGCGGCTCGAGCCCGGTCTTCTCGAGGAGTTCTTCGACGCTGCGGTGCCGCGGGTACAAGGTCGTGAAGTGCCGGAGCTGTTCCGCGACGGTGACGTTGGGGGACTCGGCGCTGGTCTGCAGGACGATGCCGATGCGTGCGTTGTGGCTGCGGCTCGTGCGGGCGGGGTCGTGGCCGAGCACCCGGACGTCGCCGTCGGTGCGGGTGCGGTAGCCCTCGAGGATCTCGACCGTGGTGGTCTTGCCGGCGCCGTTCGGGCCGAGGAGCGCGAAGGTCTCGCCGCGGGGGATGCCGAAGGAGACGTCGTCCACGGCGCGTTTGCCGGTGGCGTACTGCTTCGTGAGGTGGTGGACCTCGATGGCGGGGGTGTCGGGCATGGGTCCAGCCTGGCCGGTCGTGCCCGGTGGTGCCTCGGCCGGGTGGCTCGACCCGCATCCTCCGATCGGAGGATGCCGGCGCACCGCCGATGGGCACCGATCTGTGCACAACGACTCGTCCGACCTGCCGATACTGATATGTTGCCGGTGGGATCGCGACGGAGGGCGTTGCGACGGACGGGGGAGACGATGGCTGATCTACGGGTCTCGTACGCCACGCTCGACGGCGTGCGCGACGCGCTGGACGCAGCACAGGAGTTGTTCGCCAACGCCTCGGTGCCCACCGACGGCGGAGCGTTCGGCGCGGACGAGGTCACCGACGCCTTCACGGTGTTCCGTGCATCACAGGAACGCTCGGCCGGATGGCTGGCGGACACGAGCCGAACGCTCGCGCAGTACGCGCACGACACGAAGTCGCTCGTGCAGGACGCTGACGCCGAGCTCGCGGGCAAGGTCGGCGGCAAGTGATGACCGCCGACCCGTTCGCCGGCGACCCCGGTGCCGTCGCGAAGCTCTCGAGTGGCCTCGCCGACCACCAGGACGACCTCAGCGCCGGAGCCCACGGCGTCGCCCGCGCCGCGGAGGATGCGGACGACTGGAGGGGTGCCTCGAAGGATCGCTTCTCCGTCACCGTCGGCACCGTCCCGCGCGCGGCTCGACGCATCATCGGCCGGCTCGACGCGGCCATCGACGTACTCGACACCTACGCCGACGACGTGCGGGCAATCCAGGACGAGGCGGAGCGGATCCGTGCGGCACAGATGACGAACGCCATGGAAGTCGCTGCGAACACCGTGTCGCTCTCGGCCGCGGTGGTGGCCGCCGCGGGGAAGGACGCCACCGAGGCTGACGGACGGCGTGCCCGACGGCTGCGGTCCGACGCGGACGACCTCGCGGCGACGGCGTCGCGACTGCAGGCGGAATGGGACGCGCTCGTCGAACGACGGGCCACCGCGGACCGTGCTGCGTCGGCCGGGCTGTCCGCCACCGACGTCCTCGGCGTGGCGCCCTCGTACTCGGGGACGCTCGGCAGGATGAGCGACGCCGACTTCCTCGCTGCCGTCGCCGCGATGCCGCCCGAGGTCCTGGCGGCGCAGGACCCGTCGGTCGCCGATCGGCTCGCCGGGATGCCGCCAGAGACCGTGCAGGCGTGGTGGGACGGACTCGGTGGTCGGGGGACCGCGGGGGAGCACTCGGCGGCACAGGACGCGCTCATCACGGCGTCGCCGGCAGTGATCGGGAACCTGATCGGCGTGCCGTACTGGGCGCGGGACCAGGCGAACCGGTTGAGCGCGCAGCGGGCGTCCGCGCGGGCGCAGGACGACGTGGACGCGGCGCGGAAGGCGCTGCACGCAGCGGGACCGAGCGCTCGGCGTGCGGCGCAGCAGGAGCTCGACGACGCCGCGGAGCGGCTCGCAGCTCTGGACAACTTCATCGCTGCATCGCGGACGACGCTCCGCGACGTGGACGGCATGGCTCGGCAATTCGTCTCGTTCATCGACGGGCAGCCTCCCCTCGGAGCGGTGTCGATCGGCGACCTCGACACGGCAGCCAACGTCAGCTACCTCGTGCCCGGAATGGGCACCACCCTCGAGGACACGACCGTTCTGATGAAGGCGAGTTCCAACGTGATCGCAACGCAGCAGCTCTCCGAGGGGGGACGAGACACCGCGATGGTCACGTGGATCGGGTACGACGCGCCGCGCAACGCGCTGACGACAGGCGATCTCGGCGTGTTCGGATTGGCTGACGCGGCGGCAGGGGCAGACCGTCTCGCCGCGGATCTCGGTGGATTCCGAGCGACCCGGCCGGACGCGCACCTCAACGTGGTCGCGCACTCGTACGGATCGACGACGGCATCGATCACCCTGCACGAGCGTGCCGATCTCGGCGTGGGCAGCTTCGTGACACTGGGCTCCGCGGGCATCCCCGGGCACATCCCGAACGCCGGAGCGATCCACGCCGAGCGCATGTACGCGGCGCAGGCCGAAGAACGGTTCAACGTGGCGCACATCGGACAGGTCCTGAGCTACCCCGAGCGCATCGACCCGACCTTCAAACCGTTCGGCGCGACCGAGATCGACGCGTCGCACGTCAACGGATCCTCCGCGGTCAACGTGCACGACCTGTACGTGAACCCGAACGGCGCCGACGACGCAGATCACGGCTACCTCGACCTCGACACCAACACGTTGATCGAGACGGCGAAGGCGACGCTACGGTGAATCCGATGACGACGCGCGCGCACACGACCATCGCAGTCGCCATCCTGGCCGCTGCTGCCAGCCTCGCGCTCTCCGGGTGCGGGACGACGAGAGCGGGACAGCCCATGACGATCGACGAGGCAAAGGCGGAGGCAATCGCGGAATTCCGATCCGCGCTCGCGTTGGCTCCGGACACGTGGCCGCAAGAGGTGCCGAAGCCGGCCGTCTTCGACTGCCGGATCGATGGGGTGCGAGCCGTGCAGTTCAGCTACTTCGTCGCGGTCGAAGCGCCGGCCGCTCCTGGCGTGCTCGTCGCGCAAGCCGGCGAACATTGGGAGCGCGAGGGCTACGAGTTGTCGAAGACCCAGACGGAGATGGACCCGGAGACCGGTCAGGTCTACGCCGTGGTGGCGCGAGCCGACGGCAAGCCCCGTGCTTCGATGGCAGCCACCAAGGTCCGCGCGCACGTCAACGTGGACTCGCGCTGCGTCCTCGGCGACCCGGACGACTACCGGTGACGGCCGGCGAACCCGAGTCCACCGCCGGGGAGTCCACGACGGCTGACGACCTGCGGCTCCGGCGCAACCGGCTGATCTTCGGGATCGTCGTCGCGCCGATCGGAGTCCTGATCGCACTCTTCCTGTCGTTTGTGGTGCAGATCAGCTCCGCGTGGCGATCGACGAGCGACGGCGGGGCCGCGGCCGGACCGCAGATCGTAGCAATCGTCATCGGCCTGCTCGCCACCGTCCCAGCGCTGATCGCCGGGATACGAGCGCTCCGTGCCCGCGTCCTGGAGGTCGCTGCGTCGGGAGCGACCGTGGTCGCGGGCGTCGGCTTGATCGCCGTCGTGCTGCTCGTCATCGTCCCGTCGTTCGACATCCTCCCGCGGGCTGCCCGCGATGCCGACAGGTACGCACAGCAGCAGCGGCAGGAGGAACTCGACGACCTGGACTCGGGCTACGGCCCGGGATCGGCCGAGGAAGCGGGCCAGGAGATGCAGGAGTACGTCGACGATGCGCTGCAGCTGCTCGACGTGGAGCCGAGCACGGTGCGGACGACCACCTGGTCCACGAGTGGCACCACCGCGCTGGGCAACACGTGTCGAGCCTTCCACGAGCGCATCCGACTCGGAGACGAGGTCGATCGCTCAAGTGCGGAGAAGGCGCTCCGGGCTTCGTGGGACACCGACGGCGACCACACCGGGTTCGATGAGCGAAACGGCCGCCTCGAGCTCAGTGTCTCCTCCGCCGACGCCACGATCTCGTGGCTCAAGGCCGACAACGTGCTGCTGGTGGAGAGCGACTGCATCCCGTCCGGGGCACCCTGACGGGCAGCGATGTGCCCTCAGCGCAGGCGCGTGGACGCGATCCCACCGTCGACGTCGAGCGTCCCGCCGTTCACGAACGCCGCCTCGTCCGACGCCACCCACCGGACGGCGCGGGCGATGTCGACCGGCTGCACCGGTACCCCCGCGGGCGTCCCCTGCGTCATCGCCGCGAGCACGTCCGCCGAGTCCGCGTTCCCCGGCGTCGCCGTGGCCCCCGGCGCCACCGTCACGACCCGCACCCCGCGCTGCCCGTACTCGGCCGCCCACGCCCGGGTCAGCTGCTCGACCGCGGCCTTCGTCGCCGGGTAGAGGCCCATGAACGGCACCCCGACCCGGGCCATCCACGAGCCGATGTTCACGACGACGCCGGACCCGCGCGCGGCCATCCCCGGGGCGAGCGCCGCCACGAGGACGTGCGGTGCGCGGACGTTCGTCGCGAGCAGCGCGTCGACGGTGTCGTCGGACAGGGACTCCGTCGGACCGCCGGGGTAGACGCCGGCGTTGTTCACGAGGACGTCGACGTGACCGCCGAGCAGCTCCCGGGCCGCGGCGGCGAACGCCCGGACGTCGGGACCGCCCGCGGAGAGGTCCGCCACGAGCGGGAGGGCTCGGCCACCCCGGCGCTCGATGTCGTCGGCGACAGCACGCGTGCGGACGGCGTCGCGGCCGTGCACGGCGACGGTCATGCCGGCGGCCGCGAGCTCGCGGGTGATGGCCTCACCGATGCCGCTCGAGGCGCCGGTCACGAGGGCAGTGCGGACGGTGGTCTGGTCGTGGAGTGCAGTGGTCATGCATCGATGCTCGATCCCCGGGCAGCCCCGCACCTTGCCCGATCCAGCGGGAATCTTGCCGGATCCCGCACGACTTCTTCGGCGCCGGGAGAACTGCGTAGCGTGGGCACGTGGACGATCGCACGGCGCAGCACCTCGACCGCGCGGCGGAAGTGGCCTCGCGGCACGCCGCCGTGCTCGACCGGGCGTCCACCGTCGACACCGTCGCCCGTCCCGCCTCGGTGCAGCGGGCCGAAGCACTGGGTCTGACCGTATCCCGCGTCCACGAGCCGACCGGACTCTTCGACCGGCGGTACGTGCCGTCGTTGTCCGTCGTCCTCCGCGGCCGGAAGCGCTCGATCGTCGGGGACGACGACCAGGTCTGGGGTCGCGAGCGGTTCATCATCACGCCGGTGGACCTGCCCGTGGTCGCCGGGGTGCTCGACACGGCAGGCAACGACGGCTTCGTCTCGGCGGTCTGGAAGCTCGACCCGGTCGTCGTCGGTGAGGTCGTCGCGTCGATGTCGAGCACGATCTCCAGCACCAGCCGCACGGACCTCCCACGACTCGGCACGTGGACGGCCCCGCTCGCCGATGCCGTCAGCCGCCTGCTCGCGTTGCTCGACGCCCCCGAGGACATCCCCGTCCTGTTCCCCCTCGTCTCGCGCGAGATCGTCCTCCGCCTGCTGCAGACCGCGCAGGCGCCACGCATCACCGCAGCACTCGACCGAGCCGGAGCCGACGCCGGACTGGTCACGGCGGCGACCGCACTCCTGACCGGGCGCATGGACGAACCATGGACGATGGAGCGCCTTGCCCGCGAACTCCGCGTCAGCGAGAGCACCCTCTTCGCCCGCTTCAAGCAGGCCACCGGCATGTCACCCGCGCAGTACCTCAAGCGGACCCGACTCGGGGAAGCGCGCCGCCGCATGGTCCTCCACGCCGACACCGCCGCCCGCGCCGCGGCCGCCGTCGGCTACCGCAGCGCCTCCCACTTCTCGCGGGACTACCGCGAGGCGTACGGCCGGCCCCCGGCCGCCGACGCCGTGGTGGCGCGCGAGCAGCTGGCGCTCGCCCCCGCCGTGTAGCCGGCCCAGTGCCGGACTGGAGGCGCGGGTCGGTGGTGATCCGCGCCTCCAGTCCGACGGATGGTGCGGCCCGACCACCGCCACCGGCCCGCTCGCTGGGTACGGCCGATCGACGTCCGGTAGACCGGAACGGTGAAGGTCGTAGGAGTCGAACAGTTCGGAGGGCCGGAGGCCCTCGCCGTCCACGAGGTGCCGGAGCCGCACGCCGGTGCGGGATCCGTGCGGATCCGGGTGCAGGCGTTCGCCGTGAACCCGACCGACACCGGTGTGCGTGCCGGTCAGCGGGACAGCTCGCAGGCGTCGCCGCCGTACGTGCCGGGGATGGACGCCGCCGGGGTCATCGACGAGGTCGGGCCCGACGTTTCCGGGTGGGAGGTCGGCGACGAGGTCATGGCGATCGCGCTGCCGCTCAGCGCCCACGGTGGTGCCTACGTCGAGGAGCTCGTCGCGCCGGTCGGGTCGTTCACGCGGATCCCTCGGGGGACGTCTCTTCCGCTCGCGTCCACGGTGCCGATGAACGGGCTGACGGCGTTGCAGATCCTCTCGCGGGCGGGGCTCGCTCCCGGGCAGACGCTCGCCGTGACCGGGGCTGCGGGGTTGCTCGGGAACTACGTCGTGCAGCTCGGTGTTGCCGCCGGACTCACCGTCATCGCCGATGCTGCTCCCGCGGACGAAGCGCTGGTCCGGTCGCTCGGGCCGGCGCACATCGTGGCGCGTGGGAACGGGTTCGCTGCTGCGGTGCGTGGCCTCGTGCCGGACGGGGTCGATGCGCTCGCCGATGCTGCGGTGCAGCGGGCTTCGGTGGTCGATGCCGTGCGCGACGGGGGAGTGTTCCTCGACGTGCGGGGGTGGGAAGGGAACGGGGCTCGTGGCATCCGGTTCGAGCAGATCGCCGTGTTCGCCGAGTACCGGTCGTTCGACAAGCTCGAGCAGCTGCGGCATGCGGTGGAGAGTGGGACGGTGACGCCGCGGGTGGCGGAGGTGTTGCCGGCGGAGCGGGCTCGGGAGGCGCATGAGCGGCTCGAGGCTGGGGGGACGCGGGGGCGGTTCGTGTTGACGTGGTGAGGCCTCGGCCGAGCGTGCAGAAATGTGAATATCACTTGCCGGGTGAGTGAAGTATCAGTACCGTCCCTCTGTGAGTGGAGCGCAGTTGCTCCGCCGGGAGGGAATCATGATCACGATCTCATTTCGCGGAGCGCATTCCGGCGCGGTCGGGCTGGCCGTCGTCGGTTCGTTGGTCGCGGCGCTGGTCGTCGCGCCGCCGGCCGTGGCCACGGAACGCGAAACCAATCAGCCGGCTGGGCAGAGTGGCCTCTCTGATCAAGACCTGCTGCTCATCGACGGCGCGCTCTTCGGTGTCGGGCCGGTCGCTCAGCAACTCGGTACGAGCATCGACACGGTGTTCTCCGGAGACGAACTTCAGCGCATCGAGACCTACGCGCGTGACGCACGTGACGGTCTCGTCGCGTCCCGAGCCTCGGCCGTCGAGCAGGCAGTCGATGACATCCGCTCGGGCTCGGTGAACACGGTCGAAGACGGATTCCGCACGCTCGGCGATGCCTTCGAGTCGTACGTCGAAGAGACCTACTCGGCGGAGGAACTCGAGGCAGCAACGCAGAAGTACAGCTCGAGCGCGGTCGTACCGATGTGTGGCGCAGTCGCCGCGTGCGTCGCGGCGGTGGCGTTCGCGGTGTACGCCGGAGCGGTTGTCCACAATGCCGCCGCGATCACGGCTGCGGCAGCGGTGCTCGTGTCTGTGTACGCCTGGTGCGGTGCCTGGGTCGGCTGTGGACGAGGCGCCGACACGGGTACCGAGCGAGTGAAGCACGAGAAGTTCCTGGCGAACGCGACGCGCGTCGGCCAGGCGCTGCCGGCGTGAGTTCCCGCGTCACCACGACGACCGTGGCGGCGGCGGCGGCGGCGGTCGCCGTCGTGGCCACGGTCGGCTTCGCATCTCTTCCCGTGAAGACGCACGCAACCGGCCTTGTCTCGGACGGACTCCAGATCGTCGGCGAGGTCGCGCCGCAAGGGTGGGGCTTCTTCACACGTGACCCGCGCGAGCCGATCACGCAGGCATGGGCCCGCGCGGAGACGGGTCGATGGCAGCCGGTCTCCCGAGGACCGAACGCCACCCTCGAGAACGCATTCGGCTTCGATCGCGCGTCGCGACTGGACGAGTACGACGTCTCGCAGATCGTCGGTGGAACGGACATCGACGAACTTTGGACCGACTGCACCGGAAGTTCCGCCACGGATTGTGCGAGGCGAGCGGAGTCGGAGCGAGGGGTGCAGCGGTGGACCGCGGACGGTTACGACCTGCGACTCTGTGGCGAGGTACTCCTGCTCGACATCAGTCCGATCTCGATCGACTTCGCCGGCCTCGAGTACGACGCTCCGACGAAGGCCATCCGTGCAGATGTTCGGTGCCGCCATCTCGGCGATGCCGCATGACGGCCACGACGATCGCGGCAGCGTGCCGACGCACAGAAGGCAGCGGACACTCCGCTTGGGCACGATACATCGCCGCCGTGAGCCCGTTCTCTCCGGTGTTGGGACTCGTCCGTTCGATCCTCGCGGCGGCAGCGCTGCTGACGCTCGTGCTCACGCCGACCGATCAGCTCTTCTTTCGGAGCGCCACGTTCCCGAGCGGCACGAACTGTGCGAATGCGACCTCGTGGATGTCCCTGTTCTGCATCGGGTCCTCGAACGGGCAGCTCGAACCGGCGCGGTGGATTGCGGTGATCGTGCTCGCACTCGTGATCACGGGGATCCTCCCGGCGGTCACCGCTCTCCCGCACTGGTGGGTGACGTGGAGCCTGATGGCCTCGAGCACCGCCGTCGACGGTGGCGAACACCTCGCTGCGAACTTGACGCTCATCCTCGTTCCGATCCTGCTGCTCGATAGGCGCCGTTGGCACTGGTCGCGGGACAGCAGGTACGGGCGTCGCAGCCCGTGGGTCCCGAGCATCGCCTACGCCGCTGTCGGGTTGTGGGTGCTGCAGATGATGGGCGTGTACTTCCAAGCGAGCGTCGCGAAGTTCGCGGTACTCGAGTGGTCCGACGGCACTGCGCTGTGGTACTGGATGCAGAACCCGGTGTTCGCTCCACCCGCCCCGATCGGTGATGTCGTTCGATCTGCTCTGGCGTGGTTGCCGTTCACGGTCGTGTTGACCTACGGAACGCTCGCACTGCAGCTCGCGTTGGTCGCTGCCGTCTTCCTGCCGCAGCGGGCGAGGAGACTGTTCCTGCTCCTCGCCGTGGTGTTCCACCTCGCGATCGCTTGCCTCATGGGACTCTGGAGCTTCTCGATGATCATGATCGCCGCGGACGTCCTGCTCCTCGTGCGACCCCACGAAGCCACGAGTCTCGCGCAAGTCATCCATTGGCGCCTCGGACGCGCACAGGGGGCTGAGCATGTCAGCGGTTGACCGCTCCTTCCGCAGCTTCGCGGGTCGCGGAGCGTTCTTCGCGACGGTGATCGTGCTCGCCCCGGTCGTCGTGATTGCTGTCGCCGAGGCCGCGCGCAGACAGTTCGACCTCCCGTCGATCGTGGTGCTCGTAGCCGTCAGCGGTGCTCTGGCGTGGGCGACGTCATCTGCAGCCAGGACCGCCGCGTTCGTGACGTGCTCACCCGACCACGTCACGGTCGGTTTGGCACCGTTCTGGAGAACGCGCCTGGTTCGTCGAGACATCCAGACGGCGGATCTCGTCCAGATCGACGCGTACGCCGAGTACGGCGGGTGGGGGATCAAGGGATCGGCGAGAGCGAGCCGAGGTCGTCTCTACTCAGTCGGCGGCGACGCAGGCGTGCGGTTCGTGATGCGAGACGGGCGAACCTACGTGATCGCCTTCACTGACGGGCGAACTGCCGGAGCGGTACTCGAGGCGCTCGACCGTCACGCACACCGCTGATGCGCGATCCCGAACGGAAGGCGCACTTCCCACCCGGACGGGGATCTCGGTATCGGTCGTCCACATCGCTCCCAATAGGCTTCGGCGGTCGCGAGCATCGGCGACGGATCAGAACGGGGAACGCATGACCGACGAGGCAGTTCGGTACGAGACACGCACGGTCAAGTGCGTCCGTGGCATGGAAGCGCGCACGGCAGCACGTTGGGAGCAGGACGGATGGGAGGTCGTCTCGCAGAAGCAGGGCCGGCTGCAGTCCGAGCTCCTCCTCCGGCGACCGGTACGGAAACTCTCCCGCCGAACCATCGTGATCGGCGGGGGAGTCGCCGCGGCGATTGTCGTGGTGATCGTCCTCGGTGCGACGGGGGTGTTTGACGACGACAGCAACGGTGGAAGTGACGCTGTAGCGGACCCGCCCTCCGCCAGCTCGACGGCCGGATCTCGCGTAGAGACGCCGGAGCCGTCAGCCACGCCGAGGTCGGACCCCCAGGCCGAGCCAGCCGTCCTCACTGCAGCGAACTCGCCGGAGCTCGCCGCGCTGCTGCAGCTCGGCGACAACTGCGACCCGTCGATCGACGCCTTTGCGAAGCAGTACGAAGGACGCACGATTGCGTTCGACGGTTCGATTCTGAAGATGAACAACCACGGCAGCTACGCCACGCGCTACGACATGCTCATCGGCGCCGGCGACTACAGCACGACGTCGAACCGAGGTCCGTCGTTCCAGTTCGAGGACGTCAACACGACGTTCGACATGCACTACACGGGCGACGTGCCGGACACGATCGGCGAGGGCACGAACCTCGGCGTGACGGCGACGGTCGGTGCCTACAATCCGACCCAGTGCCTCTCCCGGCTCAAGCCGGTCGAGACGTCTGTCCGATAGTCCCGGCCGTACAGTGCAACCGTGAAGCCGCCCGTCCTACCGTTCGATCCCACCGCTCTGTCGATTCGGCAGTTGCTCGCCGCATCGGTTGCAGTGGTCGACGAGCTTCTGCGGCGCGGGCTCGTGCGGACGCGGAACGCGCCGCTCGGCGACCTCGCCGAGACGATCGCGCTCCGCGCCTTCGGTGGAGTACTCGCTCCGAACTCGGAGAAGAGCTACGACCTGCTGTCCGATGACGGCAAGCGGGTTCAGGTCAAGGCCCGCCTCGTCGACCCCGCCGACAGGCGATCGCAACCGTTCTCAGCGTTCCGGTCATGGGACTTCGACATCGCGCTGTTCGTCCTCTTCGACTCGCGGACATACGACATCATCTGGGCGCGCGAGCTCGCGCGGATCGAGACACAGCAGCTTGGGCGGCGCGTCGAGCACACGAACTCCTCGGCCGTCCTCGTGCGCCAGGTCGCGTCCGCGGGCCGGGACGTCACCCGAGCGCTGATCGCTGCGTTCGACGGTCTGGACGAACCCGACTGAACCGGCGTTGCGCTCAGCGACCGCTCCCCGCTCCACCACGCACCCCGACCCACAGCCCGTCCCGCGCCCGCGTCATCCCCACGTACAACTCCCGACGGCCGCGCTCCCGCCGCTCCCGCTCCGTCTCGGACGGCTCACTCGTCTCCGGATCCAGCAGCCGACGATCGACGTGCGCCAACAGAACCTGCTTGAACTCGAGCCCCTTCGCCCGCTTCACGGTGCCGACCCGCACCGCGTCGGACGTCCTGCCGGAGTACTCGTCGAGCATGATCACGGGGATGCCGGCATCCCGCAGGACGCCCCGGACGTCGTCCGCCTGCCGCTTCGTCGCCGTGAGGATCCCCACGTCCCCGTGCCCCGTCCCGATCAGCCGCAGCACCTCGCTGAGCCGCGCGACCATGGAACGGTCGTGCTCGGCGCGGCTTGCGAACCGGTGGAACGCCGGCGCGGGACCGGAGCGCGAGACATCGGACACCGCATCGCCGACGCCGTCCACGCCCTCGATGTCGACGAACTGGTCGTCCGCCACCATCTCCTTCGCGAACTCGAGGATCTCCGCCGTGTTGCGGTGGTTCACGTCGAGCACGACACCGCGTCCGGAGAGGCGGATGCCGACCTCGCCGAGCGTGTACCCACCCGGGTAGATCGTCTGCTGGCCGTCCCCGATGAGCGTCAGCCCGTCCGCGCGATCCCCGACGAGGTGGTGCATGAGCGAGACCATCGCGCACGACAGGTCCTGCGCCTCGTCGACGATCACCGCGTCGTACCGCTCGAGCGGCACCGCCGCGACCGCGTCGCGCGCGAGGAGCACGATGTCCTCCCAGTCGTGCGCGCGCCGCTCGCGCAGCTCGCGCGAGTACGCCTCGTAGAGGTCCCACACCGCCTGCCGCGTCTCCACGGGCAGCGCGTGCTTGCGCCCGACGCGCGCGAGGTCGGCGTACTCGTCGAAGCGCGTCAGGCCGCGTCCCTTGATGACGTGCTTGATCTCGTCCTCCCAGTAGGAGCGCGAGAAACGTGAGGACCGCAATGGACTGGAGGCGCGGATCGCGTTCCAGGCGTCGTCGAACGCGAGTCGCGCCTCCCGTCCTGGCGTGCGGAACGCGATCCCGCGTTCCTTCAGCAGGCGCGTGGCGAACGCGTGGACACCCATGAAGTCGATGCGGCCGACCATGTCGGGCGCGAGGCGCTCGAGGAGCGACTCGAGGACCTTCGGCAGCGTGCCGATGTACGTCGTGAAGAGGACACGGCCGCCGGTCGAGCGTGCGAGGTAGGCGGCGCGGTGGAGGCCGACGACGGTCTTGCCGGTGCCTGCGGCGCCGCGGATGCGTGCCGGGCCGTTGAAGCTGCGGCGGACGAGCTTCGCCTGGGCGGGCTCGAGGAAGGCCATCCAGTCCTCGATGGGTGCCTCGAGGACGCCGTCGAGGAGCTGGTCCGTGAGCTCGTCGTCGAGCGTGGCGATCGTCGGGGCGGGTTCGCGGGGGAGGACGGCCGCGGGGACGACGATCTGCGGCGGTGTCGCTGCGTCCTCGCCGATCACGGGGAAGTGGGTGAGCATCGCCGCGAGGACCTCGTCGACGCGTGATGCCGAGAGCCGTGCGCCGCGCTTGGTGATGTGGCCGACGAGGTCGTGCGTGCCGACGACGTCGACGGAGGCGACGCGGGCGTGCATGCGTTTCTGGCCGGCGAGTGCTGCGACGGCGTGGACCTCGCCTGGCGCGAGCCCGATGTCCGCGAGGGTGGCCTCGGTGCTGTACGCGAGGTCGGCGAGGCGGGCGATGTCGTCGGTGACGTCCTCCTGGCCGCGGGTGATCCGGTCGCCGTGGACCGCGACCTCGCGCCAGGCCTTCGTGTCGACGATGAAGACGCCGGCGCGGCCGACGACGACCATGTCGACCTGGGCGGTGCGGCTGCCGGGCCAGCGGCGGTCGGCGAGGAGGTGGTAGCCGATGCCGGCGAGAGGGGCGAGGAGCTGGGCGGTCTCGCTCTCGGTGCGTTCGGCGATCTCGAAGCGGGCGGCACGTTGTTCGGCGTCGTGTGCCTGGCGTCGGAGTTCCTGTGCGTGGCTGCGCTGGCGGCGTGCTTCGACACCTGCCGATTCCCCGGCGATCGTCATGGTGTTGTCCCTCGGGGAGTCCCTGGTCCTCGGTGCCGCTCGTCGTCCCCGGGACGAGTGGTGTTGAACCATCCTCGTGGGTGGGGAGAGTGGGCGGGAGTACCCGTTGTGGGGCCGTGAGCGTTCGACAGAAGCGAGCCCCGCATCGAACACGACCGCGAACGGACCTACCGATTCACGCCGAGAGCGCGAGATTCGACGAAGGTCCGGACAACCGAGGGAGGGGCCACGGCTCGGCCTCGGAGCAGATCTTCGAGACGAACTCCGTCGACCATGTCGTACACGGAGATCCTCGACAGCCGGACCACGCCCGCTGTAGCAGCAACGTCCTTCATGGCGTCATAAAGGGCGCGCTGCTTCCAACGCGGCGCGCCACCTCCCTCGAACGTCCAATGGGGCGCAGCTGCCCCGAACATCCGCTCGGCCGAAGGACTGCTCCACCGTCGGCCGCCGGTCCCAGATCGCCGTTCATGTGTTCGGCAGAAGTCCTCGTACGCAGCCGCCCAGGGCGCGCTCGCCCCGGTATCGACATCGAGCGTGACGGCCCGGTACCGGTTGAAGTGCATCTCCTCGTCGAGCTCGACGAGGATGCCGTCGTACGCGAGGTCCCATCCGCCGGGACGAAGTTTCGGCTCGTCGAGGACGCCGCCCAACTGTCGGTAGAGACCTCTGATCGCCGACCGCGCTCCTTCCGGCAGCTCGGGGAGCCGTGGGCCTCGCTTCGCCGGCCGCGAGGCGAGGCCTGCGTGCTGCAGCATTCGATCGAGAGCACTGACACGAGCGCCGGTCTTCGGCACGAGCTCAGTCGGCTTCCGCTGCGGTGAGGTCGGCGTCCTTCTTTTTCTTGAACAGGCCAGCGACGCGCCCACCGACTACGTCCGCGGCACCCGCGACGCGCCCGCCGACGTTCTTCGCGACCGTGAGGGCCTGCGCCTCGTCCGGAACTCCGTCGCCGTCGAGGTCGACCCGACGGAAAACCCGCGTCGCGGAGCTCGCGGCGCCGGAAACTCCGGTCCCGACTGCCCCGGCGGCTCCGGTCACCCACGTGCCGGTCGAGCGAGCAGCATCCTCAAGCGCGGCGAGCGCACGATTTTCCGATCCCTCGTCGTCATCGCCGGCGGTCTTCACTGTCAGCGCGAGGTGGTCGGGGAAGTCATCAGGTACCTCCGGGAAGGCGGTCCGCGATGACTTCACGACGTCACGGCCGAACACGAAACGGGCGACGCCTCCGGTGATCGCGCCGACGCCGTACTCCACCGTGGCTCGCTGCTTGCCGGTCAGACCTTCACGCACGGGGTCGAGCTCACCGGTCTGGATTGTCCGGACCAGGGTCTGTGCAGCGCCGCCCGGCAGTGCGTCCGACAGCGTCGTTGCCCAGTGTGACCAGTCGTCTCGGCCGGCAGCGATCTTTTGCCCGGTGGTGACGGTGCCGTCAGTGGTGACCTCCGCGACGTCACTGGCCATCGTCGCGATTTGCTGCTGGCTCACGCGTTCGTTGGTCAGGCCGAGGACGAGGGCCTGCGCCTGGTCCTTATCGAGATCCATGCCGTGCAGATCCGCGAGAGCAAGGCCGAACACCGCGGTGATCTCGAACTGCAGCTGCTGATCGCCGGCGGGCAGGAGTCGTGCAGCGGCGCCCTTCGCACCGGTTTGCGCGGCGCTCTTTGCGAGGTTCTTCGCCGCGAGCTTCATTGCCCCCTTCGTCCCGGCCTTCGCAGCCTGCGCGCTCGCGCTCTTGGCACCAGCGACCGCGGGTCCAGCGACCGGGATCATCGCGATCGCGATGTCCGCTGCGATCGAGCCGACCGTAATCGCGGCACCGGCCGTCGTGATGGCGGTCGTGTACTGGCGCTCGAGCATCAGGACGATCTCTGCGGGAGTCGCGGACGGATTGCGGCGACGGAGCCAGCGGACGTACTGGCGTGCGACGGCTCGGCGGCCGGACACAGCCTTCGCGATGTCACGGTCGACATCGTCCGCGGCCACCTCGGCTTCGAGCGTCACGTCGGATTCGTCGGCGTCGGTCATGTGGGTCATCCTTCGGGGTGAGTCACGCTCGGGTCTTGCAATCGAGGACATCGTTGCACGGACGGCGGACGTTTCTCGCGTCCAGCACCGCGTTGGCCTCGGCACGGTTGAACAAGGCTCGCAAGCCGTTGGCGATACAGAACGCAGCCGTTTAGCGCCCGGGTTTGTGCGGACCGGCGAGATGCATGTTGCTGGACGCATCAGCGCGCTGATCGGGCACCTGAGCGACCTCCGCACCGGACGCTATCCGCCGGACGCCATGCCGAATGCGCTCGAACCGGTTTTTATCGTTGTCGAGCCCGCACCGCTCGATGCCCCGGACGGCTTGCCACGACCGAGCCTCGGCGGAACCTGGATCGTCCCGATTCCGGAGCTGCACCTTTGCATTACTCGTGCGGGCGACGTCATGCACCGTGACACGATGGAATCGGTACGATCTAGCGTCACCGGCGACTTCGCTGACGAGGCACGAGCCTGGACTGCAGTCGAGCCGCGCCGTCGCGAGCTATAGATCGACACCGACGGGGCGGTTGGCGGGTTCATCGGCGCAACTGCGCGACTGCTCGGCTATCTCGGCCCTGACACGGCTGGCGACGTAGCCCGTGGGTTCTTCACGCCGCACTTCTACGCCACCGATGGCCGGACGTCGTCGATGCCGACGGCGGCGCGCGGCTAAAGTCAGACGTCGCCACTAAGGTGAAGGACCGTGCGTCGCTGCGGGTGACCACCTACGGCGATGCGCTGATCACTGAAGATGAGCAGGGGACTGAGCGCGTTGCGACGGTGACACCGGCTGGCTGGTTCCCAGGGCATCTGGGCTAAGGAGAGCAGAACGATATGGCCGCGCCTGACAGCTTCATCGTTGACAACACGAACGACGATTGGAAGGCACTCCAGTACGTCCGCGCATGGTGTGAGCTGAGCAGCTCGATCGACATCGCTACTGGGCACTTCGAGATCGGCGCCTTCCTCGCCCTCGACGGCGAGTGGCAGAAGGTCGACAAGATCCGCCTGCTGATCGGCGGCGAGACGAGCCGCTCGACCGCCGATGCCGTCGCGGCGGCGCTCGACACTTCAATCAAGGTAGAGCGGCAGTCTGGCGACGCCTTCCTCACCGGCATCGACGCCGTGGTCGATGGCATCCGCAGCGGCAAGGTCGAGATCCGCGTCTATAAGCCGAGGAAGTTCCACGCGAAGGCGTACATCACCCACGCCCGGAACCCCGTTGTCGGTGCCGAGGCGCTCGTCGGCTCCTCGAACTTCACCCGCCCCGGCCTGACGCAGAACGTCGAGCTCAACGTCCGCCATTCGCGGTACCGAGACCGTCGAGCTGCAGGCCTGGTACGAGGGCCACTGGGCGCAGGCGACCCCGGTGAATCCCGAACTGCTCGCCGTCCTTGATCACAATGTCCGCGATTTCACGCCTTTTGAGATTTACGCGAAGGCGCTGCAGGCGCTGACCGCGAACGCAGACCCGAGCGACGAGGGCTGGGAGGCGACCGAGTCCGCGATCTATCCGATGCTCGCGCCCTACCAGCAGGAGGCATTCCATTCGCTCATCGAGATGTCGAAGCAATGGGGCGGTGGATTCCTCACCGACGGTGTCGGTCTTGGGAAGACCTTTGTGGGTCTCATGCTCACCGAATACTTCGCGGTTCGACAGAAAAAGAATGTCCTGATTATGGCCACAAAGACTGGTAAGGACGCCGTCTGGGACCCGGAGCTCAAAGAGAAGCTCCCGGAGCTATTCGGTGGTCAGTTCTCGAACGTCCTCGTCCGTGCGCACACCGACCTCACGACAAACAAGGGCGCGGCTGAAATCGAGCATCTCGCTAAGCGCGCCGACATCGTCATCATTGACGAGGCGCACAACTTCCGAAACCACGGCGCGAAGCCGACCGAGGAGAACCCGTGGGGCTCCCGTTGGTGGCGGATGCAAGAGATATGCAAAGGCAAGACCGTTTTCCTGCTCACCGCGACGCCGATCAACAACACCTTCTTTGACCTCGTCCACGAGGCGGAGCTCTTCACCGGCGTCGATGCCGACAACCACTTTGCGAGCATCGGCGTGAACTCTCTGCGGAAGTACATCATCGACTTGGAAAAGCCATTCAAGAACGCAATTCCGGACCACGCCGCGATCGACGCGCTCATGGCGAAGGACAAACTCTTTCAGGCGATCATCCACCAGAACAGCCGTAAGTACGCGGTCGATAGCGCGAAGCTCGCCGGCGGCACCGAGGTGGTTTTCCCGGACACGCAGGTGCCGAAGGTTGTGCCCTACGAATTCGGCCTGCTGTACGCGCCGCTGTTCAAGGAGATCCAGGCCGCTTTCAGTCGCGCGACTCCCCTCTTCGTTCTGCCGATGTACTACCCGCTGGCCTTCTCGACCGATAAGGACATTGACACGATCGCCGAGAACCGGCAGCGGCAGGTCGTTGCACTCATCCGCACGATCTTCCTCAAGCGCTTCGAGTCGAGCCTCGCCGCCTTCGCCGGCTCGTGCCTCGACCTCTCCGCGAAGGTGCTCAATTGGCTCGACGTCAACACGAAGGGGGACGCGGTGAACGAGGCGAAGCTCGCCACCTGGCGCGTCGCCCATGAGCCGACCCTGCAGAAAATCCACGACACGTACCGGGCGACGCTCGACGAGGTCTGGCACGAAGAGGACCTCACCGAGGAGGAACTCGAAGAGCTCGAGTACAACCTCGTCGGCGGCAGCTACAAGCTCGATGACATGGTCGATGCTGCCTTCGGCGACCTTGATCAGCTCCAGAGGTTCATGGATTTTGTACTCGCTGGGGCCCGGGATTGATGACAAGTACCTGCAACTCCGCACGCTGCTCCTCGGGCCGACGAAGCAGGAAAAGAAGGATAAGAAGGTCTTCGACAAGAAGGTCTTCACTGAGGAGTTTCGAACCCGACCCGTCATCGTCTTCACCGAGTTCGCTGACACAGCCCGGTACTTGGAGGAGCGGCTCCGCGCCGACGGGCTCGCCGATGTCGACCGGATCGACGGCACACGCGGGAACGATCGATACGCGATGATCAAGCGCTTCGCACCCTTCTACAACAAGGTCAGCCGCGCTGACCGGAAGCAACTCGCGCCGCTCCGGGTGCTCGTCTCTACCGACGTGCTCAGCGAAGGTGTCAACCTCCAGGACGGCTCGCTTCTCGTCAACTACGACATTCACTGGAATCCGGTTCGCCTCATGCAACGCATCGGCCGCGTCGACCGCCGGATGAACCCGGCGATCGAGGCCGAGCTCATCAAGGAGCACCGGCTCGCGAAGAGTGAGCGCGGCCACATCCAGATTCGCAACTTCCTTCCACCTGAGGAAATCGAGAGTCTCCTCGCCCTCTACGGCCGCGTTCAGGGCAAGACCCTCATGATCTCGAAGACCCTCGGTATCCCTGGCGGTAAGCTCATTGACGAGTCCGATCTCTACGACGACGTCAAGGTCTTCCAGGCGTTCAAAGACGAGTACGAGGGCGAAATCGCCCCAATCGAAGAGCTGCGGCTCAAGTGGCTTGGCGTTGTCAAGGACGATCCATCGCTGCCGGACCTCATCGACCGGCTGCCCGACGGCATCTCCGTCGCGAAGGAGGGCGAGCCCGCGGGCCTCTTCACCGTGCGCCGCGTCCCGGTGCTCGTCAAGCCGGAAGAGAATGCCGAGCCGGAGTGGAGCCTCAGCCCCGGGCGCATCGAATGGGTGCTGAAGACCGAAGGGGGGATTGAGCGTGGCCTGCTCGCGATCGACGCCGCGATTGAGGCAAAGCCCGATGACAAGGCGAAGCCCTTCCGCGCGAAGGGCGGGCTGCTCGCCTCGCTCCGCGAGTTCGAGCGTGACGAGACAAAGCAGCTCCGCAAAGACGTTCAACTCCCGCTCGACGCCCCGACGCCGGAGACCCTGGCCTGGATTGAGGTGCAGTAATGACAGACGATGTGCGACTCCGCTCGCTGATACAGACCGCCCCGCAGTCGCTCTCGGATCTCATGCATTTGCTATGGGAGGGCCTCGGATGGCCTCTCTATGACACGGCTTTGGAGCCAGAAGAAGTCCTCATCGATTGGAGTCCCGAGGAACTTCACCTCGACCCTGACCACGTCGCGCGGCTCTCGCGCATATCGCAGATCCCACCACTCACTGCGAAGCAGGATTTCGGGACCTTCTACCTGCAGTTTGAGGGCGGGCAACTCCCGATTGGAGCGGTGCGCCGCCTTGTTCAGCGGCTTATCACGAGCAGGCGGGGCAAGGCGGGTGGTAAGACGCCGACCTGGAATCTCCACGACATTCTCTTCTTCTGCCTCGCGGATGGCGACGAGGCGGTCCTCCACGTTGTCAACTTCCAGGAGCGCAACGGCAAGCGCCTCCTACGGGTACTCAGCTGGAACGACAACCCCACTGAGGCCCGGCTCAGCCTGCTCGCTCAGCGCGCTCTCTCCGAGCTGACCTGGGTTGAAGAGGAAGGGCCGCGTCTCATCGTCGAGCCGGATCAGGCGGCGGGGTTCGCCGCGTACCGGGAAGGCATTCGCAACGCCAAGGCGCTCTCGACGCGCATGGCCGAGGTCGCCCAAGATGTCCGCGACGAGGTGAAATCGCTCCTCGCGGTGGAGACTGAGAGCGGCCCGATGAAGTCGCTATATCATGACGTTAAGGAGCGGTTAATCGGCGACATTACTGAGGTGCGCTTCGCTGACGTGTATGCACAGACGATGGTTTATGGTCTGCTCACCGCGAGTATCGCCCATCCCGAGGACTTTAAGACCGAGCGGTCGCTCTCTGTGATGAAGTTCGACAACGAGTTCCTCGATGCGATCTACTCGCGCTTCCGCGACGAGGCGGATGGTTTGCTCGACGTTGATGAACTCGGACTCTCAGACCTTACTGAACAGCTCGCCACGACAGATGTCGACGAGCTGCTCGCTGACTTCGGGGCTGACAACCAGCGTGACGATCCGGTGGTCTATTTCTACGAGGAGTTCTTAGCGCAGTACGATCCAGATCAGCGGCGCGACCTTGGCGCCTTTTACACGCCGAAGCCGGTAGTTCGCTACATCGTCAAGACAGTCGATGACGCGTTGAAGTCCTTCGGCTTGCCGCTCGGCGTTGCCGACCCAACGACGTGGGCCGACTACGTACGGGTGCACCCTGACACCGAGATCCCGGTGAATGTCAGCCCGAGCGACGCGGTTGTCTCGATGTTCGACCCGGCGAACGGCACTGGCACCTTTCTCGTTGAGTGGCTTGAGCAGGCGAAAAAGAACGCTGGGCCCGGGGCCGTAGAGGCAGCGCTCAAGCATGCATCCGCCGTGGAGATTTCGCTGGCCTCTTATGCAGTCAGCCACCTGAAGGTCTCGCTCGATCTACCTGAGGGTCTCCGCGAGCAGTCACGCCTTCCGATCTTCCTCGGCGATACGCTGGGCGCGCGGCGAGCAGGCGGGCTCGTTAGTCTCGACGATCCAATCGGTGCTGAGGGGCGACTCGCTGATCAGGTGAAGTTCGACCGTCATCACAACGTGCTGATTGGCAACCCCCCGTGGGACCGAGTCGAAAGCGAGGGAACTGGCGGGTTCATAACGTCGAAAACGCGTGGTACGACGGCGACCGGATTCCGGTCCCTATTTGACGATATCTTCGACGACGCTAAGCAGAATACGATTTTCAGCCACCACGCGAGCCTGTATAACCTCTATGCATACTTCTGGCGGCTCGCGATATGGAAGGTGTTCGAGGAAAACACCGGGCCAGCAGTCGTCTCGATGATCACTGCCTCGTCGTGGCTCACTGGCCCTGGCTGGCTCGGTCTCCGTCGCCTAGCACGGGAGGTCGCCGACGAGATCATCGTGCTAGATCTGCACGGCGACGGGCAAGGAACGCTTCGCGACGAGAACGTCTTTGACATCACCTCGCCGAATGCGATTGTCACGCTTGTGCGACGCGGGCGCGGCGATAGAAGTACGCCGGCAGCCGTTCGCTACGCAAGCTTCTGGGGGACCCGCTCCGACAAGCTCGCGAAGCTATCGAGCCTCGCTACTGGGGACACTGCACTTGAGACTGAGGATGCGGGGTCTGACTGGCACGCACCGTTGGTGCCACCGACGGGCGGCGCCGAGTGGTTGGCCTTCCCCGCGCTCGTTGATCTCCTACCTTGGCAAATTGCGGGATGCAAGTTCAGCCGTACGTGGCCAAACAACCCGTCGGCCGAAGTTCTTCGACAGCGATGGATGTCGCTCGTTGGTACGTCCGACTTGACTGAGCGGGCAAAGGCATTTTCCACAAAGCCAACGGGGCGGAACATTTTCACGCGCGTTAGTGGCACAAAGCGCCTCGCTGACCTAGGATCAGACGCGGAAATTCCTGCAATTGAGCGTTACCAGTACCGATCTTTTGACAGGCAATGGGCACTCGCAGACCCCCGGGTTGCCGAGCTTGAGCGTCCTTCTCTGTGGGAGTCGGTTTCGAATCGGCAGGTGTTTCTCGCAACCCTGGCGAGCTATGCGGTCGGGCCAGGGCCCGCGCTGACTGCTTCAACTGCCGTCCCGGACATGGCGGTGTACCGCGGCTCGTTCGGGGGCAAGGATGTCTTGCCACTCTATCGAGACGCCAAGGGGACTCCGAACGCCGATCCCGCGCTGCTCGAGAACGTCACGATCGCACACCGCATGATCGTTCCCGAGTCGCCCGAAGTAGCGCCGGAACGATTGTTCGCTTACATCTACGGGGTGCTTGCCGGGACCGACTACACGGGCCGGTTCAAGGAGGCTCTGGCGACGCCCGGAGCAAGGGTCCCCCTGTCAGCCGATCCCGAGTTATTCGCCGCAATGGCCGATCATGGTGAGCACCTGCTGTGGCTCCAAACGTTCGGGGAGCGTTTTGTGGCTGGCCGATCGGAGCTGCCGGTCCCAGCGGCGCGTTGGCAGCCCGAGCCGACGCGTCCGCCGGCGGACAGGTCTGAGATCAAGTACGACGCCGCCAAACGCGAGCTGCGAGTCGCCGATGGACTTCTTGCAGGGCTTGCCCCGGAGATATGGAAGTACGAGGTGACCGGTATGGAGATCATCCCGAAATGGCTCGGCTATCGAATGCTGAAACCCGGCGGCAGAGCTGCATCGAGCAAATCCCCGCTCGACTTCATACGCTCCGATGTCTGGCCTACTGAGTGGAGTGCTGAACTTCTCGAAATTGTCACCGTGCTCGGCGAGACCATCCGGCTTCAGCCTGTGGGAGTCGAACTCCTTAATGAGGTCCTTGGTGGCCCACTCATCGACGCCTCGGACCTCCCGCAGCCGCCGGCCTGGATGCGGCAGCCTCCGACGAAGGTCGACGGGAATGCTCTCTTCTGAAAATGATATTCGTTGGCGGGTGCAACGCTTTGCTGATAATTCAGCCTCAGCTAGGTGCAACGGCGCAGGTATCTTGCAGCTGAGGGGACTGCTGCGGGCTCGGTTGACTCCTGACCTCTGAGGATGCGTTCTCCGGTGGAAGGATGCTGATCATGGCAAAGCCGTGTACCGAGCAGTTCCGAGGCGATATTGTCGCGGTCGCTCGTAGGGGTGAGGTCCGTTGCATCAGGTCGAGAAGGACTTCGCGATCTCCGAGGAAACCGTCACGAACTCGCCCCGCCGCGTGGACATCGATGACGGAGTCCCGCCCGGCGACATGAGTTCCGAGAACGCCGCGCTACGGGAGTTGCGGAAATGGACCCGGCTGCTGAAGCAGGAGAATAAGATCTTCCGGCGTGCTGCGGCGCATCTCTCGGAGGCGCACTTCCCAAATGATGTTTCTATGTCTGCTGTCAGGCGGTGCTGGCGTTGAGCGGGCGGAAGATCTGGCGGCTGATCTAGCGCTTGAAGTTGTGGCGGACGTTGCGGCTGCTTCACCCGCTGGTTCGAGATCGGTCGACGAAGGCGCGGGTGTCGGGTCGCAGCTCGTGGGGTTCTGGCGATGACGTCGATGGCTCGGTTTAGCTGGCGGTCACCGGATCGGCTCAGGCGGTGTCGGGTTGTGTTGCCGGACGATGCCGGGAGGGGTGCGACGCCACCGAGTGCGGCGAACGCAGCTCCTTCTTTGACTCGGCCCGCGTGCGACCAGGCGCAGATGATGATTGCTGCGGTGGCGGGGCAGACCCCAACGTTGGTGTGCAGTCCTGGCGCAAGTTCGTCGGCGAGTTTTGAGCAGCGACCACCTCCAGCTCGCGGTCATGCACTGGATCGATCCGGAAACATCGACATCGGGAATGCAATACCCATCGAGAAGCAATATCAACCCGCAGATCTTACTCGCGGCCTAAAAAAACAAGTCGACGACACCTGCAGCAGGCCCGGTCCGTGCAAGCCGGAACGGTTGTCAGCATTTTCATCCGGCCGGCAACGGGCCCGCTCCTTCACGGCCGCCCAGTGTCTACAACACCATGATCCGCACCACTAGGCCGCGGGGAGCGTTGGCGAGTTGACTATCACGCCTTTCACCTCTTGCTCGATGCGCCGCTACTTTGCCGAGACAGCGAAGTCAAAAAGTGGGTTCAAATCATGCTCCCAGAAAACGACAACTCCTGCGTCCCGTGCAGCTTTCAGAGCGGATAAGTCGAAAACGCCAGAAAGAACGACTCCTGTCACCGACTGCGCGCCAAAGTAGGTCGTCCAACCGTCTGCTTTGCCTCTAACCTCCCTGTTCACCCGCTTCCAGCCGTTTTTTGGCCCATTCGAGACCTTGCATTCGAGGAGGAACATGCGTCCGTCGAATAGTCGCGACGGAACGTCGCACTTGGCTCCGTGTACATGACGCTCTTTCGAATAGCTTCCGCGGTCGATATCGTCGAGGAGTTCGATCGGAGCGCGCTGTGCGTCAAAAGTCAAACCCGCAAGATTAAGAGTCTCTCCAGTGAGTTTTTCTTGGATCTTCGAAGCTGAACCGCGGCGAACCGTACCAAGGTGTTGTGCGGCCCAGAGGAGAGTCGTAGCTGAGATCGCGTGCTCTCGCTCTGAAGGCTGGGGATCCCGATTTTGGCTTACCCAAGGAAATCGAACGGGGTCAATGACGAGGTTCAATGCTTCGGCGGTGTCGTCTGCAAGTCGATTTGGGACGCGCCTGAACTTCGTGCCCCCCGTGAGGGTCCACAAGTCCTCTTGGCTGATCGGCGGGCCGGTCAGATACCGCGAGGGTTGCCACGCGTCTGGATCCCGCCTGAAAACGTCTCCATTCAAGGCTCGCAAGTTGTCGGACCCCCTCAAGAGTTCGTCAACCCGTGGACGTAGCTCCCAGTAGGTTCTTTCAAACGCATCGGGACCTTCCGCACGGCGTTTCGAGGTGAATTCGCGCTCAGCGCGGTCTCTGCCGCGCTGCAGGTCGCCGTCTGACCACTGCGGTGCGGCGAGAAACCTCCTCATGATGCCCGGATCCTGTCGGGCTGACGAGCTCTCAGATGACCATTTGTGTGGTGCTCGGCAATGGTGTAGCGCACTCGCTCCAGTAGAGTTGGCGACCAATCCTCCGATACTGGACGCTGAGGTGCTTCACCTAAGCGCAGTGCTTGCAAGACTTCCCTTCCTACAGCCTTCGCCATGTTGACTTGAACGGCGTTACCGATTTGCTGAAATCGCTGACTTCTAGTCCCGGCAAACCTCCAATCGGTGGGGAAGCCCTGTAGTGCCGCGCATTCCCTCCAAGTCAAACGGCGGAGGTCTGTATCATTCGCGAGGCGGACCCAATCGGGAGTGCCGGCTGCTCGGATAGTTCGGGACGGCAGGGATAGGTCTGCAAGGAATGCGTCTTGCCGATAGCCCCAGTGTCCAGATGGTCGGTTCGCCATCACTTTGCCGGCCGTTTTAATCCCCGTTCCCGGCTGTAGAGCGCGCAGAGCGCCAGCCCGGGAACCGGTCGGTCGGACTACATCTGTCTCGTCAGGGACTGGGAGCTCCTGAAGAGCTTCGCCCAGCGACCGCCAAAAGGGCAAGCCGTCCCTGCCGAAGCGGTCATTGGTCGGCGTGGGGAAGCTGGGCAAAGTGTGATCGCTGGTGGCAACCAAAATAACCCTCACGCGACGTTGAGCAGCTCCGAAATCTGCGGCGTTGAGAGTGGTGACCTTGGATGCGTATCCGATGCCCCAAAGGTCGTCCTGGATGCTCCGAAGAACTTCGCCGGGAGTATGTGTAGCGCCTCGCGCGGTAAGCAGCCCTCGAACATTCTCGAAGATAACAAACTTTGGTTGGAGCTCTTCGATTAGCCGAAGATAGTGAGCGATCAGCTGTCCACGCGGATCATCTAAGCCTCTCTGTAGTCCAGCTGAGGACCATGGTTGGCAAGGAGGCCCACCGACCACCAGGTCTGGACGCCAATCTGGTTTTGCCCTGTGAGGTCGGAGATCCGCGGCGGAAAGATCGACTACGTCCGCTTCGATGAGGTTAGTCTTGCTCATATATGTCGATCTGCGGCCGGCGATGGGGATTGCGGCATCTTGAGATCGTCGCAGGGTTTCCATCGCATGCGGGGCGAAGTCCGTCGCCGCGCTAATGTTCCATCCGGCTTGCTCCAAGCCGATGTCCAGGCCGCCCGCTCCGCTGAAGAGACTGATGACGGTCGGCGCCTTGCCCATGTGACCTCCGTGTTCCTGCCAGTGCCTGTATCGAACCAGAGGCCACCGACAGAACGAGACTAGATCACCCTGCGTGGCCGCCACGCTAGCCCTCGACCAGTGTCGTTGCTCCAACACGAGGCACGGGGCTTGCAACTCGAACTGTTGGCGCAGGAGTCGCCTCGAGCTGAACTGGCGGAAGGTCGTTGCAGTTTGGAATCAATCGAACATACCGCAGCCCTGCCACTAGCTGACTACCTTGAGGGCTCGGCAGCGTCCCGCTTGAGCCGCGCTACGACGCGAGTCGACCGCGCGTGCGCTCCGAGTCGTCCGCGATCGATCGCAATCACGCGACTCCTTCAGGGGCTTCAGTGGCAAGTCGAAACTCACGACTTGGCGAACATGAGTGCCGCTCGCGGCAGCTCCGAGGAAAGAGTCTGGTCGGCCGAGGAAGATAGGGCCTCGAGATCAGCCCGCACCGACCCCGACACCCCGAACACCATCGTCGCCACGAACCCCACGACGTACGCCACCACGAGCCCCGACCCGTACCCGAGTAACGCCCAGCCGTACCCGGAGGACCCGTTCAACAGCGGGATGAGCGACAGGTCCGACGCCCCGATGGCGATCGCCCCGACGGAGTGCCCGAGCTGGTCGAACAACCCGACGACCCCGCCACCGAACGCCCCACCGATGCACGCCGTGATGAACGGCCGCCCGAGGGGGAGCGTCACCCCGTAGATGAGCGGCTCGCCGACCCCGAGGAACCCTGCCGGCAGCGCCCCGCGGATGGTCCGCACGAGTGAGGCGTTCGACCGGAACCGCACCCACAGCGCGATGCACGCACCGATCTGCCCGGCACCACCCATCGCCAGCACGGGGAGCAGCACGGTCCACCCGGTCTGCTCGATGAGCGTGGCGTGGATCGGGATGAGTCCCTGGTGCATGCCCGTCATGACGAGCGGCAGGAAGAGTCCGCCGAGGATGAACCCGGCGAAGGCCCCGCCGTTCGCGAGCAGCCAGGTCGCCGCGGTTCCGATGGCGACGGAGACGACGCCGGCGACGGACATCAGGATGCCGAGCGTCACGGAGCCGGCGACGAGCACGGTGACGGTCGGCACGACGATGAGCGCGATGATGTCGGGCGTGACCTTCCGCATGAAGCGCTCGACGTAGGCGGCGAGGATGCCGCCGGCCAGCGCTCCGAGTACACCGCCCTGCCCGGGCGCCAGAGTTTCGCCGAACACGGTGACGTTCGCGACCCCGGCGGCGACGATGATGCCGCCGACGGCACCACCGAGAATGGGCGTCCCGCCGAACTCCTTCGCGGCGTTCATCCCGACGAACACGGCGAGCAGGGACAGGAAGCCTGAGGACAGCACGCCGAGGAACGGCGTCACCCCGGGCAGCCACCCCAGGTTCGTCAGGATGCCGTTGATCCCGGCGATGAGCCCGCAGGCGATCAGCGCGGGGATGAGTGGGATGAAGATGGCCGAGATGCGACGGATGGCGCGCATGGTGCGGCCGTCGGAGCGGGCACGGGCGGATGCCTTGATCGACGCGCCCCGCGCCGCCAGCTCCTCGGGCGACACCGAAGCCGAGGACACACCCGGAACAGGAGCAGCACGCAACGACTCGAGCGAGTCAGCCACGCGGTCCACCAACCCCGGCCCGAGCACGATCTGCAGGTTCGAGCCGGCCGCGATGGCGGCCATGACGCCCTCGGTGGCCTGGAGAGCGGGCAGATCAACCGAGGAAGGAGAATCCACCTCGACCCGCAGCCGGGTCATGCAGTTCTCGACGTCGGCGATGTTCGAGGACCCGCCGACGGTGTCGAGGATCTGTTGTGCGAGTTGCTGTGCATCGGTCATTGATGGTGCTCCTCGGGGGAAGGAAGGACGAACGAGAGAAATCAGGAAAGAACGGCGCGCAAGGAACCGTCAGCAGCAGCGAGCCGAGAACGGACGACGGACGCCGACGACCCGGTGAGGATCATCGCGATGGCCGTCTTCACCTCGCCGTCGGCAGCATCGAGGGCAGCAGCGACGTCGGAGGACGCAGCCCCGGTCACGTCCTGCACGAGCGAGAACGACCGCGCGATGAGCTTCTCGTTCGTCGCACGCACGTCGACCATCCGGTTGCCGTACGTCTTGTTGCTGCGCACCATCGCCAGCGTGGTGAGCATGTTGAGGACGAGCTTCTGCGCGGTCCCCGCCTTCAGGCGGGTCGACCCGGCGATGAACTCGGGACCGACGACCACGTCGATGGCGATGTCGGCTTCCCGCCCCGCGGCCGAGTCGGGGTTGCACGCGACCGAGACGGACAAGGCGGACCTGCGCCGCGCCTCCAGGATGGCCGCGATGACGTAGGGCGTCCTGCCGGACGCGCTGATCCCGACGACCACGTCGTCGGCCGTCAGGCCGAGCGCGTCGAGGTCGCGGACGGCGGCTGCTTCGTCGTCCTCGGCGCCCTCGACGGCGGTGGTGAGGGCGACGGAACCGCCGGCGATGACGCCGACGACCTGCGCGGGGTCGGTGCCGAAGGTGGGCGGGCACTCGCTGGCGTCGAGGACGCCGAGCCGGCCCGGCGTGCCGGCACCGACGTAGATCAGGCGGCCGCCGCGCGAGAACGCTGCGGCGATCGAGTCGGCAGCGAGGGCGATGGCCGGGAGGCACGGCTCGAGTGCCGCGGGCACGCTGCGGTCGAGCGCGTTCATGCGCTGGGCAGCCTCGAGGGTGGAGACGAGGTCGATGTCGTCGAGGGACGAATCGGTGGCCTCGGTCGCGAGGTGCTGCAGCTCCTCGCGGAGGTCGTCGTGGTGGTGCATGGTGCTCGATTCAGGAACGGTGATGCGTACGGACCGCGTGGCGGCTGCGGGCGAGGAGCGGGCGGGAGCGTTCGTCGGTGCGCTGGGCGACGACGATGAAGAGGGCGTCGACGATGGCGAGCTGACTCATCCGGCTGCCCATGGCGGCGGGACGGAGGTCGCTCTCGGCGCCGGCGACCCCGAGCAGGACGTGGTCGGTGTGGTGGGTCAGCGGCGAGGTGGCGTGGCCGGTGATCGCGACGACGGTGGCGCCGCTCCCGCGCGCGACGGCGGCGACCTCGAGTGCCTCGACCGTGGTGCCGGAGTGGCTCGTGATGACGAGGACGTCCTTCGGGCCGAGGACGCTCGCGAGGGTCAGGGCGTTGTGCGGGTCGTCCGCGATCGAGCTCGCGATGCCGATGCGTTCGAGCTTGAGGTGGAGGTCGCGGGCGACGATGCCGCTCGCGCCGACGCCGTACAGGACGACCCGCCGGGCCTCGCTGATGCGGACCGCTGCGGCTTCGAGGGTGAACGGGTCGAGCGTGGCGCGGGTGTCGCTCATCACGGCGCGGACGTCCTCGGTGACCTTCGCGATCACGGTGGTGACGTCGTCGTCGACGCTGACACCCGCGTGGATCTCGGTTTCGCGGCGCTCGTGGATGCCGCGCTCGACAGCCCGGGTCATGCTGCGCTGGAGTGCGGCGAAGTTCGCGAACCCGAGGTGCTGGGCGAAGCGGGAGACGGTCGCGGGGGAGACCCCGGCACGGTCGGCGAGTTCGGCGGCGCTCGTGGTGGCCGCGGTGCCGGGGTCGTCGAGGACGGCATCGGCGATCGCGCGCATGCTCGTCGGCATCGCGCCGGACTGGGTCCGGACGAGGGCGAACGCGTCGGCGCGGTCGGTACGGTCAGCGATCGTCATGCGCTCCATGAAAGCGCATTGCACCGACACTGGCCAGTACTGCAAGTTACTTTCGTGTTTCGTCGGCGCGTTCCGTGAGCAGAAAGTGTCGGGTCGCGGCCTCGGACCCGACCAGTTCTGCTCACCAAGCAGGCGACCTCAGGCGCGCCGGTACCGGGTCGCCGGCTTGCCCGGGCCCGCGGCAGCGCGCGACCCCGTGTCGACGAGCAGCGGCAGCATCGCCCGGCGGAACGAGTCGGGCAGGAGTCGCTCGCCACGGACGGCCTCGTGCACGTGCCGCAGTTCCGACATCGTGAACGGCTCGGGCAGGAGGCCTCGCGGATCGGGTGCCGCAGCGTACGACGCCCGCAAGGAGGCCACCGCGAACGCCACGATGTCGTCGTGCCCGTGCACCATCCCCGTCGCGGTGTCGACCGGGACCAGCCGTGCCTGTGACGGGTTCAGCGACGACAGTGCGGCGAAGGGCACCACGTCGAGGTGCGCCACGGACAGCACCCATCCCCGGTCGTCCCGCGCGGGGTCGTCGAACACGTGCAGCTGCGTCGGCGCCAGCCCCGTCACGCCGGCCTTGTCCGACAGTGAGCGCAGGACCGCCGAGGCCAGCCGCTCACCCTCGTGCACGAACGTCCCCGGCAGTCGCCAGTCGCCGTCGGTCGCATCGCGCACCTGCAGGACGGAGAGGTCGCCCCCGGTCGGCACCGTCAGCACCGCGGTGTCGACGGCGACGGACGGCCGCGGGTAGTCGGTCAGCCGCTTGCCGCTTGCGTCGCGGTACTGGTTCGCCATGGCAGCGAGTTTACGCACACTTGCGCAAACTGCGACGATCGTGCAGACTCGGGTTTGCGCAATTCCGCGCAAACCTGAGGAGGCAGCCGTGCTGACCACCGAACAGACCGACCGCGCGATCGGCGCCGTCATCGGCTCCGCCGCGGGCGACGCGCTCGGCGCGGGCTACGAGTTCCGCCCCGCCGTCCCCGAACCCACCCCGATCCGGATGGCCGGCGGCGGCTCGTTCGGCTGGGCTCCGGGGGAGTGGACGGACGACACGAGCATGGCCGTCCCGATCCTCCGCACGCTCGCGCGCGGCGGCGACCCGGCCTCCGAGGAAGCGCTCGACGGCCTCGTCGCGGCCTGGGCAGCGTGGGCGGTCACCGCGCCCGACGTCGGCATCCAGACGCGCAACGTCCTCACGGGTCTGGAGGCGCGGGTCGCCTCCGACGCACGCGCTGCGGCCCGGCAGGAACACGAGTACAAGGGGCAGTCGGCCGGCAACGGATCGCTCATGCGGACGGCACCGCTCGTGCTCGGGTACCTGACCGGTGCGGCCGACGAGGAACTCCGGCTCGCCGAGGCCGCCCGGGCGATCAGCGACCTCACACACTACGAGTCGGACGCCGGGGACGCGTGCGTGCTCTGGTGCGTGGCGATCCGGCACGCGGTGCTCACCGGCGAGCTCGACGTGCTGCGGGGCCTCGACCTGCTCGACCTCGAGAAGCGTCGGCTGTGGGTGGACCGGCTCGTCACGGCAGAGCACTCCGAGCCGGTCGACTTCACGGACTCGAACGGGTGGGTGGTGTCCGCGATGCAGGCCGCGTACTCGGCGGTCAAGCGGAGTTCGTCGCTCGAGGACGCCCTCGTCCGCGCGGTCCGGACCGGGAACGACACCGACACGGTGGCCGCGATCGCCGGTGGGCTCGCGGGTGCGCTGTACGGCGCGGCCGCGCTGCCGGGCGAGTGGCGCGAGCTCCTGCACGGGTGGCCGAGCCTGCGCGCGGACGACCTGGTCGCGCTGACCGAGCAGGCGCTCGCGACGCACTGAGCCGTCGCGCGCTCGAGTCGTGGCGGCGGAGGATGTCGTGGGGGGATCCTCCGCCGCCACCTGTGGGGCGGAGGCGAGCCGCGCCTCCAGTCCGTCCGTTCAGAGCGCGCTGCGCGCCTGCTCGACCGCCTCGATGAACCGGGGGATGCCCCACATCAGGAAGGTCGGCTCGATCCCGCTCCGCAGGGTGATCCGGACCTTCTTCCGCAGGCCGCTCGACACGTCGTCGAGTCGGGCGATCTCCTCGACGGGGATCCCGAAGTCGGAGCGGGCGAAGTTGAGCGGGTGGGCGTGGAACCAGAGGACCCCGGGCGTGAGGGTGAGGCGTCCGCCGACCTCGATCCGGCGGCTCGGGCGGGAGCTGGTCGGGGGCGCGTAGCCGGGGATGATGTCGGCCGCGCCGGAGTTCCCGTGGTCGGCGAGGTAGGTCGCGACCTTCTTGAGCAGTGGTGTGGTGTGGTCCCCCATGCGGTCAGCCTACGAGACGGGGCACGGGTGCCAGGAGGCGCGGATCACCTCGACGACGCGACCTGCGTCGCGGGGGCGGGTCGCGCCTCCAGGCCCGTGATCAGACCGCGGACCGCTGGCGGAAGACGCCTGCGCGGACCAGCCACACGTAGAGGAGGCAGCCGATGCAGACGTCGAAGACGGCGTTGAGGAACGCGGCGACGAGTGCGATCGCCGCACCGACGGGGGCCGCGTACGGGACGCCGACGAGGGCGAGCACGAGGGCGAGGGCCGTGATGACGAGGCCGACCTGCTGGGCGAAGGTCGGGGGTTCCGGGGCCTCGAGCTCGGCGGGCGGGCCGAGCCTCGGGCGGACGAGCCGGCGGAAGAGCACGCCGTAGGGATGGCGGCGGATGCCGGCGATGCCGCCGATGGCGAAGAACACGACGATGACGGCGAGCAGTGCGATGCCGATCGGCCACGTCGCGGGGATCAGGGTGAGGACGATCGTCGCCGCGAGGAGGACGGTCGTGATGGCGGCGCCGAACCTCGGTGAACGGGGATCGATGCCGCGGGCGGGGTCGTTCGTGGCGGTCATGGGGACTCGTCTCCGGGGGTCGTTGCTGGGGCTGTTGCTGCTCTTGCTGCTGCCAGGACGGTGTCGAGGGCTGCGGTGAGTTCGGCGGGTCGTGGCGGACCGCCGAACCGGGTGTGCACCGCGCGGCCTCGGTCGAGGAGTAGAACCGTGGGGGTCTGCATGACGGCGAAGCGTCGGGCGAGCTCGGGGCGTTCCGCGAGGTCGATCTCGAGACGGGTGACGCCGGGGTGCTCGGCGGTGAGGGCGTCGAGCTGGCGACGGGTGGCCGGGCAGCGGGCGCAGGTGGGCGTGGAGAACTGGACGAGGGTGGCCTCGGTGCCGAAGGCCTCGGCAGGGGCGAGGTCGGCGGTCGTCGGATTGGCGGTGGTGGTGCGGGTGTCGTTCGTCCGCGTGGGGCGGGCCCGGCCGGTCCGCACGCGCAGGAGCAGGCCGAGGGCCGTGGCGAGTGCGAGGACTCCCACGAGGACGGCGACTGCTGCGGCGACGGTCATGTCGCGACGGTACGTCCTCGGGCGGCCGGGAGCGCCGACATGACCGTGTGTGACGCGTCACGGCGGTTGGGCCGCGGCGTCCGGTCCGGTCGGGTCAGGTGCGGGGCTTCGGCAGCAGTCGGCCCAGCGTGCCCTGGAGGACCAGGAGGAGCACCCAGTACAGGCCGATCGACGGGAAGATCATCGAGAGGACGAGCGCGAGGGCGAGCAGCACGGCGGCGATCGGGCCCTTCCGCCAGTCGCCGAGCGGCGAGGACAGCAACTCCGGGGAGCGGCGGAGCTCCCACTCGATCGCGGTCAGCGTGAGGCTCGTCACGACCATGCTGCCCAGGTAGAGGGCGTGTGCGACCCGGTCGCCCTCGACCTCGGTGTTGAGCAGGTTCGCGGCGAAGGGCAGGAACGCGATGCTCACGAGCCACACGAAGTTGAGCTGCATCACGCGGATGTTGTACGAGCGGACGTGCTCGAACACCTGGTGGTGCAGCGTCCAGAAGCGGGCGATGACCCAGAACGTGATGAAGAACTCGAGGAGCGCCGGCCAGTGCTCCTGCAGCAGATCGCCGGCGCCCCGACCCCCGCTGAGTTCACCGGCCAGGTCGACGAGCGGGAGGATCAGGATCGTGATCGCGATGGCGACGGTCGCGTCGGAGAAGTTCACGAGGCGGTCGAGGCCACGTTCGGTGCGTGCCGGCTCGGTCATGGAGCCGAGTCTAGGGACCGCGGCGGCCCTAGCATCGGGAGCATGGTCGACGACGTGACGCCTGGACGGTACCGGCACTTCAAGGGCGGGGAGTACGAGGTGGTGCTCGTGGCGCGGGACGTCGAGACCGAGGAGCCGGTGGTCGTCTACCAGGCGCTGTACGGGGAGCGTGGGCACTGGGTGCGGTCGCTCGCGGACTTCACGGCGTGGGTGTCCCGGGACGGCTACGAGGGGCCGCGCTTCGTCCGCGCCGCAGTGGCCTGACGATCTGACCGTCAGTCGTCGTCGCTCAGGGCCGACGGTTCCTCCGGCGGCGGATCGCGCTGCCGGTGGAGACCATCGCGAGGAACAACGCGATCGCAGCCAGTGCTGGTCCGTACCAGTGGTCGGCGGTCGCGGGCGACGTCGCCGACACCGAACCGAGGACGACCAGGATCACGCTGGTGATCAGCGCGAACGGCAGGCTGGTGACGAACCGGCGCACAGCGCTCGCACGCCTCAGGCGCATCGCGGCTTGACCTTGCCGCCAGCGAACGGGTAGACGCGCAGCTGCTTCGTCCCGCAGCGGATCGCGCCGCTGCCCGTGATCGCGACCGTGGCAGCCGTCAGGATCGCCCCGAGGGCGACGCAGAACGTCCCGCCGCTCACGGCGCAGACCGCCGCGCCGAGTGCGAACGCGGAGCCGCTGATGATCATGTTCTGGTCGGTGGCGTTGAAGCTCACGAAGGTTCCCTTGGAGTCCCTGCCGGCACCGATCCGCTGCGTCGTCGGCGCCGTCACGAGGTCGAAGACGAACCCGTCCCCGAGGTCGATCGTCGTCACCGTGCCGTCCGGTGTCGCCACGGTGCTCGTGACTGCGCCCACCGCGCGCGCTTCGACGATGGCCTGCTCGATCTGCGTGGGAGTGAGGCTCGTCGCTTCGCGCATCACGTCCGTCTCGGTGCGTGATGCTTCCGCTGCGTTGGCTGCTGGGGTGACGAACACCCCTCCGGCGATCAGCGCGCCGGTCGCAGCGAGCCCGATCATCGTGTTCCGCAGACGTGTCATGTGGTTCCCCTTCTTCGACGGAGCCGCGACGGTCGCGGGTTCAACAGAACTATGGACTGCAGTACCAGAATTTTGCAAAGCATATTTCGCTCGGGCATGGTGGTGTCGGCGGGCGGGCCTAGGCTCGCAGGGCACCGAGGAGACGGGGAGACGCATGCAGATCGGCGGCGACGGGCAGGTCCTGCTCAGCCCGAGCGACCTCTCGACGTGGGCGGCCTGCGAGTGGGCGTTCCTCCGGCGCATGGACGTGAAGCTCGGCCGGGGCGAGCCCCTGCCCGAGTCGCACGACGACATGCTCGAGCGCACGGCACGCCTGGGGGACCAGCACGAGCTCGACTACCTCGCCATCCTGAAGGACACGCGGGACGTCGTCGAGTTCGACCGCCCTGCACCGCCCGAGTACCCGACGGCAGCCTCCGCCGCACGGGCAGCGATGCACGACGGCGCCGACGTCCTCTACCAACCGACCTTCTTCGCGCCGCCGACGGCAGAGGCCCCGGGCTTCATCGGCTTCGCGGACTTCATCATGCGGAACGAGCGCGGCCAGTACGAGGTGTACGACACCAAGCTCGCCCGCCACGCCAAGATCAGCGCGCTGCTGCAGCTGGCCGCGTACGCCGAGCAGATGCAGGCGCACGGCATCCCCACCGGCGAGCAGGTCCACCTCGTGCTCGGCGACCGGACGACCACCACGCACGACCTCGCCGACATCGCACCGGTGTACCGGACGCAGCGCGCCGAGCTCCATCGGGTGATCGCTGAGCGGATGACCGAGACCGAGCCGCTGCAGTGGGCCGACCCGCGGTACTCGTCGTGCGGCCGGTGCGACGTGTGCACGACACAGGTCGCCGAGCACCGTGACCTGGTCCTCGTCGCGGGCATGCGACTCGACCAGCGGACGAAGCTCATCCGGCAGGGGGTGCGGACGATCGACGAGCTGGCGGACCGGACCACGGCCGTGCCCGGTCTCCCGCGCGGGACGCAAGCGCGGCTGGTGCGTCAGGCGCGCCTCCAGGTCGACACCGAGCACGCGCGGACCGCAGCCGACGGTGCCCAGGCGACCGGGACGACCAAGCCGCTCTTCGAGGTGCTCGACGCCCGAGCGCTCGACGCGATCCCGACGCCGGACCCGGGCGACGTGTTCTTCGACTTCGAGGGGGACCCGCTCCACACCGAGGACGGCGTCCACTGGGGACTCGACTACCTGTTCGGGCTCGTCGACCCCGAGGCGCGCTTCACGGCGTTCTGGGCGCACACGATCCGCGACGAGCGCCAGGCGCTGCTGGACTTCCTCGCCTTCATCGAGGCTCGGCGGCAGCAGTACCCGGGGATGCACATCTACCACTACGCGGCGTACGAGCGGACGCACCTGCTGTCCCTCGCTGCCCGGCACGGCGTCGGGGAAGAAGCCGTCGACGACCTGCTCCGCGCCGGGGTCCTCGTCGACCTGTACCCGATCGTGCGCAAGGCGCTCGTGGTCGGCAGCCGCAGCTACTCCATCAAGAAGCTCGAGCCGCTGTACATGGGTTCGGACCT
Source organism: Curtobacterium sp. SORGH_AS_0776 (assembly GCF_031453355.1). NCBI lineage: Bacteria > Bacillati > Actinomycetota > Actinomycetes > Micrococcales > Microbacteriaceae > Curtobacterium > Curtobacterium sp. SORGH_AS_0776. The sequence continues at coordinate 2,229,592 of NZ_JAVIYU010000001.1, forward strand.
GCGGCTCAGCGATGTGACGAACGCGGCGGACAGCATCACAGCGTACGTCGACGCGATCGAGGAGCTCCGGAACGGTGACGCCACCGCCGGGCAGCACATGCTCGACGAGGTCGCCGACTACAACGCCTACGACTGCCGGTCGACCCTCCGGCTCCGCGACTGGCTCCTGTCGCTCCGAGCGACAGCGCGCGCGTCCTCGTCCGCGCCCGTCGCTGCCGAGCCGGACGAGCTCCTCCCGCCGATCCCGGTCGACCGCGAACCGAACCCCGTGTACACGGCGCTCGCCGCGCAGCTCGACGGGGTCGACGCCCTCGACCGCACGCCCGACCAAACCGCGTTGGCGCTCGCCGCAGCCGCGATCGACTACCACCGGCGCGAGGCGAAGACGTTCTGGCAGGACCACTTCGACCGCTTGCGGAACCCGGTGGACGAGTGGGCGGACACCCGTGACGTGCTGGTCGTCGAGCGGGCGTCGGTCGAGCGCGAATGGGACACGCTGCCGCGTGCCCGGTCGCAGTCCCGAGAGATCCGGTTGTCGGGGACGCTCGCGCCCGGTTCGCGGCTCCGTCCAGGAGGCACGCCCCACCTCGTCTACGACGACCCACTCCCGCCGTCGATCGCCGCTCCGGCGCCGGGTTCGAAGGGCGCGTCGGCTCGCGCCGTCGTGCTGGACGCGTTCGAGGACGGTGACGGCTTCGAGGTGCTCGTGAAGGAGAGCCTGCCGGTCGGCGGCTCGCCACACGAGGACTTCCCGGTCGCCCTCGCACCGGCGGCACCACCGCGGGCGAAGCCCCAGCCCGAGGCGATCGCGGAGTGGGGACAAGAAGTCCTCGGCGCCCTGCCCGCGATGCTGCCCGATCCGGCGCTCGACCTGCTCCGCCGGGTCCCGCCGCGGGGGCCGATCGTGCCCGTGCAGGGGGACGACACGGTGTCGGCCGTGGTCGCGACGTTGCTCGGCCTCGACCGGTCGTACCTGGCGATCCAGGGCCCTCCGGGGACGGGCAAGACGTACGTCGGGTCGAACGTCGTCGCGCGGCTCGTGCGCGAGTACGGCTGGCGCGTCGGGGTCGTCGGGCAGTCGCACGCGACCTCGGAGAACTTCCTGGCGTCGGTCGTGCAGGCCGGGGTGCCCGCCGACCGCGTGGTGAAGGTGCCCCGAGCAGGAGCGGACCCGGACGACGTCGAGTCGGCACCGTGGACGCCCGTGAAGAACAACGCCGCCGTGGCTGCGTTCCTGTCGTCCTGCGTCGAGACCGGCAGGGGCGGGGTCGTCGGCGGGACCGCGTGGACCTTCGCGAACGAGGGCACGATCCCGCGCCGATCCCTCGACCTGCTCGTGGTGGACGAGGCCGGGCAGTTCTCCCTCGCGCCGACGATCGCGTCCTCGATCGCGGCGACGCGTCTGCTCCTCCTCGGGGACCCGCAGCAGCTGCCGCAGGTGTCGCAGGGGTCCCACCCGGAGCCCGTCGACGAGTCGGCGCTCGGCTGGCTCGCCGACGGCCAACACGTGCTGCCGGACGCGTTCGGGTACTTCCTGGCGCGGACCCGGCGGATGGAGCCGGCACTCACGGCGTCGGTGTCGGCGCTGTCATACGACGGGCAGCTCGCGTCGATGGTGTCCGGGCGACACCTCGACGGCATCGACGCGGGCGTCCACCCGGAGCCGATCGTGCACACGGGGAACACCACGTCCTCGGTGGAGGAAGCGGCTCGGGTCGTCGCCCTCGCGCAGGACGTCGTCGGTCGGCGGTGGGTGGACGGTGACACCGAACGCGTGCTGACGGACGAGGACGTGATCGTCGTCGCGCCGTACAACGCCCAGGGTGCGGTGATCCGTGACGCCCTCGACCGTGCAGGACTGCGGGGGACGCAGGTCGGCACCGTGGACCTGTTCCAGGGGCGCGAGGCCGTCGTGTCGATCGTGTCGCTCGCGGCGTCGAGCGCCGCCGACATCCCGCGCGGGCTCGACTTCCTGCTCATGCCGAACCGGTTGAACGTGGCGTTGTCGCGGGCGAAGTGGGCGGCGTACCTCGTGTACTCGCCAGCGCTGGCGACGGGCTTGCCGCCCTCGATCGCCGGGCTGTCGCTGCTGTCCCGGTTCATCGAGCTCGTCGAGCCCGGTCCGAGCAGCCGCTAGGCGACGGGGTCAGCCCTGGTCGGGGTCCTCGTCGAGGTGGACACCGCTCTGCATCTGCGCGCGCATGCCCGCGAGGACGTCGGCGTGCAGGAAGTTCGCCTCGGCGGCACTCGTGGGGTCGACCACGATGCCGAACTCCTCCGGCAGCGCCGTGACGAGCTCGGACATCGACACCGGGCGGCCCTCGGTGTCGGGCAGACCGGCGGCGAGTTCGGCGGGGTCGGTGAACACCGGGACGAACGGCTTCTCCCGGATGACCACGTGCGCGACGCTTCCGCCGTCCGGAGCGTCCGCGGGTCGCCAAGGCACCCACGCGGCGCTGCGGAGGAAGCCGGCCGGCGAGGTCGCCATGCGCCGCCGGAGTTCGGCGGCGGCGGTCGGTGGGGTCTTGTCGACGCCGCGGCCGAAAGCTGATCCGGTCTGGTCGTTGGTGCTCATGCGGGTTCCCTCCCGGGGTCGTCGACCATGCTGTCACGGCCGACGGGGTCGTCACGACGTCGCAGCACGGCGACCGGGGACCGCGCCCGATGGTTGACCGTTCTGGTTCGGAGAAACCGGGGATCGTGAACCGGAACGGTCACGGGCCCGGAACGAAACGTGCTGGCGCTGCGCCGACGCCGGCGGTCGGGCTCAGCTCGAGGAGATCGTCGCCGTCGTCGCGGCGGTGCTCGCCGCCACCGTCGCCATGATCGCCGCCGTCTGGATGTCCTCGAGCACGGCCTTGACCGCGGGGCTGGCCCAGCCGCCCGAGGTGACCTCCTTCACGAGTGCCCGGTCGACCTTGCCGAACTGCTTGCGGAGCGTGCTGGTCGCGTCGAGCAGGCCGATGACGGCGGCGGCGAACGGCGTGGGTTCGGCGCGCCCGGCGAGGACGTCGCCGATGCCGGCGCGGAGGAGCCCCTCGGGGCCACCGTCGCGCTCCGGGTACTTCGTGGTGGGGAAGATGCCGAGCGTCTTCCCCTGTTCGAGCGTGATGAGGCCGCGTTCGATGAGCCCGGCGAACACGTCATCGCGCAGCGGTCGCTTGCCGATGCGGGTGATCCACCACTTCGCCTTGCGGGGCTTGTCGGCGGCCGCGATGGTGCCGACGACGCCGTCGAGGACCGGGTCGCCGGTGGCAGCACCGTTCACGACGGTGACGAAGCCGTCCTGCAGCGAGACGACGCCCCGCAGGGCGAGGTCCGCAAGGACGGCACCGGCGAGCCCGGCGTCGAGGGTCTGCACGTCCGTGGACTTCCGCCCGTCGGACTCGATCTGGAGGAGCGCGAACGCCTGCGGGACCGTGAGTTGCTCAGCCATGTCCGCAGCCTGCCACGCGGGGCGGGGGTGCGCCGCGCCTCCAGGCCGATGCCCAGCGCACGTCGAGGTGGCCGCGCGCCGGGCTGCGTGACTCAGTACGCGGCGGACTGCCCGCCGTCGATCGGGACGACCGTGGCGTTGACGTACGAGGCGTCGTCGGACAGCAGGAAGGCCACCACGGCGGCGATCTCGGGCGCCTCGCCGTAGCGCTTGGAGGGGTTCACCTGGATGAACTCCTCGGCGGCCTTGCGGGGGTTCTCCGGGTCGAGCTGCTTCATCGAGTTCTCGACCATCGGCGTCCAGATGGCGCCGGGGGCGATGGCGTTGATGCGGATGCCGTAGCGGCCGTACTCGACGGCGGAGTTGCGGGTGAGACCGACGACCCCGTGCTTGGCGGCGGCGTAGCCGGACTGGTTGCCGATGCCGCGGATGCCGCCGACGCTCGCCGTGTTGACGACCATGCCGGAACCCTGCTCGCGCATGATCTTCAGGACCTTCTCGAGGCCGAGGAACACGCCGCGCAGGTTGATCGAGACGACCTTGTCGAACTCGGCGGCGGTGAACGACTCGGTCGGGTTCTGCTTGCCTTCGATGCCGGCGTTGTTGAAGAAGCCGTCGATGCGGCCGAAGCGCTCGGTGGTGGCGGTGACGTAGGCCTCGACCTGGGCCTCGTCCGAGACGTCGGCGACGGTGGTGAGGACCTCGGCGTCGGGGGCGGTCTCGAGCACGGCGGCCTTCGAGGCCTCGAGTCCCTCGGCGGAGAGGTCGACGAGGGAGAGCTTCGCGCCCTCGGCGGCGAGACGGACGGCGGTCGCACGGCCGAGGCCGGAGCCGCCGCCGGTGATGAGGACGACGCGGTCGGTGAAGCGGGTCGTGGGGGAGCTGGTTGCGGTCATGGGGAGGCCTCCTGAGGTCTTCGACGGTGAAGGGCTCGGGGTCCGCGGTGGAGCAGCGAGTCCGAACGATGCATTCGCATCGACGGGAGATAGGCTACACCTGTTGTCTTGCGGCCGTGCTCAGCAGGTCCGCAGGATCCGCGCCATCGCGTCGTGCTCGGCCGGGGCCACCCACAGGCGGTACTTCGTCTTCACCGCCACCTGGTGCTCGATGTACGTGCACCGGAACGACTTGTCCGCCGGCAGCCAGGTCGCGGCGTCGCCGGAACGCTTCTGCGCGTTCGAGTGCTGGTCCACCGCGAACAGGTTCGCCGGATCGTTGGCGAGCGACTCCCGCTCACGCTGCGAGAGCTGCTGGGCCCCGGTCCGCCAGGCGTTCTCGAGTGCGACGACGTGGTCGATCTGCACGAGGGTCGAGGTCCTCTCGCCGCGCACGAAGCCGATCGTCGCCCCGGTGTACGGCGACACGAGCGTCCCGGTGAGCACCCGGCAGGCGCCCTGGCGGGTGATCGCCGAGAGGTCCCGCGCCAGCACGTCGTTGCGCGTGTCGCAGCCGTTCCGGTCGACGTCGAGCCAGGCGGTGCCGAAGTCGCCGACCCGGTCGTACCCGGTGGCGGGGGCCTTGCCCTTGACCGGCAGGGCGGCGAGTTCCGCCCGTGCGGTGGCTGCTGTTGCGGCGTCGGCGTCGTTCGCGCTCGGCGCGTCGGTTCGGGAGGCGCGGGTCGTCCCCGGCGCGCCCGGTTCCGTCTCGATGGTGGGGGCGTCGGTCCCCGTGGGCGCGCTGGTCGTCGCCGGTGCGGCTTCGGCGTCGGGCGCGATGATGCCCGCGGTGTGCAGGGCGTACCCGCCGACGGCGAGTGCGAGGACGACGAGGACGGACGTGAGGCTGGTGCGGGTGCGGCGTCGGCGGGACGTCATGCGTGGGTGGAGCTCCTGGTGGTGCGGTGGTGTGGTGCACCGACGATGATGCCGGACACGTCGGACATCGCTCCGGACCCCGGCGGAGGGTCGGCCGCCCGGCCCGCCGGAGTAGCGTCCACGAGGTGGGCACCGCACTCCTCGTCATGGACTACCAGAACAGCATCGTCGAACGACTCGGCACGGACGAGGCCCTCGCTGCGGCGACGGCAGCGGTCTCGGCCGCCCGGGAGCGCGGCATCCCCGTGGTCTTCGTCCGCGTGGCGTTCCGGCCGGGCGCACCCGAGGCCGCGCGTACGAACAAGATGTTCGGCGGGATGCGGGAGCGCATCGGGTCCCAGACTCCGGGATCGACCGATGTGCACAGCGCGTTCGGGGTCGGGGACGACGACCTCGTCGTGACGAAGCTCCGCGTCAGTGCCTTCGCCGGGTCGGACCTCGAGGTGTTGCTCCGCGGCCTCGAGGTCCGCGACCTCGTGCTCGCCGGGATCGCCACGAGCGGCGTCGTCCTCTCGACGCTGCGCCAGGCGGCCGACCTCGACTTCGGGCTGACGGTCCTCTCGGACGCGTGTGCCGACGGCGACGCGGAGGTCCACCGCGTCCTCACCGAGAAGGTCTTCCCGCGGCAGGCCGAGGTCGTCACCGTCGCCGAGTGGACCGCCTCGCTCTGAACCGTTCCGCGGGCACGGCGTAGACACGGGTGCATGACCGATTACGCGAACCCGTCCGTGTCCGTCACCGGTGGGTCGATGCCGCTCCTCGGCTTCGGCACCTGGCAGATCCCCGACGCCGAGGCGCCCGCCGCCGTCGGCGAAGCACTGGCGGCCGGGTACCGCCACATCGACACCGCCACCGGGTACCGCAACCAGCGCGGCGTCGGGAAGGCCGTCGCCGAGTCCGGACTCGCCCGCGACGAGGTCTTCGTGACGACCAAGCTGCCGCCGGACAACGCCGACCGCGTGCGGGAGACCATCGAGGAGAGCCTCGACCAGCTCGGTCTCGACCACCTCGACCTCTGGCTCGTGCACTGGCCGCCGAACGGCGAGGCACGCCCGGACGTGTGGGAGCAGGTCGTCCAGGCGCAGTCGGACGGCCTCACGAAGGCGGTCGGGGTGAGCAACTACTCCCTCACGCAGATCGACGAGATCACCTCTGCCACGGGGACTGCCCCGGCCGTGAACCAGATCAAGTGGAGCCCCGTCGAGTTCGACCGCGCCGTGGCCGACGGGCTCGCGTCCCGCGGGGTCGTCCTCGAGGGCTACAGCCCCTTCAAGGCGAGCAACCTGCAGGACCCGACGCTCGTCGACATCGCCACCGCACACGACGCGGACAGCGCGCAGGTCATCGTCGCCTGGCACGTCGCTCACGGGTTCGTCGTCATCCCGAAGTCGTCGAACCCCGAGCGCATCCGGTCGAACGCCGCCGGTGCCCGGATCGAGCTGTCGTCCGACGAGGTCGCCGCGATCGACGCCCTCGCGCGCTGACCCTCGGCCGCGTCAGGCCAGCAGGGAGCGGATGTCGTCGGCCGTGAGGTCCTCGGCGAAGAGGGCGTCGTCGTCGATCATCGTCGCGAACAGCTCGGCCTTCTTCGCCGCGAGCGCGAGGACCTTCTCCTCGATGGTGTCCTCGGCGATGAACCGCTGCACGTTCACCGACCGGGTCTGGCCGATGCGGTGCGTCCGGTCCACCGCCTGGTTCTCGGCGGCCGGGTTCCACCACGGGTCGAGCACGAACACGGTGTCCGCCTCGGTCAGGGTCAGCCCGAAGCCACCGGCCTTGAGCGAGATGAGGAACGCCGGGGCGGTGCCGTTCCGGAAGCGGTCGATGACCTCGGGGCGGCGCCTCGTCGAGCCGTCGAGGTACTCGTAGCCGACGCCCCGGTCGTCGAGGGCGCTGGCCACCATGCGGAGGAACGAGGTGAACTGGCTGAACACCAGGGCGCGGCGACCCTCGGCGGCGAGCTGTTCGAGTTCGTCGAGCAGCAGGTCGAGCTTCGCGGAGGACAGGTCCTCTCGCGAACCGTCGACCAGCGCCGGCGACAGCGCGAGCATCCGCAGCAGGGTCAGCGATCGGAACACGATCATCCGGTTCTTCGCGAGGTCGTCGATGAGGTCGAGGACCTTCAGGCGCTCCCGGTTCAACGTCGTCTCGTACAGGGTCCGGTGCGCGGGGTCGAGCGTCACCCGGACGACCTGCTCCTGCTTCGGCGGGAGGTCGGCGGCGACGCTCTCCTTCGTCCGCCGGAGCATGAGCGGCCGGATCCGCCGTCGGAGCCGCGCTGTGAGCTCCTGGCGGGCGGCGCCGCGGAGGTCCGGCGAACCGAGCGGCTTCACGTAGTCGTCCCCGAACCGCGACCACGACGACAGCAGCCCGGGCGCGACGATGTGGAACAGCGCCCAGAGGTCCGTCAGCCCGTTCTCGAGCGGCGTGCCCGTGATCGCGAACTTCACCGGCGCGCGGAGGTCGACCGCCACCCGGTGCGTCTGCGACTGCGGGTTCTTCACGAACTGCGCCTCGTCGAGGACGAGGGCCGCCCACGGCAGGTCCGTGTACGCCTGCGCGTCGAGCCGGAGCAGCGCGTACGAGGTCACCACGATGTCCGACGCGGCAGCAGCGCGTGCGACGAGCCCGGGGTCCTTCAGCGTCGTCGCGCCGATCGTCGTGACGCGCAGCGACGGCGTGAACCGGGTTGCCTCGGCCGCCCAGTTGCCGACGACCGAGGTCGGCGCGACGACGAGGAACGGCGGCGCGTCCGGCGAAGACTCCCGCGCGGCGGCGATCGTCGTGAGGACCTGCAGCGTCTTGCCGAGACCCATGTCGTCCGCGAGCACCCCGCCGACCCCGTGCGACAGCAGGAACGACAGCCAGGCGTACCCGGTGTGCTGGTACGGCCGGAGCTCGGCGTGCACCGAGTCCGGCACGAGCACCGACTCCGGTGGCGTCGCCCCGAGTAGCCCCGCCGCGATCGCCTCCCACCGCTCGTCGTGCGAGGTCTCGTCGGCCAACTGGTCGAACTCGGACCACAGCCCGGCCTGCAGCGGCGTGACGGTCATCGGCTGGTCGGGCTCCCACTCGTCGAGGTCGCGCGCCTCGTCGATGAGCTCCTTCAGCCGGTCGAACGCGGGGTCGGACAACGACAGGTACGAGTTGTCGATGAGCTTCATCCGCCGGTCCCGCTTCGCGAGCGCCCGGAGCAGCGGCGTGAACGGCACCTGCTTGCCGTTCACCGACACGAAGATGCCGAGGTCGAACCAGTCGTGCTTGTCCGACGGCATGGTCGTCACGCGGATGTGCGGCCGACCGGTCAGCCGTTCGTAGTCGACGCGTTCGCCCTGCACGACGGTGCGGACGCCGAGCGACGGCAGCTCCGGCAACAGCTCGTTCGCGAACACCGCGACGTCGGCGCCGTCGATCGTGCCGTCCTCGAACCACCCGAGTCCGCCGCCGGGTCCGGTCGGGCCGGCCGGGTCGTCGGCCGCGCGCAGCCCGGAGAGCTCCGGGAGGGGTCCGTGCAGCGCGACGGGGTCCTTCCGCCCGTCGACGTGCCAGCGCCACTGCAGGTGCACGCGGTCGTCCGTGCTGGGCGCCCGGGCCGGTTCGAACGTCGTCGTCAACACGAGTTCGGGCGGCGTGCGCTCGGGCAGCTCGACGGAGCCGTCGGCGCTGACGAGGCCGAGCGCACCCCGGAGTCGTGGGGACCAGTCGGCGAGGAACTCGGCGACCTCGGGCTCCGGAACGGTGATCCGGGCGCCGTCGACGAGCATGCGCCGCTGGTCCTCCGGCACGGGGGTGGTAGTCGGGGCGAACGCGACGTGGAACTCGGGGCTCTCGCGGAAGACGTAGACGCCGTGGTCGCCGATCGTCCGGGCCGTGCCGGGAGCCGCCGGTCGGCCGTCGAGGATCGCGCTCGCACCGATCACGAGCCCGCCGTCCTGCCGGGCGACGTCGAGGAGCACACGCGCCTCGGCACCGAGCACGGCACCGTCCTCGCGCTTGCCGGTGACGAACGCGATGCCGAGGGCCGGGGCCTGCGTGAGGAGCGGCCAGAGCAGCGGACTGCCGAAGTCGTCGAGGTGGATCCAGTCGGCCTCGCCCGGGAGCCCGGCGAGCTGTCCGGCGCGGTGGAGCGCGGCGAACTGGACGAACCAGGCGTGCTGCTCGGAGGAGAGGCCGAGCCGGTTCATCGAGTAGGGGAGCGTGCCCCACGTCAGCTGCCCCCGAACCCAGTTGCCGGCGTCGCTGCGGGTCACCGGGCGGACGCCGAGTCGCACCGACCGCGAGGCCGTCGGCAGCGCGCGACCGGCGGCTCGCGCACGCGAGGCGAGCCGGGCGGAGACCGCGTCACGCAACTCGAACTGCAGACCCATGGGGGTGCCCTGCGGCTCGGCCACCTGCTCGTCGTCGCCGGCGAGGCGGGCGAGGTCGTGCCTCCAGTCCGAGGGCGGCGGAGCCGGCTGTTCCGGCTTCGGGCCGGCGGCCGCGGCGAGTGCGCGGGCGTTGACGGTGAGCAGGGCGGCGGCGACGTGCTTGCAGTCGCCGCCGAGCGGGCAGGTGCAGGTGCTGCGGACCGGACGGACGAACTCGCCGCGGGCCGGGGTGGTCTCGATGCGGAGTTCGTACGGGTCGTCGGCGGAGCCGGACACCGTTGCGGTGACGGTGCCGTCGTCGTCGTGCCAGACGACGTCGTCGACCAGGCCCGCCCGGACGAGGTCCCGCGCGCGGCCGAACGCCTGCGGCCCGACGAAACGGATGACGTCGACGGCGTCGATCATCGGGGCGGCTGGCACGGGTCAATCGTGCCAGGTGCCACCGACCTCCGGCGCTCGCCGGGTCAGCGGATCGACCAGGTGCTGCCGGCGTTCAGCTGCAGGACGGACGGGCCCTTCGACAGGGTGATCCGCTTCGAGAGGTCCTTGCCGGAGCCGTTGTCACTGGCGGGGATGGTCTCGTAGTCGTTGCGGAGCAGGGTTTCGCGGAGCATGCACGTCGCGACACGAGTCGTCGTGCACCGGAACTGCCGGGCGGCGGAGGAGCCCCAGTAGAGCATCACGTTGTCGCCGTGCCCCGACGTCGTCAGGGCGGGGGCGCTCGAGACTTGGCTGAACCGCAGGATCCACTGCCCCCTGGCCTCGACCTTGAGCGCGGCGGGCTTCCGCCACGAGTCGGTGCCGTAGGCGACGCGGCCCGTGTACTTGCCGCCCTGGCCGATGGGGTTCGAACCGGTCGGGCCGCCCTTGCTGTTCAGTTCGTGCACCTCGAACTCGGTGTGCTCGGCATCCGCCGGGGTGAAGGTCGCGACGATGATGCCGCTGCGGGCGTTCTGCGGGAGCACGATCGTGGCGTTCCGGCTGCCCGACTTCGTGAACGGGGTGAACGTGCCGTACTGGTGGTCGTACTGCGCCTTCACCGCTGCGGGCATCCCGGCGGCCTGCGCCGGCGCGACACCGACGAGGGACGACACCACGGCGGCGACGCTGACGACGAGTGCGGCGGTGAGGGTGGTGCGGCGCATGGGACTCCTCCGGATCGGCGTTCCCGATGATGGCGTGCGGCGCCCGCGTGCGACAGACCCTGTCCGGGGGCCGCGATACTGGGTGGGTGACGACACTGCGAGGAGAACTGCGCTCGACCGCGACGACGGAGGCCGAGGGCAGCGGCGAGAACATCGAGGCGGCGCGCACGGCGGCGGTCGAGGCCCTGGACCTGCACGGGTTCGAGCTGCAGCAGGTGAACGCGGTCACGAGCAAGGCGACCGGCGAGACCACCGTGCGTGCGATCGCCCGTTCCAAGGAGACCCGGCCGCACGAGGCGACCGGGCAGACCTACGAGGAGGCGCTGCAGGCCTTCCGTGCGTCGATCCCCGAGGGGTGGCAGGCCCAGAACATGCGCGAGGTCCGGTCGTAGGACGTCCGGCGTCCCGTTCTGGGGGAGTCGCGGGCGCGCGGGAGCGGGCAGGATCGACGGCATGCTGCAGTCACTCGTCTACATGAGCGCGGCCACGGAGCCGTTCGACGACGACGCCCTCGACGAGGTGCTCGCCCACGCCCGTGCCCGGAACACCGCCGACGGTCTGACCGGGCTGCTCGTGCACCGCAACGGGCGGTTCATGCAGCTGCTCGAGGGACCGTACGAGCAGGTGTTGTCGACGTACCAGCGGATCCTCGCGGACGAGCGCCACGACGAGGTGCGGCTCCTCGCCGAGGAGTCCATCCACACCCGGCGCTTCCCGGAGTGGTCGATGGCGTACGACCGCGACGTCGAGGGCGCTGCGACGCCGGAGGGCTTCAGTGACTTCCTCACCTCGGGCGACCAGAGCGCCGACTCCGGCCGTTCCCGGGAGCTGCTGCGGTGGTTCCGCAACCACCCGATGGCCGACCCGACGGCGGCGAAGGGGAAGCACCGCCGGGACGCGTAGCCCGTCCGGTCAGACGATCGGCTTGCCCGTCGCCTCGCCGGTCGCCAGCTTGCTGTGCCGACGGGAGTAGCCGAAGTACACGCCGAGGCCGATCGCGAACCAGACCGCGAAGCGCACCCACGTCTCCCACTGCAGGAACGTCACGAGCCACAGCGACGCGATGACGCCGATGATCGGGATCACCGGCATGAACGGCAGCCGGAACTGCCGGTCGAGGTCGGGCTGGCGGTAGCGCAGCACGATCACGGCGGAGCAGACCACCACGAAGGCGAGCAGGATGCCGATGTTCGTCAGCTCGGCCACGACCCCGATCGGGAGCACGCCGGCCAGGATCGCCGACGCGATGCCGAGGATCCACGTGACGCGGGTCGGCACGTGGCGCTTCGGGTCGGTCTTCGCGAACCACTTCGGCATGAGGCCGTCGCGGCTCATCGAGAACCAGACGCGGCTCGCACCGAGCATGAAGGTCACGAGCACGGTGATGATGCCGACGATGGCGCCGATCGCGATGATGTTGGCCACGCCGCCGAGGCCGACCGAGGCGAAGGCGGACGAGAAGCCCGAGGCGGGGTCGATGTCGGTGTACTTCTGCATCCCGGTGAGCACCAGGGTCGCGAGGACGTAGAGGACCATCGAGATGCCGAGCGACAGCAGGATCGCCTTCGGCATGTGCTTGCGGGCGTCGGTGGACTCCTCGGCGGCGGTGGACATCGCGTCGTAGCCGAACACCGCGAAGAACACCGTCGCGGCGCCCGTCATCACGCCGCCGAAGCCGAACGGGAAGTACGGCGAGTAGTTCGCGCTGTTGATGTGGAACACGCCGAGCACGACGATGAGCACGACGAGTGCGACCTTGATGCCGACGGCGACGAACTCGAACCGTGCGGCGCTGCGGATGCCGCGGGTGAGGACGAACGCGGTGAGCAGGCACAGGATGATCGCGAACACGTCGATCACGTGGCCGTCGCCCGTGCCCGGCGCGCCGAGCATCCAGGCGGGCAGGTCGATGCCGAACTGGCCGACGAGGAACCCGACGTAGCCGGAGATCCCGATCGCGACCACCGCCACGATCGCGGTGTACTCGAGCAGCAGGTCCCAGCCGATGAACCAGCCGACGATCTCGCCGAGGACCGCGTAGCCGTACGTGTACGCGCTGCCAGCCTTCGGGATGAGGCCGGCGAACTCGGCGTAGGACAGGGCGCGCTGCGGCGCTCGCGACACCGGCGACGAGGAAGCTGATGAGGACCGCGGGGCCGGCGACGCCGTTCGCGACCGTGCCGGCGAGGGTGAAGATGCCCGCGCCGATGATGCCGCCGATGCCGATCGCGGTGAGCTGCCAGAGGCCGAGGTGCCGTTTCAGGCCGCCGTCGCCACCGGTCTCGTCGTCGATCGTCTCGATCGGCTTCCGTCGGAAGAGGGTGCGTGTCGTCGTCGTCACGCGCCCACTCTGCACCCTGCGGGGGCTGCGCGTCCGCCGCGCCCTGCGCCCCGGGCGACCACGGACGGGGCGGGCCGGCGGGGCGGGGGCGAGCCGCGCCTCCAGGCCTGCGGGCAGGGAGGCGGCGTAGACGTGACCCATGCGCCGACCGAACCGTACCGAGCCCGCCCCCGGCCAGGAGTCCGTGTGGGACTACCCGCGGCCTCCCGCCGTGGAGTCGGTGCCCGAACGCGTGGTCGTGCGGCTCGGCGGCGAGGTGGTCGTGGACACGACGGACGCGGTGCGGGTGCTCGAGACCTCGCACCCGCCGGTGTACTACGTGCCGATGGCCGACCTCGAGCTCCGGCCGGCCGAGGGGTCGAGCATGTGCGAGTTCAAGGGGCGCGCGCGGTACTTCGACGTGGTGGGTGGGGACGTGGTCGCTCCGCGGGCGGCGTGGAACTACCCGACGCCCGAGCCGGGCTACGAGCAGCTGCGCGACCGGGTGGCGATCTACCCCTCGGCGATGGACTCGTGCGAGGTCGGCGGGGAGGTGGTCCAGGCGCAGGAGGGGGACTTCTACGGCGGGTGGATCACCTCGCGGGTGGTCGGACCGTTCAAGGGGGCGCCGGGCACGCTCGGGTGGTGAGGGGCCGCGTCAGCGGTGCGCGTACGGCGTCCAGAACGGGGAGGGGAAGGCGCCCCCGGTCACGATGACGAGCAGCTGCCACACGAGCATCACGAGCCCGAGCACGCCGAGGACGATCCCGATCCACGACCAGACACGCACGCCTCGTTGGCTCCGTCGTGCGATCGACAGTGCGCGCCAGCCGCTGGCGATGCACACGATGCCGAACACCGCACCGAGCACGACGTGCCGCCCCATCGAGGCCGCGGGGACGATGAACCCCATGTAGAGCGCCATCGGACCGAGCAGCGCGGCCACGACGGCGGGTGCTGCGGGTGGCTCGTGGTCGCGGGCGGCTGTTCCCATGCGTCCGAACCTAGCGGGGCGGTGGCCGTCCGGCACGCCGTGCGGCGCGTGCGGTGGACGTCCGGCACGGGCACGATGGAGGCATGCGATCCTTCCTCCGCGTCCTGCTCGGCCTCGCGCTCGTCTTCGCCGGCACGAGCCACCTCACCTTCGCCCGGCAGGACTTCCGCGCCCAGGTGCCCGACTTCGTCCCGCTCGACGAGGACACCACGGTCCTGGCCTCCGGCATCGCGGAGATCGGCCTCGGCAGCGCCCTGGTGCTCGCACCCCGTCGCTCGCGTCGCTTCGTCGGCACGATCGCCGCGCTCTTCTTCACCGCGATCTTCCCCGGGAACATCTCCCAGTGGCTGAACCGCCGCGACGCCTTCGGGCTCGACACGGACGTCAAGCGCATCGGCCGCCTGTTCGGTCAGCCGGTCCTCATCGCCTGGGCCCTCTGGTCCACGCGCGGGCGGCGAGGGTGATGGAAGCCCCCGTGGTCGCGGATCCGCTCGGATCCGGTCCGGCGGCCTTCGGACGGGAGGCGCGACACCCCCTGGCAGGCGGCCGTCGCGTCGCGGACGTGGTCGCCACGGTCGTGCTGCTGGTGCTGTTGGCAGCGGAGTCGGTGGTCGCCGGTGGCGGGATCGTGTTCCTGTCGCTGGCGTTCAGCTCGTGCGGCGCTCCCGGCAACTCCTGCGACGAGACGCTCGGCGGTGCGGTCGTCTACGTCGGGCCGGTGCTCGTCGCCCTCGTGCTCGTCGCGGCGCTCGTGGTGTGCGTGCTGCGACTCGTGCGGCGGCGGCTCTCGTGGCCGTTCGCCCTCGTCGGCATCGCGGCCGTCGTGGCGGTGTTCTTCGGCGCGATCCTGCTCGTCGACAGCGCGATCACCCACGGCATCTGAGGGTCGTTCCTCCACAGGGCGGCCCCGTGCGGCGGTCGTCCACAGATGGGCGTCTGGTCGCCGTACGGTGCGGTGGTGTCGGCGACGCTGAGGGCATGCCAGACACCGACATGCTCGACCGCCTCATCCGCACCCCTGCCCGCACCGACGACGACGTGGTGGACCTCGTGACCGCCCTCGTCGAACGCCCGATCACCCGGCAGTGCTGGGTGCTCTTCCTCGACGAACGGGCCGTGCCGGTGTCGTTCGTCATGCCGATCTCCGACCTGCCGTGGCAACCCGACGAACACGTCGAGGACTTCGCCGCGCTGGTCGGCGACGTCCTCGTGCAGGTCGGCGCCGCCGAGGTCGTGCTGGTCTGGGAGCGCCCGGGGGAGTCCCGGCTGTTCCCGGTCGACTGGGAGTGGGTCGACGCGTGCGCCTGCGCGTTCGAGGAGCACCACGTCCGGCTCCGTGCGCAGGTCGCGGTGCACACCGGCGGCGTCGCGATCGTGTCGCTCGACGACGTCGAGCCGGTCGAGCCGGTGGACGACGGTCCGCTCCCGCTCGCCTCGTGACGTGCTGGTCAGCCCTGGGGTGCGGTGTCGGGGACGGTCTCCCCGGTGAGGCCCTCGACGACGGACTTCGCCTCGGGCCAGAACTTCGCGTAGTGGTCGGGGTCCGAGTTGATCTGGACGGCGTGCGCCATCTGGGTCGGGGTCATGGTCTTCCACCCCGGGATCTTCACGAGCTTCGTGTAGAACATCGACGCCGCGGTGTACGGGTCCATCCGCTGCTCGTACGTGCCCCAGGCGCCGTTGTCCCGCTGCTGGAAGAGCCCGCGGCTGTCGGGTCCGGCGGCGTCCCCGTGGTCGAGGTTCACCAGGCTCGACTCCCCGATGGCGGTCATCACGCCGACCGCCTGGGTGTGCGGTCCGATGCCCATGGCCTGTGCGGCGCTGATGACGTACGCGGCGTTGACCAGGCGGTCCTGGCAGAACCCGCCGACGGGGCCCGCGGGGACGACGATGCCGCCGATCGTCCTCGTCGCGACGTCCGGGCAGGTCGGGGTCGGGCCCGCGACGACACCCTTGGCGGCACCCGTCAGCGAGTTCACCGCGATGACGATGACCACCACCACGCCGATGCCGATCGCGACGACGCCCGCGCCGAACACCGACGCGAGGGTGATGCCGACGCGGCGCATGGCGGGTCCTCTCGAGCGGGGCGGGTCAGGCGGAGCACGAAGAGGCTACGTGCGCCGCCTGGGAACCGCACCCGCCCGATCGGGGGTGTCCGAGGACCGGCTCGGTCGTCCGTGGGTCAGACGTCGCGGTGGTCGTGGTCGTGCGTCTGCGCCGGCTCGTTCGGACGCTGCACCTTCGTCGGCTCGGTGACGAGGCCGGTGGGCGCCTTCTCGGTCTGCTTCCGCCCGTGGGTGAACCACGTCACGATCCACAGCAGGATCCCGAGCGCGAGCAGCGCCCCCGCGATCTGGTACTGCTGCGGGTCGCGGCCGGACGAGAAGGGCAGCACGAGCCACAGGCAGGTGACGACACCGATGATCGGCACGATGACACCCGCCCGGAAGTGCTTGTGGTCGACCTTGTCGCGGCGCAGCACCAGCACCGACGCGTTCACGACGGCGAACACCGACAGCAGCAGGAGCGAGGTGGTGCCGCCGAGCACGACGACGATGGGGGAGTCGGGGTCGAGCGAGACCCACCCGATCAGCAGCAGCGAGATGAGCGTGGTGAAGACGATCGCGGTGGACGGGGTGCGGCGGGCCGGGGAGACCTTCCCGAGGAAGCCGGGCAGGACGCCCTGCTTGCTCATGCCGTACAGCAGTCGCGATGCCATCATCATGTTGATCAGCGCGGTGTTGGCCACGGCGAACATCGAGATGAACGGCAGCAGGTCGGCGATCGGGAAGTCCGGCGCGGCCGTCTGCACGACGGTGACGAGCGGCGTCTCGTTGCCGGCGAGCTCACCGATCGGCACGACCGCCACGGCGCAGATGGACACGAGCACGTAGATCACGGCGGTGATGCCGAGCCCGGTGAGCATGACCTTCGGGAAGATGCGGGAGGGGTCCTTCGTCTCCTCGGCCATGTTCACCGAGTCCTCGAACCCGACCATGGCGAAGAAGGCCAGCGACGTGGCGGTCGACACCGAGAGCAGGAGCGACTTGTCCTCCGGCGTGTCGAACATGACCACGCGCGAGAAGTCCGCGTTGCCGCCGGCGATCGCCCAGAAGCCGATGAGGATCACCATCACGAGACCGGACAGCTCGACCAGGGTGAGGACGACGTTCGTCTTCACGCTCTCGCTGACGCCCCGGAAGTTGATCGCCATCACCGCGAGCATGAAGCCCATCGCGATGAGCATCACGACCGCGTTCGGCAGCTCCAACCCGAAGCCGGCGCCGAGGTTCGCCGCGAACGCCCGCGAGGCCGTCGACGCCGAGGTGATCCCCGAGCACATCACGATGAACGTCACGATGAAGGTGACGAAGTGGATGCCGAACGCCTTGTGGACGTACAACGCCGCACCGGCCGTCTGCGGGTACTTCGTGACGAGCTCGAGGTACGAGAACGCTGTCAGCAGCGCCACGGCGAACGCGATGAGGAAGGGGAGCCACGCTGCTCCGCCGACCTCTGCCGCGACCTGACCCGTGAGCGCGTAGACGCCCGTGCCGAGGATGTCCCCGACGATGAAGAGCAGGAGGAGTTTGGGACCGATGACCCGCCGGAGCTCTGGCTGCTCCTGTTGCGGGCGCTCTGTGTTGGTGGTGGCCATGCGTCAGCCTGTTCCGCTTCGGGTCATCCTGTCCAGTCTCACAGGCAAATCGCCGCAGATCGCAACATGCTCGTGCTCCGTCGGACACGTGCCACCGCCCCTGGGCGCTCTCGGGTGGCGACGGCTACGCTCCCAGCCATGCACGACGAGACGAACACGACCGAGGAACCCGTGGAGTTCGCCGACTTCAACGCGAAGCTCCTCGTGCTCGACGTGCTCTGCTACGACCTCGACGTCCTCCAGCCCTACGCCGGGGACGACGACGAGAGCGACGAGGACCTCGACGTCGAAGGGCAGGACGACCGGGCGCGCGAGTACTACGACGACCTCGACCTCCTGCCGTCGCAGCTGTCGCTCGTGACGGAGCTGACGGTCGACTCCGACCTCGAGGTCCTGCAGGACGTGCACCCGGGGTGGGACGGCTCCGACGACCGGTACGACCCGCAGAACTGGGACGACGTCCTCGACCTGCCGGCCCTCGGCACCGTGTACGCCGCGGCACCGCTGCCAGCGCACGTGGTCGAGCGGCTCGCCGCGAAGGGCGTCGAGGTCCGCTCCGCCTGAGCCCCGCCCCGCCCCGCTGCGCTGCCGGTTCCGTTCGTCGTCGCACAACGCAAGTGCGTCCGAACCACGCCGATCCCCGGTTCCGATGCACTTGCGTTGTGCGACCGCGCCGAGCGGCCGCGCCGCGCAGCGCCCGCGCAGCGCCCGCGCCGCACCCGCACCCGCACCCGCACCCGCGCCCCCGCGAGCCGAGACTCGGCTGCGCGGACACTTTCGTGCGGGATCGGCCGCGAAACTGTCCGCCCAGCCGAGTCTCGCCGCGCGCGCCGCGCCCGCCCGCGCGCTCAGCGGCGGAGCGCCAGCACCTGCTCCGTGAACTGCGCGGCCCCGCCCTGCGCCGGGTGCCGCACCGCCACGGCGTCGATCCCCGCCAGCGCCAACGCGCCCTGCGCCTTCCGCCCCACGGCGACGACCCGCACGTCGTCGCCGGCCGGACCCGCCCGCATCGCATCGAGCAGCGCGAGCGCGACGGGCGCGCCCTCCCGGACCTCGGCTGGCCGCGGCGTCCGGTTCGTCAGCCGGTCCGGGGCCGCGAACGGGTGGTGCGGGAAGATCGCCCAGGCCATCGGGAGCGCACCGTGCCACGACGCCAGGGCAGCCTGCACGACGCGGGAGGAGGCCTCCCACGGCGCGGTCGGTTCGGGTGGGACGAGGTAGTCCGGCCCGAGCTCCCGCATGCTCGTGAACGGCACGCCGGTGTTCGTCATGCCGCGCCAGCCCGGGGCCTCGGCGACGAGGAGCGTGTCCGCCCGGGCCCCGACGGTCGTGAGGTACCGCTCGAGGTTCGCCCGACGCAGCCGCCCGGCAGCGGTCGACACGTCGTACAGCGCCTCGGCGTCGTCCGCGACCGGCACGGCGTCGAGCGTTGCCCAGAACGCGTCGAACCGCCCGCCCCCGGTCACGCGCGTCCCAGCACCCGGCGGTACACGTCCTCGAGCCCGGCGGCCGAGCGCTCCCAGCTGAGGCGCTCCGCGTGCTCCCGGCCGGCCGCGGCCAGCGACGCCGCGTACGACGCGTCCGTCAGGATCCGCTCCGTCTCCGCCGCCCAGACGGCCGGGTCGCGGGACTCGAGCACGACCCCGGTCTCGCCGTCGACCACGGCCTCACGCAGTCCTCCGGCAGCGGCGGCCACGACGGGCACTCCGGACGCGGAGCCCTCGAGCGCGACGAGGCCGTACGTCTCCGAGTGCGACGGGACCAGCACGGCTGCCGCGCCGCGGAACAGGAACGCCAGGTCGGCCCGCGACTGCGGACCGACGAACGTCACGCGGTCGGCGATCCCGAGGCGGGCCGCCAGCCGACGCAGTTCGTCCACGTAGTCACCCGCCTCGCTCGAGGCGTCCCCGGCGATGACGAGGGTGGGTCGCGCCTCCTGGCTGATGCCGGCGATCGCCTCGATCGCGAGGTCCAGCCCCTTCAACGGCTGCACCCGCGCCGCGGCGACCACGTACGGGACGTCCGCGCGGCGGGCGCCGGCGGCGGACGGACGGAACACCGACCCGTCGACGCCCGGCGGGACGATCCAGATGCGCCCGGTCTCGCCGCCGAGCCGCGTGCGGACGGTGTCCGCCTCGGCCGAGGACACGACGACGACCGCGTCGGACTCGTGCGCGAGCATGCGCTCGCCGGCCATCCGCCCGTCGGACTCCGGACGCTCGCCCTCGGACAGCGGCGTGTCGCTGTCGGCGGCGATCGAGTGGAAGGACTGCACGTGGGGGATGCCCCGCTCACGGGCCACGGGCAGTGCGGCCGCGCCGGAGAACCAGTGGTGCGAGTGGAGCACGTCGAACGGGCCGAGGTGCTCGAGCTCGTGGCGGAACGGCTCGATGAACGCGTCGTGCTCGCCCTTCGGCACCGGCTCGGCCGGCCCTGCCGACAGGAACCGCAGGCAGACGCCCGGGACGAGCGACACCGAGTCCGGCTGCGTCGGCGACGAGCGGCGCGTGATGATGTCGACGTGGTGGCCGCGGTCCGCGAGGGCCTCGGCCTGGTGACGGACGACGACGTTCATGCCGCCGACCTCGCCGGAGCCGGGTTCGTCGCCGGGGGAGGTGTGCAGCGACACCAACCCGATGCGCAGGGGTTCGGTGGTGGTGCTCACCGCGCAAGCCTATCCGCGCGTCGGCCGCTGCGACGGGCGCGCGGGCGCCACCACGACGGGCCGGCGGCCAGCCTCGTCCACGGCGTCGGACGGGAGGCACGGATCGCCTCCCAGGATCTGCACGCGGTCGTCGCCGTGCCGCTCCCAGAACGCGGCCGTCCAGGCGCAGAGGGCCCCGTCGAGCAGGTCCTCCCGGTGCTTGTGCGTCGGCCCGTGGATCCCGGAGGGCTCGGCGAGCGCCCGGGTGAGCGGATGCGTGTCGAGCCGGAGCGGTGGGTCCAGCGGCGTCTCGCGCAACCGACGCACGAGCTCGTCGAACGCCTCCGCCCGTCGTGCCCGGGCCGTCGCCGGCGGGACGTGCAGGTCGAGACGCTTGTACCGCGGCCGCTCGACGTCGTAGCCGAGCTCCTCGACCCCGACGAGGGTCGTGTACGGGTAGCACTCGAACACCGCCGGACCGGTGCGCTCCCGCATCGCCGCGGTCGACGACACGTACCCGACGCCCAGGGCCGTCAGCCGCTCGAGCAGTCGGGCCCCGGCGCTCGCCGCCGACGCGAGGTTCGTCGGGTTCGCCGCGACCTTCCACCGGCCGTAGCGCTGGCCCACCTGCCGTTCGGCTTCGCGGATGCCGGTCGGGTTCGTCACGACGAGTGAGGCATCCACGGCGATGAGGGAGCGCTCGCCGAGGTGTCCGGCGATCCAGTCGGTGACGGTGTCCACGCCCCGGGCCCAGCCGGCGTCGGTGATCGCTCCGTCGGGGTCCATCGCGACGAGTCCGGTCTCGTTCGGTGCGCGGGTCGCGGTGCCGAGTCCCCATGCCAGGTCCACCCCGAGGTACGCGTTCACCCGTCCATCGTGCACCCGGCGGCATGGTGTCCCCGCAGCGCGGCGATCCCGTTCTGGGGGTACGGGTGGCGTGTCCCCTTCCCGCAAAACCGGACGTCGGATCGATCGGAGAGGGACTCGAGATGCGTTGGGGAACGATGACGACCAAGGCGAAGGCCACCCTGGTGGTGGCGATCGCTGCAGTCGTGTGGGTGGGCGGGGTGGGTTCCGCCGGAGCGCTGGTGAGCGCGGCGGTGTCGAACGCGCCCGCTGCCGGTCCGTCTGCGACGGCCGAGGCGCAGCGCTTCGTGCAGACGCCCGCGCCGAGCCGCACGACCGAGCCGACCCGGACGCCGACCGCCACCCCGACGCCGGAGACCGTCGTCACCGAGGTCTCCGAACGGACGGACGTCCCGTTCGCGCGGACGACAGTCGAGGACGCGACGCTGCCGAAGGGCGAGTCGCACGTCACGACCGCAGGGGTCATGGGCGCGAAGACCACCGTCTACCGGGTTACGACGGTCGACGGTGTCGAAACGAAGCGGGAGCAGGTTCGCGAAGCACTGAACCGGGCTCCCGTCACCGAGGTCACGACAGTCGGCACGTACGTCGCGCCCGCCCCTGTGACCGCTCCGGTGCCTGCCCAGCAGGCTCCGGCCGCACCAGCACCGTCGACCCAACAGCAGGGCCTGATCACGCCGGGCGCATTGTGCGCCGACGCGCAGAACGGCGCTGTGGCCCAGGCGGCGAACGGGCGGTCGTACCAGTGCGGCGGCAAGGGGCCGGACGCGAACGGCCGCCTGCACTGGAACACGATGTAGCCGGACCTGGCGCGCCCTACCAGCGGCCCGTGTACGGTCCGCTGCATGGCGAGCGAAGCGACGACGCTGACGGTCCCGGGGCCGGACGGCGACCGGGAGGTCCGGATCAGCAGCCCCTCGCGCGTGCTCTGGCCCGAGCCCGGCATCACGAAGCTCGACCTGGCGGAGTACCTCGTCGCCGTCGGTGACGCGTTCGTCCGGGCGAACGGCGACCGCCCGATCTCGCTGCAGCGGTTCCCGGGTGGCGTCGACGGCGAGCAGTTCTTCTCGAAGAACCCGCCGAAGGGCGCGCCCGAGTACGTCCGCGCGGTCACCGTCACGTACCCGAGCGGCCGGCAGCACCCGCAGCTCGTGGTGAACGAGCCGGCCGTCGCGGTGTGGGCGGCGCAGATGAACACCGTCGTGTTCCACCCGTGGGCCTCGCGCGCCGGGGACCCCGACCACCCGGATCAGCTCCGCATCGACCTCGACCCGCAGCCCGGCACCGACTTCCACGACACCGTCCCCGTGGCGCACGAGCTCCGGAAGGTGCTCGACGAGGTCGGGCTGACGGCGTGGATCAAGACGAGCGGGAACCGTGGGCTGCACGTCTTCGCGCCGATCCTGCCCGAGTACGAGTTCCTCGACGTCCGGCACGCGGTGATCGCCGCCGCGCGCGAACTCGAGCGACGGATGCCGGACCGGGTGACGACCGCGTGGTGGAAGGAGGAGCGCGGGGAGCGTGTCTTCGTCGACTTCAACCAGGCGAACCGCGACCGGACGATGGCGGGTGCCTACAGTCCCCGTGCCCTCGCGCACGCGGCCGTGTCGACACCGATCGCGTGGGACGAACTCGACGACGCCGATCCCACCGCGTTCACGATCCGGTCGGTGCCCGAGCGGCTGCGGACCACGGGCGACCCGTGGCAGGCGATGCACGACGAGCCCGCGAGCATCACGCCGCTGCTGGCGTGGTGGGAGCGCGACCTGGAGAACGGCGAGGGCGAGCTGCCCTTCCCACCGGACTTCCCGAAGATGCCGGGGGAGCCGCCGCGCGTGCAACCGTCACGCGCGAAGAAGCCCTGAACGGGTCAGACGGCGGCGCAGTCCTCGGCGCGGCCCTCGGGCTCGGCCACGCGCGTGGTGTGTGTCGGGAGCGAGACGCTCGCCGTGTGCAGACGCGTCAACCGGGACCACGTCCCGCGGTGGGCGTCGCTGATGCCGTCGATGATCATGTCCCGCTCCCGTCTGCTCGATGCGGATGCATCCGCATGGAAGAAGTTACCTAGTTAGCCTAACTACATCAATCGTCGAGCGTCAATCGGACAGCAGCACGGCGTCGAGGTCGTACGCCGCCGGGACCTCGAGCTGGTCGAAGCCGCACGAGGCGGCCTCGCGGTCGGGACGCCACCGCTCGAACTGGACCGTGTGCCGGAACCGGTCGCCCTCCATCTGGTCGTACCGCACCTCCAGGACCAGCGACGGCGCCAGCCGGACGAACGACGTGTCGCGACCCGACGAGAACCGCGAGCGTTCCCCGTCACCGGTGACGGGCCTCCCGTCCGCATCCCGGAGGACCACCCGGTCGAGTTCGTCCACCAACTCGACCCGTCGCTTGTCCGAGAAGGCGGACACGCCGCCCACCTGCCGGAGCTCGCCGTCGTCGCCGTACAACCCGACGAGCAGCGAGCCGACGCCGGTCCCGCTCTTGTGCACGCGGTACCCGATCGCGACGACGTCGGCCGTGCGGTGGTGCTTGACCTTGAGCATGGTGCGCTTGTTCGGCTCGTACGGCTTCGCCCGGGGCTTCGCGACGACACCGTCGAGCCCGGCGCCCTCGAACGTGGTCAGCCACTCGCGGGCGAGGTCGACGTCGAGCGTGGTGCGCGTGACGAACAGCGGGTCGGACATGTCCTGCGACAGCGCGTCCAGGCGCGACCGACGCTCGTCGAACGGCAGGTCCAGGAGTTCCGTGCCGTCCACCGCGAGCAGGTCGAACGCCACGAACTGCGCGGGGGTCTCGGCGCTGAGCTTCGCGATCCGCGAGGCCGCGGGGTGGATCCGCTGCGACAGCGCCTCCCAGTCGAGCCGTTCCGCGCCGGCGTCCCCGGAGCGCAGGATCACCTCGCCGTCGAGGACCACGGGGTGCTCGCGGCCACCGAACTGTGCGCGGAAGGCCTCGACGAGCTCGGGGAAGTACCGGGTGAGGGGCTTCGCACCGCGGCTGCCGATCTCCACGTCGTCGCCGTCGATGGTCACGATGCCGCGGAACCCGTCCCACTTCGGCTCGTACCGGAGTCCGCCGCGCACGCTGTCGGGTTCGGGGACGGTGGGGACGGCCTTGGCGAGCATCGGTGCGATCTCCATGCGTCCTGTCTACTCGGGCGGCCGCGTCCGTCCGGCAGGTGTCGCTCCGTCGTCGGGTGGCCGTGGCCCTGGAGGCGCGGCTCGGCCCGGTCGCGACCCGCACCTCAGTAGGGTGGTCGCGTGACGACCGTGCCCCCGCCGGCAGCGCCGGCACCGGAACCGATCAGCCCCGTGCAGGCCGCCGCGCTCCGCGATGGCGTCCTGCCGCCCGTGGAGGAGGTCCGGCCGGGCATCTGGACCCTCGCCGTGCCGTTCCGCTTCGGGGTGCCCGACGCGACGCTCGTGTACGTCGTCGAGGGCTCCGACGGCTCGCTCGCGCTGATCGACCCCGGGTGGACCGCCGACGACGGTCTCGACGTGCTGCGCGACAGCCTCACGGCGATCGGCCGGTCGCTCGACGACGTCGGGCTGGTCGTCGTGACGCACCTGCACGCGGACCACCTCGGTGCCGCGGCGGCGATCCGACGGGCCACCGGCGCCCGGGTCGCCATGCACCGGCTCGAGGTCGAGGCGCTGCACCGGGAGCGGGCGGACGCCGCGGCGAACGACGCCGACATCGCGGCGTGGGGGCTGCCGGAGCACCTGCGCGCCGGCGTGGTCGAGGCTTGGGGGAGCGGGCGACGGATCGGGCTCGGTCGGACGGCGGAGCCCTTCGCGGACCTCCTGCTCGAGGACGGCGACGTGCTCCCGGTCGCCGGTCGGACGATCCGCACGCTGTGGACCCCCGGGCACACCGCCGGGCACTGCTGCTTCGTCGACGCGGAGGGCGGCCTGCTGTTCACCGGCGACCACGTCCTGCCCCGCATCAACTCCGGGATCGGGCTCGGGGGCCGAACAGCCACGAACCCGCTCGGCGACTACCTGGCCTCGCTCGGACGGCTCGACGGGTACGCCGACCTCGAGGTCTGCCCCGGCCACGAGTACCGCTTCCGCGACGTCGTCGGCCGTGCCCGCACCCTGGCGCGGCACCGCGAGGAACGGTCGCGGCACGTCGCCGAGGCGCTCGACGCCCTGTCCTCGCCGACGCTCTACGAGGTGGCGTCCCGGGTGCCCTTCAGCGGGGGTATCGAGTCGATGACGGGGTTCCTGCTCGCCAGCGCGCTGACGCAGACGGCGTTCCACGCGGCGCTGCTCGGTCGCGCGGACGAGGTCCGCCCCGCCTGACCCCGCCGGCGTCGCCGGCCGCGGCGCCGTGGTTCGCGCCGCCGTCGCACAACGCAAGTGCATCCGCGCCGTGGATCGCCGCGGCGCGGATGGACTTCGGTTGTGCGGACCGACGCGGACCGCCGCGGGCCGCCGCGGACCGCGTCAGCCGAGCGTCGCGGCGAGGCGCTCCAGCGTCGTCTTCGCGTCGGCGAACTCGGCGGCGGCGTGGTCGGCGAGCGGCGCGAGGTCGGGCAGCCGGTCCGCCAGGGTCGCACTCACGGTGATCGGGTACGGCTTCATGCCGAGCGCGGTCCCGAGGATGAGCTGCAGGACCGGTGAGCCGTGGTCCCAGCCCTCCGTCGGGGTCCCGGCGTCGTACGTGGCACCCCGGCTGACGACGGTGACGACCGGACGCCCGGCGAGCGGCTGCACGGCACCGGCGAGGACACCCGGCACGTGGATGCGGTCGATCCACGCCTTGAGCGTCGACGGCACCGTGTAGTTGTACAGCGGCGCACCGACCACGACGACGTCGGCGCCGAGGAGTTCGTCGATCACCTCCTGCCGGAGCGCGTCGGCCTCGGGGGCCACGACCTCGTCGTCCGTGCGGTCCGCGGCGGCCCAGTGCAGCGCCGAGGTCTCGAGGTGGGGGAGCTGGTCGACGTGCAGGTCGCGGCGGACGACCGTGTACTCCGGGCCACGTGCACGCCAGGCGTCCGCGAAGGCCGCGGTGAGGGCGCGGGAGCGGGAGTGCGCGAGGTCGGCCGAGGAGTCGATGTGCAGGAGCGTGGGCATGGCCCCCACGCTACCGACCGACACCCGCCGGATGACGGGAACGGCCCCGCCGCGCCGGTGAGGGGCGAGGCGGGGCCGAGGTGGGCCTCCCGTCAGTCACGCGGGCACGCGACTGGCGGGAGGCGTCTGGGCGTCAGCGCTGGGCGTGACGGCGGCGCAGCGTGCGCACACCGATCAGACCGGCGCCGGCGAGGACGAGCGCGAGGGCCCAGGGGAGGGCACCCGTCGCGTCGGAACCGGTGTAGGCGAGCTGGCCCTTCGCGGTGGTGGGCGTGACGACGGCCACCGTCGGGGTGGTCGGACGCACGTCGACCGCGAACGAGAGCGGCTGCAGCGCGCCGCTCGCGACCGTGAGGGTGTGGATCGACGCGTGCGGGAACGTGACGCCGAAGACGCCCTGCCCCTCGGCGCCGTTCTCCTCGTACGGCGCGACCACGTCGGTGGCGACGTCCGAGGTCACCGTCGGGACGAACGTCGGGTTGCCCTCGTCGTCGAAGTCCGACGCGTCGTTGCCGAAGCGGTCGACGGGCGAGCCGGACACGATCAGTGTGCCGCCCTGCGCCACGGTGGGACGGCCGGTCGGGGTGAGGGTGAGCTCCTCGGGGAAGCCGTCCTCGTCGGTCGACAGGTCGACGGTGTAGATCGAGCCGTCCGGCTGGATGAGCCAGATGCGCTTGTCCCGCGCGGTGATCGACTTCTCGTCGGTCGTGAACGCGGTGATGCCGAACGCGGCGGCGTGGTCGACGGTCAGCTCGACGTACTGCGTGGTCGAGACGTCGCCGCTCGTGGCCGTGACGGCGAAGTCGTAGAACGACGCGAGGGTGGCGGTGCCGCTCAGCTCGCCCGTGGTCGGGTCGAACGTGATGCCCTCGGGGAGCTGGTCGTCGACGGTGAAGTCGTCGTCCTCCTCGAAACCGTACCCGATCGCGATGGAGTCGGCCTGCGACTTCGACTCGACGATCGAGTCGGCGGAGTCCTCCTCGTCGCCGTAGTACCAGTCCAGCTTGTACGTCGGCGCCGGGTACCCCTGGGCGCGGAACGTGTACGAGAACGGGTCACCGGCGGTGGCCTCGAGGGGCAGCACGTCGACGTCCGCCTCGGTGCCCTCGGTGATGGGCTTGCCGTCCGCGTCGACGAACACCGGGTCCTGCGTGATGACCGCAGAGGGGTCCGAGGTCACGGTCTCCTTGCCGCCGCCCGGCAGGTCGCCGGTCACGGTCACGACGAGCTGCTTGCCCGCCTCGGTCTGGTCGACCGTGAAGGTCTTGGTCTTGGCGATCGTCGTCGGCGTCGGGCCGGCGTCGGCTTCGGTCCAGACGTACTTGAACGAGCCGTCCTCGTCGAACCCGGTCGTGTCCGCCGTGAGCTGCGAGCCCACCTTGGTGTCGCCGGAGACGGTGACGGCGGGGTCGGCGGCCAGCGGCGTGACCGGTGCGTCCGACGACGCGGCCGACGGTGTCTGGTTCCGTGCGGGAGCGGACGGTGCCGTGGTGCTCGTCGGCGTGCTCGTCGGCGCGTCCGTCGCGGTGTCGGTCGGCGCGTCCGTCGGCGTGGTGTCCGTCGGCGCGTCGGTCGGCGTCGGGTCGGCCGGCGCGGTCTGCGTCGGGACCGACGTGTCGGCGCCCTCGGCGTGTGCTGCCGTCGCGGTCGCGATGCCGAGACCGGTCGTCAGCGCGATGAGCGCGGCGGTGGTCCCGAGCGCGCAGGCGCGTCGGACGGTGGAAGTGCTGCGGCGCACGTGTTCCCCCAGGTGTTCAGGTCCGGTCGGGTGCCGGATCGTAAGAATCTGCCGAGAATCCTCGGCCTGATCGGATCGTAGGGTTACGCGCGCGTGATCGGGAGCACCGAGCACGAAATGTGACCTGGGTTGGGGGTGCGTGCGGGAAACCGCGGGTGGCGTGCTGCTCAGCGCGCCACCCGCGGCTCCCCGTGGTCGACTCAGTGCGCGGCGTGCGCCACCGAGACCGTGAACGACGTGTGCGCGTGCTCCTGGGTCACGGTGAGGCGGTGCGACCACGCACCGCTGATCGTGATCGTGTCCTGGGCGCCGGTCCGGGTGACGTGGTCCGACGTGACGTTGCTCGTGACCGTGGACACGTCGCCGCCCTCGTCGGGAGCCTTGATGACGTTGCCCTCGGCGTCGACCGCGACCCCGGTGACGATGAGCTGCTCGAGCCGGACCGCCGGGACGGTCTTGACGACCGTCGCCTTGCTCGTGGGGGTCAGCCGTTGCCGGATGACACCGTTCGGCGCGATGTACCAGATCGGCGCGGTCGTGTTCGGCTGCGAGACGTACGTCCGCACGCCGACCGCTGCTCCCGGGAGCACGGTGAGCTGCACGTACGCGTGGGCCTCGACGCCGTTGCGGAGGGCGACGACCTGGAAGTCCCAGATACCGCTCTCGACCCCCGTGCCGGACAGGACGCCGGTGTTCGTGTTCACCGAGAAGTGGTCGGACGCGCGCGGCGAGTCCGGCGTCAGCCCGGCCGGCTCGTCCATCGCGTACGCGACCGACCCCGCCTTCGCGTTGGTGGTGAAGGTGTGCGCGAACGCCTTGCCGGCGGTCGCGGTCAGCGCGATCGGGTGGGCGGCGGACGAGCTCTGCGTGAAGGCGAGCGGCGCGGGCGTCGCGGCGGCGACGTGCTGCGTCGGAGACGGCGTCGACGCGGTCGCGGCGCTCACGCCGAAGACGGCGCCGCATCCGGCGGTGACGACGGCGACGGTCGCGGCGGCGGTGACGAACGCCGCGCGACGGCGCGACGGAGTGGTGGTGTTCATGAGATCCCCTGGTCGTTCTGTGCAGGGCGGCGATCCGCTCCTGTCAGCGACGACCGTACGTCCGCCGGCCGTCCTCCGGGTGGCTTCCGTATTGCGGTTCGATCACGGAAGCATTCCGGTTCACTCAGGTCCTGACCTGGGGTTTCTCACAGACGGGCCGGGGGTGACGGGAGGCGCGGTGCCATCTGGCACCGCGCCCCCGTCCATCAGGTGGTCGCGGCTCAGGCGCGACGGCGACGCAGCCGGTGCACCAGCAGACCGCCGCCGGCGGCGAGCAGTCCGAGCGCCCAGGCGAGGGGACCCGAGGTCTCCGCGCCGGTGTAGGCGAGACGGCCGGAGCCCGTGTTCGTGGTGGCTCCCGCCGTCGCCGCGGTCGGGGTGACGTCGAACCGGATGTCCTGCGTGCGGTCCTGGTACGCGACGGTCACGACGTGCGACGAGGCGTGCTCGAACGTGACCCAGGTCGCGGCGGTGCTCGGGTCGTAGGCGATCCGGTCACTCGCGACGTCGCTCGTGATGGTCAGGTCGTCGTGGTCGGCGACCGCGTTCCCGTAGGCGTCCACCGGCACCGCGAGCACGAGCATGCGCCGCCCCTGCCGTGCGGGGACGGCGTCGACGACCTCCGAACGGCCGTCCGGGGTGATGTGCGTGATCGTGTCGCCGTCGACCGACCAGGTCTCCGACTCCGGGTCCCGGTCGGACGGCAGGACCGCGACGACGAGCTTCGCGAAGGCCGCGGGCGAGACGGTGACCTCGACGTTCGCGACGGCCTCCTGCCCGCCGCTCGTCGCGACGACCTGGAAGCGGAACGACGTCGCCGCCGTGCCGGTCCCGGTCAGCACGCCCGTGGTCGGGTCGATGGCGAGGTCGAGCCCGTTCCGGGCGTACGTGTCGTCGAAGGGCTCGCCCTGGACCCCGCGGAGCTCGTAGCGGAGGTCCGACGGGTCGGTCGCTCCCGACACGTCGAACGTCCGCGTGAACTGCTCGCCCGCGGTCGGGGCGATGGCGATCGGGGCGTCGGCGGACGACGGGTCGACGAACGCGAACGGCTCGTCGGTGACCACGACCGTGAAGGACGTGGACACGCCGCCCTCGGAGACGGTCACCGTGCGGGTGCCCGCCTCGGTGAAGGTCACGAGGTTCGCACCCGCCGGGTCCCACACCGCACGGTCGGACGCCACGGTGCTCGTGACGGTCGACCGGGGGTAGTCGTCGTCCTGGTCGCTCCCGGTCACGCGGTTGCCGTAGGCGTCGACCGCGAGACCAGCCAGGGAGAGGGTCGTCCCGGTCGCGACGGGGACGTCGGAGACGACGCGGACTCGTCCCTTGCCGACTGCTTCCTCCCAGATCGTGCCGTCCGGCTCGACCTGCCACAGGCCGGAGGACTGCTGCGCGGAGACCGAGAAGGTGACGCCGACCGGGGCACCGGGCTTCACCGTGAGCTCGACGTACTCGACGGCGGTCTCGGAGCCGCTCGTGGCGATGACCTGGAACGTGTAGGTCCGCAGGGCGTACCGAGGCGACCCGGACAGCGTGCCGGTGGTCCCGTCGAACGAGAAGTCGCTGTTGAAGTCGCCCTGGCCGATCACCGGGCTGCCGTTCGCGCCGCGCACCTTGTACGTCACGGTGCCCGACCCGCCCGTCGCGGTGAACGTCCGGGACACGGTGTCGCCCACCGTCGCGGTGAGGACCAGCGGGGCGTCGGCGCTCGTGCCCTCGGGGAAGGCGAGGGCCGCGGCGGCGGACTGCTCCGGAGCCTCCTCGGCCGGCGCGCTCGCCGCGGGTGCGGTCGTGGGAGCGGACGGCTCCGGTGCTGCTGTCGGGTCCGTGGTCGGGTCCGTGGTCGGGTCGGACGTCGGGGCCGGCTCGGGCGACTCGGCGGGGTCGTCGGTGACCACGGGGGGAGTCGTCCCCGTCTCGTCGGCGGTGGCCGACGTCGGGTCGCTCGCCGCGCCTCCCGAGCCGTCGGACGTGCCGGTCGTGACGGTGGTGGCGGGCGTGAGCGGTGTCGGAGCCTCGTCGGCCATCGCGCTCGTCGCGCCGATGCCGAACGCCGAGGAGGCGGTGACGATGGCGACGGCTGCGCCGATGGCGGCGCCACGTCGGACACTGGCGGTGCAGGACTGCTTCATGGGATCCCCCTGGATGCTGTGCGGGGCACCGGGAGGTGCCCTCATCCTGGAGGTGTCGCGGCGCCGACGATCCTGACGACCCGGTACGTCTCGGTCCGGTAACGGCGACGGAGCGACCGGTCGGTCGCGCTCGGGTCGGCCGCGCTGGGTCAGTCGCCGACGGTCAGTCGCCGACGGCCGCGGCAGCGCGCTCGAGGGCCGAGCGGAGGGCGCGGACCGCCGGCGACGAGGACCCGGCCGCGCGGACCACCGTGAAGATCGTCCGCCGCGGGTGCTCCGGCAGCTCCACCAACCGGCACGTCGTCGTCCGCCCCGTCCACATGAGGTCCGGCATGAGGCTCGCGGCGTTGCCGGACTCGACCAGCCGGATCTGCGTCTGCAGGTCGGCGGTCTCGTACCGCACGTCGGGCTCGAAGCCCCAGCGACGGCAGACCTGCTCGGCGAAGTGCCGCGACGCGGTCCCTCGAGGCTCCATCACCCACGGCAGCGCCGCGGCGTCCTCGATCGACGACACCGGCGCGAGGGCCGTCTCGACCGGGGGCAACGCCAGCCGGACGGCGTCGGTCGTGAGGTCCTCGCGTTGCAGTCCGGGAAGCCGCGGTGCCGCGTGCGCCGGGTACTGCTCGGCGATGACCATGTCGAAGTCCCGGATCCACGTCTCGTGCAGTGCGGTCTCCGGCTCGCGCTGCACCATCTCGATGCGGACGTCCGGGTGCTCGGTCGCCATCGCGTGCAGCGCGTTCGGCATCAGGGCGAGCGCCGCGGACTGGAACACCGCCACCCGGATCCGACCCTGCACGGTCGGCATGGTCTCCTCGACCTCGGACTGCGCCCGCTCGAGGACGTCGAGCACGTGCCCCGCAGCCTGGACGAGCACCTCGGCCTGCGGGGTGAGCTGGAGCCGCCGTCCGGCCTTGCGGAGCAGGGGGACGCCGGCCTCCCGTTCCAGGGCGGAGAGCTGCTGCGAGACGGCCGACGGCGTGAAGTTCACGGCCTCGGCCACGGCGGCGATCGTGCCACGGATCGAGAGCTCCCGGAGGAGGACCAGGCGGCGGACGTCGAGCATGCCGACACTTTAGTGTCGCTGATGGGTATCCGTCACGAAACATTGCTTCCGCTTCAGCATGGCGGGCTCCACACTGATGCCATGACGACCCTGCACGAGCACCCCGCCACCGACCACGACGCCCTCGCGGACCAGTCCGTCGCGCTCGTGCGACAGTGGCTCGCCGAAGCCGAGACCTACCCGGTCGACGGCTCGGCGAAGCAGCTCGCCGGAGTGCTCGCCGACCCCGCCGGCCTCGACTTCGCCGTCGGCTTCGTCGACGGCGTCGTCCGCCCCGAGGACCTCGGCGTCGCCGCACGCAAGCTCCGCGCGATCGCGCCCGGAGCGCCCGGCTTCCTGCCCGCCGCACTCCGCGGGCTCGTCCGACTCGGCGGCGGGATGGCACCGGCACTGCCCGGCGTCGTCGTCCCGATCGCCCGCCGCGTGCTCCGCGACATGGTCGGCCACCTCATCGTCGACGCGACCGACGCCAAGCTCGGGCCGGCCATCGCGAAGATCAAGCG
Source organism: Curtobacterium sp. SORGH_AS_0776 (assembly GCF_031453355.1). Classification (NCBI taxonomy): domain Bacteria; kingdom Bacillati; phylum Actinomycetota; class Actinomycetes; order Micrococcales; family Microbacteriaceae; genus Curtobacterium; species Curtobacterium sp. SORGH_AS_0776. Next base: position 2,262,406 of record NZ_JAVIYU010000001.1, read on the forward strand.
CGACGGCGTCCGGCTCAACGTCAACCTGCTCGGCGAGGCCGTCCTCGGCGAGGGCGAAGCGGCCCGCCGACTCGAGGGCACGCACAAGCTCCTCGCCCGTGACGACGTCGACTACGTGTCGATCAAGGTCTCCTCCACCGTGCACCCGCACTCCCCGTGGGCGTTCGACCACGCGGTCGAGGACATCATCGAGAAGCTCCGGCCGCTGTTCCGCCGTGCGGCGTCGGCGTCCCCGGCGAAGTTCATCAACCTCGACATGGAGGAGTACAAGGACCTCGACCTCACCATCGCGGTCTTCACGAAGCTCCTCGACGAGCCGGAGTTCTTCGGCCTCGAAGCCGGCATCGTGCTCCAGGCGTACCTGCCCGACGCGCTCGCCGCGATGGAGCACCTGCAGGAGTGGTCCGCCGCCCGCCGTGCCCGCGGCGGTGCCGGCATCAAGGTCCGCCTCGTCAAGGGCGCCAACCTGCCGATGGAGCAGGTCGAGGCGTCGGTGCACGGCTGGCCGCTCGCCACCTGGCACACCAAGCAGGACTCCGACACCAACTACAAGCGCGTGCTCGACTGGGCGCTGACGCCGTCGCGCATCGAGAACGTCCGCGTCGGGGTCGCCGGCCACAACCTCTTCGACGTCGCGCACGCCTGGCTGCTCGCCGGGGAGCGCGGCGTCCGGGACGGCATCGAGTTCGAGATGCTGCTCGGCATGGCGCAGGGGCAGGCTTCTGCGGTCAAGAACACCGTCGGATCGCTCCTGCTCTACACGCCCGTCGTGCACCCGCAGGAGTTCGACGTTGCGATCGCCTACCTGATCCGCCGCCTCGAGGAAGGCGCGTCGCAGGAGAACTTCATGTCCGCGGTGTTCTCCCTCGTGTCCTCGCCCGCCCTGTTCGCCCGCGAGGAGGAGCGTTTCCGCACGTCGCTCGCCCCCCTCGCACTGCCCGGTGGGCTCGACGCCCCCGCATCGCACCGCGTCGCGGACCGCTACGCAGCCGTCGGTCGCCCCGGCCCGGGGCACTTCGAGAACACGCCGGACAGCGACCCGTCGGTCGCCGCGGTGCGGTCGTGGGGTGCGGCGATCACGGACCGGGTCGCGTCGTCGACGCTCGGCGTCCGTGCCGTCCAGGAGGCGCGGGTCGACTCCGCCACGGCGCTCGACACCGCGCTCGGTCGCGTCCGGGAAGCCGGTGCCGTCTGGGGGACCTGGTCCGGTGCCGCGCGTGGCGCGGTACTCCACGCCGTCGGCGACGCCCTCGAGGCGAACCGCGCGGCCCTCGTCGAGGTGATGGCGTCCGAGACCGGCAAGACCATCGACCAGGCCGACCCCGAGGTGTCCGAGGCGATCGACTTCGCGCACTTCTACGGTTCGCTCGCGTCCGAGCTCGACGAGATCGACGGCGCGTCCTTCACCCCGGCCGCCCTCACGCTCGTCGCGCCGCCGTGGAACTTCCCGGTCGCGATCCCCGCCGGGTCCACCCTCGCCGCGCTCGCCGCCGGGTCCGCCGTCGTGCTGAAGCCCGCGCCGCCCGCCGAGCGCTCCGGTGCCGTCCTCGCGTCGATCATCGAGACCGCGCTCGACGCCATGGGCGCCCCGGCCGACGTGCTCGCGTTCCTGCAGGTGTCGGAGAACGACCTCGGGCAGCAGCTCGTCGCGTCCCCGCTCGTCGACCGGGTGATCCTCACCGGGGCGTACGAGACCGCTTCGCTGTTCCGGTCCTTCCGGCCCGACCTGCCGCTGCTCGCCGAGACCTCGGGCAAGAACGCGATAATCGTCACCCCGTCCGCCGACCTCGACCTGGCCGTGAAGGACGTCGTCGCCTCGGCCTTCGGGCACGCGGGGCAGAAGTGCTCGGCCGCGTCCCTCGTCGTGCTCGTCGGCTCCGTCGCCACCTCGCGGCGCTTCCGGTCGCAGCTCATCGACGCGGTGTCGTCGCTGACCGTCGGCTACCCGACCGACCCCACCACGCAGATGGGGCCGGTCATCGAGCCCGCCGCCGGCAAGCTCCTGGACGGCCTGACGACGCTCGGCGCGGGGGAGTCGTGGGCGGTGCAGCCCGCGAAGCTCGACGACTCCGGCATGCTCTGGAGCCCCGGCGTCCGTGACGGTGTCCGCCGCGGGTCGGCCTTCCACCGCACGGAGTACTTCGGGCCGATCCTCGGCATCATGACCGCTCGCACGCTGGACGAGGCGATCGACATCGTCAACGAGGTCGACTACGGCCTGACCTCGGGCCTGCACTCCCTCGACCGCGCCGAGATCGGCACCTGGCTCGGGCGCATCGAGGCGGGCAACCTCTACGTCAACCGTGGCATCACGGGCGCGATCGTCCGACGCCAGCCGTTCGGCGGGTGGAAGAAGTCGGCCGTCGGTGCCGGGACGAAGGCCGGTGGGCTGAACTACCTGCTCGGGCTCGGGTCGTGGGCGCCCGCTCCGGCCGTCTCCGGTTCGGCTCCCTCGTCTCCGGTCGCCGCGTTCGTGCGTGCCGCCGGTGTGGCGTCGCCGTCGCTCGACCGGGCCGTGGAGTCCGACGAGCAGGCGTGGGCGTCGCTGTTCGGCACGGCGACCGACGTGTCCGCGCTGACGGCGGAACGGAACATCGCGCGGTACCTGCCGTACCCGGCGGTTCGGGTGCGCCTGGCTGCCTCTGCCTCCGATGACGGGGTCGCCGATCTGGTCCGCGTCGTCGCGGCGTCCGTCCGCGCCGGCACCACGATCGACGTCTCGACCGTGTCGACCCTGCCGTCCGGTGTCGCATCGGCCGTCCGGGCGCTGCCGAACGTCCGGTCGCTGACGCAGTCGCACTCCGACGCGGCGTTCGCCTCGGCGGTGGCGAGTGGTCCGTCCGGGCGCGTGCGGCTCATCGGCGGCGACACGTCGGCGCTGTACACGGCGATCGGTGGGCGGCCTGACGTGGCCGTGTACGGCGAGCCGGTGACCGAGGCCGGGCGCCTCGAGGTCCTGCCGTTCGTGCGGGAGCAGGCGGTGTCGATCACGGCGCATCGCTTCGGCACGCCGAACCACCTGACCGACGACCTGATCTAGCGCGGTACGCAGCCTGCAGCCGCTTGCGCGAGGCTGGCGGTCGGCTCGATCGAATAGGTTGAGCGAGTGGATCGAGGGACACTCCCAGATGAACCCCGGGAGCGACGAGTCAAGGTCGCAGACCGGGTAGGTGCTGCCCTGCTTCTCCCAGCACAGGGTGGGTGGCTTGCTCTCGCTCTGGCCTACGGCGGAGCCTGGTGGGCAACCTGGGCGATACTCCTTGCTGCACTGTTGGCCGTTGTGATCTGGATGTTCGCGATGGCGCGGCGCTCCAACCGACCACGTCGATCGCTTCTCCTGATCACTGTCCTGGTGCTGATGCTCGGGTGGGTTGTCGCTGCTGTCGTAGTTCGGAGCGCACTATGACCGCGTCGGCACGCCGGACCACTTGACGGACGACCTGATCGAGCGCGGCTGCCGGCGCCGTGCCGCGGTGCGTCGCGCGCCGCGCGGTGCGTCGGCCCGGCGGCGCGTCGACTGCGGCGCACAACCAAAGCGCTCCCGAACCACGCGAACCCGTGGTTCGGGAGCGCTTTGGTTGTTCGGGGACGATCCGCGCCGGGCGGCGTCAGGCGGTCACGGGCCCCGGTGCAGGAGCAGCTCGATGAGGGTCAGGCCGGGGCCGACGATGAAGAGACAGCCGATCACCCGGATGAAACCCGGCGTGATGATCGAGGCCGCCCAGTGGTCGCCCTGCAGCTGTTCCAGCTTCCGGCCCCAGCGGGCGAACTGCTTCGGGAACACGAGCAGCACGACGCCGTACGCCATGAGGACGATCGAGATCCAGAACCACGAGCCCACGCGTCGAGCCTACGGCTGTCCGGTCGCCGCACGGTCGGGGCGTCCGGTCAGGTGGGGCGCGTTGCGTCGGGGTGGTGCCGGACCCTGCCGGCCCCCTTCCCTGAGGAGCACTCCCGTGACCGAACCGTTCGCCCGACCCACCGCACTCGCCCACGTCCGCGTGACCGTGACCGACATCCACCGCAGCAAGGCCTTCTACCAGCAGCTGCTCGGCACCGACCCGGCGATCGACTTCAGCGACCAGGTCGACGAGCCGGGCGTCCGCGAGGACCGGGAGCGCTTCTACGGCGGCAGCGTCTTCCGTCTCGGCGACCAGGTGTTCGGGCTCCGTCCAGTGGCGCCGGCGGGGCAGCGGTTCGACTCGGAGACGGTCGGCCTCGACCACGTGAGCTTCGTCGTCGGGTCGGTGGACGAACTCCACGAGGCGGCCGCGCGACTCGACGCGGCCGGGGTGGAGCACGGCGAGGTGACTGACCTCGGTGACGCGGGCATGGTCATCCTGTCGGTGCAGGACCCCGACGACATCAACCTCGAGCTGGCGGCTCTGAAGGGCTGACGCGAGCTATCCTCGACGCATGCGCATCGTGCGGGTCATCGGCCGGGGGATCGGCTTCGTGCTGTCGACCATCGTGAAGGTGATCGGCACGCGCAACGGCCACGACTCGGCCGGTGACGACCTCGCGGTGCGGCTCAACAACCCCCGCCGCGAGGACTACCGCCCCTGAGGCTCGTTCGCCGCCATGGTCATCGTGGCGGTGACGAGCTCGCGCAGGTCGTCCGGGAGGGGGATCGGCCGACGGGCGCCCTCGCGGTCGATGATGACGTGCGCGAACTCCCCGGTCGCGAGCAGCGCGCCGTCGGACTGCCGGAACAGGCCGAACTCCCACGACAGGCTCGTGTTCCCGAGGTGCTTCGACCGCATCCCGACCTCGATGACGTCGGGCCACACCGCCGACTCGACGAACCGGCAGCTCGACGACACGAGCACCGCGATCCACTCGGACGCAAACGGGTCGAGGCCGGCTTCCTCGCGGAACCAGTAGGTGGCCGCGTTGTCCATCGCGCTGTAGTAGATCGTGTTGTTCACGTGCCCGAACATGTCGTTGTCGTTCCACCGGGTGGGGTAGAGCCGGACGAAGGGGTAGTCGGCGATGGTCATCGGGCTCCTGTCGTGGTCGGTCGGAGGACGTACTCGAACGTGGCTCGTGCGCGTTCGGGGTCCGGCGTCTCCCCGGAGATGAGGTCGGCGTACGTGAAGGACTCGGAGATCCGGACGAGCAGCCGGGCGAGCTCCTCGGCGGAGAGCGGCGTCGGGTCGAACGCACCGGCGACGCGTTGCTCCTCGACCAGGGCGGTGACCCGGCCGACGAACCGGCTCTGCACGTCGCTCTCGGTCGTGGTCAGCAGACGGAGTGCCCGTGCGGGCTCGCGGGTGAGGAACGACCGGAAGTAGGGCGCGTCGATCAGGTCCGCCGTGAACCGGTCGAGCACGTCGATGATGCGCGGGGCTCCGGCGGGAGCAGCCGCGGCGGCGGCCGCGTCGAACGTCGGCACGGCGAGGGACCAGAGGATCTCGGACAGCAACCGGTCACGGTTGCCCACCCACCGGAACAGCGACGTGCGGTCCACGCCGAGCGAGGCGGCGAGCGCGCCCATGTCGATGCGTGAGCCGGCGATGAAGGTGTGTCGCGCCTCCCGGAACGCGCGCAGCGCAGAATCCGATGTGTACACGCGCTCCTCCCTTGCAACGTTTCGCAGAATGATGCACGATCAGTGTATGTCACTGACGACGGCCATCCCCGCGCTCCTCGAGTCCGACTTCTACCGGTTCCAGGAGGGGTTGACCGACCAGGAGCGCGAGTCACTCGGACGGCTGCGCACGTACCTCGAGTCCGACGTGCGCCCGATCGCGGACGAGTACTGGGCGCGCGCCGAGTTCCCGATGCAGGTGATCAAGCCGCTGTCCGAGCTCGGCATGTACGGGCCGGGCATCCCGCTCGTCCGGCAGTTCGAGAACTCGGCGGTGTACCGCGGGTGGGCGGCGCTCGAGCTCGGGCGTGTGGACGCCAGCGTCGCGACCTTCATCGGGGTGCAGTCCGGCCTGGCGATGAACTCGATCGCGGTGGCGGGCAGTGACGAGCAGCAGCAGGAGTGGTTGCCGCGCATGGCCTCCGGCGAGCTCGTCGGGGCGTTCGGGCTGACCGAGCCGCTGTCCGGCAGCGACTCCGCTCGGGGGCTCCGCACGACGGCCCGGCGCGAGGGCGACACGTGGGTGCTCGACGGCGAGAAGCGCTGGATCGGCAACGCGACCTTCGCGGACGTCGTCGTGATCTGGGCGAAGGACGTCGCCGACGGTCAGGTGAAGGGCTTCCTCGTCACGACGGACACGCCGGGGTTCACGGCGACGAAGATCGAGGACAAGATCGCACTCCGCGGGGTGCAGAACGCCGACATCGTCATGACCGGCGTCCGGGTGCCGGAGTCGCGCCGGCTGCAGCACGCCGACTCGTTCCGCGCGACCGCCGAGGTGCTCCGCCTGACCCGCACCGAGGTGGCGTGGCAGGCGATCGGCATCGCGGTCGGCGCCTACGAGGCCGCGCTCGACTACGCCCGTTCGCGCGTGCAGTTCGGCAAGCCGATCGCAGCGCACCAGATGGTGCAGGACTTGCTCGTGAAGTCCCTCGCGAACATCACCGCGTCGATCGCGCTGTGCACGCAGGCGTCGGCGATGCAGGACGCCGGCACCGGGGCAGACGAACACTCGGCGATGGCGAAGGCGTTCGCGACGGCGAAGATGCGCGAGACCGTGGGGTGGTGCCGCGAGGTGCAGGGCGGCAACGGGATCGTGCTCGAGAAGGGTGTCGCGCGGTTCTTCGCGGACGCCGAGGCGATCTACTCGTACGAGGGGACGCGCGAGGTGAACACGCTCATCGTGGGGCGGGCGATCACGGGGCAGGCTGCGTTCGTCTGAGGGGCGGGCCGGGCGGGGCTGGGCTGGGCTGGGCCGGGCCGCAGCGGAAGCGTTCGGGTGCCGCTGCGGAACGACACGATCGTTGTCGTACGACAGTGGACGTGTCGTTCGTTGCGCGTGCAAGGGTTGCGGACGCGCGGGTGCGAAATTGCCGAGGTCGTACGACAGCGACGATGTCGTTCGTTGCGTGTGCAACGGTTGCGGGCGCGCGGGTGCGACATCGCCGATGTCGTACGACAGCGACGATGTCGTTCCGGCTCGGCGCCTCCCCACTGACGCCGCGCGCCGCCCCGCTACCCGAGCAACTCCGGCCGCCGCCAGTCGCCCCCGAGCACGTGCTGCTCGAGGAACGCGAACACCGTCTCGTACCAGACCACCGAGTGCTGCGGCTTCAGCACCCAGTGGTTCTCGTCCGGGAAGTACAGGAACCGGTGCGGCATCGTCCCGTCGTCCGCCGCGTGGTGCTCCGCCAACTCCGACCAGAGACGCAGCCCCTCGCCGATCGGCACCCGGTAGTCCTTGTCGCCGTGGATCACGAGCATCGGTGACGTGATGTCCGCGACGAACCGGTGCGGGTCGTTCTCGTGCAGCCCGGTCTCGTCGAAGATCGACTGCCAGTACTGCGACATGTCCGTCGTGCCGTTGAACTGGTCGAGCGCCCAGAGGCTGGCGTGCGTGACGATCGCCCGGAACCGGTCGGTGTGCCCGGCGACCCAGTTCGCCATGTAGCCGCCGAAGGACCCGCCCATCGCGGCCGTCCGGGTCTCGTCGACGTCGTCACGGGCGACGACCGCGTCCGTGATCGCCATGAGGTCGGTGAACGGCGCCTGCCCCCAGGCGTTCCAGCCGCGGTTGATGAAGTCGAGTCCGTACCCGGTCGACAGTGCCGGGTCCGGCAGCAGCACGGCGTACCCACGGGCCGCGGCGAGCTGCGGGTTCCACCGCCAGGACCACTGGTTCCACGAGTTGAGCGGACCACCGTGGATCCAGAGCAGCAGCGGATGCGGGGCGGTGCCGGCGTCGTCGTTCGGCAGGAGGAGCCAGCCGCGGACGCGGGAGCCGTCGGCCGCGGTCGTCTCGACCTCTTCGAGGTGGCCGGGCACCTCGGGCAGCGGCGCCGGGGTCGGCAGGGTCGTCACGGTGCCGTCGGCCTCGATCCGGACGGGGTGCAGCGGCGCGGCCCAGGAGGCACGGAGCGCCACCACGGTCCCGCTCACCGCCGCCACGCGCAGGCTCGAGTACGCCCAGTCGTCGTGGGTGAGCTGCTCGACGGCGCCGCCGTCGAGCGGGAGCCGGAACACCGGTGCGCGACCGTCGTGGTCCGCCGTCGCCAGGAGCGCACCGTCGTCGTGCGCGAACACGAGCTCGTTCGGCCAACGGTCCCACTCGGCCGCGATCCGCCGTGCGTCGGACAGCGCGGACCCGTCGAGCCGGGCGATCCAGATCTCCTGCTCGGTCGCACCGCGGGGTGTGAACCGCTCGGTCCGGACCCATGCCAGCGTCCGGCCGTCGTGGCTGATCGTCGGCATCTCGTGGTCGACATCGGGGTCGTCGAGCAGCACGGTGCGCGTGCCCGTCGCGACGTCGAACGCGACGATCGTCGAACGGGACCCGCGGGCTTCCTGCACGCCGACCGTGGCGACGACGACCGAGCCGTCGGGCGTGAGGACCCCGTCGACGTGTTCGAGCGATCGCCCCGGAGCGGGGGTGAGGTCGGTGAGCGCGGGGAGGTGCGCCGGGTAGGACGGTCCGGCATCGTCATCGGAGGGATCGGCGGCGGTCGCTGACGGTGTGGTCGCCTGCTCCTGCAGCGTCCCGAGGTCGAGCGTCAGCACGTGCGTCTCGTCGGGGCCGAGGTCGTGGTCCCAGAACCGGACCGGGTACGTCTCGTGCAGGATCGCCTGCACCTTCCGGTCCTTCCGGCGTCCGCGCAGCTCGGCGTCGGCGGCGACCACGCCGGTCCGGTCCGTGCCGGCACCCGGCAGCAGCCCGGCCGTGACCGCGATGGTGTCCGTGTGCGATGCGGTGTCGAGGACGCCACCGACCCCGCCCGCGAGCTTCGTGACCGGTCGTGCCTCACCACCGGCAGCGGGCAGGACCCAGAGCTGTGCGGCGTCGCTGTCCTTGTCGCCGTCGCCGTCGGGGCGGCCGGAGACGAACAGCAGGTCACCGGTGCGCGTGAACGAGACGCCGCCTTCGCCCTTGGCCGAGCGCGTCAGGCGCACCGGAGCGGCCGCAGCGTCCGCCGTTCCGGGGACCGCCCAGACCGACCGTCGGTAGCCCGTGCCGTCGGCATCGAGCACGCTGACGGTCAGCGCGACCCGGGAGCCGTCCGGACTCACCGCGATCCCGTCCACGCGGGGGAGGGCTGTGTACTGGTCGAGGTCCGAGAACGGCGTCGTCATGCACCCACGCTAGCGGCGCTCCCGGAACCCGACACGGTCACCCGGCGGTCTGTGGAGAACTCACGCCCAGAACGCGGCGATGCCCTCGGCCACGGCAGCGCCCTGCGTCCGTCCGGCATCGGCGGCGGGTGCCTGAGTCGACAGCGAGAGCGAGTTCGTGCCGAACGCCTGCTGCGAGGTGCTGTCCGCGACGACGACCTCGACCGAGCTGCCGGCAGCCCGGAGCCCCTCGACCGCGACGTCGAGCCACGGCCCGAGCGGCGACGGACCCTCAGGACCGCACGCGATCACGAGGACGCGTTCGTACCCGGCGGCGACGTCGGCGTTCGTGGCGGAGCGCATGCCCCCGTCGACGTAGGGACGGCCCTCGATCCCGACCGGTGACCAGACGAGCGGCACCGAGCAGCTCGCGGCGACGGCGCGGGGGAGCGGCACGGCGTCGGCCGCGGTGAGCACGCGGAAGGTGCCGTCGGTCGCGTCGATCGCGGTGAGGGCGAGCGGCTTCGCCGGCCACTCCGTCGACGGGAGGGTCTCGGCGAAGGTGGCCGTGCGCTCGTCGTCGGTCTGCCCGTCGGTGGTGCGCTGGGCGAGGAGGCCCAGTCGGGCGCGGGCGTCCTGGTCGGACGAGGCTCCCTTGAGCACGGCGCCGATGCGCTGCTGGAAGTCCTCGCCGTCGATGGGGACGGGTTCCTCGTAGGTCGTCGGGACGGCTGCGTGCTGCTGGTCGTACGCCTGCTGCACCGCGCCGTACCGGACGAAGGTGCCGACGACGCTGCCGGCGCTGGACCCGACGACGAGGTCCGCGGCGTCGAGGTCCACCCCGGCGTCCTGCAGGGCGGACAGCACCCCGAGTTCCCAGGCGATGCCGGCGACGCCACCACCGCCGAGGACGAGTGCTCTGGTTCCGGGCGCAGGCGTGGAGACGTCGGTCATGCGTCTTGCTTACCAGGTGCAGACGACGCGCAGGGGCGCGCAACGCGACCTGTGGAGAGCGACCGAGCGGGGCACTGGTCGGCACACAGGAGGACGGGAGGCGCGGTGCGGGCCCGCACCGCGCCTCCCGTCCCGTGGTGGGTGCGCTGGGTCAGACGCCCGCGGTCGAGCGGATCCAGCTGGCGGACTGGGTGAGGACGGCGTAGTTCGAGCCGGCGTGGGTGTTCGCGCCGGGGTCGGCCACGTCGCCGGTCGAGCAGACGCCGACGACCTTGCCGTTCACGACGAGCGCGCCGCCGGAGTCGCCGTGGTTGGAGGCGCCGGTCACGCCGGTGACGTGCTGCGCGCGTCCGCCGTACGCGTCCGTGGAGCTCCCCGTGAGGTTGACGGTCGCCTGGTAGAGCCCCGTCGTCGGCACGCTGTTCGCGCGGTTGCCGTAGCCGAGGATCGTGCCGGTGCCGGAGCTCTTCGTGGTGTACGCGAGGTCGAGCTGGGCGTACGAGGAGAGGGTCTTCGGCGTGCTGAGGTGCACGAGCGCGATGTCCCCGGACGGCGCGGAGTAGAGCCGGTCCGCCGCGGTCGCCGCGCCCCGGTTCGTCGTGCTGTTCGAGTGGTAGACGTTCATCGCCGTGGTGCCGTCGACGCAGTGCTCGGCGGTGAGCACCCACGAGGCGTTGAGCTGTTCGCCGGTGCACCCGTACGTGCCGGTGCCGCCCTGCTGGAAGACGAGCTGCACCTCCCACGGGGTGCTCGGTGCCTGCTCGCCGCCGATGACCTGCGGTGAGACGGTGGCGGCGCTCGCCGCGGTCGCGCCGAGGCCACCGCCGAGCAGGGTCATGGCGGCGGCTGCTGCGGCGGCTCCGGCGAGGGCGAGGCCTCTGAGGTTCGTTCGCTGCTTCATGGCCCGATCGTGCTCGCCCCCTGTTCGGGGGTCAAGTCCGCGTTGCAGGGGACAACAACGTCACCCTGTGGACAACTCCGTCAGCGTCGGTGGGGTGTCCTAGCGTCGTCGACATGACAGGGGACCAGGCCACGACGGGTCGTGGGCGACGCCGGGCCGGAGCGGTCGTGTGGCCGATCGTGGTCGCGACTGCGCCGACCGCTGCCTTCCAGCTGCCGAACCTCGTCGTGGCTCCAGGGGTGAAGGTCTCGCTCGTCGTGTTCGGGCTGGTCGTGCTCGCTGCCGCGGTGGTCGTGCAGGTCGTCCGCGCCCGACGGGCCGAGGCGTCGGTCACGGCTGCGGCGGCGGTGGCGCGGTCGACCGAGCTCGAGCAGGGGACGGCCGTCCGGTACGCGTTCGGGCAGCTCGCCACGCGGCTCGCCCGGTTCGCCGAGCTGCATCGGCGGGACCGCCGGCAGGAGTTGCCGGCGTTCGCGGACCGGGTCGCCGTGGCGCTCGCGTTCTACCTGCTCCCCGGCGTGCCCGACGTCCGTGCGAACGTCTACCAGCTGTCGGAGGACCTGCGGGGCCTCGAACCGATCGGGCACGGGGGTGCGGAGGACACCGCCGGCGTGTTCCGGGCGGGGACCCCGTACGGCGACCGCAACCTCGACTGGGTGTTGGTCGGCGGCGGCCCGCGGGTGGTCGGCGACCGTGCCACCGACGTCGACGCCGACGAGGACCTGCCCGGGTTCGAACCCCGCTACCGCTCGTACGTCTCGGTCGTGATCCGGTCGGAGGAGTACTCGTTCGGCATGCTCACCGTGGACTCGCCGGCGCCGGACGCGTTCACCGACCTCGACGCCAAGTACGTCGCGCTGATGGCCTCGTTCATGGCCATCGCGTTCTCGCTCGCGACCCCGTTCCCGGACCGCGACCGCAACCGCAGGAAAGGCCCGTGATGCGCACACGATTTGTCGGACGCTCGACGTACCATCCCCACATGACCATCGTGACCCCCGAACCGAAGCCCTTCGGTCGGTCCCGGGTGTACACCCCGAACTGGACCGACGACACGACCGACGCCGACTACGAAGACCTCGAGGTCATCGCCGCCAACATCGAGCGGGAGCGGGTCGCTGCCCGCCGCCGTTTCGAGGCACGCCTCGCTGCTGCGCTCTCCCGCTGAACCAGCCCCGCGGCGCCGACCACCGGAGCGCTGCGTCCACCCGACCCGGGCGGACGCAGCGCTTCGTCACTCCGTGCTGACGTCGATCAGCACCTTGCCGACGGTGTCCTGCTCGACGGCGTCGTGCGCTGCCGCGGTGTCCTCCAGGGCGAACCGCACGAGCGGCAGGCCCGCGTCCTCGCCGACGGGGAGCACGCCGTCGCGCAGCGCCGCGGTGACGTCCTCGGCCGCTGCCGCGAGCGCCTCGTCGCCGATCGTGTACAGCAGCAGGAACTGGTAGCGGGCGTTGACGCTCATGTTCGGGCGGATCGGCAGGGTGGCCTCGTCGCCGCCGTTGTTCGCGTAGATCGACACGACGCCGTGGTTCGCCAGGACCTCGGCGACGAGCCCGGCGTTCTGCGGGATCGAGACCTCGACGACGATGTCGACACCGTCGGGGGCGATCTCGCGGATCCGCGCGGCGGCGTCCTCGTCGCGGTAGTTCACCGTGTGGTGCGCCCCGGCGGCGGTGGCGAGCGCGGCCTTCGCGTCCGAGCTGATGGTGGTGACCACGGTCGCGCCGGCCCAGCGTGCGAGCTGGATCGCCGCGTGTCCGACGGCTCCCGCACCGCCGGCGACGAGCACCGTCTTGCCGTCGAGGGCTCCCGGAGTGAGCCGGTCCGGACCGTGCTCGTGCGTCGTGAGGGCACGGTGCGCGGTCATCGCCGGGACCCCGAGCGAGGCGCCGACGTCGAAGCTCGTACCCTCCGGCAGCGGGACGGCACGGGCGGCGGGCACGACGGTGTACTCCTGGGCGGTGCCGGTCGGGCGACTCGCCGCCGCCATGTACAGCCAGACGTGGTCACCGACGGACAGTCCGTCGACACCCTCGCCGACCGCGTCCACGACTCCGGCGCCGTCCTGGTTCGGCGTGATCTCGGGGAACGGCAGGCCGTCGCCGTACGTGCCGCCGGCGCGGGCCTTCCAGTCGGTCGGGTTGACACCAGAGACGACGACACGGACACGCACCTCGCCGGGACCGGGATCCGGGAGCGGACGCTCCTCGAGGGTCAGGACGGACGAGTCACCGGGCTTCGAGTAGACGACTGATCGCATGTCCCCAGGCAACCACGGCGGTCGCGTGGGGATTCCGGGTGCGCTCAGCGAGGCCGGGTGTCGTACTGCTCGCGGGAGACCGCGACGTCGTCCATGTGTGAGGTCGCCCAGTCCTCGAGCGGCTTCAGCACCTCGCGCAGCGACCGGCCGCGATCGGTCAGCTCGTACTCGACGTGCGGCGGGATCTTGGGGAAGACCGTGCGGGTGACGAGTCCGTCGCGCTCGAGCGCCCGGAGCGTCTGCGTGAGCATCTTCTGCGAGACGCCCTGCACGCGGGTGGCGATCGCCGAGTAGCGTGCCGGACCGTCGGCGAGGGTGCCGATCGTCAGGACGCTCCACCGGTCGCCGATGCGGTCGAGCAGCTGTCGCGAGGGACACTCGGCGGCGTAGGGGCTGTACTCGAGTGCTGACACGACGACCTCCATTACGCACCGTGAGGTGCCTACTTACTCAAAGAGAGTAACGCTTGTACGGTGAGTGTCAACGTTCCACGAAAGGACTGCTCCATGACCAGCATCGTCGTCTTTGGTGGCACCGGCTACGCCGGCTCCGCCATCACCCGCGAGGCCCTCTCCCGCGGCATCGCCGTCACCGCCGTCGCCCGTGACACCTCGAAGCTCGAGCCGGCCGAGGGGCTCACCCTCGCGCAGGGTGACGCCTTCGACACCGACTTCGTCGCCGAGGTCACGAAGGGCGCCGACGTCATCGTCGTCGCACTCCACGCCGTGCAGGCCGACGGCAGTGAGCTCAAGGACAAGTTCCAGCCGTTCGTCGACGCCGCCGCTGCAGCCGGTGCGCGCCTCGGCATCGTCGGGGGTGCCGGTTCACTGCTCGTCGCCGAGGGAGGCCCGGCGCTGTACGACACGGCTGAGTTCCCCGACGCGTTCAAGGGCGAGGCGAAGAGCCACGGTCAGGTCCTCGAGGCTCTCCGCGCGTCGGACACCGAGGTCGACTGGTTCTACGTGAGCCCGGCCGCTGCCTTCGGTGGCTACAACCCCGGCGAGCGTCGTGGCACCTACCGCACCACCGACGACGTCCTGCTCACCGACGCCGACGGCAACTCGGACATCTCCGGCGAGGACTTCGCGATCGCGTTCGTCGACGAGATCGCTTCGCCGGCACACCACCAGGCGCGCTTCGGGGTCGCCTACTAGGCGGTTCGGTTCGCCTCCGCACAACCAAAGTCACCCGGAACCGCGCCTCCGCGCGGTTCCGGGTGACTTTGCTTGTGCGGCGCGCGCGGCGCCACGCGGCGGCGCCAGCGCGACCACGCGTCGGACGGGAGGCGCGGCGCCTGCCCGCACCGCGCCTCCCGTCCGACGCGTCAGCGGTGCCCGACGATCGACGGCACCGGCATGTGGTGCCGCATCCGCACCGCCAGGTGAAGCCCGCCGCGGCGGGCGAGCACGAGCCCGACGACGGCCGCGGCCGCGGCCGGCACGCCTCCGGCGACGACCATCCCGACGTGGGCCCCGAAGTGGTCGACCACCTGGCCCATGAGGGGGCCGCCGATCGCCTGCCCTCCGAGCAGCACGAGGACGTAGAGCGACATCACCCGGCCTCGGATCGCGACGTTCGAGGACAGCTGCACGAGCGAGTTCGACGCGGTCTGGAAGAGCAGCTGCGACATCCCGACGGCGACGAGCGCGACGGTGAACGGCGCGATGACCGGGATCGAGCCGGAGACCACGAGCAGGATCCCCGTCCAGAACACCCCGCCGACGATGGTGCGGAGCCGGACGGTGGCGCGTCGCGTCGAGAGCAGTGCGCCGGCCAGGGCGCCGATCGCGACCGCGGAGTTGAACACGCCGTAGCCACCAGCGCCGACGTCGTACACCTCGGACGCGAACGCCGACAGCAGCACCGGCATCGTCAGCGCGAAGACCGAGAAGAACGCCACGAGGATGACCGGCACGATGATGGTCGGCTTCCGGACGGCGTAGCGGAGGCCCTCGACGAGCTGCCCCTTCCCGCGTGGTGCCGGGGGTGTGCGGTGGAGCTCCGAGACCTTCAGGAACCCGAGCGTCACGACCACGGCGACGCAGGCGATCGCGTTGACGCCGAACGACCAGCCGGCGCCGACCGCGACGAGCAGCGCTCCGGAGAGGGCGGGGCCGATCATGCCGCCGAGCTGGAAGACCGACGAGTTCACGCTGATCGCGTTGCGCAGGTGCTCGTGGCCGACGATCTCGGTGACGAACACCTGGCGCGCGGGGTTGTCGATGACGGTGACCATGCCGACGACGAACGCGATCGCCCAGATGTGCCACGCCTGCACCACCCCGGACAGCGTCAGGACGGCGAGCAGGGCCGACAGTACGGCGAACGAGCCCTGCGTGATCATCATCAGGGCGCGCTTCGAGAACCGGTCGACGAGCACTCCGCCGAGGAGCCCGAACAGCAGCATCGGCGCGAACTGGCACGCGACCGTGATGCCGACCTGCGCGACCGACCCGGTGAGCTGCAGGACGAGCCAGTCCTGCGCGATGCGCTGCATCCAGCCGGCGGTCATCGCGACGAGGTTCGTGGCGGTGAAGAGCCGGAAGTTCGGCACCGACAGGGCGATGAGGGTGTGGCGCCACGGCGGTCTGGTGGCCTGGATCGGCAGCGGTTCGGTGGGCGGGGGGAGGGTCGTCGATGACGCACTCACGAGTGGGGGTCTCCGGAGGTCGAGGTGGAGCAGGCGGGACTGTACCCACTCGAAACTAACTGCGCGCGGCCCATTCGATACCCCTATGGTGGCTATCACTCCATTGCGAAGTCGAATGGGGTCGTCACGACGAAGGGTGTCCGGTGCTGGATCCGGTTCTGCTGCAGACGTTCCTCGCGGTCGCCGAGACCGGGAGCTTCACCCAGGCCGGCGCCCGGCTCGGCATCAGCCAGCCCACGGTGTCGCAGCACGTGCGGCGGCTCGAGACGGCCGTCTCCCGGACCCTCGTCGCGCGGGACACCCGGGGCGTGGCGCTCACCGACAACGGGGACGCGATGGCCGGGTTCGCGCGGACGATCCTCGCGGCGCACGCCACCGCCGACGCGTACTTCTCAGGAGCGGCAACCCGCGGGCGGCTCCGGTTCGGGGCGGCCGACGACCTCGCGATCACGCAGTTGCCCCGGATCCTGCGGGACTTCCGACGGCTGCACCCGCAGGTGAACCTCGAGCTGACGGTGAACCAGTCCTCACCGCTGCTCCGCCGGGTGCACGCGGGGCAGCTCGACCTCGTGTTCATCAAGCAGACCGCGGGGGAGTCCGCCGAGGGCACCCGTGTGGCGACCGACCAGATGGTCTGGATGGCGCAGGACGGCATCGCGCTGGAGCCGGGGGAGCCCGTGCCGCTCATCGCGTACCAGGCGCCGAGCATCAGTCGACAGATGGCGATCGACGCGCTCGAGTCCGCCGGTCGCACGTGGCGGATCACCTGCAACACGCGCGACGTGAACGGGGTGCTCGCGGCCGTCCGCGCGGGGATCGGGGTCGCGGTGTTCCCGCACTCGCTCATCCCGGCGGACCTCGTGAAGGTGTCGCAGCGGTTGGCGTTGCCGGACCTCCCGGCGGTCGACTACGTGCTCATCGCGAACCCGACGGTGCAGCGGGAACCGATCGACGCCCTCACGAACGCGATCCTGTCCCGCGGGGTGGTCCGCGCGGTGTGACGGGCGCGGCGCGCTACGGCGCGAGCGTCGGGACCGTCCCCGTCCCGGTGAGGTCCGGCAGGGTCACGCCGACGAGCGGCAGCACCGCCGAGGCCACGGCCCACAGCAGCACGAGCGTCCCGACCCCGCCGAGCACGGCACCGAGGAGCGCGAGCGGCCGCTGCCACGTCGCCTCGGGCCGCCGCAGCGTCACGATCGAGAGCAGGAGCGCGAGCACGCCGAGCACCAGCCCGACACCGTGCACCGTCGCGGGGGCGGTGAACCACCACGCGCCGAGTCCGAGGGTGGCGAGGCCGGCGAGGGCGCCGAGGACGCCCCCGGGAGTCGTCCCCACCCGCTGCGTCGTCCCGGCTGCCTGGAGGCGCGGCCCGCCCCCGCCACGCACCGTCGCGGCAGCCGGGGTGGTTGCGTCCACCGCCGGCGGCGCGTCGGTCGCGGTCCTCGCGGTCGGCTTCCTCGTGCGCGACGGCCGGGCGGGCCTCGGGGCCTTCGTGGCCTTCGTGCCCTTCGAGGGCTTCGTGCCCTTCGGCGTCCGTGGGCTCGTCGACCGACCGCGTCCCGTGTCCGAGCCGCGGGTCGGCAGGTCGATCAGGGGGAGCGCTTCGGTCGGCGGCAGTGCATCCGCCCGGGCAGCCGGTGTCGATCCCGGGCCCCCGGGTGCCGGCGGAGCGATGACGGCGTCGAAGGCCGGCGACGCAGCCGGAGCGGCGGTCGCCGGAGCCGCAGCGGACGGAGCGGCGGGGCGCTGGTGAGCGAACCGGGCGGGGGTGCGGTACCCGATCGGTCCCGACGGAGCCGGTTCCGACCCCTCGACGACGACGTGCTCGAGGCCCGGCACGGAGAACCGGGGCTGACCGACGACCGGGACGCTGGGGCCCGCCGGGACGGCCGGCGCGGCGGGAGCGGGTGCGGCCCCCGGCGTGACGGCCGCGGCACCGACGGCACCGACGGCGTCGATCGGCGAGACCGGTGCGGGGCCGACCGAGGCCGTGTCGACCGGGACCGTGTGCACCGCGGGCGAGGTCGGGGCCGGGGGCAGGAGGTGCTCCTCCGGCGGGAAGTCGGGCACCACGATGTCGTCGTCGACGAGTGCCGGTGTGGCGGGCGGTGCGGGGAGCGTGCTGCCGGGGCCGGCCGTCTCCGGAGCGGGGGCGGGTGCGACGGGGGCGGGGCGCGCCTCCAGGCCGTCTGCCGCGCCCTCGGGGGGAGCCGTGACCCAGTCGGGGACGGCGCGACGCGGCCGGTCCTCGTCCGGCATGCGATGCGATGCCACTGCGGTGCTCCCTCCGTAGGCTGATCCATCGTCAGTTCTAACGGCAACCCGTGCGGCTGGCGCAGCCCCAGTTCCGGGGTCGCCGGTACGGTCGGGGCATGACCGGAATCGAACACCGTCCACTCGGGCCGTCGGGGCTCGTCGTCTCCACCGTCGGCATCGGCTGCAACAACTTCGGCCGACCCGGCACGCTGACCGAGACGCAGGAGGGCACGGACGCCGTCGTCCACGCGGCCCTCGACGCCGGCGTCACCCTGTTCGACACGGCGGACGTCTACGGCGGCCGGCGAGGGTTGTCCGAGGAACTCCTCGGCAGGTCCATCGCGGGACGTCGCGACGAGGTCGTCCTCGCCACGAAGTTCGGCATGGACATGCAGGGGGTGAACGGGCCGGACTGGGGGGTGCGGGGCTCCCGGCGGTACGTGCGGCTGGCGGTCGAGTCGTCGCTCAAGCGCCTCGGGACGGACTGGATCGACCTCTACCAGATGCACGGCCCGGACGACGTGACCTCGATCGAGGAGACGCTGTCCGTGCTCGACGACCTCGTCCGCGAGGGCAAGATCCGCTACATCGGCCACTCGAACTTCGCGGGGTGGCAGATCGCCGAGGCCGAGCTCACCGCCTCCATCGCCGGCACCACGGCGTTCGTGTCCGCGCAGAACGAGTACAGCCCGCTCGCCCGGGGCGTCGAGGACGAGGTGCTGCCGGCCGTCCGTGCGTACGCGCTCGGGTTCCTGCCGTACTTCCCGCTCTACAACGGCCTGCTGACGGGCAAGTACACGAAGGCCGGCGGGCCCTCGGACGGGCGGCTCACCACGGCGAAGCCGCAGCTGCTGCAGGACGCGCCGTGGGAGATCCTCGAGGAGTTCCAGCGGTTCTGCGACGAGCGCGGCGTCACGATGCTGCAGGCGACCTTCGCGTGGTTGTTGGCACAGCCCGGGCTGTCGAGCGTCATCGCGGGAGCGACGAAGCCGGAGCAGATCCGGCAGAACGCCGAGGCCGGGACGGCGTGGGAGCCGTCCGAGGACGACCTCGCCGAGATGACGCTCGTCTTCGACGGCGCCTGAGCCGGCACCGCCGGCGCGCCGCGGGCGCCGAGTCTCGGCTCGGCGGACAGTTTCGTGGCCGATCGGCCGCGGAACTGTCCGCGGGGCCGAGTCTCGCCTCGCAGCTGCGGGCGGGTGGGCGGGCGGGCGGGTGCGGGACGGGAGGCGCGGTGCCGGACCGACCCGCGCCTCCCGTCCCGCAGGGGTCGCGACCTACATGTCGCGGTACCGCTCCGCGGACGCGAGCGCCTCGCGCAGCTCCGCCGCGGTCAGCCGCGGGCCGTACCCGGGGGTGTCGCGCTGGATGCGCCAGCCCTCGGCAAGGGGCCCGGCGTCCACGACGTCGAACCCGAACTGGTCGATGAGGTCCGACACGACCCGCTTGGCCTCGGCGTCGTCCCCGGCCACCACGAGCGCGCGACGGTCCGGGGTGCCCGCGGCGGAGGCGTGGCCGGTGAGGTCCGCGGCGCCGATGTGGTTGAACGCCTTCACGACCCGGGCGCCGGGCAGGTGGTCCTGCAGGAGCTCCGCGGTCGTGGTGGTCTCGGAGTCGAGCGCCTCGATGTGGCCGTCGCGCTGCGGGTAGTAGTTGTTCGTGTCGATCACGACCTTGCCCTCGAGGGGTCCGGCCGGGATGGTCTCGATCGCGGCGAGCGGGGTCGTGACGACGACGATCTCGCCAGCGGCGGCCGCCTCGTCGCGGGTCGCGGCCCGGGCACCCTCGCCGAGCTCCGTGACCAGGTCCGTGAGGGTCTCGGGGCCGCGGGAGTTCGCGATCACCACCTCGTGTCCGTTCCGCACCGCCAGCCGTGCGAGCTGGGATCCGATGTTGCCTGCGCCGATGATGCCGATTGTCGTCATGGTGTCCGAGCAACGCCCGACCCCGACCCGCCCATTCCCGGACGCGTCCCGCGCCCGCGCCGAGGGTGCATGATGGCGGCATGGACCACGAGTTCCGCGACGAAGCCGACCAGGACCGCTACGCGATGTACGTCGGCGGCGAACTCGTGAGCGTCCTCGACTACCGCGAAAACGGCGACGCGATCGCGTTCCCGCACACGTACACGGTGCCGAAGCACCGCGGGCACGGGTACGCCGCCGAACTCGTCGACTTCGCGGTCGCCGACGTCGAGGCGAACTCCACCCGGCGCATCGTCCCGATGTGCTGGTTCGTCGGCAAGTGGTTCGACGAACACCCCGAGAAGGCAGACCTGCTCAGCCGTGGCGCTGCGGACTGAGCCGAACCGGAAGGCCCCGCCCATGCCGACGATCACCCCGTTCCTCTGGTACGACGACCAGGCCGAGCAGGCGGCGGAGCACTACGTGTCGCTCTTCCCCGACAGCAGCATCGACAGCGTGAGCAAGACCCCGGACGGGCAGACCCTCGTCGTCGAGTTCACGCTCCTCGGCAAGCCCTACCGTGCGATGAACGGCGGTCCGGGGCACGAGCACACCGACGCGGTCTCGTTCCAGGTGGACGTCGACGACCAGGAGGAGCTCGACCGTATCTGGGACGCCCTGCTCGCCGACGGTGGCCGTCCGAGCCGGTGCGGGTGGCTCTTCGACCGCTGGGGTGTGGCGTGGCAGGTCACCCCGTCGATGATGGGCGACCTGATGACCGGCTCGGGCGACCCCGAGGCCAACGCCCGCGTCTTCGAGGCCATGATGCAGATGGTCAAGCTGGACATCCCCGCCCTGCGGGCCGCCGCGGCGGGTCACTGAGCCGGCGCGATCCGTACCCGCCGGTATGGTGGCGGGACCGAACACCGCCGGCAGGTCCCGGCGCAGACAGGCTGGAGTCCGTCCGATGAGCGAACCGAGGCCCGATGTCCGCAACAGCGACATCGGACGCGCGTACACGGAACTCGCCCGCATCACCCGCCGCGCGAGCATCCGGGCACGCGGCTCGGAGGCGATCCTCAGCGTCGTCGACCAGTCCCTCGTCGACTTCGTCGTCCAGCACGAGGGCTGCATGGCGATCGACATCGCCCGGTACCTGCGGCTGAACCGCTCCACGATCTCGCGGCAGCTGTCCGGGCTGCTGGCGGCCGGGCTCATCCGGACGGTCGACGGCGGGACCGGCAACGCCAAGCCCCTCGTGGCCACCGATGCCGGCCGTGCCGCACTCGAACGCTCCGTGCAGCTGCACCGCGACGCGCTCGACGAACGGCTCGCGAGCTGGTCGGACGACGACATCGCGCTCCTCGCCGGGCTCCTCGAACGGCTCGGCGCCGCGGACGAGGCGGGGCTGCCGATGCCCGGACGCACCACGCCGTGACGACCTCGTTCGTCCTGCTCTCGGACACCCACCTGCCGAAGCGGGCGAAGGACCTGCCCGCCGGGCTCTGGGCGGACATCGACGCCGCGGACCTCGTGGTGCACGCCGGTGACTGGGTGGACCTCGCGACGCTCGATGCCGTCCAGGCCCGGTCGGCGCGGTTCGAGGGGGTCCGCGGCAACAACGACGGCCCCGAGTTCGACGACCGCCTGCCGCTCGAGGCCCGCTTCGCCGTCGAGGACCTGCGGTTCGCCCTGGTGCACGAGACGGGTGCCGCGACGGGCCGTGAGCGTCGCATGACGGCCGCGTACCCGGACGTCGACGTGCTCGTCTTCGGCCACTCGCACATCCCGTGGGACACGGTCGCGCCGTCGGGGCTGCGGCTGCTCAACCCGGGTTCGCCGACCGACCGGCGCCGCCAGCCGGACCACACGTGGATGCGCGGTGCGGTCGACGGCCGCGACCTGTCGGTCGAGCTGGTGCGGCTGCCTCCCGCCACCCGCTGACGGACTGGAGGCGCGGGTCGGCCCCGCACCGCGCCTCCCGTCCGCGACGCCCCGCGTCCCTGGCCGCGCTGCCGCCCGCCCCGTCCGCGCGCCCCGCCCGACGCGCCCGCGCGCCCCGTCCGCGCGCCCCGCCCGACGCGCCCGCGCGCCCCGCCCGCCCGCCCGTCCGACCCGTCCGCGCGCGCCGCCCGCCCGCCCCCGCCCGCGAAAGCGACAGGGTGCCGTCGAATCGTGACGGCACCCTGTCGCTTCCGCGTCAGGGACCGCGGCGCTCAGCGGGACGGTGTCGTTCCGGCGGCACAGTCGGGGCCCGCCTCTGGGCCCGTCCCCGCGGTCGGCATCCGGAAGAACGCGAGCTCCCACGCGGTCGACGCGCGGAAGGCGCGCGTCATGGCGCCGCGCTCGGCCGGCGTCGCCGCTGCGGCGAGCCGCTCGACCCGGGCGGTCGCGTCCGCGGAGGCCTCGGCGAACCCCGGGTCGCCGTACGCGCCGATCCAGTCCGCGAACGGGTGGTCCGACCCGACCGTGCCGATCTGCGTCCCGACCCACGCGTACACGCGGAAGCACGGCAGCACCGCCGCGGCGAGGACCGCGACGGACCCGGAGTCGGCAGCGGCCTGCAAGTGGGCGAGGTAGCCGGCACAGACGGGGTGGACGGGGTCCTCGGCGTGCGTGCCGGCGAGGCGTCGGTGGTGCAGGTCGCGGGCCTCGTCGGCGCAGCCCTGGGCGGATGCCTGCCAGAACGCGGCCTCGGCCCCGGTCGTCCACGAGCCGAGCAGCGCGAGGTGCCGCTCGTACGCGCGGAGGTAGTGGACGTCCTGCGCCAGGTACGCGGCGAACACCTCGGGGTCGAGCGTCCCGGCGCGCATCCCGGCGAGGAAGTCGCACGCGATCGTCTCGTGCAGGACCTCGGCGACGTCGTCCCACCAGCGGTCGGTCCACCTCGGCTCCGGCCGCTCCGTACGCACGAGCGCGCCGTGGTCGACCGGACCGTTCCCGGTGCCGACGTGCAGGGCGTCGGCGCCGCGGAGGGCCGCGGTCAGCCAGCGCTTCGCCGTGCCGACGGCCAGTTCCCAGTCGCCGTCGCGGGCCGCGAGCGTCGCGATCGCACTCGACAGCGAGCACCCGGTGCCGTGCGTGTTCGTGGTCCGGACGCGTGGCGCGCTGAACGTCCGGAGCACCCCGGCGGGCCCGACGAGCACGTCGTCCGAGGTGTCGCCGTCGTCGTGGCCGCCCTTCGCGAGCACGAGCACGTCCCAGGTGCGGGCGATGGCGAGCGCCCGGTCCTCCGCGCTGTCCGGGGCCCGTCCGTGCAGGGTGGCCAGCTCGGCGAGCACCGCGAGTTCCGCCCGGTTCGGCGTCACGAGGTCGGCGAGCCCGAGCAGCGTCGTCATCGCCCGTGAGGCGTCCTCGTCGAGCAACCGGTCCCCGCTCGTCGCGACCATCACGGGGTCGACCACCACGACGGGCGGGCGGTGCTCGAGGAGCCACTCGGTCACGACCCGCACGACCCCGGCGGTGCCGAGCATCCCGACCTTCACGGCGTCGACCACGACGTCGTCCGACACCGCGTCGAGCTGCTCGCGCAGGAACGCGACGTCCGGCACGTGCACCGAACGCACCCCGTGCGTGTTCTGCGCGACGAGCGCGGTCACGACGCCCATGCCGTAGCCGTCGTGCGCCGCGATGGCCTTGAGGTCCGCCTGCATCCCCGCCCCACCCGTCGGGTCGGTCCCGGCGATGCTCAGGACGCGCGGGACGCTCATGCGTCCGCCCCGTGGTGCGTCACGTCGGACGGGAGGAACGGATCGTCACCACCCGACGGCCGCCCCTCCGCCCCGTGGTCGGGTCCAGGGCCCCACGCGGACACGAACGCCGCCGCGGCGGACCCCGGGTCGGCTGCGGCACAGATGCCCGACACGACCGCCACGCCCGCGGCACCGGCTGCCCGGAGCGGCAGGACGTCGTCGAGCGTCACCCCAGCCGATCGCCACGCACGGCACGTCCGTCGCGCGTGCGAGCCGGCCGAACCCGTCGTGGCCCAGGGCCGGCGGGTGGTCCGCCTTCGTCGCGGTCGGGTGCACTACGCCGACCCCGAGCAGGTCGACCGTGCCGCGGGGGAGTGCGGCGACGGCAGCGAGGTGCTCCGGGGTGTTCGCGGTCAGTCCGACGTGCGCGTCCGCTCCGAGCAGGGCGCGAGCGGCGGTGACGGGGACGTCGGACTGGCCGAGGTGCACGCCCGCGACCCGGTGCCCGGCGTGCCGCGCGGCCAGGGCGACGTCCAACCGGTCGTCGACCACCACGGTCGCGCGGTCGCCCACGGCGTCGGCCACCGCGGCGGTCAGCGCCAACAGGTCACGGGCCGAGGCGTCCTTGTCGCGCACCTGCACGATCCGCACCCCGCCGTGCACCGCGGCACGGACGACCCCGAGCACGCCGATGCCGTGCCGGTCCGACAGCGCCGGGTCGGTCACGAGGTACACGCCGAACCCACCGGCGCTCACGCGGCCACCGCCGGGGACTCCACGGTGATGCGCGCCGTGCGCACGACGTCGTCCGGCGAGAGCGACGCCAGGCGGTCGAGGAACAGCGGCTGGAACGTGCCCGGTCCGCCGGCCTCGCGCGCCGCGAGCTCGGCCGCGATCGTGTGCACCGCGGTCGCGGCGACGGCGGCCGCGCCCGGGTCCTCGGGGGAGACAGCGGTGAACGCGGCGACGACGGCACCGAGCGCGCAGCCGCCGCCGGTGATCCGCGTGAGCAGCTCCGTGCCGTTCGCGACCCGCACCGTACCGATGCTCGGCGCGACCAGCAGGTCGACCGGACCCGATACGGCCACCGCGGCCAGGCGCCTGGCGGCCACCGCGTCGACCGCAGCGGGTCGCGCGTCGTCGGTGCCGACCGTGCTGTCGACGCCACGACCACCGGCCGAGGCGCCGAGCACCGCGAGCACCTCGGAGGCGTTGCCCCGCAGCACCGTCGGACCGAGCGCCATCAGGTCCCGGGCGAGGGCCGTCCGCACCGGCAGGGAGCCGACGGCGACCGGGTCGAGCACCCAGGGCGTGCCGGCGTCGACCGCTGCCAACGCCGCTTCGAGCGACGCGGCCCGGGGTTCGGCGTGCGGCGTGCCGGTGTTCACCAGCAGGGCGTCGGCGACCCGGGCGAACGGCCCGGCCTCGGTCACGACGTCGACCATCGCGGCCGAGGCGCCGAGCGCGAGCAGCACGTTCGCGGTGACGTTCTGCACCACGGTGTTCGTGATGCAGTGCACCAGGGGACTCCGGGCGCGGACGGCCTCGAGGAGTTCGGCGGTCCGACGGGCCCAGTCGGGGGCGGGCGCAGCAGTGTGCATGGACGATCCCTTCGCGAGTACGAGCTCGAGCAGGTTCGACGGGTGTGATCTCAGCCGCTGGTTGCGGCACCCCGTGTCTCGACCGACACCGTACACGAGCGGCTCCGACGTCTCCGGTCACATGACGGGTCCCCGTGTGACAGGGTTGACGGGTGCCAGACACCACGCCTCCCGGGCCGCCTCCCGGCCCCCGCGACCCCGGCGACGCCTGGGCGGTCGGCCCCGACGGCACCAAGGCCTGGGGGCGGTTCGGCGCGGCCGGACTCCTCGTCGACGACGGCTCCGGGCGCGTGCTCCTGCAGCACCGCGTCGAGTGGAGCCACCACGGCGGCACCTGGGGGATCCCGGGCGGGGCCCGCCACCTGGGCGAGGACGCCGTGACCGGGGCGCTCCGCGAGTCGGCGGAGGAAGCCGGCGTGCCCGAGGACGGCGTGGACCTCCGGCACACCGCCGTGCTGGACCTCGGGTTCTGGACGTACACGACGGTGGTGGGGCGCGCCTCCAGGGCCTTCGAACCGGTGATCGCGGACCGCGAGAGCCTCGAACTGGCCTGGGTGCCCGTCGGTGACGTCGAGGACCTGCCCCTGCACCCCGGGTTCGGGGCGTCGTGGCCGGCGCTGCGGGCACGGATCGAGACGACACCGCACGTCGTGGTGGACGCGGCGAACGTGGTCGGCAGTGTGCCGGACGGGTGGTGGAAGGACCGCGCGGAGGCTGCGTCGCGGCTGCTCGGGTCGGTGGGGGCGCTCGCCGGGGCGGGTGTGTCGGCCGAGGTGCTCGCGCTGCCGTTCGACCGGTGGTGGCCGCGGTGGACCGTGGTGCTCGAGGGTGCGGCGCGGGACGCCGTGGGCGCGGACGAGCCGGTGTCCGTCGTGCGCGCGCCGGGGTCGGGTGACGAGGCGATCGTCGAGGCTGCCCGGGCCGCGGTGGACGCCGGGCACACGCCGGTCGTCGTGGTGACCGCCGACCGCGAGCTCCGGGCCCGCGTCGAGGATCTCGGCGCCGCGGTGCACGGGCCGGCCTGGCTGCGCGACCAGTTCTGACCGCGCGGTTCCGGCTACGCGGGGATGTGCTTCCGCGACGACACCAGGATCGCCACCCACGACAGCACCCCGAGCCCGACGACCACCCACAGGATCGTCGGCACGGCCACGACGTTCGCCACCGCGGCGATGACCGCCGGCGCCAGGAACCCGGCGTACGCCGCCGCGTAGAACACCCCGGTGAGCCCGGCCAGGTCGCGTGCCCCCGCGATCCGCTGGACCTCGAGCAGGCTCGACACGAGCGCCAGCCCGATGCCGAGGCCGATCACGACGTTCGCCACGAGCCCGATCGCCACGGACTGCAGCTGGACCGCCACGACCACCACGGCGATGCCCGCGGTCATGAGCGCCACGGCCGTCAGCAGCCCGCGTGCCGACAGGAGCGAGGTGACCCGCCCGGCGAGGGGCTGCACGGCACTCGACACCCCGAGGGCGACGACGGTGGCGGCGGTGGCGAACACGAGCCCCCACGTGCCGGTCGCCCCGGCGAGCTTGGTCGGCAGGTACCCGTACCCGATCGCTGCGGACCCGAAGATCCACGGCGCGGCGACGAGCACGACCCGGGTGAACCGGCGGTGCCCGGCGCTCGGTACGGCGAGCTGCTTCCACCAGGGCCCGGGCAGCCCGCCGGAGCGGCTCGTCTCCGGCGTTCGCCAGACGATCACGGCGAAGGGGACGGCGACGCAGATGTGCACGAGGAAGGGCAGGACCTCGGGGATCGGCCCCCACTGGGCGATGAGCCCGGCGACGAGGGCACCCGACGCCGACCCGAGGGTGAACGCCAGTGACGCCCGGCGTGCACCGGAACCGGCGTCGGCCGACGGGTCGAAGCGTCCCTGCGAGAGCTCCTTCACCCAGCTGTTGCCGACCGCCATCGCGATCCCGACGGTGACCCCGGAGAACAGGCGTCCGGCCATGAGGAACCCCGCGCCGAGCGGGCCGAACGCCAGCAGCCCGCTGCCGACGACGGCGGAGACGATCCCGGCGAGCATGAGCGGACGGCGGCCGTGCCGGTCGGACAGGGACCCGGCGACGAGGAGCGCCGGCGCGAGCCCGAGCACGTACACGCCGAGGAAGACGTTCACGAGCAGCGACGAGTAGTGCGCGCGCTCCTCGTACATGAGCAGCAGGGGCGAGAACTGGTTGCCGCCCCACGAGCACACGAACACCGCGCCCCAGACGGCGACCCACGGCAGGACGCGGGCGTTCGGGACCGCGAGCGAGCCGGTGGTCGGGACGCTGCCGGTGGTGGCGCTCACAGGGCGCCCCGGTGCGACGCGACGTGGGCGCGGAGGACCTCGGCGTAGCGGAGAGCGTCGCCGGCCTCGAGCGCGGCGGCCAGTGCCCGGTGGTCCTCGAGGGACGCCTGCAACTGGGACGGCTGGAGCCGCATCAGGTGGTGCCGCAGCCGCTGCTGCCGGTCGCGCAGGGTCCGGGCGAACATGACGGCGATCGCGTTCCGCGACGCGCCGATGACGGCACCGTGGAACTCCGCGTCGACCTCGATGAACCGGTCGACGTCGCCGGTCGCGACCGCCTGCTCCTGTTCCGCGAGCATCGCCTGGAGGAACGGTGTGACGTCCGCCACGCGGCCGTCGGTGACGACGCGGGCCGCCGCGGTCGACTCGATCGCCTCCCGCATCTCGAGCACGTCGGCCGCCTCGCTCGGGGACATCGGCCGGACGACGGCGCCCTTCCGGGACTCGAGGGTGAGCAGGTCCTCGGCGGCGAGACGCAGGAACGCCTCGTGCACGGGCGTCCGCGACACGCCGATCTCCTGGCAGAGCGCGTTCTCGCTGATCGCCGTGCCGCCGGGCAGGTCGCCGCGGATGATCGCGCGCTTCACGTGGTCGTAGGCCCGGTCGGACGCTGCCTGGGCGGTGGTGTTCGGGCTCGGGGTGCTCACGGTCGACGATCCTACCCCTTGCATGCAACGGTGCATGCGGTCGTGTCACGCGCTGTTCACACGTGGACCGCGACACCGGGGCGCACGGGCGGATACGCTGGGCCACCACGTCAACGGAGACGTACAACAGGAGGTTCCGATGGAGCGGATCACCAGGGCCGACGATCGCGTGCACCGCCCGGCAGGGCCGTGGACGCCGACCGTGCACCGGCTGCTCGCCCACCTGCACGAACAGGGGTTCGTCGCAGCACCGGAACCGATCGAGCTCGGGCACACGCTCGAGACCGTCTCGTTCGTCCCCGGCGAAGCGGGGGAGTACCCGTGGACGGCCGACGTCGCGAGCGAGGCCGCCCTCGTCACGACCGCCCGGCTGCTGCGGCACTACCACGACGCCGCCGCCACCTTCACGCGCGACGACGACCGCGACGTCTGGTCCCAGGCGGAGCGGTACCCCGCCGAGACGATCGTGCACGGCGACTTCGCACCGTACAACTGCGTCTACGACGGCATCGCCGCGGTCGGGCTCATCGACTTCGACACCGCGCACCCCGGGCCGCGGGTCTGGGACGTGGCCAGTGCCGTGTACCGGTTCGCACCGTTCACCACCGGCGTCGTCGAGGGGTCGACCGCGCCGTCGCTCGACGAACGGCTCGACCGCGCCGCCGAGTTCTGCCGCGCCTACGAGCTGGACGCCCGGTCGCGCGAGGTCCTCGCCGAGACGATCCTCGGCTCCCTCGTCGCGTTGGTCACGACCATGGAGACCGAGGCGGCGGCCGGGAACCCGAAGTTCGTCAGCGACCTGCAGCACGGGCACGCCGACCTCTACCGGGCCGACGTGGCGTACATCGAGCAGCACGCCGACGAGATCACCGCAGCCGTCGCCTGACCGCGACGGCGATGCTGGTGCCATGACGACCACACCGGCCCAGCTGCGCGCGATGCGCCTCGCCGCCCAGGGGATCGCCGTGCCCGGGCTCGGGCCGACCGCGGTGGTGGAACGCATGCTCGCCGTCCAGGGGCAGGACCTCGGGCAGGTCACGTGGGCCATCGGCGTCCGCGCTCCGGGGTCCACGCGCGACGACGTCCGCGCCGCGTTCGACCGCGGCGAGGTCGTCCGTTCGTGGCCGATGCGCGGCACCCTCCACGCGATGCGCCCCGACGACCTCCGACTGCTGCTCTCCCTCACCGCCGATCGGACGATCCGCTCCATCGCCCGGCGTGCGACCGAGCTCGGCATCGACGACGACGTCCTCCGGTCCGCCCGGGACGCCACGGCCGACGCACTGTCCGGCGGCCGACCACTCGTGCGCGACGACCTCTTCGACGTCTACCGAGGCGCCGGCATCGACCCGACGCGAGGGCTGGGGTACCACGTGCTGCTCCGCCTCGCCCTCGAGGGGATGGTCGCCTGGGGCCCCACCGCCCGCGTCGGCCAGGGGCTCGTGCTCCTCGACGAGTGGGCACCGGCGACGGCCGACCTGCCCGACCGCGACGAGGCCCTGCGGCGGGTGCTGATCGGTCACCTGCGCGGGAGGGGCCCGGTGACCGAGGCCGACACCGCCTCCTGGACGAAGTTGCCGCTCGGCGACGTCCGACGTGCCCGAGCGGTGGCCGGTGACGCCGTGGAGGACCTCGGCGACGGACTCCTCGCCCTCGCCGACCGACCCGACCCCGGGGGTGTGCCGACCGGGCACCTCCTGCCCGGGTTCGACGAGTACCTCCTCGGATACGCCGACCGCTCCGTCCAGCTCGACCCCGTGCACGCCGACCGGGTCGTCCCCGGTGCCAACGGCATGTTCCTGCCGATGGCCGTCGTGCGGGGTCGGGTCCTCGGGACCTGGAGCCGCACCGAGCGCACCCGCGACGTCCGGGTCACCGTCACGCCCTTCGAGCCGCTCGACGCCGGTGCGGTCCGTGCCCTCGAGGCCGCTGCCGACCGGTACGGATCGTTCCTCGCGGCCCCCGTCTCCTTCGCCGTCGCCTGACCATCTGAGTCCCGCACGCCGTCCGCGACACCGCACCGGTCGATCGACAGGTGCCTCGTCGCAGACCCGGCGCCGACGTACCGAACCCGACCCGCGCGTCTCCCCACCGGCACGGCCGGTCCGCCGCTGGCGCGTCGCCCCGGAACCGGCGGCGTGGGCCCAGGCAGCACCCAGCAGCCACGCGGCGGACTCCGACGCTCCCTCGGGTAATGTCGCAGGGCCATGACCGACAGCCCGGCCGACGCCACCCCGTACGAAGTCCTCGGCGTCCGAGCGACCGCCGACGACGACGAACTCCGCCGCGCCTACCGCCGCGCCGCCCGCGAGTCCCACCCCGACCTCGGCGGCGACGCCCGCCGCTTCCGCCAGGTGCAGATCGCCTGGGAACGCATCGGCACCCCCGCCGCGCGCCGCGCCTACGACGCGGGATCCCAACGCGGCAGCCAGCAGAGCGCGTCCGGCCCGTCCGGTTCCTCCGCCTGGAGGCACGACACCGGCCGCGACGCCTACGCACCCCCGGCAGCGCGTCGCGACGCACGTCCGCGGGCCCGGTCCCACGGACACCCCGGCGGGCGATCGCGCGAGGTCTTCCTGCAGGCCGAGCGCGAGTGGGTCGGCCTCGGGGACCCCATCGAGGACCCCTACGACCCCACGCTCATCCGCTCCGCTCCCCGGCACATCCGACGGCTGCTGGCCGAGGCGCTCGCCGAGGAGGCGACCGCGTCGATCGTCTCCGAGATGGGCATCGGCGTGACGGTCTGGCACGACCTCGACGCGGGTGCCGAGGGCAAGCTCGACCACGCGGTCCTGACCCCGAGCGGCCTGTGGGCCGTCGAGTCGATCGACTGGGGCGCCCCGGTCCGCGTCGAGCACGGTGAGATCACGGGGGAGACCCTGGCACCAGGGGAGCGCTCCGTGAAGGAGCTCGTCCGTGCCGCCCGTGCCGTGCAGAAGCAGACCCGGGTGCGGTTCACCGGCCGGCTGCTCGTCGTGCCGGACTCCGCGGTGGACGAGGACGTGCAGGTCGTCGGCTCGCCCCGGAAGCCCACGGCGCTCGTCGTCCGCCGCAGTGCGCTCGGGCAGGTGCTGGGCGGGGTGTGGTCGCCCGAGGGGAGCGTCGACGTGTTCGAGGTCCGCGACCGCCTGCAGCAGACCGTCCGCTTCGTCTGACGGCAGGGCGGGACGGCGGCGTCAGTAGCCGCGGAGCTTCTCGAGGTCGCGGCGCTCCCGCTTGCTCGGGCGTCCGGCGCCGCGGTCGCGCATCGGGACGAAGCCGGCCTCCTCCTTGGGGAGCCGCGGCGGGGTCTTGTCCTCGAAGTGCTTCGCGGCCTCGGGCGCGCTCGTCCGCTTGAGGATGATCCCCGTGACGACGACGATCCGGTCGAACCCGTTCTGCCGGACCCGGACCTCGTCCCCGGGGCCGATCGGCTGCGCGGGCTTCGCACGCTCCCCGTTCACCCGCACGTGGCCGGCCTTGCACGCGGCGGTCGCGGCGGAGCGGGTCTTCGTGATCCGCACCGCCCAGATCCAGCTGTCCACGCGTGCCTTGGCCATCCCCACACTCTAGGCGCGCCCTACGCTGGGGGCGTGGAGGGCACCGGTCAGGACGCGATCGCCCGGGCGCTGGCGCTCGGGGTCCTCCGGGACGCCGCGGTCGGGGACCGCCTGGTCGTGCGGGCGCACCACGGCGGGGGAGCGCAGGACGCGCTCGGCGTCCTCGTCGCCCGGACCGCGTCGTCCGTGACGATCGACACCCGCCGGGGCCCGGTCGAGGTGGCGCTCGCCGACGTCGTCGCCGCGAAGCCGGTCCCGCCGCCGCCCGCGCCACGCCCGCGCCGGCGCTGACACTGACGCGCTGCCGCGGACCTCGCACCGTGCGACCCGGCGTCCACACCGTGCGAGGTCCCGGGCGCTGTGCGACGCCGCGCGGGTCCCACGGAGCGCGGAACCTCGCACACTGCGGCCCCGCCCCGCGCGCACCGGAAGCGCGCGCGCCCGGCGAGCCGCCACCGCCCCCGCACCGGCCCCGACGTAGCCTCGTGCCATGGCCGTCCCCGTCCCACTCGGCACCGAGGACCGCACCGCCCGCCTGACCCTCCGCCGCCCCGACGCGTGGCGCCGTGAGGACTCGGCCCAGGCGGATCTGCGCGTCACCGGCGACGACGTCGTGCTCATCGTCCGATCCCGTCCGAGCGACCGGACCGTCGCGGAGGAGCACACGAGTCTGCTCGAACGCCTCCCCGGTTCGGTCGAGGGGCTCCGACTCATCGGCTCCGACCCGTGGACGACCGCGGGAGCGCCGGCGCGCCTCGTCGAGTACGTCCGGCCCGACGAGGGCGGCGACGTCGCGGGAGCGCACCTGCTCTTCGTCACCGGACGGCACCGCGTCGACCTCACCATCGAGCGGCCCCTCGCCCGGATGCTCGCCACCGACGACCTCGTGTTCGCCGTGCTCGACAGCGTCCGCGCCACCGAGCCCGCGCCGTCGCGGGTGCAGCGCGACCTCGAGGCACTGCCCGAGCCCGCACCGGCCGCCGAGCTCGAGGGCACCCACCTCGGCTCCGAGGCCCTCGCCACCCTGCGCTCGCTCGCTGGCCGTCGCTGGAACCCCACGCTCCTCCGCACGCCCGCCGGCCGCGAGCTCATCGAGTCCGGCCTGGTCGGCCGGCTCGGCACCCTGCCCGAGTCGACGCAGGCGCTCCTCGCTCCGTGGGAGGGCGATGCCCAGCCCGTCACCCTGGAACAGCGGCTGCCCGACGGGCGTACCACGCGCCTCCAGGCCTGGTCGGAGACCGTCGTGGACGGGACGGACGAGACGGGCGCGGTGATCGCCCAGCTGCCGGTCGAGCGCGTGGTCGCGCTCGTGGCCGGGAGGCTCGGCATCGGTCCGGCATGGACCTTCCCGTTCCGCACGGGGTCGCTCCGGGCGGACCTGCTCGGGCGTCGGACCTCCGGGGCGGACGCGGCCCCCGACCTGCCGACGGCGATCGCCGAGGCGGACCCGCGGCTCGCGCGCTTCTGGGCGGCTCCGTGGACGGTGTCGTCACTGCGTCGTCCGGGGAAGCCGAACCCGATCGTCGTCGTGCACGCGGCGGGGCAGGGCTTCGCGCGCGTCGGACGCACGGAAGCCGGGGAGACCGTCTTCGCGACGGACTCCCCGGCGAACGTGTACCGGTCGGTGGTGCGGGCGCTGCTCGGCTGAGCCGTTCTCTGCTAGGCCGCGGGGCCGGCGGTCAGGGTGACCGTGACGGTCTTCGCGGCACCGGTGCTGTCGGTGTACCCGACCGTCACCTTGTCCCCGACCGAGTGCGACTGGATCGCCGAGGTCAGCGCGTCCGAGCTCGCCACGGCGGTGCCGTCGATGCTCGTGATGGTGTCGCCAGCGGCGAGACCGGCCGACGCGGCGCCGGAGCCCGCGACCGTGCCGGCGACCGCGACGCCGCCCGTCGAGGCCGTCCCGCTGACCTCGACCCCGAGGAATGCCGGCAGTCCGATGGTGATCGTCGACGACGACTCGCCCGCGAGGATCTTGTCCGCGATCGACTTCGCCGTGGTGATCGGGATCGCGTACCCGGTGACGTCCGCCGTGCCCGATGACGCCGCGGTGGCCATGCCGACGACCTCGCCCTCGCTGTCGAGCACCGGACCGCCCGAGTCGCCCGAGACGATGTCCGCCGCGACCTCGATGAGTCCCTGCAGCGACTCGGTGCCCGTGCCCGACTCGCTCTGCACCTGGATGTCCTGGTCGGTCGCGGTCACGGTGCCCTCGGCGGCGACGAGGTTGCCGGTGCCCTCGGCGTTGCCGACGTCGGTCACGGTGTCGCCGGTGCTCGGCTCGCCGTCGTCGTCGAGCGTCACCGTGGACAGGCCCGACGCGCCCTCGAGCTTGAGGACCGCGACGTCGTGGGTGGCGTCCGTCCCGACGACGTCCGCCTTGTACTCCTTGCCGGTCGTCTCGTCGGTGACCGTGATGCTCGTCGCGCCCTGGATGACGTGGTTGTTCGTGAGGATCGTGCCACTCGAGGTGAGGATCATGCCCGTGCCGGCCGCCTGCGACGACTCGTCGTAGTTGAGGACGGTGTTGATCGTCACGACGCCCTTCTTCTGGGCGCTCGTCGCCGCCGTCGCCGCGGACTCGGTGCTCGTGCCGCTGCCGCCGTCGCTCGACCCGCTGCCGGTGCCGTCGCCCGGCACCGTGAAGCCGTTCGTGCCGCTGCCGTCGGACCCGGTGCCGGAACCCGTGCCGGTGTCCGGCAACGTCGTGCCCTGCGACTGGCTCGTGGTCGTGGTCGTGTGCTGCGAGGACAGTCCGAGCGCGGTCCCGCCCGCCGCACCGACGATCGCCAGGGCCGCGATGCCGGAGCCGATCATCAAGCCCAGTCGCCGGGGCCGCTTCGTGGCGTGGTTCGCTGCGGCGGCGCCGTGCACCCAGCCGTGCTGGAACCCGGGGAGCGACGGGCTGCCGATCAGGAACGGGCCGCGGCCGTCCGGGGTGTAGCCGTAGGGACCGGAGCCGTCCGGTCCGTAGAGGAACGGGCCGCTGCCGTCGAACGCGTAGGCCGAGCGGAGGGTCGACGGGTCGGCGTGCGGTGCCTCCCACGTCGCCCCGGCCTGCGGCTGCGCGGCGTCGGTGCGGGCGGTGCCGTTCTCGTCGGCGGCGGGGTTCGGGGTCTCGTTCATCAGTGCTCTCCGGTCGTCCCTCGGCTGCCCGGTCGGGCGTCGATGGGTACGAGTACAGGCCCGGTTCCCATGACGAGCCTATGAACGGACCCTGCGGCTGCTCACGGCTTGCTCGGGGGTCGCCGTACGACGTCGTCCGTTAGGGTTGCCTTACTTCCCATGCGTTCGCCGTCGCCCACCCCTCCTGCGCCCAGCTCCGTGTCCCGCCTCGTCGGCGCCACCGTGCTGGCGGTGGTCGTCCTCGTCGTGGCGGTGGCGCTCTCGGTGGCCTTCGGCTCCCGTCCGATCCCGCTCGGCACCGTGCTCGACACCGTCCTGCACCCCGGACGGAACGACGAGATCGGCCTGATCGTGCTCGGCAACCGCGTGCCCCGCACCGTCGTCGGACTCCTCGCCGGGTCCGCGCTCGGGGTCGCCGGCGCCGTCATGCAGGGCGTCACCCGGAACCCGCTCGCCGATCCGAGCGTCCTCGGCATCAACTCGGGGGCCGCGCTCGCGGTCGTCGCCGGGATCGCGCTGTTCGGCGTCAGCGGCACCGCCGCGTACCTGCCGTTCGCCTTCCTCGGTGCCGCCCTCGCCGCGCTCCTCGTGTACGGCATCGCCGCCGTGGCCCGTCGGGGGCTGTCGCCCGTCGGACTCGCCCTGTCCGGTGCCGTCGTCGCCGCTGCACTGTCCTCGATCACCACGGCGGTGCTCGTGACGAGCCAGAGCCTCCTCGACCAGCTGCGCTTCTGGCAGGTCGGAGCGCTGGCCGGCAAGGACCTCGGCACCGCCGGGGTGATCACGGTCCCGGTACTCGTCGGGCTCGTCATCGCCTTCGCCCTCGGCCGGTCGCTCAACACGCTCGCGCTCGGCGACGAGCTCGCCGCGTCGCTCGGGCAGCGTGTCGTGCTCGTGCGCGCCGTCGGGGGAGTCGTCACCGTGCTCCTCGCCGGGTCGGCCGTCGCGGCGGCCGGGCCGATCGCGTTCATCGGGCTCGCCGTGCCGCACGCCGTCCGTCGGCTGAGCGGCCCGGACCACCGGTGGACGATCCTGCTGTCGGCCGTCGTCGCGCCAGCGCTGCTGCTCGTCGCCGACGTGATCGGCCGCGTCGTGGCGTACCCGGGGGAGCTGCAGGTCGGGATCGTCACGGCGCTCATCGGCGCACCGGTGTTCATCTGGCTCGTGCGGTCGCGGGCGGTGAAGGGCCTGTGACCGCCGTGCGCCGCGAGTGGCTCGTGCTCGGCGCCGTCCTCGTCCTGCTCGTCGCCCTCGTGCTCGTCGGGCTCGGCGTCGGCGAGATCCCGCTCTCGCCCGTGCAGGTCGCGAGCGCGCTCGTCGGGCACGGCGACACCGTCTCGGACTTCGTGATCGGGCAGCTCCGTGGCCCTCGTGTCGCCGGGGCGATCCTCGTGGGGGCGTCGCTCGGCGTGGCCGGGGGCATCGTGCAGAGCGTCATCCGGAACCCCATCGCGAGTCCGGACGTCATCGGCATCACCTCGGGCGCGAGCGCCTCGGGCCTGACCGCCATCGTCCTGTTCGGCGCGAGCGGCGGGACCCTGTTCTCGGTGGTGCTCGTCGGTGCCGTCCTCGTCTCCCTCGTCATCGCCGGACTCGCGTGGCGTCGGGGGATCACCGGCAACCGGGTCGTCCTCGTGGGCATCGGCGTCGCGGCGATCTGCCTGAGCATCACCGGGTGGATGCTCACGAGCGGCACGGTCACCCAGGCCGGCACCGCGCTGCTCTGGCTCTCCGGCAGCCTGAACGCCGTCGACCGGAACCTCGTCGGGGTCCTCGCCGTCGTCTTCGTCGTGTTCACGGCACTCGCCCTCCTGCAGTCCTCGCGGCTCACCGTGCTGACCCTCGGCGACGAGGTGGCCTCGGCGCTCGGGCTCCGGCCGAACCGCGCGAAGGTGCTGCTCCTGCTGACCGCCGTGTGCCTGACCGCCGCCGCCGTGGCCACCGCGGGACCGGTGTCCTTCGTCGCGCTGATGGCGGCACCCATCGCCCGGAGGCTCGTCGGGGGCGGACGGGTCGCCCTCGGGTCGACCGCCGCCGTCGGCGCCGCGATCACGCTGGCGAGCGACCTCATCGCGCAGTTCGCGATCCCGGGGAACGCGCTGCCCGTCGGTGTGGTGACGGGGGTCATCGGGGCGCCCTACCTGCTGTGGCTGCTCGCGCGCGGGCGGTGACGCATCCGTGTTCCCGGTACGTTCGCTGTACGCGTTCTGCCGAGTTGTCCCCAGCCCCGTTCGGGGCTCCCGTTCGGCCGCTCGTTTCCGATACGCTGGTGCGCCAAGAGGAGGAGGTCCACGATGCCAGAACCAGTGGTCCCGCAGCCGGACGGTCAGAAGACCCCTGAGCAGCGGCTGGTCGACACCACACTGACCTTCAGCATGGACATGGGGGCGGCGCTCACTGCCGAGTCCGGTGTGTCCGCCGAAGAACGTGAAGCGATCAACGCGCTGCCCTCCGGGTCGGCGCTGCTCGTGGTCCGTCGCGGGCCGAACGTCGGTGCGCGGTTCCTCCTCGACTCGGACGTCACCACGGCGGGGCGCCACCCCGACGCCGACATCTTCCTCGACGACGTCACCGTGTCCCGCAAGCACGCGCAGTTCCTCCGCCACGGCACGAGCTTCAGCGTGAAGGACAACGGGTCGCTCAACGGCACGTACTTCGACGGCGTCCGCATCGACGAAGCACTCCTCACCGACGGGTCCGAAGTGCAGGTCGGCAAGTTCCGCCTGACCTTCTACGCCTCCCGGGTCGACCTGGCGCGCCTGGCGACCGCGTAGTGGCCGCACGGTCCGCCGCGGCCCGGGCGGGGTCCGCGGTCCCGGACCTGCTCACGATCGGGCAGGTCCTCGCTCGCCTCAAGCCGGAGTTCCCGGACCTGTCGAGCTCGAAGCTCCGGTTCCTCGAAGAGCGCGAGCTGGTCACCCCGATCCGCACCGCGAGCGGCTACCGGAAGTTCTCGGCGGCCGACGTCGAGCGGCTCCGGGTCGTCCTCGGGCTGCAGCGCGACCACTACCTCCCGCTCAAGGTCATCAAGGACTACCTGGCCGACCTCGACGCCGGGCGTGAACCGGTCCTCCCCGGGGGCGGCGACGCGCCGAAGCCGTCCATCCTCGGCCGTGAGCGGCGCTACACCCGCGACGAGACGGTCCGGGCTGCCGGTGCCTCGCCGATGCTCCTCGCCGACGCGGTCTCGGCGTCGCTGCTGCCCGCCGCCGACACGTACGGCGACGACGGGGTCTCGGTGCTCAAGGCCCTCGTCGAACTCCAGCGCACCGGGATCGAACCGCGACACCTCCGCACGATGCGCAGCGTCGCCGAGCGCGAGGTCGGGCTCATCGAGTCCGCGCTCATGCCGGTGTCCCGCCGGGGTGACGCCACGTCCCGGGCGAAGGCGACCGAGCTCGCGCGCGAGATCGCCGGCCACCTCGAGGTGATCCGGTCGAACCTCATCCGCACGGCGATCGGGCGTCTCGACGCATGACGCGCGTCGTGACTCGTCCCTCGTCGACCGCTGGTGCGCGTCGGTGGGTGGGGCGTATCCTCGACACGCCGGACGCGCCGAGTCGGATGTCCCGCGCCGGAGCGGTCCGAGTCGCTACCGTGGACCTCGGAACAACTCTCAACCCGTCATTGAACGTTCAGTTGGGAGCTCGATCGTCGTGGAAGG
Source organism: Curtobacterium sp. SORGH_AS_0776 (assembly GCF_031453355.1). NCBI lineage: Bacteria > Bacillati > Actinomycetota > Actinomycetes > Micrococcales > Microbacteriaceae > Curtobacterium > Curtobacterium sp. SORGH_AS_0776. Next base: position 2,301,101 of record NZ_JAVIYU010000001.1, read on the forward strand.
CAGCCTGATGAGTGGGAACGACACCCCCGGCACCGAGTCGGAGATGACCCGGTACGACCTCGGGCTGCTCTTCACCGACGGTCTGCCCGAGCACGACGAGCAGAACGGGTACCGCGGTACCGTCGCTGCCCGTGCTGCCGGCATCTCCTACCGCCAGCTCGACTACTGGGCCCGCACCGAGCTCGTCGAGCCGACGATCCGCGGGGCCGCGGGCTCCGGGTCGCAGCGGCTGTACGGCTTCCGCGACATCCTCGTGCTCAAGCTCGTGAAGCGCCTGCTCGACACGGGCATCTCCCTCCAGCAGATCCGCACCGCCGTGAACCAGCTGCGCGAGTCGGGCGTCTCGGACCTGGCGCAGACGACGCTCATGTCGGACGGTGCCTCGGTGTACCTGTGCACCTCCGACGACGAGGTCATCGACCTGGTCTCGCGGGGTCAGGGCGTGTTCGGCATCGCGGTGGGCAAGGTCCTGCGCGAGGTCGAGTCCTCGCTGGTCGAACTCGACGCGACGCCGGCGGCCGACCCCGACGACGAGCTCGCCGCCCGCCGGGCTTCCCGCGCGTCCTAGTCCCGCGCGGCCGGGCCCTGCCCTGGCCTGAACCCGCGTCCGTGTCCGTGTGCGCTCGAGTCGCGAGGTCGCACGCTCTGCCGCGCGCGCCCATTCCGTGCGACACGTTGTGCGACCTCGGCACGGACGCCGTGGCGTGTCGTGCGACCTCGGCGCGCGGCGCGCGTCGGGCGTCGTGCGACCGCGAGCGAGCCTCCCCGGGTGCCACACCGCCCCGACCACGAGGTCGCACGATCTGCCGTGCGAGCCCGTTCCAGGCGGCCGTTCGTGCGACCTCGGCGAACGCGAGCCGCATGTCGAGCGACCTCGCGGGGTGAACCCGAGCGTGTTGTCCGGCGGCGGTGCGAGGGAGGCGAGGCGCGCCTCCCGGTCGATGTCGTGCGCGCCATGCCGGAGGCGAGGTCGCACGTTCTGCCGTTCGGGCCAGCTCCCGGCGGCGTTTCGCGCGACCTCGGCGAACGCGAGCGGCGTGTTGCGCGACCTCGGCGAAGCCGAACGGACCCACGCCCCACGCCCCACGCGCCAGCGGCGCGGCGCGACGCGCCCTAGGCCGCGCCGCCCTCGGCGTACGGGCCGATCTTGCCCGTGCGCATGATGCGCTCGAGCAGCTGGTCGAAGTTCTTCGCCATCTCCTGCGCCGACTCACCCGGCCACACGTGCAGGGGCTTCGCCGCACCCTGCGCCTGCTGCAGCGAGGTCCGCTCGGGCAGCTGCGGCGAGAGCACGAGCGGGCCGAACATGTCGCGGAGCTCCTTGATGCGGAACTGGTGCTCGAGCGACTGCACGCGGGCACGGTTCACGATGATGCCGAGCGGCTGCAGGCGGGGGGAGAGCCCGCGGCGGATCTCCTCGATCGCGCGGAGGGCCCGGTCGGCAGCGGCCACCGAGAAGAGTCCGGGCTCGGTGACGACGGTCACGCGGTCGGACGCTGCCCAGGCGGTGCGGGTGAGGGCGTTCAGCGACGGCGCGCAGTCGATGAGGACGAGGTCGTAGTCCTGCTCGACGTTCGCGAGGGCCTCTTCGAGCTTCCAGATGTCGCGGATGGACGGGTGCGGCCCGTCGAAGTTGATGGCCGAGGGCGATCCGACCATGACGTCGATCTTGCCCTGGGAGCCCTTCGTCCACCCCGAGGGGGCGATCGCCTGACGGACGATCTTCTCCTTCGGGTTCTCGAGGACGTCCGCCACGTTGAGGTGGCCGGAGATGTTGATGTCGAGGCCGGTCGAGACGTCCGACTGCGGGTCGAGATCCACCACCAGCGTGCGCAGTCCCTTGGCGAACGCGGCCGAAGTCAGGCCGAGCGTCACCGTCGTCTTGCCGACACCACCCTTGAGGGAGCTCACGCTGAGTACATGCACGGTGAGCAACGTTACCGCCAGTAGGGTTGTCTCACCTCAACCCGGGCTGAAAGGGACCTCGTGTTCAGCAAGATCCTGGTCGCCAATCGTGGCGAGATCGCCATCCGTGCCTTCCGGGCCGCGTACGAGCTGGGGGCGAAGACCGTCGCCGTCTACCCGTACGAGGACCGCAACTCCCTGCACCGCCTCAAGGCGGACGAGGCCTACCTGATCGGGGAGCGCGGACATCCCGTCCGTGCCTACCTGGACGTCTCCGAGATCGTGCGTGTCGCACGCGAGTCGGGTGCCGACGCGATCTACCCGGGCTACGGCTTCCTGTCCGAGAACCCGGAGCTCGCCGCTGCTGCCGCCGCCGCGGGCATCACGTTCATCGGCCCGGGCGAGCACGTGCTCGAGATGGCGGGCAACAAGGTCACCGCGAAGGAGCACGCGGTCGCGGCCGGTGTCCCGGTCCTCGCGAGCACCCCGGCGAGCCGCGACATCGAGGAACTCCTCGCCGGCGCGGACGCCATCGGGTTCCCGGTGTTCGCGAAGGCCGTCGCCGGTGGCGGTGGCCGCGGCATGCGCCGGGTGGAGACGAAGCCCGAGCTGCGTGCGGCCCTCGAAGAGGCGATGCGCGAGGCCGACAGCGCCTTCGGCGACCCGACGATGTTCCTGGAGCAGGCCGTCATCCGCCCGCGGCACATCGAGGTGCAGATCCTCGCCGACGCCACCGGCACCGACGCCGGCACGATCCACCTCTTCGAGCGCGACTGCTCGGTCCAGCGCCGGAACCAGAAGGTCGTCGAGATCGCACCGGCGCCGAACCTCGACCCGGCGATCGCGCAGGCGCTGCACCGCGACGCCGTCGCCTTCGCCCGGTCGATCGGGTACGTGAACGCCGGCACGGTGGAGTTCCTGCTCGACACCGAGGGCGAGCGTGCGGGCCAGCACGTCTTCATCGAGATGAACCCGCGCATCCAGGTCGAGCACACCGTCACCGAAGAGGTCACGGACGTCGACCTCGTCCAGTCGCAGATGCGCATCGCCGCCGGGCAGACCCTCGGCGACCTCGGCCTGTCGCAGGACAGCGTCCGGGTGCACGGCGCTGCACTGCAGACACGCATCACCACCGAGGACCCGACGCAGGGCTTCCGCCCGGACACCGGTCGCATCACGACCTACCGCAGCCCGGGTGGCGCGGGCGTCCGCCTCGACGGCGGCACCGTCGCCACCGGCGCGCAGATCAGCCCGCACTTCGACTCGATGCTCGCGAAGATGACCTGCCGCGGGCGGGACTTCCCGGCGGCGGTGGCCCGGGCGAAGCGCGCCCTCGCGGAGTTCCGCATCCGGGGCGTCTCCACGAACATCCCGTTCCTGCAGGCCGTGCTCGAGGACCCCGACTTCGACCGCGGCGACATCTCGACGAAGTTCATCGAGGAGCGCCCGCAGCTGTTCGGCGGCCACGTCTCGAAGGACCGCGGCACGAAGGTGCTGAACTGGCTCGCCGACGTGACGGTGAACAAGCCGAACGGCGAGCGTCGCCCGCAGACCGTCGAGCCGAGCGAGAAGCTGCCGACGATCGACCTCGGCGCCCCGGTCCCCGAGGGGCAGCGCGACCGCCTCCGACTGCTGGGGCCGGCCGAGTGGGCGAAGGCGCTCCGCGGCCAGACCGAGCTCGCCGTCACCGAGACGACGATGCGCGACGCCCACCAGTCGCTCCTCGCGACCCGTGTCCGCACGAAGGACCTCGTCGCGGTCGCCCCGTACGTCGCCCGACTCACGCCGCAGCTGCTCAGCGTCGAGGCCTGGGGCGGTGCCACCTACGACGTGGCGCTCCGCTTCCTCGGCGAGGACCCGTGGGAGCGGCTCGCCTCGCTGCGCGAGGCGATGCCGAACATCCCGATCCAGATGCTGCTCCGCGGACGCAACACCGTCGGCTACACGCCGTACCCGACCGAGGTGACGGACGCGTTCGTGGCCGAGGCGGCCGCGATGGGTGTCGACGTGTTCCGCGTGTTCGACGCGCTCAACGACGTCAGCCAGTTGCGTCCGGCCCTGGAGGCGGTGCTCGCCACCGACACGGCCGTCGCCGAAGCGGCGCTCTGCTACACCGCCGACCTCCTCGACCCGTCCGAGGACCTCTACACGCTCGACTACTACCTCCGCCTCGCGGAGCAGATGGTCGAGGCCGGTGCGCACGTCATCGGCATCAAGGACATGGCCGGCCTGCTCCGCGCCGGCGCGGCCGAGCAGCTCGTCACCGCCCTGCGCGAGCGCTTCGACCAGCCGGTGCACGTGCACACGCACGACACCGCGGGCGGACAGCTCGCGACGCTCCTCGCCGCAGCCCGCGCCGGTGCCGACGCGGTGGACGTCGCCGCCGCGCCGATGGCCGGCACGACCAGCCAGCCGAGCATGTCCGCGCTCGTCGCCGCCCTGGCGCACACCGAGCGCGACACGGGGCTCTCCCTCGACGCCGTCGGCGACCTCGAGCCCTACTGGGAAGCGGTGCGGCGTGCGTACGCGCCGTTCGAGTCGGGCCTGCCGGGTCCGACGGGCCGCGTGTACAAGCACGAGATCCCCGGCGGTCAGCTGTCGAACCTCCGCCAGCAGGCCATCGCCCTCGGGCTCGGCGACCGCTTCGAGCAGGTCGAGGACTGGTACGCCGAGGCGAACCGGATCCTCGGCCGCCCCACGAAGGTCACGCCGTCGTCGAAGGTCGTCGGGGACCTCGCGCTGCAGCTGGCCGCGGTGGACGCCGACCCGGTCGACTTCGAGCAGAACCCGCAGAAGTACGACATCCCGGACTCCGTCGTCGGCTTCATGGCCGGCGAACTCGGCGACCTGCCCGGTGGCTGGCCCGAGCCCTTCCGGTCGAAGGTCCTCGCGGGCCGCGACGTCCGGCTCGAGATCACGCCCGTGCCGGACGCCGAGCGCGCACACCTGGACACCCCCGGTCCCGAACGGCGACAGGCCCTCAACCGCCTGCTCTTCCCGCAGCCGACGCAGCAGTTCGAGCGCGTCCGCGAGCAGTACGGCGACCTGTCCGTGGTCCCGACCGTCGACTACCTGTACGGCCTGCGCCCCGAGCAGGAGCACGTCGTGCCGCTCGGCAAGGGCGTGGACCTGTTCGTCGGGCTCGAGGCGATCGGCGAGGCCGACGCGCGCGGCGTCCGCACGGTCATGGCGACGATGAACGGGCAGCTCCGCCCGGTGTACGTCCGCGACCGCTCGATCGAGGTCGAGACCAAGGCCGCCGAGCAGGCGGACAAGACCGACTCGAAGCACGTCGCGGCACCGTTCTCCGGTGTCGTGACGCTCAAGGTCGCCGTCGGTGACGTCGTCGAGGCCGGACAGGCCGTGGCGAGCATCGAGGCGATGAAGATGGAAGCGGCCATCACGGCACCCGTCGCGGGGACCGTCGGCCGACTCGCGATCCCGGTGACCCAGCAGGTGGACGCCGGCGACCTCCTGGTGGTGCTGCAGTAAATTGACCGTCCGTCCCATCCGCCTGTTCGGCGACCCCGTCCTCCGGTCCCCGGCCGACCCGATCCGTCCAGACGCCCTCGGCAGCGCGGGCATCCGCGACCTGGTGCAGGACCTGGTCGACACGGTCAAGGAGCCCGGCCGTGCCGGCGTCGCCGCTCCCCAGATCGGTGTCGGTCTGCGCGCCTTCTCGTACAACGTCGACGGCGAGGTCGGCTACGTGCTCAACCCCGAGATCGTCGAGGTGTCGGGGGAGCCGGAGCTCATGGACGAGGGCTGCCTCTCCGTCCCCGGCCTGTCGTACCCCACGCGCCGGTACCCGTACGCGAAGGTCCGCGGCGTCGACGTCGACGGGGCCGAGGTCGTGCTCGAGGGCACCGGGCTCATGGCCGAGGCGCTCCAGCACGAGGTGGACCACCTCGACGGCACCGTCTACGTGATGACGCTCGACCCGGAGATCCGCCGCCAGGCGCTCCGCGACATCCGCGCGCAGGACTGGTTCCACTAGTCCTCCGAAGTGCCCACCCTCGGTCGGGCGGCACCCTGACTCGGGGGTGAGGTGCGTGCGCACTCCTGGGTACGGTGACCGCGTCGACCAGGGGAGCACCATGACACAGGGACCAGCCCGCCGCGCCGTCGTCGCCGCCCTAGGCGTCCTCGCCGTCGCCGCGGCCACCGCCGTCGGCCCGGCCACCACCGCGCCGGTCGAAGCCGCCACCGCCGCGAGCGTGCCGACCTACACCGAGTCGCCCGACTACGCCACCGAGACCTTCGGCGACCCCTGGGACTACAGCAACACCGCCGACCAGAACACCGACCGCGTCGGCTACGGCCGCTACTCGATCAGTAAGGGCCACCTGATCGGCACCCTCGAACGCTCCACCTACTTCTCCCCGGTCGAGACCATGCCCGGCACGCTGCCCTACGGCCGCGACGGCGCCCTCCACCCGATCGACACGAAGCGCTACACGCACCTCTCCGTCTCGATGGACCAGCCGTACGCCGGCCGGCAGATCGCGATCAGCTGGTTCACCTGCGCGGCACGATCGCTCAGCTGCATGGGCGGCGTGACGGCGAAGGTCGAGAAGGGGAACCACGTCGTCGACGTCGACCTCACCGGGAAGTCCGTCATGGGCGGGCACGTCCCCTGGACCGGTTCGAAGCCGACGCTGCTCCGCGTGCAGCCGATCGTCGTCCACACCGGCGAGAGCCCGAGCGGGAAGGTCAGCATCGACTGGACCCGGCTCCACGGCGGCTCCGCTCCGCAGGACGCCCTGCCGGCGGGCGACTACGGCACCTTCCGGGTCGTCGCCCGACCGATCGCGGTCGTGGACAGCCCGAACCCCGACCAGGGCAAGGACCTCGCCGCCGTCCAGCGCGGGCGCTCCTGGGTCCTGACGAACGGCGTCGCCGGGCGCGGCGTCACGCTGAAGAACGCCCGGTTCCGCAGCTGGAGCTCCGTCGGCCTCACCGCACAGAACGCCGGCCCGATCGTGCGCGACCCCGAGGTCGTCTTCCCGGTGTCGGCCTTCGACGGCAAGCAGTATCACTGGCTGTCCTGGTCGATGTCGTACGACGGCGCCTACGACCTCCGCAACGCCCCCGGTGGCGGGAAGATGGCGCGCCTGGTGTGGTCGGTCCGCGGCGCGAAGGGCCTGCAGGTCAGCAACGACGTCCTGACCTTCTCCGGCGCCAACGCCACCCCGGTCGGCCCGAACGAGTCCGGCGAGAACCGCATCGACCTGGCGGCGACGAACCCCCTCGACGAGACGATGCCGAAGGGCAGCCCCGGGTGGAAGCAGGTCGTCACGAGCCTCCGCTGGGACCCGAACGAGGACCGCGGCGCCGCCGTGTGGCACCTCAAGTCGTTCCACCTCCGCGCGGACCCGGCAGCCAACGGGTGGACGCGCATCGGCTTCCATGACGCCGCCTGGACCGCCGGGACGACCGCGAAGGTCACCGTGACGCGCGACGGCACGACGACGAAGCGCGTGCTGGTGGACGGCGTGGCCGTGGCGAAGGGTGCGAACAGCGTGCCGTTCGTCCTCGGCTCACTGCCGGCGGGCAGCTACCACGCGACCGTCACGCTCCGGCACCCGGACGGCTCGACCGCGACGAGCACCTCCGCGGCGCCCGTCCGGATGTCGGCGGCCCCGGTGGGCGCCCACGACCCGCGCGGGCACGACCAGGCACCGGCGGCCACCGCGACGGGGGTCACGGTCGCGGGCTGGGCCTACGACCCGGACACGACCCGGCCGCTGACGATCCGCGTCGCCGAGGCCGGGCGGGTCCTCGCGACCGGCACGACCGGCCTCACCCGGAACGACGTCCGGAAGGTGCACCCGGACGCACCGATCGGCTCCGGCTACCGCTTCGCGGTCCCGCTGGCGAGCGGGTCGCACACCCTCTGCACGACCGCCGTCGGCGCCGGCTCGGGCATGCCCGAGACCGACCTCGGATGCCGGACCGTCCGCGTTCCGTGAACGCCGTGGTGACACCCCAACGTGGGATTGTCGCTTTGTCCTGACGAAGAGGTACCGTATCGCCGTCGGCTTCCCACCGACACCGTTTCCCACACCCCCAGGACATCCCCATGACCGCACAGAACGACGAGCTCAGCTCGCACCGCACCCGCACCAACCGTCGCCCCACCGAGGTCCAGGTCACGACCTCCTCGACGGCCGTCCTCGACGCTCCGGAGACGCAGCAACCGCAGGAGCGCTGAGCGCGCGGGCGGACGCGACCACGGGTCGCGCCCCGCGCGCAGGGTGACGCACAGGAGGCGCGGTGCCGGTCCACGGGACCGGCACCGCGCCTCCTGGCACGCGTCGCGGACCTAGCCCCGGCGGCGGCGACCCTCGACGACGGGCGTCGCGGTGGTCTGCACCTTCGACCCCGAGTAGATGTGCTCGACGTCGGCGGCGAAGTCCTTCAGGACGACCGCGCGCTTGATCGTCAGCTTCGGCGTGAGGTGCCCCGACGCCTCGGTGAGGTCGGTGTCGAGCACCGTGAACGACCGGACCGACTCGGCACGTGACACGCGCTGGTTGGCTGCGTCGATCGCCTCCTGCACGGCCTGGTGGACCCGCTCGTCGTAGGCGGCCTCGTGCGCGGAGAGCGCCGGGGTGATCCCGCGCGTCTCGCACCAGCCGGCGAGCATGTCCCGGTCGAGCGTGACGAGGGCGGCGACGAAGGGCTTGCCCTCGCCGACGACGACGACCTGGCCGATGAGCGGGTGCTCGCGGATGCCGTCCTCGAGCGGTGCCGGTGCGACGTTCTTGCCGCTGGCCGTGACGATGAGTTCCTTGGCTCGGCCGGTCACGGTGAGGACGCCATCGGTGTCGAGCCGGCCGAGGTCGCCGGTCCGGAACCAGCCGTCGACGAGGGCCTTCGCGGTGGCCTCGTCGTTCCGCCAGTAGCGGTCGAAGACGTCGACGCCGCGGATGAGGATCTCGTCGTCCTCGGCGATCCGGATCTCGACGCCCGGGAGCGCGCGGCCGACACTGCCGATCCGGAGCTCCCCGGCTCGGTTCACGGTCGCGGGAGCGGTCGTCTCGGTGAGGCCGTACCCCTCGAGGATGAGCACCCCGATCGACCGGAAGAAGTGCGACAGCCGCGGGGAGAGCGGTGCCGAGCCGCTCACGGCGTAGCGGACGCGGCCGCCCATCGCGTCGCGGAGCTTGGCGTAGACGAGCCGGTCGAAGAGCTTGAACCGGAGGGCGAGTCCGAGCGGGACCTTCCCGCTCGCGAGGGCCTCGGAGTGCGCGACCGCGGTCTTCGCTGCGGCGCGGAAGATCCGCCCCTTGCCGCCGAGGTCGGCCTTCTGCTCGGCGGAGTTGTAGATCTTCTCGAACACGCGCGGGACGGCGAGCAGGAACGACGGCTTGAACGTCGACACCGCGTGCATGAGGTCCTTCGTGTCCGGCTCGTGGCCGACGAGGACGCCCGCGGAGACGGACATCACCGCGATGAACCGGGCGAAGACGTGGGCCATCGGGATGAACAGCAGCGTCGAGGCGTCGTCGGCGACGACCTCGGGCATCGCCTCCGACGCGCCCTCCACGGTCGCGGTGAAGTTGTCGTGCCGGAGCACGCAGCCCTTCGGCCGGCCCGTCGTCCCCGAGGTGTAGATGATCGTGGCGTCGTCGTGGCCGTGCACGTCGACGGTGCGGGCGTCGAGCTCGGCGTCGGTGACGTCCTCGCCGAGGCGGACGAGGTCGTCGAGCCCGCCGCCGTCGATCGTCCAGTGCTGGCCGAGGTGCGGCAGGTCCGGTGCGATCGACGCGACACGGCGAGCGTGCTCCTCCTGCTCGACGACGATCGCGACGGCCTCGGAGTCGGAGAGGATCCAGCGCACCTGGTCGGGGGAGCTGGTCTCGTAGACCGGGATCGACACGAGGCCGGCGGTCCACACGGCGAAGTCGACGAGCGTCCACTCGAGGCGGGTGCGCGACAGGATCGCCACGTGCGCGCCGGGCTCGAGGCCTGCGGCGACGAAGCCCTTCGCGATCCCGCGGACCCGACGTTCGACGTCGGCTGCGCTGATCGGGGTCCAGGTGTCGCCGCGGCGCTCGGCGAGGATCGGACGGTCCGGTGTCGCCCGCGCACGCTCGGAGAGCAGTCGGGCAGCCGAGCCGTGGTCGGGTGCGGTGATCGGGGTTGGGTGCCGCTGATCGTTCACGGTGACTCCCTTGTCGGCCGGTTCGATTCGAGTGCGCCTCATCGTCGAGGCGACACCGCCAGCATAGGGCGCGGTGTCGAGCGTTCCGTGTGGACGCAGGGAACCGGTAGGCTCGTTCCTCGTGCACGCCATCGGAATCGACATCGGGGGCACCAAGATCGCGGGAGCGGTCGTCACGGAACTGGGCGAGATCGTCGCCGAGGACCGGGTGGCCACCAACGCTGCGGACCCGGACGCCATGCTCGACGACGTGGTCGCGATGGTCTCGCGACTGCGCGCCGCGAACGAGGTCAGCGCGGTGGGCGTCGCCGCGCCGGGCTTCATCGACGCCTCGCAGTCGATCGTCTACTACACGCCGAACATCCGGTGGCGGAACGAGCCGCTGCGCCAGAAGCTGCAGCAGCGCATCGGTGACCTGCACATCACCGTCGACAACGACGCCAACGCGGCGGGCTGGGCGGAGTTCCGCTTCGGTGCCGGTCGGCTCGTGTCCGACATGACCATGCTGACGATCGGGACCGGCGTCGGCGGTGCGATCGTCACCGAGGACCGCCTCTTCCGCGGGGGCTTCGGCACCGGTGGCGAGATCGGCCACCTCCGGATCGTGCCGAACGGCCTCCCGTGCGGCTGCGGCGCCCGCGGCTGCATCGAGCAGTACGGCTCCGGTCGTGCCCTGCAGCGCATGGCGAACGACGTCGCGGACGCCGGCGGCATCGGTTCCGCCCTCGCCGACGCGCGTGCGGCCAACGGCGGCGAGCTCGACGGGCACATCGTCGGCGACCTGATCCTGGCCGACGACCCGGGTGCCCTCGCGGCCCTGCGGCGGCTCGGTCGGCACCTCGGCGAGGCCTGCGCCTCGCTGTCCGCCGTGCTCGACCCGCAGCTCTTCGTCTTCGGCGGCGGCGTCGCGAGCGCGGGGGACCGGCTGCTCGACCCGATCAAGCAGGCCTACCTCAACAACCTGCCGGCCCGGGGCTACCACCCGGAGCCGGACTTCGTGATCGCCGAGCTCGTCAACGACGCCGGTGTCGTCGGCGCGGCCGACCTCGCTCGGATCCACGCCCGCACGGCGTAGGGTCGCACCACCCCACCGTCTCGGAGTCGACGATGACCTACTGGCTGCTGAAGAACTTCCTGCTCGGGCCGCTCATCCTCACGCTCTTCCGGCCGTGGGTCGTCGGCCGTGAGCACGTCCCTGCGAAGGGGCCGGTGATCTTCGCGTCCAACCACATCTCGTTCATCGACTCGGTGATCCTGCCGGCGGTGCTCGACCGCCGGCTGTCGTTCCTGGCGAAGAGCGACTACTTCACGGGTCGCGGCCTCAAGGGCTGGGCGACGAAGACGTTCTTCAACGCCATCGGCCAGCTGCCCATCGACCGCTCCGGCGGCAAGGCGTCCGAGGCGTCGCTCCGGACCGGCCTGCAGGTCCTCGCCCGGGGTGAGCAGCTCGGCATCTACCCCGAGGGCACCCGCAGCCCGGACGGCAAGCTCTACCGGGGCCGGACCGGCATCGCCCGCATGATCCTCGAGGGGCGCGTCACCGTCGTCCCGGTCGCCATGGTCGGCACGCGCGAGGTGCAGCAGATCGGGCAGCGCTTCCCGAAGTTCAAGCGCGTGGGCGTCGTCTTCGGCAAGCCCCTCGACTTCTCCCGCTTCGAGGGCTTCGAGACCGACCGCTTCATCCTCCGCAGCGTCACCGACGAGGTCATGCACGAGCTCGCCGGGCTGAGCCGCCAGGAATACGTCGACGTCTACGCGACGAGTGTCAAGGAGCGGGCGAGCACGGCGCGCGAGCAGGTCCTCCGCGGCAAGGTCACGCGGAATGGGCGGGGCACCTCGGCACGTTAGGATTCGATGGTTCCGGCATCCGCCCGGACGGCCATCCCTTCGAGAGGTACCACCCTTGTTCGAGTCGACCGACTTCGTCGCCCTGCAGGATCCGGACGTGATCGAGGGCCTCGACTATTGGCGGACGCTCCCGATCAAGCAGCAGCCCACGTGGCCGGACGCCAGCGCGGCCGAGGCCGCCTCGGCCGAGATCGCCACGCTGCCCCCGCTCGTCTTCGCGGGCGAGGTCGACAAGCTGCGTCAACGGCTCGCGTCGGCGGCGCAGGGCAAGGCGTTCCTGCTGCAGGGCGGCGACTGCGCCGAGACGTTCGCCGGTGCAACGGCGGACTCGATCCGCGACCGTGTGAAGACCATCCTCCAGATGGCCGTCGTGCTCACCTACGGTGCGTCGATGCCCGTCATCAAGATGGGCCGCATGGCCGGGCAGTTCGCCAAGCCGCGCTCGAGCGACTTCGAGACCCGCGGCGACGTCACGCTGCCCGCCTACCGCGGCGACATCGTGAACGGCTACGACTTCACCCCGGAGAGCCGCCAGGCCGACCCCCGTCGCCTCGTGCAGGGCTACCACACGGCTGCGTCGACCCTGAACCTCGTCCGTGCCTTCACGCAGGGCGGCTTCGCCGACCTGCGCCAGGTGCACTCGTGGAACAAGGGCTTCGCGTCGAACCCGGCGAACGCCCGGTACGAGCACCTCGCGAAGGAGATCGACCGCGCGATCCGCTTCATGGACGCCTGCGGTGCGGACTTCGACGAGCTGAAGCACGTCGAGTTCTACGCCTCGCACGAGGGGCTGCTCATGGACTACGAGCGCCCGATGACCCGGATCGACTCGCGGTCCGGGCTCGCCTACGACACCTCCGGACACTTCATCTGGATCGGTGAGCGCACCCGCGACCTCGACGGCGCCCACGTGGACTTCCTGTCCCGCGTGCGGAACCCGATCGGGGTCAAGCTCGGCCCGACGACCTCGGTCGACGACATGAAGGCCCTGGTCGACAAGCTCGACCCGAACCGCGAGCCGGGGCGCCTGACGTTCATCACCCGCATGGGCGCCGGCAAGATCCGCGACGAGCTGCCGAAGCTGCTCGAGGCGATCAAGGGCATGGACGCCAACCCGCTGTGGGTGACGGACCCGATGCACGGCAACGGCCTGACGACGCCGACCGGGTACAAGACCCGCCGGTTCGACGACGTCGTGGACGAGGTCCTCGGCTTCTTCGAGGCCCACCGCGAGGTCGGCACGTACCCGGGCGGCATGCACGTCGAGCTCACCGGTGACGACGTCACGGAGTGCCTGGGCGGCTCGGAGCAGATCGACGAGGCCACCCTCGCGACCCGCTACGAGTCCCTGTGCGACCCGCGGCTGAACCACATGCAGTCGCTCGAGCTCGCGTTCCTGGTCGCCGAGGAGCTCGGCGCCCACCCGCACGTGCGCGCGTAGCGCGTAGCGCGCCAGCGATTTGCGAGAGCGACAGGGTCCTGCGGAGTCTCCGCGGGACCCTGTCGCCTCGGCGGCACGGGCCGTATCGCGTCGCGCGCGCCTGTCGCTTTCGCGCCGTGGTCGCCACGACCGTGGGACGGGAGGCGCGGTGCCAGCCCGCACCGTGCCTCCCGTCCGTCGCGCGCTCGTGACACCGTCGTGCGGGCCGAGTCTCGCAGCGCCGCCGACGGCCGCGGCGTGCGAAAGCGACAGGGTCCTGCGGAGTCGCCGCGGGACCCTGTCGCCTCGGCGGCACGGGCCGCATCGCGATGCGCACGTCCGTCGCTTTCGCGCCGTGGTAGCCACGACCGTGGGACGGGAGGCGCGGTGCCAGCCCGCGCCGCGCCTCCCGTCCGTCACGCGCTCGCGGCCCGGCCCGAGACTCGGCCCGGCGGACAGTTCGGGCCGCGCGAGGGCGCGGAACTGTCCGCGGGGCCGAGACTCGCCGCCGCGCGGTGCGCCTACTGCTTGTAGGCGAGCGTGATCGTGTCGCCGCGGTGCACCGTCGTGCCCGCCGCCGGGTCCGTGGACTCGACGGGGAGCGAGGCCTTCCAGTCGTAGAAGCCGCACAGGATGTTCGTGCAGTCCGGCACCGAGACCTTGAGCCCGAGCGCGTCGAGCGTCGAGGTGGCGTCGTTGATCGTCTTCCCGTGCACGTCCGGCAGCGTGATGGGCGCCGGACCCTTGGACACGACGACGTCGATCGCGGAGCCGCGCACGACGGGGTCGTCCTGGGCCTTCGCGGACATGATCTGCCCCTCGGGCACGTCGTCGCTGAACTGGCCGTCCTGCGATCCGAGCGTGAGCCCCACCGTGTCGAGCGTCGCCGTGGCGTCGCTCACGGACTTGCCGACCACGTCCGGGACCGCGCCGAGGGAGACGGTGAGCGTCACCGGGCCGCGTTCGCCGTAGGTCTCGACCGTCGAGAGGTCGATCGTCTCGCCGTCGGTGCCGAGACCCGTCGCGGCGATGACGGTGTCCTTCGGGGCGTCGGCGGAGAACTGGTACTGGTCGTCCTGCAGCTGGAAGTCGTCGTCGAGCGCCGCGGTGACGGTGGAGAGCGGCTGCCCGACGATGGCCGGCAGGGCAATCATCTTCGGACCGTTCGACACGACGATCTGCACTGAGGTGCCCTTGCGGACCTCGCGCTCGGCGGCGGGCTTCGTCGTGGACACCTGGCCCTTCGCGACGACGGCGTCGAACCGGGTGGCAGTCGACGACGCCGTGTGGAGGCCCTGCGCCTCGAGGAGCTGTCGTGCCTGCGAGACGGACTTGCCGGTGACCTCGGGGATGCGGACGTTGCCCCACGGCCCGGGTCCGAGCGCCCAGCCGATCGAGCCGCCGATCGCCATGAGCACGAGGACGACGACGAGGATGATCCACCCGCGCTTGCGACGCTTGGTCGACTTGTCGGCGAGCCGCTGTCCGGCGGGGGAGAGGGCTCCTGGCTGCGACCCGGTCCGGCGGGGACCCGGCGCGTTCCGGCCACCGCGGCCGCCGGCTTGCTGGGCCGACGAACGCTGGGCCGGTTCGAGGATGGTGGTCGCGTCGCCCGAGTCCGCCGAGGTCGGCGTCGCGGACCCGGCGGGGATGATCGCGGTCGCGTTCTCGGGGCGCAGCACGGCGGTGCGATACTGACCGGTGGCGCGCTGCTGGTCGCCCGACATGTGGTCGAGCATCTCGCGGGCGTCGCGCGGCCGGTCGTCCGGGTTGCGGGCGGTGGACCAGGCGACGAGGTCGTCGAGCTCCGGCGGGACCCCGGCGACGGCGGCGCTCGGCGCGGGGACCGAGTCGTTGGCGTGCTGGTAGGCGATCTGCATCGGCTGCTCGCCCTTGTAGGGCTGCTCGCCGGTGAGCATCTCGTAGAGCATGATGCCGAGCGCGTAGATGTCGCTGCGGGAGTCGGCGGCGCCGCGCGTGACGAGCTCGGGGGAGAGGTACGCGATCGTCCCGAGCAGGGCCGCCCCGGTCGCGGTGTTCGCCGTGGTCGCTCGGGCGAGACCGAAGTCGCCGAGCTTGATGCGGCCGTCGTCGGCGAGCAGGACGTTCTCGGGCTTGAGGTCGCGGTGGACGATGCCGGCGCGGTGGGCCGAGGCGAGCCCGGCGAGGACGGCCCGGAGGATGTCGGTCGCCTGCTCCGGCGTCAGCGCGTGGTGTTCCTGCAGGAGGTCGCGGAGCGTGATGCCCGGGATGTACTCCATGACGATGTACGCCGTGTCGTCCTCGGCGCCCTGGTCGTACACGCCGACGAGGTTCGGGTGGGAGAGCCGGGCGGCGGACCGGGCCTCTTGGATGAAGCGCTCCCGGAAGGCCTGGTCGTCCGCCAGATGGCCGTGCATGATCTTGATCGCGACGCGCCGCTCGAGCCGCACGTCGGTCGCCAGGTACACGGTCGCCATGCCCCCGCGCGCGATGCGGGAGCGTACGCGGTACCGGTGATCGATCATGCGACCGATCATCGGATCCGTGGCGGCGTTGGTGGTCATCGGCGGCATTCTACGAATCGGGACTGCACGGACCCGCACTGACGCTCCGGTCGTGACCGAATCTCGATCTTGCGGATGACTCGGTTCCGCCGAGCGGCCAGGCGTGCGAGCGCGCGCGACGGCCCGACGGACGGGCGTGCGAGCGCGCGCGACGGCCCGGCGGCCAGGCTCAGAGCGACGCCAGCAGGCTCTGCGCGGTCTTCTCCCACTGCGCGTACGCCTTCGGGTACGCCGACACCTGCACGGCCTGCGCCGCGGTCGTGACGTTCATCGACGACCAGCCGGCGATGTCGAGCAGCCCGCGGGTGTGCCCGGGGTTGCCCGTGAAGAACCGCTTCGCCGCCGTCGCCGGGTCCTGCAGGGCCGCAGCGGACCCCCAGCCCTGGCTCGGCCGCTGCTGGAACAGCCCGACCGAGTCGCGGTCCCCGTGGGAGAGGTTGCGCAGGCTCGACTCCTGCATCGCCGCCGCGAGGGCGATGACGATCCCGTGGTCGGACACCCCGAGGGAGCGGCCGACCGCCACGATCGTCGCCGCGTTGCCCCGCTGCTCGGCGGAGAGCGACGGACCCGACGACGGCAGGACGAGCGTCTTGCCGGCGTAGATCGTGCTCGTGTAGGTGAGCCCGTTCGCCGAGAGGAGCGCCGAGACCGTCACGCCGTGCGAGGCGGCGATCGAGGCGATGGTGTCACCCGTCCCGATCCTCACGCTGCCGGCCCGGGCCGACGACGCACTGCCGGACGCGGATGCCGGAGCGGACGCGACCGCGGCCACCGGCGCTGCCGTCGCACCCGCGGTCGGCACCCGCAGCGTCTGCCCGGGGTAGATCACCGAGCGCTGGGAGAGCTTGTTCGCACTGAGGAGCGCCGTGGTCGACACACCGACGCGCGAGGCGATGCCGGACACCGTGTCGCCCTGCTTGACGTGGTAGCTGCCCGTGGCCGAGGTCGTCGCCGACGTCGTGCTGACCGCCGGCGTCGAGGAGAGGTGCAGCGTCTGCCCGGGGTGGATGATCGTGTTCCAGCCGAGGCCGTTGCGCACGAGGACCTCCTGCGCGGACAGGCCGTAGCGGGCGGCGATGCCCGACACGGTGTCGCCCTGACGGACGGTGTAGTTCGTGGGCACAGCCGTGGTGGGCGCCTTCGTCGAGACGGCGGCGACCGTGGTCACGGTGGTCTGCGACGGACGGGCGACCGCGGTCTCGAAGACCGGTCGATCGGTCACCGTGCGGTCCTCGTCGACGTGCCGCTTGTTGCGGTTGTCGTCGTCGTGGCGCGGTTCGGCGTGGGCGACCGGGCCGGTGAGTCCGGCGGTCACCGCGATCGTCCCCGCGAGGACGATGGGCATGGTCGCGAACCGGGCGGATCGTGCGCGCCGGGCGTCTTCGTCTGCAGCGTTGTCCACGGTGTCTCCTGTTCGAGCGGTGAGCCGTTGCACGTGCGTGCGCACTCACAGGTGTTCCCACGCTGGCATGGCGTGATTCCCAAGTCAACCAGAGAGTCGGATGTTGCGTGTGTGACGAATGTGACGAACGAGGCGGTGTGACGCCCCGTCCCACTCTGGCAACATGGGGCCTGTGAGTGCTGCACCCATCGACGACACGACCCTTTCCGAGCGATGGCTGACCGTCCCCGACCTGGTGGACCTGCTCGGGGTGAGCCCCGGACGCGTCCATCGGCTCTTCGAGCAGAAGACGCTGCTGGCCGCGCGCATCGACGGCGTCCTGCGTGTGCCGAGCGAGTTCCTCGACGACACCGAGCCCCTGCCGGAACTCCGCGGGACGCTCATCGTCCTGTCCGACAACGGCTTCACCGACGACGAGGCCGTCCGCTGGATGCTCTCCGTCGACGACGCGATGGGCACCTCGCCGATCGCCGCGCTGCGCGCCGGCCGCAAGGCCGAGGTGCGTCGCATCGCCCAGTCGCTGCTCTAGCGGTTCCCACGTCGGGTCCAGGAGGCGCGGTGCCAGCCCGCACTGTGCCTCCTGGCATGCAGGTGGGGGCGTCTACGCGGAGCGGCGGCTGACCGTGTCGGCCAGTGCGACGAGCTGCTCGCGCGCCGACGGCGTCAGCGGTGCCGCCTCGATCGCCGCCTTCGCGCGCTGCACGTGCCGCTCGATGGACCGCTCGACGGCGGCGACCGCACCGGACTCGGTGAGCGTCGCGCGGAGCATCTGCACCTGGGCCTCGTCGAGGTCCGGGTCGCCCAAGAGCTCGTCGAGCAACTGCCGGGGGCCACTCGGCAACGCCTTGCGGGCCGAGGCGATGAGGACGGTGCGCTTGCCCTCGCGCAGGTCGTCGCCGGCGGGCTTGCCGGTGACCTCGGGGTCGCCGAAGACGCCGAGCAGGTCATCGCGGAGCTGGTACGCCACGCCGAGGGGGAGGCCGAACGCCCGGAGCCCCTCGAGCTGCGCGTCCGACGCCCCGGCCACGAGGGCACCGATCACGAGCGGCGCCTCGATCGAGTACTTCGCGGACTTGAAGACGATGACGCGCTGGGCCCGGACGAGGTGCTCGTCCTCGTCGATGGTCGGCCAGGCGGTCTCCTCGTGCACGTCGAGGTACTGCCCCGCCGTGACGTCGAGGCGCATGGTGTGGAACTCCTGGCGGACGATGCGGCCCCGCGCGGGGTCGAGCAGGGCGAGCCCCTCGTCGAAGACCGCATCGCTCAGGGAGAGGAGGAGGTCGCCGAGCAGCAGGGCCGAGTTCGTGCCGTAGAGCGCCCGGTCGCCGACCCAGCCCGACTCCTCGTGCAGGGACTCGAACCGGCGGTGCGCTGCCGGACGCCCGCGACGGGTGTCCGAGCGGTCCATGATGTCGTCGTGGACGAGCGCCGCGGCGTGGAAGATCTCGAGCGCGGCCGCGACCGTGACGATCGCCTCGGCCGTGGTCTGCCGGGACCCTTCGCCGAGCGGGTCGAACGAGCCCGACCGCCCCGCGACGGACTGCCAGCCCCAGTAGCAGAACAGGGCCCGGAACCGCTTGCCGCCGGACAGCAGGTCACGCGCGTACTGGTCGAACGGAGCGAGGTCCGGACTGATCGCGGCGAGCCGTTCCCGTTGGTCGTCCAGCGCCCGATCGATCCGCGCCGACACGAGGTCCACTAATCGCGTACTCTCAGCCACACTCCCTACCCTAGTGGAGCGGTCGAGTCGTAGACTCGGTCCACCTCAACCACGCGTCGATCCCAGGAACAGAGGGAACAAAGATGCCACTCTCGGAGCAAGAGCAGCGCCTCCTCGAAGAGATGGAGCGCAGCCTCTACCAGAATGACTCCGACTTCGTCGCGCGTGTCACGCGTCGCCAGGGTCGTCCGACGTACACGTCGATCACGCTCGGGGTGCTCGGAGCACTCGCCGGCGTCGCCATCGTCATCGTCGGGTTGGTCATGCGCCAGCCGCTCATCGGGATCCTCGGCTTCGTCGTGATGCTGGCCGGAGTCCTCTTCGCGCTGCGTCCCGGTATGCGAGCCCCCAAGGCGAAGGCGCCTCGGGCCGGCAAGCCGTCGACGGGCGGAGCCTCGCGGCCGAGTCAGGGCGGCGGCGGGTCCTTCATGGACCGGATGAACGACCGCTGGGACAAGCGGAACGACAACCAGGGCTAGCGGCCCTCCACACTCCTCCACGGGGTCGGTCCTTCGGGGCCGGCCCCGTTTCGTGCGTCCGGGCGCGGCCGGGGTGCGCCGGGTCGGCGGGCGCCGCGCCGACTGTGCGGAACACGCCGCGACCGGTTCGGCGACCGGGCGAAATCGGTCCCGCTCGAGCCCGCGCAGCGGCCGACTGTGCCCGCTCGGCGGTCCGCATGCGGCGGGTCGTGACCGCTCGGTGAGCGGGCGAAATACGTCCCGCTCGAGCCCGCGCGGCGGCCGATCGTGACCGCTCGGTGGTCCGCGCGCGGCCGATCGTGCCCGCTCGGGGGTCCGCGCGCGGCGGGTCGTGACCGCTCGGCGACCGGGCGAAATCGGTCCCTCTCGAGGCCGCGCGCCGGCCGATCCCGCCCGCTCGGAGGTCCGCGCGCGGCGGGTCGTGCCCGCTGGGGCGAGGCGGTGCGCGCCATCGGACGGGAGGCGCGGGTCGGCGCCGCACCGCGCCTCCCGTCCCGCAGGTGCCCGCTGAACGGGCGCAACACGCCGCCGGCCGGTCGCCGAGCGGGCGCGAAACGGCCCGCTCGGCGCCGCCGAGCGACCGGTTCCGCCCGCTCGACGAGCGGCGCGAGCCGCCGACACGGGCGGCGCGAGCCGCCGCCGCGCCGCGGGAGCGCGCGCTCGAGCTGTGGAAGTCCTCCACTTCCCTCCACGCGCTCCACATCCCTCCACCGGGTCTCCGATCCCCGAGGATTCGGGCCTCTCCGCGCTCGAGCGCGCCGGAACTGAGCCTCCATCGACCCCAAAACAGGGCACGACGGCGATTTCGGGAATGATTTCCGCACCGTGGGGAGGGGAGTGGAGTAAAGTGGGGGACACAACGGTCCGGTGGAGCGGAGGGGAGGCCCGACGTGCTGCTCGGTACCCATGCCCCGAAGCTCGACGAGAAGGGTCGCGTGATCCTCCCCGCCAAGTTCCGGGACGAACTGTCCGGGGGCCTCGTGATGACCCGCGGGCAGGAGCGCTGCGTCGTCGTCTTCAGCGCGGACACGTTCGAGCAACTGCACGAGCGCATCCGCACCGCACCGATGACCTCGAAGCGCACCCGGGACTACATGCGCCTGTTCCTCTCCGGAGCGAGCGCAGAGCAGCCCGACAAGCAGAACCGCGTCACCATCCCGCAGAACCTCCGCGAGTACGCGGGGCTCGAGCGGGACCTGACGGTCATCGGCTCCGGTGACCGTGCCGAGATCTGGTCGACCCCCGCGTGGGAGGCCTACTACGCAGAAGTCGAAGAGGGCTTCGCCGACAACGACGAGGAGGTGATCCCGGGGATCTTCTGATCCGTGGATCGGGACTCCCAGCCGTGCATCCCTGACACCCCTTCCCCGGTGTCAGGTCGCATGGATGGGGATCCGGACCCGCGGCCCGGAGGACGAGGGGCTGCACATGGCCGAGAACGAGACGGGCGCACAGCGCTTCCCCCACACCCCGGTGATGCTCGAGCGCATCGTCGACCTCTTCACGCCCACCCTCGAGGGGCCGGGCAAGGTCGTGGTCGACGCGACGCTCGGCATGGGCGGCCACTCCGAGGGGCTGCTCGAGCGCTTCCCGGAGCTGACGCTCATCGGCCTCGACCGCGACACCGACGCGCTCGGCATCGCGGGGGAGCGGCTCGCCCGCTTCGGTGACCGCGTCCGCCTGGTGCACACGGTCTACGACGGCATCGTCGACGCGATCGAGGGCGAGGGCTTCGACGAGGTCGACGGCGTCCTGTTCGACCTCGGCGTCAGCTCCCTGCAGCTCGACCGGGCCGAACGCGGGTTCGCGTACAGCCAGGACGCGCCGCTCGACATGCGGATGGACCGGACCGAGGGGCAGACCGCCGCCGACGTCCTCGCCACCTACGACGAGGGCGAGCTGCGCCGGATCTTCCAGCGCTACGGCGAGGAGAAGCTCGCCGGACGCTACGCCCGGGCGATCGTCGAGCGACGGGCGACCGCCCCGTTCGAGATGTCCGGCGACCTCGTCCAGGTCCTGCACGACGCGACCCCGGTGGCCATCCAGCGCCAAGGCCACCCCGCGAAGCGCGTGTTCCAGGCGCTGCGCATCGAGGTGAACGCCGAACTGAGCGTCCTCGAACGGGCGATCCCGGCAGCGCTCGACGCCATCGCGGTCGGTGGCCGCATCGTCGTCGAGTCGTACCAGTCGCTCGAGGACCGCATCGTCAAGCGAGCGCTGACCGCACGGACGAAGTCGAGCGCACCCGCCGGCCTGCCGGTCGAACTGCCCGAGCACCGGCCGACGTACGAACTGGTCGTCAAGGGCGCCGAGCTGGCCGACGAAGCCGAACGCGCCGCCAACCCACGAGCAACCCCCGTGCGCCTGCGCGCGGCCGAGCGGATCCGGAAGTGACATGAGCACGAACCTCGCACTCGTCGACCCCGCCGTCGTCCCGTCCCGCGCCCCGCGTCCGACGCGGCAGAACCGGCCGGAGCTCGTCGAGGTCACCCCGACGAAGGCCCAGCGCCGTGCCCGCCCGCGCATCGCGTACGCCGCGGTGGCGGTGGCCGCCCTCGGCATCCTGCTCCTCGCGCAGCTCGGCATCAGCATGGTCCTCAGCCAGGGCGCGTACACGCTGAACTCCCTGAGCGCGGAGCAGACGAACCTCTCCCGCACGCAGCAGTCGCTGTCCGAGGAGCTGCGGGTCCTCGACTCCCCGCAGAACCTGGCCCGCAACGCGCAGGCACTCGGCATGATCGCGAACTCGACGCCGGTGTACCTCGACCCGAAGACCGGCCGGGTCTACGGCACGCCGACCCCGGCGGTCGCGGACCAGGCCACGGCGGCGACCTCGAACCAGGTCCCGAACTCGCTGCTGGACGAGGTGCCGCTCGCCGCGAAGCAGGGCGACACCTCCACCAGCAAGGAGAGCGGGCCCACAGCGGGCAGCGACGCCGCCGCGGCGGACGCTGGGAAGACCGCAGGCGCCAGCGCGTCGGCCGGGGCTTCCTCGACGGCCGACGTAGAGTCCGACCCGAACCAGCTCCAGGCCCCGTCCACCCGGTGACCTGCGGGCCGGGGGCCCTGCCGCACGACCGCTCCACCCCGGGAAGGACCGCACCGCGTGACGAAGACGATCCGCAGCCGACGACTCCGCTACAGCGTCGTGATGATCGCCGTGATCGCCCTCGTGGCGGTCTTCGTGATCCGCCTCGTCGACATCCAGGTGGTCCAGGCCGCCGCGCTCAACGAGCTGTCGAAGGAGAAGCGGAGCATCCCCGTCACGATCTACGGCACCCGCGGGTCGATCGTGGACCGCAACGGGACCGAGCTCGCCGACAGCGTCACCCGGTACAACATCACGACCGCGCCACGCCTGGTCAAGAAGTTCGAGGGCAAGCTCGGCGGCACCCGGGTGAAGGACGTCTCGGTCGACCAGGCGCTGACGGCACTGGCGAAGGCGTCCGGCGGTGACGTCGCCACCATGCAGAAGAACATCGCGGCCAACCCACGGTCCGACTTCGCCTACCTCGTCAAGGGCCTCGACGTGAAGCACTACAAGGCGGTGACCGCGCTCGACATCCCCTGGATCTACAAGGAGCAGCAGGCATCACGGGTGTACCCGACGGGTGCGACGGCCGGCAACATCACCGGCTTCATGGGCACCGACGGCGCCCAGGCCGGCCTCGAGTACGCCTACGACAAGTGCCTGGCCGGGTCGAACGGCTCCGAGACGTACGAGCGCGGGTCCGACGGTGTCCAGCTCCCGGGCAGCACCGTGACCACGAAGGAAGCCAAGGACGGCGGAACCGTCGAGACCACGATCGACAGCGACCTGCAGTACATGGCCGAGCAGACGATCGCGTCCGCCGCGAAGTCCCTGCAGGCCGAGTCGGCGACGGCGACCGTCACGAGCGTGAAGACCGGCGAACTCCTGGCCGTCGCGGACTACCCGACGGTCGACCCGAACAACGTCGACGGCACGACCGACAAGGGCGCGTTCGGCTCCCGGGCCCTCACGGCCACGTACGAGCCCGGGTCAACGATCAAGGCCGCCATCGCCGCCGCCCTCATCGACCAGGGCAAGTCGAGTCCGACCGACCAGGCCGTCGTGCCGTACACGCGCTCGTTCCCGTGGGGCGGGTCGATCCACGACTCCGAGTTCCACGACACCGAGAACCTCACGCTCACGGGCATCCTGCAGAACTCCTCGAACGTCGGGATCACCGAGCTCGGGGAACGCCTGACCGCCCAGCAGCGGTACGACTACATGCAGAAGTTCGGCCTGTTCGAGCCCGAGTCGGCGATCGACTACCCGGGCCAGCCGTCGATGGACTACGGCACGAGCCCGAACTGGGACCAGCAGACGAACATCAACTCGATGTTCGGCCAGGGCATCTCGACGACCGCGATCCAGGTCGCGAGCATCTTCCAGACCCTGGCGAACGACGGTGTCCGGATCCCGCTGCACCTCGTGAAGGGGTGCCAGACAGCCGACGGCAAGACGATCGACGCGCCCGACGTGCAGCCGACGCGCGTCGTGTCCGCGAACGCCGCGACGCAGGTCACGGACATGCTGCAGAGCGTGGTCACCGGCGGCACCCTCGTGGGGATGAAGCCGATCTCCGGCTACAACATCGCCGCGAAGACCGGTACCGCCGAGGTCGCCGAGGGGTCGAAGGGCTACGGCGGCCAGCGCATCACCTCGGTGGCCGGAATGGCACCCGCCGAGGACCCCCAGTATGTTGTCACGGTGACGTTCACGAAGCCGCAGGCCAACAAGTGGTCCAGCGGAGCGGCTCCGGCGTTCCGAACTCTCATGTCCCAGGTGCTCGAGAAGTACCGAGTAGCCCCCTCCACGACGCCGGCGAAGACCTACCCGACCACGTGGTGAGGAAGAAGGAGCACTTGTCCGCACGGATCCCCCCGGTCCTCCGACCCGAACACCCGACCCCGAGGGCCGTGGCCGAACTCGCGAACGCGTTCGGTCTGCGAGTCGTCGGCTCGGTCGACGCCGTCGAGACGACCGGCGTCACCCTGAGCGCCGCCGAGGTGCAGCCGGGTGACCTCTTCGTCGGCGTGCACGGTGCGAACCGGCACGGCGCGGAGTTCTCCGCCGAGGCCGCCGAGCGCGGCGCGGTCGCGGTGCTGACCGACGACGCCGGCGTGGAGCACGCCCAGGCGGCCGGTCTGCCGGTGCTCGTCGTCGACGACCCCCGTGCGGCCCTCGGCGACGTGTCGGCGTGGGTGTACCGCACCCACCCGGACGAGGCCACCGACCTGCCGCAGCTGTTCGCCGTCACCGGCACGAACGGCAAGACGAGCACGTCCTACATCCTCGAGGGGATCCTCAAGCAGCTCGGCCTCGTCACGGGCCTCAGCTCCACCGCCGAGCGGCACATCGGCACGCTCAGTGTCACGAGCCGCCTCACCACGCCCGAGGCGAGCGAGATGCACGCCCTGCTCGCCCGGATGCGCGAGAGCGAGGTCCGCGCGGTCGCCGTCGAGGTGAGCGCCCAGGCCCTCAGCCGCCACCGCGTCGACGGCATCGTCTTCGACGTCGCGGCGTTCACGAACCTGTCGCACGACCACCTCGACGACTACGCCGACATGGAGGAGTACTACCAGGCGAAGCTCCCGCTGTTCCAGCCCGAACACGCCCGTCGCGGTGTCGTCTCGCTGGACACGGACTGGGGCCACCGCGTGGTGCAGGACTCCCGGATCCCGGTCACGACCATCACGGTCCACCCCGACGTCGAGGCCGAGTGGCACGTCGACATCGTCGAGGCGCACGCCGCCTACACCGAGTTCCGCCTGACCGGTCCCGAGGGCCGTGCGCTCACCACCCGTGTGCCCCTGATCGGCTGGCACATGGCCGCGAACGCCGCGCTCGCGATCGTGATGCTGGTCGAGGGCGGGTTCGAGCTCGGCGCCATCGCGCACGCGCTCGAGACGAACCACCGCCGCTACCCGGACGAGGACGAGCGCGAGCAGCGCGGCGAGCGGACGAGCGCCATCGAGTGCTACCTGCCCGGCCGGACCGAGCGCGTCTCGGGCGACCGCGGCCCGAGCGTCTACGTCGACTTCGGCCACAGCGCCGACGCCTTCGAGAACACCCTCGCGGCCGTCCGGCAGTTCACCCCCGGCAAGGTCCTCATGCTCTTCGGCGCAGACGGCGACCGCGACAAGACCAAGCGCGGGGACATGGCCCGCGTGGCGGCTGCGGGGAGCGACATCCTCGTCGTCACCGACCACCACCCGCGCTTCGAGGACGCCGCATCGATCCGGAAGACCCTCGTCGACGCCGCGCGCGAGGCGTTCCCGGAGCACGAGCTCCACGAGGTCAGCCCGCCCGAGGCCGCGATCCGCACCGCGGTGAGCCTCGTCGGCGAGGGGGACTCGATCCTCTGGGCCGGGCCCGGCCACCAGGACTACCGCGACATCCAGGGCGTCCGCACGCCGTACTCGGCACGCGACGAAGCCCGCCAGGCCCTCCGC
Organism: Curtobacterium sp. SORGH_AS_0776; assembly: GCF_031453355.1. Classification (NCBI taxonomy): domain Bacteria; kingdom Bacillati; phylum Actinomycetota; class Actinomycetes; order Micrococcales; family Microbacteriaceae; genus Curtobacterium; species Curtobacterium sp. SORGH_AS_0776. The sequence continues at coordinate 2,327,071 of NZ_JAVIYU010000001.1, forward strand.
GAGGCCGGTTGGGAACCGAACTCCGGCCCCACCGAGGAACTCCGATGATCGCCATGACCCTCGCCGAGATCGCGACAGCGATCGACGGCGAGCTGATCCCGGGTGCCCAGGCGACCGACGTCGCCGACCAGGGCGACCTGGTCGTCGACGGCACCGTCGAGACCGACTCCCGCCTCGTGACGCCGGGCAGCGTGTTCTTCGCGCTCCCGGGCGAGGTCACTGACGGGCGACGCTTCGTCCCCGCGGCGACCGAGGCCGGCGCCGCGCTCGTCATCACGCCCGAGCGCGTCGAGACCACGGCACCGCAGATCGTCGTGGCGGACGGCTACGACGCCCTCGCCGCGCTCGCACACGAGGTCGTCACGCGCGTCCGGATGGCGACCGCCGACCGCGTCGACGCCGACGGACGCCCGGCGCCGCTCAAGGTCGTCGGGATCACCGGCTCGAACGGCAAGACGAGCACGAAGAACATGCTCCGGACGATCCTCGAGCAGCACGGCGAGACCGTCGCGCCGCAGGGGTCGTTCAACAACCACGTCGGTGCGCCGATCTCGATGCTCCGCATCACCGAGGACACCCGGTACCTGGTCGTCGAGATGGGCGCGAGCGGCATCGGCCACATCGCCAAGCTCGTCGCGATCGCCGAGCCGGACGTCGGCGTCGTCCTCAAGGTCGGCCTCGCGCACGCCGGCGAGTTCGGCGGGATCGAGGCGACCCAGCGCGCCAAGTCCGAGATGGTCACCGACCTGCCCGGGAGCGCGACCGCGCTCCTCAACGTCGACGACGACCGTGTCGCGTCGATGCGCGACCTGACGGCCGCCCACGTCGTCGGCTTCGGCACGTCCGACGACGCCGACTACCGCATCACCGGCATCGAGACGGACCGCAACGGCACCCGTTTCACGCTCACCGCGCCTCCCGTCCGCCAGGAAGGCGACCCGTCTGCGGACGGACGGCCAGGAGGCACGGATCACGTCGACGTGCAGCTCGCGATCCTGGGTGAGCACCACGCCATGAACGCGTCCGCCGCGCTCACGGTCGCCCACCTGTGGGGCGTCCCGCTCGCCGCCGGCGCCGCCGCGCTCGCGTCGATGACGCGCGCCGAGCGCTGGCGCATGGAGCTCCTCCCCGGCGGCCCCGACGGCGTCACCGTGATCAACGACGCCTACAACGCGTCGCCCGACTCGACCGCAGCGGCGCTGCGGACCCTGGCGCAGATCGTGCGCCCGGGGGAGCGGACCGTCGCCGTGCTCGGCGAGATGGCCGAGCTCGGCGAGTTCTCGACGGAGGAGCACGACCGCATCGGTCGGCTCGTCGTCCGTCTCGGCATCGGACAGCTCGTGGTCGTCGGCCGCGGCGCGATGCCCATCCACCAGGCCGCCACCCTCGAGGGATCGTGGGACGGCGAGTCCGTGTTCATCGAGGACGTCGACGACGCCGTCCACTCACTGCAGGACATGCTCCGCCCCGGCGACGTCGTCCTCGTCAAGTCCTCGAAGTCCGCCGAACTGCGATTCCTCGGCGACCGCCTCGGAGGTGTCACCGAATGATCGCCCTCCTGATCGCCGGCGCCGTGTCGCTGGTGTTCACACTGCTGCTCACGCCGCTGTTCATCAAGCTGTTCCACCGCCTCGGCTGGGGACAGTTCATCCGCGACGACGGCCCGCAGTCGCACCACACCAAGCGCGGCACGGCGACGATGGGCGGCATCGTCCTCATCATCGGCGCGGTGCTCGGCTACTTCGTCGGACACCTGGTCGGCCGAGACTCGGTCACGCTGTCCGGCCTGCTCGTCCTGTTCCTCATGGTCGGCCTCGGGTTCGTCGGCTTCATCGACGACTTCCTCAAGGTCCGTCGTCAGCGCAGTCTCGGGCTCGGCGGCTGGGCGAAGGTCCTCGGGCAGGTCATCGTCGGCGTCATCTTCGCGACCGTGGCGCTCGTCGTCCCGTCCGGCAACGGCAAGCCACCGGCGTCGACGATGGTGTCGGCCATCCGGGACATCCCGTGGCTCGACTTCATGGCGCTCGGCACCGTGATCGGCACCGTGCTGTTCCTGGCGTGGATCGTCCTGCTGACGGTCTCGACGTCGAACGGCGTGAACGTGGCGGACGGGCTCGACGGTCTCGCGACCGGCTCGAGCATCCTGGCCATCGGCTCGTACGTGATCATCGGCTTCTGGCAGTCGAACCAGATCTGCGGCGGTGCCCGGCTCGACGCGAACACCGAGCACGCCTGCTACACCGTGACCAACCCGCTGGACCTCGCGGTCGTGGCGGCGGCGGTCTGCGGTGGCCTGATCGGCTTCCTCTGGTACAACACGTCGCCGGCGCAGATCTTCCTCGGCGACACCGGGTCGCTCGGGCTCGGCGGCGCGCTGGCCGGCCTCGCGATCCTCAGCCGCACGGAGCTCCTGCTCATCCTCATCGGCGGCCTGTTCTTCATCGTCACCGGCTCGGTCATCCTGCAGCGGGCGTACTTCAAGATCACCCACGGCAAGCGCATCTTCCGGATGAGTCCGCTGCACCACCACTTCGAGTTGAAGGGGTGGGCCGAGGTGACCGTCGTCGTCCGGTTCTGGATCATCGCGGGACTCTGCGTCGCCGCCGGTGTCGGACTCTTCTACCTCGAATGGATCGCACGAGTTGGATGACGCGGTGTCCTCGTCCCGCCTGGAGTCCCTGGACAGCTGGTACGCCGAGGGCTGGAAGGGGCTGAACGTCGCCGTGCTCGGCCTCGGCGCCACCGGGTTCTCGGTCGCCGACACCCTCGTCGAGCTCGGCAGCGCGGTGACGGTCTACTCGACCGACGCCCCGTCGGACAGCGTGGAGCTGCTCGACGTGATCGGTGCGCAGTTCGTGCAGGTGCCCCTCGACTCGGTGCCCGCCGCCCTCGAGGCCCAGGCGCCGGACGTCGTGATCGTGTCGCCGGGCCTGCCGCCGCACAACGCGACCGTGCAGTGGGCCGTGGCGAACAGCGTCGTGTGGGGTGACATCGAGCTGGCCTGGCGCGTCCGCGACAAGGTCGTGCGCGGCCCCGTCGCTGCGCCCTGGGTGACCATCACCGGCACGAACGGCAAGACCACCACGACGCAGCTCGCGACAGCGATGTTCGAGGCCGGCGGGCTCCGCGCGGTGGCGTGCGGCAACATCGGCGTGCCCGTCCTCGACGTCGTGCGCGACCCGGACGGCTACGACGTCCTCGTCGTCGAACTCTCCAGCCACCAGCTGCACTACATGCCGACGACCGGCGACGGTGCCGTGGTGCCCCTCGCCAGCGCCTGCCTGAACATCGCGGACGACCACCTCGAGTGGCACGGCTCCGCCGAGGCCTACCGGGCCGCGAAGGCCAAGGTCTACGAGCGCACGGTCCTCGCCTGCGTGTACAACACCACGGACGACGTCACCCGGCACATGGTCGAGGACGCCGACGTCGTCGAGGGGTGCCGTGCCGTGGGCTTCGGCCCGGGGATCCCCGCGCCCGGCGACGTCGGGGTGGTCGAGGACGTCCTCTGCGACCGGGCCTTCACCGACGACCGACGGAACAGCGCGCTCGAGCTCGCGACCGTCGCCGACCTCGAGGCCGCCGGGCTCGCCAGCCCGCACATGACGATGAACGTCCTCGCCGCGGCCGCGCTCGCCCGTGCGGCCTCCGTGCAGCCGAGCGCGATCCGCACCGCCGTGCAGGGCTTCCGCGCCGACCACCACCGCACCGAGCTGGTGGCCTCCGCCGAGGGCGTCACCTGGGTGGACGACTCCAAGGCGACGAACCCGCACGCAGCCACGGCGTCGCTCGCGGCGTTCGACAAGGTTGTGTGGATCGTCGGTGGTCTGTTCAAGGGCGTCGACATCGACGGACTCGTCGAGCGCTTCGGGCCGGACGTCCGTGGCGTCGTCGTGATCGGGGCCGATCGCGGCCCCGTGCTCGAGGCATTCGCGCGACACGCGCCCGGGGTGCCGGTGCTGCAGGTCGAGGCAGCGGACACTGATCAGGTCATGCCCGAGGCGGTCCGGCATGCCGCATCGGTCGCGAGGCCGGGCGACACGGTCCTCCTCGCCCCGGCTGCGGCGTCGTTCGACCAGTTCGGCTCCTACGCGGACCGGGGGCGTCGATTCGCGGCGGCGGTCCACGAGCACCTGGGAGGAAACGCCGATGGCGACGACGGATCTCCCGAGCGGCCGTAGCGGCGGAGCGGCCCCCGGCCGACCGCACGCACCCGCACGACGCCACAACGGGGCGGTCGTCGCCGTCAAGAACGTCTTCGTCGCCGAGTCGAGCACCTTCTACACGATCCTGGGCGTCACGCTCTTCCTCGTCGTCTTCGGCGTCGTCATGGTGCTGTCCTCGTCGAGCGTGGAGCAGTACGCCGCGACGCACGACTTCTTCGGCGCGGCCTCCCGCCAGGGCCTCTACGCCGTGCTCGGCGTCCCGCTCATGCTCATCGCCTCCCGCCTGCCCGCGCGGTTCTGGCGGAAGTGGGCGATGTGGATCGTCGGCGTCGGCCTGGTCGTGCAGGCGCTCGTCGTCCTGACCCCGCTCGGCTACTCGATCCAGGGCAACCGGAACTGGATCCGCCTCGGCTCGTTCACCGCGCAGCCGTCCGAGATCCTCAAGCTCGCGCTCGTGCTGGGCATCGGCGCGATCATGTACGTCAAGCGGGAGAAGCTCGACGACTGGAAAGAGGTCTTCATCCCGATCGGCATCGCGTCGCTCGGGTCGATCGGCCTCGTCCTCGTCGGCGGCGACCAGGGCACCGCGATGATCATGCTCATCCTGGTGTTCGGCGCGCTCTACGTCGGCGGCGCCCGGGCGAAGCACCTGCTCGTCGGGGTGCTCGGCCTCGCCGTGCTGCTGCCGTTCGTCACGATGGCGTCGAGCTCCCGGTCGCACCGCATCAGCGCCTGGCTCTCCGGCTGCACCGACACGAGCCAGTACCAGGACCTCTGCTGGCAGCCGACCCACGGCATGTGGGCGCTGGCCTCCGGCGGCGTCTTCGGGGTGGGCCTCGGCAACTCCAAGGCGAAGTGGTCGTGGCTCCCCGAGGCGGACAACGACTACATCTTCGCGATCATCGGCGAGGAGCTCGGGCTCGTCGGCGCCGTCGTCGTGCTCGCCCTGTTCGTGGTCCTGGCGGTCGGCATGATCAAGATCATCCGGCAGTCGAACGACCCCTTCGTGAAGACCGTCACCGGTGGCGTGCTCGCGTGGATCATCGGCCAGGCGCTCGTCAACATCGCCGTGGTCCTCGGCCTCCTGCCGGTCCTCGGCGTCCCCCTCCCACTCATCTCGGCCGGTGGCTCCGCGCTGATCATGACCCTCGTCGCCATCGGCGTCGTCCTGTCCTTCGCGCGCGACCTCCCGGGCAAGAGCGACCTCCCGGGCAGGACCGGCGTCGGCCGCACCACCACGAACGGAACCCTCCGGTGAACACGTACCTCTTCGCGGGCGGCGGCACCGCCGGCCACGTCAACCCGCTGCTCGCGGTCGCCGACCGGCTGACCGAGCGCGAGCCCGACGCCGAGGTCCTCGTCCTCGGTACCGCCGAGGGGCTCGAGTCCCGGCTCGTCCCGATGCGCGGCTACGAACTGCTGACGATCCCGCGCCTGCCGTTCCCGCGCAAGCCGAACGCCGCCGCGCTCCGCTTCCCCGGCGGGTTCCTCGGCGCCGTGCGTCGGGTCGAACAGATCATCCGCGAGCGCGAGGTCGACGTCGTCCTCGGGGTCGGGGGCTACGCGGCCGCACCGGCGTACATCGCCGCACGCCGTACCGGCACCCCGATCGTCGTGCACGAGCAGAACGCCAAGCCCGGCCTGGCGAACCGCCTGGCAGCGTTCCTCACCGACCACGTGGGCGTGACCTTCTCGAACACCCGTCTCCGTCACGGCCGGGTCGTCGGCATGCCGCTCCGGCGCGAGATCGAGTCGCTCGACCGTCGCGCGAGCCGCGCCGAGGGGCTCGCTGAGTTCGGCCTCGACCCCGCCCGACCGGTCCTCCTCGTCACGGGCGGGTCCTCCGGCGCGCGGAGCATCAACCGCACCGTCAACCGGAGCGCCGCGACGATCGTCGGTGCCGGCTGGCAGGTCCTGCACGTCGTCGGCGGGAAGTCCGACATCGGCCCGAGCGACCTCGACGGCTACCACGTGCTGCCCTACTGCGACCGGATGGACCTGGCGTACGCCGCGAGCGACTTCGTGGTCTCGCGCGCCGGCGCCGGCATGGTCTGCGAGCTGTCCGCCGTCGGGCTGCCGAGCGTCCTCGTGCCGTACCCTGTCGGCAACGGCGAGCAGCGGCACAACGCGAAGGACGTCGTCGACGCCGGGGGAGCGGTCCTCGTGGCCGACGCGGAATTCGACGAGGACTGGGTGACGTTCCAGCTGCTGAACACCCTGCAGGACCGGGCCCGCATCGCCGACATGACCGTCCGTGCCGGCAGCGTCGGACACCGCGACGGCGCCGACCGCATGACGGACCTCGTCCTCGACGCCGCGAAGCGCGCGACCGATGCGAAGCGCGACGCGCACGGCACGCAGCGCGACGCGCAGCACGGCACGCACGACAGCACCACGGAGGAACGATGACCATCAAGCCGGACCTGACGCAGCCGATCCCCGACGATCTCGGCACCGTCCACTTCGTCGGCATCGGCGGCTCCGGCATGAGCGGCATCGCCCGGCTCTTCCTCGCCGCCGGCCACCGCGTGACCGGCAGCGACTCCCGCGAGACCGCCACCACGGGCACCATGCGCGACCTCGGCGCCGAGGTGCACATCGGCCACGACGCCGCGAACGTCGGTGACGCTGACACCATCGTCGTCACGAGCGCGCTCTGGCCGGACAACCCGGAACTCCTCGAGGCCCAGCGCCGCGGCCTGCCGGTCCTGCACCGGTCGCAGGCCCTCGCCGCCCTCATCGCCGAGCACCGCCTCGTCGCGGTCGCCGGCGCGCACGGCAAGACCACCTCGACCGGCATGATCGTCACCGCGCTCGTCGAGCTCGGGCTGGACCCGAGCTTCGTCAACGGTGGGGTCATCCAGTCCCTCGGCACGAGCTCGGCGCCGGGCTCGAGCGACCTGTTCGTCGTCGAGGCCGACGAGTCCGACGGATCGTTCCTGCTCTACGACGTCGCGGTCGCCCTCATCACGAACGTCGACGCCGACCACCTCGACCACTACGGCAGCGAGGAGGCCTTCACCGAGGCCTTCGTCGAGTTCGCCGCCAAGGCGAGCGAGCGCGTCGTGATCTCGAGCGACGACGCCGGCGCGAAGGCGGTCACGGCTGGGATCCGCGCCCGCGAGGACGCGCCCGAGATCGTCACCTTCGGCGAGGCCGTCGACGCCGACGTCCGGATCGAGGGGATCACCGAGTCCGCCGGGGTCGAGGTCGACTTCCGCGCCGCGGGCGAGGCGCACCACCTGACGCTCCGGGTCCCCGGCCGCCACAACGCGATCAACGCCGTCGGCGCCTTCGCCGTCCTGACCGGACTCGGCGTCGCCGCCGAGGACGCGATCCGTGGCATCGAGGCCTTCGGCGGAACTCAGCGACGCTTCGAGCTGCACGGCGTCGAGCGCGGCGTCTCGGTCTACGACGACTACGCGCACCACCCGACCGAGGTGGCGGCGGCGCTCAAGGCCGCACGGAACGTCGTGGGCGACGGCCGGATCATCGCGATCCACCAGCCGCACCTGTACTCGCGGACGCGCCTGATGGCCGGTGACTTCGCCAAGGTCTACGAGGAGCTCGCCGACCACACCGTCGTCCTCGACGTCTACGGCGCCCGCGAGGACCCGGAGCCCGGCGTCACTGGCGCCCTCGTCCAGGAGCGCTTCGCCGACCAGTCCCGCGTCGAGTTCCTGCCCGACTGGGACGAGGCCTCGGCGCGTGCGGCCGCGGTCGCGCGCGACGGCGACATCATCATGACCCTGAGCTGCGGCGACGTGTACCGGATCATCCCGCAGGTGCTCAGCGCCCTCCACGACGACGGGGCGCTGTCCCGGTGAAGCGTCCCGAGGGGTTCGACGAGCGGCCGGCCCGTCCGGACGCACCTGCCGACCGCGCGGGCGCGCCCCGGCAGCGTCGTGCCCCGCTGATCCCGCGGCGTCCGTCCCGCGAGCCCGAGCCGGAGGTCCAGGAGGCGCGGCTCGCGCCCGCCACCGAGGAACCGGTCGTCGAGACGGCCGACCCCACCGCCGCCGACGACACGTCGAACGGCTCGGCTCGCGACCGCGCCGGTGCCCTCGCCGGCGCCGCCGGCCGTCGCCTCGGCGCCGGACTGTCGTCCGTCGCCGGCCGGCTGCGCGAGTACACGCCCGACGAGGACCACCACGACCCCGAGGCCGAGCGCCTCGCCCGGGAGCGGCAGGAGACCGAGCGCCGCGACGCCGAGCGGCTCGCCCACCTCACCGACCTGCACGGCCCGGACGGGGACGGCCACGAGCGCCCGATCGGCGCCGGCGTCCGCGCTGCCGAGACCGCGCGGGAGGCCCGGGTGGCCAAGCGCCGTCGTCGCCTCCTCGAGCGCGCCGAGGTCCGCCGCTTCACCCGTCGCAGCCGGCACCGCCGCGCCGCCTGGATCACCGCCGCGAGCATCGTCCTCGTCTTCGGGATCTCGATCCTCGTCGCGGTGTTCTCGCCGTTGATGGCGCTCCAGACCATCGAGGTCAAGGGGACGAACCGCGTCGACGAGACCCAGCTCCGCCAGGCGCTCTCCGACCAGATCGGCACCCCGCTGGCCCGGCTCGACTTCGACGCCATCAGGAAGGACATCGCCGGCTTCCCGCTCATCGAGAGCTACGTGACGGAGGAGGCCCCGCCGCACACCCTCGTGGTCACCGTGACCGAGCGCACGCCGGTCGTCGCGGTGCGGTCGGGGAAGTCCTTCGACCTGGTCGACCCTGCAGGCATCGTCGTGCAGTCGTCGCCGAAGCAGCCCGCGAACATGCCCGTCGCCGACATCGGCAACGCGAAGCTCGGCTCGTCCGAGTTCCGCACGATGACCGAGGTCGTGCTCGCGCTCCCGTCGACCGTGCGTCAGCAGGTGACGAGCGTGAAGGGCTCGACCGCCGACGACGTGACCCTCACCCTGAAGGACGGCTCGAGCGTCGTCTGGGGGAACCCGGAGCAGTCCGACGCGAAGGCGGCCCTCCTCGCGGCCCTCGTGAAGGACCACGCGGCGCGGAACCCCGGCGTCGTCGTCGAGTACGACGTCAGCGCTCCGGACAACGGCATCATCCGCGCGAAGAAGTAGCGGAAGTCGACGCGGAATCGCGCGACACGCGGCGTGGCGGGGCGACAGTGCCCGGAGCGCACCCGTAGCGTCGAAGCCAGCACCACATCTACCAGCAATGCCCCTGAACTTCAAGTAGAGGTTGAGGGTTCGACCGGAGGCCTGACTGACGTGACCACGAACCACAACTACCTCGCCGTCATCAAGGTCGTCGGCGTCGGCGGCGGCGGCGTGAACGCCGTCAACCGGATGATCGAGCTCGGCCTCCGCGGGGTGGAGTTCATCGCGATCAACACCGACGCGCAGGCGCTGCTCCTGAGCGACGCCGACGTCAAGCTCGACGTGGGCCGCGAGATCACCCGCGGCCTCGGCGCCGGAGCGGACCCCGAGGTCGGCCGTCGTGCCGCCGAGGACCACGCGGAGGAGATCGAAGAGGCCCTCGCCGGTGCCGACATGGTCTTCGTCACCGCCGGTGAGGGTGGTGGGACAGGCACGGGTGGTGCGCCCGTGGTCGCCCGCATCGCGAAGTCGATCGGCGCGCTCACCATCGGCGTCGTCACGAAGCCGTTCAGCTTCGAGGGCAAGCGTCGTCAGTCGCAGGCCGAGAACGGTGTCGCCGGCCTCAAGGACGAGGTCGACACGCTCATCGTCGTGCCGAACGACCGCCTGCTCGAGATCAGCGACCGCGGCATCTCGATGGTCGAGGCCTTCGCCACGGCCGACCAGGTGCTCCTCGCCGGCGTCCAGGGCATCACCGACCTCATCACCACGCCCGGCCTGATCAACCTCGACTTCGCCGACGTGAAGTCCGTCATGCAGGGTGCGGGTTCCGCGCTCATGGGCATCGGTTCCTCGCGGGGCGCCGACCGGGCGATCAAGGCGGCCGAACTGGCCGTCGCGAGCCCGCTGCTCGAAGCCTCGATCGACGGTGCGCACGGCGTGCTGCTCTCGATCCAGGGTGGTTCGAACCTCGGCATCTTCGAGATCAACGACGCGGCCCGTTTGGTGCAGGAGGCAGTCCACCCCGAGGCGAACATCATCTTCGGTGCCGTCATCGACGACACGCTCGGCGACGAGGTCCGCGTGACCGTCATCGCCGCGGGCTTCGACGGCGGCGAGCCCACCTCGCAGCAGAAGGAGCGCCGCTCCAGCTGGGTCGACCCCGAGGCCGGCGCGACCGTCCCGGTGACCTCCGCCGGTGCGACCGGTGCGATCGAGGACTCGTCCTCGTCCGCCCCGTCGTGGGCGTCGCAGGAGCACGAGGCGCCCGCGCAGCGTGCCGCCGACCCGGCGTTCGACGACGATGACGACGAGCTCGACGTCCCCGACTTCCTGAAGTAATCCCTCCTTGGTAGCCGACACGCGCCTCCCGTCCGCCCCGTCAGCAGACGACGGACTGGAGGCGCGTCTCGCGTCCGTCAGGAGCGGCATCTCCGACGCGGCGCGCGCCGCAGGGCGCTCGGCCGACGAGCTCACGCTCGTCGTCGTCACGAAGTTCCACCCGGCGTCGCTCGTCCGCGACCTCGCCGCGCTCGGCGTCACCGACGTGGGGGAGAACCGGCACCAGGAGGCGCAGGCGAAGGCCGCCGAGCTCGCCGACCTCCCGCTGGTCTGGCACTTCGTCGGACAGCTGCAGTCGAAGAAGGCCCGGCAGGTCCGGCGGTACGCGCACGTCGTGCAGTCGCTCGACCGCGAGTCCGTCGTGGACGCGTTCGCGCCGACCGAGGCGGAACCCGAGCCGCCGGTGATCGACGGCTTCGTGCAGGTCAACCTGACCGACGACCCAGACCGCGGTGGCGTGCGACCCGACGCCGTCGAGGCCATGGTGTCGCGGGTGCTCGCCACGGGCACGATCCGGCTCCGTGGGGTGATGGCCGTCGCACCGCTCGACGAAGAGCCGCGCGCGGCCTTCGCCCGGCTCCGTGGGGTCTCCGAGCGCGTGGTGTCCCTCGCCCCCACCGCGACGGACATCTCGGCCGGGATGAGCGGTGACTACGCCGACGCCGTGCTCGAGGGCGCGACACACCTGCGGATCGGGACCGCAATCACGGGAAATCGGCCGGTCGCGCCCTAGCCTCGTTGCAAGGGCATCCACGAGCACCGACCTCCGGAGGAACCATGGCCAACCCGCTGAAGAAGACGATGGTCTACCTGGGCCTCGCCGACGAGGAACTCGAGTACGAGGACGAGCAGCCGCAGCAGCCCGCGCGGCAGCAGTCCGCTCCGGCCCCTGCCCCCGCGCCCGCTCCGGTCGCCGACGAGACCCCCGCGCCCGCCGCGGCACCGGTGGCGCCCGTCGCCGCCGAGCCCAAGGCGCACACCCACCAGCGCGGCGCCCAGGTCACCCCGCTCCGCCGCTCGCACACGTCCGCACAGAAGGCAGCACCGGTCCAGGAAATGAACGAGATCCTCACCGTCCACCCCCGCGAGTACAAGGACGCCCAGTCCATCGCCGAGAGCTTCCGCGACGGCATCCCCGTCATCATCAACCTCTCGCAGATGACCGAGGCCGACGCCCGCCGCATGATCGACTTCGCCTCCGGGCTGTCGCTCGGCCTCTACGGCAAGATCGAGCGCGTCACCAACAAGGTGTTCCTGCTGTCGCCGGCGCACGTCGCGGTGAGCGGTGAGGCGCCTGAGGTAGAGTCCGACATCGAGGCGTCCTTCTTCGCCCAGTCCTGAGTCCCTCAGGCCCACCCGCCCCGTGCGGCTCGTCGCATGACGGTCCGCACCCGAGCTGAGCGAGCCCCATCGTGACCGCGATCCTCACGATCCTGTACTACCTCCTCCTGCTGTACATCCTCGTGCTGTGGGGGCGGTTCGTCCTCGACATCGTCCAGCAGTTCAACCGGTCCTGGCGGCCGCGCGGAGCACTCCTCGTCGTCGCCGACGTGGTCTACACCGTGACGGACCCGCCGATCCGGGCGGTCCGCCGGGTCCTCCCGCCGATGCGCATGGGCCCCGTGGCGCTCGACTTCGGCTGGACGATCGTGCTCCTCCTGGCGATCATCATCCGGTTCGTGATCGCCCTGCTCATCCCCGTGTTCGCCAACTAAGAGGACACGACACGCGCCACGCCCAGTGCGTGGTCACGGTTCACGGCCACCATCGGTGTACGGTGGTCGGGATCCGATGCTCGCCCCGGCGTGGCATCCGCACCGTTCGGCGCGACTGGTAGATTCGGTCGCACCGAGACGGTTCCACACGTTCAGCAGTTCTATTGAGGTGACGGCAATGGCTTTGACGCCGGAAGACGTAGTCAACAAGCGGTTCCAGCCGACGAAGTTCCGCGAGGGCTACGACCAGGACGAGGTCGACGACTTCCTCGACGAGGTCGTCGTCGAGCTCCGTCGCCTGACGGCCGAGAACGACGAGCTCCGCCAGCGTCTGCAGTCGGCCGAGTCCGCGCCGAAGCCGGCCGAGGCCGAGCAGTCCGCTCCGACCCCCGAGCCCGAGCCGGAGCCCGCCCCCGTGGCAGCCGCGCCGGAGCCCGCTCCGGTCGCCGCCGCCGCGCCGGCCACCACGGTCCCGGCCGACGAGGACACCGAGGGCACCACGAACCTCCTGACGCTCGCCCGTCGTCTCCACGAGGAGCACGTCCGCGAAGGCGTCGAGAAGCGCGACGCGCTCATCGCCGAGGGCACCGCGCAGGCCGCCCGTCTCGTCTCCGAGGCCGAGGCCAAGCAGCGCCAGATCATCGCCGACACCGAGAACACGAACCGTCAGCGTGTCGCGGTGCTCGAGCAGGAGCAGCGCCAGCTCGAGGGCAAGATCGACGAGCTCCGCACGTTCGAGCGTGACTACCGTGCACAGCTCAAGAGCTACATCCAGGGTCAGCTCAACGAGCTGGACGGCTCGGGCACCGAGCAGTCCGGGCTCACCCCGGCGCCGGCATCGGCGCAGGGCTTCGGCAACTGACGTTGTCGCGACCAGCATCACGAGCGAAGGTCAGTGTCCGCGCGATCGCGGCACTGGCCTTCGCCGCTGTCGTCGTGGTGGCGCTCGACCAGGGCGTGAAGGCGCTCGTCGTCGCCAACCTGCCGTACGGCACCGTCGTCCCGGTCCTCGGGAACGCCCTGCAGCTGCTCTACGTCCGGAACCCCGGCGCCGCGTTCTCGTTCGCGGTGAACATGACGTGGGTGTTCTCGATCGTCTCGACCGCCGTCGTGGTCGCGATCATCGTGTTCGCCCGGCGGATCCGGTCGATGTGGTGGGCACTCGTGCTCGGCATGCTCCTCGGCGGGGCGCTCGGCAACCTGCTCGACCGGCTCTTCCGTGAGCCCGGCTTCGGTCGCGGCCACGTGGTGGACTTCATCTCGACCCCGTGGATGATGCCCGCGATCTACAACATCGCCGACTCGTTCATCTGCATCAGCATGGTGGTCTTCGTCCTGCTGGTGATCCTCGGGGTGAACCTCGACGGCACCCGTGCCCTCTCCGCGAAGCAGCAGCGCGCATTGGACGCGGCGCGTGCGCAGTCGGACGCCTCCGAGGCGGACGAGCACCGCGCATCCCGGCCCCTCGTCGAGGACCCGCGCGCGCCGCGTGACGGGCGGGACACCCTCGGGCACGACGCGACGTGACCGAGAGCCGTTCCCTTCCGGTGCCGGACGGGCTCGCCGGTGAGCGTGTCGACGCCGCCATCGCGAAGCTCCTCGGGTTCAGCCGTTCCTTCGCTGCCGAGGTCGTCTCGGCCGGCGGCGTGACCGTCGACGGGGTCACGGTGGACAAGTCCGACCGGTTGCACGCCGACTCCTGGCTGCAGGTCGAGTGGACGCCGAAGGAAGCCCCCCGGATCATCCCGGTCGAGGTCCCCGGCATGACGGTCGTGCACGACGACGACGACATCGTCGTGGTGGACAAGCCGATCGGCGTCGCCGCACACCCCTCGCCCGGCTGGGACGGCCCCACGGTCCCCGGTGGTCTCGCCGCCGCCGGCTTCACGATCGCGACCTCCGGTGCCGCCGAACGCGCGGGCATCGTGCACCGGCTCGACGTCGGCACCTCGGGGCTGATGGTCGTGGCGAAGACCGAGCTGGCGTACACGCACCTCAAGCGCGCGTTCAAGGAGCGCACGGTCGAGAAGGTCTACCACGCGCTCGCGCAGGGGCACCCCGACCCGACGTCCGGCACGATCGACGCGCCCATCGGCCGGCACCCCTCGAGCGACTGGAAGTTCGCGGTCACGGCCGACGGCAAGCCGAGCGTGACGCACTACGAGACCCTCGAGGCGTTCCGCTCCGCGACCCTGCTCGAGGTGCATCTCGAGACCGGTCGGACGCATCAGATCCGGGTGCACATGGCGGCGACCCGGCACCCGCTCGTGGGCGACACGATGTACGGGGCCGACCCGGTGCTCGCCGAGGAGCTCGGGCTCACGCGGCAGTGGCTCGACGCCGTCCGGCTCGGGTTCGAGCACCCGCGGACGGGGTCGTGGGTGTCGTACTCGGCGGAGTACCCCGACGACCTGCAGCGGGCGCTGGACCGCATCCGCGCCGCGTAGGCCGCGCGCGCGCTCGGCTGGCGCGCGCCTGGCGCGCCGAGGTCGCACGAAGTGCCGCTCGCCGCGCCGCGGAGCGGCACTTCGTGCGCTCTCGGCGGGACGCGCGCGGCGAGTTGCGCGCCCTCGGCGGCGCGCCCCCCCCCCTGGCGGACGGGAGGCGTGGGTCGGGCCCGCACCGCGCCTCCCGTCCGTCTCGACGCGCCCGGCCACGCCCGCCGAGGTCGCGAAATCGGTCGCTGTCGGCACCGAGGAGCGGCACTTCGTGCGCTCTCGACGGCACGCGCGCTGCGTGTTGCGCGCCCTCGGCGTCGCGCCCCGCGCGCGGCGCGACCCCCTGACGGGCGGGAGGCGCGGGTCGGCCCCGCAACGCGCCTTCCGTCCGCCTCGACGCGCCCGGCCGCGCCCGCCGAGGTCGCGAAAAGTGTCGCTGTCGTCGCCGCGGAGCGGCACTTCGTGCGCTCTCGGCGGGACGCGCGCGGCGTGTTGCGCGCCCTCAGCGGCGCGCCCCTGACGGACGGGAGGTGCGGGTCGGGCCCGCACCGCGCCTCCCGTCCGCCTCGACGCGCCCGGGTTTGTCCCCGGTCGCGGTTAGGCTGTTCCCAGACCGCAGCAGCTCCCGCGAACCGGAGGTTCCGTGTCGGATTCCGACTCCTTCGTCCACCTGCACGTGCACAGTGAGTACTCGATGCTCGACGGCGCCGCCAGGCTCGGCGACCTCGTGGCCGAGACCGCCGCGCAGGGCATGCCCGCCGTTGCCGTGACCGACCACGGCAACATGTTCGGCGCGTTCGAGTTCTGGAAGGCCGCCAAGGCCGGCGGCGTCAAGCCGATCATCGGGACCGAGGCGTACATCACGCCGCGCACCCACCGGACCGACAAGACCCGTGTGCGCTGGGGCGACGGCGGCGGCGACGACGTGTCGGGCTCCGGCGCGTACACGCACATGACGATGTTCGCCGAGAACACGACGGGCATGCACAACCTGTTCCGGCTGTCGAGCAAGGCGTCGATCGAGGGGTACTACTTCAAGCCCCGCATGGACATCGAGCTGCTCGAGGAGTACCACGAGGGCATCATCGCCACGACGGGCTGCCCCTCGGGGGAGATCCAGACCCGGCTGCGGCTCGGCCAGTACGACGAAGCCGTCAAGGCCGCGGCGGACTACCGCGACATCTTCGGCAAGGAGAACTACTTCGCCGAGGTCATGGACCACGGGCTCGAGATCGAACGTCGGATCATGAGCGACCTGATCCGGCTGGCGAAGGACCTCGACATCCCGCTGGTCGGCACGAACGACCTGCACTACACGCACTCGCACGACGCCAAGTCGCACGCGGCGCTGCTCTGCGTCCAGTCCGGCTCGACCCTGAACGACCCGAACCGCTTCAAGTTCGACGCCGACGAGTTCTACCTGAAGACCCCGCAGCAGATGCGGCACCTCTTCCGCGACAACCCCGAGGCCTGCGACAACACGCTGCTCATCGCCGAGCGGTGCAACGTCGAGTTCGACACCGCGGCCAACTACATGCCGAAGTTCCCCGTGCCCGAGGGGGAGACCGAGCACTCGTGGTTCGAGAAAGAGGTGGCGAAGGGCCTCGAGTACCGGTACCCCGACGGCATCACGCGCGAGGTCCAGGAACGCGCCGACTACGAGGTCGGCATCATCAACCAGATGGGCTTCCCGGGGTACTTCCTCGTGGTCGCCGACTTCATCAACTGGTCGAAGAACAACGGCATCCGCGTCGGTCCCGGCCGTGGTTCCGGTGCCGGCTCGATGGTGGCGTACGCGATGCGCATCACCGACCTCGACCCGATCCGCCACGGCCTGATCTTCGAGCGCTTCCTCAACCCGGACCGCGTCTCGATGCCCGACTTCGACGTCGACTTCGACGACCGGCGCCGCGGTGAGGCGATCAAGTACGTCACCGAGAAGTACGGGTCGGCGCGTGTCGCGCAGATCGTCACGTACGGCACGATCAAGGCGAAGCAGGCGCTCAAGGACTCCTCGCGCGTGCTGGGCTTCCCGTTCGGCATGGGCGAGAAGCTCACCAAGGCGATGCCGCCGCCCGTGATGGGCAAGGACATCCCGCTCACCGGGATCTTCGACAAGGACCACCCGCGCTACAAGGAAGCCGTGGACGTCCGCACGGTCGTCGAGACCGACCCCGAGGCGAAGACGGTGTTCGACACCGCCCTCGGGCTCGAGGGGCTGAAGCGCCAGTGGGGCGTGCACGCCGCCGGCGTCATCATGTCGAGCGATCCGCTGATCGACATCATCCCCGTGATGAAGCGCGAGCAGGACGGCCAGATCGTCACGCAGTTCGACTACCCGGCAGCGGAGTCGCTCGGCCTGATCAAGATGGACTTCCTGGGGCTCCGCAACCTCACGATCATCAGTGACGCCCTCGACAACATCAAGACGAACCGTGGGATCGAGCTCGACCTCGAGACCATGGGGCTCGAGGACCCCGAGGCGTACGCGCTCCTGCAGCGTGGTGACACCCTCGGCGTGTTCCAGCTCGACGGCGGACCGATGCGTGGGCTGCTGCGTCTGATGAAGCCCGACAACTTCGAGGACATCTCGGCGCTCATCGCCCTGTACCGTCCGGGCCCCATGGGTGCGAACTCGCACACGAACTACGCGCTCCGCAAGAACGGCGAGCAGCCGATCACGCCGATCCACCCGGAGCTCGAGGAGCCCCTGCAGGACATCATCGGCACGACCTACGGCCTGATCATCTACCAGGAGCAGGTCATGGCCATCGCGCAGAAGGTCGCCGGGTTCTCCCTCGGCCAAGCGGACATCCTCCGCCGCGCGATGGGCAAGAAGAAGAAGTCCGAGCTGGACAAGCAGTACGCAGGCTTCGAGAAGGGCATGCAGGACAACGGCTACTCGGCCGCTGCCATCAAGACCCTGTGGGACATCCTGCTGCCGTTCTCCGACTACGCGTTCAACAAGGCGCACTCGGCGGCGTACGGCGTGGTGTCGTTCTGGACCGCGTACCTCAAGGCGCACTACCCGGCCGAGTACATGGCGGCCCTGCTGACGAGCGTCGGCGATGCCCGCGACAAGCTCGCGCTGTACCTGAACGAGTGCCGCCGGATGGGCATCAAGGTCATGCCGCCGGACGTCAACGAGTCGATCGGCTTCTTCGCGGCAGTCGGCGAGGACATCCGCTTCGGCATGGGCGCGATCCGCAACGTCGGCTTCAACGTCGTCGACGACATCGTCCAGGCCCGCACCGAGAAGGGCGCGTTCGAGTCCTTCCACGACTTCCTCCGCAAGATCCCGATCTCGTCGGCGAACAAGCGGACGGTCGAGTCGCTCATCAAGGCCGGTGCGTTCGACGAGTTCGGCGACTCCCGGCGGGCACTCGTCGAGATCCACGAGGGCGCCGTCGAGGGTGCAGTGAAGGTCAAGCGCGACGAGGCCCACGGCAACGTCGGGTTCGACTTCGACTCCCTCTTCGCCGAGGTCGCCGAGGAACAGCCGTCGGCAGCCGTCGTGTCCCAGGTGCCCGACCGCCCAGAGTGGTCCAAGCGCGACAAGCTCGCGTTCGAACGGGACATGCTCGGCCTGTACGTCTCCGACCACCCGCTCGCCGGGCTCGAGATCGAGCTGGCGAAGCACCAGTCGATCACCATCGCCGACCTCATCGCGGCCGACGACTCGGTCGAAGGTGAGACGGTCACCGTCGCGGGGCTCTTGACGAGCGTGCAGCACCGGGTGGCGAAGTCCAGCGGCAACCCGTACGGCATCGTCGACATCGAGGACTTCGGCGGCCAGATCGGCGTGATGTTCCTGGGCAAGACCTACCAAGAGTTCGGGCCGTCGCTCGTCGCCGACTCGATCGTGGTCCTGCGCGGTCGTGTCAACGTGCGCGACGACGGCAAGGCCCTGCACGCGGTGAGCATGTTCCAGCCGAACGTCGGCGACGCCATGGGGTCCGGCCCGCTCACGCTGAGCCTGCCCGAGCGGCAGGCGACGACCACGACGGTGACCGAACTCGCCGCCGTCCTCGGTCGGCACAGCGGCGAGACCGAGGTCCGGTTGAAGCTCATCAAGGACGACGTCGCCCGCACGTTCGAGCTGCCGTTCCCGGTGAACCTGACACCCGACCTCTTCGGCGAGCTGAAGAGCCTGCTCGGGCCGCGCTGCCTGGTCTGACGATGGCCGGGCACCGCATCTTCGGCACGCCGTTCGCCGCGGTGTACCCGCACTACCTCGCGAAGGTGGAGCGCAAGGGGCACACCAAGGCCGAGCTCGACGCGGTGATCGAGTGGCTCACGGGGTTCGACGACGCCGCGCTCGAGGAGCACCTCGCCGACGAGACGACGTTCGAGGACTTCTTCGCGGCCGCGCACCTCCATCCGAACGCACCGCTCATCACCGGCGTGATCTGCGGCGTCCGGATCGAGGAACTCGACGACCCGCTCATGCGGCAGATCCGGTACCTGGACAAGCTCGTCGACGAGGTCGCGAAGGGCCGTCCGATGTCGAAGGTGCTCCGGACCGCGTGAACACCGTGGCGGGCGCTCCGGATGCCGGCACCCTGCGTGCCTTCGGCGTGGCCGACCAGCGGCTCGAACGGCTCGCGGGCGGGCGCGGGCTGACCTGGCGCGCCGGCGACGTCGTCCTCCGACCGCACGACGGCGCAACGGTGACGGACTGGCGGGCGGGCGTCCTCGCCGAGCTGGCGCACACCTCGACGTTCCGCACACCTCGACCCGTCCGACCAGTCGACGGCCCCTGGCGCGCCGGCGCCCGGCGGGACGGCCCCTGGCGCGCCGGCGCCTGGGAGGCATGGGAGTGGCTGCCCGGCCGCGCCGACGAGACCCGGGTCGCCGACGTCATCCGCGTCGGGAACGCCTTCCACCGAGCGATCGCACACCTCGACCGCCCCGCGTTCCTCGCCCCGTCCACGCCTTGCCCCGCCGACCCGTGGGGCCGCGCTGACCGGATGGCCTGGGGAGCAGCGCGCCTGCCGGACGACCCCACGCTCGATCGCCTCGCCGCGGCGTTCCGGCCCGTCCGAGCGCCGTCGC
Source organism: Curtobacterium sp. SORGH_AS_0776 (assembly GCF_031453355.1). Taxonomy (NCBI): domain Bacteria; kingdom Bacillati; phylum Actinomycetota; class Actinomycetes; order Micrococcales; family Microbacteriaceae; genus Curtobacterium; species Curtobacterium sp. SORGH_AS_0776. Next base: position 2,346,839 of record NZ_JAVIYU010000001.1, read on the forward strand.
AGCTCGTCCACGGCGACCTGCTCGACAACGTCCTCTTCGCCGATGCCGCCGTCCCCGCCGTCCCCGCCGTCATCGACTGGCCGCCGTCCTGGCGACCCGCCGGGTTCGGTGCGGCCGTCGCCGCGGTCGACGCCGTGTGCTGGCACGGCGTCCCGGTCGCGCAGCTCGGCGCGCTCGGCGCCGACGTCGCGGAGTGGGACCAACTGCTCGTCCGCGCGCTCGCGTTCCGCATCGCGACGCTCCACCTGCTCGGCGCCTGGGACGCGGCAGCCGCCGCCCGACACCGCCCCGTCGTCGACGCGCTCGCCTGACGACGCGAGCCCCGGGCCCCGTCACCGCGAACCAGGAGGTGCGGTGCCGGTCCGCCACCGACCTCCAGTCCGCGCTCGGTAGGCTTGACCACCTGATGATGCAGCGAATCGACCTCCGTGGTGGCCTCCCCGCCCGTGCCGAACTCCTCCGACTCATGCCGCGCGCCGCCGGTGACGTCTCGCACGCGGTGGACGCCGCCCGCGAGCTCGTCGACGCCGTCCGCGAGCACGGGGCGTCGGCGCTGCACGACCAGGCCGAACGGTTCGACGGGGGAGCGCCCGAGCACGTGCGGGTCCCCGCTGCCGAGATCGCCGCGGCCGTCGCCGGCCTCACGCCCGAGCTCCGGGAAGCGCTCGACGAGGCCATCCGCCGGGTCCGGGCGGCGAGTGCGGCCCAGGTGCCCGCCGCGTCCGTGACCACCCTGGCCGACGGCGCCGAGGTGCACCAGCGCTGGCAGCCGATGCGTCGGGTGGGCCTCTACGTGCCCGGTGGCAAGGCGGTGTACCCGTCGAGCGTCGTCATGAACGTCGTCCCCGCCCAGGTCGCCGGCGTGCGGTCGATCGCGCTCGTGTCGCCCCCGCAGCGCGACCACGGGGGAGCGGTGCACCCGACGATCCTCGCGGCGGCCGGCCTGCTCGGCATCGACGAGGTCTACGCGATGGGCGGCGCCGGAGCCGTCGGTGCCTTGGCGTACGGCGTCCCGTCGATCGGCCTCGAGCCGGTCGACCTCGTCACGGGGCCCGGCAACAACTACGTCGCAGCGGCCAAGCGCCTCGTGCGCGGTGTCGTCGGCATCGACGCCGAGGCCGGCGCGACGGAGATCCTCGTGATCGCCGACGACACCGCGGACCCCGGGTACGTGGCCGCCGACCTCATCAGCCAGGCCGAGCACGACGAGCAGGCCGGCAGCGTGCTGGTGACGACGTCGGCGGCGTTCGCCGACGCGGTGGAGGCGGCCATCCCGGAACGTGCTGCGCGTGTCGGGACCGCGTCGCGCCTCCAGGTCGCCCTGGACGGACCGCAGTCCGCGATCGTGCTCGTGGACTCGCTCGCCGACGCGGCGACCGTGAGCAACGCCTACGGGCCGGAGCACCTCGAGATCCAGACCACCGACGACGACGCGGTCCTCGCCGACATCGACGCCGCGGGCGCGGTGTTCGTCGGGCCGAGCACGCCGGTCAGCCTCGGCGACTACCTGGCCGGGTCGAACCACGTCCTGCCGACCGGCGGGCAGGCGCGCTTCGGCTCCGGGCTGTCCGCGTCGACGTTCCTCCGCCCGCAGCAGGTCATCCGCTACTCGCCCGAGGCCCTCGCCGAGGTCGCGCCGCACATCGTCGCCCTCGCGACCGAGGAGCAGCTCCCCGCGCACGGCGCCGCCGTGACGGAGCGTACGAACCGGTAGCCTGGGGTCGACATGTTCTGCCCCTTCTGCCGCCACCCGGACTCCCGCGTCGTCGACTCCCGGACGAGCGACGACGGAACCTCCATCCGTCGCCGTCGTCAGTGCCCGAACTGCGGCCGCCGTTTCTCGACCACCGAGACCGCTTCGCTCAACGTGGTGAAGCGCAACGGGGTGACCGAGCCGTTCAGCCGCGACAAGATCGTGTCCGGCGTGCGCAAGGCCTGCCAGGGACGCCCGGTGACCGACGGCGACCTGGCGATCCTCGCGCAGCGCGTCGAGGAGACCGTGCGGTCCTCGGGGTCGAGCCAGATCGACGCGAACGACATCGGGCTCGCGATCCTCGCGCCGCTCCGCGAACTCGACGAGGTCGCCTACCTCCGGTTCGCGAGTGTCTACCAGGCCTTCGACTCGCTCGAGGACTTCGAGGACGCCATCGGCCAACTCCGCCGCGACCACCACGGCGCGGCCGACCCGGTCGCCGGCTCGTCCCCGGCCGGGGCCGGCGCGTGAGCGGCATCGCGGAACGGATCGTCCGCGGCGGGTACTCCGTCGTGTTCCGCTCGGTGTTCGCCAACATGGACCCCGAGCGCGCGCACCACATCGCGTTCGCGGTGATCAAGTGGCTGCCGCACGTGCCCGTCGTCGGACGGCTCGTCGAGCGCTACTCGCGGCCCTCCGCCGCCGACGGCGTGACGACCATGGGGATCCACTTCCCGTCCCGCTTCGGCCTGGCCGCCGGGTTCGACAAGGACGCCCGGGGGATCGCCGGACTCGGTGTCCTCGGGTTCGGGCACGTCGAGGTCGGCACCATCACCGCCAAGCCGCAGCCCGGCAACGAGCGCCCGCGGCTCTTCCGGCTCATCCCCGACCGCGCCCTCATCAACCGCATGGGCTTCAACAACCCACGGTGCCGCCGCAGCAGCACGTCGGTTGGAGCGTGCCCGGCGCAACCCCGGGCGGCCCGTCATCGGCGTGAACATCGGCAAGAGCCGGGTCGTCGCCGTCGAGGACGCCGTCGACGACTACCTCGAGTCGACGCGCAGGCTCGCGCCGTTCGCGGACTACCTCGCGGTCAACGTCAGCTCGCCGAACACGCCCGGGCTGCGCGGTCTGCAGGAGCTCGACCAGCTCCGACCGCTGCTCACCGCCGTGCGCGACGCCGCCGGCAAGGTGCCGGTGCTGGTGAAGATCGCGCCGGACCTCACGGACGAGCAGATCGACGCGATCGCGGGGCTCGCCGTCTCCCTCGGGCTGGCCGGTGTCATCGCGAACAACACCACGATCTCCCGCTCGGGACTCCGCACCCCGGCTGTGGACGTCGAGGCGATGGGCGCAGGCGGTCTGTCCGGGGCACCGGTTGCGGCTCGGTCGCTCGAGGTCCTGCGGCGGGTCCGGGCCGCGGTGCCGTCGGACTTCTGCGTCATCGCGGTCGGCGGCGTCACGACCGAGCAGGACGTGCAGGACCGCATCGACGCCGGGGCGACCCTGGTGCAGGGCTACACGGCGTTCCTCTACGAGGGGCCGACCTGGGCAACGCGGATCAACCGGCTCCGGCGGCGGCGGTTGGGGCGCGCGGCACGCTGACGTCGCGTGCGCGTCGTCGAGCGGGCGAAGTACGTCACGCTCGACGCGTCGTGGCGGTGCGTTCTGCCCGCTCGGGGAGTCGTGGGCGGCGAGTCGTGACCGGTCGGGGTCGCGGGTCCGGGTCCGGGTCTGCGTGTCCGTCGTCGGGTCCCGGTGTCCGTCGTCGAGGTCGCACGACACGCCGCGTGTGCTGTGGCGAGGTCGCGCAATGCGCCGTCGCGCGCGCCGCGGAGCGGCACCTCCCGCGACCTCGGCGAAGTGCGCCGGGCGGGTCGCACGCCCGCGTCGAGCACCTGACGGACGGGAGGCGCGGGGCGGGGCCGCACCGCGCCTACCGTCCGGTGGGTGGTCGGCGGGCAGGCCGCCGAGTGGGCGCGACGCGCCGCTCGCATTCGGCGAGTGGGCGGAATGTGCCGTGCGGAGCCCGCGAGCGTGACGGATACTGCCCGCTCGGCGGGGGACGACGGGGGACGACGGGGGACGGCGCGGGACGGTGAGGGATGGTGGGGCCGCCGGGCCGCGCGCCGGGAACGACGCAGCGCCGCCCGGCGGACCGGACGGCGCTGCGATGGGGAACGATCAGACGGTGGGGTACTGCCCGCGGCGGACCTGCGGCTTCGGCAGGCGCAGGAAGCGCAGCTGCCACGCCCGCGTGAGGATGTAGAGGAACGTCCCGCGCTGCATCGAGCCGAACTTGGCCGTCAGCTTCTTGCGGAACGACAGCCAGAGCACGATGCAGTCGAGCACGAAGAGCGCCACGAACGCCCACACGAGCAGCAGCGAGTACGACGCGATCACGGTCTGCGACGCGGCGAACCCGACGATGAGGAACAGCACGAGCACCGGCATCATGATCTCGCCGACGTTCCAGCGGGCGTCGATCCAGTCGCGCACGAACTTTCGCTGCTCGCCCTTGTCCTTCGCGGGGAGGTAGCGCTCCTCGCCGTTGGCCATGCCGACGCGGGCCTTCTCGCGCTCGTTCGTGAGCCGTGCACGAGCCGCCTTCTTGTCCTCGGCGGAGCCGCCGACGATGGGACGACGGTTCGCCGCCTCACGCTCGCGACGGGTCGGCGTCGGACGGCCCTTCCCCTGTTCGAGGAGCTCGGCCTCGGACGGGTTGACGGTCGTGTTGGTCTTGGGGGCTGCCTTCGCCACGATGCGTTCCTGACTGCGGTCTGCGTGCTGGATCGTCCTCTAGATTACGGGACATGACCGACACCGACCAGCACGCCGCCGCCACCGACCCCGCACTCCTCGACGCCCTCCGCGAACACGTGCAGGGATCGCTGCCCTCGACGATCGCCGACCTGTCCGACCTGGTGCGGTTGCCCTCGGTGTCCTGGTCGGCGTTCGACCCGGCGAACGTGCGGGCCAGCGCCGAGGCCGTCGCGGACCTGGCGCGGTCGACGGGCGTGTTCGGCGCGGACGACGTGCGCATCGTCCGGTCGGCGGTGGACGGCGACACCGCAGCGGTCGAGGCCGCCGGCGGGGAGCTCGGTCAGCCCGCGGTCCTCGCGGTCCGCCCGGCCCGCAACGGCAAGCCGACCGTGATGCTGTACGCCCACCACGACGTCCAGCCGCAGGGCGACGACGCGCTCTGGGAGACCCCGCCGTTCGAGCCGACGCTGCGTGGCGACCGCCTGTACGGCCGCGGTGCCTCGGACGACAAGGCCGGCGTGATGACCCACATCGCATCGCTGCGGGCGCTGCACGCGCAGTTCGGAGACGACCTGGAGCTCGGCGTCGTCCTGTTCATCGAGGGCGAGGAGGAGTTCGGCTCGCGGTCGTTCCGCACGTTCCTCCGCGAGCAGCAGGAGCACCTCGCCGCCGACGTCATCGTCGTCGCGGACAGCGACAACTGGTCGACCGAGGTCCCGTCGATCACCGTCTCCCTGCGCGGCAACGTCACCTTCAAGCTGACCCTGACGACCCTCGAGCACGCGAGCCACAGCGGCATGTTCGGGGGAGCGGCGCCGGACGCCATGATCCCGATGGTCCGCCTGCTCGCCTCGCTGCACGACGACGACGGCGCCGTCGCGGTCGAGGGCCTCTCCTCGTACGAGGCCGACGTGCCCGAGCGCACCGAGGAGCAGCTCGCCGCCGACGCGGCACTGCTCCCGGGTGTCCGTCCGGTCGGCCGTGGCGACGTGCTGTCGCGGATGTGGTTCCAGCCGTCGATCACCGTGACGGGCATGGACGTCCCGAGCGTCGCGAACGCCTCGAACACCCTGCTGCCGACGGTCTCCGCCCGGGTCTCGGTGCGGGTCGCGCCGGGGCAGGCCGCGACGGACGCGTACGCCGCGGTCGAGCGGCACCTGCGGGCGCACGTGCCGTTCGGCGCCCGGATGGAGATCAGCGAGCCGGACGCCGGCGACGGGTTCCTCGTGGACACCGCCGGTTGGGCCGTCCAGGAAGCGCGGACCGCGATGTCCGAGGGCTGGGGCGAGTCGCCCGTCGAGCAGGGCATCGGCGGCTCGATCCCGTTCGTCTCGGACCTCGCCGCCCAGTTCCCGGACGCGCAGATCCTCGTGACCGGCGTCGAGGACCCGGACACCCGCGCGCACAGCCCGAACGAGTCGCAGCACCTCGGCGTCCTGCACCGCGCCATCGCATCGGAGACGATCCTGCTCGCGCGTCTCGCGACTCGCGGCTGACGGTGCTTACAATCGGTCCAAGCGCGGTGAACGACACCGCACGGAGGGAGACGCGCGGATGAGCGACACCATCACCGACCACGCACCGACGACCGAGGCGCCGTCGCACGGCGTCCTGCTCAGCGACGCGGCCGCGGCGAAGGTGGCGAGCCTCCTCGAACAGGAAGGCCGCGACGACCTCCGCCTGCGCCTCGCCGTCCAGCCCGGCGGGTGCTCCGGCCTGATCTACCAGCTCTACTTCGACGAGCGCCTGCTCGACGGCGACGCCACGGCCGAGTTCGGCGACGGCGTCGAGGTCGTCGTCGACAAGATGAGCGTCCCGTACCTCGACGGCGCCTCGATCGATTTCGAGGACACCATCCAGAAGCAGGGCTTCACGATCGACAACCCCAACGCGCAGGGCAGCTGCGCTTGCGGTGACAGCTTCCACTGATCTCCGTCGACCCGACACGAGCGGGGAGTGACCGACACGGTCGCTCCCCGCTCGTTCGTTCCCGGGCGTGGCATCCCGCACGACCAGGGAAAATCCGCCCGGACGGAGTGCGGATCGCGACCCGAGGTGTGTCGCGTGTGCGCGAGCGGTCCCGAGCTGCGAGTAAGCTAGGAGTGTTCCAACCAAGCTGGGAGCGAGCCATGCGCGACCTTCACGTCGCGGCCTGCTCCGGTTTTCACGTTCTTCCGAGAGGTAACAGTGCGTTCGAATCGCCGTATACGTTGGGCGGCCGTCCCGGTGGCCGTCGGTCTGGTCATCGCACTGGCTGGTTGCACGCAGCAGCAGCTGAACGGATGGCTCCCCGGCACGGAGGAGACGAAGGACGTCACCAACCACACGAGCCGCATCGTCGGCCTGTGGACCACCAGCTGGGTCGTGCTGCTCGCGGTCGGTCTGATCGTGTGGGGCCTCATCATCTGGGCAGCGATCGTCTACCGCCGCCGCAAGGGCCAGACCGGCCTGCCGGTGCAGATGCGCTACAACATGCCGCTCGAGATCTTCTACACGATCGTGCCGCTGATCCTCGTGCTCGGCTTCTTCGCCTTCACCGCCAAGGACCAGGCCGCGATCGAGCAGCCGTTCAAGAACGCCGACGCGACGATCCACGTCTACGGCAAGCGCTGGGCGTGGGACTTCAACTACATCAACGAGGACGACAAGTCCAAGAGCGTCTACTACCAGGGCATCCAGGCCCAGGAAGAAGAGAACGCCAACGGCGCGATCGACGAGTCGCAGCTCCCGACCCTCTACCTGCCCAAGGGCAAGAAGGTCCACATCGAGCTCTCGTCCCGCGACGTCGACCACTCGTTCTGGATCATCGACTTCCTCTACAAGAAGGACATGCTCCCGGGCAAGCAGAACGACGAGTACTTCATCCCGCAGAAGCTCGGTACCTACCAGGGCAAGTGCGCGGAGCTGTGCGGTGAGTACCACTCGCTCATGCTCTTCCAGGTGAAGGTCGTCACCCCGGCTGAGTACCAGAAGTACCTCGACTCGCTCGAGGAGCAGGGCAAGGTCGGTCTGCTCGGCAACGAGTACAACACCAACACGAACGAACCCAACGACAAGACGCCCGTCACGGCGTCGAGCGACAACAAGTAGGGGCTCCGTCAGATGACCACGTCACTCGTCGGCCAGCCGGCTGCAGGGACCACGACACTGGACTTCCAGGCGTCGAAGGTCGGCCGGAAGGGCAACATCATCGTCCGGTGGATCACCTCCACGGACCACAAGACCATCGGGTACATGTACCTGATCGCCTCGTTCATCTTCTTCCTGCTCGCGGGGGTGATGGCGCTCGTCATCCGTGCCCAGCTCTTCGAGCCCGGCCTGCACGTGGTCGCGACGAAGGAGCAGTACAACCAGCTCTTCACGATGCACGGCACGATCATGCTGCTGATGTTCGCGACCCCGCTCTTCTCGGGCTTCGCGAACGCGATCATGCCGCTGCAGATTGGTGCGCCGGACGTCGCCTTCCCGCGTCTGAACGGGTTCGCCTTCTGGCTCTACCTGTTCGGCTCGCTCATCGCCGTCGGTGGCTTCCTCACCCCGCAGGGCGCCGCGTCGTTCGGCTGGTTCGCCTACGCGCCACTGAGTGACACGACGTTCACACCAGGGCTCGGTGGCACCCTCTGGGTCTTCGGTCTCGGCATGACGGGCTTCTCGACGATCCTCGGCGCGGTGAACTTCATCACCACGATCATCACGATGCGTGCGCCGGGCATGACCATGTTCCGCATGTCGATCTTCACGTGGAACACCCTCGTGACGGCCCTGCTCGTGCTCATGGCATTCCCGGTGCTCGCTGCCGCGCTCTTCGGCCTCGGGCTCGACCGCGTCTTCAACGCCCAGATCTTCAACCCGGCCAACGGCGGTGCACTGCTCTGGCAGCACCTGTTCTGGTTCTTCGGCCACCCCGAGGTCTACATCATCGCGCTGCCGTTCTTCGGCATCGTCTCCGAGGTCTTCCCGGTCTTCAGCCGCAAGCCGATCTTCGGCTACAAGACCCTCGTCTACGCGACCATCTCGATCGCCGCGCTGTCGGTCACGGTCTGGGCGCACCACATGTACGTCACCGGTGGCGTCCTGCTCCCGTGGTTCTCGCTCATGACGATGCTCATCGCGGTCCCGACCGGCGTGAAGATCTTCAACTGGGTCGGCACGATGTGGCGCGGTTCGGTCACGTTCGAGACGCCGCTCCTGTGGGCCGTCGGCTTCCTCATCACCTTCACGTTCGGTGGCCTCACCGGTGTGATCCTGGCGTCGCCGCCGCTCGACTTCCACGTGTCCGACTCGTACTTCGTCGTCGCGCACTTCCACTACGTCGTCTTCGGCACCGTCGTGTTCGCGATGTTCTCCGGCTTCTACTTCTGGTGGCCGAAGTGGACGGGCAAGATGCTCAACGAGCGCCTCGGCAAGATCCACTTCTGGCTCCTGTTCATCGGCTTCCACACGACGTTCCTCATCCAGCACTGGCTCGGCGTCATCGGCATGCCGCGTCGCTACGCGACCTACCTGCCGAACGACGGGTTCACCTGGATGAACCAGCTGTCGACGATCGGCTCGATGATCCTCGCGATCTCGTTCCTGCCGTTCATCTTCAACGTCTACGTGACCGCCCGGAACGCGCCGAAGGTCGCCGTGAACGACCCGTGGGGCTACGGCCGCTCGCTCGAGTGGGCGACCAGCTGCCCGCCGCCGCGGCACAACTTCACGTCGATCCCGCGCATCCGTTCGGAGTCGCCGGCGTTCGACCTCAACCACCCCGAAGCGGGTGTGCCGATCGGTGTGGGTCCGGCCAAGGACGCCCCCGACGCTCCGACCTACGACGCCGCGAAGGGCGAGGTGAAGTAAGGCGATGCGCGCCAACACCAACCTGTTCTGGATCCTCTTCGGGTTCTTCATCCTCGCGGACGCCGCGTACACCATCTGGTCGCTGCTCTACTACGGTCACCCGGAGTGGGTCGGCACGGTGGCCATCGGCCTCACCGGGATCATGTCCGCGTTCATCGCGTTCTACCTCGGCAAGGTGATGTCCTCGCAGGGCGGCGTCCTCCCCGAGGACCGCCCCGACGCCAACATCGAGGACGGCGACGCCGAGCTCGGGCACTTCAGCCCGTGGTCGTGGTGGCCCATCCTGCTCGCGGGTGCCACCGCGCTCTGCTTCCTCGGTGTCGCAGCCGGGCTGTGGATCGTCCCGATCGGGCTCGCCTGCGTGGCGATCACCCTCGTCGGCTGGGTCTACGAGTACTACCGCGGCAACTTCGGTCACTGACCTGGACCTCCAGCGCACCTGACTTCGGGCGGCACCACACCGGTGCCGCCCGAAGTGCGTCCAGCACCACACCGGAACTGCAGCACGACCTCCGGAACGCAGGCACACGAACGAACCTGCTCGTCCGGGAATCAACCGGTCCGCCCACGGCTTGGCCTCAAGCGGACCACCCCCACCACAGCGAAAGGAGTCACCTCCGGTGACCGACAAGCGCACTCTCATCATCTTCGGCGCGACGGGCGACCTCGCCTCCCGCCTGCTGCTGCCGGGCCTCGGCACGTTCCTGCAGAGCGGTCGAGCGGTGCCCGTCCAGCTCATCGGCACGGGCCGCAGCGCCCGCAGCGAGGAGCAGTGGAAGGACGTCGTCACGAAGTCCTTCGCGTCGCAGGACGTGAAGGGCCCGGAGGTCGATGCCACCCTCGCGTCGACGCAGTTCATCCAGGGTGACCCGACCGACCCCGAGCACCTCAAGGCGCTGTTCGCCGCGGCCGACGCCGACGCCGAGCCGATCCTCTACTTCGCGCTCCCGCCGCAGATCGCCTCCGACATCTGCGAGGCGCTCCAGCAGGTCGAGCTGCCCGAGGGCACGACCCTCGCGTTCGAGAAGCCCTTCGGCACGGACGTCGCCAGCGCGAAGGCCCTCAACGAGACGGTCCTCAAGCTCGTCCCCGAGGAGCGCGTGCACCGCACCGACCACTTCCTCGGTCGCACCACGGTCCTGAACATCATCGGTCTGCGCTTCGCGAACCGCCTGTTCGAGCCGATCTGGAACGCCGACAACATCGAGAAGGTCGACATCTTCTACGACGAGACCCTCGGTCTCGAGAACCGCGCCCAGTACTACGACGAGGCCGGCGCGATGGTCGACATGATCCAGTCGCACCTGCTGCAGATCCTCGGCATCGTGACGATGGACGCCCCGGCGGACATCGACGCGGTCGAGTTCCGCTCGTCCCTGGCCCGGGTGCTCCGTTCGACCGAGCTCAAGGGCGGCGACCCGAAGATCGCGTCGCGTCGTGCGGTCTACACGGCCGGCACCATCGACGGCAAGGAGCTGCCGTCGTACCAGGACGAGGACGGCGTCGACAAGTCCCGCGGCACCGAGACGCTGGCCGAGATCTCGGTCGAGGTGGACACCGCCCGCTGGAAGGGCGTGCCGTTCACGCTCCGTTCCGGCAAGGCGCTCGGCAACAGCCGGAAGGAGGTGCTGATCACCTTCAAGCCCGTGACGCGCCTGCCCTCCGGCCTGTCCGGTCGGCCGAAGACGGACACGCTCCGCATCGTGCTCAACCCCGACGAGATCGAGCTGACGGTGTCGGCCAACGGCGGCGGCAACCCGTTCGAGATGGGCCAGGTCACCCTGTCGTCCTCCTTCGCGGACGGCGAGCTCACCCCCTACGGCGAGGTCCTCAACGGGATCTTCCACGACGACCCGCTGCTCTCGATCCGCGGTGACGTGGCCGAGCGCTGCTGGGAGATCGTCGAGCCGGTCGTCGACGCCTGGAAGGCGGACGAGGTCCCGCTCGAGGAGTACCGCGCGGGGTCGCGCGGCCCGGCGGACTGGGAGTCCTCGTCCTGACGGACGTGACGGTGACGCCCTGATCGGGCGGTGACGACGGACGGGAGGCACGGTGCCAGCTGGCACCGTGCCTCCCGTCCGTCTGCGGTCACGACCACCGCGTCAGGCGGGTGTGCCGGCCCGCTCGCCCTCTCCGGTCCACGAGCGGGTGCCGCCGTCGTGCACGGCGAGTCGCGTCCGGTGGCCGGCCGCCGTGCCGCGCGCCCGCGCGATCGCGTCCGCGGCGGACACGAGCGTGAGGTGCGACAACGCCTGCGGGGTGTTCCCGATGTGGTGGCCGGTCGCGACGTCGATCTCCTCGGAGAGCATGCCGACGTCGTTCGCGTAGCCGACGAGCACGTCCATCAGCCGCTCGGCGTCCTCGACGCGCCCGGACGCGGCGTACTGCTCGACGAGCCAGAAGGAGCACGCGAGGAACGGGTGCTCGCTGCCGGAGAGCCCGTCGAAGCCGGACGAGGTGCGGTACCGGAGCACGAGGCCGTCGTCGCCGGTCCGGAGGTCCTGCTCGATCGCGGCGACGGTCCCGACCATCCGCGGGTCACCGGGCTTCACGTAGCCGATCTGCGGCAGGACGAGCAGGCTCGCGTCGACCTCGTCGGTGTCGTAGTGCTGGCGGTAGCTGCCGCGCTCGGCGTTCCACCCGTGCTCCTCGATCTCGGCGCGCACTTCGGCGCGGAGGGTCCGCCAGCGGTCGACGGGGCCCTCGAGGCCGAACTCCTCGACGGCTGCGACGCCGCGGTCGAATGCGGCCCAGATCATCGCGCGCGAGTGCGTGAAGTGCCGACGGGGCCCGCGCATCTCCCAGATGCCGTTGTCGGGCTCCTGCCAGTGCTCCTCGACGTACCCGAGCAGGGCGCGCTGGAGTGCCCACGAGTCGGCGTTCTCCTCGACGCCGAGCTCGCGGGCGTCGTGGAGCGCGGCGAGGACCTCGCCGAAGACGTCCCCCTGGTACTGCGTGTAGGCGCCGTTGCCGATCCGGACCGGCGTGGAGCCCGCGTACCCGGGCAGGTTCGGCAGTTCGCGTTCGGGGAGTTCGCGCTCCCCGGCGATGCCGTACATGATCTGCACGTCGGCGGGGTCGCCGGCGATCGCGCGGAGGAGCCAGCCGCGCCAGTGCATCGCCTCGTCGCGGTACCCGTGCGCGATGAGGGACGCGAGGGCGAGCGAGGCGTCGCGGAGCCAGACGTAGCGGTAGTCCCAGTTGCGTTCGCCGCCGGGGTCCTCGGGCAGGCTGGTCGTCGCGGCCGCCACGACGCCGCCGGTCTCGGCGTGGGTCATCGCACGGAGCAGGAGGAGCGACCGGCGGGCCGCCTCGGCGTACCGGCCCTCGGTCCGGGCGGTGGCCATCCAGTCCCGCCACCAGCGCACGGTGCGGTGCAGGGCCTCGTCGACGTCGAGGGGCTCCGGCGGCTCGCGGTGCGACGGGTACCAGGTGAGGACGGTGTCGAGCACGTCGCCGTCGTGCACGGTGGTGGTGGCGGTGTGTCGGTGGTCGTCGGCGCGGAAGCGGACCCCGCGGACGATCACGGACCCGGGTCCCGCCGTGGCCAGCAGTGCGGGGTCCTCGTCGCCGCCGATCTGCCGGACCCAGGGGAGCGCGAGGGCGTAGTCGAACCGGATGCGCAGCGTCTGTCGGAGCTCCACGCTGCCGCGGAGCCCGCGCACCCGCCGGACGATCGTCGCCCGGTGCGCACCGATCGGCATGAACTCGGTGACCTCGACCACGCCGGTGCTCGTCGTCCACACGGTCGCGAGCACGAGCGTGTCGTGGTCGTACCGGCGGGTGGCGGTCGCGTCCGGGTCCGTGGGGCGGAGGGTCCAGTGCCCGTGGTCCTCGGTGCCCAGGATCGAGGCGAAGGTCGACGGGCTGTCGAAGCGGGGCAGGCACGCCCAGTCGACGGTGCCGTCGCGCCCGACGAGCGCGGCGGTGTAGGTGTCGCCGATCAGCGCGTGGTCCTCGATGCGGTTGGTCGGTGTGTCAGCCGGGCTCATGGGCCGATCCAACCACCGCCGCCTCGGGAGGCCGGGGTGGTTGCTGAGGGATGGCTCAGGCCGGGTCGTCCGGGTCGGCGCGGGTGATGCCGACCCGTGCCAGCTCGGACCAGATGCCGGCGCCGTCCGGGGCGTAGACCCAGGGCGCCGAGGATTCGCGCGAGCGTTCCTGGGCGCGGGACCGCCCACCGGCGAGGACGGCCTCACTCGTGGAGAGCTGGCGGATGGCGACGCCCGCGACGTTCTCGGGGTGGGCCCGGGCGAACTCGCCGTAGAGCGACTCGTCGTGCTGCCCGTCGTCGCCGACGAGGAGCCACTGCACGTGCGGGAAGTCCTCGGCGAGTCGTTCGAGGTTCTGCTGCTTGTGGAGCTGGCCGCTGCGGAAGAACCGGTCGTGCGTGGGACCCCAGTCGGTGAGCAGCAGGGTGCCGGACGGGTAGAGGTTCCGGCTGAGGAAGCGCTGCAGCGTCGGCGCGACGTTCCAGGCGCCGGTGGAGAGGTAGACCGTCGGGGCGCCGGGGTGCTGCGCGAGGACGCGTTCGTACAGCACCGACATGCCCGGGACGGGCCGGCGCCCGTGCTCCGTGAGCACGAAGGAGTTCCAGGCCGCGAGCATCGGGCGCGGGAGCGAGGTCACCATGACGGTGTCGTCGATGTCCGACAGCAGTCCGAACCGCGTGTCCGGGTGCACGATGAAGACGTCGGCCTCGACGTCGCGCATGCCCCCGGCGGACAGCTTGATGGTGCGCCAGCCCGGCTCGAGGTCGATCGGCACGATGGTGTCGACCACGCCGCCGCGGTCGGACTGCACCACGTGCGAGGTCCCGCCGGCGGTGATCGTGACCTCGGCGTCGTCGACCGCGACGCTCGTGAAGCTCCGCCAGCCGCGCACACCGTAGAAGGAGGCGTCTGATGCGAGGCCCCGACGCGTGAGGAGGACCCGGCAGAGGACGCGGACCCACCCGGGTGCGCCGTAGCCGGTGTACGGGATGACGGTCGGCACCAGCCCCCGGCGGCGAGCCCGGTGCTCGCGGAACTCCTGGACGGCGTCCTCGATGCGGGCCGCCCGGTGGAGGATCGGCTCGGCCAACGACGGCTCGTGGGGCGTCGGGTCGGGCATCGCCCCATCATTCCACGTCCGACCTGGCACACGTACGACCTCACACGTGTACTGGGAGAGTCGCAGCGATATTCCAGCCGGTCTCTGCGACAGTTGTGACCGTCACACCCACATGAGTCGCGCTGTCGGCGCAAGAGGAGAACACGTGCTCGTCACCGAGGTATCGAACGCACTGCCGGGGGGATCATCACTGCTCAGGAACGAGCCGGTCCAAGCCCGCAGTTCGGCGCGCCTCGCCGGCCTCCTCGACGCCGCAGCCGCGGTGATCGACGAGATCGGGTTCGAGCGCCTGACCACCGCGATGGTGGCCGAGCGGGCGGGGGCGTCCATCGGCACCGTCTACCGCTACTTCCCGGACCGCATCGCCGTGGTCGAGGCACTCGCGATCCGGAGCACCCAGCGCCTGGCCGAGCGGTTCATCACCGCCCTCGACACCAGCGAGGCGACGACCTGGCAGGCCGCGTGCGACGCGCTGATCGACGTCACCGCCGAGATGTACCGCACCGAGCCGGGCTTCCGGGCGATCCGCTTCGGCGACGCGGCGGACACCGGCACGGGCGACGCCGAGGACCGGATGGCGGCGCTGGGGAGCGCCGTCGCCCACATCATGCACGAGCGGTTCGGCGTGCCGACGGGGGAGCGCATCGAGCGGACCTGGGTGGTCCTCGCCGAGTCGTCGCACGCCGTCCTCGCGCGGGCGCACCGTGACCCGGCGAACCCCGAGACCGCGCTGATCGAGGAGTACCGGGCGATGAGCCGCGGGCACCTCGAAGCGGTGATCGCGGCCTCCTGACACGCCGAGCGGCAATCCGACGACGCCCGTCCTCCGAACAGGAGAGACGGGCGTCGTCGCGTCCGGACGCTGCGCACGCGCTGTCCGGGACACGACACACGCCGTCACGGCTGAACGGGTGTCACACCCGACGGGTACTCTCACTCGGAGTCGGGCTACCTCCGAACAGAAGGGCACCCATGATCGAGTTCCGCTCGGTGCGCAAGACCTACCCGGACGGCACCAACGCGGTCGACGACTTCAGCCTCGTCATCCCCTCGAGGACCACGACGGTCTTCGTCGGGTCGAGCGGCTGCGGCAAGACCACGCTGCTCCGGATGATCAACCGCATGGTCGACCCCAGCGCAGGTGCCGTCGAGATCGACGGGGAGGACGTCGCGGGCGTCGACCCGGTCAAGCTCCGTCGCAGCATCGGCTACGTGATGCAGAACGCCGGGCTGCTGCCGCACCGCAAGGTCGTCGACAACATCGCCACGGTGCCGCTGCTGACGGGGGTCCCGAAGGCCGACGCTCGCCAGCGTGCCCTCGAACTCATGGACACGGTCGGGCTCGACCGTGCCTTCGCGAACCGGTACCCCTCGCAGCTCTCCGGCGGACAGCAGCAGCGCGTCGGCGTCGCCCGCGGACTCGCGGTCGACCCGAACATCCTGCTCATGGACGAGCCCTTCGGTGCCGTCGACCCGCTCGTGCGGAACGACCTGCAGGACGAGCTCATCCGGCTGCAGCGCGAGCTCGGCAAGACCGTGGTCTTCGTCACGCACGACATCGACGAGGCCTTCAAGCTCGGCGACCAGGTCGTCATCCTCAAGAAGGGCGGCGAGATCGCCCAGCTCGGCACCCCCGCCGAGATCCTCGCCGAGCCCGCGGACGACTTCGTCGCGAACTTCATCGGCGCCGGTCGCGGCCGACGCGCGCTCCGCGTCGAGCAGACGCCGACCGGGCCGATCGTCGTCGACGGCGAGGGGCGCGCCGCCGGTGTGCTCACCGGTCCGGTGCAGGTCGTGGACGCGGCCGAGGCAGTTCCCCAGGAGCAGCGGGGCGACGCGTGAACTGGGTCCTCGGCAACACGGACACGATCAGCGACAACCTGATCGCGCACGTCTGGCTGGCGATCCCGCCGATCGTCATCAGCTTCCTGCTGTCCGTCCCGATCGGCCTGCTCGTGTCGCGCCTGCGGAAGCGCAACGGCGTGGCCCGGGGGACGGCCTCGACGATCGTCGTCGTCGCGAGCCTCTTCTACACGATCCCGGCGCTGCCCCTCTTCCTGGTGCTGCCCGCGATCATCGGCACGAGCACCCTCGACCCGGTGAACGTCGTGATCGCGATGACCATCTTCGGCGTGGCCCTGATGGCCCGGTCCGCCGCCGACGCCATCGACGCGGTCGACCAGGACGTCGTGGGGGCGTCCGAGGCGCTCGGGTACTCGCCCGCACAGCGGTTCTTCAAGGTGGAGCTGCCGCTCGCCGGTCCGGTCCTCCTCGCCGGCATCCGAGTGGTGTCGGTGTCCACGATCAGCCTCATCACGGTCGGCGCGCTCATCGGTGTGCCGAACCTCGGGTTCCTGCTCACCGACGGCCTCAAGCGCGGCATCAGCGCCGAGATCCTCACCGGCATCGTCCTCACCATCGTGCTCGCGCTCGTGTTCGACGCGCTGCTCGTGGCCGTGGGTCGGCTCGCGATGCCGTGGACACGGGGGAGCGGCCGCAACGCCCGTGACGTCCGACGCCGCGCCGCTGACGACGTCCGAGCGAACGAGGTCTCCGCATGAACCTCTTCGCCCAGGGCATCGCCTGGATCTTCGACCCGGCGAACAACGTCGGGTCCGACGCCGTCGGAATCCGACTCTGGGAGCACGTGTGGATCACGTTGCTCACGGTCGCCATCGCCGTCGCGATCGCCGTGCCGGTCGGCCTGCTGATCGGGCACACCGGCAAGGGACGCTCGATCGCGGTGGGCGTCTCGGGTGGCATCCGTGCGCTGCCGACGCTCGGCGTCCTGACGCTGCTCGCACTCTCGATCGGCCTCGGACTCGGGGCGCCGCTCATCGCACTCGTCATCCTCGCGATCCCGTCGGTGCTCGCCGGCGCGTACTCCGGCGTCGAGGCGATCGACCGCGTCGTGATCGACGCCGCCAAGGCGCAGGGCATGACCGGGTGGCAGATCCTCGGCAAGGTCGAGATCCCGCTCGCCCTGCCGCTCATCGTCGGCGGCATCCGTGCCGCCGTGCTGCAGGTCGTCGCCACCGCGACCCTCGTCGGCTACATCAACGCCGGCGGACTCGGCGGCTACGCCTTCTCCGGCATCGCCAACTCGGACTACGCGGAGGTGCTCGGTGGTTCCCTCCTGGTGATCGCCCTCGCCATCGCGTTCGAGATCGTCTTCGCCGCGCTGCAGCGGCTCGCCGTCCCCGCGGGTGTCTCCGCCGGGTCGGCGCGTCTGTCGCGTCGGAGCACCCGCAGCTCAGCACCACGAGCATCAACCCCTGTGGAAGGAACCCACCCGTGATCACAGCAACGACCCGGCGTCTCGCCGCGACGATCGCCGTCGCGTCCGCGGCCGCCATCGCCCTCGCGGGCTGCTCGTCGAGCGACCCGCTCTCCTCCGGCTCCGGCGGCGGGGACTCCAAGACCATCGTCGTCGGCTCGCAGGCGTACCCGTCGAACGAGATCATCGCCGAGCTCTACGCGCAGGAGCTCGAGCACGAGGGCTTCACCGTCACCAAGAAGCTCAACATCGGTCAGCGCAAGGCGTACTGGCCCGAGGTCGCGAAGGGGAGCATCAACGTCTTCCCGGAGTACAACGGCAACCTGCTCAACTACCTCCTGCAGGAGGACGGCAAGTCCACCACGACCGAGACGACGACGGACGGCATCAACACCGCGCTGAAGTCGGCCCTGCCGTCGGACGTCAAGGCGCTGCCGTCGGCCGACGCTTCGGACGCCGACACCTACACGGTGACCCAGGCGACGGCGGACAAGTACGGCTTGAAGTCGATCGCCGACCTCTCGAAGATCGGCGGGACGATCTCGATCGCCGCCAACCCGGAGTTCGCCACCGCCGCCTACGGTCCGAAGGGCCTCAAGGAGAAGTACGGCATCACCGGCGAGGTCAACCAGCAGAACGACTCCGGCGGCCCGCTCACGATCAAGGCGATCCAGGACGGTGACTCGCAGGTCGCGGACATCTACTCCGCCAGCGCCTCGATCAAGACCGAGAAGCTCGTCACGCTCGAGGACCCGGAGCACCTCGTGCCGGCGAACAACGTGACCCCGATCGTGTCGAAGGACCTCGACTCGAAGGCCGCGGACGCCATCGAGAAGGTGAACAAGCTCCTCACGACCGACGCGCTCATCGAGCTCAACCGTCAGAACTCGGTCGACCAGAAGTCGGCGGCCTCGGTCGCCAAGGCGTTCCTGCAGGACAACGACCTGCTGTAGCACCCGATCAGCACAAAACGACAGGTGTCGGGCAACTGCCCGGCACCTGTCGTCGTTCCGGGATCAGGTACCCGCACCGTTGTTCCGCACGGTTGTGCCGTGCAATCCCGCTGCACATCCGTGCACTGAGGGTTCTACAACTTGTCGAACCATGTGTCCGCGAGGTAACGTGTTCGTGTCCCAACGGTTGTGACAGCAGAAGTTCCCCTCCACAGGAAGCAACTGACGTGCACCAACAGCGCGCGGCGAACCGGCTCGGAAACGCCGCATGAACGACATCCTCGATCCGCTCCTCCTGTCGCGGTGGCAGTTCGGTCTGACGACGATCTACCACTTCCTCTTCGTCCCGTTGACGATCGGCATGGCCGTCGTCGTGGCCGTGTTCCAGACGGCCTGGTACCGGACGGGGCGCGCGCACTACCTCCAGCTGACCCGGTTCTTCGGGCGCATCTTCCTCATCAACTTCGCGATGGGCGTCGTGACGGGGATCGTGCAGGAGTTCCAGTTCGGCATGAACTGGTCGAACTACTCCCGGTTCGTCGGTGACGTGTTCGGCGCCCCGCTCGCGCTCGAGGGCATCCTCGCGTTCTTCTTCGAGGCGGCGTTCATCGGCATCTGGATCTTCGGGTGGGACCGCCTGCCGAAGGGTCTGCACCTCGCGAGCATCTGGTGTGTCAGCGCCGGCACGATCATGTCGGCGTACTTCATCATCGCCGCGAACGCGTTCATGCAGCACCCGGTCGGCTTCTCCATGAACGAGGCCAAGGGGCGTGCGGAGCTCACGGACATCTGGGCCGTGCTCGGCAACAAGGTCGCGCTGGCCGCCTTCCCGCACACCCTGTTCGCGTGCTTCATGGTCGCCGCCGCGGTGATCATCTCGGTCGCCGCGTACCACCTGGCGCGCAACCAGAACCTCGAGACGATGATGCCGGCGCTGAAGTTCGGCATGTGGACGATGCTGGCCGCCGGGGCGCTCACGGTGCTCACCGGCGACCAGCTCGGCCTCACGATGGTCGACACCCAGCCGATGAAGATGGCCGCTGCCGAGGCGCTGTACAACACCGCCACCGGCAAGGACGCCTCGTTCTCGATCTTCACGCTCGGCACCCCGGACGGCGTGCACGAGCTGTTCTCGATCCGTGTGCCGTACCTGCTCTCGTTCCTGTCGACGCACACCTTCAACGGCACGGTCGAGGGCATCAACGACCTGCAGGCGCAGTACTCGCAGGTCTACGGCCCCGGCGACTACAAGCCGATCATCTGGGTGACCTACTGGTCGTTCCGCTGGATGATCGCGCTCGGTGTCGGCGCGGTGCTGGTCTCGCTCGTCGGGCTCTGGCTGACCCGCAAGGGCCGGTTCCCGACCCAGCGGTGGGTCTGGCGCATCGCCACCTGGACCGTCCCGCTGCCGATGGCCGCGATGATCGTCGGCTGGATCTTCACCGAGATGGGCCGCCAGCCGTGGCTCGTGTTCGGGTTTGCTCAAGACGAGCGACGGCGTCTCGCCCAACGTCACCGGGGTCGAGGTCCTCATCTCGCTCATCGTCTTCACGCTCATCTACGGCTCCCTGGCGGTGGTCGAGTTCCGGCTCATCAAGAAGGTCGCGCAAGAGGGCCCCGCCGCCCCGGCGGAGGTCGACGAGGAGACCGGTGAGGTCAAGCACGAAGTGACGGTCTACTGATGGATCTCCCCGTTCTCTGGTTCGCGATCGTCGGCGTCTTCTTCGTCGGCTACTTCGTCCTCGACGGCTTCGACTTCGGTGTCGGCATGTCCCTGCCGTTCCTCGGCAAGGACGACACCGACCGTCGGGTCCTGATCAACACGATCGGCCCGGTGTGGGACCTCAACGAGACCTGGGTCATCGTCGCGGGTGCCTGCCTGTTCGCGGCGTTCCCCGAGTGGTACGCCACGATGTTCTCCGGGTTCTACCTGGCGCTCCTGCTCATCCTCGCGGCGCTCATCGCCCGCGGCGTCTCGTTCGAGTACCGGCACCAGAACAAGCACCTCGAGTGGAAGCGCCGGTTCGACCTGATGATCATCGTCGGCAGCGCGGTGCCGTCGTTCCTCTGGGGCGTCGCGTTCGGCAACGTGGTCCGGGGCATCCCGATGGACGCCGGCCACAACTACACCGGTACGGTGTTCGACCTGCTCAACCCCTTCGCGCTGCTCACCGGCGTGGCGACG
This sequence comes from Curtobacterium sp. SORGH_AS_0776, assembly GCF_031453355.1. Lineage (NCBI taxonomy): Bacteria > Bacillati > Actinomycetota > Actinomycetes > Micrococcales > Microbacteriaceae > Curtobacterium > Curtobacterium sp. SORGH_AS_0776. The sequence goes on from NZ_JAVIYU010000001.1 coordinate 2,367,664, forward strand.
CTGCTGGTGTTCTTCACGCACGGCGTCGTCTTCGTCGCGCTGAAGACCGAGGGTGCGATCCGTGCGCGTGCGAAGCGCCTCGCGACCCGGGCGGGCGTGTTGACGATCGTCGTCGGCGCAGCGTTCCTGGTCTGGATGGCCTTGGTGCGGTCCACCCCGACGTCGATCGTCCTGTCGGTCGTCGCCGCGCTCGCCCTGGTCCTCGCGGTGCTCTGCAACGCCTGGGGCAAGGAGGGCCGGGCGTTCACGCTCATGGCGGTCACCATCGCGGCGATCGTCCTGGCGATGTTCACCGCGATCTTCCCGGACGTCATGCCCGCGACGAACGACCCGGCGAACAGCCTGAACGTCTACAACGCGTCGAGCGGCTCGTACACGCTCACGGTGATGAGCTGGGTGGCGCTGATCTTCGTGCCCCTCGTGTTCGCCTACCAGGCGTGGACGTACTGGATCTTCCGCAAGCGCGTGTCCCGGGCCCACGTGACCCAGGCCGCGCACTAGGCGGCGACGGTGAAGCCGCTCGACCCGCGCCTGCTGCGGCTGTCGCGGACGGCCCGTGGCTTCATCGTCGCGGCCGCCGGCACCGGTGTCCTCCGCACGCTCGCGACCATCGCGATCGCGTGGGGGATCGCCGCGGCGGTGACCCTCGGCGTGGACGCCGTCCGTGACGGCAGCGTCCCGGACGCGTTCACCCCGGCGCTCGCGCTCCTCGGCGCGGCGTTCGTCGTCCGGGCCGTGGCCGCCTGGGCCACCGACGACCTCGCCGCACGTGCGGCGGCGAAGGTGAAGAGCGAGCTGCGCGCGACCGTCCTCGCCCGGGCGGCCGAGCGCGGACCGTCGTGGCTCGCCGAGCGTTCGAGTGCGGCCTTCGCGACCACGCTCGGGCCTGGGCTCGACGCCCTCGACGCCTACTTCGGCCGGTACCTGCCGCAGTTGGCCCTCACCGCGATCGCCACGCCGATGCTCGTCGTCGCGATCGGGCTCGGCGACCTGACCAGCGGCCTGATCGTGCTCTGCGCCCTGCCGGTGATCCCGGTGTTCATGATCCTCATCGGCCTCGCGACGCAGGCGCTCCAGCGGAAGCAGTCGGACGCGCTCGCGAAGCTCGGCGGTGCCTTCACCGAGGCGGTCGAGGGGCTGGCGACGCTCAAGGTCTTCGGCCGTGCCCGGCGCCAGGTCGGACGCATCGGCACCGTCACCGACGAGTACCGCCGTGGCACCGTCGGGGTCCTGCGGCTGTCGTTCGTGAGCGGGTTCGCGCTCGAGCTCGCCGCGAGCCTGTCCGTCGCGCTCGTCGCGGTGTCGATCGGCATCCGACTCGTCGACGGCTCGCTCGGGCTCGGCGCCGCGATGTTCGTGCTCGTCCTCGCTCCGGAGGCCTTCGCCCCGATCCGCCAGGTCGGCGCCGACTTCCACGCGGCACAGGACGGCGTCGAGGCCTCGACCGCCGTGCTCGACGTCCTCGACGACACCACGGCGCCCGCGGCACGTCCCGGAGCCGTCCCCGCCGCCGACCACCTGGCGCTGGACCGACTCACCGTGCGCCGTCCCGACGTCGTGATCGGTCCGCTCGACCTCCGCGCCCGACCGGGCACGATCGTCGTCCTGGCCGGCCCGAGCGGCTCCGGCAAGTCCAGTCTCATCGCCGCGGTCCGCGGTGCCCTGCCCCACGACGGCACGGTGACCGTGCCGGGTCCCGACGGCAGCACGGTCGCCGAGCGCACGACCTGGGCCGACCAGCGCCCACGACTCGTCCGCGGCACGATCGCCGAGAACGTCGCGCTCAGCGCGACCCCCGACGAGCCAGCGGTCCGCACCGCCCTGGGCGAGGCGGGGCTGGGACTCGACCCGCGCCTCCAGGTCGGTTCCGGGGGCAGCGGCCTGTCCGGCGGCCAGGCGCAGCGCGTCGCGGTGGCGCGCGCCCTGTACCGCGCGCGGCGGACGGGGACGCAGCTCGTGCTGCTCGACGAGCCGACCTCCGCGCTGGACGCCGACGCCGAGGCGCACGTCGTCGGCACGCTCCGCCGCCTCGCCGACGACGGGGCCGTCGTCGTGGTCGCGAGCCACCGGCCCGCGGTCGTCGCGGCGGCGGACGTCCGCGTCGACGTGCGGCCGGACGGCGCGGTCGCGGTCACCCGTGTCGACGGGCGACTTGGTGGCGCGGTCGCGGTCACCAGCACGGACGGGGTGCGGGCATGACCCGGGAGGCGCGAGGGGCCCACGACGCCGGTTCCGGTCCGACGCGCCAGCGGCGGGGCGGCCGTGCCGGCGGGGACGCCTCCGTCCTGCGGCTCGCGATGCCGCACGGAGCCGGTTGGGCGAAGGCGGTCACGGCCGGTGCGCTCAGTGCGGTCTGCGCCGTCGCACTCCTCGCCGCGAGCGGGTACCTCATCACGCGTGCGGCCGAGCACCCGCCGATCCTCTACCTGACGCTCGTGATGGTGGGTGTCCGCGCGTTCGCGCTCGGCCGTGCGGCGCTCCGGTACGTGGACCGCCTCGCCGGACACGACGCCTCGTTCCGGCAGCTCGCGGTCGTGCGCACCGAGATGTACCGCCGTCTGTCGTCGATCGCTCCGGCGGGACTCGGCTCCACCGGTCGCGGCGACCTCCTCACGCGGCTCGTCACGGACACCGACCGGCTGCAGGACCTGCCCATCCGCGTCGTCGGCCCGCTCGTGTCCGCCGGCGTGGCCGCGCTGCTCTCCGTCGTCGCGGTCGCGTTCGTGTCGGTGCCGGCGGCGCTCGTGCTGCTCGTCGCCCTCGCCGTGGGCGCGCTGCTCGGGTCGGTCGTCACCCTCTCGATCGCACGGCGCTCCGACGAGCAGACGGCCGCGGAACGCGGGCACGTCGCCGACCTCGTGCTCGACACCGTGCGGACGCTCGACGTCTTCGCCGCCTACGGCACGCTCGACGAACGGCTCGACCACATCGCCCGGCTCGACGCCCGGGTGACCGCGGCCGTGCGGCGCCGGGGGACGGTCGAGTCACTCGTCGGGGCCCTGGTCGGCCTCGTCGGCGGTGGCGCGGTCATCGGGATCCTGGCCGTCGGCGCCCCCGCGGTCGTCACCGGCGCGCTCGATGGACCGCTCTGGGCCCTCGCCGTGTTCGTGCCGCTCGCCCTGTTCGAGGTCGTCGGCGGGGTCCCGCTCGCGGTGCTGACGCTGCGCCGGGTCCGAGCCGCGGCCGACCGGGTGGAGCGGGTCGTCCCGGCGGAGGTGCCGGCCGGCATCGTCCCGGAGCCGGACGCGGACGCCGATCCCGCTTCGCTCGTGGTCGACGGGCCCGTCGCCGTCTCGCTGCGCGATGTGACGGTGCGCTGGCCCGGTGCCGCGGCGGCCGCCGTCGACCGGGTGTCGTTGGACCTCCGACCCGGCGAGGTCGTCGTGCTCGAGGGACCGAGCGGCGCGGGCAAGTCGACGCTCGTGGACGCGCTCGTCCGGTTCGTCGACCACGAGGGCTCGTACACGCTCGACGGGGTCGAGGCGAAGGACATGCACCCCGACGCCGTCCGCGCCCGCGTCGGGCTGATCGAGCAGGACCCGTTCGTGTTCGACCAGTCCGTGCGGCAGAACCTGCTGTTCGCCCGCGACACCGCGACCGACGAGGACCTGCTCGCCGTGCTCGACCGGGTCGGCCTAGGGGCGTGGGTGCAGCGACGCGGTGGACTCGACGCGGGCGTGGGTGAGCGCGGTGCCCTGGTGTCCGGCGGGCAGGCGCACCGGCTCGCGCTCGCCCGGGCGCTCCTGCACGCGTTCCCGGTGCTCGTGCTCGACGAGCCGACGGCCGACATCGACCCCGACCTCGGCGACACCGTGCTGCGCGACCTCGTCGGGGCCGCGCGGCAGGACGGCAGGACGGTCGTCGTCGTGTCGCACGTGCCGGTGGCGGCGGACCTCGTCGACCGGACGCTGCGGATGCGCGACGGGCGGCTCGCGGCGGTGTGAGCCGAGCACCTGCCGGCGGTGGGTCGGCTCCGGTGCGGTGATCCGTTCCTCCAGGCTTATATCCTTGATGACCGGAGCGCGTCCGACGGACGTGATCCGTGCCTCCAGACTGAATGAGAGTTCCGTGACCACCGAGCCGTACCCCGAGGACCCGAACGCCTACGACTTCCGTCGTCTGCAGGAGAAGTGGCAGCCGCGCTGGGAGGAGCTCGGGCTCTTCACGACCGACCTCGACGACATGCGTCCGCGGAAGTACATCCTCGAGATGTTCCCGTACCCGTCCGGCGACCTGCACATGGGGCACGCCGAGAACTGGGCGCTCGGCGACTTCGTGGCGCGGTACTGGCGGCAGCAGGGCTTCAACGTGCTGCACCCGATCGGCTGGGACTCGTTCGGGCTGCCGGCCGAGAACGCGGCGATCAAGCGCGGGGTCGACCCGAAGGACTGGACCTACGCGAACATCGAGCAGCAGAAGGCGTCGTTCAAGCGCTACGCGCCGTCGTTCGACTGGACCACCGAGATCCACACCTCGGACCCCGAGTACTACAAGTGGAACCAGTGGCTGTTCCTGAAGATGTACGAGAAGGGGCTGGCCTACCGCAAGGACAGCTGGGTCAACTGGGACCCGGTGGACCAGACCGTCCTCGCGAACGAGCAGGTGCTGCCGGACGGCACCTCGGACCGCTCCGGTGCCGTCGTCGTCAAGAAGAAGCTGACGCAGTGGTACTTCAAGATCACCGAGTACGCCGACCGGCTGCTCGACGACCTCAACCAACTCGAGGGCCGGTGGCCGGCGAAGGTCATCGCGCAGCAGCGGAACTGGATCGGCCGCTCGGTCGGCGCGGACGTCGACTTCGTGATCGAGGGCCGCGACGAGCCCGTCACGGTGTTCACCACGCGTCCGGACACGATCCACGGGGTGACGTTCCTCGTGGTGGCGCCGGATTCGGACCTGGCTGCTGCGCTGGTGGCTGACGCATCCGTGTCGGACGACGTCCGGGCTGCGTTCGACGCATACCTCGTCGCCACGCAGAAGACGTCGGAGATCGACCGGCAGAACGCGGACCGCCCGAAGACCGGCGTGCCGCTCGGCCGTTCCGCGATCCACCCGCTGACGGGGGAGCGCCTGCCGATCTGGGCCGCCGACTACGTGCTGGCCGACTACGGTCACGGCGCGGTCATGGCCGTCCCGGCGCACGACCAGCGCGATCTCGACTTCGCGCGGGCGTTCGACCTGCCGGTGAGGGTCGTCGTCGACACGAACGCCGCGGTGACCGGGGCGATCCCGGTGATCCCCGAGGGCGCCTCGCTCGAGGACCTGCCCGCGCTCGACCCGGTGTCCACGGGTGAGGCCCTGACCGGCACCGGTCGGATGATCAACTCCGGCCCGCTCGACGGCATGTCCAAGCAGCACGCGATCACCGCGGCGATCTTCCTGCTCGAGGAGCGCGGCACCGGCCGTGCAGCCAAGACCTACCGCCTGCGCGACTGGCTCATCTCGCGCCAGCGCTTCTGGGGCACCCCGATCCCGATCATCCACGGGGCCGACGGCACCGAGCACCCGGTGCCGATGGACCAGCTGCCCGTCCGGCTGCCCGACACCGAGGGACTCGACCTCAAGCCGAAGGGCACCTCGCCGCTCGGTGGCGCGACCGACTGGGTGAACGTGCCGAACCCGGTGGACGGCACTCCCGCGCTCCGCGACACCGACACGATGGACACCTTCGTCGACTCGTCGTGGTACTTCCTGCGCTTCCTGGCGGCGAACGACGACACGCAGGCGTTCGACCCCGCCGTCGCACGCAAGTGGGCCCCGGTCGACCAGTACATCGGCGGCATCGAGCACGCGATCCTGCACCTGCTGTACGCGCGCTTCGTGACCAAGGTGCTGTTCGACCTCGGCTACCTCGACTTCACCGAGCCGTTCTCGGCGCTGCTCAACCAGGGCATGGTGCTGTCCGGCGGCTCGAAGATGTCGAAGTCGAAGGGTGGCGTCTCGCTCGGTGACGAGCTCGACGCGAACGGTGTCGACGCGATCCGCCTGGTGATGGGCTTCGCGGGGCCTCCAGAGGACGACATCAACTGGGAGGACGTCTCCCCGTCCGCCTCGGCCCGCTTCCTCGCCCGTGCCTACCGGCTGGCGCTCGACGTCACGTCGTCGCCCGACGTCGTGTGGGCGGACGGCGACCGGGCCCTGCGGCAGGTCACGCACCGGTTCCTGGCCGATGCGCCTGGAATGATGGAGTCGTTCAAGTTCAACGTCGTGATCGCGCGGCTCATGGACCTGGTGAACGTCACCCGCAAGGCGATCGACAACGGTCCGGGCGCGGCTGACCCCGCCGTCCGCGAGGCCGTCGAGACCATCGCGCTCGGCCTGAGCGTCTTCGCGCCGTACACCGGCGAGGAGATGTGGGAGAAGCTGGGCTACGAGGCCACCGTCGCCACGTACGGCTGGCGGAAGGCCGACCCGACGCTGCTCGTGCAGGAGTCGCTGACCGCGGTCGTGCAGGTCAACGGCAAGGTGCGGGACTCGTTCGAGGTGTCGAAGTCGATCGAGCCGTCGGAGCTGGAGGCGCTCGCTCGGGCGTCGGCGAACGTCCAGCGGTACATCGGGGACCGCGAGATCGTGAAGGTGATCGTGCGGGCGCCGAAGCTCGTGAACATCGCGATCAAGGGGTAGCGCGCCGTTCGTCCTCCACAGGTTGGGCTGGAGGACGGTCGTCCACGGATCGTCGTTGCGGGGTCCGACCGGGTGGTCGGGCTCCGTAGCGTGCGGGCATGTCGTCTGGTGATGGTGGAGCCACGGGGCCGTCCGGCGGAGCTGGGGCGGCGTCGGCGGGTGGGTCTGCGCGGTCGTTGGCCGCTGGGCTGGCGTTGTCGCCGCGGACGGCGGTCCTGCTGGCGGGGCTCGTCGTCCTGGTCGCCGGGGTCGTGGTGGCGGTCGGGTCGTGGTCGGGTTCGTCATCGTCTGCGGGCGGTGGGGGTGACGGTCCGCTGTCGGTGGCGGGTGCTCCGTCAGCGGTACCGTCCGGTTCTCCGGGTGGGGGTCCTCCGTCCTCGTCGGCGGCCCCGCTCGTGGTCGTGCACGTCGTCGGGGCGGTGGCACGTCCAGGCATCGTGACGCTGCCCGGGGGCAGCCGTGTGTCCGGCGCGGTCGAGCGGGCCGGGGGCGCTCGTGACGACGCGGACCTGGCTCGGCTGAACCTCGCGCGGGTGCTGGTGGACGGCGAGCGGTTGTACGTGCCGAAGGTGGGGGAGACGGACATACCGGCAGCGCTCGACGATTCGAGCAGCTCGGTCGGTGGTGGTGGGGGCGGTGCCGGGTCGGATGGTGCCGGTGGTGGTGCCGGGTCTGCCGTCGATGCCGCCGTCGACCTCAACACGGCCGATCAGACCCTGCTCGAGACCCTGCCCGGGATCGGGCCGTCGCTCGCCGGCCGGATCCTCGCGTGGCGCGACGAGCACGGACGGTTCGCCGCCGTCGAGGACCTGCTCGACGTCAGCGGCATCGGTGACGTCCGGTTCGCGGAGCTCCGCGACCGCGTGCGGGTCTGATCGGGGTCGGCGGTGGCGGTCGACCTCGCTCCCGGCGTTAGGGACCTGCGAGTGGCCGGTCCGGCGTCGGCCGCGTGGGTGTGCGCGGCGGTGCTGGTCGGGGTGCCGGGCAGCGCGGGGTGGTTCGTCCTCGCGTGCGCGGCCGTCGCGTGTGGCGGCATCGCGTGGCTGCTGGTGGGGTGCCCGCGGCGGGCTCTGGGCGTCGTGGGACTCGTGGTGGCGTCGGCCGCGTTCTGCACCACGGTGGCGGTCGCCGTGGTGGTCGGCGACGACCGGCGGAGCCCTGCCGTCCTCGACGGTGTCCGGACGGCCGCCGTCGAGGTCGTGCTCGACCGGGACCTCGCGCCGGGTGACCGGTCGGTCGTCGGGACCCTGGTGGCTGCGGAGGACGTCGACGGGCTGCGCGTGCCGGTTCGGGTCGTCCCCACGGCGCGCGGCGCGGGCGGGGCTGCCGCCGCGGGGAGTCGGGTGCACGGGGTGGCGACGCTCCAAGCGGACGAGCCGGGGAACACGACGTCGTTCGTGGCGTTCCTGCGCGGCGGGGTCCGGACCGAGCCGCCGACGGGACTCCTCGCGGCCACCGATCGGGCGCGCCGGGCGTTCGTGTCCGCGAGCGCGACCCTGCCGGAACCCGGAGCCTCGTTGTTGCGCGGTCTGGCGATCGGCGACCGGAGCGGACTCGACCCCGCGACCGAGGCCGCGATGGAGACCTCGGCGCTCACCCACCTGACCGCTGTGTCCGGCGCGAACTGTGCGGTGATCGTGGGACTCGTGGTCGTGCTGGGGCGGGTCGTCGGCCTCCCGCGAGCGGGTCGGGCGGTGGTCGCCATCGTGCTCCTGCTGGCGTTCGTCGTCCTGGTCCGTCCGGACCCCTCGATCGTGCGGGCGACCGTGATGGCGGTGGTCGTGCTCGTGGTGCACCTCGCAGGACGTCCGGTGCGTGGGGTCCCGCTGATCGCCCTCGCCGTGGTCGGGATGCTCGTCGTCGACCCCTGGTACGCCCGGTCGTTCGCGTTCGCCCTGTCGGTGCTCGCGACGAGTGGGATCGTGGTCCTCGGTCCGCCGCTGACGGCGCTGTTCGCACGGCGGATGTGGACGCCGGTGGCGGCAGCGCTCGCGATCCCCGTCGCGGCGCAGCTCGCCTGCTGGCCGGTCACCATCCCGTTGTCGGCCACGTTCCCGACCTACGCGGTCCCGGCGAACCTGCTGACCGAGCCGCTCGCGCCGATCGTGACGGTGGTCGGGCTCGCCGCGTGCCTGACCGCGCCGCTGTGGCCGTGGGGCGGTTCGGTGCTCGCCGCGGTGGCGTGGGCGCCCGCCAGCGCGATCGGAGGCATCGCGCACGGAGCGGCTGCGCTGCCGTACGCCGCCGCGCCCTGGCCAGCCGGAGTGCTCGGGGTGGTCGGCGCCGCGGTTGTGAGCGCCTCGGTCGCGGTGGCGGTCCTCGCGCCCCGAGCGATCCGCTTCCGCCTGCTCCTCGCCGCGTGCACGGTCGCAGCGGTCGGGATCGTGTCCGTCGCCGTGCCGCGACTCGTCGTGCGCGCGGGGCTGCCCGGCGACTGGGCCGTCGCCGCGTGCGACGTGGGACAGGGTGACGCGGTGCTCGTCCGCGGCGGGAGCGGCACCGCACTGGTGGACGTCGGCGACGATCCGGAGCGACTCAGCGCCTGCCTGTACCTCCTCGGCGTCGACCGGGTCGACCTGCTCGTGCTGACGCACTTCGACCGGGACCACGTCGGTGCGGTCGCGTCGGTCGCGGACCGTGTGACGACCGCGCTCGTCGGGCCGACCGGTCGGGTCGAGGACGAGCGCATCCTCGGGTCACTCGTCGACGCGGGCATCGACGTCCGCACGGCCGACGACACGACGTCGGGCACGCTCGGGCCGCTCCGGTGGCGGGTGGTGTGGCCGCGGTCGGGTGCGCGGGACGCCGGCAACGACGCGAGTCTGGTCCTCCGCACGGAACCCGGGCCGGGCTGCACGTCGTGCGTCGCCGGGCTGTTCCTCGGAGACCTTGGGGAGACCGCGCAGCGCCGGCTCCGGGGCGTCCTGGCAAACCGGGCCGACACCGGAGCGCAGGCCCGGCCCGGGACCACGATCGAGGTCGTGAAGGTGGCGCACCACGGTTCGGCCGACCAGGACCCGGTGCTCTACCGCGAGACCGCGGCCGCGGTGGGGCTCATCGGCGTCGGTGCGGACAACACGTACGGCCACCCGACCCGCTCGGCGCTGGACATGCTCGAGGCCGCGGGCACCCGCGCCTACCGGACCGACCAGCAGGGGACCGTGGTCGTCGGACGGGACGGACCCGACGCCCTCCGGGTGTGGACGGAGCGTTCGGCGTCAGCGGTCGCCCGTAGGATCGAGGCATGGCCGCCAAGAAGCCCGTCCGCGCCGCAGCGAAGATCGACCAGGTGCCCTGGTCGGGCATCCGCCCTGCGCCGGTGGTGCTCGTCACGGGGCCCGAGACCTTCCTCGCCGAGCGAGCGAGCAGCGTTCTGCGCGACCTGCTCCTGGGCGAGGACCCCGCGCTCGAGGTGCACGACCTCGAAGCCGACCAGTACGCTCCCGGCCTCCTCGCAACCCTCGCGAGCCCGTCCCTGTTCGGTGAGCCCCGACTGGTCCGGGTCACCAACGTCGAGAAGTGCACCGACGCGTTCATCACCGAGACGATCTCGTACCTCGGTGCCCCGGCGGACGACGTCACGCTCGTGCTGCGCCACGGCGGGGGAGTGCGCGGCAAGAAGCTGCTCGACACGATCCGCAGCGGTGTCGGCGGGGGCGTCGAGGTGCAGTGCGACGAGCTCAAGCGCGAGACCGACCGGATCGACTTCGTCACGGCGGAGTTCCGCGCTGCCCGACGGAAGATCGCGCCCTCGGCGGTTCGTACCCTCGTCGCGGCGTTCGCGGACGACCTGGCCGAGCTCGCGGCTGCGTGCCGGCAGCTCCTCGCGGACGAGGCCGCCGAGATCACGGACAAGGTGGTCGACAAGTACTACGGCGGCCGCGTCGAGACGAACGCGTTCAAGGTCGCCGACATCGCACTCGCCGGCCGTTCGGCCCCGGCGATCGTCGAGTTGCGGCACGCGCTCTCCACGGGCGAGGCTCCGGTGCCGATCGTGGCGGCGTTCGCGTCGAAGATCCGCACGATGGCGAAGGTCAGTGCCTTCCGCGGGCCGAGCGGGCAGGCCGCCTCGGCGCTCGGCATGGCGCCGTGGCAGGTGCAGCGGGCGCAGCGTGACGTCGCGGGGTGGAGCGAGTCCGGGCTCGCGAACGCGATCATCAGCATCGCCGAGGCCGACACCGCCGTGAAGGGTGGCTCGCGCGACGCGCACTACGCGCTCGAGGTCATGGTCCGCACCATCGCCCGGCGCGGCGAGGCGCGCTGAGGCGAGCCGCGCCTCCAGAGCCGCAGCCGCTCGCCCGCAAGCCGAGCCCGCCCGCCGGACCGCGCCGAACCCGGCCGCCCGCCGGGTCGAGCTGAGCCCGCCCGCCGGGCCGAGCTGAGCCCGCCCGCCGGGCCCACGATGTCGCACGGCACTGCGCGCGTCGTGCGACATCCCGCTTGTCGATCGACGCGCACTTCCTCGAAAGCCGCGTGGTTCCCCGCACGCGCCCGCACGCGCCCCGCACACGCAAACAGGCCCCGCACACGCAAACAGGCCCCGCACGGAACGGTGCGGGGCCTGCAGACCAGAAGGGTCAGTGCGTCAGAGCGACGCGACCTTCTTCGCGATGGCCGACTTGCGGTTCGCGGCCTGGTTCTTGTGGATGACGCCCTTGCTCACGGCCTTGTCGAGCTTCTTCGACGCGAGGGTCAGGGCCGCGACGGCCTTGTCCTTGTCGCCAGCGACGACGGCCTCGTTCGTGTGACGGATGACCGTCTTGAGCTCCGAACGGTAGGCCTTGTTGCGCTCCTGGGCCTTGAGGTTGGTCTTGATGCGCTTCATCTGCGACTTGATGTTCGCCATGCGTGTTGCTCCTTGATCGTCTCTACGGGTGGTCGCGACCGCTGGGTAGAGGGGCCCTTGGTCGCATCGCGTTCCACCCGTGGGCGGGGAACGCGGAAGCCAGCCACCAACATTACCAGGCCGAAGCGTCTGGACCAAAGCACCGAAACGCCGAAACCGTGCCGCAACAACCGTTCGCTACCGTGACGAGCATGCCATCGCTCGCGCCCCGCATCGAGACCGTCCCCGCCTCCGGCATCCGCCGCGTGTTCGAGCAAGCCGCGCGCATGCAGGCCGAGCAGACGGACCAGGCGACCGGCACGGACATCGCGATGCTCGTCATCGGCGAGCCCGACGTGCCCGTCGCGGCGCACATCGGCGAGGCCGCCCGGCGCGCCTGGACCGAGGACCGCACCGACTACACCCCGAACGGTGGCATCGCCCCGCTGCGGGAGGCGATCCGCGACAAGCTCCACCGCGAGAACCGGATCGAGGTCGACGTCGAGCAGATCTGGATGACGATCGGCGCGACGCAGGCGCTCTTCCAGGCGATGACCCTCGTGCTGAGCCCCGGTGACGAGGTCCTCGTGCCGGACCCCGGCTACACGACCTTCACGATGAACGCCCACATCATCGGAGCGACCCCGGTGCCGTACCGGCTCGAGCCGCAGTACGGGTTCGAGCCGGACCTGCAGGCCCTCGAGGCGAGCATCACCGAGCGGACCCGCGCCCTCGTCGTGAACTCGCCGTCGAACCCGCTCGGCTCGGTGTTCGGCGAGCAGACCCTCCGCGACCTGCTCGCCCTGGCGAAGCGGCACGACCTCTGGGTGATCAGCGACGAGGTCTACGAGTACTTCACCTACGGCACCCGCCACGTCAGCCTGGCGAGCCTCGACGAGGACGACCGTGTCTTCACCGCCTTCTCGCTGAGCAAGACCTACGCGATGACGGGCGTCCGTGTCGGGTACCTCGTCACGCCGAAGGGACTCGGCCCGACGATGCGGACGACCCAGGAAGCGATGATCAGCTGCGTCGCCGAACCCGACCAGTGGGCTGCCCTCGCGGCGATCGTGGGGGACCACTCCGCCGTGCAGGACGCCCGCGAGCACTACCGCGCCAACCTCGGTGTCGCGAAGGAAGTGCTCGACGCCGCCGGCATCCACTACCTCGACCCGCGCGGCGCCTTCTACCTGTGGATCGACATGTCCCACGCCTCGCAGGGGGACGTCGTTGAGTGGGCGCTCGGGTTCCTCCAGCGGGAGCGGGTCGCCGTGGCGCCCGGGAGCGCGTTCGGCCGGACCGGCGAGGGCTGGATCCGTGTCTGCCTCGCGGCGACGCCGGCGGACCTGCGCCGCGGACTGGGTGCGCTGCCGGCGCCGGAGCACGCCGTCGTCTGACGGGACGTGCGCGCCGCCGCCGCGCGGACGTGGGACAATCGTTCGACCGTCCGACCCACCCCGAGGAACCGTGAGCCCACAAGCATCCGCGCCGCTCGAGCCCGCCTCGACCCCGGCCGACGCGATCCGCAACTTCTGCATCATCGCGCACATCGACCACGGCAAGTCCACGCTGGCCGACCGCATGCTGCAGATCACCGGCATCGTCGAGGACCGCGCCATGCGTGCGCAGTACCTCGACCGCATGGACATCGAGCGCGAGCGCGGCATCACGATCAAGTCCCAGGCGGTGCGCATGCCGTGGGAGCTCGACGGGCAGACGTACGCGCTCAACATGATCGACACGCCCGGTCACGTGGACTTCTCGTACGAGGTGTCCCGGTCGCTCGCGGCGTGCGAGGGAGCGATCCTCCTGGTCGACGCGGCGCAGGGCATCGAGGCCCAGACGCTCGCCAACCTCTACCTGGCGCTCGAGAACGACCTCGAGATCATCCCGGTCCTCAACAAGATCGACCTGCCGGCGGCCGAGCCGGAGAAGTACGCGGCCGAGCTCGCGCAGCTCATCGGCGGCTCGCCGGACGACGTCCTGCGCGTGTCCGGCAAGACCGGCGTGGGCGTCGCCGAGCTGCTCGACCGGGTCGTCGGCTCCGTGCCGGCCCCCGTGGGCGACGTGGACGCTCCGCCCCGCGCGATGATCTTCGACTCGGTCTACGACAGCTACCGCGGCGTCGTGACCTACGTGCGGATGGTGGACGGCACGATCCACCCGCGCGAGAAGGTCCAGATGATGTCGACCAAGTCGACGCACGAGATCCTCGAGATCGGCGTGTCCGCGCCCGAGCCGAAGCCGACGAAGGGCCTCTCCGTCGGCGAGGTCGGTTACCTCATCACCGGTGTGAAGGACGTCCGCCAGTCGAAGGTCGGCGACACGGTCACGACGGCGCAGAAGCCCGCGACCGAGGCGCTGGCCGGGTACACCGACCCGAAGCCGATGGTGTTCTCGGGCCTGTACCCGATCGACGGCTCCGACTACCCGGACCTCCGCGAAGCGCTCGACAAGCTCAAGCTGTCCGACGCCGCCCTCGTGTACGAGCCGGAGACGTCGGTGGCGCTCGGCTTCGGCTTCCGCTGCGGCTTCCTCGGTCTGCTCCACCTCGAGATCATCACCGAGCGCCTCAGCCGCGAGTTCGGGCTCGACCTCATCACCACGGCTCCGAGCGTGATCTACGAGGTCACGAACGAGGACAACACCGTCACCGAGGTCACGAACCCCTCCGAGTTCCCCGGCGGCCGCATCGTCGAGGTCCGCGAGCCGATGGTCCGTGCGGCCATCCTCGCGCCGAAGGACTACGTGGGCGCGATCATGGAGCTGTGCCAGTCGCGCCGCGGATCGCTGCTCGGCATGGAGTACCTCGGCGAGGACCGCGTCGAGATCCGGTACGAGATGCCCCTCGGCGAGATCGTCTTCGACTTCTTCGACCAGCTGAAGAGCAAGACCCAGGGCTACGCGTCGCTCGACTACGAGCCCACGGGTGACCAGGCGGCCGACCTCGTGAAGGTCGACATCCTGCTCCAGGGCGAGCAGGTCGACGCGTTCAGCGCGATCGTGCACCGCGACAAGGCGTACGCCTACGGCACGCTGATGACCGAGCGTCTGCGCAAGCTCATCCCGCGCCAGCAGTTCGAGGTCCCGATCCAGGCCGCCATCGGTGCCCGGATCATCGCCCGCGAGAGCATCCGGGCGATGCGCAAGGACGTCCTCGCGAAGTGCTACGGCGGTGACATCACCCGCAAGCGCAAGCTCCTCGAGAAGCAGAAGGAGGGCAAGAAGCGCATGAAGATGGTGGGTCGTGTCGAGGTCCCGCAGGAAGCCTTCATCGCGGCGCTCTCCGGCGACGTCGAAGAGAAGAAGAAGTAGCGGAGCGCGTCAGACGCGGCGGGCGCGAGCCCGCAACGCTGCCAGGCCCAGTGCCGGGAGGCTCGCCGCAGCCAGTCCCGCGAGTGCGGTCCGCAGGATGACGAGTCCGGCAGCCGTGTCGTAGTCGACCTGCGCCGCCGCGGCGAACCCGGCCACCACCGACCCGACCACCATCGCCAGCGTGCAGAACCCGAGCACGTAGGGCAGCCGGCGTGCCGAGTGTCGGCGCACCGCGAGCACGAGCGTCACCCCGAACAGGAGCACTCCCGCTCCGGCGCTGCACGCCCCGAACGCGGCGATGGCGTTCGCGGTGTCGAACACGTCGACGTCTCCCGGCGGCGTCGTGACGTACCGGGAGGGAGCGCCGAGGCCGGCCGTCGCCCACTCGACCGCGGCCCGTGCCGTCGCCGACAGTCCGAACGCCGCGAGCGTCAGGACGGCGAACGCGGCCGTCGTGCGGTCGACGGACCGCGCGTGAGCGAGGGGGGAGCGGGGCACGCACCCACGATAGGGGCGTGTCGGACGGGTGTCGGGCCTCCAGTTCGGGGCGCGCGGAAAGCGGACCGCCGGTTGCGCACCCGAGGACGACTCGGTTCGATCCGGGGGACGAGTCCCCAGTACAGTGGGCCGCATGAGTACCCGCGGGAGCTACCGGACCGCCCTGACGTACGGAGCCGTGGGTGCGACCCAGGCGCCGGACCTCATGACGTACCCGCCGGAGGGGTTCGCCCCGTCCGAGTCGCGCTCCCGGATCGGCCACGGCGACCAGCGCTTCGAGACCGCGGTGACCCAGGCCCTGACCTGGCAGATCCAGGAGCGCAGCGGGATCCGCGTGCACGTCGAGGAACAGCCCGACGACGACGAGGTCCGCTACAACCCGGTGACCTTCGACGAGGACGGCGTGCCGATCGCCCCGGCTTCGATCGGGACGCCCCGGGTGGAGAAGTTCGCCCCGGACGGCACGCCGCTCGTGACGGCGGGGACGAGCGCGACGCTGACGATGCACGCGTTCGGCCAGACGGTGCAGGCGCCGGTCCGGGTCGTCTCGATCATCGACGAGACCGACCGCAAGGGCTTCGCGTACGGCACGCTCGAGGGGCACCCGCTCTCGGGCGAGGAGTCCTTCGTCGTCGAGCGGACCCCGGACGGCTCGGTGTGGTTGCAGATCCGGCAGTTCTCACAGCCGTCCAGCCGCAAGTGGCAGTTCGTGGCCCCGTTGCTCCGTCGGCAGCAGCGCGTGATGGCGCAGAAGTACCTCGAAGCGCTCCGCGGCGACTAGGTCTGCTCGGCTAGGAGTCCTCGCCGACCGGGCGGAGCGGCGGCAGCGCCGCGATGGCGTCCTCGATGAGTGACGCGTCGTCGACACAGTTCCGAGCGATCGTCACGGCACCGGTGGCGCGGAGCGCGTCGACGTCGAACACTCCGGTCGCCACCGCGAGGAACGGGATCCCGACGGCCTCGGCTGCCTCGCCGTCCCGCGGGGTGTCCCCGACGATGACGGCCCGGGTGCCCGCGAGGGCCTCGGCAGCACGTGCGGTCACCCCGCTGCGCTCGACCTCGGCATCCCCGAAGTACGAGTGCTCCCAGTCGAACGCGTCGACGTCGAACCCGGCGCCCTGCAGCTTGACGCGGGCGCGGTAGGGGGAGTTGCCGGTCAGCAGGCCGTTGCGCCAGCCGAGCTCGGCGAACCGTCGGACGAGGGCGATCGCGCCCGGAGCCGGACTCCGGTGGTCGCCGGACACGTGCCGTTCCTCGGTCAGGTCGTGCAGGTGGCGGCTCACGGTGGGGATGAGCGAGTCGTCCAGGTCGTGGGCCCGGACGTGCTCGGCGATGAGCCCGGCGTCGGTGCGGCCGTGCTGGTGTCCGACGCGGAGGACGAGGTCACGACCCACCGCCCGCTCGAGCGCGAGGTGGTAGAGGTTGCCCGGCGAGGAGGCGTTCATCACGAGGGTGCCGTCGATGTCCCACAGCACCGTGGTGGGGACGGGGTGGTGCTCCATGTCTCCATCATGACGGACAATGGAGTCCATGCCGAGTGCTCTCCCGATCGCCGATCCCGCACCAGCGGACGGGCTGCTCTCGCCCGCGGCGTCCGCGGGTGACGTCCCGTTCGGCGTGTACGTGCACGTGCCGTTCTGCCGCGTGCGGTGCGGCTACTGCGACTTCAACACCTACACGGCGTCCGAGCTGCGCGGGGTCCGGCGGGACGACTACGCCGGGCACGCCGTGCAGGAGATCCGCTTCGCGGCGGACGTCCTCGACCGCTCCGGCGTCCCGCGGCGCCCGGTGTCGACGGTGTTCTTCGGCGGGGGGACGCCGACGATGCTGCCGGCGTCCGACCTCGTGATGATCCTGCGGGCGATCGACGACACCTGGGGCATCCTGCCCGGGGCCGAGGTCACGACCGAGGCGAACCCGGACTCCGTCGACGAGTCGTCCCTGGCGACGCTGCGCGCCGGTGGGTTCACCCGCGTGAGCTACGGCATGCAGTCCGCGGTGCCGCACGTGCTCGCGACGCTCGACCGGACGCACGACCCCGAGCGCGTGCCGCTCGTCGTGGACGCCGCGAAGCAGCAGGGGCTCGACGTCTCGCTCGACCTCATCTACTCGACGCCGGGCGAGTCCCTCGACGACTGGCGCACCTCGCTCGACGCGGCCCTGGCGTGTGCGCCCGACCACGTCTCGGCGTACTCGCTCATCGTCGAGGACGGCACCGCGATGGGTCGGATGGTCGCACGCGGCGAGCTGCCGGCGCCGGACGACGACCTCGCGGCGGACATGTACGAGCTGGCCGACCAGGTCCTCGGCGACGCCGGGTACTCCTGGTACGAGGTCTCGAACTGGTCCCGCGGCGACCACCACGCGAGCCGGCACAACCTGTCCTACTGGAAGGGCCACGACTGGTGGGGCGTCGGCCCGGGCGCGCACTCCGCGGTCGCCGGCACCCGCTGGTGGAACGTGAAGCACCCGGCCGCGTACGCGAACCGGGTGCTGCAGGGCGAGTCGCCCGCGGCGGGCCGCGAGACCCTCGACGACGAGACCCGGTACGTCGAGCGCGTGCTGCTCGCGGCGCGGGTCCGCGGTGAGCTGGCGACGAGCGAGCTGGGCCAGGAGGCACGGGGCCGCGTCGCCGGCCTCATCGCACGTGGGCTCGTGGACGGGTCGGCCGCGGTGCGGGGACGGATCGAGTTGACCCTGCGGGGTCGCCTGCTCGCGGACGCGGTGGTCCGCGAGCTGCTCGACTGAGCTACTGCTTGATGAACTCGATCGAGAGCGGGTAGCGGTAGAACTGCCCGCGGTTGGCGGCGACGGCGGCCATGATCCCGAAGATGATCGTCAGGATCCCGATCACCGGCAGGAGCACCGCGCCGATCAGCACGATGGTCAAGAGGCCCGCGGCGACGTAGGCGATCGCCATCGTGATGTGGAAGTTCAGCGCCACGCGCGTGTGCTCGCGGATGAAGCCGCCGCGATCGCGCAGGACGAGGTAGGCCACGAGCGGCGCGACGAAGTTGAAGAAGATCCCCGCCGATGTGCGTGAGCGTGGCCCAGAGGCGCTGGTCCTCGGGCGACATGGGCTGGGGCGGCTGGTACCCGCCCGGGAACTGGGGGCCACCGGGCTGCTGTCCGTAGGTCATGGCGGAAGCGTACTGGCAGGCGTGTGGAGAAGTCCCGGTCCGTCGGTGGTCGGGCGTAGGATCAGCAGTCGACACGTCCGAGTGCCAGATCGAGTGGAAGGGGTCCGGGTGGTCAGCGAACGCAGCCTCGAGGTCCTCAAGGCCATCGTGCGGGACTACGTCGCGTCACGCGAGCCGGTCGGTTCGAAGACGATCGTCGAGCGGCACGCCTTCGGGGTCAGCGCCGCCACGATCCGGAACGACATGGCCCAGCTCGAGGACGAGCAGCTCATCGCGGCACCGCACACCTCGTCCGGTCGCGTCCCCACCGACAAGGGGTACCGCGTCTTCGTCGACCACCTCGCCGGCGCGCGGCCGCTGTCCAGCGCCCAGCGGCACGCGATCGAGACGTTCCTCGGGGCGCCGAACGACCTCGACGAGGTCCTCGGCCGCACGGTCCGGCTGCTCAGCCAGCTCACGAACCAGGTGGCCCTCGTGCAGTACCCCTCGATGGTGCGCGCGCGTGTCCAGCACATCGAGCTCGTCCGCCTCGGCGACAACCGCCTGATGGTGGTGCTCATCACCGACACCGCCCGGGTCGAGCAGCGCGTCGTCGAGACCGACGTGGCGCTCGACGAGGGCTCGCTCACCGAACTCCGCACGGTGGTGAACGGCGCCGGCGTCGGGCTGCTGCTGCAGGACGTCTCGACGGCGCTCCGCGCGGTGCCGCAGCAGATCCGCCCCGACGCCCAACCGCTCGCCGGGGTCGTCGTCGCGACGCTCATCGAGCAGGTCGCCGCCAACCGGCAGGACCGCCTGGTGATGGCCGGTGCGGCGAACCTCGCCAAGAGCGAGCAGGACTTCTCGGGCGGGCTCTTCCCCGTGCTCGAGGCGATCGAGGAACAGGTGACCCTGCTCCGCCTGTTCGGTGAGATGCAGATCGACGACGGCGTCGCGGCGCGCATCGGCGTGGAGAACGCCGAGTACGGGCTCGACGCGACGAGCATCGTCGCCGGCGGGTACCTGGCCGGCGGCGAACTCGCCCGGCTCGGCGTGCTCGGGCCGACCCGGATGGACTACGGCACGAACATGGCCGCCGTGCGCGCCGTCGCACGGTACCTGTCCAAACTCCTGGGTGAACATTGACCAGGTGCCCACGCGCCTGAGCGAGCCGGTCCCGACGGGGCGACCCGCGCCTCCAGGCCCACCGACGACCACCAGAACCGCGGCGACCGCCGCACCCGACCGACCGAACCGAACCGACTGAGGGATACGTGGCAGACCACTACGACGTCCTCGGCGTCCAGAAGGACGCCTCCGATGCCGACATCAAGAAGGCGTACCGCCGTCTGGCGCGCGAACTGCACCCGGACGTGAACCCGAGCCCCGACGCGGCCGAGCGCTTCAAGGACGTCACGCACGCGTACGACGTGCTGAGCGACCCCGAGCAGC
The DNA here is from genome assembly GCF_031453355.1 of Curtobacterium sp. SORGH_AS_0776. Classification (NCBI taxonomy): domain Bacteria; kingdom Bacillati; phylum Actinomycetota; class Actinomycetes; order Micrococcales; family Microbacteriaceae; genus Curtobacterium; species Curtobacterium sp. SORGH_AS_0776. Next base: position 2,387,497 of record NZ_JAVIYU010000001.1, read on the forward strand.
GCCGCCGGTACGACGCCGGGCCCCAGGCCGACAGCCCCTTCGGTGGCGGAGCCGGCGGGTTCAGCGACATCTTCGACGCGTTCTTCGGTGGCGGCGGCGGTGGCGGTCGTGGCAACGGCCCGCGCAGCCGTGCCGAGCGCGGACAGGACGCCCTGCTCCGCATCGACGTCGACCTCGACGAGGTCGTCTTCGGCACCCACAAGGACGTCGAGGTCGACACCGCGGTGCTGTGCGAGACGTGCGGCGGTTCCTGCTGTGCGCCGGGCACGAGCCCGCAGACGTGCGACATCTGCGGCGGCACCGGCCACATCCAGCGCCAGGTCCGCTCGCTCCTCGGCAACGTCGTGACGAGCGCGCCCTGCGGCACCTGCCGCGGGTACGGCACCGTCATCCCGAACCCGTGCCCCACGTGCCAGGGCCAGGGACGCGTCCGCGCCCGCCGCACGGTGCCGGTCGACGTCCCCGCCGGCGTCGACTCCGGGCTCCGCCTGCAGATGCCCGGCCAGGGCGAGGTCGGTCCGGCCGGTGGCCCCTCCGGTGACCTCTACCTCGAGATCCGGGTGCGCCACCACGACGTGTTCAGCCGCGACGGGGACGACCTGCTCGCCACGCTCGAGGTCGCGATGACCGACGCCGTGCTCGGGACGACCGCGACGATCGACGGGCTCGACGGCCCGGTCGAGCTCGAGGTCCGGCCGGGTGTGCAGAGCGCCGACGTCCTCGTGATCAAGGACCGCGGCATCACGAAGCTCCGGGGCAACGGTCGCGGCGACCTCCGGGTCGGTGTGCAGGTCGTGACGCCGACGAAGCTCTCGCACAAGGAACGGCAGCTCGTCGAGCAGCTCGCGAAGTCGCACAAGGCCGCGAAGCCGCAGCTCGCCCGCTTCCAGCAGGGCATGTTCGGCAAGCTCCGCGACCGGTTCTTCAACTTCTGATGGCGTCGCTCTACCTCGTCGGGTCGCTCGACGGCGTCACGGTCGGCGACACCGTCCCGCTCGACGGGGCGGAGGGACGCCACGCCGTCACGGTCGCCCGGGTCCGGGTGGGGGAGACGCTGCGCCTGTCCGACGGTCGTGGCACCGTCGTGACCGGGGCCGTGGCCGCGCTCGGGCGGGACACGCTCTCCTTGGCGGTGTCCACGGTCGCCGTCGACGACGCACCCACACCGACGCTCACGCTCGTGCAGGCGCTCGCGAAGGGCGGCCGCGACGAGATGGCGGTGCAGGCGGCGACCGAGATCGGTGTCGACCGGATCGTGCCGTGGTCGGCGGCCCGCAGCGTCTCCCGCTGGGACGGCGCGAAGGTCGAGAAGGGCCGCGCACGCTGGACGGCGATCGCGCACGAGGCGTCGAAGCAGGCGATCCGTTCCCGGGTGCCCGTCGTCGACGCGCCGGTGACGACCGGGCAGCTCGCGGCTCCGGCTCCCGGTGCGGCCGACGGTGCTCGCGCCGTCCTCGTGCTGGACCCGGTCGGCGACGTCCGGCTCTCCGAGTGGGAACCGCCGAGCGACGTCGCCGAGATCGTGCTCGTCGTCGGACCCGAGGGCGGCATCGACGGTTCCGAGTTCGACCGGCTGGTGGCCGCCGGCGCCGTCCGGGTCCGCCTCGGCGACACGGTGCTCCGGACGTCCACCGCCGGCCCGGCCGCGCTCGCCGTCCTCCAGACGCGGCTCGGTCGCTGGTAGCGCCGGGATCGGGAAGGCGTGGCGTCGGTACCGCGTTCTACGATGGAGCCATGAGCACCAGCACGCCCAGCATCTTCTCCCGGATCATCGCGCGCGAGATCCCGGCGACCGTCGTCGCCGAGGACGACCGCGTGATCGCCATCGAGGACATCGCGCCGAAGGCACCCGTCCACGTGCTCGTCATCCCCAAGACCGAGCAGTACCGGAACGTCACCGAGCTCGCAGCCGGTGACCCGGACCTCCTCGCCTACCTGGTCGCCACCGCGCAGCGAATCGCCGACGAGCGCGCCGGCGGCCAGTACCGACTCGTCTTCAACACCGGCGAAGCCGCCGGTCAGACCGTGTTCCACGTGCACGCGCACGTACTCGCAGGTGAACTGCAGGAAGGCACCCTTGCCGGCTAACGAACCAGCACCCACCCCGGCCGACCCGACGGACGTGTCGGCCTCGATCCAGGTCGACGGCATCGCCATGGTGCAGCTGCTCGGCCCACAGGACCGACTGCTCAAGACCGTCGAACGCCAGTACCCCGGCGTCCGCGTGCTCGTGCGCGGCAACGAGGTCACGCTGACCGGTCCCGAACGCGACGTCACGCGCGCACACGCCCTCGTCGACGAGCTCGTCGGCATGGTGAAGCGCGGCCAGGACATCGGGCCGTCCGACATCCCCGTCTCCGCGAAGCTCCTCGACGAGGACCGCAAGCCGTCCGACACCTTCGGCACGCCGATCGTGTCGAGCCGCGGCAAGTCCGTGCGGCCGAAGACCGACGGGCAGCGGGCCTACGTCGACGCCATCGACGAGCACACGATCACGTTCGGCATCGGCCCCGCCGGTACCGGCAAGACGTACCTGGCGATGGCGAAGGCCGTCCAGGCGCTCCAGCGGCGCGAGGTCACCCGGATCATCCTGACGCGCCCCGCGGTCGAGGCCGGCGAGCGGCTCGGCTTCCTGCCGGGCACCCTGACCGACAAGATCGACCCGTACCTGCGTCCGCTCTACGACGCGCTCAACGAGATGATGGACCCCGAGCTGGTCCCGAAGCTCCTGGCCGCCGGCACGGTCGAGGTGGCCCCGCTGGCGTACATGCGCGGACGCACGCTGAACGACTCGTTCGTGGTCCTCGACGAGGCGCAGAACACGACGCCCGAGCAGATGAAGATGTTCCTGACGCGGCTCGGGTTCGGCTCGAAGATGGTCGTCACGGGTGACATCACCCAGGTCGACCTGCCGGGCAACCTGTCCGGGCTCCGGCTCGTCACGCGCATCCTCGGCGAGGTCGACGACATCCACTTCGCCCGCCTCGGCAGCGAGGACGTCGTCCGCCACACGCTCGTCGGACGGATCGTGGACGCCTACACCGTCTACGACGAGGAACGCCTCGCCGAGCAGTCCGGGTACCGCCCGGGCGGCCGGGGCAGCGCCGCCACGCCGAACCCCGCCGGTGCGAACCGCGCCGAGCGCCGGGGGCGTCCGCCGCAGGACCGCCAGCGCTCCCCGTACCCCCAGAACGACTCCCGAGGAGGGAACCGGTGAGCATCGAGCTCAACAACGAGTCCGGCGTCGAGGTCGACGAGGCAGCCATCCAGCGCCTCGCCGCCTTCGCGCTCGACGCGCTCCACGTCCATGCCGATGCGGAGCTCGCGATCGTGCTCGTCGACGAGGGCGCGATGGAGCAGCTGCACGTCCGGTGGATGGACGAACCCGGGCCGACCGACGTCCTGAGCTTCCCGATGGACGAACTCCGTCCGGGCACCGAGGACGACCCGACACCCGCAGGCCTGCTCGGCGACATCGTGCTCTGCCCGCAGGTGGCCGAGGAACAGGCGAAGACCGCCGGGCACTCGAGCACCGACGAGATGCTCCTGCTGACCTGCCACGGCATCCTGCACCTGCTCGGGTTCGACCACGCCGAGCCGGACGAGAAGGCGGAGATGTTCGGGCTGCAGGGCGAGATCCTCACGGCCTTCGCCGCCCAGCGTCGCGGGCGGTGAGCTGATGCTGCTCGTCGTCGGCCTGCTGGCGGTGGCGTTCGTGCTGGTCGTCGTCGGTGGCCTGCTCGCCGCGTCCGACGCCGCGCTCTCCGTCCTGTCCCGCGCCGACCTCGACGAGATCGCGCGGGAGAGCAAGCACCGCCGCGCGATCGAGGCGGTCGGCGACGACGTCGGGGCGCACGTCAACGCGCTCAACTTCTTCCGGGTGCTCGCCGAGACCGCCGCCGCCGTGCTCGTCACGATCGCGCTCGTGATGGTCTTCGACACGTGGTGGGTCGCGCTCATCGTGGCCGCCGCGATCATGACGGCGGTGTCGTTCGTCCTCGTCGGGTCCAGCCCGCGCAGCGTCGGGCGCGCGCACGCAGAACGACTCATCGCGACCACGGGCGGGCTCGTCCGGGCCGTGCGCATCGTGCTCGGTCCGCTCGCCGGCCTGCTCGTGGCGATCGGCGACCGCGTCACGCCCGGGCGCGGGGGCAGTGCGTCGACGGTGTCGAGCGAGGAGCAGCTGCTGTCGCTCGTCGACGAGGCCACCGAGAGCAACGTCCTCGAGCAGGACGACCGCGAGCTCATCCACTCGGTCTTCGAGTTCAGCGACACCCTCGTGCGTGAGGTGATGGTGCCGCGCACCGACATGCTCACCGTCGACGGTTCGGACACCCTCGCGAGCGGCATGGAGCAGTTCCTCGCCGCGGGCGTCTCCCGCATGCCCGTCACCGGCAAGGGCAGCGACGACGTGCTCGGGGTCCTCTACCTGCGCGACGTGGCCCGGGCCCTGTACGAGCGCCCGGGGTCCGGTACCAAGCGGGTCACGACGCTCCTCCGCCCGGCAGAGTTCGTGCCGGAGTCGAAGGCCGCCGACGACACCCTGCGCCACATGCAGGTCGCGAAGAACCACCTCGTGCTCGTCGTCGACGAGTACGGCGGCGTCGCCGGGCTCGTCACGATGGAAGACCTCATCGAGGAGCTCGTCGGGGACATCTCGGACGAGTACGACCGCGCCGTGGTCGACCGGGTCGAGGTCGAGCCGGGCGTCTGGCGGATCTCCGCCCGACTGCCGATCGACGACCTCGGCGACCTGTTCGGCATCGAGCTCGAGGACGACGACGTCGACACCGCCGGCGGCCTGCTCACCAAGGAGCTCGGCCACCTGGCGATCAGCGGCGACAGCGTCACCGTGTCCGGCGTCGTGCTCACGGCCGACCGGGTCGAGGGCAAGCGCCGCCACCTCATCACCGTGCTCGCCGAGCGCACGCCCGGACTCGCGGACGTCGAGGACGCCTTCGACGACGCAGCATCCACCACGACGGGAACCACGCACGCATGACCGACACCACGCCAGCCACCGCCGGACCGACCGAGCCGTACCGTGCCGGGTTCGTCTCGTTCGTGGGGCGCCCGAACGTCGGGAAGTCCACGCTGACGAACGCACTCGTCGGCGAGAAGGTCGCGATCACCTCGTCGAAGCCGCAGACCACCCGCCGCGCCATCCGCGGGATCGTGCACCGGCCGAACGGGCAGGTCATCATCGTCGACACCCCCGGCGTGCACCGACCGCGCACCCTGCTCGGCGAGCGGCTGAACGACCTGGTGCAGTCCACCCTCGGGGACGTCGACGTCATCGGGCTCTGCGTCCCGGCGAACGAGCCGATCGGCCCCGGCGACCGGTTCATCAACGACACGCTGGACCAGTACCCGCGTGCGAAGAAGGTCGCCATCGTCACGAAGATTGACCGGGCAGCCAAGGACAAGGTCGGGGAGCAACTGCTCGCGGTGTCGAAGCTGCGCGAGTGGGACGCCATCGTGCCGACCTCGGGCACGAGGGGACTGCAGCTCGAGGACCTGCTCGGCGTGATCACGTCGCTGCTGCCCGAGTCGCCCCAGCTCTACGACGACGCCGCGGTGACCGAGGAGACCGACGAGGAGCGGATCGGCGAACTCATCCGCGAAGCCGCGCTCGAGGGCGTGCGCGACGAGCTGCCGCACTCGCTCGCGGTCGTCATCGAAGACGTCGTCGAGCCCGACGAGGACGACGAACCGGACGGCCCGCTGCGCATCTTCGCGAACCTCTTCGTCGAGCGGGACAGCCAGAAGGCGATCGTCATCGGTCGCAAGGGGGAGCGCCTCAAGGACGTCGGGTCGCGGGCCCGTACCGAGATCGAGGCGCTGCTCGGCGGCCGGCACGTGTACCTCAACATCCGGGTGAAGGTCGCGAAGGAGTGGCAGCGCGACCCGAAGCAGCTCGGGCGACTGGGCTTCTGACCCGACCGTCTGCTGACGTCAACCTGGAGGCGGACGCGCACCGCGCCTCCTGGACGTACCGTGGGGTGGTGTTCCGTCCCATGCTGCGCGTGCAGGTGATCACCGACGTCGTGATCGCGGTCCTGCTCGGCGCGCTCGTGCTCGTCGTGACCGCGCGGGGACTGGACTCGCCGTTCGCGCTCCTGACGGTCCTCGGCATGACGGCCGCGCTGGCGCTCCGGCGCCTGTCGCCGGGGCTCGCGCTCGGTGTGGCGTGGGTGTTCGCCGTCCTCGAGATGGTCACCATGCAGATGCCCGACCTGTCGAACGCGTTCATCGCCGGGGTGGTGTACTCGACGAGCCGCTACGGCAGCCGGCGCGTCCGGCTGGCGGGCCTGGTGTCGTCGATCGTCGGTCCGGTGACGGCGGCCGTCTACCTCGGTCTCGACGACTACCGGCAGCGGCAGGGCATCGTGACGGCGACGACGCCCGAGCAGGAGTCGCTCAAGGTCGCGATCGCGTACTTCGCGATCGTGCTGCTGCTGCTCCTCCTGCCGTGGCTCGCCGGTCTCGTGCTCCGCACCCGGCGGTCGGCGAGCATGAGCCGAGAGGCCCAGCTCCTCGCCGAGCGCGACGCCGCACGGGCCGATCGCGCCGTCGCCGTGGAGCAGGAACGCGTCCGGATCGCCCGGGACATGCACGACATCGTCGCGCACTCGCTGGCGGTCGTGATCGCCCAGGCGGACGGCGCCCGGTACGCGCTGAAGGCGGACCCGGCCATCGCCGACGAAGCGCTCGGGACGATCTCGAGCACCGCCCGCCGTGCCCTCGGCGACGTGCGCGAACTGCTCGGTGCGCTACGGCACGAGCAGGGCACCGCACCGACCCCGGAGATCGACGACATCGACCGGCTGATCGGCGAGATGCGTGGCGTCGGCCTCGACGTGCGGGTCGAGCGCGAGGGCGATTCGTCGGGCCTGCCGACCACGACGCAGCTCGCCGTCTACCGGATCGTCCAGGAGAGCCTGACGAACGCGTGGAAGCACGGCGAGCCGAACACCCCGGTGTGCGCGAGCCTCACGTACCGGCCGGACACCGTCGAGATCACGGTCGTCAACCGGCGCGCCGACGACGGCACGCGCGGGCCCGGTACCGGACACGGGCTGGTGGGCATGCGCGAACGTGCCACCATGACCGGGGGGACGATGACCGCGGGACCGCGGGGCGACGACTTCGCGGTCGCGGTCCGGATGCCGTCCGTCCCCGCGAGCGGCCAGATGCCGCGCGGGCTCGTCCCGACCACCCCCTCGACCCTCCAGGAGCGCACCGGCCGATGAACGACACCCCGATCCGCGTCGCGCTCGTCGACGACCAGGCCCTGTTCCGCACCGGCATCCGGATGCTCATCGACTCGCAGGCCGACCTGCAGTTCGTCGGCGAGGCCGGCGACGGTGCCGAGGGCGTGGAGCTCGTGCGGCGCGGGCGTCCCGACGTCGTGCTCATGGACGTCCGCATGCCGGTGATGGACGGCATCACCGCCACCGCCCGGATCGTCGAGGACAGCGGGACCGACGGCGCGAAGGTGCTCGTGCTCACCACGTTCGACTTCGACGAGGCAGCGGCGAAGGCGATCCGAGCCGGCGCGAGCGGCTTCGTGCTGAAGGATGCCGACCCGGAGTTCCTGCTCGCGGCGATCCGCACGGTGCACGCCGGGACCGCGGTGTTCGCGGCGTCGGCGACCCGTGAGCTCCTCCGCCGTTACGAGGACACGAGCGAGCAGGCGCCCTCGGTGCCGGCCGCGTTCGCCGACCTGACGCCGCGCGAACGGGAGATCTTCGACCTGGCGGCGCGGGGCTTCAGCAACAGCGAGATCGCGCAGCACGAGTACGTGAGTGAGGCGACCGTGAAGACGCACATCTCGCGCGTCCTGACCAAGCTCGAGCTGCGGGACCGGGTGCGGCTCGTGGTGTTCGCGCACGAGCACGGTCTGGTCGCGAAGGCCGACTGACCGCGGGATGTCCGGCTGCGCGCTGCGCGCTGCGCGCTGACGGTCCGTCATCCGCCAGGATGACTTCTCCCCAGGCAGCGGAGCCGAGCGGACGATCCACAGGAGCCGCTGGGTCGACGCGGGGCGTGCCTCCTGGCCGTCATCGTGGAGTCATGACCACGAGCAGCACACCGATCATCCGTCTTGACCGCGTTGCGAAGCACTACGGCGATGCCGTGCGGCGGGTGACGGCGTTGGACGATGTGAGCGTCGACATCGGTGCGGGGGAGTTCACGGCGGTGATGGGTCCGTCGGGTTCGGGGAAGTCGACGTTGATGCACGTCGCGGCGGGGCTCGACCAGGTGTCGTCGGGTCGGATCTGGATCGACGGGGTGGACGTCACGGGGTTGGGTGACAGGGAGTTGACGGAGTTGCGGCGTCGTCGGTTGGGGTTCGTGTTCCAGTCGTTCAACCTGGTGCCGACGTTGGACGTGGGGGAGAACATCCGGTTGCCGTTCCTGCTGGGTGGGCACAAGGTGTCGCGTGAGGAGTCGGCGTGGATCGATCGTCTCGTGGAGATGCTGGGGTTGGGGGATCGGTTGTCGCATCGTCCGCACCAGTTGTCGGGTGGGCAGCAGCAGCGGGTGGCGATCGCTCGGGCGTTGGCGTCGCGGCCGGCGGTGGTGGTCGCGGACGAGCCGACGGGGGCGTTGGATTCGCGGACGGGTCGTGATGTGTTGCAGATCTTGCGGGGTGCGGTGTCGGAGTGGGGGCAGAGCGTGGTGATGGTGACGCATGATCCGGTGGCTGCGGCGAATGCTGATCGGATCCTGTTCCTGGCGGATGGTCGTGTGGTGGGGGATCGTCCGGCGATGGATGCCGCGGCGATCTCGACCACGATGCTCGGGATGGAGACCGCAGCGTGAACGGCGTCCGCGCGTTCGCCCCGACCGTCCTCGTCGCGGCGCTCGGCACCACCTTCGGGTCGGCACTGGTCATCGCGCCGGGGATCGTCACCGAGGCCCTGGCGGCCTCCGGTCTCTCCGAGCTCGGCCCGGTGAAGGCGATCCTCTCGGTCGTCGGGTGGCTCTTCCTCGGCATCGCCCTCTACGTCGGTGCGATCGTCACGGCGAACACCTGCGCCACGCTCATCGCCGGGCAGACCCGCACCATCGCGCTGCAGCGGCTCGTCGGGGCGACCGGCGCCTCGTTGCGTGCACGGATCACCCGGACCGGCCTCGTCGTCGGGGTACTCGGCGGTCTGATCGGGGCGGTCGTCGGCACGGGGCTCAGTGCGCTCTTCGTCGTCGTGCTGCGGGGCAACGGGTTCCTGCCGGACACCGCGTACACGATCGTGCCGTGGGAGCTCGTGCTCCCGGTCGTGGCGGTCGTCCTCGCGACCTGGGGTGCGTTCGCAGCCGGTTCGCGGCGGGTGCTCACCGTGACCCCGCTCGAGGCGCTCTCGGCGAGCGTCGAACCGAGTCACGACGACGTCCGCTCAGGGACCGCTCGGAAGGTCTGGGCGATCGTGCTGATGGTGGCGGGCGGCCTGCTCCTGCTCGTCGGGCTGCTCGCCAGCGGGCTCTCGCCCATCGCGGTCCTGCCGGCAGCGCTCGGGGGCTTCGTCTCCTTCGCCGGGGTGGCCGTCGGTGCGACGATCGTGATGCCGCCCGTGCTGCAGCTCATCGGACGCATCGGGGCCCGTGACCCCGTCGTGCTGCTCGCCGGCCGCAACGCCATGCGCGCACCCGGCCGGTCCGCACGGGCGACCATCGGGCTCGTCATCGGCGTCACCCTGCTCGTCACCTTCGCCGTGGCGCTCGGGATCATGCAGCACGTGCTCGGTGCCCAGCTGCAGGCCATGGACCAGGGGCAGATGACGAAGGAGATGCTCGAGGGGCAGCGTGACTTCTTCGTCCAGCTGAACGCCGTCGTGAGCGTCATCGTCGGGTTCTCCGCCGTGATCGCCGCGGTGGGGGTCGTGAACGCGCTCGCCCTCGGGGTGCTGCAGCGCCGCCGGGAGCTCGGGCTGCTGCGGGTGCTCGGGCTGACCGGGGCGCAGGTCCGACGGATGATCGTCACCGAGGCCGTCCAGATGGTCGTCGCAGCCGTCGTCACCGGGCTCGTGCTCGGCACCTTCTACGGGTGGGTCGGTGGGCAGACGTTGCTCGGTTCGCTCGGCTTCGCGACGACGCCGGTGCTGCCGCCGCTGACGGTGGGGATCGTGGTCGTGGGGGCGTTGGTCCTCGCGGTGGTCGCGACGATCGCGCCGGTGCGGCGTGCGATGCGGGTGCCGCCGACGGAGGCGCTGGCGGTCGACTGAGACGTCGCACGCTCCTGATCAACCGATCGGATGACGCGGCGTCTGCCCGATATTGAAATACTGGACGCATGGACATGCAACCGATCATCCGTCTTGACCGCGTTTCGAAGCACTACGGCGATGCCGTGCGGCGGGTGACGGCGTTGGACGATGTGAGCGTCGACATCGGTGCGGGGGAGTTCACGGCGGTGATGGGTCCGTCGGGTTCGGGGAAGTCGACGTTGATGCACGTCGCGGCGGGGCTCGACCAGGTGTCGTCGGGTCGGATCTGGATCGACGGGGTGGACGTCACGGGGTTGGGTGACAGGGAGTTGACGGAGTTGCGGCGTCGTCGGTTGGGGTTCGTGTTCCAGTCGTTCAACCTGGTGCCGACGTTGGACGTGGGGGAGAACATCCGGTTGCCGTTCCTGCTGGGTGGGCACAAGGTGTCGCGTGAGGAGTCGGCGTGGATCGATCGTCTCGTGGAGATGCTGGGGTTGGGGGATCGGTTGTCGCATCGTCCGCACCAGTTGTCGGGTGGGCAGCAGCAGCGGGTGGCGATCGCTCGGGCGTTGGCGTCGCGGCCGGCGGTGGTGGTCGCGGACGAGCCGACGGGGGCGTTGGATTCGCGGACGGGTCGTGATGTGTTGCAGATCTTGCGGGGTGCGGTGTCGGAGTGGGGGCAGAGCGTGGTGATGGTGACGCATGATCCGGTGGCTGCGGCGAATGCTGATCGGATCCTGTTCCTGGCGGATGGTCGTGTGGTGGGGGATCGTCCGGCGATGGATGCTGCGGCGATCTCGACCACGATGCTCGGGATGGAGACCGCAGCGTGAACGGGCAGCACCGTGCGCGCCGCTCCCGCCGGTGGTCCGTCCCGACACGAGCGCTCGCGGACAACGGCGGTTCGGTCGTCGTCGCCGTCCTCGCCGGGACCTTCGGTGGAGTGGTCGTCGCGGCTGCCGAGCTCGCAGGGCGGATCCTCGACGCGGGAGCGCGCACCGGCCAGAGCGGCACCGTCGCAGTCCTCCTCCCGCTGGCGGCGTGGGTCTTCTTCGGCGTCGCACTCTCCGTCGCGTCGGTCGTCACGGTGAACACGTGCGGGACCGCGATGGCAGGTCGGACCCGGGTGCTCGCACTCGAGCGACTGCTGGGCGCTTCGGCGTCCCTGCTCCGCCGACGGCTGACCCGCGACGGCGCGGTCGTCGGGATCGTCGGGGCGTTGGCCGGGGTGCTCCTTGCGCTCGCCCTGGCGAACGTGGGGGTCGTCGTGGCGGCGTCGACCGGCATCGTCGAGGACTCGAGTCCGATGGTGCCCCTGCAGTCCCTCGTCGTGTGGGTGACGGTCGCGGGCGCCGTGGTCATTGCGTTCCGGATCGGGTCCCGTCGGGTGCTCTCGCTCGCGCCCCTGCAGGCGCTGGGGTCGACGGTCGAGTCCGAGGTCTCAGCACGCACGAGTCCGTGGCGCACGGCGGTCGCGGTGGTCCTCTTCCTCGGGGGCTGGATCGGTGTCGCCGGCTCGATCGTCCTCGGAGCGACGTCGTACCTCGCCGTGCTGCTCGCCGTCGCGGCGGGGGCGGTCTCGTTCTCCGGGCTGGTGCTCGGGTCGCCGGTCGTCCTGCCGCCCGTCCTCCGACTCGTGGCCGCGGTCGGCCGGTTCCCGATGGCGATGCTCGCGGGCCGCAACGCCCTGCGGTCGCCGGCGCGCGCCTCCCGGGCCGCCGTCGGGCTCCTCATCGCGGTCACCCTCGTCGTGACGTTCTCGGTCGGGCTCGCCACCTACGAGGCCATGCTCGTCCGACAGGTCGACGGGGACCCGGTCTACTACCGCGGCATCCACGATCAGTTCGTCGCGCTCTCGACGATGTTCACCGTGCTGATCGGTGGTGCCGGCGTGATCGCGGCGGCGGGTGTGGTGAACGTTTCGTCGATGACCGTCGCACAACGCAGGCAGGAGTTCGGACTGCTTCGAACGCTCGGTGCGACCCGGCGTCAGGTGGCCGTGATGGTCACGGTCGAGACGGTGGTCATGGTGACGGTGGCGCTGGTCCTCGGCGTGCTCCTCGGTGTCGGCTACGGCTGGGCCGGCGCGTACTCGATCCTCGGGACGACACAGGGAGCAGCGCTGATCGCGCCCGTCTTCCCACTCTCGGCCGTCGCGGTGGTCGTGATCGGGACGCTCGCGGTCGCGCTCTGGTCGGTGCTCGGTCCGGTGCGGCGTGCGATGCGGGTGCCGCCGACGGAGGCGCTTGCGGTCGACTGACCCGTCGCTCGCGGTCGTTCGGGTCGCTCGGGTCGCACGTTCGGTCGCTCGGGTCGGCCGAGGTCCCACGATCGGTCGCTCGGGTCGGCCGAGGTCGCACGAAGTGTCGCTCGCGGCGCCGGCGGGCAACGGTTCGTGCGACCTCGACGCCCCGGCCGCGGCATGTCGTGCGACCTCGGCGCCCCGGTCGCCGGGTGCGGGTCGTGCGACCGCGGCGTCCGTGCGACCTCGACGCCCTGGCCGCGGCACCCGTGCGACCTCGGCGCCCCGCGACGGCTCGGTCTGTCACACGGACCGCCGCCGGTGCTACCGTGGACCCGATGTACTCGGCGCTCCTCCTCCTTCGCTGCCGCGACGAGGCCTGACACAACGGCCCACCTCGTCGCGGAGTCCGTCGTGGCCTGACCCACACCTGACGACGAAAGCGACGAAACGATGCAGAACACCCAGCGCCCCTCCGGGATGCCGATCCACAAGTACGTCCCGTTCCACGAGCAGATCCGTGTCGACCTCCCGGACCGCACCTGGCCGACGAAGCGCATCGACAAGGCGCCGCGGTGGTGCGCGGTCGACCTGCGCGACGGCAACCAGGCCCTGATCGACCCGATGGACTCCGAGCGCAAGCGCGCCATGTTCGACCTGCTCGTCCGGATGGGCTACAAGGAGATCGAGGTCGGGTTCCCGAGCGCCTCGCAGACCGACTTCGACTTCGTCCGCTCGCTCATCGACGAGGGCGCCATCCCCGACGACGTCACGATCCAGGTGCTGACCCAGGCGCGCGAGCACCTCATCAACCGCACGTACGAGGCGATCGACGGCGCGAAGCAGGCCATCGTGCACCTGTACAACTCGACGTCGATCGTCCAGCGCGAGGTCGTGTTCCGCACCGACGTGCAGGGCGTCGTCGACATCGCGGTGTCCGGCGCGAAGCTGTGCCGCGCGGCCGAGGCGACCCTGCAGCACGACACGAAGGTCTTCTACGAGTACTCGCGCCCGAGTCGTACACGGGTACCGAGCTCGAGGTCGCGGTCGAGATCTGCAACGACGTGCTCGAGGTGTTCGAGCCGACGCCCGACCGCAAGGTGATCATCAACCTGCCGGCGACCGTCGAGATGGCGACGCCGAACGTCTACGCCGACTCGATCGAGTGGATGTCCCGCAACCTGGCCCACCGCGAGGACGTCATCCTCTCCCTGCACCCCCACAACGACCGTGGCACCGCCGTCGCGGCCGCGGAGCTCGGGTACATGGCCGGCGCCGACCGCATCGAGGGCTGCCTGTTCGGCAACGGTGAGCGCACCGGCAACGTCGACCTGGTCGCACTCGGCATGAACCTGTTCACGCAGGGGATCGACCCCGAGATCGACTTCTCGGACATCGACCAGATCAAGCGCACGGTCGAGTACTGCAACCAGCTGCCGGTGCCGGAGCGCCAGCCGTGGGCGGGCGACCTCGTCTACACGGCGTTCAGCGGCTCGCACCAGGACGCCATCAACAAGGGCTTCGAGGCCATGAAGGCCAAGGCCGCGGCCGCCGGCAAGGACATCGACCAGATCGAGTGGGCGGTGCCGTACCTGCCCGTCGACCCGAAGGACATCGGCCGTTCGTACGAGGCCGTGATCCGCGTCAACTCCCAGTCCGGCAAGGGCGGCGTCGCCTACCTGCTCAAGACGGACCACTCGATCGACCTGCCCCGCAAGCTGCAGATCGAGTTCTCCGGGGTCGTGCAGCAGCGCACCGACGCCGAGGGCGGCGAGTTCTCGTCCGAGCGCATCTGGGACCTCTTCCGCGACGAGTACCTGCCCGCAGCCGACGAGTCCGACAAGTGGGGCCGCTACGAGATCACGAAGACGGCGACGTCGAGCGACTTCGACGGCACGACGAAGCTCTCGGTCGCCCTGCGCGTCGACGACGGCTCGATCACGTCCGACGCCGTCGGGACGGGCCCGATCGACGCGTTCCTCACGGTCATGCGGGAGCAGGGCGTCGACGTGACGCTCTACGACTACTCGGAGCACACGATGAGCGCCTCCGGTGACGCGCAGGCCGCGTCCTACGTCGAGCTCGACGTCGACGGCGTCCGACTGTGGGGCGTCGGGATCGACGCCGACATCGCCACCGCGTCGCTCAAGGCGATCGTCTCGGCGGTCAACCGCGCGGTGCGCGCGGGGGCTGCGTCCGGCGCGTCGGAGCTGGTCTCGGCGTAACGCGTTCCGTCCAGGAGGCGCGGTGCGGGTCCGTCCCGCACCGCGCCTCGTGTGCGTGGTCGCGCTGGTGCGTGCGCGCCGCGAGCGGGACGTCTCTGTCCCGCTCGGCGGTGGCGAGCGGGACCTTCTGCCCGCTCGGCGGACGTGAGCGGCGTGTCGCGCCCGCTCGACGCCCGCCCGATTGCGCGCCGCGAACGCTCGACGCCCGCCCGCCGCGAGCGGCACGGCACAGAGCGTCGGTGGCGCGGGGGATACTGGACCAATGCCGCTGTACCGGGACGAGTGCGTCGTGTTGCGCACCCACAAGCTCGGTGAAGCCGACCGCATCGTCACGATGCTGAGCCGGCAGCACGGCAAGATCCGGGCGGTGGCGAAGGGCGTCCGGCGGACCGCGTCGAAGTTCGGGTCCCGGCTCGAGCCGTTCATGGTCGTCGACGCCCAGTTCTACGAGGGCCGCTCGCTCGACATCGTCACCCAGGCCGAGTCGCTCGGTTCGTACGGCGCGCAGATCGTCGCCGACTACGGGGCCTACACCGCCGCCAGCGCGATGGTCGAGACCGCCGACCGCCTGAGCGAGGCCGACGCCGGACTGCAGCAGTACCTGCTCCTCGTCGGGGCCCTCCGGTCGCTGGCGCGGGGCGAGCACGTGACGAGTGCGACGCTCGACTCGTACCTGTTGCGCGCGATGAGCATCGCGGGCTGGGCGCCGTCGTTCCGCGACTGCGCGGTCACCGGCGAGCCCGGGCCGCACTCGGCGTTCGTCGTGCAGCTCGGCGGCGTGGTGGCGGACCACGCGGCTCCGCCGGGGACACCGCGGCTCGACCCGGACACCCTGCAGCTCCTGGGCTCACTGCTCGCCGGCGACTGGCGCACAGTGGACGCGTCGGACGAGCGCACGCGCTCCCGGGCGTCCGGCGTGGTGGCGGCGTACGCCCAGTGGCACCTGGAACGATCGCTCCGGTCGCTGCCGCACGTCGACCGCACCGAGCACCCGTCCCCGGTCCATCCGACACCGGGTGGTGTGCCCGCCGCGGTCGCCGCGACCCCGGCACCCACGCTGCCGGAGCCGCCGGACCCGTCCGACAACGCGACCGGCAACGTGCCGGGCAACGCGTCCGACCACGCGCCCGGCAACGCGCCCGACCACGCGACCGACCAGCCGTCCGACCACGGAGGAACCCCTGCATGAGCCCTCGCCGGTACGCCGAGTCCGAGCCGCTGAAGCCCGTCGACTGGACGGGTGAGCACCCTCCGGCGATCCCGCTGCAGTTCGTCCCCGAGCACGTCGCGATCGTGATGGACGGCAACGGCCGCTGGGCGAACCAGCGCGGCCTCACCCGGGTCGAGGGGCACCGTGCGGGTGAGGCATCGCTCCTCGACGTGGTCGCCGGCGCCGTGCAGATCGGCGTCAAGCACGTCTCGGCGTACGCGTTCTCGACCGAGAACTGGAAGCGCTCACCCGACGAGGTCCGCTTCCTGATGGGCTTCAACCGCGAGGTCCTGCACCGCCGCCGCGACCAACTGAACGCGTGGGGGGTCCGGATCCGGTGGGCGGGACGGCGGCCGCGGCTCTGGCGCAGCGTGATCGACGAGCTGCAGACCGCGGAGCGCATGACCGCCGACAACGACGTCTGCACGCTGACGATGTGCGTCAACTACGGCGGTCGGAACGAGATCGTCGACGCGGTGCGGGGCATGGCCGAGGACGTCGCGGCCGGGCGCCTCAAGCCGAGCCAGGTCACTGAGAAGGCCCTCGCGAAGCGGCTGTACGTGCCGGAGCTGCCGGACGTCGACCTCTTCCTGCGGAGCTCGGGGGAGCAGCGGACGTCCAACTTCATGCTGTGGCAGTCGGCGTACGCCGAGATGGTGTTCCTCGACCGGCTGTGGCCGGACTTCCGTCGCACCGACCTGTGGGGAGCGATCGAGCAGTACGCGCGCCGCGATCGACGGTTCGGCGGGGCGGTGGACGCACCGACGGCCTGACAGGAGGCGCGGGGCGGCGCCGACCGCGCCTCCCGTCCGACGGTTCCCGGCTCGACCGAGCGCGCGCCTCCGGCTCAGCCGAGCAGGTGCGCCGCGCCGCGGACCGCGTCGAGCGCGGCGCGGACGCTCGGCACCCGGTCCGCGCCGCGTGCCACCACCACCTCGACGCGCCGCGCGAGTTCGTCGCTCGCCGGCGTGACCGAGACGCCGGGCGGCACCACGGTGGTCGTGAGCGCGAGGCGGGGGAGCAGGGCCACACCGAGGCCCGCCGCGACCAACCCGACGACCGCCGCGGCGTTGTCCGTCTCGAGGACGATGTCCGGGGTGAAGCCGGAGGCGGCGCACGACGCGAGCAGGTGGCCTCGGCAGCGCGGGCACCCGCCGATCCATCGCGCCTCGCGGAAGGCGGCGAGGTCCGCGACCACGTCGGCACCGTGCGCGGACCCGCTCAGCGCCGGGGCAGGCGTCACGAGGGCGAGCGGGTCGCGACCGAGCACCCGGGTCGTGAGCGTCGGGTCGGCGCCGACGTCGTCGCCCTGCAACGCGTGCGAGAACGTCAGCGCCAGGTCGACCTCGCCGCGGCGGAGGAGCTCGACGGCCTCCGGTGGTTCGGCCTCGACGTACGAGGTCACCACGCCCGGACTCGTTGCCGACATCGCGGCGAGCACCGGCGGCACGAGGGTCGACGACGCGCTCGGGAACCCGGCGATCCGCGCCCGTCCGCGGGCGAGGCCGCCGACGGCGTCGAGGTCCTCCCGCGCGGCCGCGAGGGCCGCCTGCACGGCGAGGGCGTGGTCGGCGAGGACTCGTCCCGACTCGGTGAGCGTGACGCCGCGCGCTCCGCGGAGCACGAGCTCGTGGCCGGTCCGGCGTTCGGCGCGGGCGAGCAGCTGGCTCACCGCGGGCTGGCTGTACCCGAGGGCGGCGGCCGCGCGGCTGATCGAGCCGGCGTCACGGACGGCGCGCAGCACGCGGAGGAGTTGGGGATCGAGGTCGTCCACAACGTCATGTTATGGGGGATCGAAGAAGCCTGCCCTGGTGTGATGGGCGACCCCGCGCCACCGTGGAGGCATGGACTCCTTCGTCGACGGCTCCGGCTACCTCGCTGCCTGCACCGCCGGACTCCCCACGCGCGGCACGCTCGCCGCCATGCGCGCCGACCTCGACGAGTGGGAGCACGCCGCGTCCACGCCGGTCGCGTACGGCGCGCTCGTCGAGGAGGGCCGCTCGCTCTTCGCGCGCATCGTCGGCGTCGACCGGGCCCGGGTCGCCACGGGGTCGCAGACCTCCGCCATGGTCGCGGTCGTCGCCGCTGCGCTGCCGGACGGCGCCGAGGTGGTCGTCCCCGACGGCGACTTCAGTTCGCTCGTGTTCCCGTTCCTCGCCCAGGCGCACCGGGGCGTCCGGGTCCGGAGCGTCCCGCTCGCCTCCCTCGTCGACGCGGTGCGGCCCGGGACGTCCCTCGTCGCCTGGTCCGCGGTGCAGTCGTCGAGCGGCGTCGTCACCGATCCGGAGCCGGTGCTCGAGGCGGCTCGGACCGTCGGCGCGCTCACGCTGTGCGACCTCACGCAGGCCGCCGGCGTGCTCCCGGTGGACGCGGCCCCGTTCGACGTGACCGTCACGCACGCGTACAAGTGGCTGTGCGCGCCGCGCGGGGTCGCCTTCTCGACGTTCTCGGACGCCGCGCTCGAACGGCTCCGCCCCGTGCAGGCCGGGTGGTACGCGGGCGCCGACGTGTGGGCGTCCTGCTACGGCCCAGCGATGCGGCTCGCCGACGACGCGCGTCGGTTCGACGTCTCGCCTGCGTGGCAGGCATGGCCGGGCGCGGTGGCTGCGCTCCGGCACGTCGCCGCGCTCGACGCGACGTCGTCCTGGAGGCACGCCACGCGTCTCACGGACCGGCTCGCCGACACGCTCGGGTCACCTCGGAGCGGTCAGGCGATCACGACGTTCGCGGACGCGGACGGCGCGGCCCTCCGGGCCCTCGCGGCAGCCGGGATCACCGCGAGCGGGCGGGCCGGTCGGCTCCGGCTGGCGTTCCACCTCTGGAACGACGAGGACGACGTGACGCGCGTGGCGGACGCGCTGGGCGCGGTGGACGGCTTCAGACCGGAGGGGTGAGGCCCGTTCTCCACAGGCACCGCGCCTCCCGTCCGCCGAGGCCCGTGGGGCCGGTACGCTTGCCCGGTACGTTTCCGAACCGGGCACCCAGCTCGGCGACCTCTGGAGCATCCCGTGGCACAGTCCTCCCGTCTCGACAGCGTCATCGCCCTGGCCAAGGGCCGTGGCTTCGTCTTCCAGTCGGGGGAGATCTACGGCGGATCGCGCTCCGCGTGGGACTACGGGCCCCTCGGCGTCGAGCTGAAGGAGAACATCAAGCGGCAGTGGTGGCAGCGGTTCGTCCGCGGCCGCGGTGACATGGTCGGCCTCGACTCGGCCGTGATCCTGCCGCGCAAGGTGTGGGAGGCGTCCGGGCACGTCGCGACGTTCACCGACCCGCTCGTCGAGTGCCTGCACTGCCACCACCGGTTCCGCGAAGACCACCTCATCGAGGCGTTCGTGGCGAAGAAGGACCGGCAGCCCGAGGGTGGCATGGCCGAGATCGCGTGCCCGAACTGCGGGACCCGCGGCCAGTGGACCGAGCCGCGCGAGTTCTCCGGCATGCTCAAGACCTACCTCGGCCCGGTCGAGTCGGAAGAGGGCCTGAACTTCCTCCGCCCCGAGACCGCGCAGGGCATCTTCGTGGACTTCGCGCAGGTCGTGACGACCAGCCGCATGAAGCCCCCGTTCGGCATCGGCCAGGTCGGCAAGGCCTTCCGCAACGAGATCACGCCCGGCAACTTCATCTTCCGGACGCGTGAGTTCGAGCAGATGGAGATCGAGTACTTCGTGCCGCCGGCCTCCGCGCAGGAGCACTACGAGCAGTGGATCGCCGACTCGGTCGCGTTCTTCACCGACCTCGGCATCGACCCGGAGAACCTGCGGCGCTTCGACGTCCCGGACGGGGAACGCGCGCACTACTCCGACGCCACCGCCGACATCGAGTACCGCTTCGGGTTCGCGGGCACCGAGTGGGGCGAGCTCATGGGCGTCGCGAACCGCACGGACTTCGACCTCAACAACCACATCGAGTCCTCCGGCAAGGACCTCCGGTACTTCGACCAGGCAGCGAACGAGAAGTACGTGCCGTACGTCATCGAGCCGTCGTTCGGTCTGACCCGCGCGCTCATGGCGTTCCTGCTCGACGCCTACCACGAGGACGAGGCGCCGAACGCGAAGGGCGGCGTCGACAAGCGCACGGTCCTGCGGCTCGACCCGCGGCTCGCTCCGGTCAAGGCCGCCGTCCTGCCGCTGTCCCGCAACGAGCAGCTGTCGCCGGTGGCGCGTGGCCTCGCGGACGACCTGCGCAAGTACTGGAACGTGGACTTCGACGACGCGGGGGCGATCGGCCGTCGCTACCGTCGCCACGACGAGATCGGCACGCCGTTCTGCATCACGGTGGACTTCGACACGCTCGAGGACAAGGCCGTGACGGTGCGCGAGCGCGACACGATGTCGCAGGAGCGGGTGGCGCTCGACCAGCTGCAGGGGTACCTCGCGGCGCGGTTGCTCGGCGCGTAGGCGCGGCGCGGCCGGGTCGAACCACGGATCCGACATCGAACCGGGCCCCGGCCGTGGTTCGGTGTCGGATTCGTGGTTCGACGGAGTGACAGCGGACGCAGGCCGGGGCAGCGCGGGAATGCGGCTGCGGCGGCCCCGGTTGCGCCCAGCATGAACGACTCTGTGAAGGTCGATGTCTGGTCGGACATCGCCTGCCCCTGGTGCTACATCGGCAAGCGGAAGTTCGAGGCCGGCGTCGCCGCCTTCGCCTCGACCCCGAACGGCGCCCCGGTCGAGGTCGAGTACCACTCCTTCGAGCTCAGCCCCGACACCCCCGTGGACTTCGAGGGCACCGAGGCCGAGTTCCTCTCCGGCCACAAGGGCATGCCCGTCGAGCAAGCGCAGCAGATGCTCGACCAGGTCTCCGGCATCGCCGCGAGCGTCGGCCTCGACTACGACTTCGAGTCGATGCACCACACCAACACGGTGAAGGCACACCAGGTCATCCACCTGGCGAAGGAGCAGGGCAAGCAGCTCGAGATGGTCGAGCGCCTCTTCGCCGCCTACTTCGAGCGTGGTGAGCACGTCGGTCAGGACGAGTCGCTGGCGTCCCTCGCGGCCGAGGTCGGTCTCGACCCGGACGAGGTCCGCGCCACGCTCCGCGACGACTCGCAGCTCGCGGCCGTCCGCGCCGACCAGGCGCAGGCGCAGTCGTACGGCATCAACGGCGTCCCGTTCTTCGTCATCGACGGCAAGTACGGCGTCTCCGGCGCGCAGGACCCGGCTGCGTTCGAGCAGGTGCTGACGCAGGTCGTCGCCCTCCGCGGGACGACCCCGTCGGACATCGCCGAGGCCGAGCAGCGGTCCGCCGAGGACGCGGCAGCAGACGCGGAGGCGACCCGATGACGGACGTCCGCGTCGACGGCTCGACCGAGCCGCGCCTCCAGTCCGACGGCCAGGAGGCGCGACCCGCCCTGCTCACGCTCGTCACGCCCGGCGGTGCGCCGGTCTGCGAGGGCGACTCGTGCTTCGTGCCCGGCGCCGAGGGCGTCTGGACCGAGGTCCCCGACTGAGCGGGTGCTAGCGGACGGGTTCCTCGTCGGTGATGTCGGCGACCGTCGCGTCGTACGCCGCGATCAGGTCGTCGGCGTCGACGAAGGCGCTCGCGCCGTGCCGACCCGCGCCGAGGGCGACCCGGCGTCCGAGGATCCGTTCGTCGGCGTAGACCGGCAGGTCGCCCGTCGCGCCGATGGGCGTGATGGTGCCGCGTTCGTAGCCGGAGGCCTCGAGCGCGGTGGCGGCGTCGGGCATCGAGAGCTTGTTGACGCCGACGACGGTGCGGAGCTTCTTCCAGGCGATGGCACGGCCACCGGGCACGAGGGCGAGCAGGAAGCCGCCGTCGTGCCGCTTGACGACGAGGGTCTTCACGATGTCGCCGGGCTCGATGCCGAGCAGCGCTGCTGCCCCGTGCAGGGAGTCCGCGGCGGGGCGTTCGACCACGTCGACCCGGAGGCCCCGGGCCCGTGCGTCGGCGTCGAACCTGGTGATGGCGTCGGTCGTCATGTGGAGAACGCTACCGGCGCGCACCGACGTGGGAGAATGGACGACGTATGACGATCACTGACGCACCCGGGACGGCGACCCGTCCGGCGAAGCCCCTGCGCATCGGCCCCATCGAGGTCGACGTGCCGGTCGTGCTCGCGCCGATGGCGGGCATCACGAACATGGCCTACCGCCGGCTCTGCCGCGAGTACGGCGCCGGCTTGTACGTGTGCGAGATGATCACCTCGCGCGCGCTCGTCGAACGGACCCCCGTGTCGATGCAGCTCATCCAGCACCACGAGTCCGAGACCCCGCGGTCGATCCAGCTGTACGGCGTCGAGCCGAACACGGTGGCCGAGGCGGCGACGATCCTCGTGGGCGAGGACCGCGCTGACCACATCGACCTCAACTTCGGGTGCCCCGTGCCGAAGGTCACGCGCAAGGGCGGGGGAGCGGCCCTGCCCTGGAAGCTCGACCTGTTCAAGGAACTCGTCACGAAGACGGTCCGTGCCGCCGGGGACGTCCCCGTCACCGTGAAGATGCGCAAGGGCATCGACGGCGACCACCTCACGTACCTCGACGCCGCCCGCATCGCGCGGGACGCCGGCGTCGCGGCCGTCTCCCTGCACGCCCGCACCGCCAACGAGCACTACTCGGGCCACGCGGACTGGTCGGCGATCGCGACGCTGAAGGAGACCATCACCGACATCCCGGTGCTCGGCAACGGCGACATCTGGTCCGCTGCCGACGCACTCCGCATGGTCGACGAGACCGGGGCGGACGGCGTCGTCGTCGGGCGCGGGTGCCTCGGTCGGCCGTGGCTGTTCGGCGACCTCGCGGCGGCGTTCCGCGGCGAGGGGCTGCGCTACATGCCGTCCCTCGGCGAGGTGGCGGTGGCGTTCAAGCGGCACGCCGAACTGCTCGTCGAGTTCTTCGGCAGCGAGGAGCACGGCTGCCGCGACGTCCGGAAGCACGTCGCCTGGTACTTCAAGGGGTACCCGATCGGCGGCGACGTCCGGTCCGGGCTCGCGATGGCGTCCAGCCTGCAGGAGATCGACGACCTGCTCGGGGAGCTCGACCACGACGCTCCCTACCCCGGTGCCGACGCCGAGGGGCCCCGGGGTCGTGCGGGCCACCCGAAGCGCACCGCCCTGCCCGACCGCTGGCTCGAGTCGCGCGACGTCGACAGCGAGTTCCGCAAGGTCCTCGCCGCCGCCGAGCTGCACCACAGCGGCGGATGAGCGCCACGAGTTCGTACGGGCCGGCCGACGCCGAACGCTGGCTGCCCGAGACCCACGGCAACCGTCGGTCCGACTTCGCCCGTGACCGCGCCCGGCTCCTGCACTCGAGCGCGCTCCGACGGCTCGCCGCGAAGACCCAGGTGCTCAGTCCGACGACCGGGCTCGACTTCGCCCGGAACCGTCTGACACACTCGCTCGAGGTCGCCCAGGTCGGCCGCGAGCTCGCCGACTCGCTCGGCCTCGACCCCGACGTCGTGGACACCGCCTGCCTCGCGCACGACATCGGGCACCCGCCGTTCGGCCACAACGGCGAGACGGCCGTGAACGCGTGGGCAGCGGGCATCGGCGGGTTCGAGGGGAACGCGCAGACGCTGCGGCTCCTCACCCGGCTCGAGCCGAAGGTGTACGGCGTCGAGCCCGAGGACCACCGTCCGTACGGGCTGAACCTCACGCGGGCATCGCTCGACGCCAGCTGCAAGTACCCGTGGCCGGCGGCCCAGGGCGTGTCCGAGGCGTCGTCCGGCCGCACCAAGTTCGGCTTCTACGACGACGACCACGACGCGTTCGAGTGGCTCCGTGCCGGTGCTCCCCGTCGGCAGCGCTGCATCGAGGCGCAGGTCATGGACCTGTCGGACGACATCGCGTACTCGGTGCACGACTTCGAGGACGCCGTCGTCGCTGGCTTCATCGACGTCGCTGCACTGGGCGACCGCGTCGGCGAGAACGACATCGTGTCGGCCATGCACGCCTGGGTCGGCTCGGACCTCAGCCGCGACGAGCTGCTCGAGGCGTTCGACCGGCTCCGCGCGCTGCCGCTGTGGATGACCTCCTACGACGGGTCGCGACGAGACCTGGCGCGGCTGAAGAACCTCACCTCGCAGCTGATCGGTCGGTTCGCGCGGACGGCGACCGCGGCGACGCGGGAGTCCTACGCCTCGGGCTCCCTCGTGCGCTTCGCGGCGTCGGTCGTGACCCCGCCCGAGATCATCGGCGAGATCGCCGTGCTGAAGGGCATCGTCGCGGCGTTCGTCATGACGCAGGGCGATCGACAGCCCGTGTACGAGGACCAGCGGCGGATCCTGACCGAGCTCCTCGACGCCCTCGCGGCGAGCGGCAGCGCCGACCTCGAGCCGGGCTTCGCGGCGGACTGGCGTGCTGCGTCCGACGACGCCGGGCGGTTGCGGGCCGTGGTCGACCAGGTGGCGAGCCTGACCGACCAGGGTGCGCTGGCGTGGCACAAGCGGCTCGTGGTGGGAGACCGCGAGACGGTGCACATCCCGGTCTGACGGTCGCGCGCACGGCCACGTGCGCCGCGCCCTGGATGCGACCCGCGGCGGGGTGGCGCCGGCGGGGCGGGGCCGAGCCGCGCCTCCTGGCCGTTGTCCACAGGTCTCGTGACGGTCGGCCGACGTCGGTCGCACGAACTAGGATCGAGGGGTGGCTGGGAGGATCGCGCGGAACGACATCGACGAGGTCCGCTCGCGTGTCAACATCGCCGACGTCGTCGGCGACTACGTGACCCTGAAGTCCGCCGGGGTGGGGTCGTTGAAGGGCCTCTGCCCCTTCCACGACGAACGCTCCCCGTCGTTCCACGTCCGTCCCCAGGTCGGGCGGTACCACTGCTTCGGCTGCGGCGAGGACGGCGACGTCTTCGACTTCGTCATCAAGCAGGACCACACGACCTTCCAGGAAGCCGTCGAGCGGATGGCCGCGAAGATCGGCTTCACGCTCCACTACGAAGAGGGCGACGGCCCCCGCACCGACTACAACGCCCGCGCGCGGCTCATCGCCGCGAACGAGGCGGCGCAGCAGTTCTACACCGCGCAGCTCACGACGGCGGCGGCCGAGCCGGCCCGGCAGTTCCTCGGTGAGCGCGGGTTCGACCCCGCGGCGGCACAGCACTTCGGTGTCGGCTTCGCCCCGAAGTCCTACGACGCGCTGCGGGACCACCTGCGCGGTCGCGGGTTCACGCTCGAGGAGATCGTCTCCGCCGGACTCGTCAGCCAGGGCGACCGGTCGCCGTACGACCGGTTCCGCGGGCGCCTCATGTGGCCGATCCGCGACGTCACCGGGGCGACGATCGGCTTCGGTGCGCGGCGGCTGCTCGAGGACGACAAGGGCCCCAAGTACCTCAACACGCCCGAGACCCCGATCTACCACAAGAGCCAGGTGCTCTACGGGCTCGACCTCGCCCGGCGGGACATCTCGAAGCAGAAGCAGGTCGTGATCGTCGAGGGGTACACCGACGTCATGGCGTGCCACCTCGCCGGCATCACCACCGCGGTCGCCACCTGTGGCACGTCGTTCGGCGTCGACCACATCAAGGTGCTCCGGCCGATGCTCGGCGACTCGGCGAGCCGCGACCTCTCGCAGCTCGGCAACATCGTCTTCACGTTCGACCCGGACGAGGCCGGGCAGCGCGCTGCCTCGCGGGCGTTCGCGGAAGAGAGCCGCTTCGCCTCGCAGACCTACGTCGCGGTGGCGCCGGGTGGGCTCGACCCGTGCGACCTCCGGCTGGCGCGGGGTGACGCCGCGGTCACGCGCCTCATCGAGACGAAGCGTCCGATGTTCGAGTTCATCATCCGTCGTCGGCTCGCGGCGCACGACATCGAGACGGCCGAGGGGCGCGTCGCCGGCCTCCGCGACGCCGCACCGGTCGTCGCGGGCATCCGCGACCGGACGCTCGCGACGGCGTACACGCGCGAGACCGCCAAGTGGCTCGGCCTCGACATCCCCGAGGTGCGTCGCGCGGTCGAGAACGCCCGACAGCGCGCGGGCGCGTCGACGACCGACCACCGCTCAGGAGGCGCGGCTCCAGCCACGCACGCCGGCTCCGGTGGCGAGGCGGCCGCCGTTCCGGACGAGCCCGTGGCCGGGCTCCGACTCCTGCCGAGCGACCCGATCACCCGCATGGAGCGCGACGCCGTGATGGCGATGGTGCAGCAGCCCGGGCACGTCGGGGCACCGCTCCTCGGGTTGGCGGCGGCCGCGACCTTCTCGGCGCCGATGCTGTCCGTCGTGCGGGACGCCGTCGTGGCGAACGTCGACGCGATCGGTGCAGGGGACTGGCTCGAACGGTTGCTGCAGGACGTGCCGGGACCGTTCCGTGGCCTCGTGCAGGAGCTCGCGCTCGCACCGATCCCGGCCCGCACCGACGAGGACCTGGCCATCTACGCGCGGAGCATCGTCGTCGCGCTGGTGGAGCGGGACCTGCTCGCCCGGAAGGCATCGCTGCTCGGGCAGTTGCAGCGGGCGGACCCGACGGAGCAGGCCGATCGGCGGGCGGAGATCCAGCGGCAGCTCGTGGACATCGACGCGCAGCGGATGCGGTTGCGCGCGGACGCCGAGGCGGCGGCGAACTCGTAGGCGGGCCGCGGCGCCCACCTGGCTGCCGTGCGGTCGTTCGCCCGTGGTCGCCCGCACGGGGTCGCTCGCCGGGGTCGCTCGCGCGGGGCCGTTCGCCCCGGGGTCGTTCGCCGGGGTTGTTCGCCGAGGTCCCACGACGCGCCGCGTGCGTGTTGCCGAGGTCGCACGAACGGCCGGTCGGTAGCGCTCGGGGC
Organism: Curtobacterium sp. SORGH_AS_0776; assembly: GCF_031453355.1. Classification (NCBI taxonomy): domain Bacteria; kingdom Bacillati; phylum Actinomycetota; class Actinomycetes; order Micrococcales; family Microbacteriaceae; genus Curtobacterium; species Curtobacterium sp. SORGH_AS_0776. Next base: position 2,414,098 of record NZ_JAVIYU010000001.1, read on the forward strand.
GGCACTTCGTGCGACCTCGGCGCTCCCGAACCCCGGCACAGCCCCACGTTGCAGCGCGCAACAATCCTGCGCGACGCGCCGCCCGGAGACGCACGGATGATGCAGCACGCGACGCGACCGTGCATTACAGCGGTGTAAACAAATCTCCCTCGGTTCGTGGAGTTCCGTGACAGGGTGATAGCAATGAGCGTTCCTGGCCGGGCACACAGTCGATCCACCTCCGGCCCAGGACCCTTGCATTCATCACCAAGAGAGGCATCGGACATGGCATCCGTGACCAAGTGGGGCAAGCGCGGCATCGCGCTCGGCGCCGGAGTGGCAGCGACGGCGCTGGTGCTCAGCGGCTGCGCGAGCAGCAGCGTGAGCGACACCGCCCTGAACGGCATCAGCATCGGGACGACCGACAAGATCACGTCGCTCGACCCGGCGGGCTCGTACGACAACGGCTCGTTCGCCGTGCAGAACCAGGTCTTCCCGTTCCTGATGAACACGCCGGTGGGCAGCCCCGACGTCAAGCCGGACATCGCGACCAAGGGCGAGTTCACGAACGACACCACGTACACGGTGACGCTCAAGAAGGGCCTGAAGTTCGCGAACGGGAACGACCTCACGTCGAGCGACGTGAAGTTCTCGTTCGAGCGCGAGCTGAAGATCAACAACGAGAACGGGCCGCAGTCCCTGCTCGCCAACCTCAAGAGCATCGACACGCCGGACGACACGACGGTCGTGTTCCACCTCGACCACGCCGACCAGACCTGGCCGCAGGTGCTCTCCAGCCCCGCCGGCCCGATCGTCGACGAGCAGGTCTTCTCGGCCGACAAGCTCACGCCGGCTGCGGACATCGTCAAGGGCAAGGCGTTCGCCGGGCAGTACTCGATCAGCTCCTACAAGGAGAACGACACGATCCAGTACAAGGCGAACAAGAACTACGACGGCCTCCTGGGCAAGCCGAAGACCGACGAGGTCACGGCGAGCTACTACACCAAGGAGACCGACCTCAAGCTCGCCGTGCAGCAGGGCGACGTCGACGTCGCCTACCGCTCGCTGACGCCGACCGACATCGCCGACCTCCGCAAGGACGACAAGGTGAAGGTCACCGACGGCCCCGGCGGTGAGATCCGCTACCTGGTCTTCAACTTCAACACGCAGCCGTTCGGCGCGAAGCAGTCGGACGCCGACGAGACGAAGGCCCTGGCCGTGCGCCAGGCCGTGGCGGACGTCGTCGACCGCGAGAAGCTCGCCAAGGACGTCTACAACGACACCTACTCGCCGCTTTACTCGATGGTGCCGGACGGCCTCACGGGTGCCGCGAAGCCCTTCGAGGAGCTCTACGGCGACGGCGACGGCGGCGCGGACGTCGACAAGGCGAAGGAGACCCTGTCGAAGGCGGGCGTCACCGGCAAGGTGCAGCTCGACATCCAGTACGCACCGGACCACTACGGTTCGACGTCGGACGACGAGTACGCCGAGCTCAAGACCCAGCTCGAGAACTCCGGTCTGTTCACCGTGAACATCCAGTCGACGGTCTACACGACCTACGCCCAGGAGCGCACGAAGGACGCCTACCCGGTGTACCAGCTCGGCTGGTTCCCGGACTTCTCGGACGCCGACAACTACCTGTCGCCGTTCTTCACGAAGGACAACTTCGTGCAGAACCACTACGACGACCCGACGATCCAGCAGCTCATCTCCGAGGAGCAGCAGGAGTCCGACAAGGACAAGCGCGCCGACCTCATCGAGCAGGCGCAGGAGCGTGAGGCGACGCAGATCTCGACGCTGCCGCTGCTGCAGGGCAAGTCGGTCGCCGTCGCGGCCAAGGACGTCAAGGGCCTGACCCTCGACTCCTCGTACAAGTTCCGGTACGCGACCCTCTCCAAGTAAGCCCGGTTCCGGTCCACGGGGGCGTTCCCACGAGGAGCGCCCCCGTGACCGCGTCCCCAACGGCACCGAAAGGCACCCGTCCCCGTGACCCTCAGCACCCCAGAGGCGAGCTCGGAACTGGCCACCGACCCCACCAAGCCCGAGGCACAGCGCAGTGCCAAGAGCAGCGGCGGCGGACTCGGCCGGTACGTCCTCGTCCGGTTCCTCCTCATCTTCCCGACCGTCTTCATCCTGGTGACGCTCGTGTTCTTCCTGATGCGCGTCATCGGGAACCCGATCACCGCATCGGTCGGCGGCCGACTCACGCCGTCCCAGCTGCAGGAACGCCTGCACGCCGCGGGCTACGACCGCCCGGTCTTCGTCCAGTACATCGAGTACCTCGGCAACATCGTCCGCGGCGACTTCGGCACGACGGCCACCGACAACCGGCCGATCACCGAGATCATCGTCACGTACGGCGGCGCGACCGCCGAGCTCGTCTTCTACGCGCTCATCGTCGCGCTGCTGCTCGGCATCCCGCTCGGCATGCTCGCCGCGTACATGCGCGACAAGTGGCCGGACGTCCTGTTCCGCGCGCTCGCGATCCTCACCTACGCGACGCCGGTGTTCTTCGGCGGCCTGCTGCTCAAGCTCGTCTTCTCGGTGTGGCTCGGCTGGCTCCCGCTCGGTGACCGCGCGTCCACGCGGGTGTCGCTCGTCCTCGACAACATCCAGGGCGCGACGGGCATCTACCTCATCGACGCCCTGCGCACCGGCAACGCCCAGATCATCGGGGACGTGCTGGCGCACGCCGTCCTGCCGGCACTGACCCTGGGGCTCCTCACCGCCGGCATCTTCCTGCGCCTGGTGCGCGCGAACATGATCGGGACGCTCGGTTCCGAGTACGTCGACGCGGCCCGCTCGCGCGGCGTTCGGGAGGCGCGGCTCGTCCGGACGCACGCGTTCCGTCCCGCCCTCGTGCCGATCATCACGGTGATGGGACTCCAGATCGCCATGCTCCTGGGCGGTTCCGTCCTCACCGAGACCACCTTCGGGTGGCGCGGGCTCGGATTCGAGCTCAACCAGTACCTGTCGGCCCGCGACTTCGTCGCGGTCCAGGGCATCGTCGCGATGCTCGCGGTGATCGTCGCGGTGACGAACTTCATCGTGGACGTCGTCGCGGCCCTCATCGACCCGAGAGTGAGGTTCTAGAGATGGCTGACACCTCCCTCGTCGACCGCCACGAGCCGCTCTGGAAGCGGCTGCCCGTCGTGCTGCAGCTCCGTCGGAGCACGGGCTGGCAGCGCGCCATGCTCATCACCGGCGTGGTCATCTGCGCGCTGTACCTCCTCGTCGCGATCGCCGCACCGCTCATCGCCCCGTACGGCTTCGGCCAGCTGCAGGGCGCCGACGGGCAGAGCTTCCCGCGCACCGGTGCACCGAGCGCCACGCACATCTGGGGCACGACCGTCGGCGGCTTCGACGTCTTCAGCCGCGTCGTCTACGGCGCCCGGACCGCGGTGCTCGTGGTCATCGTGGCCGTCGTCGTGTCGATCATCATCGGCGTCCTGCTCGGCATGGTCTCCGGCTACATCGGCGGCTGGCTCGACCGGATCCTCGTCGTGGTGGCGGACGCGATCTACGCGTTCCCGTCCCTGCTCCTCGCGATCGTCGTCTCGATCGTGATCTCCGGCGGCAACTCGAGCTACGCGGGCGGCATCATCGCCGCGGCGATCTCGATCACGGTCGTGTACGTCCCGCAGTACTTCCGGGTCGTCCGCGCCGAGGCCGTGCGGCTCAAGAACGAGGCGTTCGTCGAGTCCGCGCGGGTGATGGGCACCAACCCGTGGCGCATCATGACCCGGCACGTGCTGCGGAACTCGACGCGCTCCCTCCCGCTGATCCTCACGCTGAACGCGAGCGACGCGATCCTGACACTCGCGGGCCTCGGGTTCCTGGGCTTCGGCATCGGCCCGACCAGCGGCGCGGAGTGGGGCTACGACCTCAGCCGCGCGCTGTCCGACGTCGCGAGCGGCGTCTGGTGGACCGGCGTCTTCCCGGGTGTCGCGATCGTGGTGCTCGTCCTCGGCGTGACGTTCATCGGTGAGAGCCTCAACGACATCTCCGACCCGCGCCTGCGTGCGCGACGCCGGCTCAAGCAGCTGGTGTCCCGCAAGCAGACGGCCAGCACGGAAGGGGCGACCGCATGACGGACGCGACCAACCAGTCCCGCGCCTCCACGCGCCTCCAGGCAGGCGACACCACGACGGAACCGGTCGTCGTCGTCGACGACCTGACCGTCACCTTCGCGACCGACGGCGGTGCCGTCGACGCGGTCAAGGGCGTCAGCATCGACGTCCGCCCCGGCGAGGTCCTCGCCCTCGTCGGCGAGTCCGGCTCGGGCAAGTCCGTCACGGCGCGGAGCATCCTGCGCCTCATGCCGGAGACGGCGACGCTCGGCGGTGCGGTGTTCCTCGACGGCACGGACGTCGTGACGGTCGGTGCGCAGAAGCTCCGAAGCCTGCGCGGCACCGCCGGCGCGATGGTGTTCCAGGAGCCCTCCACGGCGCTGAACCCGGTCTTCACGGTCGGGTGGCAGATCGCCGAGGGGCTCCGGGCCCACGGCGGCGTCTCCGCGAAGGAGGCCCGCGCGAAGGCGATCGACTACCTCCGCCGCGTCGGCATCCCCGATCCCGAGACCCGGGTCGACCACTACCCGCACCAGTTCTCCGGCGGTCAGAAGCAGCGCGTCGTCATCGCGAGCGCGCTCGCCCTCGAACCGTCGGTGATCATCGCCGACGAGCCGACCACCGCCCTGGACGTGACGGTCCAGGCGGAGATCCTCGACCTGCTCCGCCGGTGCCGCGACGAGTTCGGCGCGGCGATCGTCATCATCACGCACAACATGGGTGTCGTCGCCGACCTGGCCGACCGCGTCGCCGTGATGTACCAGGGCGAGGTCGTCGAAGAGGCCCCGGTCGCCGAGCTGTTCGCGGCGCCGCAGGCCGACTACACGAAGCGCCTGCTCGCCGCCGTGCCCCGGCTCGAGGCCTCCACCGGGGTCGCCCGCCGTGCGGCGATCAGTGACGACGTCGAGCCGCTCGTCCGCGCACGCGGGCTCGAGATCGAGTACCCGGGCCGGCTCGGGTCGCACGCGTTCAAGGCGGTCAAGGGCGTCGACCTCGACATCCGTCCCGGCGAGGTCCTCGGCCTCGTGGGGGAGTCCGGCTCCGGCAAGACGACCATCGGCCGCGCGATCGCCGGCCTGACGAAGATCACCGGCGGGTCGCTCGAGGTACTCGGCACCGAGATGCTCGGATACCGCGAACGCGACTTCAAGCGGCACCGCAAGGACATCGGGTTCGTCTTCCAGGACCCGGCGACCTCGTTCAACCCGCTGCTCACGATCTCGGAGTGCGTCGCGGAACCGCTCGTCGTGCACGGCGAGGTGTCGAGCCCGCGTGCCGCCCGGAAGCGTGTCGGCGAACTGCTCGAGGCCGTGCAGCTCCCGGCGGCCTACGGCGACCGGTACCCGCACGAGCTGTCCGGCGGCCAGCGGCAGCGCGCGTCGCTCGCACGGTCGCTCGCGCTCCGGCCGAAGCTCCTCATCGCCGACGAGCCGACGAGTGCGCTCGACGTGTCCGTCCAGGCGCGCGTGCTCGAGCTGTTCCTCGAGCTGCAGCAGGACCTCGGGTTCGCGTCGCTGTTCATCAGCCACGACCTCGCCGTGGTCGGCGCGCTCTCCGACCGGATCGCCGTGCTCTACCGCGGCGACCTGGTCGAGACGGGCACCACGGCCGAGGTCCTCGGCTCGCCGCAGCACCCGTACACGCAGCGTCTCCTGGCGTCACTCCCGGTGCCGGATCCGGCGGAACAGGCTGAGCGACGGCGTACGCTTGTGGAACTGGAGAACGCCGGGTCCTGACCCGACGCGACCATCCCCGGAGGCGCGGCCGACGTCGACGACGCACGCCGCGCCTCCTGGACGGTCACCTCCACCGCAACACGCACGACGGTCGGTGCAGCCCGGTCCGTCGCGAACCGCCGCCAGGGGGCGGCGTGGAAGGGGACCCATGATCGCGGTCAACGGACCGGCGGTCGTCGCGGACGACGTGTCGATCGAGTACCGGAGCGGACGGGGGACGGATGCGATCCGGGCCGTCGACGGCGTGAGCCTCACGGTCCGTCAGGGGGAGATCCTGGCCGTGCTCGGCGAGTCCGGGTCCGGCAAGTCGACGTTCGCCGCGGCGATCGCCGGCCAGCTCGGCACCACCGGCGAGGGCGACGGCGCCCACCGTCGGCACATCGTCGGGGGCGAACTCACGGTGCTCGGGCAGAAGACGCGCGGGCTCCGACCGACGTCCCGCAAGCTCGAGCGGCTCAGCGGCCGCATCGGCTACCTGCCGCAGGACGGCGCGGACCGGCTCAGCCCGGACCTCACCGTCGGCGAGGCGATCGCGGAACCGATCTACGCCCGTGACCGCCGGTTCGACCGGAAGGAGGCCGGCCTCATCGTCGCCCGCCTGGTCGACGCCGTGCACCTGCCGCTCGGGGTGATGCGACTCAACACGTGGGAGCTCTCGAGCGGGCAGCGGCAGCGCGTCGCGCTCGCGAAGGCGCTCGTGCTCGAGCCCCAGCTGCTCGTCGCCGACGAACCCGCCCGCGGCGTCGACGTGCTCGTGCGGCAGTCGGTGCTCGAGGCGCTGGCGACCCTGCAGCGGAACCGGCAGTTCTCGGCGGTCGTGGTGTCGAGCGACCTGCGCGAGGCCCGGGCACTGGCCGACCGGGTGGCGATCATGGCCGAGAGCCGGCTCGTCGGCCTCGGCACCTTCGACGAGGTCCTCGACAACCCCGTCGACCCCTACGTCAAGACGCTCGCGTCGACGGCGGCCCGTCCGGTGAAGCGTCGGCAGCCGGCGTCGGCCGCACCCCGTCGGTCCTCGGCGCCGCGTCGGCCGGTCGCCGCCGGCACCGGCCCGCGCGCGGAGCGGCAGGAGAACGCATGAGCGCGGATGCGTCGTCGGGGGTGCGCGGGCACCGGGCCGTGGTGACCGACGCGGGTGCCGAGCTGCCGGTCGCCCCGCCGACCGCCGGCCCGATCGCGATCCTGCCCGCCGGGGACGGCACCGCCCTCCACGAGGACGCCGTCGCCGCAGCCGGTGGGACCGTCGCTCCGCTCGGGGCGGACACCGCCGGACTCGTGTGGCTCGACCCTCGCGATCCCGCGGGACTCGCCGACGCGCTCGACGGCGCACCGTCCATCGGCTGGGTCCAGCTACCGTTCGCCGGCGTAGACGCCTTCGCCTCGCTGATCGCCGAGCACGGCGACCGGGTGCTGTTCACCTCGGCCAAGGGCGCGTACGCCGAGCCCGTCGCCGAGCACGCCCTCGCGCTGACGCTCGGGACGCTGCGGGTGCTGCAGAAGCGTGCCCGTGCGCGGTCGTGGGCGACCGAGCCCGAGGGTGTCTCGCTCTACGGTCGGAACGTGGTCGTCATCGGCGCGGGTGGCATCGCGCTGGAGTACATCCGCCTGCTCGCGCCGTTCGAGGTCTCGGTCACCGTGGTGCGCCGGTCGTCCTCGCCGGTTCCCGGGGCGGAACGGACCGTCACGACCGACCAGCTCGACGACGTCCTGCCCGATGCCGACGTGGTCATGATCGCCGCGGCGATGACCTCGGGGACCGCGAAGCTGTTCGGGCCCGCGCAGTTCGCGATCATGAAGCCGTCGGCACGGCTCGTGAACATCGCCCGTGGGGGACTGGTCGACACCTCCGCGCTCGTGGACGCCCTGCGCAGCGGTGCGATCGCGGCGGCCGGACTCGACGTCACCGACCCGGAGCCGTTGCCCGACGGGCACCCGCTCTGGGACGAGCCGGGCGCGATCATCACGCCGCACCAGGCCGACACGCCGGAGATGGTGGCGCCGCTGCTCGCCGAGCGCGTGCGGGTGAACACCGTGGCGTTCCTCGGCGGGGCAGGCGAGGGCTTCGTCGGCGTGGTGGACCCGGTCGCGGGGTACTGAGCGCGGCACGCCCGGGATGCGTGGCGGATGCGCGGGGTCGCTCCCGGGTGCTGCTATGCTGTTACCCGTTGTTCGCACGACATTCGCCAGCGGACAGTGATCCTCGATAGCTCAATTGGCAGAGCAGCCGGCTGTTAACCGGCAGGTTGTTGGTTCGAGTCCAACTCGGGGAGCGAACGGCCCCCACCTTCGGGTGGGGGCCTTTTGCGTGGCGTCGGAGCTCGCAGCGGACGCATGGCCGGAAGCTGTTAGCGTTCACAGGTGATCACCGTGCGCCGAGCCCTCGCCGCGGGCGTCGTCGCGGCCGCGGCGATCGGCCTCGTGGGGTGCACGACCGGCGCGGAGTCCGAGCCGGGCGACTCGCTCGACACCACCGCCACCTCGGGCGTCGCGGTGTCCGGCACGGCGCCGATCGTCTTCGCGTTCGTCTGCGACGTGGGGACGTCGGACCGCTCCGAGACGTACACCACCTACTCCGCCGTGTGGGACGACGAGCGCACCGATTGCCGGGCGCAGCGGATCACCGGCACCGAGATGTCGACGCAGCAGCGCTCCGCGGTCGACGCCGCCGAGGGGGACGCCACGCTCGAGGAACTCGCGACCACCTGCGCGGTGCGGGGGACCGGGCCGTGGGCGGCCTCCGTCGACTCGTCGGCCGAGGCGCACGTCGCGGCCGGTCTGCTCGAGTACTGCCCGGGGCATCCGGAGACCGAGCACCTGCGGGACGCGATCGCTGCCTGGCGAGGGTGAGCCGCGCCTCCTGGGCCCTCCCTTTGCGTCCCCGCTGACCGGGCCCTCGCCTTGCGTCCCCGCTGACCGGGCCCTCGCCATGCGTCCCCGCTCACCGGGCCCGAGCCGACGCGGTCCGCCGCCGTCAGCCCTCGGGGTGGTCGCGCCCGGGCAGCCAGGACTTGCCCGGCCCGCCCCAGCTGTTCTTCCTGATGGCCTTCGCGACCTGCTTGCCGTACGGGTGCACGAGCCGGTCCGCGTAGAGGTACCCGTCGAGGTGGTCGTACTCGTGCTGGAAGATGCGGGCGAGCCAGCCGTGGGCCTCGACCTCGAACGGCGTGCCGTGCTCGTCGACGGCACGGAGCAGCGCGCCTTCGGAGCGGCGGAGCGGGAACCGCTCGCCCGGGACCGAGAGGCAGCCCTCGGACTCCTCGTCCTCGTCGAGCTCCTCCACAGCCTCGGGAACGGCGGGGGTCGTCCACAGGACGGGGTTCACCGCGACGCCGCGGTGGAGGACCTCGTCATCATCGGTCCATGAGTACACGAAAAGCCGCTTGCCGACGCCGACCTGCGGGCCGGCCAGTCCGACCCCGGGTGCGAGGTCCATCGTCTCGAACATGTCGGCGACCAGCGATCGCAGGTCGTCGTCGAAGTCGGTGACCTCGGCTGCACGCTCGTGCAGGACGGGTTCGCCGGTGATGCGGATCGGGAGAACGGCCATTCACCCAGGTTATCCGGCGGGGAACGGTAGCCTCGACGCGTGACGACGGACCTCCAGCTGCCCGACGCGGTGAACCTCACGCCGTTCCAGGCGCTCATGATCCCCGTCGCGCTCATCGGGGCCGTGTTCCTCTCACTGGGGGCGCAGTTCCAGAGCCGCGGGGTGCAGCGGGTGGAAGCGCGGCTCGGTCGGCAGTCGAAGGGCCTCAGCGTCCGGCACGTCGTCGGGCTGGTCTCGAGCGGCTACTGGGTGCTCGGCACGCTCATGCTCGGCATCGCCGTGGTCCTGCAGCTGGTGAGCATCACGTACGCGCCGCTCATCGTCGTGCAGCCGCTCGGCGCCGTGGCCCTCGTGATCACGACCTGGTTCTCGTCGCGGTCCTCCGGGGTGCCGCTCGGCCGTCGGGCACGGCGAGCGGTCTGGACGTGCATCATCGGCGTCGGCATCTTCGTCGGCATCGCGGCCTTCGTCGGGCACGAGAGCGCGATCACGAGCCGACAGCTCGTCACCGTGCTCGTGATCCTGGCCGTGGTGCTGGTGCTCGTGCTGGTGTCGTTCCGCCTCGTCGCGAAGCACAAGAACGCGCTGTACTACATCGTCGGCGCCGGCGTCCTCTACGGGTTCGTCGCGACGCTGGCCAAGGTCGTGCTCAACCGGTTCGTGAACGGCACGTTCGACTGGCTGACCGTGCTCGCGATCGTCGGGGTGGTCGTCGCCGCCTCGCTGGGCGGGTACTTCGTGCAGAACGCGTACTCGAGCGGGTCGGCCGACCTCGTGATCGCGGGGCTGACGGTCATCGACCCGATCGTCGCCGTCGGCATCGGGGTGATCGTCCTCGGCGAGGCCGCCGGCGCCCCGGTCTTCGCCGTCTTCGGCTTCGTCGTCGCCGCCGCGATCGCGATCACCGGGGTGTTCCTCCTCGCCAAGCACCACCCGCAGACCCGCTCCTGAGCCGTCGTCCCGTGGGGTGACGGCGTCCACCGCGAGGCGGACGCGCAGCCCGAGCGGCGTGCGGTAGCGTCGTCGAACGACCAGCAATCGCCCACGAGAGGACGACGCCAGCCGTGTCAGACGACGCCACCACCGCCACCGCCGGACCGACGGGTGCGACGGGCGGTCGACGACCGCTGCGCGTCCTCATCGCAGCGGACACCTTCGCACCCGACGTCAACGGAGCCGCGACCTTCGCCGAGCAGCTCGCCGTCGGCCTGGCCGAACGCGGGCACGAGGTCCAGATCGTCGCCCCGGCGGCGAGCCGCCACTACGGCACTTTCGACGAGGAGCTCCACGGCGTGACCCTCGTCGTGCACCGCCTGAAGTCCTACAAGTGGCCGCTGCACGCGTGGCTGCGCTTCGTGTGGCCGTGGAGCGTGAAGAAGTGGACCGCCCCGATCCTCGACGCGTTCCAGCCCGACGTCCTGCACATCCAGTCGCACGTCGTCGTCGGCCGGGGCATGGTGCCCGAGGCGCACGCGCGCGGCATCCGGGTGATCGCTACGAACCACTTCATGCCCGAGAACCTCCTCGAGTACACGCCGTTCGGCAAGCGCACGGTGCCGATCGCGGTGAAGATCGCCTGGAACGACGCCGCCAAGACCTACCGGCTCGCCGACGCGATCACGACCCCGACGAACCTCGCCGCCGACTACCTGCGCCGGGCCATCGCCGGGCAGCGGGTCCTGGCGATCTCGTGCGGGATCGACGCCACGCGGTACGTCGCACGCGAGGGGCGGCCTGCCAACAACGACATCGTCTTCGTCGGTCGGGTCGCACCCGAGAAGAACCTCGACGTCCTCGTGAAGGCCCTCGCGCTGCTGCCGTCCGAGCTCGGAGCCACGCTGACGATCGTCGGCGACGGCGAGATGATCCCCAAGCTCCGGCAGCAGGCGAAGGAGCTCGGGCTCGAGGACCGCGTCCGGTTCCTCGGCTTCGTCTCGGACGAGGTCAAGCAGCAGGCGCTCACCAACTCGACCGTGTTCGCGATGCCCTCCACCGCCGAGCTGCAGAGCATCGCCTCGCTCGAGGGCATGGCCTCCGGCCTCCCCGTCGTCGCGGCGGACTCGATGGCGCTCCCGCACCTCATCGACGGCAACGGCTACCTCTTCACCCCCGGTGACGAGCACGACCTCGCGGCGAAGCTCACGGCGGTGCTGACCGCGTCGGACGAGGACTACGTCACGATGCGCGACCGCAGCCTGGCGATGATCGAGGCACACGACATCAACCGCACGCTCTCGACGTTCGAGTCGCTGTATCGTGGGGAACCGGTGGCCTGACGGTCCCCGGCACGGGGCGGTAGCCAAGCTGGTCAAGGCAGTCGGCTCATAACCGAACGATTCGCGGGTTCAAGTCCCGCCCGCCCTACATGTCAAAAGCCGACGCGGGTTCGAGCAACAGCAAGCGACCGCACCCGCCCCGCGTGCACCTCCCGAGGAAGCGCGACACGCAGCAGCAACAGGACGACCACAGCCCGACGCCCAACGTGACGTTCGAGGTGACCCGTGGTGGCACCGGCGTGCGCGTGAACGCCTTCCGGATCGGCTTCATGGGTGCGCTCGGCGTGCTCGTCGCCGTCGTCGCGGGGGCGATCGTCAACGAGCTCTCCACCGTGCTCGTCTACGTCGGCGTCGCGCTGTTCCTAGCGCTCGGCATCGACCCGCTGGTGTCCTTCCTCGAACGGTTCGTGCCGCGCTGGGTGGCCATCACAGTCGTGGTCGTCGGGGTCCTCGCCGCGTTCGCCGGGGTGGTGTTCGCGGTCGTGCCGATCCTCGTCCAGCAGGCGACGAACCTCATCCAGAACTTCCCCGACATCGTGCAGGACATCTCGAGGCAGGAGTGGGTGCAGAACCTCTCCGACCAGCTGTCGGGGTCGTTCGACATCGACCACGCGCTGCAGTCCGTGCAGTCCTTCGTCGAGAACCCCGGCAACCTGCTGAGCCTCGGCGGCGGGATCCTCGCGGTCGGCAGCGGGATCCTGACCGGTCTCACGGGCGCCGTCATCGTCATCATCCTGATGCTCTACTTCCTCGCGTCGATGCGCGGCATGAAGTCGATGACCTACCGCTTCGTCCCGGCGTCCCGTCGCGAGAACTTCATCGACGTCAGCGAGCAGATCACCCAGGCGGTCGGTCGCTACGTCGTCGGGCAGATCTCCCAGGCACTCATCAACGGCATCCTCAGCTTGGTGTTCCTGCTCATCATCGGTGCTCCGCTGCCCGTGCTGCTGGCGTCGTTCGCCTTCCTCGGGTCGCTGATCCCACTCGTGGGCACGCTCGCGTCGGCCATCGTCATCTCGCTGCTGTGCCTGTTCGCTTCGCCCGCGACGGCCCTCGCCGCCGCGATCTACTACCTCGTGTACATGCAGGTCGAGGCGTACGTGATCTCGCCGCGGATCATGTCGCGCGCCGTGCAGGTCCCCGGCGCCCTCGTCGTCATCGCAGCGGTCGCGGGCGGGACCATCGGCGGGGTGCTCGGCGCGCTCGTGGCCCTGCCGGTCGCCGCGTCGGTGATCATCATCGTCCAGAAGGTCATCTACCCCCGCCAAGAGCAGTCGTGACCGCCTTCGACGAGCACGTCGCCGACCGTGACCGCTGGGCGACCAGCGCTCGGGGTCCGCTCGCGCTCGTGAACGCCCAGCGTGTCGACCACGCGCAGCCCGTGTGGCCGGTCCCGGGGCAGTGGGCACCGGCACCCGGCGGCCTGACGGTCACCGCCGACGCGGCTGACGGGGTGGTCGTCGACGGCGACCCGGTGGACGACACCGTGCTCGTCGCCGGCGACGAGGCGGTCGTCCCGTCGGTCGTCGCCTTCCCGGACGGCCTCGCCGGCACCGTCTCCCGCGGCACGCTGCGCGTGTGGGACCCGGCGTCCGACGCGATCGCCCGCTTCGCCCACATCGCCCGGTTCGGCCACTCCGCCGCGTGGGTCACGTCCGGCAGGTACACGCCGGGTGTCCCGGGAGGCGCGGCGAGCGTCGTCGACGCAGCCGGCGATCCGCTCGAGGTCGCCGGACACGTCGAGACCACCCTGGGCGGATCGGCCGTCCGGTTGGTGGCGGTCCGCTCCGCGGCCTTCCGAGGCGCCGCACGGCTGCAGCTCATCGTGCAGGACGCCACGAGCGCCCTGCCCGAGGACGATCCCGGCAGCACCTACTCGATGGGCCGGTTCCTGTACCTCGACGACCCCGGTGTCGCTGCCGACGTCGAGCTGGACTGGAACCTCCTCGTCCTGCCGCCGTGCGCGTTCTCGTATCAGTTCGCCTGCCCGATCCCGCCCGCCGAGAACCGGATCCCGGTGCCGGTCACCGCGGGGGAGCGGCACCCGCTCGACGCATCGGGGCACGTCTTCCACTGACTCTGTCGCGGTGCCTGGTGTTCCCAGCGCGCAGCCTGCATAATGGGCGTGTCCGCAAGGACATCACAATCGGATATCGATGGTTCCGAAACGAGAACCTCCAGTTCAGGTCGATGGGGAAGTCGCACCTGACGAATCGGAGGAATCGTGAACGGAACGACCACCGGGGTGCTCTACGTGCACTCCTCACCACGCGCGCTCTGCCCGCACGTCGAATGGGCGGCAGGTCGCGCCATGAGTCGCGCCGTGAACTTCTCGTGGCTCGACCAGCCCGCACAGGACGGCGCCCGTCGGACCGAGTTCACCTGGACCGGTTCCGTCGGTACGGGTGCGGCGATCGCCTCGGCCCTGCGCGGCTGGGAGCACCTCCGGTACGAGGTCACCGAGGAACCCACCTCCGAGTCGGACGGCGGCCGCTGGATGCACACGCCCGACCTCGGGGTGTTCTACGCGCAGACCGACGTCACCGGCAACATGGTCGTCCCCGAGGACCGCGTCCGCTACGCGATGGAGGTGGCGGGCAGCAACGCCCTCGAACTCCACCGCGAGCTCCGACTCGCCCTGGGTCAGGCGTGGGACGACGAACTCGAACCGTTCCGCCACGCCGCCGAGGGCAACCCGGTCGTCTGGCTGCACCGCGTCGGCTGACCTGCCGAGCCGTTCCCTCCGTCACGAACGCCGCCCCTCGGGGCGGCGTTCGTGCGTCCGCGGCCGCCCGCGCCGAGTCTCGCCTCGGCGGACAGTTTCGCGCTTCCGGAGCCGCGAAACCGTCCGCGGGGCCGAGTCTCGGCGAACGGACGCGGCCACACGCCACGGGCCGCAGGACCGACGGGCCGGGCTCAGACGCTCCGGAACGCGACCACGGCGTTGTGCCCACCGAACCCGAACGAGTTGCTCACCGCGAGCAGGTCGCCCTGCGGGAGCTCGCGCGGCGCCGTGGCGACGTCCATCACGATCTCCGGGTCCTGCTGGGTGAGGTTGATCGTCGGCGGCGCGACGCGGTTGTGCAGCGCGAGGGCGGTGAACGCGGCCTCGATCGCACCGGCACCACCGAGGAGGTGCCCCGTCGACGCCTTCGTGGCGGACACCACGACGTTGTCGAGGTGGTCGCCGAACACGCGGCGCATTGCGTGGTACTCGGCGACGTCGCCCACCGGGGTCGAGGTGGCGTGCGCGTTGACGTGCACGACGTCCTCGCGCGCGGCACCGGCGTGCTCGAGCGCCTGCAGGACGGCCCGGGCAGCGGCACTGCCCTCGGGGTCCGGCGCGGTGATGTGGAACGCGTCCGAGGTGATGCCGGCGCCGGCGACCTCGGCGTAGATCGTCGCACCGCGGGCCTCGGCGTGCTCCTTGGTCTCGAGGATGAGCGCCGCGGCGCCGTCCGCGAGCACGAAGCCGTCGCGCGTGACGTCGTACGGACGCGATGCGGTCTGGGGGGAGTCGTTGCGGCGGGAGAGTGCCTGCATCGACGCGAACGCCGCGAGGGGCAGCGGGTGCAGGGCGGCCTCGGCGCCGCCGGTGATGACGATGTCGGCCTCGCCGGTGGCGACGTGGCGGTAGGCCTCGGCGAGGGACTCGGTCGAGGACGCGCACGCCGAGAGGTAGGTGCGGGCGCCGCCGCGGGCGCCGAACTCCATCTCGATGGCGGCGGCCGGGCCGTTCGCCATGAGCATCGGGACCGTCATCGGCAGGACGCGACGGGGCCCCTTCTCACGCAGGGTGTCCCACGCGTCGAGCAGGGTGTTGACGCCGCCGATGCCGGTGGCCCAGTCGACGATGAGGCGCTCGGGGACGACGGTCTCGGCGTCGATGCCGGCGTCGGCCCAGGCCTCGCGCGCGGCGACGAGCGACAGCTGCGACGAGGGGTCGAGGCGCTTCGACTCGGGGCGGGTCAGCTGGTCGGTGAGGAACCGGCGCGCCTGGCCGGCGAACTCGACGGGGAGCTCGAGCTCGGCGTAGCGCGGGTCCTCGATGCGGGTGATGCCGGACGTGCCGGCGAGCAGCGCGTCCCACGTGTCCGGGGCGGTCGCGGCGAGGGGCGTGATCGCACCGATCCCGGTGACGACGACGGTCTTGTTGGTCATGGAACGACGTGTTCTTTCGTGAGGACGTCCGACCGCTCGTGGCGGTGCCGGACGGAGCCGGGGCGGCCCGACGAACGCCGGACCGGGGCGGCCCGACGAACGCCGGACCGGGGCGGCCCGACGAACGCCGGACCGGGGCGGCCCGACGAACGCCGGACCTGTGTGGACCGACGAGTGTCGGTCCGGTGGACGAGATGAGCGCCGCGGCCCGCGGTCGGTCCGCCGGGGCCGCGGCGCTCAGGAAGCTCGCGTCAGGCCTGGGCCTTGACGATGTAGTCGACGGCGTCGCCGACGGTCTTGAGGTTCTTGACCTCTTCGTCGGGGATCTTGACGTCGAACTTCTCTTCGGCGTTGACGACGATGGTCATCATCGAGATCGAGTCGATGTCGAGGTCGTCGGTGAACGACTTGTCGGCCGCGACGGTGTCGGTCGCGATGCCGGTCTCGTCGTTGATCAGCTCGGCCAGGCCGGCGAGGACTTCTTCGTTGGACAGGGCCATGGGGATTCTCCTTGAGGGGGTGTCGTTTGACCGTGGACCAGCCTAGGGCACGCAGCGGTCGCGTGCCCGGAGGCTCGTCGGAGGGTGGCCGCGCGGGTGCGTGGCCGGGATGGGCTAGGGGAGGACGACGACCTGGGCGCCGAAGACGAGGCCGGCGCCGAAGCCGATCTGCAGGGCGAGGCCGCCGGAGAGCTCGGGGTTCTCCTCGAGCAGGCGGTGCGTGGCGAGCGGGATGCTCGCGGCCGAGGTGTTGCCGGTGGTGGTGATGTCGCGCGCGATCACGACGGACTCGGGCAGGCCGAGCTGCTTCGCGAACTCGTCGATGATGCGGATGTTCGCCTGGTGCGGCACGAACGCGGCGAGGTCGGACGGCTGGATGCCGGCGGACTCGAGCGCCTCACGGGCGACCTTGACCATCTCCCAGACGGCCCAGCGGAACACGGTCTGACCGGCCTGCCGTATCGTCGGCCGCGCGGCCCCCGCTTCCCACTCGTTGTAGGTCGAGGTCATGCCGATCGCGTCCCACTTCGACCCGTCGGAACCCCAGATCGTCGGGGCGATCCCGGGGAAGTCGCTCGGGCCGACGATCGCCGCTCCGGCACCGTCGCCGAGCAGGAACGAGATCGAGCGGTCGGTCGGGTCGACGATGTCGCTGAGCTTCTCGGCACCGACGACCAGCACGTGGTCGGCGATGCCGGACTTCACGAACGAGTCCGCCTGGGCGATGCCGTACGCGTACCCGGCGCACGCGGCGCTGATGTCGTAGGCCGCGGCGGGCGCCGCACCGATGCGCTCGGCGAGCAGGGACGCCATCGACGGCGTGGCGACGGTGTGGGTCACGGTGCTCACGAGCACGACGCCGATCTGGTCCGGCGTCAGGCCCGCCTTGGCGATCGCGTCGAGCGCGGCGGCCTCGGCGAGGTCGACCGCTTCGACGTCCTTGCCGGCGCGCATGCGGGTGATGATCCCGGTGCGCTGGCGGATCCACTCGTCGGAGGAGTCGATCGGCCCGACGAGGTCGTCGTTCGGCACGGCGTTCTCACCGCGGGCGGCGCCGAAGGCCAGGATGCGGGTGAACTCGTGGCCGCGACGCTGCTGCAGCAGCGGACGGGAGGCGCGGGTCGGCTCCGTCCCCTCGGTCGCGGTGGTCGGGATGGGTGCGTCGGTCATGCGGTTGCGTCTGCTTCCTGGCCCGCGCTCTGCAGCAGGTCGATCGCTGCGGGCAGGTCGTCGGGGGTCTTGATCGCGACGGTCGGCGTCCCGCGCAGACCGCGCTTCGCCAGGCCGACGAGGGCACCGGCGGGTGCGAGTTCGATGATGCCCGTGACACCGGCGGCCGCGAAGGACTCCATCACGGCGTCCCAGTGCACGGGGCTCTGGATCTGCTGGACCATGAGGTCGACGAAGCGACGACCGTCGTCGACACGGGAACCGTCGGCGTTCGTCCAGATCGGCAGCGACGGGTCCTGCACGGTCGCGGCGGCGGCGACCGGGGCGACACGCTCGACGGCGGACGCCATGTACCGGGTGTGGAACGCACCGGCCACGGCGAGGGGGATCACGCGGGCCTTCGCGGGCGGGTCGGCGGGCGAGGGCGGCGATCGCGTCGGCGGGACCGGCGACGACGGTCTGACCGCCGCCGTTGTGGTTCGCGGGGACGAGGCCGTTCGCCTCGAGCGCGGCGGCGACGGCGTCGGCGTCCCCACCGAGGACGGCGGCCATCGACGTGGGCTCGAGCGCGGCGGCGTCCGCCATCGCCCGGCCGCGTTCGGCGACGAGGGCGACGGCGTCGGTCGGCTCGAGGATCCCGGCGACCCCGGCGGCGGTGAACTCGCCGACCGAGTGGCCGGCGACCCCGCCCACGAGGGCACGGCGGCCGTCGGCGAGCAGGGCGTCGGCCGTGATGAGACCGGCGGCGACGATGAGCGGCTGCGCGAGCGCCGTGTCCTTGATGGTCTCGGCGTCGGACTCGGTGCCGTGGGCGGCGAGGTCGACGCCGATGGCCTCGGACCACGCCCCCACGCGGTCACGGACGGTGGCGTCCTCGAGCCAGGGGGCGAGGAAGCCGGGGGTCTGGGAGCCCTGTCCGGGCGCGACGACGACGATCACCGGACAATCCTGCCCGTCGGCCCGCGCCGCACCCGTGTGGGCTTCCCACAGCGATGACCGCTCGACATTGTGCATTTCCTAGCGACGATGCGGCATAGGACGTCGCTCACCGGCGGTGCGGGATGCGACGCCGCCCGGCGGTCGACTCGGACATGGCGCCGAGGATGAGCGCCGACTGCACGATGAGGGCGTCCCGCGCGTGCGTGGCGTCCCACCCGATGATGTCCGCCACGCGGCGGAGCCGGTAGCGCACCGTGTTCGGGTGCACGAACAGCTCGCGCGCCGTGGCTTCGAGCGACCGGCCGGTGTCGAGGTAGCACCAGAGTGTCTGCAGGAGCTCCGTCGACTGGTCCTTGAGCGGCACGTAGATGCGCTGCACGAGAGCGGACCGGGCGAGCGGGTCGCCGGCGAGGGCGCGTTCCGGGAGCAGGTCGTCGGCCAGGGCCGGACGAGGAGCACCGCGCCAGGCCCGCGCGACCGCGAAGCCGGCGAGGGCGCCCTTCGCGCTGGTGGACGCGTCGACGACGCCGGGCACCTCGTTGCCGAGGACGAGGTGTCCCTCGCCGAACGAGGGTTCGAGCGCCTGGGCGATGGCGGTGAAGGACACCGGCTCCTCGCCCTCGGGGACGTCGTCGCGCGGCGTGGCACGGCCGATCACCACGACGAGGCGGGAGCCCTGCACGCCGATGAGCACGTCGGCGTCCATGTGCCGCGCGGTTCGACGGATCTGGTCGACCTCGAGCTGCTTCGGCGCGTTGCCGACCAGGACCGCGACCTCGCCGTGACCGTGCCAGCCGAGGGCCGCGATGCGCGACGGGAGTTCGTCGTCGTACTCGCCCGACAGGATGGAGTCGACCACGAGGGCCTCGAGCCGGGCGTCCCACAGCCCACGGGCCTCGGCCGCGCGGGCGTAGACGTCGGCGGCCGCGAAGGCGATGTCCCGCGAGTACTTGAGGATCGCCTCCTGCAGCATCTCGTCGTCCTTGGCGCGTTCCTCGACCACGGTGACGACCACGCGGATGAGCTGGAGCGTCTGCTGCAGGCTCACCGAGCGCAGGAGTTCCCGCGGCGCGGAGCCGAAGACGTCCGCCGCGGCGATCCACGGGGTCGACGCGGTGCCCTCGAGCCAGCTGATGAACGAGGTGATGCCCGCCTGGGCCACGAGCCCCACGGCGGAGCGTCGGCCCGGAGGCATCTCGCTGTACCAGGGGAGGGTGTCCTCGAGCCGCTTGATGGTGGCGGTGGAGAGTTCCCCGGACACCTGACGGAGCCAGGAGAGCGCCCGCTCGCGCGCGCTCTCCTGGCTCTCGGAGTCCGGTCGGACCGACGTCACTCGCTGATCAGCTCTCGCCGCCCGCGCTGCCCGTGGTGCCGGCGGTCACGTCGTGGAGGCGGTACTTGTCGATCGCCTGCTGGACGAGCGCGCCGTCGACCTTGCCCTGCTTCGCGAGCTGCTGCAGCGTCCGCACGACGACCGAGGGGCCGTCGATGTGGAAGAAGCGGCGCGCTGCCGGACGGGTGTCCGAGAAGCCGAAGCCGTCGGCGCCGAGGGTGGCGTAGTCGGTCGGGACGAACGGGCGGATCTGCTCCTGCACGGCGTGCATGAAGTCGCTCACCGCGACGACCGGGCCCTCGGTGCCGAGCAGTCGCTCGGTCACGTACGGGGTGCGCGGTGCCTCGTTCGGGTTGAGGAAGGCGTGCTGCTCCGCGTCGAGACCGTCGCGGTACAGCTCGCCCCAGCTCGTGACGCTCCAGACGTCGGCCGACACGCCCCAGTCCTCGGCGAGGAGCTGCTGCGCCTCGAGGATCCACGGCACGGCGACACCCGACGCGAGCAGCTGGGCCTTCGGGCCGTCGTGCTCGCTGCGGTTGAGCAGGTACATGCCCTTGACGATGCCGTCGACGTCGATGCCCTCGGGCTCGGCCGGCTGGACGATCGGCTCGTTGTAGACCGTCAGGTAGTACATGACGTTCGGGTCGGCGTGCTTCGCGCTGCCGTCCTCGTTCGTGCCGTACATCCGGTCGAGGCCGGCCTGGACGATGTGCCCGATCTCGTAGCCGTACGCGGGGTCGTAGGACACCACGGCGGGGTTCGTCGTCGCGAGGAGCAGCGAGTGGCCGTCGGCGTGCTGCAGGCCCTCGCCCGTGAGCGTCGTGCGACCGGCGGTGGCGCCGATCATGAAGCCACGGGTCATCTGGTCGCCGGCGGCCCAGATGGCGTCGCCGGTGCGCTGGAACCCGAACATCGAGTAGAAGACGTAGACCGGGATGAGCGGCTCGCCCTGCGTCGAGTACGAGGTGCCGACCGCGGTGAACGCCGCGAGGGCGCCCGCCTCGTTGATGCCGACGTGGATGATCTGTCCCTGCGGGCTCTCCTTGTAGGCGAGGAGGAGCTCACGGTCGACCGACGTGTAGTGCTGGCCGTTCGGGTTGTAGATCTTCGCCGTCGGGAAGTACGCGTCCATGCCGAACGTGCGTGCCTCGTCGGGGATGATCGGCACCACGCGGTCGCCGAAGTCGGGGGAGCGGAGCAGGTCCTTCAGCAGTCGGGCGAACGCCATGGTGGTGGCGATCTCCTGCTTGCCGGAGCCCTTCTTGACGACCTGGTACTTCGAGTCCTCGGGGAGGGTGATCGACGTGTACTTGGTGCGACGCTCCGGCACGTACCCGCCGAGCTCACGCCGGCGCTCGTGCATGTACTGGATCGCCTCGTCGTCGTTCCCGGGGTGGTAGTACGGCGGCGTGTAGGGGTTCTCCTCGAGCTGTGCGTCCGTGATCGGGATGCGCATCTCGTCGCGGAACTGCTTGAGGTTGTCGAGCGTGAGCTTCTTCATCTGGTGCGTCGCGTTGCGCCCCTCGAAGCTCGGGCCGAGGCCGTAGCCCTTGACCGTCTTCGCGAGGATGACGGTCGGCTGGCCCTTGTGCTCGGTCGCGGCCTTGAACGCGGCGTAGACCTTGCGGTAGTCGTGCCCACCGCGCTTGAGGTTCCAGATCTGGTCGTCCGTGTAGTCCTTGACCAGCTCGAGCGCCTTCGGGTCGCGCCCGAAGAAGTTCTCGCGGACGTACGCGCCGTTCTCGGCCTTGTACGTCTGGTAGTCGCCGTCCGGCGTCTGGTTCATCAGGTTGAGGAGCGCGCCCTCGGTGTCGCGGGCGAGCAGGTCGTCCCACTCGCGGCCCCAGACGACCTTGATGACGTTCCAGCCCGCACCGCGGAAGAACGCCTCGAGCTCCTGGATGATCTTGCCGTTGCCGCGGACCGGACCGTCGAGACGCTGCAGGTTGCAGTTGATCACGAAGTTCAGGTTGTCGAGGCCGTCGTTCGCGGCGACCTGGAGCTGTCCGCGCGACTCGACCTCGTCCATCTCGCCGTCGCCGAGGAACGCCCAGACCTGCTGGTCGGAGGCGTCCTTGATGCCGCGGTTGGAGAGGTACTTCGCCTGCTGCGCCTGGTAGATCGCGTTGATCGGGCCGATGCCCATCGACACGGTCGGGAACTGCCAGAAGTGCGGCATGAGGCGCGGGTGCGGGTAGGACGAGAGTCCGCCGCCGGCGTGGGACTTCTCCTGCCGGAAGCCGTCGAGCTGGTCCTCGCCGAGGCGCCCTTCCATGTAGGCGCGGGCGTACATGCCGGGGGACGCGTGCCCCTGGAAGAACACCTGGTCGCCGCCGGACGGGTGGTCCTGCGCGCGGAAGAAGTGGTTGTAGCCGACCTCGTACATGGCGGCGCTCGACGCGTAGGTCGAGATGTGGCCGCCGACCGCGATCCCGGGGCGCTGCGCGCGGTGCACGGTGATCGCGGCGTTCCACCGGATCCACCGGCGGTAGCGGCGCTCGAGCTCCTCGTCGCCCGGGAACTCGGGCTCGTTCTCCGGCGCGATGGTGTTCACGTAGTCCGTGGTCGGGACCATCGGCACACCGAGGTGCAGTTCCTTGGACCGCTTGAGCAGGCTCAGCATGATCTCGCGGCCACGCTGGTGGCCGTGGGTCTGCACCAGCCCGTCGAGGGACTCACGCCATTCGGCGGTCTCCTCCGGGTCCTGGTCGCTGCTGCCGTGGCTGTACGGGTCCTGGTCGTTCACCGTCACCCTTGACCTCGTTCGTTCTCGTGGTGGTGGACATGGCGGGCCACCGGTTGGTCGGGTCACGACCGGATGGGGCCCCGACCACTCTAGGCCCCCGCACCGACCCAGAGGCTGATGGTGACGTGTGGGTGGACAGGTGCTTGCATTCGGGTGACGTCGGCGTACGATTGCCGATCGTGCACACGCGACCCGTGCGTGCGCGAGGACACCGGGCACACCCCACGCCCGAGGAAGAAGCAACGCACTGATGGCACTGGAGATCGGCTCGCTCGCGCCGGACTTCGAACTCCCGAACCAGTTCGGGGAGCACGTCCGCCTCAGCGACTTCCGTGGCGTCCGCCCGGTCGCGCTGGTCTTCTTCCCGCTCGCGTTCTCGTCGACCTGCACCAACGAGCTCTGCGCCCTCCAGGACAACATCGCGATGTTCCAGGACCAGCGCGTCGAGCTCGTCGGCATCTCGGTCGACTCGAAGGCGACGCTCCGATCGTTCGCCGAGTCGAACGGCTACGACTTCGAGCTCCTCGCGGACTTCTGGCCGCACGGCGCCGTCTCGAAGGAGTACGGCGTCTTCCTCGAGCACAAGGGCTTCGCCACCCGCGCGACCTTCGTCATCGACGTGCAGGGCCGCATCAAGGCCTCGATCATCTCCGAGCCGGGCGTCGCCCGTGACGTGACGGAGTACAAGGCCGCGCTCGACCGCCTGGCGGCCTGCGCCGCACCAGTCCCCGTCGGCTAGCGTTCCGAACACGTCCTGAGGCGACGCACGACGCGTCGCGGACTGGAGGCACGGTGCACGCCGTCGACGACCGCCCACCCGCGCGGGTGGTCACCGCCGAGCCGTACGCGCCGTTCCCGATCACCGCAGACGCCGACCGGTGGGGCCTGCAGCGCACCGTCGTCCCGACCGACGTCGGCCCGGTCGTCGTGCACCACCGGCCCGGCCCCGCCGCGCTGCTCCTGCTGCACGGGGTCGCCGGGTCGTGGACCACGTGGACCCCGCTCCTGTCGGCGGCGGACGGCATCGACGACCGCGGTCTCGTGCTCGTCGACCTGCCGGGCTGGGGCGCGTCACCCGCACCGCTCGAGCCGCTCGGGGTCGACCGGGCGGCGTCGGTGCTGACCACGGTGCTCGACGCCCTCGCGGTCCCGGACGTCGACGTCGTCGGGCACTCGATGGGTGCCTTCGTCGGCATGCACCTGGCCGTCGTGGCACCCGGACGCGTGCGCTCCGTCGCGCTCGTCTCCGGCACGACCGTGGCGACCGCCGGAGCGTCCCGGCACCCCGTGCGCGGGCTCCTGACGCTCCCCGCGTTCACGCTGCTGCGGGCAGGCCTCGCGATCACCGGGGAGACGGCACGGCCGCTCCTGCGCGGACTCCGGACGATCGGCCTCCTGCCCGTCCTCGCCGCTCCCGTCTTCTCGCACGTACGCCGGCTTGACCCGAGCGTGCTCGAGGCGTTCGTCGACGAGCTCCGTCCGGCCGGCTTCACCGGAGCCGCTCGTGCCGCGGCCGCCTACGACCTGGACCGCTGGCGCGGCGTGACGTGCCAGGTCACGGCGATCGCCGGGCGGGACGATGTGTTCGCCCGAGTGTCCGACCTCGCGGCGCTCCGAGGCCTCCTGCCCGACGTCCGGACGGTGCTGCTCGACGACTGCGGGCACTTCGCCCACGTCGAGCACCCGACCGCGGTGGCGCGCACGCTCGACCTCGTCCGGTCCGCACGTCCGTCGTAGGCTCCGGGGGTGCACCCGCCCATCGACCCCCACGACCACGGCTGGCTCGACCGCCCCGACGGCGCCCGGATCCACTGGGAGGTGTCCGGCAACCCGACCGGCCGCCCGGCGCTGTACCTGCACGGCGGCCCGGGGTCCGGTCTCGGCGCCGGGGGCTACCGGCAGCGGTTCGACCCCGAGGTGTACCGGATCATCGGGCTCGACCAGCGCGGGTGCGGGCGGAGCACCCCGTGGGCGATCGACGACCTCGGGTCGCTCGACCGCAACACGACGGCGGCCCTGATCGAGGACGTCGAGGCGCTGCGGCGACACCTCGGCGTCGAGCGCTGGCTGCTGCACGGTGTCTCGTGGGGCAGCACCCTCGCGCTCGCCTACGCCCTCGAGCACCCCGAGCGCGTCACCGAGGTCGTGCTCGTCGCGGTGACCACCGGTTCCCGTCGCGAGGTCGACTGGATCACCGAGGGGGTCGGGGCGGTGTTCCCGGAGGCCTGGTCACGGTTCACCGCCGACGTCCCTGCGGGGGTGCGGCCGGTCGAGCACCACGCCCGCCTGCTCCGGTCGCGAGACCCCGCCGTCCGGGACGCCGCAGCCGACAGCTGGGACACTTGGGAGTCGACCCACGTCTCGCTCGACCCGGCGTGGCGTCCGGGGCAGCTGCATGCCGATCCCCGGGACCGGCGCAACTTCGCCACCCTGGTCACCCACTACTGGGCGAACGACTGCTTCCTCGGTCCGGACGAGGTCCTCCGTCGCGCCGGCGAGCTCGCCGGGATCCCCGGCGTGCTCGTGCACGGGCGACGGGACGTCAGCGGGCCGGTCATCACGCCGTGGATGCTGCACCGGGCGTGGCCGGGCAGCCGCCTCGAGGTCGTCGAGGACGAGGGACACGGCGGGCCCACCGAGGTCGCGATCGCGCAGCGCGCCATCGACGGGTTCGCTCGCCGGTCAGGCGTGCACGGGGAACGTCGCCGCGACGCGTGACCGCACCTCGGTGAGCACGGCCTGCCGCATCACCGGGGAGAACAGCGAGTGGTCGCCGTCCGGCACCCGCACGAGTTCCACCTTGCCGGTCCGGCCCCGGGTGCCCCACCGCCGGAGGGCACGCGGACCACCGAGCCGCTCGAACAGCTCGACGTCCACGGGCGACGCGATGAGCACGACGTCGGTGCCGTGCTCGACGAGCGGACGGACGTGTCCGACGACCCCACCGACCCGGTCGCGACGGGCGACCCGGTCGCGTACCCACTCGGGTACGACGGCGTTCCACCAGCGACGGAGCACGAGACGCAGCGGCGACGGTTCGTCGATCGCGCGGAGGGCATCGGCGTACGCGCCCACCGCGGCCGGCTGGCGGCGGTAGTCGTTCGGGCTGATCTCGAGGACCATGCGCGGTGCGGCGTCCGCAGAGCGCCCCGCGAGCCACGCGCCGGCGCACATGCCCACGAGCACGAGCCGTCGGGAGTCCACGGCGAGGGCGTCGACCACCGCCTGCTGGTCGTCGATCCACTCCTGCGCGAACATCGCGGACCGCTCGTCCTCGTGGACCGCGGAGCTCTCACCAGTGCCGCTGCGGTCGACCCGGACCACCCGGGCACCGTCGCGGGCGAGGGTCCGTGCGAGGGCGACCTGGTAGTCGGACGCGCCGACGTGGTGCTCGGCGGCGCCGTTGTGCAGCACGACGACCGGGGCGTCCTCGTGCTGGCCGGAGGTGACGGTCTCGATGGCGAAGAGCCGTTCCGGGCCCATCCGGACGATGCGCTCCGACGTGCGGGCGTCCACGTCGAGGACCTCGTCGAGTGCCGGCGGCAGGACCGGCAGGGCCACCGTCGGCGCCCACGCGTCCGTCCACGCCACGACGGTGTCGACGGCGGAGCCCGGGATCCGGGCGACCATGCTCGTTCCGTCGAGGAGCTCGGCGCTCCCGGTGACCTCGGTCGTCGCCACGTCGCCGAGCGCTGCGGGGGCGCTGCTGCCCGGGCGCACGAGGGCGATGGTCGGGCCGGTGCGCGCCCGGTAGGTGAGCGCACCGAGCGCTGCAGCTTCGGTGGGGTCGACGTCGATGCCGACGAGGCTCTCCACGCCGTCGACCACGCGGTCGGCGCCGATCGTGATCGTCGCCAGTGCTCGCTGCTTCCGGAGCCAGGCGCGGCCGGAGGCGGGCGCGTCCCAGAGGACCAGGCCGTCCGTGTCGGAGGCTGCGGCGCCGGCGATCGGCGCGGCGGAGGCCAGGCCGACGTACGCGATCCGCTCGACCCCGGCACCACGCAGCACCGCTGCGGCGCGACGTGCCGACCGGACCTGTGCGTCGGGATCGCCGTCGGGTGCGGAGTCACCACGTCCGGACGGGTCGTAGCGCACCGAGGCCACGCCACGCGCCTCCAGTCGGTCCGCCAGCAGGCGCAGGGTCCGGTACGCGATGACGCCCTCCTGCCCGAGCGGCGGACAGATCACGACGCCGGCGCGCGCCGCGACGGGGAGCTGCACGGCGACGCGGAGGGCCGGGCGACCCGTCCAGCCGTGGTGGGTGCTCACAGGGCCAGGGCCGCGCGGACCGGAGCCGGCCACGCGTCGGGGTCGGTGCCGTGTGCGGCGAAGAGGGCGATCGTGATGCGCTCCAGGCCGAAGGCGACGCAGGCACTGTGCGCGACCTCGCCATCGGCGGTTGCGGATGCCGAACGAGGTGCCGAAGTGGTCCTCGTGCAGGTTCGCCGAGCCGATCGCGGTCGCCGGGTGCTCCGGGCCGTAGACGGGCGTGACGAACTCGAACTTGAGCGCCTGCTCGACCTGGTTCCGGGCGAGCATCTGCCCGACCCGTCCGAAGAACGGGTCGTTCGCGGGGACGACGTCGATCTCGAGGCCGAACGACTCGAGCAGCGCGCGCATGACCGGGATGCGGTCGTCACGGTGGTGCTGGGCCGAGCCGGGCGTGCCGATGTGCACGAACTCGTGCATGTGGAACGCCTGCAGCCGCATCGGGTCGAGCGAGGGCTCGCGCCGGAACGAGTCGCCGACGATGTCGAAGGTGCGGCCGTCCTGCGGGACGCGGTCCCCGACGAGCCCGTAGACCGGGTGGCAGACCGCCGGGGTCAGCATCAGGTCGGCCGGCTCGAGGAAGCCCTCCCACCGCTCTCCGCGCTCACGGGCGGCGAGCAGGGCACGGTGCGTGCGGTCGTCACCGGTGAAGCCGGAGATCGACGCGGCGAGGTCCGGGAAGGACGCGATGTAGTCGGTGCGCTCGAACGCCGCGAGCGGCTCCACGGGCGGGAAGCGCAGCACCTCGGCGTCGAGGTCCCGCTGGCTGGCCACGGCCGCGGTGTCGACCGCCGTGTACACGCGCTCGAACACTCCGGTGCGGCCGTAGAGCCCCGGCGACCCGAGGTCGATGAGCACGCCGTCGGCGAGCAGCCGTGCACGCAGCGCGGCGCGGGCGGCGTCGAGGTCGGACGCGGGTGCGGACTGCGTCGTGGTCGTCGGTTCGGTGATGGTCACAGGATGGCTCCGGTCATGAGTGCCAGTGCGGCGTCGTTCTGCAGGAGACGGTCGTTGCTCACCATCACGGCGGCACCGTGCGCGTCTCGGAGGTGCCGGGCGATGCTGAGCTCCCCGGTGGCGGCGAACCCGGCGATGCCGACGATCCGCAGCGCCTGGGTGACGAGGTCGGTGACCCGCTCGGAGGAGCCGATCTTCAGCGCGTTCACAGCCAGCGCGTACGCCGTCGACTCGAGCACCTCGGGGTCGTCGGCCACCTGGTCGAACCGGGCCGCGGCGTGCCGGACGGCGTCGGCCATGGTCTGCAGGTCGACCAGGAGCTCGGCGAGCCGGAGGGCTCCAGGAGGGGTCTGGCCGACGGCGGCACGCGCCTGCTTGCGGACGGCTCGACGGGCACGGTCCGCAGCGTCCGCCGCGATGCCGAGCCACACCGACGCCCAGAGCACGTGCGACACGGGGAGGACGGTGCGGGCGGAGATCGTCGCGTAGTCGTCGCGGAGGACGCGGTCCTCGTGGGTCTCGGTGTCGAGCAGCCAGCCGTTGCTGCACGTGCCGCGGAGCCCGAGCGTGTCCCAGGTCGAGGTCTGCGTGAGCGTGGTCTCCGCCGGCAGCGCGATGACGAGCCGTTGATCGGACGCCGGCGCGTCGAGGTCGCGCCGGGCGGTGACGAGGATCGCGTCGGCCTCGGTCGCGTACGAGATGACCGGGGCGTCCTTGCGGAGCCGGATGCGTCCGGCCTGGTCGGGCTCGATCGCGCAGGTGCTCCGACGGGCATCGCCGCCGATGCCGCGCTCGGTGGTGGACGACGCGACGAGGGCGCCGTCCCGCACGGCCTCGATCATCGCGGTGACGCCGAGGGCCACGCCGCCGTGCCGCCAGAGCGCCATGGCCTGGCCGTGGTGCATCGCGAACACCATGGCCGTCGCGGCGCACGCACGTCCGAGTTCGGTCGCGATGACGGAGAGCTCGGCGAGGGTGGCCCCTTCACCGCCGTGCTCCACCGGGACCGCCGCGGCGAGGAGACCGTGCTCCTTCATCGCGGCGATCGCTTCGCGCGGGGGGCGGGCGTCACGGTCGACCTCGTCGGCGTAGCGGGCGGCGATGTCGACCACGAGGGCGGTTCGCTCGGCGAACCGGTCGACTGCGGAGACGGTCGTCCCGGCGCTCGCCGGACGCTCCTCGGTGATCACGCCGCCGTCTCCGCTGCCGTGGCGATGGACTCGATGGTGGCGAAGGTCGACCGGTGCAGCGCGGCGTCGGGGAACTCCACGTCGAGTTCGTTCTCGACCGCGAGCATCACGTTCACGGTGGCGTGCGAGGTCAGCCCGAGGGCGTAGAGGTCGGCGATCGACGCCACGTCCATGGCGTCGACGACGAGCCGTCCGTGGTCGGCGAGGGCTCGCCGGACGGCCAGTTCGGTCGTCGGGGCGACGAGTGTGACGGCGGTCGCTGCGGAGGTCGGGTCCTGGTGCATGCTGGCAACGATAAGGAGGACGGCGGCCCGGAAAGCCGCCGTGCGGGTGCGTGAAACCGCACGCGCCGCGCCGGACCTGAGTGCCCTGACAGAGAGCGGCCCAGGGGGCTGCGTCAGCGCTCGGAGAGGGCGACGGCGGTGGCGATCGCCAGTCCCCGTTCGTGGGACAACGAGACCGCGATCGACGTGCAGCCGACCGCCTCGGCGAGCTCCGCCGCACGACCGGTCAGCTCGACGACGGGGGCGCCGACGGCGTCGAGCACGACGGCGACGTCGGTCAGCGGGACGGCGTCCGAACGCTCCGGCCGGAGCAGTTTCAGCACGGCCTCCTTGCCGGCGAAGCGGGCGGCGAGGCGCTCCGGGTCGTCCCCGGCGTCGGCGCGCTCCTGCGGGGTGAAGACCCGGGCGAGGTAGCGCTCGCCGTGCGCGGTGATCCCGGCGATCACGTCCTCGACCGCGGCGAGGTCGGTGCCGGTCCGGATCGTGGCCATGGGCCGAGCGTACGCGGGCTCGGACAGCACTGCATTCCCCGGACGGCATGGGCGTCACCGGGCGTTCGTATGATCGACGGCACAGACCACCGAGGGGGAACCGATGGCATCACCGTGGACGGGCATCATCGAGGACGCGCGGCACTACCCGTCGCCGCACAACTCGCAACCGATCGTCGTGCGCGTCGAGGACGACCGCACCGCGACCGTGTTCTACGACCTGCGCAGGGGGTTGCCGGCCGAGTCCTTCGGCATCCCGTTCGGCCACGTCTGCGCCGGGGTGTTCCTGGCCGGGCTCGACGTGGTCGCCCGGGCGCACGGGTTCACCGTGCAGGAACGGCTGGACCACGCCGAGATGGACTTCGGGCGGCTGGACGCCGGCGCCGGTTCCGGCGCGGCCGACGACCACCTGCACCGACTGGGCACGGTCGCGTTGCGCCCGCGAGCCGCGACGGCGGACGACCGGGAGGCGCTGGCCCGCTTCCTCGCACGGCGCACCTCGCGCAGGCCCTACGACGCGACCCTGGTGGACGAGTCCGCGATCGAGGCCGCGTCCGCCATCGCGTCGGCGGCCGGCCACCGCTTCCGCACCACCTCGGACCGTGCCGTCGTCGACGAGATCGTCCGGGTCAACCAGGAGACCCTGTTCGACGACCTGCAGCACGACGCCGTGCACGACGAGATCCTGCACTGGCTGCGGTTCTCGAAGCGGCAGGCGGCGGAGTCCGGTGACGGGCTGTCGGCGGAGACGATGCTCATGCCCGGACCGGTGCTGCGGTTCGCGATGGAGCACCGCGGGCTCTGGGAGGCACCCGTCCTCGGCGGGGTCTTCAAGCGCGTGTACCTGTCGACGATGCGCGGCGTCCGGCAGCTCGGGTGGCTCGAGGGACCGTTCTCGTCGCCGGCGGACTACGTCGAGGCCGGTCGCACCTTCATGCGGATCTGGCTCGAGCTCACGGCACGGGGCGTCGCCCTGCACCCGTTCGGCACCGTGATCACGAACCCGCGGTCGCACGTCGCGTTCGTCGAGCGCGCGGGCGTCGACGAGTCCGATGGCCGGATGGCGTGGATGCTCTTCCGCTTGGGCCACAGCGCACCGCCACCGCCGGCGCACCGTCGACCCGCGGCGGCGATGACGATCGGGGGTGCCCGGTGAAGCGCGCGGCGGTGTTCTCGGTGGTCTGGGTCGTCGAGACGGTCGTGGCGCTGTTCATGCCGCGTGTCGGCACCCACAAGCTCCTGCTCACGCCGGGCATCGAGCCGCTCCGCTGGACCCTCGGACGCTGGCGTGCGTGGCGGACGGCCGAGCGGGCTGCGAAGCGGGTGCCCGCCTACGGGGCGTTCCTGGCGGAGGCGGGGCGTGCCTCCCGTCTGGACACACGCGGCGGCATCGCCGCAGCGATCTCGGGGCTACCCGAGATGGACAAGGAGTCGTACGTCAAGCGGTGGAGCATCCCCGAGCGCTGCATCGACGGTCGGCTGCCCCGGCGCGGGGTCGTCGTCGACGAGTCGAGCGGGTCCAGCGGAACACCGACCAGCTGGGTGCGCGGCCCCGACGAACGGCAGGCCACCCGGCAGCTGCTGCAGCTCGGGTTCTCGCGGACCGCGAAGGACCTGCCGAAGCAGCCGTTCGTGCTCAACGCGTTCTCCCTCGGCGCCTGGGCCACCGGCATGAACGTGACGGCGTCGCTCACCGAGTCGTCGATGATCAAGTCGATCGGGCCGGACCGCGACAAGATCGTGCAGACGATGCGCGAGTTCGGCACCGACTTCACGTACATCATCTGCAGCTACCCGCCGTTCCTGAAGGCACTGTTCGAGGACGACCGGGTGGACTGGAGCGAGTACACGATCGTCGCGGCGTTCGGCGGCGAGGGCATCAGCGAGAACATGCGCGCGCACATCGAGCAGTACGCGCAGGCCGTGCTCGGGTCGTACGGGGCGAGCGACCTCGAGATCAACCTCGGCATCGAGACGCCGTTCAGCGTGCAGCTGCGTCGGGCGATCGCGGCGTCGCCGGAGCTCTCCGCCGCGCTGACGAAGCAAGCCGAGTACGGCGTGCTGCCGATGGTGTTCCAGTTCAACCCGTTCGGGTACCTCATCGAGACGAACGAGCTCGGGGAGCTGGTCGTGACGATCGCCCGGTCCGAGAACATCAGCCCCCGCATCCGGTACAACATCCACGACCGCGGGCACGTGGTGCGGATGCGTTCGCTGCGTCGGACCCTGCGCGAGCACGGGTTCGACGAGCTCGCCGACGCCGCCGAGCTCGACCTGCCGCTGCTGTTCCACTACGGGCGGTCCGACCTGTCCGTCGACTACAACGGGGCGGTCGTCGCGCCGGACGTCGTACGCGACGTGGTCTACGGCGACCCGGCACTGCTCGAGGCCGTCGAGAACCACCGGCTGATCAGCTACGAGGACGACCGGGGCGACCGGCAGCTGCACATCGCGTTCCAGCTCGCGTCCGGCGCATCGGGGTTCGACGCCGACGGTGCTCGAGGCGCGGTGGTCGCCGAGCTGCGGCGGTTGAACAGGGACTTCTCGAACGCGATCCGGACGGCACCACCGGGCACGCTGCCGACCGTGGCGTTCTACCCGTACCGCACCGGACCCTTCCGCGAGGACGGCCGCAAGCTCAAGAACGAGTACGTGTGGCAGCTGCCGGCCGGTTCGGTGGACGCGTGGGACCTCGACCTGGCGTGGACCGCCCCGAAGGAGGCCTGACGTGCAGGGGGACCCTCGTGCGTGGCTGGAGCGGCTGCGGGACGGCCGGTTCGTCGACCCGGTGCCGCTCCGTGTGGCGAGCCTCGTCGCGGTGGCGGTCGGCACCGCAGCGTGCGTCGCGTTCCACACCGAACCGACGATCAGCGCGATCGCGGCCTCCGTCATCATCACGGGCGTGGTGGTGGTCGTGCCGAACCTGTGGTTCCCGTATGCCGACCGCGCGACGGCGCGACGGGTGCACGAGGTCGGTGGGCTGCCGATCCGGCTCTGGCTGCCGGTGCGGCGTTGGGCATCCGGACAGCGCGCCGTCGGGGTGCCGACGTCGCTGCCGGTGGTGTGGACGGTCGACGACGCGGGCCTGCACGGGTGGGCGCCCGAGGAACCGGAACCCGTGTCGACCGTGCGGTGGGTGGACGTGACGTCGATCGACGTGGGCGAGTACCGGCCTCCGTGGTACCCGACGTTCACGATGTCGTGCATCCGCCTCGAGACCGTCCACGGGCCGGTCCGACTGCGTGCGCGGTACGGCCTCGGGAGCGTCGGCGGCGGCTCCGACCGGCACGACCGCGAGCTGGTTCGCGCGCTCCGGGCTGTGCACCCTCCAGAGCCGCGACCGGTCCCGCGGGGGAGCGCGCTCGGGCTACCGGGCGACTGAGGGCGCGGCGCGGCGTCGCCTGACGCGGCGTCGCCGGGCGCGGCGCGGGTCAGCGGTACTGCGGCGGCCAGTCGAAGGGCGGCGGCAGGTGCGGGACCTCGCCGATCGTCGTGACGTCGAGCACGACCTCGCGGCGGTTCGTCAACGCGATGGAACGCGGGTCGCCGAAGAACCGTCGGCCGTCGACCCACACCGTCAGCTCCCCTCGGAGCCCACCGACGTGCGCGGGGCCGAGCGAGACGCCCCACTCGTCGAAGAACTGCCCGAGCGTGAAGGTCTGCCGGGTGGGGGACTCGACGTGCAGGATGCCCGAGGTGTCGTGCGTGTGCAGCTGCGCGGCGAACCGTCGGGCGTCCGAGTGCCCGACGTTCGCCGGCACCGTCACGGGGACGTCGCCGTCGAGGATCGTCAGGTGGGTGTGCACGTGCTCGGCGAGCCGCTCGCCCCAGACGTTGCGCAGTCCGGCATCGTCGGCACGCTCGGCGAGGGCCGTCGGCGCGGGCCACGGGGGAGCGGACCGTGAGGTGCCGTCCGCAGGTGCCGTCCCGCCCGCGACGAGCGCCAGGACCGTGAGGGCCGCGAGCGCTGCGCCGACGGCCGCCGGCTTCACCACCGGTCGTGCACGGCGGCGCGGAACCACTCGTCGTACAGCTCGCGGACCGTCTCGTCGAGGCCCGGCACCTCGGGGAGCGAGCCCGCTCCGGCGTTCGACCGGGCCTGCTCCGGGTTGCGGGCGCCGGGGATCGCCGCGGTCACGCCGTCCTGGGCGACGACCCACGCGATCGCCGCCTGCGGGACGGACACGGCATCGGGCAACGACGCGGCGAAGACCTGTGCGGCACGGACGCCGTCCTCGAAGTCGACGCCGCTGAACGTCTCGCCCTGGTCGAACGCCTCGCCGTGGCGGTTGTAGTTGCGGTGGTCGCCCTCGGCGAAGGAGGTGTCGGCGGTGTACTTGCCGGACAGCAACCCCGATGCCAACGGGACGCGCGCGAGGATGCCGACCCCGGCCTCCCGGGCCGCCGGCAGCACGCGGTCGAGCGGCTTGAAGCGGAACGCGTTGAGGATGATCTGGACCGTGGCGACGCCGGGGCGGGCGATCGCGGTGAGCGCCTGGTCGGCGGTCTCGACGCTGACGCCGTAGGCGGCTACGGAACCGTCGGCGACGAGGCCGTCGAGGGCGTCGTACACGGCGTCGTCGGAGAAGACCTCGGTCGGCGGGCAGTGCAGTTGGACGAGGTCGAGGGTGTCCTGCCGCAGGTTCCGACGCGAGCGGTCCACCCACTCGCGGAAGTTCGCGGCGATGTAGTTCGACGGGACCTGGTCGGCGCGCCGACCCATCTTCGTCGCGATCGTCAGGGGGACGTCGGGGTTGGCCGCCCGCCACGCGCCGATCAGCTGTTCGCTCCGACCGTCGCCGTAGACGTCGGCGGTGTCGAACAGCGTGACGCCGGACTCGACGGACGCGTCCATGACGGCGTTCGCGTCGGCCTCGGACACCGGGCCCCAGTCACCGCCGAACTGCCAGGTCCCGAGGCCGACGACGGACACGGAGCGGCCGGTACGGCCGAGGGTGCGACTCTGCATGACGGCGAGCGTACCCAGGACGGTGCCGGGCGGGATCAGGTGGGGGTGGCGACGCCGCGGCCGAGCAGTCGTTTGGCGGCCCGGGCGCGGGGGATCACCCAGAGTGCGCTCCGCAGGCCGAGGCCGATCCAGAGCAGGATGAGCATCGTCGTGATGACCGGTCCGTGCTGGTCCCGCATCGACCACGTCATCAGGATCCAGATCGTCGAGAGCACGATCTTGCCCCAGCCGGCGACCTCGCGCTCGGCCTGGGCCTGCACGAGGGGGATCCACTCGGCGGCCGGCACGGTCGGGGGCACCTCGCCGTCGAGCACCCAGTTGCGGACGACGACGCTCCGGTCGTACCCGCCCTCGGCGCGCCAGGAGCGGAGCTGCAGGACGACGGCGATCGCGATGCCCACCGCTGCGGAGGGGACGCCGAGGCCGACGAGGAGCGCCGGGGTCGGTTCCGTCCACGACGACGCCACGAGGACGACGAGCACGACGGCGAAGGCGGCACCGGTCGCACCGGCCCCGAGCAGCCGCAGGCGGCCGGCCTCGTCGAGGACTCCGACTCCGTTCACGGGGATGACGCTACCCGGCGAGGACCGGGATCTCCCGGGGCGGTCGCTGTGGATCGACCCGTGGCGTCGGCGGTGCGTGGCCGGACAGCGGTGCGCTGGCGGCGTCGAACCACGGATCCGACATCGAACCGGGACCAGGCGGTTGTTCGATGTCGGATTCGCGGTTCGACGGGGAGCGCGAGCCTCAGCCCTGTGCGAGCAACCAGCACATGCCGGCCGCGGCGAACGCCATCGCCCAGCTCACCAGGCTGCCGATGAGGAAGTACTCGGCCTGGTACCCGGTCGTCTCGCGGCGGATCTCCGGGAAGCGGACGATGCCCTTGGCCGCGATCAGCGCAGCGACCACGGGGAACGCCCCGACCAGCGAGAAACCGGCGAGCAGCAGACGCTCGATCGGGCCGATCATGCGGCCGCCCTGCAGCAGGACCGTGCCCTCGCTGCCGTCGCCGTCCGCAGCGGTACGGGCGTCGCCACGGGGTCGTCGGGCGAACAGCCGCCACGCCGGCCCGCCCTCGACCGACTGGCTGACGGTGTCGGGGGAGAGCCCCGGCGGGAGGGCCTGGGCGACGACGACGTTGGCCGAGTCGACCAGGAACAGTGCCGCTCCGACGCCGCCGACGATCGCGGCGAGCGGGACGGCGGCGACGAAGGCCGGCGCGGAACCACGCTGCCACTCGACGACGAACCCCGAGGGATCGACGGACGGGACCGTCAGCAGCAGCACGGCGAGCGCGACCGCGAGCAGGACCGACGGCCACGAGCCCGAACGCCGCCACCAGACCCGTCGCGGCGTGGTCGACGGCCGGGCGTCGGTCGGCCGCACCGGCGTCGTCGTGGCGATCCACAGGGCGGCGAGCACGATCGCGGTGGCCACCGCCCCGACGGGGAGGCCGAGGCCCGGCACGGCGACGACGGCCACCCCGATCCACAGCAGCAGGACCACGATCACGGTCAGGACGCGGCGTGGGGCGGCGTCGGTGCCGGTCCGGGTGCGCACGACGTCGGCCGTCCCGATGAGGGCGAGGAGGACCCCGGCGAGCATCAGCGGCCCCCGTCCCGGAGGACCCGCAGGCCCTCGACCAGTGCGGCGACGCCCGACTTCTGCACGGACTGGGACACTGCCGACGGCGTGATGCCCTCGTCAGCAGCGATCTGCGCCTGGGTCCGGCCCTGGACCAGCCCGAGGGCGATCCGCCGTGCACGCGGGGTCAGGCGCGAGACGACGTGGTCGCGGCTCAGGAAGTAGGCGTTCACGAGTCGCTCCGTCGGTCCGTGGCGGTCCTCGGCGTCGTGGTACCAGGCCCGGAGGAACGCGGTCCGGCCGTCCTCGCGCCGGTGGGTCTCGTTGATGGCGTCGCGTGCGGACCACCACCCGGGCCCGTCCTGCAGGGGGCCGACCGCACCCGCTCCGATCGTCTGCACCGTGCCGCGCCCGATCCCGAACCGGATCTGCACGGTCGGCGGGAGGGCGAGGATCGCGGCCGTGGTCGCGACGAGCGCGTCGGTCAGCGTGGCGTAGATCGCCTGGAACTCGTCGCCGACGGTGGCGCGCAGCGGATCGACCGCCTCGACCGCTGGGGTACCGTCGAAGGCGCGCGCGACCTCGAGCTGGGCCGCTGCGCGGTCGTCGAGGGTGCGGGAGTCGACGAGGTCGACGATCACCGCGATCACGGGGTCGGAGTGCACGTGTTAAGGATACGACTTCACATCGCCGAAAGTAAGCCTGTGGCTGAACATCGGGCCGGGTGTTCGACGCCGTAGACTCCACGTGAGGGCCTTTAGCTCAGCTGGTAGAGCGCCACGTTTACACCGTGGATGTCGTCGGTTCGATCCCGGCAGGGCCCACCAGAATGCAGACGCGACCGCCTGCGGGACGGGAGGCGCAGCGCGGCCCCGCACCGCGCCTCCCGTCCGCCACCTGGTGACGGTTCCCGCTCAGGAGACCTGACCGGCGCGCGCGCCGGCCCACAGGTCGACGTCCGCGATCCCGACGGAGTGCTCGTCGATGGTGCGGAGCTCCTCGTCGGTGAAGGACGTGTTCGCCAGGGCGGCGACGTTGTCCTCGACCTGGGACACGCGCGAGGCGCCGATGACGAGCGACGTGACCCGCTCGTCGCGGAGCGCCCAGGCCAGCGCGAGCTGCGCGAGGGACTGGCCACGTGCGGCGGCGACGTCGTTCAGGGCACGGAGGTGAGCGACCACCTCCGGTGTGATGCTCGACGCGTCGAGGGACTTGCCGGCGGCGGCGCGGGAGTCCTCCGGGACGCCGTCGAGGTACTTGCCGGTCAGGAGCCCCTGCGCGAGCGCGGTGAAGCCGATGACGCCGAAGCCGAGTTCGCTCGCGGCGTCGAGCAGCCCCTCGGTCTCGATCCAGCGGTTCAGCATCGAGTACGAGGGCTGGTGGATGAGCAGGGGCGTGCCGAGGTCGCGCAGGATCGCGGCGGCCTGGCGGCTGCGCTCGGCGTCGTACGACGAGATGCCGACGTAGAGCGCCTTGCCCTGCTGGACCGCGGTGTGCAGGGCGCCCATCGTCTCCTCGAGCGGGGTGGACGCGTCGAGGCGGTGCGAGTAGAAGACGTCCACGTAGTCGAGGCCCGTGCGCTGCAGCGACTGGTCGAGGGATGCGAGGACGTACTTGCGGGAGCCGCCGCCCTGGCCGTAGGGACCGGGCCACATGTCCCAGCCGGCCTTCGTCGACACGATCATCTCGTCGCGGTACGGCCGGAAGTCCTCACGCATGAGGCGCCCGAAGTTGACCTCGGCGGCGCCGTAGGGCGGCCCGTAGTTGTTCGCGAGGTCGTGGTGGGTGATGCCGAGGTCGAAGGCGCGGCGGCTCACGGCAC
Organism: Curtobacterium sp. SORGH_AS_0776; assembly: GCF_031453355.1. Taxonomy (NCBI): domain Bacteria; kingdom Bacillati; phylum Actinomycetota; class Actinomycetes; order Micrococcales; family Microbacteriaceae; genus Curtobacterium; species Curtobacterium sp. SORGH_AS_0776. The sequence continues at coordinate 2,452,121 of NZ_JAVIYU010000001.1, forward strand.
GCTGCGTCTCGAAGGCGACGTCGTCGCCGAAGTTGTGCCAGTAGCCGAGCGAGAGCAGCGGCAGGTCGAGGCCGGAGTTCCCGGTACGGCGGTAGGGCATCGTGTCGTAGCGGTCGCTGCTGGCGGTGTAGGTCATGCCGTCCATCGTGGCAGGACGCGCGGCCCCGTCGTTCAGGACGCGGTGATCACGTTCGGCGCGAAGCGGCACCAGTAGTCGGTGATGGGGCCGTCGGACTCGCGGATGCCGACGCCGTACGACTCGCCGTCCACCACCCACGAGCCGAGCACCGGGTGGTTGTGGCCGCGTGACCCGGGGAAGTCCGGCAGCTCGTGGTACTGCTGCCAGACCCGTTCGCCGCCGGTGCCGGCGCGGCGGTACTCCGAGCCGTTCGTCGTCACCGAGCCGTCCGCGCGGTGCACGGCGATGCCGTCGCCCTCGCGCCCGAACACCGGCTTCACGACGAAGTCCGTCATGCTGTTCGGGCCGTCGGCGAACGCCGGCAGCAGGTTCTCGTGGCCCGGGAACAGCCGCCAGAGCGCGACCAGCAGCAGCTTGTTCGACAGGAACATCTTCCACGCGGGCTCGTACCAGCGGCCGAGGCGCCCACGGTCGCTGACGAGGAACGCGCCGAACTCCTGGTCACCGCGGGCGCGGTCGTCCCCGGAGACGAGGTCCTCCCACGGGTAGAGCTTGAACAGGTTCCGGATGACCGGGTACTGCGTGCCGTCCTCGTCGCCGGGCAGCGTGAAGACGCTCCGGGACGAGCCGACGGGCTCGGCGTTGCCCACGAACTGCCGGGCGACCGCGTGCCACCCGATGTCCTTCATCTCGATGCCGGTGTGCTCCCACCCGGCCTCGCCGGCGAGGTCCCGCATGTACGCGACGGTGTTCCAGTCCTCGCCGGCGGTGTCGAGGTCGGAGTGGGCGACGAAGAGCCGACCGCCCTCCTCGGCGCGGAGCGATGCGTGGAGCAGGGTGCGCCAGCGGGCGACCATCGCCTCGTGGATGCCGTTCCACTGGTCGGTGTCGGCGGGGAGCGTCCCGTCGGCGATGCGGTCCTGCAGCCAGTGCCACTGCGTCACCGAGGCGTCGATGAGCCCGGTGGGGGTGTCGCCGTTGTACTCGAGCATCTTCGCGGGGGAGCCGTCGCCCGCGTACGCGAGGTCGAAGCGGGCGTACACGTCCGGTTCGCGCTGCTCGAGCGACCACGCGGCGAGGTCGAAGCCCTCGCGGGTGAGCCCGAGGGTGCCGAGTTCGCCGGAGGCGAGGTACCGGGCGGCCTCGAGGCACATGCGGTGCAGCTCCTCGGTCTGCCGTTCGAGCGCCTCGACCTCGGGCAGCGTGAACACGTACGCCGCGCCGTCGTTCCAGTACTCGACCGCGGTGCCGTCCTCGCGCACCGACCGTGAGTAGATGAGGCCGGTCTGCTGGATCCGTCGCTGCCAGTCCGGGCGCTCGGTGAACTCGACGCGCTCCATCAGCCGCCGAACCCGCCGTGCTCGCCGGACCCGCCGAAGCCGCCCTTCGTCACCGAGCTGCCGCGGGACGAGATGCCCGACTCCGCGGTCTTGCCCGACGGGAGGCTGGCGGTGCCGCCCGACACGGCGTCGCCGACGGCGGGGACCTTCGTCGCCCGGCTGCCGCTGAGCGGGAGGTAGTACCAGCCGGCGTGCCCGCCGTGGTTGTTGCAGTCGTCGTCCGGCAGGCGCTTCTGTGTCGAGTTGTCGCGGCAGATCTTCGCGTAGTCGCTGTCGACCCCGGACCCCTCCCCACAGCCGGTCAACGACGCGGCGAGGGCTGCGACGACCCCGATCGAGACGACACGGGACGCGCGACGACGAACACTCACGAACGGGAACAGTACCGGGGCGGGCGGCACCGTTCCGGCTCGACACCGCCTTCGCAGCGTGACCTGTCCGTTCGCTCAGCTTCCGCGGCACCGTGTCCGCCATGCTCGGGGCATGGAGTGGTGGTCGGTCGTCATCGCGATCCTGGGCGGGTTCGTCATCGTGTGGGGCGTCGTGGTGATCGCCCTGGTGGTCGCCGCACGTCGATCGGGCGACGGCCTCCGGCTGGTCGAGGCGCTCCGGCTCGTCCCCGACGTCGTGCGGCTGGTCCGGCGGCTCGTCGCCGACCTGACGGTGCCGAGGGGGGTGCGCATCGCCCTCGTCGCGCTCCTCGGGTACCTGCTGCTGCCGATCGACCTCGTGCCGGACTTCCTGCCGGTCATCGGGTACCTCGACGACGCGATCGTCGTCGCGCTCGTACTCCGGTTCGTCACGCGGCGGGCCGGTGCGGTGGCGTTGGATCGGCACTGGCCGGGTACGCCGGAGGGGCTGCGTGCAGTGCGCGCCGCGGTGGGGCTGTCGGTGTCCTGACCAGGCCGAGACCCGGCCGGGAACGGGCCCGGGGCCCGGGGCCCGGACGTGCACGTGGGAACGCGCGCTGGCGCGGGCGTGGGGGCGTGGGCGCGGCGGAGTCGCTGGCGGCGGTGCTGCGCGGCGACGGTGGTCCCGATCGACCCCGTCAGTCCGACGCGGGAGCGAGTTCCTGCGCCCGTGCTGCCGGGACGCCGAGGACGAGGAGGCTGGTGGTGACCGCGGCCCGCAGATCGAGTGCATCTGCGGCACCCGCTGCATCGGCGGCACCCGCTGCATCGCCGTCGTCCGCTCCGTCGCCGGCATCCGGCGCGTCCGGTGCCGTCGAGCGGCTGTCGTCGGCGATGGCGAAGACGGTCGCGGAGGCGATCTGCCCGAGGGGGATCGCCGGGAGGTGCCGCCCGAAGACCCCGTCGTCCTGACCCCGCTGGACGAGCACGGCGAGACGCCGGTCCACCGCCCCGAGCAGGGCGTGGATCTCGTCGCCCTGCTGCCCGCGGCGGAGCGCCAACAGCACCCGGTACCGGTGAGCGAGCGGCCAGAGGTCGGTGACGAACTGCGCCCACGCGGCGTCGGCGGGCGATCCGTCGACGTCGGCGCGCTCGAGGATGGCACCGATCTCCGCTCCCGCTCGTTCGGCCAGCGTGCGGACGAGGTCGGTGCGGGCCGGGAAGTGCCCGTAGACGGTGCGGCGGACCACTCCGGCGGCCTGTGCGATCTCGCCCATGCCGGCATCCGGTCGCCGGCCGAGGAGTTCGCGGGCGACGTCGAGGATCCGGTTCCGTGTCTCGTCCATCGCGAGGTCGCGTGCGGATCCGGAAGCCATGCACCGATCATTGCACACTGCTGTGCAATGGGTTACGGTTCCGGTGTTCGTTGCGCAACCGTGTGCAACGATCTGCCGCACACCCATCGTGAGGACCGCAGACCATGACTGCATCCACCGCCGTCCGCCCGTTCCGCGTCGACGTCCCGCAGGCGGATGTCGACGACCTCCGCGCCCGTCTGGCCAGGACCCGGTGGCCCGACCCGGAGACCGTGCCGGACTGGTCGCAGGGCGTCCGGTCGGAGAACCTGCGGGCCCTCGTGCACCACTGGGTGCACGACCACGACCCCGTGCGGTTCCAGGAACGGCTGAACCGCACCCCGCAGTTCCGTACCGAGATCGACGGAATCGACATCCACTTCCTGCACGTCCGGTCCGCCGAACCCGGAGCGATGCCGCTCCTCCTCAGCCACGGCTGGCCGGGGTCGGTCCTGGACTTCGTCGACGTCATCGGTCCGCTGACCGACCCGGCCGCACACGGTGGTGACCCTGCGGACGCCTTCGACGTGGTCGTGCCGTCGCTGCCCGGGTTCGGGTTCTCCGGCAAGCCGACGACCACGGGGTGGGACGCCGATCGCACGGCCACGGCGTGGGCCGAGCTGATGCGGCGACTCGGGTACACCCGGTGGGTGGCACACGGCGGGGACTGGGGATCCGTGGTGACGACCGCACTCGCGGCGGCGCGCCCGGAGGGGCTGGCGGGCATCCACCTGAATACCCCGTACGCCGTCCCCGAGACGATCTCGGACGAGCGGACGCCCGAGGAGCAGCACGCGGTCGACACCCTCGCGCGCTATGCGGGACCGCTCGGCGGGTCGAACCACCTGCAGGGCACGAAGCCGCAGACGCCGGGGTTCGCCCTCGCGGACTCACCGGTGGGGCAAGCAGCGTGGATCTACGAGAAGTTCCAGTCGAAGACGGACAACCAGGGCCTCGCCGAGCAGGCCATCGACGTCGACGACATCCTCGACACGATCTCGCTGTACTGGTTCACGAACTCCGCCGCGTCGTCCGCCCGGATCTACTGGGAGAACCGCAGCGTCACGATGGCGGGACCGGTGCTGCACCTCCCCGTCGCCGTGACCGTGTTCCCGCGGGACATCCCGCTCCTGCCGCGCACGTGGATCGAGGCCGCCTACCCGGACCTCGTCCACTACGGCGAGGCGCCGCGCGGTGGGCACTTCGCGGCACTCGAGCAGCCCGAGCTCCTCGTCGACGAGCTCCGCAGCGGGCTGCGCGGGCTGCGTCGCTGAGGACGGATCGACCCCGACCGGGTCGGATCAGACGGTCCGTCGCGTCGCGACCGCGGCCCCCACGACCGCGGTCGCGGACGACCGGACTCCCCACACACCGCTCAGCATGCTCCGGTCGCCCCGCAGGTGCATCCTCCTGAGGGATGAAAAGCTGATGGCCACTCAGCGAGCGCTGCGGCTCGCGACCCGCACCGGGTCGGACTGGAGGCGCGGTTCCGGCCTGCACCGCGCCTCCAGGCCGTCACCCGGTCGCGTTCACCGCCCCAGCTGCGCGCGCAGGTAGGGCGCGGTCCGACTCGTGGCGGACGCCGCGACTGCGGCCGGTGTGCCGGCGGCGACCACCTGCCCGCCCGCGTCCCCGCCGGCGGGACCCATGTCGATGACGTGGTCGGCCGCCGCGACGACGTCCATGCTGTGCTCGACGACCACGACCGTGTTGCCGGCGTCCGTGAGCCGCGACAGCTGCTCGGACAGCAGCTCGACGTCGGCCGGGTGGAGGCCGGTGGTCGGCTCGTCGAGCAGGTAGAGCGTGTGGCCGGACCGGGCGCGCTGCAGTTCGGTGGCGAGCTTGATCCGCTGCGCTTCGCCGCCGGACAGCTCCGGGGCGGGCTGGCCGAGTCGGAGGTAGCCGAGACCGACCTGGCGCAGCGTCTCGAGCCCGCGCGCCGCGGCCGGGAGGCCGGCGAGGAACGGTGCCGCCTCGTCGACGGTCATGCCGAGCACGTCGGCGATGCTCGCGCCGTCCCACCGGACCTCGAGCGTCTCGGCGTTGTACCGGGCACCGTGGCACTCCGGGCACGGCGCCCAGCTGCCGGGCAGGAACAGCAGCTCGACCGAGACGGAGCCCTCGCCCTGGCACACCTCGCACCGGCCGCCCGCGACGTTGAACGAGAACCGTCCGGCGCCCCAGCCGCGCTCCCGTGCGGCATCGGTGGCGGCGAAGGCCTGGCGGACGGCGTCGAACAGGCCCGTGTAGGTGGCGAGGTTCGACCGGGGCGTGCGGCCGATCGGCTTCTGGTCGACCTGGACGACCCGGGTCACGAGCGGGTGCGAGGCGCCCTCGGTGGCCAGGACGCCACCGACGAGCGAGGACTTCCCCGAGCCGCTCACCCCCGTGACCGCGGTGAGGACCCCGAGCGGGACGTCGACGTCGAGACCGTGCAGGTTGTGCAGCGTCACGTCGCGGAGCGCCAGGGTGGCGACCGGCTCCCGCGGTGTGCGGACGGCAGGTGGGCCGGCCGGGTGGAGGAACCGCCGCGTCACCGACTCCTCGACGTGCTGGAGACCGTCGACGGGACCGCTGTACAGGACGGTGCCGCCACCGGAGCCCGCGCCCGGCCCGACGTCGACGATCCAGTCGGCGCGGCGGACGATGCTCATGTCGTGCTCGACCACGAAGACGCTGTTGCCGCCGGCGCGCAGGTCGTCGAGCACCTGCACGAGGGACTCGGCGTCGGCGGGGTGCAGACCGGCGCTCGGCTCGTCGAGGACGTACACGACACCGAACAACCCGGAGCGGAGCTGCGTCGCGATCCTGAGCCGCTGCGTCTCACCGGGGGAGAGCGTCGGCGTCGACCGGTCGAGCGCGAGGTACCCGAGCCCGAGGCCGAGGAGGACGTCGAGGCGCGTGACGAGGTCACCCGCGATCGCGACGGCCACCTCGGTGTGCTCGCCCGAGGACGCACGGGACGTCGCCGCCGAGGCGTCCGTGATCGCGGCGATCGGCCGGAGCACGTCGGCGAGCGCCGTGATCGGCAGCGCGTTGAGGTCGGCGATGCTGTGCCCGCCGACCGTGACGGCGAGGGCCGCCCGGGTGAGCCCGGTGCCGCCGCACAGGCCGCACGGTCCGGACTCGACGTACTGCAGGGCCTTGGTGCGCTGGGTCTCGCTCTGGGAGTCCGCGAGGGTGTGCAGCACGAACTGCCGGGCGCTCCAGAACCGACCGCGGTAGGGCTTGGCGACCCGGTCGCGCTTCGGGTGCACCTCGACCACCGGCTGCTCCTCGGTGAAGAGCAGCCAGTCGCGGTCGGCGCGGGGGAGGTCCCGCCACGGCCGGTCGATGTCGTAGCCGAGCACCGCCGTCACGTCCCGGAGGTTCTTGCCCTGCCAGGCACCGGGCCACGCGGTGATCGCGCCGTCGCGGATGCTGAGCGAGTCGTCGTGGACCGCGGACGCCTCGGTGACCTCGTGCGCGGTGCCGAGTCCGTGGCAGCGGGGACAGGCCCCGGCGGCGGTGTTCGGCGAGAACGAGTCGGACTCGAGCCGGTCGGCTCCCGGCGGGTAGGTGCCGGCGCGGGAGAAGAGCATGCGCATCGAGTTCGACAGGGTCGTCAGCGTGCCCACGGTGGAGCGGGCGCTCGGGGCACCGCGGCGCTGCTGCAGGGCGACGGCCGGGGGGAGTCCCGTGATCGACTCCACGTGCGGGGTGGACCCCTGCGCGATGAGCCGCCGGGCGTACGGGGCGACGGACTCGAGGAACCGGCGCTGCGCCTCGGCGAACACGGTGCCGAACGCCAGGCTCGACTTGCCGGAGCCGGAGACGCCGGTGAAGGCGACGATGCGGTCGCGGGGGATGTCGACGTCCACGTCCTGCAGGTTGTGCTCGCGGGCGCCGCGGACGCGGATGAACTCGTCGGGGCGGGGGTCGGGCATCCTCACGATGCTAGGCCGAAGCGGCTGGGTGCTCGGGTGCTCGGGGGCTGGTGGTGCGCGGGGACCGACCGGTGCTGGTGGTGGGCGGGGACCGTCCGGTGCTGGTCGTGCGCGGGGAGCGCCCGGTGCCGGTGGTGTGTGGGGACCGTCCGGACGTCATCCCGACCGGCGTCGGTCAGCCGCCGCCAGTGCCCGGCGCATCCGCTCCGCGTCGCCGGCCGCCCACCCACCGGAACTCGCCAGCGGCAACTCCGTCATGTGCCGACGCAGGTGCTCCGGGTAGTCCCGCACGACCCGGTCGGGGTCGTCCCGCACCGTGGCGTACAGCGCGGGGCCGTCCGCGTAGAACAGGTCGGCGACGACCAGCCGGCCGTCCGAGCCACGCATCACGTTCGCCGGGTTGTCGTCGAGCGGACCCCACCACGGCTGCTCCCGGGCGCCACGCGCGTGCACGGCGTCGATGTGCTCGGCGAGCGCCGCCACGTCCGGCTCGCGGGCACGAATCGACCGATGGAAGGCCGCCCCTTCGGCCGCGGACACCGCCGCGAGGTACTCCATCACCGTGAGGTCGGACCCACCCTCGAGCACGCGGTGGTCGACCAGCACGGGGACCTGACGGGTGTGCGCCGCCACCCGGTAGAGCATCGCCGAGTACGGCCCGGCGGGGTCGAACGGGCTGACCCGCGCCGCGAGCCGACCGGAGGGAGAACGGAACGCGCACGCCCAGTCCCCGGTGCCGCACGGCGTCCACCCGAGGCCCTCGAGTGTCCGGACCACCTCGGTCCACGGCATCTCGGCGCTGAGGTGCTCGTCGTACGCGTCGTCGCTGTCCACCGCCCCATCCTGCACGACCCGCCCACGGGCTTCCGCGCGCGCCGACGGTCTGGGACGATCGACGCGACACGGACGACGGCGCCCGTGCACCATCCGCGAGGAGTCCACCATGACCGTCCGACTCAACCCGTACATCGGCCTCCGCGACCAGGCCCGTGACGCGCTCGACTTCTACCACGGCGTCTTCGGCGGCGAACTCACCGTCAACACCTTCGGCGAGGCCGGGATGGCACAGGACCCCGCCGACGCCGACAAGGTCATGCACGGCCAGCTCGAGGGCGAGAACGCTCTGCTGCTCATGGCCTCCGACGCACCGACCGGCATGGAGGGCCCCGACGTCAGCAACATCTCGGTGTCCCTCAGCGGTGACGACGAAGAAGCCCTCACGCGCTACTGGAACGGGCTCGCCGACGGGGCGAAGACGATCATCGAACCCCTCACGAAAGCCCCGTGGGGCGACACGTTCGGCATGGTCACCGACCGCTTCGGCGTGACCTGGCTCGTCAACATCAGCGGCGCGGCGGGCTGATCGCGTCCGCCGGGGCGCTCGCCGGGACCGGCCACCGGGGGACCCAGCACCGGACGCGTGCGGCGTAGCGCCGGAAGTCGTCGCCGAACCGGTGGTCGAGGTCGGCCTCCTCGAGCGGGCGGACGACGCAGTTCCAGACGATCGACCCGGCGAGCGCGTACACGACGACCATCCACGAGGTGAGCAGGAGTCCGACGGCGACGCCCTGGGCGATGCCGGCGAGCGCCATCGGGTTGCGCACCGAGCGGTACGGACCGGCGATCACGAGCCGGTTCGGCATCGCGGACGGCAGCGGGGTCCCGGCGCCCTGCGTCGACATCGCCGCTGCGGAGGCGATGCCGAGCGCACTCGCGGCGACGAGTGCGACGGCTCCGGTGACGACGGCGGTGGTCACGACGCCGTCGGGCAGCGTCGGGTGGAGCCGCCAGTGGTGCTCGGCGGCGGCGATCACGAGCGGCAGCACCCCGAGGAAGAGCCCCCAGAAGACGGTGATCTGCAGGACGGTGCCGAGGACATGGCGGCGGCGACCCGCGTCGGGGTCGGCGGTCCGGAACCGCAGCGGGCCGGTCGTCAGCCACTCGGTCGGGACCCGGCCGAGCACGACGAGCGCCAGGGCGAGGGCGGACCCGACGGTCGCGCCGATCATCACGAGCACTCCGGCACCGGCCTCGGTCGTCGCGGTGGCCCAGACGGCGAGGGCGGCCATGACCAGCGCGGTCCACCCGGTCGTGACCACCGCGGATGCGCGACTGCCGGCCGCTGCGAGCGCCGATGCCACGACGAAGAGCGGGACGTCGAACACCGCGACGACGACGGGGTCGAGCGAGCCGAGGGTCGCCGACCGGACCCCGGGGAGGGTGCACACCGCGATCCACCAGAGGGCCCCCGCGACCGACTGGACCGCGAAGTACCGTCGGCCCCAGGACATGCGAGCACGGTAGCAGTGGAGGATCCCGGCAGCAGACACCGCAAGAATCGCGCAACGCCCCGGTCCCCGCGTTGTCGACCGTGCTCGAGCCGACCTACCGTTCCGGCTGTGTGCGAGGACGCACACGTCCCCCTGCGAGACCTGGAGGCGGCATGTCCGCACGCACCGCATCTCCGTCCACGTTCGGCTCACGGCTGCGCGACGACGCGATCCACGCCCGCGAGTACACGCTGTTCACGCTGCTGCTCGGGTCGCCGTTCCTGCCGCGTGCGGTACGCCGGTTGATCGCGTCCGCCGCGGGCGCCGACCTCGCGTCGAGCCCCGGTCCGCTGTTCTCACTGACGGGGGACCCGAAGAACCTCGTGGTCGGCCGGGGCGTGTACTTCAACCGGAACGTCACGGTCGAGGCCGTCGCGCCGGTCCGGATCGGCGACCACACCGCGATCGGGATGCAGGTGCTCGTGATGACGAGCCACCACGAGATCGGCGACGACGGGGCGTGGAGCGAGACCGCCTCGGGCCGGTCGGTCGACATCGGCGAGCGGGTCTGGATCGGTGGGCGTGCCGTCGTGCTGCCCGGGACGGTCATCGAGGACGACGTGGTGGTGGCGGCCGGGGCGGTCGTCCGGGGGCGGCTCACCTCCCACGGGGTCTACGCCGGGGTGCCGGCGCGACGGATCCGCGAACTCGGCGTCCCGGGCGCAGCCCCCGCACCTGCGGCCGCCGCGGCGGCGACGCCCGCGGCCTCGACCGCGAGCGTCGCTCCGGCGGTCAGTCCTGCCGGTTGATCTGGCCCAGCCAGCGGCCGAACGACGGCTTGCGCTCGTCGTGCAGGACGGAGACCGTCGTCGCCGGCGTGCAGCTCCGCTGGACGTCGACGGCCGTGCTCTCGTGGAGGTCGTGGCTCATGGTGTGCTCCTTCGCGTTCGGTGGTGGATGAGACACCCGGGACGCCCGTTCCATTCCCGGGTGCGTGCAGCCCGTGGGCCGTGCCCGGTCACGGCGTCACCATGCCGCCGTTCACGTTGAGGGTCTCCCCGGCGACGTAGCTCGACTCGTGCGAGGCGAGGAACACGTAGGCGGGCGCGAGTTCGGCCGGCTGCGCCGCGCGGCCCATCGGCGACTCGCTCGACCCGAACTCGGGGAGCGACTCCGGGTCGACGCCGCCGCTCGGCTGCAGGACGGTCCAGGTGGGTCCGGGCGCCACGATGTTCACCCGGATCCCGCGCTCGACGAGTGCCTGCGACAGCCCCTTCGAGAGGTTGTTGATCGCGCCCTTCGACGCCGCGTAGTCGAGCCGGTCCGGAGCGGGCTTGTACGCCTCCATCGACGCCGTCGTGGTGATCGTCGACCCCGGCTGCAGGTGGGGGAGCGCAGCGCGGACCAGGCGGAACAGCCCGAACACGTTGACGTCGAACGTCGCCTCGAACTGCTCGTCGGTGAGGTCCTCGACCTCGGGCTGCCAACGCTGCTTGCCGGCCACGCTCACGAGCGCGTCGATGCCGCCGAGCCCCGCGACGGCCTGCTCCACCAGCGTGGTCGCGTAGGACCGGTCCCGCAGGTCACCTGGCACCGCGACGGCCGTCCGGCCCGCGGCGCGGATCTGCTCGATGACGTGGTCCGCGTCGGACTGCTCCTCCGGGAGGTACGCGAGCGCGACGTCCGCACCCTCGCGTGCGAACGCGATGGCGACGGCGCCACCGATACCGGAGTCCGCGCCGGTGATCAGCGCCTTCCGACCGGCGAGCCGGCCGGTTCCCCGGTAGGTCTCCTCACCGAGGTCCGGTACCGGCCGCATGCGGCTCTGGAGGCCCGGCTCGGCTTGCGTCTGCGGCTCCGGCTGGACGTCGGGGTAGCGGGTACGCGGGTCGGCTGGCTCGTACTGGTCGCGGGGCATGGTGCGGGTCCTCTCATCGGTTCCCTCCCACGAAACCGGACCCGCTCTGGACCGGTTCCCAGAAGTGCGGTGTTCGGTCGAGGCCATGAGCGACGACGAGCAGCAGACCCGGAAGGACTTCGACGAGGCGGTCAACATGACCGCGTCGGAACTCAGGAAGTGGCTCGACACCGACGAGTCGAAGCAGGTCGGACAGAAGCCCGCCGGCGGCGGCGAATCGACCGGGCACGAGAGCGGGCGGCACATCGTCCGGATTCTCGAGAAGAAGCAAGGCGACTACACGGACGCCGACTACGCCCACATGCGCAAGGTGGTCGGCTACGTCGCGCGACATGCCGAGCAACGTCCGAGCGGCGACGTGCACGGCACCCCGTGGCGGTACTCGCTGATGAACTGGGGCAATGACCCCGAGAAGGGCTGACTGTCTCGGCGTACGGTGTGCGCCATGCCGAACCAACTCAAGAAGCCGGACATGTACGAGGAGCTCCGCAAGGAGGGCAACTCGAAGGAGAAGGCCGCCCGCATCAGCAACGCCGCGGCGGCGCGGGGCGAGCACGCCGTGGCGAAGAAGGGCGGCGAGTCCGGGTCGTACGACGACTGGACCGTGGCGGACCTCAAGCGACGCGCGAAGGAGCTCGGCATCACCGGGTACTCGTCGAAGCGGAAGGCCGAACTCGTCGAGGCGCTCCGGGAGCACTGACGGCATCTGGCACCATGGAGTCGTGAACGAGACGGGCATGCCGCGCTTCCGACGGATCTGGTCGACGGTGCAGGTGGGCGTGCTCGCCGTGGCCGTCGTGTTCTGCGTCGTGATGCTCGTGATCGGACAGGGCAAGCTCGACCGCGTGTACGCCGTGGCCGCGGTGTTCTTCGGCCTCGCCCTCATCGGGCACAGCACGTACCTGTGGCTGGTCGCGCGGAACGGCCGCGGCCGCCCCTGAGGCTCAGGCGTTCGCGAAGACGCGCACCCAGTCCACCGTCATCTGCTGCGGGAAGCGCGTCGACGCGTCGGGTGACCCGGGCCACGAGCCGCCGACGGCCACGTTGAGGACGACGAAGAACGGCTTGTCGAACACCCACGGATTCGCCCCGACGTCGGCGCGGGTCAGCGTCCGGTACGCCGTGCCGTCGACCGACCACGTGATCGAGTCCGGACGCCAGTCGACGCCGAACACGTGGAAGTCGTCGGCGAACGGAGCCCCCGTGGGGTTCGTGGACGCCGCCGAGATGCCCTGCGCGCCGGAGTACCCCGGGCCGTGCACCGTGCCGTGGACCACGGTCGGTTCGTACCCGACGTTCTCCATCACGTCGATCTCGCCGCAGGCCGGCCACCCGACCGACCCGATGTCCGCGCCGAGCATCCAGAACGCGGGCCAGATCCCCTGCCCCCGGGGGATCCGGATGCGCGCCTCGATCCGGCCGTACTGCGCCGTCGACGTGCCCTCGGTCTTCAGTCGTGCCGAGGTGAACGAACCGTCGGCCTCACGCCGGGCGGTGATCACGAGGTTGCCGGCACCGTCGAGCGCCGCGTTCCGCCGGGAGTCCGTGTAGGTCTGCAGTTCCCCGTTGCCCCACCCGCCCGCGCCGAGGTCGTACCGCCAGACCGCGCTGTTCGGTGCACTGCCTGCTGGCCCGTCGAACTCGTCCGCGGCGAGCAGGGTGCCCGCTGCCGCCACGGCCGGCGTGGAGCGGCTCGCGATGCTCGTGCCGACGATCGCGGCGGTGGTCCCGGCGATGCCGGCGGTCATGAACCGGCGACGGTCGATGCGGTCGTCCATGCGGTGCTCCTCGTGTGTCGGTGTGGTCAGGGACGGTAGGCGATGCAGAGCACCGTGACGTCGTCGGGGTGCTCGCCGCGGTGGGCGAGTTCGGTGATCCCGTCGACGAGCTGCTGGGGGTGCGAGCGTTCGGCGACCCAGGCCTCGAAGCGGTCGAGCGCATCGAGGTCCCCGCCGAACAGGTCGAGCACACCGTCGCTGACGCTCACGACGACGTCGCCGGGCTCGAGGTCGGTCGTCTCGCTCGACCACGAGGTCCCGACGCCGATCGGCAGGTGCCCGGACCGCAGCGACCGGACGGCGCCGTCGGCACGCCGGAGCAGGCTCAACCCGTGGCCGGCGTCGACCCAGCGGGCATGGCCGTCGCGGTCGATCCGCACGTGGAAGCACGTCGTGAACTGTGCGCTCTCGACGTCGGACGTCCCGGTCGCCAGGCCGGCGGCCGCTCGACGGACCGCCGTGGCCGCGTCCGGTTCGTCGACGGTGCTGCGCACGAGGGACCGGACCGCGGCGGCGATCATGCCTGCGCCGACGCCCTTGCCCATCACGTCGCCGAGCGTGAAGGCCGCGCCGTCCGGTGTCGGGAACCAGTCGTAGAAGTCACCGCCGACGGTCCGCGCCGGGATGCACACCCCGAGTGCGTGGAGTTCCGGTGGGAGTCCCTCCGTGGACGCGGGCAGCAGGGACTGCTGGACGAGGGCGGCGCGGTCGATCTCACCCTCGGCCAAGCGACGACGACGCTGTGCGGTGCTGAGCCGGACGTCCGCCTGTCGGGCGAGCTCGTTGGTCACCGCCGCCGTCGCGCCGTACACGACGACCGCGAAGGCGAGCCGGACGAGTTCGCTCGGACGCGGTTCGGTGGGCTCCAGCACGTACGGCAGCAGCAGCGTGGCGCAGGTCCCGAGCAGCGGGTACAGCACGTGGCGCCGACCCGGGCTCGCCGCCATCCAGATCACCGGCAGGACGACGACGGCGAGGAACACCGAACGGGTGTCACCCGTCCCGTACCGGAGCAGCCCGATCGCGATGAAGTCGATCGCCGGGACGACCAGCTCGGCGCGGGCGGCGCCCGGCCAGCGCGCCATCACAGCTGCCACCAGCAGCCCGCCGAGGGCCAGTGCCACGCCGTTCCACATCCGCGGCGCGTCGGTGACCGGGAGCCAGGGGGTGAGCGTGCTGGTCACCGCGGCGGCGACCACGAGGGCGGCGACGACGGACTGCTTCGCCAGGGGCGCCCACGAGGCGCGGATCCCGACGAGCACGATGGGCCCGGTGTCCTCCCGTGCGGTCACGGTCCAGGTCCTGGGGGTCGCGGTCGAGCCGGCCGTGCTGGTCATCGGGTCGAGTCAAGCCGTTCCGGCCCGACAGGGCAAGCCCGTGCGCGGGTCACCCGAAGCGGACCGCGAGCGGCACGAGCAGCCCCGCGACCCAGACGAGCACCATCACGAGGGCGCCGATCGCGATGAACCGTCGGCGGCGTCGGAGCCTCGGGCTCGGTTCGTCGCCCCACATCTGTGCGCGGACGAGGACCCGGTTCGCCTGCTCGACGACCTTGCGCACCTCGGGGTCGTCGAGTTCCAACACGCCGTCGCGGGCGTGCTGGGCGATGACGGTCGCCTCGTCGACGGTGAGGTCGTCCTTGCGCATGGGCCCATCGTGGCAGGCGGCCCGCGTCAGCGCACCCCGTCGCGCGTCACGGCCACCCGGAGCGGCAGGCCCGCGGCGAGCGCCTCGACACGCGGATCGCGCAGGGCACGCCCTCCGACCGTCGGCAGGTCGAGGTAGCCACGGCTGACCGTGTGCCGGAGCGCACCGGTCGGCACGGGTCCGTCGCCGGTGCGCATACGCCACGCCTGCGGTCGGCGGCGCAGGAGGTCGGCGTCGGAGGAGGTTTCAGGGTCGGCGACGAGGCGCGCCCAGACCTCGTCCTCGGTGCTCCGGGCGAGGTCGGTCGGCGACAGCGCACCGCGGTCCAGCAGCCGCCCGACGAGGTCGCGGAGCACGGTCACCGGCACGAGGTTCGCCGCGGAGCGCTGCGCGAGTGCCTCGCGGACGGCCAGGTCGGCCAGCTCGAGGGCGTCGTCCGGATCCGCGTCGACCGTCCCGCCGACGAGCCGCAGGCGACCGAGCAGCACGTGCGGCGGCGTCTGCGTCCGTCCGTGCGCCTGACCGCTCCGGAGGAACGAGTCCAGGTGGTCGAGCTTCAGTCCGCCCGGGACCGACGTCAGCACCGACGGCACGCGGCCCTCGTCGACCGCGATGACCTGGTCGGCGTCGATGCCCGGGACCTCGTCCGCGAGGTGCCGGATCGCGGTTCGTCCGAGGGAGTGGTGCTCGAGGCCGCCCAGGCCCTCCAAGGTGTGGCTGAACGGCAGGTGCCCGACGTCGTGCAGGAGTGCGGTCGTGCGGGCGAGGTGGTCGTCCGGGGCGAAGGCGGTGACGAGCGCGAGCACCCCGAGGGAGTGTTCGAGCCGCGAGTACGACTGGGTCGTCGTGAGCGCGGCACCGCCGGCGTGGGCGACGAACGCGAGCCGCCGCACCGTCCACGTTTCGAGCAGTCGTCGTTCGAGCGGGGTGAGCCGCACCTCCACCCGCCAGAGCGGATCGAACCAGACCCCGTCGATCCCGAGCGTGTCCACCGCGTCCCCGTGCACCGTTCCCCCTCGTCGCCTGCCCCTCGACGCTACCGGCCCGCCGTGCAGCACGCGCCCTGTGCGGGGACGGAGCCGCCACCGCGTACCAAGGACCCATGGCACATCGGTTCCGCGGGAAGATCGTCGTCGTCACCGGAGCATCGAGCGGGATCGGCAGGGCCGCCGCGCACGAGTTCGCACGGCGGGGCGCGACGCTCGTGCTGGCCGCCCGCAGCCACGACTCGCTCGAGGCCGCCGCCGCCGAGTGCCGGGCGCTCGGGGCCGAGGCAGTCGCGATCCCCACGGACGTCGCCGACGAGCACGCCGTCCGCGACCTCGTCGCGACCACCACGACCCGCTTCGGACGGATCGACGTCTTCGTGGGGAACGCCGCCCTGTTCGTCTACGGCCTCTTCGAGCAGACCCCGACCGAGGCCTTCAAGCGCGTCGTCGACACGAACCTGTACGGCCACCTGCACGCGATCACCGCCCTGCTCCCGCACTGGAAGCAGCGGGGCGAGGGCACCTACGTCCTCGTCGGCTCGATCCAGTCGCTGCTGTCCGCGCCGTACCAGTCCGCCTACGTGACGAGCAAGCACGCTGCCCTCGGCCTGGTCGACGTCCTCGGCGACGAGTTCGCCGGCACGGGCATCCGCTTCGCCGCGCTCCTGCCGTCGACCATCGACACGCCGATCTACCAGAACGGCGCCAACTACACCGGCAAGACCTCGCACCCGCTGCCGCCGACGGCGTCCGTCGAGCGTGCCGGCCGCGCGGTCGTCCGCACGGCACTGCACCCCAAGCGCTACCGGTTCGTCGGCCGGATCCAGGCGTCGCTCGTGCCGTTGCAGTACGTCTTCCCCGGGCTGTTCCACAAGATCACCAAGCCGATGGTGCAGACGTTCGCGCTCCGCGGCACGGGAGCACCGACCGACGGCAACCTCTGGACCCCGGCCGACGCCGGCAACGCGACGAACGGCGGCTGGGTCGCGAAGCGCCGCCGCGTGACCCGGCCCCTGGCCTGGGCGGGCGCGGCTGCGGTCGTGGGCGCCGTGCTGCTCGGGCGCTCCCGCCGGTGACCGGAGCGGCCGCGTCCGACCGCTAACCTGCTGCACGCGAGCGCGTCGGGTGCTCGCGGATCGGGGGACCGCATGGCCGACGCAGGACCGGCGACACGGGTCGAGGTCGACACCGAGGACGCTGCCCGGGCACGTGCACGGTTGCACCGCGCGGGCTCGAAGGCGGGCAGCGGACCCTGGACCACCGTGCTCGTCACCGCGTGGATCGTGCTCGTCGTCGCCTTCGTCGCGATCTCGGTGTTCGAGAACGCCTTCCGGTACCGGGCGGTCGGCGCCTCGTTCCTCATCGCATCGGCGTGGACACTCCCGCCGCTGCTCGTCCTGCACGGCACCCACGCCGCCGTCGTCCGTCCCGGCGGTCCGCGCGCCCGCCGTCGTGACGCCCCCTTCGACCGCGCCGCGGCCCGTGTGGTCACCGAATCGCGTGCGGCGGGGTTCCCGGACCTCGACGTCGCAGCCGTGGTGCGGATGCTCCGATCGGCGGACAACGGCCCCGACCCGGGCACCGGCGAGCGTGGGATGCCCGACTGGCCGCTCCTCCGCTGGGAACTGCCGCTCGCGCCGCGACAGCCCGGTCGGTTCGTCGTCGCCGAGCGCAGGAGCGGACCCGAGCGTGGGAGCGGACCCGAGCGCACCGTGCTGACGCTGGTCGAGCATCCGACCGAGCCCCCAGTTCCCCGGACGGCGCCGTCGGTGGCGGAGCACCTCGGCACGATCGTCCTCGGGGCGTACCGACCTGACGCGCCGGCCCCGTTCACCGCCTCGCGCATCGGCGGTGCCCCCGCGGTGCCCGAGGGATGGGAGTGGCCGCTGTGCGCCCACCACGACGAACCGATGCAGTTCACCGCCCAGATCGAACACCGGGAGACGCTCGTCAGCGTGTTCGTGTGTCAGTTCGACCCGGGGACGTGTGCCTCGTGGGAGCCCGACAGCGGCGCGAACGCGGCGTTCGTGTTCTCCCTCCGAGGGCTGCACCTCGCGGCCGGACCCGTCTCACCGCACGGCGATCCCGACGACCCGGAGCCGGCGTCCCCACCGCTCCTCGCCGACGCGATGCTCCTCCGGCACGTGCCGGTGCCGATGGTCCACGACGACGAGGACCCCGACCGAGTGCTCGCGGCCGCGGCCGCCGAGGGGGTCCTCGTCGCGGGCCAGTACGGCGGCCTGCCGGAGTGGATCCAGGACGACGAGACCCCCGCGGGCACCGAGTTCGTCGCGTCGATCGAGCCGGGTCTGCTCGGGTTCGACTTCGGCGACGCCGGCCGGGCGTACGTCTTCAGCGACGGCGCGCGGGCGTCGGTGCTCTGGCAGACCTCCTGAGCTCCGGCGTCACTCTCGGAGAGACGCGACCGCCTGCGGGCCCGGAGGCGCGGGTCGGGCCCGCACCGCGCCTCCAGGCCGCACCGTGCGAGCGTCCGCACACCGTGACAGGCCGTGCGGGCCGCACCGAGCGCGGAACCTCGCACGCTGCGACCGCTAGAAGAGCGTCGCGCTCGCCCGGCGCGCGCCCTCGCCGAGGGACTCGAGCTTCGCGGCGGCGATCTGCGGGTGGATGCGGCCGCCGAGGCCGCAGTCGGTGCCGGCGATGACGCGCTCCCGGCCGACGACCGAGGCGAACCGCTCGATGCGCTGCGCGACGAGGTCCGGGTGCTCGACGACGTTCGTGGCGTGGCCGACCACGCCGGGCACGATGACCTTGCCGTCCGGCAGCGCGACGTCCTGCCAGACCGTCCACTCGTGCTCGTGGCGCGCGTTGGCGGCCTCGAACGAGTACGCGCCGGCGTCGATGTCGAGCATGAGGTCGACGATGTGGCGGAGCTCGATGTCGGTCGTGTGCGGGCCGTGCCACGAGCCCCAGCAGAGGTGGAAGCGCACCCGCGAGGTGTCGAGGCCGCGCAGCGCGTGGTTGAGCGCCTCGACGCGGATGCGGGTGAAGGCGCGGTAGTCCTCGATGCTCGGCTCCGGGTTGATCTGGTCCCAGTTCTCGGCGATCGAGGGGTCGTCGATCTGCAGGACGAGGCCGGCGTCGAGGATGATCCGGTACTCCTCGCGCAGGGCGTCGGCCCAGGCCCAGATGTGCTCCTCGTCGGTGGCGTAGTACTCGTTCGCGACCCGGGCGGCGGACCCGGGGGAGAGCGCCGTGATGAAGCCGTTCGCGGCGCCGGCCGCCTCGACGGCGTGCCGGAGGTTGGCGGCGTCCGTCCGGGCTGCCTCGTGCCCGGTGTACGCGATCGGGCCGGTCGTCGTCGGGAACGCGGTGGCGTTCTTGCCCGTGCCGATGCCCGAGCCCGGGTCGGTGTAGGCCTCGCGGAAGATCGTCCAGTCGCGGCGGTCCGGGAAGCTCGTGAGCCGGACGTGTCCGGGCTCGGAGCGGACCGGCTCCTGCGTGAAGATGTCCTCCTCGGTCAGGCTGAGGCCGCTGACGCGCTGGAACGAGTACCCCCACCAGGCGCCGTAGTCGACGCTGTTCGACATCGCCTTGCCGAACTCGCCGTCGCCGGGCTGCGTGATGCCGAGGGCGGTCTGGCGGGCGACGACGTCGTCGACCGCGGCGCTCGTGAGCGCACGGACCTCGTCGGTGGTCTCCAGCGTGAAGCCGTCGGCGGCGAGGGGCCGGGCGGCGTTCGCGGCGATGAGCTCCGGCGTGCGGGGCAACGAGCCGGCGGTGGTGGCCTGGACGTGGTCGGTGTTCTCGAAGGACATGCTGCCCAATCTGGCACGGGGGCCCCGGGAGCGGTCCGACTCGGGAGAATGGGACACCGTGCCCCGTCCCACCACCCGCATCCCGCTCATTACCCTCGCCGTCCCGTTCGGCCTCGCCGGCTTCGCCGAGACCTGGTCGTACGCCGCCCCCGTCCTCGACCTGCCGGCCGTCCTCCCGCAGGTCTTCTGGGGCATCGCCGCCGTCGCCTGGACCTGGCTGCTCGCCGCGCACGCCGTCCGCGGGGTCCGGGTGCGCGCGCACGACCGGCTCGTCGAGCAACTGCGGCACCCCGCGCAGGGTCCCCTCGCGGCCTTGGTCCCGGCGACCGCGATGCTGCTCGGGGTCGACCTCGCGCACGGCTGGCCGGACGGCGGGAGGGTGCTCGTCCTCGTCGCCGTGGCGGTCGCCGCCGGGTTCGCCGCCTGGCTCCTCGCGACGTGGTTCGAGGGTCGGCTCGCCCTCGAGTCGGTGCACGGCGGCTACCTCCTGTCGACCGTCGCAGCGGCGCTCGTCGGCTCGGTCGCCACGCACGAGGTCGGGCTCACCTGGCTCTCCTGGGCCTGCTTCGGCGTCGGCGTGTTCTTCTGGGTCGTGATGACCGGGCTGCTGCTCATCCGGCTGTCCTTCCGCCCCGCGCTGCCCGCACCGCTCGTGCCGACGATGGCGATCCTCGTCGCACCGCCGTCGGTCGCCACGGTCGCGGTGTTCGCGCTGACGGACGACGTGCTCACGGTTCCGGTGCAGGCGATCACCGGGCTCGGCGTGCTGCTCGTCGCGGTGCAGGTCGCCCTGCTGCCGCGGTACGTGCGGCTGCCCTTCTCGCTCGGGTTCTGGTCGTTCGTGTTCCCGGCGGCGGCGGTCGCGACGGCCGCGATCGAGTGGCTGCGGGTGCTCGACGTGCGGTGGGCGTGGATCCCCACCGCGGGGGTGCTCGCCCTGCTCTCGGTGCTGGTCGCGGTCGTCGGGTCGCGGTCGATCGCGCTCGCCGTGCGGCACCTGCTGCCCCAGGCGGAGGGCATCCTGCAGGCCGCCGACGACGAGGACGCCGAGCCGGGCCCCGTGACGGGCGCGACCCGGACGGTCTGAAGGTGACCGCGCCTCCCGAGCCGGTCGCGCGCACCGCGTGACGTCCGGAGACGACGTGCGTCGCCACCCGGCCGTGACACGACGTACCGTCGTGGCATGACCACGACGACGCCGACCGCAGCCGACTTCCGCTCCGAGTGGGCCGCGTGGCACGACGCCCACGAGGCGGCCCGCGCGAGTGCGCACGGCTTCCTCGCGATCACGAGCATCCGGTGGCTGACGGGCACGCCGGAGCGCTTCGACGACGCGCCCGGGGAGTGGTCGACCTCGGAGGAGGGACCGGTCGTCACCCTCGACGACGGCGAGTCGATCGAGGTCGACGGCGTCGCGGTGACGGGTACGTACCGGTTCGGTCCGCTCCCCGAGCGGTCGAGCACGACCATCGCGTGGCAGGACGGCGACGAGCGGGTCGTCATCGAGGTCGCCCGGCGTGGCGGCAGTGACGTCCTCCGACCGCGGCACCCCTCGAACCCGACGCGGACCGGGTACACCGGGACACCGTCGTACTCGCCGGACCTGTCGTTCGCGGTCGCGGCGCACTTCGAGCCGTTCGACGCGCCGCGCTCGGTGACCGTCGGGTCGGTCGTCGACGGGCTGCAGCACGTGTACGAGGCGCCGGGCGTGCTGACGTTCGACCTCGACGGGCCGCGGTCGCTCCTGGCGTTCAACGGGTACGGCGACGGGCTCCTGGTGCTGTTCACCGACCGGACGAGCGGCGTGACGACGTACGCGGCCAACCGGAGCCTGGACGTCCCGGCGCCGGACGCGTCGGGCGCCACGACGATCGACTTCAACCGGGCGACGAACCTGCCGTGCGCGTACACGCCGCACGCGACGTGCCCGCTGCCGCCCGCGGAGAACCGGCTCGACGTCGCGGTGGAGGCGGGGGAGCAGCTGCCGGCGTGAAGCGCGGGCGCGGCGCGGCGCGGCGGCGCGGACTCAGTACGACGTTGTCGATGTCGTACGACGTCGGTGGTGTCGTTGATTGCGTGCGCGGGGTGTTGCGCACGCCAGGTTGCGACGAGCCCGCTGTCGTACGACATCGACAATGTCGTTCAGGGTCGGCACGCGCACGGCGGCCGCGGCACACGAAACACCCGCGCGCGACGCCCGGCTCAGGGCACCTCGACGCGGGCCCAACCACTCGTCGCCCGCCACGCGCCCGGCTCGAACGAGAACACGCTGCCCATCCCCGGCTGGTCGAGCGCACGGGTGACCGGCACACCCCGCAGGTCGGCGAGCAGCAGCGCCCCGACCGCACCGTGCGACACGATCGTGACGTCGCCGGCGTCGGTCAGCGCCCGCACGGCACGGACGATGCGGTCCCGAGCGTCGACGGCGCGCTCCCACCCGCGCACCGAGTCCTCCGGCGTGGCGAAGAACGCGTCGACGACCCCGTCGAACTCCGCGGGCGGCAGGTAGCCCGTCGCGCTCCGGTCGATCTCGCCGAGCGCGGGGTCCGTCGAGGGCACGAGCCCCACGGCCTCCGCGAGGATCGCTGCCGTGTCGACCGCCTTCTGCTCGGTGCTCGACACGATCCGCTGGACCCCGGGGCCCCAGGCGACGGCCGCGGCTCCGGCAGCGCGGGCACGCCCGTCGGGGGAGAGCCCCCACGACTCGATCGGCCGCGCGGGGTCGACGACCACCTCGGCGTGGGTCAGGAAGAACGAGGGCACGGCGTCACTCCAGGTCGTCGGCGGCCGACGGGTCGACGACCCGCGCACCGTCGACCTCGCCGATCCGGGCGATGAGCAGGGTCCCCTCGGCACGGCCGGCGACGTCGATCCGGACCGCGGTGGCGTCGACCCGGTCGGTGTCCTGCCGCACGAGCCGGGCGACCCGCCACCCGCCGGCCGTCGCGAGGGCGAGCACGTCCGGCAGCACCCCGCGGCCGGCGTCGTAGACCACGTCGAGCGTCATCGACTGCTCGGCGGAGCGGGACAGCGCGCGGACGATCGCGGTGTAGCCGAACACGACGACGAAGTGCAGGGCGGTGACGACGAGTGCGAGCAGCCAGAGCCCGGCACCCGCGGCCATGCCGATCGCCGCGGTCTCCCACACCGCGGCGGCCGTGGTGAGGCCCCGGACGGCTCCACGTCGGGTGAGGATCAGCCCGGCGCCGAGGAACCCGACCCCGGAGACGATCTGCGCCGCGACGCGCGAGGGGTCGAGCACGACGTGGTCCGGCACGAGGACGTCGCTGAACCCGTACTTGCTCACGAGCAGCATGAGGGCCGACGCGGTCCCGACGATCGCCTGCGTGCGGATGCCGGCGCTCTTCGACCGGAGCTGCCGCTCGAGGCCGATGAGCGACGCGAGGGCGAACGCGAGCAGGACCTCGCCGATCTGGACCCACCCCTGTCCGGCGAGGGGCTCCGTGAGCTGTTGGATCGTCACGCCGACCGACGATACGCCGGCACCCGGCACCCGGCACCCGGCGGACGGGAGGCGCGGTGCGGGCCCGACCCGCGCCTCCCGTCCGTCAGCGGGTCGCCGTAGAGTGAGCGCGTGGAGTTCCCGGGGGAGGCGGCCGACGCGCGTGACGCGTCGACCTCTCCGGGGTCACCCCGGGGCACGCAGGACCAGCAGGACGACACGCCCCGAGCGGGACGGCGCGCTCCGCGCGCGACGCCGCACGGAGGCACCGACGGGTCCCCCGGGAACCCCACGCCCCTGACCGTCGTCGCCGGTGCCCTCGCCGACGCGTTCCTGACCGCGGAGCACTGGGGACCGGACGACCTGACCGCCGCCGGCTGGGCGGTGGTCGGCGTCGAGCGCGCCTACGTCGGGCTCGCGGTCGCGGCGGCCCTCGCGGCCCACCCGCGACCGCCGGTCGACGCACCGCGACAGCTCGCGGCGGTGCTCGAGGCGTCGCCGCGCCTCGCCGAGCTGCACCGCGCACGCGAGGCGCGCCGACCGGTCCGGGTCGTCGCGCGCCGGGCGACCGCGGTCCGGGCGCGTCCGGAGACCGCGAGCCGACTGCTCGTCGACACGCTGCCCGAGCTCGCGCGCGAGCTCGACCTCACCGTCGGGCGGCTGCTCTGGCTCGCGGACACCCGCTCGTGGAACCGGCGACCGGGGTCGTCGAGCTCGCTCCACCACCACCGCTGCGAGTGGATCCGTCGACCCGGACGCACGCCGCGCCTGCTCGAGAAGCCGATGGACATGCTCCGCCGGACGCAGCGGACGATCCTCGACGAGCTCCTCACCGCGCTGCCGGTGCACGACGCGGCGCACGGCTTCGTCGGCGGTCGGAGCGTCGTGACCGGAGCCGCGGCGCACACCGGGCGGCAGATCGTCGTCACGGCCGACCTGACGTCCTTCTTCGCGAGCGTCTCCGCGCCCACCGTGTACGGGGTCTTCCGCGCGGCGGGCTTCGCGGAGCCGCTCGCACACGTCCTCACCGGCGTGTGCACGCACCGGGTGCCGGTGCACGTCCTCAGCGCGATGCCGGACGGCGGCAGCCCCGAGGAACGGCAGGCGCTGCGCGCGATGCTCCGGGAAGCCCACCTGCCGCAGGGCGCCCCGACGTCACCGGCGCTGGCGAACACCGCACTCCGGCACCTGGACGCACGGCTCGCGGGGTGGGCGGCCTCTGTCGGCGCGGTCTACACCCGGTACGCCGACGACCTGACGTTCAGCGGCGACGAGCGGCTCGCGGCCCGACCGGACGCGTTCCTGCGCGGGGTCGACCGGATCGTCACGGAGCAGGGACTCCGGCTGAACCCGTCGAAGACCCGGGTGCGGCGACGCGGCACGCGGCAGTCGGTCACCGGGGTCGTCGTCAACGACCGGACGTCACCGGGTCGGCACGAGGTCGACCGGCTGCACGCGATCCTGCACAACGCCGCCGAGCACGGTCCGGCGTCGCAGAACCGTGCTGGGCACCCCGACTTCCGGGCGCACCTGCTCGGGCGGATCGGGTGGGTCGAGCAGGTCCACCCCGGACGCGCACGGCGCCTGCGCGAGGAGTTCGCCCGCATCGCGTGGTGATCCCGGGCCGTCCCCGTGCGGGTGTGACGCCGGGTTGCAGCGGGCACGGGCACGACGCCCGACCGCCGGTAGCGTGCCGCCATGTGCCCGAGTGAGATCCCGGCCGACGCCCGCTACGAGGAACTGATCGCGCCGCTGCGACCGGTGATCGAGCGGATTGCCCTCGACGCCCGGCAGCGGGAGCGCGAGGAGCAGCTCGCCACCGACCAGCTCGGGTGGCTCGTCGACGCCGGGTTCGCGCGCTGGCGCACCCCGGTCGCGTGGGGCGGGGTCGGGGCACGGCTGTCGGACGTGTTCCGGGCGGTCGCCGAGATCGCCGAGGTCGACCCGAACCTCGCGCACGTGTGGCGGAACCACTTCTCGTTCATCGAGGACCGGGTGCACGCCGAGGGGAGCGCCTCCGACCGGGCGATCGTCGAACGACTCGGTGGCGGGGAGTTCGTCGGCGGTGGGTGGAGCGAGACGCCGAACCCGGCCGGAGCGGACATCAGCACGCGGCTCACCCCGGACCCGGACGGCGGCTGGCGCGTCACCGGCCGGAAGTTCTACTCGACGGGGAGCATCTACGCCCGGTGGATCACGGTGCTGGCGCTCGACGACGCCGGAGCACGGTTCGTCGCGCTCGTGGACGCCCGCGACCCGGGCGTGCGGATCGGCGACGACTGGGACGGGTTCGGCCAGCGGATCACCGGCAGCGGGAGCGTGACGTACACCGACGTGCACGTGCCCGACGAGCGGGTCCTGCCGTACACGACGCGCTACCCGTACCAGGAGCAGTACTACCAGACGGTGATGCACGCGATCCTCGTCGGCATCGGGCGCGCGGCCCTCCGCGAGGGGATCGAGGCGCTGCGCTCCCGGCAGCGCGGGCACCACAACGGCACGACCACGGACCCGACCGCAGACCCCGAGCTGCTCAGCACGATCGGCACCGTCGCGGCCCGGGTGTACGCCGCCGACGCCGCGTTCACCGCGAGCCTCGGACCGGTGGACGCCGCCGTCGACCGCCACACCGGACTCCGCGCCGCCGGGGCGGACCCCTCGACGGACCCGGTGCTGCGCGACGCGCTCGAGCGGAGCTGGATCGCGGTCGCCCAGGCGCAGACGGTGGTCACCGACGCCGTGCTCGACGCGACGACGCTCGTGTTCGACGCCCTCGGGTCGAGCGGCACGTTCCGCTCCCTGGGGCTCGACCGGCACTGGCGGAACGCCCGGACCCTGGCGTCGCACAACCCGCGCGTGCACAAGCGGCGCATCGTCGGGGACCTGCTCGTGAACGGCGCCAGCCCGCTCGACCGCGTGTAACCCGCCGTCACGAGGCGAAACCGGACGACACCTGCACCCGCCGGGACCGCGCTGCCCCGTACGGTCGTCGGCACCGGCCCGCCACGGACGCTGGGGAGGCGACGGTGGCGGGCCGCTCTGCACGCGTACGGAGGGACCACCGTGACCGAGACACCCGCACCGACCATCGTCGCCGTGCCGGACGGCGACCTCGCCGCCGCCGTCGCCCGACCCGGTGGGATCGCCCGGCTCGCCGACCGGATCCGGGCCTCGGGCGCCGCGGTCGTCGCGATCGGCACCGACCGGTTCGACGCCGAACGCGGTCGTGGCCACCGGCTCGACCCGACCACCGCGGCGCTCGCCCTCGGCCGTGCACTGCCCACGCACGGGCTGCTCGTCGCCGCGGCCCCGACCCGGGAGCACCCGTACAACGTCGCCCGCCGGGTGCTGTCCCTCGACCACGTCCTGGACGCCCGGGTCGGACTCGTCGTCGGAGCGCGGGACCACGGCCTGCCGGCGACGGGGGAGCAGCACGACCCGGCCGAGTTCGC
Organism: Curtobacterium sp. SORGH_AS_0776; assembly: GCF_031453355.1. Classification (NCBI taxonomy): domain Bacteria; kingdom Bacillati; phylum Actinomycetota; class Actinomycetes; order Micrococcales; family Microbacteriaceae; genus Curtobacterium; species Curtobacterium sp. SORGH_AS_0776. The sequence goes on from NZ_JAVIYU010000001.1 coordinate 2,478,527, forward strand.
CGAGGTGGTGCGCGGCCTCTGGCGGACGTGGCCGCTCGACAGCATCGTCGGCGACCGCGCAGCCGGCCGGTTCGCCGACACGACCCGGATCCTCCCGCTCGACCACGACGGCGGGCCGGACGGGTACCGGGTCCGGGGGCCGTTGACGACGCCGTCGAGCCGGCAGGGCGAACCCGTCCTCGCGGTCTGGCACGACGTCGCACACGAGGGTGCCGACCTGGTGCTCGGCGGGGCCGCGCGCCCGCTCGTCCCGTTGCCGGGCGGGGCCGGTGCGTCGGAGCCGAGTCGCGCCTCCCGGACCCCGACCGGCCCCGGTGCCCACCGGCGGACGCTGCGCGACCTGCTCGGTCTGCCGGTCCCCGCGCCGGTCGGCGCATGAGCGCCGACACCGATGCCGGGCTCGTCCTCGGCGTCAACCTGCAGGGTTTCGGACAGCGGCCGGCGGCCTGGCGGACCCAGGACGTCGAGCCGACCGACCTGCTGACCGCCGGGTTCTGGGAGGACCTCGGCCGGACCGCCGAACGCGGGCTGCTGGACATGGTGTTCTTCGCGGACCACCCCGCGCTCGGCGACCCGAACGTCCGCGCGTACGGGCTGCTCGAGCCGTTCGTGGCGCTCGGGGCGATCGCCGCCGCGACCACGCACCTCGGACTCGTCGGGACGGCGTCGACGACCTACAACGACCCGGTCGACCTCGCCGAGCGGCTCCTGTCCCTCGACACGGTCTCCGGCGGCCGCGTGGCGTGGAACGCCGTGACGACCTACGACCGGTCGGTGTCGGCGAACTTCGGCGTCGCGACGAACCCGGAGCGACCCGAGCGGTACGCCCGCGCCGGCGAGGTCGTCGACCTCGTGCAGGCGCTCTGGCGGTCCGCCGCCACCGGGCTGCCCGTCGACCACCACGGCGAGTTCACCGAGTTCGCGGGGACGATCACCGTCCCGCCGTCGGCGCAGGGACACCCGGTGGTGTTCCAGGCCGGGGGATCGCCGCACGGACGAGACCTCGCCGCGCGCGTCGCCGAGGGCGTGTTCGCCGTCGAGCTGACACCCGAGCCCGCCCGGGAGCACTACCGCGCCGTCAAGCAGGCGGCCCGGACGTACGGCCGGCGGGCGGCGGACGTGGCGATCGTCCCGGGGCTGTCGCTCGTGCTCGGCAGCACCGAGGCCGAGGCGCAGCAGCGGTTCGACGAGCTCGAGGCACTCGCCCCGGACGGCTACTCCCTGCGGGCGCTCGGGACGCACCTCGACGCCGACCTCACCGACCTCGACCCGGACGCGCCGGTCCCCGCGGCGATCCTCGACCGCGAGGTCGACCCCGTCACCTACGGCCCCTCGCTCGGGTACCACGAGACCGTCGTGCGCTGGGTCCGCGCGCACAACACGTCCCTGCGAGAGGTCCTGCGCGGCTTCGGCGGGTACGGCGCCCGGATCGTCGTCGGCACGCCGGAGCAGGCCGCCGACACCATCGAGGAGTGGTACCGGACCGGGGCCGCCGACGGCTTCAACCTGATGATCGACGAGTTCCCGCGCGGCCTCGAGACCGTGGTCGACGAGCTCGTGCCGATCCTGCAGCGGCACGGTGTGTTCCACCGCGAGTACGAGGACGTCACGTTGCGCGGGCGGCTCGGTGCGCGGGCGCGCGGGCTGTAGGGCGCCCGCCGCGTGACGCCGTGTGACGTGGCGACCGGGCCCGCCGCGTCACACGGGGCAACGCCCGGTCACGCTCCGCAACACCCGTCGTGCCCGGGCCCGGTCGGTCATAGCGTCGCCACCATGACCGACTACCTCGACCGCGAGCACGACAAGACCTTCACGAAGGTCTACAAGCAGCAGACCCCGGACATCCTCTCGGCCTTCGTGCAGTTCGACGAGTCGGTGTTCCGGGCCGAGGGTCGCGAGATCCCGCTGAAGTACCGGGAGCTCATCGCACTGGCGGTCGGCATCACCACGCAGTGCGTCTACTGCATCGACGGCCACAGCCAGCGCGCGGTCACGGCCGGCGCGAACGAGGCCGAGCTCGCCGAGGCCGCCTGGGTCGCCACGGCCATCCGCGCCGGCGGCGGGTTCGCCCACGGCCGCCTCGGCTTCAAGTTCGGCGCCGACGCCGCGGCTCCCTCCGACTCCGCGACCTCCGCGTCGCACCAGCACTGACCACCGACCACACCCGACGGAAGCGCACCCCATGCCCGACCGCATCACCCTCGTCACCGCCCTGCAGGGCGCCGGCTGGCACCCCGCCGCCTGGCGCACCGCCGGTCCCGCGGCGCAGCGCCTCACCAGCCTCCGGCACTGGCGCGACGTCGTCGTGGAGCAGGACCGCCTCGGCGTCGACGCCGTCACGATCGAGGACTCCTTCACCGCCGGTCCGGTGGACGCGGCGGGCGACCTCGACACGAGCACGGTCGTCGGCCGCCTCGACGCCCTCCTCGTCGCGAACGCGGTCGCCCCCGCGACGCGCGCGCTCGGTCTGGTGCCGACCGTCTCGGTGACGCACACCGAACCGTTCCACGTCGCCACGGGCCTCCAGACCCTCGACCACGTCTCGCAGGGGCGAGCCGGGTGGCGGATCCAGGTGAGCCCGACGCCCCGCGAGGCAGCGCTCTTCGGGCGCCGTCCCGGCGGCGACGAGGCGTCCGTCCTCTTCGACGAGGCGCGCGAGGTCGCCGAGGTCGTGTCGCGACTCTGGGACAGCTGGGACGACGACGCGATCATCCGCGACGTGACCACCGGCCGGTTCATCGACCGCGACCGCATCCACAACGCCGAGTTCGCGGGGTCCTTCCTCTCGGTCCACGGCGCGTCGATCGTGCCGCGGTCGCCGCAGGGCCGTCCGCCGGTCTTCTCGCTGGCGCACCGCGCGGACGCGGCCGCGTTCGCGGTGGACGCTGCGGACGTCGTGCTCGTCACGCCCGGGTACGAGGGACGGGAGGCGCGGGACCTGCTGTCGGAGATCCGTCACCTCGAGCAGGAGGCCGGCTCGGACGTCCGTCGTCCGGTCCTCGCCGACCTCGCGGTGCTCATCGGGTCGTCGTCGGCCGCCGCCGCCGACGCGCTGGCCTCGCTCGACACGGCTGCCGGTGCCCCGTACGCGTCGACGTCCGACACGTCCGTGCTGGCGACGACCGTGCCCGAGCTCGTGACGCTCATCGGAGACCTGCGGGACCTCGGGTTCGCCGGTGTCCGGCTCCGCCCGCTGCGCATCCCGCTCGACTCCACGGCGATCGCCCGCGAGCTCGTCCCCGCGCTCGTCACGGCCGGCCTCCGTGCCGACGTGGCCTCGCGTCCCACCGCCGACCTGCGCACGCGGCTCGGCATCGCCCCGGCGGCCAGCCGGTACGCGTCCGCATCCGCCCCCGTGGAGGTCTCAGCATGAGCGCCAAGCGTCAGGTCCACCTCGCCGCCCACTTCCCGGGCGTCAACAACACCACGATCTGGAGCGACGACCGGGCCGAGAGCCAGATCGCGTTCTCGTCGTTCGAGCACTTCGCCCGGAACGCCGAGCGCGGGCTGTTCGACTACCTGTTCCTCGCCGAGGGCCTGCGGCTCCGCGAGCAGAAGGGGCGCATCCACGACCTCGACGTCGTCGGGCGCCCGAACACGCTCGCGGTCCTCGCCGCCCTCGCCGGGGTCACCGAGCACATCGGGCTCGTCGGCACGCTGCAGACCACGTTCAACGAGCCGCTCGAACTCGCGAAGCAGCTGGCGACGCTCGACCACCTCACCGACGGACGCGCCGGCTGGAACGTCGTGACCAGCTCGGACGCGTTCCACGGCGCGAACTTCCGTCGTGGCGGGTTCCTGGACCACGCCGACCGGTACACGCGGGCGGCGGAGTTCATCGAGCTGTCCCGCGAGCTCTGGGACTCGTGGGAGTCCGACGCCGTCGTGGCCTCGGCCGTGTTCGCCGACCGTTCCCGGATCCGCGACGTCGACCACCACGGGCCGCAGTTCGACGTGACCGGGACGTTCCCGGTGCCTCGGAGCCCGCAGGGGCACCCGGTGGTCGTGCAGGCCGGCGACTCCGACGAGGGGCGCGACCTCGCTGCGGCGCACGCCGAGGTGATCTTCTCGCTGCACACCGAGTTCGACGACGCGAAGTCCTACTACGACGACATCACGGCGCGCCTCGAGCGCGTCGGCCGCTCGAAGGACGAGCTGCACATCCTGCCCGCGTCGACGTTCGTCCTCGGAGACACCGCCGCGGACGCCGCCGAGCGGGCCCGGGCGATCCAGCGCGCCCAGGTCAGCCCGGCAACGGCGATCGCATTCCTCGAGCAGGTGTGGAACCGCGACCTGTCCGGGTACGACGTGGACGGCCCGCTGCCCGACGTCGAGCCGGACCTCGAGGGCGCCGCGATCACCCGCGGCCGCGCACGGCACACCCGCGACGTGCCGGCGCTCGTGCGGTCGTGGCGCGACCGCGCCGAGGCCGAGCACCTGTCCATCCGCGAGCTCGTCATCGCGGTGTCGACGCGCGGCGGGTTCGTCGGGACGCCCTCGCACATCGCCGCCGAGATCGACCGGTACGTCCAGGAACGCGCGACGGACGGGTTCGTCGTGGTCCCGCACACCAACCCGTACGGCCTCGACGAGTTCGTCGACACGGTCGTCCCGCTGCTGCAGGAGCGCGGCGTGTACCGGGAGTCCTACACCGAGGGCGCGACGCTCCGCGAGACGCTCGGTCTGCCCGGGACCATCCGGGACCGCCGGGGGGTGCTCGCGTGACGGTGCGCAGCCTGTCGATCCTCGTGCCGGGGAACTTCGCGGACGACGCACCCGTCGACGGCCTCGAGGCCACGCTCGACCTCTTCGCCACGGCGGAGCGGCTCGGCGTCGACGGCGCCTGGGTCCGGCACCGTCACCTCGAGCACGGCATCGGGTCGGCGGCGGTGTTCCTCGCCGCGGCCTCGCAGCGCACGAGCGCGATCGAGCTCGGCGTCGCCGTCGTGCCGATCGGGTGGGAGAGCCCGTTCCGCCTCGCCGAGGACTTCTCGCTCGCCGACGTCCTGTCGCACGGGCGGGTCCAGGTCGGGTTGTCGACGAGCGCCCCGCACGAGGGCATCCTCGGCGACCTGGTGTTCGACGGCGACTGGCGCTCCTTCGACCGCGGCTACGGACGGGTCACCCGCTTCGTCGACAACCTGCGCGGGGACTTCCTCGGCGGGGACGACACCGTGATCCAGAGCCCCGGCAACGTCCAGCGCCCGCGGCTGCAGCCGTACGCACCGGGGCTCGTCGACCGGGTCTGGTACGGCGGGGGATCGCTCCGGTCGGCCGCCTTCGCGGGCAGCGCCGGGCTCAACCTGCTCATCGGCAACCTCACCTCGGGCGAGGGCACGAACGACTACGGCACCGCTCAGCGGAACCAGCTCGCCGCCTACCGCGCCGCGCTCCCGTCCGGCCGGACACCCCGCGTCGCCTGGGGACGATGCGTCGTCCCGACGGACTCGGCCGACCGCGTCTCGCGTGAGCGCTACCGGACCTGGTACGAGTCGCGTCTCGACCGGCAGAGGGCACCGCAGGGTCCCCGGCGCACCCTGTTCTCGGCGGACCTCGTGGGATCGGCCGAGCAGATCGTCGAGCAGCTCGTCCGGGACGCCACGCTCGCCGAGGTCGACGAGTTCCGGGTCGAGCTGCCGTACGAGTTCGCCGGCGACGAGTACGAGCAGATCGTCTCGGACGTCGTGTCGAGGGTCGCGCCGGCCCTCGGGTGGGCACCAGCGCGGACGGTGGTGGCGGCGTGACCCGGTACGTGCTCTCGCGCATCGGGCAGGCGGTGCTCGTGCTCTGGGCGGCGTGGACGATCTCCTTCTTCGTCCTCTACGTCCTGCCGAGCGACCCCGCCCGGATCATGCTCGGTCCGGACGCCACCGACGTGACGCAGGCGCAGCTCGACGCCCTCCGCCACCAGTACGGACTCGACCAGCCCGTGCTCGTGCAGTACCTCCAGCACCTCGGTTCGCTGCTCACGGGCGACCTCGGCCGCTCGATCGGCGTCGGACGACCCGTCACCGAGGTCATCGGCGAGGCCGTCGGTCCCACCGCGCAGATCGCCGTCGTCGGCCTGCTGCTCGCGATCGTGTTCGGCGGCGGGCTCGCGGTCCTCGCCACGTGGACCCGGAACCGCGCCCTCGGGCAGTTCCTGCTGCAACTGCCGCCGGTCGGTGTCGCCGTCCCGGGCTTCTGGTTCGCCCTGCTGCTCGTGCAGTGGTTCTCGTTCGGCCTGCACGTGTTCCCGGCGTTCGGCGGCGAGGGACCGTCGTCGGTCGTCCTCCCCGCGATCACCCTGGCGCTGCCGACCGGCGCGACGATCGCCCAGCTGCTGTCGAAGTCCCTGGTCGCGACGCTCCGTGAGCCGTACGTCGACACCGCGTACGCCAAGGGCGCCGGACGCTGGCGGGTGCAGCTCCGGCACGCGCTGAAGAACGCCGCGCTGCCGGCCCTCACCGTGACCGGCCTCATCGTCGGACAGTTGTTCTCCGGCACCGTCGTCACCGAGACGGTGTTCTCCCGCCCGGGCCTCGGCCGCGTCACCGCGACCGCCGTGCAGGGGCAGGACATCCCCGTGGTCCAGGGCATCGTGCTCGTCGCCGCGGCGATCTTCGTCGTCGCGAACCTCGTCGTCGACCTCGTGTACCCGCTCCTCGACCCGCGTGTCGTCCTGGCCGGGAGCCGCCGGAAGCTCCGGGAGCAGGACGGCCCGACACCGGGCGGCGGCACGGGCGACGCCGCGGGCCCCGGTGCCACCACGGGCACCACCGCCCCGACACCCCAGGGAGTCCCCGCATGACCGAGACCACGCAGCTCGCGATCGGCCGTCCCGCTTCGCTCGTCTCCGACCGCGTCCCCGGCGGCGCGACCGCACTCCGGGGCGTCGTCGCCCGGCCGACCCTCACGCTCGCCGTGCTCTGGCTCGCCCTGGTCGTCCTCGCCGCGCTGCTCCCCGGCGCCCTGACCCACCTCGACCCGCTCGCCGCGGAACCCGCCGTGAAGCTCACCGCGCCCGACGCCGCACACTGGTTCGGCACCGACCAGCTCGGCCGCGACCTGTACGCCCGCGTCGTGCACGGCACGGCGCTCACCCTGCAGGCGGCGATCCTCGCGATCCTCATCGGGCTCGTCGGCGGCTCGGTGGTCGGGCTCCTCGCCGGGTTCGTCGGCGGGGTGGTCGACACCGTGCTCATGCGCATCGCGGACGTCCTGCTCGCCATCCCGAGCCTGCTGCTGTCGCTGACGATCGTCACCGTCCTGGGCTTCGGCACCGTGAACGTCGCGGTGGCGGTCGGCGTCGCGAGCATCGCCACCATCGCCCGGATCATGCGCTCCGAGGTCGTCCGGGTCCGCACCGCCCCGTACGTCGAGGCGGCCACGGCGAACGGGAACCGCTGGTGGCGGGTGCTGCTCGTGCACGTGCTGCCGAACGCGGCCGGCCCGGTGCTCGTCCTCGCCGCGCTCGAGTTCGGCACCGCGATCCTCGCCGTCTCCAGCCTGAGCTTCCTCGGCTACGGCGCCCAGCCGCCGGCACCGGAGTGGGGCTCGCTCGTCTCGACCGGCCGCGACTTCATCGCCACCTCGTGGTGGCTGACGACCATCCCCGGTCTCGTCATCGCGGTCACGGTCCTCGCCGGAAACCGCGTCGCCCGGGCACTCGACACCGAACGGCGGGCCGTCCGATGAGCCTCCTCAGCATCCGTGACCTCACGGTCGCGTACGACCACGGCCGGCACGCGCGGACGGCGCTGCACGGCGTCTCCCTCGACGTCGGTCGCGGCGAGCGCGTCGCGATCGTCGGCGAGTCCGGTTCGGGCAAGTCGACGACGGCGCACGCGGTCCTGCGGCTCCTGCCCGCAGCGGCCGAGCTGACGGGAGGCACGGTGCGGCTCTCCGGGACCGCCGCCGGTTCCGCGGACCTCGACCTGGTCACCGCGTCCGACGCCGAGGTCCGTCGTGTCCGCGGCGTCCGGATCGGCTTCGTCCCGCAGGACCCGACCGTCTCGCTCAACCCCGTCACGCGCATCGGTCGGCAGGTCGCCGAGGTGCTCGAGATCCACGGGATCGCGACCGGGACCGACGCCCGCCAGCGCGCCGTGGAGGAGCTCCGTCGCGCCGGGATCGACCGTCCGGAACTGCGCGCGGAGCAGTACCCGCACGAACTCTCCGGCGGCATGCGGCAGCGGGTGCTCATCGCCATCGCACTGATCGGCGACCCGGAGCTCCTCGTCGCCGACGAGCCCACGAGCGCCCTCGACGTCACCGTGCAGCGGACGATCCTCGACCACCTCGACCGACTCGTCGCCGAGCGGGGGACGAGCGTGCTCTTCATCACGCACGACCTCGGGGTCGCCGCGGACCGGGCGGACCGGATCGTCGTGATGTCCGAGGGGCGGATCGTCGAGCAGGGCACCCCCGCCGAGGTGCTCGGCGCTCCCCGCGAGGCGTACACGCGCGCGCTCATCGCCGCGGCGCCCAGTCTCGACGACGTGACCGTGTCCGTGGGGGCCGACCCGCGCCTCCCGTCCGGCGGTGACGACCCGCTCGTCGTCGCGACGGGCCTGCGGAAGTCCTTCGCCCGCGTGGCCGCCGTCGACGGCGTCGACGTGACCGTCCCGCGCGGCCGCACCCTCGCGCTGGTGGGGGAGTCCGGGTCCGGGAAGTCGACCACGGCGCGCCTCGTGCTCGGTCTCGAGCGCGCCGACGGGGGCACCGTCCGGTTCGACGGCGACGACGTGAGCGCCGCCCGCGGTGCGGCGCTGCGGGCGTACCGGCGACGCGCGCAGATCGTGCAGCAGAACCCGTACGCGGCCCTGCACCCGCGGCTGTCGGTCGGGTCGATCATCGCCGACCCCCTCGCGGCGTTCGGGATCGGCACCCGGCGGTCGCGTGCGGCCCGTACGGCGGAGCTGCTCGACCTCGTGGCACTGCCGGCATCGGCGGCGGGGCGGCGACCGTCGGAGCTGTCGGGCGGCCAGCGGCAGCGCGTCGCCATCGCCCGGGCGCTCGCGCTCGACCCGTCGTTCGTCGTCCTGGACGAACCGGTCTCGGCGCTCGACGTGTCCGTCCAGGCGCAGATCCTCGACCTGCTCGCGTCGCTGCAGGAGACACTCGGCGTCTCGTACCTGTTCATCTCGCACGACCTCGCCGTCGTCCGCCGCATCGCCCACGAGGTGTCCGTCCTCCGGGGCGGGCGCGTGGTCGAGCACGGCGCTGTCGCCGAGGTCCTCCACCACCCGCAGCACGAGTACACCCGTGCCCTGCTCGACGCGATCCCCGGACGATCCCGGCGCGTCGCACCCCTCACCCCCTCCGAAGGAGTCTCATGACCATCCACCGCACCCCGATCCGTCTGGTGGTCGCGATCGCGACCGGCACCGCGGCGGCCCTGGTGATGGCCGGCTGCTCGTCGGGCGGCACCGCGTCGTCGTCCTCGTCGAAGCCCGTCGACGGCGGCTCTCTGACCTACGCGATCGCCAACGACCCGATCACGCTCAACCCGACCGGGACCGGCGCCGGCAACGACACCCTCGCCATCACCCGGCAGCTCGTCGACTCGCTGCTCTGGCAGGACCCGTCGGACGGCTCGCTGAAGCCCTGGCTGGCGACGAAGTACTCGGCGAACGCCGACGCGACCGCGTTCACGTTCGACCTGCGCTCCGGTGTGACGTTCTCCGACGGGTCGGCCTTCGACGCCACCGCCGTGAAGGACACCTTCGACGACATCGCGAAGGCCGGGGCGTCCAGCACCGCCGCCGCGTACTTCTCGGGGTACCGGGAGACGAAGGTCGTCGACGACGACACCGTCGAGGTCGACTTCACGACGCCGAACGCCGCGTTCCCGAACGCCACCGCGTCGGTCGCGCTCGGCATCGTCGCACCGAAGACCACCGAGACGCCGTTCGAGGACCGGGCCGACGGCACGGCCGTCATCGGGACGGGGCCGTTCACGCTGTCGTCGTACACGAAGAACACCTCCACCGTCCTGACGAAGCGCAAGGACTACGACTGGGGCCCGGCCGCGCGGTCGAACACCGGCGCGGCGCACCTGTCGAAGGTGACGTTCCAGGTCGTCCCGGAGGCGAGCGTCCGCACCGGCAGCCTGCAGTCCGGCCAGCTCGACGCGATCAGCAGCGTGCAGCCGAGCGACGTCGACACGCTCGAGTCGCAGTACGAGCTCGTGACCCGTGCCAACCCCGGGCAGGTGTTCGGGCTCACGTTCAACCAGAAGCGCCCGCTCGTGTCCGACCTCGTCGTCCGCAGGGCGATCGCGCAGGCCGTCGACCCGAAGACCGTCCGGGACACGTCCCTGAACGACCTGTTCGAGGTCGCGACGTCGGTGCTCGGCTCGACCACCCCCGGGTACACCGACACCTCCCCGGCGATCTCGTACGACCCGGCCGCGGCCGAGCAGGCGCTCGACGAGGCCGGGTGGAAGACCGGCTCCGACGGCATCCGCGCGAAGGACGGCCAGGAGCTGCGGCTCAAGCTCATCTGGATCACGAACTTCGGGCCGAACCAGACCTCGCTCGAACTCATCCAGCAGGAGCTGCGGAAGGTCGGCGTCGGCCTGACCCTCGAGAGCGGCACCGTCCCGCAGTACCTCGCCAACACCAGTAGCGGGGACTGGGACCTCGCGTGGGACAACAGCTCCCGCGCCGACGGCGACGTCCTCCGCTCGAAGTTCTCGAGCGACGGCGCCCAGTCGATCGGCGCCGCCGACGGCACGCTCGACGCCCTGTTCACGAAGGAGCTCTCGCAGTCGTCCTCCACCGAGCGTGCGGCCACGTTCGCGGCGATCCAGGAACGGATCGCGTCGCAGGTGGACTTCGTCCCCGTGCACGAACTCACCAGCATCATCGCCACCACGAAGGACGTGCACGGCATCGCGTTCGGCGCGGACACCCGCCTCGACCAGCTCACCGGCGCCTGGACGAACGCAGCATGACCGCCGTCCCCCTGTCCGTCCTCGACCTCGTCCCGGTCAGCGCCGGGTCCACCGCCGCGCAGGCGCTGCACCGCACGATCGACCTCGCGCAGCACGCCGAGCGTGCCGGGTACGCCCGGTACTGGCTCGCCGAGCACCACCTCAACCCGGGTGTCGCCGGCAGCGCACCGAACATCGTGATCGGGGCCGTGGCCGCCGCGACCTCGACGATCCGCGTCGGCAGCGCGGCGACACTGGTCGGCAACGTCCGCGGACTGCAGATCGCCGAGGCCTTCGGCACGCTCGCCGCGGTGTACGGGCCGCGGATCGACCTCGGTCTCGGCCGGTCCGGTGCCCCCGCACCCGGTGCCCCGAAGCCGCCGTCGCTCGCCCCGCGCGAGGACGAGGTCGTCGACGGGCTGCTCATCCCGGCACCGTTCGACTTCCGGATCGCCCCGCGCAGCCGGTTCGCGCTGCAGGGCGAGCTGCTCGGTCGCGTGCCGGGCGACGTCGACCGGTTCGAGGGCGAACTCGACCTGATCCGGGCGCTGTTCGACGGGACCTGGTCGCACGACGGCGCGGTCGTCGAGGCGCCGCCCGCCGCCGGCACCCCCGTCGAACTCTGGATCCACGGCTCCACCGGGGGTGCGAGCGCACGGGCGGCCGGCGCGCTCGGCCTGCCCTACGGCGCGAACTACCACACGTCGCCGGGCACGGTCCTGGCGTCGGTCGAGGCGTACCGCGACGCGTTCCGCCCCGGTGTGCTCGACGCGCCGCACGTCATCGTGTCGGCGGACGTCGTCGTCGGCCGGGACACCGACGAGGCGTCCGGACTCGCCCTCGGCTACGGCCAGTGGGTGCACTCGATCCGCTCCGGTGTCGGGGCGATCGAGTACCCGACGCCCGAGTGGGCCCGGGAGCACCCGTTGGACGACGCGGCGGCGGCATCGGTCGCGGACCGCATCGCCACGCGGTTCGTCGGCGATGCCGGCAGGGTCGCGGACCAGCTCGAGACGCTGCGCCGCGCCACCGGGGCGGACGAGCTCCTCGTCACGACGATCACGCACGACCACGACGCGCGGGTGCGCTCCTACGAGCTGCTCGCGGCCGAGTGGGCGCGGCGTGCCGAGCAGGCGGTGCCGGCCGCGGTCTGAGACGTGGCCGGCCGACGGACGGGAGGCGCGGTGCCAGCTGGCACCGCGCCTCCCGTCCGTCGTGTGCGCGCGTCCCGCGCACGGCTGGTCCATTGCCGACTCGGCCCGACGCGACATCGTCGTTGTCGTACGACGTCGACCGTGTCGCTGTCGTGCGTCCGCGGATGCCCGCGTGCGCAACGAGCGACGTGACTGCTGTCGTACGACGTCGACCTTGTCGCACGGCACGGCACGGCACGGCATCGCACCGCACCGCACCGCGCCCCGAGGGCACGCGCGACGACACCCCCGCGGCCAGATCGGCCACGGGGGTGTCGGACAGCGCGTGCCGGATCAGCTGGCGTCGAGCGGCAGGCCCTCCGGATTGAGCTCGGACTGCTTCACAGCCTCGCTCGACAGGTTGTAGGCCGTGAGCCACTTGGCGTACGTGCCGTCGTCGATGAGCTCGTTGATGGCCTCCTGGACCGGCTTCGCGAGCCCGTCGCCCTTCTTGGTGGTCGCCGCGATGAGCCCCTGCAGGTCGGCGCCGGCACCCGAGTACGTGCCCGCGGTCGTCGTCGCCTTCGCCGTCCCCGCGTTCTGCTTGTTCTGGTAGGCGATCGTCGGGTTCGGGCCGAGGTAGCCGTCGACCTTGCCGGACTGCACGGCGAGGAGCTTCGCGTTCGCGTCCGGGTAGTACTTCACCGTGATGGTCTTGCCCTGCTCCGCGAGGTCGGCCTTCCACCCGAGCAGGATCTTCTCCTGGTTCGTGCCGGAGTCGGTGGCGATCGTCTTGCCGGCGAGCACGGACGGATCTCCGTCGAACCGCAGGGAGCTGCCCTCCTTCACCTGCAGCGCGAGGTTGTCCTGGCGGTACGAGGCGAAGTCGTACTTCTCCTTGCGCTGCTCCGTCACGGTGATGTTCGACAGGCCGACGTCGACCGACCCGCCGTCGATGCCGACGAACAGGTTGTCCCACGTGGCGTTCTTCACCTGGGGCTCGAGGCCGAGCTTCGCCGCGACGAGACGGCCGAGGTCGGGCTCGGAGCCGGTCAGCGTCTTCTGGTCGTCGCCGGTGAAGGCGAGGGGCGGGTACCCGGACGGCAGGGCCCCGATGCCGATGACGAGCTTGCCGGACTGCTTGACGTCGGCGGGGAGCTCGTCGTGGAGCTTCGAGTCCTCCTGCACGGAGACCTTCGTCTCGGTCGCGGCGCCGTTCGAGGCGGCGCCGATCGTGACGGTGCCGTCGTCCGAGCCGGTGCCGGCGCTGGCGTTGGCGGCGCAGCCGGCGAGGGCGACGACGACGCCGGCGGCGAGGACGAGGGCGCCGGCGCGGTGCCGCCAGCGGGAGGGGGTGATCGCGGACATGGTTCTCCAGGGGTCGGGTCGGGTCGGAACGGGTGGGGAGTTCAGCGGACGCGGGACAGGAAGTCGCGCGTGCGGGGGTGCTGCGGATCGTCGATGAGCTGTGCGGGCGGGCCCTGCTCGACGATGCGGCCGTGGTCGAGGAAGACGACGTGGTCGGCGACCTCGCGGGCGAAGGCGACTTCGTGCGTGACGATGACGAGCGTCGTACCGGACTCGGCGAGGTCCGTGATCACGCCGAGCACCTCGCCGACCAGTTCCGGGTCGAGCGCCGAGGTCGGTTCGTCCAGCAGGACCACCGAGGGCTCGAGCGCCAGCGCCCGGGCGATCGCCACGCGCTGCTGCTGCCCGCCGGAGAGCTGGCGCGGGCGGGTGGCGCCGCGGTCGCCGAGGCCGACGCGTTCGAGCAGCGTCTGGGCCCGGGCCCTCGCGGTGGCGGCGGGGACACCGGCGGCGATCGGGCCCTCGGCCACGTTCTCGAGCGCGGTGAGGTGCGGGAACAGGTTGAAGTGCTGGAACACGAACCCGATCCGGGAGCGCTGCCGCAGGATCAGGCGCTCGGGCAGCTCCTTGTAGCGGGGGACCCCGTCGCGCCCGGTCCGCACCCGGACGCCGATGGTCTCGCCGCCGACGGTGACGACACCGCGGTCGAGGGGTTCGAGGTGGTTGATCGCCCGCAGCAGCGTGGACTTGCCGGACCCGGACGGGCCGAGGATCACGGTGACGCTCCCGGACGGCAGCGACAGGTCGACGCCGTCGATGACGACGTTGTCGCCGAACGCCTTCACGGCGCCGTGGATGCCGATGGTGGCGCTCATCAGATGGCCTTCCCGTCGTTCTGGCCGGACGCGACCACGCGGTTGGCGGCGAGCACCTGTGCAGCGCGTGCCGACGAGGAGGGGCGATCCGCGCCTCCTGGGCCTCCCCGGCCGCGCCCGGCACCGCGGCGCACCGCGGACCGGAGCCGCTGGAACGGCGTCGGCGGGAGGGCGCGGATCGAGCCGCGCGCCGTCCATCGCTCGACGTAGTACTGGACGATCGACACCGCACTCGTGAGGGCGAGGTACCAGATCGTCGCGACGACGAGCAGCGGGATGATGTCCGTCGGGTACGTGCTCGACAGGTTCTGCACCACGCCGAACAGGTCGAGGAGCGACACGTAGAACAGCAGCGAGGACGCCTTGAGCAGGCCGACGATCTGGTTGACGAAGGCCGGCACGATCGAGCGGAGCGCCTGCGGCAGGATCACCCGCACGAACTGGCGGCGGCGGGGGAGCCCGAGGGCCTGCGCGGCCTCGTGCTGGCCGTGGTCGACGGCGAGCACACCGGCGCGGACGATCTCGGACGCGTAGGCGATCTCGCTGAGGCTCAGCCCGATGACGCCGATCGCCAGGTCGCTGAGGACGTTCGCGGTCGGGACCTCGAACTGCGGTCCGAACGGGACGCCGATGCCGATGGTCGGGTACAGCGACCCGAGGTTGTAGAGGAAGACGAGCACCAGGATGAGCGGCACCGAACGGAACAGCCACACGTAGCCCCAGGCGAGCCCGGACAGCACCGGGTTGCGCGAGAGCCGGCCGATCGCCACGACGATGCCGCCGGCGAAGCTGATCACCGCGCTCAGTGCCGTCGCGACGAGGGTGAGCTGCAGGCCGGTCAGGATCGCCGGGCTGAACAGCCACTTGCCGACCGCCGGCCAGCCCCACTGCTCGTTGGTGAAGAGCGTCTCGACGAAGTTCAGGAGGACCACGAGGACGACCGCCGCGGCGATCCACCGCGGCGGGTGGCGCAGCGGGACGACGGGGCGGCCGAGCGCTGCGCGGCCGGCGGCGTCGATGGTCGCGTCGGTCAGGCTTCCGGTCGGAGTTCCGGCGGGGCTTCCGGTCGGGCGCTCCGTGTCGGTGGTCTGGGTCATGTCGCGACCGTAGGAGGTGCGCCGAGGCGCGACAACGCCGCGCGAAACACATCGGCACGGGAGGGAACCCGGCGTCACACGCGGGGATCGGATGACGCTCTGTGACGCGGGACGGCGGCTATCGTGACCCCCATGACCGCACACCGCGTGACCGCACCGGAGCCCCCGGCCGACGGCAGCAAGCCGAAGGGGCCGGCGTCGTACTTCCCGAGCATCGAGAAGACCTACGGGCGCCCCGTGCAGGAGTGGCTGGACCTCGTCGCGGACCGGCTCGACGGCCAGAAGCACATGGAGGTCGTCGCCTGGCTCAAGACCGAGCACGGCATGGGACACGGGCACGCGAACGCCCTCGTCGGCTACGTGCGGAACGCCCTCGCGAACTGAACCCCCTCGCCGTCGCGGTTGTCGGTGGTGCTGCCTAGCGTGACAGCGTGGCCGAACCCGTCGACGCGTGGTGGCGCCGCCGACAGTGGTCGCGCGGCGTGGCGGTGCCCTACGCCGTGGGGGAGTTCCGTGCCGAGTGGTCCTCGTACCCGGTGCTCGTCCGGCAGTACCACCCGGAGTGGAACCACGGCGTCGTCCTCAGCCAGGTGCCACCAGCTGCCGAGGTCCTGCTGACGTGGGAGTGCGACGTCGGGCACGTGTTCGTCGCGACCCCGGGTGAGCAGCGCTCCCGTCCGGGTCGGGAACGACGCCGGTCGGTCTGGTGCCCCGAGTGCGCCGTCCAGGCCCAACCGCAGCGCTGGCCCGTGCTGCCGTCCGACTGGCCGGCCGCGGTGCCGGTCCCGCAGCGGGTCGTGCGCGTCACCGGTCGGCAGACGCTGCCCGCGGCTCCGGCTCGAGGGACCCCGGCCGGTGCTGTGGCGTCGACGCGGTCCCGCCCTCGTCGCCCGGAGCCCGGTGCACCCCGCCGGCCCCGGCCCCCGGCCGTCCCGCGGTCGATCTGCCCGAAGACGCCGCGGCTGCCCTCGGGGGAGTCGTTCACGAGCGCGTGCGCCCCGGCGACGGCCTCCGCGGTCGAGGCCGAGCTCCGGGCCGCCCTCGCCGAGCGGTTCGCCTTCACGTTCGACCACTCCGCGATCCGCCTCGACCGACCGTTCTTCGACCACGTCGAGGTCTGGCCGGACATCATCCTGCCGGAGCTCCGCGTCGCGATCGAGTACGACTCCACCGGACGTCACGGTCTCGAGCACGTCGGACCCCGGCAGGAGACGGACCGCCGGAAGGACCGTGCCGTGCGCGGTGTCGGGTGGGAGGTCGTCCGCATCCGGACCGGGCGGCTGCAGGCGCTGGGGCCGTACGACCTCGAGGTCTCCGGGATCTCAGGCCGGACGATCGCCCGCCTGGCCGACACGCTGCGCGAGGTCCGCGGCGCCCTCTTCGTCGACGCCTACGCGCGCTGACGCCCGGGCGCCCGGGCGTCGGCGCCACACAACCACAGTGCGCCGGAACCGCGGTTCCCCGCGGCTCGGCGTGACTTGCGTTGTGCGCAGCACCCGCCGGCCGCCGGCGGCGCCGTGTCGAACCACGGAAACGACGTCGAACCGCGTGCGACGGCTGGTGCGACGTCGCTTTCGTGGTTCGACGTGCGCGGGCGCCCGCTGGCGGCGTGCGCTCGCCTGCCGCGCAACCACAGTGCGCCGGAACCGCGGTTCCCCGCGGCTCGGCGTGCCTTGCGTTGTGCGCAGCACCGGCGCGCCGGTGGCGGCGCCGCGTCGAACCACGAAAGCGACGTCGAACCGCGTGCGACGGCTGGTGCGACGTCGCTTTCGTGGTTCGACGTGCGCGGGCGCCCGTTGGCGACGCCCGCTCGCCCGCCGCGCGAAGTGCGCCCGAACCGCGGTTCCCCGTGGTTCGGCGTGCCTTGCGTTGTGCGCAGCACCCGGCGGCCGCCGCCGGCCGCGGCCACCGCGCCGCGCCTCACCCGCGCAGCGCCAGCGCCTCGCTCCGCCACCGGGCGTGCAGCTCCCACGGGTCGCTCACGCCCGCGGCCACGACCCCGACGTGCTCGAGCAACTCCGGCGTCACCCGGAACCACTCCGTACCGGGGTACCGCGACCCGGCGAACTGCGCGTGCCGCCGCCGCTCGAGGGTCCGGTCGCCGCGCTCGAAGCCGAGGAGGTCCTGGTGCGGGATCGCCGCGAGCCGCTGCCGCGGGTTCGCCGTCGTCCCGATCTTGATCCGGTCGCCGAAGTCGTCCCGCATCCGCAGGTAGTACACGACGTCGACCCGCGGGGGAGCGAGGTCCCCGTCCGGCACGTCGCCCCAGCGCCACTCGCACGTCGCACACACCGCACCCGACGGGAAGCGCACGCCGACCCGCGACCCGCACACCGGGCACGGGCCGGGCAGCACGTCCTCGACGCCGACGTGCTCGGCGGCGGCGTCGACCACGAGGGCGACGTGTCCGGCGCACAGCGGCACCGCGGGCACCGCCGACCCGGCGACCGCACCGGCGTCGCAACCGGGCGCGCAGCACGAGAGGGCGACCATGCCGGGAACGCTAGCCCGACCCACCGACGCCAGCCGCGCCTCCAGGCCGGCGCTACTCGGTGAAGATGACGCCGATCGGTTCGCGCTTCTCCTCCTGGAACCGGTCCTCGGCGCGCCCGAGCGCCCAGTACGCGGACAGCGACATCTCGGACTTCTCGAGTCCCCAGTCGTCCTGCAGCAGTCGACGGATCGCCTTCATCGCGGTCCGCTCGCCGTGCGCGAACACCTGCACCGGCCTGGAGGCGCGCTCGAGCGAGCGAGCCGCCTCCAGCAGCAGCGTGCCCGGCTCGGCGCCGGTGGCGTCGCGGTGCAGCCACCGCAGGTCGACCCCGGCCGGGTGCGCGACGTCCTGCTCGTCGACCGGACCCGCCACCTCGACGAGGGCGACGCCCGTGGCGGTGTCGGCCATGCCCTCGAGGGCGGCGGAGATCGCGGGGAGCGCGCTGTCGTCGCCGAGCAGCACGTGGGTGACGGCGGGGTCGGTGGACGGGGTGTACCCGCCGCCGGGACCCGAGAGGGCGAGGAGGTCGCCGGGCTGCGCCGAGGCCGCCCAGGGACCCGCGAGGCCGTCGTCGCCGTGCACGACGAAGTCGACGGCGATGGCCTTCGCCTCGTGGTCGACGGCGCGCACGGTGTAGGTGCGGCGCGCCGGCCGGTCGTGCTTCGGGAGCGACTCGCGCAGCGACTCGAGGTCGTACGGCGGCGTGAGCCCGAGCGACGGCTTCGCGAGCAGGAGCTTGACGTACTTGTCCGTGGTGGCGAGCCGCTCCGGGTCCGCCGCCGCGACGAACTCGTCGAAGGCGGGACCGCCGAGGTGGACGCGGACCATGTGCGGCGAGAGACGCTCCGTGCGGTCGACGACGAAGACGTGCTGGGGGCGTTTGGGTTTCGAGCTCATCGGTGCGAGCTTCCTCTCTCGACTTCTGGGTGCGCTGTGCTTGACGTACCGCTCAGTAAGGTTAGCCTTACCTCCATGGACACCGTCATCCCGTTCTCCGAGCTGCTGCGCCGGCGCACGCGTCGCTCGCAGGGGTCGGGTGGCGACGGGTTCATGCAGGACCTGCTCGCCGGCCGGTGCGACGTCGGCGAGTACGCGGCCCTGCTCGGACAGTACGCGTTCGTGTACGACGCCCTCGAGCGCGCGGCCGAGCGGATGGCGGAGCACCCCGTGGCTGCCCCCTTCGTCACGTCGCAGTTGACGCGGATGCCGGCGATCCGGGCGGACCTCGAGTACCTCATCGGACCGGACTGGTCCGAGCTCGTGTGCCCGCTGCCCGAGACCACCGCGTACGTCCGACGACTGAACGAGGTCGCGGCGACGTGGCCCGGCGGGTTCGTCGCCCACCACTACACGCGGTCCCTCGGCGACCTGTCCGGCGGGCGACTCATCGGGCGGCTGCTCGCGGAGCAGTTCGGCTTCGAGACGAACGGCGTCCTGTTCTACATCTTCGACCAGGTCGCCGACCCGAGCGCGTTCGAGCAGACCTACCGGGCGCAGCTCGACGCGGCTCCGTGGTCGGCCGAGGAACGCGAACGCGTGATCGCCGAGGTCGAGCTGGCGCACCGGCTCGACAGCGGGCTGCTCGCGGGGCTCGACGCGACGCGGGGGCCGGTGCTCGGCCGTCCCGGGGCGTGGTCCGACGACGACGGGCCGCAGGGCGCGGGCGACGACGTGGCCGTGATCGCGTGACCGAGCCGAGTTGACCCGAGCGGCCACGTGCCGCCCACCAGACCCGCCGGGATCGCGGAGCGCGTCGCTTCGCAGGGGTGCTTCCGCCACGCGCCGCGATCCCGGCGCTCCCTCGCCGGCGCCCGCGCCCGCGCCGCGCCGTCCGCCGCGGGCGCTTCGTGAGCAGAAACTGTCGGGTGCGGGCAGCCCACGCGACCATTTCTGCTCACGAAGCGCCGCCCGCCGCCCCCCGCCTCAGTGCCGCATGCGGCGCGCGAGCTTCTGGATCGGGCCGGTCTTCGGCGCGCGCTCCGCGGGTTCGACGACCTCCTGCTGGTAGAAGTCCGCGAGGTTCGCCATCAGCGCCCGACGCTCCGCCCGCGCGTACGCCCGACGCTCCCGCGTGAAGGCGATCACGGTCGACCAGCACATCAGCACCATCACGACGCTGAACGGGAGCGCCGTCGTGATCGCCGCGGTCTTCAGCGCGTTCAGCCCGCCCGCGAGCAGGAGCGCCACCGCGACGAGGGCCGTGACCCCGGCGAAGAACACCCGGATCCAGTTCTTCGGCTCGATCTGCCCGCCGGTCGCGATCATGCCCATCACGAGCGCACCCGAGTCCGCCGAGGTCACGAAGAACACCCCGATGAGGATGATCGCCCCGATCACGAGCACCGATCCGGCAGGCATCCCGCCGAGCAGCTGGAACAGGACCTGCTCGACGGACACGCTGCCGTCCGCCCCGACGAGGTCGCCGGCGCCGTGCAGCTGGTCGTACAGCGCGGTCCCGCCCATGATCGCGAACCAGAGGAAGGTCAGCAGCGTCGGGACGAACAGCACGCCGAGCACGAACTGCCGGACGGTCCGTCCGCGGGAGATCCGCGCGATGAAGATGCCGACGAACGGCGCCCACGACATCCACCAGCCCCAGTAGAACGTCGTCCACGCGCCCTGCCACTCCTGCCCGGCCCGACCCGCGAAGGCGCTCGTGTCGAACGCCAGCCCGACGAACCCCTGCACGTACTGCCCGATCGACTGCACGAACTCGCCGAGCAGGAACTGCGTCGGCCCGACGAACAGGACGAAGACGAGCAGCACGGCCGCCAGCACGAGGTTGATGTTCGACAGGATCTTCATGCCCTTGCCGACGCCGCTCAGCAGCGACCCGACGGCGATCAGCGTGACGACGACGATCAACCCGATCTGCAGGCCCCGGGTGTTCTCCGCCGCCCCGGTGTACTCGAGCCCCGACCCGATCTGCAGCACGCCGAGCCCGAGCGACGTCGCGACGCCGAACAGCGTGCCGATCAGCGCGAGGACGTCGATGAGGTTGCCCCACCCGCCCACCACGCGCTTGCCCAGCAGCGGCTCGAGCGCCCAGCGGATCGACACCGGTCGCGACCGCCGGTGGATCGCGTACGCCAGGGCGAGCCCGACCACGACGTAGATCGCCCACGCGTGCAGACCCCAGTGCAGGAACGTCTGCGTGAGCGCCTGCTGTGCGAGGGCGTCGTCGTCGCCCGTCACCCCCGGCCGTGGTGCGGCGAAGTGGCTGAGCGGCTCGGCGACGCCGTAGAACACGAGCCCGATGCCCATGCCCGCGGCGAACAGCAGCGAGAGCCACGAGAGCGTCGAGAACTCGGGCGCCTCGTCGTCCTGGCCGAGCACGATGTCGCCGAACCGGCTGAAGCCGATCCAGATCGCGAAGACGACGAACGCGGCCGCGGCGATCACGTAGTACCAGCCGAAGTCCCGCACGATCCACCCCTGGACGGCCGAGAAGACGTCCTCGGTGGCCCGCGGCGCGGCGAGCGCGACGGCGACGAACGCGAGCACGATCCCCGCGGCCGGCCAGAAGACCCAGCGCTCGACGGGCGGCTTCCGGACCGCCGTGTCGGCCGGCGGGCCAGGAGGCGCGGATCCCGTCCCCACGTCGTCCTGCGCCCGCACCGTGGCGGGTTCGTGGTCTGCCGGCTCGGCCGTCTCGTCCATGGCGTCCCTCCACCCACGGATGCGGGAGCATCCCTGGCCGGATTCTACGAACGCTCGCCGTGGTCCGTCCGGGTGCGATGCTCACGAAGCGAGGCCGCGCACCCGCCCGCCGCGGTCCGTCCGGACGGTTGTCGTCACCGGTCCCGACGGGCCGATACGCTGCTGGGATACCGGGACGACCTTCCCGGCCGAGACCCGGAGAGGACCACATGACGATCGACGGTCAGACCCGCCACGGACGCGCGCGGGACGACGTCAGTGGCGCGGTCGACAGCGACCTGCGCTCCGACGTGCGGTACCTCGGCAAGTTGCTCGGACGCGTCCTGCGAGAGACCGGCGGCGAGGACCTCCTGCACGACGTGGAGAGCCTCCGTGCCGCGGTCATCGACGCGTACGAGGGCGGCGAGGCCGAGGGCGCCGCGCGTGCCGAGGCCATCGTCGCGGAGCTGTCCGCCGAGCGGGCCGAGGCCGTGGCCCAGGCGTTCACCACGTACTTCCACCTCACGAACCTCGCCGAGGAGCACCACCGCGTCCGCGTGCTCCGGCACCGCGGCGACGACGGCGGACTCGCGGGGGACTCCTTCCCGGCGACCTACGCCTCGCTCGTCGAGCAGGTCGGCGACGAGGCCGCTGCGGCCCGGCTGCGCGAACTCCGGTTCCACCCGGTCCTCACGGCGCACCCGACCGAGGCCCGCCGACGCGCGGTGACCACGGCCGTGCGGCGCATCACCGACCTCATCGACGAGCGCGACCGGACGACGAACGCCACGGGGCTCGCCGAGAACGAGCGCCGGCTGCTCGAGGAGATCACGACCCTCCTGCGCACCTCGCCGCTCCGCACGACCCGCCCGACCCCGCTCGACGAGGTCCGCACGGCGATGAGCGTGTTCGACCAGACGCTGTTCGAGATCGTCCCGCAGGTCTACCGCCTGCTCGACGACCGGCTGCTCGGCGACGACGCCGGCCGCGTGCCGGTCACCGCACCGGCCTTCGTGCGCTTCGGCACCTGGATCGGCGGCGACCGCGACGGCAACCCGCACGTGACCGCGGACGTCACCCGCCAGGCGGCGGAGATCGCGGCCGAGCACATCCTGCTCGGGCTCTCCCGTGCCGCCACCCGCATCGGCAGCACCCTGACCCTCGACGCGAGCGAGACCCCGGCGGACGCTGGTCTCACCGCGCTCGTCGCCGCGCAGGAGTCCCTCGACCCCGGAATCGCCGAGCGCATCGGGGTCCGTGCACCGAACGAGACGCACCGTCGAGCGCTGCTGTTCGTCGCCGCCCGCATCGACGCCACACGCCGGGGCGAGGCCGAGCTCGCCTACCCCGGGCCGGACGCGCTCCTGGCCGACCTCCGCACCATCCAGACCTCGCTCGTCGCGGCCGGGGCCACCCGTCCCGCGAACGGCGAGCTGCAGAACCTCGTCTGGCAGGTCGAGACCTTCGGGTTCCACCTCGCCGAGCTCGAGGTCCGGCAGCACTCGCAGGTGCACCGGAACGCCCTCGCCGAGATCCGCGCCGGTGGAGAGCTGAGCGAGACCACGGAAGAGGTCCTCGCCGTCTTCCGCACGATCGCCGCGCTGCAGGCCCGGTACGGCGTCCGCGCCGCCAGTCGTTACATCGTGTCGTTCACGCAGTCGGCAGCCGACCTCGCGAACGTCCACGAGCTCGCGGTCGCCGCACTCGGGTCACCCGAGGCCGCCCCGGTGCTCGACGTCATCCCGCTGTTCGAGACCTTCGCGGACCTGCACGCCAGTGTCGACATCCTCGACGAGGCCGTCCGCACCGAGCCGTTCCAGCGTCGCCTCGCAGCGACCGGTCGCCGCCTCGAGGTCATGCTCGGCTACTCCGACTCCTCGAAGGACGTCGGTCCGGTGTCGGCGAACCTCGCGCTCTACGACGCACAGGCCCGGATCGCCGACTGGGCGAAGCACAACGACGTCGAGCTCACGCTGTTCCACGGCCGCGGCGGCTCGCTCGGCCGCGGTGGTGGCCCGGCGAACGAGGCCGTCCTGGCGCAGCCCCGCGGTTCCATCGACGGACGCCTCAAGCTCACCGAGCAGGGCGAGGTCATCTTCGCCCAGTACGGCGACAAGGACATCGCCGCGCGGCACCTCGAGCAGATGGCCTCGGCCACGCTGTTCGCGTCCTCGCCGTCGAACGAGGACCGCACGGCCGTCGCCGCCACGCGCTTCGCCGACCTCGCGCAGCAGCTCGACGACGTCTCGCGCGAGGCGTTCTACGGCCTCGTGAAGGCGGACGGCTTCGCGCCGTGGTTCGCGCGCGTGACCCCGATGGAGGAGATCGGTCTGCTCCCGCTCGGCTCCCGTCCGGCCCGCCGCGGTCTGAGCGTCGAGTCGCTCGAGGACCTCCGGGCGATCCCGTGGGTGTTCTCGTGGACGCAGGCGCGCATCAACCTCGCCGGGTGGTACGGCCTCGGTTCCGCGCTCGAGGCCGTCGGCGACGTGGAGCTCCTCCGCACCGCGTACGCCGAGTGGCCCCTCTTCGGCGCGATGATCAAGAACGTCGAGATGTCGCTCGCGAAGACCGACGAGCACATCGCCCGCCGGTACCTCGAGCTCGCGGACCGCGACGACCTCGCCGCGAAGGTCCTCGACGAGATGCTCCGCACGCGCGAGTGGGTGCTGCGCGTCTCGGGCGGGAGCGACGTCCTCGAGGACCGTCCCGTCCTCGCACGCGCCGTGCGGCTCCGCAGCCCGTACGTCGACGCGCTCTCGCACCTGCAGCTCCGGGCGCTCCGCGCGATCCGCACCTCGGGCAGCACGGACCCGACGGACGGTGACCACCGGCTGCTCCTCCTCACCGTGAACGGCATCGCGGCCGGCCTGCAGAACACGGGCTGATCCACGCGGACCGGCCGTCGGTCGTCGACGCGACCGCCTCGGGCCCAGGAGGCGCGGTGCCAGCTGGCACCGTCCCTCCAAGCACGGCCGTCGTCCCGCTGGCGCGGTGCGCCGGTACCGGCTGGTGGGGCCCGCCTCCTGGCCGTCTCGGTGTCGGCAGCGCGACACCACCGCCCTTGTCGAATCGATTCGGGGGCGCGTAGCGTGGCCGACGTGACGACGGAGCGCACAGGACCGACCAGCCGGACGACCGCCCTCCCACCGATCCTGCCGCTCGCCCTGATCGTCGGCGTCTCGCCGTTCGCGACCGACATGTACATCCCGGCCCTGCCGGCGATCGCGCACGACCTCGGCACGACGCCCGGTGCCGTGCAGCTGTCCCTGACGGCGTTCCTCGTCGCGTTCGCCGTCGGGCAGCTGCTCGCCGGACCGGTGAGCGACGGCATCGGGCGGCGTCCGCTGATGCTCGTCGGCACGGCGGTCTTCGCCGTCGCCTCCGTCGGGTGCGCGCTCGCGCCGGACGTCGTGACGCTCGTCGTGGCGCGGGTGTTCCAGGGGCTGGCGGGTGCTGCCGGGGCGGTCGCCGGGCGGGCGATGGTCTCGGACGTGGTCGACGGGCCACGGATGGCGAAGGTGTTCGGGACCCTCGCGGCGATCAACGCGATCGGCCCCGTCGTCGCCCCGCTGGCCGGGGGAGCGGTGCTGACGATCGGCACCTGGCGACTCATGTTCGTCGTCCTCGCGGTGCTCGGTGCGGCGTTCTTCGTCGCCGTGGTCGTCCGGTTCCACGAGACCCTGCCGCGGGCGTTCCGCGGCGGGGTGGGCCTCGGTGCGAACTGGGGACGCATCCGCGAGCTCATGGGCATCCCGAGGTTCCGTGCGTACGTGCTGACCGGGGTGCTCTCGACCATCGGCTTCTTCGCGTACATCGCCACGAGCTCGTTCGTGTTCCAGACCGGTTTCGGGTTCTCCGAGGGGATGTACACCCTCGTGTTCGCCACGAACGCCTCGATGATGATCGTCACGACGCTCGTGTTCCGCCGCGTGGTCGGTCGGTTCTCGGAGGACGCGCTGCTGTCGTTCGGCCTGGCGCTCGGGACCCTCGGCGCGACGGGCGTCCTCGTGTCCGCGCTGCTCGGGGCCGGCGCGGTGCCGGTCTGGGTCTCGCTCGCCGTCGTGACCGCGGCGTGGGGGTTCGTCCTGCCGGCGGCGATGACCCGAACGCAGCACGTCGGTGCCGCGCACCCGGGGACCGCCGCAGCACTGCAGGGCGGGCTGACGTTCGGGCTCGGCGGCCTCGGCACGCCGCTCGCGGGAGCGCTCGGCGGGACGGCGGTCGCGATGGGGTCGGTGATGGCGGTGCTCATGGCGGCCGCCGTGGTCGTGCAGCTGCTGGCGACGCGACGGACCGGACGCGCCTCGACGAGTTCGTGACCCGGACCCGGTAGGTTGCAGGGTGCACCCCGCACCGATCCCAGGAGGCACCGACATGGACATCGTCGTACACGAAGCGGACGCCGGCGCCGCCGTGCTCGAGTGCAGCGGCCGACTCAACATGGTGTCGGCCCCGACGTTCCGCGAGACCGTCGCGAAGGTCGTCGGCGACGGGCGACCCCGCGTGGTCGTCGAGTTGTCCGGGGTGGAGTTCATGGACTCCTCCGGTCTCGGCGCGCTCGTCGGGTCGCTCAAGGCCGCGCGACAGGCCGGCGGAGACCTCCGCATCGCGGCGCCGTCCGACCAGGTCGAGATGGTGCTGAAGCTCTCCAACATGGACAAGATCCTCCGCACGTACCCGGACGGGGACGCCGCGGTGACCGACTGGGCATGAACGCCGCCGTGGGTGGGCACAGCCTCGACCTGGCGTGCCCGCCGGACGACGTCACGGCGGTGCACACGTTCCTCGCGACGGTGTGGGACACCGAGCCCACCGTCTCGGCCGAGGACCGGATGGCCCTCGAGCTCGCGCTGGTCGAACTCACCTCGAACGTGATCGAGCACGGCGCGGCCGGTCGCGGCGTCTCGTGCTCGCTCCACCTCGACGTCGGCTCCGACGCGGTCGAGGCGCAGCTGACCGACGACGGTGTGCCGGTGCCGGTCGACCCGTCCGCCGCGCAGCTCCCCGACGCGCTGGCCGAGAGCGGGCGAGGGCTGGCGCTCGTCCAGATGGTGGTCGACGACCTGCGCTACGAACGGGTCGCGGACCGGAACCTGTGGACGGTCCGGCGCGGGCGCCACTGAGAGCCGCTCGTGTCTGACGGAACGGTTCGTCCGCTTCGCGCAGCCCGTGGGCCGGTATCCGCAATGCGTGCGCATACATCCCGTGGGTTCCGTGCCGCCGTGTCACGATCCAGTCGATGAACGTCGAGCCCGACCCCAGGATCAGCTTCGAGACGTCCGGGGCCGACCTCGAGGCGGCGATCCAGATGTACGAGGACGCTTACGCGAGCGTGGGCTTCCAAGCGGAGCGCACGGAACGCCCGTTCAGCTACCGCTTCCGGGTCACGGGTGACGAGACGATGTCCTTCCGCTCCACGCGGTTCGACGCCCGGATGCAGGGCGAGCTCGAGTCCGGTGACGAGTACGTCGTGATGTGGCTCGCCGACGGTGGGGGCACCGTCGACGTCGGGCGGCAGGAGGTCGCCTTCACGCCCGGCACGCCGATGATGTTCCCGACCGGTCGACCGTTCGCCTTCGACCTGCAGGACCTCCGGCAGAGCCTGGTGCAGTTCGATCGCACGTTCCTCGAGGGCGTGGCGGCCGAGGAGCACGGGACGCAGCCGGCCCCACTCGTGTTCGACCACACCCAGCCGCCGCGGCGCGAGGACCTCCGCGGGTGGAACGCCCAGGTCCGCCGGGCCGCCGAGACCGTGCTCGGTGAGGCACCGGTGTCACGGCTGGTCCTCGCGGAGACCGCCCGGGACACCGCCCTCGCGCTCCTCCGCACCTTCCCGCACACCGTGCTCGCGCCGGACATCACCCTGCCGCAGGGCGCCACCGGCCGGGTCCGCGAGGCCGTCGAGTACATGCACGCGTTCGCCCACACACCGATCAGCACGACCGACGTGGCCGAGCACGTCGGGCTCAGCGTGCGCGGGCTCCAGCAGGCGTTCCAGCGGCAGGTCGGTACGGCGCCCAACGCGATGCTGCGGGGCATCCGGCTCGACCGCGTCCGCGAGGAACTCCGCCGCTCGTCGCCCGGTGACGTCACGGTCGCCGCGATCGCCGTGCGGTGGGGCTTCGCCCACCTCGGCCGGTTCTCCGGGGCGTACGCCTCGCGCTTCGGCGAGTACCCGCGCGACACGCTGCACGCCTGATCCGACCCCCACTACGCTTCGAGGGTGCGCAGACCTCGACCGTGGGTGATCGTCCCCGGGATCTGGAACTCCGACCCCGACCACTGGCAGTCGCTGTGGCAGGACGACCGGTTGGCCGACGACCCGGGCGCGGTCGTCCGGATCGCGCCGGCGTCGTGGAGCGAGCCCGACCCGGACGACTGGTCCCGCGCGATCACCAGCGCCGTGGCCGCCGTCGACGAACCGCCGGTGCTCATCGCGCACAGCCTGGGCGTCCTCGCCGTCGCCGCGTGGCTCGGGCAGCGCGGACACGCCGAGGTCGCGGGTGCCTTCCTCGTGGCGCCGCCGGACCCCCTCGCGCCGGGGTTCCCCGCCGCAGCGGCCGGGTTCGTCGAGCCGGTGGCCCAGGCGGCCCCTGCGGTCCCGACGCGTCTGGTGGTCAGCGACGACGACCCGTACTGCACGCTCGACCGGGCCCTGGCGTTCGCGGACGTCCTCGGTGCCGGAGCCGTCCGGGTCGGCGCGCTCGGCCACGTGAACGTCGCCAGTGGTCTCGGTGCCTGGTCGGCCGGCCGTGCACTCGTGGACGACCTCGAGCGCACGCTCTGACCCCGCCCGCGACACGCCGTTCACCTTCGAGGCGATATGGCAGGGACTCCGGCGACACACCGGGGATGTCCGCCGAGATGAGCGTTGCGATATTTATCCTTCGATCATGGAAACGCAGTCCGGTGCACGCACCCCCCTCGTCGACCCGTTCGGTCGCGAGCTCGAGGAGTGGCTCCGTGACGCCCCGGCGACGCGCGCCCCGTACCTGTCGGACCTCGTGGTCCCGCCGGTCACCGGGCCCGTGCAGCGTCCGGACGCAGCGTCGGACGCCCCCGTCGAGCCCGCCACGACCAGCGGCGCCGCGGCCGTCGTCGACGCCGGTGTGCCGGCCGACGACTCCGCCTTCCGTCGCCCCCGCGACCGTGCTCGGCACGCCGCGGTCTGCGCGCCGTCCTTCCCTGAACCGCCGGAGCGCCTCGCCCTCCGCATCGAGGACCTCGCCGTCGAGGTGTCCTCGTCCAGCGGCCGCAGCACGATCGAGCGCATCGTGATCCTCGAGGACGAGGTCCGTCGTCGTGACGAGGACCTCGCTCGCCTCGCCGCGTGGGAGGCCACCGTCGCCGGACAGCGCGACCCCGAGGTCGAGGCCGCTCGGGCGTTCGCCCACTCCGTGTTCGCGGACCTGCTGGCCGATGCCGCGCTCGAGGCCGATCGTCGTGACCGTGCCGCGGCGCGGCGTGCGGCGACGGGCAGCGTGCCGGTCGCCGGCGCGCCCGCGTCGGCCGCCGTCCCGGCACCCGCCGTCGTCACCGCTGTCGTCGCCCCGACGGGCTCCGCGCCCGCTCCAGCGCTCGTGGACGCGACCGAGGTCGTGGACGCGATCGACGCCCCCGAGGCGACCACGCCGGGACGCGACGAGCCCGCTCGTCCGGTGCTGTCCCTCCCGGTCGTCTCACCGGTGTCCGCGAACACGCGACCCACGCCGCTCGTCCAGCCCGCGACCGGGCCGACCGTGATCGACCGTGCCGCGTTCGCCGCCGCGCTGACGGCGCACGCCGGCGCGACCGCGAGCACGCCCGTCGTGCTCCCGGAGGCCGTCGTCCCGACGACCGCCGAGACCGCCGCCCACGCGCCCGCCGCGCACACGCCCGCCGGGCACCCGGCCCACGCAGCCGACGTCGCGTCCGAGGACCGTGCCTCCGCCGGGTGGTGGACGCGCTTCGTCGCCGTCGTCCTGCGCGCGTTCGGTCGCCGCTGATCCACCGGGCAGCGGCGCATCACCCGTCGTCCACAGTGCTGCTCGGTGCCGTCGTCGTCCACAGGGCGCCCGGACCGACCCGGGCGGCTCGGTAGACTGACGGGATGCCGACGCTCCGCGAACTCCAGGCCGTGATCGAAGACCTGTGGCCCGCCGCCGGCGCCGAGTCCTGGGACTCCGTCGGGCTCGTGGCGGGGGACCCCGACCAGACGATCGAGCACGTGCACCTCGCAGTCGACGCCGTCCCGGCCACCGCCCGCGAGACGGTCGAGCTCGGCGCTGACCTGCTGCTCACCCACCACCCGCTGCTGCTCCGCGGCGTCACCACGATCGCCGAGTCGACCTACAAGGGCAGCGTGCTCGCCAACCTGGTGCGCGGCGGGGCAGCCCTCGTCGCAGCGCACACCAACGCCGACGTCGTGACGACGGGTACCTCGGCCGTGCTCGCCGACCGGCTCGGCCTGACCGACCAGCGCCCGCTCGAGCCCGGTGCGGACCCGTCGACGGGCATCGGCCGCGTCGGGGTGCTCGCCGAACCGACCACGCTCGGCGCGCTCGCCCGGGCGCTGGTGGACCTCCTGCCCGGCACCGCGACCGGCGTCCGGGTCTCGGGGGAGTTCGACCGGCCCGTCCGCTCCGTCGCACTCTGCGCCGGCGCCGGTGACGCGTACCTCGGGCACCCCGACGTGCTCGGGGCCGACGTCTACGTCACGAGCGACCTCCGGCACCACCCGGCGTCCGAGTTCCGCGAGCAGGCGATGCTCGTCGGCGGGCCCGCCCTCATCGACACCTCGCACTGGGCCACCGAGTGGCTCTGGCTCGACGTCGCCGCCGAGCAACTCCGCCGCGCCGCGGGCGTCCGCGTCACCGTGAGCGACCTCCGCACCGACCCGTGGGACTTCGCCGTCCTGCCGGCCGCCGAACCCACCACCGACACACAAGGAGTCTGACCATGAAGGCAGCACCCGAGGACCAGGTCATCCTCCTCGACGTCCAGCGTCTCGACAACGACGTCACCCGGATCGCGCACCGCATCACGTCGCTGCAGAAGGGGGACCGGCTCACCGAGCTCGGCACCACGGCGGCGGGGCTGCGCGCCCAGCTCGCGGCGGCCACCGGCGAGGTCGAGGACGCCGAGCGCGAACTCGCCCGCCTCGAGTCCGACACCGCCACGGCGCAGGCCCGTGTGGAGCGTGACACCACGATGCTCCAGAACGTGTCCAGCGCGAAGGACGCCGCCGGTCTCCAGAACGAGCTCGAGTCGCTGCAGCGCCGCATCGGGGACCTCGAGACGGCCGAACTCGAGGTCATGGAGAACCTCGACGGCTTCCGCGCCCGCGTCGGCGACATCGAGGCGCAGCTCGCCGACGTCGAAGCCGCGCGTGCCGGGCTCGTGGCCGAGCGCGACGCCGAGATCGCCCGGCTCGAGTCCGACCGTGAATCGGCCACGCAGAGCCGTACCGCCGTCGCCGCGAAGGTGCCGGCGGACCTCCTCGCGCTGTACGACCGGCAGCGGGCACGGTACGGGTTCGGTGCCTCGCTGCTGCAGGGCGGGGTGTCCACGGCGTCCGGCGTGACGCTCACGAACTCCGATCTGCAGACGATCCGGCGGGCAGCGCCCGACGACGTCGTGCTCTGCCCCGACAGCGACGCGATCCTGGTGCGGACGGCGGAGTCCGGGCTCTAGACGCGACCAGACGACGAACGGGAGGCGCGGTGCCGGCTGGCACCGCGCCTCCCGTCCGTCGTGTGCGTGCGCTGGCGGGGGCGGGCCGGCCGCACCGCGCGACCCGCCGCGGGCCGGGCGCACGGTGCGGCGCACACGACCTGGTGCGGTGTCGGTCACGCGGTGGCGCGCTGAAGCGGCGCACCGAGTGCGCAACCCGGCACGGGTTCGCCCTCCGCGCACCGTGCGCCCGCGCACAGTGCCGCGGTCGGCGCCCGCGGCGCCCGCGCGCCGGGGCGTGGGGTGCGAATGGGCCGGCCGTACGCCGGGTTCTGTCCCGCCGCTCGCGCGGCGGTGACGGCCATCTCTCTCGGACCGACGTTGCCGTCGGCCTCCAGCGGTCTACCCGAGGACTCGGCGAGCAGCCTCAGCGTCCTCTGTCTGACCTTGCTCCGGGCGAGGTTTACCGAGCGGATCCGGTCACCCGGACCCCTGGTGGTCTCTTACACCACCGTTTCACCCTTACCGACGTCGCCGCCGGCGGTCTGCTTTCTGTGGCACTGTCTCGCGGATTGCTCCGGGTGGGTGTTACCCACCGCCCTGCTCTGTGGAGCCCGGACGTTCCTCGGCACTCCCGGGGGAGTGACGCGACCGTCTCACCGACCCATTCGCGAGCACGAGTCTACCGGGCGCGGACGCCGAGGTCGCGCGAAGTGCCGTCCCGACGAGACGCGCGCGGCACCTTGTGCGACCTCGGCAGGACGCGCGCGGCGTGTTGTGCGACCTCGGCGTCCGGGCGAGCCCACGCAGGCGCGTCCGACGCGTCAGGCGCTCCGCGCGGCCAGGGTCGCGGCGCCGATGATGCCCGCGTTGTTCCGGAGCGTCGCCGGGATGATGTCCGCCTGCAGGTCGAGCAGCGGCAGGAACTCCTCGTACTGCTTCGACACCCCGCCGCCGACGACGAAGAGCTCCGGGGAGAGCAGGGCCTCGAGCGTGGAGTAGTACTTCTGCAGCCGCTTCGCCCAGTGCTTCCACGACAGGTCGTCGCGCTCCTTCGCGGCGAACGAGGCGCGCGACTCGGCGTCGTGCCCGTCGATCTCGAGGTGCCCGAGCTCCGAGTTCACGATGAGCACGCCGTCGTTGATGAGCGCCGTGCCGATGCCCGTGCCGAGCGTCGTGACGACGACCAGGCCGTCCTTGCCCTTCGCCGCACCGAACTGCTGCTCGGCGTACCCGGCGGCGTCGGCGTCGTTGACGAAGTGGATGGAGCGGCCGAGCTCCTTCTCGAAGAGCGCCTCGGCCTCGAAGCCGATCCACTTCTTCGACACGTTCGCCGCGGACATGGTCTTGCCGTCGCGGACGATCGCCGGGAAGCAGACCCCGACGGGCACGTCCGACGCCGGAGCGAGCTCGTCGAGGATGGACGCGGCCACGGCGACGATGTCGTGCGGCTTCCCGCCCTCGGGCGTGGCCTTCTTGATCCGGTCGGTGGTGAGTTCGCCGGTGGAGACGTCGACGATCGCGCCCTTGATGCCCGTGCCGCCGATGTCGACGCCGACTGCGAGGGTGGTCATGAGGAGCCTTTCGGTGTGGAGGTCAGGAGACCGTGAGGAGTTCCGCGCCGCGCTCGGTGACGACGAGGGTGTGTTCGAACTGTGCGGTCCACGACTTGTCCCGGGTGGAGACGGTCCAGTCGTCGGCCCAGATGTCGGCGTCGATGCCGCCGAGCGTGAGCATCGGCTCGATCGTGAAGACCATGCCGGGCACCATGACGTCGTCGAAGCGCGGGGCGTCGTAGTGGGGGATGATCAGCCCGGAGTGGAACGCCCGCCCGACGCCGTGGCCGGTGTAGTCGCGGACGACGCCGTAGCCGAAGCGCTTCGCGTACGCCTCGATGGCACGGCCGATGACGTTCACCTGCCGACCAGGGGCGACGGCCTTGATCCCGCGCTCGAGGGCGAGTCGCGTGCGGGTCACGAGGTCCTCGACCTCCTGCGACGCCTGCCCGACGATGAAGGTGCGGTTCGTGTCGCCGTGCATCCCGTCCTTGTAGGCGGTGATGTCGATGTTGACGAGGTCGCCCTCCTGCAGGACGGTGTCGTCGGGGATGCCGTGGCAGATGACCTCGTTGAGGCTCGAGCAGAGCGACTTCGGGTAGCCGCGGTAGCCGAGCGTCGAGGGGTAGGCGCCGTGCGCGACGACGAACTCGTGGCCGATCCGGTCGAGCTCGTCCGTCGTGACACCGGGCCGGATCGCTGCGCCGACGGCGTCGATGGCCTGGGAGGCGATGCGCCCGGCGGTCCGGATCCGCTCGACCTCGTCCGGGGTGTACGTGTCGCCGAGTCCGTGCTCGTGCGGCTCGGCCTTGCCGACGTACTCCGGGCGCTCGATCTCCTTCGGGACGGACCGCAACGGGGAGATGCGGCCGGCGGTCAGGTGTCCGTGTTCGTCCCGGGGCATGCGGACCACTCTAGCCGGGGCCGCGGGGTGCGGACGCGAGGGCCTGGAGGCGCGGTGCCGGCTCGCCGGACCGGCACCGCGCCTCCAGGCGGTCACCCAGCGCGCGGGGCGCGGCGCGGCCGCACCGCCGCCGTCCCACCTGGGTACGGTGGCGGCATGAGTGACGAACGCATCGAGTCCCAGTGGTGGTTCAACGAGAAGACGCACGCCGTCGAGCAGGGCCCGCAGTCGCCGCAGCGCGACCGGATCGGCCCGTTCGCCTCGCGTGAGGAAGCGCAACACGCCCTGGACCGGATCAAGGCGAACAACGAGCGTTGGGACGACGAAGACCAATAGGCTGAGACTCCCAGCTGGACCAGCTGCACCACGGAAAGGGCGTCAATGGACAAGCAGACGGACTTCGTGCTCCGCACCATCGAGGAGCGGGGCATCAAGTTCATCCGACTCTGGTTCACGGACGTCATCGGGACCCTGAAGTCCGTGGCGATCGCCCCGGCCGAGGTCGAGGGCGCGTTCGCCGAGGGCATCGGGTTCGACGGCTCCGCGATCGAGGGACTCACGCGCTCGTACGAGGCGGACGTCCTGGCCCACCCGGACCCGTCGACGTTCCAGATCCTCCCGTGGCGCGGCGAGATCGACCCGACCGCGCGGATGTTCTGCGACATCACGACGCCGGATGGTCAGCCCGCCGTCGCCGACCCGCGCAACGTGCTCAAGCGCACGCTGGCGAAGGCGAGCGAACGCGGCTTCACGTTCTACACGCACCCCGAGATCGAGTTCTACCTGCTGAAGAGCCGTGACTGGAAGGACGGCGGCCCGCAGCCCGTCGACCGTGCCGGCTACTTCGACAACGTCCCCGGTGGCAGCGCGCACGACTTCCGTCGCCGGTCCGTCCGGATGCTCGAGGACCTCGGCATCTCGGTGGAGTTCTCCCACCACGAGGCCGGCCCCGGCCAGAACGAGATCGACCTCCGCTACGCCGACGCACTGACGATGGCGGACAACATCATGACGTTCCGCACCGTCGTGAAGGAGGTCGCGATCGAGCAGGGCGTCTACGCGACGTTCATGCCGAAGCCGATCTCCGGCCAGCCGGGCTCGGGCATGCACACGCACGTGTCGCTGTTCGAGGGCGACCAGAACGCCTTCTACGAGGCAGGCGGTCAGTACCAGCTGTCCGACACCGCGAAGCACTTCATCGCCGGCGTCCTCAAGCACGCGCCGGAGATCACCGCCGTCACGAACCAGTTCGTGAACTCGTACAAGCGCCTCTGGGGCGGTGACGAGGCCCCGTCGTTCGTGACCTGGGGCCACAACAACCGCTCGGCCCTCGTGCGCGTCCCGCTGTACAAGCCGAACAAGGGCCAGTCCGCCCGCATCGAGTACCGCGGCATCGACTCGGCGGCGAACCCGTACCTCGCGTACTCGCTGCTGCTGGCCGCGGGGCTCAAGGGCATCGACGAGGGCTACGAGCTCCCGCCGGAGGCCGAGGACAACGTCTGGAGCCTGTCCGACTCCGAGCGCCGTGCCCTCGGGTACAGCCAGCTGCCGGCGAGCCTCGACCACGCGCTGAGCCTCATGGAGGACTCGGAACTCGTGGCGGAGACGCTCGGCGAGCAGGTCTTCAACTTCGTGCTGCTGAACAAGCGCCAGGAGTGGAAGGCCTACCGCGACCAGGTCACGCCGTTCGAGCTCGACACGAACCTCGGCGCGCTCTGACGGCACCGGGGGCACGCACCACATGACCGGTCGGACGACGACGTCGCGTTCCGAGTTGGCCCGCCTGGGCTTCGCGGAGCTGTCGGAGACCCTGGAACGCATCGCCGACCTGGAGGCGCGGTTCGGCCCCGACCTGCAGGTGCCGGTGAGCGGGTCCCCGGCACTGTGGGAGTCCACGGCCGATCCCGACGGCGCACTCCGCGCGCTCGAGCGGCTGCTCGAGCGCGCGCCGGACGAACTGCGTCCGGTCCTCGCCGACGACGCCGCCACCGAACGGCTCGTGCGGCTCCTCGGGGCGTCGGTCGGGCTCGGCGAGTTCCTGCACCGACGTCCGGCGGAGATCGACCTGCTCCTGGCGCCGGTGACGGCCCCGTGGTCGCAGCAGGAGTACACCGACTCGTTGCTCGCCGCGATCGATGGTGCCACGGGCGAGGACGCCCGGCTCCGGCTCCGGGTGCGCTACCGCCGGCACCTGGCCCAGATCGCGCTGTTCGACGTCCTGAACGCCGCGCCGACCGAGGCGTTCCCCGCCGTCGCGGCCGGGCTGGCCGACCTCGCCGGTGCCGCGCTCGAGGCCGCGGTGGACGTCGCCCGACGCGAGGTCCCGTTCCCCGCGGCCGACGTCGAGGCGACGCCGCTCGCCGTCATCGCGATGGGCAAGGCCGGGGCCCGCGAACTCAACTACGTCAGCGACGTCGACGTCATCTTCGTCACCGAACCGACCCACGACGACGAGGCGGGCACGGGCGTGGGGACCGACCGTGCCGTGCTCATCGCCACGCGGCTGGCGATCGCGGCCACGCACGCCATCACCGACCTCGCGGCCGAACCGGCGCTGTGGGAGGTCGATGCGAACCTCCGGCCGGAGGGCAAGGACGGCGCACTCGTCCGGACGCTCGACTCCCACGTGGCGTACTACGAGCGCTGGGCGAAGGAGTGGGAGTTCCAGGCCCTGCTCAAGGCGCGGCCGATCGCCGGGTCGGTCGACCTGGGGGAGCGCTACGCCACCGCGGTCGCCGGCTTCGTGTGGACGTCCGCGCAACGACCGGGGTTCGTCGAGTCCGTGCAGCGCATGCGGCAGCGGGTCACCGACAACATCCCCGACGACGAGGTCGACCGGCAGCTCAAGCTCGGGCCGGGCGGTCTGCGCGACGTCGAGTTCACCGTGCAGCTGCTGCAGCTCGTGCACGGCCGCGACGACGAGACCGTCCGGGTCCGGTCCACGCTCGAGGCGATGGACGCGCTCACCGACGCCGGCTACGTCGGCCGTGCCGAGGCCGCCCGCTTCGGGCCGGACTACGCCCTGCTCCGCCTGCTCGAACACCGCATCCAGCTCCGCCGCCTGCAGCGCACCCACCTCATGCCGTCCGACGAGGACGAGCTCCGGGTCCTCGCGCGGTCGAGCGGTCTCGCACGGTCCGCTGCGGCGCTCGAGACACGGTGGCGTGCGGTGAAGCTCGAGGTGCGCGGCCTGCACGAGCGCCTGTTCTACCGGCCCCTGCTGTCCGCGGTAGCCGCGAGCGACGGCGACATCGTGCTCACCAGCGACCAGGCGGTCGACCGGCTCGGCGCGATCGGCTTCGCGGACCCCGCCGGGGCACTCGGCCACATCCGAGCCCTGACGCAGGGCACCAGCCGCCGGGCGGCGATCCAGCGGAACCTGCTGCCGGTGCTCCTGCGCTGGATGGCCGAGGGACCGGCACCGGACCGGGCGCTCCTGGCCTTCCGTCGGCTGAGCGACACCCTGGGGGAGTCGAGCTGGTTCCTCCGCATGCTCCGGGACTCCTCCGGCGCAGCACACTCGCTCACCACCGTGCTCTCCGAGTCGGCGTTCCTGTCCGGGCTGCTCGAACGATTCCCCGAGGCCGTGGCCTGGCTCGACGAACCGGAGGCGCTGCTGCGCCCCCGGCCGATCGAGTCGCTGCTCGCCGAGGTCACGGCGACGACGGCACGGCACGGGGACGACGTGGACGGCGCGGCCGCCCTGGTCCGGTCCGCCCGACGGCGTGAGACGCTCCGGCTCGGCATGGCCGCCGTGCTCGGACACCTCGACGTCGATGCCCTCGGCCCGGCGTTGAGCGACGTCACGGAGTCGACCCTGGCCGGTGCCCTCACGCTCGCGCGACGGGACGCCCCGGCCGGCATGGAGTTCGGCGTCATCGCGATGGGGCGGTACGGCGGCCGCGAGCTCGGCTTCGGCTCGGACGCCGACGTC
The DNA here is from genome assembly GCF_031453355.1 of Curtobacterium sp. SORGH_AS_0776. Taxonomy (NCBI): domain Bacteria; kingdom Bacillati; phylum Actinomycetota; class Actinomycetes; order Micrococcales; family Microbacteriaceae; genus Curtobacterium; species Curtobacterium sp. SORGH_AS_0776. Next base: position 2,516,036 of record NZ_JAVIYU010000001.1, read on the forward strand.
CTCTACGTGTACCGGGCGACCGAGGACGTCCCGTCCGAACAGGCTTCGCGCGCGGCGCAGACCATCGTGCGGGAGCTCGCCCGGTTGACCGACGACGCGATCCACCCGTTCGACCTCGACATCGACCTCCGCCCCGAGGGCAAGAACGGCCCCGTGGTGCGCACGCTCGACTCCTACGGCGCGTACTACGCCCGCTGGTCGCTCACGTGGGAGGCCCAGGCGCTGCTCCGGGCCCGCGGGGCGGTCGGGGACGCGCAGCTCCTGCGTGACTTCGAGCACCTCGCCGACCGCACGCGCTACCCGGAGCACATCGACGACCAGCAGGTGCGCGAGGTCCGACGCATCAAGGCCCGTGTCGAGTCCGAACGCCTCCCGCGCGGTGCGGACCCCGCCCGGCACCTCAAGCTCGGCCGCGGTTCCCTGAGCGACGTCGAGTGGTTCGTCCAGCTCCTCCAGCTGCAGCACGCGCTGACGATCCCGGGCCTCCGGACGACGTCCACGCTCGAGGCGCTCGACGCCGCCCGCGACGCCGGCCTCGTCGCCCCCGACGACGCCGAGCGTCTCGGTGCCGCCTGGCGCTTCGCCTCGCGGACCCGGAGCGCGCTCGTGCTCTGGTCGGGCAAGACCACGGACGTGCTGCCCGTCGACCGGGTGCAGCTCGAGGGCATCGCACGTCTGATGGAGTACCCGCCAGGGTCCGCCTCGGAGCTCGAGGAGGACTACCTCGGGGTCACCCGTCGGGCACGTCAGGTCTTCGAGCGCGAGTTCTACGGCGCCTGACGCCCGTCGCGACACGCCCGGACCGACGTGTTTCGCAGCGAGTTGACACGTCCTCGGAAGTGAATTCCCCGTAACGTGCAGCGTCCCCCGTTCGACATCTGCCTGTACCCCGGCGGCGCACTGATGAGCGCTCGTTACCTGGTCGTTACCGAGCATCCGGGGTGACTGGAACGTGCCCGGCAGGCGAGGCAACGCGGTCCGAGGTGACCATCCGCTGACCGGGGGTTTCCTGCAGAGGTGAGTCGCGCCTCCCGGGCCCGGGAGGTCTGCAGAACGCGCGTTGCGCGGTGAACGTGGTCCACCGGAGTGCTGTCAGCACCAGTGCGGACACGATGACCACACGCGGAGGGGGACCGTGGTGTACCCCGTAACGTGCCCGTAACGCCCCCGGTCGGGGGTCGCGTTGCGCACCGGGTCACGGTTCTGCATCAATGGGGTCACCCGAACCGGCCCTGATTCCCCAACGAAGCGGAATCTCCACCTCGAACGTTGAAGCAGGGATCGATGTTCACCTTCATTCTGCAGATCAGGCAGATGGTCGAAGGGCACCCCGAGTTCTACCTGTTCGCCGTGTACTCCGCGGTGATCTGGTTGCTCTGGTTGCTCAAGGTCATCCTGTCCGCCCGCTACCGCCCCTACACCGGCACCTACACCGGCACCACGAGCGTCGTCGTCCCCGTCGTGGACGAACCGCTCGACCTCTTCCGCGACGTCATCGGCCGCATGGTCGAGCAGCGTCCCGGCGAGATCATCGTCGTCATCAACGGCGCCCGCAACGAGGCCCTCGAAGCGGTCTGTGACGAGTTCGCCCCACTCGTCCGCTGGACGCACACGCCCATCCCGGGCAAGCGCAACGCCGTCAAGGTCGGCACCGAGATGTCCAACGGCGACATCACCGTGCTCGTCGACTCGGACACGGTGTGGACGCCCGGCACCCTCGACGAGCTGCTCAAGCCGTTCGCGGACGCCTCGGTCGGTGGCGTGACGACGCGCCAGCGCATCCTCGAGCCGACCCGCAGCTGGATCACCCGCTGGGCGGACTGGCTGGAGAACTCCCGCGCGCTGTACTCGATGCCCGCGCAGAGCGTCCTCGGTCAGATCGGTTGCCTGCCCGGGCGCACGATCGCCTTCCGCCGCGACATCCTCGTGCGCGTCATGGACCGCTTCATGCACGAGAAGTTCATGGGCGTGTTCCTCGAGGTGTCCGACGACCGGACGCTGACGAACCTCACGCTCAAGGAGGGGTACCGGACCGTCTACCAGTACACGTCGCTGGTCTACACGGACGCTCCGCTGCAGGTGAAGAAGCTGTTCAAGCAGCAGCTCCGCTGGGCCCGTGGTTCGCAGTACAACACGCTCCGGATGCTCCCGTGGATGCTCGGCCACGCGCCGATCCTCGCGGTGTTCTTCCTCACCGACATCATCCTGCCGTTCATGCTGTTCGGCGTGATCGCCGGCTGGATCTACCGCGCCTTCACCGGACAGGGCGAGAACCTCTACCAGGGGATCCTGCAGCAGTACGGCTTCTCCACCGGCTTCGTCTACGTCGCGGCCCTCATGGTGGTCTCGTCGGTGCTCAGCATGGCGATCCGGCAGATGCGGCATCTCGCCGAGAAGCCGAGCGACTTCTTCCGCCTGCCGATGTTCATCATCGTGTCGACGTTCTTCCTCATGCCGATCCGGCTCATCGGCTTCTTCCGCCTGGCGCACGCGTCCGGCTGGGGGACCCGTGCCGGTGCGTACGCCGGTGGACCGATGGAGGAGGACCCCGCGGACGCGGTGCAGCCCTCGGCCGTCGCCACCCAGACCCCGGTGAGCCCGATCGACGCGGCTGCCCCGGCCCCGGCCGGTGGAGCCGGCTACGGCGACGACCAGCGCGCCGTGGACCGGGCGTTCGACGACCTGTTCGGCCCGGACGCCACCACCAACTCCACCGCGACGGTGCTCGCGACCCGCCGCTCGGCAGCCACTGCGGCGCAGTCGCAGTCGGCGACCGCGGCGGCCCCCGCCCCGGCACGCGTCCGTCGGTACAACCCGTACGCCGCGATCCCGTACTGCATCGGCTTCGCGATCTTCGCCCTGGAGGCCTTCCTCATTGTCTGACCTCATCCGCTCCTCAGGTGCCTGGTGGGCCCAGTCCAGCAAGCACGCACGACTCACCGCGGTCGGGACCACCGCCATCGTCCTCGTCCTCGGACTCATCACCTGGAACGTCTGGGTGTCTCCGGCGGGCTCGGTGTCCACCGCGGTCCACCAGGCGCTCGGTGTGACGCCGCCGAAGAAGAAGATCTCGGCGGCCGAGCTCCAGACGAAGCTCACGGCCGCCCAGGAGAAGATCTGGGCGCTCGAGGGCAAGCTCGACTCCTCGACCGCGCAGTCCGGCTCGCGTGCCGACCAGATCGCCGAGCTCAAGGCGCAGATCGCTTCGCTGCAGTCGGACCTCGGTGCTGCCAAGGCCGCCGGGGCACGGTCCGGTGACGGCGCGTCGGGTTCGGGAGGGTCGGGCGACGGTTCCGGCAGCGGTTCCGGCGGCTCCGGGTCGGGCGACGGTTCGGGCAGTGGCTCGGGTGGTTCCGGCGGCTCTGGCAACGGTTCCGGCTCCGGCTCCGGTTCCGGCAACCACGGCGTCACGAACCCGAACGGCGGCCCCTCGAAGGACCCCGGCACGACCCCGATCGCCGTCCCCACCAAGGCGCAGATCATGGCGCAGCCGGCTCGCTGGTACGGCCTCTACACCGCGCAGTCGCCCTTCAACTGGGCGGAGTACGACGAGGTCTCGCAGCAGGTCGGCAAGGCCACGAACATGGTCGGCTTCTTCCAGGGCTTCGACCAGGACTTCAACGCCACCGCCGTCCAGCGCGCGTGGGCGAACGGCCGCCTGCCGCTCATGACCTGGGAGTCCGCACCTGCCGAGACGGGCAACGACGCGAAGTACGTCCCCGGGTACACGAACGAGGACATCGTCTCCGGCAAGTTCGACGCCTACCTCACGAAGTACGCGAAGGCCCTCGCGGCGAACGGGCAGCCGATGGTCATCCGGCTCGACCACGAGATGAACGGCTCTTGGTACAACTGGTCGGAGGGGACGGCGCAGCAGAACGCGGCCGGGTCCTACGTGGCGATGTGGCAGCACGTGCACGACGTCTTCCAGGCCAGCGGCGCGAACAAGTACGTCATCTGGAACTGGGCACCAAGCCGCATCGACAAGCTCGGCAACGACAAGTACATGCAGCTCGACTACCTGCGTGAGTACTACCCGGAGTCGAAGTACGTCGACTGGGTCGGGATGAGCGGGTACTACCGCACCGCCTCCGAGTCGCCGACCTTCGACAACACGTTCGGCAAGACCCTCGCCCAGCTCCGCCAGATCGCACCGGACAAGAAGATCCTCCTCAGTGAGATCGGTGCGACCGAGACCGGGACGAGCGTGACCAACGGGCAGAAGGCGAAGTGGATCACGTCGCTCTTCGACGGCCTCGCGGAACCGGCGAACGACGACGTCATCGGCTTCTCGTACTTCAGCGAGACCGCGACCACGGTCGTGGACGGCGTCCGCACCACGAACGACTGGCGACTCAACTCCCGCGCCGACAGCCTCCAGGCCTTCGTGGCCGGCATCTCGCGCACCGACACCGACTACGACCTGCAGGAGGTCAAGCAGTGACCGCTCAGAAGAAGACCGCAGACTCCCGTCCGGCACCCGTCATCAGCGTCATCGGCACCGGCTACCTCGGTGCCACCCACGCGGCCGCCATGGCCGAGATGGGCTTCGAGACCATCGGCGTGGACGTCGATCCCGCCAAGCTCGCGGCCCTGTCCGCCGGTGAGGTCCCGTTCTACGAGCCCGGACTGCCGGAGCTCATCACGAAGCACGTCGCCAGCGGCAAGCTCCGCTTCACGGCGTCGCTGCCCGAGGCCGTGGCCGCGGCCGACGTCCACTTCGTCTGCGTCGGGACGCCGCAGCGCGCCGGGTCGCACGCCGCGAACCTCACCTACGTCGAGAACGCCACCCGCGGTGTCGCCGAGAACCTGACGCACCCCGGCCTCATCGTCGGCAAGTCGACGGTCCCGGTGGGCACGGCCGAGCGGCTCCGCGGCATCGTCCGCGAGTTCACCCCGTCGGGCATCGACGCCGAGCTCATCTGGAACCCGGAGTTCCTGCGCGAGGGCAAGGCCGTCGACGACACGCTGCACCCGGACCGGCTCGTCTGGGGCGGTGCCTCCGCATCGGCCGACGCCGTGATCCGCGAGGTCTACGCCGCTCCCATCGCCGAGGGCACCCCGGTCATCACGACCGACCTCGCCACGGCGGAGCTCGTCAAGGTCAGCGCGAACGCGTTCCTCGCCACGAAGATCTCGTTCATCAACGCGATCTCCGAGATGTGTGCGATCACCGGTGCGGACGTGTCGACCCTTGCCGACGCTCTCGGGCACGACGCCCGCATCGGCCGCAAGTTCCTGAACGCCGGCCTCGGATTCGGCGGTGGCTGCCTGCCGAAGGACATCCGGGCGCTCATGCACCGCGCGAACGAGCTCGGTGCCGGTCGTGTCGTCGGCCTCATGCAGCAGGTCGACGAGATCAACATGGGCCAGCGTGAGCGCGTCATCGACATGACGATCGACGCGCTCGGCGGCTCCGTGCTGAACCGTCGCGTCGCCGTCGTCGGGGCGGCGTTCAAGCCCCTCACCGACGACGTCCGCGACTCGCCGGCACTCAACGTCGCCGCTGCGCTGCACCTCCGCGGCGCCCAGGTCACCCTGTGGGACCCGGAGGCGATGGAGACCGCCCGCCGCTCCTTCCCGACGCTCACCTACTCGTCGTCGATGGAGGGTGCGATCGAGGACGCCGACGTCGTGCTCGTCCTCACCGAGTGGGACGAGGTCATCGCTGCCGACCCCGCGGCGCTCGCCTCGATCGTCGGGCGTCGCACGGTGATCGACGCCCGCAACTGCCTCCCGGTCGCCGACTGGGTCAAGGCGGGTTGGACCGTCCGTTCCCTGGGACGGCCCACTCCGGTCACGGGTGCACCCGTGAGCGTCGCTGCGGGGACGAACGACGCGGTGGCCACCGCGCGGTAGTCACCCGGACGCGAAGCGGGGTCTGTGCCGGGGCGGCACGGGCCCCGTTCTCGTGTGCCCTGCTCGTTCGGGCGCACCTGGTCGTATCGGGCGTACCTGGTCGGAACTTCCGACCAGGTACGCCCGATTCGTCATGGCAGCGCGCGTGTGATGGGAAGGAACGTGCGAGGCGACCGCCTGGAGGCGCGGTGCCGGCCCGCCGGGCGTGCTCCGCGCCTCCAGGCAGGCACGTTCTCACCCGGTGGCCGGGCCCGCAGGCGAGTGTCGGCACAGCGAGAACGCCCCCGCACCGGAGAACCGGTGCGGGGGCGTTCGTGGTGCGGTGCGTGTCAGACGCCGAAGTAGAGCTCGTACTCGAACGGGTGCGGGCGCTGCGCGAGCGGGAGGATCTCGTTCTCGCGCTTGTAGTCGATCCAGGTCTGGATGAGGTCCTCGGTGAAGACGTTGCCCTTCGTGAGGAACTCGTGGTCCGCCTCGAGCGCCTCGAGCGCCTCGTCGAGGGAGCCGGGGACCTGGGGGATGCCCTTCGCCTCTTCCGGCGGGAGCTCGTAGAGGTCCTTGTCGACCGGCTCGTGCGGCTCGATGCGGTTCTGGATGCCGTCGAGGCCCGCCATCAGCTGCGCGGCGAACGCGAGGTACGGGTTGCCCGAGGCGTCCGGCGCGCGGAACTCGATGCGCTTGGCCTTGGGGTTCGTGCCCGTGATCGGGATGCGGATCGCGGCGGAGCGGTTGCCGGCCGAGTAGACCAGGTTGACCGGGGCCTCGAAGCCCTTCACCAGACGGTGGTACGAGTTGATCGACGGGTTCGTGAAGGCGAGCAGCGCCGGGGCGTGCTTGAGGATGCCGCCGATGTACCAGCGGGCGAGGTCGGACAGGCCGCCGTAGCCGTTCTCGTCGTAGAACAGCGGCTTGCCGTCGCTCCAGAGCGACTGGTGGGTGTGCATGCCCGAACCGTTGTCACCGAAGAGCGGCTTCGGCATGAACGTGGCGACCTTGCCCCACTGGTCGGCGGTGTTCTTGACGATGTACTTGAACTTCAGGATGTCGTCCGCGGCGTGGACCATCGTGTCGAACTTGTAGTTGATCTCCTGCTGGCCGCCGGTGCCCACCTCGTGGTGCGAGCGCTCGAGCTCGAAGCCCGCCTCGATCAGCTTGAGGGTGATGTCGTCGCGGAGGTCGGCCGTCTTGTCGACCGGCGACACGGGGAAGTAGCCGCCCTTGTAGGGGGTCTTGTTGGCGAGGTTGCCGCCCTCTTCCTCGCGACCGGTGTTCCAGGCGCCCTCTTCGGAGTCAACCGAGTAGAACGACTTGTTCTGGGTGACCGAGTAGCGGACGTCGTCGAAGATGTAGAACTCGGCCTCGGGGGCGAAGAACGCGGTGTCCGCGATGCCCGTCGACGCGAGGTACTTCTCCGCCTTCTTGGCGACCTGACGCGGGTCACGGCCGTAGATCTCGCCGTTCCGCGGGTTGTAGATGTCGAAGATCATGATCAGCGTGCGCTCGGCGCGGAACTGGTCGATGTACGCCGTCGTCACGTCGGGGATGAGCTGCATGTCGGACTCGTGGATCGACGCGAAGCCGCGGATCGAGGAGCCGTCGAAGAGCTGGCCGACCGAGAAGAAGTCCTCGTCGACGGTGGAGGCCGGGATGTTGAAGTGCTGCTGCACACCCGGCAGATCCGTGAACCGGATGTCGAGGAACTTGACGTCGGTGTCCTTGATGAAGGCCAGGACCTCGGAGGAATCGCTGAACATGTGGGCCGATCTCCAATGGGTTGGGTGATGTCGGAGGGTCCATCTCGGCACCCTCCGACGAGGCTATTGACACCGAGTTTCCCGGACATGACTGGATTGTTTCGTGCGTGTTACGTCGACCCGTTCGCCTACGCTGGGACCATGGCCCGCAGCACCAGTTCGTCGTCCGCGTCGTCCTCCGGGGGATCGGGGCATCCCGACGGCTGGCCGGGCAAGGACCTCGGTCTGCCGGAAGAGGGGCCCCGCAGCGTCGGGCGGATCGGCCGCCGGATCGTGGCCCTGCTGATCGACGGCGCGCTGGCCGACCTTGTGGCGTACGTGACCGGTGTGTGGTCGCCGGTGAACGGCTCGGGGGACATCGCGCACTCGTGGATCCAGATCGCGATCTTCGCCGTGCTGCAGATCCTGTTCATCTGCCTGCTGTCGGGGTCGTTCGGGCACGTGTGCGTCGGACTCCGGGTGGTGCCGATGCGCGGCGGGTACGTCGGGGTCTGGCGGCCGGTGGTGCGGACGGTGCTGCTGTGCCTCGTCGTGCCGGCGCTGATCATCGACCGCGACAGCCGTGGGGCGCACGACCGGATCGCGGGGACGGTGTTGGTGCGGCGCTGAGGGGGCTGTGGCACGGAGGGGCGAGAGCGCGGCCGTGCGGAGCGCGTGGCGCGGGCGGCGCGAGAGCGCGGCGCAGCACGGTGCGAGGTTCCGTCGTCAGTGCGAGCAGGCACCGGTCCCACGGTGCGCCGAACCTCGCACGGTGCGCGATCGACCCATCGCCGACGTTCGGACCGCCAGCGCACGGGACCCGCGCTGCACGGTGCGAGGTGCTTCGCCGGGCGTGGAGTTGCCCACTCGGCGCCGCACGACGAGCCCGCACCGCCTGGTCGACCTCGCACCGACTGGCGAGAGCCGCACCGTGCGAGGCCGCCGACGTCGCATGACGCCGCGCGGACGCCGTACTGCGCGCCGCCGCACTGCGCGACGCCGCCGACCCCACCGCGCCACCGCCCGCCCTGCCCCGCGCCCCGCGGACGCAGAACGCCCCCGACCTGGCACGGTCGGGGGCGTTCGTCGTCTGCGGGGGAGTCCGTCAGCGCGGACGTCCCGCGCGGGCCCGCATCGGGTCCATCCCCTTCGGGATCGCCGCGGCCGGGCTCTGCGTGAGGGAGTCGAGCCGGTTCGCGACCGCCAGGACCTCGTTGCGGTTGAGCGCCTTCTTGAACTTGTTCATGGCACGGGGGAGCTTGTGCAGCGTCACGGAGTCGTCACCGTCGCCGTCCTTGCCGCTGGCCACGTGCACGACGTGCACCGGGACGTTCGGGACGATGCGCTGGACCTTGCGGCGCTCCTCGTCGACCTGGCGGTTGAGGTTGCCGCGCTGACCCTCGGTGATGAGCACGACGCCCGGGGTGCCGACGGCCCGGTAGACAGCGGCCTGCGAACGACCGTGCACCGCGACCGGCATCTCGCTCGAGCGCCACTGGCGGCGGAGCGAGTTCGACAGCACGGCACCGACGGCACCGGGCTGCCCCTCGATCTGCGAGTAGGCGGCACGTTCGGCCAGCCGACCGAGGACGATCAGGAAGAGCAGCACACCCAGCAGCACGCCGGCCACGATCCAGAGGATGACCGCGAGCCAGTTCTGCCCGGGCAGCAGCAGGGCGAGCAGGACGCCCAGCACCACCGGGACGACGAACGCCAGGGCGAACCACCAGACGGAGCTCGGGTCCGCCCGACGGGTCATCGTGAAGACCTGGTACATCTGCTTGAGACGACCCGGCTCCTTCGCCGTCGTACCTTGAGAACTGCTGCGTGCCATGCGACCAGGATACGGCCTGTCCCGACTTCCGAGGACCGTCGATGCTCTGGCTGTGGGCGAACAGCGTTCTCCACAGGACGGCGTCCCGTCCGCCGGAGGATGGGCGGGCCCGGCCAGGCTGTCCGGATGCAGACGCTCTCCGATCACGTCCGGTGGCACGCGGTGGACGACGAGCAGCCGTTCCTCGCCTGGGTCGCCGACCGCGCCGCCATCGCCCCGGATCCCTCGGCACGGCACCTCGTCCCGGTCGTCGACGTCGGCCGGCTGGCGGACGGACGGCTCGCCGTCGACGTCCTCCGTCCCGCGGGGACGGTGCTGTCCGCGGCACTCGACACCCTCGGCACGCCGACCACCGGTGTCGCCGTGACGCTCACCGTCCCGATGCTCGAGCTCGCGGTGACCGAACGCTCCGGCGCGGTGCAGATCGGCTCCGCGGGGCTCGACGACGTCCTGGTGGACGATGCCGGTGCGGTCGTGCTGTGCGACCGGCCACCCGGGTCGGACGGCGTCCGTCGGTCCGACCAGAGCGGCGCGAGGGTCCTGGTCCTCGCGGCCCGGCTGGTGTGGGAGCGGATCGACGCACGCGCGCCGGACCGTCCGGCCGTCGATGGCGCCCTCGCCGAGGCCCTCGACGGCGACACGACGGCGGTGCGTGCGGCGTTGGCGGTGGTCCGAGCGGCCGCGGCGCCGCGCCCGGTCCGCTGGGAACGGCCGTCGGACGACCTGCTCGTCGGGCTGCCCGAGCGCACGGCGATGCCACCGGGGCCGGCTGGTTCCCTCGAGACGGCGCTGCGCGGGGTCGTCGAGCACGGCCTCCCGATCGGCGGTGGGAGACGGCTGCCGCTCCGACGCGCGCTGGTGGGAGTCGTGGTCGCGGCGGGGCTGACCGCGGCGGTGGTCTTCACGATCGGCTGAACACGCCAGCAACGGGGAACGGCCCCGATCCACGGTGGGATCGGGGCCGTCCGGAGTACGACGAGCGCTGGGCTCAGTACCCGAGGTTCGGGCCGAAGTTGCCCTCCTCGAGGCGGTTCTTCACCGCGACGAGGTAGCGCGACGCGTCGGCGCCGTCGATGATCCGGTGGTCGTACGACAGCGCGAGGTACACGAACGAACGGATCGCCATGGCCTCTTGCCCGTCGACCTTCACGACCGCCGGACGCTTCGTCACGATGCCCGTGCCGAGGATCGCCGACTGCGGCAGGAACACCACGGGGGTGTCGAACAGCGCGCCACGCGAACCGGTGTTCGTCAGCGTGAACGTGCCACCCGCGAGCTCGTCCGGCTTGAGCTGGTTGTTGCGGGTGCGCTCGGCGAGGTCTGCGATCGACTGCGAGAACTGCGCCAGGTTGAGCGACGCCGCGTCCTTGATCACCGGGGTGAGCAGGCCGCGCTCGGTGTCCACCGCGATGGAGACGTTCTCGGTCTCCGGGTAGACGATCTCCTCGCCCTCGACGGTCGAGTTGATCTTCGGGTGCGCCTTGAGCGCCTCGGACGCCGCGAGGGCGAAGAACGGCATGAAGGAGAGCTTCGAACCGGTCTTCTCGAGGAACTCTCCCTTGTGCGCGTCACGGAACTGCGCGACCTTCGTCACGTCCACCTCGACGACGCTGGTGAGCTGCGCGGTCGAGGTCATCGACTGCACGGCGCGCTCGGCGACGACCTTGCGGAGGCGGGTCATCTTCTCGCGGGTGCCACGCAGCGGCGAGACCTCGGCGACGAACGGACCGGCCGGGGCCGCAGCGGCGGAACCCCCGGCGGCCGGGGCCTTCGCAGCGGCTTCGGCCGCGGCGAGGACGTCTTCCTTGCGGATGCGTCCGCCGACGCCGGAGCCGGTGACGGTCGAGAGGTCGACACCCTGTTCGTTCGCGAGCTTGCGCACGAGCGGGGTGACGTAGCCGGAGGCCGAGGCGTCCTGCGTCGGGTTCGGCACCGAGGCACTGGCGGCCGAGCCACCCGAGGCGGCAGCCGGAGCCGGAGCAGCGGCCCGGAGCCGGCACCGCTGCCGGCGGGGCAGCGGCGGGCGGCGGGACCGGAGCGGCCTGCGGCACCGGGGCGGCGGCGGGCGGTGCTGCCGGGGCCTGCGGCGCAGCGGGCTGCGTCTGACCGGCGGGGGCCGGCTCGGGCTCGGTCGGCTCCGGGGCAGGGGTCTCGGACTCCTGCTCGGTGCTCGGTGCCGCCTCGGGCTCCTCGGCGTCGGCGGCGGCCTCGTTCGAGGACTCGTCCGACTCGGTGGAGCCGCCGTCGGAGGAACCACCGTCGGACGACCCGTCGCCGATCTTCACCAGCGCGGTGCCGACCTCGACGGTCTCGTCCTCCTGCACGAGGATCTCCTCCACGACGCCGGCGATCGGCGACGGGATCTCGGTGTCGACCTTGTCGGTCGAGACCTCGAGCAGCGGCTCGTCGACCTCGACCCGGTCACCGACGTTCTTCAGCCATCGAGTCACCGTGCCCTCGGTGACGCTCTCGCCGAGCGCCGGGAGGTTGACGGATTCGCTCATCGGGTGGACTCCTCTTCGCAGGGGTGGTTCGTGGTGGTGGTCATGGTGTTCACAGTGCGTGCAGCGGCTTGCCCGCGAGGTGCAGGAACGCCTCGCCGAGTGCCTCGTTCTGCGTCGGGTGCGCGTGGACGAGCGGCGCGACGTCCTCGGGGTAGGCCTCCCAGTTCACGGCGAGCTGTGCCTCGCCGATGAGCTCGCCGACCCGGGCGCCGATCATGCTGACGCCGACGACGGGGCCGTCGACCACACGGACGACCTTGACCGAACCGGACGTGCCGATGATGTGGCTCTTTCCGTTGCCGGCGAGGTTGTACTCGTACGAGTCCACCTTGTCGGCGCCGTACTGCTCTTCGGCCTTGGCCTGCGAGAGACCGACCGATGCGACCTCGGGGTCGGAGTACGTGATCTTCGGGATGTTCTTGTCCTCGATGATGACCGGGTTGAGCCCGGCGATCTCCTCGGCGACGAAGATGCCCTGCTGGAAGCCGCGGTGCGCGAGCTGCAGGCCCGGAACGATGTCGCCGACGGCGTACACGTTCGGGATGTTCGTGGCGAGGCGCTCGTTCGTGGTGACGAACCCGCGGTCCATCGCGACGCCGACCTCGTCGTAGCCGACGTTCTGCGTCACGGGGCCACGGCCGACCGCGACGAGCAGGATGTCGCCGTCGAAGGTCTTGCCGTCCTCGAGCGTGACGACCACGCCGTTCTCGTGCTGCTCGACGCCCTGGAACCGGACACCGAGCGAGAACTCGATGCCGCGCTTGCGGAACGCGCGCTCGAGCTGCTTCGACATCGACTCGTCCTCGGCCGGGACGAGGTGGGGGAGCGCCTCGACGATCGTCACCTCGGCACCGAAGGACTTCCAGACGCTGGCGAACTCGACGCCGATGACGCCACCACCGAGGATGACGACCTTGTTCGGCACGTAGTCCATGCGCAGGGCGGTCTCGGAGGTGATCACGCGACCACCGATCTCGAGGCCGGGGAGCGACTTGGAGTAGGAGCCGGTCGCGAGCACGATGTTCTTGCCGGTCACGGTCTGGTCGCCGACCTGCACGGTGTTCTGCGAGGTGAGGCGGCCCCAGCCCTCGACGACGGTGATCCCGCGCGCCTTGATGAGCCCCTGGAGGCCCTTGTACTTCGACGAGATGACGCCCTGCTGGTACTCGATGACCTTCGGGACCTCGACACCGGCGAACTCGGCGATGACGCCGTACTTCTCGGCGTCGCGCGTCGCGTCGGCGACCTCGGCCGCGTGCAGCAGCGCCTTCGTCGGGATGCAGCCGCGGTGCAGACACGTCCCCCCGAGCTTGTCTCCCTCGATGAGCGCGACGCTCATGCCGAGCTCGGCGGCCCGGAGCGCAGCGGCGTAGCCACCACTGCCGCCACCGAGGACCACGACGTCGTAAGTCTGTTCCGTCACCTGGTGCAACTCCCTCGTGCGTGTCGGGACCGATCGGGCCCCACTGGACACCGCGGCGGCGGCGTCCGACGGTCGGACCGCATGGTTCCGGTCCCGTCCCGTTGGTTTCCGGCGGGGGCGCGTCGAGCGCGCCGTCCCGCCGGAGTCAAACCTACTACTTGGCCTGGAGCTCTTCTGCGAGCGAGATGAGCGTCCGGACCATGGCGCCGGTCGCGCCCTTGCCGAGCCACCCGTAGCCGCCGCCCTTGTTCTCCGACGGACCGGCGATGTCGAGGTGCGCCCACGGGATGCCCTCGCCGACGAAGCGCTCGAGGAACTTGCCCGCGAGCAGCATGCCGCCCGCCGGGTTGCCGACGGTGGCGTTGACCATGTCGGCGACCTCGCTCGCGAGTCGGGCGTCGAGCTCCTCGGGGAGCGGCATCGGCCAGATCGGCTCCGCAACGGCCCCGGCGACCGCGCGGACCTGCGCGACGAGGTCGTCGCTGCCCATGAGGCCGGTGGTGCGGTCGCCGAGCGCGACGACCTGCGCCCCGGTCAGCGTCGCGACATCGACGATGGCGTCGGGCTGCTCGAGCGACGCGGCTGCCATGCCGTCACCCAGCACGAGTCGGCCCTCGGCGTCGGTGTTCGTCACCTCGACGGTCTTGCCGTTCTTCAGCGTGAGGACGTCGCCGGGGCGCGTCGCCGAGCCGGAGGGCATGTTCTCCGCCAGGCACAGCCACGCGGTGACGCGGACGTCGAGTCCGAGACGCGCGGCGGCGACGGTCGCGGCGAGGACGGTGGCGGCACCCGTCATGTCGGTCTTCATGCCGAGCATGGATGCGGCCGGCTTGAGCGAGAGGCCACCCGAGTCGAACGTGATGCCCTTGCCGACGAGTGCGAGGTGCTTCGTCGCGGACTCCGGCGCGTACCGGACGACGACGAGCCGCGGCGGTCGCTCCGAGCCGCGACCGACACCGAGGATGCCACCGAAGCCCTGCTCCTCGAGCGCGGTCTCGTCGAGGACCTCGACGGTGAGGGGGAGCCCCTCGGCCTGCGCACGGGCGACGTCGGCGACGTCCGCCGGGCCGAGGTCACCGGCGGCCGTGTTGACGAGGTCGCGCACGAGCGTGGCGGCGTCGCCGACGATCGCCGGGCGGACGGTGGCGTCGGCCGCGGCGGAGGGTGCCAGCACGGTCACCTGCTGGTCCCCGCGGGCGGGACCGGTCGTGCCGGCGCCCTTGTGCCGGGTGAACGAGTAGGCACCGAGCGCGGCGCCCTCGAGCGCGGCGTCGACGAGCTCGGTCGTGTCGGTCGGCAGCGCGAGGACGATCGACGACGCGAGGGGGAGCTGGCGGACTGCGCTGCCGGCGGCCGAGCGGAGTGCCGCTGCGTCGGTGCCGGAGCCGAGCCCGATGAGCGCGATGCCCTGCGCGTCGACACCGACGGCGGGGATGCGCACGAGTTGGTCCTTCGCACCGGTCGCACCGATGGCGGCGAGGTCGATGCCGTCCAGCGCGGAGAACGGCGTCGTGGCCGGCGTCGCGATGGTCGCGGGAGCGCCGTCGGACCCGGGCCGGACACCGAGCACGAGGACGTCGGCGGAGATCGAGGCGGGAGCGGAGGAGTCGGTGGAGAGCGTCGGTCGGACCATGCCCCAACCCTATCCAGCAGGTGTTCGCTGTCGGCGTGGTCGCCCGGCACCGGGGGACACCGGCTCCCCGCCTAGCATGGGGACGGTGAACCACCCCGAGGAGCTCTACACCTTCGCCGAGGACGCGCCGTCCGTCCCCGAGGGGCTGCACCTGGTCGCCGGACTCACCGGGTTCGCCGACGCCGGCTCGGCCGTGGCGCAGGTGACGGCCGCCGTCCTGGACGACCTCGAGACGGAGCTCGTCGCCGAGTTCGACCCGGACGTCCTGCTCGACTGGCGTGCACGCCGCCCGGTGATCACCTTCGAGCACGACCACATCGCCGCCGTCGAGCCCCCGCGGCTCCGACTGCACCTCGTGCGCGACGAGATCGGCCAGCCGTTCCTCTTCCTCTCCGGGTACGAGCCAGACTTCCAGTGGAACCGCTTTGTCCGCGCGGTCACCGACCTCGCCGCCCAGCTCCGGGTCGCCGACACCACGTGGGTCCAGTCGATCCCGATGCCCGTCCCGCACACGCGCCCGATCAGCCTCACCGTCTCCGGCACGCGCGCCGACCTCGTCGAGCAGATGAGCGTCTGGAAGCCCGAGACCCAGGCGCCCGCGAACGTCCTGCACCTCGTCGAGCACCGGCTGTCCGAGCTCGGCGAACAGGTCACCGGACTCGTCCTGCTCGTCCCGCACTACCTGTCCGACACCGAGTTCCCGGACGCCGCCGTCGCGGCGCTCTCCGGCATCTCCGCTGCCACCGGCCTCATCTTCCCCTCCGACGAGCTGCGCGAAGAAGGACGCGAGTTCCGCACCCGCGTCGACGAGCAGGTCGCCGGCAACGAGGAGCTGCAGCGTCTGGTCGGGGTGCTCGAGGAACGGCACGACACCTACATGGAGGGCAACCCGATCGCGTCGCCGCTCACCGGCGTCGACGGGCAGGTCCCCACTGCAGACGCGATCGCCGCGGAGCTGGAACGCTTCCTGGCGGACCGCCGCACCGACGGCGACGCGAGCGGCGACTAGCCGTACCGACCAGCCGCACCGACATGGCGGAGGCGGGTCGCGCCTCCTGGGCCGTCGGACGGGAGGCGCGACACCCGTCCGCCCCGCTCGTCACGTTCTCCACAGCCCGTCCTGGCGGCGGTGCCGCCCCCGCTAGCCTGGTGACGTGAACTCCCGCCGCGCCTTCCTCGTGTGGGGCGTCGCGGTGCTCGCGTACGTCCTCGCGGTCGTGCAGCGGTCCTCGCTCGGGGTCTCCGGGGTCGACGCGCAGGACCGCTTCGCGGTGTCGGCGGCGGTGCTGTCGACGCTCGCGGTCGTGCAGATCGCCGTCTACGCCGGACTCCAGATCCCGGTGGGGATCGCCCTCGACCGCGTCGGGCCGCGCCGACTCGTGCTGCTGGGGGCCGCGCTGCTCGTCGCCGGCCAGGCCGTGGTGGCGGTGTCGCCCACCATCGGGCCGGCGATCGCGGGGCGTGTGCTCGTCGGCGCCGGGGACGCGATGACCTTCATCTCCGTGATCCGCCTCGTGCCGATGTGGTTCAGCGGGCCGATCCTGCCGCAGATCTCGCAGTGGACCGGCAACCTCGGACAGGTCGGGCAGATCCTGTCGGCGTTCCCCTTCGCCGTGCTGCTGCACACCGCGGGGTGGTCGCCGGCGTTCGGCGTCGCCGCGGCCGCGAGTGCCGTCGGCCTCGTGCTGGCGTTCGTCTTCGTCCGGAACGGCCCCGTGCCGGTCCGTACCGACACGATCCCGCTGCCGCACACCTGGCGGGGCGCGTTCCACACCTTCGGGCACGCGCTGCGGCGTCCCGGTACCCAGCTCGGCTTCTGGTCCCACTACGTCACGCAGTCCTCCGGAACGGTCTTCTCGCTGCTGTGGGGCGTCCCGATGCTGCGCGGGCTGGGGTACTCCCCGTCCGAGGCGGCCGGCTTCCTCACCGTGATCGTCGTCACCGGGTTCGTCGTCGGGCCGGTGCTCGGCGTGCTCTGCGCCCGGTTCCCGCTGCGGCGGTCGAACCTGGTGCTCGGGATCGTCGTCGCCCTCGCCGTGGTGTGGACCGCCGTGCTCGTGTGGCCCGGACAGCCGCCCACGTGGTTGCTCGTCGTGCTCGTCGTCGTGATGGGGATCGGCGGGCCGGGGTCGCTCATCGGGTTCGACTTCGCGCGGTCCTTCAACCCCGTCGGCTCCCTCGGGTCGGCGAACGGCGTGGTCAACGTCGGCGGGTTCCTCGCCGCGTTCGTGATGATGTTCCTGATCGGCACGATCCTCGACCTCGCGTCGTCGGCGTCGGGGCAGACCGTGTTCGCGTGGACGAATTTCCGGCTGGCCCTCACCGTGCAGTACGTCGTGGTCGGGATCGGCGTCGTGATGCTG
The DNA here is from genome assembly GCF_031453355.1 of Curtobacterium sp. SORGH_AS_0776. Classification (NCBI taxonomy): domain Bacteria; kingdom Bacillati; phylum Actinomycetota; class Actinomycetes; order Micrococcales; family Microbacteriaceae; genus Curtobacterium; species Curtobacterium sp. SORGH_AS_0776. The sequence goes on from NZ_JAVIYU010000001.1 coordinate 2,533,385, forward strand.
CTGCACGCCCGTCGTCGCACGCGCCGGGTGCTGCACGCCCAGGACGGAATACGGGTGGGGCCGCTCTGGGTTGCACTCGTTGCGCGCCTGCGGAAGCGGAGCGTGCAATAATGAACGCGGACCCGTTCGGGCCTCCTGTGTCTCGGAGCACTCCAGTGCGCCGCAGAAACCGGGGGACTTGACATGGGTCCTAGTGCTGCCCGGAACGGTAGGACCTGATGACGCGGGAGACCGCGGCGCAGGCCCTGGGCGGCGAGGGAGGCCACGACCCCACGAACGTGGCACGACGAGAGAGGTGATCGCATGGCTGCCCGGAGCACGACGATCGATCCCACGAAGGACACCGAGCCCGAGGGCACCGCAGCAGAGAGCGCTGCGGAAGCCGAGGGGACGGCCGCGCCGAAGAAGCGCGCCACCAAGACCACCGCCAAGAAGGCCGCCCCGAAGAAGGCCACCCCGAAGGCGAAGAAGAAGGCCGACGACGACGAGGACATCGACGAGGAGACCCCGGTCGCCGAGGCCGACGCGACCGACGACGCCGACACCGAGACCGACGAGAAGGACACCAAGCCGGACGCCGCAGCAGCTGTCGCCGCGGGTGCGCTGGTCATCTCGCAGTCCGACGACGACGAGGCGCCGGTCTACTCCACGACGATCACCGGTGCCACCGCCGACCCGGTGAAGGACTACCTCAAGCAGATCGGCAAGGTCGCCCTCCTCAACGCCGAGCAGGAGGTCGAGCTCGCGATGCGCATCGAGGCCGGCCTGTTCGCCGAGGACAAGCTGCAGCACTCGACCGGGCTCTCGAAGCCGGAAGAGCGCGAGCTGCGCTGGGTCGCCCGTGACGGTCAGCGCGCGAAGTCGCACCTGCTCGGCGCGAACCTCCGCCTGGTCGTGTCGCTCGCCAAGCGCTACACCGGCCGCGGCATGCAGTTCCTCGACCTCATCCAGGAAGGCAACCTGGGCCTGATCCGTGCGGTCGAGAAGTTCGACTACACCAAGGGCTTCAAGTTCTCGACCTACGCCACCTGGTGGATCCGTCAGGCGATCACCCGTGCCATGGCCGACCAGGCCCGCACGATCCGCATCCCGGTCCACATGGTCGAGGTCATCAACAAGCTGGCCCGCGTCCAGCGCCAGATGCTGCAGGACCTCGGTCGCGAACCCACCCCGGAAGAGCTCGCCCGCGAGCTCGACATGACCCCGGAGAAGGTCGTCGAGGTGCAGAAGTACGGCCGCGAGCCCATCTCGCTCCACACCCCGCTGGGTGAGGACGGCGACTCGGAGTTCGGCGACCTGATCGAGGACACCGAGGCAGTCGTCCCGGCCGACGCCGTCGGGTTCACGATGCTGCAGAAGCAGCTCGAGAGCCTGCTCGACTCGCTGTCCGAGCGTGAGGCGGGCGTCATCCGCATGCGCTTCGGTCTCGGGGACGGCCAGCCGAAGACCCTCGACCAGATCGGTGACACGTTCGGCGTGACGCGTGAGCGCATCCGTCAGATCGAGTCCAAGACGATGGCGAAGCTCCGCCACCCGTCGCGGTCGCAGTCGCTGCGCGACTACCTCGAGTAGGCCGATGCGCTTCGTCATCCCGATCCTCGTCGGGCGGATCCTCCGCGCCCTCGCACGTGCGCGGGGCGGGGGATCCGCCTACCCCGGGTACATCGTGCTCAAGCTGGTGCCGAACTTCCTCCAGCACGTCACCGCGCAGTTCCCGAACGGCGTCGTCTTCGTGCTCGGTTCGAACGGCAAGTCGACGACGACCCACATGATCTCCGACATCGTGCGGGCGCACGGGCTGCGGGTCTTCACGAACCCGTCCGGGGCGAACCTGCCGCAGGGCATCGCCTCGGCGCTGCTGTCCGAGGTGTCGCTGACCGGCAAGCTCAAGGCGGACATCGGCATCCTCGAGGTGGACGAGGCCTTCGCGGTCGAGCTCGCCGGGATCCTGTCGCCGTCCACCGTGACGATGCTCAACGTCCAGGTCGACCAGCTCTACCGGTTCTTCGAGACCGAGCGCGTCGCGACGATGATGCTCGACACCGCGGCGCTGTCGACCGCGAACGTCATCACCAACCGTGACGACCAGTTCCTCGACGCCTACGTCGGCACCGACGGCCAGCGCGTGCTGCGCTTCGGTGCCAGCGCCGAGGTCGTCGCCGCCGCACCGAACGGCCTGCAGAACGCCGACGACTTCGACCGGCAGGACGCCGTGCCGAACGTCGCCGACGCCGAGGTCGTGGTGAACACCGGCGACGGTGCGACCATCCGCTTCGACGGCGCCGAGATCTCCGTCCGCCTGCCGGCTCGCGGGCTGCACTACGCCGTCGACGCGGCAGCGGCCACCGCGACGGCGAGTGCCGCACTCGGTGCGCAGTTCCGCGCCGACGCCGTGACGTCGGCCTTCGGCACGATGAAGCCGGCGTACGGACGCGGTGAGCGACTCCCCATCGCGGGCGAGTCCGCCGAGTTCACGATGTTCAAGAACGCCGCGAGCCTCCAGCTCAACCTCGACGCCCTGCCGGACCACCCGGAACAGGTGCTCATGGCGATCGACGAGGGCACGCCGGACATCTCCTGGATCTACGACATCGACTTCTCGAAGCTCGACCACGTCGACGTCGTCTCCGGCGACAAGGCCTGGCAGATCGCGATCGCCCTCGAGCACGCCGGTGTTCGCATCGGCCGGGTCGAGCCCGACGTCGAGGCCGCGATCAAGCAGATGGAGCAGCTCGGTTCGACGACCTCCGGGACGAAGAACTTCATCGTCAACTACGAGATCATGATGATCGCCCGCAAGGCCCTCGGCCACCCGGACATGGAGAAGACCGCATGACGGCCGACCGGCTGACCATCCTGCACGTCTACCCCCGCCAGATGGGCGTCTCGGGCGACCGCGGCAACGTGGCGGCTCTGGTCCGTCGGGCCGCAGCCGCGGACATCGCCACCGAGGTGCTCGAGTACGCGCCGGGTGACGAGCTCCCCACCACGGCTGACGTCGTCGTGATCGGCAACGGACCGCTCAGCGCGATGCGGTCGCTCGGTGACGACATCGCACGCATCGGTGCGCCGCTCCGCGAGTTCGCCGCTACCGGGGTGCCCGTGGTGGCCGTCGGCGGCGGGTTCGACCTCGCCACGACCGAGGTCGTGCCGACGGACGGTGCTCCCGTGTCCGGCTTCGGGGTCTTCGACGCACGTGCCGTCCGCGGCGCCGAGCGTCGGGTGAACTACTTCGTGCTCGAGACCGCGTACCCGCTGCTCCCCGGAGCCCCGACGCGCCTCGCCGGCTTCGAGGACCACGCGACGCGGATCGAACTCGGTGCCGGTGTCCGGCCGTTCGCCGACGTCGTCTCCGGCGGCGGCAACCAGGCGGGCGCCCCGGTCGAGGGCGCGATCGTCGGCAACTCCTTCGGCACGCACACGCAGGGGCCGATCCTGCCGCTCAACCCGCAGCTGACCGACGGCGTCCTCGCCGCGGTCACCGCTCGGCTCGGCCGCGAGTACGCACCGGACCCGGAGCGCACCGCGTCGATCGACCGCTACGCGCGTGAAGCGCGGGCAACCGTCGACCGCTACGTCGACAAGGCGTTCAAGCGGATCGCCTGACGCGACCCGCAGACAGACAGGAGGCGCGGTGCCAGCTGGCACCGCGCCTCCTGTCCGTTCAGCGCTCGCGTCTGTGGGCGCTACTTCGACTCGTAGAGTCGGCTGCTCTCGTCGTGCCACTCGATGGCGGTCGCCGCGAGCTTGTCCTTGAACTCGGCGCCGTGGTGCGCACAGAAGTACAGCTCACCGCTGGCCATGGTGGCCCGGATGTACGCCTGCGCGCCGCAGCTGTCGCAACGGTCGGCAGCGGTGAGCTGGTGGCTGCTGACTTCGTCGATGGAGAGGTCCTGCACGGTCTGGGTCATTGCTGTGCTCCTCACGGATCGCAGGTGGTGCGGCTTGGTCCACCTATTTCAACACGTGATGCCTGAGAGTGGCGCATTGTGATCGCCCGTTTCGCTCAGCGCGGATCGGCTGTCCCCAGTCCGAGTGTCCGCGCGGTGGTGTCGGTGCGGATCGCTAGCATCGGAAGGTGAGCTCCGACTACTCCGCACGCCATCTCTCCGTCCTCGAAGGGCTCGAGGCGGTCCGCAAGCGTCCGGGCATGTACATCGGGTCGACGGACTCCCGCGGGCTCATGCACTGCCTGTGGGAGATCATCGACAACTCCGTCGACGAAGCCCTCGCCGGGCACGGTGACGAGATCGGCGTGCTGCTGCACCCCGACGGTTCGGTCGAGGTCCGCGACACCGCTCGTGGCATCCCCGTCGACGTCGAGCCGAAGACCGGTCTGACCGGGGTCGAGGTGGTGTTCACCAAGCTCCACGCCGGTGGCAAGTTCGGCTCCGGGTCGTACGCCGCGTCCGGTGGGCTGCACGGTGTCGGTGCCTCGGTCGTGAACGCGCTGTCGGAGCGCCTCGACGTCGAGGTCGACCGGGGCGGCAAGACCTACGCGATGTCGTTCCACCGCGGCGAGCCGGGCACGTTCGCCGGCGACGGGCCGGACGCGCCGTTCACCCCCTTCACCTCCGGCAGCGAGTTGCGTGTCGCCGGCAAGGTGAAGAAGGGCGTGACCGGGTCCCGCGTGCGGTACTGGGCGGACCGGCAGATCTTCACCTCCGACGCGAAGTTCAGCACCAGCGACCTCATCAGCCGAGCGCGCCAGACGGCCTTCCTCGTGCCCGGGCTCGGCATCACCATCACGGATGCGCGGCCCGCCTCGATCGAGGCAGCGGCCGCGCGGGCGGAGGCCACGGGCACTCCTGTCGAGCCCGGTCCCGTCGTCGAGCGCTTCCGGTACGAGGGCGGGATCGGTGAGTTCGTCGAGCACCTCGCCCTCGACTCCGCCGTCACCGACGTCTGGCGCATCCAGGGCACCGGCACCTTCACCGAGACCGTGCCGATGCTCGACGACAAGGGCCACATGGTGTCGACCTCCGTGTCACGTGAATGCGAGGTCGACCTCGCGCTGCGATGGGGCAGTGGCTACGAGACGGTGTTCCGCAGCTTCGTCAACATCATCGCGACGCCGAAGGGCGGCACGCACCAGGCCGGCTTCGAGTCCGGCGTGGTCAAGGCCGTGCGCGCCCAGGTCGAGGCGAACGCCCGCAAGCTCAAGGTCGGGCAGGACAAGCTCGAGAAGGACGACGTGCTCGCCGGCATGACCGCGGTGCTCACCGTCCGCCTGCCCGAGCCGCAGTTCGAAGGTCAGACGAAGGAGGTCCTCGGCACCCCGGCGGTCCGCAAGATCGTCGACCAGGTCGTGTCGAAGCGCCTCACCGAGATCCTCACGTCGACCCAGCGCACCGAGAAGGCCCAGGCAGCGACCCTGCTCGAGAAGGTCGTCGCCGAGATGAAGACGCGCATCTCGGCCCGGGCGCACAAGGAGACCCAGCGCCGGAAGAACGCGCTCGAGAACTCCTCGCTGCCGACGAAGCTCGCCGACTGCCGCAAGCAGGACGCCGAGGGCACCGAGCTCTTCATCGTCGAGGGCGACTCCGCGCTCGGCACCGCCAAGCTCGCGCGCAACAGCGAGTACCAGGCGCTGCTGCCGATCCGCGGCAAGATCCTCAACGTGCAGAAGGCGTCCGTCTCGGACATGCTCTCGAACGCCGAGTGCGCCTCGATCATCCAGGTCATCGGCGCCGGCTCCGGTCGGACGTTCGAGATCGACCAGGCCCGCTACGGCAAGGTCATCATCATGTCCGACGCCGACGTCGACGGCGCTCACATCCGGACACTCCTGCTCACGCTGTTCTTCCGGTACATGCGGCCGATGATCGAGCAGGGTCGGGTGTTCGCTGCCGTGCCGCCGCTGCACCGGGTCGTCGTAGTCAACCGCGGCAAGGCGAACGACACGCTGTACACGTACTCCGAGGCCGAGCTGCAGGCCGTGCTGAAGAAGCTCGAGAAGCAGGGCAAGAAGTACCAGGAGCCGATCCAGCGGTACAAGGGCCTCGGTGAGATGGACGCCGACCAGTTGGCGGAGACCACGATGGACCGCACGCACCGGACGCTGCCGCCGGGTGAACATCACCGATGCCGAGGGTGCTGCGAAGGTCTTCGAGCTGCTCATGGGCAACGACGTGGCGCCGCGCAAGGAGTTCATCCTCGCGGGCGAGGGCCTCGACCGCGACCGTATCGACGCGTAGGCGGCGCTGCGCGCTGCGCGCGCGGGGCGGCGCGGCGCCGCCGAGTCTCGCCTCACCGGACACTTTCGCGCCGCGGCGGCGCGAGTTCTGTCCGCCAGGCCGAGTCTCGGCGCCGCCGTGCGGCGCGTCCTCACGCGCTGGGCGCGAAAGTTCGCAGCGCGGTCCGGTGGTCGTCACCATGGGCGGACGGGAGGCGCGGTGCGGGGCCGTCCCGCGCCTCCCGTCCGCGTGTTCACGCGCTGGGCGACCGTTCACGCGGCGAGAGCCCCGTGAACTGTCGCCTGGCGCGAAACGTCGCCGCCGGCGCGGCCACGCGAGGGCGAGTCTCGGCTGGGCGGACGGTTTCGCGCCGCGACGGCGCGAGGACTGTCCGCGGGGCCGAGTCTCGGCGTCCGCCGCGCGCCGCGCGCCGCGCGCCGCGCGCCGCGCGCCGCGCGCGCCGCCGCCGCGCGCCTACGCCTCGCCGGCGGTGCCGTCGAGCGCCGCCGCACTCCCACCGATCGAGTCGATGACAGCGTCGAGCGGCGCCCCCGACCCGTCGCGCTTCGACAGCCAGTCCGGCAGCGTCCGGGCAGCGCCGTCCGACCCGACCGCGTGCGGGGGAGCGATGCCCGCCCACGCCACCGTCAGGCCGTCCTCGCCCTTGAGGAACGCGTGCGCCCGCACACCCTGGGTCGCACGACCCTTCGCCGGGAACTCCGACAGGGCCGAGACCTTGGCGCGCCCGGTGTCGGTGCCGGGCAGGGCCGAGGACGACGCCGAGACGGTCGCGACCACGGCGTCGTCGGAGCGGGCGACGGATCCGAACCAGATCGCCGAGGCACCCGCGGCGAGGGCCACGCCGGCGACCCCACCGGCGGGGAGACCCTGCGCACGGACGCCGGACGCGGGGAACCGCAGCAGCTGCGCGTTCGAGGTGATGAACACGAGGTCGTCCGACTCGGGCGCCTGGGCGGCACCGACGACCGCGTCGCCGGGCTTCAGCCCGATCGCGGGGAACTCGGGCTTGTCCGGCCACGCTCCGGGCACGACGCGCTTCACGACGCCCTGCACGGTGCCGATGGCGAGCGAGTCCGACGAGGCGCCGGAGAGGTCGACGAGGGCGACCACGGTCTCGCCGCGGGCGATGCCGAGGAAGTCCGTCACCCGGACGCCGGCGTCGAGCCGGACCGCGGCCGGCGGCACGGCGGGGACGTCGACGGGGGAGAGCCGGATCACGCGCCCGGTCGAGGTGAGCGCCCCGACCTGCCCGCGCACCGAACTGACGACCGACGAACGGACGGCGTCGTGCTTGGACCGCTTCGGCACCCGGACGATGCCGAGTTCGGACGTCGGGATGTCGACGCGGATGAGCCGCCCCGTGGTCGAGAGCAACACGCGGCACGGGGAGTCGGCGATCTGCAGGGACTCCGGGTCGACCGCGGCCTTGCGACCACCCTTGACCGGGGCGTCGGCCTCGGTGAGCAGGGCCCGGCGCGGGGTCGCGAACCGGTCGGACACCTCGGTGAGCTCGAGCGCGACCTGGGCACGGAGCCGCTCGTCGGACGCGAGCAGTTCCTCGAGCGCGGCGATGTCGGCGAGCAGCTGGTCGCGCTCGCCCTCGAGCTCGAGGCGTGAGAACTTCGTTAGACGGCGCAGCCGCAGTTCGAGGATGTACTCGGCCTGCACCTCGGACAGGTCGAACACCGTCTGCAGGCGGGAGCGCGCCGCCTCGGAGTCGTCCGAGGAGCGGATGACCTCGATGACCTCGTCGATGTCGAGGATCGCGATGAGCAGCCCCTCGACCAGGTGCAGTCGCTCCTTCTTGCGTGCGAGGCGGTACTGCGACCGACGTGTGACGACCGAGAGCCGGTGCTGCACGTAGACGTCGAGCAGCTCGCGCAGCCCGAGGGTCTTGGGCGATCCGCCGACCAGCGCGACGTTGTTGATGCCGAAGCCGTCCTCGAGCGGGGTGTGCTTGTACAGCTGCTCGAGCACGGCGGTGGGGTTGAAGCCGCTCTTGATGCCGATGACGAGCCGGAGCCCGTGGTTGCGGTCGGTCAGGTCGTTCACGTCGGAGATGCCGACGAGCTTCTTCGACTGGACGCCGTCCTTGATCTTCTCGATCACGCGTTCCGGGCCGACCAGGTACGGCAGCTCGGTGACCACGAGGCCGACCTTGCGCGGGGTGAGGTTCTCGACGCTCACCTTCGCGCGCGTCCGGAACGAGCCGCGACCGCTGGCGTAGGCGTCGCGCACGCCGGAGAGCCCGACGATGGTGCCGCCGGACGGCAGGTCGGGGCCCGGCACGAACTCCATCAGTTCGTCGAGCGTCGCCTGCGGGTTCATGAGCAGGTGCTTCGCCGCCTCGACCACCTCGCCGAGGTTGTGCGGCGCCATGTTCGTCGCCATGCCGACCGCGATGCCCGACGCGCCGTTGACGAGCAGGTTCGGGAACGCCGCGGGCAGCACGCCCGGCTGCATGATCTGGTTGTCGTAGTTCGGGACGAAGTCGACGACGTCCTCGCCCAGGCCCTCGGTCATGGCCATCGACGGTTCGGCGAGGCGGGCTTCGGTGTAGCGGGCGGCCGCGGGTCCGTCGTCGAGCGAGCCGAAGTTGCCGTGTCCGTCGACGAGCGGCACGCGCATCGTGAACGGCTGCGCCATGCGCACGAGGGCGTCGTAGATCGCGCCGTCGCCGTGCGGGTGCAGCTTGCCCATCACCTCACCGGTGACGCGGGCGCTCTTCACGTGGCCGCGGTCGGGTCGGAGCCCCATCTCGGCCATCTGGTAGAGGATGCGCCGCTGCACGGGCTTCAGGCCGTCGCGTGCGTCGGGGAGTGCCCGTGAGTAGATGACGGAGTACGCGTACTCGAGGAAGGAGCCCTGCATCTCCTCGGAGACGTCGACGTCCTCGATGCGTTCACCGTCGGGCAGGCCGACTGCTTCCGTGCGTGCCATGGCACCCTTCTGCGAGACTGGGGGAGATGGGAACAAGCGTACCGACGGCCCCCGACGCCACCGCGAACCTCGCCGACGTCTTCCCGAGTTGCCTCGTCGCGCTCGGCGCTGCGGACGACGCCTGGTTGCGTTCCACCGGACTGGAGGCGCGGATCACCCTCCGCCCCGCCCGTTCCGCGATCGTCGTGCTGGTCGACGGCCTCGGTGCCGGCGCGCTGGCAGCGCGCGCCGGACACGCCCGCTGGCTCGCCGCGGGCAAGAAGCGACTGCGCAGCGGCTTCCCGACGACGACGGCGGCCGCACTGAGCACGCTGACGACCGGTCGGTCGCCCGGCACCCACGGCGTGGTCGGGTACAGCGGCTGGAACCCCGACACCGGCCGGGTGATGAACCTGCTGAGCGGCTGGGACGACGAGGTCCCGACCGACTGGTTGCTCGCCCGCACGCTGTTCACCGAGGCGCTGGCGCTCGGCGTCGACCCCGTGGTGGTCGGACCCGCCCGGTACCGCTCCTCGGGGATGACCGCCAACGTCCTCGGCAGCGCGCGCTACGTCCCGGCCGACTCGATCCCGCAGCGCGTCGACGCCGCCCTCGCCGAAACCGCGACGGGTCGCTCGCTCGTCTACCTCTACGTCCCGGAGCTCGACTCGATCGGGCACAAGCACGGCTGGCAGTCCGACCGGTGGACCGCGGCGCTCGAACTCCTCGACGGCGAACTCGCTCGGCTCGAGGCCCGTGCCGCCGCCGACGTCGGGATCGTCGTGACGGCCGACCACGGCGTGCTCGACGTCCCCGACCACGCGAACATCGCGCTCGACCCGCTCCTGCTGACCGACGTCGTCGGGGTCGCCGGCGACCCGCGCTGCCGGCAGCTCACGGTCGCACCGGGCACCGACGTCCGCTCCCTCGTCGGGCAGTTCCGGGCGCGCTACGGCAAGAAGGCGTACGTCGCGAGCCGAGACGAGGCGATCGCCGCCGGCTGGTTCGGCGCCGTCTCGGACGAGGTCGTCCCGCGCATCGGGGACGTCGTGCTCGTGGCACGGGGGTCCTGGGCGTTCAACGACGACCGGGCGCTGCGCGACGGCGAGTCACCGAAGCGGATGATCGGCCAGCACGGTGCGATGACCGACGAGGAGACCATGGTGCCGCTGCGCCTCGCCGGGGCGTTCGCGCAGTAGCACGAGCCCGGGCGTCGCCGGGGATCAGGCCGGGTCGTCGTCCGGCCGGGTCCCGAAGACGATCTCGTCCCAGCTCGGCATCGACCGTCGGTTCCGCTTCTTGCGCTCTTGCCTCCCGGCCTCGGCCTCGGGGGCGGAGGTGGGTCGGGCGTCCGGCTGCGGCGCGGTGTCCGACGAGTCCTCGAACCCCTGCAGCGGGATGTCGACGACGCTGATCGAGGTCCGTCGTCCGTCGTCCTGCGGCTGTTCGCCGAAGGCCGCGGCCTCGCGCTCGCCACGACGGCGGCGGAGCGCCTCGAGCAGGTCGGCGGTCTCGTTGCCGGGGGCGCGTTCCTCGACGGCGGCTCCGATGCGGGGGAGCGGCGCGCGGAGCGGACGCTCCTGCACCTCGGGGTTCGTGACGTCCTCGTCGGGCTCGTCGACCCGGAACGCGCCGGAGTCGAACCGCGTCCCGTCGGTGTCCTGGTGGTCGTTCTCGACCGCACGGAGGCGCGGCGCGATGCCCTCGTCCTCGGTGTGCGAGAGCCGGTGCGCGTCGCCGTTGTCGGGCGTCAGCGTCGACGTCTTCGGGTCGAAGCGCCACTGGGCGTCGTGCTCGACCTCGGCGGCGGTGTAGTGCACGCGGACCTGCCAGCCGCTCTCGACGTGCTTCCACGACGCCCAGGCGATCCCGCTGGCCTCGCCCGCCTCGAGCTTGGCGGTGATCGCCTCGCCGAAGGTGTCGGGCGACTCGTCGTCGACCGAGGTGACCGGCACGCGGTGCGCGGCGTCGAGGATGAAGGCACGCTCGGCGAGGACGGGGCCCTCGAATCGCCGCACGTACTCGACATCGACGTCGAGCGCCAGGGCGACCTCGGCGGCGTCGGCCCCGCCACGGATCCGCGCCTGCACGTCCTTGGGGGACACGCGCTTGTGCGGACCGGACTCGGGGTTCGCCTGCCGGACCTGACCGGGCAGCGACGAGGTGACGGGCAGTCGGAACTCGGTCCCGCCGTCGGTCGCGAGCAGGAGTGCCCCGGACTCCACCCCGATGACTCTCACGTCTTGCATGGTTCCGCCTTCCGAGCGTCGCGTACGGTCGTGCCTCGTACCCCGTGAGTATGCAGCCGTCCGGACCCGATCCCGCGGAGGCGCACGGGCGTGCCGTGGACTCCCGTGCGAGCGTTTCCGGACAGCGGGAATGGACGGGCGGGTACACGGGTTGCAGCGCCAGAACGACCCGCCGGAGACTTCGGTTTGCGCTCTGGCGAGACGTGGTGCAAACTGTCGCCGCCGATCACCGGCGACGACCTCTCGATACGAGAAATGGATGGGCATGGCCACCGATTACGACGCCCCCCGGAAGACCGACGACAACTCCGACTCGGAGTCGATCGAGGCCCTCAAGGAGCGCGTTCCCGACAAGATGTCGGGGGTCGTCGACGATGATTCCGACAACCCCGGCAGCTTCGAGCTCGCCGGACAGGACCTCAGCGACGTCGACCTCGACGTCGTCGTGCTCCCGCCCCAGGTCGACGAGTTCACCTGCGTCGAGTGCTTCCTCGTGAAGCACCGCTCGCAGCTCGACCACGAGTCGAAGCTCGGCCCGGTCTGCGCGGAGTGCGCGGCGCTCTAGGGAACGCACGAAACCAGAACGGCCCGTCACCGCGAGGTGACGGGCCGTTCTGCGTGCGCTGGGCGTTCGGACGTGCGCCGTGCCGGACAGGAGGCGCGGGTCGGGCCCGCACCGCGCCTCCTGGATCGCAGGTGGGGACTCAGGACCGCAGGGCGGCGACGACGGCCGACGGGTTGCGGACGCTGACCAGCCAGTAGGGCGTCGGGTCCGCGGGGTCCTGCACCTCGACCTTGACGACCCCGCGCACGTAGCCGCGGAAGAGCGTCCAGGCGCGGGCGTCGAGCTTCGGCCCGCGCTGCGTGGTGGCCTCGGCGCCCTCGTAGCCCTCGACCTCGCCCACGAGCGTCCGCGGGAGGTGCGCCCGACCGGCGCGGAACTCGGTCTCGGTGACCTCGATGGTCGGAGCCAGCGCCCAGAGCAGCACGAGCACGCCGAGGTACATGCCGACCGCCACGAGGACGCCGGCGAGCACGCTGATGGGCAGGAACACGAGGAGGCTGGCGGGGATGACGAGCGCCGTCGCCAGGTAGAGGACGGGCGGAGCCCACAGTCGTTCGCGGTACAGGGTCACGACACCATTCGATCACGACTCCGGGCAGGTCACGGAACGGTCACGGTCTGCACTACCCTCGACACGTGACCGAACCAGTCGACGTGCTCTGGACCGGGGAGAACGCTCCCGGATACGCCCACCCCGGTGACGCCGGTGCGGACCTCGTCTCGACCGAGGCGTTCGTCCTGCAGCCCGGCGAGCGTCGGCTCGTGGGCACGGGCCTGAAGATCGCGCTGCCGGACGGGTACGCCGCGTTCGTGGTCCCGCGCAGCGGTCTCGCCGCCAAGCACGGCATCACGATCGTGAACGCCCCCGGCACCGTCGACGCCGGGTACCGCGGCGAGATCAAGGTCGCGCTGCTCAACACCGACCAGGCCGCCGCGCACGAGGTGCACGTCGGCGACCGCATCGCCCAGATGATCGTCATGCCGATCCCGCGCGTGTCGTTCACCCGCGTCGACGAGCTGCCCGACAGCGTCCGCGGGCAGGGCGGGTTCGGCTCGTCGGGCTACGGTGACCGGAGCGGTGCCGTCAGCGGCGCCGCGGACAACGCTCAGGAAGGAACGCGCGCATGAAGTTCGGCCGACGCAAGCGTGACGAGGTCGAGGTGGCGGACGCCGTCGCCGACGAGGTCGAGGTGGCCGAGACGACGCCGGAGGTCGACATCGCGATCGACGCCGACGCCGACCTCGACGAGGTGGACGCCGTCGCGCCGACCGACAAGTCCGCGCCCGAGGACCGTGCCGAGAGCGGCCCGCACGACGAGACCGAGGCGAACCTGGTCCGTCCGTACGTCGACCTCGGCGGCGTGAAGGTCCTCCCGCGCGAGGGGCTCCACCTGCGGCTCGAGGTGGAGGAGGGCTCGCAGCGCGTCGTCGCGGTCGGGCTCGACTACGACGAGTCCACGCTGCAGGTGCAGCCGTTCGCCGCACCCCGCTCCACCGGGCTCTGGCACGAGATCCGCGCCCAGATCGCCGAGCAGATCGAGCGCCAGGGCGGCATCGTGTCCGAGGTCGACGGTCCGTTCGGCCCCGAGCTCCGCGCCCAGGTCCCGGTCGTCTCCGACGGCACGGGCGTCACCGACGGGGCCCGCCCCGCGCGGTTCATCGGTGTCGACGGCCCGCGATGGTTCCTGCGCGGTGTGATCGCCGGCAAGGCCGCCGAGCAGCCCGACGACGCGGCCGAGATCGAGGACCTGTTCCGCAGCGTCGTCGTGGTCCGCGGGACCACCCCGATGCCACCGCGCGACCTCATCCCGCTGCACATGCCGAAGTCGACACAGTCGGCGATCTGACCGGCGACCCGAACCAGGAGGCACGGTGCCGGACCACGACGACACCACCCGTCCCGACGCGGACGCGCCCGACGCGCTGCCCTCGTTCAGCGACCAGATGCGTGCCGCCGTCGCCAACACCGGGCTCGGCAAGGTCGCTCCGGGCGAGGCGCCGTCGGGGCACGCCCTCGTCGCGGCCATCGGCGGCGTGCGCGGCCTGGTCGAGTCCGTCCTGCCCGGGCTCGCGTTCCTGGTGGTCTACGCGATCACGAAGGAGGTCGTCCCGAGCGTCCTGATCCCGGTCGCGATCGGCGTCGTGTTCGTGGTGCTCCGCCTGCTGCAGCGCCAGTCGCTCGTGATGAGCCTCGCGGGGATCCTCGGCGTGGCGATCTCCGCCGGCCTCGCGCTCATCACCGGGCGGGCCGAGAGCAACTTCATCCCCGGGATCGTCATCAACGCCGTGTGGCTCGTCGGGCTGCTCGTGACGCTGGCGATCCGGCAGCCGCTCATCGGCCTGGTCGTCGGGTTCCTGCTCCCGCCGAACGAGGACGGCACCCCACAGGACTGGCGTCGCGACCCGGCGAAGCGCCGCGTGCTCACCGTGGCGACCTGGCTCTGGGTCGGTCTCTTCGCGATCCGGCTCCTCATCGAGGTGCCGCTCTACCTGACCGCCCAGGTGGAACTGCTCGCCGGCATCAAGCTCATCACGGGCGTCCCGCTCTACGCAGCCCTGCTCTGGGTGACCTGGCTGCTCGTCCGGACGGTGTTCAAGCGCGAGGGCGACGCCACCCGGGTGTAGAGTTGTCTCGACATCGAGATAATTCCCCGCGGCCCTTCCCGGGCTGGCGGGTTTAGGTTTGCCTTGCTGGTGGGACGCCTCGCGCCCCGCTTGGATGGGGGCACACCGATCAACCAGGGAGGCGGCACAGTGGCTGCAGTCAACAGCTTCGGCTCGAAGGACACGCTGTCGGTTGGGGGTGTCGACTACGCGATCCACCGGATCGACACGGTGCCCGGGCACGAGAAGCTCCCGTACAGCCTGAAGGTGCTGCTCGAGAACCTCCTCCGCACCGAGGACGGCAAGAACGTCACCGAGGACCAGATCCGCGCCCTCGGGTCGTGGCAGCCCGACGCCGAGCCGGACACCGAGATCCAGTTCTCGCCGGCCCGCGTGGTCATGCAGGACTTCACCGGCGTCCCGTGCATCGTCGACCTCGCCACCATGCGCGAGGCGATGGCGGAGATCGGCGGCGACCCGAACAAGATCAACCCGCTGTCGCCGGCCGAGATGGTCATCGACCACTCCGTCATCGCCGACCTCTTCGGTCGCGAGGACGCACTCCAGCGCAACACCGACCTCGAGTACGAGCGGAACGGCGAGCGCTACCAGTTCCTCCGCTGGGGCCAGACCGCGTTCGAGGACTTCAAGGTCGTCCCGCCCGGAACCGGCATCGTGCACCAGGTCAACATCGAGTACCTGGCGAAGGTCACCTACACGCGTGACTTCGACGGCGAGACCTACGCCTACCCGGACACCCTCGTCGGCACCGACTCGCACACGACGATGGTGAACGGGCTCGGCGTGCTCGGCTGGGGCGTCGGCGGCATCGAGGCCGAGGCGGCGATGCTCGGCCAGCCGGTGTCGATGCTCATCCCGAAGGTCGTCGGCTTCAAGCTGTCCGGGTCGATCCCGGCCGGCGTGACCGCGACCGACGTGGTGCTCACCATCACGCAGGAGCTCCGCAAGCACGGGGTCGTCGGCAAGTTCGTCGAGTTCTACGGCGAGGGCGTCGGCGAGGTCCCGCTCGCGAACCGTGCCACCATCGGCAACATGTCGCCGGAGTTCGGCTCCACGGCGGCGATGTTCCCGGTCGACGACGTGACGCTCGACTACCTCCGCCTCACCGGCCGCTCCGAGGACCAGATCGCGCTCGTCGAGGCCTACGCCAAGACCCAGGGCCTCTGGCACGACGCGGCGGTCGAGCCGAACTACTCCGAGTACATGGAGCTCGACCTCTCGACGGTCGTCCCCTCGATCTCCGGCCCGAAGCGCCCCCAGGACCGCATCGAGCTCTCGAAGGCGAAGACCCAGTTCGAGGTCGACCTCGGCAACTACACGACGCCGAGCGAGCAGACAGACCTCGACGACGCGGTGGAGGAGACCTTCCCGGCCTCCGACCCGATCGCCGCCGGTTCCACGAACGAGGACACCGCGCTGCACGAGCACGTCTACGTCTCGAGCGCCCCGTCGACGGCCTCGCAGCCGACGAAGGTCGCGATGGACGGGGCCGACCCGTTCACGATCGACCACGGTGCCGTCGCGATCGCCGCGATCACGTCGTGCACGAACACGTCGAACCCGTCGGTCATGATGGCCGCCGGCATCCTCGCCCGGAACGCCGCGAAGAAGGGCCTCACCGCGAAGCCGTGGGTCAAGACCACGCTCGCGCCGGGGTCGAAGGTCGTGACGGACTACTACGAGAAGGCCGGTCTCACGACCTACCTCGAGCAGCTCGGCTTCTACACGGTCGGCTACGGCTGCACCACCTGCATCGGCAACTCGGGCCCGCTGCCGGAAGAGATCTCGCAGGCCGTGCAGGACAACGACCTCGCCGTCACCGCGGTGCTCTCGGGCAACCGCAACTTCGAGGGGCGCATCAACCCCGACGTGAAGATGAACTACCTGGCCTCCCCGCCGCTGGTCATCGCGTACGCCCTCGCCGGGTCGATGCACTTCGACTTCGACAAGGACGCCCTCGGGCAGGACCAGGACGGCAAGGACGTCTTCCTGCAGGACATCTGGCCCGACGCGGTCGAGGTCCAGCAGGTCATCGACGCGTCGATCGACACCGAGATGTTCACCCACGAGTACGGCTCCGTGTTCGAGGGCGACGACCGCTGGAAGAACCTGCCGACCCCGACGGGCGACACGTTCGAGTGGGACACCGAGTCGACCTACGTGCGGAAGCCCCCGTACTTCGAGGGAATGACCATGCAGCCCGACGCGGTGTCGGACATCTCCGGCGCCCGGGTGCTCGCGAAGCTCGGCGACTCGGTCACGACCGACCACATCTCGCCGGCCGGGTCGATCAAGGCCGACAGCCCGGCGGGCAAGTACCTCGCCGAGCACGGCGTCGACCGCAAGGACTTCAACTCCTACGGCTCGCGTCGCGGCAACCACGAGGTCATGATCCGCGGCACGTTCGCGAACATCCGCCTCCGCAACCAGCTCCTCGACGGCGTGGAGGGCGGCTACACCCGCGACTTCACGACGCCGGACGGTGCGCAGTCGTTCATCTACGACGCCTCGCAGCACTACCAGGAGCAGGGCATCCCGCTCGTCATCTTCGGTGGCAAGGAGTACGGCTCCGGTTCGTCCCGCGACTGGGCGGCGAAGGGCACGAACCTGCTCGGCGTCCGCGCGGTCATCACCGAGAGCTTCGAGCGCATCCACCGCTCGAACCTCATCGGCATGGGCGTCGTGCCGCTGCAGTTCCCCGCCGGCGAGTCGGTCGAGTCCCTCGGGCTCGACGGCACCGAGGTCGTCTCGATCTCCGGCCTGACCGAGCTGAACGAGGGCCGTACGCCCAAGACGGTGCACGTCACGGCCACGCCGAGCGAGCACTCGCCCGCCGGCAAGGAGACGATCGAGTTCGACGCGGTCGTCCGCATCGACACCCCGGGTGAGGCGGACTACTACCGCAACGGCGGCATCCTGCAGTACGTGCTGCGGTCGCTCGTCTGACGCACCCGTCCGACGGACAGGAGGCGCGGTGCCAGCTGGCACCGCGCCTCCCGTCCGTTGTCGGGTCACGCGCATAGAGTGGGCCGACAGCCCCACGAAAGGAGCGCCCGTGAGTCTGCTCTCGAGCATCACGTCGCCGCGCGACCTGAAGCGTCTCTCCGACGCGCAGATGACGGACCTCGCCGCCGAGATCCGACGCTTCCTCGTCGCCGAGGTCGCGAAGACCGGCGGCCACCTCGGCCCGAACCTCGGCGTCGTCGAGCTCACGCTGGCGATGCACCGGGTGTTCGACTCGCCGCACGACCCGTTCGTCTTCGACACCGGGCACCAGTCGTACGTGCACAAGCTCGTCACCGGGCGGCAGGACTTCTCGCGACTGCGCGAGCGGGGCGGCCTCGCCGGGTACCCGCAGCGGAGCGAGTCGGAGCACGACATCGTGGAGTCCTCGCACGCGTCCTCGTCGCTGTCCTGGGCGGACGGCATCTCCCGCGCCTTCGTGCAGACCGGCCAGGCCGACCGGACCGTCGTCGCGGTCGTCGGCGACGGTGCGCTCACCGGCGGGATGACGTGGGAGGCCCTCAACAACATCTCCGACGGCAACGACCGTCGACTCGTCATCGTCGTCAACGACAACGGGCGCTCGTACGCGCCGACCATCGGTGGCATGGCGCGGTTCCTCAGCTCGGTGCGCACGCGCCGCGAGTACCGGGCGCTGTTCGAGAAGTCCCAGGCCGCGGCGGCGCGGTTCGGCGCTCCCGGGCGGGCGCTCTACCGCGGGATGCGCGGCGGGCTGCACGGGTTCCTCTCGCGGTTCACGAACAACGAGGCGCTCTACTCGAACCTCGACATCAAGTACATCGGGCCGGTGAACGGGCACGACCAGCGGGCGATGGAGGCCGCACTCCGCCAGGCGAAGGCGTACGGCGCGCCGACGATCGTGCACGCCATCACCGAGAAGGGGCACGGGTTCGAGCCCGCGCTGCGCGACCAGGCCGACCAGTTCCACGCGGTCGGGCACATCGACCCGGAGACCGGCGAGTCGCTCGACGTGTCGTCGGGGCCGTCGTGGACCTCGGTGTTCGCCTCGACGCTGGCCGAGGTCGGCGCGTCGGACGAGAAGATCGTGGCGATCACCGCGGCGATGCTCCGTCCGACCGGGCTGCACCTCTTCCAGGAACAGCACCCCTCGCGCGTGATCGACGTCGGGATCGCCGAGCAGCACGCCGTGACGACCGCGGCCGGACTCGCGTTCGGCGGCCTGCACCCCGTCGTGGCGCTGTACGCGACGTTCCTGAACCGGGCGTTCGACCAGGTGCTCATGGACGTCGCGCTGCACAAGGCCGGCGTGACCTTCGTGCTCGACCGCGCGGGCATCACCGGACCGGACGGGCCGTCGCACCACGGTATGTGGGACCTCGCCTTGCTGCAGGTGGTCCCCGGGATCCGGATCGCCGCACCCCGTGACGCCGCGACCCTGCGCGAGGAGTTCCGCGAGGCCGTCGCCGTCGACGACGCACCGACCGTGCTGCGCTGGTCGAAGGGACAGGTCGGGCCGGACATCGTCGCGGAGCGTCGACTCCCGGACGGGGTGGACGTGCTGCGGTCGCCGTCGTCCGACCAGGAGCCCGACGTCCTGTTCGTCGCCGTGGGCTCGATGGTGCCGGTGGCACTCGACGCGGCGGCGCTGCTCGAGTCCCAGGGCATCGGCGTGACGGTCGTCGACCCACGGTGGGTGGTGCCGATCCCCGCGTCGCTCATCGACCTGTCGCGTGACCATCGGCTCGTGATCACGCTCGAGGACGGGGTGCGGGTCGGTGGCGTCGGGACGCGGCTGCGGCAGGACCTGCGCGCTGCGGGTGTCGACACCGGGGTGAACGAGCTCGGGCTGCCGGACGCGTTCATCGACCACGCGTCGCGGTCCCAGATCCTCGAGGACGTGGGGCTCACCGCGCAGGCGATCGCCCGGGACGTCATCGACCAGGTCGTCGGGACGAAGCTGCCGCAGGCGAAGCCGGCGCGGGCGGCGTCGCGCTCCCGGGAGTCCGCCGACCGCTGAGCGGCGCGGGCGCGGCGCGCCGGTCGTGGCCCGGCAGCGCGGCCCGGCCCGGCGCGGCCCGGCGCGGCGCGGCCCGGCCCGGCGGCGCGGCGGGTCGAACCACGAATGCGACGTCGAACCGGGCGGATCGACGAGTTCGATGTCGGATCCGTGGTTCGATACGAAGCCCGGCGCCGGGGCGGGGTCAGTGCCGCGCGGGCGGCTCGGCGGCCGCGGACACGAGCTCGCGCAGGATCGCGCGGGCCATCGGCGTCACCCAGAGGACCTGGCCGTACGACAGGCCGTCACGGCCCTCGCGGATGATCTCCA
Source organism: Curtobacterium sp. SORGH_AS_0776 (assembly GCF_031453355.1). Lineage (NCBI taxonomy): Bacteria > Bacillati > Actinomycetota > Actinomycetes > Micrococcales > Microbacteriaceae > Curtobacterium > Curtobacterium sp. SORGH_AS_0776. The sequence continues at coordinate 2,553,251 of NZ_JAVIYU010000001.1, forward strand.
CGCGCGAGGACGTCGGCCCCTCGCGTGAGAACGTCATGACGATGTTCGCGGCGCGGAGGGCGAACGAGGTCCGGCGGCCTATGACGGCTCCGTCCGGACGGATCTCCATAGCCGCTGCTCCCGGGACGGCGTGCACGGCGCGGTCGAGCAGCTCCGGGACCTCGTCGAGCGGCACGGGCACGACGACGCCGGGGTACCCGGTCGTCCTCGGTGCCCACCACTCCTGTGCCATGGTTGCACGCTACGCCGGGTGGAACCACTAAACCGACGTCGAACCGGGCGCATGGCCTGGTTCGACGTCGGTTTCGTGGTTCGACGCCGGGGTCAGCGCGAGGCCGGCCCGACGATCAGCGGCTCGTGGAACGCCCCGCCGAAGACCCGCTCGGACGCACCGGAACGGTCGAGGTACGGGCTGATGCCACCGGCCTGGAACGGGTAGCCCGCGCCGAGGATGAGCCCGAGGTCGATCTCCTCGACGTGCTGGACGACCTCGTCCTCGAGCATGCGGTGCAGCTCGTCGGCGAGGGCGTCCTCGAAGCGGCGCTGCATCTCGGCAGCGTCGACCGGCTTCGCGTCCTTCTTCGACGGTGCGACGAGCTTCACGGCGGCGGGGTCGTACCCGGTCGCCGTGCCCTTCTTGTCGCGGGTCAGGATGTGTCCGAACTCGGCGATCTTCTTCAGGCCGTCCCCCGGGTAGAAGCGCTCCGGCCAGGCGGCGTGGTGCGAGTCGAGCACATGCGCGCCGACCGGCAGCCCGACGAGCTCGAGCAGCTCGAACGGCGACATCGGCAGGCCGAGCGGCGCAGCGCCCTGGGCGACGACGTCGAACGACGTGCCCTCCTCGACGCCGCGCATCGCCTCGCCGAGGACCCGGGCGAGCACCCGGTTCACGACGAAGCCCGGCTGGTCGGCCGTGATGATCGCGGTCTTCTTGAGCGTCTTCGCGACGGCGAGGGCCGTGGCGAGGGTCTCGTCGGAGGTCGAGGCGGTGCGCACGACCTCGAGCAGCGGCATCACGGCGACGGGGTTGAAGAAGTGGAACCCGACGAGTCGCGACGGATCGGACAGCACGGAGCCCATCTCGGACACCGACAGCGACGAGGTGTTCGTGGCGAGGATCGCGTCCGGAGCGATCACCTGTTCGATCTTCCGGAAGACCTCCTGCTTGACGCTCATCTCCTCGAAGACGGCCTCGATGACCCAGTCGGCGTCCGCGAACGCGTCGTAGGACACCGACCCGGACACGAGCGCCTTGATGCGGTTCGCGTCGTCGGGGGAGACGCGGCCCTTGTCGAGGAGCTTGTCCACCTCGCCGCGGATGCGCTCCACGCCGGCGTCGACGCGCGACTGGTCGACGTCGGTGATGACGACCGGGACGCCGAGTCGTCGGGCGAAGAGCAGCGCGAACTGGGACGCCATCAGGCCGGCGCCCAGGACGCCGACCTTCGTGACGGGGCGCGGCGAGACGTCCGCGGGGGCGCCCACCGGCTTCTTCGCGCGCTTCTGCACGAGGTCGAACGCGTACATCGACGCGGCGAACTGGTCGCCCGAGATGAGGTCGGCCAGGGCATCGTCCTCGTCGGCGAACCGCTCCTCGAGCGACCCGGACTTCGCCGCGGCGACGAGGTCGAGCGCCCGGAACGGCGACTTCGGGACCGTGCCGATCTTCGACGCGACCTGGCTGCGGGCGACCTTGACGACGGTGCCCCACGCAGCCTTCTCGATCATGCCGGGCTCGTTCTTCCGCACGACCTTGGTGCGACCGGACACGACGCCGTCGATCCACGCCACCGCGGACGGCAGGAAGGTGACCGAGGGGATGAGCGCGTCGCCGATGCCGAGCTCGACCGCGGCCGGCCCGTCCATCAGGCGGTTGTTCTTGAGCGGGTTCTCGACGATGACGCGGAGCGCCTTCTCGGGGCCGATCAGGCGGGGGAGCAGCGTCGCGCCGCCCCACCCGGGGATGATGCCGAGGAAGACCTCGGGGAGCCCGATGCCCTGCGCGGCCGACGAGAACGCCCGGTACGTGCAGTGCAGCCCGATCTCGAGGCCACCGCCGAGCGCGATCCCGTTGATGAGCGCGAACGAGGGGACGCCGAGGTCGGAGAGCTTCCGGAGCGTCGCGTGCCCGAGGGCGGCCAGGTCGTGGGCGACGTCCCGCGACGGCACCGAGGCAGCCTGCGAGAGGTCGGCGCCGGCGGCGAAGCAGTACTCCTTGCCGGTGATCGCCACGGCCTGGATCGTCCCGGCGGACGCTTCGGTCCGCAGGGTGTCGAGGACCCCGGAGAGCTCGTGCAGTGTGCGTGGCCCGAGGGTCGACGGCCGCTTGTAGTCCTTGCCGTTGTCGAGCGTGATCAGCGCGAGCGTGCCACCGGACGGCAGCGCGACGTGCTTCAGGTACGAGTGCGTGACCACCTCGTCCTCGCTGAGGGCGAGGAGCTGGTCGTTGTCGACGATGGTCATGGTCACGCCGCCTTCCGTGCCGCGGACTTGCTGAAGTTCGGGTTCTCCCAGATGACGGTGCCGCCCTGGCCGAGCCCGATGCACATCGTCGTGATGCCGTACCGGACGTCCGGGCGCTCCGCGAACTGGGCCGCGAGCTGGGTCATCAGGCGGACGCCGCTCGAGGCGAGCGGGTGTCCGACGGCGATCGCGCCGCCCCAGGCGTTCACGTTCGTCGAGTCCTGGGCGATGCCGTAGTTGTCGAGGAAGGCGAGCACCTGGACGGCGAACGCCTCGTTGATCTCGAACAGCCCGATGTCGTCGATCGTCAGCCCGGCCTTCGCCAGGGCCTTGTCGGTCGCGGGCACCGGCCCGATGCCCATCACCTCGGGGTCGACGCCCGCGAACGCGAACGAGACCATGCGCATCTTCGTCGGCAGCCCGTGCTGCTTCGCCGCGTCGGCCGAGGCGATGAGGCTCATGGTGGCACCGTCGTTCAGGCCTGCCGCGTTGCCGGCGGTGATGCGTCCGTGCGAGCGGAACGGCGTCTTCAGGGCTGCGAGGGCCTCGAGCGTGGTGCCGGGGCGGGGCGGCTCGTCACTGGAGACGATGTCCCAGCCCTCGCCGGTGTTGACCTCGACCGGCACCAGGTCCGGCTGGAGCTTGCCCGCGGCCCACGCGGCGGCGTAGCGCTGCTGGGACTGGACGGCGTAGGCGTCCGTGCGGTCCTTGGTGATCGCGGGGAAGCGGTCGTGCAGGCGCTCGGCGGTCTTGCCCATCACGAGCGCGTCGCCGTTGACCATGCGCTCGGCGATGAAGCGCGGGTTCGGGTCGGAGTTGAAGCCCATCGGGTGGCGCCCCATGTGCTCGACACCGCCGGCGATGGCGACGTCGGCCGCGCCGAACGCGATGGCGCCGGCGAGGGTGGTCACGCTCGTCATGGCACCGGCGCACATGCGGTCGATCGCGTACCCGGGGACGGTCTTCGGGAGTCCGGCGAGCATCCCGACCGTCCGGCCGAGGGTGAGCCCCTGGTCGCCCTGCTGCGTGGTGGCCGCCACGGCGACGTCGTCCACCGCGGCCCCGTCCAACGAGGCGTTCCTGTCGAGGAGTCCGCGCATCGCGTGCACCGCGAGGTCATCCGCGCGGGTCTTCCAGAACACCCCCTTCTCCCCGGCTCGTCCGAACGGTGTCCGAACTCCGTCGACGAAGACGACGTCTGCTGCCTTTGGCAATCTGGGCCTCCAGATCCTCGTTGATCAGGCTGGGCGCGTCCCGCCCCGCCCGGCCGGGTCCGACCCGGCGTGCACCAGCGACGCTATGCCCCGAGCCTGTGCGGACGCATGCCCGTTGGGGCGTTCCTACGACTCGGTGTTGCTCTCGGCAGCAGGCTCCTGTGCAGCAGCGACAAAGGCGTGCGCGATGATCGACGCCGTCTCCTCGACCTGCCAGGGGCGGGCGTCGTGCGCGGCGAGTACGGCACCGACGGTCTCGGTGGCGATCGGGGTCGGCGGCTCCCACGAGACGGTGCGGAGGGTGTCCGGCGTGAGCAGGTTCTCGACGGGCAGGTCGAGCTCCTCCGCGCGCTGCACCACGGCGGCCCGTGCGGCCTTGTACCGGCGGTCGGCTGCCGGGTTGCGGTCGGCCCAGGCTCGGGGCGGCGGCAGGGCGGGCTCGCCGGCGGATCGGAGGCGGGGGAGGTCCTCGGTCGTGCGACCCTCCTCGACGGCGGCCCACCAGCGGTCGAGCTCGGACCGGCTGGCACGACCCGTGAAGGCCTTCACCCCGCTCAGCTCGCCCTTCGAGGCCGGGTTCGCCGCCGCGGCCGCGACGATCGCCGAGTCCGGGATGGTACGACCCGGCGCGATGTCGGCTTCGCGGGCGTAGGCGTCGCGTGCCGTCCAGAGCGACCGGGCGATCGCGAGTGCCCTGGAGCCACGGAGGGCGTGCATACCGGACAGGCGGCGCCACGGCTCGGCCTTCGGCGGCTTCGGCGCCCGTGTCAGGACGGCGGCGAACTCCTCTTCGGCGATGCGGGACTTGCCCGCCTCGTCGAGCTTCGCCGCGAGCGCGTCACGGAGGTCGGGGAGCAGCTCGACGTCGAGCGCCGCGTAGACCAACCACGACTGCGGGAGCGGCCGGGTCGACCAGTCCGCGGCGGAGTGGGCCTTCGCGAGCGTGATCCCGAGCAGCTGTTCCACGACGGCACCGAGGCCGACCCGGGGGAAGCCTGCGATGCGGGCACCGAGCTCGGTGTCGAAGATGCGGGTCGGGACGAGGCCGACCTCCTGCAGGCAGGGGAGGTCCTGCGACGCGGCGTGGAAGAGCCACTCCTCGTCGACGATCGCGTCCTGGAGCTCGGAGAAGTCGCCGATCGGGATCGGGTCGAAGAGGAACGCCCCGGCACCGCGACGGAACACCTGGATGAGGTACGCCCGCTGCGAGTACCGGTAGCCGCTCGCGCGCTCGGCGTCGACGGCGACCGGGCCGTGGCCCGCCGCGATGGCGGCGACGGCGTCGAGGTACTCCTCGCGCGAGGCGATCACGTGGACCGCGTCGTGCGACGCCTCGAACGCCGGCGACGCCGCGGACGGAGCAGCCGACGGCGGAACAGCCGGCGACGCCGACGGAGCAGCCGACGACGGGACAGCGGGCGACGCCCCGGCCGGAGATGCGGGGTCAGTCACGTGCGAGCCTCCTCGGGGCCAACAGGGTCACGCCGTCCGACGCGGGCGGGAGACCGGCGAGCATCGCCACGATCTCCTCCCACGCCTCGACATGTGCGGTGAGGTCGTCCCCGCGCGGGGTCCACGAGGCGCGCAGTTCGAGCTGCGCCCCGTCGCCCTGCGCCGCGAGGTCGCCGTAGCCGCGGGAGATGATCTTGGTCGCCGTGCCCGAGGCGTGGTCGTAGGTCGCACCGTGCGCGGCGAGGCCGTCGACGAGCCAGCTCCACGTCACGTCGGCGACGAACTCGTCGACACCGATCTCGGGTTCGAGCGGTGCCTGGGCGAAGGTCACGATGCGGAACGACCCGCCCCAGCCCTCGGGCTCGTCCGGGTCGTGCAGGGCGATGAACCGGCCCGTCCCGAGGTCGGAGTCGATGCCGTGCGCCGCACCCGAGACGTCCGCCGCCAGGGCGATCGAGAACGGGGCGATGCGCGACGGCGAGGGGATCTCGGTGACGGTCGTCTCGGCGCGCGCGCCGCCGGACGCCACGAACGCACGGAGCCGCGCGAAGGCGTCGGGCTCTCGGGTTTCGGACACGAATGCAGACTAGGCTCCGGACCATGTCCCGATCCGCGCGACCCGCCGAGGACGTCGTCCAGGAGACCGCACGATCGGCCGGGTTCGTCGCACTGGGAGCGGGCATCGCAGCGGCCGCCGTCACCACCGCGGTGATCGGCGGGTTCGTCGCGGCGGTGGCCCGAGCGGTGGTCACCCCCGACCGCAAGCGCACCGAACGCGTCCCGATCCACGCCGTGGACACCGTGCGGCGGACGGTGACGCTCGAGCGCACCGCGGACACCGAACTGCAGGGCCGCTACAGCCTCTGGTTCGGCGCGGGCACCGGCCACATGCGCGTCGGCGAGGTGCTCGGCACGACCGACACGACCGTCACCCGCCGCATCATCGCGATCGACGCCGGTGACCCCACCGCGGCCCGCCGGGGTCGGTGGGGCGGCTGGTTCTACCTGACCCCGGGGGAGCTCGACGTCCCGGTCGAGGACATCGACGTCCCCACCCCGAACGGCCCCGCACCCGCCTGGGTGGTCCGCGCCGACGACCCGGACGCGCCGTGGGCCGTCCTCGTGCACGGTCGTGGGGTGACCCGCGCCGAGACGATCCGCGCGGTGCCGGTCTTCCGGGCGGCGGGGTACTCCGTGGTGCTGGCGAGCTGGCGCAACGACGGCGTCGCCCCGCGGAGCGTCGACGGCCGTTACGGCCTCGGCAGCACCGAGTGGGAGGACATCGACGCGGTCCTCCGCTGGCTCGCCGGGCAGGGCGCGTCGAGCGTCGTCCTGATGGGCTGGTCGATGGGCGGCGCGGTCGTGCTGCAGACCCTGGTCCGGTCGGCGTTCGCGGACCTCGTGGACGGTGTCGTGCTCGAGTCGCCCGTGGTCGACTGGCACGCAGTGCTCAAGTCGCAGAGCCAGCTGCTCCGCCTGCCGCGGCCCGTCCGGAAGGTCGCGCAGCGCCTCCTCCGCACCCCGGTCCTGCACCGGCTCACGGGCCTGCGGCAGCCGGTCGACCTACGGCAGCTCGACATGGTCGCGCGGGCCGACGAGCTGCACGTGCCGATCCTGCTCATGCACAGCGACGACGACGGGTTCGTCCCGTCGTCCGCGTCGCACGCCCTCGCCGAGGCCCGGCCCGACATCGTGCGGCTCGAGGTGCAGACGACCGCCCGGCACACCAAGCTCTGGAACCACGACGCCGACTGGTTCGACGCCCGCATCCTCGCGTGGCTGACCGAGGTGGTCCAGCGAGACGGCGCGGCCAACGCGCGGTAGACGCATCCACAGACGGACGGGAGGCGCGGTGCCAGCTGGCACCGCGCCTCCAGTCCGTGTGTGGTGACGTCTACGCGACCGCGGCCTGCGCCTGCACCTGCCGCTGCACCCGGCCCAGCATCCCGACCATGCCGCGGATCCGCAGCGGGCTGACCGCCTCGCTCAGCCCGATCGTCAGCGGGTAGTCCGCCGGCACGGCGAGCACCTGCTCGGCGGTCAGGCCGGACAGCCCCTGCGCGAGGATCGACGCGAAGCCCCGCGTGGTCGGTGCCTCGCGCGGCGCCGTGGCGTGCATCCGGACGATGCCGGGCGCGTCGCCGTCCGCGCCCACGGTGACCGTGATGAAGACGGGGGACTGGCACTCCTCGACGCGTTCGAGCTCGTCCTCGTGCCCCTGCAGGCGCTCTGGAAGCGCCGGGAGCTCGTTCGAGAACTCGAGGAGCAGCTGCAGGCGGTCCTGCTGGGAGAGTTCGAGGAAGTCGTCGCGGATCTCGGCGAGGGACTGGGGGAGTGCGTCGGTCATCGGTCGGTGATCGTACCCGGTTCGGTGCCGACGGCGATCGGGACGCGGACCGCGCTGCCCCACTCGGTCCACGAGCCGTCGTAGTTGCGGACGTTCTCGTACCCGAGCAGGTGCTGCAGGACGAACCAGGTGTGGCTCGACCGCTCGCCGATGCGGCAGTAGGCGATGACCTCGTCCGCGTCGCCGATGCCGGCGCCGTCGCGGTAGATCGCGTCGAGCTCCTCGCGGGTCTTGAAGGTGCCGTCCGGTGCTGCGGCGGTGGCCCACGGGATGTTCACGGCGGTGGGGACGTGGCCGGCGCGGAGGGCGCCCTCCTCCGGGTAGTCCGGCGCGGTGGTGCGGTCGCCGGCGTACTCCGGGGCGCTGCGGACGTCGATCAGCGGCTTGCCGAGGTGGGCGAGCACGTCGTCCTTGTAGGCGCGGATCTCGGTGTCGATCCGGTCGACGACGGGGTACTCGACCGGCGTCACCACGGTCTGGTCGGTCGTGAGCGCACGGTCCTCGGCGATCCACTTCGCCCGGCCGCCGTCGAGGAGACGGACGTCCTCGTGGCCGAACAGCGAGAAGACCCAGAGGGCGTATGCGGCCCACCAGTTGTTCTTGTCGCCGTAGATGACGACGGTGGTCTCGCGGCCGATGCCCTTGCTGCCGAGCAGTTCGGCGAAGGCCTCGCCGTCGATGTAGTCGCGGAGCACCGGGTCGTTGAGGTCGGTGTGCCAGTCGATCTTCACGGCACCGGGGACGTGGCCCGTCTCGTAGAGCAGGACGTCCTCGTCGGACTCGACGACGACCAGGTCCGGGGTGCCGGCGTCCAACTGCTCCTGCAGCCACTCGGTGGAGACGAGCCGCTCCGGGTGGGCGTAGGCGGTGAACTTCTCGGACGTGTCGACCGGTGCGGTCATGGTGGGCTACCTCCAGGTGGTCATCCGGCACCGGACTAGGATCGGTCGTCGGTGCCTGTGGGCAACGGTACGCGGGCGTGCCGTGCTCCTGACGCAACGTGACACCCCACGACATGCTTCCCGAAGGACTGCCCCGATTGTCAGCGAACACCGCGCCTGAACACCTCGTCGACCGCGACCCGCAGGTGACCCCGCAGCAGATGGCTGCGTCGCTGGTCCCGCCGCCCCAGTTCGCCGACGCGTCGTTCGCCTCCTACCGACCCGACGCGGAGTACCCGTCGCAGGCGGCGGTCCGCGACGCGGTGGAGGCCTTCGTCGCCGCCGGTCCCGCCGACCAGCCTCGCCGGGGGCTGTTCGGTCGCCGGAAGCCCGTGGCGGAGTCGACCGCGAAGTCCGGCGTCTACCTCGACGGCGGGTTCGGCGTCGGCAAGACCCACCTGCTCGCCGCCGCCTACCACGCCGCCACTGGTCGGAAGACGTTCGGCACCTTCATCGAGTACACGGCGCTCGTCGGGGCCCTCGGGTTCCAGGGGACGGTCGACCTGCTGCGCGGGACGGCGCTGGTGTGCATCGACGAGTTCGAGCTCGACGACCCCGGTGACACGATGGTGATGACGCGCCTCATCAAGGAGCTCACCGAGACCGGCACGCGGTTCGCCGCCACCTCGAACACGCCGCCGGGTGCCCTCGGCGAGGGGCGCTTCGCTGCGCAGGACTTCCTGCGCGAGATCCAGGCGATGTCCGACCGGTTCGACACCATGCGCATCGACGGGCTCGACTTCCGCCGGCGTGCGGTCGACGAGTCGGCGGGCGTGGTGGCCGACGTTGCCGCGGGACTCCCCAGCGGACGCGTCACGCTCGACGACTTCCGTGCGGTGGTCGGGCACCTCGCGTCCGTGCACCCGTCGAAGTACGTCGCGATGGTCGAGGACCTCGACGCCGTCGGCCTCACCGACGTGCAGCCCTTCACCGACCAGACCGATGCGCTCCGGTGGGTCGCGCTGGTGGACCGGCTGTACGACGCGCAGGTCCGGATCGTGGCCTCGGGCACCCCGCTCGACCGGGTGTACCCCGAGTCGATGCTCGACGGTGGGTACCGCAAGAAGTACCTGCGTGCGGCGAGCCGCGTCGTGGCGCTGACCCGCGCCGTGGACTGAGCCGCCTGCCGGTCGCGAGCGGGCGCTGCCCCGCTGCGCCGCGCCTCCAGGCCCCGTTCCGCGACGGCTGTCGGACACCGTCCGGACGGACCGGGAGAACTCGTGGCCCCCGTCCAGGGGACTGCCCGGGGGACGAAACACGACGTTTACACACCGGGCCGTCGCGTTACATCCGCGAAACACTTCGTGCTCCCTCGTGAAACCTCGCCTCGCCAGACTCGGTGACACCCGACGCGGACCAAGAGCCGCTGGTGCAATCGAGAGGTGAACAATGCTTGATCAGGGCCAAACCGGCTTCCTGCTGATCATGGCGGCACTCGTGCTGTTCATGACACCGGGCCTGGCGTTCTTCTACGGCGGTCTGGTGAAGGCCAAGTCCGTCATCAGCATGATGATGATGTCCTTCGGAGCCATCGCACTCGTGGCGGTGCTCTGGGTCCTCTACGGCTACGCGATCGCGTTCGCGAACACCGGTGACCACACGGCCGTCTCCGGCGTCGTCGGGTTCTTCAGCATCGACTGGAACCTGATCGGCCTCGGCCAGGCGTTCGAGCAGGCCCGCTCCAGCGCTGACGACGTCGCCTACCCGACGATGGCCTTCGTCGGCTTCCAGGCGACCTTCGCGATCATCACGGTCGCCCTCATCTCCGGTGCGATCGCCGACCGTGCCAAGTTCGGCGCGTGGATGGTCTTCGCGGGCGTCTGGGTCACGGTCGTCTACTTCCCGGTCGCCTCGTGGGTGTTCAACCTCACCTCGGGCTGGGCTCCGGTCTGGGGAGTCATCGACTTCGCCGGTGGCACCGCGGTCCACATCAATGCCGGTGCCGCGGGTCTCGCCCTCGCGCTGGTCCTCGGCAAGCGCGTCGGCTTCGCCAAGGGTGCGCACAAGCCGCACAACCCGCCCTTCGTGCTCCTCGGTGCCGCGATCCTGTGGTTCGGCTGGTTCGGCTTCAACGCCGGATCCGAGGGCGCCGCGGACGGCATCGCCGCGATCGCCTGGGTCAACACCCTCGCCGCCCCGGCCGCCGCGATCCTCGGTTGGCTGCTCGTCGAGAAGCTCAAGGACGGCAAGGCCACCTCGGTCGGTGCCGCCTCGGGCGCCGTCACCGGTCTCGTCGCCATCACCCCGGCGTGCGCCGCGCTCACCCCGGGCTGGGGCATCCTGCTCGGCTTCCTCGCGGGCATCGTCTGCTGCTTCGCGATCGACTGGAAGTACCGCCTCGGCTTCGACGACTCGCTCGACGTCGTCGGCGTGCACCTGGTCGGCGGCATCTTCGGCACGCTGTACCTCGGCTTCTTCGCCAACGACACCGGCCTGATCTACTCGGGCTCGTTCGCGCAGCTCGGCAAGCAGGCCGCCGCTGCCGGCGCCGTCGGTGTCTACTCGTTCGTCCTCGCCTTCGTCATCGGCTGGATCATCGAGAAGACGATGGGCTTCCGTGTGAAGACCGAGGACGAGGTCGCCGGCATCGACACCGCGGTCCACGGCGAAGAGGGCTACGTCCTCTACGAGGAGCGTGACGAGACCCCGGTCTCCGTCCGGTAGCTCGCTGCCACACCGTCACGACGGGCCCCGCGCACACAGCAGCGCGGGGCCCGTCGTCGTGGGCGGGGGCGGGCGCGGGTGGCGCGGCGGCGCGCGCGGCGCGCGGCTTGGGGACTTCGTGCGACATTGTCGACGTCGTACGACATCGACGGTGTCGTACGCCCGCGACCGCAACAGCCCGCGGGCGCAACGAACGACGACTCCGCGGTCGTACGACATCGACGATGTCGTACCGGGACGGCAACGGCCGCCGGGCGCGCGGCGCGACGCCGGGCGCGCGGCCGGCGGCGCGCCCGACGCCCCGCGTCCGGCAGAGTGGAGCGATGACGACGACGTCGAACACGCTCACGAACCTCCGCGAGGTCGGGGGACCCGGCCTCCAGCACGGCCGCCGGCGCACGGTGTACCGGGCGAACACCGACCCGGTCGCCCCCGCCGCGTACCCGGCGGGCCTCGCCGCCGTGGTCGACCTGCGCCGCGTGGACGAGACGGACGCGGTGCCGCACCCGCTCGCCGCCACGCCCGCCTACCGATCCGTGCCGCTCTTCGACCCGGCCTCGGCGATCGAATCCGCCGCCGAGGCCGTCGACCTCGAGGACCAGTACACCGACTGGCTCAGACCGGCACCACTCCGGCATCGCCGCGGCGCTGCGGATGATCGCCACCGCGGACGGCGACGTGCTCGTCTGCTGCGCCGCCGGCAAGGACCGGACCGGCATCGTGAGCGCGCTGCTCGCCCGGCACTGGGGTGCCGACCTCGACGCCGTCGGTGCCGACTACGCGGCCAGCGCCGCCGGGCTCGTCGAGCGCTTCGCCGCCGAGCGCGCCGCGAGCACGGACCCCGTGGCGACGGCGATCGGCCACCGCTGCGTCCCGGAGATCATGACGACGGTCATCGAGCGCGTCGAGCGGCGGTGGGGCTCGGTGGACGGGTACCTCCGCAGCATCGGGCTGCGGGACGAGGAGATCGCCGCGCTCTGACCGGTGGCTGCGCGCGCGACGCGGGTCCGGCTCTGGACGTGCGGACCGGCGGGAGGCGCGGTGCGGGTCGGACCCGGACCGAGCCTCCCGTCATGGGTCGCGTCAGCGACGTGGTGGCGTCAGCGCGTCACCAGGCGTAGTCCTCCGGCGAGGTCTTGTGCCCCGGGAAGATCTCGTCGAGCCGGTCGAGCGCACGCTGGTCGAGGCGGATGTCGACCGCTCGGACCGCGGACTCCCACTGCTCCATGGTGCGCGGGCCGGTGATCGGTGCCGTGACGCCGGGCTGGTGCAGGAGCCACGCCAGGGCGAGCTCGCCCGGGGTGTGCCCGAGCTCCTTCGCGAAGGACTCGTACGCGGTGAGCTGGTCGCGGTGGCCCTCGACGTACTCGGCACTGCGGCCCGAGAGGCGACGCGAGCCGTTCTCGGTCTTCTCGATGACGCCACCGAGGAGGCCGCCCTGCAGCGGCGACCACGGGATCACGCCGAGGCCGTACTCACGAGCGGCCGGGAGGACCTCGCGCTCGATGTCGCGGACGACGAGGTTGTAGATCGACTGCTCGCTGACGAGGCCGAGGGTGTTCCGGCGCGCGGCGGCCTCCTGGGCCTGGGCGATGTGCCACCCGGCGAAGTTCGACGAGCCGACGTAGAGCACCTTGCCCTGCTGCACGGCGACGTCGATCGCCTGCCAGATCTCGTCCCACGGGGTCGCGCGGTCGACGTGGTGGAACTGGTAGAGGTCGATGTGGTCCGTCTGGAGGCGCTGCAGGCTCGCGTCGAGGGCCTGGCGGATGTTGTACGCGCTGAGCTTCCCGCCGTTCGGCCAGTCGATCATGTCGCCGTAGACCTTCGTCGCGAGGACGGTCTTCTCGCGCCGCCCGCCCCCCTTGGCGAACCAGCGGCCGATGATCTCCTCGGTGGCACCCTTGCCCACCGAGCCGCCGTAGCCGTTGGCGGTGTCGAAGAAGTTGACGCCGAGCTCGTGGGCCCGGTCCATGATGGCGTGCGAGTCGTCCTCGCTGGTCTCCGGGCCGAAGTTCATGGTCCCGAGCACGGCTCGTGAGACCGACAACCCTGTGCGGCCGAGGTGTGTGTAGTCCATGGTCCAGGTCTACGCGGTCCCGCTCCCCGCAGGCAGGCCCTGTGGGTACCCGCCTCGGAGGGTGCGCTCCATGCCGCGTCGGGCATGAGCGGGTCGGGCAGGGGAGTAGCGTGCGGTCTCGTGAACACCCCAGCACTCCGTGGCAGCCGGATCCTCGGGTTCGGCCACCACCAGCCAGCACGCGTCCTGACCAACGACGAGCTCTCGACCATGGTCGACACGAACGACGAGTGGATCCGCACGAGGACCGGGATCGAGACCCGGCACATCGCCGGACCGTCGGACACCGTGACCTCCATGGCGATCGAGGCAGCGCGGAACGCCCTCGCCGACGCCGGCGTCGCGCCCTCCGACGTGGGACTGGTCATCGTCGCGTCCACCACCCACCGCGACCGGGCGCCCTACACCGCCGGTCGGGTCGCCGCGGCACTCGGCCTGTCGCCCGCCGCCGCACCCATCGACATCAACACCGCCTGCAGCGGCTTCGAGTACGGCGTCGCGCTGGCCGACCAGGCGATCCGGGTCGGGTCGACGGACATCGCGGTCGTCGTCGGCTCGGAGGTGCTGTCCGGCATCGTCGACTGGACCGACCGATCCACGTGCGTGCTCGTCGGAGACGGTGCCGGTGCCGCCGTGCTGGGTGTGTCCGACGAGGCCCAGATCGGCCCGGTGTCGTGGGGGAGCGTGCCGCACCTCGAGGAGGCCGTGCTCGTCTCCGGCGACCCCGAGCGCTTCAGCCAGGAGGGTCGCTCCATCTACCGCTGGGCCATCACCGAGGCCGCCGACCACGCCCGGGCAGCCGTCGCCGCTGCGGGGCTCACGATGGACGACATCGGGGTGTTCGCGTTCCACCAGGCGAACCTGCGGATCATCGAGCCGCTCGTGCACGCCCTCGGCGGGGAGTCGAAGTTCGTGGTGCGGGACGTCGTCGAGTCGGGGAACACGTCGGCGGCGAGCGTGCCACTCGGGCTGTCGAAGGCGTGGGCCCGAGGGGACCTCCCCGAGGGGGTGCCGGCGCTGCTCTTCGGGTTCGGCGGTGGGTTCGCGCACGCTGGGCAGGTGGTGACGACGCCGGTGCGGGGGCGCTGAGGCGGGTTTCCGCTGGGACGGACGGGAGGCGCGGTGCCGGCTGGCACCGCGCCTCCCGTCTATCTGCCGGTCGCGTCCGGCCGGCGGGTGCGACCGTCAGTCGCCGGTGCGGTCCGGGGTGTCGGCCCAGAGGTCCTCGCGGCCTTTCCGACGCCCGATCGCCCGCCGTTCCTTCGGCGCCTTGGCCTGCTTGGGTTCCCTGAGCGCCTTCGAGTCCTTGGCCGGCTTCGGTTCCTTGGCCGACTTCGGTTCCAGCACGATCGGGAACTGCGCCGGGGGCAGCCCGAACCCCGTCCGCGAGGCCTGGATCACCTTCCGCCCGAGCGCGTGGTTCCCAAGGCCACCGACCGCCGCGCCGATCCCGAACGGGAGGGCCCGACCGACGATCGTCGTGCCCTGCCGGGCGGCGAAGCGCTTGATGAACTGGTCGCGCACCTGTCCGCCGATGCCGTTCACGACCTGCTTCGGGAGGGACGACGTCACCATCTCGCCCCAGAACGCGGTGCGGACCTGTCCACCGGCGATCTGGCCCGCGAGCTGGTTGATGAGCTGGGTGCCCGGCGAGCCGAGGATCATCGCCATCACGAGCATGCGGGCGCGCTCGGGGTCGTCGAGCGCGATGCCGTGCACCTCGGTCACGGACTGCGCGAACAGGGCCGTGGTCTCGAGGAAGCCCACGGTCTCGGCGCCGCTCAACCCGAGGGCTGCCGCCATGCCGACGCCCGGGATCACCGCGCTCGCGCCGACGGCCGCACCGCCCGTGGTCACCGCCGCGAGGTACTGTCGCTCGAGGATCTGGATGATCTCGGCCGGGGTCGAGTCGGGGTGCCGACGGCGGAGTGCCCGCACGTGGGCCACCACGACGGGGCGTTGCACGCTCAGTACCCGGTCGAGCATCTTGACCCAGCCGGCCGGCTGGGTCTGCTCGGGGGTGTGCGCGTTCGGGTCGGTGGGGGTGGAGGCCACAGGCGCTGCCGGCAAGGGCACGATCGCCTGGTCCTTCTGCTCTCGGGCCATGGAGACGACGGTACGCCGGACGCATGGGAGGCTCGTCGGATGACCCCTGCACGCGCACTCGATGCAGCACGGCGCGCTGCCGGATTCCTGACGCCGGACGAGGTCGCGGCACTGGCACCGGACGTGCTGATCCTGGACCCGGCGTCCGTGCTGGTCGGTCGTTCGGTGGTCATCGAGCCGGGCGTCGTGGTGTACCCGGGCGCCGTCCTCGAGAGCCGGGGGACCGGGGCGGTCGTCGTCCGCGCGGGGACGCGGTTGGGGCCGGGGCCGGTGACGGTCCTCGCGGACGGGGCGCGCGTCGAGATCGGTCGGGCGGAGCTCGGGCCCGGTCCGGTCACGGTCGTCGCGGTCGGTGCGGCCTCGTCCGGTTCCGGGAGTGCCGACGTGGAGATCGGCGCGGGTGCACGGCTGTCGGGTGGCTGTCTCGTCGAGGGACCGGCGACGATCGGTGCCGGCGCGCAGGTGATCGGGACGGTTGCGGTCCGTGACGTCGTCCTCGGCGCCGGGGCCGACCGCCACGACCCGGACCCCGACCGGCGCGGCGCGGTGGTCAAAGGTACGGGGCGGATCCACGGCGTCCGCCTCGGAGCGGGCGACGTGGTCGTCGGCCGTGCCGCGGTCTCCGATGTCGAGCGCCAGCGGGCCCACCACCCGGACGCTCCGCGGTTCACCGGCACGTGATCCCCGCCCGTCGGAGCTTCGCCCGGACCCGCTCGGGATCCATCAGGTCCGCCCAGGTCAGCCGGACGACGGCGCGGACCTCGGGGAAGGAGCGCACGAAGTCCTCGCGCTGCTTCTCCTGCCAGTGGGCGTCGGCGGTGGTTGAGCCGCCCAGCATCGCCGGGTCCTCGTACTTCCCCCGGCCGTCCACCTCGACCACCACGCCGGCGTCGGGGAACCAGAAGTCGACGATCGCCGTGCGTTCCCCGGGCCGTCGGAACGTGTGCTGCTGCACGGGCTGCGGGACGCCGAGCTGCCGGAACCGGACCCGGCACACCGACTCCGCCGGCGACCCCGACAGCCCCGACCCCATACCGATCGCGACCCCCGCCTTGGTCCGCCCCTTGTGCAGCGAACCCGCCTCGCGCTCGAGGTCCGTCGCGGTCGCGAGGCCGCGGCCGAGCACGTGGTCGATGACGGGGAGCGAGTGGATCAGCGCTCGTGATGCTGCCAGGTCCACCGCCGTCCGTGCCGCATCGGTCGCGGCGATCTCGTCCGCGCGGGTGTGACCCAACGGCGGTCGGTGTTCGGAACCGTGTCTGACGAACCACGCCGTGACGCGGGTGTTCGGTGAGGTCGGATCGCACACGTGCACCTTCGGTGGCCACGGCCCCACGAACGGCAGTCCGAGCACGGCGCACGCGGACTCGTGCGAGACCAGGTCGCTCGGGCGTGCGCGGTGGATCGAGGCCCGCACGAGCACGTGGTGCCGATGCTCGGGCAGGAGATCGTCCAGCGCACCCTGCTGCACGAGCACGCCGGGCCGGATCCGGACCAGCTGCCCACGGAGGACGGCTCGTTCAAGGTGCCGCCGTTCCGCGCTCGGGAGCCCGGTCGTGCGGATGATCTCGATGTCGTCTGCTCTGCTCACCGCACCAGGGTCGCGCCCGCGTCGGTCCCCGGGCGCCCGTGCCGCCGGATCCGTGGACACCTCCGGTCATCGACCCGCCTGTGGAGGACAGAGGGTGATCCGTGCGTGTACATCGACCGACAAGACACTCGTCGATCGTCAGGCGTGATGTCGCTCCATGCACGTGCATCTCATGCGTGTGCAGGTTCCGACGAAGCACGCGTCGATCGACTCGCGCGATGTCGAGCACGCGCGGAACCCGGGCCGCCGCCGCCAGCGCTCAGCGCGCGGCGAGCTCCGCGCGCAGCGGCAGGTCCTGCTCCTCGAGGATGAGCTGCGCCCCGACCGACGTCCGGGCGTTCACGACGATCGGCGCGAGCAGGTTCACCGTGGTCCCGCCGTCGGCGCCGCCCGGATTCGCGACGACGAGCAGCATCGCGTCCTCGGGCGCGGTCAGCCCGAGCCCGGCAGCCTGCTCGTCCGTGAGCTCCGGCGCGTACGACGGCAGGTGCACCGCGGCGTCGAGCACGAACAAGCGCGAGGAACCCCCGACGAGGGTGAACAGGCCGTCGGCGCCGTCCACGGGCGTCAGCGTGAAGACGGGGGCGGGCGCCAGGCCGAAGGGCGGGACGGCGAAGGTCAGGTCGATGCTCATCGGAGGTAGTCCATCAGGGTCGGCTGCAGGACCTTCGCGGTGACGGCGAGGGCTGCCTGGTAGTTGGTCTGCTGCACCTGCAGGTCGAGGACGGCCTTCGCGAGGTCCTTGTCCTCGATGCCGGCGCGCCGGTTTTCGAGCGAGACGGTCGCGCTCTTCAGGGAGTCCTGCGCGGAGAGGGCCGCGGCGTGCCGGACGCCGACGTCGGCCTGGATGCCGCGCACGGTGCTGATCGCGGCGTCGACGTCGTTGATGCGGGGGTTCACGTTCACGCCGTTCTGCAGGTCGCCGACGATCGAGTCGATCACGGCGAAGACGGACGAGTTCCCCGAGCCGAACACCGCGGTGCCGGCGGTGTCGACCCGCACGGTTGTGCCGTCGCCGATGCGTCGGGTGACGTCGGTGCCGGAGGACGCCCACCCGGTCGCCGGGTCGTACGCGGTGGCAGCGGTGGACGATCCGGCGAACACCGATCGCGTGCCGTAGGTCGTGTTCGCCCGGGACTCGAGCTCGGACTTGAGGGACTGGAACTGCGTGATGAACGCGTCGCGGTCGGTGTCGCTCATGGTGCCGCTGTTCGCCGCCTGCACGGTGAGGTCTCGCACGTTGTTGAGCACGGAGTACACGCTCGACAGGGCGCTGTCGGTCGTGGCGAGCCAGCCGGCCGCGTCGTTCGCGTTGCGCGTGTACTGCGCGGCGGCCGCCTGCTCCTTGCGCACCTGCATCGACGAGGCGGTCCCGACGGGATCGTCGGACGGCCGCTGGATGTTCTTCAGCGTCGTCGCCTGGTCGGTGAGCTGCGCGAGCTTCGCGGCGCCGGCCTGCAGCCTGGCGCTCGCGGCCGTCATCGACATCTGGGTGGTCACACGGGTGATCACGGTCAGCCCCTCCCGACGAGTCCGACGCGGTTGATGATGGTGTCGAGCATCTCGTCGACGGCGGTCAGGACCCGCGCGGCGCCCTGGTACGCGTGCTGGTAGCTCAGCAGGTTGACGTTCTCCTCGTCGAGGTCCACACCGGCACTCGACTGCTGCTGTGTGCGCGCGTTGGTCAGCGCGAGTCCGGTGAGCGTCGATTCCGACGCGGCGGACCTGGAGGCGCTGCCCACCCCCGCCACGAACGTCGCCCAGGAGCGGTCGGCACCGTCGAAGGCCGCGCCGAGTCGCGAGAGCGCGTCGGTGAACGAGTCGTCGAGTTCCCCCGCCGCGTTCCGCGTCGCCAGGCCGCTGCCGTCGGTCGGGACGACCGAGAGGCCCTGGGCAGCCGGGACGTCGGCCGTGAGGGAGAAGAACGGGGTCCCGGTGGCACCGGTCGGGGTCGTCCCCGTGGCGTGCACGGCGTTGACCGCGGTGGCGAGCTTCGTCGCGACCTGGTCGTACGACGCGGACGCCTCGGCGAGGGCTCCGCCGGTGCCGTTCGCCGTCGCCGGGGCGAGCAGTGAGAGGTTCCCGCCGATCGAGCCGCCGGACAGGGCGACCGCGCCGGCCGTGCCCGAGGTCCAGGTGAGGGTGACCGCGGCGCCGTCGGCCATGCGCTGCCCGCCGCCGAGCGCCACGGAGCGGGCATCGGTGCCCTGCACGATCGCGTTGCCGCCGATGAGGACGTCGACGGTGCCGTCGGTGTTCTGCCGGACGGTGCCGCCGGCCAGCGAGGCGATCTGCTGGGTGAGCTGGTCGCGCTGGTCCAGCAGCTCGTTCGCGTTCCCGCCGGACGCCAGCGCGGTGCGGATCCGGCCGTTCAGGTCGGCAACCTGGGACGCGGCGTCGTTGAGCTGCTGCACCTGGCCGTCGACGGTGCCGCGGACGCTCGTCCACTGTGCGTCGATCGCCTTCGAGCCGCTGGCGAGCGCGCTGGCGACGGTCTTCGCGGCGCCGATGACGGCGCTGGCGGCACCGGGGTCGTCGGGGTGGCTGGAGAGCTCGCTCCACGAGGACCAGAACGCGTCGAGCTTGCTGGCGAGCCCGTCGTCACCGGGTTCGTTCAGCCCGTTCTCGAGCGTGGCGAGTGCGGTGGCGCGGGCGTCGGCGTAGGCCGAGGAGCCGGAAGCCACCCGCACGCCGGCGTCGAGCGTGAGGGACGCCAGGCGGGCGATGCCGTCGACGGACACGCCCTGGCCCGCGAGCGCTGCGGTCCCGCGCATGAACCCGGTCTGGGCGGCGGGGATCGAGGACTGCGAGACGCGCTGGCGGGTGTACCCGGCGGTGCCGGCGTTGGCGATGTTCTGCCCGGTGACGTCGATGCCGGCGCGGGCCGCGGCGAGGCCGGAAAAGGCGGTGGCGAGGGAGCCGAAGGTGCTGACCACGGTGCTACAGGGTCCCCTCGAAGAGTCGTGCGCCGTCCGTACCCGTACCCGAGGTACCACTGGCGTCGTAGGTGGCGGCACCGGTGACGGACCCGGCGAGCGTCTCCTCGGTCGCCTGCGCGGCGGCACGGAGGAAGCGGTCGTTCTCGTCGCGGAGCGCCCCGATCTGCGTGGTGAGCTCCACCATCGCGGTGAGGTGGGCGGCGAGGATCTCGCCCCAGGGGCCGTTCGGCGCAGCGGCGACGACCTCGCGCAGGGGAGCGTCGGCGGCGACGCCCCACTCCTCGGCGACCTCGGCACTCGACGCGGCGCGCTCGAGACCGGTGCTGCGGAGGCGCTCGAGGACCTGCTCGACCTCGCGGCTGGCGTGCGAGACCCAGCGGGAGCGACCGGCCGCGAGGAGCAGCTGTTCCTCCTCGAGCTTGAAGGTGAGCAGCTCGAGCAGTTCGCGTTCGCGCCAGAGCACGGCGGACAGTTCGTTCACGCTCATCAGCTCCTCCCGGTGGGGTGTGTCGGTCATCCTGCGGACACCGGGACCTATCGGGTCGCGGGTGCCGGGCGTAAGCACCGACCGGGCGAGTGCGTCTGCCGGACACGAGCCGCGCCTCCTGGCAAGCACCCCATCGGGGGACAAGAACGCGCGTTCCCGAGCCGGGGTCCCCCCAAATGCCGACCGGGAGAACGCCCCCTCACCCCCGCTTTGGGGACGGTTGTGCCCCTCCTCAGGGCTTTGCCAGCCGATACATTCGAATCGCACCGCGGGGGACACCCCGCACCGCGTCGCAGGGGCGCACGGTGCACCACCCGGAGGGACCCGGGTGGGTCTTCGGCGTACGCACCGGCCATCCGAGGCCGGTGTCTGCCGCGCCCACGGACGGGTCAGGCATGTCAGGCGACCAGGGGATCAGCATGGACCGGAACGACCGCAACGCGATGATCGTGGAGCACCTCCCGCTCGTGGGCTACATCGTCGCCGACGTGCGGGCGCGTGCCACGCACCTCGACCGTGACGACCTCGCCGCCGTCGGGTCGCTGGCCCTCGTCGCTGCGGCCGAGGCCTTCGACCCCGACCTCGGCGTCCCCTTCGGCGCGTACGCCCGCACCCGCATCACCGGGGCGATCGCCGACGACATGCGCTCCGCCGATTGGGCATCCCGCGGCACCCGGAAGCGGATCCGCGAGACCCTGGCGACGCAGGAGGCGCTGTCGGCCCGGCTCGGGCGGAGCGTCGGCGTGCAGGAGATCGCGGACGCGATGGGCGTCGACCGCCAGACCGCCGCCGACGCCATGAGCGACGCGGCCCGGACCGTCTCGCCGATCGACGAGACCGTGCACGACACCCTCGCCGCGGACCTGCCGCTGCCGGGTGAGGACCTGCTCGAGGCCGAGAAGCGCCGCTACCTCCGTGCCGCCGTCGAGGCGCTGCCGGAGCGGATGCGCTTCGTGGTCGAGAACGTGTACTTCGGCGACCGGTCGGTGACCGAGGTCGCCGCCGAGCTCGGGATCACCCACTCCGCCGTGTCGCAGCAGCGCTCCGAGGCGATGCGCCTGCTCCGCGACGGACTCGCCGCGCACTACGGGGACGACGGCGTCACCGTGGAGCCGGCCTCGAAGACCACCGCCGCGCGCCGCAGTGCGTACCTGGCACGGGTCGCCGCGAACGCCGCAGCCGGCGTGGCGCGGGCCGTGCAGGACGCCACGACGGCCACGACCGCCCCCGTCGTCGCGGTGAGCTAGCCCTCGGCGGCCTCGTCGCACGACGAATTCCGCCGATTCCCTAACGGCTCCGGCCAACCGGTCGAGAGTCACCCCTGTCAGCCCACGGACGGGCAGACGTACGACCCAGATTTCACGGAGGAAACCACCATGGGTATGTCCATCAACACCAACCTCTCGGCACTCAACACGTACCGGAACCTGAACTCGACGCAGAACGACCTGTCGAAGTCCCTCGAGAAGCTCTCGTCGGGTCTCCGCATCAACCGTGCTGCTGACGACGCGGCCGGTCTGTCGATCTCCGAGGGGCTGAAGTCCCAGGTCGGTGGCCTCACGGTCGCCGCCCGTAACGCACAGGACGGCATCTCCGTCGTGCAGACCGCTGAAGGTGGCCTCACCGAGACCCACTCGATCCTCCAGCGCATGCGCGACCTCGCCGTGCAGGCCGGCAACGACTCGAACAACGCGGACTCCCGCACGGCGATCTCCACCGAGGTCGGCGAGCTGTCCAAGGAGCTCACCCGCATCTCCCAGTCGACCAACTTCAACGGCATCAACCTGCTCGACGGCTCCGCCGGCACCGCAGGCGTCCTGAAGTTCCAGGTCGGCGCCAACGGCGACGCGGCGAGCCAGATCGACGTCGACCTGTCGGGCGCGAACGTCTCGACCGTGGCGACCGCCGTCACCGGTCTCGACTTCACGACCGCCACCGGTGCGCAGACCGCGATCACCACGATCGACGCGCAGATCAAGAGCGTGTCGACGGCACGTTCGAACATCGGTGCCATCCAGAACCGCTTCGACCACGCCATCAACGTGACGAACGTGGCCAAGGAGAACCTCACCGCTGCCGGTTCGCGCATCACCGACGTCGACATGGCGGAGGAGATGGTCAAGTACACGCGCGACAACATCCTCAGCCAGGCCGGCACCTCGATGCTCGCGCAGGCGAACCAGAGCACGCAGGGTGTGCTCTCGCTCCTGCGCTAGCAGCGCTGACGCCGCCGTCCGGGATCGTTCAGGTACCCCGGGCGGCGGCGTCACCCGCACCCTTTCCCCTCGTAGCGGCAGGAGCCATCGATGTCGTCCGTGTCATCGGCGAGCAGTCTCGCGATCGACGGTCTCGTCAGCGGTCTCAAGACCACCGACCTCATCAACTCGCTGATGAGCGTCGAGGGGGTCCCGCAGACGCTCCTCAAGAACAAGCTCACCAGCACCAACTCGTTCATCTCGTCACTGCAGACGATCAACGGGCTCGTGCAGACCCTCGCGACGAAGGCGAAGGACGCGTCGAAGGCGACCTCGCTCGACCTCTTCACGGCCACGAGTTCGTCGCCGGGCGTCACCGCGGTCACCGGGGCGAACGCCAGCGCCGGGTCGCTGAGCTTCACGGTCGGGTCCACCGCGTCGGCCCAGGTCGGCGTCACCGCGGCGATGGCGACGTGGTCCTCCGCAGCCGAGCCGATCACGCTCGTCGGCGCCGACGGCACGAAGACGACCGTCACACCGGCCTCCGGGTCCCTCGACGACACCGTGTCCGCGATCAACAAGTCGGGCGCCGGTGTCACGGCGACGCGGGTCGCTGCCGGGACCGACGCCGACGGCACGAAGCTCTACCGCCTGCAGCTCACCTCGGCGAAGACCGGGGCCGCCGGAGCGTTCGAGGTGTACCGCGGCACGGCCGACGAGGTCACCGCCGGCACCGCGACGAACGTCCTCACCCAGGTCGGTGCCGCTGTCGTCACGCAGGCGAAGGACGCCAGCGTGACCCTGTGGGCCGGTACCGCGGCGGCGCAGACGGTGACGAGCACGACGAACACCTTCACCGACCTCGTCCCCGGGGTCAGCGTCACGGTGACGCAGCCCACCACCGACCCGGTGACGCTGACCATCGCGCAGGACACCACGAAGGCGCAGACCGTCGCGTCCGGCCTCGTCGATGCGATGAACGCCGTGGCCGCGTACTACAGCTCGAACACCGCCGTCACGAGCACGACCAGCCCGACGACCGGCACCACCACGACGACGGCCGGCGTGCTCTCGGGCGACGGCACCACGCGTGACGTCGTCCAGCGGCTCGCGAGCACGATGTCCGCGCCGGTGGGCGGCAAGTCCCCGTCGTCGATCGGGATCTCGATCACGAAGGACGGCGACTTCACCTTCGACGCCGACGTCTTCCAGAAGGCCCTCGCGACCGATCCGGAGGGCACGCAGGCGATGCTCTCGGGCGTCGCGGCGAACGTCGGCGCCGCTGCCACCTCGGCCTCCGACAAGTACGACGGGTCCATCACCACCGCGATCACCGGACAGCAGGCCGTCGCGAAGGACCTCAACACCCAGATCGACAGCTGGACCGACCGGCTCACCTCGCGTCGCGCAGCGTTGCAGACGATGTACGCGAGCCTCGAGACCAGCCTCAGCAAGCTCCAGTCCCAGTCCAGCTGGCTCGCGAGCCAGCTGGCGTCGACGACGAGCTGACAGGAACACCGATGAACGCCTTCGACCTCCAGTCCGCCGCCTTCCGACAGGCCGCGCAGCCCCGCACCGTCACGGACCAGCGCCGTGCCCAGTACACGAACGAAGCCGTGCTCTCGGCGACGCCGGCGCAGCTCGTCACGATGCTCTACGACCGGCTGCTCCTCGACCTGCACCGCGCCGAGGCCGCACAGACGACCGCCGACTGGGACGCGGCCCGCGAGCAGCTCCTGCACGCGCAGGCCATCGTCGGCGAGCTGTCCTCGACGCTGAAGATCGACGTGTGGGACGGCGGCGAGGGACTGCTGGCGATCTACAACTACGCGTCGACGTCGCTCATCACCGCGAACGTGCACCGGGACGTCCAGGCCACCCGCGACTGCATCCGGATCCTCGAGCCGCTGCGGCAGTCGTGGCACGAGGCCGCCGCGTCGATCCCGGCGGCGACCGCGGTGCAGCACCCGACCGGCGGGGCACTCGGTGTCGCCTGACGCGGAACGCCGTGCCGCGTGGGAGGCCGTGCTCGAGGTGCTCGAAGCCGACCTGACGGCGGGCGGCGACGTGCGGTGGTCCGAGCCGACCGGGCTGGGACCGGTGCCGCGGGAGCTGGTGGGGCGTGCCTCCCGGCTGCTCGCCGCGCAGCGGGACCGGATCGCTGCGCTCGAGGGGGACCGTCGGGCGACGCTCGACCACCTCGGGGCGCTCCGGGCGGTGGACGCGACGCGGGAGCCGCGCGGTTCGGTGTACCTCGACGCGTCCGCCTGACGCGGGGCCGGGCGCGGGCGCGGGGCCGCGGCGCGGGCTGGCGGTGAGACGGAACGACATTGTCGATGTCGTACGACATCGACGTTGTCGCTCCCGCGCGGCCGCGACATTGCGCGCGTGCAACGATCGACACTCCCGACGTCGTACGACATCGACGTTGTCGTACCGAGTCGACCCGACCGCGCCGCCCGCCGCCCCCGCCCCCCGTTCGGGGCGACCCCTAACGCGCCCCGCGGCGCGGCCGACAGCGCCCCCTGAGCACGGATCGCTCACCAGTTCGGCCACGGATCGGCCACCGCCATCAGGCGACGTCACCAGGGGACGTCGTCAGCGAGGGGACGGTCCACCAGTGTTCGATTCCGTGACGAGCGTCGCACTGCAGAGTGCGCTCGACGGCCTGTCGATGCGACAGAAGGTCATCGCGAACAACATCGCGAACATCAACACTCCGAACTACCACGCCGAGAAGGTCCAGTTCGAGGACGCCCTGGCGAAGTCGATCGTCGACGGGGACGGCGGAACGACCCCGACCGTCGCGCGGAGCCTCGAGCCGACGAACACGAACGGCAACAACGTCAACCTCGACGAGGAGACGCTCTCGAACATCGACACCGTGCTCCGGTACCAGTTCGCCACGCAGGCGATGAACTCCGAGCTCACCAGTGTCCGCGCGGCGATGCGGACCACCTCGTGACCACGTTCGACGCGATCGGCATCGCGAGCACCGGCATGACGGTGCACCGCAAGTGGCTCGACGCCGTGTCGGACAACATCGCGAACGTCAACACGGTGAAGTCGATGGACGACTCCGCCTTCCAGGCCCGCTACGTCGAGGTCCAGGAGGGCAACGGCGTCTCCGGCGCCTACGTCAAGGGCGCCGCGTTCGGCAGCGCCGCCGGCCGGGTCACGTACGACCCGGACAACCCGCTCGCGAACGCGGAGGGCTACGTCCGCATGCCGGACATCGACCTCGGCACGCAGATGGCGGACCTCATCATGGCCCAGCGGGGCTACCAGGCGAACGCCGCCGTGGTCGACCGCGCGAAGACCGCCTACGAGGCGGCCCTGCAGATCGGGAAGAACTGATGCCCATCGACGCCGTGAACGGTGTGACCACCAACGCGATGACGAACGCGATGACGAGCCTGAGCGGCACGTCCAGCGACGTCGGCACGAGCGCGACGAGCGGAGTCGCGGCCGCCGGCGCGACGGCCGACGGCAGCGGGTTCGCCGCGTCGCTCGGGAACGCGGTCGACGGGCTCCAGCAGCTGCAGAGCGACTCGAAGACGCTCGCGCTCAAGGCCGTCACCGGCAACCTCGACGACATCCACGACGCGACCATCGCCGCCACCCGCGCCCAGGTCACGCTCGAGCTCGTCTCCGCCGTCCGCAACAAGGGCGTCGACGCCTTCAACGAGATCATGAGGATGCAGGCCTGATGCCCGTCGCCGTCAAGGACCTCCTCGGTCGTCTCGCCGCCTACGTCAAGGGCTTCAGCGCCGCCCAGCGGACCATCGCGATCCTCGTCATCGCCGCGCTCGTGCTCGGCGGCATCGCGCTCGCGAGCTGGCTCGGCAAGGCGTCCTACGCCCCGCTGTTCACCGGACTGGCGGCGGCCGACGCGGCGAGCGTCACCGACCAGCTCACCACCGACGGTGTGCCGTTCCAGCTCACCGACGGCGGTGCCACGATCCTCGTCCCGCAGGGGTCGGTGTACTCGGAGCGGCTCAAGGCCGCATCGAACGGGCTGCCCGCATCGAACGAGGGCGGCTACTCGCTGCTCGACAAGATGGGCGTGACGAGCTCCGAGTTCCAGCAGGACGTCACGTACAAGCGCGCGATGGAGGGCGAGCTCGCGAAGACCATCGGCGCGATGGACGGCGTGCAGACCGCCACCGTGCAGCTCGCGATCCCCGAGAAGACCGTGTTCGTCTCCGAGGAGAAGGACCCGACCGCGTCGGTGTTCATCGCCACGAAGAACGGCAGCGAGCTGAGCACCGACCAGGTCCAGGCGATCGTGCACCTGACGAGCGCCGCCGTCGAGGGCATGCAGCCGACCGACGTCTCCGTCGTCGACGCGAAGGGCCAGACGCTCTCCGCCGTCGGCACCGGCGCGACCGGCAGCGGCGCGGACCAGGCGGCCGACTACGACGCCTCGACGAGCAAGAAGATCCAGGACCTGCTCGACACGACCCTCGGCACCGGGAACGCCAGCGTCGTGGTGTCCGCCACGATGAACCAGAACTCGGGCACCCGCACGTCGGAGTCCTACACGACGCCGACGACCGGCCCGGTCGCCCTCAACGAGTCGTCCACCACCGAGCAGTACGGCGCGGGCTCCGGTGCCGGCGGCGCCGGGGCGACCGGCGTCCTCGGCCCGGACAACATCGCCGTGCCGAACGGCACCGCCACGAGCGGCGCCGACGACGGGTACAAGAACGAGTCCGCGACGAAGAACAACGCCGTCGACCACACCACCGAGACCACGCAGCTGCCGGCCGGTGGGCTCTCCCGTCAGACGATCTCGGTCGCGCTGAACTCCAAGGCCGCCGCGGTGCAGAACGCGAACCTGCAGAGCATCAACGACCTCGTGGCCGCGGCCGCCGGTGTCGACCAGACCCGTGGCGACCAGGTCCGCGTGGCGATGATGGACTTCGACACCAGCGCCGCCGACAAGGCGACGAAGGCGCTCGAGGCCCAGCAGAAGGCGGACCAGCAGGAGGCACTGTGGTCGTCGATCCGCACCGCCGGCATCGTCGTCGGCGCGCTGCTCGCCCTCATCGCGATCATCGTCTTCCTCGCCCGCCGCAGCCGGAAGCAGGAGCGCGAGGCGGTCGACCTCGGCGAGCTCGACGCCTTCTCCGGCGAGACCTTCCAGCTCCCGCTCGCCGTCGACGGCGCCGCGGACCGGAGCACCCTGCAGGCCGGGGACGCCCCGACCGTCGCGCTGCCCACGGTCCCGCACGACGACGCCCCCACCGAGGTCCTCACCACCGAGGAGATCAGCGCGGAGCGTCGTCGCCAGGACATCTCCGCCCTCGCCGAGCGGGACCCGAAGCGCACGGCCGAGCTCCTCCGCGGGCTCCTCGACGACCGGGCACCGGTGTGAGCGCCCTGGTGCCGAGCGCCGGCGGGACCGGCGCTGGCGACCGTGCGCTGACCGGTGCGCAGAAGGTCGCGCTCATCCTCATGCAGATGGAGACCGAGCGCGCCGCCGAGGTGATGAAGCAGTTCACCGAGATCGAGGCCGAGGAGATCTCCGCCGAGATCGTCCGGATGCGCCGCGTCGAGGACACCGTCGTCGACAAGACCCTGACCGAGTTCCACCGGATGACGCTGAGCGGCCGCACGCAGAAGCGCGGCGGCAAGGAGACCGCGCTCGGGCTGCTCGAGGCGTCCTTCGGTGCCGAACGCGCCGCCGGCGTCATGGACCGCCTGGCCTCGAACCTCGCCGGGCAGTCGTTCGACTTCCTCGACGACGCCGAGCCCGGCCAGGTCGTCACGCTCCTCGAGGGCGAGCTCCCGCAGACCATCGCCCTCGTGCTCGCACACCTGAAGCCCGCCCAGGCCAGCGCCGTGCTCGCCGGGGTGGACGAGCGCGCCCGCACCGACGTCGCCCAAGCGTTCGCGACCATGGGGAGCGCGACCCCGGAAGCCGTCGGGATCGTCGCCGGCGTCCTCCGCCAGCGCGCCGGTGCCGTCGTGTCGCCGCGCGAGAGCGTCGAGGTCGTCGGCGGCATCGCCCCGCTCGTCGACATCATCAACCGTTCCGACGTCGCCACCGAGAAGGCCGTGCTCGACGGGCTCGAGGAGCGCGACCCCGAGCTCGCCGAGGACATCCGCTCCCGGATGCTCACGTTCGAGGACATCGTCAAGCTCGAGTCCCGCGACATCCAGCAGGTCCTGCGCGGGATCGACTCGAAGCTCCTCGCGACCGCCATGAAGGGTGCCGCCGCGCCGGTCGTCGAGACGATCCGGGCGAACGTCTCGGAGCGCAACCGCGAGCTCCTCGACGACGAGCTGCAGGCCATGGGCCCGGTCCGGGTCTCGCAGGTCGAGGAGGCCCGCGCCGAGGTGGTCCGCGGTGTCCGCGAACTCGAGGCGCAGGGCGTCATCACGGTCCACCGCGCCGAGGAGGACGAGCTCGTTGACTGAGTCCGTGGTCCAGCGCGTCGCGTTCCCCGTCATCGGGGACCCGTCCGGGAACGCGCGCGCCGCCAGCGCCGACGTGCGCGGACACGCCGCCGGGTACGCCGCGGGGCTCCGGCAGGCGCAGGCCGAGACCGACGCGCTCCGTGCCCGGCTCGAGTCCGAGCACGCGGCCCGCACCGCCTCGATGCAGGCCGACACCGCGCGCCGCATCGCGGTCCTCGACGCCGCGACGAACGCGATGCTGTCGCACGTCGCACCGGTCCTCGACCAGGCCGAGCAGTCGGTCGCGGTCGCGGCCGTCGACCTGGCGGAAGCCGTCGTCGGGTACGCGATCCGCGCCTCCCGAACCGCGGACACCGCCGATGACGGACGGGAGGCGCGGGTCGTCCCCGGTGCGCAGGCGACCGTCGAGCGGGCGCTCGCGTCCATCGACCGCACCGTCGCCGTGGCCGTCCGGCTGAGCGTCGCGGACGCCGCGCGCGTCGCCGAGCTCGACCTGCCGGTCCCGGTCGTCGCCGACCCGTCGCTGCACGACGGGGACGCCGTCGTCGACCTGCCCGACGGGCTGCTCGACGCGCGGATCGCCACCGCGCTGGACCGTGCCCGCACGGCGCTGGGGGTGACCCCGTGACCACGACGCTCCTCCGCCCCCGTGGGCTCGACGAGGCACTCCGACAGGCCGCTCCGCAGCGGGTCGGTGTCGTCACGAGCGCGGTCGGACTCGGCCTCACGATCGCCGGACTCGACGCGCACGTCGGCGAGGTCGTCGCCGTCGGTGCCGAGGGCGCGCCGCAGACCCTCGTCGAGGTCGTCGCGACCGACGTCACCGGCGTCCGGTGCATGCCGCTCGGGCGCCTGACCGGTGTGACCGCCGGCACGCCCGCACGGCCGACCGGGCGACCGGTGCTCGTGCCCACCGGTGCGGGACTGTTCGGACGCGTGCTCGACGGACTCGGTCGCCCGATCGACGACCGCGGTCCGCTCGTCGGCGCCGGTGGCGAGCCGGTCGCGTGGGTGCCGCTCGACCACGAGACGCCGAACGCCATGGCCCGGACGCGCATCGACACCCCGATGCAGCTCGGCGTCCGCGTGCTCGACACCCTCACCACGGTCGGGCGCGGGCAGCGCATGGGCCTGTTCGCGGGCTCCGGCGTCGGCAAGTCCTCGCTGCTGTCGATGATCGCCCGGGGGAGTGACGCCGCCGTCAACGTCATCGCCCTCGTCGGTGAGCGCGGACGCGAGGTGCGCGAGTTCCTCGAGGACGACCTCGGTCCGGAGGGCCTCGCCCGCTCGATCGTCGTCGTGTCCACGTCGGACGAGCCGGCGCTCATGCGCCTGCGTGCCGCGTTCGTCGCCACCCGCATCGCCGAGTCCTTCCGCGACGCCGGCCAGGACGTCGTGCTGATGATGGACTCGCTCACCCGCGTCGCGATGGCGCAGCGCGAGATCGGGCTGTCCGTGGGGGAGCCGCCGGCCACCCGGGGTTACCCGCCGTCGACGTTCTCCGTCCTCGCCGGGCTGCTCGAACGCGCCGGGACCGACCGGGTCGGCAGCGTCACGGGGCTGTACACGGTCCTCGTCGACGGCGACGACCACAACGAACCGATCGCCGACGCCGCCCGGAGCATCCTCGACGGGCACGTCGTCCTCGACCGGAGGCTGGCGATCACCGGGCACTTCCCGTCGGTCGACGCGCTCGGCTCGGTGTCGCGCGTGGCCTCGAAGGTCACCACGCCCGGGCAGCGCGGTGCGGCGACGGCCCTGCGGAAGGTCATGGCCGCGCGCAAGGCGGCGCAGGACCTGCTCGACGTCGGGGCGTACCAGCGCGGGACGAACCCCTTGGTGGACGCTGCCGTCGACCACCAGGACGCGATCGACGGCTTCCTGCGGCAGGGCATGGACGAGCGTGCGACCGCGGCTGCGTCGTGGCGCTCCCTCGACGCCCTCGTCGGCACGCTCGGCGCCGGGGGTGGTGCCTGATGGCCCGCCGGTTCCCGCTCGCCGGGCTCCTCCGGCTCCGGCACGCCGAACAGGACCGTGCCGCCGCCGCCCTCGCGACCGCCAACGAGCGGGTGCGCGACGCTGCCGACGCCCGGATCGCGGCACGTCGGAACCTCGCCGACACCGAGGGGTCGCAGCCGATCCAGGACGCCGCGACCCTCAGCGCGGTCGCCGCGGCCCGTGCCGCCACCCGCGGGATGCTCGAGGAGCTCGACGCCGTCGCCCGGACCCGCCGCGCCGACGCCGACCGGGCACAGGACGAGTACAACGCCGCCCGCCGGTCCGCCCTCGGGCTCGAGAAGCTCGAGGTCCAGCACGACGAGCAGCAGGCCGCCGAGGACCTCCGCACCGAACAGAACGCCCTCGACGAGATCGCGGCACGCAGCCGCGCGGAAGGTGGTGCCCGATGAGCGTGGACGCCGTGCTCTCCCGGATCTCCGAGATCCGGACCCAGATCGATGCCCTGCGCAGCGGGACGACCGCCACGGCGGCCACCTCGGCCGCGTCGGGCGCCGCCTCGTCGACCGCGTTCGCCGACGCCCTGGCGACCGCGACCGGGAGCGGGACCGGCACGACCGGTACCGGCACGACCTCGGCCGTGACGCCCGCGGCCGTCGCCACGTCCGTCGACGCCGGCGCCGGGACCCTCGCGACGGGCAGCGGCGCCACGGGTGCCGACGTCGTCGCGGACGCGAAGAAGTACCTCGGCGTGCCGTACGTCTTCGGCGGCACCACCACGAACGGCATGGACTGCTCGGGGCTGGTGCAGACGGTGTTCAAGGACCTCGGGGTGACCATGCCCCGGGTCGTGCCGGACCAGGCGAAGATGGGCGTCGAGGTGGGGTCCCTCAAGGACGCGCAGCCCGGCGACCTCATCATCCCGAAGGGCGAGGGACACGTCGTCATCTACGTCGGCGACGGCAAGGTCCTGCACGCGCCGCGACCAGGCAAGGACGTCCGGATCGTCGACAACTGGTACAAGGACTCGGACATCGCCACGATCCGACGCATCGTGCCCGCGCAGGCGTCCGCCACGACGGCGACGACCGCGGCCTCGGGTGCGACGGACCTGCAGACGGCGGCGCTGCTGTCCCTCATGAACGCGGGGAGCGCAGCATGAGCCTGACCATCACCACGTCCGCTGCCACCCCGGCACCGGCGCGGGCCGCGTCCTCGTCGGGTGCGCCGGCGTCCGCGGACTCGTTCGGCGCCGCGATGGCCGCCGCGGGGAACGCGGGTCCGGCCGGGGCCACCGGGTCCTCCACGTCGGCTGCCTCGGCTGCCGACGCCCGGGACCGACGCACACCGACGGGTCCGTCCCACGACCGCCGCACCTCGGCGCCCGGAGCGGACCGCGGTGCGCAGCACACGGCCTCGGCCTCTGCCTCGGTAGGACGGGACCGCCGCTCGGGGACGGAAGCGATGACGACGGACGGCCCGACGGACGGTGCGACCCGTGCCGCCGCGGCTCGCTCCGCCGACGACACCTCCGCCGACGGTACCTCCGCCGACGGTACCTCCGCCGTCGGCAGCTCCAGCGACGGCACCGCCGCCGGTCCCGCCGCGACGGGGACGGCGCCGACCGTCGACACCGCGTCGATCGTCGCTGCCCTGGTCCAGCAGGTCCCCGCCGCGCCGACCACCGCCGCCCCGTCGGAGGCGACAGCGCAGCCGCTCACGACCGCGCCCGCAGGAGCCGGCTCGTCCGTGGCGTCGCTCGACGCACCCGTGCCGGGCAGCGGGGCGACCCCGATGCCGGACCCCGCCGACCCGACGATGCACGCCGACGCCGCGAGCAGCGCACACCCGACCGCGGCGACCGCTGCCACGAGCCCTGCGGCCGGGTCGCTCGGCGGCACCGCAGCGACGGCCGCCGCCGGAGCCCCGGCCGGGACGACAGCTGCCGCGGCGACGACCCCGGCCGCCCCGCTCGGTGCGCCCGGTCCGGCCCTCCCGGCGGGACCCTCGCTCCAGGCCGACCGGACGGCAGCAACGCCGGCGTCCGCCGCCCCGGGGACAACGGCCGCACCGACGGCCCCGGCAGCAGCGAGCACGCCGGTCGCCCAGAGCACCCAGGCCAGCCAGAGCGCCCAGAGCACCCGAGTCGCCACGACCGGCACCGGCGCCGACCCCGCCGACGCCGGGCAGCCCGTCGTCGCCACGGCAACGGCCACCGCCACCGTCCCGGCCGCCGGAGCACCGGGCAGCAGTGCCCAGACCGGCCACGAGGCGGACAGCGGCGCGCCCGACCAGGGCGATCCGCGCCTCCAGGCCGTCACCACGCCGCGCGGCGGCGAGAGCGCCGTCGCGGTCCCGACCACCGCGCCGACGGCGCCCGCCGCGCCGGCCACCCCGACGTCCGGCGCAGCCACCGCAAACGCCCCGGCCCCGCTCGCGCAGCAGCTGGCCCGACCGGTGTTCACGCTCGCACAGGCCGGCCCGGGGGAGCACGTCGTCACCGTCCAGGTGACGCCGGACACGCTCGGCCCGGTCACCGTCCGCGCGCACGTCACCGCGCACGGGATGCACGTCGAGCTCTTCGCCGCCTCCGACGCGGGGCGCGACGCGGTCCGGCAGGTCATGCCGGACCTCCGCCGCGACGCCGCCGGCTCCGGACTGTCGACCACGCTCGACCTGTCCTCGCAGAACCACCCGGACACCCGCTCCGGGCACGACGAACGGCCCGCCCAGACGGGTCCACGCGTCGACACCGGCCAGGAGGCGCGGCGCACCCCGCGCGCACCCGGCACCGCCCACACGCCCACCGTCCGCACCGTCGGACTCGACGTCCTCGCCTGAGCGTCCACCGCCAGCACAGGCAGAACCGAAGGGAACGACCATGCCGATCGACGGCATCACCGGCACCGTGGACCAGGCCGCCCAGGCCGCGGCCCTCGCCGCGAACCAGACCAGCTCGCGGTCGCAGACGATGGACTCCGAGGTGTTCATGAAGCTCCTCGTCACGCAGCTGCAGAACCAGGACCCGTCCTCGCCGATGGACACGAACCAGATGATCAGCCAGCAGACGCAGCTCGCGATGATGGAGCAGATCACCAACCAGACCACGACGGCGAACGAGAACTTCTCGCTGCAGATGCGGATCGCCGCCGCCAACCTCGTCGGGAAGCAGGTCAGCTACACCGACGCCACGTCCGGCACGTCGATCACGGGGACGGCGACCGCGGTGTCGTACGCCCAGAGCGTGCCGACCGTGACGGTGAACGGGAAGGAGGTCAACCTCGACGTGATCTCCGGCATCAAGACGACCTCCTGACCCCCTCCTCTTCTTCTTCGGTACCTCCACGAAAGGACGCACCATGCTCCGCTCGCTCTACTCCGGGATCTCCGGCCTCCGTTCGCACCAGCAGATGCTGGACGTCACGGGAAACAACATCGCCAACGTCAACACGGTCGGCTTCAAGTCGTCGTCGACGGTCTTCCAGGACACCCTGTCGCAGATGACCCAGGGTGCCGGCGGACCGCAGACCGGCATCGGCGGCACGAACCCCGCCCAGATCGGCCTCGGCGTGCAGGTCGCCGGCGTCTCCACGAACTTCGCGCAGGGCTCCGCCCAGGCCACGGGCAAGGCCACCGACCTGATGATCTCGGGCGACGGGTTCTTCGTCACGCGACTCGGCAACGACACCGTGTACAGCCGCGCCGGTGCGTTCGACTTCGACGCCGACGGCCGCCTCGTCAGCGCCGACGGGAAGATCGTGCAGGGCTACCCGGCCACGAACGGCGTCGTGAACGAGAACGGTGCCCTGTCGGACATCGTCCTGCCGCTCGACGCCGCCGCGCCCGCCGTCCGCACCTCCACCGCTGGTGTGACCGGCAACCTGCCGTCCGAGACCGCCGTGGGCGCGGTCATCACCCGCGACGCCACCGTCTACGACGCGTCCGGTGCGAAGCACACCATGTCGATCGCCTACGAGCGCACCGCCGCCGGCTGGGACGTCACCGCGACCGACGGCCAGGGCACCCAGGCGACGACGTCGCTCACGTTCGGGACCGACGGCAAGCTCACGGCCGGTGGCACGCTCGCCGTCGGGGGCATCGCCGTCGACATGCGGCAGCTCACGGGCTTCGCCTCGCTCAACACCGCGTCGATCTCGTCGCAGAACGGCCACGAGGCCGGGTCGCTCCAGGGCTACTCGATCTCGAAGGACGGCACGGTCGTCGGGACGTTCTCGAACGGTGCGTCGCTCGCCATCGGTCGGATCGCCCTCGCGACGTTCGCGAACCCGGCCGGCCTCGAGAAGACCGGGGCGTCGGGCTACCGCGCCACGGCCAACTCCGGCAACGCCACGGTCGGCGCTCCGGGGTCGCCCGGTGTCGGGCAGCTCGCGTCGGGCACGCTCGAGATGTCGAACGTCGACCTGTCGCAGGAGTTCACGAACCTCATCGTGGCGCAGCGCGGGTTCCAGGCGAACGCGCGCATCATCACGACCTCGGACGAGGTGCTGCAGGAGCTGACGAACCTGAAGCGGTAGCGCGGGGCCGCCCCGCGGCCGCCCCGCGGCCGCCCCGCGGCCGCGCGCGGCGGCGCCCCGCGGTGCGGGGTGCTTGCGCACAACGGAAGGCACCGCGAACCACGGGGAACCGCGGTTCGCGGTGCCTTCCGTCGTGCGCCGGTCAGGCACGTCGGACGCCCGGGCCGCTCGCATGTGCGGGCCGTACGGTGGGACCACGCGGTCTCCGGCCGCTGGAGCAGCGCACGACCGGCCACTTCTGATCACCGAATCTGGAGTGACTCCTTGGGTGTCGACCGCGAACGACGACTGCTCGACACGATCATCGAACTGGTCGGCGGTGCCACCGGTCCACGGGACCTCGCGGGCCGCCTGCAGCTCCTCGTGGACGAGTCGGCGGCCCTGTTCGACGTGCAGGCCGCCGGGCTGATGCTGTTCGGGTCGGACGACCGGTTGCACATCGCCGCCTCGGTGGGGCACCACAGCGGACTGCTCGAACTCCTGCAGCTCGAGGTCGGCGACGGACCCTGCCTCGAAGCCGCTCGGACGGGGACCGTCGTCTCGATCCCTGACGTCCTGGCCGCCGAGTCTCGATGGCCGCACTTCTCCCGGGCCGCTGCGGATGCCGGGTACCGCGCCGTCCACTCGATCCCGCTGCGGCTCCGGGCGACGGTCATCGGGTCGCTCAACCTGTTCGGCGAGTCCACGGGCACGTTCAACGAGGACGACGTCGTCGCCGCGCGGGCACTGGCGGACATCGCCGCGATCTCGGTCGTGCAGCAGCGGACCATCGACGACGCCGTGACGACGCAGGCGCAACTGCAGGCGGCCCTCGAGAGCCGGACGGTCATCGAACAGGCGAAGGGGTGGCTCGCCAACCGGAACGGCGTGGACCCGGCGACCGCGTTCTCGCTGCTGCGCGACCACGCGCGGCGGAACCGGCTCCCGGTCACCGAGGTCGCGCTGGCCGTCCTCGCCGGTCGGACCGTCCTCGGTCAGCCGACGGAGCCGCCGGACCCGCCGGAGCCGACGGACCCGCCGGACCCGCCGGACCCCCGCACCCACCGGCGCGGGTAGCGTCCGCGGCGCCCGACCTCACCGGACCATGTCGTCGATCGTCCGCATCGCCGTCGCGAAGATCGTCAGCACCGGGTTCACCCCGCCGTTCGTGACGTGCACCGACCCGTCGGCGACGCGCAGGTTGTCGTGTCCCCACACCCGGCCGAACGGATCGACGACCGACGTGCGCGGGTCGTCGCCCATGCGGAGGGTCCCGGCCTGGTGCTGGCCACCACTCGTCCCGGTCAGTTCCCCGTGCATCTCGGCGACCCGCGTCGCACCCGCGGCCCGGAGCCAGTCCCCGCTCCGCGCACTGGTGTGGTCGCGGGCTCGGGTGTCCTCCGGGTGCGGGCCACCGCTGAACCGGGCGACGGGGACGCCCCACCGGTCGGTGACGGCGGGGTCGACGCGGACGCGGGAGTCGGCGGACGTGACCTCCTGGATCGGCCCCATCAGCCGCATGCTCCGGCGGGCGAGGTCGCGCATCCCGTGCTTGCTGTCGATGCCCGCACGGGGGACGAGCCCGAAGCCGGTGAGGTACGCGTAGGTGTTCGAGGGCGTCGCGACGAACTCGTCCGCGATGATCCCGCCGCCGATCTGCCCGGGGACGCCGTGCCGGAAGTCGGTCGTGGCGATGGAGGGCCCGGGCCCGAGGCCGTCCTCGACGACGTCGTCGAAGATGCCCATCGCGCCGCCGTACCGGTGCCCCTGCAGGTGCCGTCCGACCTGGTCCTGGCCGTTGCCGAGCCCGTTCGGCTCCTGCTCGCTGCGGCTGTTGAGGAGGAGCCGGGCGGACTCCACCGCTCCCGCCGCGACGACGACCTCCGCCGCGTCGACGTCCGAACGCCAGTCCACGCCGTCGACCGTCCCGACGAGCGTCACCCCGACGACGCGGCCGGACCGGTCCGTCCGGATCCGCGCGGCCCGGGTCTCGAGGAGGACGGACGCGTTCCCGGTGGCGAAGGCCCGGGGGAGCATCGTGTTCTGGCTGCCGTTCTTCGCGTCGACCGGGCAGGCGAACCCGACGCACATCCCGCACTGCTCGCACGCTCCCCGCCCGAGGAAGGGGACCGAGTTGACGAGCAGCGGGACGTGCACCGTCGACCAGCCGAGCTCGGTCGCGGCCCGCGCCAACCGCTCCCTCGCGGGTCCCGCCGCCACCGCCGGCATCGGGAGCGCCCGTGTGCGGGGACCGGCCCACGGACCGTCGCCGTCGCCGCTCACGCCGAGCTCCCACTCCACCCGCTCGTACCAGGGCTCGAGGTCCGCGTAGCCGATCGGCCAGTCCGCCAGGGCGCTGCCGTCCGGCACGCCGTGGTCGGTGGCCATGGTGAAGTCCCTCGGGGCGAACCGCCACGCCTGCGCTCCGTAGACCCTCGTGCCACCGCCCGCCGTGAAGGCGTTGTTGTGCCAGTCCCAGTCGGACGGCCGCGCGACCCGGTCTCCCTCCTGCGAGGCGATCACGCGCGGGTTGCCGAGGTCGACGGGACCCGATCGCGGTGCGAGCCCCCACGTCGACCGGGGATTGCGGATGTGGTCCTGCGCGAGGTCGGCGGTGCCAGGCCAGGACCCGGCCTCGACCACGAGGACGCGGCGCCCGGACTCGGCGAGCCCGCACGCCGCGACACCCCCGCCGGCGCCCGAACCGATGACGATCGCGTCGTACCGCTCGGCCAACTCGGACGGGCGCACCACCACCGGCTGCGCCGTGGGTACCGGTACCGGGACGCTCCACCCCGCCGGCGGCCCGGGCTGCCAGCCGACCATGTCCCACGAGCGTTCGCCGACGTTGCCGCCGTTGCCCGCGTCGGCGTAGTAGCCGGCGGCGACGATCCCTGCGAACCACGCCCAGTCGGGGTCGTCGTCCTGGTCGTGGCCGTCCACGACCGCACGGAGCCGGTCGAGCCAGTCCGGACGCTCGTCGAGGACCGACGCCAGGAACTCCAGCGCGCCGGCCTCGGACGCCGACGGGTACTCGTCGGCGGGCACGACCCGGTCGACGAGGGACTGCAGTCGGACGCGGTTGCGGCGGAGGAACTGCGTCGATGTGGAGTCGCCGCGATCGGTCGTCCGTGGTGCGTCACTGCCCATGCCGCAACGCTAGACCGACAGGGTCACCCTGTCAGGACATCCCTCCCGACCGCCATCGGTCGTACCGTCGGACGCAGCGGGCACACGACCACCCGCCGAGAGAGGACGAACCCATGCCGCAGGAGATCCTGCCGAAGCAGCCCACCGCCAAGAACCCGCCGGCGCAGTTCGCCGGCGACGTGTGGGTCGACCCGATCGTCACCCCGCAGGACGGCGACCAGCGCGCGACACTCGCGCTCGTGAAGTTCGCCCCCGGTGCCCGCACCGCCTGGCACTCCCACGCCCGCGGCCAGTTCCTCCGCGTCACCCAGGGCGTGGCGCGCTTCGGGACCCGCGACGGGAAGGTGGTGACCGCGCATCCCGGTGACACCGTGTACGTCTCACCGGGCGAGGAGCACTTCCACGCCTCCGCCGAGGGCACCTTCATGGAGCACTTCGCGATGCTCGAGAGCGCCGACGACCCGTCGACCACGACCACCTGGCTCGAGCACGTCTCCGACGACGACCTCGCGGGCCGGTGACCCGATGACGAACTGGGACGAGGACACCATCGCCGCGATCGCCGCGAGCGACGACCTCCACGTCAGCCCGTTCCGGGGGGACAGCACGACGTACGGCACGCCGACGTGGATCTGGTCCGTGGTCGTCGACGGCGGGCTGTACGCCCGCGCCTACAACGGGCGACGCTCCCGGTGGTACCGCGCCGCTGTCGAGCAGGGTGCCGGCAGGATCCGCGCCGCCGGGGCCGAGCACGAGGTCGCCTTCGAGGCCGTCGGCCCCGACCTGAACAGCCGTATCGACGCCGCCTACGAGGCGAAGTACGCCGGCAGCCCGTACCTGCCCCCGATGCTGCAGGACGGACCGACCTCGGCGACCGTCCGGATCAGTCCCCGTCCATGAGCACGAACCGCGACGACGTCAGGGACTTCCTCGTCAGCCGGCGCGCCCGCGTCCGCCCCGAGCAGGTCGGCCTGCCCGCAGGAGCGAACCGGCGGGTCGCGGGCCTGCGCCGCGGCGAGGTGGCGATGCTCGCCGACGTGAGCGTCGAGTACTACTCCCGGCTCGAGCGCGGCAGTCTCTCCGGGGTGTCCGAGGGCGTCCTGCACGCGATCGCCGGTGCGCTGCTCCTCGACGACGCCGAACGCGACCACCTGTTCGACCTCGCCCGAGCCGCGAACGCCTCGCCGGTGCGGGCCGCCCGCCGCCGGTCCACGACGCCGAAGACGCTGCGCCCCGGCCTGCAGTACGCGCTCGACGCCTTCACGGGGGGACCGGCGTTCATCCGCAACGACCGCCTCGACGTGCTCGGCGCGAACGCGCTCGGACGGGCACTCTACGCCGACCTCTTCCGGAAGGCCGAGCGCCCGAACCTCGCCCGCGCAGCGTTCCTCGACCGCGAGTGGTCGGACGCGTTCTACCCGGACTGGGACCTCGCCGCCGACCAGAGCGTGGCGATCCTCCGGGCAGCCGCGGGGCACGACCCGCACGACCGGGAGCTGCAGGACCTCGTCGGCGAGCTCTCCACGCGCAGCCCCGAGTTCCGGACGAAGTGGGGCGCGCACGACGTCCGCCGGCACGGCACCGGCGAGAAGCACTTCGTGCACCCGGTCGTCGGCGCACTCGACCTGCTGTTCGAGGGCTCCCGCCTGATGAGCGACCCGGCGCTGAGCTTCCTGCTCTACACGGCCGAACCGGGCTCGCCGACGTCGGATGCGCTCCGCCTGCTCGGATCCCTCGACGCCACCGAGCGCCGGGACGCGGCGCACGCCGCCGACCCCGCTGCGGCGGACGGACGCGCGTGACGACGGCTCGCTGACACCGGGTCGCGACGCGACCACCCAGCGGACGGGAGGCGCGGTGCCAGCCGGCACCGCGCCTCCCGTCCGTCACTGGTCGCCTCCCGCCCGACCGGACCGACCGTCACGTGGTGCGGATGCGGGTGGCCGCGACCGCGGCGACGAGGATGACGGCTCCCGCGACGACGAAGCTGACTTGGGTGCCGGTCACGAAGTGCGCCCGGTCGGCGAGGAGGGCGCCGAACACGGCGATGGCCACCGCGCCGCCGACCTGGCGGAAGGTGTTGAAGACGGCGCTCGCGGTCCCCGAGCGTTCCGGGGGGACGCTGGCGAGGACGACGGACGTCGCCGGCGGCATCGCGACCGATCCGCCCGCGCCGGTCAGGACCGCGCAGACGGCGACGGCGACCCACGAGTCGAACGGTGCGGACACGATCACCACGACGAGACCCAGGACCATCGTGGTGAGTCCGGCGACGACCGGGACGCGGGCGCCGAAGCGGTTGGCGAGGGTGCCGCTGACGACGTTGCCGACGATGCTGCACGCCGCGGACGGCAGGAACACGAGTCCGGCGAGCAGCGGCGACAGCCCGAGGTGCTGCTGCAGGTACAGGCTCAGCACGAAGACGCTGCCGAAGTTGCCGACCATGAACGCGAACCCGACTCCGAGCGCGATCCGCATGCCGCTCGACCGGAACAGGTCGAGCGGCATCATCGGGGAGCGACCCCGGGCCTGGACGACGAGGAACCCGACGAGCGATGCAGCGGCGGCCACGAGTGCGGCGACGACGTACCCGGTGCCGAAGCCGTACGCGCCGCCCTCGATGAGGCCGAAGACGAGTCCGGCGAGGGTGAGCAGCGCCAGCACCTGGCCCACGGGGTCGAACCGGCTCGGGCGACGGGGCGAGGGCGCCACCCGCAGCAGCATGCCGAGCATGACCGAGCAGACCGGGAGGTTGATCGCGAACACGAGCCGCCAGTCGACCGTGGTCAGGGCGCCGCCGAGGACCGGCCCGACCGCTCCGGCCACCGCGCCGCCGACCGCCCAGATGCCGAGGGCGTGGGCGCGTTCGCGGGCGTCCGGGAACCCCTCGCGGACGAGCGCCATCGACGCCGGCAGCATGACCGCTGCCGCAGCGCCCTGGACGGCGCGCGCTCCGATCAGGGTGCCGAGCGTCGGAGCGATCGCGCAGGCGACGGAGGCAAGCAGGAACCCGGCGATGCCCCACCCGATGGCACGCTTCGCACCGATGCGGTCGGACAGGTTGCCGGCGAACAGCAGCAGGGACGCGAAGAGCAGCGTGTACGAGTCGATGACCCACTGCCGGCCCGAGGTGCTGCCGCCGAGCTCCCGGCCGATCGACGTCAGCGCGACGTTCACGATCAGGATGTCGAGCGTGATGAGGAAGAACCCGAGGGAGGCCAGGAGGAGCGCGACACGGGGCGCCGAGGTGGTCACGGTTCGATGGTCGCGCGCCGGGCGGCCGGGTGGGATGCCCTGAGCGGGTACCCCGGGTGACGGTGACGCACCAGTGCATTAGTATCTGCGTGTGCACGTAGACAAGCAACCATGCGGACTCGATCCGGAGTCGGAGTACGTCGGGCTCGCGGTCGAGGTGTTCGCGATGCTCGCGGACGCGACCCGGGTGAAGATCATCCTCGCGCTGCGGAGCGCCGAGGAGATGTCCGTGAACCACCTGGCGGACGTCGTGGACAAGACTCCGGCAGCGGTCTCGCAACACCTCGCGAAGCTGCGGCTCGCCCGGATGGTCTCGACGCGGCGCGAGGGCACGACGGTGTTCTACCGGCTCACGGACGAGCACGCGTCCGAGCTCGTCATCGACGCGGTCAAGCAGGCGGAACACGTGGTCGGCGCGCCACCGCACCACCGCGGGGAGCCGGGACGGGCATGAGCGGCCACGACCACACGCACCCGCACGACCACGGGCACGACCACTCGCATCCGCACGGTGGGGTGCGGAGCTTCCTCCAGCACCTCTTCGTCCCGCACACGCACGACAGCGCCGACTCGATCGACGACGCGATGGAAGCCAGTGCCGCCGGCGTCCGCGCGCTCAAGATCAGCCTGTTCGTCCTGCTCGCCACGACGGTCCTGCAGGCCGTGATCGTCGCGTTCACCGGCTCGATCGCCCTGCTCGCGGACACCATCCACAACTTCGCGGACGCGCTGACCGCCGTGCCGCTGTGGATCGCCTTCGTCCTCGGCCGCCGCCTCGCGACCCGCCGGATGACCTACGGGTACGGTCGCGCCGAGGACCTCGCCGGCATGTTCATCGTCTTCGTCGTCGCGCTCTCCGCCGTCGTCGCGGGGTGGCAGGCGATCGACCGATTCGTCCACCCGCAGCCGGTGGAGGCGCCCTGGCTGCTCGTCGCCGCCGGGCTCATCGGGTTCGCCGGCAACGAGATCGTGGCGATCTACCGCATCCGCGTCGGTCAGCGCATCGGTTCGGCGGCGCTCGTGGCCGACGGCGTGCACGCCCGGCTCGACGGCTTCACGTCGCTGTCGGTGGTCCTCGGTGCTATCGGCGTGATGCTCGGCTTCCCGCTCGCCGATCCGATCATCGGTCTCCTCATCTCGATCTCGATCCTGCTGCTGCTCTGGGGAACGGTGCGGTCGATCGGGGCGCGACTCATGGACGCGGTCGATCCCGCGCTGGTCGGCCGGGCGGAACAC
This sequence comes from Curtobacterium sp. SORGH_AS_0776, assembly GCF_031453355.1. NCBI lineage: Bacteria > Bacillati > Actinomycetota > Actinomycetes > Micrococcales > Microbacteriaceae > Curtobacterium > Curtobacterium sp. SORGH_AS_0776. The sequence goes on from NZ_JAVIYU010000001.1 coordinate 2,596,267, forward strand.
GCGCTCGAGCACGCCGACGGGGTGCTCGCCGTTCGTGACGTCCGGATCCGCTGGACCGGGCACCGGCTCACGGGATCCGCGACGGTCGAGGTCGCGGCCACCGACCTGCACGCCGCCACGCACCTCGCGGAGCACGCCGAGGAGCACCTCCGCGACGCGATGCGCAACGTCGACCGGTTCACGGTGACCCCCGCGGCGGCCACCGGCACCGGCGACCACACGTACTGACCGGCGCACGGTCGGACGGGAGGCGCGGTGCGGGCCCGCGCCGCGCCTCCCGTCCGACGCGGGGTGGCGCCTACCCCTTCCAGACGGACTCTGCTCCGGCGTGGCCGATGACGACGACCTCGACGATCGAGACGACGGCGACCACCACGAGCAGCACCGGCCCGATGATCCCGACGGCCCGCACCACGCCGCTGTTCGTCACCCGGGCGGTCCCGAACCGGTGCCAGCCCCACCAGAGCGTCAGGAGCGCGAACACCGCGATCGACCACGGGAGCATCCCGTCGGCGAGCTCGGTGTGCCGTTCGAGCAACGCGGTCTCCTGCTCGTGGTGCTCCAGCCACTCGCCGGAGGACGTCGCGAGCGGGACGGACACCAGCGCGACGAGCCCGATGATCGGCGCTCCGACCGCGAGCCACCGTCGTGCTCTCGGCCACACGGCGACGGCGATCGCGGTCAGGGCCGCGACCGGGACCGCGACGGAGGTGAGGTGGACGAAGAGGGGGTGGAGCGGTAACCCGCCGAACTGCCAGTCCATGTCGGCCTTCCACATCGTGCGCCGATCGGCGCCGGCACTGTGGCTCCAGCCAAGCGGTTCCGGGCGCCGGCATCGTTCGAAACCTCACACGAACGGAAGCGCCCGGACCTGGTTCGCTGGGGGCATGACCAGCACGGCGACGTTCGTCTTCGAATCGCTCCTCGGGACGAGCGGGGTGGTGTGACGTGGCGAACATCCTGGTGGTCGAGGACGATCCCGAGATGGGCGCACTCGTCGAACGCGGGCTCGTCGGCGAGGGGCACGCCGTGACGGTCGTGTCCGACGGGGTCGCCGCGCTCGTCCAGGCGCGGGCGCAGTTGTTCGACGCGGCCGCGATCGACGTCATGCTCCCGGAGATGTCCGGGTTCGAGGTCTGCCGTCGGCTGCGCGAGATGGGCGAGGACTTCCCGGTCGTGCTCGTCACGGCGCGCGACGCGGTGGACGACCGGGTCTTCGGGCTCGACTCCGGAGCCGACGACTACCTCACGAAGCCGTTCGCGATCGCCGAGCTCAACGCCCGCATCCGAGCCCACCTGCGCCGTCGCGCGGCGGGGACCGCGACGGTCGTCGAGGCCGGCTCGGTCCGACTCGACACCGTCGCTGTCCGTGCCGCCGTGCGCGGCCGCGACCTGCCGCTGAGCGTCAAGGAGTTCTCGCTGCTGCGGTTCCTCATCCAGGGCTCGCCGGCAGCGCGGACCCGCGCCGAGGTCCTCGAGGAGGTCTGGGGGAGCGCCGAGCACTTCGACCCGACGATCGTCGACCAGTACGTGAGCTACGTCCGCAAGAAGCTGCAGGCGGCGGATGCCGACGTCGCGATCCGCACCGTGCGCGGCGTCGGCTACGCGCTCGAGGTCGTGCCGACGGTATGAGGGTCCTCCGCCGACTCTCGATCAGCGCGCGCATCACGCTCGGCAGCCTCGTCGTGGGCGCCGTGGTCCTCTCCGGGATCGCGGTCGTGCTGCACGTGCAGATCGAGCGGGCGACGATCGCGACCGACGAGTCGCTCGCCGCCGGGGACGCCGCGCCGTTCGTCTCCGACCTGCGTCACAACCCGGACGAGGCGCCGGACCGCCCCGCCGAGGACGTCCTGGTCGGGATCCGGACCGCTTCCGGCACCTGGCTCGTCGACTCGCTGCCGCGCGACGTCCGGGCGTCGCTGCCGTCCGGTGTCCCCGAGGACGAGGTCACGCTCCGCCTGCACACCGGGCACCGGCTCGTCACCGTCGTCGGGGTGCCGGTCACGAACGACGACGGCTCCGCGGTCGTGTGGGCGGCCCACGACGGCCGTGCTGGGCAGGAGACACTCGAGCGCGTGGACCGCTCGCTCGTCGTCGGGACGGTCCTGGCGCTCGTGGCGTTCGCGGCGACGGCCTGGTTGCTCTCGACGCTGGCACTCCGACCCGTGGGGCGGATGCGGCGGACCGCCGAGGACCTGAGCGCCGGGATCGCGGGCGGCCACCTGCCGGTCGGGACCTCGGACGACGAGCTCGCCGCCCTCGCCCGGACGCTCAACGCATTCATCGACCGGCAGCGTGAGAACGCCGAGCGGGAGCGGCGGATGGTGTCCGACGCCAGTCACGAACTCCGGACACCGCTCGCCGCCCTGACCGCTCGGCTCGAGCTCGCACACCGCTCGTCGGGCGATGCCGAGGCCCTCGAACGGGAGCTGCGCGCTGCCGAGGGCGACGCCGCACGGCTCGTGGCACTCGCGAACACGATGCTCGAGCTCAGCCGGCTCGACGAGTCCGGTCCCGCACCGTCGACCCCGGCGGCCGCGCTCGTGACGGAGCTGATGGGCTCGATCGACCGCGCGCGAGCACTCGGCGGTGCCGTCGACCGGGACATCGACTTCACGGCGGCACTCGACGCTCCCGACGAGCGGTACGCCCTCGAGCCCGCCGCGTTCGCCCGGATCGTGGACAACCTGGTCGCGAACGCGATCGCCGCCGGGGACGACGGCGGCGTGATCCGGGTGACGCTCGCCCAGGACGCCTCGCACGCGCTCGAACTGAGCGTCGTCGACGACGGTCGCGGTGTCCCCGAGGACTTCCTGCCCCAGGCCTTCGAGCGGTTCGCCCGGGCGGACAGTGCGCGGCGCGCGGTGCTCGGCGGCAGCGGACTCGGTCTGGCGCTCGTCCGTGGGATCGCCGAGCGCGCCGGCGGGTCGGCGTCGCTCCGGAACGGCGAGCACCCCGATCACCGCGGCGCGGTCGCGACCGTCCGGCTGCCCGCGGCCTGACGCCGATCCGACGCCGCCGTCGATCACTCGAAGTCTCGAACGAAGCGCACGTCCCGTTCCGGGTTCCTCCATAGCTCCGATGCCGATGCTGTGAGCCACCCGATCACACGCTGGAGAGGAACGAGCCGATGATCGACACCGCTCGCCCCACCCGCCCGACGCCGAGACACTCCGGCGACGGCGCCGTCCGTGGCACGCTGCCACCGGCCGAACCCCTCGAGGTCGCGGCCCGTCGTCGCCGCCGAGCCGGACGCCGCCGCAACGCCGTCACCGACCTGCTCGGGATCCTCGCCTGGGTCTCAGCAGCGGTGGCCGTCATGCTCTGGCTCGTGTCGCCCGGATCGCACACGGTCGTCGGCATCGGCGGCTGGCTCACCGACGCCGGGATCGTCGCGGGCCTCGTCGCGACCGACCTCGTGCTCGTCATGCTCGTGCTCGCCGCGCGCGTGCCGCTCATCGACCGGACCTTCGGCCAGGACAACGCCATCGCGGTGCACCGGTCGCTCGGGAAGCCCGTGCTGTACCTGCTGCTCGCGCACGGAGCGCTCCTGACCCTGGGGTACGGCGCCTCGGCGGGCACCGGGCCGATCGCCGAGACGATCGCGCTCTTCTCCACGCCGGACATGCCGCTGGCCTACCTCGGACTCGGACTCTTCGTCGCCGTGGTGGTGTCCTCCCTCGTCGCGGTCCGCCGCCGCCTGCCGTACGAGGCCTGGCACGTCATCCACCTCCTCAGCTACGCCGCGGTGCTCGTCGCGCTGCCGCACATGCTCAGCGTCGGCAGCGTCCTCGCGCAGGGCACGTGGCAGCGGGTCTACTGGATCGCGCTCTACGTCCTCGCCCTCGGCCTGATCGCCCTGTACCGGTTCGCGCTGCCCCTCGTCGTGACCTTCCGCCACCGCATCCGTGTCGTCGGCGTCGAGCCCATCGCACCGGGTGTCGTGTCGATCCACCTCGCCGGACGGGATCTCGACCGCCTCGGGACCGAGGGCGGGCAGTACGGGGTGTGGCGCTTCTGGACCGCCCGGACGTGGTGGCACGCCCACCCGGTGTCGTTCTCCGCCGTCCCCGGCCGCGATCGTGCCCGGATCACGGTGCGCGACCTCGGCGCCGGCTCCGCGCGACTCGGCCGGATCACCCCGGGTGCGTTCGTCTCGCTCGAGGGCCCCTACGGCCTGTTCACCAGCCGAGCTCGGACCGCGCCGTACCTCGCGCTCGTCGCCTCCGGGATCGGCATCACCCCCGTGCGGTCGCTGCTGGAGGACACCGACCTCCGTCCGGGTGAGGCCACCGTGCTGCTCCGCGGGACCGACGCCGACCAGCAGTACCTGTGGCACGAGACCGCCGATCTCGCCGAGGCGACGGGAAGCCGTCTCTACACGATGGTGGGCCACCGGTCCCGCTCCCGCGAGAGCTGGATGACCGAGGAGGACGTCCGGCGCGGGGTCTCCCTCCGGTCCGTGTTCCCGAACCTGCTCCAGTCCGACCTGTACGTCTGCGGGCCGCGTGCCTGGTCCGACCTGGTCGTCCGCGAAGCACGGCTCGCGGGCGTCCCCGAGCACCAGATCCACCAGGAACGGTTCGAGTCATGAGAGCACGCGTCATCGCCGGCGGGGTCGTCTCGTCCATCGCGGTCCTGGTCGTCGGGTGGCAGCTCGGCGGCCAGCCCGCGGTCACCGCACCGGCACAGCAGAGCACGACGTCGGGTTCCGGCACCACGGGCAGCAGCACCGGCACCGGCACCACCGGCGGGTCCTCCGCCACCGGCACCTTCACCGGCGACACGACGCAGACCCGGTACGGCCCGGTGCAGGTCCAGATCACCGTCGCGAAGGGGACGATCACCGACGTCACCGCGCTGCAGCTGACGAACAGCGACGGGCGGTCGGTGCAGATCAGTCAGCAGGCGGCCCCGATCCTCCGCCAGGAGGCGCTGCAGGCGCAGTCCGCGCAGATCCAGTCCGTCAGCGGCGCGACCTTCACCAGTGAGGGCTACACGACGTCCCTCCAGTCCGCGATCGACAAGGCCGGGCTGTGAGGGGCGTCACCACCTTCGAGACGATGGGCACCGTCGTGAGCCTCCGGGGTGCCACCCCGGAGGCCGCATCCGAGGTGCGCGCCGTCTTCGCCGGCTACGACCACCGCTACAGCCTGTACGACCCGTCGTCGGTCCTCAGCCGCGTCGCCGACGGTTCGGTCCGGCTCGCGGACACCCCGTCCGAGGTGCGGGACGTGTACGCGCTCGCGCTCGACTGGCGGGAGCGCACCGGGGGAGCGTTCACCCCGCACCGCCCGGACGGCGTGATCGACCTCTCCGGCGTCGTGAAGGCGCTCGCGATCCGCGACGCCGGAGCCGTCCTCGACGCCGCGAGCGGCGGCGGCGACTGGATGGTCAACGCCGGCGGCGACGTGCTCGTCCGCGGACACCACCGCGGCGACGACCCCTGGAGCGTCGGCGTCGTCGACCCGGCCCACCGGGACACCGTCGTCGGCGTCGTCCGGCTCGCGGCACCTCGTCGTGCGGTCGCCACCTCCGGCACCGCCGAGCGCGGCGAGCACATCTGGCGCCGGGCGACCCCGACGTTCGTCCAGGCGACGGTCATCGCCGACGACATCGTCACGGCGGACGTCCTCGCGACCGCGGTCGTCGCCGGCGACGAGGACGACCTGCGCCGACTCACGAGCGACGCGGGCGTGGACGTGCTCGCGTTCGCCGCCGACGGGACGGTCTGGGCCACCCCCGGCGCGTCCACGTTCGTCCGCTCGGTGGCGAACCCGTCACCGGCGTGACGGCGCGCGGCGTACCGTCTGGCGCACCACACCACCGACCACGCACCGGGAGAACGCATGAGCTCACGCACCACGACCGCTTCCGTCACCGCCAAGACCCTGCTCCGCATCGCCCTCGGCGCCGTCCTCGTGTCGCACGGCTCCCAGAAGCTCTTCGGTGCGTTCGGCGGCGGCGGCATCGATGGAACCGCCCAGGGCATGCACCAGATGGGCTTCCGACCCGGCCGCCGCAACGCCGTCCTGGCCGGGATCGGCGAGGCCGGCTCCGGTGCCGCCCTCGCGCTCGGCCTGGCCACCCCGATCGCCGGTGCGGGCGCCGCGACGACCATGGGTGTCGCCTCGAGCGTGCACACCCCGAACGGCTTCTTCAACGCCGACGGTGGGTTCGAGTTCCCGGCGTTCCTCGGTTTCTCGGCGGCGATGTTCGCCCTCGGCGGCCCCGGTCCGGTGTCCCTCGACCACGCGTCCGGCCACGTCTTCGACCGTCCGTGGCTGCGGGGACTCGCCCTCGCGGCGGTCCCGGTGGCGATCGCGGTCCAGGTCGCGCAGCGTCGGAAGGCGCTCGCCTCGGAACCGGCGGCTGCCGACGAGTCGTAGGACGTGACGGACGGGAGGCGCGGTGCCAGCCGGCACCGCGCCTCCCGTCCGGACATCCGCGAGCCGCACCGTCACGTCGTGGTGACCCCGTTCAGCCGCGCCTCCTCCGCGTCGTACCCCGACCGCACCTGCCGCAGCACGAGGTCGTCGATCTCGTCGGCGTCCCGCAACCGCAGGAGCGTCGCGGCCTTGTGCCGGACCAGGGCGAGCTCGAGGGCGACCGCGGTGTCGTGCCGTTGCAGCGCCGGGTGGTCGTCGTCCTCTTCCTCGCGAGCCTGGATGACGTCGAGGTGCGCCTCGTAGTCCTTCCGCACCCGCTCCACGGTCGCACGGTCGGCGCCGGTCGAGCGGGCCAGGCGGGGGAGTGCGTCGAGCGCCTCCTCGATCGCGGTGCGCTCGGCGTAGCGGCGCTCCTCACCGACCGACTCGTCCTCGGGCAGCGCGGCCCGGCGGAGGACGGCCGGCAGCACCAGGGCCTGCCCGACGATCGTGACGACGACGACCCCGGCGGTGACGAAGACGATGAGGTCCCGGTCGGGGAAGGCCGCGCCGGACTCGAAGGTCCGGGGCACTGCGACGGCCATCGCGAGCGACACCGCCCCGCGGAACCCGGCGAAACCGCTGACGAGCCGGTCCCGGTGGCCCTCGCGCGGTGCTCCGCCGGACCGTCGGGTGACGAGCCACACCGTGCCGCCGGCAGCGTTGAGGAACGCGAACCGCACGAGCACGAGGGCGATCGACACCGCGGCGATCACGCCGGTGGCGCGCAGGAGCTCGGCGGGCTCCAGCGCACGGGCGGCGACCATCGCCTCGATGCCGACGAGCACGAACAGCGCGCCGTTCAGCAGGAACGTCAGGAAGGACCAGAACGCGCGGACCTGCTGACGGGTCTCGGCGCGGTCGAGCTTCGGACCGACCTGGCTCACCACGATGCCGGCGGCCACGACCGCGAGGACGCCGGAGGCCCCGATCGCCTCGGCACCGAGGAACGCGACGAACGGCACGAGGAGCGTCACCAGGTTCTCGAGGACGACCGTGTCGACGCGCCGGAGCACCTGCGTGCCGAGCCACGCCGCGACCAGCCCGGCTGCCACGCCGCCGAGGTAGGACAGCGCGAGCATGCCCGAGACACCCCAGAACGTGAGCTCCTGCGTGCCGACCGTGACCGCGACGGCGATGCCGTAGACCACGAGCGTGGTGCCGTCGTTGACGAGGCTCTCGGCACGCAGCACCGTGACGTTCCGTCGCGGCAGCATCTTCGTGAGCACCCCGACGGCCGTGGCGTCCGTCGGGGCCACGGCGGCACCGAGCACCCAGGCCGGACCCCACGGCATGCCGAGCAGGTGGAGCAGGACGGCGATCGCCCCGGCCGTGACCACGACGAGCAGCGTGCCCATCAGGACGATGCCGCGCAGGTTCTTCCGGATCTCGCGCAGGGACGTCGTCAGGCTCTCCCAGTACAGCAGCGCCGGCAGGAAGAGCAGGAGGACGGCGTCGGCGGGGAGCTGCACGTCGGCGAACTCGGGCACGAGGGCGAGCAGCGCGCCGAAGACGAGCAGCAGCACCGGCGGGGCGACCCGGATGCGGTCGGCGATGCCCGCCGTCAGGGCGATGGCGAGGCCGAGCACGACCACCAGTTCAGGTCCCAGCACACGCACTCCTCGATCGACCGACACCCCAGTCAACGCGGTGGGCGCTGACAGCGCACACGCGCGCCGGGCGGTGGTCGCGACCAGTGCCGGACGGGAGGCGCGGGTCGGGCCCGACCCGTGCCTCCCGTCCGTCAGACGCGCAGGTCCACCGCGGACGACGCGCGGACGCCGTCCACCTCGACGACCACCCGCTCACCCCAGAACGCGACGCGGTCGCGCACGGCGGCGACCGCGGGGAAGGGGTCCGGGTAGGACCACGCGACGTCCTCGACGATGCCGTCCGCGCGCCGGACTCCCCAGTACGCGGTGGCGTGGCCCTTGTACGGGCACTCGCTGACGGTGTCGGTGGCGACGAGCTCGTCGAACCGGACGTCCTCGCGGGGCAGGTACCAGCGCGTGGGCAGGCCGGTCTCGTACACGGCGACGGGCGAACGGGAGTCGGCGAGCACCCGGTCGCCGTCGCGGACCACCACGTGCCGGCTGCTCGGCAGTGCGTCCACCCGGTTGTGCGGGTCACGGGGGTGGGTGATGACGCGCTCGTCCTCCTCGTACCAGGCGTCCAGGACCCCGGGGGTCCACGTGACGCCGAGCCACCCGTCGAGGCCGTCGTCGTCCCACGACCAGGCGACGTGCGGGACGACCCGGTCGGGGAGCCGGAGGTGGTACCAGCGTCGAGCCGGTCGGACCGGGCGCCAGGACCGACCCGGTGCGGGTGCGTCGTCCGCCGGCGACAGGAGGTCGGTGCGGACGTCGGCTCGTGGGATCCCGTACTCGGGGACCTTGTGGCCGGCCTCCCACACGAGGATCGGCGCACGGGTGTCCACGACCGTCAGGCCGTCGACGACCGCGCGGACCCAGCGGCTGCTCGGCTCCCACGTGAGGTGGTCCGGAAGGGCGGGGTGACGACGGCGGAGGGTGTCGGATTCGGCGGGCTGCGGCACGGGGCGATCATGCCCCTCGGACGCGGTCCGTGCGCACTCCTACGTTGTGTGACGTCGTGCAACGCTCCGTTACGTCGCCGCTCGTGGACCGTCGGTGGTGCGTGTTTGCATCACTCCACTGACGAGGGAGTGTTCCATGACGCACGTCGAACGGGCCGCCCGAGTGGCCTCGGTGCCACTGCGGATCGCGGTGTTCTCGCACGGGACGGAAGCGCCGCCGGCGAGCCGCGCGTACCGCGACGAGCTGGACCTGTTCGCCGCCGCGGAACGACTCGGGTACGCGAGCGCGTGGGTCCGGCAGTTCCACTTCCGGCACGACGACGACCCAGACCGCGGCGGGCTGCCGTCACCGTTCGTCTTCCTCGCCGCCCTCGCCGAGCGCACCTCGACCCTCCGGCTCGGACTCGGTGCGGTGACGCTCCCGCACGAGGACCCGGTCCGCGTCGCCGAGGACGCCGCGGTGCTCGACGCGCTCAGCGACGGCCGGGTCGAGCTCGGCGTCGCGAACGGCGGCGGCCCCGAGACCCTCGACGTCTTCGCGCCGGACCTCGCCCACGCCGAGCACGAGGCACGTCGGGCGGCCTTCGACGCCCAGCTCGACACGCTGCTCGGTGCGCTCCGCGGGGAGCCGCTCGGGACCGGCACGGCCCGACTGAACCCGGACGGCAGCGCGCTGCTGGACCGGCTCTGGGACGCCACCCTCACCGCCGGCAGCGCTGCGATCGCCGCCACCCGGGGACACGGGGTCCTGGTCGGCACCACCCAGACGGTACCGGCCGAGGTCACCGCCGCCGCCTACCTCGACGCGCTGCCCGACGGCGCGGTGCCGCGGGTGGCGCTCTCCACCGCGATCTACCCGGCCCGTGACCGTGCCACGGCGCTGCGCGAGGCCCGTGCCGGCATCGAGGCGAAGTACGCGTGGGGCGAGTCGTTCCTGCCCCCGGCCTCGACCCTGGCCGAGAAGGCCGCGTCGCTGAACCTGCACTACGGCACCGCCGAGGACATCGCCGAGTCGATCCTGTCGAAGCCGTACTCCCGGTACGCCACGCAGCTCAACGTGCAGGTCGAGCACGGCTACGCCGACCAGGAGCGTCGGCGCGAGGCCCTCGCGCTCTTCGCGGAGGACGTCGCGCCACGCATCGGGGCGACGGTGGGGCCGGTCGCACCGGCACGGACACGAGAGGCGGTGACGGCATGACGCGCGACGGCGGCCTCGTGCTGGGCGGGATGGTCTTCTACCCGGGCGGTGAACACGTCACGAGCTGGCGGCTGCCCGGCAGCGAACCGGAGCAGTACCTCGACGTTGAGTACTACGTCCGGTTCGCCCAGACGCTCGAGCGTGGCGGGTTCGCGACGCTCTTCATCGCCGACGAGCTCTACGTCTGGGACCGCTTCGACTCCGGCATCGACCACGTCGTGAACATCCGCACCGAGCCCTTCACGCTGCTCGGCGCGCTGTCGCAGCGGACCGAGCACATCGGACTCGCCGCCACGGTGTCGACGACGTACAACGAGCCGTACCACGTCGCCCGGAAGCTCGCCTCGCTCGACCACCTCAGCGAGGGCCGCGCCGCGTGGAACCTCGTCACGAGCGCCTCCGACGAAGAGGCGTGGAACTTCGGGCGCGACGCCAACCTCGACCATGCGGTGCGCTACCGGCGCGGGGCCGAGTTCGTCGACGTCGTGCAGGGACTCTGGGACAGCTGGGACGACGACGCCTTCCTGCACGACAAGCAGTCCGGGTACTTCGCCAAGCGCGAGGGCCTGCACGTCCTCGACCACCAGGGGGAGTTCTTCCGGGTGCGGGGACCCCTCAACATCGCCCGTCCGCCCCAGGCGCACCCGGTGCTGTTCCAGGCCGGCGCGTCCGAGGCCGGCCGAGCGCTGGCGGGGGCGAAGGCCGAGGGCGTGTTCACGCTCTGGCAGGACGAGCTCGCCGACGCGCAGGCGCTGTACGCCGACTACAAGCGCCGAGCCGTCGACAACGGTCGCGACCCGTCGTCGATGCTCATCCTGCCGGCCGTGTCGCCCGTCATCGGCGACACCGAGGCGGACGCGCTGCGCCAGCTCGACGAGATCGAGGAGCTCACGCCGGACCGCGTCTCGCTCGACCTGCTCTCGCACTACCTGCAGACCGATCTGTCCGACCGGCCGCTCGACGCGCCGTTCGAGCACGTCTTCGACGAGTCGTCGATCACCCAGTCGAAGTCGGTGTACGAGTCGATCCGACGCATCGCCGCGGACGCCACGACGCTGCGCGAGGTCTACCGGACGATCCTGCGGCGCCGGTTCCTGCCCGGGACACCCGAGCAGATCGCGGACTGGCTGACCGAGCGCTACGAGCAGGACGCCGCGGACGGCTTCATGCTCGCGTTCTCGTCGATCCCGGTGAGCGTGGACCGGTTCGTCGACCAGGTGGTGCCGGAGCTCGAACGCCGCGGCGTGTACGACCGCACGTACCGCGGGGACACCCTGCGCGAGCACCTCGGGCTGGCGCGACCGGCGAGCACGCTCCGGACGGCGGAGGTCTCGGCATGAGCGACCGGATCCTGCTCGGTGCGTTCGCCTTCCACCCCGGCGGCGCACACGTCACCGGCTGGCGGCACCCGTCGTCGCGGCCGGCCGAGCACCTGACGATCGGCCACCACCGCCACATCGCGCAGAGCGCCGAGCGCGGGTTCTTCGACACGCTGTTCCTGGCGGACGGCCTGTACTTCTGGGACCGGTACCCGTCCGGCGTCGACCACTACGGCGCGCTCCGCCCGGAGCCGTTCACCCTGCTCGCCGCGCTGTCGCAGGTGACCAGCCGTATCGGACTCGCGGCGACGGTCTCGACCACCTACAACGAGCCGTACCACGTGGCGCGGACGATCGCCTCCCTCGACCACATCAGCCGGGGCCGCGCGGCGTGGAACCTCGTCACGAGCCGCTACGACGAAGAGGCCCGGAACTTCGGCGGCGACGCGCACATCGACCACTCCCGCCGGTACGAGCGCGGCCGCGAGTTCGTCGACGTCGTCCACGGTCTGCTCGACAGCTGGGACGACGACGCGATCCGTGCGGACGCCGCGTCCGGGATCTTCGCCGACCGGGACGGGCTGCACCGGCTCGACCACGACGGAGAGTTCTTCCGGGTGCGCGGTCCGCTCAACATCGCCCGGCCGCCGCAGGGCCACCCGCTGCTGTTCCAGGCCGGCGGCTCCGAGTCCGGCCTCGAGCTCGCCGCCGACACCGCGGACGCCGTGTTCACGCGGGGTGGGTCCGCGGCCGACGTCCGTCGGTTCGTCGACGACCTGCGCGCCCGGGCGGTCCGGCACGGTCGCGCTGCCGACGCCGTGAAGATCATGCCCTCGGTCATGCCGGTCGTGGGGGAGACCGCCGCCGACGCCCGGGCCGAGGCGGACGCGATCCTGGCGCTCACCCCGGACGCGCTCATCCTCGAGGACGTGTCGCACCAGATCGGCCAGGACCTGTCGGGGCGCGACGTCGACGTGCCGTTCGACTACGCCGAGGAGTTCGACACCTCGAACGAGACCCGGTCGCCGAAGCCCGCGGTCGAGCGCCTGCTCGCGGACGGGCCGGCGACGCCCCGCGACGTCTACTCGTGGTCGTACCGGCGGAGCCTGCTCACCGGCACCGGGCCGGAGATCGCCGACCGGCTCGAGGAACTCGCGGACGACGGCGGAGCGGACGGCTTCATCGTGCAGTTCCCGTACCTGCCGGGTGGCATCGACCGCTTCGTCGACCACGTCGTGCCCGAGCTGCAGCGCCGCGGCCGGACCGCCACCACGTACGACGACCTCACCCTGCGTGAGCGATTCGGACACCCCCGCGTGCCCGACCGTGCGCACCGCTGACCGCACCACCCCCTGCACCCCGAACCCCAGGAGCCAACCATGACCGTCGACCTCACGTCGCGGCGGCGTCGCCTCAAGCGCCTCGCCCTCGCGGCCACCGCGTCCGCCCTCGCCCTCACCCTCGCCGCGTGCTCGTCCGGCGGCGACGCCTCGTCCGGCTCTTCGGACGCCGGCACCTACACGCTCGGCCTCCAGGAGCCCGACAGCACCATCAACCCCCTCACCACGTCCGACTACAACGCGATGTTCATCGTCGGGCTGGCATCCGAGGGACTCCTCAGTCAGGACGCGCAGGGCAAGCTCGAGGGCCGGCTCGCCGACTCCTGGAAGGCCTCGTCCGACGGGCGCACCTGGACCGTCACCCTGCGCGACGGCCTGAAGTTCTCGGACGGCGCCGCCCTCACGAGCAAGGACGTCGTCGCGACGTTCGACTCGATCATCGGCACGGACAGCCAGTCGCCCGGCAAGTCGAGCTTCGAGGGCATCCTCGGGTCCGTCGCCGCGGACGGCGACTCCGCCGTGGAGTTCACGCTCGACAAGCCCTACGCCGACTTCCCCTACCTGCTCACCGGCTCGAACACGACGATCCAGCCCGCCGGCTTCACGGCGTCGACGAACTGGGCGAAGCAGCCCGTCGGTGCCGGCCAGTTCGTGCTGTCGAAGTACTCCGCCGGCCAGGGCGCGACGTTCACGAAGAACCCCGACTACTGGGACGCGAAGGACGTCGACCTCGAGAAGGTCGACGTGAAGTTCTACGCCGACGACCAGGCACAGCTGCTGGCCTTCCAGAGCGGCGAGATCGACCAGATCGCGTCGAGCCCGACCGCGACCTCGACGCTGCAGGCCTCCGACTACAACGAGACCAAGCCGTACTACAACAAGTTCGACGGCATCTTCCTCGACGTGACCAAGGCGCCGTTCGACGACCCGGACGTCCGCGAGGCGTTCGCCCTGGCGCTCGACCGGAAGGAGATCGTCAAGACGGTCTACGGCGGGAACGCCGAGGTCGGCAACGACACCACGTTCTTCCCGAGTTCCGCGATCCAGCCGAAGGGCCTCGAGCAGCGGTCGCAGGACGCGGCGAAGGTGCGGGAGCTCCTCGGCGGCAAGACCGTGTCGTTCGAGATCACCACGCTCGACGCCGAGAAGGCGCTCGCCCAGGTGGTGCAGCAGCAGCTCGAGGCCGTCGGCGGGTTCGACGTCACGCTCAAGGTGCTCACGAGCGCGCAGTACTACGCCGACGGGGCCGACACGCCGTGGCTCAACGCCCCCGTGACGATCACGAACTGGGCGCAGCGACTGCCGGCCCAGTACGTCGACCTGATCTACCGGTCCGGCGCCGCCTGGAACGCGTCGAAGTACTCGAACCCGGAGCTCGAGACCCTCGTCGACCAGTACGAGTCGACCACGTCGGAGTCCGAGCGGCAGGACCTCGCCGACCGGATCGCGACGATCGAGTGGACGGACCTGCCGGTGATCGTGCCGGCGTTCGCGTCGAGCAGCATCCTGCTGCAGAAGCGCGTGACGGGGACCTTCCGGTCCGGGCAGGACTTCCCGGGCGGGTTCGACTTCCGCGGGATCGGGGTCACCTCGTCATGAGCACCGCGCGCCGCCGTCGTCTGCTGTCCCTCGTCGGCCAGCGGGTCGTCCAGATCCCGCTCGTCCTGGTCGTGGTCTCGATCCTCACGTTCTGGCTGGTCCAGGTCGTCCCGGGGGACCCCGGTCGGAACGCGCTCGGGCAGTACGCGACGGCGGCGCAGGTGCAGGCCTGGAACGTCGACCACGGACTCGACGGCTCCCTCGTGAGCCGGTACCTGCACTGGATCGGCGGGTTCGTGACCGGCGACTGGGGCACGAGCTTCGTGTACTCCGAGCCGGTGCGGGACCTGGTGCTCGGACGGCTCGGCAACTCGCTCCTGCTCGGCGCGTACGCCTTCGTCATCATGGTGCCGGTCGCCCTCGTGCTCGGCGCCGTGCAGGCCTACCGCCAGGGTCGCCGGTCCGACCGTGCCGTGACGGTGGGGCTGCTGACCGTCTCCGCGATCCCGGAGTTCGTGGTCGGGATCGTCCTGCTGCTGGTCTTCGCGGTCTGGCTCCGCGTCGTGCCCGTGCAGGCGTCCGGGGCGCTCGACGCGGGGTTCGGCGAGCGGCTCCGGGTGCTCACCCTGCCGGCGGTCGTGCTGGCCCTGGCGTACCTCGCCGTCCTGACCCGGATGGTGCGGGCCGGCGTCATCGAGACGATCCGGTCGCAGTTCCACCGGACCGCGGTGCTGAAGGGGCTGACGACCGGTCAGATCGTCCGGCGGCACGTCGTCCGCAACGCGCTCATCCCGACGTTCTCGGTGCTCGGGATCTACCTCGGCACCCTGCTCGGCGGGAGCGTGATCGTCGAGACGCTCTTCTCGTACCCGGGGCTCGGCGCGCTGCTCGTGTCGGCCGCCGAGCGGAAGGACGCACTCCTGCTCGAGAGCGGCGTGATGCTCGCCGGAGCGCTGTCCCTCGGCGCGCTGCTGCTCACCGACCTCCTGTTCGTCGTGGTGGACCCCCGGATCCGGTTCGAACGGCGGGTCACCGCATGACCGCCGTCGTCCCCGGAGCCCTCGCCACCGACGCCCCGGTCGTCACCGGGCCGGAGCAGACCGCCGGGTCGCGCCGTGCCCGCCGTGGCTGGCGCGCGCTGCTGGGTCGCCCGACCTTCCTGGTCTCGGTCGCGATCCTCGTCTGGTGGGTCGTCCTCGCCGTCGGGTGGCACGCGCTCGGGTTGCAGCCGTTCGCGAAGACCGGGGAACTCCTGCAGGCGCCGAGTGCGGCGCACTGGTTCGGCACCGACTCGCTCGGGCGCGACGTCTTCGCCCGGGTCGCGGCCGGAGCCCGCCCGGCGCTCGTGATCGGCCCGTTCGGTGCCGCGCTCGCGACCGTCCTCGGGGGCACGCTCGGGCTCGTCGCGGGCTTCCACCGCGGCTGGGTCGACACCGCCCTGATGCGGTTCTTCGACGTGCTCCTCGCGCTGCCGAGCCTCATCTTCCTGGTGGTGCTCGTGGGGGCGTTCGGCGTCTCGACCCCGGCGCTCGTGCTCATCGTCGGCGTGCTCTTCGCACCGGGCATCGCGCGCATCGTCCGTGCCGCGGTGCTCGTCGAGATGGGCAAGTCCTACGTGCAGGCGGCCCGGCTCCAGGGCGAGAGCGCACTCCGGGCGATGCTCACCGAGCTCCTGCCGAACGTCGTCGGGGTGTTCGTCGTGCAGGCCGTCCTGAGCCTCGGTGCCGCCATCTTCATCACCGCGTCGCTGTCCTTCCTCGGCCTCGGGTCGCAACCTCCGGCCGCCGACTGGGGCCTCGACATCAACGCGAACCGCGCCTACCTGCAGGCCGCCTGGTGGACGGTCGTCTTCCCGGGCGTCGCCGTGGCGTCGATCGTCGTCGCCGCGAACCTCATCGCGGACAACCTCAAGGAGGTCGCCGAGTGAGCGAACCGCTGGTCCGGGTCGAGGGACTCACCGTCGCGTACCGCGGCGTCAGGGTCGTCGACGGGGTGTCGTTCACGATCGAGGCGGGCGGGTCGTACGGCCTCGTCGGCGAGTCCGGCTCCGGCAAGAGCACGGTGGCGGGGACCCTCACCGCCTCGCTCGGTCCGGATGCCGACGTCTCGGCGGCGGCGATCGTCGTCGACGGTTCGGACGTCCCCACGCTCCGCCGCGAACGGCTCCGGCGCTTCCGGCGTGACGTGGTCGCGGTCGTGCACCAGGAGCCGGGCCTCGCGCTGAACCCGACGATGCCCGTCGGCCGTCAGGTCGCCGAGGTGCTCCGCGCCACCGGGTCCGGGCGGGCCGAGGCCGAGTCCGGCACGGTCGAGGCGTTCACCCGCGTCGGTCTGCCCGACCCGGACACGATCGGCGTCCGGTACCCGCACGAGCTGTCCGGCGGGCAGCAGCAGCGCGTCGCGATCGCGATGGCCCTGGTGTCCCGGCCGCGGCTGCTCGTGCTCGACGAGCCCACGACCGGCCTCGACAGCACCGTCGAGGCGGGGATCATGGCGCTGATCGACGAACTGCGCGAGGAGACCGGCTTCGCCACGCTCCTCATCAGCCACAACCTGCCGCTCGTCGCCGCGCACTGCGAGCGGGTCGGTGTCCTCCGGCACGGCGTGCTCGTCGAGGAGGGCTCCGCCCGAACGGTGCTCGGTGCGCCGTCCGAGCCGTACACGGTGCAGCTCGTCGAGGCGCTGCCGGACATCACCGCGGGCAAGGCCGCACGCGGCACCACGGAGGACGACGTGCTCGTGTCGGTCCGCGGCCTCCGCAAGGAGTACGACGGTGCGGTCGCCCTCGACGGCATCGACCTCGACCTGCACCGGGGCGAGGTCCTCGGCGTCGTCGGGGAGTCCGGCTCCGGCAAGACCACGTTCGGACGTGCCCTCGCCGGTCTCGTCCGGTACGACGGCACGGTGACCACGGCTGCCTCCGCCGCGGGCGACGGCCCCGGGCGACGGACCCCGCCCGTGCAGGTCGTGTTCCAGAACGCCGACGCCTCGCTCAACCCGAGGCGGACCGTCCGGCAGGTGCTCGGCCGAGCGATCCGACTGCTCGGTGGCGAGGGCAGCGCCGAAGACCTCGCCGCCCGGGTCGGACTCGACGCCGCGGTCCTCGACCGCCGGCCGGCGCAGCTCTCCGGCGGACAGAAGCAGCGCGTCGCCATCGCCCGGGCCTTCGCAGGTCCCGTCCCGTTGGTCGTGTGCGACGAGCCCACCTCGGCGCTCGACGTGTCCGTGCAGGCGCGGATCCTCGACCTCGTCCTCGACCTGCAGCGCACCACCGGGACGACGTGCGTCTTCGTGTCGCACGACCTCGCGGTGGTGCGTCGCGTTGCCGACCGTATCGCGGTCTTCGACGCCGGGCGGATCGTCGACGTCGGTCCGGCCGAGCAGCTGTTCGACGCGGGACGGCACCCGCGCACGCGGGAGCTGGTCGCGGCCGCGTTCGACCTCCGTCGGCGAGCGGGCCTGGTCGCAGCGGCGCCGACGGGATGGTCGACGCATGACGCACGGGGACGGACGTCCGCGGTAGCGTGCCGCCATGAGCGACGACACGACCCCCGCCCGCGCGCGTGACACCCGCATCGCCGTCGTGACCGGCGGCGGCAGCGGGATCGGCCGCTCCGCCGCACTCGCGCTGGCGGGCGACGGGTGGACGGTCGTGGTCGCCGGACGGCGGCGTGGCCCGCTCGACGAGGTCGCGGCCGTCTCGGAGCGCATCGTCCCGGTCGTCGCCGACGTCTCGGTCGAGGCGGACGTCCGACGGCTCTTCGACGAGACCGTCGCACGGTTCGGCCGACTCGACCTCCTGTTCAACAACGCCGGCACCGGGGCGCCGGCGACGCAGTTCGACGAGATCACGCTCGACACCTGGGACGAGGTGCTGGCCGTGACCCTCACGGGTTCGTTCCTCTGCGCCCGCGAGGCGTTCCGGATCATGCGGACCCAGACACCGCAGGGCGGCCGCATCATCAACAACGGCTCGATCTCCGCGCACGCACCGCGTCCGCTCTCCGCGCCCTACACGGTCGCCAAGCACGCGGTGGCCGGCCTGACGAAGCAGCTCCAGCTCGACGGTCGGGCGTTCGGCATCGCCTGCGGGCAGCTCGACATCGGCAACGCAGCCACCACCATGGGGTCGGGCGCGGCGGACGGGACGATGCAGGCGGACGGCTCGATCCGCCCCGAACCGACGATGGACGTCGCCGAGACGGGCCGAGCGGTCGCGTACATGGCCGGGATGCCGGCCGGCACGAACGTGCCGAACCTGACGGTCATGCCGACCGCCATGCCGTTCGTCGGTCGCGGCTGACACCGGACAGGAGGGACGGTGCGGCTCGGCGCGCACCCGGAGTCCTCGACGGCGCGGGTCTGCCGCGGGGCGGACCGTTCAGCCCCGCGCGGCGCGCGCCCCACCGGGCAACGACCGCCGCGCCCGCCGCCACCACGCACCCCACGGCAGCGAGGTCGCGAGCGCCAGGCCGATCACGACGCTGCCGAACCACCCGACGACGACGCCGGGGATCGGCACGAGGAGGCTCGTCCACAGCAGCACCGCGAGGATGCCCAGCACGTACGCCGCCCCCGCCTTGAGGTACCGGAGCCGCTTCAGCCCCGACGCCTCGTCGAGCCGCGAGGTCAGGCGCGCGAGGAACACCGCCCCGACCCCGATCGCGGCGATCGCCACGGCTGCCTGTTCGAGCGCCCCGAGCCCGTCACCGCCGAGCGCGCCGGAGCCGGACAGGCTGTAGACCCCGTCGAGGATCTCGAACAGCATGAACACCACGAGCCCGCGTTCGAAGACGACCGTCGGAGGCGTAGGCGTGGATCCGCCAGGCGCCGCTCCCGGTCCCGATCGACGCCGTGTCGGTCCCGTCCGTGCTCCGGAGCGCCCACGCCGCGATCCGCTTCGATCCGAGGTACGCGCCGATGCCGATCGTCCCGCCGAGGACCACCGGCAGCAGCGTCGGCGGGGACCACCCGGCGTCGACCCCCACGAGCACCGAGGTCAGCAGCACCCCGGTACCGGCGGTGACCAGCGACCAGACGCGAGGCCGGGCGACCCGGGCGAGCCGCGCCTCCAGTCGGCCCAGCCAGGACCGACGCGACGCGCGGTCCGTGTTGAAGAGGTACTCGGCGAACACGAGCCAGATGAACGCGGCGCCGAAGGCGGCGAGGGCCGGCCGCACCTCGGCGAGGTGCGCCGAGAACGACCCCGGTGCGAACACGGCCTCGCCCACCGAGCTCGCCGGGTCGGTCGCGTCGCCGACCGCCACCGCGGCCGGCGGGAGCAGCAGCCGCATCGCGAGGACCCCCGCGACGATGCCGAGCGACAGGAACAGCCGCCGCGCGGGGGAGTGCAGGCGCGACGCGATGCCGGCCATCGGGACCGACGAGTCGGCCGCCATCGCGATCTCGAGGAGCGCGAGCGCGACGAACGCGAGCACGGCGGCCGGACCGAGCGCGAACCACGCCAGGGCGCCGGCTGCGACGGTGGTGAGCAGGGGGACGGTCAGGAGCGATCTCGTGGCCATCAGCCCATCCAGCACCGTCGGCCTGGGCGGGCAGTGGAGCGCTCCTGGGCATCGGCCTGGAGGAACGGCTCGGTTCACCCGGGACGGGTGACGGCCCGTCCCCACTTGCGGGGACGGGCCATCGGGTCACGTCGGCAGGCGGCCGGGTGCGGCCTGCGGTGCGTCAGTCGTGGAACGTCTCGATGGACGCGCCGAGCGAGTTGAGCCGTTCCTGCAGCTGCTCGTAGCCGCGGGCGATGATGCCGACGTTGCGCAGGACGCTCTCGCCCTTGGCCGCGAGCATCGCCAGCAGGATGACCACGGCGGGGCGGAGGGCCGGCGGGCAGCTGACCTCGGCACCCGAGAAGTGCGTCGGGCCGGTCACGTCGAGCCGGTGCGGATCGCGCAGGGTCACGCTCGCGCCCAGGCGGGTGAGGTCGAGCAGGTGGATCGCGCGGCCCTCGTAGACCCAGTCGTGCACGAGCGTGGTGCCCTCCGCCATCGCGGCGATGACCACGAAGAACGGCAGGTTGTCGATGTTCAGGCCGGGGAACGGCATCGCGTGGATCTTGTCGATCGGCGCGTGCAGCTCGGACGGGTGCACCGTGATGTCGACCAGGCGGGTGCGACCGTTCGCGGCGGGGTACTCGTCGGTCACGTCGAAGCGCAGGCCCATCTCGGCCAGGGTCGCGAGCTCGATCTCGAGGAACTCGATCGGTGCGCGCGTGACGGTGAGCGTGGAGTCGGTGACGATGCCGGCGGTCAGCAGGCTCATGGCCTCGACCGGGTCCTCGCTCGGCCAGTAGTCCACGACCTCGTCGATGCGGCTCTTGCCGGTGATCCGGAGCGTGGTGGTGCCGATGCCCTCGATCTCCACGCCGAGGAGCTCGAGGAAGAAGCAGAGGTCCTGCACCATGTAGTTCGGGCTGGCGTTGCGGATGACGGTCTCGCCGTCGCGGGCGGCAGCTGCCAGGATCGCGTTCTCGGTGACGGTGTCGCCGCGCTCGGTGAGGACGACCGACTTCGTCGGGACCTCGGTGTTCGCCACGTCGACCTCGTACCAGCCCGACGTCGCCTCGACGTCGACGCCGAACGGGCGCAGGGCGATGAGGTGCGGCTCGACCGTGCGGGTGCCGAGGTCGCAGCCGCCGGCGTACGGCAGGCGGAAGGACTCGTACCGGCCGCTGAGCGGACCGAGGAACATGAGGACGCTGCGGGTCCGGCGGGCGGCATCGGCGTCGATCGCGTCGAGGCGGAGGTCGGACGGGGCGACGATCTCGAGGGTCTCGCCGTCCTCGGACCAGGTGACGGTCGCACCGAGGCTGCGGAGCACGTCGATGATGCGGTCGACCTCGACGATGCGCGCGACCTTGTGCAGGCGGGTCACACCGCGGTTGAGCAGCGAGGCGCACAGGAGCGCCACGGCGGCGTTCTTGCTCGAGTTCACCGCGATCGAGCCGCTCAGCTTGCGGCCGCCCTGCACGCGGAGGTGGGCACGCTGCGGGGCGCCGCCGATCGAGACGATCTGCTGGTCGAGGGCGTCGCTGATGCGGGTGAGCATCTCGAGGGACAGGTTCTGCCCGCCCTGCTCGATGCGGTTGATGGCGCTCTGGCTCGTGCCGACGCGTTCGGCGAGCTGGGCCTGGGTCATGCTGCGGCCCTTGCGGGCGCCCCGGATGAGGGCGCCGACCTCGCGGAGCGGGGCCGGGGTGGTCGGGGGAGCGACGATGGTGGTGTCGGTCATGAGGGGCACGCTAACACGCTCATGAGATAAATCGCGGGGGACAACGCCCAGACTTCTCAGGATCGAGTCGGGAATACACCGTCTGTGAGAACTTCGTCGTCACCTGTCGTCCAGCGGAGCACGTCCTCGGTCAGGGGCGTGCGAGCCGGCCGCGCACGATCGAGTCGCCCGAGTGTGCCGGGTCGCCGTCGTCCGCCTCAGCCGAGACGTCGACGACCGGGAAGCGTGCGGTGTCCATGCCCGACGGGACCGTGAACCGCCCGCGGTCGCCGTCGAGGAACCCGACGCTGACGAGCCCGTCGAGATCGGAGCGCATCATCCACACCTCGCGCAGGGCACCGGCACCAGTTCGTCCGGTCCCGCCGCGCAGGTCGACCACGAGCGAGAGCCGCCCGTCGCGGTCCCGCTCCAGCTCGGCGGTGCCACCGGCCCCGGACCATCCGGGCAGCGCGTCGAGCTCCGCCCGTGCGAGCACGGTCTCGGACGCCGAGCCGGGGAGCCCGGGCAGGGCACCCGTCGCCACGCCGATCCCGAGCACGATCGCGAACGCCCCGACGACGGCCGCGACGGTCAGGAGGACGCGCCGACGGCGGTGGACGCGGGGGCCACCGGGGGTGACCCGTCCGCGGGGGCGGGTCGTTCCTCCTGGGCGGCCCGTTCCGGAGACCGCGACCGGTGCGGGTGACTCCGCCGGGAGGTCGCGCGGCGGACCGTCCCGGACCTCGGCCGCGATGCGGTCCCAGACCGCCTCCGGGGGCGCGTCGAGCCGGACGTGGGAGGACGACCGCGTCACGGCGGCGACGCGCTGCAGGTCCGCGACCTCGTCACGGCACCGGGCGCAGGCAGCGAGGTGCTCCGTCACGGCGTCGTCGGCCACGACACCGGAGACCGCGAGCATGGCGAGCGTCTCGTCGTCGACGTGCTTCATTCGATCACCTCGAGACGTGTTCGGAGCCGAGCCAGACTTCGGTGGATGTGACTCTTGACGGTGCCGAGGGGGAGTCCGAGCCGCTCGGCGATCTCACGATGGCTCAGCTCGTCGTAGAACGCCAAGCGCATGACCCGGCGTGGTACGTCGTCCAGCCGGTCGAGCTCGCCCGCGACCAGTGCGCGTTCGGCCAGGTCGAACTCGGACTCCGGTGCCGCCGCGGTCTCCTCGACGACGGTCGGGTCTGTGGTCCTGGCGTGCCGTGTCCGTTCCGCGAAGGCGTCTGCGATGCAGTTCCGGGTGATCCCGACGAGCCAGGCGCCGAGCGGGGCCCGCTCCGGGTCGTAGCTGGCACTCCGGCGCCAGGCCTTCACGAAGACCTGTTGCGTCACGTCCTCGGCCGCCGACTGGTCGCCCAGCGCGCGGAGCGCCAACGAGTAGACGAGCGGGGACCACCGGTCGTAGACGGCGCGCAGGGCGTCCTCGCTCCCGGCGCTGAACGCGTCGGAGAGCTCGCTGTCGTCCGGGAGGGTGGTCGTCACTGGATCCTGTCGCTGGCGTGGTCGTCGTCGACCGTGACCCGATCGTACGGCGGACGTGATCGGTCCGGTCAGGCGGGCGTCGCGCTGATGATGAGGTTGCTCTCGTAGTGGTGGGTGGACTCGTCGAACACGCCGCCGCAGGAGACCAGGACGAGCCGTCGCGGCCCGTCGGTCCGGAAGACCGAGGCCCACGGGAGGCCGCGTTTGGCGACGAGGGCGACCGAGTCGATCCGCCACCGGGTCCGGTCACCCGCAGTGTCGGTCAGGACGACGGTCGTGCCGGCGGGGACGTCCCGGAGGTGGGCGAACGGCCCGACGCCGTAGCCGACGGCGTCGACGTGGGCGGCGATCACGACGGTCCCCGTGGTCGACGCCGGTGCTGCGCCGTACCGGTACCAGCCGGCGACGGCCGGATCGGGCGGCAGGGACATCGCGCCCTTGTCGTCGACGCCCTCGGGACGGACCTCGGCCCGCACGCCGGCCCAGTCGACGGCGATCCGGGACGGAGCGGCGACCCGGACGGCCGGCGGGACCGTGGCGCGGACCTGCGGCACCGCGGTCGAGAACGCCGACGGCACCGGGGTCGGCGTCGACGACGGACCGGTGACGATCGCGGTCGAGGGGTGCCCGTCGGGGGTGGGGGAGCCGCCCGACGAGCACCCGGTCAGGATGGTCGCGGCCACCGCGGCGACGACGAGCGCCGCCGCGGTGGTCCGGACCGGGGACGGCGCGGTCAGTGACCCGAGTCCTGCCGCTGGTCCCCGGTCACGGTGCGGCGGCGGCGGAGCACCACCGCGCCGATCGCGACCGCGGCCGCGAGGGCTGCTGTCGTCCCGCCGACGATCCCGACGGTGTCGGTCCGGTTCGTCGCGACGAGTCCGGCGTTGCCCGCGGGGACCCCGTTCGGCGTGCCGCCGAGGTCCGAGATCGTCTGGGTGGCGAGCGCCAGGTTCTGGTCGTCCAGGCTGCCCCAGGCGTACACGATCGTGTCGGCGCCGGCGGTGACCGCGACGTCGGCCGGACCGATCACCGGGTCGGTCGTGCCGGTGGCGGCGACGGATGCCGAGACGGTGCCGGCGGGGAGCTCGAGTGCCTGCTCGTCCGGGTTCGACAGGTTGCTGACGACGGCCTTGCCACCGGCGAGCACGTCGACCGCGGGAGCGGCGGCGACGTGCCGGACGATCAGGCGTCCCTGCCCGGCCGGGGTGGCCGAGACATCGTTGGTGAAGAGCGTGGCGGTGGGCTTGCCGCTGGTGTCGTCGTGCGCGACGGCGGTGTAGTTCCCGCCGGCGTCGAGCGTGACGTCCACGGGGCCGATGACCGGCTTCGACGCATCGGCTGCGTCCGACGCGGTGATCGCGAGCTGGTGCGCGCCCGCCGGGACCATCATCGGGCCGGCGAGGGTCCCCGGCGTGAAGTCGTCGAGGGCGCGCTTCCCGTCCAGGTAGACGTCGACCGTGACGTCCGGGACGGCGTGCAGGACGGAGAGCGTCGCGTCCCCGGTCGCGGCGGAGGCGGTGGCTGCCGGGACCGCGGCCGCAGCGGCGGCGAGCAGCACACCGGCGGCGAGGCCGGTGGCGAGTGTCTTGCGCATGTCGGGTCTCCTTCTGGCCCCTTCGGGCCGGTACGGACGACGTCGTCGTCGACGTCACACCGGCACTACCGGTGGACGGGGCCGATCGGATGCACCCGATCCGGAATCCGGTGTCGGGGTCACGCCGGCCACGCCGGCCACGTCGAACGACCGGTCACGCCTAACGACCGGCCCCGGCCCGCCGATAGTCCTCGGTGCAGCCCACGGACGGGCAGCATCCCGCCCCACGGACGGCGGCGGGACGATCGAGAACCAGGACGGGCCATGATCGTCGTCACACGACTCAACGGCAGCGGATTCGCTGTCAACCCCGATCTCGTGGAGCGCATCCAGGAGACGCCGGACACGACGCTCATCATGGTCGACGGCGCCAAGTACATCGTCCGCGAGTCCCTGGCCGACGTCATCGACCTGATCGCCGCGTACCGGGCACGCATCGTCGGCATGGCCTACGGCACGGACACCGCCGCACGGGACGCCACCGGCCCGCAGCCGACGCTGGCACCGGTCGCCCCGATCCACGCCGTGTCCACCGACCGGGCACCCCGCACGCAGGACGGGGGTCGCTGACGTGGACATCGCGACGATCATCGGGATCCTGCTCGCCTTCGGCGCCCTGTTCGGCATGGTCGAGATGGAGCACGTCGAGCTCGCCGGGCTGTTCCTGCCGGCCCCGATGCTGCTCGTGTTCGGCGCCACGATCGGTTGCGGCATCGCGAGCACGACCCTCAAGGACGCCATCGCCAGCTTCAAGGCCGTGCCGAAGGCGTTCACCGGCAAGGTCACCCCGCCGCAGTCGGTCATCGACGACGTGGTCGGGCTCGCCGAGACGGCCCGTGCGAACGGTCTGCTCGCGCTCGAGCAGGAGGCCGACAAGCACGACGACCCGTTCATGAAGAAGGCGCTGCAGAACATCGCGGACGGCACGGACGGCGACGAGCTGCGGATCCTGCTCGAGGACGAGATCGAGTCGAACGCCGCCCCGGTCCGGTCGGCCAGCTCGTTCTTCATGGGCCTCGGCGGCTTCGCCCCGACCGTCGGCATCATCGGCACCGTGGTGTCACTGACCCACGTCCTCGCGAACCTCGGCAAGCCCGACGAGCTCGGTCCGCTCATCGCGAGCGCGTTCGTCGCGACGCTCTGGGGCCTGCTCACCGCCAACTTCCTGTGGCTGCCGATCGGCGGCAAGCTCCGCAAGCTCGCGCAGCTCGAGGCCGACCGCCAGACGCTGCTCATGGAGGGGCTCCTCGCGGTGCAGGCCGGCAGCCAGCCGCGCCTGCTCGGCGAGCGCCTGACCGCCATGGTCCCGCCCGCGGCGCGCGGTGGGGACGCCAAGGGCGGCAAGGCGAAGGCCGGCAAGGGCAGCGACGCGGACGCCGACGACCAGCAGCTGGCGGCCTGACGATGAGCGCCAACCCCCGCGGGCGCGGTCGCGGACGCGCGAAGAAGTCGCACGACGAGGCCGAGCACCCCGACGAGCGCTGGATGGCCTCGTACATGGACATGATCACCGTGCTGATGTGCATGTTCCTCGTGCTCTTCGCGATGTCCACGGTCGACCAGCAGAAGTACATCCAGCTGAAGAACTCGCTCGCCACGGGCTTCGGCGAGGTGAAGTCGCAGAAGATCGACACCGCGTCGGGCACGGTCGTGACGAAGGACGAGGTCGAGGACGGCTCCGGGTACTCCGTCGACAAGTCCCAGGCGGACCACTCGACCGCGTCGTCCGGCACGAAGGACACCAACGTCGACCCGGCCTCCACCGTGGTGCCGACGACCGCGACGAAGGCCGACGTCGCCGCGGCGAAGAAGGAGCTCGACGACCTGCAGGCCATCGAGCAGGCGATCAAGGCGAACCTCGCGAAGGCCGGCCAGACGTCGAACGTGCAGTTCACGGTCGACGCCCGCGGGCTCACGGTCCGGCTCGTCGGCAGCGAGACGTACTTCACCACGAACAGCGCCGACCTGTCCGACCAGGCGAAGCGGATCATGGACGCCATCGCCCCGGTCCTGAAGACCGGCGGCCACGACGTCAGCGTCGAGGGCCACGCCGACCAGCGGAACTCCACCGCGCCGTACGCGACGAACTGGGAGCTGAGCGCCGCCCGCGCGACCGGGGTGCTCCGCGACCTCGTGGAACGCGGCGGGATGCCGGCCCAGCACATCCAGAGCGTCGGGTTCGGGTCGAGCCGTCCGCTGGCGAAGGGCGGGACGGACGCCGACCTCACGCTCAACCGGCGGGTCGACATCGTGGTGCTGTCGAACCAGGACCAGGACGTCAGCGCGCTGATGCCGGCCCTGGCGAAGGCGCAGGACGGGGCACGAGCCGGCTGAGCGCACCACCGCCCCAGAACGGGGCACAGCACTGACGGGACGTCCCCGGCGGACCGATAGACGCACCCGTGACCGAGACCCTGCCAGCGCCCGAGGTGTACGACTTCGCGCGCCCGTCGACGCTCGCCCGCGAGCACGCCCGGGTCCTCGAGCTCGCCTTCGAGACCTTCGCGCGCCAGTGGGGCACCCAGCTGACGGCGAAGGTCCGCGCGGTGAGCCAGGTCACGTGCGAGCAGGTCCAGATGACGACGTACGACGAGTACGCCGCCTCGCTGCCCGCACTCACCGGCATGGTGCTGCTCCCGATCGCGGACGTCGTCCCGAAGGGCGTGCTGCAGGTCCCGCTCGACGCCGCGCTCACCTGGGTCTCGCACGCGCTCGGCGCCTCGAAGCCGCTCCCGACGCCGGACCGGACGTTCACCCCGATCGAGCAGGCGCTCGTCCGCAAGATCGTCGAGGACGCCCTCGACGACCTGCGCTACTCGTTCGGCGGCCTGCTCGCGCACGACGTCACCGCCGGCGGCTTCCAGTTCAACTCGCAGTTCGCCCAGGCCGCCCAGAAGGGCGACCTCATGATCGTCGCCTCGTTCACGATCCGCGTGGGGGAGCGCGTCGCCCCCGGCACGCTCGCGCTGCCGGCCGACGCCGTCCTGCCGCAGCTCGGCGAGGCCGCCGCCCACGTCACCCCCGCCGACGCCCGCGCCCTCGTCGACGCGCAGCTCGCCGGCGTCCCGGTCGGCGTCAGCCTGCGGTTCGCCCCGGCGACGGTGCTGCCGTCGCAGGTCCTGCGCCTCGCCGTCGGCGACGTGCTGCCGCTGCCGCACCCGCAGCACCGCCCCCTCACCATCGCGGTCGACGGCGAGCCCGTCGGCACCGCCGCCGTCGGCGCGAACGGCTCGCGCCTCGCCGGCATCGTCGTCACCACCACATCGGAGCAGCCCGCATGACCGTCACGACCACCCTCCACACGCAGGCGGCCGAGGCACTCGCCGCGCAGCTCCCGACGGCCGCTCCGCTCGCAGCGGTGGCGGTCCCGGGAGGCGCGACCCCCGTCGCCCTCGAGGCGGCCGGTGACGCGGTGGTCGCGTCCTTCGTCGGCGGCCTGTCGGCCGACCTCGTCCTCGTGCTCACCGACCTCGAGGCCGTCGTCGCCGCGGGCGGCACCGACCACGGGATCGTCGACGTGACCGACGTGCTCCGTCCGTCCCTCGAGGCCGCCGCCGGTGTCCTCGGCGTCGGCGTCCTCGGCGAGGCTCGGCGCGAGTCGGCCTCGGCGCTCCTGGCCGACCCGGACGCGGTCGTGTTCGAGCTGACCGCTGGCGGCGTCCCCGGCGGCTGGTTCGCGCTGCGCGTCCGCGAGAACGGCACCGTGTCCGCACCGGCCGCCGCGGCACCGACGACGAGCCTGCCCGCCGGGAACCTCGGCCGGATCAACAACGTCGAGATGACCCTGACCGTCGAGATCGGCCGCACCCGGATGTCCGTGCGCGACGTGCTCGGCATGGAGCCCGGCGCGGTCGTCGAACTCGACCGCAGCGCCGGAGCCCCGGCCGACGTCCTGCTCAACGGCCGGCTCATCGCGCACGGCGAGGTCGTCGTCGTCGACCAGGACTACGCGGTCCGGATCACGAAGATCCTCGACGTCGCCGAGAGCGTCTGAGCCCCGACGTGGACACCGCCGTCATCGTCCTCCGCGTCGCGCTCTCGCTCGGCGTCGTGCTCGCCCTGATGTGGGTGCTGCACCGTCGCGTCGCGAAGAGCGGCCTGGGTGCGGGCAAGGCCAAGGGCCGCCGCTCGGCGTCGGTCGAGGTCGTCGGCCGCCAGGGCATCGGCGGCAAGGCGAGCGTCGTCGTCGTCGACGTCGAGGGCGAGCGCCTCGTGCTCGGTGTCTCCGAGCACGGTGTCGCCCTGCTCACCAGCGGACAGGCGCCGGCGCCGGAACTCACGATCGTGACCGGGCCGGTGACGCTGCCGGTGCGTCCGACCCCGTCGGCCGACGCGTTCTCTCGGGAACTGCAGCGACAGGACCAGACCGAGCCGTCCCTCCAGGACCACCTACCCATGCGTCCCCGCAACCGCCGCTCGCAGCGCACCACGCTGCCCACGGCGCAGCAGCTGCAGGGGTCGATCCTGTCCGCCGACACCTGGCGGCAGGCCGCCTCGGCGCTCCGGAACCGGCGGGCCGGGTGACCGCGGCCCGCACCGGACGCCTGATCGCCCTCCTCCTGCTGGGGGTGACGATCGTCGCCGGCTTCCTCATGCTCACGGCGACCGGCGCCCACGCGGCCGGCGTCGTGCAGCCGACCGCTCCCGCCACGCCGACGCCGCCGTCGACCGGTGACTTCAGCGTCAGCGTGAACGGCCCGGACGGCACCCCGTCGTCCGCCGTCGTCACCCTGATCGGGATCACCCTGCTCAGCGTCGCACCGGCCCTCATGCTGATGATGACGTCGTTCACGAAGATCTTCGTGGTGCTCGCGATGACGCGGAACGCCCTCGCACTGCAGTCCATCCCGCCGAACCAGGTGCTGGCAGGGCTCGCGCTGTTCCTGTCGCTCTTCGTGATGGCACCGGTCCTCGGGCACATCAACGACGACGCCCTGCAGCCGTACCTCGCCGGCCACCTCGACTTCACCCAGGCGGTCGAGATCGGGACGAAGCCACTGCGGACCTTCATGCTGCACCAGACGCGTGAGGAGGACGTGGCGCTCATCACCCGTGCCGCCGGTCAGGACAACCCGAAGTCGATGGCCGACGTGCCGATGACGACGGTGATCCCCGCGTTCGTGATCTCCGAGCTCCGCAGCGCCTTCATCATCGGGTTCGTCATCTTCATCCCGTTCCTGGTGATCGACCTCGTCGTCTCCGCGGCGCTCATGTCGATGGGCATGATGATGCTCCCGCCGGTCATGATCTCGCTCCCGTTCAAGATCCTGCTGTTCGTCCTCGTCGACGGGTGGGGGCTCATCATCAAGTCCCTCATCGAGAGCTACCAGGTGGTGCACTGATGAACCAGCAGGCCGTCATCGACCTCACGCTCCAGGCGCTCCTGGTGTCGGCGAAGCTCGCCGCGCCCGTGCTCGTGACGTCGCTCGTCGTGGGCTTCGCGATCTCGCTGTTCCAGTCGGTCACGCAGATCCAGGAGGTCACGCTCTCCTTCGTGCCGAAGGCCGTCGCCGTCGCGATCGCCCTGGTCGTCTGCGGCAACTGGATGATCTCGGAGATGGTCGGGTTCACGCACGTCGCGTTCGACATGATCCCGAAGCTCTTGGGAACGGCCTGATGGAGCTGTCGATCGACGGCGACCGCCTCGAGGCGACGATGCTCGCCGGCGTCCGCCTCGTCGCGTTCTTCGTCATCGCGCCGCCGTTCTCGTACCGCGCGTTCCCCGCGACGGTGAAGGTGATCCTCGGCATCGGGCTGGCGATCGGCGTCGCCCCGCGCGTCGCGGTCGGCTACGAGTCGCTCGACACCGGACCGTTCCTGCTCGCGCTCCTGACGCAGCTCCTCGTCGGACTCGCCCTCGGGTTCCTCGTGTTCCTCGTGTTCGCCGCCGTGCAGTCGGCCGGTGCGCTCATCGACCTGTTCGGCGGGTTCACGCTGGCGCAGGCCTTCGACCCGCAGTCGCAGGTGAACGGCGCCCAGTTCACGCGGCTGTTCCAGATGGCGGCGCTCGCGCTGCTGTTCGCCTCGGGCGGGTACCAGCTCATCGTCGCCGGACTCGTGCGCTCCTTCGACGCGGTGCCCCTGACCGGCACGTTCGACCTCGGCGGCCTGGCGTCCGTGCTCGTCACCGCGCTCACGCAGATGTTCCTGTCCTCGCTGCAGATCGCCGGGCCCCTCGTGGTGGTGCTCTTCCTCGCCGACGTCGGCCTCGGCCTGCTCACGCGCGTGGCCCCGGCGCTCAACGCCTTCCAGATGGGCTTCCCGATCAAGATCGGGCTGACCGTCGTCTTCGCCGGCGCGCTCTTCATGGCCCTGCCGTCCGTCGTCTCGTCCCTCACCGGCGACGCGGTGGCCGCGATCACGGGACGGGGGTGACGACGTGTCCGACAGCGGAGAACGCTCCGAGCAGGCGACGCAGAAGCGCATGCGCGAGGTCCACCAGAAGGGCCAGATCGGGCGGTCGCAGGACCTCGGCGCGTGGATCGGGATCGCGGTCGCGGCACTCATGATGCCGTCCGCGATCGGCAACGCCGCCGCCGCGGGCTCCGAGCAGCTCCGAGCCGTGCAGCGCGTCATCGCCGACCCGACGATCGGCACCATGAACGCCGTCTTCCACGAGGCCCTCGGCTCGCTCGGCGGGACCCTCGGCCCGATGCTCGGGGTCGTCGCCGTCGCCGTGCTGGCCGCAGCGGTCGCGCAGGGCGGCGTGCACGTCCGGAAGTTGACCCCGCAGCCCGAGCACTTCGACCTGATCCAGGGCCTGAAGCGGGTGTTCGGCACCCAGGCGCTCTGGAACGGGTGCAAGGCGCTCCTCAAGACCGCCGTCGTCGGCCTCGTCCTCTGGATGGCCGTGCAGGCACTCGTCCCCGTCCTCATGACGAGCGGATCGCTGCCGCTGTCCGCCGTGCTCGACGCCGCGGCCGCCGGGACCGGCACCCTGCTGCGGGCGGCGATCGTCGCCGGCCTGGTCCTCGCCGCGCTCGACGTCTTCGTCGTGATCCGCCGCAACCGCAAGCGCACGATGATGACCAAGCGCGAGGTCAAGGACGAGAACAAGCACGCCGAGGGCGACCCGCTCGTGAAGTCCCAGCGCCGGTCCCGACAGCTCGCGATGAGCCGGAACCGGATGGTGCAGGCGATCGGCACCGCGGACGTCGTGATGACGAACCCGACGCACTACGCCGTCGCGCTGTCGTACGAGCCGGGGAAGTCCGCGCCGCGCGTCGTGGCGAAGGGCGCCGGTCCGGTCGCGGCGATGATCCGCGACAAGGCGCTCGATGCCCGGGTGCCGATCGTCCAGGACGTCCCGCTCACCCGTGCGCTGCACGCCGCGTGCGAGCTCGGGCAGGAGGTGCCGGTCGACCTCTACACGCCGGTCGCCCGCGTGCTGTCGTTCGTCATGGCGCTCAAGGCCAGGGGAGCGGCGGCCGGGACGCACGCCCCGCCGCGGCCGACCACCCCGGACGAGGTCGCGACGGTCATCGACCCGGCCACGATCAGCGGGGACCTCCGGCCCCGGAAGCTCCGCCCGAAC
The DNA here is from genome assembly GCF_031453355.1 of Curtobacterium sp. SORGH_AS_0776. Classification (NCBI taxonomy): domain Bacteria; kingdom Bacillati; phylum Actinomycetota; class Actinomycetes; order Micrococcales; family Microbacteriaceae; genus Curtobacterium; species Curtobacterium sp. SORGH_AS_0776. Next base: position 2,628,491 of record NZ_JAVIYU010000001.1, read on the forward strand.
TCGACTCCCGAAGGGGTGCCCGCATGAACCGCAAGGACCTGCCGAAGCTCGTCGTCCCGGTCTTCATCGTCGGCATCATCCTGCTGCTGATCCTGCCGGTGCCGTCCTTCCTGCTCGACTTCCTCATCATCTGCAACATCCTGCTGGCGCTGGTGATCCTGCTCACGACGCTGTTCGTGAAGAAGCCGCTCGACTTCTCGGTGTTCCCGTCGCTGCTGCTCGTCGCGACGCTGTTCCGGCTCGGCCTGAACGTCGCGTCGACGCGGCTCGTCCTGGGCGAGGGGTTCGCCGGCGACGTCATCCAGGCGTTCGGCCACGTGGCGGTCTCCGGCTCGATCATCATCGGCGCGGTCATCTTCCTGATCCTCGTCGTCATCCAGTTCGTCGTCGTCACGAAGGGCGCCGAGCGCGTCGCCGAGGTCGGGGCACGGTTCACGCTCGACGCGATGCCCGGCAAGCAGATGGCGATCGACGCGGACCTCAACGCGGGGCTCATCACCGACGCCCAGGCGAAGGAACGCCGTGCCGCCGTGTCCGCCGAGGCCGACTTCTACGGCGCCATGGACGGTGCGTCGAAGTTCGTCAAGGGCGACGCGATCGCCGGCATCCTCATCATCGTCATCAACCTCGTCGGCGGCATCGCCATCGGCATGGTGCAGAACGGGCTTTCGATCACCGACGCCCTGTCGAAGTACGGCATCCTGACCATCGGCGACGGGCTGGTCACGCAGATCCCGGCGCTCCTCATGGCGGTGTCGACGGGCATGATCGTCACCCGCTCCGGCGCCGAGACCGAGATCGGCACCTCGGCGTCGCAGCAGCTCACCCAGTCGCGGAACGCCCTCGTGATCGCGGGCGTCGCGGCGATCGCGATGGGGTTCATCCCCGGCATGCCGATCGTCCCGTTCCTGGTCATCGGCGCCACGCTGCTCGTCATCGGGTGGCGCCTCGGGCAGAACACCAAGCGCGAGGAGGCCGCCGTCGCCCAGCAGCAGGCCATGGAGGCCGCCGCGCCGAGCGCCGACACCCCCGAGGACCTCATCGAGCAGATGCGCGTGCACGCCCTCGAGATCCTGCTCGCGCCCGACCTGGTCGACATGGTGTCCGGCGCCTCGGACGACCTGCTCGGCCGCGTCCGGGCACTCCGCCGAAAGATCGCGATCGACATGGGGATCGTCGTCCCGCCCGTCCGGACCCGCGACAGCATCGAGCTCCCGCCGTCGACCTACGCCATCCGCATCGCCGGCGTCGAGGCCGGCCGGGGCACCGCACCGTCGCGCAGCGTGCTCGCGCTCGGCGACCACCTCGAGGGCCTCCCGGGGGAGACCACCGTCGAACCGGTGTTCGGCCTCGCCGGCAAGTGGGTCCCCACCGAGCTCCGGCACGCCGCCGAGATGACCGGCGCGACCGTCATCGACCGCGTCTCCGTGCTCGTCACCCACCTGCAGGCGATCATCGGCGACAACGCCGCGCGGCTCCTCACCCGCGAGGACGTCAAGGTCCTCACCGAGGGCGTCAAGCAGGTCAACCCCGCGGCCGTCGAGGAGCTCGTCCCCGGGATGCTCTCGCTCGCCGAGCTGCAGCGGGTCCTGCAGGGCCTGCTCGCCGAACGGGTCCCGATCAACGACCTCGGCCGGATCTGCGAAGGCCTCACGCTCCGCGCGAAGGTGTCGACCGACCCGGAGGGGCTCGTCGAGGCCGCCCGCGCCGCACTCGGCCCAGCGCTGCCCGCCCGGTACCTCGACGCCGGCACGCTCCGGGTGATCATGATCGACCCGCTGCTCGAGCAGTCGATGCTCGAGGGGCTCCGGCCGTCCGAGCAGGGGACCCAGATCGTCCTCGACGCCCACCGCATCGAGCAGGTCCTCGGGTCGCTCCGGGAGGCCGTCCGCTCCGTCGAGGACCAGGGGATCTCCGCCGTCCTCGTCTGCGCCCCGCAGCTCCGCCCGGCCGTGCACCGCATGGTCTCCGCGCAGTCGAACGGCCTGCCGGTGCTCTCCTACCAGGAGGCCACCGCCGCGGGCTCCACCATCGAGACCGTGGGAGTGGTCCGTGCCGCCGACCCGATTGCAGCGTAACGGCGCCACGCTCGACGAGCTCCGGGACGCCGTCCGCTCGGAGTTCGGACCGGGCGCACGCATCGTCGCCGCCGAGCGCGTCACCACACCGGGCATCGGCGGGCTGTTCCGCAAGGCGCACGTCGAGGCCACCGTCGAGGTCCCCGGCCCCGACGACGTCCCGACCGCGCGCGTCGCCATCGCCGACTCGCCGGTCCAGCGGGTGGGCATCGCCGCGCTCCTGGCCGATGCCGAAGCCGCGGAGGCGCGCATCGCCGGCCACGACGGCACCGCGTCCACGCGGGCCGACGCGTTCGCGTCGGTGCTCGACGGCTTCGTCGCCGACGGGATCACGGGGAGCGCCCCGCGCCCGACGCGCGCCTTGCCGGAGGCGGGGGCGGAGGAGCCGGTCGGGTCGCGCCTCCTGGACGTGCCCGGTCGGCCCGCGGTGCCCGTCGCGTCCGTCGTGCCCGGTCCGTCGGTCGTTCCTGGAGGGACGGCTCGGCTCGTCGACGACGTCGTGGCTGAGCAGCTGGTCGCCGCCACCGCGCCCACCCGGCCCGTCCCGTCGGTCCGGTCCGCCGACGGCGACCTGGTGCTGCTCGTCGGGCGTCCGAACGACGTGGATGCAGCCGCAGGGATCTTCGCGACCCGGCACGCACTGCGGCCGACCGACGCGGCCGACCGGCGGAGCGGGATCCTCGCCCGGGCCGAGGGCGTCCGCGACGGGTACGCGCTGCTCGCGGTCGCCGCCTGGGACGACGTCGCGACGGCCGCCGGACTCGCACCCGACCAGGTCTGGGTCGTCGTGGACGTCGGTCGGAAGCACGAGGACTCGGTCCGCATGCTCGCCGCCGTCGCCGACCGGGCCCACGTGGCGGGGGTCGTGGCGATCGGCGCGGGGGAGACCGCCACGCCGGAGTCGGTGCACCTGCTGGGAGTCCCCGTCGTGTCGCTAGGCTGAACGGGTGCTGGTACTCACGCGGAAGGTCGGCGAGCGGATCCTCGTCGGTGACGACATCGTCATCACGGTGCTCGACAGCCGCGGGGACGGCGTCCGGATCGGTATCGACGCGCCTCGCGGGGTGAAGATCCAGCGCGAAGAGGTCGTGCGCGCGGTGACCGAGGCCAACGCCGAGGCCGCTGCCGCTGCCGCCGGCGCTGGGGACGACGCCGAGGCGCGGCTCCGCCGGGCCCTCGAGGACCGCGGGCCCGCCGGCGACGCCTGACGCGCCCCACGTCCAGCGCTAGGCGCGGGGCTTCTTCTCCTGCTCGGGGAGGCGACCCGCGGCCGCCTCGGCGGCGAACCATGCCTGCGCCTCGTCCTGCCGGGCCTGCTCGGCACCGAGCGCGATCGGTGCGCGGACGTGGCCGGCCTCGTACCCGAACGAATCGAGCAGCTGCGGGATGACCGGCCGGACCCGGGCGACGAGGCGGTCGATGTACGCCGAGACCGCCCGCGCCCGCTGCGCCGTGATGCGCCCGTGCATGAGGTACCAGTCGAGGTGCTGCTCCAGCAGGCCGAGGGCGAACAGGTCGCGGAGCCAGACGAGCACGCGGCGGGTGTCTCCCGGCGGGACCTCGTCGATGGCCTCGGTGAAGGCCTCCCACTGCATGAGCTCCGCGTGGGCCTTCGCCGCCTCGATGAGCTCGTGCTGCGAGCGGTTGAGCAGTCGGGCGCCGCGTGCGCGGTCCTTGCCGGCCGACGCGAGGCGCATGCCGATCTCGGTGACCATCGTGTCGACGCGGCCGGCGAGCAGGTCGCGCTGCGTCCTGGCGTCCTGCAGGTCCGTGACGGAGGCGGCGAGCGAGCCCCGGTCGGTCATGGTCTGCCCGAGGCGTCGGAGACCGGTGGCGTCGGCGAGCTTCGTGGCCGCCTGGGCCGCCACGAACTTCGCGGTCGACGCCGGGTCCTTCGGCGCCTTCGCGCGGAAGTCGGTGAGCAGGCGCTTGCCGACGAGCTGGAGCAACACGGTGTTGTCGCCCTCGAACGTCACGTAGACGTCGAGGTCGGCGCGGAGTCCGGTGAGGCGGTTCTCGGCGAGGAACCCGGCGCCACCGCAGGCCTCGCGGCACTCCTGGAGCGTGTCGAGGGCCGACCACGTGGACATCGACTTGAAGGCCGCTGCCTGGGTCTCCAGGTCCTCGCGACGCTGCGGGGTGTCCGCACGCCCGCTGAACACGTCGTCGAAGGTGCGGAGGAGCTTCTCGTGGGCGAACGACTGCGCGAACACCGTGGCGAGGCGGGGGATCAACCGGCGCTGGTGCCGGCCGTAGTCGAGCAGGACGCCCTCGGTGCCGTCGCCCGTCGGGAACTGGCGACGCTGTGCCGCGTACGTCAGCGCGATCTCCAGGCCGATCTTCTGGGCGACGACCGCGGCGCCGTCGAGCGACACGCGGCCCTGCACGAGGGTGCCGAGCATGGTGAAGAAGCGGCGACCGGGCGAAGCGATCGGCGAGGAGTAGGTGCCGTCCTCGGCGACGTCGCCGTAGCGGTTCAGCAGGTTGGTGCGGGGGACGCGCACGTGGTCGAAGTGCAGCCGGCCGTTGTCGATGCCGTTCAGGCCGCCCTTGTAGCCGTCGTCCTCGCCGCCGACACCGGGCAGGAACGCACCCTCGGCGTCGCGGAGCGGCACGTAGAACGCGTGGACGCCGTGGTCGACGCCCTGCGTCACGAGCTTCGCGAAGACGACGGCGGCCTTGCCGTGCAGGGCGGCGTTGCCGATGTAGTCCTTCCACGCACCGCGGAAGGGCGTGTGGATCTCGAACTCCTGGGTCGCCGGGTCGTAGGTCGCCCGCGTGGCGATGCTCTGGACGTCCGAGCCGTGCCCGGTCTCCGTCATCGCGAAGCAGCCGGGGACCTCGAACGAGACGATGCCCGGCAGGAACTCGCGGTGGTTCCGTTCGGTGCCGAGGTGGTGCACGGCCGAGCCGAACAGCCCCCACTGCACGCCGGCCTTGATCTGCATCGAGGGGTCGGCCGTGGTGAGCTCCTCGAACGCGGCGAGGTTGCCGCCGTGGTTGCTCGAGCCGCCGAACTCCTCGGGGTAGGGGCGCTGGATCGCTCCCGCGTCGACGAGGATGCGGAGCTGGTCGAGTGTCCGGGCGCGGGCGTCGGCGTAGGGCATGCCCTCGACCTTGTGCATCGCCGGGTCGAGTGCGAGTCGGCGCGAGGCGCGGCGGTCGTCCGCCCAGCGGCCGAGCAGGTGCTCGGCGAGCAGGTCGACGTCGATCCGGACGTCGGTGTCCGTCCCGCCGGCGGGCGTGCCCGCGGCGGGGTCGCCCGCGGCGTCGGCCTTGGGCGTGTTCGTGCTGTGGACGGGTGCGGTGTCGACCATGGTCGGAGCCCTCCTGAACTGCTCTGTCCGGTGTTGCAGAACCCACGCTATTGATCGGACCCGCGAGTCGCGTGAACGCCGTCCGGGCCGACAACGCACGGGGCGCTCTGGTCCGACACGGTGGTGGGAACCCTCCAAAGCGTCGACCGTCATTTCTTGAGCAGGGCTAGACGATTGTGCGCGAGCGGACGGGCGAGGGCAGACTGTCCGGCATGTCAGGTACCACCACGCCCGCACGCGGGCGGACCTTCTTCGGGCAGCCGTTCGAGTTGTCGACGCCGTTCGCCGTCGAGCTCTGGGAGCGGTTCTCGTTCTACGGGATGCAGGGCATCGTCCTCATCTACATGTACTACACGCTCTCGCAGGGCGGGCTGGGCATCGACAAGGGCGTCGCCAGCGGGATCATGGGTGCCTACGGCGGAGCCGTGTACCTGTTCACGATCATCGGGGCGTGGATCGCCGACCGGCTGCTCGGTGCGGACCGGACACTGTTCGGCAGCGCCATCGTCGTCATGCTCGGGCACATCGCCCTCGCGCTCATCCCCGGTGTCGCGGGCGTCGGCGTCGGCCTCGTGCTCATCGCGCTCGGCTCCGGCGGGCTCAAGGCCACGGCGACGACGATCGTCGGCGGGCTCTACAGCCGGGACGACCCCCGTCGTGACGCCGGCTTCTCGCTCTACTACCTCGGCGTGAACCTCGGGGCGTTCTTCGGTCCGCTCCTGACCGGCCTGCTGCAGAGCTCGCTCGGCTTCCACTACGGCTTCGGCCTTGCTGCGGTCGGCATGGCGGCCGGGCTCGTGCAGTACGCGATCCGCCGCCGCAAGCTGCCGGAGTCCGTGCGGCACGTCACGAACCCCGTCGACCGCCGTCGGCTCCCGCACATCGGCGTGCTCGTCCTCGTGGCACTCGCGGTGATCGTGGTCGCCGTGCTGACCGGGCTCCTCAACGTCGACAACCTGCCCACCGTGGTCGTCGCCATCGTCATCCTCGCCACGATCGGGTACTTCGTGGTGATCCTCTCGAGCGGCATCACCGCGCAGGAGCGGTCGCGCGTGTTCGCCTTCATCCCGCTGTTCATCGGCAGTGCGGTGTTCTGGTCGCTGTACCAGCAGCAGTTCACCGTCGTGACCGTCTACTCCGACGAGCGCCTCGACCGGTCCCTGTTCGGCTGGGAGATGCCGGTCTCGTGGGTGCAGTCGATCAACCCGGTCTTCATCATCGTGCTGTCCGGTGTGTTCGCGGCGATCTGGACGAAGCTCGGCGACCGCCAGCCGTCCACCCCGACGAAGTTCGCCCTCGGCACCGGCATCATGGGCGTCGCGTTCCTGCTCTTCCTGCCCTTCGTCGGCACCGGGCAGAACGGCACGCCGCTGCTCGCCCTCGTCGGGATCCTGCTCGTCTTCACGATCGCCGAGCTCCTGCTGTCGCCGGTGGGGCAGTCGGTGGCCACGAAGCTCGCACCGCCGAAGTTCCAGACGCAGATGGTGGCCCTGTTCTTCCTGTCGGTGTCGCTCGGCACCGCAGTCACGGGGGTGCTCTCGCAGTACTACGACCCGACGGACGAGGCGCCGTACTTCGCCGTCCTCGGGCTCGTCGCCGTCGCGGTCGGTGTCGTCCTGCTCGTCCTCGCCAAGCCGGTGCTGAAGCTCATGCGCGGCATCCGCTAACCTGAGGGCAGCCAGACCGGCCCCGGAACCAAGGAGTCACCAATGCTCGAACTCATCGCAGGCGTCATCATCGGCATCGGCGTGCTCGGTGGCGTGGGGGTCTGCATGGCCTTCGCAGCCATGATGAAGAGCGGCAACGAGGAGTACTAGCCCTCGGTGTCCGGTGCCGGTTCGATCGGCACCAGCTGACGACTCAGGACGGTCGCGCGCTCGAACGGGCCGCGGCCGTCCTTCGTGTACACGGGTTCCTCGAACGCGACCGTCCAGGTGCGCTGGGTCCCGCCGAGCTGGCTGCCGCCCGGTGCGACGATGACGCCGATCGGTTCGTCAGCCCACTGCTCGCCGCCCTGGTCGGTGTCGACGACCTGCACGAGGGCGCCGATGCCGAGGCCCGGTCGGTCGTCGGGGCGGGGGCTGGGGGAGCGGCGTCCGAACACGCGCCCACCGTACCGTGCGCGGGTCAGTTCCAGATGGAGATCCAGTCGACGGACACGGTGCCCGTCGCGTCCGTCGGGACGGCACCGTGATCGGTCCACGTCTCGCCCTGCAGGGTCACGCGCATCGGCTTCGTCGGCACGGCCTCGGTGGTGGAGGAGACGAGCTCCCCGTCCCAGTAGAAGCGGACGATGCCCGTGTCCCACTCGGTGGTGGCGACGTGGTACTCGGTGGTGTCGGTCTTCGCGTGGACCTGCACCGAGCGGTCGTACTTGACGTGACGGTTCGCGTACGTTCCCGGGATCGCGGACGCGGGGCGCGGCGATGCTCCGAGCGTGAGTGACTCCGGCCAGTCGATCTCGCCGTCGTTCCAGTCGTCGGAGGACGGCCACAGCATGCCGACGAACTTGTACCCGTCGGTGACCGTGGTCTTGTAGCGGATGCTGACCCGTGCCGTCGTGTGCGGTGCGTACCCGTCCGGCATGACGGCGGCGACGAGCGGTCGGCCGCCCTCGGAGTGGAAGTCGAAGTCGAGGTTGCCGTCGGCGACGGACAGCACCTTCGCAGGGGCGTACGTGCCGAGTCCGCTGGTGTCCTGGAATCCGTCGTAGAGGCCCATGCCGGGGTAGACGGATGCCACCGTGCCGAGTGCGGCGGGCTTCGTGAAGTCCTCGGCGTACGACTGCCGCCAGGTGCGTCCGTTCGACGTGACGTCGCCGACCGGGAGCGTCGTCGGCACGGCGGTCGGGGTCGCAGTCGGGGTCGGGGTGGGTGTGGGCGTCGGTGTCTGCTTCGGCGTCGGTGTGACCAGCGGAGTCGCTGTGGCGGTGGTCGGTGCCGCTGTCGACCCCGGTGCCGTGGAGGACGGGACACACGCAGCGAGCGCGCCGGCGACGAGGAGCCCGGTGACGATCGCGCCTGCGGTGCGTGTGCGAGTGGTCACGGTACGGTCCCTGCTGGAGTCGGTGGAGCTCCTGGCGATCGTAGTCAAGGAGTGCCCGGCGGCCTGCTGTTGCCGGCACCCCAGTCCGGGGGTGGCGGGAACGGTCGCCCTGGTCGCACGACATGCCGTGCACCCATCGCCGGGGTCGCACGAGGTGCCGCTGCTGCCGGCGCCGGGCGGCAGTTCGTGCGACCCCGGCGGCCCGCGAACGGGCGGTCGACCCGCGGACGGGACGGGACGCGCGCCTACGCCCCCACGGCAGCCCGCGCGATCTCGGTGATCGACGAGTGCCCGGTGTCCGGGTGCTTGCGCATCGACAGGAGCCGCTCCATCGAGGGCTCCAGCGCCGTGACCTTGTCGAGCGGCGCACTCACGACGAGCTGGAACCCGAGCCGCAGCCACGCCGTCACCGCACGCCCCGCGAACTCCGAGTCCGCCTTGATGAAGGCCTCGTCCAGGAACACCGGCGCGAACCGCGGCCGCGGCCGGGTCTCGTCGCCGAGCTGGTACCGGAGCGCGGCACCGACGATGAACGCCACGAGCTCCTGCGTCTCACCGCCGGACTTGTCACCGAGGGACGAGTACACGCCGAGGTCGTTGCCCTCGGTGTCGTACCGCACGGCCGTGATCTCCATGTGCCGCCGGACGTCGAGCACAGCGTCGCGCTGCGTGGTCCGGCCACCACGCGGGACGGACGGGTCGGGGCGGATGACGGCCATGAAGCGTCGGAGCCGGCGGAACCGGGTCTCGAGCACGTCGTCGGTCAGCTCGGTGTCGACGGACGCCGACAGTGCCCGCAGCTCCCGGCGGAAGGCCGTGACCTCTTCGCGCGTGACCCGGCGGATCTGGATCTTGAGCCGGTCGCGGTTCGCACCGAAGGGCAGCTCGCGGAGGATCTCGTTGACCGGTTCGAGCCGCTCCTCGATCTCGACGACGGCCCGGTCGAAGGCACCGGCGAGCGGGACGAGGTCCTCGCCGCTCCACTGCGACAGACGTCGGCGCCACTCGCTCCGGCGGGAGTGCAGGCCCGTCGCGACGATCTGGTCGAGGATGGCGCGGTAGTCGGGGTAGGACGCGACGCCGGTCCCGAGGTTCGGGTCCGGCCAGGCGTCCTGGTAGCGCTGGAAGGTCAGCGTCAACGCGGTCGAGGCCGAGGCGGCGCCGTCGAGCGCCTGCGCGAGGCGTTCCTCGAGCCGGCGCTTCAGTCGGCGGGTGGCGTCGTCGAAGCCGTCGACGCCGTCCGGCGCTCCGATCTCCTCGAACGTCTCGGACAGCAGCTGCGCCTGTCGGTCGTCCGGCAGGGCGTCAGGGGTGTCCTCGAAGCGCGACAGGATCTCGGCCGCGGCGTCCTGACCGTCCACGAGCACGGCGTGCCGCTCCTCGAGCCGGGCGACGGACTGGCGGGCAGCGGCGCGACGGTCCGACGCCTCGTCGAGGGACGCCCGGAGCCGACCCACGGCCGAACGCAGGGTGCGCAGGCCGTCGTCGGCGGCGAGGAGTGCCTGGCGTTCCTGGTCGAGGCGGGCGAGCGAGTCGTCGAGCCCGACGACGTCGATCGCCTCCCACGTGACGTCGACGATGTGCTGGTGCGCCGCGCGGAGGACGTCGAGCGCCGTGATGTCCTGCGCGACGTCGGTACGCCGGGCCTCGAGCGTGGCGAGGTCCTCGGCGATCGCGGCCAGCTCCTGCTCCACCGAGGCGACCCGCGCCTCGTTCGTGAAGCCGATGACGTTCGCCTGACGTCGGTCGCCGTGGGCACCGCGTCGACCGTCGCGGAGCTGCCCGGACTCGGTGACGCGCCGACCGCCGCCGCCGAGATCCGCGGCGGACCCGACGCACCGGGCGTCGGTGCGGTCGGACTCGATGCGTTCGCGCACCCAGGTGCTGAACGGCGACTGCTTGATCGCGAGCTTGCCGGACACCATGGACGGGTCGCCGTCGACGTCAATGTGCGGCCCCGTCGGGACGCCCTCGAACTGCACGCGCACCGGCAGGCGGAGCGCGTCGATCGCCTCGCTGAAGTCGGCGAGGCGGTCCTGGTCGACCAGGAGCGTGCGGGCGACGGGCGCCAGGACGGACTCGATCGCCGTGCGCCAGCGCTCCTCGCCGGGCAGCACGTCGAGCAGTTCGGCGACGAAGGGCAGCTCGGACGGGTCGATGCCGGCGGCACGGGCCATCGCGAGCCGGGCCTCGTGCATCGGGAGCGGCATCGCGCCCTGTCGGTGCTCGAGCGACTGGCGCTCCTGGCGGAGGGACCGCTCGCGGTCGAGGAGCGGGTACTCCTCGCGGGTGAGGGCGTCACGGCGCTCGTCGAGCTCCGCGCGCGACGCGGGGTAGGTGCCGAGGAATTCGTGCGACGCCCGCTGCGCGGCGGTGAAGGACTGCTCGGTGGACACGGGCGACCCGAGCACGGCCGTCCGCTCGTCGAACGTCGCCCGGGTGCGGACGACGGCGTCGCGCTCCCGCGTCCGACGGTCGATGCGGTCCTCGAGCTGCGCCAGCGCGTTCCCGCCCTGGTCGCGGAGCCGGGCCTCGGCGTCCCGCAGCTCGATCTCGACCGCGGCGTGCCGGGCCTCCGCCGCGGCGACCTCGGCGCGGGCAGCCGTGCGTTCGCGCCCGTTGCGGTCCACCTCGGCGTCCAGGAGCGCACGCTTGCGCGATGCGGTCCAGTGCGCGAACGGGGAGACCTCGGCGCCGGTCGCGATCCCGTCGAGCGCCTCGGCCGCGGCCCTCGAGCGCGCGATCTCGGCGTGCAGTTCGGTGATGGGGGAGAGGATGCGGACCTTGCGCTCCTCGGTGTCCATCGCCTCGTACGCCTCGTCGAGGGCGGAGAAGTGCGCGAGGGCGCGGTCGGCGGCCTCGTACGTGCCCGGCGTCTCGAGCACGAGCGACTTGTACAGGGCGTCGACGGTCGGCAGGTGCTGCCCGGCCTGGATGCGCGCGAGGAGCCGCATCGCGCGGTTGCCACCGCCGGAGTCGCCGATCCCGAGGCGGGTCTGCAGCGTGTACGCGAGCTCCTGGTAGGTGTCGCGGATGACGAGCCCCGGCACGCGTCCGGTGAGCTCGAGGTGGTGGAACCGCGTCGGCACGAACTCCTCGAGCCGGCGCAGGTCGAACGTGTCGTCCACCGTCGCCATGGTCATCTGGATGTCGCCGACGCCCCGCGCACGCTTCGGCACGATGTACGCGCGCAGCACCGTGAAGCGCCGCTCGTCGTCGTTCCGGAACGTCACCGCGACGGCACCCCACGTGGTCTGGTCGTCGCCGCGCAGGTTCACGTCGCGCAGGGCACCGGACTCGGGGTCGCGACGGGTGTCCACCTTGCCGCGCAGGTACGTCAGCAGGTTCCGCTGGTCGGCACTGCGCGCGCGCCCGGTGGTGGCGTCGTTCGACGCGCCGTTGAACGGCACGTCCGACGGCATCATCACGGCGAGGTACGCGTCCATCAGCGTCGACTTGCCGGTGCCGGACGCGCCCGAGATGAGCGTCGCGGTGCCGGACAGCTCGACCTGGCGGTGGCCGTGGAAGCCGCCCCAGTTCACGACCTGCATCGACTCGGCGCGCCACTGCGCGACCGTGTCGAACAGCGCCGGGATCTCGAAGGTGTCGGTCACGCTTCCGTCTCGCCTTCGTCGTCGGTGTCGGTCTCGTCGGCCAGGAGGGACGGGTCGTCCCCGTCGGTCGGCTCGCCCTCCGGAGTGGTCGCGTCCCCGTGCGCGGTGGCGGTCCGCGACGCTGTGGTCGCCAACCACGTGTCCAGGTCGCGCAGCCGCTCCAGGGGGAGCAGCACCTCCACCACGCTCGCGACCCGGAACCGGTCCGGGTCGCTGGTCTTCAGCAGGATCCGGGCGGTCACGAGGCGTTCGACCGCCTTCGCCACGCGGCCCTCGTCACGGGTGCGGTCGGTCGCCGTCGCGGGGCGGAACCCGGCGACGTGCCCGAGGATCTCGGAGCGGTCGACGACGACCTGGTCCGGGCCCGGGCGGGTGTCGGCGCGGAGGCGCATGCGCAGGTAGACGAGGACGATCGTCTCCTCGCGCGTGTACGGGACGTCGCGCAGCAGGGTGGGGAAGCCGCGGCGCTGGCTCTCGGAGCGGGCCTGACGCTTCCAGGCGACCTCGCGGTCGCGGTCCACGTGCAGTTCGAGGAACAGGTCGTTGAGGCGTGAGCGGAGCTGGTACTCCGCGTCGAGCACGGCGCGCCACTCGTCGGCGTGCGTCCGTGCGCTGACGTAGGAGTTGCGGAGCAGCGCCACGAGGGCACGGCGCTGCCGGTCGTCCAGTCGGCCCTCGTCGCCCTCGAAGAGGGCGAAGCTGGTCTCGTCGCGCTCGTCGTCCTGCGGGACGGGTGCGGGGTCGTCGTAGGGGACCGTCTCGTCGACCGGTGCCGGCGTCGTGTCGCTCACCGCGCCTCCTGTGCGTGTTCGTCGTTCGTCGTGTCTGGCGTCCGGTCGCGGCGCTCGTCGGTGAGCGCCGCGGTCGGCATGTGGAAGGTGACCGGGCTGCCGTCGGGACGGACCGTCCGGTGCTCCGCGAGGTGCGTGGCGGACTCGAAGTCCTCGTGACCGGTGAGGAGGTGCGCGAGCCCGAAGAGCTCGACCGGACGCCGCTGCTCCGGCGGCAGGCCGTGGAAGGCGTCGACGCTGGAGTCGGCCTCGGCCCAGCGCAGTGCCGCGCGGAGCTCGGTGAGGAGCGGTCCGCCGTGTCGCCGGAGCGTCTCCACGTCGAGTTCCTCGAAGACGTCGTCGTCCGGCTCCTCGATCGCGGGCGGCACGGACTCCGCGTCCGGATCGTAGAACCGTTCGCGCAGCGTGCCGACCTCGGCCGTCGCCGGCAGGAGACCGAGGGACAGCCGGTCGCGCGCCGACCCCTGCTCCATCCAGGTCGCGAGCCCCCGCTCGATCGACCGGATGACGGCGTCGAGTTCACGGTCGCGGGCGACGTCGTGCGCGACGATCTGGTCGCGCAGCGTCGCCGTGAGCTGTCGTCGCTGGGCGAGGACGTCCTCGATGCCCTGGCGGAGGATGACCACCGTGTTGCGGAAGGCCCGGCGCTCGGACGCGCCGAGGGAGTCCGCGAAGGGGTGGGCCAGGATCGTCGCGATGTCGTCTCGGAGCCGCAGCAGCAGGGCGTCGTCGCGGAGCAGCTCGAACGCCCCCTCGAACGCACGGCCCTCGGGGGTGGCCTGCATGAGGTTGTCCGTGCGGGCGAGGTAGTCGTCGAGGATCTCGCCGATCGGACGGACCTCTTGCCGGAAGTCCTCGACGATCGAGCGGTGCATCGTCGCCACCGCTTCCTCCACACGCTTGAAGTCGCTCGGGAGCTGGCGGATCAGGTCGGAGATGTTCGTGTAGCCGTCCCGCATCCGGGCGTCGTCCACGGTGTCCACGTCACCGTGTTCGAGTCGCGCCCGCTCGGCCTGGAGCTCGGCGATCTGCGCGTCGATGCGGCGGATCTGCACGTCGGGGTCGGGCTCGGCGCGGGCGGCCCAGCGGTGCACGGCGTCGACGATCATCGCGAGCCGGCTCTCGCTGATGAGCGCCCGGTCGGACGACAGGGCGTCGACGAGGGACAGGGCCTCGAGCGCGTGGCTCGTCAGGGAGTACTGCTCGTCGCCGTCGGGGGAGTTCGAGCGGACGAGCCACTGCGCGGCGACCCACTCGCGGCAGAGGGCGCGGCCGTTCGGTCGGGCGTCCTGCTCGGGCTGCTCCGCCTGCTCGCTCGCGGGGGTGCGCGCGCCGGCGGCCTGGAGCCGTGCGACGTGCTCCTCGACCTGCAGGTGCATCCGGTCCGCGGGGACGTACTGCACGTCGCGGTCGAACACCGTGCGAAACACCGCGAGGACGACGGCGCTGGTCGGCCGGGACATCAGCCGGAGGGTCGGACGGTCGAGGACTGCCCGGACCCGGGCGAACTCGAGGTCGACGTCGGTCATGCGCCCCTTCGTCCGATCTTGCTCGTGACTGTCTCAACAGATGCGAAGAGCCCGACGCTGTTGCGCCGGGCTCTTGCGGGTGGGTGGGCGATACCAGACTCGAACTGATGACCTCTTCGGTGTGAACGAAGCGCGCTACCAACTGCGCCAATCGCCCCCTGCACTGTGCGTGCCAGTCGATAGTAGCGGATGCCGGGGCCGGTGCCGAACACGGCGCGCGTCCCGGGTGTGGCGCGGGTGGTGGAACCCGCCCGATCCGCATGAACACGGGGGACACGCCCGGTGAACGAGGAGGATTTTGGTGGATGCCCCCGGGTTCGTATAGAGTTTACGTCGTCGCCGCGACAGCGGGTCAGACAAGTGCGGATGTGGCGCAGTGGTAGCGCATCACCTTGCCAAGGTGAGGGTCGCGAGTTCGAATCTCGTCATCCGCTCGAGTGTGGTGTTCTCCGGAACGTCACGACTCACCAGAGGGTATCCCACCGTTCGGGTACTCACGGAGACGTGAACCTCGATGGTGGGGTGGCCGAGAGGCTAGGCAGCGGCCTGCAAAGCCGTCCACGCGGGTTCGAATCCCGTCCCCACCTCCAGTTCCACACTCCTCTGGGCGATTGGCGCAGCGGTAGCGCGCTTCCCTGACACGGAAGAGGTCACTGGTTCGATCCCAGTATCGCCCACCAGGCGAAAACCCCCGAATTTTCGGGGGTTTTCGTGTTTCATCAGGTCGTGTTCCGGAGTCAAATCAGACCACGTGGCACGGTTTTGGCACGATGCTCGCACGGCCCGCGCGCTGTCGCCGATGCCAACTTGGTCGCCTCCTCCGTGAAGGTCGTGATCGTCGCGTCTGAACCGATCAGGCTGAGTCGTGCACGAGCGACAGTCAGGGTGTGCCCGCGATGCGAAGTTGGCGCGTGCAGTGACCGAGTCGACGCATGCGTCGGAAGAGCACGACCGCCGACGTCGGTGCTCGAATCGTGGTGTCCAACGCGCGAATCGTTCTCGCGTGCTCCGCTCCGATGCTCCTCGGCCGATGCAGTGCTGCTCGCGGCGCGCGTCTCGTGCGAGCGTCGAACGCCGAAAGCCGACCTGTCGACGAATCGAACAGGCCGGCTTTCGGCGAGATGGACGGGGATGGGGGGTCAGAGTCGGTCCGCGATGCCCGATCCCGAGGCGAGGTCCTCGAGCTTCGCGACCAGCGGGTCGAAGTCAGCGGGGAAGAGCCCGGTGTAGACGTCGAGCGTAATGCTCGGCTTCGCGTGTCCGAGCATGCTCTGCACGAGTGGCACGGTCGCACCCGCGGACACACCGAGGCTCGCGGCGGTGTGCCGCAAGTCGTGCGGGGTGAGCTTCGGGAAGTGCTGCACGAGCGTCCCACGCGCGAAGTCGCTCGCCGGCCAGCTTGCGATCGCCCGCTGAACGGCTGGAGCGAAGACGCGACGCCGCCAGGTCGAGAGCCTGAGCATGCCGCCCTCCGGCGCGGTGAAGACGAGGTCGTGTGCGGTACGTCCAGCCGAGCGTCGTCGGAGCGGCTCCATGACCTGCGGCACGCCGGGAACCTGTCGCGCCTTGCCGTTCTTGGGCGGGCCGAGCACGAGCTCGCCCTTGACTTCGGTCGCCGACCTCCGGACGTTCACGACGTTGTTCGCGAAGTCGAGGTCGGCATACGTGAGGGCAGCGGCTTCGCCGAACCGAAGGCCAGAGAACGCCAGGAAAGCGATGAGCATCCGGTCGCGCTCCCGCGCTTCGTCGAGGAGGTGCGCGACCTGCGGGGCGCTGAGGTAGCCGTGCTCGCGTGTCACGACGGTGGGCAGCCTGACTCCTCGCGCTGGGTTCCCGGTCAGCAGGCCCTGCTCGACACATTCCTCGAGGACGCCCCCGAGGATCTGGTGCGCCTTCTGGATCGTCTGCGCTCCGGCGCCGGCGGCGTGGATGCACTCCACCCAGGCCCGCACCGACTTCTTCGTGAGGGCCTCGAGCGACTTCTCGCTCCAGTAGGGCGTGATCCACTTGCCCGCGACGGCTGCGCGGTTAGCGACCGTGGTCGCGGCGAGCGTCGCGCGCCGTGCGAGGAACTCGTCGATGAACGGGCCGAGCTTCTGCGACAGGTCAGACTGGGTCCGGTAGGTCGGCTTGCTCATCGCGACGACGTTCGCCGCGGACCAGACGTTCGCGTCTCGCTTGGTCCGGAACCCACGCTTCCGCGTCGTTCCCCCGTCCGGCTTCGTGTACCCGACCTCGAACCGCTTGCCCTTTGCCGTCTCGTACTCTCGGATCGTGGCCATCAGGCAGCCATTCCGTTGTGCGAGACGCGCGTCTGCTCGACGTAGTCGAGCAGGTCACTGAGGCGGTAGGCAATCGAGCGGCCGACCTTGATGTACGCGGGGCCGCGGCGAAGGTAGCGCCACTGCGCGAGCGTGCCGACGGACGTGAGGAGGAATGCTGCGGCTTCAGCCGGCTTGAGGAGAGCTGCATACCTGGAGGTGAGCTCGGGAGTCTCCGATTCCGCGCTCGGGCGGCTCAAGGACTTGGACATGGTGTTTCGCTTTCGGTGCTGGACGTGGCGAGCTCGGTGAGCCCGTTGTCTCCCGGAGTGGGCGACACACCGTCTATGCGCGACCCCCCACCATCAGCCGTGGTGAAACACGTTAAGCCCAGGTCACATCGGCGAGCCGAAATCTGCTGAAGGCTCTGTCTCGGTTGTATCGGAGGAGCTCCGGAGCTGGTTGTGGCATCAGGCGAGGCTCGACTTCGGTGTGCACGGTGTCCTCTGGGCCCGCGGGATGCGATCACGGCTTCGAGTTCCGGCGCGCCGTCCGGGCCGAAGTTGCGACGGTCTTGCCCGATGTCCACCTCCGTCACGCTTGTCTGCGCTGAACGGCGTCGCCCGGAGTTCTTCGGGACCACAACGGATGAGATGAAAGCGACTGTGCCAGATGATGTGCGGTCGGCCAGGCGGAGGGTGTGGTGACCAGTCCGTATGGCGTGCCCGCTTTGAGGACGCCAGCGGACGGGCTATCTGCGACAGGCGCAACGCCCGGGCTATCCGGGATCAGCCGACCCTCACCGGGGGAGTGGCCGATCGGGTGGCGTCGGGGCGCCTGGCCGGCGGAGGCAAAGCAGCGGAGCAGTCTGCGCCGCCGCCTGAATCATCAGCGCATCGAGACATCATCGACGTATCGGGGGCTCGAGGCCGACTTTCGTCCGACCTCGTGAATTGAATCGGGTCTCTGGTAGTGCGCTGCCTGGGGTAGCCAGTCAAACAACGCGCCAGCGGTACCGACTGTTCCACGCGGGGTTTACGTCCATGGGCCGCTCGACGTCCTCGCAATCCGCGCAATTACAAGGGTGGATTCGGAAGACGACCGGCTAACCGACCGTCTGTGAGTCCCTGTCCGGCACCACTGTTCAGAGCAGTAGCAGGGGCGTGCCCGGCCGGGCGGCAGCGAGGTGACTAGGGCGAGCCGCGGAGCGCTGTTCACTCTGGAGCCAACAGTCGATCGATGGTGTCGTCGGCAAACCCCCGGCGCTCCCACTCGTCCGTCCCGTACATCATCGATCGGTTGAAAGCAGCTAGACGCTCACGGCGGAACTCGGCGACCTTCCGAAGAGCCTCATACCCAATCAGATCCATTCCCTGCAGGACCTCGAAAGCGCGCATTGCAAGGGCTTGCAAGTCCCATAGAAAGTCTTGGAGGTCGTAGCTCTCACCATCAGCCACGACGAAATGCGCAACCGGGACAGGCTCCTTTGGAGCATGACGTATGCCATTTTGGGATGTCACCCGCACAACAGCCAGGCCCGAACGGAGCTCCTCATCAAGCGAGACGAGCCAGTCCACGTCTCGTGCGCCGTGCTCCTTACCTTCAGGTACGACGCGAAAAAGCATAGGGAACTGCGGATCCATCCGCGCCTCCAATCGCAGCCTGGAACGATGCTTGTCAAGTCGGTGGAGGGCATCGATGAAGCTCACGACCTCGTCCGGTTGCCGCTGTGCTTCGAAGGGCTGAAGCGCGCGTATGCGAGCGAGTATCTCGGGGGCCATGCGCTTGAGATGTGGCTTTGTCCGAACCGTCTGGTCCCACTTCTCGTTCGTCTCGCTGATGGGAAACGTGATTAGTCGCTCTTCGGCAGCCGTGTACTGCACGTTTGGATCCGCGTGGGCGAGTTGCCATACCAAGTTGTCCAGCAGCGACCTGACGTTCAGGAGGATGTCCGCTAGATCGAACTCCCACGCCGGCTCGACCAGAGCGCCCTTGATCCGCAAACGATACGTGACGACCCGAGAGCGAGCGCCGATGGTCGGGATGCCGGTGACGGTTCCTCGGCCGCTGGCGGCGGCCGCGATGAGGTCGTTCGATCGGTCGAGGATGCGCTGCAAGCGCAGCTTCGCGTCTGCTGCTTCCCGGGTCATGCGGTGATCGTACTCAAGGGTTGCGATGCCGCGACCGGTGCGGCTCAGTCGAGAGGTCTCCGTGTCCGCGAGCAGCAGCTCTGGTGGGGTTCCGATGGCGATCTAGTCAGGAGCGTTTTAGTCCTGTCTCTTGCCGGCAGAAGCGGTCGCTTGGATGGCTGCGACGGTGGTGTCCACAGCCATCGCCCAGCGATGTCCTACGGACCCGTCGATGCCAAAAAAGTCCACCAAGTCCCAGCCGATGAGGGTGCAGGTTCCTACGCACATGCCCGCCCACTCCACGGCGTACGCCATCGGGAGTGCGGGCCTGCGGAGATTACCGCGCGTGAGGAACATGTTGATGGAATCAACTTCAGCGTGCGCGAACGACGAGATATGTGAGTAATAGTGACGACCCTCGGGCTCTTGCGATGGTCGGTCGAGGAGCGCGGCCGCTAGCGCTGTGACATTCGCGCTGTCGGTCACGGCGAAGCGTTCAGAGACGTCGTCGATGGTATCGCGCACCACCTCTGCATCAACGAGCGTCCCGTCCACGTCGACCTCGCTGTACTTGCCGAGATAGCGCATCTCGCCTCGAATAAGCCGAAGATTGTTGCGGATGGCGTCGGTGGCAGTGGGGGCAGTGAGAACGTAGGAAGCTTTCGCGAGAGCTTCAATGCATCCGCGCGTGTTCGTCGCCACCGACACATGAGTTCCAGTACCTCGAAGGATCAGTGCCGCCCCACGAGCGTGATCCGCCGCGGCGAAACACCGACTGAATAGATGGCCGATGAGTAAGCGCACTTCACCGATGTGCTCTGGTGAGGGCAGTTCGTCGTACGCCCGCATCCAACGAGCGGCGCGGCAGTCCTCCGCCCAAAGTGATTCGCGGGCGTGAATAGCCACAGCCTCAAACGCTTCAGCCAGAGCTCGGAGCGCAGCAGAGACGGTAGCTCGCGCCTCGTCGTTGATCGCTGTCAAGTCGTAGCCGTCTGTTACGTAAGCCATCTCGCCGCCCTCCACCGCGCTTGCTGCGAGCAGTTTCGTGGTGCGCGCGCCGCGAGCCAGCGTACGGGCGACGACTGGTCTGGGTCCAACTCTTCTATCGGCGGACCGGCGCCCGGCCCTGTAGCAGGAGCGCTCAGCGTGCGAGCGATACGGGTAAATCCTTACTGTCGAACGCTGTCGCTACAACACGGCACGACGCGGGTCCAGGCGTCGATCTGGAGCAGCTTCTCCCGCCTAGATTGCGGACTGCAGATGCATCAGATGTCATCGAGCGTTCCGGCGCGGAGTTCGCGAAGCTCGGAGACGACAGCGCTTAGCGCCCGCTGAGCCTCAACTGACCGTCGAAGCCAGTCGAGGTTTTTGTCGTCGTTACTGAACTCCCGGAGTTCGTCGTCGGTCTTCCCGATCCGCTTCTCCCAGTTCAGGGGAAGGCGCTCCGGACCGATAGCGCCAATTAGCGCGCCGGCCTCCGCGCCCATGTCGCGACTCTTCTGTATGTCGTTGGAACCCCCTCGTCGAAGGTTGGCTTCAAGGCGGAGCAACGAGTCGAGTTCGAACAGCAGGTGAGCCTGACGGATACCCACCGCTCGGTCCTTCGCCGCGATCGCACGAGCACTCCGCCGGTCAAGCGCAGAGATCACCAGCGCAACGACCGCCGCTCCGACAGCCACCAGCACTGCGGCGACCTGGACCCAGATCGCGACTAATTCCGTCCCCATGCGCCCATTCTCTCCCTGTTGGCGGCAAACCTGTCGAAGCCAGCTCACACGGCGGGAGATCGGCATCTGTCGATGGTTGCGTGTCCGCTCGCAGCGCCCGATGGGCGATCGGTTTCCGGGCGGTTGGGCCGCTGGTCATGGTGTTGGTGTGTGCGTGGCGGAGTGCGAGGATGCCGTCGCGGACGCGGGTCCCGGCGGTGCTGACGCTGATGCCGAGGTGCTGTGCGACCTCGGGATGGTGCGTTCGCCGAGGTACCGCAGGAGCACCGTTTGCCGCTGCTTGTCGGTGAGCCCGTCGAAGGGCTCGTCGTAGCCGGGGGCGGATGAAGAGAACGTCGCGGTCGTCCCCGTGCCCGGCGGCGTGGTTGCGGACGCCAATTCGGAATCCACGATTTCGGGCGGCTTCGAGGCCGCGGATCCGGTCAATCGCACGGTGGCGGGCGATGATGCGCAGTCAGGACAGCATGGTCTTTCGATGAGCTCAACGGACGCGCGGTGCACGAGGCGTGCAAGCTCCGCTCGGTGAGACGTGCACGCAAAGCTGAAACCCGGGTGGTGGAAGGGGTGCGTCTCGTTCCGAGTCGGTCCACTCGTCGTCGCGGCTAGACCCTGTAGGGACTTGAGATGACGGGCTTGCATCCATGATGTCCTCCTGATTACCCATCTCCACAGTTGGGAGCGGTGGGCGTGCATCCGCAATCTAGGTCCGCGCACCTCCTCGGTCAACGGGCGGGCGTCGACTGCGGACGGTGGGCCATCTGCGGCTGCCGGGGCAGAGGTCCGAGCCCCGAGAGTGCACGCTCGGGGCCTTCGTCGTTGCCCTCATTCGCGGGAACGCGAGGACACGTCACCTGCCGCTGCGCTCGTCCGGTGCTCATTACCGCCAAGCGTGCCGCCGTCGCCGCCATCGCCGCTACCCTCGTCGCTGTCACCTTCTCTGGTTGCGCCATGTCGAAGGAGGAAGCAGGCAAGTACTACCTGTCGGCTGTGTGCCCCGCGAACAACATCAGCGACGAGTGGAACAAGGCTGCCGACTCCGGCGACTTCTCCGTGTTGCAGGACGTGGTTCGGAAGAGCATCACAATCGAGAAGGCGACCGCAGCAAAGCTCGAGGATGACTCGATCTCCTGGCCGAAGGAGGTCGACGAAGCGGACATTCAGGCGATCGCCGACTCCTACTACGGGGAGGTCGCTGGGATGCAGGCCATCGTCAACGCGGACAACGAGGACGACGCCGACTTCTCGTTCCTCGACTCCGACAAGGGGCAGGCTGAGTCGCAGCGCGGCCGCGCGAAACTCGGCCTCTCATCAGACACCGAAGCCAGCTGCAAGCAGCACAACAGTAGACGGCCCCGAGCACACTCTCGGGGCCTTCGTCGCACACGAACGGATGTGTGGCCTACGCAGACGCGGCGTCAACGAGAACGACGCCAGCGAGGTTCAGCTCTTCCGGGTCGAACGGAACGTCGAAAGGCACCTCGTGCCCGTCGTGCGAGCGAAGTTCCAGCACGTAACCGGGAGGGGAGTTGCGGAGACCGCGTAGGACGTTCGGGTAGTAAGCCTCACCCCAGTGGCCATGGTCGTCGGGCAGCTTCTGAAAGGCGAAGTCCTCACCTCGCGTCTCAAGAGGCTCGGCAGTCATCAATCCGAACTGACCCGCCCGAGCCCATCGGATCTGTCCAACGAGCGCTTTGGCCACTTTCCTTGGGCCGCTTCGGTACTGGGTGAGCAGGAATCTAACCAACTCCTCGCCCATGTCGGCGCTCAGGTGCATTGGGCCCGCGGAGACAGGGACGTTCGGGTCAGCGAGATCCTCCAGCGGCGAAGCGAGTTGATACGCCCATACCGGGTGATTCCTGATGCCGCCGTCAGTCAGGAGGACAGCAGGTAGGAGCGAGATGGTCTTGCGGATGCAGCGCTCGCATCGCTGGAAGTCGCTGGAGTTGTGCGGCCAACCGCAGTCGATTGGAGATCTGTAGTTCGGGCTGCCCATGTAGAGGGCATAGGTCGGCGCGACCTGCAGGGCCCTTGCAGCGCTCATGAGCAGCGCACGCTGCTTCCCCTCTTTGTAGTCGAAGTCGAGCGTCCATCGGCCGTCTCGTTCCTTATGCAAACGCTTCGCCTGAACCAAAGCGCCGAACGACTCGCCCCCATCGCCGATCCACCACCAGAGCCAGTCCGCGCCGGTGCCCCTCTTGCCGCCTTCCTGCCTCTTGTTGAATTGGAACGCTCGGACCTCAGGGCTCGATTCGACGAGGAGAAGATCGGTCACTGTCTCTTCAGCCCACGTGTAGCCCGACTTCTCAGATCGCACGATGTGACTCAGGGCCTGTTCACGAGCTTGAGTGAATGCTTCCAAGAGGCGCGGCGATACGGGCATGGACACCATGCTGTCAGGTGCCGGATGGCCCAGTCGAGGCTACTGCGCCTGACATCGGGCGGCGAAGCCAGCTTCACGCATGAGGCTGTCGAACGCAGAAGGCCCCGAGCACACGCTCGGGGCCTTCTGCGTTCGCGGGTGGGTCGAGGGTCAGCCGGCGGGGACGGTCTCCTTCTCGTGCTCTTCGGCGGCTGCCTCGGATCGCGGTCGCGAGGTCGTCCGTCCACGCGGCTCCGGGGGTCGCGAGGTCGGCGGGGCAGCACTGCACCAGGTCGAGCCGCAGGACACGTGCGGCCTCCTGCCACGCCCGGGCGATGTTGCCGTCAGCGCCCACGAAACGGAAGCGCAGCGTGCCGAGGTCGCGCTGCTCCCGCCGCAGGGCGTACAGGTCGGACAGCACCTCGCACGGGTGGTTCTCGTCGGTCATCGCGTTCACGACGGGGAGTGCTCCGGCACCCGCGAGGCCCTCGACGACGGTGAGGTCGTGGTGGCGGACGACGAGGACGTCCGCCCACGATGCCAGGTAGCCGGCGACGTCCGAGAGCGCCTCGGGCTTGTCGAGCGTGGTGTCCGGGAAGACGATCGGCTGCAGTCCCATCGTCGCGGCACCGCGCTCGAACGTGACCCGCGTGCGCAGGCTGGTCGCGGGGAAGAACATCACCGCAGAGCCGTCGGTCGTCGGCCCCTGACCGGTGCGGTACGCGTCCGCGAGGGCGAAGACCTCCTCGACCTCGTCTGCCGTCCAGTCGTCGAGCCGGGTCAGGGAGCGCATCGCACCAGCCTAGGGAACGGCGCGAGCGCCACGGCACGAGCCGGTCGGGACGACGTGTCGTTCAGGACTCGCCGAGCGCGGACAGCACCTGGTGCCGGACGTCGGGTGCACCGTCGGCGTACCGGTCGACGAGGACGGTGCGCATCCCCGCGGACCGGGCCCCGGCGACGTCGCGGACCGGGTCGTCGCCGACGAAGAGGCACGCCGACGCGGGCACCCCCAGTGCGTCGGCGAGCGCGTGGAAGGCGCCCTCGTCGGGCTTCTGCACGCCGATGCGCTCCGAGATGCACACCACGTCGACGGCGGTGTCGAGTCCGGTCGCCGCCAGCTTCTCGGACTGCTGTTCCGCGGACCCGTTCGTCAGCAGCCCGAGGCGGTAGCCGCGCGTCCGGAGCTCGCGGAGCAGCGGTGCAACGTCCGGGAACGCACGCCAGGCGGCGCGGTAGGCGTCGAGGTACCGCTCGAACACGCTGTCCAGAGCGTCGGGGTCGTGGGGGAGCACGATCCCGAGCGGGGGCAGGACGGTCCGGAGCCGCTCGCGTCGCTGCTCCTGGAAGCCGATCTCGCCGGAACGCCAGCGCTCGAAGTGCTCGTCCTCGGCGGCGGACCAGGCGTCGAGCACCGACGGGGTGACGGTGACGCCCAGCCCGGTGAGGAACTGCTCCGCGCCGGTGCTGGCGGCGCCCCGGTGGTCGAAGAGGGTTCCGTCGAGGTCGAACCCGACCGCTCGCGAAGGTGCCACGCGGCCAGGCTACGGCGTGTCCCGGCGACCGTACGATGGCGGTGATGGACATCTCGCTGCGCCCCGGTACCCCCGACGACGTGGAGTGGGTCGCGGAGCTCCGGGCCGAGGTGCTCCGAGCCGACCTCCGCCGACTCGGCCGGTACGACGACGTGCGCGTCCGGGAGCGGCTGCGTCGCGGGTTCCTGCCCGACAGCACGCGGGTCATCGTGGTCGACGGCGCCGACGTCGGTTCCGTCACGGTCCGGGTCGAGGGCAGCGACCGGTGGATCGAGCACCTGTACCTCGCGCCGCACCTGCAGGGGCGCGGCATCGGGTCGTCGGTGCTGCGGACCGTGCTGGCCGAGCCGCACGCCGGGGACACGCGGCTCATCGTGCTGCAGGGGAGTGCGGCACAGCGGCTCTACGAGCGGCACGGGTTCGTCCGTGACCACGAGGACGA
Source organism: Curtobacterium sp. SORGH_AS_0776 (assembly GCF_031453355.1). NCBI lineage: Bacteria > Bacillati > Actinomycetota > Actinomycetes > Micrococcales > Microbacteriaceae > Curtobacterium > Curtobacterium sp. SORGH_AS_0776. Next base: position 2,653,318 of record NZ_JAVIYU010000001.1, read on the forward strand.
CGTCGACGTGGTGATGGTGCGTCCCGGCGACCCGGACCCCGTCACGTCGGCGTACTCGCGTCGCGCCGTCGAGTACATCGAGCACCTGGGGTCGATGACGTCCGTCCACGCGGCCGACGAGGCGCTGGTGACGGCGTGGGCGTCGACCGTCGACGGACCCCTGCTCGACGCCGGGTGCGGCCCCGGACACTGGACCGCACAGCTCGCCTCGCTCGGTCACGACGCACGGGGTGTGGACCGGGTCCCGGAGTTCGTCGCCCACGCCCGGCAGGCGCACCCGGGCATCCCGTTCGCGGTCGCGGACGTCGACGCGCTCCCCGACGAGCCGGAGAGCCTCGGTGGCGTCCTGGCCTGGTACTCGCTGATCCACCACGACCCGGCTGCCCTGCGACGTCCACTCGAGGAGTTCGCGCGGGTCCTCCGCCCCGGCGGCGGGCTGCTCGTCGGGTTCCCCACCGGACCGGACGTGGAGCCGTTCGACCACGCGGTCACCACCGCGCACCGGTGGTCGGTGGACCGTCTGGCAGCAGCGGTCTCCGCAGCGGGCTTCGACGTCGTCGAGGCGGTCACCCGGGACGCCGACGACGCGACCCCGCGGCCGCACGGAGCGATCTCCGCGCGGCGTCACGACCGACCGGTCGCCGTCACCACCCCGGGACCTCGACGCGCACGGAACTGATCCGACCGGCCCGGGTCCGTGCCGTCACGGCGGGGTCGTAGCTGTCGGCGGTCGCGAGGTAGAGCGTGCGCCCGTCCTCGCCGCCGAGCGCACAGTCGATCGCACACCGACCCGGGGCGTCGATGCGGTCCGTCACCGTGCCACCCTCGACGACCCGCAGGAACTCGCCGGTGTCGACGGAGCAGACCCAGACCGCGCCGTCGCGGTCGACGGTGCTGCCGTCCGGCGTGGTGCCGGCGGGGAGCGCCGCCCACTCGCGTCGTCCGATCAGGGAACCGTCGGGCTCGATGTCGAACGCCGTCAGACGACCACCCCACGTCTCGCTGACCACGAGCGTGCGGGTCCCCGGGAGGACGTTCGCACTGTTCGGGAAGACGAGACCGTCCGCGGCGAGGCGGTGCGACCCGTCGGTGTCGATCACCCAGAGCGGGCCGGGGCGGAGCTCCTCACCGCCGTAGAGGTCGTAGCCGAAGGCGCCGATGTAGGTGCGGCCGGTGGCGTCGTCGACGACCAGGTCGTTGAGCAGCGAGGACTCGACCCCGGACAGGTCGGCGAACACCTCGGCCGCGCCGTCCTCGCCCACGGCCACGACCGTGCGGGACTCCATCGCGCTGACGATCAACCGGCCGTCCGGCAGCCACCCGAGGCCCGAGGACTGCCCGTCCACCGTGGTCTCGAGCCGGGGCTGCGCGCTCGGGCCGGGGCGCAGCGAGAACACCTCGCCCGTGTGCATGTCCGAGTACCAGAGTCTGCCGTCGTGCCAGCGGTTGCCCTCGGGGAACCGGATGTCGGTGACGACGTCGGTCGCGGTCGTGGAGTCGAGTGTGATGTGCACCGACCCAGCCTCTCAGAGCTCGCCGGGAGGCCCCGACTGCCAGCGGACCCACGCCTCGAGCTGCGCCTTCGCGCTCTCGAGACTGGTGTGGAAGCCGGTCATGTCGCCGTCCCGCAGCCGCACGACGTACCGCGACCCGAAGACCACCGTGCCGATCACGACGGAGCCGCACCGCGCCTCCCAGGTCCGCGGATCGACCGCCGCCCAGCGGACGTCGTCGGTCTCGGCGTGCTCGGTGCTGGAGAGGGAGGTCATGGTGCTTCCGGTCGCTGGACGATGGGATCGTTCCGGCGGCCGTGGGCTGGGGTCACCTGGCTCGACGGTAGTCCTCGGCGCCTGGGCGGCGGACGCCCCGGCTCAGGCCATCCGGTCGAGCCAGTCGCGGAACAGCGCCGCCGCGACCGCCGGACGTTCCAGGTGGGCGTTGTGCCCCGCCGCGTCGAGCACGGCGTACGTCGCGCGGGGGTAGTGGTCGCGCAGCGCCCAGCCGTCCTCGTACCCGACCACGTCGTCCTGACGGCCGAAGAGGTGCAGTGTCGGCGCCGAGAACGGATCGGGGTGGAGCGCCTCGGGTTCGGTGCGCAGCGCGTAGTCGGACGCGATCCGGTCGACCACGGCCTGGTCGGCGGCGCGCAGGCCGGGGAGCACGGACTGTTCGTACGCCTCGAGCGTCGCGGTGGTCTGGACGACGCTGAGGGCGGCGAAGTCGTCGCGGGCGGCACCGGGCTCGGCCGCGGCCACCACGGCCGGATCGGGGAAGACGACCTGTCGCGGGGGCACTCGTCGGCGTGCGTGGTCCGGTTCGACGACGCCGACGATCGTGGCGAGGCCGAGCACCTGGCCGCGGAGCTCGTGCGCGACGGAGCGCGCGACCATGCCGCCGAACGAGTTGCCGACGATCGCGAACGGCTCGTCGCCCAGGTGCGCACGGACCGCTTCCCGGACGGCGTCGGCGACGTCCTGCGCGCTCGAGGCCGAGGGGTCGTACCCCGGCGACTCGCGGACCCACGGCAGGTCGAGGTGGACCCACCGCCACGGCGCGTCCGCGACGGCGTGCTCGAGGGGGAGCAGGATGCGGTGGTCGATGCCGAAGCCGTGCACGGCGACGAGCGGGCGGCCCTGACCGGTGGTGCGTGTGATCACGCCCGCACCCTAGCGGGGACCGCCGACGGTCACGGGGCCCGGAAGCGCTCGACCACCGGGCAGGCGAACGGATCGCTCGCCGCCAGGCCGACCTCGTTCAGGTAGCGCACGACGATCACGTAGGAGTGCACGAGGGTGGTCTCGGTGTACGGCACCCCCTGCTCGTCGCAGTACCGGCGGACGAGGTCCCGCGCCGCACGGAGGTTCGGCCGGGCCATGCTCGGGAAGAGGTGGTGTTCGACCTGGTGGTTCAACCCGCCCATGAAGAACTCGACCCACCGCCCGCCGCTGATGTCGCGGGAGGTCAGCACCTGGCGGGAGAGGAAGTCGACCCGGCGTCCGGCCTCGATGATCGGCATGCCCTTGTGGTTCGGCGCGAACGCGATCCCCATGCAGAAGCCGAACACCGCCAGCTGGACGCCGAGGAACGCGAACGCGATGCCGATCGGCAGGACCCAGAAGACCGCGCCGACGTAGAGCACGAAGCGTCCGGCGAAGACGGACCCCTCGGCCCAACGGTGCTTGACGGCGCCGCGTCCCGTGTAGGTGCGGATCGACTGCCAGTGCAGGTTCGCGCCCTCGACGAGGAGCATCGGGAAGAACGCCCACCCCTGCACCCGGACCAGGACGTGCAGGAACCCGGTGCGGCTCCGCGCGTCCTCCGCCCGGAACGAGATCGCGTCGAACGAGATGTCCGGGTCCTTGCCGACCGTGTTCGGGTTCGCGTGGTGCCGGGTGTGCTTGTTCATCCACCAGGCGTAGCTGATGCCGGTCAGGAACGTGCCGACGTACCGTGCGGCACGGTCGTTCCAGTCGTGACTGGCGAAGACCTGCCGGTGTGCGGCCTCGTGCGAGAGGAACGCGAACTGGGTGAAGAGCAGTCCGAGCACCCCCGCGACGACGAGCTGCCACCACGAGCCGCCGAGCACGGCGAACGCGGTGCCCGTGGCGACGAGCAGCGCCGTGAGGACGGCGACGAGCCCCCAGTACCAGCCGGTCCGACGACCGAGGAGTCCGGCGGTGCGGACCTGGGCGAGCAGCGCGGTGTAGGTCGACGTCGTGTCGGGCCGGCCGTCGCGCGGTGTGGTCTTCCGGTAGCCGACCGGTGCGGTCGTGTCGTCGACCATGGTGTCCTCCTGGGTGCAGCGGTGACGCTGTAACCGGGGACCGGGGCTACGTGGTGTCCTGCACGCTACGCGGAGCGACCTGCGCGGCTCAGGGGATGACGAGTCGCCGCTCCACGACCGCGCGCGCGACGTCGGCGAGCAGCTCCTGGTTGGACCGCGCGTGGGCACGCAGTTTCGCGAAGGCCTGGTCCATGTCGATCCGGTGCGTCTGGGCGAGGAAGCCCTTCGCCTGCTCGATGACGATCCGGCTGTCGAGCGCGCGCTGGAGCTGCTGCTGCGCCAGGTTGGCGTGTTCGAGCGACCGCTGCTGCAGGATGCTGATCGTGGCCACGTCCGTGAGCGCCTGGGCGGCGAGGGCGTCGTCGCGGTTCAGGGCGCCCTCGGTCTCGCGGAACAGGTTGAGCGACCCGAGCGTGGTGTCGCGGAGGCGCATCGGGATGGCGTGGACCGAGGCGTAGCCGGACTCGGCCGAGGCCGCGGCGAACGTCGGCCACCGACGTTCCATCTCGGCGTGGTCGCGCACCGAGACCGGGCGCCCGGTGGCGAAGCACTCCACGCAGGGGCCTTCGCCGGCGTCGAGCTGCAGGAGTCCGAGGAAGCTCGACCGGTCGCTCGTGGACGCGAGGACCTCGAGCTCCTGCGACTGGTTGACGAGCAGGATGCCGGCGGCGGACGCGTCGAAGATGTCGACGACGCTGTCGACGAGGTTCTGCAGGAGTTCGACCACGTCGTAGTCGTCCACGAGGATGTCGGTCAGCGCGACGAAGGTGTCGACGAGTCGGTGCTCGCGGGTCGGTGCCATGGTGCGTGCTCCCTAGGTCTCGGAACCGTACGGCCGGGCGAGGTCGAGTCGGCGTTCGATGATGTCCGCGGCGACGTCGCGGACGGTGCGTTCGGTGGCGTACGCGTGGGCCTGCAGGACGAGCAGGGCGTCCTGGACGCTGACGCCGAGCTGGGCTGCGACCATGCCGGTGGCCTGGTGCACCTCCCGCCTCGAGTATCGTCCGGGTTCCATGTCCGCGCGCCCGTCGGCGGCAGCGGCGAGCAGGGCGTCCCGGAGGACACGCCGCGCGGCGACCGTGCTCAGCTCGATCGCCCCCTGGACCTGCCCGCGGGTCAGTGTCCGTTCCTCGCCGACCGTGAGGTCGACGGCGCCGACGGGGATCGTCCCGATGCGCATCGGGAAGGAGAAGAGCGCACCGACCCCGGCACGGAGGAGCTCCTCGAGCGCGACGGGCCAGGTCGCGGTCGTCGTGGCGGTGAGATCGGCCTCGAGGACCGGACGCCGGGTCTCGAGCGCCTGCCAGCACGGTCCCTCGCCGAGGTCGAGTTGGATCTCGTCCACGCGCTCCGCCATCGCGTCACTCGCGCACACCGTCACCGAACCCAACGGGTCGCCGAGCGTCGAGATGCCGACGCTCGTCACGGGGAGGGTGGCGAGGAAGGGCGGGCACAGGTCGGTACCCTCCGGCGCGGCCTGCATGGCGGCCGCTGCAGCAGCGAATTGATCCATGGGTGACACCGTTCTCGGTCGTCCGCCGTCGTGCGATCCGTCGCACGGTCCATCCGGCCGTCGATGCATTGTCCGTTTTCCGAGACCCTAGTACACCCGTGCTGCCTCCGGGACGAAGCGGATGCGTTCCGCTGCCCGTGTCACGTCCTGCGCCCGGGCCGTGCGGTCGTCGAAGTCGGCCCGTGCGGCGTCCCGCGCGACCTCCTTCTCGGCCAGCGACGCGCGGCTGACGGTGTCGACGATCGTCGCGACGGCGGTGGCGAGGCCGCGTTCGAGCTGCCCGAGGTTCGTGTGCCCGATCACCAGGCGGCGGTCCTGGACGTCGAGTGTCACGTCGGGGTACCCGGCTGCGGCGAGCCGGGCGTGTCCGTCGGCACCGCGCAGCGCCGTGGTCTCGGTGGCGTCTGGTCGACGGTTGAAGACTGCCGGGACGTCGTAGTACTTCGCTGCCGCGGGGCTGCCGAGTTCGCTGGGGAGGCCGGAGGCCACCACGCTCGTGAGTGCGAGGGGTGTCGTGGCCGCCTCGGATGGGTTCGTCATGGGGTCTCCCTCGGCGGTTCCCCAGGGTGACCGAGGGGTTCCGCGGTCCACCCTGGTGACACCGTGCCGTCAGTGTGGGGCCACCCGATGTGCACGCTCCCAGCCGGCGTGGAGGTCGCGGAGCAGCGCGACCTCGGCGGCGTGGTGCACCAGCTCGTCGACGACGTGCAGGACGAACGAGAGCCGACTGTCGGCGCCGTACGGACCCGCGACCGGACCGAGGGGCTCGGACGCCGAGTCGCCGAGCCCGCGGGCCAGCGCGGCGAAGCGGGCGGCGGCGTCGCGGACGGCGGCGACTGCCGCATCCGCCGACGCCGCGGGGACGGGTGCCGCCTCGCCGGACGGTCCGGAGGCGAGGAACTCCCGGTTGCGCGGTTCGTCGAGCGTCTCGGCGATGTGGTCGAGCCGCCAACGGATCGAGATCCGCGGCTCGCCGTCGACGGGCTCCCGGGCCCACTCGTCGTCCGTCAGGCCCGCGACGCGGTCCAGGAGGCGCGTGGTGGCGTACTCGAAGAGGGCGACGACGTCCTCCAGAGCGGTGGTCACTGCTCAGCCGACCGGCCGGTAGATCGCGATCGGGGGCGCCTGGTCGTCACCGTCGTCGTGGCTCTCGCCGGAGGACAGCCAGGTCCGACCCTCGTGCTCGATCGTCGTCGGCAGGTCGCCGTGCACGAGGATCCGCGCCGCTGGTTCGTCGCCGTCGACGAGGTCCACACCGTGGGCCTCGGTACCGCCGGGGTTGTCGTGCACGTAGCTCATGGTGCGATCGAACTCCCTCGGCCTGGTAGTGTTCTCGTGTACGCGGATGTGGCGCAGTGGTAGCGCATCACCTTGCCAAGGTGAGGGTCGCGAGTTCGAATCTCGTCATCCGCTCGGAACTGCGAAGGCCCCGGTCACTCGACCGGGGCCTTCGTCGTCCGGGCTGGTGGCCGGATCCGGTCCGTGGGGCGCAGGCTTCGGGTGCCCGCGCCCCTCGGACGCGCGGGCCACCGTGCCCACTCGAGCGCCGGCGGATGGGTGGTCCGGTCGGCGCCCATCCGGTGATCCGGAGCGGCGCCCCGTCCGGATGGGTCGGATCCCGGACCGTGCGGTTTCCCGCACGGATCCCGCATCACCTCGCACGTGCTCGGCGTGTCGCTCATGCTCCGCCAGGACGGACGTTCTCAGTCGGCGTCGAGCGCGACCCGTGCACCAGGGATGCCGACCCACGGTCCGCCCGGAGCGTCGACGACCGTGACGAGCACGTCGTCGCAGTGCGGGCACCGCGCGACGAAGCCCATCGGGCTGGCGTGCACCCGGGTGCCCGCCAGCGCCCCGACCGTCCTGCACCCCGAGCACCGGAGCGCGGCCACCGTGGGGTCCGAGCCGAGGAACCCGATGAGCACCCCGGCCAACGCGTTGCCGTCGAGCACGGTCATGCGCTGCCTCCGAACCGCTCGGCGCGGACGTCGGTCGTGTCGTGCCCGAGCTCGCCGAGCCACGTCAGCACCTGTTCGACGAACGGCGTCGATCCGCAGACGTAGACGAGGGCGCCGGCGTCCGGCGGGAACACCGCTGCTGCCAGGGCGTCCCGGGTGAGTCGGCCGGCCGGGACCGCGGCACCGTCCGGGGCACGGCGGCTGTACACGACGGTGGTGTCGACCCCGGCGGCCTCGGCACGTGCGAGCTCGGTGCGGAAGAACACGTCCTCCGGCGTGCGCACGGCGTAGAGGAGCCGGAAGGGGGCGGCGTCACCGGCGTCGGCGTGCGCGCCGGCGACGGCAGCGAGCGGGACGATCCCCGAGCCGCCGGCGATGAGCTGCACGGGCCGCTCCGACACGCCCGGGCGCCAGACGAACCACCCGCCGAGCGGTCCGTGCACCTCGAGTGCGTCCCCGACCTCGACGGCGTCCACCAGGAAGGGCGAGACCTCGCCGTCCTCGACCCGGTCGATCGCGAGCACGACCGAGGTCGTCGCGCCGGACGAGGCGATCGAGTAGGAGCGTGACGCCTGGTAGCCGTCCTCGGCGGTGAGGCGCAGGTCGAGGTGCTGGCCCGGGTCGTTGCCCGGCCACGTCGGGACGTCCAGGACGATCCGCCTGGCGTTCGGGGTCTCGGGGGAGACGGCGGCGACCGTCGCGGCGTGCCAGGCCGGCCGCCGCCGGAGGGCAGCCGACGTCGGTGGGGTGATCCGTTCCTCCAGGCCCTCCACCGCGCTCACCAGTACCGCTCTTCCTTCCACGGGTCGCCGTGCAGGTTGTAACCCGCGTTCTCCCAGAAGCCGGGTTCGTCGTCGGACTGCATGACGATGCCGCGCACCCACTTCGCGCTCTTCCAGAAGTACAGGTGGGGGACCAGCAGGCGTGCGGGACCGCCGTGCTCGGGGGTGAGCGGTTCGCCGTCGGCCTCGAACGCGATCCACGCCTGCCCGTCGAGGAGCTCGTCGAGCGGCACGTTCGTCGTGTACCCGCCGAAGCTGTGCACCATGCAGTAGTCCAGCGAGGTCTCGACGTCGGCGAACAGCCGGTCGAGCGGGACACCGCGCCACGGCATGTCGAGCTTCGTCCAGTGCGTCACGCAGTGGATGTCGACGGTGACGTCCTCGACGCCGAGCGCCTGCACCTCGTCCCAGGTCCAGCTGTGCAGGCCGGACTCGGTGCGGATCGAGAAGCTCCAGTCGGACGGTTCGATCTCGGGGGTGGCGCCGGCCGACAGCACGGGCCAGTCGCGGACGAGTGTCTGGCCCGGTGGGATGCGCGGGTCGTCGCGGTCGTCACGGCGACCGCCGAAGCCTCGGGTGAACGTCGCCATCGGTGCTCCTCGGTCGCGTGTCCGGCGACCAGGCGGGCGCCGCTCTGGTCGATCATCCCGCCTCGCGCAGGCGCTCGTGTAACGGGTTGGTAAACGTTCCCGTGCCTCTGGTGCGGCTGCGGGAGACCGCTCGATCGCGGTCACCGTGCGGATCGGGGCCCCGTGAGGGCGGCCGGCGTCCGTCGCGTCGGGCTTGGCCGGGGACGATCCGCCCTCTATCGTTCACCGGAACGATTACCAGGAGGGGTCACCCCGAATGCAGCCCATCGTCCCCGAACCCCGGAACGCCCGCGGCCCGAGCCGTCGTGCGCTCCTCACCGGCGCCGCCGGACTCGCCGGCCTCGGCCTGCTGACGCTCACCGGGTGCAGCTCCGGCGCCTCGGCCGGCACCACCGACCTTCCCGAGGCCGCCGCCACCGGCACCGCCCGGAGCGGCGGTCGACTCCGGATCGCCCGACCCGCCGCGTCGGCCGCCGAGACGCTCGACTCCGCGAGCTCCCTGTCCGCGTACGAGTACCTCGGCGCGCTCTACAACCGGCTCGTCAAGCTCGACCAGCAGGGCCGGACCGTGCCCGACCTCGCCGAGGAGTGGTCGGCGAACCAGGACGGCACCGAGTGGACCTTCCGCCTCCGCCGGGGCGTGCGCTTCCACGACGGGTCGCGCTTCTCCGCCGACGACGCGATCGCGAGCATCCGGCACATCCTCGACGAGAAGACCGGCAGCCCGCAGGCCGGCGTGCTCGGCGAGGTGATGGACGCCCGCTCGATGACGGCCGTCGACCCGTACACGCTGCGGTTCGCCCTCACGAAGCCGAACGCGGAGTTCCCGTCGCTGCTCACCGCGTACCAGTGCTACATCGTGCCGGCCGGGGCGATCGCCGACATCGGCCGGACGGGCATCGGCACCGGACCGTTCCGCCTGTCGTCCTTCACTCCGGCGGGTGCCGGCAGCGTCGAGGCGTTCGACGACCACTTCGCCGGCCGCCCCGCGTTGGACGGCATCGACTTCTACTCGATCCAGGACACCACCGCCCGGGTGAACGCCCTGCTCGCGGGGCAGATCGACCTCATCTCGCAGACGAACCTCGACTTCGCGACGGCCCGGGTCGTCGCCGCCTCCGATCGGGCGACCATCGCCCGCTCGAAGAACGCGCAGTGGTACACGATCCCGATGCTCGCCACCTCCGAGGAGTTCCGCGACCCGCGGGTCCGCCAGGCGATGAAGCTCGCCTACGCCCCGCGCACGATCGTCGACACCGCCCTGCAGGGCACCGGGTCGCCGGGCTGGGACAACCCCGTGCCGCCGCAGCTCGCCGCCTTCGTGGACGACCACCGCGAGTACGACCCCGACAAGGCGAAGGCGCTGCTCAAGGCCGCCGGTCGGTCGGACCTCCGCGCGTCGATCTACACGTCGAGCTACGAGTCGGTCTTCACCCCGATGGCCGTCGCCTACCGCGACGCCGTCGCGGACGCGGGCATCCGCCTGACGGTGAAGAACGCCAGCTCGGACTCGTACTACACGCAGATCTGGATGCAGAAGCCGCTCATGGTGAGCTACTGGTTCACCGGCCGTCCGATCGACCAGCTGCTCAACCAGATCTTCCGGTCCGGTTCGTCGTACAACGAGAGCGCGTGGTCGAACGAGCGGTTCGACGGACTGCTCGACGACGCCCGCGCCGAGATGGACGACGCGAAGCGATTGACCCTGTACCAGGACGCCCAGCGGCTCGTGGTCGAGGACGGCGCGGACATGACCCCGATGTTCGGCGACCGCCTGGTCGGGCTGTCCCGCGACGTCGTGAACTACTCGGAGTACGGCTTCGAGTTCGACTACCTCCGGATCGGACTGCGACGATGACGACGACCACGAACAAGCCGTCGGACGTCCTCGTCCCCGTCCTCCGTCGGCTCGGCATCGCCGTGCTCACGGTGGTGCTCGCCTCGCTGTTCGTGTTCCTCGCCGTGCAGGCGCTGCCCGGCGACGTCGCGCAGCAGCTGCTCGGGGCAGAACGCCACACCCGACGCCGTCAAGCAGCTCCGGGAATCGCTCGGCCTCGACCAGAACGTCTGGCTCCGGTACCTGCAGTGGCTCGCCGGAGCGGTGCACGGCGACTTCGGCACCTCGCTCGTCAGCGGGGAGCCGGTCGCCCCGACGCTGTTCACGGCGTTCCGCAACAGCATGCTCATCGCCGTCCCCGCGATGGTCGTGGGCGTCACACTGTCCCTCGCGCTCGGCGTCATCGCCGGGGTCCGCCGCGGCCGTGCGTCGGACCGGGTGATCTCGATCGTCAGCCTCGTCGTGATGAGCGTGCCGGAGTTCATGGTCGCCACCGTGCTCGTGCTGCTCTTCGCGATCGGGCTGCCGCTCTTCCCCGCTGTCGTCCTGCGCGGCAGCGACGCCACGGTCGGCGAGCTCCTGCCGACGATCTGGCTGCCGATCATCGTGCTGACCCTGGCGATGGCCGCGTACATCGTCCGGACCGCCCGTTCCTCGACGATCGACGTGATGGCGTCCGAGTTCGTGACCACCGCGGAGCTGAAGGGCCTGACGATGCGCCGGGTCGTCTGGAAGCACGCGGTCCCGAGCGCGCTCCTGCCGACGCTCAACGTCGTGGCGCTCAACGTGGCCTGGCTGCTCGGCGGCGTGGTCGTCGTCGAGAACGTCTTCAACTACCCGGGCATGGGCAAGCTCATGCTCGAGTCCGTCTTCAACCGCGACCTGCCGACGATCGAGGCGATCGCGCTCCTCAGCGCCCTCGTCTACGTCGTGTGCAACCTCGCGGCCGACCTCGTCGCGCTGGTGCTCGACCCGAAGCTCCGCACCCGACAGCGACGGGCGCGCACCCGGAGCCGCGCCGGCGCACGCCCCACCCGGAAGGCAGCAGCATGACCGCCATCGCCCCGCGTTCCCGGAACGTCATCGGCGCAGCCGTCGCCCCCCTGCGCAGCTCCACCGCGCTGGCCATCGGCCTCGGCCTGATCGCGCTGCACCTCGTGCTCGCCGTCCTCGCCCCGGTCATCGCCGGCCACGACCCGGTGGCGACGAACTCCGCCGACGTGCTCGCCGGCCCGACGTGGACGCACTGGCTCGGCACCGACCAGTACGGCCGCGACATCCTGTCCCGGACGCTCAACGGCGGCCGCTACGCCCTGCTCGTGACCTTCCTCGCGACGACGATCGCCGTGGCGGTCGGCACCGTCCTCGGCTGCGTCACCGCGTACGCCGACAACTGGTTCGACGAGGTCGTCATGCGGATCGTGGACGCCCTGCTCAGCGTGCCGTCGATCCTCGCGCTCCTCGTCGTCGTCACCGTGTTCGACGCCGGGCTCTGGGTGATCGTCCTCGCCGTGACGATCGTCTACGCGCCCGCCGTGACCCGGGTGGTGCGCGGCGCGGCGAGGACGGTGATCACGCAGGACTACGTCACGGCCGCGCGCGCCCGGGGCGAACGCTCCCTCTCCATCGTGTTCCGCGAGATCCTGCCGAACGTCCTCGACGTGGTCCTCGTCGAGTACGCGATGCGTGCCTCCTGGATCGTGCTGCTCGTGGCGTCGCTGTCGTTCCTCGGCTTCGGCGCGAACCCGCCGACACCGGACTGGGGGCTCATGGTCCAGGAGAACCGGACCGCCCTCACGGTCGTGCCCCTCGGCACGCTCGCGCCCATCGTGGCGCTCGCGACCCTGGTGGTCGGCCTCAACCTCGCGGCCGACGGGCTGAGCAAGTCGCTCGGTGTCGACCGCGCGACGAAGGGAGTCGGCGCGTGAGCATCGTCCAGGTCGACCGCCTCGCGATCTCGTACGCCGCCGGCAAGCGCTCCGTGCCGGTCGTCCGCGGTGTCTCGTTCGCCATCGAGGCGGGACGGACCCTCGGGCTCGTCGGCGAGTCCGGCAGCGGCAAGTCCACCGTCGCCCGCACCCTGCTCGCGCACCTCCGGACCGGCTCCCGCATCGAGCACGGCACGGTGCACGTCGACGGCGAGGACGTCTTCGCCCTCTCGCCTGCCGGCCGACGGGCGCTCCGTGGCGGCACCGCATCGGTGGTCGCGCAGAACGCCGGGCAGGCACTCACGCCGTCGATGCGCGTCGGCGAGCAGATCCGCGAGGCACTCCGCGCCCACGGCGAGCCCGACGGCCCCGAGCGTGTGCTCGAGCTCGTCCGGCTCGTGCGGCTGCCGTCGCCGGAGACGATCGTCCGCCGGTACCCGCACCAGCTCTCCGGCGGGCAGCAGCAGCGCGTCGCGATCGCGATGGCCGTGGCGGCGCGCCCCCGTGTGCTCGTCCTCGACGAGCCCACCACCGCCCTCGACGTGGTCACGCAGGCCGCCGTGCTCGACCTCGTCGCCGACCTCGGCCGCGAGCTCGGCATGGCCGTCCTGCTCGTCAGCCACGACCTCGGGGTCGTGTCCGCGATGGCCGACGAGATCGCAGTGATGCGCGACGGCGAGGTCGTCGAGCACGCCGAGACGGCGGCGCTCTTCGCCGCCCCGCAGCACGAGTACACGCGCGCCCTGCTGGCCGCGGTGCCGGACGGCCGCCGGCCAGGAGGAACGGACCACGTGCCCGAGACGGCGACCGTCTCGTCGGCGGTCGCCTCCAGGGCCGGCCGGACCGTTCCTCTCCCCACCGGCACGGCCGGCCCGCCGCTGACGCGTCGCGCCGGAACCGGCGGCGTGGGCCCAGAACCGCTCGTCCGTCCCGTGGTGACCGCCGAGGACCTGGTGATCCGCTACGGACGCGCCCTGCAGGCCGCCGTCGACGGCGTCTCGTTCACGATCGCGCCGCGCGAGACGCTCGCCGTCGTGGGGGAGTCCGGCAGCGGCAAGTCGACGCTCGCGACGGCCCTGGCCGGCCTGGTCCCGGCCGAGTCGGGCACGTTCTCGTTCGACGACGGGACCGTGAGCGGGGACCTGCGCGAGCCGATCGCCGGACGGTCCCCGGACCTCCGTCGTGCGGTGCAGCTCGTGTTCCAGAACGCCGACACCTCGCTGAACCCCCGCCGGACCGTCGGGGCAGCCATCGCGCGGCCGCTGAAGCTGTTCACCGGTTCCTCGTCGCGCGAGCGCGTCGGGGAACTGCTCTCCCAGGTCGGGCTCGGGCCGGAGTTCGCTGACCGGCTGCCAGCGCAGCTCTCCGGCGGGCAGCGGCAGCGTGTCGGGATCGCCCGGGCCCTCGCCGCCGAGCCGCGCCTGGTCATCGCCGACGAGATCACGACCGCGCTCGACGTGCAGGTGCAGGCGGGGATCCTGGCGCTGCTCGCCGACCTGCAGCGCGAGCGCGGGCTGAGTTGCCTGTTCATCAGCCACGACCTCGCGGTGGTGCGCGGCGTGGCCGATCGCGTCGCCGTGATGACCGGCGGCCGCATCGTCGAGATCGGCCCGACCGAGGCCGTGTTCGGCGGCCCGAACCACCCGTACACGGCGACGCTCCTCGCGGCGACGCTCGAACCCGGCAGCACCGAGCTGCCCGACGTCGGCGACGGCGTGCCGCGGTGGCGCGAGGCTCCGGGCTGGACCGACCGCGGTGACGGACACCTGACCCGGAACTGGGAGGACGCATGACCGGCTTCACCGCACTCGGAGTGGACCCGGCCCTGCCCGACGGTGTGACCGTCCGCGACGAGTGGATCCCGATGCCCGACGGCGTCCGGTTGCACACGAGGATCTGGTCCCCGGCGGCACCCGACGGCCCCGTGCCGGTGCTGCTCGAGTACCTGCCCTACCGGCTCGACGACTGGACCGCGCCGCGGGACTCCGAGCGGCACCCCTGGTACGCGCAGCACGGGTACGCCTCGGTGCGGGTGGACATCCGCGGGACCGGCTCGTCGGACGGGTTCTTCGACGACGAGTACAGCGAGCAGGAACTCCGCGACGGCGAGACCGTGATCGCCTGGCTCGCCGCACAGGAGTGGTCGACGGGTGCCGTCGGGATGTTCGGCATCTCGTGGGGCGGGTTCAACGCGCTGCAGCTCGCGGCCCGCGCACCCGAGGCACTGAAGGCGATCGTGACGGTGTGCTCGACCGACGACCGGTACGACAACGACGTGCACTACGTCGGCGGTGCGGTGCTCGGGATCGACATGGCGGCGTGGGGTGCGACGATGTTCGCGTTCAACTCGCGGCCGCCGCGGCCCGAGGTGGTCGGCTCCGGCTGGGTCGACCGGTGGCGTGACCGCCTCGATGCGAACCGCCCGATGACGCCCGTGTGGCTGTCCCACCAGGAGCGCGACGACTACTGGCGGCACGGCAGCGCCGCGGAGGAGTACGGGAAGATCGGCGCCGCGGTCCTCGCGGTCGGCGGCTGGGCCGACCCGTACCGCGATGCCGTGCTCCGGCTCGTGGCCAACGTGGACGCCCCGGTCAAGGGGATCGTCGGACCGTGGTCCCACCAGTACCCCGACCGGGGGCTCGCGCCCGGGCCGTCGATCGGCTTCCTGCAGGAGACCCTGCGGTGGTGGGACCGCTGGCTGCGCGGGGTCGACACCGGCATCGAGCGGGAGCCCGCGCTCCGGGCCTGGATCAACGAGGGCGAGCCGCCGGCGACGTACTACGAGTCGCGCCGCGGCCGGTGGGTCGGTGCCGAGGCCTGGCCGTCGTCGGCCACCGTGTCCCGCACGGTTCCCCTCGCCGGGTTCCGCGGCGGCGCGGACGGCGCGGTCGTCGTCCGGTCGCCGCAACACACCGGTGCCGACGCCGGACGCTTCTTCCCGTTCGGCAACGCCACCGACCTGCCGCCGGACCAGCGCGCTGAGGACGGCCGCTCGGTCTGCTTCGACCTGCCGCTCGACGAGCCGGTCGACGTGCTCGGCACCGTCCTCGTCCACCTCGCCGTGACGAGCGACCAGCCCCGGGCCACCGTGACCGTGCGCCTGTGCGACGTCGCGCCGGACGGGTCGTCGACCCTCGTCACCCGGGGTGTGCTGAACGCCGCGAAGCGCGGCGGGATGGACCGGGACGACCCGCTCGAGCCCGGCGCCGTGGCGTCATTGCCGGTCCGGCTCGTGTCGACCGGTCACCGGTTCGCGGCGGGCCACCGGCTCCGGATCGCCGTGTCGACGTCGTACTGGCCGTGGGTCTGGCCGCACGGCGTCGCACCGACCGTCACGATCGACCCCGCCGGCTCGCACGTCGAGCTCCCGGTCTGGACACGCGCCACCGACGACGGCGTGCGGTTCGAGCAGCCGGCGCGCTCCGAGCCGCTCGCGATCGAACGGGTCGCGCCGACCGAGGTCCTGCCGCAGCGCACCGTCACGCACGACGTCGAGTCGGGGGAGTGGACGCTCGACGTCGACCCCGGGTACGGCGGCGGACGCGTGTACCCGGACGGGCTCGTCTTCAGCGAGGACGCCCGCGAGACCTACCGCATCCGGTCCGACGACCCGACCAGTGCCAGCGCGACGTCCCGCTGGTCGATCGGCCTGGCGAAGCCGGAGTGGGCCGCACGGCTCGAGACCGCCTCCGAGGTCACCGCGGACGCCGACGCCTTCCACGTCCGGAACACCGTGCGGGCCTGGGCCCGGGACGGTGGTCCCGACGTCGCCGAGGTGCTCGTCGCCGAGCACACGTTCATCGACGAGGTGCCGAGGACCTCGGCGTGAGCGGGCCGGAGCAGACACGGGTCCGGCAGCGTCCCGAAGTCCGGCGGGCGATGATCGTCGAGGCGGCACGCGCCGTGATCGTCCGGAACGGCGTCGGCGCGACGGGCCTGCGGGACATCGCCGCCGAGGCGCACGTCTCGGTCGGGACCGTCACGTACCACTTCGGCAGCGTCGCGGAGATCCTCAACGAGGTCGTCGTGCTCGAGACGGAGCGCTTCTACGGGGCGATCGTCGCCGCGGTCGACGCGGAGCCGGACCCCGTCGCCGGCATCCGCATGCTCGTGGAACCGCTGTTCGGGGACACCGAGCAGGTCCGGCAGCACTGGCGGATCTGGTCGGACTACTGGACGGCGGTCGTGCGGCGGCCCGAGGTCGCGGCGGAGTACGCCGAGCGGATCCGCGTGTGGGAGGCCTGCCTGGTCCGCGTCGTCCGTCGAGGCGTCGAGGCGGGGGTGTTCACGCCCGCGGAGTCGCCCGAGGTCGTGGCGCTCAAGCTCGCGGCGTACAGCGACGGGGTCGCGACGCAGATCGCGCAGGGGGTGCCGGACCTGACGAACACGGTCGCCCTGTCCTGGATGTGGACCTTCCTCGCCCACGAACTCGGTGTGGCACCTGCGCGTATCGGGGGAACCGCCGCGAGGCCCTTGTGATGAGGTAAGGCTTGCCTTACCGTTGTCGCATGGCACGGACCCGGCGACAGCCCAGCGAACGCATCCTCATCGCCGGCAGTGTCGACGACCTCCCCGAGATGACCCGCATGCTCGAGGACCTGCCCGGGAACGCCTACGGCCAGGTCTTCGTCGAGGCAGCCCTCGCCGAGCAGGTCCGCACGCTCCCGGCGCCCCCGCGCGTCACGGTGACGTGGCTGCTCCGGAGCGCCCGGACGTCAGCGGTGTCACCCCTCGTCTTCGCCGACCACGGCGAGGCCCTCGCGCACGCCGTCACCGGGTGGGCGGCCGAGTGGTGCGTCGCCGACTGCGAACCGCGCACGAGCGTCTGGATCGGCTGCGCCGACAGTCCCTGGGTCGAGCGCGCCCGCTCCGTCGTGCAGATCGAACTGGCCGACGCCGGCTTCGACACCCTCGTCGGCTGACCGGGTGAGGTCAGCCTTCGCTTCCTTGCGGCATACAAGAGAAGCGGGCACTGTTGTCACCATCGGCTCCGCCCCACTCGGGTGGGACCACGAGGCAGGAGGAAACCACATGACCAACACCACCAGCACCACGCCCACCACGTCCCCGTTCTCGACGACGCCGGAGCTCGCCGCTGGGGTGGCGCAGTTCCTCGCCCCCGTCGTGATCGACCTCGAGGCGCTCGTCGTCAACGGCAAGCAGGCGCACTGGCACGTCCGTGGCCGCAACTTCGTCGGCGTCCACGAGCTCCTCGACACCATCGTCGAGCACGCCCAGGAGTGGGCCGACCTCGCCGCGGAGCGCATCGTCGCCCTGGGCCTCCCGGTCGACTCCCGCATCGCCACGGTCGCCGCGAACACCACGATCCCGCCGCTGTCCGAGGGGTTCCAGAACTCCGACGTGACCATCACCGAGGTCATCGCCGAGATCGACGCCGCGCTGCTGCAGGTCCGCCGCGCCGTCGAGGGCCTCGACGAGGTCGACCTCAACAGCCAGGACGTCGTCATCGAGATCGAGCGCGGCCTGACCAAGGACCGCTGGTTCCTGCAGGCGCACCTCGCCGCGTAGACGCGACCCAGGAACGGACGGGAGGCGCGGTGCCAGCTGGCACCGCGCCTCCCGTCTCGCTGTCACCGCGTCTGTTCATCGACCAGACCGGGCCCGTTCACCCGCCTGTACCCACGCACAGCCATCCTCGGATGGCACCCGTTCGGGGCACAGACGAGGGGAACACCCAATGCAGCACACTCCGCAGCGCCGCCGCCGCGCGGCGCTCGCACTCGGCGCCGCGCTCATCGCCGGCGCCGTCGCCCTGCCGGGCGCGGCCGAGGCCGTCGGGCAGCTCGCGCTGAACCAGCACGGCGGCGCACAGCGCCACCAGGGCGACCAGACCCGTTCGATCCAGCAGGAGATCGAGCGGGCCGGCGCGAAGAACGTCATCCTGCTCATCGGCGACGGGATGGGCGACTCCGAGATCACCATCGCGCGGAACTACCAGTACGGCGCGGCCGGTCGGCTCCCGGGCCTCGACGCGCTGCCGCTCACCGGCTCGTACACGACGTACTCCCTGTACAAGGACGGTGCGGACAAGGGCAAGCCCGACTACGTCACCGACTCGGCGGCCTCCGGCAGCGCCTGGGCGACCGGGACGAAGACGTACGACGGCGCGATCTCGGTCGACATCGACGGGAAGCAGCAGCAGACGCTCCTCGAGCTCGCGAAGGCGAACGGCCTCCGCACCGGCGACGTCTCCACCGCCGAGATCCAGGACGCCACCCCGGCGGTCCAGGTCGCCCACGTCGGCGCCCGGTCCTGCTACGGCCCGGACACGGCATCGTGCGGCACGGACGCGCTGCAGAACGGTGGGCTCGGGTCGATCAGCGAGCAGCTGCTGAACACGCGCCCGGACCTCACCCTCGGCGGCGGTTCGGCGAGCTTCCAGCAGACCGCGAAGGCCGGGCAGTGGCAGGGCTCGACGCTCTTCGCCCAGGCTGAGCAGCGCGGCTACCAGGTGGTCTCCGACGCCGACGGTCTCGCCGCCGTCCGTCGTGCGGACCAGTCGAAGCCGCTCCTCGGGCTCTTCACCCCGGGCAACTTCCCGACCCGGTACGCACCCACCACGGCGACCGTCGGCGGGGCGGACCAGGCACCGGTGCAGTGCACGCCGAACCCGGCACGCCTGTCGACCGGGCTGTCGCTGCAGTCGCTCACGAACAAGTCGATCGACCTGCTGAACCGTGACCGTGGGAAGACCGGCAAGGGCTTCTTCCTGCAGGTCGAGGGCGCGAGCATCGACAAGCAGGACCACGCCGCCGACGCCTGCGGCCAGATCGGCGAGACGATCGACTTCGACGAGGCCGTGCAGTCCGCACTCGCCTTCGCGAAGAAGGACGGCAACACGCTCGTCATCGCCACGGCAGACCACGCCCACTCGAGCCAGATCGTCGACAGCACGCCGCCGACCTCGCTCTCCACGGCGCTCCGCACCTCGGACGGCACCACGATGAAGGTCTCGTACGGCACCTCCGCCGCGGGCAGCTCGCAGCAGCACACCGGCACGCAGGTCCGCATCGCGGCGTACGGCCCGGGTGCCGCGAACGTCGTCGGGCTGTCGGACCAGACGGACACGTTCTTCACCATCCGCGACGGGCTCCGGCTGCACGACGACCTCGCGGCACTGTCGCGTGGCGCCCGGATCGACCTGTCCGTCGGTGCACCGCGTCCGAACCAGCGCGTGACGCTCACCGGGTCGCGGTTCGCCGGTGACCGCCAGGTGCGGGTCGCGGTTGGTTCGACCGACCTCGGCACGGTGGACGTCATCGACGGCACGGCGACGGTGGCGTGGAAGGCGACGTCGGGGAAGTCGACGATCACCTTCACCGGCGTGCAGTCCGGCAAGCAGGCCTCGAAGCAGGTCCGGGTCCGCTAGCCTCCTCGGCTCGGTCGACACGGCCTGGTGGCACCGGTCCCTCAGGGGGCCGGCGTCACCAGGCCGGTCTCGTACGCCAGCACCACCGCGTGCACCCGGTCCCGCAGCTGCAGCTTCGCCAGGATCCGGCCGACGTGCGTCTTCACCGTCTGCTCGGCGATGTAGAGCTCCGCCGCGATCTCCCCGTTCGACCGGCCCCGAGCCAGCAGCAGGAACACGTCGCGCTCCCGTTCGGTCAGCACCTCGAGCACCTCGGTCCGGGGTGCGGCCGGGAGCGGGCCCGCGACGAACGCCTCGACGAGGTGGCGGGTCACCCGCGGCGCCAGCAACGAGTCGCCCGCCGCGACGGTCCGGACCGCCTGGACGAGCTCGTCGGCGCTGGCGTCCTTGAGCAGGAACCCGCTCGCCCCGGCACGGAGGGCGTCGAACACGTAGTCGTCGATGTCGAACGTCGTGAGCATGACGACCCGCACGGGCTGCGTGGCCGGGGCGGCCGTGATCCGTCGGGTCGCCTCGATCCCGTCGAGTTCGGGCATCCGGACGTCCATGAGCACGACGTCGGGTCGGAGCCGCAGTGCCTCGACGACCGCTTCGGCGCCGTCCGACGCCTCGCCCACGACCTCGACGTCGTCCTGGGCCTGGAGGATCGCCCGCAGTCCCATGCGGAACATCTGCTGGTCGTCCACCACCATCACACGCGTCATCGGGTTCCTCGGGCGGGCGGGGCCGTGTTCGGGCGGGCGGGCGGGGCCGTGTTCGGGCGGGCGGTGCTTGGGTGGGCGGTGCTCGGCTGGGCGGTGCTCGGCTGGGCGGGCAGGGTCACGGCGACCCGGAACCCGCCGTCCGGGAGCGGCCCGTGCTCGATCGTCCCGCCGAGTGCCGACACGCGCTCCCGCATGCCGGCGAGCCCGAACCCGCCGTCGTCCGGGGGAGCGGCGGGGACGGTGCCGGCGGGTGGCGCGGCGTTGGCCACCTCGACCGCCAGCAGGGCGCCACGCCGGGCGACCGTCACGATCGTGTCGGCGCCGGGAGCGTGCCGCGCGACGTTCCCGAGGGCCTCCTGCACGACCCGGTACGCGCTCAGCTGTGCCAGCCGGTCGTCCCCGTCGTCGGGTGCGTCGTCGTCGAGGTGGAGCTCGACCGGGATCCCGGCGGCCCGCGTGGCCTGCACGAGCGCGGGGAGGTCGGCGAGCCGGGGCTGCGGCGCCCGTTCGGCCGAGCCGTCGCCGCGGAGGGTGCCGAGCAGTTGCCGCATCTCGCGGAGCGCCGTCCGCGAGGTCTCGGCGATCGCCGCGAACTCGGCACGTGCTGCCGGCGGGAGGTCGGCCACGCGGAACGGCGCCGACTCGGCCTGCATGTGCACGACGGACATGCTGTGCGCCACGACGTCGTGGAGTTCGCGGGCGATCCGGGAGCGTTCCTCGACCGACCGGCGGCGGGCCTGCTCGAGTTCGGCGTCGCGGCGGGCCTCGGCGAGCTCCACCCGGACGGCCCGGCGCTGCCCGATCGCCACGGCCGTCCCGGCGAGGAGCAGGTCGCTGCCGGCGGAGACGACGAAGGTCGCGGCCCAGACGTCGGCCGGGTCCCACCGACCGGGGACCACCGCGACCAGGCCGAGCGTGAGCACCGTCGCAGCGGTCCAGACAGCCGCGGTGAGTCGCCAGTCCGTCCGGACGCCGAGCACGACGAGGAGCGCGCCGACGCCGATGATGGCGGTGACCGGGAGCGGCCACGGACCGGCCGGCGACCCGGCGGTGAGCAGCCCGAGGGCCGCCACCCCCGCCAGGTGCACCACCGAGGACGTCCGCGGCAGCACGGGAGCGAGCCCGAGCGAGACGGAGAGCACCGCGGTCACGAGCAGCGCGAGCGGGACGGGCACGTCGTACACGGCGACCGTCACGGGTGCGGCCACCGCGAAGAGCGTCGCGGCGACGACGACGAGCACGATCCGGGCGGCGACGACGGGCCAGGTCGCCCACTCCCGGCGCGTCGACCACGGCCGGCGTCGGCGCGGCGTCGCGGGTGGGACGTGGGCGGTCACGGTCGTGCGCTCCCTCCGGAGTGGGCGAGGTGCGGGGCGGTGCGGGCGGCGTCGAGGACCGCTGCCCGGGCGTCCGCGCGGTCGTCCGCCCGGGCGGCTGCTCGGGCCTCCCGCTTCCGGGTGACTCTACCGATGACCCGGTCGACGGCGATCCCCAGTCCGGCGGCGACCACCATCGAGACCAGTGCTGCGACGAGCGGCTCGTGCAACACGCTCGACGCCGCGAGGGCGATCCCGATCGAGGTGGCCGACCACGCCAGACCGGCGACCGAGCTGATCGCGAGGAACCGGCGGTAGGGGAGCCGGGTCGCACCGGCGGACATGTTCACCGCGACGCGTCCGACGGGGATGTACCGACCGACGAGGATGAGGCTCGCGGACCGCCGTCGCATCTGGCGCTCGGCGAACGCGAACGCCGCGGCGATCCTCGGACGCCGGGACCGCGCGAGGCGGCCGAGTCCGATCCGACGGCCGATCCAGTAGGCGACGGAGTCCCCGGCGACCGCGCCGAGTGCGGCGGCCGCGAGGACCCCGGCGAGGACCGGCTGGCCGGAGGTCGCGGCGATGGCGGCGACCGCGACGAGGGCGGCCTCGCTCGGCACGGGTGGGAAGAAGCCGTCCACCAGGCAGAGCGCGAAGAGGACGACGAAGACGAGCGGGCTGGCCGCCAGCTCGACGACGAGCGGGGTGATCTGGTCGAACACGGTGGCTCCCTCCGCCGACGGACCTCGTCGACGGGTTCGACGCTACGGAGCGTGCGACCGGCTGCCATCCCGCGCGGGTCTCGACCACCCCCTACCGCGGTATGACTTCCCCCTGACGGGTCACGGTGTCGCCTCGGGGTCCGTCCGCGCGGCCTCGGTCGCTGCGGCCGCCTCGCGGATCCGTCGGACGACGGCGGTCGTGGAGTGCTCGGGCACGTAGTCGACCATGACGACCTCGCCGCCGTAGCCCTGCACCACCGCGGTCTCGCGCAGCATCTCGGGGGAGTAGTCGCCACCCTTCACGTAGACCTCGGGGTGCAGCCGTTCGATGAGCGGGATCGGGGTGTCGGTGGCGAAGACCGTCACCAGGTCGACGCACGCGAGGGCGGCGAGGACACCCGCCCGGTCCTCGGCCGGGTTGATCGGCCGCTCCGGACCCTTCAGACGCCGGACGGAGTCGTCGTCGTTCAGGGCGACGACGAGCAGGTCGCCCAGGTCCCGAGCCTGCCGGAGGTACGTCGTGTGCCCGCGGTGGACCACGTCGAAGCAGCCGTTCGTGAACACGATGCGTCGTCCGGCCTCCCGCGCGGCGTCCACCGCGGCGGCGAGCTCGTCGTGGTCGACGACGGTCGCGGCCGGCGCGGTCACCGACTCCAGCAGCGCCGCGGCCGAGCACACCGAGGTCCCGGCCTCGCGAACGACCACGTCGGCTGCCGCCTGGGCGACCGACACGGCGTCGCGGAGCGGGGCGTGCACGGCGAGCGCCACCGTGGCAGCGGCGCAGAAGGTGTCGCCGGCACCGGAGGCCTGCTGCTCCGACGCGGGGACCGCCCGCGTCCGGAAGCCACCGTCAGAACCCGGCTCGACCAGGACCGTGCCGTCGCGGTCCAGCGTCACGACCGCCGCACGTGCGCCGGTCCGTCGGAGCACCTCGTGCCGGGCGTCCACGACCGCGGACGCCCGGTCCGGGCCGGTCCCGAGCGGCGCACCGAGCAGGGCGGCCGCCTCGCCGGCGTTGGGCGTCACGAGGTCGGGCCGGAGCGCCGCCCAGCGGGTGAGGTCGTGCGCGTCGACGACGACCGCGGTGGGACGATCGGCGTCGAGCACGGGGACGACGTCGGCCGGGTCCACCCCGAGGCCGTAGTCGCAGACGACCGCCGCGTCGGCGCACCGCAGGGCGCGGGCGACGGCCTCGGCCAGCCGGACGCCGTGCTCGGCGGTGGGCTCCGCGGCGATCTCGTCGACGCGGACGACGACCCGGTCGCCGCCGACGACCCGCGACTTCGTCGTGGTGCGGGTGCCGGGGACGACGACCATGCAGGACGTGTCCACCCCGGCGGCGTCGAGGCGTTCGCGGAGCACGGCGCCGGCCTCGTCGTCACCGAGCAGTCCGACCATCCGGACGCGGGCGCCGAGTGCGCGGGCGTTCACCGCGGTGTTCGCCGCGCCACCAGGGACCGCCACGGTCTCCGTCACGCGGACCACCGGGGCCGGGGCCTCGCGCGAGACCCGCTCGGCCTCGCCGACGGTCCAGCGGTCGAGGATGCAGTCGCCGATGACGACGACGAGCGGCTCGCGGTCGTCGACCGTGGCGACGAGGTCCCGGACGAGCCGGACGTCGACGCTCACCGGGCACCCCCGGCCGGCGGGGCCGCCTCGAGGTGCACGACGGTCGTGGTGGTGAGCTCGTCGAGCAGGTGCGGGCCGTACCCGAACCCGGCACCGGAGGCACCCCGGGGCTGCGCGCTGCCACCCGGGGCGCCACCGAAGACGGCGTTCACCTTCACTGTGCCGACGGGGAGTTCCGCGGCCGCACGCAGGGCGTGTCCGGTGTCGTTCGTGAGCACCGTCGCCGCGAGGCCGTAGCGGTCGGCTGCCGCGAGCCGCAGGCCCTCGTCGAAGTCCTCGACGACGCGTACCGGTGCGATCGGCCCGAAGGTCTCCTCGGTCATGACGAGCATGTCGTCGGTGACGCCGGTGAGCACGGTCGCGGGGTAGAAGGCGCCCGGGCCGTCCGGTGTGGCACCGCCGGTGCGCGCCGACGCCCCACGCTCCAGCGCGTCGTCGACGTGCGACTGCACGGTGCGCCGGAGCCGGTCGTCGACGAGCGGCCCGTACTCCGCGGCCGGGGCCGACGTGCGCCGCTCGGCCTCGGCGACGAGCGCGGTCACGAACGGCTCGGCGATCGCGCGGTGCACGTACACCCGCTCGACGCTCGTGCAGATCTGGCCGGTGTTCGCGAAGGCGCCGAGGGCGACCTGGGCCGCGGCCCACACCGGGTCGACGTCGGCGTCCACGACGACCGCGTCGTTCCCGCCGTTCTCCCGGACGACGTGGGCACGGGTCCGCACCGCAGCCTCGGAGAGCCGGTCACCGGTCGCGGTCGAGCCCACGTGCGCGTACACGTCGATGCCGTCCTGTGCGAGGAGCAGCTCACCCGTCGCGCCGTCGCCGTCCACCCCGACGAGGACGCCGTCCGGCAGGACCTCGGCGAGCAGGGCGTTCAGCCGTGCGATCGTCGCGGGGGAGCGCTCGCTGCCCTTGTGCACGACCGTGTTGCCGGTGACGATCGCGGCGCCGAGGATCCCGCACGCCACGGCGACCGGGTCGTTCCACGGGGTCAGCGCGAGCACCACGCCGCGGGGGTGCGGCACCGACCAGTCGGCAGCGCCGAACGCGCCGCGCAGGGCCTCGCCGCGGTGCACGGGTCCGAGCTCGGCGTACTGGACGAGCGTCCCGACCCCGGCCTCGACCCCGCCGAGCGCGTCGCCGGGGACCTTGCCGGTCTCCCGGGTGTTCAGGTCAGCCAGCTCCTGGGCGTGCGCGCGGACGTGCGCGGCCGCCGCGTGCAGCAGCGCACCGCGCTCGGCCGGCGCGGTGCGTGCCCATGCCGGGGCAGCGGCGCGTGCGCGGGCGACCGCGTTCCGGACGTCGTCCGGGGACGATCGCACCACGGTGGACGCGACCGTCCCGTCGGTCGGGTCGGTCACCACCAGCGCGTCGTCTCGATCGGTCTCCGTCGTGAGCGGGGCTTCGAGCGTCATGGGGTCCTTCCGGGAGAGAAGCGGGAGTCGAACGCTGCTCGACCGTGGCTGGACACGTTCCCGGGATCGCGCTTCTCGTCCATCCGGTCTGCCGCTGGACACCTCCGCGGCGTCGGCCCGGTAGACGAGAGTGGTGCAACTGATCGGCAACGGTGGAGAACGGTTCGACGGCGTCCGGGAGATCGCGGTGCTCCGCGGCGGCGGGTTGGGGGACCTGATGTTCGCCGTCCCGGCGATCGAGGCCCTCGCCGCGGCGTACCCGGAGGCTCGGGTCACCCTGCTCGGCGTACCACTCGCCCGCAGTGTCCTCGACGGGCGCACCGACGCGGTGCACGCCTTCGAGGAACTCCCCGTCGTGCCGGGCGTGCGGGAGTCCGGCGAAGGGGCGCCGAGCCTCGCGGACTTCGACGCGAGGACACACGGCCGGTTCGACCTCGCTGTCCAACTGCACGGCGGCGGCCGGAACTCGAACCCGTTCCTCCTGCGGCTCGGTGCCTTGCACACCGTCGGGACCGCCACCGAGGACGCCGAGGTCCTGGAGCGGTGGGTCCGCTACGTCTACTACCAGCACGAGGTCCTGCGCGGGCTCGAGGTCGTCTCGCTCGCCGGTGCCGCACCCGTCACGCTCGACCCACGGGTCCGCGTCACCGACGAGGAACGCTTCGCGGTGCGCGAGCGACTCGGGGTGACCGACCGGCTCGTCGCGATCCACCCGGGCGCCACCGACCCGCGCCGACGATGGAGCCCGGAGCGCTTCGCCGCCGTCGCCCTGGCACGGCTCCGCGCCGGCGACGACGTCGTCCTGGTCGGCGACGCGACGGACGTCCCCGCAGCCGGCGCGATCCGCGCGGCGCTGCCCGACGAGCTCGCCGACCGGCTGCACGACCGCACGGGGGAGCTCCCGCTCAGCGACCTGCCGGCCGTGCTCGCGGCCGCGGACGTGCTGGTCGGGAACGACTCCGGTCCGCGGCACCTCGCCCTGGCGGTCGGGACGGCGACCGTGGGGGTGTTCTGGTTCGGCAACGTCGTCAACGCGGGGCCCGTCGACCGTGGACGGCACCGCGTGCACCTGTCGTACGTGACGCGGTGTCCGGTCTGCGGCATCGATGTGACGCAGGTGGGTTGGACGGCCGAACGCTGCGAGCACGACCCGTCGTATGTGGACGAGGTGGAGCCGGCAGCGGTGCTCGCGGACGTCGCGGACCTGCTCGCGACGACGCGTCGCTGACGCGACCTCCAGCGGGGTGACAGCGGGGACGGGAGGGACGGTGCCGACCGGCACCGCGCCTCCCGTCCGTCACACAGCGCCGTCTACGGCCAGCTCGGCTCCGTCGCCGGCATGATCGACATCTCGCGGATCTCGCAGCCGGCCGGCTGCGACAGCGCGAACAGGATCGCGTTCGCCACGTACTCGGGCTCGATGAGCTGCGCGCCCGGACCGGGCTTGTACTGCTCGGTGCGGTCCGCGAAGAAGCTCGTGCGCATACCGGCGGGGATGATGTTCGTCACGCCGACGCTGCCGCCCGTCTCGGCGGCGAGCGCCTGCGAGAACCCGCGGACGCCGAACTTCGACGCCGAGTAGGCGGTGCCGTCGCCCACGCCGCGGAGGGCGAGCGAGGACGAGATCGTCACGACACGGCCGTGCGTCGCCTCGAGCGCCGGCAGTGCGGCACGGACCACTGCGGCGGTCCCGAGCAGGTTGACGGCGACGATGCGCTCCCAGTCCCCGGAGGAGATCCCGCCGATGGGCGCCGGCTTGTCGATCCCGGCCGCGGTGACGACGGCGTCGAGACCGCCGTGCCGTTCCGCAGCGTCGCGCACGGCGCGCTCCGTTGCCTCGGTGTCCGTCACGTCGACCGCGACCGCGTCGGTGCCCTCGGGCACGGCGTCGACCCGCAGGTCGAGGACGATCGGGGTGCCGCCGGCCTCGGCGACCGCCTGGACGACGGCGGCTCCGAGTCCGGAGGCGCCGCCGGTGACGAGGACACGGCCGATGGGGGTGGTGGGGACGGGCATGGACTTCCTTCCGTAGGGGGTCTGGGGGTGCTCAGCCGACGTGCTCGAGCGCGGCGGCGAGGCGGGTCGTCGAGCGGCCGGGGTGGAACGGGACCGTGACCACGCGGCCGCCCCACTCGCCGAGGGTGGCCGTCTCGGGCAACTCGCTCGCGGTGTAGTCGCCGCCCTTCGCCCACACGTCGGGTCGGAAGCGGCGCAGGGCCTCGTCGGGCGTCTGCTCGTCGAACACGACGACGGCGTCGACGCAGTCCAGCGCGAGCAGGAGTTCGACGCGGTCGTCCTGGGTCATGATCGGTCGGTCGGGACCCTTGAGCGCCCGGACCGAGTCGTCCGAGTTCAAGCAGACGACCAGGCAGTCGCCGAGGGCGCGGGCGGCGGAGAGGGTGCGGGCGTGCCCGGCGTGCAGCAGGTCGAAGCAGCCACCGGTCGCGACCACCGTCCCCCCGGCACTCCGGACGTCGTGCACGACGCGCATCGCGTCGCGGTCGGCTCCGGGAACGCGCACGGGTGCGGGGCCCTCGTCCGCGAGGAGTGCGGTCACTCCTCCGGCAGCGAGGTACTCGGACGCGGCGGCGACCCCGGCGGAGACGGCGTCGGTGACGTCGGAACCGGACGCGAGCGCCACGGCGACGCTCGCAGCGAGTCGGTCTCCGGCACCGCAGGGGTCGCCGGCGGTGACGGACGGAGCGGGCACGAAGCGGTTGCCGGAACGACCGACCGCGACGAGGGCGCCCCGGTCGCCGAGCGTCACCGCCACGGCGTCGACACCCCAGCGCGTGACCAACGCTTCTGCGGCTTCGGTCGCGAAGGGCACGCCGTGACCGCCGATGTCGGTGAAGCCCCGCGCCTCGGCCTGGTTCGGCGTCGCCACCGCGATCCCGGCGACGGGCTCGGCACCCTTGGGGTGCGGGTCCCACACTACGGGGACGCGGTCTGCGGTCCGGGCGATCGCGCTGCGCAGGCCCGGCGCGGCGGCGACACCGCGGCCGTAGTCGGCGACGACCACGGCGTCGACGGTTTCCAGCGCGGCCACCATGTCCGGTGTGACCTCCGGCACGGGTGGGGTGGCGCACCCCTCGTCGATGCGGACGAGGGCGTGGTCGACGACGCGCACGCGGGTCTTCACCGGGGTGGGCGCGCCGGACGGGCCGGCCACCACGGTGACGTCGGGCAGCAGGGACCGGATCTCGTCGGCTCGGCCGTCGTCGCTCAGCACGGTGACCAGGGTGACGTCGTGTCCGTCCCGGGCGAGCATCGTCGCGACGAGGCCGGCACCCCCGGCTCGTCGGTCGTCCGTACGGACGTCGACCACCGGCACCGGGGCGTCCGGGCTGAGGCGCTCGCTGGTACCGGAGACGTCGACGTCGAGCAGGGTGTCCCCGACCACGGCGATCCGGAGTCGGGTGGTGCTCTCGGAGGCGCCGGTGCCCGGCCGCAGCCGGCGGGCGTCCGCGCTCATCGCCGTCCGCCCCGGCGGAGGGCGGGCTCCATGGCGCGGCAGAGCGCGTGCACGAGCACGAGCTGTGCCTCCTGCACGTTCGCGGACGGCCCGTCGATGCAGATCGCGTCGTCGACCGCCTCGGCGAGGGGGTTCGGACGCGGGCCGGTCATCGCGATGGCCTTCGCGCCGACCGCCCGTGCCGCGGCTGCCGCACGGAGCAGGTTCGGGCTCTTCCCGCTGGTCGAGAGCAGCACGACCACGTCCCCGGCGCGGGCGTGCGCCGACACCTGCCGGGCGAACACCTCGTCGTAGCCGTAGTCGTTGCCGATGGCCGTCACGGCCGACGACTCGGCGTGGAGCGAGATCGCGGAGTAGGCGGGCCGGTCCCCGTCGAACCGCCCGGTCAGCTCCGACGTCAGGTGCTGCGCCTCGGCGGCCGAGCCACCGTTCCCCGCGGCGAGGAGCCGTCGTCCGGCGACGAGCCGCGCAGCGATGTCGTCCGCCCAGTCGGCGATGCGGTCCTTGTGGTCGACGAGCGACGCGATGACGGGGACGGAGGCGGCGACGTGGTCGAGGACCACCCGTGCGCTGTCCGTCGCGGTGTGCTCGTCGAGCCCGGTCTGCTGGTCGATGGTCATCGTGCGGTCCTCTCCGTCGGCTGCGCGGCGCGGGCGACCCGGCCGGCGTCGGTGCTGCGCGTGCGTGCGGTGGTGCGGGGGCGTGCGGGGGCGGTGGCCGCGGTGACGCCGGTCGTCCCGGCGAGGAGTCGCTCGTAGACGCGCTCGCTGTCCGCGGCGACCTTCTGCCACGTGTACCGGGCGTCTGCGCGTTCCCGGCCGGCACGCCCGTAGGCCTCGCGCCGGTCCGGATCGTCGAGCAGCGCACCGACCGCCTGGGCGACCGCGTGCTCGTCGCGCGGTGGCACGTGCAACCCCGTGGCGTCCTCCAGCACGGTGTCGATGAGTCCGCCGACGCTCGAGGCCACGACGGGTCGGCCGCACGCCATCGCCTCGAGCGGCACGATGCCGAACGGCTCGTACCACGGGGCGCACACGACGACGTCGGCACTGCGGTAGACGGCGGGCATGTCGTGCTGGCCGAGCTGGCCCCGGAACGTCACGTGGTCCCGGACGCCGAGCTCCCGCGCCAACGCATCGAGCCGCTGGTACTCCGGGTCGTCCGGCAGATCGGCGCCGGCGACACCGGCGCCGCCGACCACGACGAGTTCGACGTCGCGTCCGGCGTGCACGAGTTCCGCGAGCGCGGCGATGGTCGTGCCGACGCCCTTGCGTCGGACGAGGCGGGACGCTGACAGCACCCGGAACGGACGCTGCCGCTCCTCGACGGCTCCGTCCGGTCGGAACACCGTCGTGTCGACGCCGCACGGGACGACCGAGATGCGCTGGAGCGGCACACCGAGGGTCTTGAGCTCGAAGGCCTCGTCGGAGCAGGTCGCGACGACCTGGTCGACGCTCCGGCCGACGGCGGGTTCGATCCACTCGCGCTCGGCCGGACTGGTGTCCGCCGAACCCTGGTGCCGACGCTTCACGACACCGAGCGCGTGGAAGGTCTGCGCGACGGGGATCCGGATGCCCCCGGTGCGGGCCTGCACCTGGGCGACGGCCTCGAGCGCGGCGTGTCCGGACATCCAGAAGTGCCCGTGCACGACGTCCGGCCGGTCGACGAACCACTCGGCGGCGAGGACGGACGCGAACGTGCTCATGTAGGGGAACAGGTCGTCCTTGGGGACGTGCCGTGCCGGACCGGCATCGACGTGCACGACCTCGACCCCGGGCCGGAGCGGGACCCGCACGGGCTGCCCCGCGTCGTCGCGCCGGGTGTAGACGGTGACCTGGTGGCCGCGGTCGGCCAGCGCACCGGACAGTTCCGCGACGTGGACGTTCTGACCGCCCGCGTCGACCCCGCCGAGGACCGCGAGCGGACTCGCGTGCTCGGACACCATGGCGATCTTCATCGCAGGCTCCCTTCGAGAGCGGCTCGGGCCGCTCGGTTCGTGCGCCCCCCGCGCGTGACCACGTCGTCGAGCAGGTCGTCCCAGTCGGCCAGGTACCGTCCGAGCGCGTGTCGCGCCAGGGCGGCTTCGCGTGCCACGGCCCCGCGGCGACGTGCTTCGTCGGGGTCCTCGAGCAGGGTCCTGGAGTCGCGGACCAGCTCCTCGACGTCGGTCGAGATCGCGCCCGCCTCGGCCGGGACCGTGCGGGCCGCGTCCGTCGTCGCCAGGACCAGGACCGGCATCGCCAGGTGCATCGCCTCGATGAGCGACAGGCCGAGTGACGTCCACCGGTTGGGGTGCACGTAGGCGCGGCGCTCCGCGAGCGCGGCGTGCATCGGGTCGGACGGGACGTCGCCGAGCGCGACCACACCGTCACCGAACCCGAGCTCCGGCAGCCGTTCGGTGCCGATGCCCCACACGTCGACCGGCGCCACCGAGGCGAAGCGGGGGAGCAGGTCCGTCCCGACGACACGGTTCCGTCGGGCGGGCTCGTTGATCACGACGCCGAAGCGGTCGAGCGCACCGGTGTAGAGCGGTCCGGGGTCGACGACGCCGTGCTCGATGACGGTCGTACGGGTCGTCCCGCAGTCCCACATGAGCGCATTCCAGTGCGTGACGTGCGCGATGGTGAGGTCGTCGCGGTCCCGGAACGGGTGCAGGCTGTTCGGCACGTCAGTCCGCGGTGCGTTGTGCTCGACGAAGACCACGGGCACCTCGCGACCGCCGAGCAGGCGTCGTGCGTGTTCGAGTTCCTCGGTCCGCTGCAGGACGACGACGTCGACCTCGGCGGCCGCGACGTCTGCCGGGTCGATCTCGATCGCCGAGTCGGGCCAGTCGCGGCCGCCACGGCCGAGGCCCCACGCGTCGCGCTCGACGTTCGTCGGGATGAGGTAGTCGTGCGGGCCGCGGACGAAGGCGTCCATCCAGCCGCCGTGCACGTGCCACACGAGGATCCGCATGCAGGGCCTTCCGGTCGGGAGGAGAAGAACAGGAGGAGGAGCAGTCCGGAAGCTACGCAGCTCCTTCTGGCGTGCTCCGCAGACTTCTCCGGACCATCCGGGAAGCGCGGTCGAGCAGCCGCCGATGCGCTTCGAGGACGTCCTCGATGCGCACGGAGGACAGACACGGGTGGCCCGGCACCGGGCACTCGCGCGCTCGGCTGAGGCGGCACGGAGCCCCCTGGTCGCCGAGCAGTTCGACGAGCGGTGCGTCCGGCGCCCACTTGACGGCAGGGACCACCGGCGAGAACAGGCTGACGATCGGCACGCCCACCGCTGCGGCGAGGTGCGCCGGCCCCGTGTTGCCCACGACGACGACCTCGGCACCGGCCAGGACCGCCGCGAGCTCGGCCGGCGTGGTGCGTCCGCCGAGGTCGATCGCGGTGTCGCCGGCGACCCGCGCCGTCAGGGCACGTTCGCCCGGCGAGCCCGTGACGACGACGGCGGTGCCCTGCGCCGCGTACGCGGCGACGAGGGCCCGGTGACGGTCCTCCGGCCAAGCGCGGGCCGGGACGCTCGCGCCGGGGTGCACGACCACGTACCGGTCCAGCCCGGCCACCTCGGCAGGCGGGGCGACGTCGAGACGCACGCCGAGCCTCCTGGACGCACCCGACGGCAGTCGGAACCCGGCGGCCTCGGCGATGCGGAGGGCGCGCTCGGGTTCCGGGACGTCCTCGGGGAGGTCCTCGCCGGGTCGGAGCCGCACGTCGAGCAGTGAACCGGGGTGGTCGACGCTCGCGCCGGAGACACGACGGACGCCCGCGAGGCGGAGCAGCAGCGCGACCGGCAGCGGCGACTGGTGGAACGAGGTGAGGACCACGGCCTCGTCCGGCGCCTCCTCGGCGACCAGGGCGCGGAAGTCGGCGAGCAGTGCGTCGTCGATCGGGCGGGCGGTCTCGGTGACCCACGGCGCCGCCCAGACCCGGACCCGGTCCACGCCGGGCAGCAGGTCCGCGGCGGGCGCACCCTGCGGCCCGCACAGCATCGTCACGTGGGACGCGCCGGCGGCCACGGCCCGGACGGCGGGCCCGGCGACGAGGACGTCGCCGAACGAGTCGAGCCGGACGACGAGGACCCGGGGTCCGGTCCTCACGAGCGCACCGCCCGCACGTGGTCGAGGACGAGCGCCACGGCGTCCTCGATCGTCGCCGCGACCGTCGGCGCGGCGTCGACCTCCTCCTGCCGGGTGCGCGGCGTCGGGACCAGGACGGCCTGGGCGCCCGCGGCCAGAGCGGCGCCGACGTCCGCGCCGATGTCGCCGACGACCACGAGCTCGGACGGGTCGAGGCCGAGTCGTCCGGCCGCGTCGAGGACCATCCCGGGCCGCGGCTTCCGGCACGCGCAGTCGTCGTCGGCGTCGTGCGGGCAGACGCACCACACGTCGAAGGGTCCGACGAGTTCGTCCACCCGGGCGTTCGTGGCGTCGACCTGCTCGCGCGTCGCCATCCCCTTCGCGATCACCGACTGGTTCGTGACGACCCCGAGCGCCAGCCCTGCGGCACGGGCACGTGCCACCGCTCGACGCGCGCCGGGGACGGGCACCACCCGGTGCGGGTCGGCGTTGTACGGGACGTCGATGACGAGCGTGTCGTCCCGGTCGAAGAGGAGACCGCGCACGGTGCGGTCCGGAGCGAGGGCCATGCTCCTGACGTACCGACCGCGGGCCGGTGACGTGTTCAGGAACAGCCGCGGAACGCGTTCCCGGACGGGCGGGCGGCGGCATCCGTCTACCGTCGGCGCGGTGACCGCCGTCGACACCCTGCCCCCGTCCGACGGGCGCCCCGAGCTGCTCGTCCTCCGCGCCATCAAGCTCGGCGACCTGCTCGTCGCCGTGCCCGCACTGCACGCGCTGCGCCGCGCCTTCCCGGACCACCGGATCTCGCTCGCGACGACGGCCTGGCTGGCGCCCGTCGTGGAGCTCGTACCCGAGGTCGACGTGCACCTCGCCCAGCATGGTCTGGACCACCCGATCGGCGCACCCGCGGGCGCGGTCGACGTGGCCGTGAACCTGCACGGCGCCGGGCCGGAGTCGTCCGACCTCGTCGCCGCGCTCGGTGCCCGTCGGGTGATCGGCCACGCCGACCCCACGAACGGCTTCGACGGACCGGAGTGGCCCGACGCGGTGCACGAGCGCGACCGCTGGGCCGACCTGCTCCGGTGGCACGGGATCGAGGCCGACCCCGACGACGTCGCGATCGCCCGTCCCGACGCGCCGCCGGTCGCCGAGGGTGCCGCGGTCGTGCACGTCGGCGCGTTCCACGGTGCGCGGCACTGGCCGACGGACCGCTTCGCCGCCGTGGTGCGCGGACTGCGCGAGCGCGGCCTCGACGTGGTGCTGACGGGAGGCGCGGACGACGTCGAGCGCGCCGCCGCCGTCGCGCAGGCGGCCGGGCTGGCGCCGGGGGCGGTCCTGGCCGGCGTGCTCGCGCTACAGGACTTCGCGGGCGTGATCGCGGCCGCACGGCTCGTCGTGACGGTCGACACCGGTGCCGCGCACCTCGCGTCCGCCTACGGCGTCCCGTCGGTGGTCGTCTTCGGTCCGGCGCCGCCGGAGGCGTGGGGGCCGCCCGCCTCCGGTCCGCACGTCGTCCTCACCGATGCCTCGGTGCGGCGCGGCGACGTCTTCGCCGAGGACCCGGACCCCGCGCTGCTCGCCATCGGACCCGACGACGTGCTCGCCGCGGTGGACTCGCTCGGCGTGACCGACCCGTCCGAGGCCCGGTAGCGTCGACGGGGAGCGACCCGGACGCGCCGGGTGCTCGCGAGGAGGCGCACGTGTTCGAAGCCGCGAACATCCGGGACTGGATCGGCCTGCCGGTCGTCGACGAGGCGGACGACAAGGTCGGGACGCTCGAGAGCATCTACTACGACACCGCGACGTCCGAGCCTGCCTTCGGCGCGGTGACCACGGGGATGGTCGGCTTCCAGAAGCTCCTGTTCGTGCCCCTGACCGGAGCCCTCGTCGCGCCGAAGCACCTGCGTGTCGCGTACCCGAAGAAGACCATCAAGGCCGCGCCGACGATCGCGACCGACGGCGAGCTCGACGCGTCGCTCGAACCGGAGGTCTACCAGCACTACGGGCTCGAGTACCGCACCGGCAGCGGGGGAGAGCGGCGCCTGGGCCGTCGCTGACCGCGGCGCCCGGTCGGTCGCTGACCGCGGCAGCCGGGTCGACCGGTTAGCCTGGTCCGTCCGACCCGTCCCTGGAGGCCGAACCTGCTCCGCTCCGTCCGCTCGACGCTGCTCGCCGTGGTGGCGGTCTTCGTCGTGCTCGCCGGATCGGTCGCGGGTGGTGGTGCGTCGTCGGCTGCGCCGATGTGGCCGGTCCCGCAGCCCTACCCGGTGACCGGTGTGCCGGCGGAGACGCTCGCGGACATCCCGCCGGGCAGCGAGTACGTCGCGCTCGGCGACTCGTACTCCGCCGGGTACGGGCTGTCCGACCCGACGCACCTGCCGACGAGTGCGTGCGGGCAGTCCGCCCAGGACTACCCGCACCGCATCGCCGCGCGCTTCGGGCTCGCCCTCACCGACGTCACGTGCGGTGGCGCCACGAGCGACGACGTCACGAGCGGCTTCCAGTTCAAGGGTGTGCCCCCGCAGATCCGGTCGCTGTCCGAGCGCACCCGCCTGGTGACGCTGACGATCGGTGGGAACGACGCCGACCTCTTCGGCACGGCGGCGTCCTGCCTCGCGCTCTCGGCGAAGGGCCCGGTGTTCTCCGGTCGCGACGCACCGTCCTGCCGGAGCACGCTCGTGACCGACGGCGAGGACCTGCTCGGCACGAAGATCGAGTCCCGCGTCGCCCTCGGCATCGCCGACACCCTCGCCACGGTCAAGGAGGCCGCGCCGAACGCGACGATCGTCTTCCTCGGGTACCCGGCGATCTTCCCGGACGCCGACCACACGCCGAAGGGCGGCTGCTTCCGGTCCGCCCTCGACCTCGGGACGCTCGCGGGGTCCTTCCCGACGAACTCGTACCCGTTCACGAACACCGACGTGCGGTACCTGCACGGCGTGCAGGAGGCGCTGAACGACGTCTCGGCGTCGGCGGCACGGGCGGCCGGGGTCCGGTTCGTGGACGTGTTCTCGTCCACCCAGGCGCACTCGGCGTGCGCGACGAAGAAGCCCTACGTGTCGGGCGTCTCGCTCGACGGCACCGGCGACCTGCGGCGGATCGACCTCGAGCCGGGCGCCCTGCACCCGAACACGCGAGGCGTCGCCTACCTCACGAAGCGCGTGGCATCCGCTGCGCGCGACCTCGCCGGCTGACCGGTCGCGGCGGGGACCTCCGCGCCGCCGACGTCGTGTGCGCCGTGCGCCGCCCGTGGGACCACGCACACCGGCGATGCCGTCTCCCGCAGGACGTCGTGCAGCACCGACCCCGAGAGCGCCGTCACGTGCCCGAGGCCGAGCACGACGAGCGAGGCACGGCGGGTGTGCGCGGCGATCGCACGGCCCGGGTGCCCCTCGACGAGCAGCGGGTGGAACCGGACGCCGGGGTACCGAGCGGTCAGGGCCGTCGTGACCCGCTGCAGCAGCTCGGCGTTCCGGGTGCGCCACCGCAACGGGTCCTCGGCGAAGTCCGTGAGGCCCGTGCGGGTCAGCACCGGCATCTCCCAGGCACGCAGGAGCGTCACGCGACGGTGGAGTCGGTGCGCCTCGTCGACGGCGATCGCGAGGGCGCGTTCGTCGATCGGCTCCTCGACCGCGAGGACGACGTCGCCGTCGATCGGGTGCGGCCCCTCCGGCACGACGATCGTCGGCACCGCTGCACGTTCGGCGACCCGCGCCGGGTCCCCACCAGCCGTCGAACCGCGCCGGCCACGGAAGGTCCCGACGACGAGCAGGTCGCCACCGTCCGACTCCTCGACGAGTGCCGCGGCGAAGGGCCCGGCGTGCCGACGCACCTCGACCCGGACGTCGGGCATCGCGGTGCGGGCAGCGTCCGCCAGGGCGTCGGCCACGCGCTTGCCGTCCGGTCCGGTGCGCCCTTCGATCGCCGGGTCCACGCCGATGACCCGGATGCGCTCGATGCCCGTGCCGACCCGGGACGTGACCCAGTGCAGGGCTTCCTCGTGCGGCTTCGCCGCGTCGGCGGCCAGTGTGACCGTCGTCCACCGTTCGTCCATCCCGATCGACCTCCTCGTCCGGGGTCCTCCGGGGGCGTCGCCATGGCGCTCCTTGCGCTGCAAACTACTCCCGTTGCCCGCTGTGTCGCCGTTGCCCGCTGTGTAGCCTCGCGCTGTGGTGTTGAGCGCTGGACTCCTGCTGTACCGGGCCGACGACGCCGGCGTGCAGGTCTGGATCGCGCACATGGGCGGGCCGTTCTGGCGGAACCGCCCGCGCGCGTGGTCGATCCCGAAGGGGATCGTCGAGGGGGACGAGGACCCGCTCGACACCGCACGGCGTGAGTTCGCCGAGGAGATCGGGGTCGCCGCACCGGACGGACCGGTGACCGACCTCGGCGAGGTGCGGCAGGCGTCCGGCAAGCGCGTGCGGGTGTTCGCGGTCGACGCCCCGGGCTTCTCGGTCGATCGGGTGCGGTCGAACACGACGCGGATCGAGCTGCCGCGGGGCTCCGGACGGTTCGTCGAGGTGCCGGAGGTCGACGACGCGCGGTGGGTCCCGATCGACGAGGCGCGCTCGATGGTCGTCGCGGGACAGGTCGAGGCGCTGGACCGGCTGACCGCGGAGTGATCGACCATCACGAACTCGTCTCGTTCTGGACGGACTTCGCGCCCCGTGGATAGCCTGAGCAAGCGTCGAGAATCCGGCGTCTGGCTCAGGGACCAGGTCAGCACGAGCAGGGGAGCACGATGCGGCGCTTGCGCACCGTCACGGCGGCACTGACCGCCCTCGCACTCGGAGGGGGACTCGCGCTCGTCGGCGCGTCGTCCGCCTCCGCTGAACCGGTCGGACACTGGGGGACGTTCACCCTCGCCGGCCAGAGCAAGGCCTACACCGGCACCGTCAGCATGCCTGGTTTCCCGGAGACCACCTTCACGTCCAACTCGCGGCAGTCGACCGTGATCAGCGGCAACTCGACCTGGCAGGGCCCGAACACCGGTCCGGGCACGGCGTACGGGTCGAGTCGCGGCAACACCTACCTCAACCAGCGACCGCTCGCCGATGCGGCCGGCCAGCCGTCGGTCACCACGTACACGTTCGCGGAGCCGACACCGGGTGCGAGCAGCTGGTCCTTCGTGCTCGGCGACGTCGACGCCGACCGTGCGACGATCTCGGCGGTCACCCAGTCGGGCGCCGCCGCGACCGCCGCTGACCTCGGGTTCGAGAGCGTCTACAACTCGTGCTCGGCGACCTCGCCGGGTGGCTGGTCGTGCCCGGCGGATCCGGACGGGTCGACCGGGCGGGACGTCCCGACCTGGGACCCCGCCACGCTGACGCTCACGGGCAACACGGGCTCGGTGGACACCGCCGGCGCGACCGCCTGGTTCACGCCGACGACCCCGCTGACGAGCCTGACCATCACGTACGAGCGCCGGAGCGGGTTCCCCGTCTACCAGACGTGGTTCGCCAACCGCACCGCCGCGATCACCGGCACGGCCACGCTCGACGGCACGCCGATCCCCGGCGCGACCGTCACCGTGACGGCGCCGCGCGGGACCGTGTACACGACGACGACGGACGCCGAGGGGAAGTACGCGTTCCCCGAGCTCCCCGTCATCAACGACTACGAGGTGGCGATCACCGCTCCGCCCGGGGCGACGGGTGCCGCCACGGCGACGGGTGTCTCGTTAAACGGCGTCCCGGGAGGTGCGGACCAGGTCCGCGACTTCACGTTCACGTCGCCCACGGGGACCACCGCGGTGATCGGACAGGTCGTCGATGACGCGGGCAACCCTGCGGCGGACGTCCCCGTGGTCATCACCGACCCGAACGCGACCGCGCCGATCCAGACGGTCACGAACGACGAGGGCTACTACACGGCGTCAGGCCTGACCCCGAACACACCGGTCACCGTCGCCGTCGATGGGGCGGACCCGGTCACGGTCACGACGGGTGAGGCGGCTCCCGCGGCACCCACGCGGGCCGACCCGATCGAGACCGCCGCCGTCGCGAGCGTCGGCGGCGTCGTCCGCCTCGACGGGACACCACAGGGCGGGGTGGCCGTGGAGCTGCTCGACGCGGCCGGCACGGTCGTCGGGACGACGGTCACCGGCACTGACGGCTCGTACTCGTTCACGACGGTGGGCGGCACCTACACGGTCCGCTCGGCACTGCCGACACCGGACGCGACGGGCACGGCGACGAGCACCGCGGTGACGCTGGTCGGCGGCGGCGCGGACCAGACCCGCGACTTCGCCTTCACGACCCCGGCAGCGCCCGAGGCGGTCACCACGAGCGCGAACGGCCGTGTCCTGGACACCAACGACGCGCCGGTCGCCGGACGCACCGTGACGGCCACGCCGGACGAGGCGGACTCGGGCGGACCCGTGACGGCCACCACCGGCACCGACGGCCGGTACACGCTCGACGGCCTCGCCCCGTCGACCGACTACACCGTGTCGGTCTCCGGGAGCGACGCGACGGTCGGGTTCACGTCCGGTCTCGACGACACCGACGTGGTGACCGTCGACGACCTCGTCGTCGCAGCCGCCGCGACCCCGAGCCCGACGCCGACCGCCACGCCGACGCCATCGGTGAGCCCCGTCCCGACGGCCGCGCCGGTCGCCGCGACGGGCTCCGGCCCGACGAACGGCGCCCTCGCCTACACGGGCGCCGACCTGACGCCGGGGCTCATCGCCGCGGGCGTGCTCGTGCTGCTCGGCGGCGGACTCCTGACGTTCCGCGCGGTGCGCAACCGTCGCCGGACGTCGCACCTGCAGGACTGACACCTGTCGCGCAACGGGGTGGGGCCGCGCGGTCCCACCCCGTTCTGCGTCCCGGGAACAATTCCCGTCACTGCGCCGTTGGAGCGGTCCGAGGAAGTTCTCAGCGGCACCCCCTCG
The DNA here is from genome assembly GCF_031453355.1 of Curtobacterium sp. SORGH_AS_0776. Taxonomy (NCBI): domain Bacteria; kingdom Bacillati; phylum Actinomycetota; class Actinomycetes; order Micrococcales; family Microbacteriaceae; genus Curtobacterium; species Curtobacterium sp. SORGH_AS_0776. Next base: position 2,693,328 of record NZ_JAVIYU010000001.1, read on the forward strand.
CGCCCCTCGCCACACCGTGCAAGACTGGAGGAGCGCACTCGCCGTGGAGTCGTACCCACAACCACATCCACAGCTCGAGCGCGCAGTTCCTCGTCTCCTCCGACGTCGTCGCCGTGCGCCCGGACGTCCCCAGCGAGGAGGTCAGCCCCGTGTCAACCACCACCACCCGAACCTCGGCCGTGCCCACGCACACGCGGCCGATCACCGTGACGACCGGTTCGATCGTCGGCATCGCCGTGCTCGGGCTCGCCACGTTCTTCGCGATCACGACGGAGCTCATGCCGGTCGGGTTGCTCGGCACGATGAGCCACGACCTCGGGGTCTCCGAGTCGACCATGGGCATCGTCGTCACCGTGTACGCGGCGGCCGTGGCCCTGCTCGCGCTGCCCCTGACGTCGTTCACGGCCCGGCTGCCGCGCAAGGCGGTCCTCGTCGCGACCCTCGTCGGGTACGCCGTCTCCAACCTCATGGTCGCGCTCGCGCCGTCCTTCGCCGTGGTGTGCGCGGGACGGATCGTCGGCGGTGTGGCCCACGCGCTGTTCTTCTCCGTCGCCTCGGCGTACGCGACCCGGATCGTGCCACCGCGCCTCGCGGGCCGTGCGATCGCATTCGTGTACTGCGGGCAGCTCGCTCGGCTTCGTGCTCGGCGTCCCGATCGCGACCTGGGTCGCGCAGCACATCGGATGGCGACCCGCCGTGGGTTCCGTGGCGGTCGCCTCGGCGGTGCTCGCAGGCGTCGCGCTCGCCTTCCTGCCGGCCGTCCGCGGTGCCTCCTCGCCGCACATCGGTTCGCCGCGCGCCTGGGCCCGGACCGGCCTGCTCTCGGTCGTCGTCGCCGACCTGCTCCTCTTCGCGGGCCACTACGTCGTCTACACGTACATCGGCCCGTACGCCATCGACGCCGGACTCGCGCCCGACCTGGTCTCCGGCGCGCTCCTCGTCCTGGGTGCCACCGGGGTCGTCGGACTCTGGCTCGCCGGACTGTTCGTCGACCGCGCTCCGCGGCAGACCCTGATCGTCTCGGTCGTGGTCATGGCTGCCGCGTTCGCCGTGCTGCCCTTCGTCCACGGATCGCTCGTGGGCACGATGACCGTCGCCGGCGTCTGGATGGCGGCGAACGGCACCACGGGCACGCTCTTCATGGCCGCTGCGATCCGCACCGGTGGCGTGTCGCCCGACATCGCCGGTGCGCTCGTGAACGGCGCCTCGAACATCGGGATCGCCGGCGGCGCGGCCCTCGGCGGCCAGGCCCTCGGCGCCGTCGGCCTCCAGTGGATGCCGTTCGCCGGTGGAGCGGTCCTCGTCGCGTCCCTCGGCGTCGTGATCGCCGCACGCAAGGGCTTCCCGGCGCGGACGCACGCGCAGGAGCACCTGTCGACGTCGTCGCTCGAGGCCATCACCTCCTCGCTCGCCGTCGTCACGACGTCGGTCCCGACGATCAGCCGGGCGATCCAGACGGTCACCGGATCGGTCGGGGTGGTCACCGGCGCGATCCGGACGCGTCGATCCGGCGAACCGTCCGCCTAGGACCGGCCGGGCGGGCGCAGTCCGCACGGGCTCGATCGATCAGTTCTCGTTCGTCACGGTGCCCTGCACCCCGCCGCCCCGGAGGCTCAGCGTCAGCGTGCCGCTCATCGACTGCGCCGACAGCGAGACCGACCCGTGCAGCGCGTCCTGCCGCGGGTAGCACGCGGACGTCGACTCCAGCCGGTTCGCCGTCGCGACGAGGCAGATCGTCGAGCGGTCCGTCCCGACGCCGGCCCACACGCTCCAGGGCGTCTCGAACGAGCCGCCGTCGAGCGCGCGGTTCGTGAAGATGAGTCGCGTCGTCCGGAGCGTGACCGGCGCCTCGACCGGTCCCGGCAGCTGGTCGGCGTAGGTCTGCGGCGCGTCCAGCAGGTCCTCGAGCGTGATCGTCCCGGCACTCGGCGTCACGCTCGGCGCCGCCGCCGGGTCCGGCCTCGAGGTCCCGACCACCGTCCCCGCCGCGAACGCCACACCGACGGCCGCCGCGACGCCCAGCCCGATCCAGACCCGTGGCCGGGTCGTCCAGAGCACCCGTGCGGCTCGCGTTCGCCAGGCGCCGATGCGGTCCAGGAGGCGCGACCCGCCTCCGCCACGGTCACCCGGCTCCGTCTCGTGGTCCGGTCCGTCGGCGACCCCGCTCGTGTCGTCGGTCGCCGCCCGGTCGACCGGGCCCGGCCCACCCTCGGCGGCGGCAGCGCCCTGCGGTCCCACGTCCGGTGTCCGCGGCCCCGGTGTCGACGGCACCGAGACCGGACGCGGTGCCGACGTCGCCATCTGGTCGGCGACGGCGCCAGAGGAACCGGCGAGGGGCCGCGCGCCGCCGGTGCCGAACGGGCTCGTCGTGCCGGACGTGACGGCCCGGTCGGAGCCCGCCGCGGAGGTCGGACGCGACCGCCCCGTCGACCGGGCCCGCGGGGAGACGGGAGCCGCGCCTCCTGGACCGCGCCGTCCTCGGCCGAGCCGCTCGAGGGCGAGCCGCGCTGCGGCCGCGTCGGTCTCGGACGCGGCACCACCCCATGCGAGCGCCTCGAGCCGTGCTCGTTCTGCTGCCACGTCGTCGTCGGCCATGCGCACTCCCGGTCCGGTCGCACTGTCCGCCCATCGTCCCACCGGCGCCGTGCGGGCGCGCACCCAGTTCGCGGGGCGTAGACGGGGGTCATGAGCGACAAGCACGATCCCGACCCCGAGACCCTCGAGCCGCTGAGCCACGACACGCAGTCCGGGGAGGCCGACTACGTCGCGACGAGCCCGGGCGGGACGGGGACCGAGCGGCACGTCCCCCTGCCGGACGAGGAGCAGGGACGCGGCACCGAGTACGACCCCGTCGACCAGGGCCCGCAGCAGGAGGGCCAGGGCGGCTGACACGCCCGCCGCCCGACCGCGACGTCAGGCGAGCACGCGTCGCAGCACCGCACGCTCCCCGAGCGTCCACGCCGCACTCGTGACGACGTAGAGTGCGGCGGCCAGGGGCGCGATCGCGGCGAACACCACCGTGACGAACGGTGCCCACCGGCCGATCGCCGCCGTCGCACCCGCTCCCGGCACCGCGGCGTCCGGCGCCGCCGCCGGGTTCCACCGCAGGTTCGCGCGGCGGGTGAGCTCGACCACGAGGGCGAGCACGGCGAGCAGGAGCACCACGACCCACGCGTGCCACCAGAGCGGCGAGGTCACGACGACCACGAGCGAGTGCCCGAGCGGGACGCCCGCGAGCGTGGCCGTCAGCAGGGTGTTCACCGTGCCGTCGATCGAGGCGTGCGTGAACAGTGTGTACACGAGCGACAGCACCGGTGCCTGGGCGAGGACGGGCAGGCACCCGGCGAGCGGCGAGACCTTCTCGTTCGTGTAGAGCTCCTGCATCGCACGCTGCAGCCGTTCGGCGTCCTTCGCGTGGCGCTTCCGGAGCGCGGCGATCTGCGGGGCGAGGCGTCGGCGGTCCCGTTCCGCGCGGACCTGCAGCACGGCGAGCGGGACGAGCACGGCTCGGACCACGAGGGTGAGCAGCACGACGGCGACGGCGGCGGCGAGCCCTCCGGCGACGGGGGAGAGCGCCGCGGTGGTCGCGGCGAGGAGGTCGGCGCCGCCGTGCAGCAGCGGCCCGAGGAGGGGCAGGGTGGTGAGGTCCATGACGTTCCGATCGGTTCGGTGGGAGGGGTCGCGTGTACGGCCCGTCCACCGGTCGGTGGTCAGGGCCTCAGGCGACGGCTCCCGGTGCCCGGGGTCGGGCGTGCCCGTCGGCGTCGGGGTGGCTCCACGCGATCCGCGTCACGAGGTCGGCCGGGGCGCGCGACGACAGCGACCGGACCGGCACCAGGCCGAGGACGATCGCGAGGACGCCGGCGACCAGCACCGCGACCGCCACGGCCGTGAGCCCGAGCGCGGCGACCGCGAGCAGCGGGACGGCGCCGGCCGACGGGTCGCCGAGCACCAGCGCGGCGGCGGCGCGCAGCAGGAGTTCGACGACGGTCATGGTCCGTTCAGGGTAACGCCCGCGCGCCGTCGTGGGGGAAGTGGCTGGTCACGGCAGGATCGTGCCCATGACCGCAGGTTCGCCGAGCACCCCAGCGACCGCCGCCCTCGAGCGGGCAGGGGTCGCGTACACGCCGCACGTGTACGAGCACCACGAGACCGCCACGAACTTCGGCGAGGAGGCCGCGGCCGCCCTCGGGCTCCGCGAGGAGCAAGTGTTCAAGACCCTCGTGGTGTCGGTCGACGGTGCCCTGGCCGTGGCGATCGTCCCGGTGGCGAACCGGCTCGACCTCAAGGCGATCGCGGCTGCCGTCGGCGGGAAGAAGGCGACGCTCGCGGACCCGGCCCTCGCCGAGAAGCGCACGGGCTACGTGGTGGGCGGGATCAGCCCGGTCGGGCAGAAGACGAAGCTGCCGACTGTGGTGGACGAGTCGGCGCTCTCCTACGCGAGCATCTTCGTGTCCGGCGGGCGTCGCGGCTTCGACATCGAGGTGTCCCCGGCGGACCTCGTGCGCATCACCGAGGCGACAGCAGCACCGATCGCACGGACCTGAGCCGGGTCGCCGCAAGTTTCTTCCACGACCGGGAATGACCCGGTCCCTCCTGCGTTGCATTGAGTCGAAGGCACTCAAGTTCCCAGGAGGTCCCTTTGCCAGCAACGTTCGGCCCGACCGGCGGCAACGACTCGTTCGACGAGTTCCTCGCCCGCCTGCTCGCGGCACAGGACTCCGGCGCCCAGCGATCCGTACCGCTGGGACGCCCGGTCGACATCACGCGACTGCTCAGCCGTCGCACCCACGAGCTGCTCCAGCGCACCGCCGAGTTCGCGGCCGAGCAGGGGCAGCACGAGATCGACGCCCTGCACGTCCTGCACGTGCTCGTCCGCACCGACCCGTTCACCGCGGTCCTCCGGCACGCCGGGGTCGACCCCGAGCAGTTCGCGGAGGAGGTCGAGCAGCGCCTGCCGATGGCGCGCGAACCCCGCCAGCAGCCCGACGGTCGCCCGGCCCTGACCGGGACCGCGCAGCGGATCCTGCTGGAGGCCACCCAGGCCGCCCGCGGGTTCGGCAGCACCTACACCGATCCCGAGCACGTCTTCTTCGCGCTCGTCATGGACCAGGACACCGTCACCGGGCAGCTGCTCGCCAGTGCCGGCGTCACCCCGCAGGTCATGCAGGACTACGCCGCGCAGGCCGCGGCGGCCGCCAGGGAGGGGCGCACGATGCCCACGAGCACCGACCAGACCACCGACACCGAGAGCGACACCCCGACGCTCGACCAGTTCGGCACCGACCTCACCGAGCGGGCCCGCGACGGCCGCATCGACCCGGTGATCGGCCGCGCCGACGAGATCGAGCAGACCGTCGAGATCCTGCTCCGTCGCACCAAGAACAACCCCGTCCTCATCGGCGAGCCCGGCGTCGGCAAGACCGCCATCGTCGAGGGACTCGCCCAGCGCATCGCCGACGGCGACGTGCCCGTGCTGCTCCAGGGCAAGCGCGTGGTCGCCCTCGACCTCGCCGGCATGCTCTCCGGCACGCGCTACCGCGGCGACTTCGAGGAGCGCCTCACGAAGGCGATGGACGAGATCGCGGCGCACGCCGACGAGCTCATCGTCTTCGTGGACGAGCTCCACACCGTCGTCGGCGCCGGTGGTGGCGGCGAGGGCGGTTCGATGGACGCCGGCAACATCCTCAAGCCCCGGCTGGCCCGTGGCGACCTGCACATGGTCGGCGCGACCACGCTGAACGAGTACCGCCGGATCGAGAAGGACGCCGCACTCGAGCGTCGCTTCCAGCCGGTCACGGTGGGGGAGCCGAGCGTCGAGGACGCCGTCGCCATCCTGACCGGACTCGCCCCGCGCTACGAGGAGCACCACAGCGTCACCTACACGCCGGACGCCCTGCGCGCCTCGGTCGAGCTCTCGCACCGCTACGTCACCGACCGGCACCTGCCGGACAAGGCCATCGACCTCATCGACCAGGCCGGCGCACGTCGTCGCCTGGCCCTGTCGGGCGACGTCGACGTCGAGGCGCTCCGCGCACAGGTCGCGACGCTCACCGCGTCGAAGGACGCGGCCGTCGCCGAGGAGCACTACGAGGAAGCGTCGCGCCTGCGCGACGAGATCGACGGACTGGAGGCGCGGATCACCGCCGCCGGATCGGCCGACGCAGGTCGCGCCGCCGGTCCGGAATCCGTCGGCACCTCGATCACGGAGGAGGACATCGCGGCCGTCGTGTCGCGTGCCACCGGCATCCCGGCGACCCGCCTGACGCAGGGCGACCGCTCCCGGCTCGCCGCGCTCGAGGACGAACTCCACGAGCGCGTCGTCGGCCAGGACGACGCCGTGCGGGCGATCGCGACCGCGGTGCGGCGCAGCCGGACCGGCATGGGCGACCCCCGTCGTCCGGTGGGCAGCTTCCTGTTCCTCGGTCCGACCGGTGTCGGCAAGACCGAGCTCGCGAAGGCGTTGGCCGGGTCGCTGTTCGGGGACGAGTCGGCGATGCTGCGCTTCGACATGAGCGAGTTCGGCGAGCGGCACACCGTGTCGCGGTTGGTCGGCGCCCCTCCCGGGTACGTCGGCTACGACGAGGCCGGGCAGCTGACCGAACGTGTCCGTCGGAACCCGTACTCGGTCGTCCTGCTCGACGAGGTCGAGAAGGCGCACCCGGACGTGTTCAACCTGCTGCTGCAGGTGCTCGACGACGGTCGGCTGACGGACGGCCAGGGCCGCACGGTGGACTTCCGGAACACGGTCGTGATCATGACGTCGAACATCGGCTCGGAGTTCCTCGCGTCGCGCTCCGGTGCCCTCGGCTTCGCGCCGGTCGGCTCCGCGGACGGGTTCGCCGAGGACGACCTGCGCGCCCGGGTCATGGGCAAGCTCCGTGAGGCGATGCGGCCGGAGTTCATCAACCGCATCGACGAGATCGTGCTGTTCCGCAAGCTCGACCGCTCGCAGATCGAGTCGATCGTGTCGCTCCTGCTCGAGGACACCGCGCTCCGCCTCGTCGCCCAGGGGATGACGCTGACGGTGACGGACGCCGCGGTCGGGTGGCTCGCCGAGCACGGCTACGAGCCGGAGTACGGCGCCCGTCCGCTCCGTCGGCTGATCCAGCGCGAGGTCGACGACCGCATCGCGAGCCTCGTGGTCGACGAGGCCGTGGCCGAGGGCGACACCGTCCGGGTCGACGTGGTCGACGGCGCGCTCGACGCCACGGTCGCGGTCCCCGCCGCGGTCTAGGCGCCGCGTCCGCATCGAACGCCCCGGTACCCCTCGTGGGACCGGGGCGTTCTGTGTGTGCGGCGTCCCCGAACTGTTCAGGAATGCAATTCCGGACGAATCTCGAGAAAAGGGTTGCGCGGGGAATGCCGGTGTGGATAGTGTTCACGAGCAGTAATCACCGCGTCAGCACGAGACCGAGAGGGGGCCTGACCATGATGTTCACCGAAACGACTCCGTTCCGTGGAATCCGTACGTCCGGCGGCACCCCGATCCGGGTCCGCTGACACGGGGCGTCCCACACCAGTCGCATCTCCGACCGGCCCGTCCGCGCTGAGGTCATCCTCGCCGTCCGGTGCCGTTCCGACCCTCGGTCGCACTCGCCCGTCGCCCTCGTGGTGACACACTCGGCGTGTGCCCGACACCGGTCGTGAATGTCGGTGGCCGGTGCGACGCTCCTTCCATCGGCAGCAATTCCTGACCGCACCCGTCGTGCATTCTTCGACGGGGCGCGGAATGCATTCTCGCGCATTCATCGCCCTTGCCCGCGTTCCGGGCAGTACTGCCATGCCCTGGCAGTCGTCGTCACGCCTGAAAGGCACCACCTTGTCAACGAAGACCGTCAACCGTCCCCCCGATACCCGTGCGGTGCGCCGTCGGGTCTCGCTCTCCGACCGCATCGCACTCCGCATCGGGATGTCCCTGATCATCTGGAGCCGTCGGACGCACCACGTGCGTCCGTCGGTCGACCTCGAGACGCGCCGGCGCCTCGAACGGGAGCGCGCCGCCCGCGAGGCCGCGTGGCTCACCCAGGTCGGCATGCTCAACCGCTGGCGCTGAGCCGCGCGGCGCGGCGCGCTCCGCGGCGGCACGGCGCGCCTGTCCGCCCGCCGCACGGTGCGCTCTGCTGTCTGCCCGCCGCACGGTGCGCTCTGCGCCGTCCGGTGCGTCGTGGACCACTCGGTGCGGGGTACCAGCCCCGCACCGAGTGGTCGCGCCCGCCGCGACCGGCGCGCGCCGCACCGTGCGCCGGAATCCGCCCAGCACGTCGGCGACAACACGGTGCGAGCTCGCGTCCAGCCACCAAGGAGGCAGCCCCGCACCGAGCCATCAACCGCGCACGGTGCGAGGCGGGGCGGGCGCGCACCGCGCCTCCCGAGCAACCAACCGCGCACGGTGCGCGGCGGGTCGGGCGCACCCCGCGCCTCCCGTACCGTTGTCGGGTGACCGAAACCGCAGCTGCACTCGTCGAACGCCTCACCGCCATCGTCCCGGACTTCCCGTCGCCGGGGATCCTGTTCCGCGACGTCACGCCGGTGTTCTCCGACGCGGTCGCGTTCGGCCGCGTGTGCGAGGCACTCGCAGCACCCTTCGCGATCGGCGAGGGCTTCGCCGCCGTCGCCGGCATCGAGGCCCGCGGCTTCGCGCTGGCCGGCGGGATCGCCGCGCAGCACCAGGTCGGCGTCCTCACCGTTCGGAAGGCGGGCAAGCTCCCCGGCGAGGTCCTCAGCGAGCAGTACGCGCTCGAGTACGGCGAGGCTGAGCTCGAGCTCCGCCCCGGGCAGCTGCCCGCGGGCACGCGCGTGCTCGTTGTCGACGACGTCCTCGCGACCGGGGGCACCGCGGCCGCGACCGTGACCCTGCTCGAGCGCGCCGGCTACGAGGCGATCGGCTTCGCCGCGCTGCTCGAACTCGACGGCCTGTCGGGTCGCGAGCGCCTCGAGCCGCGCCTGCCCGTGCAGACCCTCGGCGCCGTCCCCGCGTGAGCCTCGGGGGGCGGCTCGCGCACTAGTCTTGATCCACCATCCAACCGAGGAGTCCCATCATCGTGACCGAGTCAGTCGCCGCAGCGCCGGAAGGCGCATCGCCGGAGAACGCCGAGCCCGCAGCCGTGCCCCAGGCACCCGAGCCCCGCACCGCGACGACGACCACGACGGGCACCGAGCTGTTCGACGGCGTCCGCGGCGTCGTGGCGATCCGTGTCGCGGGTGTGCTCAAGGACCTCGCGGCCTCGGTCGACGCCGGTGACCTCGTCGAGCCGGTGACCCTCGACGAGCAGGACGGCCTCGACATCCTGCGCCACTCGGCCGCGCACGTGCTCGCGCAGGCGGTGCAGCAGATCAACCCCGACGCCAAGCTCGGCATCGGCCCGCCGGTCACCGACGGCTACTACTACGACTTCGACGTCGCCGAGCCCTTCACACCGGAGGACCTCAAGGCGATCGAGAAGAACATGGACCGGATCATCCGGCAGGCCCAGCGCTTCCGCCGCGTCGTCGTCACCGACGAGGAAGCCCGCGAACGCATGGCGGGGGAGCCCTACAAGCAGGAGCTCATCGGCCTCAAGGGTGCTGCGGACGCCGGCGACTCCGGCGAGAGCGTCGAGGTCGGTGCCGGCGAGCTGACGGTCTACGAGAACGTCGACCCGAAGACGGGCGAGGTCGTCTGGCAGGACCTCTGCCGCGGCCCGCACCTGCCGCACACCCGCATCATCGGCAACGCGTCGAAGCTCATGCGCGTCGCCGCGGCGTACTGGCGCGGCTCGGAGAAGAACCCGCAGCTCCAGCGCGTGTACGGTACCGCGTGGCCCGACAAGGACCAGCTCAAGGCCTACCTGCTCCGGCTGGAAGAGGCTGCGAAGCGCGACCACCGCAAGCTCGGCGCCGAGCTCGACCTGTTCTCCTTCCCCGACGAGATCGGGTCCGGCCTGGCGATCTTCCACCCGAAGGGCGGCATCATCCGCCGCGAGATGGAGGACTACTCGCGCCGTCGGCACGAGCAGGAGGGCTACTCCTTCGTCTACACGCCCCACATCACCAAGGGCGACCTGTTCGAGACCTCCGGGCACCTCGGCTGGTACAAGGACGGCATGTTCCCGGCCATGCACATGGACGAGGCACGCGACGAGGACGGCAACATCACCCGCCAGGGCGCCGACTACTACCTCAAGCCGATGAACTGCCCGATGCACATCCTGGCGTACCGCTCGCAGGCCCGGTCCTACCGCGACCTGCCCCTGCGGATGTTCGAGTTCGGCACGGTCTACCGCAACGAGAAGTCCGGCGTCATCCACGGCCTCACCCGCGTGCGCGGCCTGACCCAGGACGACGCGCACATCTTCACCACGCAGGAGAAGATGAAGGAGGAGCTCACCACGACCCTCCAGTTCGTGCTGTCGCTGCTCCGTGACTACGGCCTCGACGACTTCTACCTCGAGCTCTCCACGAAGGACCCCGAGAAGTACGTCGGCGACGACGACGTGTGGGACGTCGCCACGAACACCCTGCGCGAGGTGGCGGAGGAGACCGGACTCGAACTCGTGCCGGACCCCGCCGGTGCCGCCTTCTACGGCCCGAAGATCTCGGTGCAGGCCCGTGACGCCATCGGCCGCACCTGGCAGATGTCGACCGTCCAGCTCGACTTCAACCTGCCCGAGCGCTTCGGCCTCGAGTACGCGGCGGCGGACGGCACGCGGCAGCGCCCCGTCATGATCCACCGCGCGCTGTTCGGCTCGATCGAGCGGTTCTTCGGCGTCCTCACCGAGCACTACGCCGGCGCGTTCCCGGCCTGGCTCGCCCCGGTCCAGGTCGTCGCGATCCCGGTCGCGGCGGAGTACGGCGACTACCTCGACGAGGTCGTCGCGAAGCTGCGCTCGCACGGCGTCCGTGCCGAGGTCGACCACTCGGACGACCGCATGCAGAAGAAGATCCGCACGCACACGAAGCAGAAGGTGCCGTTCCAGCTCATCGCGGGCGGCGACGACCGCGACGCCGGCGCGGTCTCGTTCCGCTTCCGCGACGGTCGACAGGACAACGGTGTGCCCGTGGACGATGCGGTCGAGCGCATCCTCACCGCGATCCGCGAGCGCGCGCAGGTCTGATGACCCCTCCAGGAGGCACGGATCCCGTCGGTGGGACGGGTCGCGTCGACGACGCGGCCGGTCCCACCGCCGTGCCCGCTCCCGACTCGTCGGGTCCGGCCGGTGCGACCGGCACCGGCGGGGCGGACGACCCACTCGTGATCCGCGACGCTGCGACCGGCGCCGCGGTGCCCGATGCGTTCCAGCGCCTCTGGAACCCGCACCGGATGGCGTACATCGACGCCGGGCGCGAGGGCAGGGGCCGCGGCCACGACGACGACTGCCCGTTCTGCGAGGCCCCGCACAAGTCCGACGAGGACGGCCTCATCGTCGCGCGGGGCGAGCACGCCTACGTCCTGCTCAACCTGTTCCCCTACAACAACGGGCACCTGCTCGTCTGCCCGTACCGCCACGTCCCGCTCTACGACGAGGGGACGCCGGACGAACTCCGCGAGATCGGCGAGCTCACCCAGACGGCGATGCGCGTCCTGCGTGCCGTGTCGCACTGCGACGGCTTCAACATCGGGATGAACCAGGGCGAGGTCGCCGGCGCCGGTGTGGCCGGCCACCTGCACCAACACATCGTGCCGCGGTGGCAGTCGGATGCGAACTTCTTCCCGATCATCGCGCGGACGAAGTCGATGTCCCAGCTGCTCGGCGAGACCCGCCGACTCGTCGCCGAAGGGTGGCCGTCGGAGCACTAGACTGTCGGCATCATGAGCGACAGCAGCAGCACCACGAGCACCCCCGGCACCTCGATCACCGGCTCGGACCGCGTCAAGCGCGGCCTCGCCGAGATGCTCAAGGGCGGCGTGATCATGGACGTCGTCGACGCCGAGCAGGCCCGCATCGCGGAAGAGGCCGGCGCGACCGCCGTCATGGCCCTCGAGCGCGTCCCCGCCGACATCCGCGCGCAGGGTGGCGTCGCCCGCATGTCCGACCCGTCCATGATCGAGGAGATCATCGCGAGCGTGTCGATCCCCGTCATGGCGAAGGCCCGCATCGGCCACTTCGTCGAGGCGCAGGTGCTGCAGGAGCTCGGCGTCGACTACATCGACGAGTCCGAGGTGCTGTCGCCGGCCGACTACGTCAACCACATCGACAAGTGGAACTTCACCACCCCCTTCGTCTGCGGTGCGACCAACCTGGGCGAGGCGCTCCGTCGCATCACCGAGGGCGCGGCCATGATCCGCTCCAAGGGCGAGGCCGGCACGGGTGACGTGTCCGAGGCCACCAAGCACATCCGCACGATCAACAAGGAGATCGCGGCGCTGCGCCACCTCAAGGAAGACGAACTCTACGTCGCCGCGAAGGACCTGCAGGCCCCGTTCGACATCGTGAAGGAGGTCGCGCAGACCGGCAAGCTCCCCGTGGTGCTCTTCACCGCCGGTGGCGTCGCGACCCCGGCCGACGCCGCGATGATGATGCAGCTCGGCGCGGACGGCGTGTTCGTCGGCTCCGGCATCTTCAAGTCCGGCGACCCGGCGAAGCGTGCCGCCGCGATCGTCAAGGCCACGACCTTCCACGACGACCCCAAGGTCATCGCCGAGGTCTCCCGCGGTCTGGGCGAGGCGATGGTCGGCATCAACGTCGCCGACGTCCCCGCACCGCACCGTCTCGCCGAGCGCGGCTGGTGAGCGCCCGGCCCCGCATCGGGGTCCTCGCGCTGCAGGGCGACTTCCGTGAGCACATCGCGTCGCTGACGGAACTCGGTGCCGACGTGGTGCCGCTCCGTCGCCCGGAGGAGATCGGCGCCCTCGACGGCGTCGTCATCCCGGGCGGGGAGTCCAGCGTCATGGACAAGCTGGCGCGTGCCTTCGGCGTGGCCGAGCCGCTGTCCGAGGCGATCCGTGGCGGGCTGCCGACGTACGGCACCTGCGCGGGCATGATCATGCTCTCCTCGCGCATCGCCGCCGGCATCCCCGGGCAGCAGACGCTCGACGTGCTCGACACGACGGTGCGCCGCAACGCCTTCGGCAGCCAGAACGACTCGTTCGAGATCGACATCCCGATGCCGGCCCTCGGCGAGGCCCCGGTGCACGCGGTGTTCATCCGCGCGCCCGTGGTGGAGCAGCACGGCCCCGGGGTCGACGTCCTCGGCGCGCTCCCCGACGGGCAGGTCGTCGCGGTCCAGCAGGGCGCCGTCATCGCGAGTGCGTTCCACCCCGAGGTCGCCGGCGAGGACCGCTTCCACCGGCGCTTCCTCGACCTCGTCCGCGCCGCCTGACGCCGACCGGCCGGTCGCTCGACGGGGTCAGGCCACGCCGGCGGCGACCAGCACCTGCACCACGACGGCCCGGACGGCGAACACGCCGAACCCGAGGGCGATCACCGCGTACACGACGAGCCGAGCGCGCCGCGGCCGGCCCACCGCACGCAGGATTTCCGCCGCGCTCTGCAGCACGAACACCCGTGTGGCAAGGAGCAGCGGGACGGCGGCCACGGCCCACGTCCCCGTGGTCGGTGCCGCCAGCGCGACGATGCCCCAGGTCACGAGCGCGGCGAAGCCGGCGATGTACGCACCACCGCGGTCGTTCTCCTCCTTTGCGACGCCGTCCGCGGTCGGCGACGAGCCCGTCCCACAGCCCGGACCGCACCTGACGACGGCGTTGCACGATCGTGGTGACGTCCTGCGCAGCGGACTGCAGCAGCAGCGCGACGGCGAGCACGGTGACGATGGTCGTGTACCCGTCGCCGGCGGGTGGGACGATGCCGGCGAGCAGGAGCACCGCTCCGGCGGCACCGGCGATCCAGGTGAGTGCGGCGACGCCGAGCACGACCGGCACGAGCGGCACCCGCCGCATCGTCCGGAGGAGCAGTCCGCGCGGGAACTTCGCGAACGAGTGCACCTCCACGAAGCAGACCCAGAGCGCCGCGATGCCGGTCAGGGTCCACCCGAGCGTCTTCGTCACGACGTTCGCACCGCCCCCGGCAGCGATGTGGGCGCCGAGCACCGTCACGACGAGGGACCAGGCGACGACGCCGACCGGCACGGACACGAGGCTCCAGAGCCCGTCGTCCACACGCCGGCGGGCCTCCCACGACGTCGGGTGCTGCGCGAGGACCCGAGCGGACTGCGCGACCCGCTCGGACAGCTGCAGGACCGACCCGGCCGCGAGCATCACCCACTCGTCGTTCGGGTCGAGCTCGAGTGCTCGGTCCATGGCCTCGCGAGCCCGTGGCGCGAGGGCCGCGTCGGTCCACGAGAGGGCGCGGTAGCACTGCGCCGCGTCGGCGAACAGCCGGGCGTCGTGGGGTGCGAGCTCGAGCGCGCGCTCGAGGGCTGCCGCGGACCGGGCGACGTCCGCCGTCGGCCACGCGGCTTCCTCCGCTGCGGACCGCTTCGCGTGCGACCAGCGTGTGTGTGCGAACGCCCACAGCAGGTGCGCGGTCGCCCAGTCCGGCCGGCGCTCGCGCAGTTCCTCGGCCGCGGCCTTCGCCGCCTGGCGCTCGTTCGCGTCGAGCATCGCGTTCACCCGGGCGGACAGTGCGGTGGCGTTGTCGGGGTCGAGCGCGAGGGCGCGCTCGACGGCGGTGCGACTGGCGGCGTGGTCGTGGCGTGCACGTTCCGCCCGTGCGAGCGTCGCCCACAGCCGGGGGTCGTCCGGTGTGCTCGCGACGGCGGCGGTGAGGACGGCCCGCGCGTCGTCCGGGCGCTTGAAGCCCAGGAGCGCGTCGGCGCGCTCGACCACGACGTCGACCGCGTCGGCCATCAGAGCTGCTTCTCCTCGCGGAGCCACTCGACCATGTCGTCGTACTCGCCGCTGGCGTTGGAGTACTCCGCGACGTTGCGGGCGGTCTGCACCCAGGGGCCGATCGACGGCTTGACCTCCTTGAGGGCGGCGCGCATGTCGTCCATCCGCATCGGCCGCACCGACCCGGTCCGGATCGACTCCGTCATCGCCTTCTCCGCCGCGGTGGTCACGAGGTGCTCCAGGTCGGCGCCTGAGAACCCCTTCGTACGACGGACGAGGTCGCCGAGGTCGATGCCCTCGATCGGCCGTCGGCGGAGGTGGACACGGAGGATCGCCTCGCGGGCGTCGTCGTCCGGCGGACGGACGAGGACCATCCGGTCGAAGCGTCCCGGTCGCTTCAGCGCGGCGTCGACCTCCCACGGGTGGTTCGTGGCCGCGAGGACGTAGACGCCGTCGTTCTGCGAGTCGACCCCGTCCATCTCGACGAGGATCTGGTTGACGACGTTCCGGAACGACGAGAACGTGTTCCCGCTCCGCTTCGCGCCGATCGCGTCCATCTCGTCGAAGAACAGCACGGCCGGCGCGTGCTCGCGGGCCGTGCGGAACACCCGGTGGATGTTCTTCTCGCTCTCGCCGATGAACCGGTCGAGCACGTCGCTGAGCGTGACGGAGACGAAGTGCGCCCCGAGCTCGCCGGCGATCGCGCGGGCGAGGAACGTCTTGCCGCAGCCGGGCGGACCGTACAGCAGCAGGCCGCCGCGGAGCTTCTTGCCGAACGCGGCCGCGATCTCGGGGTGCGCCATCGGCTGCAGGAACGACTCGTCGATCCGCCGCTTCACGACCTCGAGCCCGCCGACGTCGGCGAGCCGGACGGTCTCGCGCCGCAGCTCCGCCACCGGGTCGGCGTCCTCGGCGGTCTCGGCAGCCTCGGTCACGAGCTCCTCGTCGTGCTCGGTCACGACCCGCTCGACGAACGGCGGCTCGGTCGGGTTCGCGATCGACGCCTCGAGCTCGGACCAGTCGATGTCCTCGTGCCGGTCGCTCGGTGCCGGTGTCGGCGGCGCGACCGCCGGCTCCGGCGGCTCCGATGCCGCGAGGGCCGCGCGCCGGACGACCGCCGTCGCCGCCTCGTCCTCCGGCGCCTCGCGGAGCACGACGCTCGCCTGCTCGATCGCCTCGCCGTACCGGCCGGCGTCGGCGAGCAGCTCGGCGTAGCGGACCCGGAGGGTCCGGTCGTCGGGGAGCGCCTGGACGGCGGCCTCCAGTGCGGACAGCGGATCGGTCATGCGTTCCCCCTGGTCGTCCCGGTGCTGCGCCCCATCGTACGTGCGTCGACGGGCCCGCCCGCGAGGCGGGGCCGCACCGTCCCTCCAGGCCGCTAAGCTGGACGGGACTTTCCGCAAGACGCAAGGAGCACCGTGTCCGGGCATTCCAAGTGGGCAACGACCAAGCACAAGAAGGCCGTCATCGACCAGCGACGTGCCAAGTCGTTCGCGAAGCTCATCAAGAACATCGAGGTCGCCGCCAAGATGGGCGGCGCCGACCTCTCCGGCAACCCGACCCTCGTCGACGCCGTCCAGAAGGCCAAGAAGACCTCGGTCCCCAACGACAACATCGACCGCGCCATCAAGCGCGGTGCCGGCCTGACCGGTGAGACGATCGAGTACACGACGATCATGTACGAGGGCTACGGCCCGAACGGCGTCGCGATGCTCATCGAGTGCCTCACGGACAACAAGAACCGTGCCGCTGCCGAGGTCCGCACCGCGATGTCGCGGAACGGCGGGACCATGGCCGACCCGGGCAGCGTCGCCTACAACTTCTCCCGCAAGGGCGTCATCTCCGTCACCAAGACCGACGGCCTCGACGAGGACACCGTCATGACGGCGGTGCTGGACGCCGGCGTCGAGGACGTCATCGACCAGGGCGGCGGCTTCGAGGTCATCACCGAAGCGACCGACCTCGTCGCGGCCCGCACCGCGCTGCAGGACGCCGGGATCGACTACGACTCCGCCGACGCCGAGTTCGTCCCCGGCCTCAAGGTGCCGGTCGACGCCGACACGGCGCGCAAGGTGTTCCGCCTGATCGACGCGCTCGAGGACAGCGACGACGTGCAGAACGTCTACTCGAACTTCGACATCCCCGCGGACGTCCAGGCCGAGCTCGACGAGGACGAGGACTAGCCCGATGCTGCGCGTGCTCGGGGTCGACCCCGGGCTCACGCGGTGCGGCGTCGGCATCGTCGAGGTCGCATCGAACCGCCGCGCCCGGCTCGTCCACGTGACGGTCGTGCGCACCCCGGCGGACATGGCGCTCGAGCAGCGGCTGCTCCGCATCGCCGACGGCATCGCCGCCGAGATCGACGAGCACCGTCCCGACGCCGTCGCGGTCGAGCGGGTGTTCGCGCAGGCGAACGTCCGGACGGTCATGGGCACGGCGCAGGCCGCCGGCCTCGCGCTGCACGCCGCGGCGGCACGGGGGCTGCCGGTCGGGCTGCACACCCCGTCCGAGGTGAAGGCCGCCGTGACCGGGTACGGCAACGCGGACAAGCGCCAGGTGCAGACGATGATCGCGCGCGTGCTCGGCCTCGACGAGGCCCCCAAGCCCGCCGACGCCGCGGACGCGCTCGCCCTGGCCGTGTGCCACGCCTGGAGGCTCGGGTCACCCGACACGGTCGGCACGCGTGCCACGAACCTCACCCCGGCACAGCGCGCGTGGCGGGACGCACAGGGCGGCACGGTCGACTCGCCGCTGGCACGCGCCGCGGCCGCGGCCGCCGGTCGCTCGCAGCGTGGCTCGTCGGCATCGTCGGTGGCCGGCCGTAGGCTCGGGGCATGATCGCGAGTCTCCGGGGCACCTGCATCGACATCGCCGGCTCCGGCGTGGTGATCGAGGTCGGGGGAGTGGGCTACGCGGTCACGGTGACCCCGGCGCACGCGCTGACGATGCGCCACGGGTCCGAGGTCTTCGTCCGGACCGCGATGATCGTGCGCGAGGACGAGCACCTCCTCTTCGGCTTCGAGTCCACCGACGCGCTCCAGGTGTTCGACCTCCTCCGCAGCGTGTCCGGCGTCGGCCCGAAGTCGGCGATGGGCGTCCTCGCCCACATGGACCCGGCCCAGGTCGCGAACGCCGTCGCGCACGATGACGACGGCGCCTTCCGCAAGGTCTCCGGCATCGGCCCGAAGACCGCCAAGCTCATCATCGTCGCCCTCTCCGGCAAGCTCGCCGCGTTCGAGCAGGTCCCCGTCGTGGCGGCCCGCGGCGGCACCGCGCACCCGGCCGCGACCGACGTCGTCGCCGCCCTCGTCGGCCTCGGCTGGCGCGAGGACGCGGCGCAGCGTGCGGTCGACGAGACCATCGCGTCCGAGCCGGGCGTCGCCTCGATGGGCACCCAGGCACTGCTCCGCGCCGCCCTCGGGGCGCTCCGCCCCGCCGGTGCCGGCCGGTGAGCGGGATCACCGCCGCGGGCGCCGAGTCACAAGAGGAACTCGCGTTCGAGGGGGCCCTCCGCCCGAAGTCCCTCGACGAGTTCGTCGGGCAGCGGAAGGTCCGGGGGCAGCTCGACCTGCTCCTCAAGGCGGCGGCACTGCAGGACCGGACGCCCGACCACATCCTGATGGCCGGCCCTCCCGGACTCGGCAAGACGACCCTCGCGATGATCGTCGCGCACGAGTCCGGTCGCCCCCTGCGGATGTCGAGCGGCCCGGCGATCCAGCACGCCGGTGACCTCGCCGCGGTGCTGTCGTCCCTCGTCCCCGGCGAGGTCCTGTTCATCGACGAGATCCACCGGATGGCCCGCTCGGCAGAGGAGATGCTCTACCTCGCGATGGAGGACTTCCGCATCGACGTGATGGTCGGCAAGGGGGCCGGCGCCACGAGCATCCCGCTCGACCTCGCGCCGTTCACCCTCGTCGGCGCCACCACCCGTGCCGGCCTCCTGCCGAACCCGCTGCGCGACCGCTTCGGGTTCACCGCCCACCTCGAGTTCTACGAGAAGGACGAGCTCGAGCAGGTCCTCATCCGGGCGGCGCACCTGCTCGAACTCGACATCGACCGGTCCGCCCTGCGCGAGATCGCCGGGCGCTCCCGGGGCACACCGCGCATCGCGAACCGCCTGCTCCGACGTGTCCGCGACTACGCCCTCGTGCACCGCACCACCGACGGCATGGCCGCCGTGCAGGGCGCCCTCGACCTCTACGACGTCGACGAACTCGGACTCGACCGTCTCGACCGCGCCGTGGTCGAGACGATGCTGACGCGCTTCGACGGCGGTCCCGTCGGCCTGAACACCCTCGCGGTGTCCGTCGGGGAAGAGTCCGAGACCATCGAGTCGGTCGTCGAACCGTTCCTCGTCCGGGTCGGCCTCGTCACCCGCAGCCCCCGCGGCCGGATCGCCACCCCGCAGGCCTGGCGGCACTTCGACATGACACCCGGGCAGACCGGCCTCGCACAGCCCGGGCTGTTCGACGACGACGCCGACTGACGTCCCCGTCCGCGGTCTCGGTGACATGCCACGCACAGACGTGTGCCCTAGACTGCTACGGCCCGAAACCGAGCAACCAGAGAAGGCAACGCATCATGGGTCAAGAAGTCATCCTCATCGTCATCGTCGTGGCGTTCGCGGCCTTCATGTTCTACAACAGCCGGAAGCGCAAGAAGCAGCAGGGCGAGCTCGCCACCAAGATGGTGCCGGGCGCGAAGGTCATGCTGTCCTTCGGTCTGTACGGCACGCTCCTGTCGGTCGACGACGAGAAGGTCACGGCCGACGTCGAGATCGCACCCGGAACGGTCGTCACCGTCCACCGCCAGACCCTGTCGCGTGTCGTCGACGACACCGCGTCGGACATCACCACCACGGCCACGCCCGAGGACGAGCCGGCAGCGCCGAAGCCCGTCGCCGAGCTCAACGGGGAGCCGATCTACGGCGAGCGTGTCGAGTCCACGGACGCCGACACCGACGCTGCGAAGCGCAAGACCGAAGACTGACTCCTCGGCCGCCGGGTCCACCGACCCGGCGGCGACACCTGCCGCCGGTCAACCGCCGTCGGTCCTGACAGAAAGACGAGACGACCGGTGGCACGATCGACACCCGTCAAGAAGGCGATCCGCTCGCTGACCTGGTTGGTGATCCTCATGGCGGTCCTCGCGGGGTTGAACACCGCCGCGTCGGTCCTCGCCGGGAACACCAAGGACGACAGCGGCAAGTGGTTCGAAGGGGCCAGCTGGGTCCCGGAACTCGCCCTCGACCTCCAGGGCGGCACGCAGCTGACGCTCGCGGCGCAGAACACCGAGGGCGGCTCGGTGACGAGCCAGCAGCTCAACCAGGCCGTGAACATCATCCGGCAGCGCATCAACGCGACCGGTGTCTCGGAATCGCAGATCAACACCCAGGGGACGAACAACATCGTCGTCTCCATCCCGGGCAAGCCGGACAAGGCGACGATCGACCGCATCGAGGCGGCCGCGAAGCTCACCTTCCGCCCGGTCCTCTACACCGAGGCGGCGACCAACACCGCGGTGGGCGGCAGCAACGGTTCGTCCGCGTCGCCGACGCCGTACACGCCCCCGGCCTCGCTGCAGGCGACCCCGAGCACGAAGCCGACGAACGGAAGCGACCTGTCCCAGGTCACGCCGGCGCTGCAGGACCTGTACACGAACTACAACTGCAACGCGCCGGACGACGTCACGACGGCGCCGGACGACGAGCCCCTCGTCACCTGTGACCAGGACGGTACCGCGAAGTACATCCTCGGCCCGGTCGAGGTGTCCGGCTCGGGCATCAGCAACGCCACCTCCGGCCTCGCGACCGACTCGCAGGGCACGTCGACCGGCCAGTGGGCCGTCAACCTGACGTTCAAGGGCAAGAGCTCGGACGACTTCCGAGACGTCACCAGCCGGCTCGTCAAGCTGCAGCCGCCGCAGAACCAGTTCGCGATCGTCCTCGACGGTTCCGTCATCACGGCCCCGGCGTCGAACGCGGCCATCACGAACGGCAAGGCGCAGATCACCGGCTCGTTCACGGCCGACTCCGCGAAGACCCTCGCCGACCAGTTGAAGTACGGCGCGCTGCCGATCAACTTCCAGGTCCAGTCGAACGAGAACATCTCCGCGACCCTCGGTACCGCGCAGCTCGTCGGTGGCCTCGTGGCGGGTCTGATCGGTCTGATCCTGGTCATCATCTACTCGGTCATCCAGTACCGGGCGCTCGCGTTCGTCACGGTCCTCTCGCTCGGTGTGGCCGCGGCGCTGACGTACCTCGTGATCGCGATCATGTCCTGGCGCGTCGACTACCGCCTGTCGTTGGCGGGCGTGGCGGGTCTGATCGTCGCGATCGGCATCACGGCGGACTCGTTCATCGTGTACTTCGAGCGCATCAGGGACGAACTCCGTGACGGCCGAGGCCTCGAGAGCGCCGTCGAGGCCGGCTGGAAGCGTGCACTGCGCACGATCCTGGCGTCCGACTCGATCAACTTCCTCGCCGCCGTGGTGCTCTACATCCTCGCGGTGAGCGACGTGAAGGGCTTCGCGTTCACGCTGCTCCTCACCACCCTGATCGACGTCGTCGTGGTCGTGATGTTCACGCACCCGATGATGCAGCTCATCGCCCGCAGCCGCTTCTTCGGCGAGGGACACCGGTTCAGCGGGCTCGATCCCGCGGCCCTCGGTGCCGTCTACCGCGGTCGCGCGCAGTTCCGCGCGCCGGTCGTCGACGGCAGGCGTCAGCGCAGCGCCGGTGAGGCGCAGCGCCGACAGACGATCGCAGAGCGGAAGGCCGCGCAGGCCTCCGGCGAGAACGGCACGACGCCGGACGGGAAGGACGACTGATGGCCAGCTTCAGCCAGTTCGGCAGCGACCTCTACACGGGGAAGCGCTCGTACGACATCGTCGGCCGCCGCAAGACCTGGTACGTCATCGCGATCATCGCGATCGTGGTCTCGCTCGCGGTCCCGTGGCTGCGTGGCGGGTACCAGCTCGGCATCGAGTTCACCGGCGGGTCCGAGTTCACGCTCTCCGACGTGAAGACGCTCGACCAGAACCTCGCCACCGAGACCGTCGAGTCGATCGTCCCCGACGGCGTCCCGCGTGTCTCGCAGCTCGGGACGCACGGCATCCGCGTGCAGACCGGCCAGCTCACCGACCGTGAGACATCCGAGGTCCAGGACGCCCTGGCGAAGGCCTACGACGTCCCGGACAGCCAGG
Source organism: Curtobacterium sp. SORGH_AS_0776 (assembly GCF_031453355.1). Taxonomy (NCBI): domain Bacteria; kingdom Bacillati; phylum Actinomycetota; class Actinomycetes; order Micrococcales; family Microbacteriaceae; genus Curtobacterium; species Curtobacterium sp. SORGH_AS_0776. The sequence goes on from NZ_JAVIYU010000001.1 coordinate 2,715,301, forward strand.
TCGCCGCGACCTTCATCGGTGCGACCTGGGGTGCCGACGTGCTCAACCAGGCGATCCGCGGCCTCGTGATCTTCCTCGCCCTCGCGGCGGTGTTCATGGCGCTGTACTTCCGCACGTGGAAGATGTCGGTGTCCGCGATGGTGGCGCTCCTCCACGATCTCCTCATCACGGCGGGCGTGTACGGCATCGTCGGGCTCGAGGTCACGCCCGCGGCGGTGATCGGCTTCCTGACCATCCTCGGCTACTCGCTGTACGACACCGTCGTGGTGTTCGACAAGGTCCGCGAGAACACGAGCCAGGAGTCCCACCGCACCTTCGTGCAGTCGGTGAACCTCGCGGTGAACCAGACGCTCGTGCGGTCGATCAACACCTCGGTCGTCGCTCTGCTGCCGGTCGGCGCGATCCTCTTCATCGGGTCGTACATCCTCGGTGCCGGAACGCTCCGCGACATCTCGCTCGCGCTGTTCATCGGCATCATCGTCGGCACCTACTCGACGATCTTCATCGCGTCGCCGATGTACGCGCACCTGCGAGAGAACGAGCCGAAGATCAAGCAGGCCGACGCCAAGAAGCAGGCCGCTGCCGCCAAGCGTCAGCGCGAGGTCGACGCGACGGCGGGCGTCTGATGCCGGCGGAGATCGTCGACATCGACGTCGCCGAGGCCCGTCGGCGGATCGACGCCGGTGCGCGCCTCTTCGACGTGCGCGAACAGGGGGAGTGGGACGAGGTCCACGCTCCCGAGGCGACCCTCGTGCCGATGTCCGAGTTGGTCGCCCGGTGGAAGGAGATCGACGGCGGCGACGAGCCCGCGATCATCGTCTGCCACTCGGGCGGACGCTCCGCACGGGTCGTGGCGGCGCTCGAGCAGTCCGGTGTCCCCGCGGTGAACCTCGTCGGCGGCATGGTCGCGTGGGAGCAGTCGGGCGCCCCCGTGGTGCGCGACGCCCAGGGCGAACCGCGTCACGAGCACTGACCGGACACGCGTAGTCTTGTCGGATCGAGCTCGGACGGGCATCCCGGGAGGCGCAGCATGACGGACACGCGTGAGTCCACGCCGCAAGACGCCTCTGCGCCGCGGGCAGGGCAGGACACCGGCTCCGCGAGCCGCCCCGGTTCCGCACCCCGGCCGACGAGTCCGCTCGGGCCGAACACGACCGGCAACCTCGGTTCGCTCCGGTCGCTGCTGCCGCGGCTGTTCTCGCGCGCCCAGCCCGCCGGTGCCGTCGACACCCTGATCCGCACCGTCCGGTCGCACCACCCCAAGGCCGACGTGACGCTCATCGAGCGCGCCTACTCGGTCGCGGAACGCGCGCACGACGGGCAGAAGCGCAAGTCGGGCGAGCCCTACATCACGCACCCGGTCGCGGTGGCGCAGATCCTCGCCGACCTCGGGATCGGGCCGATCACCATCGCCGCGGCGCTCCTGCACGACACCGTCGAGGACACCGACTACCAGCTCGACCAGCTGCGCGAGGACTTCGGCGACGAGATCGCCATGCTCGTCGACGGCGTCACGAAGCTCGATAAGGTCAAGTACGGCGACAGCGCCCAGGCCGAGACCGTCCGCAAGATGGTCATCGCGATGTCGAAGGACATCCGCGTCCTGGTCATCAAGCTCGCCGACCGGCTGCACAACGCCCGCACGTGGGGCTTCGTCGAGTCGACCTCCGCCACGCGCAAGGCGAAGGAGACCCTCGAGATCTACGCGCCGCTCGCGCACCGGCTCGGCATCCAGATGATCAAGCTGGAGCTCGAGGACCTCTCGTTCGCGGTGCTCCACCCCAAGCTGTACGTCGAGATCGACAGCCTGGTGAAGGAACGCCAGCCGAAGCGCGAGCAGTTCGTCCAGAACGTCATCGGCACGCTCAAGAAGGACCTCAAGGCCGCCAAGGTCCGCGGCGAGGTCATGGGCCGGCCGAAGCAGTACTACTCGATCTACCAGAAGATGATCGTCCGCGGGCGCGAGTTCGACGAGATCTACGACCTGGTCGGCATCCGTGTCCTCGTCCCGACCGTGCGCGACTGCTACGCGATGCTCGGTTCCGTGCACGCGCGGTGGACGCCGCTGCCGGGTCGGTTCAAGGACTACATCGCGACGCCGAAGTTCAACCTGTACCAGTCGCTGCACACCACCGTCCTGGGTCCGCAGGGCCGTGCGGTCGAGATCCAGATCCGCACGCACGAGATGCACCAGCGGGCCGAGTTCGGTGTCGCCGCCCACTGGAAGTACAAGCAGCGCGCGGCCGGCCGTGACGTAGACTCCTCGTCGGCGACCGACCAGGACATGGCGTGGCTGGCGCACATCACCGACTGGCAGGCCGAGACGAGCGACCCGGGGGAGTTCCTCGACTCGCTCCGGTACGAGATCGGTGCGAAGGAGACCTACGTCTTCACGCCCCAGGGCAAGGTCATCGGGCTGCCGTCCGGTGCGACCCCCGTCGACTTCGCGTACGCCGTGCACACCGAGATCGGCCACCGCACGATGGGCGCCAAGGTCAACGGGCGTCTCGTGCCCCTCGAGAGTGCCCTGTCGAGCGGCGACGTCGTCGAGATCTTCACCTCGAAGAACCCCGACTCCGGCCCCAGCCAGGACTGGCTCACCTTCGTCCGGAGCCCACGCGCCCGGAACAAGATCAAGCAGTGGTTCACCAAGGAACGCCGCGAAGAGGCGATCGAGCAGGGCCGCGACGCGATCGCGCGGGCGATGCGGAAGCAGAACCTGCCGCTCCAGCGCATCATGAGCCAGGACTCGATCTCCGAGGTCGCGTCGTCCATGCGCTACGACGACATCTCGGCGCTGTACGCGGCCGTCGGCGAGGGGCACGTCTCCACGCAGTCGGTGATCGAGAAGGTCCTCGGGAACGTCCAGACCGAGACCGAGACGGAAGAGCCGGAGCTCAGCTTCCCCCGCCAGGTCACGAGCCGGCAGCTGCGCAACAGCGACAGCGGCGTCCTCGTGCGTGGCGCGCCGGACATCCTCGTCAAGCTCGCGAAGTGCTGCACGCCGGTCCCGGGCGACCAGATCGTCGGGTTCATCACCCGTGGCCAGGGCGTCTCGGTGCACCAGGCCTCGTGCACGAACGTCAAGTCGCTCATGAACGAGCCCGACCGGATGATCGAGGTCGAGTGGGCGCCGTCCTCGAAGTCGGTGTTCCTCGTGCAGATCCAGATCGAGGCGCTCGATCGGTCGGGGCTCCTCAGCGACGTGACCCGGGTGCTGACGGACCACCACGTGAACATCCTGTCCGCGACGGTCTCGACGTCCTCCGACCGGCTCGCGCTGAGCCGCTTCGTGTTCGAGATGGGCGACACGACCCACCTCGACCGTGTGCTCAACGCCGTGCGACGGATCGACGCGGTCTACGACGTCTACCGGGTCAGCGCGGGCTGACCCGAGACCCGGTCGACCAGACCGGGTCAGCGCGGGCTGACCGGCTCCCCGGCCGCGTCGAGCACGTCCCGCAACCGCCGCTCCGCCTGCCGGGCCATCGGGATCGTCCCGAGCGTCGCGAGGGACCCGGCGACCGCCGCGACCGACACCGCACCGATCGCCAGGAGTCCGGCCACCGCTGCCGCGTCCGACGGGTCGAACCCACCGGGCCGGTCCCCGGGGCTGCGCAGCAGGTCGACGACCGTGCGCAGCGGCGTGGTGACGCGGAGGCCACCGAGCACGACGACGTCCTCGTCCGTGATCACGACCTCACGGACGCGCAGCGCGCCGTCGACGTGCACGCGGACCCGGAGCGGGACACAGGCCTCGAGCGGGGCCGGTGCACGCGAGACGGCACCCCAGACCCACGCGGCCGTCCGGGTGCTCGCGATGAGGCGCGCGTCACGGAGGGCCCACGCCGCGGCTGCCGCCCGGAGTGACGGGGTCTGCGGTTCGGCGGGGGAGGCCCAGCACGCCCCGACGGCCACGAGCTCGCCGGCGAGGACCGCTGCGCGCAGCTCGGCCTCGGGCCAGTCGTCACTCGTCAGCAGCCGGGTTCGGGACACCCGGACATCCTGCCCGACGCGCACGGCGCATCGACGCGCCCTGTGGAGAGCGACAGACGTGCGCCCGCGACGTGACCACTTGTGGGCCAGGAGGCGCGGGTCGGCCCCGCACCGCGCCTCCCGTCCGTCAGGACGTGCCGTCGAGAGCCGACGTCCTCAGCGCAGCACGTCGGCCCGGTGCACGAGCGCCGCGGCGCCGATGAGGGGACCGTCCTGCGACAGCCCCGTCGGGACGATCCGCACCTTTGTCACGAAGCCGAACTCGACACGCTCCGCCACCGCCTCGCGCGCGTACTCGAAGAGGTCGGGCGTGACGTGCGAGAACCCGCCGCCGATGGCCACGACCTCGAGGTCGACGAGGCTCGTGGCCGCCGCGATGGCCTGCCCGAGGGCGCGACCGCTGCGCTTGACGGCCGCGACCGCGATCTCGTCGCCCGCCGCGTAGGCCGCGGAGAGCTCCTCGCCGGTGCTGCCGGTGAACCCCTGGCGCTGCGCCCACGCGACGGTCTTCGGGCCGCTGGCGATCGCCTCGAGGCATCCGGTGCCGCCGCACGCGCAGTGGTCGTCGAAGCCGCCGCACTCGACGTGGCCGATGTGCCCGGCGTTGCCCGTCGGGCCGCTGACGGTCCGGCCGTGCAGGATCAGGCCGCCGCCGACGCCGGTGGACACGATCATGCCCATCACGTGGTCGGAGCCCTGCGCCGCACCGACCCAGTGCTCGGCGAGCGTGATCGCCAGGCCGTCCATGCGGAGCGTCACCGGGACGCCGGCGGGGACGTGCGCGGCGACGCGGTCCCGGAGCGGGTACCCGCGCCAGACCGGCATGTTGAGCGGGGACACGAGTCCGTGCTCCTCGTCGACCGGACCGGCCGAGCCGATGCCGACACCGACGAGCGTGGCGTCCGTCGGCAGCGCGGCGAGGGCGGCCGTCACGACCTCGTCGACCGCGGCCTGCAGCTCGTCGGACGTCCGGCCGGGGCCGGTCGGGCTGCGGAACCGCGTGGCGGGGAGGACGACGCCGGCGTCGGTGACGAGGGCCGCCTCGACCTTCGTCCCGCCGAGGTCGACGGCGAGGGCGAGCGGGGTGGACTGGGTGGTGGACATGCGCGCTCCGATGCGGCGGTCTGGAGGCGCGGTGCCGGTCCCGCACGCGTCGTCGCGTCCGGTGGGCGCCGGCCCCTGGTGGTGGGTCGGGTGGTGCTGGAGGTCGCGGGGGCTCGCGCCCCGGACCGTCAGTAGGACGTGGTGTCGTCGCCGACGGCCGACGCGGTGCCGGTCTCGGCGCGGTGCGCGACCTCGTCGAGGATGCGTGCCGAGGCGCTCGTGCCGATGCGGTCCGCACCGGCCTCGACCATCTCGAGCAGCGTGTCGAGCCCGCGGACGCCGCCGGAGGCCTTCACACCGGTGTCGGGGCCGACCGTGGCGCGCATGAGGGCGATGTGCTCCGCGGTGGCGCCACCGCCGGCGAACCCGGTGGAGGTCTTCACGAAGGCGGCACCGGCGGACCGTGCGGCGCGCGACGCGGCGACGATCTCGTCGTCGGTGAGGAAGGCGGTCTCGAGGATGACCTTGACGACGGTGCTGCCCGCGGCGTCGACCACGGCGCGGACGTCGGCCTCGACGCGCTCCCAGTCGCCGGACTTCGCGGCGCCGATGTTCTGCACCATGTCGAGCTCGAACGCACCGTCGGCGAGGGCCTGCAGCGACTCGGCGACCTTGGCCGCGGTGGACGTGGTGCCGTGCGGGAAGCCGATGACCGTGCCGACGCCGACCCCGGTGCCGGTCAGGCGCTCGACGGCGCGCGCGACGTCGCTCGGGCGGACGCACACGCTGAACACGCGGTACGCGGCGGCCTCGTCGAGCTGGGCGTCGACGTCCGAACGCGTGAGTTCGGGCTTGAGGATCGCGTGGTCGATGAGACCACGGACGGCATCGGCGGTGACGGAGAACGCTGCTTTGTCCACCCGGCAAGCCTACCCGGAGCCGAGCCGCGTACCGTGCCCCGCATGCGCGTCCTCGTCACCGGGGCCACCGGCTACATCGGCGGTCGTCTCGTCCCACGTCTCCTCGAAGCCGGTCACACCGTCCGCGTCTTCGTCCGCACGCCCCGGAAGCTGCAGGACGTCCCCTGGCACGACGACGTCGAGATCACCGCCGGCGACCTGCAGGACGCCGACGCCGTGCGCCGGGCCGTCGCCGACATCGAGGCCGTCTACTACCTCGCCCACGCGATGGGCGCGGACGGCGACTTCGAGCGGGCCGAGCGGGACGCCGCCGAGACCATGGCGCGCGAGGCCTCGGCCGCCGGCGTGCGCCGGTTCGTGTACCTCGGCGGCCTGCACCCCGACGGCGAGCTCTCGAAGCACCTCCGCAGCCGCAAGGAGGTCGGGGACGTCCTGCTCCACTCCGGCGTCCCGACGATCGCGTACCAGGCCGGCGTGGTGATCGGGTCCGGGAGCACCTCGTTCGAGATGATCCGCCACGTCACCGACGTCCTGCCGTGGATGCCGGCGCCGCGGTGGGTCCGGAACCGCATCCAGCCGATCGCCGTCCGTGACGTCCTCTACTACCTCGTCAAGGCGCTCGACATCCCCGCCGACGTGAGCCGCACGTTCGACATCGGCGGCCCGGACGTCCTCCGCTACGGGCAGATGCTCAACGGGTACGCCGTGGAGGCGAAGCTCCCGCAGCGCCCGATCTCGCCCCTGCCCGTCCTCACCCCGGGGCTCGCGGCGCACTGGTTCAACATCGTGACGCCGATCCCGCGGAAGCTCGCCAAGCCGATCATCGAGTCGCTCCAGTTCGAGTGCGTCCAGCGCGAGCACGACATCGACGACGTGGTGCCGCGGCCGGAGGGCGGGCTGACCGGGTACCGCCGTGCGGTCCGTCTCGCCCTGAGCCGCATGCGCACCGGCGAGGTCGAGACCAGCTGGCGGAACGCGACGCTCGCGGCCACCCCCGCGGACCCGCTGCCGAGCGACCCGGACTGGGCCGGCCACACCGTCTACGTCGACGACCGCAAGCGCCACTCGGCGGCCTCGGCGGACGACGTCTGGCGGGTCGTCGAGTCGATCGGCGGCGAGAACGGCTGGTACTCCTTCCCGCTCGCATGGGTGGCCCGCGGGTGGATGGACAAGCTCGCCGGGGGAGTCGGCCTGAACCGCGGTCGCCGCGACCAGAAGCGCCTCGAACAGGGCGACGCCCTCGACTGGTGGCGCGTGGAGCGGCTCGAACGCGGGCGCTACCTGCGACTGCGCGCCGAGTTCAAGTCCCCGGGCCGTGCCTGGCTCGAGATGACCGTGACCCCCGCGGACGACGGCGGCAGCGACTACCGGCAGCGGGCGATCTACTTCCCCCAGGGGCTCGCCGGCCGCCTGTACTGGTACTCGATCCTGCCGTTCCACGGCGTGATCTTCCCCGGGATGGTCGAGCGCATCACCGCGGCCGCCGAGCGGGAGTCCGAGCACACCGAGTCGACGGGGCGGAACTGGACCCAGCAGAATGGGAACCCGGAACCCGCACACGAGGAGGCAGCATGACCGAGGAACGCACGAGCGTCCTGTTCCTGGGCGACAGCATCACCGAGCAGGGGTCGTGGGACGCCTGGCTGCCCGACGAGCGGACCGTCAACCAGGGCATCGGCGGTGACACGACCGACGGGGTCCTCGCACGACTGGACGCCGTCGTGGCCGAGCAGCCCGAGGTCATCGTCCTGCTCATCGGCACGAACGACTTCGGCAACCACCGCAAGAGCGTCGAGCACGTCGTCCGCGGGGTCGAGTCCGTGCTCGTGACCCTCCGCCGCGAGCTCCCGGGCGTCCGCCTGCTCCTCGTCTCCATCCTGCCGCGGCAGGCGGAGTACACGGCCAAGATCGAGGAGGCGAACCGGCACCTCCGCCAGTTCGTCGCCACCTGCCACGCCCAGTACCTCGACGCGTGGCCGGCCCTCGCCGACGGCGACCACCTCGACGACCGGTTCACCGACGACGGCCTGCACCTCACCGAGGACGGCTACCGGGCCTACGTCGCCGAGCTCGTGCCCGCGCTCGAACGGGTGCGCGAGCTCCCGCCGATGTCCCGGTCCATCCAGGCGATCGACCTCGACGGGGCCACCGCCTGATGGCAGGACGGAAGGGCCGACCACCGGCGGGATCGTCGCTGCACGGCGTGCCGGTGGGCGGGGCAGAGCCGACGCGGTCGGGCTCGGCGTCCGGCGGGAGAGCAGGAGGGGAGCTGCCGCCGTTCACCCGGCCCGCCCTCGCCCCGTCGCTGATCGCGGCGATCGTGCTCCTCGCCTGCGTCGCGATCGTCGACTCGTCCGGCTTCGTGTTCGCCCGCTGGGGTGTCACCGTGCTCAGCCTCATCGTCCTGGTCTTCGCCGTGCGGGGGCGGACGTGGTGGGCGGCGCTCCTGATGGCCGCGATCGCCGTCTGCTGGAACCCGCTCGCGGTCGTGCCGATCCCCGGCGAGGTGTGGGCGGCACTGCAGCTCGTCGCGGCCGCGCTGTTCATCGTCGTCGGCATCGTCGTGAAGGTGCCGCGCGAGGCGGAGGCGAACCGCGCCTCCAGGCCCTAGCCCGGGCGACCGACGAGCGGACCGAGCGTCCGCGCGGACGGTAGGATGAGTCGCCGGGCAAACGGGTCCGGCGCACTGATCCGAAGGGTGTGGATGAGCAACGAGACCGAGCCGGTGACCGAGAGTCCTCTGCTGAACCCTCGACCGTCCTCCGGCGGTCTCGAACGTCCCGACGTCGTCGTACGGAAGGGACGACTGACGCTCGTCAACGGGCACCTGACGCCGCAGCAGTCGATGATCGAGGACCTCCTGTTCCTCGACGACGCCCTCACCGCCGGTGACGTCGACCACCTGCTCATCCGCGGCAACGACCAACGGCCGGTGATCGCCCTCGACGAGCGCGACCGGCAGCGGGCGGAGAGCGCCGTGATGGCTGCCGCCGCGAACGAGCCCTTCTACGCGAAGCCCCCGGGGAAGCCCGCGGTGCTCGTCATCGACGACGGCCTCGGCTCCGTCGACGAGCCCGTCCTGCGCGTGTTCCGGCCGCGCCTCGAGCCGCTCGGACGCCTGCGCTACGGCGCCGAGACGAGCGTGCAGCTCGAGTTCTGGCGAGTCACCGACACCGAGGTCCTCGCGCCCGTCGAGAACGCCCTGATGCGCCGCAGCCTGCCCGTCGACGAGTTCGTGCTCGTCGACATCGAGCGGTACGGCCGCACCTGGCGCACGGTCGAGCACATGTTCGACGACCACGTGTCGGACATCCGGTTCCCGATCGACATCGTGTTCTCGTGGGTCGACGGCAACGCCATCGAGTACCAGCGGGCACGACAGGCAGCGCAGTCCGGTGCGGTCCTGGGCGAGGGCGACGACGCCCCCGCCCGCTTCCGCCAGATCGACGAGCTGAAGTACGCGCTCCGGTCGGTGCACACGTTCGCGCCGTGGATCCGGCAGATCTACATCGCCACGGACTCCCCGGCGCCCGCCTGGCTCGCCGACCACCCCAAGGTGCGCATCGTCCGCTCCGAGGAGTTCTTCGCCGACCCCTCCGTCCTGCCGACGCACAACTCGCAGGCCGTCGAGTCGCAGCTGCACCACATCCCGGGCATCAGCGAGCACTTCATCTACTCGAACGACGACATGTTCTTCGGCCGCCTGGTCGACCCCTCGGTGTTCTTCAGCCCGGGCTCGGTGACGAAGTTCATCCTCGCGACGACGCGGATCGGCCTCGGGTCGAACAACCCGGCACGCAGCGGGTTCGAGAACTCCGCCCGGGTCAACCGCCGACTCCTGCAGCAGCGGTTCGGCGCGGTGACGACCCGGCACCTCGAGCACGCGCCGACCCCGCTGCGCGCCTCGATTATGACCGAGATGGAGCACGAGTTCGCCGACGAGTTCGCGGCCACCGCGGCCTCACGGTTCCGTGCTGCCGAGAACATCTCGGTGACGAACTCGCTGTACCACTACTACTCGCTGCTCACCGGCCGGGCGATCGTGCAGGAGAACGCCGAGGTGCGGTACATCGACACGACGATGCAGTCCGGTCTGCGGGCGCTCGGCGACCTGCTCAAGAAACGGAACGCGGACTTCTTCTGCCTGAACGACGGGAGCTTCCCCGAGGTCAGCGACGAGGAGCGGACGCAGCGGGTGACGGACTTCCTCGAGAAGTACTTCCCGTTCCCGGCGCCGTGGGAGCGCCCCGCGGGCTGAGGCCGGGCGCGGGCGGGTCTTTTCGTCGTTTGCGCAGCTTGTTGCGCGTGCAATGAGCGACGAGGCCGTTGTCGTACGACGTCGGCGATGTCGTTCCTTGTGCGCGCGGGCAGGTGCGCGTGCAAGTAGCGACAAGACGGCTGTCGAACGACGACCACGATGTCGCACCATGCACACGCAACTGATGCGCGTGCAACCAACGACACGACCTCTGTCGAACGACGACCACGATGTCGCACCATGCACACGCAACCATCGGGGACCGCGGGCGCACCACCGAGCCGACCCGCGCCTCCTGGCCCCACCCGGTGCGTGCCGCGCGCTTGGGCCTACCGGTGGACGGGGGAGACCGGCACGGAGTCGAGCGTGAACACCGGGATGCTCGACGTCACCGGCGCCGGCTCGGCCGCCGCCGGGATCGTCACGCCCGCCGCTGCGAGCCGAGCCTCGGTCTGGGCCGACGACACCGGCTCGCCGACCGTGGCGTAGTGCCCGATCGGCACGACCGAGTGCACCACGTTGTGGCCGTAGACGTGCACGAGGTTGAACGACTGCGCGCCGTCCTGCCCCCGGGTACCGCCCTGGTACTCGGTGAGGTCCTGGGTGTAGCACGTGGCGCTCGCGACCGACACGGGGATGCCCGCGAAGACGGCGCTCGTCGAGTAGTGCAGGTGGCCGGCGATGATGGCGATGACGTCGCTGCCCTCGACGACCTCGGCCAGGGCGTCCTGGTCGCGGAGCTCGACGAGGACGGCGAGGTCCTGCACGCTCGGCACCGGCGGGTGGTGCATCGCCAGGATGGTGCCGTGCGGCGCCTGCTCCGACAGGACCTCGGCCAGCCAGTCGAGCTGCTCGGGGGAGACCTCGCCGTGGTGGGCGCCGGGCACGCTCGTGTCGAGGGTGATCACCCGGAGGCCGTTCACGTCGTAGACGAAGTCGACCGGACGATCGGTCGGCTGGAGCCCGAACAGCTCCTGCCGGAAGGCGCCGCGCTCGTCGTGGTTGCCCATCGCCCAGATGACCTGTGCGCCGATCCGCCGCGCGGCCGGCTCGACGATGTCGCGGATGCGGGCGTACGCGCCGGGTTCGCCCTTGTCGGCGACGTCGCCCGTGACGACGATGGCCTCGGGACGCGTCCCCGACGACTCGATGTCGGCGATGATCTGGCCGAGCCGCGCAGCTGAGTCGACGTCACCGTAGAGGTCGCCGTCACCCGCCACGAGATGGGTGTCGCTGAGGTGGAGCAGGAAGTGGTTCGGCCTGGGGTGTTCGGCCGTCCGGCTGTCCATCGGGGTCTCATTCCGTTGGTCGGGTGCGTGGTGCAACACAGTGCCACACCGTCCTGGACGAGTCCAGCACGTGTCGGTGAATCGAACGTGAACGCGGCACGGCGTGTTCCCGCACGCACGACGAAACCCCCGCCACCGAGGTGACGGGGGTTCCGGTGCGCGGCGTGCCTAGTGCTTCGACTCGACCGCGGGCGCTTCGTGTCCGGCTTCGAGGTCCGGGCCGTGGTGCGCGGCGTGCGCAGCCTCGAGCTCGGCCTTGGACACCGGGGTGATCCGGTCCTCGAAGAAGAAGCGCGACATGCTGGCGCGGGCCTTCTGCAGGCTCGAGATCTTGCCTCGGGCGTTCGGACGGATCATGAGCGGCTTGTACTCGTTGAACTGCAGGAGCTTCCAACGCTCGTACTCGTCGAGCTGCTCGTGCACCTCGATGTACTCGCCGTGGGGGAGTCGCACGATGCGGCCGGACTCGTACCCGTGCAGGACGATCTCGCGGTCCTTCTTCTGCAGGGCGAGGCACACGCGCTTCGTGATCCAGAAGGCGACGAACGGGCCGAGGACCGTCGTGGCCTGGATCACGTGGATGACGTGGTCGATCGACACGTAGAAGTGGGTCGCGATGATGTCCGACGACGCGGCGGCCCAGAGGCTCGCGTAGAGCGTGATGCCGGCGGCACCGAACGCCGTGCGGGTCGGGGCGTTGCGCGGACGGTCGAGGATGTGGTGCTCACGCTTGTCGCCGGTCACCCAACCCTCGATGAAGGGGTAGATGAAGATGGCGAGGATGAGGAACACCAGCACCGCGATCGGCACGAGGATGTTGAACGACACCGTGTAGCCGAACCACACGACCTCCCAGTGCGGCGGCACCAGACGGAGCGCACCGTCGGCGAAGCCGATGTACCAGTCGGGCTGGGTACCGGCGGACACCGGGGAGGGGTCGTACGGGCCGTAGTTCCAGATCGGGTTGATCGTGAACAGCGACGCGATGAGGGCGAGGATGCCCGCGACGATGAAGAAGAACCCACCGGCCTTCGCCGCGAACGCCGGGAGGATCGGCACGCCGACGACGTTCTCGTTCGTCTTGCCGGGGCCGGCGAACTGCGTGTGCTTGTTGATGACGACCAGCACGAGGTGGACGCCGAGCACCGCGACGAGGATCGCCGGGAGCAGCAGGATGTGCAGCGTGTAGAGGCGGCCGACGATGTCGGTGCCCGGGAACTCGCCACCGAAGAGCAGGTAGGCGATCCAGACGCCGATGACCGGCACACCCTCGATCATGCCGACGATGATGCGCAGACCGTTGCCGGAGAGCAGGTCGTCGGGGAGCGAGTAGCCCGTGAAGCCCTCGGCCATGGCCAGGACCCACAGGATGAAGCCGAACACCCAGTTGAGCTCACGCGGCTTGCGGAAGGCACCGGTGAAGAACACGCGGGCCATGTGCAGCATGATCGAGGCCACGAACAGCAGGGCCGCCCAGTGGTGGATCTGCCGGACGAAGAGCCCGCCGCGGATGTCGAACGAGATGTTGAGCGTCGACTGCAGTGCGGTCGACATCTCGATGCCCTTCAGCGGGACGTACGAGCCGTGGTAGACCACCTCGGCCATGGACGCCTGGAAGAAGAACGTGAGGAAGGTACCGGACAGCAGGACGACGACGAAGCTGTACAGCGCCACCTCGCCGAGCATGAAGCTCCAGTGGTCGGGGAAGATCTTGCGCCCGACCTCCTTCACGAGGCCCGAGATGCTCGTGCGCTCGTCGATGTAGTTGGCGACCCCGCCGATGATGCGGGATCCGCGCTCCGGTGCCGGCTTGGTGGTCGACGACGCGGGTGCGTTGGTGGTCGTGCTGCTCATCAGCGTTCACGCTCCCAGAAGGACGGGCCGACGGGCTCGTGGAAGTCGCTCTGCGCAACCAGGTAGCCGTCGTCGTCGATCGCGATCGGAAGTTGGGGGAGGGGGCGTGCCGCCGGCCCGAAGATGACCTCGCAGTTGTTCGAGACATCGAAGGTCGACTGGTGGCACGGGCAGAGCAGGTGGTGCGTCTGCTGTTCGTACAGGGCGACCGGGCATCCGACGTGGGTGCAGATCTTCGAGTACGCGACGATGCCGTCGTAGCCCCAGTTCTCGTGGCCCTTGGAGGGGTTGAGGTCCTTGGGGTCGAGGCGCATGAGGAGGACGGAGGCCTTGGCCTTCTCCTCGAGCATGTCCTCCTTGTCGAGCATGCCGTCCGGGATGACGTGGAACACCGAACCGATGGTCACGTCGGACGCCTTGATCGGCAGACCCGTCGGGTCCTTCGTCAGGCGCGTGCCCTTCGCCCACATGGTGTGGCGGAGGAGTTCGTTCGGGTCGGCCGCGGGCGCGAGGTCGCGCACGAGGACGATGCCCGGGAGGGGGAAGGCCGCCAGTGCGCCGATCATCGAGTTGCGGATCAGCTTGCGACGGCTGAAGCCGGACTCCTTGTCGGCGAGCTGGAACGCCTCGACCGCCTTGGCGCGGGTCGCGTCGGTGCCACGGGTGCCGTGGCGGAGCTCGGTGATCTCGCGGTCCACCACGAGCGACTTCGACCAGTACACGGCGCCGAGGCCCAGCGCGAGCAGGGCGAGGGCGATCGACAGGCCGAGCCAGAGGTTGGCGGTCCGGACGGTCCCGAAGTCGTCGGAGTCGATCGGGAAGGCGACGTAGGCCGCGATCGCGAGGACACTGCCCACGATCGACAGGTAGAAGAACGTGGCGACCTGACGCTCGGCCAGGCGCTGCTTCTTCGGGTCGACGTCGGTGCGGCGTGCGCGGTGCGGCGGCTCGCCCGGGTTCTCGAACGGGTCCGTCGGCAGGACCGCGATCCCGGCCGAGGTGGTGGTCGTGCCGTGCTTCTCGACAGCCGAGGACGAGTTCAGTGCCTCGTCGTCGTGCTCTGCCATGGTGTTCCCTTCAGTGTCGTTCGACACGGACGATCAGTTGGACTTCGCGGTCAGCCAGACGGTCATCGCGACGACCGCGCCGAGTCCGAAGATCCAGATGAACAGACCCTCTGCCACCGGGCCGAGGGAGCCGAGTGCGAACCCGCCGGGCGACTTGTTGTCCTGCACGTACTTGAGGTACGTGATGATGTCGGCCTTCTGCTCGGGGGTGAGGTTCAGGTCGTTGAACACCGGCATGTTCTGCGGGCCAGTGACCATGGCCTCGTAGATGTGCTTGCCGGACACCGACTGCAGGTTCGGCGCGTACTTGCCCTCGGTCAGGGCACCACCGGCGCCGGCCACGTTGTGGCACATGGCGCAGTTGATGCGGAAGAGCTCCGCACCTTCGGCGGCGTCGCCGTCCTCGCCGTTGGTCAGGCTCTCGGAGGGGACCGCCGGGCCGGGGCCGAGCGACGCGACGTACTCGGCGAGGGCGTCGATCTGCTCGTCCGTGAACTGCGCGGGCTTCTCTTCGGCCTGGGGACCCTGGGCGGCCATCGGCATGCGGCCGGTGCCGACCTGGAAGTCGACGGACGCGGCACCGACACCGATGAGGGACGGACCCTCGCTGGTGCCCTGCGCGGAGAGGCCGTGGCAGGTGGCGCAGTTCGAGGCGAAGAGCTTCTGGCCCTCGTTCACCTTCGACTGGCTCGAGGCCGCCACGGTGCTCGTGCTGTCGTCGGCGTTCGCCGTGGAGCTGAACAGCGCGTACGCACCGCCGGTGGTCATGAGACCGACGACGATGAGCGACACGGTCGCCATCGGTGAACGGCGGCCCTTCTTGGACTTGGTTCTGTTGAACATGCGGTGGGGGCTATCCAGTTCCTACTTGAGAAGGTAGATGACGGCGAAGAGGCCGATCCAGACGACGTCGACGAAGTGCCAGTAGTACGACACGACGATCGCGGTGGTCGCTTCCTTGTGACCGAAGTTCTTGGCGGCGAACCCGCGGCCGAGCGTCAGCAGGAAGGCGATGAGGCCACCCGTGACGTGCAGACCGTGGAACCCGGTGGTCATGTAGAAGGCCGAACCGTAGGCGCTGGAGGAGAGCGTCACGCCCTCGTGCCAGAGGTTCGCGTACTCGAAGATCTGGCCGCAGACGAAGATCGCGCCCATGCAGTACGTGACGAAGAACCACTCCGTCATGCCCCAGTCCTTGGGGTTCCAGCTCGTCCGGTGCACCTGGAAGCGCTCGGCCGCGAAGACCGCGAACTGGCAGGCGAAGCTGGACAGCACCAGGATGATCGTGTTCACCGAGGCGAAGGGCACCTCGAGCTTGGCGGTCTCGGTCGCCCAGAGTTCGGGCGAGGTGCTGCGCAACGTGAAGTAGATCGCGAACAGGCCGGCGAAGAACATGACCTCGCTGCCCAGCCACACGATCGTCCCCACGGCAACGGCGTTCGGCCTGTTCAGGACCGGACCGCTGGCGGATCTGGAGAGAGGGGTGCTAGTCACAGACTCCATTATGGCCGAAACCACGGACAGTGTTTTCGCAGCCAACTGGCGGGTCTCTCGAATTCACTACGATCGGAGCATGCTCGACGCTCTCACCTGGCCTGCCGTGATCAGCGCGCTCATGGCGCGCGAAGACCTGACGATCAGCCAGTCCACATGGGCCATGCAGGAGATCGTGGCAGGTCGGGCCACCCCGGCGCAGATCGCCGCCTTCGTCGTGGCCCTCCGCGCCAAGGGCGAGACCGTCGACGAGGTCGTCGGCTTCCGGGACGCCATCCTCGACGCGGCCGTCCCGCTCGACGTCGACCCGATGGCGCTCGACATCGTGGGCACCGGCGGCGACGTCGTCGGCACGGTGAACGTCTCGACGATGAGCGCGATCGTGATCGCCGCCGCGGGTGTCCCCGTCGTGAAGCACGGCAACAAGGCGAGCTCCTCGAAGTCCGGGTCGAGCGACGTCCTCGCCGCACTCGGACTCGACCTGACGATGGACGCCGCGCGTGTCGCGGACACGTTCCGGCGTGTCGGGCTGACCTTCGCGTTCGCGAGCGCCTTCCACCCCGGGTTCGCGCACGCCGGACCCGTCCGCCGCGAGATCGGCGTCCCGACGGTGTTCAACTTCCTCGGTCCTCTCGTCAACCCCGCACGGTGCGAGGCGAACGCCGTGGGCGTGGCGCAGCTCGAGCTCGTCCCGATCATCACGGGCGTGTTCCAGACCCGCGGGGCGACCGCGCTCGTGTTCCGCGGCGACGACGGCCTCGACGAGCTGACGACGACCGGGCACAGCCACATCTGGGAAGTCACCGGCGGCCGCGTGACCGAGCACGACCTCGACCCGCGCGACCTCGGGATCGCCCGGGCCCGCATCGAGGACCTGCTCGGCGGCGACCCGGAGCACAACGCCGCCGTGGTGCACCGCGTCCTCGCGGGGGAGACCGGTCCGGTGCGCGACATCGTCCTGCTCAACGCCGCCGCCGGCCTGGTGTCCTTCCGCCTGGCGGAGGACCCGGCCGAGGTCGACCGCCCGATCCTGCAGCGCTTCCGCGAGCAGCTGGTCGTCGCGGCCGACGCGATCGACTCGGGCGCCGCCGCGCGCAAGCTGGCCGACTGGGTGGGCGCGACCCCCGTCGCGTGAGCGCAGACGCAACGCACCGGAGGCGCGGTGCCGGCCCGTGGGACCGGCACCGCGCCTCCAGGCGGTCACCTCAGGACAGGACTACTGGACGTCCTCGTCGACCCAGTCGAACGTCTTCGTGACGGCCTTCTTCCAGAGGCGCAGGGTGCGCTCGCGCTCGGCTTCGTCGAGCTGCGGCTCCCAGCGCTTGTCCTCCTGCCAGTTGGCACGGAGCTCGTCGAGGTTCGCCCAGAACCCGACCGCGAGCCCGGCCGCGTAGGCCGCGCCGAGCGCCGTCGTCTCCGCGACGACCGGGCGGACGACCGGCACGTTCAGGATGTCCGCCTGGAACTGCATGAGCGCGTCGTTGGCGGTCATGCCGCCGTCGACCTTGAGCTCGGTGAGGTCCACACCGGAGTCCGCGTTGACGGCGTCGAGGACCTCGCGGGTCTGCAGCGCCGTCGCCTCGAGGGCGGCGCGGGCGATGTGGCCCTTGTTGACGTAGCGGGTGAGGCCGACGATCGCACCGCGGGCATCCGGACGCCAGTACGGAGCGAAGAGCCCCGAGAACGCCGGGACGAAGTACACGCCGCCGTTGTCCTCGACGGTCTTGGCGAGGGCCTCGACCTCCGGGGCGCTGCCGATCAGGCCGAGGTTGTCGCGGAGCCACTGGATGAGCGAGCCCGTGACGGCGATCGACCCCTCGAGCGCGTAGTGCGTCTCCTGGTCGCCGAGCTTGTAGCCGACGGTCGTGAGCAGCCCGTTCTCCGAGCGGACGATCTCCGTGCCCGTGTTGAAGATGAGGAAGTTGCCCGTGCCGTAGGTGTTCTTCGACTCGCCCTGGTCGAACGCCGCCTGGCCGAACGTCGCGGCCTGCTGGTCGCCCAGGATGCCGGCGATCGGGACCTCGCGGAGGAGGTTCGAGGACTCGACGTGGCCGTAGACCTCGGAGGAGCTGACGATCTCGGGGAGCATCGACTTCGGAACACCGAAGTCGGCGAGGATGTCGTCGCGCCACTCGAGCGTCTCGAGGTCCATGAACAGCGTGCGGGAGGCGTTCGTGACGTCGGTCTTGTGGACGCCGCCGTCGACGCCGCCGGTCAGGTTCCAGAGGACCCAGGTGTCGGTGGTGCCGAAGAGCAGGTCGCCCGCCTCGGCCTTCTCGCGCGCACCCTCGACGTTCTCGAGGATCCAGACGATCTTGGTGCCGGCGAAGTACGTCGCCAGGGGCAGACCGACGACCGACTTGTAGCGGTCGGTGTCGCCGTCGGCGAGCTTGTCGACGATCGACTGCGTGCGGGTGTCCTGCCAGACGATCGCGTTGTAGACCGGCTTGCCGGTGTTCTTGTCCCAGACAACCGCGGTCTCGCGCTGGTTGGTGATGCCGACCGCCGCGACGTCGTGGCGGGTGATGTCGGCGCGGGACAGGGCCTGGCCGATGACCTCACGGGTGTTGTCCCAGATCTCCGACGGGTCGTGCTCGACCCACCCGGCACGCGGGAAGATCTGCTCGTGCTCCTTCTGTCCGACGGACACGATCGAGCCGGAGTGGTCGAAGACGATCGCTCGGGTGGAGGTCGTGCCCTGGTCGATGGCGACGATGTAGTCGGCCATTGGTGCTCCTTACGCTGGTGCTCGGGTGGGTGTGGTGCAGACGATCAGGAAGCGATCGGCAGCAGGAAGGTGGAGAGGCCGGCCGCGAGGGCGCCACCGACGAGGGGGCCGACGACCGGCACCCAGGCGTAGGCCCAGTCGCTCGAGCCCTTGCCCTTGATCGGCAGGAAGGCGTGCGCGATGCGCGGACCGAGGTCACGTGCCGGGTTGATGGCGTAGCCGGTCGGGCCACCGAGGCTGACGCCGATCGCGATCACGAGGAACGCGACGGGGACGGCGCCGAGCTCGGCCGGGGTCTTGCCGTTGGTGAAGGCGAGGACGACGAAGACGAGCACGAAGGTGCCGATGATCTCGGTGACGACGTTCCAGCCGTACGAGCGGATCGCCGGGCCGGTGGAGAAGACGCCGAGCTTCGCGGCCGCGTCGGGCTCCTCGTCGAAGTGCTGCTTGTAGGCCAGCCAGACGATGACCGCACCGATGATCGCGCCGATCATCTGCGCGAGCCAGTAGAGGAACATCTCCCCAACGGTGATCTTGCCGAGGATGGCGAGCGCGAGGCTCACCGCCGGGTTGAGCTGGCCGCCGGAGCTGTACGACACGGTGACACCGGCGAAGACCGCGAAGCCCCAGCCGATCGTCACCATGAGGAAGCCGGCTCCGAAGCCCTTGGACTTCGTCAGCGAGACGGCGGCGACGACGCCGCCACCCAGGATGATGAGCATCGCCGTACCGACGAGCTCGGAGAGGAAATTGACGCCGATGCCGTCCATCGGTGACCTCCAGTGCGTGAGGGTGGGGGTCCGGTGGTACAGCGCCGGCACTCCCCGTTGAGTGATTGGGGCCGAGCATACTGACGGGCATCGACGGATGGCGATGCATTCGTGAGGGAAGTGCGCCATTGTGCACGAACGTGCATGCGCGGTGTGCGCCCGCGCATCCGAGGCCGGTGGGCCGCCCCCGGGTCGGTGCACGAACGTGCACGCGGGGGGAACGCTCGCCCGGACCGGCGATGTAGATTGAGGGCACTCCGGTCGACGACGGCGGTGCTGCCTCGCGATCGCCCGCACTCCGTGGAGGTCAGCATGAAGAAGCTCATCAACGATCCGCAGGCCGTGGTCGACGAGACCGTGCGCGGGTTCGCCCGTGCCCACGCCGGCCACGTCGTGCTGGTCGAGGACCCGATCCACATCCACCGCGCGGACGCCCCGGTGTCCGGCAAGGTCGGGATCGTCAGCGGCGGGGGCAGTGGACACGAGCCGCTGCACGCCGGGTTCGTCGGCTACGGCATGCTCGACGCCGCGGTGCCGGGGCCGGTCTTCACGAGTCCCACGCCGGACCCGATCGTCGCCGCGACGAAGGCCGTCGACGGGGGAGCGGGGGTGCTCCACATCGTCAAGAACTACACCGGCGACGTCCTCAACTTCGAGACCGCCGCCGAGCTCGCCGGCATGGACGACGTCCGGGTCGAGTCCGTCGTGGTGGACGACGACGTCGCCGTGCAGGACTCGCTCTACACGGCCGGCCGACGCGGCGTCGCCGGCACCGTCGTCGTCGAGAAGTGCGCGGGCGCCGCAGCCGAGCGGGGGGACGACCTCGACGCTGTCGCCGCGGTCGCCCGGCACGTGAACGACGTCACGCGCTCGATGGGGCTCGCGCTCGCCTCCGGCACCGTCCCGCACGCCGGCGAGCCGTCGTTCACCCTCGCCGACGACGAGGTCGAGCTCGGCATCGGCATCCACGGCGAGCCCGGCCGCGAACGCATCCCGATGGCCCCGGCCGACGAGCTCGTGGACCGCGTGCTCGAACCGATCGTCAGCGACCTCGCCGCTCCCGCCGGGTCGAAGCTGCTGCTCCTCGTGAACGGCATGGGCGGCACGCCCCTCGCCGAGCTCTACATCGCCTACCGACGCGCCGCCGAGGTCCTCACCGACCGCGGGTTCGACGTCACGCGTAGCCTGGTCGGCGACTACGTGACATCCCTCGAGATGCAGGGGTTCTCGCTCACCGTCACGGTGCTCGACGACGAACTCACCGCCCTCTGGGACGCACCGGTGGAGACCCCGGCACTGCGCTGGGGACGCTGAACCCACCGCACCACGACCCGGCCCGTGAACGGAGCCGGACGCAGGAAGGAACACGAATTGGCGCTCGACACCGCATGGGCCATCGACTGGGTCCGACGCACCGCCGCGACGATCGACGAGCACCGGGCCGAGCTCGTCACGCTCGACCGGGAGATCGGCGACGGCGACCACGGTGAGAACCTCGACCGCGGCTTCCGTGCCGTGCTCGAGGCCGTGGACGCCGGTTCGTTCGACACCCCCGGAGCCGTGCTCAAGGTGGTCGCGACGAAGCTCATCTCGACGGTCGGCGGTGCCGCGGGTCCGCTGTTCGGGACCGCGTACCTCAAGGCCGCGCAGGCCGCCGGGGACGCCGCGGAGCTCGACGCCGACACGCTCGTGCAGGTGCTGACCGCTGCCCGTGACGGCATCGTGTCCCGGGGCAAGGCGGCCG
This sequence comes from Curtobacterium sp. SORGH_AS_0776, assembly GCF_031453355.1. Lineage (NCBI taxonomy): Bacteria > Bacillati > Actinomycetota > Actinomycetes > Micrococcales > Microbacteriaceae > Curtobacterium > Curtobacterium sp. SORGH_AS_0776. The sequence goes on from NZ_JAVIYU010000001.1 coordinate 2,736,465, forward strand.
TCGGCGACAAGACCATGGTCGACGCCTGGTCGCCCGCGGTCGACGCCGCCGATGCCGCGGCCGCCGCCGGGGACAGCCCGGAGCAGGTGCTGGCCGCCGCAGCCGACGCGGCCGTCACCGGCGCGGAGTCGACCGACCCGCTGGTCGCCCACAAGGGCCGCGCGAGCTACCTCGGCGAACGTGCCGTCGGGCACCGCGACCCGGGCGCGCAGTCCACCGTGTACATCCTCCGCGCGGCCGTGGACGCCGCGTGACCGTCGGGATCCTGATCGTCTCGCACAGTGCGGCGATCGCGACCGGCACCGTCGAGCTCGCCCGGCAGATGGCGGCGGACGTCCCGCTCGTGGCCGCCGGCGGCACCGACGACGGCGGCATCGGCACCTCGTTCGAGGCCATCACGGCCGGCATCGAGGAACTCGCCGACACCGAGGCGGTGGTCGTCCTGTGCGACCTCGGCTCCGCCTACCTGACCACCGACACGGCGCTCGACTTCCTCGACGACGACGTCCGGGCGCGCGTGCACGTCTCGCAGGCCCCGCTGGTCGAGGGCGCGGTCGCCGCCGCAGTCGCCGCACAGACCGGTGGCGACGTCGACGCGGTCCTGGCCGCTGCCGCGTCTGCCGCAGGCTCCGAGGCGGACGCGAGTCGTGCCTCCAGTCCGTCCGGCGACAGCCCAGGAGGCGCGGCGCCGGTCTCCGGGACCGGCCCCGTCGACGACGTGGCCGCGTCCGAGACGGTGGAACTCGTGAACGAGAGCGGCCTGCACGCCCGGCCGGCCGCGGAGTTCGTGAAGACGGCCGCCAGGTTCGACGCCGAGGTCCGGGTCAACGGGGTGGACGCGAAGAGCCTGCTCGCGATCATGGCGCTCGCACTGCCCAGAGGGGCGTCGGTGACCATCGAGGGGACCGGAGCCGACGCGCAGGACGCGGTCGACGCGCTCGTGGCGCTCGTGCGGTCCGGCTTCGGCGAGTAGGGCACCGCGCCTCCTGCGGGTCAGGTGATCGAGACGGTGCCGGCGAGGTCGAGGTCGGACGGTCCGCCGGTGACCCCGGCGTCGGCGAGCAGCGTGGCGCCGAACACCGCGCTCCAGAACGTCCGCGCGTCGCGTCCGACGCCGCTCCGGCTCGTCCACCCGTGTTCGGTGACGACCCGCTCGAGGTAGCGCTCCGACTGCCGGAACAGCACCTGCAGGAGCAGCCGCACTCGCTCGCGTTGCGCGGCGTCGTCGCCCGCGCTCGCGAGGGCCCGCACGACGAGCGGCGTCGACGGCATCGCGAGGGCGGTGCGGGCGAGGACCTGCCGGAACGCCTCGGTGCTCGTGGCGCGACGCCCGGCTGCCTGCAACCGGGTCGTGTCGCGCAGGAACAGCGCGAACGCGGCGTCGAGCACCAGTCGGTCCTTCGATCCGTAGTGGTGCGTGATCTGGTTCGGGTACACGCCCGCGGCCCGCGCGATCTCGCTCACGGTCACCGTCCGGTGCTCGGTCGGTCCGCCGGTGCCGCTCAGCAGTCCGGCGGTCGCGGCGAGGATCCGCGCCCGGGTCGCTGCCCCGCGCGGGGTGCCCGGGGCGTCGCTCGTGGTTGCCATGCCGGAATTGTACGTGGTACAACTCAACTTGTTCAACGTACAAGAAGGAGTCTCCTGTGCACATCTCCATCACCGGCTACGGAGCGGTGTCGCCGTTCGGCCACGGCGTCGACACGCTCTGGGACGCCCTGGTCGCCGGCCGCTCCGGCGTGCACGACCTCGACCGGACCGGCACGCACTGGGACCAGGTCCCGATCCGGGTCGGCGCCGCCGCCGCACTCGACGCGGACGGAGCACTCGGGCGGGTCCGGGCGAACCGGCTCGACCGCAGCCAGCAGCTCGCGCTCGTCGCGGCGGAGGAGGCCTGGGCGGACGCCGGCGCCCCGACGGTCGAGGGGGACCGGCTCGCCGTCGTCGTCGGCACCGGGATCGGGGGAGTGGAGACACTCCTCGACGCCCACGACGTGCTCGGCACCGCTGGCGCCCGTCGCGTGTCGCCCCGCACCGTCCCGATGCTCATGGCGAACGCCGCGGCGGCGCAGATCAGCATCGCGTTCGGTGCACGGGCCGGGGCGTACACCACCGTGTCCGCCTGCGCCTCCGGGGCCGAGGCGATCGCGACTGCCGCGCGGTTGATCGTCACGGGGGAGGCCGACGTCGTCATCGCCGGTGGGACCGAAGCCGCCGTGACGCCGGTGACCATGGCGTCCTTCGCGCAGTCGCAGGCCCTCGCGAAGCCCGGCGACGACGACCCGACGACGCTCTCCCGCCCCTTCGACGCATCCCGCCGCGGGTTCGTGCTCGGCGAGGGTGCCGGGTTCGTCGTGCTCGAGCGGGCCGACCACGCCGCTGCCCGCACCCAGCGCTCGCACGGCACCCTCGCCGGCTGGGGCATCACCTCGGACGCGTTCCACATCACCGCACCCCTGGCGGACGGGTCCGAGCAGGAGCGGGCGATGACCGCGGCGATCCGGATGGCCGGGTTGACGGGCGACGACATCGACCACGTCAACGCGCACGCGACCAGCACGCCCGTCGGCGACGTCGGCGAGGCCGCTGCGATCGCTCGCGCGGTCGGCACCGGGGCCGTGGTGACCGCGCCGAAGGGAGCCATCGGGCACATGTTCGGGGCAGCCGGGGCCGTCGAGTCGATCCTGGCCGTGCGGGCGATCGAGACCGGGCTCGTGCCGGCGACGTTGAACCTGGAGCGCCTCGACCCGGCGGTCGAGCTGGACGTGGTCGCCGGGGCCGCGCGGGAGGTGCCGATCCGGACGGCGCTGAACAACTCGTTCGGCTTCGGTGGGCAGAACGCGTCGCTGGTGTTCACCGCGGCGTGACCGGGCGCCCGGACGGCAGGGCGCGGGCGTAGTCGACAGTGGGGTACGGCGTGAAGCCGAGCGACTCGTAGAGCGCTCGCGCCGGGGCGTGGAAGGCGTCCCCGCCCGTGCCGATGTGCACCACCTCGACCCCGCGTTCGCCGAGTTCACCGAGGACGGTCGTGCACAGTGCCCGTGCGACTCCTCGTCGTCGGGCACGCGGGTGGACGGCGACCATCTCCAGCCGGCCGGACGCGCCGTTCGCGACGTGCCACCCGACGTACCCGAGAGGCCCGTCGTCGTCCTCCGCCAGCGTGATGAACCGGTCTTCGGCAGGGTCGAGCAGCGCGGGCACCTCGTGCCGGTAGTCGTCCTCCCAGTGCGCGTGGTCGTGTGCCGTGACCTCCGGGCGCAGTCGGACCAGGTCGCCGGCGAGGAGCGGGCGGAACGTCTCGATCGTCAGCTCGGTGAGCGCGGGCAGATCGTCGGGCGTGCAGGCGCGGATGTGCATGGTGTGCCTCTTCTCTGAGCAGTCTGAAGGCGCCACACCGTGCTCGGTGTGGCGGTACGTGACGGCGAGGCCGTCTCCTTCAGTGGCGGGTGCGCCAGCTCGCGAAGCAGTCCATGGCGGCCACGCTACCCACCGTTCCCGCCGCAGCGCCGCACGGGCCTGGGTAGCGTCGACCGGGACGGAAGGACGGCACGATGCGACCACTGATCCTCTCGGGTGGCCCGGCGGTCGGGAAGACGACCTGCGGTCGTGCCCTCGCTGCCGCGGAACCGCGCGGCGCGTACATCGACGGTGACGACGTCCGCCAGCTCGTCATCGCCGGGGATGCGACGCTCTGGTCGGGACCGGAGGGCCGTGCCCAGCACGCACTCGCCGCCCGCAACGTGAGTGCTCTGGCCCGGAACCTGCTCGCTGCGGGCTTCGCCGTCACCACGTCGGACGTCCTCACCGCGGAGACGCTCGCCGTGTACCGCGCCGAACTCCCGGAGTGCTTCGTCGTGCACTTGGCGATCAGCCTCGAGGAGGCCCGGGCGCGAGCCGCCACCAGACCGGTGTACATCACCGACGACGAGTTCGAACTGCTCCACCGGATGACCGCGGTCCCGCAGGCGGTGGACCTCGTCCTCGACGTCACCGACATGACCGAGGTCGAGCAGGTCGCGGCGCTCCGCGATGCGTGGGCGACCGCGGACGGCCGTTCGCCGAGCCGGTGATCAGCTCGGGGTGAGTTGCTGCAGGCCGGTGACGCGCAGGAGGTCGAGCTTCGCGGCGTCCTCGGTGCCGGGGACCGCCGTGTAGACGACGATGCGGAGGTCCCCGCCCGGCACGCTCAGGACGTCGCAGTCGATCTCGATCGGGCCGACGGGGGAGTGCACGCGCTTGCGGCTCGCCCGGTGCTCGGCGACGCGTCCGGTGTCCCAGCGGCGCTCGAACTCGGGGGACTCGCGACGGAGGCGTGCCACGAGCTCGGCGAGGTCCCGGTCGGCGGGGTACCGTCCGACGGCGGCGCGGAGGTCGGCGGCGAGGTCGCTGGAGAACTCCTCCTGGTGCTCGTCGTCCCACTCGACCTCGTCGTGGCCGTGCATGAAGTGTCGCCACACGAGGTTCCGGTCGATGCCCGTGTACCGGGAGGGGTCACCGGTGAGCGCTGCCCAGAGGTCGTTCCACAGGACGATGTCGTGCGCGGCGGTGAACACGGCGAGGGGGACGTCGCCGAGGCGGTCGACGATGCGCTGCACGCCCGGGGTGACGTGCCGGGGGACGACCCGGCGCGACGGCGGCGCGGACCCTGCGACGCGGCAGAGGTGGTCGCGTTCCTCCTCGGTGAGACGGAGCGCGGTGGCGAGTGCGCCGAGCAACTGCGGCGACGGGTTCGTCGCGCGTCCCTGCTCGAGGCGGACGACGTAGTCGACGCTCACCCCGGCGAGCGCAGCGAGCTCCTCCCGACGGAGACCAGGCGTCCGTCGACCGGGCCCGGCCGGCAGGCCGACCGCTTCGGGACGGACCCGGTCGCGCCAGGAACGCAGCACACTCGCGAACTCGCTCATGCCCACCATCCTCGACCCGCGCCTCCCGGCCTGCCTGGTACTGGTGGTCCCACTGTCGAGCGGTGCCTGGGGGACCCGGCCACGGGGGCGGAGGCTGGGGGCATGACAACGACACTCATCACCGGAGCCAACCGCAGTCTCGGGCTCGAGACCGTCCGTCGCCTCGTCGAGGCCGGGCACACCGTGTACGCCGGCATGCGCGATCCGGCCACGGGGGACGAGGCGCGTGCCCTCGGCGCGCACGTCGTCCAGCTGGACGTCACCGACCAGTCCTCGGTCGAGCGCGCGGTCGCCGGACTGCCCGGACTCGACGTGCTCGTGAACAACGCGGGCATCCTCGGGACGTCGTTCGGGGTCGACGACCTCGACGCCGCTGCGATCGGAGCCGTGCTCGACACGAACGTGACCGGCGTCGTGCGCGTGACGCAGGCGGCGCTGCCGCTGCTGCGGGAGTCGGCGAACCCGGTCATCGTGAACGTGGCCTCGGGTGTGGGCTTCCCGCGGTGGCTGACGACCCCCGGGCGGGACGAGTACCCGGTGCCCGCGGTGCCGTACGCCGCGTCGAAGGCGGCACTCATCGCCCTCACCGTGCAGTACGCGAAGAACCTGCCCGGGTTCCGGGTGAACGCGAGCGACCCCGGGTACACGGCGACGGAGTTCAACGGGTTCGGCGGGCACCAGACCGTGACCGAGGGGACGGACGCCACGGTGGCGCTGGCGACGCTCGGCGCGGACGGCCCCACGGGGGAGTTCCACGACCGCGACGGGCGCATCGCGTACTGAGGGCGGCCGGCGGGGCTGGGCGCGCGGGGCGGGGCCCGCGGGGCGGCCCGCGGCCGCTTCGTGAGCAGAAGATGTCGGGTCGGCCGGATGGACCCGACACCTTCTGCTCCCCGAGTGCGTCCGCCACCGCGGGCGCGACGGCCTGGAGGCACGGCTCGCGTCCGACGGGCGAGCTCGCTCGGTCCCGTGGCCGGGTCGCAGCGCGCCCGGTTCAGCCGTGCACGTCGGCGCCGAACCCCGGCCCTGGACGCATCATCCAACCCGCGGCATCGGGGAGCGGGCGGAAGCCGAACCGCTCGTACAGCCCGTGGGCGTCCGCGGTGAAGAGTGCGAACCGCTTCAGGCCGAGCGGCTCGATGGCCTCAATGACTCCCTGCACGAGCGCGACGCCGACACCGCGGCCTCGCGCCGCCGGGTCGACGAAGACGTCGGCGAGCCAGCCGAACGTCACGCCGTCGGTGATCACACGGGCGTACCCGAGCTGCTGACCGCTGGTGTCGTCGTAGACGCCGAAGTTCCGGGAGCCGGCGATGATCGCGTCCTGCGTGGCACGGTCACGGCCCCGGGCCCAGTAGGACTCCTCGCTCAGCCAGCGGTGGACACGGGGGACGTCGATGTCGGCGGGGTCGGCGGAGAAGCGCAGTCCGTTCATGCAGCCAGTGAAGCGGCGTCGGCGTCCGGGCCGCAACGGCCGATCCGCGATCTGTGGACGGCGCTCACGCGGGGCGCCGTCTGTCAGGATGGCCGGATGCGCGCAGTCCAGTACGACGAGTTCGGTTCCGTCCCCGCGGTCGTCCAGGTCCCGGACCCGATCGCCCCGATCGACGGGGTGGTCGTCCGGGTCGCCGCGTCCGGGGTCTGCCGGAGCGACTGGCACGCGTGGAAGGGGCACGACGACTCGGTGCACCTGCCGCACGTCCCCGGGCACGAGTTCGCCGGCGTGGTGTCGTCCGCCGGCCCCGACGTCCGCGGGTTCGCCGTGGGGGACCGGGTGACCGCGCCGTTCGTCTTCGCGTGCGGCGAGTGCGAGCAGTGCCTGGACGGTGCGACGCAGGTGTGCACGCAGCAGCAGCAGCCCGGCTTCACACTGCCCGGTTCGTACGCCGAGGCCGTGGTGGTCCCGCACGCGGACGTCAACCTCGTCGCGCTCCCGGACGCCGTCGGGTTCGCCGAGGCCGCCGGGCTCGGGTGCCGCTTCGGGACCGCGTACCACGCACTGCACGCCCGGGGACGAGTGGCCGCCGGCGAGTGGGTGGCCGTCTTCGGCTGCGGGGGAGTCGGACTGTCGACCGTCATCGTCGCGGTCGCCGCGGGAGCGAAGGTCGTCGCGGTGGACGTCTCGCCCGCGGCACTCGCGCGTGCCGAAGCCCTCGGTGCGGTTCCGGTACCGATGGACGACGCGGTCGGGGAGGCCGTCCGGACCGTCACGGGCGGCGGAGCCCACGTGTCCGTGGACGCCTTCGGCAGCCGGGCCACGTCGGTCGCCGCGGTCGCCGCACTCCGGCCTCGGGGTCGGCACGTCCAGGTCGGGCTGCTGCTCGACGACGAGGCCGTGCCGGCGATCCCGATGGGCCGCGTCATCGGCGACGAGCTCGAGCTGCTCGGCAGTCACGGGATCTCGGTGGGGGAGTACGCGGCGATGCTCGATGACGTCGTCGCCGGACGCCTCCGCCCGTCGGAGTCGATCGGTCGGACGATCGGGTTCGACGAGCTTCCCGAGGCGATCCTCGCGATGGACCGGCCGGCGACTTCCGCGGGCATGACGGTCGCGGTGTTCTGAGCGCCGGCGACTGCCTTCAGCGCTTCGGTCGGTACACGTCCGCCTTCGCGCCGCCGTCGAACACCGTCGAACTGATCAGCGTCAGGTCGAGTTCGTCCTGCAGCCCCGAGAAGATCCCCTCGCCCGCCCCGAGGACCACCGGCAGGACCACCAGGCGGTACTCGTCGACGAGGCCCGCGGCCACGAGGCTCCGGCAGAAGTCCGTCCCGCCCTGTGCGAGGACGTCGGCGCCGTCCTCGGCCCGCAGCCGGTCGACCTCCGCCACGAGGTCGCCGTTCGCCACCCGGGCACCGGTCCAGGTCGCCGCCGCGGGGGAGTCGGCCCCACCCGTGTCGACCGTGGCAGGATCGAACGCACGCTGGCGGGTGAAGACGACCTTCGGGACGGTGTTCATCGCTCCGGCGACGGGCGTCGTCGCGTTCGCCCAGAAGCCGGCGATGGACTCGAACGTCCGACGACCGAACGCGTGCACACCGGCGCCGGACACGGTGTCGAGCACCCATGCGGCCGAGTCCGGACTCGCGGCGCGGAACATCCAGTCGGACTCCGCACGTGCACCTGCGACGAAACCGTCGAGGGACATCGACATCTTGAGGACGAGCTTCCGCACCGGACACCGCCGCTTCCGAGCACCGCTCGGTGCTCATGACGGCGATGCTAGAGGGGAGTGGCGTCGACCACCAGAGTGCGGCCGCAGCGCGGCCCGATGGATCTGAGTTGACATAATATGCATTATCGGCGCGTAGCGAGTGGGGCCAGGAGGCGCGGATCACCACAGCTGGTCCGCTCACGCCAGCCGCGCCTCCCGTCCCTCCTGCAGCAGCGACGGCCGTCATCCGCGCGGCATCGACCGCTTCGGTCGCGCGGCGCGCGACGTCATCCCCAGGACCGATGACTTCCTCCGTGGTGTCGGTGACCATCGATATCATGCATATCGGTTCGGTAGCGATCTCCAGGAGGCTGGCATGACACCGTCGCGCCCACAGCTCGTCGTCCACGACGACGCCGTCCGCGCGAACACCGCCGTGTTCGCCGACCGGACGGACGGCGGCGTCATGGCCGTCCTCAAGGCCGACGGGTTCGGCCACGGGGCGATCGCCCGGTCGGTCCTCGCCGCCGGGGCGACGTCGATCGGCGTGACCACCATCGACGAAGCGATCGCCGTCCGGGCAACCGTGACGGACGCGCCGGTGCTCAGCTGGCTCAACCCGGTCGACGCGGACTTCGACGGTGCGCTGCTCGCCGACGTCGACATCGCCGTCCCGAGCGCCGAGCTGCTCAGTGCCGTCAGCCGTGCAGCAGTCCGGACCGGACGCCGTGCTCGGGTCCACCTGCACGTCGACGTCGGGATGGCCCGCGACGGTGCCGATCCCGGGTCGTGGCCGTCGCTGTGCACCGCCGCACGCGAGCTCGAGCGGCTCGGCACGGTCCGGGTCGTCGGGGTGATGGGCCACATGTCCTGCGCCGACCAGCCCGACGACCCGCAGAACACGCGCGAACGGCTGCTGTTCGACAACGCGGTGCGCACTGCCCGGCGTCGCGGACTGTCCGGCTTCGTCACGCACCTCGCCGCCACCGCAGCGACCGTCACCGGGGTCGGCGGCCGCCACGGTCTGCACCGCATCGGCGCGGGGCTCTTCGGGATCGACCCCTCCCGGACCTCGACGGACCTGCAGCCGACGCTCTCCCTGACGGCTCCGGTCGTCGGTTCCCGGGTGATCGGCCCCGGGGCCGGCGTCGGCTACGGCCTCGACCACGTCGTCGACCGTCGGACCACCCTGGCACTGGTCCCCCTGGGCTACGGCGACGGACTCCCCCGAGCGGCGTCCGAGCGGGCCGAGGTCCAGGTGCGCGGACGCCGTCGACCGCTCGTCGGCCGGTTCTCGATGGACATGGTCGTCGTGGACACCGGCGACGACCGGCTGGAGCTCGGCGAGACCGTCACGTTCTTCGGGCGCGGCCTCGACGGCGAGCCGACCGTCCACGACTGGGCGGGCTGGGCCGACACCATCGAGCACGAGATCGTCACCCGGATCGGCACGCGCGCCGCCCGGGTCCACCGCACCGTCACCACCCCGGAGGCCACCGTTGCCTGATCGCCACGAATCCCACACCCCCACGGCCCCGACGCGGATCGCGGTCGTCGGTGGCGGCGCGAACGACGAGCACGAGGTCTCGCTCGCATCCGCGGCCGCGGTCACGCGAGCCGTCCGGGCCCTCGGCTTCGACGCGGTCCCCCTGACGATCGACCGGACAGGTAGCTGGCGGCACACGGACGGTGCCGCGCTGTCCCCCGCGGACGCCGTTGCGGTGCTGACGTCGTGCCGCGCGGCGTTCCCGGTGCTCCACGGTGTCCACGGTGAGGACGGCGCGGTCGCCGGCTTCCTCACGATGATCGGCGTGCCGGTGGTCGGCTCCCCCGTCCGCGCCGGCGCACTCGGCATGGACAAGTGGGTCACGAAGACCGTGGCCGAGGCCGTCGGCGTCCGCACGGCGCCGGGTGTGCTGATCCGCGCTGGAGACGAGATCGGCCAGGTGCCCCTGCGGCCGCCCTTCGTCGTGAAGCCGACGACCGGTGGCTCGAGCAACGGCGTGACGGTGGTCCGGACGCCCGACGCGTACGCGGCTGCCGTGGCACTCGCCCGGGCTGCAGGCACCGACGTGCTCGCCGAGGCGTTCATCACCGGGCGCGAGATCGACATCGCCGTGTTCCGCGACGACACCGGGGCGCTCCGCACCGGCGCGACGCTGGAGATCGGCGTCGCCGACGGCGACGTGTTCGGGCGCACCGAGAAGTACGACGGGACCGCACGGTTCACGGTGCCGGCGGCACTGTCGGCCACCGACGAGGCAGCGATCGAGCACGCAGCCCGGACCCTCTACGACACGCTTGGGTGCGCGGGCGTCGCGCGGTTCGACTTCTTCCTCACCGACCACGGCGCCGTGCTGAACGAGGTGAACACCGCGCCGGGGTTCACCGAGCAGTCGCAGGTGCCCCGGATGTTCGCGGCGGTCGGCTTGGACTACGTCGGGCTCGTGCGTGCCCTGGTGCAGGCGGCTGAACGGGCCGTTTGACCGGCGAACCGCGCCGCCGTGCGATCAGGACTGCGGATCGCCGCTCGTCGGGACGTCGTCCGCGTCGAGCTCGAGCGAGGCGTGTTCGCTGCCCTGCTCCTCGAGGTTCTCCTGATCTGTGTCCGGCTGCTCCGGCTCCTCGCTGTGGGTGGTCTCCTCGGCAGGGTCAGGCTGGCTGTAGCTCATGGGCCGGAAGCTACGCGGGCCGACCTGGGCGCGCGTCCGGCGGTCCGGGACACGCGTGGCGTGGTCCAGGAGGAACGGTGCGGGCCCGACCCGCGCCTCCCGTCCGCCGTGGCGTCGGGACGTGGGGACGTGGGGTGGGACGCGCGGACGCCGAACGCCAGCGAGGCGGATCGGCATCGCTGCCGACCCGCCTCACTGGCGGACCGCTGCGCGCCGACTCGGGATGGTGATCCCCGGTCAGACGCCAGCGGCGATGTTGACTCAGGCTTGGGACAGCACGACCGCGGTGAGGATGTAGCCGACGATGCCGATGACGATCGCGATGGCCGACAGGATGATGCCGCCGAGGACGATCCCCCGACCGGACGCGCGTCGGCGAGCGAGGATGCCGAGGACGAGCCCGATGATGCCGGCGATCACACCGATGATCGCGAGGAAGATGCCACCGACGACACCGATGATGCCGAGGACGAGGCTCGCGATGGCGAGTCCGCCACCCGTGCCGGCCGGTGCTGCACCGGGCGTGTTCGCTGCGGGGTAGTTCGGTCCACCGGTCTGGTCGGCCATGAGGTCTCCTTCGTCGTGGACGCTCGTCATGCGACCGGGTAGCCGCGGGCGGGGTGGCCCAAGCATGAGCGTCAGTCAGGACGGTAGACCGTTCGGCCAGCTGGTGTTCAGGTACTCCGTCCGGAGCTGTCCCCCGCCTCAGGCTCCGACGTAGGCCGCCAGGTGCTCCCCCGTGATCGTCGACCGAGCCGCGACGAGCTCGGCCGGCGTGCCCTCGAACACGACGCGGCCGCCGTCGTGACCGGCGCCGGGCCCGAGGTCGATGAGCCAGTCGGCGTGTGCCATCACGGCCTGGTGGTGCTCGATCACGACGACCGTGCGCCCGGCCTCGACCATGCCGTCCAGCAGCCCGAGCAGCTGTTGGACGTCCGCCAGGTGCAGCCCGGTCGTCGGCTCGTCGAGCACGATCACCCCGCCGGGGTCGCCGAGGTGCGTCGCGAGCTTGAGCCGCTGCCGCTCGCCGCCGGACAGGGTCGTCAGCGGCTGGCCGATCGTCAGGTACCCGAGTCCGACGTCGACGAGCCGGGCGAGGATCGCGTGCGCCGCGGGGATCCTCGACTCCCCCGCCGCGAAGAACGCCGCAGCGTCAGCCACGGGCATCGCGAGGACCTCGCTGATGTCCTTGCCCCCGAGCCGGAACTCGAGCACCGACTGGTCGAATCGCTTCCCGCCGCACTCGGCGCACGGGGTCGCGATGCCGGCCATCATGCCGAGGTCCGTGTAGATGACCCCCGCGCCGTTGCACGCCGGGCACGCACCCTCGGAGTTGGCGCTGAACAGGGCGGGCTTCACACCGTTGGCCTTCGCGAAGGCCTTGCGGATCGGCTCCAGCAGCCCCGTGTACGTCGCCGGGTTGCTGCGCCGGGAGCCGCGGATCGCGCCCTGGTCGATCGCGACGACACCGTCACGGGGTGACAGCGACCCGTGGATGAGCGTGCTCTTGCCGGAGCCGGCGACACCCGTCACGACCGAGAGCACCCCGGTCGGCACGTCGACGTCCACACCCTGCAGGTTGTGCGCGTCGGCGCCGCGGATCTCGAGGACGCCGGTGCGTTCGCGCACGACGTCCTTCACCGACACCCGGTCGTCGAGGTGGCGACCGGTGACCGTGTCGCTCGTGCGGAGCCCGTCGACCGGCCCCTCGTAGCAGAGCGCCCCGCCGTTCGTCCCCGCCCCCGGCCCGAGGTCGACGACGTGGTCCGCGATCGCGATGACCTCGGGCTTGTGCTCGACGACGAGCACCGTGTTGCCCTTGTCGCGGAGGCGGAGCAGGAGTCCGTTCATCCGCTCGATGTCATGGGGGTGCAACCCGGTGCTCGGTTCGTCGAAGACGTAGGTGACGTCGCTCAAGGACGACCCGAGGTGCTTCACCATCTTGACGCGCTGCCCCTCTCCCCCGGACAGGGTCCCCGTGGGACGGTCGAGCGAGAGGTACCCGAGGCCGATCTCGACGAAGGAGTCGACCGCGTCCCGCAGGCCGTCGAGCAAGGGCCCGACGGTCGGTTCGTCGATCCCCCGCAGCCAGGCGGCGAGGTCGGTGATCTGCATCGCGCAGACGTCCGCGATGCTCTTGCCGGCGATCGTCGACGACCGTGCGACGTCGTTCAGCCGGGTGCCACCGCAGGCCGGACAGGTGGTGAAGGTGACCGCGCGGTCGACGAAGGCCCGGATGTGGGGCTGCATCGCTTCGCGGTCCTTCTGCAGGAACGAGCGCCGCACGCGCGGGACGAGCCCCTCGTACGTCATGTTGATGCCGGCGATCTTCTGCTTCGTCGGTTCGCGGTACAGGAAGTCCTGGCGTTCGGCGTCCGTGAAGTCACGGATCGGCGTGTCCTTGTCGAAGTACCCGGACTCGGCGAACATCCGGACGTTCCAGCCGTCCGTGCCGTACCCGGGGATCGTGATCGCCCCGTCCGACAGGGACTTCGTGTCGTCGAACAGCTGCGTGAGGTCGATGTCGGTGACCGTGCCGCGGCCTTCGCAGTCGGCGCACATACCGCCGAGCCGTGAGAACGAGACCTTCTCCGCCTTGGCGTCCTTGCCCTTCTGCACGGTGATGGCACCATCGGCCGTGACCGTCGCGAGGTTGAAGGAGAACGCGTTCGGGCCACCGATGTGGGGCGTCCCGAGGCGGCTGAACAGCACGCGGAGCATGGCGTTGGCGTCCGTCACGGTGCCCACCGTCGAGCGGGGATCGGCGCCGATGCGTTCCTGGTCGACGACGATCGCGGTGGTGAGGCCGTCGAGCACGTCGACGTCGGGGCGTGCGAGCGACGGCATGAAGCCCTGCAGGAACGCGCTGTACGTCTCGTTGATCATGCGCTGCGACTCCGCCGCGATGGTCGCGAAGACCAGTGAGCTCTTGCCCGACCCGGACACGCCGGTGAAGACGGTCAGGCGACGCTTCGGGAGCTCGACGTCGACGTCGCGCAGGTTGTTCTCACGTGCACCGCGCACCCGGATGCGGTCGTGGGTGTCAGCGGCGTGCTCGGCACTCGGTTCCATGCCCACAGGGTAGCGGTGACGTGTGACGTTCCACAGGACGGTTCCGCAGCGGAACGAGCCAGCGCGTCAGGACGGTGCGTGGGAGCGGACGAGGCCCGGGAGCTCGGCGGGCTCGAACGGCTCGTCGGTGGCGTCGAGCTCGTCGGCCGTCCACCAGCGCGACTGCAGGATGTCCACGCGCTCGTCGTCGGTCCACTCGGCGTCCGACAGCGTGAAGCCGGGCGTCCGGACGACGTAGAACTCCGCGTGGCCGCGGTCGTGGTCGGCCAGGTCCCACTCGACGGTGAAGTCCCACGACCACACCGGCTCCCCCGGGTCGTCGATGACGATGCCGGTCTCCTCGCGCAGCTCGCGGATCGCGGCGTCGCGGTGGTCCTCGCCAGGGTCGACACCGCCGCCGGGCGTGATCCAGCGGTGTGCGCCATCCGACGACGGGGAGTTGGTGTCCATCAGGAACACCCGACCGTCGGGGTCGAGCAGGATGATCCGGGAGGTGCGGCGCAGGCCGGGCTTCGCAGTCACCCGTCCGACGTTAGCCGACGAAGCCGCTGACGTCGCCGACGAGCTTGGTGTGGTCGGCGGGGATCGGCTCGATCGCGGCCGCGGCGATCTCGGCGGCGAACTCGGAGACGCTGTAGAGCTTGCCGACCTCGGCACGACGGCCCTCGATCGCGCCCGGGTTGAGGCGGTTGAGGAGCGTGGCGGTGATCGTGCCCTCGATCATGTCGCCGGAGACGACCACGAACTCGATGCCCGCCGCGTCGAGCTGCGGCACGAGCTCGCGGAGGGCGAGCTCGCCGGCCCGCTTGCTCTTGGCGACCGGCACGTACTCGTCCATCGTCTCGGCGGTCTCGACGAAGTGGGCCTGGTGGCTCGTGACGAACACGACGCGCGATCCGGCGGGCATGTGCGGCACGGCGGTCTGCAGCATGTCCACCTGCGCGTCGCGGTTCAGGCGCAGCGCGTAGTCCTCGCCCAGGCCGGACTCCATGCCACCGGAGGCGTTGAGCACGAGCAGGTCGATGCCGCCCCACTCCTGCACGACGGTGTCGACCATCGCCTGGACGGAGTCGTGGTCGGTGAGGTCCGCACCGACGGCGAGTGCCGAGCCGCCCGCGGCGACGATCTTCTCGGCGATCTGCTCGGCACGCTTGGCCTTGTTGCGGTAGTTCACGACGACCTTGGCGCCGGCCTCGGCCAGGTACCCGACGGTGTCGGCGCCGATGCCGCGGGAGGACCCCGTGACGAGGGCGCGCTTGTCGGCGAGGGATCCGGGGGCGAGGGGGTTGCTCACAGTCGTGTTCTCCAGGTCTGGTTCGGCGGGTCGGCCGCCGACGAGCCTACCAACCACCGCGCGGGCACAGCACGGACTTGATATGTTGAACGGAGTTGGACCGGCCGTCGCGACGCAGCGAGCAGCCGCGCGCGACCGAGGGAGGGAGATCGCGTGAACGGGATCGATTGGATCCAGACCGTCATCTGGATCGGACTGGTGCTCCTGCTGGGCGTGGTCGAGATATTCACGCTCGACTTCATCTTCATCATGCTCGCGGCCGGTGCTGCCGGCGGGCTGGTCGCCGCACTGCTCGGCGCACCGTGGTGGCTGTCGGCCATCATCGCCGCGGGCGTCGCCCTGCTGTTGCTGTCGGTCGTCCGCCCGCGCCTCCTGACGGCGCTCGGCCGGAACGCCGACCCGCACCGCACCAACGTCGAGGGACTCATCGGGCTGCCGGGCACGGTCGCCGTCGCCTTCACCGCGTCCGCCCCCGGCCAGGTCCGCCTGGCCAACGGCGAGACCTGGAGCGCCCGCATCTCCGCCGACGCCACAGACCGAACACCGCCGCTCGGGACCCCTGTGGTCGTCGAGTCCATCGAGGGGTCGACGGCTGTCGTCCGCCTCGGAGAAAGGGCCACCTCGTGACCATCTCAGCCGGGACGATCGCACTGCTCGTCCTCATCCTCGTCGTCGTCATCTTCGTGATCGTCGTCCTGTCCCGCGCGATCCGCATCGTGCCGCAGGCGACCGCGGGGATCGTCGAACGCCTCGGGAAGTACCACAAGACCCTCAACCCCGGGTTGAACCTTCTGGTGCCGTTCATCGACCGACTCCGGCCGCTGCTCGACATGCGCGAGCAGGTCGTGTCCTTCCCGCCGCAGCCCGTCATCACCGAGGACAACCTGGTGGTCTCGATCGACACGGTCGTCTACTTCCAGGTCACGGATGCCCGCGCCGCCACCTACGAGATCGCCAACTACCTCGGCGCGGTCGAGCAGCTCACGACCACCACGCTCCGCAACGTCGTCGGTGGCCTCAACCTCGAAGAGGCCCTGACCAGCCGCGACAACATCAACGGCCAACTCCGCGTCGTGCTCGACGAGGCGACCGGCAAGTGGGGCATCCGCGTCGGCCGCGTCGAGCTCAAGGCGATCGAGCCGCCCGTGTCGATCCAGGACGCCATGGAGCAGCAGCTGCGTGCCGAGCGCAGCCGTCGTGCCGCCATCCTGCAGGCCGAGGGGACGAAGCAGTCCCAGATCCTCGAGGCCGAGGGGCAGCGGCAGGCCGCCATCCTCGCGGCCGAGGGTGACGCGAAGGCCCAGGTCCTCCGTGCCGAGGGTGAAGCGCAGGCGATCGCCACGGTGTTCGACGCCATCCACACCGGCGACCCGGACGACAAGCTCCTGTCGTACCAGTACCTGCAGACCCTGCCGAAGATCGCCGAGGGCACCGCGAACAAGCTCTGGATGATCCCGAGCGAGTTCACCGAGGCACTGTCCGGCATCGCGAAGGGCTTCACCGCCGGGCGCACCGGCAGCGGACCGATCGCCGGCGGCGGTGCCGGGGGCGACTTCCTGTCGCGGATCTCCAAGCTCGCGAACGAGAGCCTGGCGAACAGCGCGGCCGCCGATGCCGCAGCCGGTTCGGTCCCCCGCCCGGACGCCACGGCGGCGGACATCGTCCCCGAGTCCGAGCTCGACCAGCGTCTCGCAGAGTCGAACAAGAGCGTCGACGCGCACCTCGCCGCGTCGGACGAGGCCGCGGCCGACGAGCTCCGCGACGCAGCGAAGGACGAGCACCACGGGAGCGCGACCGACGCCGGCCCCGACGCCTCCGGGCACCGCACGAGCGACGGCTCCGGCCGCCGCTGACCGCCACCACGACGACGACGCCCGCCCCGGGAGACCGGGGCGGGCGTCGTCGTCGTGTGCGGGTCAGGCGCCGCGTCGTGCGCGCAGGAACTGCAGTCGCTCCTGCAGGAGCTCCTCGAGCTCTTCACGCGAGCGCCGCTCGAGCAGCATGTCCCAGTGGGTCCTGGGGGCCTTGACGTCCTCTTCGGCGACCTCGACGGGGATGCCGTCGTCGCCGAGGAGTCGTCCTTCGCGACCGGAGCGGGGCTCCGACCACGTCTGGGGGACGTCTGCATCCGCCGAGAAGACGATGTCGAACGTCTCCCCCGATTCCGTCTGGTAGACCGCACGCTTGCGGTCCGAGAGCTCGACGCCCTCTTCGCTCTGGAGACTCTGACTCCCGAGCCGCATGCCGCGGAGACTCCGATCAGCCATGTGTGTGCTCCTCTCGCTCGTCTGCCCTCCACAACACTGTCCCACGCGCCTGCACTCCCGGACCGGCGCATTCACAGTCCTCTCCCAGTGCGGGACCGAGGCCTGCTTGCTCAGGCGCGGCGAGCAGTCCCGCGGCGGCCCCAAGGCGCGCAGGCGAGCAGCGTGAGGAGCCCGCCGAGCGAGAGCAGGAGCGCGATCGATCCGGATGCGAGGGTCGCCGGGGTGGTGGTCGTCCCGAGCGGCACGTCCGTGATCATCGAGGTCGCGGTGTACGCCGGCACCCGGTCGATCGTCCGCCCGGTCGGGTCGATGACCTGCGACGCACCGACGGTCGAGATGTTCACGAGCGAGCGACCGGTCTCGATCGCCCGCATCCGGGCGATCTCGAGCTGCTGCAGGTTCTCGTCGGTGCCGTCGAAGTCCGCGTTGTTCGTCTGCGCCAGGATGACCTGCGCTCCCCCGCGCGCCATGTCGGTGGCGAGTCCGTCGTCGACGATGTCGAAGCAGATCGCGATGCCCGCCCGGACGCCGGCGACCGACAGCACGTTCGGCTTCGTCCCCGGGGTGTAGTCGCGCTGCAGCAGCCCGATGAGCGACGGCGCGAGCTTGGAGAAGAACCAGCGGTCCGGGACGTACTCGCCGAAGGGCACCGGGCGCTTCTTGTCGTAGGACGACTGCCAGCCGTCCTTCGTCCACACGAACGAGGTGTTGTGCAGGACCCCCGAGGACGTCTGCGTGATGGCGCCGGCGACGATCGGCGCCCCGACGGAGTCGACGACCTGGTCGAGGGCCGACGCGATCACCGGCTGCTGGCGCGGATCGAACTCGGCGGAGCCCTCGGGCCACACCACGAGGTCGACCCCCTTCGCCTCGACGTCGGTCGCCGCGACCTGCGCGCTCAGCACCGCACCCGGCGCCG
This sequence comes from Curtobacterium sp. SORGH_AS_0776, assembly GCF_031453355.1. Classification (NCBI taxonomy): domain Bacteria; kingdom Bacillati; phylum Actinomycetota; class Actinomycetes; order Micrococcales; family Microbacteriaceae; genus Curtobacterium; species Curtobacterium sp. SORGH_AS_0776. The sequence continues at coordinate 2,754,742 of NZ_JAVIYU010000001.1, forward strand.
CCCGGTCGAAGTACCCGGCGGGGCCGTCGCCCTGCACCGACTCGATCCGGATCGTGCCGTCGGTGGCGGTCGGCCACGCGGGCACGGCGAGCACGGCGGCGACGAGCAGTCCCGCCGTCGCGACGCGGACGGGCACCCGGACGGCCCGGCCGGGACCGCGGGGCACGACCAGGGCGAGCGACACGACGACCGCGACGCAGTACACGACGACGAACGTAACCCCGAGCACGCCCACGTAGGCGGCCAGGTGCGTGAACGGGCCCTGCGACTGCGAGAGACCGACCCGCCCCCACGCGAAGCCGCCGTAGGGCCAGCTCCCCGAGAACCACTCGCGTCCGGTCCAGAGCGCGGCGACGACGGCCGGGAGGCCCCACACGCGTCCGGCAGTGGACGGCACGACACGCGCCACCCAGCGGTACGCGAGGGCGATCGCGACGCTGCCGAGGGCGAAGAACGCGGCTTCGAACAGCGCGAGCGCGAACCACGGGACCGGGCCGAGGTAGCGGCCGGCCCACGAGATCGCGGGGATCCAGAAGGCCGCGCCGGAGACGTACCCGAGCCAGGCGGCGCGCCGGGCACGCTGGCCCATCGCGGCGAGCAGCATGCACGCGAGTGCCGGGTAGGCGAGGAACCACCAGCCCGGCGACGGGAAGGCGAGTGCGAACAGCACGCCCCCGATGACGGCGAGCGGGAACGCCTGCGCGAGCGGCAGGGCGGCGAAGTCGGACCGGCGGCCCGCCGGAGGGCGCACGGCAGCACCGCGACCGGCCGCCGCGGACCCACGCCCAGCGGCCGCGGACGCGCGCCCAGCGGCCGCGTCCTGACCAGGGGCGACGGAGGCAGTGGGGGCAGCGCCCTGCGGGCGCACGTCGGACTCGGGAACCGGCACCGTGCCTCCTGTCAGACCGCCGCGTAGGCGACGATGCCGCGGCGCACCGCGTCCGTCGCCCGCCGTGCGGTCTGGGCGAGGTCGTCGTCGCCGGCGTTCCGGATCTGGTCGAGCAGGTCGATGACCTGCTTCGACCAGCGCACGAAGTCACCGGCCGGCAGGTCGAGCGTGCGCAGCACGTCGTCGAGCGCGGAGCCGGACGCCCAGCGGAACATGCCGACCGCGGCGGCCGGGGTCGGCGGCTGCGACCCGGCGAGGCGGGCGTCGCGCTCGATGTCGTCGAGTCGGGACCAGATCGTGAGGGTCTCGTCGAGTGCCGGACGGAACGCCCCGCGGGGCAGGGCGTGCTCGGTGCCGGGCGCGTCTTCTCGGCGGGGCTGGTAGACGATCGTGGCGGCCATCGCGGCGAGCTGCGCCGGGGTGAGGTCCTTCCAGACGCCCGCCTCGAGGCACTCGGCGACGAGCAGGTCCCGCTCACCGTAGATCCGCTGCAGCCGACGCCCGCCGGCGGCGACCGTGGCCTCGCCGTTGCCGGTGTCGACCAGGTAGCCGAGCTGCAGGAGCACGTTCGTGACCCGGTCGAACGTGGTCGCGACCGCACCCGTGCGGGAACGGATCTGCTGCAGGAGCTTGTCGTTGGCGCGCTTGAGCTTGTACCAGCGCTCGGACCAGCGGGCATGGGCCTCTCTGTCGGGGCAGGCGTGGCAGGGGTGCCGCTGCATGCGCCGTCGGACGTCCGTGATGGCGGCCTGCCGCTCGGCCCGGGCGCCGTGCGAGGCCTCGCGCCCGCCGGGGACGTTCGTCCGCTCGAGGTCGGAGAGCTCACGGCGCAGGGCCGCGTACTCGGTGAAGTCGCCGAGGTGGCACTGCATCGCCTGCTGGTAGCCGTCGAGGGACTCCTGCTGCGACCGGACCTTCCGCGCGAGGTCGACGACCGAACGGTCGGCCTGGAACTGCGCGAACGACGTCTCGAGGACCTCGCGCGTGCGCTGCCGACCGAATTGGTCGATGAGGTTCACGGCCATGTTGTAGGTCGGCTTGAACGACGAGTTCAGCGGGTAGGTGCGGCGGCTCGCGAGCGACGCGACACCCTGGGGGTCGAGGCCGTCCGACCACTGGATGACCGAGTGCCCCTCGACGTCGATGCCACGACGCCCCGCGCGACCGGTGAGCTGCGTGTACTCCCCCGGCGTGATCGGGACGCGGGCTTCGCCGTTGAACTTCTCCAGCTTCTCGAGGACGACCGTGCGGGCCGGCATGTTCACGCCGAGCGCCAGGGTCTCCGTCGCGAACACGACCTTGAGGAGCTTGCGCTGGAAGAGGTCCTCCACCACCTCCTTGAAGGCCGGCAGGAGCCCCGCGTGGTGCGCCGCGACGCCGCGTTCGAGGCCCTCGAGCCACTCCCAGTAGCCGAGCACGGCGAGGTCCTCGTCGAGGAGGGTGCGGCAGTGGTACTCCGCCGTCTCGCGGATCTCGTTGCGTTCCTGCGCCGTCGTCAGCGACAGCCCCGACCGGAGGACGTTGCGGACCCCCTGGTCGCACCCGTTCCGGCTGAACACGAAGAAGATCGCGGGCAGGAGCATCCGCTCGTCGAGCATGTGGGCGATGCGCTCGCGGTGGAGCTTCTCGGTGCGCGGACCACGACGGTCGTGGTAGCCCCCGCGCCCCCGGCCGCCGCGGTGTCCGCCGCCGTGCCGTTCGCTGCGCGAGGCGCCGCCGACGAGCCGGAGCAGCTCCGGGTTGACGCGGTTCGTCGCCGCGGCACCGCTGGAGTCGAACAGGTCGACCATCTTCGAGCCGACGAGGACGTGCTGTTCGAGCGGCACGGGGCGGTCCTCGGAGACGATGACGTCGGTGTCGCCGCGGACGGTCTGCAGCCAGTCGCCGAACTCTTCCGCGTTGGAGACCGTGGCGCTGAGGGAGACGAGCCGGACCTCGGTCGGGAGGTGCAGGATCACCTCTTCCCAGACGGCACCGCGGAACCGGTCGGCGAGGTAGTGGACCTCGTCGAGGACGACCCACGCGAGGTCGTCGAGCAGGTCGGAGTCCGCGTAGATCATGTTCCGCAGGACCTCGGTCGTCATCACGACGACGCGTGCCCGCGGGTTCACGTTCGTGTCGCCGGTCAGCAGTCCGACCTCGGACTCGCCGTAGACGTCGACGAGCTCGGCGTACTTCTGGTTGCTCAGGGCCTTCATCGGCGTCGTGTAGAACACCTTCGCCGTCGGCTGCCGCATCGCCGACCAGATCGCGAACTCGGCCACGATCGTCTTGCCGGCCCCGGTCGGCGCGGCCACGAGGACGCTGCGCCCCTGGTCGAGCGCGTCGCACGCGGCGAACTGGAACGGGTCGAGGTCGAACCGCAGGTCGGCGCGGAAGAGTTCGAGGTTGCGGGACCGGTTCCGGACCTTCGCCGCCCGGAACCGTTCGGCAGCGCTCGGCTCCGTCGTGCTCACAGGCCGTACTCTTCGTCGAGCTTCGCCTGGCGCTTCGCCACCCGGCGGTCGTGGAGCCAGGCCACCGCGCACGCGGCGACGTACAGCACGATCATCGGCACGGCGAGCAGGAACATCGAGATGACGTCGGCGCTGGGCGTCACGATGGCGCAGAAGACCAGGATGCAGAGGATCGCCACGCGCCAGGACTTGATGATCGAGGACGCGGACAGCACGCCGACGAAGTTCAGCAGCACGAGGAACACCGGCAGGACGAACGCGATGCCGACGGCGACGATGAGCTTGATGACGAAGTCGTAGTAGGCCTTGGCGTCGACGATCGAGGTGTCCTGGCTCGACACGAAGCTGCCGAGGATGCCGACCACGTGCGGCAGGATGTACCACCCGAACCAGCAGCCCGCGAAGAACAGCGGGATCGCGGTGCCGAGGAAGCCCCACACGTACTGCTTCTCACGTCGCACCAGCGCCGGGACGATGAACGCCCAGATCTGGTAGAGCCACACCGGACTCGCGATGACGATGCCGATCGTGATGGCGATCTGCAGCTTCAGGTCGAACGCGCCCGTGATCATCGGGAAGTTGAGTTCGGCCGTGTGCCCGCCGACCTTGGCGAGCTGGGAGACCGGGGACCGGAGCGCGTCGAGCACGAACGGGGTCAGGAACCACCCACCGACCGCGGCGACGACGATCGCGATCACTGCGCGGAACAGGCGGTTGCGCAGCTCGATGAGGTGCTGCCCGAGCGACATGCGGCCTTCGGCGTCCTTCGTCGGACGCCCGGTCCGCCTCGCTCGCCCGCGCGCGGTCGTCGAAGCCATGGGTCGATCCTACGGGGTCGGGACCGACAGTCGGCCGCGACGTGCGTTCGCACAGGAGGGTCACGGGCCTGGAGGCGCGGGGCGGGCCGCACCGCGCCTCCCGTCCGTCGGTCGGCACGTCGGCGGCGGGGCCGACGCGCGTCCGGTCCGGCGGTCGCGCGGCTCAGTCGGCGGCGAGGGCCGCCGCGGCGAAGTCGCGCACCGCGGCCCGTGCGGCCGCCGGGTCGAGCACGACCGCGCGACCGGGCAGCCCCGCGACGAGCCGCACCACACCGTCGAAGCCGTTCGACGCCGCCAGCCGGATGCGCACCCGGCCGTCGGTGTCGGGCGCGTCGGCCGTGTCGGCGAGGAAGTCGGCCACGAGCGGCAGCGACGAGGAGTCGAGCTCGACGGTGACGATCACGTCCTCGGCCGCCTGCTGGAACAGCGTGTCCGGGATCACCACGTCGTCGATCGACTTCTCCGCCGGGCGGTCGTCGACCCGCACGCAGGACATCCGGTCGAGCCGGAACGTCCGGAGGGCCTGTCGGTCGAGGTCCCAGGCCCGCAGGTACCAGTCGGTGTCGATCGACTCCACGCGCAGCGCGTCGACGCGGCGGGTGCTCCCCTGCGTGCGCGGACCGGCGTACTCGAACGCGAGCCCGCGACCGTCGGCCATCGCCTTGCGGATGACCGCGAGGGCGACGTCGTGCAGGTCCTGCCCGACGGCGACGTTCGCGGCCGCGCCACCGGCACCGCGGGACAGCTTCGCCATGAGCGCGCGGATCGCGTCGCGGTCGGCGGCCTCGGGCAGGGCGGACAGGTACTGCAACCCGGCGATGAGGGCGGATGCCTCGCGCGCCGAGAGCCGCGGGGAGTCGTCGATCGCGACGAGGTTCGTCAGCACGATCATGTCGTTCTGGTCGAAGTCGTCCCAGGCGATGTCGAACAGGTCGCCGTGCTGGTACTGCATCGTCTCGCCGGGGACGCCGGACACCGCGATGAGCTCGACGGCACGGCGGATCCGGGTCTCGGGGACGCCGAAGTGCCGAGCGGCCTCGGCGACCGAGACGCGCTCGCGATCGATCAGGTACGGCACGAGGGCGAGCAGGAACGCGAGCTTGTCCTGCGCCTGGAGCGGTTGCTGCTCAGCCACGGGGGCTCCCGTCCTGGTCGTCGGCGTGGTCGGCGACGAGGGCCCGCAGGCGCTCGGTCACCCGGTCGCGCAGGTCGTCCGGCTCGAGCACGCGCACCTCGGGCCCGAAGGCGGCGAGCTCCTCGGCGAGGATCTGGGGGTCGACGTGGTGCAGGACGAGGACGCCGTCGTCGTCGGTCTCGGTGTCCCGCCGGCGGGCGAGCCGCCGTTCGGCGTCCGACCCCGGTGCGACCCGGATCCGGGCGGTGCGTGCCGCCCAGATGCGCTCGAGCTCCGCCAGTGCGCGTTCGCCCGCGCCGGCCGGGGCCGGGTGCTGCCCGACCTCGTACTGGGCGACGGGCCCGACGATCCGGGAGAGCAGGTAGTTCTTCTCGCTGTCCGTCGCGAACTCGTGCGCGGCGAGCATCCAGCGGCCGCCGTGCTGGACGAGTGCGACCGGGGCCACCTGACGCCGACGCGGCTCGTGCTGCCCCGGCGTGATGTAGTCGAAGCGGACCGCAGCGGACCGGTCGAGCGCCGAGCGCAGCGGCTCGAAGGCGACGTCACGGGCGCGGAGCCGCGGGGCGTACGCATCGACTCCGAGGGCCCCGGCGCCGTCGTCCTCGGATCCGGCGGACCGCACCTTGAGCAGGCCGCGACGGGAGTCGGCGGAGAGCGCGCCCTCGCGCCAGGCCATCGCGGCGAGGGACAGGAGCGCGGACTCGTCCGGCGTGAAGCGGACGTCGACGGGCAGGTCGTACTCGCCCTTCGGGATCCGGTAGCGGAGCGTCTGGTTGTTGCCGGCGGCACCAGGGGTCTCGATGGTCTCGAGCGGGATGCCCAGCTCGCGGACGTCGTCCTTGTCGCGCTCGAACTGGCGCTCCAGCGAGGCGTTGTCGCCGCCCGTCGTGAAGCGCTGCCGGTAGCCCTGCACGTTGGCCAGGATCTCGGACTTCGTCAGCCCGGACTCCGTCGAGAGCAGCGCGAGCACCAGGCTGAACAGCCGTTCCTCGGCAGGCACACGGGGCACACGGGTCGCTGGCACGAGCCGATCCTACGGCAGCGCGGGTGCACCGGAGTGCACCCGCGCCGCGGTCCGTGGACGGTCCGAGGGGGTCAGGCGGAGATCTTCCCGAGGACGTCGATCACGTACGCGTACGCCGCGCCCTGCTGGTGCACGATCGTGAGCACCTGGTCGCCGACACGGTGCCCGACGATGGCGTTCCGGACGCCCTCCTGCACCTGACCCTTGGTGAGCGGCACGGTCTGCGCGCCCGAGCCGTCGGTCCAGCTGGAGCCGGCCACCGAGGCGTCGGTGCCGTCAGCGGGCCACGACACGGCGGTGTACTTGATGACGGCGGTGTCCTTGTCGGTGAGCTCGGCGCCGTGCCCCTTGCGGAGCAGGTGCGTCTCGTCCGACTTCGGCGCGGACCACGAGGGGATCGTGATGCCGGGCGCACCCGACGGCGCGAGGACGACGGCGGGCATCCCGTCCCCGGCGAGCTGCGGCGTGCCGGTCGCACGCGCGTCGAAGGCCTTCTTGACGTCGATGACGGCGATGACGGCGTCCTCGGTCTTGGTCGACGAGGTCCCCGTGTCGCCGGTGGTCGAGGAGCTCAGTGCGCTCTTCGGCAGTGCGACGGCGAGGCGGTCACCGACGTGCGCGCACTCGAGGGAGGCGCCGAGCGCCCCGTAGTTGTCGGCGCCCGCGGTGATCGGGGCGGTCTGGCCGGAGTACCCGCTCGTCTGTGCGACCTCGCCGGTCGCACCGTCGACGAGGGTGTACTCGATCACGACGGGCGTGCCGTCCTCGATCTCGCGACCCTCGCCCTGGCGGAGGACCGAGACCTGGGTGCCCTTCGTGGTGAGGCCGCTCGGGATGTTGACCTTCGGCTCCTTGCCGAACGCACCCGTGGCGGTGACCGCCTCGGACGCGGCACCGGGAGCGGCGCAGCTCGACGGCGTGGAACCGGCCCCGCTCGCCGCGCACCCGGTGAGTGCTGCGGCGAGGCCGATGGTGACCAGGAGTGCGGGGATGGTGCGCACGGACCCTCTTTCCGTTCGATGCAGGACGGGCACGTCGCGTAGCCTACCGGTCGTCCTCAGCAGCGCCGTCCGCGTCGGACGCGGCGGGTCCGGCCTCGGCTGCGGCGACCTTGCGGGCCTGCGCTGCCGCCTGTCGCGCGACCTTGCGGAGCTTCTTGTCGCTGGCCGACCGCTCGCCGACGGCGCCGGGCGTCCAGGCCTCGACGTCCTCGTCGGAGAACTCCGCCTTGCCTGCGCGACGCTTCAGGTTCGGCAGCACGACACCGTCGGCCAGCCGGCGTGCCGTGACGAGGAACCCGGTGTGCCCGACCATGCGGTGGTCCGGGCGGACGGCGAGGCCCTCGACGTGCCAGGTGCGGACCAGGGTCTCGCTGGACTGCGCGGGTCCGTGAAGCGCCCGGTGTCGCGGAGCGCCTCGGCCGTGCGGGACAGCTGCGTGACGGTCGCGACGTAGCAGACGATGAGACCACCGGGGACGAGGGCGTCCGCTGCGGCGTCGACGCACTCCCACGGCGCGAGCATGTCGAGGACGACCCGGTCGACGCTCTGCGGTTCGGCGGCGCCGGGCAGCTCCTCGACGAGGTCGCCGACCGTGACCGACCAGTTGTCCGGGACGGCGCCGAGGAAGGTGCCGACGTTGCCCCGGGCGATCGCGGCGAACTCCTCGCGGCGCTCGAACGACTGCAGCTGTCCGGTCGGTCCGATCGCCCGCAGGAGGAACAGCGAGAGCGCGCCGGAACCGACACCGGCCTCGACCACGCGGGCGCCCGGGAAGACGTCGGCGAAGGCCACGATCTGGGCGGCGTCCTTCGGGTACACGATGGCGGCACCGCGGGGCATCGACATCACGTAGTCGTTGAGGAGCGGACGCAGCGCGAGGTACTCGTCACCGGTGCTCGCCCGGATCACGGACCCGTCCGGCTGCCCGATGACGTCGTCGTGCCGGAGGACGCCGCGGTGGGTGTGGTACTCCCCCGCGACCTCGAGCGACAGGGTCGTCAGCTTGCCCTTCGGCCCGGTCAGCTGCACGCGGTCACCGGCGCGGAAGGGGCCGCGCGGCGGGGTGTGCGGTGCGCCGCCCGCGGTGTGCGGCAGCGACTCGGTGGGGTTCGGGAGCGCGTCGGTCATCGTGCGACCTCCTGGGTGCGGGCGGCGAGGGCCGGGCCGGTCAGCTCGACGAGCCGGTCGACGTCGACGTCCGCGAGGGTGGTGAGGTGGACGTCGCCGCCCGTGATGTCCGACAGCGGGACGATGTGCTCGACAGCCACCGTGACCGCGCCGGAGGCCACGGCCGAGGCCACGCCGGTCGCCGAGTCCTCGATCGCGACGCACGCGGTCGGGTCGACGCCGAGCTGCGCGGCGGCCGACAGGTAGGCGTCGGGGAAGGGCTTCGGCCGCTCGACGTCGTCACCTGCGACGACGACCCGGAACCCCCGGGCACCGAGCGCATCGGCGGCGACGAGCGCCATCTTCCGACGGGACATCGTGACGAGGGCGGTCGGGATGCCGCGGTCGTGCAGGCCCTCGATGAGCTCGCGGGCACCGGGACGCCACGGCAGTTCACCGTCGCGCAGGCGCACCATCACGTACTCGGTCATCCACTGGATGATCTCCTCGACCTCCATGTCGACGCCCTTGTCGCGGAGGATCTCCCCCGAGCGCTCGAGGCCGCTGCCCACCAGGGCGAGACCGTCCTCGTGGGTCCAGACGACGCCGTAGCGGTCGGTGAGTTCGACCTGGGACTGCTGCCAGATCGGCTCGGTGTCGATGATCGTGCCGTCCATGTCCCACAGCACGGCTGCGGGCGGGACGAGGGCGGAGGGTTGCGCGGTCACGGGCGACGAGTCTACCGGGGCGGTCCGCCCGCGTTCCGCTCACCGCGGACGCGTGGGCGCACTCCGGTCGAGCGGCCCTATCCTTGTTGCTCGAATGTCCGGTCGCGCGCGGCCTGCGAGCCGCCCGCGCCCCGCTCCACCACCAGGAGGTCCCGTCCGTGCCACAGCACTCCCCCTTCAGCGACGGTCGGCTGCTCGTCGTCGCCTTCGAGGGCTGGAACGACGCCGGAGAAGCGGCGAGCGGTCTCGCCAGGCGCATCGTCGAGTCGCTCGAGCTCGACGAGCTGCGCGAACTCGACGGTGAGCGGTACGTCGACTACCAGTTCAACCGCCCGAACGTCGGCACGGACGAGAACGGCGGCCGGGGCATCCAGTGGCCGCGGATCGTCCTGCACGGTCCCGGTGCCGAGGGCCGACCCGTGATCGGTGCCACCGGCTCCCCGTCCGAGCGCGACGTCTACGTGCTCGTCGGCCCGGAGCCCTCGCGGACCTGGCGCGGCTTCTGCGCGGAGATCATCGACCTCGCGGACGTCTACTCGATCGACGCCGTCGTCTTCGTCGGCGCGATGCTCGCCGACGTCCCGCACACCCGACCCATCTCGGTGTTCGTGTCGAGCGAGAACGCGGGCGTGCGTGCCGCGTTCGACGTCGACCGCTCCTCGTACGAGGGCCCGACCGGGATCCTCGGGGTGCTCGCCGACGCGATGGACAGCGCCGGCCTCACCACGCTGTCGCTCTGGGCCTCGGTGCCGCACTACGTGCACAACTCGCCGTCCCCCAAGGCGACGCTCTCGCTGCTCGACAAGATCGAGGAGCTCACCGACGTCACGGTCCCGCGGGGATCGCTGCTCGACGACGCCACCGAGTGGGAGGAGGGCATCGACGCCCTCGCCGCCGACGACGAGGACATGGCGTCCTACATCGGCCAGCTCGAGCAGGCGCGGGACACGGTCGACTCCCCCGAGGCGTCGGGCGACGCCATCGCGCAGGAGTTCGAGCAGTACCTCCGCCGCCGCGAGCGCAAGGACGGCAAGGACGGCGGGACCGCCGGGGGCGAGGGCTTCCGCCCGCCGCCACCGTCGCAGTAGACGCGACCACACGGACGGACGGGAGGCGCGGTGCCAGTTGGCACCGCGCCTCCCGTCCGTTCGTCACCCCGCTGGCGCGGTGCGCACGCGAGGTCGCAGGAACCGCCGTCGGCGCGTCCGGCGCGCGGCAGTCCGTGCGACCTCGGCGACACGCGCGCGGCGCGTCGTGCGACCGCGTGACCGGGACTGGAAGCGTCAGCCCAGGCGGATGCCGAGCAGGGCGTCGACCAGGTCGACGAGGTCCGGCGTGACCGCCGTCCCGCCCGCGATCGCCGTGTCGACCGCGGCGACGGCGCCCGGCGTGTCGAGGTCGTCCGCGACACGGGCGCGGACCCGGGCGATGACCTCGGCCGCGTCGTCGGCGTGTCCCGCGTCGCTCCCGGAGGCCCAGGCGTCCCACGTGGCCAAGCGCGTGGTGGCGCTGGTGAGCTCGGTGTCGAACCACTCCCAGTCGTCGGAGTACTTGTGCGACAGCAGCGCGAGGCGGATAGCACGCGGGTCGGCGCCGTCGTCGAGCAGCCCACGGACCGTGACGAGGTTGCCGAGCGACTTCGAGATCTTCTCGCCCTGGTAGGCGATCATCCCGGTGTGCACGAACGCCTGCGCGAGCGGCTGGTGCGCGAGCGCTGCGGCGTGCCCGGCACTCATCTCGTGGTGCGGGAAGACGAGGTCGCTGCCGCCGCCCTGGACGCTGATCGGCAGGCCGAGGCGGTCGCCGGCGATGACGCTGCACTCGATGTGCCACCCGGGGCGCCCGGGGCCGACGGCGGAGTCCCAGCTCGGTTCGCCCGCTCGTGCGGCGCGCCAGAGCAGCGGGTCGAGCGGGTCGCGCTTGCCCGCACGGTCGGGGTCGCCGCCGCGCTCGGCCGACAGCGCGAGCATGGTCTCGCGGTCGAGGCCGCTCTCGTCCCCGAGCGACCAGGCCTCGGTCGGGCGGTTCACGTCGAAGTAGAGGTCGTCGCCGGCCGACTCCGGCGTCGGCACGGCGTAGGCGTAGCCGGTCTCCTGCAGGAACGCCACGGCCTCGGCGATGCGTTCGACCTCGTCCGTCACCGCGACGAAGTCGTCCGGCGGCAGGACCCGCAGCGCCTCCATGTCGCGCCGGAACAGGTCGATCTGCGAGGCCGCGAGCTCGCGCCAGTCGACGCCGTCCCGCGCTGCCCGTTCGAGGAGCGGGTCGTCGACGTCCGTGGTGTTCTGCGCGTACCCGACCTCGAACCCGGCGTCCCGCCAGACACGACCGAGCGTGTCGAACGAGAGGTAGGTCGCGGCGTGGCCGAGGTGGGTGGCGTCGTACGGGGTGATGCCGCACACGTAGAGCGCCGCACGTTCCTCGCCACCGGTCGGGTCGACGGGCTTGCCGGTCGCCGTGTCGTGCACGACCGGGCGGGGCGCGGTGCCCGGGACATCGGGGACGGACGGGACCTGCCAGGCCCTCACGGCTGGATCACTCCGAGCGACAACAACACGATGAGAACGATACCGAGTGCGATGCGGTAGACGACGAACGGCATGAAGCTGCGCTTGCTGATGTAGTTCATGAACGCCGCGATCACGACGAAGCCGACGACGAAGGCGACCACCGTGGCGATGAGCGTGTCGACCACGCCGAACGGTGCGCCGGTGTCACCGAGGCTCGTGGCGGCCTCGTACAGGCCGGAGAGGAACACGGCGGGCACGGCGAGCAGGAACGCGAACCGAGCGGCCGCCGGGCGGGTGTAGCCGAGCGCGAGCCCCATCGACACCGTCGCGCCGGAACGCGAGACGCCGGGCACGAGGGCGAGCATCTGGGCGAGGCCGATCAGGATCCCGCCGCCGAACGTCATGTGCTCGATGCGCCGGACCTTCTTGCCGACGACGTCGAGCACGCCGAGCACGATGCCGAACACGATGAGGACGATCGCGACGATCCACAGCGACCGGAACGTCGTCTCGATCGAGTCCTTGAGCAGCAGGCCGGCGATGCCGATCGGGATGGTGCCGAGGATCACGAGCCACCCGAGTCGGGCGTCCGGGTCGTTGCGGGGCACGGTCTTCCCGGACAGCGACCGGAACCACCGACCGACGATCCGGGTGATGTCGCGCCAGAAGTAGATCAGCACGGCGGTCTCGGTGCCGAGCTGCGTCACCGCGGTGAACGCCGCGCCCGGGTCCTGCGCGTCCGGCAGGAACAGCCCGACGATGCGGAGGTGGGCGCTGGACGACACCGGGAGGAACTCGGTGAGCCCCTGGACGAAGCCGAGGAAGATCGCCTCGAGGATGTGCACGGCTCGGGCCTTTCGGGGAGAGTCGGTTCAGGACACCGCCGGACCGGCGACCGTGCACGATATCAGTACGTGGCGAGGAGGTCTCCGAGGACCCGCCGCCCGAAGGCCAGCGAGTCGAGCGGCACGCGTTCGTCCACGCCGTGGAACATCGCCGGGAAGTCCACGCCCGCCGGCAGCTGCAGCGGCACGAACCCGTAGCCCGCGATCCCCAGCGTCGACAGGGCCTTGTTGTCCGTCCCGCCCGAGAGCAGGTACGGCAGCACCGGAGCACCCGGGTCGTGCCGGCCGAGGACGTCGCGCACGGCGTCGACCAGGGGGCCGCCGAAGTCCTGCTCGAGCCCGATGTCGCGGAAGGACATCACGACCTCGACGTCGTCGCCCGCGAGCTCCCGGACACGCTCCAGCACCGTCTCCTCGTCGCCGGGGAGGCACCGGATGTCCACCAGTGCCTCGGCGTGGTCGGGGATGACGTTGTGCTTGTACCCGGCGGTGAGCACCGTCGGGTTCGTCGTCGTGTGCAGGGCCGCGTGGATGAACCGCGACGCCGACCCCGTGGCCAGCGCCACCTCGTCCGGGCCGGTCACCGTCGGGTCCACCCCGAGGAACCGTGCGACCTCGGCCACCATCGCGTCGGTCGTCGCCGACAGCCGCACCGGCCACTCCTCGCTGCCGATCCGGGCCACCGCCGCCGCGAGCTTCGTCACCGCGTTGTCGTGGATGACGTGCGACCCGTGCGCCGCGGTGCCCGTCGCGACGAGCTTGATCCACATCAGCGCCTTCTCGCCCGTCTGCAGCAGGTACGCACGACGGTCACCGAGGGTGATCGAGTAGCCGCCGACCTCGCTGATCGCCGCACTCGCCCCCTGGAAGACCTCGGGGTGGTTCTCGACGACGTGGTGCGAGCCGAGCACTCCCCCGGCCTCCTCGTCGGCGAAGTACGCGATCACGAGGTCGCGCTCCGGCGCTCCCTGCTGCTCGATGACGTCCGACAGTGACGTGAGCATCATCGCGTCCATGTTCTTCATGTCGACCGCGCCGCGACCCCAGAGCATGCCGTCCCGGACCTCGCCGCCGAACGGGTCGACCGACCAGTTCGCCGGGTCCGCCGGCACCACGTCGAGGTGACCGTGCACGACCAGGGCGGACTTGTCGCGGTTGCGTCCGGGCACCCGCGCCACGACGCTCACCCGATCGGGTTCGGACTCGAACAGCTGCGGCTCGAGCCCGAGCGCACGGAGCTTCGCCTCGACGTAGTGCGCCGCCTCGGTCTCGCCGCGGGACTTCCCCTCGCCCCAGTTCGTCGTGTCGATGCGGATGAGGTCACGGGCGATCGCCGCGGTGGCCTCGAGGTCGGTCAGCGTGGCCTCCGAGTTCGTCATGGCCCAACGCTACCGGTCAGCGCCGACGGCCCCGGCGTCGGACGTCACAGCAGGACGCGCCCGGGATGCGCCGCCGTGTTCATCGGGCGTTCAGACCCGTGCTAGTGTCTTCTCTCGGCAGGAACGCCGGGGAAACAGCCCGGAACGACGGCCGACAACTGAAGAAACACCTGTCCGGGTGGCGGAAATGGTAGACGCGCTAGCTTGAGGTGCTAGTGCCCGTATTAGGGCGTGGGGGTTCAAGTCCCCCCTCGGACACAGGAAATGGGATGCCCCCTGGCCTTTCGGCCCGGGGGCATTTCCTGTTGTGTCCTTCCCGGCGAGTGCCGCCGTCGCTTCGCTCGGGGCGTCACCGCCTCGACCGCGCCAGTTCGCTGCGCTCACGGCGGGGTGCGGGGTGCGTCCGGCAGGTGGGGCGCCAGTTCGCTGCGCTCACGGCGCGGGCGGGGTGCGGGGTGCGGGGTGCGGGGTGCGTCCGGCAGGTAGGTGCCGGTTCGCGGCGGCGCGTGACGAAACGGGGCGGGCGGACTCTCACCTTCGGCACCGCAACCCGATGACCCGAGTCGACGGCCACGTCCCCGCTCGGTGCCGCGGGCCTGGCTGCCGCAGGAACCCGAGAGCCGAATGCACCACCACCCTGTCCGATCCCGCGACCGACGCGGATCCGTCCTCCTCGCGGCCGGGATCGCCGCCGTGGCCGCCATCGCCGCCGGCATCAGCGCTGCGGTCCCCGCGTCCGCCGCCGCCGAGTACACCACGAACGCGACGATCGACGGTCTCCGCTTCACGTCCCAGACCGTCACGTCCGGCAGCGCCGCCGAACTCTCCGGCACGTGGTCCCTGCCGGACTCCCCCACCACCCCGGCCGGCTTCGTGGTGGACCTGCCGCCCGAGCTCCAGGGCCGCTCCGACGGGTTCCCCCTGCTCGCACCGGACGGCTCCGCGATGGGACGGTGCACCGTGTCCTCGACCCAGCTCGACTGCGCCGTCGACAGCGCCTACGTCGCCGCCCACCCGAACGACCTGCACGGATCGTTCTCGTTCTGGGTCACCGTCGAGACCACCACCGAGTCCGCCACCCCGACGACCTACCAGGTCGGTGGGACCGCCGTGACGACCACGGTCGAACCCGCACAGCCCGGCACCGGACCCGGGACGTGCACCGCCGACTGCACCTTCACCGGCCGGACGAGCGGCAAGTGGGGCAGCTACGACGCCGCCGCGGGTGTGGTCGAGTGGACAGTGGCGATCGGCTCCGGCGCCGACGGCATGCGGGACGGCCAGCGCATCACGGTCACCGACACCCCCGGTCCCGACCAGGAGCTCCTCACCAGCTTCCGCGGGTACCCCTTCGCCACGCTCTGGCAGACGAACCGGACGACCACCTGGGACGACGGGCGAGAGGGGCTCACCGGATGGGCACCGGCGCCCCGGGAGGACTACGCCAGCACGGCCGGGAGCGTCAGGTTCACCGCGCGCCAGGGGTACTTCTACGACGTCCACTTCGCCACCCGGGTCACCGACGGCGGCCTGGCGGGCACCTACACGAACACCGCCACGATCAGCATCGACGGCGACGACGACTCCTCGGTCAGCGGCACGGTCGTGCACCAGGGTGGTGGTGCCTCGGGGTCCGGGACGGCACCGACGAGCACGCCGACCCCGACGCCGACGGCTCCGGCGACGGTCGAACCAACCCCGACGCCGACGCCGACGGCTCCGGCGACGGTCGAGCCGGCCCCGACCGCCGAGCCGACCGTCCGGCCGACCGTGACGCCGGGTGCGTCGACCGCAGACGAGGAGACCGAGTCGCCGGTGCCGCCGGCGATCGGCGCGGCGGTCGACACCGGAGGGACGACGTCCGACAGCACGGCCCCCTGGTGGTCCGTCGCGCTCCTCGGCAGCGGCGGCCTGACCCTGCTGCTCGTCCTCGGCGTGTGGGCCGCCCGGACGCGGGCACGAACGCGACCGTGACCCGTCGCCGCGGCACCCGTGCCGCGGCCCCCGACCGCTCCGCTCGACGACCCTGCGTCGGGCGGAGTCCAGCCGGGTCCGTCGCCCGAACGACGACCCGGCGCGCGGGCCGGTGGGCAGCACCCGAAGCGCCCACCGGTCCGCACATCCAGCGCGCGACCTGCCCTGACCACCACCGACCCCTCGAGGAGACACCGTGCACGTCCGATCCGGTCGACGACCGTCCTCACTCCCGCTCGTCCTCGCCGCCGTGAGCGCGGTCACGATGCTCGGCCTCGGGGTCGGCGGGGTGGTCACCGCGACGAACTCGACGGCGCCCGGCACCGCGCGCGACATGCACGGCGACCCCGTCCGGCTCGAGGCACCCGTCGCGAGCGCGCCCGGAGCCCGAGCGACGTCCAGCGGGTCCGGACGCCTCAGCGTCCCGTCGGTGCACCTCGACGTCCCGCTCGGTGCACTCGACGCCGTCCGCGGCAGGATCACGCCGCCGGGGTTCCGGTCGGCGTACCTGGTCCGCGACGTCGGGGTCACCCCCGAGCACGCCGCCTCCGGCACCGTCGTCGTGGTGATGCACTCCCTGCGGGGCGGCGGCACCGCGCCGGGGAACTTCCTGACGGACGTCGATCGGGGTCGGAGTCGGGTCGCGACCGGCGCCGCGGTGACGGTCGCGGGCGTGGCGTACACGGTGACCGGCTCGACCCTGGTGGACAAGGACCGCATCGCCGACGACGCCGACGTGTGGGGCGACGTCCCCGACCGGTTGCTCCTCATCACCTGCCTCGAACACCCGGACGGCTCACCGTCGACGCAGAACCTCGTGATCACCGCCACACGGGCGTGACACCGTCCTCACCGGTCGGATCCACCGGGGTCGCGTGATGAAACGTCCGACCCGGACTCCTCGCATCCGAGAGCGGTGTGTTCAGATGGACGGCACCGCCCAGCCGGTGAACCCAGGACGAGGAGACGAACGACGTGCGCGGTGCCCCTGAGCCAGGCAGTGACGCTGCACTGATCCGGTCGACGCGTGACGGCGACCGGTCGGCGGTGGCAGCGCTGTGGAGCCGGCACCACCGTGCCGCCGTCCGGCACGCGACCGGACTCGTGGGCTCTTCGGACGCCGAGGACGTCGTGTCCGAGGCCTTCACGAACGTCATCGGTGCGATCGAACGCGGGGCCGGTCCGGACGAACTCTTCCGCCCGTACCTGTACACCGTCATCCGCAACGTCGCCAACACCGAGTTCCGCCGACGCGCCCGCCACACGGACGCCGACGTCGACTTCGACGCCTTCGAGGACTCCGGCACCGACGCGGCGACGGAGATGGCCCGCGCCGCCGACCGCACGGCCCTCGGGCGAGCGTTCAGCACCCTGCCCGAACGCTGGCAGAGCGTGCTCTGGTACACCGAGGTCGAGGGACTGCGACCTCGACACGTCGCCCCGTTGGTCGACCTCCAGCCCGGAGCCGTCTCGTCCCTGGCGTTCCGAGCACGGCGGGCGCTCCGTGCGGCCTGGGTCCAGGAACACCTCGCGACGGACGGCCTGCCCGACGAGTGCCGTCGGCGACTGGCCGCGTTCGGCGCCTACGAAGCGGGCACGCTCACCGCGCGCGACCGTCGTCAGCTCGAGGCGCACATCCGCGACTGCGTGCACTGCCCGCCGGTGCTCGAGGACACCCGCCGACTCGCCGGACGGATCGCGGCGGCACTCCTCCCGCCGGTGGTCGGTCTGGGCATCGGCCACGCGGTGCTCCACGCGGACGCCCCCGCTGCGGCGGCCGTGTCCACCGCCCGCTCGGCCTCGGCGACGGGTGCTGCTCGCCGGGTGCCCCTGCCGGTCACCGGACTGGTCGGCGTGGTCGCAGCGCTCGTCGTCGTCACGACCGTCATCGCCGTCGCGGGGACGTGGTCCGACGACCACCCGACCGGCACGTCCACCGCCGGCGCGCGCTCACCAGGTGCCGCGAACGGCTCGGCGCCGTCCGGTGAGCACCCCGCACCAGCCGACCGCACCGCCCCGTCCCACGTCGCCGAACCGAGTCCCCTGCCGTCGCCCGGTCGCGACGACACCGGCGCACCGACGACGGTCCCGACCGCTCCGACCCCCGTCGTCGACACGGTCCTCGGGGACTCCTCCGCCGGGGCGTCCTCGACACCCGACGTCCGCACCGCCGAACCGAGCGCGAACCCCACGTCACCGGGGGCCGGCGGATCCTCGACCACCGGCGGCGTCGACCCGCAGCTGCCGCGCTCCGCTCCCCCGATCCCGGCCGAGGAGACGATGCTCGTCGCCAGCCGGACCGTCGAGCTCACCGGGGAGGCGACGCCCGGCAGCCGCGTCGAGGTCCGCTCCGGCACCCTCACCGCCGCGACCACGGCCGGGTCCGACGGCACGTGGAGGACCACGCTGCGGTTCTCCGGGGACGGGGTCGAACGGGTCAGCATCACCGCGACGACGCCGGACCACGCCACCTCGGTCCCCGTGGTCGTCACGGTCACCGTGGACACAACGGCTCCGGCGGCGCCGACGATCGCGACGACCTGGACACCCACCGACACCACCCCGCCGGTGTTCTCCGGCACCGCCGAGGCCGGCAGCACGATCGACGTCACCGTCCTCCGCGGCACGAGCGGCACGGCCGGCACGAGCGGCACGAGCACCACGAACAGCACGGGCGGCACGGCCACCGCGTCGACCACCACCGGTGCCGACGGTCACTGGCGCGTCGCGGTGGACGGCCTGACCCCGACCGCCACCGGGATCCGCGCCACCGCACGGGACGCCGCCGGGAACACCTCCGCGGCGACGAGCAGCGCCCCCTTCGCGTTCGTCCCGACCATCGCCGACCCCGCCGACGGGAGCACCGCGACGGGCGGCCCGCTGCCGGTCACGATCACCGGCTGGGCGGACACCGACGTCGAGGTCGCCGTCGACGGCGCGCTCGTCGGCACGGTGTCGACCGGAGCCGGGGGCCGCTTCAGCGGGCACATCCGGCGCGGGGACACCGGGCTGACGCCGGGTCGGCACACCATCACGGTGCGCTACCGCGACGATGCGGGCGCGTCCACCGAGTCCACCACGGTGACGATCACCGTGGCGGACTAAGCCGCTCATGCAACCAGCGCTGAGCGCCCGCCGCGTCCTCGAAGCGGCCCTCGTCCTGCGCCTCGGCCGCCGCGTCCAGCACCTCCCGGAACCGCGGGCCCGGCGCGAGCCCCGCCGCGACGAGGTCCCGCCCGGTCACGAGGCGCACCCGGGGTCCCGCGGCCTCGTCGGCACGCATGACCGCGAGCCACGCCCACGCCGGTGACGGCCCGGACGCCGCACCCCGTCCCTGCGAGTCCGCCTCGCACACCCGGGCCCAGCACTCGGCAGTCGCAATCGACCCGCCGAGACGACGGAGCAGTCGGCGCGCCGCCGGCACCGACGGCGCTGCACCGTCGGTCGAGTGCACCACCATGTGCTCTCGCACTATCGTGGCGATGCGCTCGGTGAGGGTGCGCGGCGCGCCGATCCGCCGCAGCAGGTCGCGCGCCGCATGCGCGCCCGAGACCTCGTGCCCGAGGCTGCGGACCCGGACCGTGCCGTCGTCGTCACGCTCCCGCTGCGTCCCGTCGCCCGCCTTGCCGAGGTCGTGCAGGAGCGCGCCGAGCACCACGACGGTGCGGTCCTCACCGGTGACGCCGTCGGCCGTGCAGGCAGCGGCAGCAGCGTCCGCCGCGAGCCCCAGGTGCACGTGCACGGGCCCCTCGGGGTGCCACCGCGGGTCCTGCGGCACGTCACGCACCGCGGCGAGTTCCGGGAGGTGCCGCTCCCACCCGGTGTCGTGCAGCACCTGGAGCGCCCGCGACTGGTGGTCGCCCCGCGCCGCCTTCCGGATCTCCGGCCAGACCCGCTCGGCGGCCACGGACGGGAACGCGTCCACCAGCGACCGGGCGACGTCGACCGTCGAGGGGTCGAGCACGAGGTCGAAGCGCGCCACCAGCTGCACGGCGCGCAGCACCCGCAGCGGATCGTCCCCGAACCGGTCCGAGGTGTGTCGGAGCACACCCCGGGCAGCGTCGTCGATCCCACCGACCGCGTCGACGTACTCGTTCGTCGCCGGGTCCCACGCGACCGCGTTGACCGTGAAGTCGCGACGGACCGCGGCCGCGGCGAGCCCGTCGTCGTCGGCGTTCCCCGGCACCACCGCGACGTCGACGTGCACGCCCTCGACCACGACCTTGAGGACCTCGAATCGCGCGCCCGTGGTGACGACGACGGCTCCCGCCGCGCGCAGGGCGTCGACGACCGAGGCGGTGTCCGTGCCGTGCACCTCGACGTCGACGTCGTGGTCGTCGACGATGGGGACCGCCCGCCCGGACGCACGGAACAGCGCGTCGCGGACCACCCCGCCGACGAGGAACGGTCGGCCGACACCGGCGAGCACGTCCAGGACCACGGCGACGCTGCTGCCCACGCCCAGCGCTCGGGCGGGGTCGTCGGGTCCGGGGCAGCGGTGCACCCCGGTGGGGCGACGAACGGCTCGGCAGCGGGGGCAGGAGATGGTGGTGGTCACGTGCGGTGTCTTCCAGGACCTCCGTGCGGCGGCACCGAGGGAGTCAGTCTGCCGCACCACGCGCGTCGGCGCGACCGGACGACGGACGGGAGGCGCGGTGCCAGCCGGCACCGCGCCTCCCGTCCGTCAGGAACGCGCGTCTAGGACTTCGACGCCTCGACGAACGTGCGGCGCGGGTCGGTCTCCTTGATGAGGGACGTCGCGTCGCGACCCGACACGGCCCCGGTGACCCACCCGATCACGATGCGCACCTTGCGGTTCAGCGTCGGCATCGCGTACACGTGGTAGGCGCGGTGCGCGAGCCACGCGAGGAGGTTCGTCATCTTGATGCCCTTGATGTTCGCCGCACCCTTCGCGACACCGTACGACGCAACGGTGCCGATGGACGGGTGGCGGTACTCCTCGAGCGGCTTGCCCGTGATCGTCGCGACCACGTTGTCCGCGGCCACGACGGCCTGGCGGACGGCGTTCTGCGCGTTCGGCGGGTAGTACGCCGGCTGCTTCTCGGCCGTCAGGTCGGGCACCTGCGCGACGTCGCCGAGGCCCCAGACGCCGGGGACGACCTCGTGGGTGTCCTCGCTCTCGACCTGCAGCTTCGCGTTCGCGGCGAGGTGACCCTTCGGGCCGCGCGGCAGGTCGGACGCGTCGAGGAGCGGGTTCGGCTTCACGCCGGCCGTCCAGACGAGCAGGCCGGTGGCGAACTCGTCGCCGTCGGAGAGCTTGACGACGCCACCCTCGCAGCTCGGCATGGTCGTCTTCAGGCGGACGTCGATGCCGCGGGCACGCAGCGACTCGAGGGTCCACTTGGACAGCTCCGGACCGACCTCGGGTGCGACGCGGTCGAGCGCGTCGATGAGGACCCAGCGGGGGTGCTCGCCGGCGAGCGACGGGTAGGTCTTGATGGCGGCCTGCGAGACGTCGAACAGTTCGCCGATCGCCTCGACGCCGGTGTACCCGCCGCCGACGAAGATGCTCGTGAGCAGCTTGCGGCGCTCGTCCTCGTCACGGGTGGCAGCGGCCTTGGCGATGTTGTCGAGGAGCTTCGCGCGGACGTAGGCGGCCTCTTCGACGCTCTTGAAGCCGACGCCGTGCTCCTCGAGCCCGGGCGTCGGGAACGTGCGCGTGACGGAGCCGAGCGCGACGACGAGCTGGTCGTAGCCGAGCGTGCGGTCGTCGCCGCCGGCCGTGGCGATCGAGACGGTCTTGTCGGCCGAGGAGATCCCGGTGACCTTGCCCTGGATGACCCGGGTCTTGCGGAGCGCACGGCGCAGCTCGAAGGTCACGTCCTTCGGGGCGATGTGGCCACCGGCGACCTCGGGCAGGAACGGCAGGTACGTGTAGTACGTGTTCTGGTCCACCAGCGTGATGCGCATCGGCACGGTCGCTGCGTGCTTCTGGAGCTGCTTGACGGTGGTGTAGCCAGCGGAGCCGCCGCCGAGGACGAGGACGTGAGGGATGGAGTCTGCCATTCCCCCGGTCTACCCGACTTCGGCTTGCGATGTCATGAGGTCCGCGGCCTGTCGCGGAGCCGCCACCACGCGGTCTCGGCGAGTTCGACGCCCGTGTACACCCCGTGGGGCGTCCGACGGGACTCGGTGAGCGAGAACCGACGGAGCCGGTACCCACCGCCGAAGCGGTCGATGATCGCCTCGGGCGAGGACTCCGCGTCGCGCTTGACGTACCAGGTGCGGTCGTCGACGGCCTCGATCACGCGGTACTCACCGGCGGCCGCCGATGCGGGAGCGCAGCACGTCGATGCGCTTCTGGATCTGCTCGATGCTCGCCTGCGCCACGGCCGGGCCACCGCTGATGCGGCGGAGTTCGGCGTGGATGGCCCCGTGCGGCTCGTTCGCGTGCCGGGACCAGATCGAGACGAGCCGGTGCAGCTCGGACCGCTGCTCCTTGATCGTCTGGTACATCGGGCGGTCCTCGGGCGCGGGGGCGGCTGCCTTGGGCATGCCGTCCTTCGGGGTGCGGCCCTTCGCGCGCTTCGCCTGCGTCGCCTGGCGTGCACGGAGCAGGTCGCGCACCTGGTCGGGTTCGAGCAACCCCGGGATGCCGATGAAGTCGAGTTCCTCGAGCGAGCCCACCTCGCCGCCGCTGCCGAACTCGCCGCCGTCGTAGAGGACACGGTCGAAGGACGCCTGCGAGTCGAGCGCCTCGAACGGCTGGACGTCGAGCAGGCTCTCCGACGCCCGGTCCTCCTTGTTGGCCTCGGCGACCATCGCGTCCTCGGGGTTGTACATCCCGTCGTCGGCGTCCTTCGGGCGGTCGAGGGCGTGGTCGCGCTCGAGTTCGAGGGAGGCCGCCAGCGCCATCAGCCCGGGCACGCTCGGCAGGAACACGCTCGCCGTCTCACCGCGGCGACGGGCACGGACGAAGCGGCCGATGACCTGCGCGAAGAAGAGCGGGGTGCTCGCGCTCGTGGCGTACACGCCGACGCACAGGCGCGGCACGTCCACGCCCTCGGACACCATGCGGACGGCGACCATCCATCGGGAGGTGTCCTCGGCGAAGGCACTGATCCGGCTCGACCCCGCTGCTTCGTCGGAGAGGACGACCGTCGGCCGCTCCCCCGTGATCTGCTGCAGGATGCGGGCGTACGCGCGGGCCGTGGTGGTGTCCGTGGCGATGACGAGGCCACCGGCGTCCGGCACACCACGGCGGACCTCGGTCAGGCGCTTGTCGGCGGCGGAGAGGACGGCCGGCATCCACTCGCCCTCGGGTGAGAGCGCCGTGCGCCAGGCCTGGGCGGTGATGTCCTTCGTGACCTGCTCGCCGAGCGACGCCGACATCTCGTCGCCCATGCGGGTCTTCCAGCGCATCTGGCCCGCGTACGCCATGAAGAGCACCGGGCGGACGACGCCGTCCTTGAGGGCGCGCCCGTAGCCGTAGTTGTAGTCGGAGACCGAGGTGCGGATGCCCTGCTCGTCGGGGGCGTACTGCACGAACGGGATCGGCGCGGTGTCCGAGCGGAACGGGGTGCCGGAGAGCGACAGGCGACGGGTGGCCTTCGAGAACGCCTCTCTGATGCCGTCGCCCCAGGTCAGGGCGTCGCCGCCGTGGTGGACCTCGTCGAGGATCACGAGCGTCTTGCCGCCGGCGGTGATCTTCTGGTGGACCTCGGGGTTCATGCCGACCTGGGCGTACGTGATCGCCACGCCCTGGTAGTGCCGGCCGAACATGCCGTCGCCGTTCTTGAACATCGGGTCGATCCGGATGCCGACGCGGTCCGCCGAGTCCGCCCACTGCCGTTTGAGGTGCTCCGTCGGGGCCACGACGACGATGCGGTCGACGGTGCCGCGGGCGAGGAGCTCGGTCGCGAGCCGGAGCGCGAACGTGGTCTTGCCGGCGCCGGGCGTCGCGGCCGTGAGGAAGTCCCGCGGCTCGGTCTCGAAGTACTTGGTGAGCGCTTCGACCTGCCAGGCGCGGAGCTTCGACGCGGTGCCCCACGCGGCGCGGTCCGGGAAGGCCGGCGACAGGTTCTGCACGGCCGAGTTGCCCGCCGCCTCGGCAGCGGCGACGGCCTCGTCGTGGGCGACGACCGCGTGCTCAGGCGCTGCGGTGCCGTCGTCCCACAGGGCCGCGGGCTGGTCCCCCGCCCCTGGCTGATCGGTGTACTCGGCTGCGCTCACTGCACGAGATTCTACCGTCACCCTTCGTCCTGCCGAGCGTGCGGGACGTGCCCCTCGGGCGTGCCGCGCACCAGGGATGCCGGTCGGAGCACGCCCGCGCCGAAGCGTGCGGCGACCGCGTCGATCGTCGTCTCGGTCTCGCGCCACGGCGCGTCGTCGTCCCAGAGCGCGTTGCTCGCCGCCGCCGGCACGAGGTTCTCGCCACGGACCCCGATGAGCCGGATCCGGTTGCCCGGCCGGTGCAGCACGTCGTACAGCTCGACGGCTTCGCGGTGCAGGCGCTTGGCGACGTCGGTCGGTTCCGCGAGGGTGCGGGACCGGGTCAGCGTGGTGAAGTCGGTGTAGCGGACCTTGAGCGCCACCGTCCGTGCCTGGACGTCGGCGCGCCGGAGTCGCACGGCCACCTTGTCGGCGAGGCGCAGGAGTTCACGGGCGACGTCGTCGCGCTCGGTGAGGTCGTGGCCGAAGGTGACCTCGTGCCCGATCGACTTCTCGCCGACGCCGCTCTCGACCACGCGCGGATCGCGGCCCCACGCGAGGTCGTGCAGGCGCTGACCGCCGGCCGGACCGAGCGCGGAGACGAGCGAGCCCAGTGGCGTGGTCGCGAGGTCCCCCACGGTGCGGATGCCGCGTCGTTCGAGGGTCTCCTGCGTCTTGCCGCCGACCCCCCACAGCGCCGACACGGGCTGCGGGTGCAGGAACGCCACGGTGTCGGCAGCCGGCACGACGAGCAGGCCGTCCGGCTTCGACCGACTCGACGCGAGCTTCGCCACGAACTTCGTCGACGCGGCGCCGACGGAGCAGTGCAGGCCCGTCTCGGCGTACACCGCCGCACGGATCGCCCGACCGATCTCCCACGGGGTGCCGTACAGCCGGATCGCCCCGGCGACGTCGAGGAAGGCCTCGTCGATGCCGAGCTTCTCGACGCGGGGCGTGAAGCGGTCGAAGACGGCCATCACGGCGTCGGACTTCGCGCGGTACTTCTCGAAGTGCGGCTCGACGATGATCGCGTTCGGGCAGCGACGCTTGGCGACGGCCATCGGCATCGCGGAGTTCACGCCGTACTTGCGGGCCTCGTACGTGGCGGCCGTGACGACCGAGCGGTCGGAATCGTGCCCGACGATCACCGGCAGGCCGCGGAGGTCCGGCCGGTCGAGCAGCTCCACCGAGGCGAAGAAGGCGTCCATGTCGACGTGCAGCACGCTCGCCGTCACGTCGTCGACGGGCGCGTCGGACACCAGTCGGTTGCGTCCGTCCTGCTTGCTCACACGGCGATGATGCCAGGACCCACCGACATCGCCCCGACCAGGGTGTCGCGCGTCAGCCGAGCGGCCCCAGCACCGACGCCGCGATCGTCCGCGCCGCCGAGTCCCGCGACGACGGGTGGTACTGGCCCGCCCGGACGTCCCGGGCCAGGCGCGCGAGCTCGCCACCGGCCCGGTAGGCACCACCGCCCACGACCCGCATCGCCTCGTCCACGACGTGCTGCGCCGCGTCGACCGCCCGGGCCTTCGTCCCGACGAGCAGCGGGAACCACCGCGGTCCGAGGTCGTCGAGCTCGTCGACCGACCGGGCGAGCGAGGTCACCTGCAGCTCGATCGCGTCGACCGTCCCGCGCAGGTCCGCGATCGCCCGGCGCACGTCCGGGTCCGCGGACCGCGGTGTCCCGTCGAGTGCCGTGCGCGACCGCACCGCCGACACCGCGAGTGCCACCGCACGCGCGGCGATCCCGACGTACACCGACGCCACCAGCAGCTCGAACGCCGCGAAGACGCCGAACACGAGCGGGTCCTGGTTCGGCCCGACCGGCAGGGTCCGCACGATCCGGTCGGCCGGCACGTGCACGCCGTGCAGCTTCGTCGTGCGACTCTGCGTCGCCCGCATCCCGAGGGTGTCCCAGTCGTCGAGGTGCTCGACGTCGCCGTCGGACCGCAGCACGAAACCGTGCACGAGCTGCGGCTCCGGTCCGGACCCGTCCTTGCCGAACACGCTCAGCACGTCCCACGCTGGGGCCAGCGAGGTGAAGACCTTCGTCCCCGTGAAGCGGTAGCCGCCGTCGCCGTCCGGCTCCGCCGTCGTCAGCGAGTCGAAGAGGACGGCGTCGTTGCCAGGCTCGCTCACACCGAACGCGAGCAGGTGGTCGTCCGCCGCGTGGTCGGTGACGGCCTGGAGGAACGACCCACCCCGCGCAGTGACGGCGCGCGCCGCCTGCACCCAGACCTGGTGCATCCCGAGTCCCAGCGCCGTCGCCGGTGCGGCCTCCGCGAGCCGCCGCTGCACCGCGGTCGTCGCGGCGAGCCCGAGTCCGGCACCGCCGCGTTCGACGGGCACCCCGAGCCGCAGGTAGCCGGCCGCCCGGAGTTCGTCGAGGTCCTCGGTGCAGAACGCGTTCGCGGCGTCGTAGCCGGGGGCGCGGGCGGCGATCCGCTCCAGCAGCTCGTCGCCCAGCACCGCCGCGGGGTTGGCCTTCGTCATGCCACGAGACTATGGTCCGAGGCGTGTCAGATCGTCATCCGTGGTCCAGGTACGTCGCGATCGGTGACTCGTTCACCGAGGGGATCGGCGACCCCGACCCCACCGTCCCCGGCGGGAACCGTGGCTGGGCGGACCGGGTGGCCGAGGTCCTGGCGAACCAGTCCGAGGACTTCGCCTACGCCAACCTGGCGATCCGCGGGCGGCTCCTGCAGCAGATCATCGACGAGCAGGTCGAACCGGCACTCGCCCTCCGTCCCGACCTCGTCACGGTGTCGGCCGGTGGCAACGACATCATCCGGCCGGGCTCCGACCCCGACGAGCTCGCCGAGCGAGTGGACGCGATGGTGTCCCGGCTGCGGAGCGACGGCGCGACCGTGGTGCTCTTCACCGGTCCGGACGTCGGCATGACCCCGGTGCTCGGGATGGTCCGCGGCAAGACGGCGATCTACAACGAGAACCTGCACGCCATCGCGCTGAAGCACGGCGCCCTCGTCGCGAACATGTGGGCACTCCGGGTCCTCCGCGACCCGAGGATGTGGGCTCCGGACCGGCTGCACCACTCCCCGATGGGCCACGCGACCGTCGCCGCCGCGGTGCTGGACGCGCTCGGCGTCGAGCACGGGCTCGAACCGTTCAACCCCGAGCCGCTCGAGGCCCGTCCGTGGCGGGAGGCCCGCGCCGAGGACCTCGGCTGGGCGCGCGAGTACCTCGTGCCGTGGGTGGTCCGGCGGATCAAGCACACGTCCTCGGGCGACGGCGTGACCCCGAAGCGACCCGAGCTGCAGGACGTCGTCGAGCACAAGTCCGACACCCCGTAGCGCTCGATCAGTCGGCGGGGCGGCGCAGCGTCAGCGGACCGTCGTGCAGCGGCTCGGTCACCCACGACGC
Organism: Curtobacterium sp. SORGH_AS_0776; assembly: GCF_031453355.1. Classification (NCBI taxonomy): domain Bacteria; kingdom Bacillati; phylum Actinomycetota; class Actinomycetes; order Micrococcales; family Microbacteriaceae; genus Curtobacterium; species Curtobacterium sp. SORGH_AS_0776. The sequence goes on from NZ_JAVIYU010000001.1 coordinate 2,782,164, forward strand.
GGTGGCGGTCCCGGCCGCGAGGTCGATGCGAACGTGCGCGAGGTGCGGCGTCTCCACGAACCGGACGTCGACGAGCACGGTGCCGTCCGGTGCGACCGCACCGCTCGCGGCGAGGGGGCCGTCGACCGCCCACTCCCCCTCGCCGACCGGCACCGAGAGCGTCCCGCCGTCGACCTCGAGGTCCGCGCGCCACCGGTCGCCGTCGCGCGTGAAGCCGATCCGGTCGATGTCGTCACCGCGGAACGGACCGGCACCGAGGTCGGGGAGGCGACCGCCCTGCACCGGGGGCAGTCCCAGGGAGGCGAGCCGCGCCTCCAGGTCCGCATCCGCGGACGCGTCGAGTTCCGCAGCGTCGACGGCGGGCAGGAGGTGCTGCCAGGCTGCGTCGAGGGCGGCCTGCATGTCGAGGCTCTGGCCGGTGAGCGCGAGGACGACGTCCTGCTCCGGCAGGACGACGCAGAACTGGCCGTAGGCGCCGTCGCCGCGGAAGCCGTGGCGGGCCATCCAGAACTGGAAGCCGTAGCCCTGCGACCAGTCCGGGTTGCCCTCGTCGGGGTTCGCCACCTGCGTGCTCGTGGCGGCGGCGACCCAGTCCTCGTCGAGGATCCGCTCGCCCGCCCACACGCCGCGCTGCAGGTACAGCTGGCCGAGCGCGGCGATCGCCGAGGTGGGGGCGTAGCACCCGCTGAACCCGAGCTCGGCGCCGGTTTCGTCCCGGCGCCACGCCAGGTCGTCGATGCCGAGCGGGTCGAGCAGCCGCGGGCGCAGGTAGTCGACCAGGGTGCCGCCGCTGACCCGCCGGACGACGGCGGCGAGCGTGTAGGTGCACGGCTGGTTGTACGCGAAGACGGTGCCGGGCTCCTCGTCGGGCGGCGTGAGCAGGAACCCGCGGACGAGGTTCTCCGGGTCGGCGGAGCGGGCGCGGTCGAGGGCTTCCTCGCGGTGGCCGCTCGCCATCGCGAGCAGGTGCCGGACGCGGATGCGGCGGCTGCGTTCGTCGGTGATCTCGGCCTCGAGCTCCGGGAAGTACGAGAGGGCGGTGGCGTCGAGGTCGATGAGCCCCTCGCGGACGGCGATCCCGACGGCGGCGGCGGTGAAGCTCTTGCTGAGGGAGTAGAGCAGGTGGACGCGGTCCTCGGCGTAGGGCTGCCACCAGCCCTGGGCCGCCACCTGACCGTGCCGGAGCAGCACGATGCTGTGCGGTTCGACGTCGGGCGTCGACTCGAGGGCGTCGAGGAACCGGGCGAGGCCACGGGCGTCGATGCCGAGGGCGGACGGGGTGGACCGGGGGAACGTCGTCGTCACCCGTCCGACACTACGTCGCCGGGGGTCGTCGCGCGCAGCCGGTCGGTCCGTGTCCTCGTCGGTCTGTCTGAGAGTCACGGCATCTGCGTCACGGGTGCCGTCCACCGGCGCACGCCAGGATCGATCGGCAGCACAGCACGGACGGCACGACGGCACGAGGGGGTCCGATGACGACGGCGGACCACCCGCGGAGACGACGGACCACGGCGGTCTGGGCGCTCCTCGTCGCCGTCGCCACCGGCCTGCTCGCGTGGGTCCGCATCGGGAGCCCGGCCCGCGGCGTCGCCTGGGCGGAGGACTCCGGGCGCTTCCTCACCGACCGGCTCGCCCTCGGCCCGGTCCGCTCGGTGTGGCACCCGTACGACGGCTACCTGCACGTCCTGCCCCGGCTGGTGGTCGACGCCGCCGTCGCGCTCGGGCGGATCGACCTGTACGCGCTGTCCGTCTCGGCGATGTCGTGCGCGGTCCTCGGCGCGGTGTGCGGCACCGTCTTCGTCCTGGCGCGCGGCGTGGTGCGAGCCTGGCCACTCCGGGTGCTCCTCGCGGCCGTCCCCGCCCTCGTCCCGCTGGCGCCCGTCGAGATCGCCGGGACCGCGGCGAACCTGCACTGGTACCTGCTGTTCGCGGCGCCGTGGCTGCTCGCGCACCGTCCGCGGAGCTGGTGGTCGTCCGCGTGGACCGCCGTCGCCGTGGCGGTGGTGACGACGAGCGAGATCCAGGCCGCCGTGTTCCTGCCGCTCCTGCTGCTTGGTCGTCGGCAGCGTCGGGTCATCCCCGTCGCAGCAGTCGCGGTGCTCGGTGTCGCGGCACAGGTCACGGCAGCGCTGACGCACCCGCGTTCCGCCACGCACCGGGGTGGCATCACCTCGTTCCGGGACATGACCGCCGGGTTCGTCGCCCAGGTCGTCGGCGGCAGCGGGAACGCCGACGTGCGTGCGGTCGGGGCGTCCGTCTCCGCCCACGGCTGGTGGGTCGTCACCGTGCCGGCCGTGCTCCTCGTGGTCGCGGTCGTGGCCGCCCTCGTCCTGGCGGACTGGCGGACCCGGTGGATGCTCCTCGCCGTGAGCGTCGGCGCCGGCGTCGTCTGGTACGCGGCGCTCATCGTGAACCGGACGCCCGGCACGACGTGGTCCTCGTTCACCCCGGCGGCGTGGGCGGGCACGGCGCCCCTGCGGTACGCGGCCGCGTCGTCGATGTTCCTGACCGCGGCGGTCGTCCTCGCCGCCGACGTGTTCCTCGCCCGCGCACGGTGGTCGTGGCGGGCAGCGGGCGGGGTGCTCGTCGTCGCGTCGGTCGTCGCGTTCGTGGCCGGTGCCGGGGCGGTGCCGCTCCGGGAGCACGGGCCGCAGTGGTCCGCCGAGATCGAGCACCGAGCGTCGTACTGCGCGGCGCACCCGGGCGACAGCGTCCGGGTCGGCGCGATGCCCAGGATCGCGGGGTGGGACGCCACTGTGCCGTGTGCGATGGTCGAGCGCGCCGTCGGCCGGTGAGGGCTCAGGAGCCCCGGCGCGCGTCGGCCGGGTCGCGGGGCGGCGGGCTGGCCGGGTCGCGGGGCAGTGGCACGGTATCGGGGGTCGGGTCGGTCGCCAGGCGGGCGTGGGTCTCGACGTCGAAGCGGTCGTCGCCGTAGCGGAGCTTCTCGCGTTCCACTCCCTCGGCGCGGAACCCCGCCCTGGTCGCGACCGCGCACGACGCCGGGTTGTTCGTGCGGTGCCCGAGTTCGAGGCGGTGCAGGCCGAGGGCGAAGGCGTCCTCGGCGGCGGCGAGTGCGCGGGTCGCCAGGCCCCGTCCGCGGGCCTCCGGTGTGAGCCAGTACGAGACCCAGGCGGTGCCGTGGGTGTGCTCGATGGCCGTCACCCCGACGCAGCCGACCACCCGGGCCCCGGCGTCGCCCGACCTGGCGCCGCCTGACCCGGCGCCGTCCGACCCGGCGCCGTCCGACCCGGCGCCGTCCGACCCGGCGCGCCCCTCAGCGACGTCCGCGACGATCGCCCAGTACCGGGCGTGCCCGTCGAACCGGTACGTCGCCCCGATGAAGGCCTCCGCCGCCGCGACGTCGTCGAAGCGCACACCGCCGAACTGGCGCGCGAGCTCCGGGTCCGCCGACGCCGCCAGCAGCACCGGCGCGTCGGACGGCCGCCACGGCCGCACGGAGGCCGGCACCGTCACGCGCCCTGGAACGGGTTCGTCCACCGCCACCAGACGCCCGGGTCGTCGATCGGCCGCTCGAGCACGAGCGGCACCGTCACCGGGTCGTGGTCCGTGATGGTGAACCGCACCGTGCCGACGCGCTCCCCCTTCGTGCCGAGGGTGATCTGCTCGAGCTTCGTCCTCGCGGACACCTTCGTCCGGCCCCACACGAGCACCTCGGCCGCGGACCGCGACACCGCGTCCGCCTCGTCCTGCCACGGCGTCGAGAACGTGCCGAAGGTCTGCCCGGCGTGGGCGAGCGTGACGACCTGGAAGTTGTCGGCGACCGACCGGAGCAGCCGCTGGACGTCGACGTCGAGCGAGTCGTGGTCGACGCCGCCGAGCATCGCGCCGACGACCGTGACGTCCTTGCCACCGCGCTCGTACGTCGCCGCGAAGAGCAGGCAGGCGCCGGCCTCGTCGAGCGTGCCGGTCTTGATGCCCTCGACACCGTCGAGTCCGAGGAGCTTGTTCGAGTTCTCGATCGCGCCGGCGCCGGGCACCGTGACCTGTTTCGTGCCGACGACCTCCTTCACCACCGGGTTCGCGAGGGCGAGCTGCCCGAGTTCGACGAGGTCGGTGGCCGTCGAGGTGTTGTGCGCGTCGAGGCCGGTCGGCTCCTCGATCGTGGTGTGGTCGAGTCCGTGCTCGTCGAGCCACTCGTCCGCTGCCTGGCGGTAGGCGTCCATCGACCCGAAGGCCCAGAGCGCCAGCGACCCGGCGTAGTTGTTGGCCGACTTCATGAGCATGACCTGGAGCGTCTGGTACTCCGAGAGCTGGAGGCCGGCGGGCATCGGCGCGACCTCGCCGTTCACCGCGAGGTACTTCGCGTAGAGCGCCTGCATCCCGGGGCTGAAGGTGATCGTCGGGCCGGACTCCCCCGGCTGCAGCGGCTTCTCGTCGAGCACGACGAGCGCCGTGACGACCTTCGAGATGCTCGCGATCGACCGGGGCTTCGTGTCGCCGCTCGTGCGCAGGCTCTCGGGGAAGTCGGTGGCCTCGACCGCGGTGGCGCCGTAGCCGGGGAACGTCAGGTCCGGCACCGACGACGTGGGCGCGGAGTACGTGGTGGTCGAGGCGCTCGCCGGGGCGAACGGCACGACCGCTGCGGCCACGAGGTAGCCGACCGCCAGCAGGAGCACGGCGACGGCCGAGATGGTCACCGGCCTCCGGACGGCGGAACGGGGGCGGCGGACGACTCGTGACACGGGAACCGAGCGTACCGGGGGCGGGTACCCCGTGGCTGCGAGGACGCGCTAGGCGCGCGTCGGTGCAGGGTCGGACTGGAGGCGCGGCTCGCCCCCGACGGCAGCCGTCGCGTCCGACGGGACGCCGGCCCCACCGCCGTCGGGTCCCGTCGGGCGCGCGAAGGTCCACCTCCGCGACAGGTACGCGAAGACGGGGCCGGCGGCGTTCATCACCACGACGGACACCCACGCTGCCCACACGTTGCCCGGTGCGAAGCCGAAGCCGCCGAAGTACGTCGCGAAGAAGGACGCGAACCCGAGGAACATCCCGGGGACCAGCGCGAACGCACGGACCCGGCCGGTGCACATCAGCGCGGTGTTGCACACGAGGATCACGACGCCGAGCACGACGTTCCGGGCGAACTGCCCGTCGCCGAGGAGCGTGCCGATCCGCTGGTCGACGAGCACGATGACGAGGGCGAACGTCGACCCCACCGGCATCGTCGCCCAGAGCCGGGTGGCGTTCCGGAGCGTGGGCTTCGGCCCGAGCAGGAACATCCCCGCCCAGCTGATGAAGATCGCCCAGGTGGGCAGGTTCAGCGCCGTGCCCCCGATGAACGCGGTGGCGCCGGCCAGGACGGAGGCGACGATCTCGTGCGGGATCCGTTCACGCATTGCTGAGCTCCTTCGATCGGGTGGTGCCGGTGGTGAGGACGGTGGTGCGGGTGGTCTCGGCGACGACGCGGCCGCGCTTCACGACGAGGGCGCGGTCCGGGCGGTCGAGCAGCACACCCGCCGGGTCGGTGGTCGAGAGGAGCACGAGGTCAGCGTCGGCTCCGGGACGGATGCCGTAGGTCTCGGCGATCCCGACGACCCGTGCAGCCGAGGTCGTCGCCATGTCGAGGACGCGAGCGAGGTCCTCCGGCCCGGACAGGTGCCCGACCTGCGCGAGCAGCAGCCCGATGTCGAGCAAGTCGGCGTTGCCGAACGGGGTGAAGGCGTTCCGCACGTTGTTCGACGAGTACGCGCTCGTGACGCCCGCGGCCCAGAGGTCGCGGACCGGGACGACACCGCGGCGGACGTCGTGGTCGTCGGCGCGACCGCCGAGGTGCAGGTCGGTCGCCGGCAGCGGGACGACCGCGACCCCCGCCTCGGCGAGCCGCGCGAACAGGTCGGCCCGCTCGGTCGAGGGCAGGCTCGCGGACGAGGTCACGTGCCCGAGCGCGACCCGGCCCTGCATCCCGCGGCGGACGACGGCGTCGGCGATGACCCGCGCGAGGGCGAACCGCGGGTCGCTCGTGTCGTCGGCGAAGTCGGCGTGCAGGTCCGCCGGCACGTCGAACTCCTCGGCGAGGTCGAGGACGGTCTCGACGTGCTCGTGGCACTCGGCGAGGGACCGCTCGTTGTACGTGCAGCCGCCGATCACGTCCGCGCCGGCACCGAGCGCCTCGCGCAGGAGTGCGAGGGTCCCCGGCGCCTTCGCGATGCCCTCCTGCGGGAACGCGACGATCTGCAGGTCGAGGGCGTCGCGGTACTCGTCGCGGAGCCCCAGCAGGACCTCGACGCCGGTCAACCCGACGATCGGGTCGACGTCGGGGTGTGCGCGGACCAGCGTCGTGCCGTTCGTGATCGCCTGGTCGAGCAGGGTGCGCGCGCGGTCCCGGACCGAGCCGTGCGTGAACCCGCGCTTGAGCTCCCCGGTGACGGCGATCGCCCCGGCGAGCGTCCCGTCCGGGTTCGGACGTTCCCGGTCGAGCAGGGCCTTGTCGACGTGCAGGTGCGACTCGACGAACCCGGGCACGACCACGCGGCCGGCGCAGTCGACGACCCGGGTGGCCGGGTCGCCGGGGACGGTGCCGACGGCTGCGGTGACCGCGGTGATCGTGCCGTGTTCGACGACGACGTCGACGAGGCCGGGCTCGTCGACCAGGCGGGCGTTGCGGAGGACCAGGTCCACGACGGACCCCTCTTCTTCATCGGTGGTCGGTTGACGCCACCCACCATTCGCCCGTCGTGTTTCCGGCTCCGTCGCAGCGTGTGACGGGCGTGTAAAAGTTGGTCGTACCAATGAGCCAAGCAGACCAATGGACCCTAGGCTCCTGCCCATGCAACGAGGACGCACCCTGAGCGCCGCCACCGCCGCGCACCTCGCGCGCCTGGTGCTGGAGGACCTCGCGCCGGGCGACAAGCTGCCACCGGAACGGACCCTGGCCGAGGACCTCGCCGTGTCGCGCACGACCGTCCGCGAGGCCATGCAGGAACTCGAACGCCGACGCCTCGTGTCCCGGACGCCCGGTCGCGGGACGGTCGTGCTCCCCCGGTCCGAGGAGGCCACCGCGCTCCTCGAACGCCAGACCGGTGTCGGGCACGCCGAGGACCTCGCGCACCGGGCCGAGAACGTCGCCGAGTTCCGGGCCGTCGTCGAGCCCCAGGTCGCCGCGCTCGCCGCAGCCCGTGCCGGCGAGGCCGACCTGCTCGCGCTCGAACGGATCCTGCAGGCCACGCACGCCGGCCTCAGCCCCGAGGAGTCCCTCGCGCAGGACGTCGCGTTCCACGTGCAGGTCGCCCGGGCCTCCGGCAACCCGCTCCTGGTCTCCCTGTGCGAGCTCAGCAGCGGCTGGGTGCAGGACGTCCGCGCCCGGTCCCACAGCACGAGCGAGGGCCGCCGGTCGTCGTTCGTGTGGCACGAGCAGATCCTCGACTGCATCCGCCGACACGACGAGGCGGCCGCCCGCACGGCGATGACCGACCACCTCGCCGACGTCGCCCACCTCGTCGAACGGAAGGCCGACCGATGACGACCCCCGCGATCCCGACCCTCCAGCCCGGAACGGGACCGGTCCGCGCCGACCGCTACCTGCCGGTCGATCCGGACACCGTCCTCTGGGGGCGGCTGCCGAACGCCGACGACCGCCCGGCGATCACCGTCGTGCCGGGCGAGTCGGTGACGATCGACACCGTCAGCCACGAGGGGATCCTCCCCGACCAGGGCAGTGACCCACGTGCCTTCTTCGCCACGCACGGCGTCGCGCCGGAGCACGTGCTCGACGACGCCGTCGCGATCGCCCGGACCGGACGCCGCGACCCCGACGCGGACGGACCGCACGTCGTGTCCGGGCCCGTCGGCATCGCGGGCGCGCGACCGGGGGACGTCCTCACCATGACCGTCGTCGAGACGCTCCCCCGCGTGCACTACGGCGTCGTGTCGAACCGCCACGGCCGGGGCGCGCTGCACGGCGAGTACCCCGTCGACGGCACCACCGTGAGCGTCTTCGCCGACGTCGTCGACTCCCCCGCCGGACTCCGCGGCCGCATCCCCCTGACGGCCGCCCGCGAACGGTTCGCCCGGTTCCCGCTCGCCCCGTTCCTCGGGATCATGGGCGTCGCCACCCCCGGGGAGCGCCGGCACTCGGTCCCCCCGGGCCGCCACGGCGGGAACATCGACGTGAACCTCCTGCAGGCGGGCACGCAGCTGCACCTGCCCGTCCTCGTACCCGGTGCGCTCGCGTACGTCGGCGACCCGCACTTCGCGCAGGGCGACGGCGAGGTGGCGCTCACCGCGATGGAGGCCTCCCTCCGCGCGACGGTCCGGTTCGACCTGACACCGGCCGACGAGGCCGCGAGCCGGTTCGGCGACCTCGTGTGGCCGGTCGCCGAGACCCAGGAGTACCTCGTCCCCACCGGGATGGACCCCGACCTCGACGAGGCCGTCCGGGAGTGCGTCCGGCACGCCGTCGCGATCCTCGGTGCGCGCTGGGGCATGGAGCCGCACCTGGCGTACGCCTACCTCTCCGCCGCGACGGACTTCGACATCTCGCAGGTGGTCGACCTCGTCACCGGTGTCCACGCCCGCATCCGCAAGGCCGACTTCGAGGAGCCCGCCCGATGACCACGCACCCCGACGCCCCCGAGGGTCTCCTCGAGGCACTCGACGCGTACGAGGCCGCCCTGCTGACGAACGACCTCGACGCCCTCGACGACGCGTTCGTCGACGCACCCGGCACGATGCGCGGCGACGACCGCGGGCTGCTCGTCGGCCACGACGCGATCAGCGCCTTCCGCGGAGCACGCGGCGGGGTCGCGACCAGGACGTTGACGCGGGTCGAGGTCCGGCCCCTCGCCGAGGACCTCGCCCTCGTCGTGTCGGTGTCCCGGTTCGCCGCCGGCGGCCACGGCCTCCAGACCCAGCTGTGGCGCCGCACGACCGCACACGACGACACCGGCCCCGTCGCGTGCTGGCGCATCGAGGCGGCACACGTGACCGGCCGCCCCCGCGCCTTCGACCCGACCGTCTGGCGGGCCGTCGGCGACCCGCTCGTCGCACCCAGCGCCTCCGGGCCGCTCGACGGGCGCACCGTCGCGGTCAAGGACCTCTACGCCGTGCCCGGCCAACCCGTCGGTGCCGGCAACCCCACCTTCCTGCGCGAGGCGCCCGTCGAGACGGCCGCGGCACCGGCGGTCGCGGCGCTCCTCGCCGCCGGTGCCGCGATCCGCGGGATCGCACGCACCGACGAGTTCGCGTACAACCTCACCGGACGGAACGAGCACCACGGCACACCGCCGAACGCCGCGGACCCGACGCGGCTGCCAGGAGGCTCGTCCAGCGGCTCCGCGTCGGCCGTCGGTCTCGGCACGGCCGACATCGGGATCGGCACGGACACCGCCGGGTCCGTCCGGGTCCCCGCCTCGTACCAGGGGCTCTGGGGCCTCCGGACGACCCACGGCACGGTCCCCCGCGACGGTCTGCTCCCCCTCGCACCGTCCTTCGACACCGTGGGGTGGCTCACCCGCGACGCCGAGACGCTCCTCGCCGCGCTCGACGCCACCGTGCCCGACCCCGGGACGGCCCCGGCACCGACACCCCTCGTCGTCCCGGAGGAACTCCTCGCCCTGGTCGACCCCGACACCGCCGCGGCGTTCTCCGCGTTCACCCGGTCCCTCGACGACGAACCCGACCGGGTCCGGCTCGCAGACCTCGGCGTCCCCGCACCCGACGAGCTCCGCGAACTGCTCCGCCTGGTGCAGGCCGCCGAGGCCGTCGCCGCCCACGGAGCCTGGATCGCCGGACACCCCGGCGCGCTGAGCGCCGTCGTCGGGGACCGGTTCGCAGCAGCCGCGGCGAACGACCCCGCCGCCACCGCCGACGCGGTCCAGCGCCTCGACGTCGTCCGGCACGCCATCCGCCGGGCGCTGATCGGCCGGACCCTCGTGTTCCCGACCGTGCCGGGCCCCGCACCGCTCGTGTCCGCCGACGCCGCCGCACTCGAGCGCACCAGGACCGCGACCACGGGGATGACGAGCCTCGCGAGCGTGGGCGGCCTCCCCGCGGTGAGCGCCCCCGCCCTCACCGTCGACGACGCCCCGGTCGGCGTGTGCCTGGTCGGCGCGGTCGGCACCGACCGCGACTTGGTGCGCCGCGCACGGGACCTGACGACCCGCTGAGGCGCGCCGGACGACGGAGGCGACCCGCGCCTCCCGGCCCCTCAGGCCCGCGCGGAAGCGAGCCGCTGCGCGTGTGTGACCGCCCAGAGCCCGACGGCGCTCGCCGCGGCGACGTTCAACGAGTCGACGCCGTGCGCCATCGGGATGCGCACGGTGGGTGTCGGCGGACGCGATCGCCGCCGGCGTGAGGCCCTGTCCCTCGGTGCCCATCACGAGCGCCACGCGGTCCGGGACGTCCGCGACGAACGCGTCGAGGTCCACGGAGCGGTCCGTCAGGGCCATCGCGGCGAGGTGGAAGCCCTGCGCCCGGAGTTCCTCGCCGGCGGCCGGCCAGTCGCCGATGCGGGTCCACGGCACCTGCAGCACCGTGCCCATGCTGACGCGGACGCTGCGCCGGTAGAGCGGGTCGGCGCAGCGGGGGCTGACCAGGACGGCGTCGGCCCCGAGGCCGGCGACGCTCCGGAACACGGCGCCGACGTTGGTGTGGTCGACGATGTCCTCGAGCACCACCACGACCTTGGCGTCGCGCACCACGTCCGCGACGCTCGGCAGCTCCGGGCGGTGCATCGCGGCGATGGCGCCGCGGTGCATCCGGAAGCCGGTGAGGTCCTCGAGCAGGTCGTCGGGGCCGACGAACACGGGGCCGTCGTGGTCCGCGACGACCGGGAGCACGCTGTCGAGCCACTTCTCCTGGACCAGCACGCTCCGCGGGACGTGCCCGGCGCGGACCGCCCGCTCGATGACCGTGTTCGACTCGGCGATGTACAGGCCGCCCTCCGGCTCGGACACGCGCCGCAGGGCGACGTCGGTGAGCCGGGCGAAGTCGTCGAGGCGGGGGTCGTCGAGGGAGTCGATGCGGACGGCGTGCACGGGGCTCGTTTCGGGGTCGGTGTGGGGGCCGGTGGCGGCGGGGCACGGCCTGGCGTCGTCCACGGGAAGTGACCGGGGCGGTCGGCTGTTGAGGGTACCGTGAACACGATGGCGACGAGCGAACCGACCAGCCCCGCGAGCGCGACCGCGTCCGGGCACGCCCTCGACCGCGCCGTCGAGCTCCTCGCCGGCAAGCGCATCGCCGTGCTCTCCGGCGCCGGGCTGAGCACGGACTCCGGCATCCCCGACTACCGGGGCGCCGGCCGCGTCGTCCGGAAGCCGATGACCTTCCAGGAGTTCCGCGCCGACCCCGCCAAGCGGCAGCGCTACTGGGCCGGTTCGCACCTCGGCTGGCGCACCTTCGCCTCGGCCCGTCCGAACGCCGGGCACCAGGCCCTCGCGGCACTCGAACGCGACGGCATCGTCACGGGGGTCGTCACGCAGAACGTCGACGGACTGCACCTCCGCTCCGGATCCCGTCGGGTCGTCGAGATCCACGGGTCGATGGACCGTGCCGTCTGCCTCACCTGCGGGCAGGTGTTCTCTCGCGCCGACCTCGCGACCGTGCTCGACCGGGACAACCCGTGGATCGACGAGCCCGGGTCGGTCCAGCTCCAACCCGACGGCGACGTCGAGATCACCGACGTCGAGCGCTTCCGGGTGCCGGACTGCTCGGTGTGCGGCGGGGTGCTGAAGCCCGACGTGGTGTTCTTCGGCGAGTTCGTCCCCGCCGAGAAGTTCCGCGAGGCCGTCTCCATCGTCGCCGAGGCCGACGCGCTCCTGGTCGTCGGCTCGTCCCTCACCGTGAACTCCGGCGTCCGGCTCGTCGACCACGCCGCACGACGCAAGCACCCCGTGGTCATCGTGAACCGCGGCACGACCCGCAGCGACCCCCGGGCAGCGGTCAAGATCGACGCCGGCACGACCGAGACGCTCGAAGCCCTGGCGGCACGGCTGCGATGAGGTGCCGCGCCGCGTCCGGGACGAGGCGCCGCGCCGCGTCTGGGATGATCGTGCCGTGACGACGCTCCTGTACCTGGTCCGGCACGGCGAGACCGACTGGAACGCCGAACGGCGCATCCAGGGCTCGACGGACATCCCCCTGAACGACACCGGACGCCGACAGGCCCGCTCCACCGCGACCCTGCTCGACCGCCGGCGGTTCGACGCCGTCGTCGCGTCGCCGCTGTCCCGGGCGTTCGAGACCGGCTCGATCATCGCGGACCACCTCGGTCTCCCAGCGCCCACCACGTACGCAGGGCTGGCCGAACGCTCCTACGGCGAAGCCGAGGGCCTGACCGACGACGAGGTCCGCGAGCGCTACCCGCACGACGACATCCCCGGCCGCGAGTCCCGCAGCGCGCTGCTCGACCGCGTCACCGAGACACTCGCCGAGATCGCCGTCCGGTACGACGCCGGCAGCGTCGTCGTCGCGACCCACGGCGCCGTGATCCGCAGCATCGTCAACGCCGCCGCCCCCGGCACCGCCGACCGGCACAGCACCCCGATCCGGAACGGGTCCGTGCACTCGTTCCGGTGGGACCCCGAGCGCTTCCACGCCGAGCTCGTGCGGTTCGACGACCCTATCGACGGGGTCTCGGACGGGCCCGGCCGGTACGCCTTCGAGTACCAGAACCCGCTCGAGCGCCGCGGGTAGCCGCCGCAGGGAGCCGCCGGGGCGAGCCGCCGCGCGCTGTCGGTGGTGTCGTACTAGGCTCCGATGCACTCGCAGACCCGAGCGTGTGAGGGGGCTGACATGACCGTCGACGGACCCGGTGGTGGGGGCGCTCGGCCCGGCTGGCCGCATTCGCCCGATCCGGACGACCTCGATCGTGCCTTCGGCCCGGGCACGGCATCCGTCCCGGTGCGGACCCCGCGGCAGCGTGTCCGACGCAGCGCCCTGGTCGGTGTGGGCGTGATCATCGCGGCCGGTGTGCTCGCCGTCGTGCTCGTCACCATCATCGGCAGCGTGCAGAACGGCGTCGGCGGGGTGTTCCCCCGCCCCGATGCCGCGCTCGACCGGTTCGGCAGCGCCGCGCGGGACCTCGACGGCGTCGAGGGCGTGCGCGACGCGGAACCGAAGAAGACCTCGTTCGCGAGCTACGACGTCGAGTCGACCGTCACGGTGTCGCCGACGCTCTCCGACGAGGAGCGGACCGCGGTCGTCGACGACCTGCGCGCCGCAGCCAAGGCGGCGAGCGGCAACGGCGTCCGGGTGTTCGCCGTGGCGGACCTCGGTGCGCTCGAGATCGGGGTCTCTCCGGACGAGCGGACCACGGAACAGCGTCTGACGCTCGCCCGGCAGCTCGACGCGATCGGCGGTGTCTCGGGCGTGCGGTGCTCCTGGAGCGACGGCGGCCCGTCGGACGAACCGGCCGACCAGGCGATCACGGTCGAGACGATCGGGCGCGGGGCTGCGCTCGACGCCGTGGTGGCGAAGGCGACGCAGGAGGCGCAGGCGGTGTTCCCGGGGGCCACGGTGTCGGCGGAGCGGCCGTCGTCCTGAGGCGGGTCGGTGCGCGCGACCGGTAGCCGACGCCTGCTGGCTCGGGCCTCCCTACTGCCCGGGGGTGGCCCCGCGGGCCGCGACCGCCTGCTCCACCGCGCGGACGACCTGCTCCGCCGATGTCTCCCACCGGAACCGCCCGGCCTGCACGACCGATGCCCGCGAGGCCTCGTCCCACCGTGCCTCGAGCCGGCGCACCGCAGCCGCGAGGGCCGACGGCGACGACGGGTCGAAGTACTCCGCGACGTCCCCGCCGATCTCGCGGAAGATCGGGATGTCACTGACGACCACCGGCGTGCCGACGCCCATCGCCTCGACGAGCGGGATGCCGAAGCCCTCGTCGTACGACGCCGTCGCGAGGGCCGTCGCCGACCGCAGCACCGACAGGTACTCGTCGTCGGAGGCGCCGTCGTGGAACACGATCGACCCTGCCGGCGCGAGCCGTTCGAGCCGCGCACGATCGGCGGCGGACACCCGGGACATGCAGTGCAGCACCCAGTCCGCGCCGAGCAGCGGCATCGCGGCGGCCAGGGTCTCGACGTTCTTGTACGGCATGAACGAGCCCATGTACACGAGGGACTTCTCGCGCGGACCGCCCTCGGGCCGAGGGGTCGCGGGGTCGGCGGCGTTGTACGCGACGGTGACGGGGCGCTTCGTCAGCCGGTGCTCGGCGATGAGGCCGGCGGTCGTCTCGGACACCGTCACGACCCCGTCGGCGCCGTTCAGGAGCAGGCGCTGCGGCACCCAGCTGAGGTGGAAGGCACGCCAGCCGAGGCGGAGGGGCCACGAGAACTCCCGCGGGGGCGTCCGGTTCCGGTAGTAGATCAGGTCGTGGAGGGTCAGCACGAGGGCGTACTGCCGACCGCGGGACCCCATGGTCTGCATGGGCGAGAAGACGGCGTCGAGCCCGAGGCGGTTGACCTTCCGCGCGACGAGGGGCTCCCCCGGCTCGGTCGGCGCGGGCAGGAGTTCCCACGGCAGGTCGGACGGCAGCGACTCGAGCTGCCGCTCGTCGTGCACGAGCAGGGTGTAGTCGTGTCGCTCGGGCAGGTGGGCGACGACGCCGGCCGTGAACCGGCTGATGCCGTCGTGGCGGCCGATGCGGACGTAGCGGCAGTCGATCCCGATGCGCAGGCGGGTCACGACGCGGCACCGTCGGCCGGCGGGGTCGGCGGCGCCTTCGGCTTCGGCGTCGCCTGCGGGTTCGGCGTCGTCTTCGGCTTCGGTGTCTCCTTCGGGGCACGCCTGGACCCCTGCTGCGCTCCCTTGCGGCCCCGCTTCGGGGCGTCCGCCATCCGTCGGAGCACCGCGGACGCAGCGGCGCCGGGCGTCTCGTAGTGCACGAGGTGCCCGACGTGCGGCACGACGACGAGCTCGGCGTCCGCGAGGCGTGCGGCCAGGGCACGCTGCTCGGGCACCGCCGTGATGTCGTCGCGCTCGGCCGCGATCATCAGCACCGGCACGGTGATGCGATCGGCGTACTCGGCGACGTCGTGCGTGACCGAGGTGCGGAACGCCTCGAGCACGCTCGTACGGTTCGCGAACGCCGAGAAGTACCGGTCGTGCTGGTCGTGCACCCAGCGCCGGAGGTCACGGTCGTGCGACTTGAGCATCGCCAGGCTCATCACGCGCACGATCGCCGGGTTGCGGAGCAGTCCGAGCCCGAGCGGCTTCGGCAGCACGGCGCCGGCACGGTAGTACGCGATCGCGATCGCCGTGCCGACCGCACGCGGACCCTGCAGCGCCGGGGCGGCGATCGGGTTCACGAGCACGAGCAACCGCGTCGCGAGGCCGGCCGCGACCGTGGCGGCCACGACGATCGACCCGAACGAGTGCCCGAGCACCACGGTGTCCGCACCGAGACCGAGCGCCGCGTGGAAGCCGCGCAGCCACGCGACGTAGGAGTCGATGTCGGACACCGGCAGCGGATCGGAGATGCCGAAGCCGGGCAGGTCCGGCACGATCACCCGGACCCCGTCGAGGTGCGCGGCGATCGTCTCGAGGCCGTGGTGGTCGCCACGGAACCCGTGCACGGCGAGGACCGTCCGGGTGGCGTCGGACGGGCCGTACTCCCAGAAGTGGGTGGTGCGGCCGTCGACCTGCACGGAGCGGTGGACGACCGGGGTGGCGGCCATCAGCGACTGGTACGGGGAGAGCACGGGCGGTTGCATCCCCGTCAGTCTACGAACGCGCGCCGGTGCGCCGACGTCACCCACGCTGGAGGGTGGACGACTCGCAGCCGCGACGTGCCTGTGGAGGACGACCCGCGCCTCCAGGCCGTGCATTCTCCGGACAACTCCATGCACCGCGGCCTAGCGTGTCCATGGTGACGTTCACCGCCCCGATCCAGCTCCCCGGCCTGACACTGGACCCGCAGTGGTACAAGCGCTCGGTCTTCTACGAGTGCATGATCCGCTCGTTCGTCGACTCGAACGGCGACGGCATCGGGGACATCCAGGGCGTGATCGGCAAGCTCGACTACCTGCAGTGGCTCGGGGTCGACGCGCTCTGGCTGCCGCCGTTCTTCCAGTCGCCGATGCGCGACGGGGGGTACGACATCGCCGACTACAAGGCGATCCTCCCCGAGTTCGGCACCCTCGACGACTTCCGCGAACTCGTCACCAAGTCGCACGAACGCAACATGCGCATCGTCATCGACATGGTGATCAACCACACCAGCGACCAGCACGAGTGGTTCCAGCAGTCCCGCGAGGACCCGGACGGCCCCTACGGCGACTTCTACGTCTGGCGCGACACGGACACCGACTACGAGAACATCCGCATCATCTTCGTGGACACCGAGGAGTCGAACTGGACCTTCGACCCGGTCCGCCGCCAGTTCTTCTTCCACCGGTTCTTCTCGCACCAGCCGGACCTCAACTTCGAGAACCCGGCCGTCGTCGAGGCCGTGTACGACGTCGTGCGGCACTGGCTCGACCTCGGCGTGGACGGGCTCCGGCTCGACGCGATCCCCTACCTGTTCGAGTCGGAGGACGGCAACGGCGAGGGCGAACCCGAGACGCACGAGTTCATCAAGAAGCTCCGCGCGATGGTGGACGACGAGTACCCCGGGCGTGTCCTGCTCGCCGAGGCGAACCAGTGGCCGCGCGAGACCGCCGCGTTCTTCGGCACCGACGAGGAGCCCGAGTGCCACATGGCGTTCGACTTCCCGGTGATGCCGCGCATCTTCTACTCGCTCCGCGCGCAGCACGCTGCCGAGCTCAAGGCGATCCTGTCCGAGACGCTCGACGTGCCGGCCTCCGCTGCGTGGGGTGTCTTCCTCCGCAACCACGACGAGCTCACGCTGGAGATGGTCAGCGAGGAGTACCGGCAGGCCATGTACGGCTGGTACGGCTACGACCCGCGGATGCGCTCGAACATCGGCATCCGCCGACGCCTCGCTCCCCTGCTCGACAACTCGCGCGCCGAGCTCGAGCTCATCCACGCCCTGCTGTTCTCGCTCCCGGGGTCGCCGTTCCTCTACTACGGCGACGAGATCGGGATGGGCGACAACATCTGGCTGCCGGACCGCGACTCCTCGCGCACGCCGATGCAGTGGACGCCGGACCGCAACGCCGGCTTCTCCACCGCGGACCCGGGCAAGCTGTACCTGCCCGTCGTCCAGTCCCTCGTGTACAACTACGCGCAGGTCAACGTCGAGGCGCAGCTCGCCCAGTCCCGGTCGCTGCTGCACTGGGTCCGCAACGTGATCCACGTGCGGAAGGCGCACCCCGTGTTCGGGCTCGGGACGTTGGACGTGCAGGACACCTCGAACGACTCCGTGCTCGCGTTCGTCCGGTCGTGGGAGGGCTCCGGCTCCGGCCACCAGTTCGGCCCCTCCGCCGAGGACGTCCTCTGCGTCTTCTCCTTCGCCACCAACCCGACGTCGGTCACCATCTCGGCGCCGGAGTACGCCGGGAGGCCGTTGTACGACCTCTTCGGCGGCGGCTCGTTCCCGTCGTTCGACGCGGAGGGCCAGGTCACGCTGACGATGGGGACGCAGTCGTTCTACTGGCTGCACGTGGGTGCGCCGGTCGGGTAGCGGCGTCCTGGAGGCGCGGCTCGACACCGGTGGGCGGGTCGCGTCCCCCGTCCGGTCGCGTCGCGCCCGGTGGGCGGGTCGCGTCCCCCGTCCGGTCCCGTCGCGCCCGGTGGGCGGGTCGCGTCTCGGCGTGTCGGTGCGTCCGGTTAGCCTGACCGCGTGACGTTCCCCACAGCGCAGCTCGACTCACCCGCTCCGGCCCAGGACCTCTCGGGTCGGCCCTGGTGGCACGCACTCGGCGTGTTCGACCTCGAGACCACCGGCGTCGACGTCGAGACCGCCCGGATCGTCACCGCCCACGTCGGCCTGATCGACATGACCGGTCGCTCCATCGTCGAGGGCGCCTGGCTCGCCGACCCCGGTGTGGAGATCCCCGAGGGCGCCGCCGCCGTCCACGGCATCACAACCGAGCGCGCTCGCGCCGACGGCCGCCCCGCCGCCGAGGTCGTCGCCGAGATCATCGCCGCGGTCGAGGCCGTCTTCGCCCGGGGCATCCCGCTCGTCATCTACAACGCCCCGTACGACCTCACCGTCCTCGACCGCGAGGCCAAGCGCCACGGCATCGCCTCCCCGGTCATCGGGAACGTCGTCGACCCGCTCGTGATCGACAAGGCGCTCGACACCTACCGCAAGGGCAAGCGCACGCTCGAGGCCGCGTCGGAGCTCTACGGCGTCACCCTCTCCGATGCGCACGACGCCGGAGCCGACGCCATCGCGGCCGGGCGTGTCGCGCAGGCCATCGCGGCGAAGTACCCCGAGGAGCTCGGCGTCTCCGCCGAGGAGCTCCACCGCAAGCAGGTCGGCTGGTGCGCCGAGCAGGCGTCCTCGTTCCAGGACTACATGCGGAAGAAGCGCGACCCGGCCTTCACCGCCGACGGCCGCTGGCCCCACCGCAACGCCGGCTGAGGTGACGCCGGCCTGGCGTCGAACTACGCCCGTCGCCTGCCTTCGAACCACGAATCCGACACCGAACCACGCCGCTCGCCTGGTTCCACGTCGGATCCCTGGTTCGACGCGCGCACCGGTCGGCCCGCCCGCGCCCCGCACCGACGCCCGTGCCGCTCGCAGGGCGTCCCACTCCGCTCCCGCACAACCAAAGTCCGTCCGAGCCGCGCCATCGCACGGCGCGAACGCACTTGCGTTGTGCGCCGGCAATCCGCACCGCCCGACCCTCCGGCCGCACCAGCGCTACGTCGGCCGCACCGCCCGGAGCACACCGCACAGCCCCACCGCCCGCGCCCACCTCGGCCGAGCGCGACGTCGAACCACGCTTCCGACGTCGAACCACGCCGCTCGCCTGGTTCGACGTCGGTTCCGTGGTTCGAACCGTCGCCGCGGCCACGCCCGCACCGCCCGGCGGCAACGCGCACCGCCCACCCAACGTGCCACGCCCCGGCCGCACCGGCCGCCCAACGTGCAGCACCGCCCGGCCGCGACGCGCACCGCCCGCCCGACCCGGCCGCCACACCCCGCCAACGACGGAACGGGCGGCCCTCCCGCAGGAGAGCCGCCCGTTCGAGCGTCCGGAGGACTGCTTACTTGCCGAAGCTCTTGAAGCGCTGGTTGAACTTCTCGACGCGACCGGCCGAGTCGAGGATGCGCTGCTTGCCCGTGTAGAACGGGTGCGACGCGGACGAGATCTCGACGTCGATGACCGGGTAGGTCGCACCGTCGAGCTCGATGGTCTTGTCGCTGTTCGCGGTCGAACGCGTCAGGAACGTCTCACCGGAAGCCAGGTCACGGAAGACGATGGCGCGGTACTCGGGGTGGATGTCGGTCTTCATGGAGATTCCTCGGTTGCGATGATGGGGACGTGCGCGGCACTCGTACGAGCACGACGCGGGAAGTCTGCGGCTTGCGCCAGCCGTCTACGTTACCAGACGACCGGCCGGATCGGGAGCAGTGTCACGATGCGCGCGCCGTGTACCGGCCGGCGTCCTTCGACACGGTGAGCTCGATGCCGAACGCCTCGGTCAGGGTCGGAGCGGTCAGGACCTCGTCGATCGGCCCAGCAGCCTGCACGTGCCCGTCCGCGAGCACCAGGGCGTGGGTGAACCCGGCGGGGATCTCCTCGACGTGGTGGGTCACGATGACGATGGCCGGCGAGTCCTCGCTCTGCGCGTAGCCGCCGAGGGTCCGCACGAGGCTCTCACGCGCGCCGAGGTCGAGGGACGCGGCCGGCTCGTCGAGGAACAGGATCTCGGGGTCGGTCATCACGGCACGGGCGATCTGGACGCGCTTCTGCTCGCCGTCGCTGAGCTCACCGAAGGTCCGGTCGGTGAAGGCACCGAGGCCCCACTCGTCGAGCACACGCTGGGCGCGGCGGACGTCGAGCTCCTCGTACTCCTCATTCCAGCGGCCCGTCACCGAGTACGCCGCGGTGAGCACGACGTCGATGACCTTCTCGGTGACCGGGATGCGGCGCGCGAGGGCCGTCGACGCGAAGCCGATGCGCGGACGCAGCTCGAACAGGTCGGCACCGCCGAGCTCGGTGCCGAGGACCTCGACCTCACCCGAGGTCGGGAAGGTCTGGGCGCCGGCGACCTGCAGCAGCGTCGTCTTGCCGGCACCGTTGGCACCGAGGACGACCCAGCGTTCGTCGTCCTGCACCTCCCACGAGATCCCGTCGAGGATGGTGGCCCCGTTGCGGACCACGGAGACGTCTGACAAGCGCACGACCGAGGGCATGCGACCAGCCTAGGGGTTCTGCCCGAGCACCTCGTCGTAGACCTGGCGTGGTCCGCCGGGCGATCGCGTCCCAGGTGAACTCGGTCTCGACGCGGAGGCGTCCGGCGCGGCCCATGAGCTTCGCGAGCCCCTCGTCGGCGAGCACCTCGGTGAGGGTCGCGGCGAGGTCGGCCACGTAGCGGTCCGGGTCCGTCGGGGTCCCGGTGCCGTCCTGTGCCTGGTCGATCGGCACGATGCGACCGGTCAGTCCGTCCGCCACGACCTCGGGGATGCCCCCGGTGCCGGTGCCGACGACGGGGATCCCGCACGCCATCGCCTCGAGGTTGACGATCCCGAGCGGCTCGTAGATCGACGGGCACACGAACACGGTGCCCGACGAGAGCACGTTGACGATCTCCTCGTGCGCGAGCATCCGGTCGATCCAGACCACCCCGTCACGAGCGGAACGCAGCGAGTCGACCAGACCCGTGACCTCGGCCATGATCTCCGGCGTGTCCGGCGCACCGGCGCAGAGCACGATCTGCACGTCCGCCGGCAGCGAGGCCACCGCCCGCAGCAGGTACGGCAGGCCCTTCTGCCGGGTGATGCGTCCGACGAACACGACCGAGCGACGCGACGGGTCGATCCCGAGCGCGCGGACGGCGTCCTCGTCGACGGTGGGCTTCCACTCGTCGATGTCGATGCCGTTGTAGACGACGTGCACCTTCGCGGGGTCGATCGACGGGTACGAGCGGAGGATGTCCGCCCGCATCGCCTTCGACACGGCGATGACACCGTCGGCGTGCACGAACGCCTCGCGCTCCATCCAGCTCGACAGCCGGTACCCGCCGCCGAGCTGTTCGGCCTTCCACGGGCGGAGCGGCTCGAGGCTGTGCGCCGTGACGACGTGCGGGATGCCGTAGGTCAGCTGCGCGATGCGTCCCGCCGAGTTCGCGTACCAGGTGTGCGAGTGCACGAGATCGGCACCTTCGACGTCCGCGGCGATCGCGACGTCGGTGCCGAGTGCCTGCAGCGCGCCGTTCGCCTGCTCGAGGCCGCCCGGCGTGCGGTAGGCCCACACGTCGGCCTCGTCGCGGAACGCCCCGAAGGCGCGGACGCGCACCTCGGTGTCGGTGTCGGACCGCAGCGCCGCGGTCAGTTCGGCCACGTGGACACCCGCACCGCCGTAGACCTCCGGCGGATACTCCCTGGTCAGCAGATCGACTCGCACGCGTTCAACGTAACCGGTTCCCAGTGCTGACGCCTACTGTGAGCGGCATGGCACCAAAGAAGGTCTTCGGCATCGTGCTCGCCGGCGGCGAGGGGAAACGGCTCATGCCGCTCACGGCCGACCGTGCGAAACCCGCTGTCCCGTTCGGCGGGAACTTCCGTCTCATCGACTTCGCGCTCTCCAACCTCGTCAACTCCGGACTGCAGAAGATCGTCGTCCTGACGCAGTACAAGTCGCACAGTCTCGACCGCCACGTCGCCGAGACCTGGCGCATGGAGGGCCTGCTCGGGTCCTACGTCGCGTCGGTGCCGGCGCAGCAGCGGCTCGGCAAGCGGTGGTTCGCCGGGTCGGCCGACGCGATCCTGCAGTCGCTCAACCTGCTCCGCGACGAACGCCCCGACATCGTCGTCGTGGTCGGCGCCGACCACGTGTACCGGATGGACTTCCACCAGATGGTCGAGGCGCACATCGCGTCGGGCCGCAGCGCCACGGTCGCCGCGATCCGCCAGCCGATCGGCCTCGCCGACCAGTTCGGCGTGATCCAGGTCGCCGACGACGACCCGACGAAGATCGAGGCGTTCCTCGAGAAGCCGAAGGACGCCGTCGGGCTCGCGGACTCCCCCGGCGAGATCCTCGCGTCGATGGGCAACTACGTCTTCGACGCCGACGCGCTGGTCGACGCCGTCCTCCGCGACGGCCAGATCGAGGCGTCGGACCACGACATGGGCGGCGACATCGTCCCGGACTTCGTCGCGCGTGGCGACGCGGGCGTCTACGACCTCAAGCGCAACGACGTCCCCGGGTCGAACGAGCGCGACCGGTACTACTGGCGCGACGTCGGGACGATCGACTCGTTCTACGACGCGCACATGGACCTCATCGCGCCCGTCCCGGTCTTCAACCTGTACAACCAGGACTGGCCGATCTTCAACCAGCAGACGAACCTGCCCCCGGCGAAGTTCGTCCGCGACGCGAACGGCAACACCGGCTCGACGGTCGACTCCCTCGTGTCGCTCGGCTGTCTCGTGTCCGGCGCCCAGGTCGAGCGCAGCATGATCGGCCCCTGGTGCGGCATCGACTCCGGCGCGAAGGTCCTCGACTCGATCGTCTTCGAACGCGCTTCGATCGGCGCCGGCTCCGTCGTGAACCGCGCCATCCTCGACAAGGACGTGGTGATCGCCCCCGGCGCCCAGGTCGGCATCGACCGCGAAGCGGACGAAGCGCGCGGCTTCACCGTCACCGAGTCCGGCATCACGGTCGTCGGCAAGGGCGTGCGCGTCGACGCGTAGCGTCGCGCGGGCAGGAACGGACGGCCCAGGAGGCGCGGCTGGCGTCATGAACGCCGGCCGCGCCTCCTGAGTCGGTACCGTTGGTGCGTGCCACGCTTCCTCGTCGTCCTCGATGCCGATTCCACGCTCCTCGAGGACGAGGTCATCGAACTCCTGGCCGACGCGGCGGGGACCCGGCCACAGGTCCAGGCGATCACGGAGCGCGCCATGCGCGGCGAGATCGACTTCGCCGAGAGCCTCCGGGAGCGTGTCGCGACCCTGGCGGGCCTCCAGGACGACGTCTTCCGGGGTGCACAGCAGGCGGTCCGCGTGACGCGGGGCGCCGACCAGCTCGTCCGCGGGGTACACGCCGCCGGCGGGACCGTCGGCGTCGTGTCGGGCGGTTTCCACGAGGTCCTCGACCCGTTCGCCGAGCAGCTCGGACTCGACCACTGCCGGGCGAACCGGCTCGAGGTGGTGGACGGCGTCCTCACCGGGCGGGTCCTCGGCGACGTCGTGGACGCGCACGCCAAGGCCGTCGCACTGCGCGAGTGGGCCGCATCCGACGACGTGCCGATCGTCCGCACCGTCGCGATCGGCGACGGCGCCAACGACCTCGAGATGATGCGTGTGGCCGGACTGTCGGTCGCGTTCGACGCGAAGCCGCTCGTCCGCGAGCAGGCGGACGTCGCGGTCGTCGACCGTGACCTGTCGAGCGTGCTCGCGACGCTCGGCCTGCGCGGCTGACGCGCCGCCTGCCGCGCCGCGCCGGCCGGCCGAGACTCGGCCCCGCGGACAGTTTCGCGGCCGCTTCGCCACGAAGGTGTCCGCCGAGGCGAGACTCGGCGGGCGCGTCCCGGCCTAGTGCCCCATCCCGAGGCCGCCGTCGACCGGGATGACCGCGCCGGAGATGTACCCGGCCCCGTCGCCGGCGAGGAACAGCGTGGCGTCCGCGACGTCGTCGACGGTGCCGTACCGCGCCGCCGGGATCTGCTTCTTGAACTCGGCCTGCAGTTCTTCGGGCAGCGCCGCCGTCATGTCCGTCTGGATGAACCCGGGCGCGACGACGTTGGCGGTGATGCCGCGGGAGCCGAGCTCGCGCGTGATCGACCGGGCCATGCCGACGAGCGCGGCCTTCGACGACGCGTAGTTGACCTGGCCGACCTGGCCGTAGGCGCCGACGACGCTCGACATGAGCACGATGCGGCCGAACTTCGCCTTCATCATGCCCTTCGTGGCGCGCTTGACGACCCGGAACGTCCCCGTGAGGTTCGTGTCGATCACGCTCGTGAAGTCCTCCTCCGACATGCGGAGCAGCAGCTGGTCGTTCGTGATCCCGGCGTTCGCGACGAGGACCTCGATCGGGCCGAGCTCGGCCTCGACCTGCGAGAAGGCAGCGTCGACCGAGGCCGTGTCGGTGATGTCGGCCTGCACCGTGAGCGCGCCCTCGGGGCCGCCCTGGCCGCTGCGGGACGTGACCGCGACGCGGTGGCCGGCGGCGACGAAGCGCTCCGCGAGGGCGTGGCCGATGCCGCGGTTGCCGCCGGTGACGAGGACGGTACGGGGGGTGCTCATGGTCGCTCCGTTCGGGGTGGGTTGCACGGCGCGCCGGGCCCGGACCGGCTCGGACACGCCCGGAAGAGCGTACCGGAGCCGATACGCGCACCGTGTCCGCGCGCGGCGGAACCATCCGGGCCCGCGCGGAGTTAGGCTTTCCCTCGGGCAGAGGAAAGAACATCGGATGAAGACGACGCACAGCATCACCACCCTCCCGGACTCTCCGGAGCAGGATCGTGCGCACCGCCTGTCCCGGTACGTCTGGCAGATGGCCCTCCGCGTCGTGTTCTTCATCGGGGCGGTCGTCGTGTGGTCGATCTGGCACACGTGGATCGCCGTCATCCCGATCGTCCTCGCCGGCGTGATCCCCTGGGTCGCCGTCATCATCGCCAACGCGGGCAGCCGTGCCGAGAGCGACATCGTGACGCCTGCCGGTGCGATCCAGCTCTACGACGCCGTGGACCCGCGACTCCGCGAACAGCAGGAGGACGCCCGGGCCGAGGCGTACCGCGCCGAGCAGGACCGGCTGCGCGAGCAGGCGCAGGACGCGCAGGCCGAGTGGCAGCGCAACGGCGACCGCTCGCGTGTCTGGGGACGTCGCTGATGGGGGCCACGTTCGACCTCTTCACCGAACCCGGCTCGACCCCCGTGTGCTCGCGTGCCGGCTGCGTGTCGACCGCCTCGTGGCGCGTCAACTGGCGCAACCCGCGGATCCACGCGACCGACCGGGTGAAGATCTGGGCCGCGTGCGACGAGCACCGTGACTTCCTCGCCGACTACCTCCGGTCCCGGTCGTTCCCCGTCCGGGTCACGGGCATGCACGAGGACGTGGACCGCCTCGACGACGAACGCGACCCGGCCGACGCCCCGAAGAACGACGTCGGTGCACGCGCAGCCGGTGACCGTCGGTGAGCCAGCAGTTCGACCCGAGCTCCCGCTACGGCCGACGACACGCGCAGAAGCTCGAGCGTGCTGCAGCCGCCTCCGCCGCCGACGGCACCACCCGGACCGCCGAGCGTGATCCGGACGAGCCCTTCGTCGGCTGGCGCTTCGTCCGCAGCCGGCGGTGGCTCGGCTACTTCGCCATCGCGGTGGCGTTCGCGATCGTGTGCGCGCTGTTCGGCATGTGGCAGTGGGACCGCCGGAACGAGGCCGTCCGCCAGAACGAGCAGGTCGCGCAGAACTACGAGCACACCCCGGTCCCCCTCGACGAGGCGCTCCCGACGGCGTCGAGCTGGAACGACGGCAAGACCTGGCTCCGCGTGAGCGTCACCGGTCGCTACGACACCGACGACCAGCTGCTCGTCCGGAACCGCGTGCACAACGGCCAGCCCGGCTTCGAGGTCCTCACGCCGCTCGTCACGGCCGACGGTCGTGCGTTCGTCGTCGACCGCGGCTGGGTCCCCACCGGCAACGCGCAAGACGCGCCCGACCACGTGCCCGCTCCCCCGTCCGGCGAGGTCACGGCGATCGTCCGCCTGCAGCCGAGCGAACCGCGCATCCCCGGCCGCACCGACCCGGCCCACACCGACCAGGTGCAGTCCGTGACGCTGTCCGACGTCGGCAAGAAGGTCGACACGCCCATCTACACCGGGGCGTACGGGCAGCTCGCGTCCGAGTCCCCCGCCCCGACCGAGGCTCGCCCGCTCGGCTGGGAGCGCCCGACGGCCGACACGGGGCTGCACCTCAGCTACTTCATCCAGTGGTTCATGTTCGCGGTCGGCGGGTTCGGGTTCCTCGCCTACCTGATGGTGCAGGAGTTCCGGAACCTGAACCAGGACGACCCCGAGGAGCGCGAGCGCGCCCTCGAGCGCCAGCGCCGCAAGGACGCGAAGCCGAAGACGGACGCACAGATCGAGGACGAGCTGCTGAACGCGGGTCGCTGACGCCAGCACAGGGCTGACGCCACCCAGGACCGACAGGAGGCGCGGTGCCAGCTGGCACCGCGCCTCCTGTCCGTCGGCGGGTCGCGCCCGTCGGCGGTGCGGGTCACGCGAGCTCGATGAGCTCCGCGTAGTCCTTGTTCCAGTGGTCCTCGGTGCCGTCCGGCAGGAGCAGCACCCGCTCGGGGTTGAGCGCCTCGACCGCACCGGCGTCGTGCGACACCAGCACCACGGCACCCTCGTAGCCGGCCAGCGCGCCGAGGATCTCCTCGCGCGAGGCCGGGTCGAGGTTGTTCGTCGGCTCGTCGAGCAGCAGCACGTTCGCGCCCGACACAACGATCATCGCGAGCGAGAGCCGCGTCTTCTCACCGCCGGAGAGGACACCGGCCTTCTTGTAGCCGTCGTCGCCGGTGAACAGGAACGAGCCGAGGACCCGTCGCGCCTCGGTCTCGTTGAGGTCGTTCGACGCGGACACCATGTTCTCGATCACGGTGCGGTTCACGTCGATGTTCTCGTGCTCCTGCGCGTAGTACCCGATCCGCAGGCCGTGCCCGGGCAGGATCTCCCCCGTGTCCGGCTGGTCGGCGCCCGCGAGGATGCGCAGCAACGTCGTCTTGCCGGCACCGTTGAACCCGAGGATCACGACGCGCGAGCCCCGGTCGATGGCGAGGTCCACGCCGGCGAAGATCTCGAGCGACCCGTAGGACTTCGACAGCCCCTCGGCCATCAGCGGGGTGCGGCCGCAGGGCGTCGGGGTCGGGAAGCGGAGCTTCGCGACGCGGTCGACTGCGCGCTCGTCCTCGAGCCCGGCGAGGAGCTTCTCGGCACGCGCGACCATCTGGTGCGCCGCTGCGGCCTTCGTGGCCTTCGCACCGAAGCGGGCGGCCTGGTCCTTGAGCGTGGCGGCCTTCTTCTCGGCGTTCGCGCGCTCCTTGCGGCGGCGCTCCTCGTCGGCGGCACGCTGCCGCTGGTAGAGCTTCCACCCCATGTTGTAGACGTCGATCGACTGGCGGTTGGCGTCGAGGTAGAAGACCCGGTTGACGACCTCGTCCACGAGCTCGACGTCGTGCGAGATGACGATCACACCGCCCGGGTACGTCTTGAGGTGCTCGCGCAGCCAGATGATCGAGTCGGCGTCGAGGTGGTTCGTCGGCTCGTCGAGGATCATCGTCTCGGCGTCCGAGAACAGGATCCGGGCGAGCTCGATGCGACGGCGCTGACCACCCGACAGCGTCTTGAGCTGCTGGTCGAGGATGCGGTCCGGCAGCTTGAGGTTCGACGCGATCGACGCCGCCTCGGCCTCGGCCGCGTAGCCGCCGAGCGCGTTGAACTGGTCGTCGAGCCGGCTGTACCGACGCATGGCCTTCTCGGCGACGGCGGTGTCCGTGCTGGCCATGTCCAGCGTGGCCTGGCGGATGCCCTCGACGAGCTCGCCGAGCCCACGGGCGTCGAGGATGCGCTTGCGGGCGGTGTCCTCCGGGTTGCCGGAGCGGGGGTCCTGCGGCAGGTACCCGATCTCGCCGGAGCGGTCGATCTTGCCCCCGGTCGGCTGGGTCTCACCCGCCAGGGCCTTGGTCATCGTGGTCTTCCCCGCGCCGTTCCGGCCGACGAGGCCGATCTTGTCGCCCTTCTCGACGCGGAAGGACACGTTCTCCATCAGGAGGCGAGCCCCGACGCGGATCTCGAGGTCGTGCACGGCAAGCACAGCAGACGTCCAATCAGTTGGTGGATGTGCACAACGGTGTGTGCGGGAGGTGCACCGCTACGCTGACGGGACCGATGGTCCCGAACGGGACCAGCAGTCCATTCTAGGAGAATCCATGACGAACGCCACCGGGTTCGCTCGCCGCGCAGTCCTCGCCGACCGTCTGCGCACCCACGGCCTGGCCACGAACGCCGCCCTGGTCGCCGGCGGAGCACTCTTCACCGCCGCCATGGCGCAGGTCGAGGTGCCGATGTGGCCGGTGCCGATCACGGGCCAGACCCTGGCGGTCGTGCTCGTCGGTGCCACCCTCGGTGCCCGCCGCGGCATGCTGTCGCTCCTCGTCTACGCGGTCGCGGGACTCGCCGGTGCGCCGTTCTTCGCCGACTTCACGGGTGGCCTCGGCGCCCTCGCCGTGCCGAGCTTCGGCTACGTCATCGGCTTCATCCCCGCCGCCGGCGTCATCGGCTGGCTCGCCCGTCGCGACTGGGACCGCCACGTGGGCCGCGCCGCGGTGGCGATGCTCGTCGCCAGCGCGATCCCGTTCGTCACCGGTCTCCCCTACCTGGCCGTCGTGCTCGGACAGCTCGGCGCGCCGAACGATCTGCAGTCGGTCCTCGCGGCCGGCCTCTACCCGTTCATCGTGGGTGGCATCGCGAAGGCCCTCATCGCCGCGGGCATCGTGCCGCTGGCGTGGAAGGTCCTCGGCCGCCGCTGAGTCCCGTCGTAGAAGGGCCCCGCACCGTCCGGTGCGGGGCCCTTCTGCGTGCGCGGGCGCGCGCGGGGCGTCGCCGAGGTCGCACGACACGCCGTGCGCGGTGCGCCGAGGTCGCACGACACGCCGCTGGCGCGCGTCGCGGGCGACAGGTTGCGCGACCTCGGCGTCGCGCCCCGCGCGGGTCGCCGGCACAGACGGACGGGAGGCGCGGTGCCAGCCGGCACCGCGCCTCCCGTCCGTCAGGGGGTCGCGACTAGATCGAGAACCCGAGCGCGCGCATCATCTCGCGCCCGTCGTCGGTGATCCGCTCCGGGCCCCACGGCGGCATCCAGACCCAGTTGATCCGGAACGCGTCGACGATGCCGTCCAGCGCGTTCGCCGTGTCGCCCTCGATGACGTCGGTCAGGGGGCAGCCCGCGCTCGTCAGGGTCATGCTGATCACGAGCGCGGTCGCCTCGTCGTCCCAGGCGAGGTCGTAGATGAGCCCGAGGTCGACGATGTTCACGCCGAGTTCCGGGTCCTGGACCTCCTTGAGGCCCTCGACGACCTCGTCGAACTTCTCCGGTGCGAGTGCGGTGATCATCAGTTCCCCGCCGCGGCGGCTGCGGCCTGCACGTAGCGGTCGTAGCCCTCGTTCTCGAGGCGCTCGGCGAGCTCGGGGCCACCCTGCTCGGCGACCTTGCCCGCGACGAACACGTGCACGAAGTCCGGCTTGATGTAGCGGAGGATGCGCGTGTAGTGGGTGATGAGCAGCACGCCGAGACCGGTCGCGGCCTTGGCACGGTTGACGCCCTCGGACACGATCTTCAGCGCGTCGACGTCGAGGCCGGAGTCGGTCTCGTCGAGCACGGCGAACTTCGGCTTGAGGAGCTCCAGCTGCATGATCTCGTGGCGCTTCTTCTCGCCGCCGGAGAAGCCCTCGTTGACGTTGCGCTCGGCGAAGGCCGAGTCCATCTTGAGGTCGGCCATCGACTGGCGGAGGTCCTTGACCCAGCTGCGGAGCGCCGGGGCCTCGCCGTCGATCGCGGTCTTGGCCGTGCGGAGGAAGTTCGACACCGTCACGCCGGGGATCTCCACCGGGTACTGCATGGCGAGGAACATGCCGGCACGGGCACGCTCGTCGACGCTCATCGCGAGGACGTCCTCGCCGTCGAGCGTGATCGAGCCACCGACGACGTTGTACCGGGGGTGGCCGGCGATCGTGTAGGCGAGGGTGGACTTGCCCGAGCCGTTCGGCCCCATGATCGCGTGGATCTCGCCCTCGTTGATGGTGAGGTCGACGCCCTTGAGGATCTCCTTGACACCCTGGTCGGTGTCGATCGAGACCTGCAGGTCGCGGATTTCGAGAGTGGACATTGCGTTCCTTCGGTTGCAGCTGGTGTGCGGCGTCAGCCGCGGGAAGTGAGTGGAGGCCGGTGACGGCCGGGTCGGAGCGGTCTCAGTCGACCGGGACGGGGTCGTGCACGTCGACGTAGACCTCGCCGTCGCGGACCTCGACACGGAAGACCGGGACGGGTTCGTACGCCGGGAAGTTCTGCGGCTTGCCGGTGGCCAGCGAGAAGCGGGACCCGTGGGCCCAGCACTCGAGCGTGTCGCCCTCGACGAACCCCTCCGCCAGGGAGATGTCCCCGTGGGTGCATGTGTCGCCGATCGCGTGCACGGTGCCGGCGGAGTCCTTGACGATGGCGACCGCGGTGCCGTCGACCACGGCGCGCATCGGGCTGTCCACCTGGATGTCCGCCTCGGCACAGACCTTCGTCGACATCAGGCGGAGGCCTCCGGTGCGGCCTCGGCGATGACCGAGCGCCCCTCGGCGAGCTCCTGCTCGACCGCGGCGATGAGGCGTCCCTCGAGCTCGGGCGCACCGATCTTCTGGATGACCTCGACGAGGAAGCCGAGCACGACGAGACGACGTGCCTCTTCCTCGGGGATGCCGCGGGACTGCAGGTAGAACAGCTGCTCGTCGTCGAAGCGGCCGGTCGCACTCGCGTGTCCGGCGCCCTCGATGTTGCCCGTCTCGATCTCGAGGTTCGGGATGCTGTCCGCGCGCGTGCCGTCGGTGAGGACGAGGTTGCGGTTCTGCTCGTACGAGTCCGTGCCGTCGCCGGCGCGCCCGATGAGCACGTCGCCGATCCAGACCGTGTGCGCACCCTGGCCCTGCAGCGCGCCCTTGTAGTTGACCCGACCGCGCGTGTTGGGCGCGTCGTGGTTCACGTAGACCTGCTGCTCGATGTACTGACCGGCGTCGGCGAAGTACACGCCGTACATCTCCGTGTCGGCACCCTGCGCACCGAGGTGCGTCGAGGGGTTGACCCGGATGACGTCGCCGCCGAGCGAGACCACGACGTGCTTGAGGAAGGCGTCGCGGCCGACCTCGGCGAAGTGGGTCGACACGTGCACCGCGTCGTCGTCCCAGTCCTGCAGGCTGACGACGGTCAGGCGGGCGCCGTCGCGGACGACGATCTCGACGTTCTCGCTGAGGAGCGCCGAGCCGCGGTTGTCGAGCACGACGATGCCCTGCGCGTGCGCCTCGGCCGTGATGACCGTGTGCGCGGCGCGGGGCTGCGTGCCGAAGTCGGAGCGCGTGATCGTGATGAACTCGTGCGCCTCGGTGGACTTGACCGTGATGGCCAGGACCGCGTCGCGAGCGGTCCAGGCGGCCGCGGCGGCGCGGTCCTCGGGCAGGCCGGCGGTGCCGACGCGGGGGTCGTCGCTGCGACCCCACTCGACGTCGGCGCCGTCGGACTGGCGGGCGAGGAACGGGTAGGCGGAACCGTCGAGACCACCGTCGAGCAGGGGCTGGAGCTTCGCGAGGGGCGCGAACTTCCAGTTCACCTCTCGCCCGGTGACGGTCGGGAACGCGTCGACGTCACCGGACTGGAACCGCTCGGAGCGGGTCTGCACCGGGATCGTCTTGTCGGGCGCGTCCCAGCCGCCGTCGGAGTGTGCTCCGGCGCCGTGCTGCGTGGTCGCCGCGGGCTCGATCGGCTGGTCGATGTGGGGAGGGGTGGTGCTGGACATCTAGCCGACGGATCCTTCCATGCTCATCTCGATGAGCTTGTTGAGTTCGAGTGCGTACTCCATCGGGAGCTCGCGGGCGATCGGCTCGATGAAGCCGCGGACGATCATCGCCATCGCCTCGTCCTCGGGCATGCCGCGCGACATGAGGTAGAACAGCTGCTCCTCGCTCACGCGGGAGACCGTGGCCTCGTGCCCGAGCTGGACGTCGTCGACGCGGATGTCGATCGCCGGGTAGGTGTCCGACCGGCTGATGGTGTCCACCAGCAGCGCGTCGCACCGCACGGTGTTCGCCGCGTGGTGGGCTGCCGGGTCGACCCGGACCTCACCGCGGTACCCCGCGCGACCGCCACCACGGGCGATCGACTTCGACACGATCGACGACGTCGTGTACGGCGCCATGTGGATCATCTTCGCGCCGGCGTCCTGGTGCTGGCCGGGGCCGGCGAAGGCGACGGAGAGCGTCTCGCCCTTGGCGTGCTCACCCGCGAGGTAGATCGAGGGGTACTTCATCGTCACCTTGGAACCGATGTTGCCGTCGATCCACTCCATCGTGGCGCCCTCGTGCGCGATCGCACGCTTGGTCACGAGGTTGTAGACGTTGTTCGACCAGTTCTGGATCGTCGTGTACCGAACGCGGGCGTTCTTCTTCACGATGATCTCGACGACGGCCGAGTGCAGCGAGTCCGACTTGTAGATCGGGGCGGTGCAGCCCTCGATGTAGTGGACGTAGGAGTCCTCGTCCGCGATGATCAGCGTCCGCTCGAACTGGCCCATGTTCTCGGTGTTGATCCGGAAGTAGGCCTGCAGCGGGATCTCGACGTGGACGCCCTTCGGGACGTAGACGAACGAGCCGCCGGACCACACGGCCGTGTTCAGCGCGGCGAACTTGTTGTCGCCGGCCGGGATCACGGTGCCGAAGTACTCCTCGAAGATCTCGGGGTGCTCGCGGAGCGCCGTGTCGGTGTCCATGAAGATGACACCCTGCTGCTCCAGGTCCTCGCGGATCTGGTGGTACACGACCTCGGACTCGTACTGCGCGGCGACACCGGCGACGAGGCGCTGGCGCTCGGCCTCGGGGATGCCGAGCTTCTCGTAGGTCGCGCGGATGTCCTCGGGGAGGTCTTCCCACGACTGCGCCTGCTTCTCGGTGGAGCGCACGAAGTACTTGATGTTGTCGAAGTCGATGCCCGTCAGGTCGGCACCCCACGTCGGCATCGGCTTGCGGCCGAAGAGCTGCAGGCCCTTGAGCCGGTTCTTGAGCATCCACTCGGGCTCGGACTTGAGGTTCGAGATGTCGGTCACGACCTCTTCCGAGATGCCGCGGCGAGCAGAGGCGCCGGCCGAGTCGGAGTCGGACCAGCCGAACTCGTATTGGCCGAGCCCTTCGAGCTCGGGACGGTCGATGAGCACGTCGGACATGGTCTCCTCGTTTCCTTCTCGCGGCAGCGTCTTCGGGTGTCAACCCGTGGCGTCTGGACGCCATTCCACCGCAGACCCCCGACACGCTCGTCGCGTGCACGGTGGACACGGTGTTGCTCCCTCGCAACGTCGATGGTTCCACACAGCCCTGAGTGTCGACGTCCTGGGTGTGAACGGCGATCTCGGACCATTCGGAGCCGGCGCCTGCCTAGACTTGACTGCTGCTGAACCCTCGAATCCTACAGGTTCGCTGCACGGAACAACAGGAAGGCACCACGCTCGTGACTCGCGTCGCATCCCCCGTCGACCAGGACGTCCGCCCTGCGCGGTGGTGGTCGCTCCCCCGTGTCGTCGACCAGCGTGTCGTCGTCCTCGCCTGGGCGTCCTTCGTCGTCGAGGTGATCCTGATCGGCACGGGCGGCCTCGTCCGCCTCACCGCATCGGGTCTCGGGTGCCCGACCTGGCCGAAGTGCACGGCGGACTCCCTCGTCTCGACGCCCGAGATGGGCATCCACGGCGTCATCGAGTTCGGCAACCGACTGCTCACCTTCGTGCTCGTCGTCGTCGCGATCGCCATGTTCCTGCTCGTCGTCCGGATGCGCCGCACGCGCCCCGAACTGTTCTGGCTCGCGTTCGCCCAGGGCGCAGCGATCCCGGTGCAGGCCGTGATCGGCGGCATGAGCGTCTGGACCAACCTCAACCCGTTCGTCGTCGGGCTGCACTTCGTCGTCTCCGCCGCGCTCACGGCGGTCACCGCCGCACTCGTCTACCGCGCCATGCGCGGTCCGCGCACCGCCGAGCGGCTCGTCCCCGGCTGGTACACGGGCGTCGTGCGCGGCACCGTCGCCGCGGTCGTCGTCACCGTGCTCGTCGGCATCCTCACCACGGGCAGCGGCCCGCACGCCGGCGCCGACGAGGCGGTCGACGGCGGACGACTGCACCGCACGGGCTTCGACCCCGCCGTGATGGAGCACCTGCACGCGATCCCCGCCTACGTGCTGTTCGCCCTGACCCTCGTCCTCGTGGTCGGCGCGGTCCGCCTGCGCCTGTCGAGCAAGTGGGCGCTGCTGCTCCTGGTGGTCGAGTTCGTCCAGATCGCCGTCGGGCTCACCCAGGCGCGTACGGGGCTGCCGGTCGGTCTGGTGGGGACGCACATGGTCCTCGCGGGCCTGCTCGTCGGCGCCACCACGGTCGTGACGCTCTCCACGCGCGGCACCGCCGGTCGCCAGGCCGTCCGCGAGCCGATCGCGGGCTGACGCGCGGCGCACCGCTCGCGGTCGCCGACACCCCACGAGTCGATCGACTCGTGGGGTGTCGTTCGTCGTGCGGAACGCGACCAGCTGACGGACTGGAGGCGCGGTTCGGGCCCGTCACGCGCCTCCAGGCCGGTGGGTGGTCGCGCCCGGCGCCTCCTGCGGACCCGGAACGACCCCACCGACGTCGTACGACGACGGCCTCGTCGCACGCCAGCGCGGCCAACAACCCGCGCCCGCAACGAACGACATCGTCGCTGTCGAACGACAGCGACGATGTCGCACGGGGTCCGCAGCCGAGACAGTCGCGCGGCCACCCGGCCAGCGCTAGAAGGTGAAGACCTGCGGCAGCAGCGGGTCGATGCCCACGGCGATGAACAGCAGCGTCAGGTACGTGATCGAGCTGTGGAAGACGCGCATCGGCTGCACGTGCTCCACGTGCTGGATCGCCCGCGAGTACAGCCGGTGCGACTCGACGACGAACCAGATGCCACCGGCCAGCGCGACCACCGTGTAGAGCGGCCCCATGTGCGCGACCGGGATGAGCAGCAGCGAGCAGACGAGCGTCGCCCACGCGTAGAGGACGACCTGGAGACCGACCACCGTGCGACCGCGGACGACCGCGAGCATCGGCACGTCGGCGGCGTCGTAGTCGTCGCGGTACTTCATCGACAGCGGCCAGTAGTGCGGCGGCGTCCAGAGGAAGATCACCATGAAGAGGATGACCGGCGCCCAGGTGAGCGACCCGGTGACGCCCGCCCAGCCGATCAGCACGGGCATGCAGCCGGCCGAACCGCCCCAGACGATGTTCTGCGGGGTGCGGCGCTTGAGCCACAGCGTGTAGACGAAGACGTAGATGAGGATCGCGATGACGCTCAGGGCGGCCGCGAGCCAGTTCACCAGGAACCCGAGGACCGCGGTCGACGCGACGCCGAGCACCCACGAGAAGACGAGTGCCTCACGGTCGGAGAGCTCACCGGTCACGAGCGGCCGGGTGCTCGTGCGCTTCATGAGGCGGTCGATGTCACGATCGATGTAGCAGTTGAAGGCCGAGGCGGACCCGGCCGACATCGCGCCACCGAGCATCGTCCAGAAGACGAGCCACAGGTCCGGCACGCCGCGCTCGGCGAGGAACATCGTCGGCGCCGTCGTGACGAGCAGCAGCTCCATGACCCGCGGCTTCGTCAGTGAGACGTAGGCACGCACCTTGCGCGACAGCGTCGAGCGGGGTCGATCGGTGTCGGGCCGGGTCACGGTGGCAGTCGGCAAGGGAACCTCAGTCTGTTCGCGTCAGCTCACACGCTCGGTGGACGGCTCCGTCGTCGTCGGGGCGTGCGTCGACCCGGAATGCGCACGGGTCCCCGACAGTTTACGTGATGGAGGCGCCGCGATGATGCCCCGCCCCGCCATCCGGACCGAAGTCACCCACCGACACGCCCGGCCGACGGCGGGTCCCCGCGACGACGAGTGAACAACCGGCGTCACCTGAACCCCTTCTGAGTGCATGGTCACTATGCTGGAGTCGCCCTCCCGCAGTGCGTGCCCCGATGACGTCGGCCGCGAAGAGCCGGTCGGCCGCCGCGAGACGGCGACCCGACGAAGGCCCCGGGACGGCGATCATGTCCGTGCGATGGCACGAGCCCTCGCACATGTCGCATCAAGAAGGGTCAACATCCAAGTGGCTGAATTCACCTGGGACGCCATCGACAGGAAGGCCGTCGACACGGCCCGCGTACTCGCCGCCGACTCGGTCGAGGCCGCCGGCAACGGTCACCCCGGCACCGCGATGAGCCTCGCGCCGGTCGCCCACCTGCTCTTCCAGAAGGTGATGCGTCGCGACCCCAGCGACTCCACCTGGATCGGCCGCGACCGCTTCATCCTCTCCGCCGGTCACGCCTCGATCCTCCAGTACGTGCAGTTCTACCTGCACGGCTACGGCCTCGAGCTCGAGGACCTCCAGCACCTCCGCAAGTGGGGCTCGAAGACCCCGGGTCACCCGGAGTACGGCCACACCGACGGCGTCGAGATCACCACCGGCCCGCTCGGCCAGGGCCTCGCCTCGGCCGTGGGCTTCGGCTACGCGCAGCGCTTCGAGCGCGGCCTCTTCGACCCGGAGACCGCCGACGGCGAGTCGCCGTTCGACCACTTCACCTACGTGATCGCCGGCGACGGCGACATGCAGGAAGGCGTCACGAACGAGGCCGCGAGCCTCGCCGGCCGCCAGCAGCTCGGTCGTCTGGTCGTCTTCTACGACTCGAACCAGATCTCGATCGAGGACGACACCGACATCTCCTTCTCGGAGAGCGTCCCGGACCGCTACGAGGCGCTCGGCTGGCACGTCCAGACGGTCGACTGGAAGAAGACGGGCGAGTACTCGGAAGACGTCGAGTCCCTCTTCGCCGCGGTCGAGGCCGCCAAGGCCGTCACCGACAAGCCGTCGCTCATCGTCCTCAAGACGATCATCGGCTGGCCGTCGCCGACCAAGCAGAACTCCGGCAAGATCCACGGCTCCGCCCTCGGTGGCGAGGAGCTCAAGGGCCTCAAGGAGGTCCTCGGCTTCGACCCCGAGCAGACCTTCCACGTCGACCCCGAGGTGCTCGAGTACACCCGCGGTGCCGTCGCCAAGGGGCAGGCGCAGCACGCCGAGTGGCAGAAGACCTTCGACGCGTGGGCCGCGGCCAACCCCGAGAAGAAGACGCTCCTCGACCGCATCAACGCCGGCGAGCTCCCCGAGGGCCTCGAAGAAGCCCTCCCGGTCTTCCCGACCGAGAAGGCCGTCTCGACCCGTGCCGCCTCCGGCAAGGTCATCAACGCCATCGCGCCGCTCATGCCCGAGTTCTGGGGCGGCTCGGCCGACCTCGCCGAGTCGAACCTGACCACGATCGAGGGCGCCAAGTCCTTCGGTCCGGTCGAGGCCTCGACCAAGGCGTGGAGCACCGACCCGTACGGCCGCGTGCTGCACTTCGGCATCCGCGAGCACGCGATGGGCTCGATCCTGTCGGGCATCGTCCTGCACGGGAACACCCGCCCCTTCGGCGGCACGTTCCTCATCTTCAGCGACTACATGCGTCCGGCGGTCCGTCTCGCCGCGCTCATGCAGGCGCCGGCGATCTACGTCTGGACGCACGACTCCGTCGCCCTCGGTGAGGACGGCCCGACGCACCAGCCGATCGAGCAGCTCAGCGCCCTCCGCGCGATCCCGGGTCTGGACGTCGTCCGACCTGCCGACGCCAACGAGGTCGCCTACGCCTGGCTCGAGATGCTCAAGCACAAGGACCGCCCGGCCGGCATCGCGCTGAGCCGTCAGAACCTCCCCGTCTTCGAGCGTGGCGAGGGCGACGCCTCCGGTGAGGTCTTCGCCTCGGCGAAGAACGTCGCCAAGGGCGCGTACGTCCTGGCCGAGGCGCCGAACGGCACCCCCGACGTGATCCTCATCGCGACCGGTTCCGAGGTCCAGATCGCCGTCGAGGCCCGCGAGCAGCTCAAGGGCGAGGGCATCAACGCCCGCGTCGTGAGCGCCCCGTCGCTCGAGTGGTTCCGCGCCCAGTCCGAGAACTACCAGGACCAGGTGCTGCCGAAGAACGTCACCGCGCGCGTCTCGGTCGAGGCCGGGATCGCCATGAGCTGGCGCGACATCATCGGCGACAAGGGCCGCAGCGTCTCGATCGAGCACTTCGGTGCCTCGGCCGACTACCAGACGCTGTTCAAGGAGTTCGGCTTCACGACGGAGCACGTCGTGGCCGCCGCGAAGGAATCCCTCGCGGCTTCCTGACCCCCCGAGGGCCGGGTCCGGTTCGCCGGATCCGGCCCTTCTTCCGGGAGGCGCGGCTCGGCCCCGCCACGCGCCTCCCGGTCCCCCAGACCCCGGCCACCAGGCCGATGAAGGAAAGAAGAGAAACACATGGCTGAGAACACCCCCACCGCCGCGCTCTCCGCGGTCGGCGTGAGCATCTGGCTCGACGACCTGTCCCGCGAGCTCCTCGAGACCGGCAAGCTCGAGTCCCTCATCGCCGAGAAGAACGTCGTCGGCGTCACGACGAACCCGACGATCTTCGCCTCGGCCCTCGCCAAGGGCGAGCGCTACGACGCACAGGTCAAGGAGCTGGCCGCCGCCGGCACCGAGGTCACCGACGCGATCTTCGAGATCACCACGCAGGACGTCGCCAACGCGTCCGACGTCTTCAAGCCGATCTACGACTCGACCAAGGGCTTCGACGGCCGCGTGTCGATCGAGGTCGAGCCGGGCCTCGCGCACGAGACCCAGAAGACCATCGAGCAGGCCAAGTTCCTGTTCGACAAGGTCGGCAAGGAGAACGTCCTCATCAAGATCCCGGCAACGGTCGAGGGTCTCGAGGCCATCACCGAGGTCATCGCCGCCGGCATCTCGGTCAACGTCACCCTGATCTTCTCGCTCGAGCGCTACCGCGCCGTCATCGACGCCTACCTCGGTGGCCTCGAGAAGGCCAAGGCCGCCGGCCACGACCTCTCGAAGATCCACTCGGTCGCGTCCTTCTTCGTGTCGCGCGTCGACTCGGAGATCGACAAGCGTCTCGACGCCGTCGGCACGGACGAGGCGAAGGCCCTCAAGTCGAAGGCCGGCATCGCCAACGCGCAGCTCGCCTACCAGGTCTGGACCGAGGCGTTCGCCTCCGAGCGCGCCCTCGGCCTGCTCGAGGCCGGTGCGAACACGCAGCGTCCGCTCTGGGCCTCGACCGGTGTCAAGGACCCGTCGCTCCCCGACACGCTCTACGTGACCGAGCTGGCCGCGCCGAGCACCGTCAACACCATGCCGGGCAAGACCCTCGACGCCACGTTCGACCACGGCGAGATCCACGGCGACGCCATCGCCGGCTCGTTCGACGCCGCGCAGCAGGTCCTCGACCAGCTCGCTGCCCAGGGCATCGACTACGACGACGTCGTGGCGCTGCTCGAGAAGGAGGGCGTCGACAAGTTCAACGTCTCGTGGGGCGAGCTCGTCGACACCGTCAAGAACGCACTCGAGGGCGCCAAGTAGTGACGGTGTCCATCGCCGCCAGCGGTGACGCGGCGCGGGCCATCGAACTGGTGGTCCCGCGCCTCGTCACCGATCTGGTGGCGTCGGGCATCACTGCCCAGGACCCCGAGCTCTGGGGTCCCGACGCCGAGGCCGAGGCGTCGAAGCGTCTCGGCTGGGTGGAGGCCGTCTCGGTCTCCCGCCCGCTCGTCGCCGAGATCGTCGCGCTGCGCGAGTCGCTCCTCGCCGAAGGGGTCGACCACGTCGTCCTCGCCGGCATGGGCGGCTCGTCGCTCGCGCCCGAGGTCATCACCCGGACCGCAGGCGTGCCGCTCACGGTCCTCGACTCCACCGACCCGGCGCAGGTCCGCGCCGCCGTGGAGCACCAGCTGGACCGCACCGTGCTGGTCGTGTCCTCGAAGTCGGGTTCGACGCTCGAGACCGACTCGCAGCGCCGTGTCTACGAGCAGGCCTTCCGCGACGCCGGCATCGACCCGGCGAAGCGCATCGTCGTCGTCACCGACCCGGGCTCCCCGCTAGAGGCCGTCGCGACGGACGCCGGGTACCGCGTCTTCACCGCCGACCCGAACGTCGGCGGCCGCTACTCCGCACTGACCGCGTTCGGCCTGGTGCCGTCCGGCCTCGCCGGTGCCGACATCGCGGAGCTCCTCGACGAGGCCGACGCCATCTCGGCGCTGCTCTCGGTCGACATCGACGAGAACCCCGGCCTCGTGCTCGGCGCCGTCCTCGGGGGCACTGCGCCCCTCCGCTCCACGATCGGTATCGTCGCGGACGGCACCCACATCGTCGGGTTCGGCGACTGGGTGGAACAGCTGATCGCGGAGTCCACCGGCAAGGACGGCCGCGGCTTGCTGCCGGTCGTGCTCGACGTCGACTCCCCCGAGGTGACCGCTGAACTGCCCGACCTGCAGGTGATCCGACTCGTCGGCTCCCGCGAGGACGAGCGCCACGTCGCCGAGGGCGAGGTCGAGATCACCGGCACGCTCGGCGGCCAGCTCCTCGTGTGGGAGTACGCCGTGGCCGTCGCCGGTCGCCTGCTCGGCATCGACCCGTTCGACCAGCCCGACGTCGAGGCCGCCAAGTCCGCGGCCCGCGCCCTCCTGGACGACCGCCCGGCACCGACCGAACCGGCCTTCACCGAGGACGGCACCGCCGTCCACGCGACCGAGGGCCTGGCGGTCGGGACGACGATCGCGGATGCCGTGTCGCGCCTCCTGGACCACGTCGGCCCCACCGGCTACCTGGCCGTGCAGGCGTACGTGGACCGCACCGCGAACCCGGACCTCGAATCGCTGCGCGACGCCTTCGCGGCGCGCACCGGCCGACCCGTCACGTTCGGCTACGGACCGCGCTTCCTGCACTCGACCGGCCAGTACCACAAGGGCGGCCCGGCGAACGGGGTGTTCCTGCAGATCGTGGCCGACGAGCCCGACGACCTGGCCATCCCCGGTCGTCCGTTCACGTTCGGCCAGCTCATCCAGGCCCAGGCCTCCGGCGACGCGAGTGTCCTCGCGCAGCACGGCCGCCCGGTCCTGACCCTCACGACGACGGACGTCGCGGCTGCCACCGCAGCACTGACGGCCGCCGTCACCCTCTGACTCTCGAAGGAGTTCACCGACTCATGTCACCGGTGGCAATCACCCCGGAGCACAACCCGCTCCGGCTGCCGACGGATCGTCGACTGAACCGGATCGCGGGACCCAGCACCCTCATCATCTTCGGCGTGACGGGCGACCTGTCCCGCAAGAAGCTGATGCCCGCGGTCTACGACCTGGCGAACCGAGGGCTCCTGCCCCCGGGGTTCGCCCTCGTCGGGTTCGCTCGACGTGACTGGGAGGACCAAGACTTCTCCCAGCTCGTCCACGACGCGGTCCAGGAGCACTCGCGCACCCCGTTCGACGAGGACGTCTGGCGTCAGCTCGAACAGGGCATCCGGTTCGTCCAGGGATCGTTCGACGACCCCGAGGCGTTCCGCGAGCTCAAGCGGACCGTCGACACGCTGGACGCGGAGCGCGGGACGCTCGGCAACCACGCGTTCTACCTGTCCATCCCGCCGAAGATGTTCCCCGTGGTCACCGAGCAGCTCAAGCTGTCCGGGCTGACCGAGAAGCGCGAGGACTCGTGGAGCCGCGTGGTCGTCGAGAAGCCCTTCGGCTCCGACCTCCGCACGGCGCGCGAGCTGAACGCGATCGTCGAGAGCGTCTTCGCTCCGGACGACGTGTTCCGCATCGACCACTACCTCGGCAAGGAGACCGTCCAGAACCTCCTGACGCTGCGGTTCGCGAACCAGATGTACGAACCCATCTGGAACTCGAACTACGTCGACCACGTGCAGATCACGATGGCCGAGGACATCGGCGTCGCCGGACGTGCCGCGTACTACGACGGCATCGGTGCGGCGCGCGACGTCATCCAGAACCACCTCCTGCAGCTCCTCGCGCTCACCGCGATGGAGGAGCCGGTCTCGTTCAAGGCGGCGGACCTCCGCGCCGAGAAGGAGAAGGTCCTCTCCGCGGTGCGCCTGCCCGAGGACCTGTCGACCGCCACGGCCCGCGGGCAGTACGCCGGCGGCTGGCAGGGCGGCGAGAAGGTGCTCGGCTTCCTCGAGGAAGCGGGCATGGACCCCGAGTCCGGCACCGAGACCTACGCGGCGATCAAGCTCGACATCGCGACCCGTCGCTGGCAGGGCGTCCCGTTCTACCTCCGCGCCGGCAAGCGTCTCGGTCGCCGCGTGACCGAGATCGCGATCGTGTTCAAGCGTGTCCCCGAGGACGTCTACGGCAACTCGCAGTCGCCCCTCGGCCAGAACGCGCTCGTCATCCGTGTGCAGCCGGACGAGGGCGTCACGCTCCGCTTCGGCTCGAAGGTCCCCGGCGTCGGCACGCAGGTGCGCGACGTGACGATGGACTTCGGCTACGGCCACGCGTTCACCGAGGCCTCGCCCGAGGCGTACGAGCGACTCATCCTCGACGTGCTCCTCGGTGACCCGCCCCTGTTCCCCCGTCACCAAGAGGTGGAACTGTCGTGGAAGATCCTCGACCCGATCGAGGAGTTCTGGGCCACGCAGGGCCAGCCCGAGCAGTACCGTCCCGGCACGTGGGGCCCGGCATCCGCCGACGCCCTGCTCGCCCGCGACGGCCGGACCTGGAGGCGTCCATGAAGATCGACCTGCCGAACACCACGGTCTCGAAGATCCAGAAGAAGCTCGTCCACATCCGCGAAGAGGGCGGCGCCGTCGCCCTCGGTCGTGTCCTGACCCTCATCATCTCGACGGCCCTCGGGCACGAGGAAGAGGCGATCGAGGCCGCGAACGAGGCGTCCCGCGAGCACCCGATGCGCGTCATCATCGTGTCGAAGAACGACGGCGACACGAAGTCGCCCGGTCGCCTCGACGCGCAGATCCGCGTCGGCAGCGACGCGGGTGCGAGCGAGGTCATCGTCCTCCGCGCCTACGGCGAGACCGCGACCGACGAGGAGAGCCTGGTCACCGGCCTCCTCCTGCCGGACGCGCCCGTCGTGGCCTGGTGGCCGCAGACCGCCCCGGAGCAGCCCTCGGCCTCGGCCCTGGGTCGCATCGCCCAGCGACGGATCACCGACGCGGCCGCGCAGAAGGACCCGAACGGTGCGATCGAGGCCCTCGGCGCCTCGTACGTGCCGGGCGACACCGACTTCGCGTGGACCCGTCTCACCCTGTGGCGGAACCAGCTCGCCGCGGCGCTCGACCAGCCGCCGTACGAGCCGATCACCGCCGTCGAGGTCTCGGGTGCGTACGACAGCCCGTCGACGATCCTGCTCGCCGCGTGGCTGCAGCTGCAGCTCGAGGTGCCGGTGGCCGTCGTCACGTCGCCGCGTGCGACCGGGTCGAGCGGCATCCACGGCGTGAAGCTCGTGCGCGAGTCCGGCACCATCGAGCTCGAGCGGTCCCTGGTGGACGTCGCGACGCTCTCGATGCCCGGGCAGCCGACGCACGACCTGTCGCTGCCGCGCCGCAACCTGCGCGACTGCCTGGCCGAGGAACTCCGTAGACTCGACCCGGACGTCCTCTTCGGAGACGTCGTCAAGCACGGGGTCCCCCAGCTGCGCGAGTCCATCGCCGGCTGAGCAAGCCCCACACGACCGGTCGGGCCGGCCGTCGTTCGTCCAGCGCGAGCGGCGGCCGGCCCGGACGGTCGGACCGACGGTGGTCGTACGACCGGTCGACCACCACGAACACGGGAGTCACGTGACCAACGAACGGCGGGTGCTGGTGCACCCGGACAAGCAGGCCCTCGGCGCTTCGGTCGCCGCACGCTTCATCACGAAGATCATCGACGTGCTCGACGAGCAGGAGCGCGCGGACATCGCCATCAGCGGTGGCTCCGTGTCCTCCCTCGTCCTCGCCGCGATCGGCCAGTCGCCGGCGCGTGAGAGCGTCGACTGGTCGAAGGTGCACGTGTGGTGGGTCGACGAGCGCTGGGTGCCCGCGGGCGATGCCGATCGCAACATCACCGGCACGCAGACGGACTTCTTCGACCACGTCGACATCCCGGAGTCGAACATCCACCCGATCGCGGCGTCGGACGCTGGCATCTCGATCGAGGACGCTGCGACCCGCTACGAGCAGGAGCTGCACGCCGCCGCGCCGGACGACGCCATCGCGCCCCGGTTCGACATCACGCTCCTCGGGGTCGGACCCGACGGTCACACCGCGTCGCTCTTCCCGGAGTTCCCGCAGCTCACGGTGACCGACCGCATCGTGCTGCCGGTGGACGACTCCCCCAAGCCGCCGCCGCAGCGCTTGACGCTCACCTACCCGGCGATCAACGCGTCGCAGCGCGTGTGGGTCATCCTGTCGGGTGCTGAGAAGGCCTCGGTCCTCGGGCTCGCGCTCGCGGGCGCCTCGGTCGACGAGGTCCCCGTCGGTGGCGTGCAGGGGCGCAAGCGCACCGTGTTCTTCGTGGACCAGGACGCCGCTCGCGACGTCCCCGAGAACCTCATCGCGTCGACGTACTAGACGCGGGTCCCTGACGGACGGGAGGCGCGGTGCCGGCTGGCACCGCGCCTCCCGTCCGTCCGTGGGTGGGGCCGCCCCGCGCGCGCCCGCCCGCCGGTCCGGCCCGCCCGCCGAGGTCGCACAAAGTGTCGCCCGCAGCGCGCGGAAGCAGCGCTTCGTGCGACCTCGGCGGCGCCCGCACGGCATGTCGCGCGACCTCGCCGGCCCCCCGCGCACCCACCACACGCACGAAGGCCCCCGTACCGGATCGGTACGGGGGCCTTCGGACGTCTCGTGCGACTACTTCGCGGTGCCGCGACGCTGACGGAGCTGCTGCAACGCGTCCTCGAGGAGCTGCGCCGCCTCTTCTTCGGTGCGGCGCTCCTTCACGTACGCGAGGTGCGTCTTGTACGGCTCGGTCTTGGAGACCACGGGAGGGTTGTCCTTGTCGCGACCAGCCGGGAGCCCGGTCGACGGCGAGTCCACCGTCTCGGGGATCTCGTCATCGGGGAGGCCGGCGGCGAAGTACC
This sequence comes from Curtobacterium sp. SORGH_AS_0776, assembly GCF_031453355.1. Classification (NCBI taxonomy): domain Bacteria; kingdom Bacillati; phylum Actinomycetota; class Actinomycetes; order Micrococcales; family Microbacteriaceae; genus Curtobacterium; species Curtobacterium sp. SORGH_AS_0776. Next base: position 2,826,941 of record NZ_JAVIYU010000001.1, read on the forward strand.
GCACGACCTCGTTGCCGAGGGCGTCCCAGTACGAGATCGCCACACGCTCGGCCTGGACCCCGCGGTCCTGCTCCCCCATCGGGCCCGCGCCGACGCGCGAACCCCGGATTGCACTGCCTCCGGATGCCATGGATCAGCTCCCCGCCGTGAACTTGTTGATGAGACCGAGCACGATGATCGACACGATCCAGAGGAGACCGAGGATCACCGTGATGCGGTTGAGGTTGCGCTCGGCGACGCCGGACGCCCCGAGGTTGCTCGTCACGCCGCCGCCGAACATGTCGGAGAGGCCGCCACCGCGGCCCTTGTGCAGCAGGATGAGGAGCGTGAGCAGGAGGCTCGTTATCGCGAGCAGGACCTGCAGCACGACGGAGAGAATCGCCACGACGTACCTTTCGTGTCAGTCAGCCATCCGAGTATACCGGCCAGGTGGTCGGCCGAGGTCCCCGGGCTGGGCGTGGCACAGGCCGGCCGCACGATGGCGACCGGCCTGTGTCCGGTGGATCAGAGTCCGACGTGCTGCCGGAAGCGCGCGATCGCCGCGAACTCCTGCACGTCGAGGGAGGCGCCACCGACGAGCGCGCCGTCGATGTCGGGCTCGCGCAGGAAGCCGGCGATGTTGCCCGACTTCACCGAGCCGCCGTAGAGCACCCGCGTCGCCGCGGCTGCCTCGTCGCCCCAGGCTGCAGCGATCCCGCGACGGATCGCAGCGCATTCGTCCTGCGCCTGCTCGGCGGTCGCGGCCTGGCCGGAGCCGATCGCCCAGACCGGCTCGTACGCCACGACGATCTCCGAGGGCTGCACGGCGTCGAGGACGACCTGCAGCTGCTCCACCGGCACGACACCGGCGCCGCGCTCCTCGCGCTGCTCCCCGGTCTCGCCGACGCAGACCACCGGCACGAGACCGTGCTTGACGGCCGCGGCGGTCTTCGCGGCGACGACCTCGTCGGTCTCCGCGTGCAGCGTCCGCCGCTCGGAGTGTCCGACGATGACGTACTGCGCGTCGAGTGCGGCGAGGAACGCCCCGGACACGTCGCCCGTGTAGGCGCCCGAGTCGTACTGGGACAGGTCCTGCGCGCCGAAGCGGATCGGGAGCTTGTCGGCCGAGATGAGCGTCTGCACGCTCCGGAGGTCGGTGAAGGGCGGGAAGACCGCGACCTCGACGTCGTCGAAGTCGTGGCGTGCGTCCTTCAGCGTCCACGCGAGCTTCTGCACGGTGGCGATGGCCTGGAGGTGGTCCAGATTCATCTTCCAATTACCCGCGATGAGCGGCGTCCGGGTCATCGCGACCACCCCAGTGCTTCGAGACCGGGGAGCGACTTGCCCTCGAGGAACTCGAGGCTCGCACCGCCACCGGTCGAGATGTGCCCGAACTGGTCGTCCGAGAAGCCGAGCGACCGGACGGCCGCGGCGGAGTCGCCACCGCCGACCACACCGAGGCCGTCGACCTCGGTCAGGGCCTGCGCGACCGTCTTCGTGCCGGCGGCGAAGGCCGGGAACTCGAACACGCCCATCGGGCCGTTCCAGAACACGGTCTTCGACGAGGACACCGCGGAAGCGAACCGCGCCGCCGTCTCCGGACCGATGTCGAGGCCGATGCCGTCCGCCCCGAAGGACGACGACTCGATCGCGTCCGCGGCGACGGTCTCGTGCGACGCGTCGGCCGCGAACCCGGACGCCACGACGACGTCCGTCGGCAGGTCGATCGTCACGCCGAGCTCCTTCGCCCGCGAGAGGTACTCGCGGACGACGTCGAGCTGGTCGGCCTCGAGCAGCGACTTCGCGACCCCGTGGCCCTGGGCCGCGAGGAACGTGAAGAGCATGCCGCCGCCGATGCAGAGCGTGTCCACCTGCGGCAGGAGGTGGTCGATGACGCCGAGCTTGTCGCTGACCTTCGACCCGCCGAGCACGACCGTGTACGGCCGCTCCGGCGTCGTCGTGAGGCGTTCGAGCACGCCGAGCTCGGTCTCGATGAGCGACCCCGCTGCGCTGGGCAGCGCGGATGCGAGCTCGTACACTGAGGCCTGCTTGCGGTGCACGACACCGAAGCCGTCGGACACGAAGGCGTCCCCCAGGGCGGCGATGCGGTCCGCGAAGTCACTGCGCACGGCAGCGTCCTTCGAGGTCTCCTCCGGGTTGAACCGGAGGTTCTCGAGCAACAGGACGTCGCCGTCCCCGAGTTCCCCGGCGGCCGCGGTCGCTTCGTCGCCGACGGTCTCGCCGACGAACGTGACCTCTTTGCCGAGCAGCTCGGAGAGCCGCTGGGCCACCGGCGCGAGCGAGAACTCCGGCTTGGGCTCGCCGTCGGGGCGGCCCAGGTGGGAGATCACGATGACGCGCGCGCCGGCGTTGATGAGGGTGTTCAGGGTGGTCAGCGACGCGCGCACGCGGCCGTCGTCCGTGATCACGCCGTCCTTGAGCGGGACGTTGAGGTCACAACGGACGACGACACGCTTGCCGGCGAGGTCGCCGAGGTCCTCGAGGGTGCGGAGTGCCATGGGTTAGAGGCGCTCGCCCACGTACTCGGTGAGGTCGACCAGACGGTTCGAGTAGCCCCACTCGTTGTCGTACCACGAGGTGATCTTCACGAGGCCGCCGATGACCTTGGTCAGGCCGGAGTCGTAGATCGAGGAGTGCGGGTCCGTGGTGATGTCGGTCGACACCAGCGGGTCCTCGCTGTAGAGCAGGATGCCCTTGAGCGGGCCCTCGGCCGCCTCCTTGTAGGCGGCGTTGATCTCGTCGACGGTGACCTCGGACTTGGTCTCGAGGGTGAGGTCCGTGATCGAGCCGGTGGGCACCGGGACGCGGAGCGCGAAGCCGTCGAGCTTGCCGGCGAGCTCCGGCAGGACGAGGCCGATGGCCTTCGCCGCACCCGTGGAGGTCGGGACGATGTTCAGCGCTGCAGCACGCGCACGACGCGGGTCCTTGTGCGGGCCGTCCTGGAGGTTCTGGTCGGCGGTGTAGGCGTGGACCGTGGTCATGAGACCGCGCTCGATGCCGAACTTGTCGTGGAACACCTTGGCGAGCGGCGCGAGGCTGTTCGTGGTGCAGGACGCGTTCGAGATGATGTTGTGGTTCGCGGGGTCGTACTGGTCCTCGTTCACGCCGAGCACGATGGTGACGTCGTCACCCGTGGCCGGGGCGGAGATGATGACCTTCTTGGCACCGGCGTCGATGTGCTTCTGCGCATCGGCGGCCTTGGTGAAGAAACCGGTCGACTCGATGACGATGTCGACACCCAGCTCGCCCCAGGGCAGGTTGGCGGGGTCGCGCTCCGCGAGGACCTTGATCGCCTTGCCGTCGACCACGATGTTGTCGCCGTCGAGCTCGACCGTCGCCGGGAGCTTGCCGGTGATGGAGTCGAACTTCAGCAGGTTCGCGAGGGACGCGTTGTCGGTGAGGTCGTTCACCGCCACGATCTCGAGGTCGCTGCCCTTGGCCAGTGCGGCCCGGAAGAAGTTCCGGCCGATGCGGCCGAAGCCGTTGATACCGATCTTGACGGTCAATGGATCTCCTGGTGGGTGTGGAGCGCCCAGGGGGCGCTGCTTTCGGAGTCGTGTGGCCCTTCGGGCCCACGTGTGGTGGACGATACGCCCCGTAACGTCGCCGTAACGACCCTAGCAGTCGGACACTGCCAGACCGCGCGGGATGACGGTCCGTCCGGACGGTCGCGAGCGCCGCCCTGGACCACCCCGACGACGGACGGGAGGCGCGGTGCCAGCTGGCACCGCGCCTCCCGTCCGGAACGTCGTCACGCCCGTCGATCAGGCCCCTTCGAGCTCCTCGGGAACGCTCGCCTCGGTCCCCGGGATCCCGAGGTCGGACGCGCGCTTGTCGGCCATCGCGAGGAGGCGGCGGATGCGCCCGGCGATGGCGTCCTTCGTCATCGGCGGGTCCGCGTGCTGGCCGAGCTCGTCGAGCGACGCGTCGCGGTGCTGCAGCCGCAGCGAGCCGGCGTACTGGAGGTGGTCGGGGACCTCGTCGCCGAGGATCTCGAGCGCACGCTCGACCCGCGCGCACGCGGCGACGGCGGCCTGCGCGGAGCGACGGAGGTTCGCGTCGTCGAAGTTGACGAGACGGTTGGCGGTGGCACGGACCTCGCGGCGCTGGCGCATCTCCTCCCAGTCGGCGGTGGTGCGGGCGGCGCCCATCACAGTCAGCATCTGGCCGATGGCCTCGCCGTCGCGGATGACCACGCGGTGCACGCCACGGACCTCACGGCCCTTCGCCGCGATGCCGAGCCGCGAGGCGGCGCCGACCAGGGCCATCGCGGCCTCGTTGCCGGGGCAGGTGACCTCGAGTGCGGCGGCACGGCCGGGGTCGGTCAGGGTGCCGGCGGCGAGGAACGCACCACGCCAGATCGCGGCGAGGTCCTCGCGGTTGCCGGTGGTGAGCCGGTTCGGCAGACCGCGCACCGGGCGGCGGCGGGCGTCCATGAGGCCCGTCTGCCGGGCGAGGGTCTCCCCCGCCTCGAGCACGCGCACGAGGTACCGGGTGCCACGACGGGCGGACGCGGACGACCCCACCGACGCCTCGCTCCGCACGCCGTACAGCTCGGCGAGGTCCTTGCGCACACGGTGCACGATGATCCGGGTGTCGAGTTCGACCTCGACGGCGATCCGGCCCGAGATGACGTGCAGGCCACCCGCGAACCGCAGGATGGTCGCGAGCTCGGCAGCGCGGACCGTGTTGCGGTTCACGACGACCCGGGCCAGTTCGTCCTTGACCTCGGCAGTCAACGGCACAGCATCATTCCTAACGTTTCTTCTGGTGGGGTCCGCGTGCCCGGCGCACGTCGTGTGGAGCGGCCGGAGGGACGGTCACTCTCGGCCGAGGTCTCGGTTCTTCACACGCACGGCGACGTCGGGCATCCCGCGGAGGAGGTTCGCCAGCTCGGCGACGATGGCGACCGAACGGTGCTTGCCGCCGGTACAGCCGATGGCGATCGTAGCGTGTCTTTTGTTCTCGCGCTGGTACCCCTCGAACACCGGCTCGAGGACGTCGGCGTAGCGCTCGACGAACGTGCGGGCTCCGGGCTGGGCCAGGACGTAGTCCGAGACGGGTCGGTCGAGGCCCGTGTGCGGGCGGAGTTCCGGGACCCAGTAGGGGTTCGGCAGGAACCGGACATCGGCCACCATGTCGGCGTCGGCGGGCAGTCCGTACTTGAACCCGAAGCTCATCAGGGTCACCTGGACACCCGTGAAGTGGTCGTCGGCGAACTGCTCGGTCACGGCGTTCGCGAGTTGGTGGATGTTCAGGTCGGAGGTGTCGATGACGAGGTCCGACGCCTCGCGCAGGGCCGCGAGCCGACTGCGTTCGCGGCCGATGCCGTCGAGCAGCGTGTCCTCGCCCTGGAGCGGGTGCGGTCGCCGCACCTGCTCGAAGCGCCGCACGAGGACCGCGTCCGTCGCCTCGAGGAACAGCACCCGGACCCGGGCCGAGGCGCTCTTGCGCACCTGCTCGACCGCCTGCTCGGGATCGGTGAAGAACCGGCCGCCGCGGACGTCGACCACCGTGGCGATCTTGGGGATCTTCTCACCGGCGCGGTCCGCGAGCTCGGTGAGCGGCGCGAGCATCTGCGTCGGGAGGTTGTCGACGACGTACCAGCCGAGATCCTCGAGCGCCTTCCCCACCGTCGAACGGCCCGCCCCGGACATGCCGGTGACGATGAGGATGTCGTGCTGCTGCGGCGATCGTGTCGGCGCTGGGACGCTGTCGGTCATCTGGGAGTGGGCTCCGTCGTGGCGGCCCGGGCGCGTCGCCCGGGGAGGTCTCGGCTGCGGGACAAGGGTATCGCCCGGACGCCGGGCTCGGGGTGCGTCATCCGGTCGGGTGCGGTCCGTCCGTCGGCCGTGGCCCGTCGGTCTGGTGCCGTCCGCCGGTCGGGTGCCGTCCGCCGGTCGGGTGCGGTCCGTCGGTCGGCCGCACGGGAGGCGCGGTGTGCGTCATGCGGGCAGGTGCGGGCCGTCGTCGGTCACCTCGGGGAGCCGGGCCGGTCCTCCGGAGCGGGTGGCGGCCGACTGCGTGGCGGCTGCCAGGTCGGGCGCGCTGGCGCTGCCCGGTTCGCTGGCTGCGTCGGCCGCGCTGGCGGTGCCGGGTTCGATCGCCGTGTCCGGCGCACCGGCCCCGTCGGGAGCGCTCGTCGGCGTCGGGGCGCCCGCGGCCTCCGGCGCGCTCGTCGGCGTCGGGGCACCCGCGGCCTCCGGCGCGCTCGTCGGCGTCGGGGCACCCGCGGCCTCCGGCGCGCTCGTCGGCGTCTGCGCGAGCTTCGTGACCACGGCCGCCGCCGTCGCCGGTCCGACACCGTTCACCTCGGCGATCTCCTCCGCCGTCGCCTCGCGCAGCCGCGCCACCGACCCGAAGTGCTTCAGCAGCGCGTTCACCCGGGTGGGCCCGAGACCCGGGATCTCGGACAGCCGCGACCGGACGTCCCGCTTGCGCCGGGTCCGCTGGTGCGTGATCGCGAACCGGTGCGCCTCGTCACGGATGCGCTGGATGAGGAACAGTGCCTCGGAGTTGCGCGGCAGGATCACCGGGAAGTCGTCGTCCGGCAACCAGAGTTCCTCGAGCCGCTTCGCGATGCCCACGAGCGCGATGTCGTGCACCCCGGCCTCGTCCATCGCGCGCTTCGCCGCCTGCACCTGCGGCTGCCCGCCGTCGACGATGAGCAGTTGCGGCCGGTAGGCGAACCGCTTGGTCGGCTTCGAGCCCTCGACGACCTCGTCGCTGGTGACGTCGGGGACGTCCGGCAGCTCGGCGTCCTCGTCGAGGCGCGCGAGCCGGCGGGACAACACCTGGTACATGCTGTCGGTGTCGTCGGTGGTCTCGGCGATCGAGTACCGCCGGTACTGGTCCTTGCGGGGCAGCCCGTCCTCGAACACGACCATCGACGCGACGACGTTCGTCCCCTGCAGGTGGGAGATGTCGTAGCACTCCATGCGGAGCGGTGCCTCGGTCATGCCGAGGGCGTCCTGGATGTCCGCCAACGCCGCGGACCGCGTCGTGTAGTCGGCCGAGCGCTTCGTCTTGTAGAGCATGAGCGCCTGGGCAGCGTTCTGCGCCGCGGTCCGGGCGAGCCCCGCCCGGTCACCCCGCTGCGCGGTGCTGAGCTTGGTGCCCCGACCGCCACGGCGTTCGCTGAGCCACTGCTGCAGCGCCTCGGCGTCCTCCGGCAGTTCCGGCACGACGACCTCGCGCGGGGGCTCCTCGCCCGTCGCGTACTGTCCCTGCACGATCTGCTCGATGAGGTCGCCCGTAGAGATGTCGAGTTCCTTGTCGACGACCCACCCGCGCACACCGCGGATGCGCCCGCCGCGCACCGAGAACAGCTGCACGGCCGCGGCGAGTTCGTCCTCGGAGATGCCGAACAGGTCGAGGTCGACCGAGTCGCGGAGCACGACCGCGGACTTCTCGAGCACGGCCTCGAGCGCGCCGACCTGGTCGCGGAACTTCGCGGCCTGCTCGTACTGCATCGCGTCGGCCGAAGCGGCCATGCGCTGCCGCAGCTGCGTGATCACCCGGCGGTCGTAGCTCGCCATGAAGCGCACGAACTCCTCGACCAGCGCGCGGTGCTCGGCGATCGTGACCTTCTGGGAGCACGGACCGCCGCACTTGCCGATCTGCCCCGGGAAGCACGGCTTGCCGGTCTGCATCGCCTTCTTGTACGACGAGTCCGAGCAGGTGCGGATCGGGAACACCTTGATCATCAGGTCGATCGTGTCGTGCACGGCCCAGATCTTCGGGTACGGCCCGAAGTACTTCGCGCCCTTGATCTTCCGGTTCCGGGTGACCATCACCCGGGGCGACTCCTCGCCCAGGGTGATCGCCATGTACGGGTAGGACTTGTCGTCCCGGAACTTGACGTTGAAGGGCGGATCGAACTCCTTGATCCACGTGTACTCGAGCTGCAGCGCCTCGATCTCGGAACCGACCGTCGTCCACTCGACGCTCCGTGCCGTGAGCACCATGCGCCGGGTGCGCTCGTGCAGCGTCGGCAGCGGTGCGAAGTAGTTGCTCAGCCGGGCACGGAGGTTCTTCGCCTTGCCGACGTAGAGCACCCGGCCGGCTTCGTCACGCCAGCGGTAGACGCCCGGATCAGTGGGAATCTCCCCCGCCTTCGGACGCCACGGGACGGTGTCCGCCACCTACCGAGCACCCGCCTTCTGCTTCGCCTTCGGACGCTTCTGGCTGGCCGTGCGTGCGCCGACCGCCTGTTCCTTGCCGACCCGCGCGTCCTGCGCGTCGAAGATCTCCTTGAGGAAGACCCCGGTGTGGCTCTCGGGCACGTTCGCCACGTGCTCGGGCGTCCCCGTCGCGAGGACCGTCCCGCCACCGGATCCACCTTCGGGTCCCATGTCGATCAGCCAGTCCGCCGACTTGATGACGTCGAGGTTGTGCTCGATCGTGATGACCGTGTTGCCCTTGTCGACCAGGCTCTGCAGCACGAGGAGCAGCTTGCGGACGTCTTCGAAGTGCAGACCGGTGGTCGGTTCGTCGAGGACGTAGACCGTCCGGCCGTTCGACCGGCGCTGGAGCTCGGTGGCGAGCTTGACGCGCTGCGCCTCGCCCCCGGAGAGCGTCGTTGCGCTCTGTCCGAGCCGGACGTAGCCCAGTCCGACGTCGACGAGGGTCGCCATGTACCGGTGGATCGCGGAGATCGGCTCGAAGAACTCGGCTGCCTCGCTGATCGGCATGTCGAGGACCTCGGAGATGTCCTTGCCCTTGTAGTGCACCTGCAGCGTCTCGCGGTTGTACCGCGCACCGCCGCAGACCTCGCACGCGACGTAGACGTCGGGAAGGAAGTTCATCTCGATCTTGATCGTGCCGTCACCGGAGCAGTTCTCGCAGCGACCGCCCTTGACGTTGAAGCTGAAGCGACCGGGCTGGTAGCCGCGCGCCTTCGCCTCGGGTGTCTCGGCGAAGAGCTGTCGGATCCGGTCGAACACACCCGTGTAGGTCGCCGGGTTGGACCGCGGGGTCCGACCGATCGGCGCCTGGTCGACGTGCACGACCTTGTCGAGCTGGTCGAGCCCCTTCACGCGGGTGTGCTTGCCCGCGATGTGCCGTGCGCCGTTGAGCTGGTTGGCGAGCACCTTGTAGAGGATGTCGTTGACGAGCGTCGACTTGCCCGAGCCGCTCACCCCGGTGACCGCGGTGAACACCCCGAGCGGGAAGTCCGCGTCGATCGACTTGAGGTTGTTCGCCCGCGCACCCTGCACGCTGATCGTGCGCTTGAGGTTGACCTTGCGACGCTCGGCCGGGACCTCGATCGCACGTCGACCCGCGAGGTAGTCGCCCGTGATCGATTCGCGGTTCTCGATGATCCCCTCGTACGAGCCGGAGTGGACGACGTTGCCGCCGTTCACACCCGCGCCGGGCCCGATGTCGACGACCCAGTCCGCCGTGCGGATCGTGTCCTCGTCGTGCTCGACGACGATGAGCGTGTTGCCGAGGTCCTTGAGCTTCACCAGGGTGTCGATCAACCGCCGGTTGTCGCGCTGGTGCAGCCCGATGCTCGGCTCGTCGAGGACGTAGAGCACGCCGGTCAGACCGGACCCGATCTGGGTGGCCAGACGGATGCGCTGCGCCTCGCCGCCGGACAGTCCGCCCGCGCCACGGGAGAGCGTCAGGTAGTTCAGGCCGACCTCGAGCAGGAACTCGAGCCGCGCCCGGATCTCGCGCAGGACAGCGGCCGCGATGTGCGCCTCGCGCTCGGTGAGGGTGAGGCTCTCCATGAAGCCGTACGCGTTGTCGAGCGACATGTCCGTCACGTCGGCGATGCTGCGGCCGTCCACCGTCACCGCGAGCACCTCGGGCTTGAGACGCGTGCCGTCGCAGACCGGGCAGGGGACCTCGCGCAGGTAGCCCTGGAAGCGCTGCCGCTGCGAGTCCGACTCGGCCTCGGCGAACTTGCGCTCGATGTAGGGCATGACGCCCTCGAACCCGCTCGTGTACCGCATCTCGCGGCCGAACCGGTTGCGCCAGGACACCGACACCTGGAAGTCCTTGCCGGTGAGGATCGCTGCCTGCACCGAGGCGTCGAGACGGCTCCACGGGGTGTCCAGGTCGAACCCGAGGTCCTTGCCGAGGCCGGCGAGGAGCTTCTCGAAGTAGGAGTACAGCCCGCTCGTGCCCGTCCACGGCAGCAGGACGCCGTCGCGCAGGGACGCCTCGGGGTCGCCGAGGACGAGGTCCGGGTCGACCGACATGCGGGTACCGAGGCCGGAGCACTCGGGGCACGCACCGAACGGCGCGTTGAACGAGAACGTGCGGGGCTCGATCTCGGTGAGCGCCAGCGGGTGGTTGTTCGGGCAGGAGAGGTTCTCGGAGTAGGTCCGGACCGCACCGGGTCCCTCGGCGTCGACGAGGTCGATCGCGACCGTGCCGTCGGTCAGGCGCAGTGCCGTCTCGAGCGAGTCGGTCAGACGTCCGAGGATGTCCTCGTTCGCGACGAGACGGTCGACGATGACGGAGATGTCGTGCTTGACCTGCTTCTTGAGCTTGGGCGGGTCGCTGAGCTGGATGCGCTCCCCGTCGACGATCGCGCGGGCGTAGCCGGACGCCGCCAGTTCTTGGAAGAGGTCGACGAACTCGCCCTTCTTCTTGGAGATGACGGGCGCGAGCACCTGGAACCGCGTGCCCGACTCGAACTCCATGAGCTGGTCGGCGATCTGCTGCACGCTCTGCTTGCTGATCACCTCACCGCAGACGGGGCAGTGCGGGATGCCGATGCGCGCCCAGAGCAGACGCATGTAGTCGTAGACCTCGGTGATGGTGCCGACCGTCGATCGCGGGTTGCGGTTCGTCGACTTCTGGTCGATCGAGACCGCGGGCGAGAGCCCTTCGATGAAGTCGACGTCCGGGCGGTCGACCTGCCCGAGGAACTGGCGCGCGTACGCGGACAGCGACTCGACGTAGCGGCGCTGTCCCTCGGCGAAGATCGTGTCGAACGCCAGCGAGGACTTGCCGGATCCGGACAGACCCGTGAACACGACGAGCGAGTCGCGTGGGATCTCGAGGTCGACGTCGCGCAGGTTGTGCACGCGGGCACCGCGCACGCTGAGCGTGGAGGTGCTGTGCGGTGCCGTGCCGCCGGGGATGTGGAGGTCTACGGGCTCGCCGAAGGCATTCCGGCCCGACGTCGAGGTTCCGCGGTCAGAGGTGATGGTCATCGTCGTCGATTCTACGAAGCGGCACCGACATTCGGCCGCGATGGACGGTCAGACGAGTGCGTCGAGAGCGAACGCGACCCCGGCGGCACGCTCGCTCGCCACCCAGAGCCGGGCGGCCTCGGTCCGGTCGTGGGCCCGCGGTTCGGCCCGGACGACCGCTGCCGGCCCCCGGAGCTGCATCCAGCCCGACGGCCCCCAGTACTCGCCGGACCGGACGCCGTCGGCGATCGCCGCGTGCACGAGCGGGTCGGCGCCGGCGTCCTTGCCCTGGGCGTACAGCCGCTGCGCCGGACGGGTCCACGCCGGCTCCGATCGGGACGATGCGACGTCGGGACGCTCGGGTGACAGCAGGTCGAGCGAGAACCCGGGATGCGCGACGACGCTGGAGACCGGTGACCCGGCATCGGCGAGGCGTTCGGCGAGCTCGAAGCCGAAGAGCATGACCGCGAGCTTGCTCCGCCCGTACTGGCGGTAGCTGGAGTAGTGGCTCGCGCCGAGCGGGTCCGCCGGGTCGAGCCGTGCCCACCGGTGTGCGATCGACCCGAGGTGCACCACGCGCCCCGCGCGGCGGTCGAGCAGCGGGAGCGTCAGCGCCGTCCAGGCGAAGTGCCCGAGGTGGTTCGTGCCCACCTGCAGCTCGGTGCCCTGGGCCGTCCGCTGCATCGTGCTCGCGCCCACCACGCCGGCGTTGTTCACGGTCGCGTCGACACCCTCCGGCTGCAGCGCCGCGAGCTCGTCGGCGGCTGCCCGCACGCTGTCGAGGTCGGCGAGGTCGAGGTGCACGTGCGCGAGGTCGGCGCCGTCCACGTGGCGACGGATGCTCCGCTCGGCCGCCGCAGCGCGCTCGCGGCTGCGGGTCGCGAGGACGACGCGGTGACCGGCGGCGGCGAGCTGCTCCGCGGCGAAGTACCCGAGGCCAGCACTCGCACCGGTGACGACGACCGTGCGACGAGACCCGTCGCGCGCGGCGCGCGCGCCGGCGTCAGCTGACATGGCCCGCCGACTCCATCTGGCGCAGCGCCTTCTTGAGGTCCTGCACCTCGTCGCGGAGCCGTGCGGCGAGTTCGAACTTCAGCTCGGCCGCCGCCTGCAGCATCTGCTCGTTGAGGTCGCCGATGGTCGCTTCGAGCTGCATCGCCCCCTCGCCCGCGATCCCGCCGCGCTTGAGGTTCGGCGTCGGCGAGCGTCGGCCGTCCGCTCCGGGGCGACCTTCGAGCAGCGCCTTCGTGTCGTCGTTCTCACGCGCCAGGATCTCGGTGATGTCGGCGATCTTCTTGCGCAGGGGCTGGGGGTCGATGCCGCGCTCGGTGTTGTAGGCCACCTGCTTCTCGCGGCGCCGGTCGGTCTCCTCGATCGCGGTCTTCATCGAGTCGGTCATCTTGTCGGCGTACATCAGCACCTGGCCCGAGACGTTGCGGGCGGCACGACCGATCGTCTGGATGAGCGACGTCGACGAGCGGAGGAAGCCCTCCTTGTCGGCGTCGAGGATCGCCACGAGGGAGACCTCGGGCAGGTCGAGCCCCTCGCGCAGGAGGTTGATGCCGACGAGCACGTCGTAGACGCCCTGGCGCAGTTCGGTCAGCAGCTCGACGCGCTTGAGGGTGTCGACGTCGGAGTGCAGGTACCGGACCCGGACGCCGGCGTTGCCGAGGAAGTCGGTGAGTTCCTCGGCCATGCGCTTGGTCAGCGTCGTGACGAGGACGCGCTCGTCCTTCTCGACGCGCTGGTTGATCTCCTCGAGCAGGTCGTCGATCTGGCCGTCACTCGGCTTCACGACGATCTCGGGGTCGACCAGGCCCGTCGGGCGGATGATCTGCTCGACGACACTGTCCGTCACGCCGAGTTCGTAGCGGCCCGGGGTCGCCGACAGGTAGACCTTCTGGCCGGAGCGCTCGAGGAACTCTTCCCAGGTGAGCGGTCGGTTGTCGAGGGCGCTCGGCAGGCGGAAGCCGTGCTCGACCAGCGTGCGCTTGCGGGAGGCGTCCCCTTCGTACATCGCGCCGATCTGGGGCACGGTGACGTGCGACTCGTCGATCACGATGAGGAGGTCGTCCGGGAAGAAGTCGAGCAGGCAGTGCGGCGGTTCCCCCGCGGCACGGCCGTCCATGTGGCGCGAGTAGTTCTCGATGCCGGAGCAGAAGCCGATCTGCTCCATCATCTCGATGTCGAACGTGGTGCGCATCCGGAGCCGCTGGGCCTCGAGCAGCTTGCCCTGCCCCTCGAGCTCGGCCAGGCGCTCGGCGAGTTCGTCCTTGATCGTGGCGATCGCCCGGTGCATGACCTCGGTGTCGGCGACGTAGTGCGACGCCGGGAAGATCGACACGGCGGGCATGTCCTCGATCACGTTGCCGGTGAGCGGGTGCAGGTACGACAGGGCCTCGACCTCGTCGCCGAACATCTCGATGCGGATCGCGTGCTCTTCGTACATCGGGATGATCTCGAGCGTGTCGCCGCGGACCCGGAAGGTCCCTCGTGCGAAGTCGACGTCGTTCCGCTGGTACTGCATCGCGACGAACTTGCGGACGAGCTGGTCGCGGGAGATCGTCTGGCCGACGTGCAGCGCGACCGACGCGTTCATGTACTGCTCCGGCGTCCCCAGGCCGTAGATGCAGGACACCGTCGAGACCACCACGACGTCGCGCCGGCTGAGCAGCGAGTTCGTCGTCGAGTGCCGGAGCCGCTCGACCTCGGCGTTGACCGACGAGTCCTTCTCGATGAAGGTGTCCGTCTGCGGGACGTAGGCCTCGGGCTGGTAGTAGTCGTAGTACGAGACGAAGTACTCGACGGCGTTGTTCGGCAGCAGGCTCCGGAACTCGTTCGCGAGCTGGGCCGCCAGGGTCTTGTTGTGCGCGAGCACGAGCGTCGGCCGCTGCACCTGCTCGATGAGCCACGCGGTCGTCGCCGACTTGCCCGTACCGGTCGCACCGAGCAGCACGACGTCGGTCTCACCGGCGTTGATGCGACCGGCCAGTTCGGCGATCGCCGCGGGCTGGTCGCCGCTCGGCGAGTACTCGCTGATGACCTCGAACGGGCGGACCGCGCGCGTGGGCTCGATTGACACTGCCATGCCCACCACGGTAGTCGGCACCCCTGACACCGGAGCCGTCTGCTCGCCCTCGGCGTATCGTCCACGCCAAGCACGCTCCGAGACCGCTGATAGGGACCCGGCATAGCCTCCGATCCGTTCAGCAACCCGACTCGCTCTCACTCCCCGAAGAGGCCCCCATGACGACGGCGACCCCCGCCGCACCGACGAAGGGCACCCCGTTCCGCGGACGCATCCGCGGACGAGTGCTCATCCTGCTGTGCTGCATGTACGCGATCTCGTACATCGACCGCACCAACATCTCCACGGCGCTCCCCCACATCACCGAGGACTTCGGCTTCAACGAGACGACCGCCGGGCTCATCGTCTCCGCCTTCGCACTCCCCTACGCCCTGCTGCAGGTCTTCGGCGGCACGATCGCCGAGAAGTTCGGTCCCCGGAAGGCCCTGTTCGTCATCACCGTGATCTGGGGGGTCGCCACCCTCTGGACCGGGTTCTCGGTCGGCTTCTGGACGCTCTTCGCCGCCCGCGCGCTCCTCGGCCTGAGCGAGGCGGCCGCGTTCCCCGCCGCGACCCAGGCGATGAGCCGCTGGATCCCCCGCGACCGCAACGGCTTCGCACAGGGCGTCGTGCACTCCGCGGCGCGCCTCGGCAACGCCCTCGCGCCGCTCCTCGTCGCCTGGGTCATCGGTGCGACCGGCAGCTGGCGGTGGGCGTTCTTCGCGACGGCCGTCCTGTCCATCGCCTGGGCGATCGTCTGGTTCGTCTGGTTCCGCGACAAGCCCGAGGACACCACCGGCATCCAGCAGGTCGAGCTCGACGAGCTGCCGCCGGTCGAGACCCGCGCCACCCGGCCGCCCGTCCCGTGGCGCACGCTGGCCCGGCAGATCTCCCCGGTGACCTTCGTCGACTTCGGGTACGGCTGGGTGCTCTGGGTGTTCCTCACCTGGATCCCGACGTTCCTCAGCGACACCTACGGCCTGCCGATCAGCCAGTTCGCCCTCTTCACCACGCTCGTGCTCCTCGCGGGCGTCATCGGCGACACCGTCGGCGGGATGCTCAGCGACCGGATCATCCACCGCGGCGGGGACAGCCGGAACGCCCGGAGGATCGTCCTCGTCATCGGCCTCGGCGGCTCCCTCGTCTGCCTCGTCCCCCTCGTGATCGGGCAGGGCCTGGTCGTCGCGACGATCTCGCTCGCCCTCTCGTTCTTCTTCCTGGAACTCTGCAACGCCAACCTCTGGGCAATCCCGATGGACGTCGCCCCGCAGTGGTCCGGCACCGCGTCGGGGTTCATGAACACCGGCTTCGGCATCGCCGGCGTTATCTCGCCGATCGTGTTCGGCGCGCTGATCGACGCCTCCGGCTGGCAGCTGCCCTTCGCCCTCTCCTGCGTGCTGCTCGCCGCCGCGGCCGTGGTCGCGTGGTTCATGAAGCCGAAGCGGCTCACGATGACGGACGGCGTCCTCGAGATCGGCGTCCCGAAGGCCGAGCAGCACGCCGGCTGATCCGCGTCGCGACGACCGCTGCACGCTGCGGACGGGAGGCGCGGTGCCAGGCCGACCCGCGCCTCCCGTCCGGCACTGCGCACGACGCGAGGCGCGCTGCCGGCCCGACCCGCGCCTCCCGTCCCCGCGCGATGCGGGCGACGCCCCATCGGCGGACGCGCTCAGCGCGTCGACCGCGGTCCGACGTCGTCCGTCTCCCCCACGAGCGCATCGTCCGGTTCGACCGGCTCGACCGGCTCGACCCGCGGTTCCGGGGCGACCACCGGCACGGCACCAGCACCCGCACCCCGAGCAGCCGCCTCCCGCTTCCGCGCCAGCGCCGCCCGCTGCCCACGTGACGACAAGGACGGCCGCCCCGTGAGCGGCACGCTCAACGGCGTCCACCGGAACAGCTCCGTCACGGCCACCGACAGCACGAGCACGAGCACGTAGGTGACCAGCGTGAGCCAGGGCTTCGGGACGACGCGCTCGAGCCAGCTGTCGCCGTAGAGCAGGATCCAGATCGCGAACGGGTGGCTGAGGAAGATGCCGAACGACCGGTCCGAGCCGTAGTCGACGACGCGGGCGAGCGCGCTCCCGGGCCGGCGCCGATCCGCCCAGCGCGCGCCGATCGCCAGGAACCCGACGAACACGGCGCTGCTCCAGAGCACCTGGACCGGCTGCAGGGGCGTGCCGGCGGCGTAGAGCGACTGCCCGAGACCGACCTGCAGCCACCAGACGCCGAGGGTGAGCGCGCCGGCGCCCGCGAAGCCCCAGAGGACGGCGCGGCGGTGCACCCGGATGAACCGGAGGAAGGCGTCCGCGTGGTCGGCGGCGATCGCGCCGGAGACGATGAAGAACACGTACGAGAAGAAGAACTGCTTCTGGTAGCCGTGCATCCACGCGTCGCTGGCGGGGAAGTACTTGTACCCGGCGAAGACCACGAGCTGGAACGCGAGCGTCACGGCGAGGACCGCGACGTGGTGGCCGCGCGTCCTCCGCACCAGCCACGCGATGACCGGCAGGAGCAGGTACACCTGCATCGTCACGAGCAGGAAGTAGAGGTGGTACCAGGAGACGCCGGTGACGATTCCCTCGGCGTACGTGCGCACGAGGTCGGGCACGTCGCCCCGGCGGGTGGCGCTGAGGAGCCAGGACGACGCCACGTAGACGAAGGACCACGCCAGGTAGGGCACGCCGACGAGCAGGAAGCGCTTCGGCCAGAACTGGGCCATCGGCCGCGGTCGGAGCGTGTAGCTGTAGACGAGCACGAAGGCGGTCAGCGAGAAGAAGACCAGGCGGGTGAAGTGGAGCAGGCCGAGCAGGGCGTTCAGCGGGACGTCGTCGGCGGAGACCGTGTGACTCGTGGTGTGGACGCCGATGACGCAGGCGAAGGTCAGGATGCGGAGGACGTCGACCTCGTAGAGGTGCCGCGGCTTCCCCTCGGCGGTGCGGGTCGGCGTCTGCACCCGACGGTCGGCAGCGTCGGCGGTGGGCGTGGCGGCGTCGGCGGTGGGCGTGGCGGCGTCGGTCACGGGTGTTCGGCCATCGTCCGCACCTTCGCCCGCTGCACCTTGCCGGTCGGCGCGCGCGGCAGGTCGGGCACGACGACGATCTCGACCGGACGGCGGAACCGTGTGAGGTGCGCCTCGGCCCGCGCGGTGAGGTCGGCGACCAGGGCCTCGGCGTCCACGGCCTCGTCCGGCTGCGGGATCACGTAGGCGATCGGTACCGCGCCGAGGACCTCGTGCGGCCGCCCGACGACCACGGCCTCGAGCACGCGGTCGTCGCCGAGCAGCACGTCCTCCACCTCGGAGGGGTACACCTTCTCGCCGCCCCGGTTGATGACGTCGTCCGAGCGACCGGCGAGCGACACCCAGCCGTCCGCCGAGACCGATCCGACGTCGCCCGTACGCAACCAGCCGTCCGCGTCGAACCGTTCGGCTGCGCGACCGAAGAGGTAACGGTCGACGATGCCCTCGCCGCGGATCCAGAGGGCCCCGACCTCGTCGGCGGGCAGCACCGTGCCGTCCTCGCCCCGGACCTGCACCTCGGACCCGACCGGCACGCCGACGGTCCCGACGCGTGCGGGAGCACCGAGCGGCGTGGCGGTGATCTGCGACGCCCCCTCGGTCATCCCCCAGCTGACGACGAGCGGGACGTCGCCGAGCGCCTGCCGCACCGGATCGGGCAGCGGAGCGGAGGCGCTGCGGACGAACCGGAGGCCCTCGGGGAAGTCGAGCGGACCGGTCTTCGCGAGGACCGCGAGGATCGCCGGGACCGCGTTCAGCCAGGTGATCCGGCGCTCGGCGAGCAGCTCCCAGAAGCCGGTGCGACGGAACCGTCGGTCGAGCACGAGGGTCCCGCCGGCCACGAGGGTCGCCAGCAACCCGACGACCTCGGCGTTCACGTGGAAGAGCGGGAGGGAGTTGAACCCGCGGTCCTCCGGCGTGAGGCGGTTGTGCTGCGCCACGGCCCGGGCCACGAACAGCAGCTGCGACTCGGGCAGCTCGACGCCCTTCGGGGTGCCGGTGGAGCCGGAGGTGAAGAGCACGACGGACCCCTCGCCGGGTGCGTCCGGGTTCTCCGACGGCAGGTCGCCGTCGCGGACGGCTGCCGGGAGGAACGTGGTCGCGTCGATCCCGCTCGCCGGCGCCCCGGGGACGGTCGCGTCCACGGCGCGGTCCGACACCACGAGCGAGGCACCGCCGATCAGGTCGGCGAGACGGCCGGGTTCCGAGGTCGGCTGTCCGGTGTCGACGGGGATCGCCCGCCGACCGGTCGCGAGGGCGGCGAGGTGCACGACCGCGAACGAGAGCGGGTCGGCGAGGTCGACCAGGACCGCCCCGGACGGCGCGACCCCGATCGCGTCGAAGGTCAACGACCACGCCGACACCGCGTCCTCGAGCGCGCGGTAGGTCAGGACGCGGTCACTGCGTGCGTCCTCGAGGTAGCTGCGCTCCCCGTCCTGCGCCGCGCGGGCACGGATGGTCGAGCGCAGGTCGGGTCCTTCGCCTGCTTGCTGCACGGACTCAGAGTATTGCGGGATCCTATGACGGGTCCGATGAGAACCGGTGGAGCAGCCACTGCCACAGCGCCTCCATCCGCGGGAGCCCGTCGCGGCCGATCGGGGTCGTGTCCTTGATCGTGCGGGAGTGCGACTCGGCCGGCGACCCGACCGCGATGTCGGTGAGGATCGCGTGCGGGTCCTCGTCGGGTCCGGGCGGCGCGGTGTCGGTCCGGAACGGCCCGTCGGGACCGTCGAGCCCGAGCACCTTCCAGGAGCCGCGGATCCGGGGGCCGAAGACGTCGCGCACGTCGTCGATCGCGTACATCCGGGCGACCGGTGTCCGCCCCGGGCGGTCCATCCAGGCCGCGTGCTCGCTGCCCAACGACTCCACGGGCGAGGAGAACATCAGCGCGCCCTGCACCGGCCGGATGTGCGCGATGTACGCCGCCTCGCCGCCGCCCTGCGAGTGTCCGGCCACCACGATGTCCTGCCAGGCGATGTCCGAGTCGCCCTGGACGAACCGTCCCCACCCGCCGTCCGGGTCGTGGTCGTCGAGGTAGGCGATCGCGTCGCGGAACCGCGAGACGATCGAACCGGCCGGCTGCACCGAGCTGAACCGTGACGGCCGGGTGCCGTCGAACCGGTTCCGCTGCACCTGCCCGTAGCAGTGCGGATCCGCCTCGCACGTCCCCGACAGCGTCTTGCCGAGGTTCCAGTAGTCGAGGCCGAGCACGTGGTACCCGTCGCGCAGTGCCGCGGACAGGAACAGCTGGTAGTCGGCGGGCCGGGCGCGGGTCGCCGGCAGGAACAGCAGCAGCGGGCCGCCGGAGTCGGTGCGTGCAGCGAAGTCGTCACGGTTCGGCTCGAGGCGCTGGCCGTTGATCGTGCCGAGGCGGAAGCGGTGGAACTCCCCGACCGGACCGTGCTCGTCGCCGCGCGGTCGGTCGGCTGCGGACACCCGGCCGTGCTCCGCGACCCGATCGCCACCGAGGACGTTCGCCGCGACGAGCGACGCGGCGCCGATCGCCACGAGGAGGACGGCCGCGAGGACCAGGAGCACCCGGTGCTTCATCGGCCGATGCGCTCCCAGACCTCGTCGGCGGATCGAATCGTGTCGGCGAGGGTGCCGGTGGCGTCCACCACGTGGTCGGCCAGTGCCAGGCGGTCGGCGTCGCTCGCCTGTGCGGCGACGCGGCGCTCGGCCTCGTCGCGGGGCATGCCGCGGTGCTCCACGAGCCGCTCGATCCGCTGGGCAGCGGGTGCGTCGACCACCACGACCGCATCGAACCGCAGCGGCCGGCTCCCCCGGGCTTCGGCGAGCAGTGGCACGTCGTAGACCACGACGGCGTCCGGGTCCGCTGCCTCGGCTGCGTCGAACGCCGCCTGGGCGAGACGCCAGACCTCGGGGTGGGTGATCCCCTCGAGGTCCTTCCGCGCCGCGGCGTCGGCGAACACGATCGCACCGAGTGCCGGCCGGTCGAGCGAACCGTCGGGTGCGATCACGCCGGGGCCGAACCGCTCGGCGACCTGCGCGAGGCCCGGGCTGCCGGGAGCGACGGCGTCGCGCGCCAGCCGGTCGGCGTCCACCACGACCGCACCGTGCTCGGCCCAACGGCCGGAGACGGTGGACTTGCCCGCGGCGATGCCGCCCGTGAGACCGATGATGCGCACACCGACAGGCTACCGACCCGCCGCCTCCGGAACGGCCGGAAGCCCGGCACCCCTTCTCAGGGATGCCGGGCTTCCGGTACGGCTGCGCCGCTCGATCAGTTGGTCGAGCTGAGCTTCTCGCGGAGCGCTGCGAGCGAAGCGTCGTCGGCCAGGGTGCCCTGACCGTTCGACTCGGTCGCGAACGTCGAGGACGACGACGACGAAGCGGTCGCCGGGAGGTCGAAGCCACCCTGCGCCTCGTCGGCGATGGTCTTCGCGACCTGCGCCTTGTGGGCTTCCCAACGCGACTGGGCGGCAGCGTACTGACGCTCCCACTCCTCGCGCTGGGTGTCGAAGCCCTCGAGCCACTCGTTCGTCTCCGGGTCGAAGCCGTCCGGGTACTTGTAGTCGCCCTTGTCGTCGTACTCGGTCGGCATGCCGTAGAGCGCCGGGTCGAACTCGGAGCCTTCCGGGTCCACGCCCTCGTTCGCCTGCTTGAGGCTGAGCGAGATGCGACGACGGTCGAGGTCGATGTCGATGATCTTGACGAAGACCTCGTCGTTGACCGAGACGACCTGCTCGGCGAGCTCGACGTGCTTGTTCGAGAGCTCCGAGATGTGCACGAGGCCCTCGATGCCGTCGGCAACGCGGACGAAGGCACCGAACGGCACGAGCTTCGTGACCTTGCCCGGTGCGATCTGGCCGATCGCGTGGGTGCGGGCGAAGACCTGCCACGGGTCTTCCTGCGTGGCCTTGAGCGAGAGCGACACGCGCTCGCGGTCCAGGTCCACCTCGAGGATCTCGACGGTGACTTCCTGACCGACCTCGACGACCTCGCTGGCGTGCTCGATGTGCTTCCAGCTGAGCTCGGAGACGTGGACGAGACCGTCGACGCCGCCGAGGTCGACGAACGCACCGAAGTTGACGATCGACGACACGATGCCCTTGCGGACCTGGCCCTTGTGGAGGTTGTTGAGGAACGTGGTCCGGGACTCGGACTGCGTCTGCTCGAGCAGCGCGCGGCGCGACAGGACGACGTTGTTCCGGTTCTTGTCGAGCTCGAGGATCTTCGCCTCGAGCTCCTGACCGAGGTACGGCGTGAGGTCGCGGACGCGACGCAGCTCGATGAGCGACGCCGGGAGGAAGCCGCGGAGGCCGATGTCGACGATCAGACCGCCCTTGACGACCTCGATGACCGTACCGGTCACGACGCCATCGGACTCCTTGATCTTCTCGACGTCGCCCCAGGCGCGCTCGTACTGCGCACGCTTCTTCGACAGGATGAGGCGACCTTCCTTGTCCTCCTTCTGGAGAACCAGGGCCTCGACCTCGTCGCCGACCTCGACGACCTCGTTGGGGTCGACGTCGTGCTTGATGGAGAGTTCGCGCGAGGGGATGACACCCTCGGTCTTGTAACCGACGTCGAGGAGGACCTCGTCGCGGTCGATCTTCACGACGGTGCCGGAGATGAGGTCTCCGTCGTTGAAGAACTTCAGGGTCTTCTCGACCTCGGCCAGGAAGTCATCAGCCGAGCCGATGTCGTTGATGGCGACCTGCTTGGGAGCCTTGGTCGTGGTGGTTGTCATGTAGAGATTGCTCCGAACGGACATGAGTCGGGCCGAGACGGCGAGGGAGCGACCCCCTGGTCCGAACCGGATACCGGTTCGAGCCGTCCTGGCGATGTGTTTGGTGAGCGCGGATTGCGCCGCACAAGTCTAACCGCAGCGAGCGAGCGCCCACAACCGGGCGTGTCGGATCATGTCGGCCCCGATCGATCAGCCGAGCAGGGCGCTGCGGAGCGTGTCCAGACCGATGCTGCCGAGCGCGAGGGCCCGGTGGTGGAACGCCTTGAGGTCGAACGACGCACCCTCGCGGGCGGCCACCTCGTCGCGGATCGACTCCCAGACGCGCTGACCGACCTTGTACGACGGTGCCTGCCCGGGCCACCCGAAGTACCGGGCCACCTCGAACTGCACGAACTCGTCGGACATGTTCACGTTCTGGCGCATGAAGTCGAGGGCGTACTCCCACGTCCACGCACCACCGTCGGGGTTCGTCTTCTGCAGGTGGACGCCGATGTCGAGCACCACCCGGGCCGCACGCATGCGCTGCCCGTCGAGCATGCCGAGCCGGTCCCCGTCGTCGTCGAGGAAGCCGAGCTGCTCCATGAGGCGCTCGGCGTAGAGCGCCCAGCCCTCGACGTGCCCCGAGGACCCGGACAGCTGCCGACGCCAGGTGTTCAGCTCGCCGCGGTTGTAGACGCCCTGGCTGATCTGGAGGTGGTGACCGGGGACGCCCTCGTGGTAGACCGTCGTCTTCTCGCGCCAGGTACCGAACTCGGTGACGCCCTGCGGCACGGACCACCACATGCGGCCGGCGCGCGAGAAGTCGTCGGACGGTCCGGTGTAGTAGATCCCGCCCTCTTGTGTGGGGGCGATCCGGCACTCGAGGCGCTTGATCGGGTCGGCGATGTCGAAGTACTTGCCGTCCATCGCCCGGATCGACTCGTCGCTCGTCTCCTGCATCCACCGCTGCAGGGCGTCGGTGCCGTGCAGCACCCGCGCCGGGTCGGCGTCGAGGACCTCGATCGCGCGGGCGACGCTCGCACCGGACTCGATGCGGTCGGCGATGCGCTCCTGCTCGTCCCGCATCCGCGCGAGTTCCTCGATCCCCCACTGGTACGTCTCGTCGAGGTCGACGACCGCACCGAGGAACCGCCGGGAGTGCAGCTCGTACGCCTCGCGCCCGACGGCGTCGACCGGCGTCGCGAGCGGCATCAGCTCGTGCTCGAGGAACTGCCCGAACGACCGGTACGCAGCAGCGGCGACCTCGGCCCCGCGGGCGAGCTCGGCCCGCAGCGGCTCGGGCACCGGACCGCCGTCGTCGAACGCGGCGCCGTCGACCAGCTGCCGGAAGACGCCGTCCGCCGCACCGGTGCGGGTGGCCTGCTCGGCGATGAGCGCGACCTGGCGACGGGCGGGCGTGACGTCCTCGCGCGTGCCCTCGAGCAGGGTCTCGCGGATGCCCTCGATCGCGTCGGGGAGCGCGTGCAGCCGACTCGCGATGTCCTGCCAGTCGGACTCGGTCGCGGTCGGCATGAGGTCGAGGACGTCGCGCACGGACTGCGCCGGGCTGGCGATGACGTTGAGGTCGCGGAGGTGGAGCTTGCGGTCGAAGGACTCCTGGACGAGGTCGAGCTCGGCACCGAGGTCGGTCTTCGTCACCTCGTCGACGGCGTCCACCGCGTCGGCTGCGTCCAGCGCACGCTTCGCGCCGCGCGCCGCGTCCGCCATGGCCGCTGCACCGGCGGGCGACGTGTCGCCGTACTCCCCCGTGCGCCCCGGGACGCCGATGTACGTGGCGACGGTCGGGTCGAGGTCGACGAGGGTGGACACCCAGTCCTCGGCGACGCGGTCGACGGCGGAGGGCTGGCGGACGGGACGGTCATCGGTCATGCTCACGACCCTATCCACGACCGCTCACGACGTGGGACCCGCGGGACGGGAGGCGCGGTGCGGGCCCGCACCGTGCCTCCGGGTCCGGCGAGCGGTCGCGCCTCAGTGCGCGGCGGCTTCCCAGTTCGGGCCGACGCCCACGGACACGTCCAGCGGGACGGTCAGCTCGGCCGCGCCGCCCATGCGGGTCCGGAGGATCTCCTCGACCCGCTCCTGCTCGCCGGGCGCGACCTCGAGGATGAGCTCGTCGTGCACCTGCAGCAGCAGGTGCGACGCGAGCCCGCCGTCGCGGAGGTCGGCGGCGACGCCGAGCATCGCGATCTTCATGATGTCGGCCGCCGAGCCCTGGATCGGCGCGTTCAGCGCCGCGCGCTCGGCGTTCTCGCGGAGGACGCGGTTCGGGCTCTTCAGGTCGGGGAACGGGCGACGGCGACCGAAGATGGTCTCGGTGTAGCCGTCCTCGCGCGCCTGCTCGACGACACCGCGCAGGTAGTCGCGCACCGCGCCGAACCGGGCGAAGTACTCGTTCATGAGGGTGCGCGCCTCGGACTGCTCGATGCGGAGCTGCTTCGACAGGCCGAACGGGCTGAGGCCGTAGGCGAGGCCGTACGACATCGCCTTGACCTTCGTGCGCATCTCGGGCGTGACGTCGGCCGGCTCGACCGAGAACACCCGGGCGCCGACGAACCGGTGCAGGTCCTCGCCCTCGTTGAAGGCCTGGATGAGACCCGGGTCACCGGACAGGTGCGCCATGATGCGCATCTCGATCTGCGAGTAGTCGGCCGTGATGAGCGTCGTGTAGGGCTCGGCGACGGCGAACGCCGACCGGACCCGGCGCCCGACCGCGGTCTTCACCGGGATGTTCTGCAGGTTCGGGTCGGTCGACGAGATGCGGCCGGTGCTGCTGCCGGTCTGCTCGTACCGGGTGTGGATGCGTCCGTCGACGATCGCGGCGTCGAGCGTGTCCACGATCTGCCGGAGCTTCGTGGCGTCGCGGTGCTGGAGCAGCAGGCCGAGGAACGGGTGCGGGTGCTGTTCCTGCAGGTCGGCGAGGCTCGCGGCGTCTGTCGAGAACCCGGTCTTCGTCTTGCGGGTCTTCGGCATCGCGAGCTCGGTGAAGAGGACCTCTTGCAGCTGCTTCGGCGACCCGAGGTTCACCTCGTGCCCGATCTCGGCGAAGGCCTGCTGCGCGAGTTCGGCCGCGCGCTCCCCCAGGTCGTGCGACAGCCCGGTGAGCACCGGACGGTCGATCGCGACACCCGTGGTCTCCATGCCGGCGAGGACCGGGACGAGCGGGAGCTCGATGTCGTCGAGGACGGTGAGCGAGGACTCGTCGAGACGCGCACGCAGTGCGGTGGTGACCCGGAGCACGAACCACGCGTGCACGCCGACGTTCACCGGGTCGGTCTCGGGGACGAGCTGGTTCGGGTCGGCCGTGGGGAGCTCCTCGCCGAGTTCCTGGTAGACGAGGTCGGCGAGGGGCTGCCCCTGCTTGCCCGGCTGCGCGAGCCACCCCGTCAGGCGGGCGTCGCCGGCGATGCCGTTCACCTCGAAGCCGACCGTGGCGAGTGCCTTGATCGCGGTCTTGGCGTCGTGGAAGTGCTTCGGGGCGTCGGAGGCGAACCACGCCGACAGCTGCTCGTAGTCCTTCGCGCCGCTGCCGCCCGGGACGAGGACGGCGTCGTCGTGCGTGGCGATGCCGATCGCGCTGAGGCGTCCGTCGATGACCTCGACCGCGACGCCGTAGCCGTTCGCCGCCTCGGCCGCGTTGCGCCGCTCGAGCCAGTAGCCGAGTTCCTCGTCGATCAGGGTCTTGACCGCGGGCGGCGTCGGCGCACCGCTGTCGACCGAGCCCTCGACCGCGCTGGACTCCGACGGCTCGCCGGAGCCCGCGACCTTGAACACGCGGTCGAGCAGCGTGCGGAACTGGAGCTTCGCGAAGAGCTCGCGCACCGCGGCCTCGTCGAGGGGACGGAGTGCGACGTCTGCCGGCCCGACGGGCAGTTCCACGTCGTTCACGAGCCGGTTGAGCTTCCGGTTGCGGATCGCCCGGTCCTTCTGCTCGCGCAGGTTGTTGCCGACGACGCCCTTGATCTCGTCGGCGTGCTCGAGGACACCGTCGAGGGAGCCGTACGCCGTGATCCACTTCACCGCGGTCTTCTCGCCGACCTTGTCGATGCCGATGAGGTTGTCGCTGGTCTCGCCGACGAGCGCCGCGATGTCGGGGTACTGGTGCGGCTCGATGCCGTACCGCTCGTACACCTTGTCGCGGTCGTACCGGGTGAGCTCGGAGACGCCACGGACCGACGGGTACAGCAGCGTGACGTCGTCGTTCACGAGCTGGATCGAGTCGCGGTCGCCGGACACGACGTAGACCTGGTAGCCCTGCTCGGCGCCCTGACGGGCGAAGGTGGCGAGGATGTCGTCGGCCTCGTAGTCCTCCTTCGTGACGGTGGTGATGCCCATGGCCTCGAGCGCCTGCTGCAGGAGCGGGATCTGGCCCTTGAACTCCGGCGGGGTCTCGGAGCGGGTGCCCTTGTAGTCCTCGTACTCACGCGTGCGGAACGAGAAGCGCGAGATGTCGAACGCGACCGCGAGGTGGGTCGGCTTCTCGCGCTGGAGGAGCATGAGCAGCATCGAGATGAAGCCGTGGATGGCGTTCGTGTGCTGCCCGTCACGGTTCACGAAACTGTCGACCGGCAGCGCGTAGAAGGCCCGGAAGGCGAGCGAGTGGCCGTCGATGACCATGAGGGTAGGCTTTGCGGAGTCCGACACCCGGACAGCCTACCGACGCCATCCGACACGGGAGTCCGCCAGCGTGACCGACCAAGCTGCCACCACCGGGACCGTCGACGAGCGCCTCGCCGACCGTGGGATGGGCGAGCTCGCCGAGAAGATGGGCATGGTCATCGCGGAGCTCACCGCCGAGCGCGCGGTGGGCACGATCCCGGTCGAGGGCAACCGTCAGCCCGTCGGACTCCTGCACGGCGGCGCCTACGTCGTCCTGGCCGAGAGCCTCGGGTCGATGGCCGCGAACGTGCACGCCGGTCCCGGCCGGTACGCGGTCGGCATCGAGCTGAACGCCTCGCACTCCCGGAGCGCCACGAGCGGCCTGGTCACCGGTACCTGCACGGCACTGCACCTGGGCAACACGCTCACCACGCACGAGATCGTCCTCACCGACGACCATGGGCGGCGCTGCTCCACCGTGCGCATCACCAACATGATCCGCGAAGCCCGCTGACACCCGGCGGGCGTCACGAAGGAGTGCCCCGTGCCCGCCACCGACTGGAGGATCGAACTGATCCTCGTCCCCGTCAGCGACGTCGACCGATCCCGCGAGTTCTACGAACGGATCGGCTTCTCGATCGACCACGACCAGCGCGTCTCCGACGAGCTCCGCTTCGTGCAGGCCACCCCGCCCGGGTCCGCCTGCTCCATCGCGTTCGGCGAGGGCATCATGTCCCCGGACGTCGTCCCCGGTGCGCTCAAGTCGATCCAGGTCGTCGTCCCGGACGCCGACGAGGCCCTCGCGCACCTGCAGGGGCTCGGCGTCGACGCGGTTGGGGTGGACGAGATGGCGTGGGGCCGCTTCGTCTTCTTCACTGATCCCGACCAGAACGCGTGGACGCTGCAGCAGCTCCCGGCGCGCGGATGACGGGTCAGTCCTCGGGCGGCCGCTGCAGCAGCAGGCGGGCGTCGCCGAACCCGAGGCGGCGGTAGAGCGTCTCGCCCTCGACGCTGGAGTGCACCGACGTCCGCTCAGCACCGAGCTCGTCGGCGGCGTCGAGCAACGCGGTCACGAGGCGCTTCGCGACGCCGGCACCCCGCAGGTCGGGGTGGACGTAGACGGTCTGCACGTCCGCGGTCAGCCGTCGCCCGGGTCGGTCCGGCGTCGGGGGCCGTGCGACGAGCCCGAGCCACGCCATGCCGAGCACACTGCCGTCTCGTTCGGCGACGACGCAGCGGTGCGTGTCGGGGTGGGCGGCGGCGAACGCCGACATCGCCTCGCGGTACTCGTCCGGCGTCACGCCCGGCGTCGCACCGCCTTCGTCGACGCTCCACCGCCATCGCAAGTCGGCCACCGCCGGCATGTCGTCGGGCCTGGAGGCACGGATCACCACGTCGTCCATGGCTCCACCCTGCCAGGTGGTCGGCCTGGTGCGCGCCCGGGTCGCTACTTCTTGGCGCTGAGCTGCTCGATGATCGCCTTGGCGACGTCGTGCATGGTCAGGCGGCGGTCCATCGAGGCCTTCTGGATCCAGCGGAACGCCTCGGGCTCGGTGAGGCCCATCTTCTCGTTGAGCAGGCCCTTGGCACGGTCGACGAGCTTGCGGGTCTCGAAGCGCTCGACGAGGTCGGCGACCTCGGCCTCGAGCGTGATGATCTGCTGGTGCCGCGAGAGGGCGATCTCGATCGCGGGCAGGAGGTCGTTCGGCGTGAACGGCTTCACGACGTAGGCGAGGGCGCCGGCCTCGGTCGCGCGCTCGACGAGGTCCTTCTGGCTGAACGCCGTGAGGAGGACCACGGGGGCGATGTGGTTCTTCGAGAGCTTCTCGGCGGCGGAGATGCCGTCGAGCTGCGGCATCTTGACGTCCATCACGACGAGGTCGGGACGGAGGTCGGTCGCGAGCTGCACGGCGGTCTCGCCGTCACCCGCTTCGCCGACGACGTCGAACCCGTTGTCGCGGAGGATCTCGACGATGTCGAGGCGGATGAGCGACTCGTCCTCGGCGACGACGACGCGACGGGGTGCTGTTGCAGTTGCTTCTGTGTCACTCACACCCAGAAGCCTACTAGACGTCGGAAGTCGCAGTTGCGCAGTTGTACGAGTGGCGGGACTCGAACCCGCACGCCGTGAAGCAGAGCATTTTGAGTGCCCCGTGTCTACCATTCCACCACACTCGCGTAGGGCATCAGGCTAGCAGGACGCCCGCTCGCGGACGTGCACCGGCCGGCACCGTCGCGCTCGCGGGCAGGCGCACGTCGAACACCGCGCCGCCGAGTTCTCCGTCGGCCCCGTGCGCGAGCGAACCGCCGTGCGCGACGGCGATCCCGCGCGCGATCGGCAGCCCGAGGCCGGCGCCGCCGGAGCGGGTGTCCCGAGCGTCCTCGAGCCGGACGAGTCGGTCGAACACGCGCTCCCGGTCGGCTGCCGGGATCCCGGGGCCGTCGTCCTCGACACGGAGTCGGGCCTCCTCCGGTCCCGCGTTGAGGCGGAGTCGGACCGTGCCGGTGCCCCCGGTGGCCCTCGCGGCGTTGTCGACCAGGTTGCCGAGCACCTGGGCGAGCCGGTCCGGGTCCACGTCGGCGTCGACCGGGTGCTCGGGGACCTCGACGCGCAGCTCCACGCCGGGCAACCGGATGCGGAGCCGCTCGGCCTCGGTGTCGAGCCAGTCGACGAGGTCCGTCCGGCGCCGGTCGAGGGCGATCCCCCGGTCCAGCCGCGCCATCGTCAGCATGTCGTCGACGAGCCGAGCCGCCCGGTCGGCCTGCCGCACGACGTGCACCGCGAGCAGCTCGTTCGTCTCCGGATCGTCCGGGCCGTTGCGCACGAGGGTGTCCGCCGCGGCCCGGACACCGGCGACCGGGGTCCGCAGCTCGTGGGCGGCGTCCGACAGGAACGCGCGGACACGTTCCTCGGCGGCGACGGCCTGCGCCTCCGCACCCTCGACCGCGTCGAGCATCTCGTCGAGGGCGAGCGCCACCCGGCCGATCTCCGTGTCGGTGCGGGACGGCCGGAGTCGGCGTCCGCGGTCCCCCGCGGTGATGGAGCGGGCGGCGGCGGTCATCTCGTCGAGCGGGCGCAGCGAGCGTCGGACGACGAGCACGACACCCACGACGGCGACGCCGAGGAACGCGGCGGACGCACCGCCCATCACCCAGCCGAGCTGCGCCAGGGTCTCCTGCACGTCGCGCGTCCCGGCGGTCAACGTGATGCGGGTGCCGTCCTCGAGGTCCGAGCGGAGGGTCAGCACGCCGTCGTCCTCGTGCACCGACGACGACGTGATGGTGGCGCCGGCACTGTCGGACGAGCCGGTGGTCGACGGAGCCGCCGAGGACCGGGCCGCCGGTCCGGGCAGGCCCGTCGGGTCGGGTGGCCCCTTCCGCAACTGCTCGGGGCTGGGGCCGGCCTCGACCGCGGCGCCGTCGGGTTCGACGATCCGCACGGAGAGCCCCTGCGCCGACAGCCGGTCGGCGAGGTCGCTCGCGTCGAGCACCCCGACGAGCGCGGCCGCAGCGGACGCCCGGTCACGCAGGCGGTCCTCGACCTGCGCGGTCAGTCGGGCGCCGAGGACGGCCTCGACCGCGACGACGAGGGCCGTCAGCAGGACCGCGAGGAGCACGAGGATCGCGACCACGGTCCGCAGCCGGAGCGAGGTGGTCCGCAGGCGTCCGTCGCGCATCACGCCGCACCCCGGTCCACCGCGAGCCGGTACCCGAGGCCCCGGACGGTGTGCACGAGCCGCGGCCCGTGCGCCTCCATCTTCCGCCGCAGTGCGCTGAGGTGCACCTCGACCAGGTTGGGTGCGATGTCCTCGTAGCCCCAGACCTGGGTCGTGATCTGCCCCTTCGACACCGTCCGTCCGCGGCTCTCGGCGAGGAACCGGAGGAGTCGGAACTCGGTCGCGGTCAGGTCGAGCAGCACGCCGGCGCGGCGGACCGTGGAGCCGTCGGGGTCGAGCACGAGGTCGCCCACCTCGATCACGGACGGCACCCGTCCTCGGCGCCGGAGCACCGCCGTCACCCGGGCGACGAGTTCGGCCATCGCGAACGGCTTCACGACGTAGTCGTCCGCCCCCTCGGCGAACCCGCGCAGTCGGTCGTCGAGCTCGTCCCGCGCGGTGGTCATCACGACGGCGGCGTCCGACCGGGCCCGGATGCGGGCGGCGAGCAGGATGCCGCTCGGCCCGGGGAGCATCCAGTCGAGCAGGACGAGGTCCGGGGCGGTGCGGTCGAGGTCGGCGGCGATGGAACGGCCGTCCGCGACCTCGGCGACGGTGAACCCCTCGGCGCGGAGGGTCGTCACGACGGCGGTGCGGAGGGAGTCGTCGTCCTCGACGACCAGGATGCGGGCGGGTGCGGTCACGGCGGACACCGTAGGTCGGCTCCGCCAGCACGGAGCATGGAACGGCCTGGAGAAACCCTGTGCTCCACGAATGCTTCAGTCCTGCTTCAGATTCGAACCCGAGCGTCGTCCTCGTCGGCGGACCGACCCGGTCGACCGACGGACGAACAGGAGAACACCATGGAGAACGAACAGGGCACGAAGCGTCGCCGGACCCTCCGCGCGGTCGGTTTCGGATCCGCAGCGGCGGCCGTGCTGGTCCTCGGCGGGATCGGGGTGAGCGCAGCCGTGGCCGCCCCCGCCACACCGAGCGCATCGGCTACCGGAGCACCCTCCGGCGCACCGACCGGCGCACCGACCGGCGCGCCCACGGACGGACCCGCCGCCGGGCCCGCCGAGAAGGGCGGCACCGGCACCGCCCCCGGCTGCGTCGCCAGCCCGCTCGCCGACGGGACGGCGCCGACCCCGCCGAAGGACGGGAAGGCACCCAAGCCCCCGAAGGACGGCACGGCACCCACCCCGCCGAAGGACGGAACGGCACCGAAGCCGCCGAAGGACGGGAAGGTTCCGACCCCGCCGAAGGACGGCGAGGCACCGACCCCGCCGGCCGCACCCGACGCGGACGCGACCTCGACACCGGAGCCGACGAGCGGGTCCTGACCACCCCGCACCCGCCGCGGGAGGCGCGCGGCGTCGGCCGACGGTCCGACGTGTGCCGTGCCTCCCGAGCCGGCGGAGCCGTCCGCTCAGGGACGCTCGATCGCCTCGATCGCCGCGACCACGCCCGCCCGCCGCGGCGACCGACGCGGCAACGCCGCGAGCAGCGCCCGCAGCACCTGCTCGTCCGCCGCGCCGTCGGCGGTGCGTGCCCACGCCTGCAGCGCGTCCACCCCGCCGTCCTGGAGGAGCGACTCACGGAACCGGGACCGGACGCGGTCACGCAGGTCGTCGACCCCGGGCGACGCGGACCCCGGCAGGACCGGTCCGGTGTACCGGTCGACGGCCTGGAGGCGCGCCCCGCGGTCGAGCGCGGACAGGACCGTCTCGACGTCGGTCCGGATCCCCTCCAGGCGGTACGGCCTGGACGTCAGGCGCGCGTCGAGCGCGTGGTCGGCGAGGACACGGCGGAGCCGCACCACTTCGGCCCGCAGCGTCTGGACGCCGCGCGGGTCGCCGTAGACGGCGACCGCGAGGTCCGCGGCGGCCAGTCCCTGCGGGTTCGCGGCGAGCACCGCGAGGATCTCCGAGTGCCGCTCGGACAACGCGACCGACCGCGATCCGACGTGCAGCGTCGCGGTGTCGGACCCGAGCAGGGTGAGCTCGGCGGACGGAGCCGCAGCCGGACGGCGCGCGGTCCGGGCCGAGAGCGCCGCCAGTGCGAGTTCGGCCTCGGCCGCCGCGGCCGTCGCCGTCAGGAGCGGCAGCGTGTGGCGTTCGACGGCGCGGTCGTCGCCCGTGATGTCGAGCGCGCCGACCACCGTGCCCGCGGCGTCGCGGAGCGGGACCGCCGTGCAGGAGAACCCCTTCACGGCCGTCGCGTAGTGCTCCTCCGCATGGATCTGCACGGCGCGTCCGAGCCGGAGCGCGGTCCCCGGAGCACTCGTCCCGGCGCGTTCCTCCGCCCAGTCGGCACCGGGGACGAACCCCATGCCCTCCGCGGCGCGCCGGGCGGACCGTGCGCCGTCCACCCAGACGAGCCGACCCGATGCGTCCGCGAGGGCGACGACGCACCCCGCCGACCGGACGTCGTCGAGCAGCAGTCGTCGGACGACCGGCAGCGCGGTGCCGAGCGGACCGGCACGGCGGAGGGCGTCGAGTTCGTCCTCGCCGATCGAGGGCGTCGGCACGGTCTCGGGGTCGACGCGGGCGGAGCGACGCCAGGACGCGGCGACGAGCGGGCGGAGACCGGACGGTTCGCGCATGCGCCCTCCTGTCCGGTCCCCGTCGCGTCGTCGCGAGCGGTGCGGTCAGCCTACGTCCGGCACCCCGCTCGGGCCAGGGCCGGCGCTGAGCAGGCCGAGATCCGCGAGCTCGGCGTCGTCCAGCATCCGGGAGCGGGTGAGGAACCGCTTGCCCTCCGGCACCTCGAGGGAGAAGCCCGCGCCACGACCGTCCACGACGTCGATCGTGAGGTGGGTGTACTTCCAGTACTCGAACTGCGACCGCGACATGTACACCTCGACGGGCGCGATGCCGTCGACCTCGAGCGCGCCGAGGAGCACGTCGCCCGAGCCGGTCATGAACATGCCGACGGGGTAGCACATCGGGCTGGAGCCGTCGCAGCACCCGCCCGACTGGTGGAACATGAGCGGGCCGTGCCGGGCGGCGAGGGAGCGCAGGAGCTCCCCCGCCGCCGGCGTCACCGCCACGCGGGCGGTGGCGGGCCGGAGAGTCGGCTCGTTGTGGGTCGCGGGCCGGTCGTCGGTGTCGGGCATCAGAAGAAGCCCATCGGGCCCTCGGCGTAGGACACCAGCAGGTTCTTCGTCTGCTGGTAGTGCTCCAGCATCATCTTGTGGTTCTCCCGTCCGATGCCGGACTGCTTGTAGCCGCCGAACGCCGCTCCGGCGGGGTACTGGTGGTAGGTGTTCTCCCACACGCGCCCGGCCTGGATGTCACGGCCGGCGCGGTAGAGCGTGGTGGCCTCGCGGCTCCACACCCCGGCGCCGAGGCCGTACAGCGTGTCGTTGGCGATCGAGATTGCGTCGTCGTAGCCGCTGAAGCTCGTCAGGGCGAGGACCGGGCCGAAGATCTCCTCCTGGAAGATCCGCATCGAGTTGTCCCCCTCGAACACCGTCGGCGTGACGTAGTACCCGCCGGACAGCTCCCCGCCGAGGTCCGCCCGCTCGCCACCGGTGAGGAGCTTCGCGCCCTCCTGCTTCCCGATGTCGATGTAGCTCAGGATCTTCTCGAGCTGGTCGTTCGACGCCTGCGCGCCGATCATCGTCGACAGGTCGAGCGGGTGCCCCTGCTTGACGGCGCGCACCCGGTCGAGGCCGTCCGCGACGAAGCCGTCGTAGATCTCCCTCGCCACGAGTGCCCGCGACGGGCAGGTGCAGACCTCGCCCTGGTTGAGGTTGAAGAACGCGAAGCCCTCGAGTGCCTTGTCGTAGAAGGCGTCCTGCTGCTGGGCGACGTCGGCGAAGAAGACGTTCGGGCTCTTGCCGCCGAGTTCGAGCGTCACGGGGATGAGGTTCTGCGACGCGTACTGCATGATGAGCCGGCCCGTGGTCGTCTCCCCCGTGAAGGCGACCTTGCGGATGTCCGGGTGCTGCGCGAGCGGTGCACCGACCTCGATGCCGAAGCCGTTCACGACGTTGAGGACACCGGCCGGGAGCAGGTCCCCGATCAGGTCGATGAGCACGTGGATGGACGCCGGCGTCTGCTCGGCCGGCTTCAGGACGACGCAGTTGCCCGCCGCCAGTGCCGGAGCGAGCTTCCACACCGCCATCAGGATGGGGAAGTTCCACGGGATGATCTGCCCGACGACGCCGAGCGGTTCGTGGAAGTGGTAGGCCACGGTGTCGTGGTCGATCTCCCCCGTCGAGCCCTCCTGCGCGCGGATCGCCCCGGCGAAGTAGCGGAAGTGGTCGATCGCCAGCGGGATGTCCGCGCCGATGGTCTCGCGGATGGGCTTGCCGTTCTCCCACGTCTCCGCGACCGCCAGGGCCTCGAGGTTCTGCTCCATCCGGTCCGCGATCGTGTTGAGGATGCCGGCGCGTTCGGCGACGCTCGTCCGACCCCAGGCCGGGAACGCCTTCCACGCGGCCTCGACCGCACGGTCGACGTCGGTGGAGTCACCGCGGGCGATCTCGGTAAAGACCTTGCCGGTGACGGGGGTGGGGTTCTCGAAGTACTGTCCCCCGGCCGGCGGGACGTACGCGCCGCCGATGTAGTGGTCGTACCGGGAGCGGTACGAGACGAGGGACCCTTCTTCGCCGGGTGCGGCGTAGGTGGATGGTGACGGTGCGATGGTCATGGTGGACACCTTTCGACGACTCTGTCGGGGCGCTGGGTCCGCGCCTGCCCGAACGCTACGGCGGCGCAGGTTGCATCCGGTTGCACCGCGTCGCGACGCTTCGCCCTCCACGCGACGAACCGACCGCTGCCGGCCGAGGTAGCGTCGGACCGAGCAGACCTGACAGGGAGGAGTGCTCGTGGACTCTCGTGCCGTCCGCACGTTCCGCGTGTTCGTCATCGTCACCGCGGTCGTCGCCATCGCGCTCGGCATCGTCGCGATCGTCTGGCCGCGGCCGTCGCTCGTCGTCGTCGCACTGCTGTTCGGCGTGTACCTCGTCGTGGCCGGCGCACTGCGGGTGTTCGCCGCGGTGCGGGGCCACGGCACGCCGCCGGTGTGGCGCTGGACCTCCGGCGTCGTCGGCGGCCTGGTCGGGGTCGCCGGACTCGTGACGCTGCTGGACCCCGCCGTCCCGCTCGTCGTCTACGCGGTGCTCGCCGGCGTCGGCTTCATCGTCGAGGGGATCGCGTCGTTGATCGGCGGCTTCGTGGGACACCCGGGGTCGTCGCGGGTCCCGTCGATCGTGAGCGGGGTGCTCTCGATCCTCGGGGGCGTGGTCGTGCTGGTCGCGCCGGGGCTCGCGCTGACCGTGTTCATGGTCTTCTCGGGCATCGCGCTCATCGTCGTCGGCGCCGCGGCCCTGCTGCTGCTCCCGCCCCGGGCGGCCGTCCGTCGCTAGCCCGGTGGGCCGGACGCGGCCTCGTCGGCTGTCGTCGGGCTAGGCGCTGTCCGTCCCGAACAGCAGCCCGAGCCCGTAGGTGACCGCCGCGGCACCGAACCCGATCGCGAGCTGCCGGAGCGCCCGACGCAGCGGCGACGCACCGCTCAGCACGCCGACCACCGCTCCCGTACCGAGCAGGGCGATCCCGACGAGGAGCGCCGCGACCGCGATCGCCGCCCATCCCTCGAGGCCGAACAGGTACGGGAGCACCGGGATGATCGCCCCCGACGCGAAGAAGCAGAAGCTCGAGACCGCCGCGCTCATGCCGTTGCCGATGGCCTCGTGGTCGTCCACGGGCGCCGTACCCGTCACCGCGGCTCCGCCGAGGACGTCGTCGGCGTGCTGCTGGGCCTCGGCCTCGGACATGCCCCGAGCCCGGTACACGAGGGCGAGCTCGTTCGCGTCGACGTCGAGGTCCGCGACGGCCCGGCCGGCTTCGGGGTGCGGGGCCGATGCCGTGAGGAGCTCGCGCTGCGACCGCACCGAGACGTACTCCCCCGCCCCCATCGACAGCGCGCCGGCGAGGAGCCCCGCGATGCCGCTCAGGAGGACGAAGTGCCGGTCGGCCCCGGACGCGCTGACGCCGATGATGAGCGCCAGGTTCGACACGAGGCCGTCGTTCGCGCCGAACACCGCGGCACGGAAGGTGCCGGACAGACGCATCCGCCCCCGGTTGGCGAGCCCCCGGACGACCTCGCCGTGGATCCGTTCGTCGGCCGCCATGCTCGCGGTCGCGTCGGCGTCGTCGGCGTAGGGCGAGCGGTCCTCGGCGCGCTGCATGAGCGCGAGGACGAACACCGACCCGAACCGCTTCGCCAGCGACGCGAGCACCCGGGTGCGGAGGCTCCCGCGCTGCGGCCGACCCACGTCGTCGCCGAGCAGGTCGAGCCAGTGCTGCTCGTGCCGCCCCTCGGCTTCGGCGAGGGCGGACAGGATCTCGCGTTCCTCACCGTGTCGCCGGGCGGCGAGGTTCCGGTAGACGGCGGCTTCCGCCCGTTCGTCCGCCAGGTAGCGGCGCCAGCGTCGGACGTCGGTGCGCTGGGCGGTGGGTCGGGACTGGAGGCTCACACCGGCCATCCTGCCCGCTCGCGCGACCGCGTGGTCACGTGGCCGCGGGGCGGAACGCGACAGGGCGCGGACCGGAGGCTGCGTGCGTCGCCGCACCGCGCCTCCCGTCCGCGCCCTGTCGGGACGCGACGCGACGTCAGTCGCGCACGTAGGCCGGAGCGGCCTCAGCGTGGGCGTCGCCCACGCGGTGCACGCGCAGGTCGTTCGTCGACCCCTCGATGCCCGGAGGGGAACCGGCCGTCACGATGACGCGGTCCCCGGGGGCGGCGAGGCCGTTCTCGAGGAGGACGTCGTCCACCTGCGAGAAGAGCTCGTCGGTGTGGGTCTTGCGCTCGACGAGGAACGAGCGGACACCCCAGGTGAGGGCCATGCGGCGACGCGTCGCCTCGTTCGGGGTGAACGCGATGATCGGCAGGCCGTGGCGCAGACGCGACATGCGTCGGGCCGAGTCGCCGGACTCGGTGAACACGCAGAGGTACGAGGCCTCGGTGAACTCCGCGATCTCGACCGCGGCGAGCGTGATCGCCCCGCCGAGGGTGCGCGGCTTGGTGCCGAGCGGCGCGATGCGCTCGAGGCCGTGGTCCTCGGTGGACTCGACGATGCGGGCCATCGTGCGGACCGTCTGCACCGGGTACTCGCCGACGCTGGTCTCGCCCGAGAGCATGACCGCGTCCGCACCGTCGAGCACGGCGTTCGCGACGTCGGAGGTCTCGGCGCGGGTCGGGATCGGCGACGAGATCATCGACTCGAGCATCTGGGTCGCGACGATGACCGGCTTCGCCATGCGGCGGGCGAGTTCGACGGCGCGCTTCTGCACGATCGGGACGGCCTCGAGCGGGAGCTCCACACCGAGGTCACCGCGGGCGACCATGATGCTGTCGAAAGCGTCGATGATCTCCTCGAGCGCGTCGACGGCCTGCGGCTTCTCGATCTTCGCGATCACGGGGAGGCGCTTGCCCTCTTCGTCCATGATCTCGTGGGCACGCTCGACGTCGGCGGCGTTGCGCACGAACGACAGCGCGATGAGGTCGGCGCCCTGGCGGATGCCCCAGCGGAGGTCCGCCTCGTCCTTCTCGCTGAGCGCGGGGACGTTCACGGCGACGCCGGGGAGGTTGATGCCCTTGTTGTTGGACACGGTGCCGCCGACGACGACCTCGGTGCGGACGCGCACGCCGTCGGTGTCGAGCACGCGGAGGCGGACCCGGCCGTCGTCGATGAGCAGCGGGTCACCGGGCTTGACGTCCTGCGGGAGGCCCTTGAATGTCGTGCCGCAGATCTCCTTCGAGCCGGCGACGTCCTCGGTGGTGATGGTGAACACGTCGCCGACCGCGAGGTCGTGCGGGCCGTCGGCGAACTTCGCGAGGCGGATCTTCGGACCCTGCAGGTCGACGAGGATCGCGACGGGCTTGCCGAGCTCCTCGGCGGCGCGACGGACGTTCTCGTAGTTGGCCTCGTGGACGCTGTAGTCACCGTGGCTGAGGTTGAGGCGGGCGACGTCGACGCCTGCCTCGATGATCTCCTTGACGGTCTCGTACTCCGACGTTGCCGGTCCGAGCGTCGAAACGATCTTTGCGCGTCTCAATGGATTCCTTCGTGGTGGTGGATGGTGCTTGGGTTTCCGCGCTGTGGGGCCGCGCGGAACGAAGCGAGGCCACCAGCACCCTATCGAGTGCCGGTGGCCTGTCGCTCACTGCTGGGTGGGCATCGGGTGGACGTCCATCGTCAGACCGAGATCGCCCGGTCGGTCGCCTTGACCGGAGCCGGGAGGATCGTCGAGCCCTCGAGGTACTCGTCGACCTTCGCGGCGGCGGCCCGACCTTCAGCGATGGCCCACACGATGAGCGACTGCCCACGACCGGCGTCGCCCGCGACGAAGACGCCCGGCTCGTTGGTCGTGTAGTCGGCCTGGCGGGCGACGGCACCGGAGACCGTCACGGGCAGTCCGAGCTGCGGCGTCAGCGTGTCGGTCTCGGGACCGGTGAAGCCCATGGCGACGAGGACGAGGTCCGCGGGGATCTCGCGCTCGGTGCCGGCCTTCGGGACCCGGCGGCCGTCGAGGTACTCGGTCTCGGCGACGCGGAGCGCCCGGACCTCGCCGGCCTCGTTCGCGAGGAACTCGACCGTGGACGCGAGGTAGTGGCGTTCACCGCCCTCTTCATGGGCGCTCGTGACCTCGAACACGGTCGGGAACATCGGCCACGGCTGCTCGGACGGACGCTCCAGCGGCGGCTGCTTGCCGATCGCGAGGTTCGTCACGCTGAGCGCACCCTGCCGGTGGGCGGTCCCGATGCAGTCCGCACCGGTGTCGCCGCCGCCGATGACGACGACGTGCTTGCCCTCGGCCGTGACCTGGTTGTCGACGGTCGTGCCGGCGTTCGCCTTGTTCTGCTGCACGAGGTAGTCCATCGCGAAGTGCACGCCGGCGAGGTCGCGCCCCGGGATCGGCAGGTCGCGCGGGACCGTGGCGCCGGTGGCGACGACGACCGCGTCGTACCGGGACTTCAGGTCGTCCCAGGTGATGTCGCGTCCGATCTCGACGCCCGCACGGAAGCGGGTGCCCTCGGCCTGCATCTGGGCGAGCCGCGCGTCGATCTGGCGCTTCTCCATCTTGAAGTCCGGGATGCCGTAGCGGAGCAGACCACCGATGCGGTCGTCGCGCTCGTACACCGCGACGGTGTGTCCGGCGCGGGTCAGCTGCTGTGCGGCGGCGAGCCCGGCGGGACCGGACCCGACGACGGCGACGGTCTTGCCGGTCAGGCGCTCCGGCGGGTGGGGCGTGACCCAGCCGTTCTGGAACGCCTCGTCGATGATCGAGACCTCGACCTGCTTGATCGTCACCGGCGGCTGGTTGATGCCGAGCACGCAGGACGCCTCGCACGGTGCCGGGCAGAGCCGACCCGTGAACTCCGGGAAGTTGTTCGTCGCGTGGAGTCGCTCGATCGCCTGCCGGCCCTCGCCGCGCCAGGTGAGGTCGTTCCACTCGGGGATGAGGTTGCCGAGCGGGCACCCCTGGTGGCAGAACGGGACGCCGCAGTCCATGCAGCGGCCGGCCTGTCGCTTGAGCGCGCCGGACTCCTGCTGCTCGTAGACCTCTTTCCAGTCCATGAGCCGCACGGGTACGGGTCGTCGGGCCGGGAGCTCGCGCTCCTGGACCTTCAGGAATCCCTTGGGGTCAGCCACCGGTCACCTCCAGAATGCGGTTCCAGACGACGTCGCCGTCCGGGTCGAGGCCCTCGTCGACGGCCTGCTGTCGGGTCTCGAGCACGGCCGCGTAGTCCCGCGGCAGCACCTTGACGAAGTCGCTCAGGTCACCGGACTCGAGCAGTTCGCTCGCGAGGGTCGACCCGGTCTCGGCAGCGTGCCGCGCGAGCAGGTCGTTCACGATCTCGACGTCGGCGCTGTCGAGCGGCTCGAGCCGGAGTTCACCGGACGCGAGCGAGTCGGTGTTGACGTGCTCTTCCCGCAGGCCGCGGACGTACGCGGTCCCGCCGGACATGCCGGCACCGAGGTTCCGACCCGTCTCGCCGAGGATCAGGGCGAGTCCACCGGTCATGTACTCGAGCGCGTGGTCCCCCACGCCCTCGACGACGGCGGTCGCACCGGAGTTGCGCACCAGGAAGCGTTCACCCACGATGCCGCGGATGAACATGCTGCCCTGGGTCGCGCCGTAGCCGATGACGTTGCCGGCGATGACGTTCTGCGCGGGGTCGAAGCCGCTGCCCTCGTCGGGACGCACCACGATCTCGCCGCCGGACAGCCCCTTGCCCACGTAGTCGTTGCTGTCCCCGACCAGGCGGAGCGTGATGCCCGCCGGCAGGAACGCGCCGAGCGACTGCCCGGCGGAACCGCGCAACGTCACGTCGATCGACCCCGACGGCAGGCCGTTCTCGCCGTGGCGGAGCGTGACCTCGTGGCCGAGCATCGTGCCGACCGCGCGCTCCGTGTTCCGGATCGGCAGGTCGAGCGCGATCGTCCCCCCGTGCTCGAGGACGTCGGCCGTCTGCTGGATGAGCTGCACGTCGAAGTGCTGCTCCAGCTCGTGGTCCTGGTCGCGCTGGTGCCGGCGGGGCTCGTCGGCATCGAACCGCGGTCCCTTGAGCACGGGCTCGAGGTCGAGGCCGGACGCCTTCCAGTGCTCGACCGCGCGGTCGACGTCGAGGGCGTCTGCGTGGCCGATCGCCTCTTCGAGGGACCGGAAGCCGAGCTCGGCGAGGAGCTCGCGGACCTCTTGCGCGATGAACTCGAAGAAGTTCACGACGAACTCCGGCTTGCCGCTGAAGCGCTTGCGGAGCTCGGGGTTCTGGGTTGCGACACCGACCGGGCACGTGTCGAGGTGGCACACCCGCATGAGGATGCAGCCCTCGACCACGAGCGGCGCGGTCGCGAAGCCGTACTCCTCGGCGCCGAGCAGCGCGGCCACGACGACGTCACGGCCGGTCTTCATCTGCCCGTCGACCTGCACGACGACGCGGTCGCGCATGCCGTTGAGCATGAGCGTCTGCTGCGTCTCGGCGAGGCCGATCTCCCACGGGGTGCCCGCGTGCTTGAGCGAGTTCAGCGGCGACGCACCTGTGCCGCCGTCGTGCCCGGAGACCAGGACGACGTCGGCGAGGGCCTTCGTCACACCGGCGGCCACCGCCCCGATGCCCGACTGGCTCACGAGCTTCACGTGGACGCGTGCGGACGGGTTCGCCCGCTTGACGTCGAAGATCAGCTGCTTGAGGTCCTCGATCGAGTAGATGTCGTGGTGCGGCGGCGGCGAGATCAGGCCGACACCCGCGGTCGCGTGCCGGGTGCGGGCCACCCACGGGTACACCTTGGTCGGGGGCAGCTGCCCGCCCTCGCCCGGCTTCGCACCCTGCGCCATCTTCAGCTGGATGTCGGTCGCGTGCGTCAGGTACATGCTCGTGACGCCGAACCGCCCGGACGCGACCTGCTTGATCGCGCTCCGACGCTCGGGGTCGAGCAGGCGGTCGACGTCCTCGCCGCCCTCGCCCGTGTTCGACCGGCCGCCGAGACGGTTCATCGCGATCGCGAGCGTCTCGTGGGCTTCCTTCGAGATGGAACCGTAGGACATCGCACCGGTGTTGAACCGCTTGACGATCGACTCGATCGGCTCGACCTCGTCCAGCGGGACCGGCTTGCGGGCACCCTGCGCGAAGCGGAAGAGGCCGCGGAGCGTCATCAGCTGCTCGGACTGGTCGTCGACCGCCTGCGAGTACTCGCGGAAGATGTCGTAGCGACGGGAGCGCGTCGCGTGCTGCAGCCGGAACACGGTGTCCGGGTTGAAGAGGTGCGGCGGGCCTTCGCGACGCCACTGGTACTCGCCGCCCGTCTGCAGGCGCTCGTGCGAGAGGACCGCGCCGTCCTGCGGGTACGCCTGGGCGTGCCGGTCGGCGTTCTCCTTCGCGATGACCTCGATGCCGACGCCGCCGAGGATCGACGAGGTCCCGGTGAAGTACCGGTCGACGAACTCCTGGCTGAGCCCGACGGCCTCGAACGCCTGCGCGCCGGCGTAGCTCGACACCGTCGAGATGCCCATCTTCGACATGATCTTCAGCACGCCCTTGCCGAGCGCCTTGATCACGTTCTTGACGGCCTGCTCCGGCGTGATGCCGCTGATCATGCCCTG
This sequence comes from Curtobacterium sp. SORGH_AS_0776, assembly GCF_031453355.1. Taxonomy (NCBI): domain Bacteria; kingdom Bacillati; phylum Actinomycetota; class Actinomycetes; order Micrococcales; family Microbacteriaceae; genus Curtobacterium; species Curtobacterium sp. SORGH_AS_0776. The sequence goes on from NZ_JAVIYU010000001.1 coordinate 2,869,265, forward strand.
GCGGACGAGGATCTCGCAGGTCTCCATCGCCAGGTACGGGTTGATCGCCGAGGCGCCGTAGCCGATGAGGGTCGCGACGTGGTGGACCTCGCGCACGTCACCGGCCTCGACGATGAGCCCGACCTTCATGCGCTGCTCGGTGCGGATCAGGTGGTGGTGCACGGCGGCGAGCAGCAGCAGGCTGGGCACCGGTGCCTGTTCGGCGTTGCCGTCGCGGTCGGACAGCACGATGAACTGCTTGCCGGCCTCGATCGCCGCGTCGACCTCGTCGCAGACCGCGGCGATGCGCTTCTGCATGGCCTTCTTGCCGGCGTCGACGCGGTACAGGCCCTTGATCGTCACGGTCAGGTGGCGACCGGACTCGGTCTCGAAGTGCTGGATCTTGGCGAGCTCGTCGTTGTCGATCACGGGGAAGTCGAGCGTGATCTGCTTCGCGTGCTCTGGACCGGCGCTCAGGAGGTTGCGCTCCGGCCCGAGACCCATGCCCATCGAGGTGATGACCTGCTCGCGGATCGAGTCGAGCGGCGGGTTCGTCACCTGGGCGAACTGCTGGGTGAAGTAGTCGAAGAGCAGCCGCGGACGCTGGGACAGCACCGCGATCGGCGTGTCCGAGCCCATCGCCCCGAGCGGCTCCGCTCCGGTCTGCGCCATCGGACGCAGCAGGATGCGGACCTCTTCCTCGGTGTAGCCGAAGGCGCGCTGCCGACGGGTCACCGAAGCGGGCGTGTGCACGATGTGCTCGCGGTCCGGCAGGTCACCGAGGTTGATCCGGCCGCCGTCGAGCCACTCGCCCCACGGGCCGGACGTGGCCAGCTCGCGCTTGACCTCGTCGTCCTCGATGATGCGACCGGCCTCGGTGTCGACGAGGAACATCCGGCCGGGACGGAGCCGGCCCTTGCGCACGACCTTGTCCGCCGGCACGTCGATGACGCCCGTCTCGGAGCCCATGACGATCAGGCCGTCGTCGGTCACCAGGAAGCGACCGGGGCGCAGGCCGTTGCGGTCGAGGGTGGCGCCGACGAGCGTGCCGTCGGTGAACGTGATGGCTGCCGGGCCGTCCCACGGCTCCATGAGCATCGAGTGGTACTCGTAGAACGCCCGGAGCTCGGGGTCCATCCCGACCTGGTTCTCCCACGCTTCGGGGACCATCATCGACACCGCGTGCGGCAGCGACCGGCCGGTGAGCGTCAGGAGCTCGAGCACCTCGTCGAAGGACGCCGAGTCGCTGGCGCCCGGGCTGACGATCGGCAGCAGGGGCGCCATGTCGCCGAGCAGTTCGCTCTGCAGCTGCGACTGCCGGGCCCGCATCCAGTTGCGGTTGCCACGGACGGTGTTGATCTCACCGTTGTGCGCGAGCGTGCGGAACGGCTGCGCGAGCGGCCACGAGGGGAACGTGTTCGTGGAGTAGCGGGAGTGCACGATCGCGAGCTTCGACGCGAAGCGCTCGTCGCTGAGGTCCGGGTAGAACGGCTCGAGCTGGAGCGTCGTGACCATGCCCTTGTAGACCATGGTCCGGCTCGACAGCGACATGAAGTAGACCTCGGTGTCGTGCTCGGCACGCTTCCGGAGGCGGAAGGCCTGGCGGTCGAGCGCGACGCCGCTCCACGACGCACCGTGCACGTCGTGCCGGATCGAGGCGACGAAGAGCTGCTCGAACGCGGGCATCGCCGCACGGGCCAGGGTGCCGAGGACCTCGGGTCGGACGGGGACCTCGCGCCAGCCCAGGACCCGAAGGCCCTCTTCACGCGCGAGTCGCTCGACAGCGCCCTTCACCGCGTGGCGGTCGTCCTCGTCGACGGGCAGGTACGCGGTACCGACCGCGTACTCCCCCGCTGCTGGAAGGTCGAAGGACACCTCGGCGCGGAAGAACTCGTCGGGCACCTGGCAGAGGATGCCCGCACCGTCGCCGGTCCCGGCGTCCGATCCGACCGCGCCCCGGTGTTCGAGGTTGCGCAGCGCACCGAGGGCGGCGTCGACGATGTCGTGCCCGGCCGTACCGCGGAGCGTCGCGACCATCGCCAGGCCGCACGCGTCCTTCTCGTTCGCCGGGTCGTACATGCCGGTGGCGTCCGGGATCGCGGAGAACCGACGGTGCGGCGGCACGAGTGCCGCCGGGGACTGGGGTGGCTGGAGCGCCATGGGGAACCGTCCTCACGAGGGAGTGGAACAGGGACAGCGGTGGCCCGGTGGTGCGTTCCGCGACGCGTGGGCGGAACTGGTGCCCGTGCCCGCCGTCAGTGAGTTGCCCTGGCGGCGTGCGAGGTGTCGGACCCGCTTGTGGTGGGTCCGGGAGGTGCTGCTGACACTCGTGACCGATCGGGATCGGTCACGCAGGAGGGGTGCTTCCTACGCGCGGCCAGCGGTGCTGCTGGTGACCGGATCGGAGTCGGTGACGGCCGCCGGAGCGTCGTCGTCGGACTCTGACCAGGTGTCGTCCGAGTCTACCCCGGACTTCGAGCGGGGCTCGCGACCGGGCAGGTACGGGCTCGGCTCCTTGCCGAGGTGCCGCTTGGACTGGACGAGGAAGATGATGATGCCGAGCAGTATCGCCGCGAAGGACATCCACACGTTCGTCCGGATGCCGAAGAACGTCTCGCTCGTGTCGACGCGGATGGACTCGAGGACAGCGCGACCGATGCCGTACCAGATCAGGTAGAGCGCCAGGACCTTGCCCCACTGCAGGCGGAACTTCTTGTCGAGCAGCAGGATCACGACGACGCCGACGACGTTCCAGATGATCTCGTAGAGGAACGTCGGGTGGAAGAGCGTGCCCTCGGGCAGGCCCTTCGGGAACGCCGCGTTCGACGACTCGATCTGCAGGCCCCACGGCAGGCTGGTCGGCATGCCGAAGAGCTCGTGGTTGAAGTAGTTGCCGAGGCGACCGAACGCCTGGGCGAGCAGCACGCCCGGCACGACGGCGTCGATGAACGCGGTGAACCGCAGGCCGACCTGGCGGCAGCCGATGTAGGCGCCGACCGAGCCGAGGATGAGCGCGCCGAAGATGGCGAGGCCGCCCTCCCAGATGTAGAGGAAGGACAGCGGGTCGCGCCCGGGACCGAAGTAGTCGCTGACGTGGGTGAACACGTGGAACAGGCGACCGCCGATGATCCCGGCGGGGACGGCCCAGATCGCGATGTCGATGATGATCCAGCGCTCGACGCCGCGCGCGTTGAGCCGCCGGTTCGCGAGGATGACGGCGGCGACGATCCCGAGCAGGATGCAGATCGCGTAGGCGTGGATGCGGAAGTCGAGCGGCAGCGACCAACCGAACGCGTCGCGCAGCCAGGCGGTCAGGTCGAAGTACTGCCACGCGGTGCTCGGGCTCGGGATGCTCAGGAGGGGCATGGAGGTGCTGTCGCCTTTCGGTGCTGGCTGGGCGCGGTGCCGACGTGCCGTCGGCCCCGCTCACTGTAGCGCGGGAGGTGCGTGCGTCAGGAACCGGGGACCCGGTCCTGTGGAAACTGTGACCGACGCCAGGCGCGGTGCGGGCGGGACGCGTCGCTCACCCGCACCGCGGTGCAGGTGGGCCGACGGGGTCGCCGGCACCGCGCCTCCTGGACGTCAGCGGCGCTGCGCGCCCGAGGTGAGGTCGGCTGCCCGGTCGGCCACGCCCTGCACGCCGAGGTCCGCGAGGGCCCGGACGAAGGCGGAGCCGATGATGGCGCCGTCGGCGTACTCGAGGACCTCGCCGACCTGCTCCGCCGTCGAGATGCCGAGACCGACGCACGTGCGCTCGACCCCGGCGTCACGGAGTCGCGACACGACGGTACGGGCTGCGACGTCGACGCCCTCGCGCGCGCCCGTGACGCCCATCGTGGAGACGGCGTAGACGAACCCGCGACTGGACCGGACCGCCTGCTGCATGCGCGAGTCCGACGAGGACGGGGCCGCGAGGAACACCCGGTCCAGGCCGGTGCGCTCCGACTCGTGGATCCACTCGGCGCCCTCGTCGGGGATGAGGTCCGGCGTGATGAGCCCGGCGGCACCCGCGGCGACGAGGTCGTCGGCGAACCGCTCGACGCCGTACCGGAGCACCGGGTTCCAGTAGGTCATCACGAGCACGGGCACGTTCGCCCGCTCGGTGATCTGGTGCACGGCGTCGAAGACCTGCGCGACGCGGAAGCCGTTCGCCAGGCTCTCCTCTGCCGCCCGCTGGATGACCGGGCCGTCCATCACCGGGTCGGAGTACGGCAGGCCGAGCTCGATGACGTCGACGCCGTTCTCGGCCAGGGCCACGGCGGCGTCGACGCTCGTCTGCACGTCGGGGTAGCCGGCGGGCAGGTACCCGACGACGGCCCCCGCGCGCTCGGCGTTGGCGGTGTCGATCGTCGTCGCGACCGTCTGGTTCGTGGTCACAGCTGCACCGCGTTCTCGTCGAGGATGCCGAAGTAGCGACTGGCGGACGCGACGTCCTTGTCGCCCCGGCCGGACAGGTTCACGAGGATGACGCCCTCTGGACCGAGCTCCTTGCCGAGCTTGATCGCCCCGGCGAGGGCGTGCGACGACTCGATCGCCGGCAGGATGCCCTCGGTGCGGCTCAGCAGGCGGAAGGCCTCCATCGCCTCGTCGTCGGTGATCGGCTCGTACTTCGCACGCCCGATCGAGGCGAGGTAGGCGTGCTCCGGTCCGACGCTCGGGTAGTCGAGCCCGGCGGAGATGCTGTGGCTCTCGATCGTCTGGCCGTCCTCGTCCTGCATGAGGTAGGACTTCGTGCCCTGGAGGACGCCCTCGCGACCGAGCGTGATGCTCGCGGCGTGCCGACCGGTCTCGACGCCGTCGCCACCGGCCTCGAAGCCGTGCAGCGCGACGGACTCGTCGTCGAGGAAGGCCTCGAAGATGCCCATGGCGTTCGAGCCGCCGCCGACGCACGCGGCGACCGCGTCCGGCAGGCGCCCGACCCGGTCGAGGACCTGCTGGCGGGCCTCTTCGCCGATGACCTTGTGGAACTCGCGCACCATCTCGGGGAACGGGTGCGGGCCGGCGACGGTGCCGAGCAGGTAGTGCGTGGAGTCGACGTTGGCGACCCAGTCGCGCAGGGCGTCGTTGATGGCGTCCTTCAGCGTGCGGGAGCCGGTCTCGACCGGGATCACCTCGGCACCGAGCAGGCGCATCCGGGCGACGTTCAACGCCTGGCGCTCGGTGTCGACGGCGCCCATGTAGACGACGCAGTCCATGCCGAAGAGCGCCGCCGCGGTGGCCGTCGCCACGCCGTGCTGGCCAGCGCCGGTCTCGGCGATGAGGCGCGTCTTGCCGAGGCGCTTCGCCACGAGGGCCTGACCGAGCACGTTGTTGATCTTGTGCGAGCCGGTGTGGTTGAGGTCCTCGCGCTTGAGGATGATCCGGGCCCCGCCGGCGTGCTTGGCGAACCGGGGCACCTCGGTGATGATCGAGGGTCGCCCGGTGTAGTCGCGCTGGAGCGTGTCGAGCTCGTCGCGGAAGGCCGGGTCCGCCCAGGCCTCGCGGAACGCCGCTTCGAGTTCGTCGAGCGCGAGGACGAGCGACTCGGGGACGAACCGCCCGCCGAAGTCGCCGAAGTACGGTCCGTGCAGGTCGCGGAGTGAGGTCACGATGGGTCTCCCGGGACACGCCCGGCGAACCGGGCTGGGATGGATGCTGTCGTCGGTCAGTCGCGGTCGGCGGCTGCGATGAACGACGCGAGTGTGGCATAGGGGTCGTCGCCCGTCACGAGCGCCTCCCCCACCAGGACGACGTCGGCGCCGGCGGCACGGTAGTGCGCGACGTCGGCCGGTCCTGCGACCGCGGACTCGGCGACGCGCACGACCCCGTCGGGGATGCGGTCGGCGAGCGATCCGAACAGGTCGCGGTCGAGCGAGAAGTCGGTCAGGTCGCGGGCGTTCACCCCGAGGATCCGGGCGCCGGCGTCGAGGCCGCGTGAGACCTCGTCCGCCGAGTGCGCCTCGACCAGGACGCGCATGCCGAGTTCTTCCGCCAGGGCGTGGAGCTCGACCAGCTGCTGCTGCTCGAGCGCCGCCACGATGAGCAGGACGACGTCGGCACCGGACGCCCGGGCCTCGATCACCTGGTAGGGGTCGGCGATGAAGTCCTTGCGGAGGACGGGGACGCTCACCCGGGCCTTGACCGCTTCGAGGTCGGCGAGGCTGCCGAGGAACTTGCGCCCCTCGGTCAGGACGCTGATCGTCGAGGCACCGCCGCGCTCGTAGTCGGCGGCGAGGGACGCGGGGTCCTCGATCGGGGCCATGGACCCGCGGGACGGGCTGGCACGCTTGACCTCGGCGAGGATCTTCACCCGGTCGCCGGGGGCCAGGAACGTGAGGGCGTCGAGCGGGGACGCGACGCGGTCCAGGTCGCGTTCGACGTCCGCGTAGGGACGGTCGACGCGACGGGCCGCGGCGTCCTCGAGCGCGCCCGCGACGAGGGTCTCGAGCACGTTCGGCATGCCGGACCTACTCGGAGTGGTGCTTGGGGACGAACTTCGGGCCGTCGACGCCGTAGCCCGCCTTCTTCATGACGCCACCGACGATGAGGCCGATGAGCACCACGCCGGCGGAGGCCCAGACGCCCCACGGCTGGTCGAACCAGAAGAACAGCGTGCCGGCCGCGAATCCGATCAGCATGATCACGACGGCGGTCCAGGCTGCCGGCGAGTGGCCTTCGCCGAGTTCTGCGGGCTCAGTGTTGCTCACGGTGCTCCTCGTTCTGCTTCGACGCCGTCGTTCGACCGGCGTCCGTTCGATCCTACCGTGTCGTCCGGGGCCGCTCCGGCAGCGTCCGCGCTCGCGTCGTCGGGGCCCGCGGCTGCGCTGTCGGCGCCTGCGACCGCGTCCGAGGTCGGGTCGACACCGGCGCTCAGGTCGTCCCAGTCCACGACGGCGTCACGCTCGACCGGCGGCACCGCACGGGCATCCGCCGCCGCACCCGCGGTGGCCGCGCCGTACTTCCGGCTCGGCCCCGGCCAGGACCGCTGCACGACGAGCACGACGACCCCGAGGGCCACCGCGAGCACGCCGCCGACGATGCCGACGACCGGCCACGCCGACACGTCCACGCTCGACACGGCCCGGCGGACGGCGGACAGGTCCGCGACGCCCGCGACCTCGCCCACGGCGCCCTTCGCTGCGGCGACCGGGTCGGCCAGGGCGGTGATGCCGGACACCACCACGCCGACGCCGAGCAGGATCTCGACGGCGGCGAGCACGATCCGGACGACCCGACCGGCGATGGTCATCGCCAGGAAGAGCGCGAGGCTCGCGATCGCCAGGGCGGTGTACTGCGGGACCGCGGCCGCACCGTCGGCGTCCACCTTCGCGGCGACGGCAGCGCCCGCGTGGAGGTGGACCGTGAACCAGGTCTGCGTCCACGAGAGCATGATGATGCCCGCGACGGCGAGGCCGGCGACGACGACGAGCGGCCGGGAGCGGCGGGCCGTCACGAGTGCACCCCGCGCATCCGGTTCGCGGTCGCGATGGCACGCAGCGGTGCCGCGGCCTTGTTCACGGCCTCGATGTGCTCGGTCTCGGGGTCGGAGTCGGCCACGAGCCCGGCCCCGGCCTGCACACGTGCCACACCGTCCTTGATGAGGGCGCTGCGGATCGCGATCGCGAGGTCGGCGTCGCCGGCGAAGTCGAAGTAGCCGACCACGCCCGCGTAGGCACCACGCTTCGCGGGTTCGAGCTCGTCGATGATCTCGAGCGCCCGCGGCTTCGGCGCCCCGGAGAGGGTGCCGGCCGGGAAGGTCGCCCGGAACACGTCGATCGCCGAGGCACCGGGCCGCACGGCGCCCTCGACGCTCGACACCAGGTGCATGATGTGGCTGAACCGCTCGACCGTCATGAACTCGGTCACGGCGACCGTGCCCGGCTCGCAGACCTTCTGCAGGTCGTTGCGCGCCAGGTCGACGAGCATGAGGTGCTCGGCGCGCTCCTTCGGGTCCTCGAGCAGGTCCTCGCCGAGACGGACGTCCGCCTCGGGCGTGGCGCCGCGCGGGCGCGACCCGGCGATCGGGTGGGTGATCGCCCGGCCGTCCTGCACCTTGACCAGGGCCTCGGGCGAGGCACCGACGATCCAGAAGCGCTCGTCGGCGGTGTCCGCCAGGGACAGGAAGTACATGTACGGGCTCGGGTTGAGCGTCCGCAGCACGCGGTAGACGTCGAGGGGATCCGCGGTGACCTCGTGGTCGAACCGCTGCGAAATGACGACCTGGAAGACGTCCCCGTCGCGGATGAAGCCCTTCGACCGCTCGACGGCCGCCATGTAGTCCGCGGGGGTGGACCGGTGGGTCGGGGTCGGCTCGGCGATGTCGAACGCCTCGGCGACGGTGGCGGCGGAGGGCTGCACGAGGTCGGCCTGCATCCGGTCGAGTCGCGCCTGGGCGTCCGCCCACAGCGTCTCGGCGTCGTCGACACCGTCGTTCAGCACGCTGGCGACGAGCAGGACGAGCCCGGTGCGGTGGTCGAGCGCGGCGAGCTCGGACACGAACGCGAGGGCCTGCCCCGGGACGTCGAAGTCGGCCGGCGGCACGTTCGGCAGGTGCTCGAGCTGACGGACGGCCTCCCAGCCGATGAACCCGACGGTGCCACCGACGAGCGGCGGGGTGCCGGGGATCCGCGGGGTCGCCCAGCGCTCGTGCAGCCGCGCCAGGACCTCGAGCGGCTCGCCGTCGAGCGAGTCGACGGCGCGGGACGCCGGGATGCCGGTGTCGATCCACGCGGCACGGTCGCCGTCCTGGGTGAGCACGCCGAAGCTGCGCACCCCGACGAAGGACCAGCGCGACCAGAGGCCGCCCTGCCCGGCGGACTCGAGCAGGAAGGTACCGGGCCGACCGTCGGCGAGCTTCCGGTAGACACCGACCGGCGTCTCGCTGTCGGCGTAGAGCGCGCGCACGACGGGGACGACGCGGTGGGCGTCGAGCAGGGCGTCGAACTCCGGACGGGAGGTCGTGTGCGGCGTGTCGGAGAGCGTCGCGGTGCTCATCGGGTCTCCTCCACGGCCCCGCCGGCGAGAGCGGACGGCGCACCAGCGAGAGCGGACGGCGCATCGGCGTGAGCGGACGCGGCGCCGTCGGGCGCGGACGCCGTCACGGGCTCGAGGGGGTCGACGTCGAAGCAGCGGTGCGCGCCGGTGTGGCACGCGGCGCCGACCTGCTCGACGGTCACGAGGAGCGTGTCCGCGTCGCAGTCGAACGCCGCCCCGCGCACGTACTGCGCGTGCCCCGAGGTGTCGCCCTTGCGCCAGTACTCGTTCCGGGACCGCGACCAGAAGGTCACCCGTCCCTCGGTCAGGGTGCGGCGGAGCGCTTCTCGGTCCATGTAGCCGAGCATGAGGACGTCCTTCGACGACTCCTCTTGCACGATGGCGGGGAGCAGCCCGTCCGCACCGAACCGCGCGCGGTCGAGGACCGCGTCCGTGCTGGTGCTGGTGCTGTCGGTCATGAGACTCCTAGCCTACGGCGGCGGATCAGCGGACGGCGTGCCCGGTCGCGCGCAGCGCGGCCTTCACGTCACCGATGGTCATCTCGCCGCGATGGAAGACGCTGGCGGCGAGGACGGCATCCGCGCCCGCCTCGATCGCGGGGGCGAAGTGCTCGAGCCGACCCGCGCCTCCCGAAGCGATGACCGGGACCGACGCGACCGCGCGCACCGCTGCCACGAGCTCGACGTCGAACCCGTTCTTCGTGCCGTCCGCGTCGATCGAGTTGACGAGGAGCTCCCCCGCGCCGCGCTCGACGGCCTCGCGCGCCCAGGAGAGCGCGTCGAGGTCGGACTCGGTCCGACCGCCGTGGGTCGTCACGACGAAGCCCGACGGCATCCGGTCGGACCGCTTGATGTCGAGGGAGAGCACGACGGCCTGCGCGCCGAACCGGTCCGCGATCTCGCCGACGAGGTCCGGCCGCGCGATCGCGGCGCTGTTCACGCCGATCTTGTCCGCACCGCACTGCTGCAGCCGCGACACGTCGTCGACGCTCCGGACGCCGCCACCGACGGTGAGCGGGATGAACACCTGCTCGGCCGTGCGCGTCACCGTGTCGTACATCGTCGCGCGGTTCTCGACCGTGGCACCCACGTCGAGGAAGGTCAGCTCGTCCGCGCCCTGCTCGTAGTAGCGAGCGGCGAGCTCGACCGGGTCACCGGCGTCCTGCAGGTCCAGGAAGTTGACTCCCTTGACCACCCGGCCGCCCTTGACGTCCAGGCAGGGGATGACCCGGACGGCGACCCCGCCCGCGCGCGCCGGAGGCACGGCACCGGAGCCGGTCACAGTCGTGCGGCGTGGATCGGGCTGACGAGGATGGCGCGCGCGCCGAGGTCGTACAGCGCGTCCATGATGAGGTTCGCGTCGTCGCGCGGGATCATCACGCGGACGGCCGACCAGTCGCGACCGTGCAGCGGCGAGACCGTCGGCGACTCGATGCCCGACGCGACGGCGGTCGCCTGCTCGAGGAGCCCGGTGGGGATGTCGTAGTCGAGCATCACGTAGCCGCGCGCGACGAGCACGCCCTGCAGTCGGCGCCGCAGGACGTCGATGCCGGGGATGGTCTCGTCGGTGGAGATGAGGAGCGCGGTCGACTCGAGGATGACCGGCCCGAAGATCTCGAGCCCGGCGGCCCGGAGCGTGCTGCCCGTCGAGACCACGTCGGCCACGGCGTCGGCGACACCGAGGCGCACGGCGCTCTCGACCGCGCCGTCGAGCTTCACGAGCGTCGCGGTGACGCCGTGCTTCGCGAGGAACTCCCCCACGAGCCCGGGGTAGCTCGTCGCCACCCGCACACCGTCGAGGTCCTGCAGCGTGCTGAACCGGCCGGGCGTCCCGGCGAACCGGAACGTCGAGTCGGCGAACCCGAGCGCGTCGACCTCGTGCGCGGCGGAGCCGGAGTCGAGCAGCAGGTCGCGGCCGGTGATGCCGACGTCGAGCGCGCCGGAGCCGACGTACGTGGCGATGTCGCGCGGGCGGAGGAAGAAGAACTCGACGCCGTTGCGCTCGTCGAGCAGGTGGAGGGCCTTCGGGTCGCGGCGGCCGGCGTACCCGGCCTCGCGCAGCATGTCGGACGCGGTCTCGGACAGGGAGCCCTTGTTGGGCACGGCGATGCGGAGCATCAGGGGGTCTGCTTTCTGGTGGAGGGTCGGCGGCTGATCAGCGGATCAGAGATGTCGCCAGACGTCCGCCGGGGTGAGCCCCTTCGCCACCATGAGCACCTGCAGGTGGTACACGAGCTGCGAGATCTCCTCCGAGGTGCGCTCGTCGCCCTCGTACTCGGCCGCCATCCAGACCTCGGCCGCTTCTTCCACGATCTTCTTGCCGATCTGGTGCACGCCGGCGTCCAGTTCGGCGACGGTGCCGGAGCCCTCGGGGCGCGTGCGCGCCTTCTCGGTGAGCTCCTGGAACAGGTCGTCGAACGTCTTCACGCGCACCAGGCTACCGTCCCCCGCCGACACGGCCGACGTACCGTCCGGACGGGAGGCGCGGCTCGTGTCCGTCACACCCGTCACCTCGGGCGCCGGTCCGGTCACGAGCGTGCTGCCGCGGCCGCCTCGCGCAGGTCCGCGATGCGCGCGGCCGGCTCGCCGCCGTAGACCGCGGAGCCCGCCACGAGGGTGTCGGCACCGCTGCGGACCGCCTCGGGCACCGTGTCGACCGCGATCCCGCCGTCGACCTCGAGCCAGACGTCCAGCCCCGAGGCGTCGACCGCCGCACGGGCGTCGGCGAGCTTCGGCATCACCGAGCGCATGAACGCCTGGCCGCCGAACCCGGGCTCGACCGTCATGAGCAGGATCATGTCGTAGGCGTCGAGGTGGTGGAGCACCTGGGTGATCGGGGTGCTCGGCTTCACCGCGACGGCCGCCCGGGCGCCGTTCGAGCGGATCGCCGCGGCGGTCGCCACCGGGTCGTCGGCGGCCTCGAAGTGGAAGGTCACGCTCGACGCACCGGTCTCGGCGTACTTCGGCGCCTCGGTGTCGGCGTTCGTGATCATGAGGTGGACGTCGAGCGGCACCGGGGAGACCTCCTGCAGGCGCTGCACGATCGGCAGGCCCAGCGTGAGGTTCGGCACGAAGTGGTTGTCCATCACGTCGACGTGCACCAGGTCGGCGGTCTCGATGCGCTGGAGCTCGCGTTCGAGGTTCGCGAAGTCGGCGGACAGGATGCTCGGCGAGATGCGGATCGTCACCCGTCGAGCCTACCGGGGTGCGTCCGTCAGCCCGCTCCGCACCGGCCTCAGCTCGCGCCGACCGCGCGGGAGCCGAGGTCCGAGCGGAGCATCGTCTCCAGCGCGGCGTCCACCAGCCGCTCCCCCTCGGCGCGGTCGATCCGACGCGAGACCACGAGCGCGGCGATCCCCTGCATGGTGGCGGCGAACAGGAGCTTGAAGAGGTGCCGGGAGTCGCCGTCGCCGCCGTCCGCCATCGCGCTCCCCATCGCGCCGTCGAGCACCTCGAACAGCGACGAGGCGGCGGCCTGCACCGACTCGGCCCGGGTGGTCGTCTTCGCCTGGAACATCAGGTCCATCAGCGCGGCGTCGTCGATCGCGAAGTCGACGTACGCGAGGGCGACCCGGCGGAAGCGGTCGTCCAGGTCACCGGCCCCGGCCAGCGCTCGGCGCACCGCGGCGGCCAGCCGGTCGAAGCCGAGCTCGGCCACGGCGTCGAGGAGCGCCTGGCGATCGACGAAGTGGCTCCGTGGCGCTCCGTGGCTCACACCGGCACGGCGCGCGAGGTCACGCAGGGACAGCCCGTCGACACCGTCCTCACGCAGGACCGTCACGGCCTCGTCGAGCAGGACGGCGCGGAGGTTCCCGTGGTGGAAGGGACGATCCGGCATGGCTCCACCCTACCCCGCGACTAGGCATTGCCTATTTTCTAGGCATTGCCTAGATTGGGACCATGACATCCCAACAGCACCTGCTCGTCTTCGGCGCGACGGGCCAGACCGGCCAGCACTTCACGCAGTTCGCCCTCGACGCCGGACACCGGGTGCGCGCGGTCGCCCGCACGCCGGCCAAGCTCACGATCCAGCACGACGAGCTCGAGGTCGTACCGGGATCCGTCCCCGACGACCTCGACCTCGACGCACTGCTGGACGGCGTGACCGCGGTCGTCGTGATGCTGGGGGACGTCGACGCGCAGCGTGACCGCTTGGTCAACACGCCCTTCGTCCGGGCGCTCGTGCCGGCCATGCGTCGGAGCGGTGCCACCCGCCTGCTCTACCAGGCGGGCGGGTTGAGCGCGCCTCCCGGCCGGCGGCTCGCACCGGTGCTGCGGCTCGTGCGGGCGACGCTCGCCCGCGCGTACCGCGGGCAGCACGCCGACAACGAGGCGGTGATGCGCTACCTCGACGCCGAGGCGCGGGACATCGCCTGGACGGTGCACCGGGCCGGCATCGGCTCGGACGGGCCCGCGAAGGGCGAGCTCCGCCGCTCGGCGCGGTGGATCAGCATCGCGACCTTCCGCGACTGCGCCGCGTACAACCTGCGGGCGCTGTTCGACGAGGACGCCGTGCACACCTGCGACGGGAGCGCGTACCGCCGGTCACGCTGAGCCGGCGGCCTGCTGCTGGACTCTGGGGCTAGCCGAGCCGCCGGAACAGCGCGATGAACATCGCGTCCGTCCCGATGCGGTGCGGCCAGAGCTGCACCGTCGTCCCGTCGGCAACCCGAGGATCCCGAGCGGCCACCGACCGCACGACGGACGCGGTGTCGAGCTGCTCGAGCTCGCCACCGTGCCGCGCCATCAGGGCGTCGACCTGGCCGCGGGTCTCCGCCAGGTGCGGCGAGCACGTCACGTACGCGAGGGTCCCGCCCGGTGCGAGCACCCGCACGGCGGCGTCGAGCAGTTCGGCCTGCAGCGCGGCGAGCTCGGGGACGTCCTCGGGCTGCTTGCGCCACCGGGCCTCCGGACGACGCCGGAGCGCTCCGAGTCCGGTGCACGGCGCGTCGAGCAGGATCCGGTCGAACCGCACCCCGGCGCCGTCGCGACCGAAGCGCCGACCGTCGCCCTCGGCCACGGTCACGCCGTCACCGGCGCCCGCGAGGGCCTTCCGCACGAGTCCGGCACGCGCCGGCACGAGTTCGTTCGCCACGAGGGTCGCCCCGCCCTGTGCGGCCTCGGCCGCGAGGAGCGCCGCCTTGCCGCCGGGCCCGGCGCAGAGGTCGAGCCACCGCTCCCCCGGCCGGATCGCCGACGACCGGCTGAGCGCCAGTGCCGCGAGCTGGGAGCCCTCGTCCTGCACGCGGAGCCGTCCGGCGGTGACGCCCGGCACGCGGGCGGGGTCGCCGGAGATCCCGCGGATGCCGACGGGCGAGACCGGCAGGTCCGCCTCGGGGTCCGTGAGCAGTTCGGGAGGCGCGACCTGCGTCTCGTCGTCGGCGTCCGTCTCGTGTTCGGTCGCGGTCGCCGCGTGGGCCCGGGCAGCGGCGACGTCCTCGTCGGTGGCCAGCCCGGGAAGCGCGGCGAGCTGCACCCGGGGTGCGGCGTTGTCGGCCGCCAGGAGCGCGGCGAGCTCGTCCCGCGAGCGTTCGGCCGCGAGGGCGTCCCGCAGCGCGGACACCACCCACGTGGGGTGCGACCACCGGGTGGCGAGCAGTGCATCCCCACCGCGACCCTCGGTGATGAGCGCGTCCCACTCGTCGTCGGTGCGTGCGGCCACCTTGCGCAGCACGGCGTTCACGAAGCCTGTGGCGCGGCGGGCACCGACCTCGCGGGCGAGCTCGACCGTGGCGTCCACGGCGGCGTGCGTCGGGGTGCGCATCCCGAGCAGCTGGTGGGCGCCGAGCCGGAGGACGTCGAGCACGTCGGACTCGACGTTGTCGATGCGACGGCCGGAGGCGAGGGCGATGATCGCGTCGTACCGGCCGAGCATCCGGATCGACCCGTAGGTCAGCTCGGTGGCGAACCCGGCGTCGCGCGCGGAGAGCCCGGCGCGGCGGATCCGGGTCGGGAGCAGGAGGTTGGCGTAGGCGTCGTCGACCTGCACCGCCCGCAGCACGTCGAAGGCGACACGGCGGGCGCTCGTCTGCCGCGGTCCGTGGTGCCGGCGCTGCCCGGTGCTCGCGGCGCTCACGCCAGGACCTTCCCGTCGAGGGAGCCGAGGCCCCGGGCCCAGGCGGCGGCGTCCATCGCCTTCTTGCCGGCGGGTTGCACCTCGGTGAGCACGAGCGGGTCGTCGGCGGTCCCGACGAGCAGCCGACCGCCCTGGACGCTGAGCGCACCGGGGGCGAGCGACGGGGCGGGGTCTGCCGCGCCTCCTGGCGGTCGGTTGCTGCGGAGCAGCTTGACGCGGGTCTCGCCGAGGAGGGCGTACGCGCCGGGCTCGGGCGTGACGCCGCGCAGGCGTGCGTGCACGACGGTGGCCGGCGCAGCGAAGTCGATGCGACCGTCGTCGATGGTCAGCTTCGGGGCGAGGGTGGGCTCGCCGGTCTGCTCCACGGCGACCGCGGTGCCCGCGGCGATGTCGTCGACGACGCGGGCGACGGTCTCGGCGCCGGTCTCGGCCATCGCAGCGAGGACCTCGCCGGAGGTGGCCTCGGGATCGATGTCGAACGGGTCGCTCGCGTAGACCGGACCGGCGTCGAGCGCCTCGACGAGCTGGAACACCGTCGCGGCGGTGCGGGTGTCGCCGGCCATCACCGCGCGCTGGACGGGGGCGGCGCCGCGGTACTGCGGCAGGTCCGAGAAGTGCAGGTTCACCCAGCCGAGCCGCGGGGCGTCGAGCGCCGGGCGTCGGAGCAGGGCGCCGTACGCGACGATGACGCCGAGGTCGACCCCGAGGTCGGCGATGCGGGCGGTGACCTCGTCGTCGACGCGGGACGCCTCGATCACCGGGAGGCCGAGCTCCTGTGCGACCTGGGCGACGGGGGTCGGGGTGAGGACGCGCTTCCGGCCCTGCGGGGTCGCCGGACGGGTGAGCACCGCGGCGATCTCGTGCTCGGACGCCGCGAGGCGGCGGAGGGTGGGGACGGCCGCAGCGGGGCTGCCGGCGACGACGAGACGCATGGGTTCGATCCTCCCATGTTCCCCGCGTGCTCCGCGTCCGACGGCGGCTCCGATCGCGTCAGGACCACTGGTCGCGGAGCACCGGCGCGGCCGTGGCGGCACCCGACGTCCGGCGGGCACGGACCAGCAGTACGAGCGACTCCGGCGAGTCGATCTCGTGCAGGCGGCACGGACCGACCCGGCGGCTCCAGTCGGCGGCGAACGCCTCGGCATCGGCACGGCGACGTCCCACGGCCGTCGGCACGGCGAAGTACCGGTCGCCCGGGGTGACCGCACGGGCCACGGCCAGGGCCACGACGAGCAACGGCGCCCGGCGCACGGTCGCGCGCTCGGTGCGGCTGACCTGCAACAGGAAGCGCGGGGTCCGCACCGGGCCGAAGAACTCGGCGAGCGCGCCGGTGACGACGCGGCGGTCCTCGGGGCGTGCGCCGAGCACCTCCATCGTGAAGCTCTGCGGCACGTTCCCCGCCATCTGCGCGGTGACGCGGACGTCCCCCTCGCCGAACGCCGGGACCCGACCGGCCCGGTGCAGCGCGTCGACGACGACCCGGACGGCTCGTCGGTACGCGCCGACGGTGCTGAACCGCTGGCGGAGGGCGAGGCCGAGCTGTCGGGCGACGGGCCAGACGAGCAGGACGGCGAGACCGATGACGACGAGGAGCCCGAGCACGCCGGGCACCGAGCCGAGCCGCCAGAGGGCGACGATGCCCCGGGCGGACTCGGCGAGCAGCCAGAGGACCGCGCCGAGGACGACGGCGAGCACGAACTCCGCGGTCGGTCCGGTGCGGAACGGCTGCGTCCGTGGTTCCTCGACGACGGTCGCCGTGCTCTCGCGGTCGGCGTAGGGCTCGCCCACGCGCCAGGCGGCCCAGCTGTCGGCCCGGGTGGGGAGTTCGGCGGCGATGGTCTCGTCGAGGGCCCGGACGGTCTGCCGCTGGTCCTTCGCAACGAGTCCGGCGAGCCGGCGGGCCTGTCCGTCGGTGAGCGCGATCGACGTGCCGCGGACCACCTGCGCGGAGTCGGAGCGGAGGAGTCCCCAGATCTGTTCGTGCTTCCGGCGCATCCGGGAGACGTCCGGGGCGGCGTCGAGCGGGACGTCGGCCGGGACGACGGCGGTGACGGTCCAGTTGTGGGCGACCTTGCGGGGCCACGCCGGGTCGAGGCGGAGCGTGCGACCGCGGAGCTGCTGGGTCGCCGACGAGGTCGCGACGGCGGTGAGGTCGATGAGGGTGTTCGCGGCGGGGCAGTCCCAACCCTCGCCGAGGAGGCCACGGGTACCGACGACGAGTCGGGTGGTGCCGTCCGTGAGCAGTGCGGAGACGGCGGCCAGCACGGCGGCCGATCCGGCACCGGGGGTCCCGACGCTGAGCACGTGCGGGTCGTCGGGCACCGGCTCCGTGGTGCAGGTCGTGTCGAGGCGCTGCTCGAGTGCGGGGAGCAGGACGTCGGCGTCCCGGGTGGCGATCCGGAGGTGGCGTGCGGTGACGAGCACGGGGCGCAGCGGCACGGGGTGGTCCTCCGTCGCGACCGTGGCGAAGGTCCGGAGTGCGCCCGCGGCGGGGACGGCGCTCCCCCGGGTGTTGCCGTGGGTGGCGTGGTCGGTCACCACGACGGCCCGGACCCGGTCGGCGGCGTCCTGGGAGAGTTCGAGGTGGAGCAGGTCGACGACGGCGCGGTCTTTCGCGGCGGACGATGCGAGCACGGTGTCGATCGGGTCCCGGCTCCGTCGGACGCCGCGGTCGGTCAGGGTGAAGCCGAAGTCCACGATCGAGCGCTTGATGCGCTGCCACTGCTCCGCGCGGTCGGGGTCGGGCAGCAGTCGGTCGAGGGCGTAGCGGGCGAGGACCCGGATCCGCCCCTCGGCGTCGGGGGCGCGTCGGACGTCGTCGGGCAGGAGCGCGAGCAGCGGGTGGTCGGGGCGGAACTCGGCGAGGGTGCGTGCGGCGGCCTCGGCGACGGGGAAGTCGGCGGCGAAGGCTGCGGCGAGTCGTTCCTCGGCGGTGGCGGGCCGCGTGCCGGGGTCCGGTCCGGGGACCGCGCCGGTGCTGGTCTCCGGTTGCAGCGTCGTCTCGAGCCAGTCGATCCCGTCGGGTTCGGCGAGCGCGCCGCGGATCAGCGCGGCGAGTCGGCGTTCGTGGTCGCGCAGGAAGGCGAGCTCGTCCGGGGTCGGCTCGACGAACCAGACGTGGTCGCGGTAGGGCGCGAGGTTGCCCTCCTTCACGACGGCGGGTGTCGGCACTTCGTGGTCGACGTCGCCGAGCAGTGCGGTGTAGGTGTCGTGGGCGTCGCGGTCGTCGGTGGACGGCAGGGTCGCGGTCAGGCCGATGACGACCGGTTCGCGGCCGGACGCGCGGATGCGGCCGAGCAGGTAGGCGACCACCAGCGCCCAGTGGTCGAGGAGGTGGTGGCACTCGTCGAGGACGACGGTCTCGACGCCGTGTGCCACGAGCCGGTCGACGAGGGCGCGGGCGTTCGGGTGCAGGGCCTCGGCGAGGCGCTCGGGGTCCTCGCGCGCGAGCCGCTTCCGGATCGCGCGGGAACGGCGACGGACGCCCTTCCGGAACGCTGCCGGGTTGCTGGTGCGGAGGTCGTCGATCCACCGTGCCGCGGCCGCGTCGTCCCGTCCCCCGTCGACGAGTTCGCGACGCCAGTCCGCGGTGGCGAGGTCGGTGAGCGGACTGCCGGTGTCGAGCACGGAGAGCATCTGGTAGGTCAGCGCAGTGAGGTCGCCGGGCCGGTCCGGGTCCTCGGACACCGTCGCGTCGCCGTCCAGGGCCGACGCCGATCGGGCCCACTGCGCGCGGATCGTCGCGGTCGGCGCGAGCACGAGGGCGCGCGCACCGTGGCGTCCGGCGAGGAGCAGCCCGAGCAGGGTCTTGCCGGCCCCCGGGGGCGCGACGACGTGGACGGGGTCGCCGGGTTCGACCGGCACCCGGTCGAGGACGTCGCGTTGGTACGTGCGCAGCGTGCCCTGGTAGCGCCAGCTGGCGAGCGGGAGCGTGCGGGCCCCCGTGCGGTCGTTCGTGCGTTCCCCCGTCGTCACCGTCCGAGTCTGCCACGGGTACCGTCACCAGCAGCCGAACGAGGAGGCCCACCATGTCCGACGTCACCACGTCCACCAACCGCTACGCGGGCTCGAGCATCCAGGCGATCGCACTCGTCGTCGGGATCGTCTTCCTGCTCGTCGGGATCGCCGGGTTCGTCCCCGGGTTGACGACGGGCGACCTCGGCGGGGCGGGGCACGGCTCGATGGCGATGCTGCTCGGACTGTTCCAGGTGTCGGTGCTCCACAACGTCGTGCACCTGCTGTTCGGGGTCGTCGGACTGCTCGCGGCGCGGTACGCGACCGGGTCTCGCATGTACCTCGTGATCGGTGGGGTCGTCTACTTCGTGCTGTGGGTGTACGGGCTGTTCACCGCCGGACACGACTTCGGGGCGAACTTCGTGCCGCTGAACTGGGCGGACAACTGGCTGCACCTGGTGCTGGCGATCGGGATGGTGGCGCTCGGCGTGGTCTTCCCGCGGGAGCGCCACACCGCCGTCACCGCGGGCTGACCGCGTCGCCGACCGGACCCGCGGCCGCTCACGCCTCGGCCGCTCGCGCCGCGGCCGCTCGCGCCTCGGTGAAGGCCGTCACGCACCGCCGGACCTGCTCCCCGGTGTGCGCCGCCGAGAGCTGGACCCGGATCCGCGCCCGGCCCTTCGGGACCACCGGGTAGCTGAACGCCGTCACGTAGATCCCGCGCGCCTGCATCTCGTCGGCGATCCGTGCGGTCAGGGCCGCGTCGTGGAACATGACCGGGACGATCGGGTGCTCCCCCGGCAGCAGCTCGAACCCGGCGTCGGTCATGAGCGACCGGAAGCGTGCCGCGTTCGCCCGCAGCCGCTCGCGCGCGTCGTCCGACCGTTCGATGAGGTCGAGCGCTGCGACCGTCCCCGCGGCGATCACCGGCGCGAGCGAGTTCGAGAACAGGTACGGACGGGACCGCTGCCGCAGCAGGTCGACGATCTCCTGCCGGCTGGCGACGTACCCGCCGCTCGCACCCCCGAGTGCCTTGCCGAACGTGCCCGTGTACACGTCGACCCGGTCCGCGACGCCGCACAGCTCGGGCGTCCCGCGGCCGTGCTCGCCGACGAACCCGACGGCGTGCGAGTCGTCGACGATGACGAGGGCGTCGTACCGGTCCGCGAGGTCGCAGATCTCGGCGAGCGGGGCGATCGAGCCGTCCATCGAGAAGACGCCGTCGGTGACGATCGCGCGGAACCGGGCGTCCCCGGCGGCGACGAGCTGCGCTTCGAGGTCCTGCACGTCGCGATTGCGGTACCGGTACCGCTGCGCCTTCGAGAGCCGCACGCCGTCGATGATCGAGGCGTGGTTCAGCTCGTCCGAGATGATCGCGTCCTCCGGCCCGAGGAGCACCTCGAACAGGCCGCCGTTCGCGTCGAAGCACGACGAGTACAGGATCGTGGCCTCGGTGCCGAGGAACGCCGACACGCGACGCTCGAGGTCGAGGTGGAGGTCCTGCGTGCCGCAGATGAACCGGACGCTCGCCATGCCGTAGCCCCACCGGTCGAGGGCGTCCTTCGCCGCGTCGACGAGGTCGGTGGAGTCGGCCAGCCCGAGGTAGTTGTTCGCGCAGAAGTTCAGCAGCGGAGCACCGTCCGCCTCGATCGCCGCACGCTGCGGACCGGCGATGCCGCGCTCCCGCTTCGTGAGCCCGGCGGCCTCGATGTCCGCCAGCTCGGCCGTCAGGTGGTCCTTGATCGCGCCGTACATCAGATCTCCGTCCAGTCGATGACGACCTTGCCGCCGTCCGCGCTCGCCGCTGCGGCGAACGCTGCCTCCCAGTCACGCGCCGCGAAGCGCCCCGAGACGATCGAGGCGATGCGGTCGCGCAGCACCTCGCTCGTCTGCAGCATCGAGCTCATGGTCTGCCACGTCTCGAACATCTCGCGGCCGTAGATGCCCTTGACCGTGAGCATGTGCGTCACGACCTTGCCCCAGTCGACCGCGATCTCGCCGGTCGGCAGTCCGAGCATGGCGATCCGCCCGCCGTGGTTCATGTTGTCGACCATCGCCGGGAGGGCGGTCGGGGCGCCGGACATCTCGAAGCCGACGTCGAACCCCTCGCGCATGCCGAGCTGCTCCTGCGCCGCCCGGATCGGGTCACCGGCGGCACCGACGTCGACGCCGAGGTCGGCGCCCATCGCCTCGGCCATCCGCAGTCGGTTCGCGCTGACGTCCGTGCCGACCACGAACCGGGCACCGGCGTGCCGGGCGACCGCGATCGCCATGAGGCCGATCGGCCCGCACCCGGTGACGAGCACGTCCTCGCCGACGACGGGGGACGCGAGCGCCGTGTGGACCGCGTTGCCGAGCGGGTCGAACAGGGCGCCGACCTCGGGGTCGACGTCGGCGTGGTGCACCCACACGTTCGCGCCGGGCAGCGTCAGGTACTCCGCGAAGGCGCCGTCCCGCTGCACGCCGAGGCCCGTCGTGCGGATGCACATCTGGCGTCGGCCGGCCCGGCAGTTCCGGCACGTGCCGCACACGATGTGGCCCTCGCCGGAGACCCGGTCCCCCACCGCGACGTCGCGCACGGCGGAGCCGACCTCGACCACCTCGCCGAAGAACTCGTGTCCGGGGACCAGCGGGGCCGTGACCGCCGAGGCCGCCCAGTCGTCCCACCGCCGGATGTGCAGGTCGGTCCCGCAGATCCCGGTGCGGAGGACCCGGATGAGGACCTCGTCCTCCGTCGGGACCGGTACCGGCCGCTCGGTCATGATCAGTCCCGGAGCAGCGTCCGGCTTGTACAGCGCCCTCATCGGCGTCATCCGCGTCACCTCGTCGTGCGTGATGTGTGTCGTCGGCGGCTCGTGACCGCCGTCGTCCACCCTGGCACAGGTCGCGCGCGCGGGCCGCGCATGTCGCATGCACAGCCCGGACCCGGGCGCCCGGGCGGCCGGTGCGTGCGCATGCGTCGACAGAACACACGTCGATCGACGGGCGGAACGTCGGAACATGCGCGCGCAGGCAACGCGCGGCGCGCGACAGGCGCCCTGGAGGCACGGCGCGGGTCCGACGCGACGGCCCGCGCCCAGCAGCGCGCGGCCGGCCGGGTCAGACCTCGCTGAAGGGCTCCGCGTCGTCGAGCCGCACCCGGAGCGCCGGCGCCGCCCGACGTCGGTTCCCCCCGGGCAGCACCCGCCGCGTGGACGCACGCCGGATCACCTCGGCCTTGAGGGTCGCCGCTACCTCGGCACCGTGCGCGTACGGGAAGCGCACGATCGCACGGACGGTGCCCGGGAGTGCGTCGTCCTCGACCGGCACCGGACCGAGCACGGGGCCGACCGTGAGGCCGTCGAGCGCCTCGACCGCGGCCGTCACCGCCTCGTCCGTGCCCGTCAGCGTCGCGACCCGCACGGCCGGTGGGAAGTGCAGCTCGCGGCGGTCGGCGAGCTCGTCGTGCGCCGGACCGTCGAGCCGCCACAGCGCCATGGCCGTCGCGAGCTTCCCGCCGATGCCGACGAGGTACGCCTCGGCGCCCGGGGCTCCCTTGGCGGCGGCGTTCGTCCAGAAGCGCAGGACGTCCTCCTGCACGCGGAGCCCCTCGCGCGCGAGCATGCGCTCCCCGTCGAGCAGGAGCACGCACGCGTACCCGCCCGGGACACTCGGCTCGGCACCGCGGGTGGCGACCACGACCGAGGGGCGCGCCGGGACCTCGTCGAGCGGACGGGAGCCGTCGGCGACCACGATGCGGGTGCCCGGGAACGCCCGGCCGAGCTCGTCCGCGGTGCGCTGCGCCCCCTGCCCGACCGGCTTCACCGTGCCGTTGCCGCACGTCGGGCAGCGGAACCCGACCGCCAGCGCGCCGCAGAACCGGCACTGCGGCGTCGCGCCCCGGTGCGGGCTGCCGAGCGGACCGCCGCAGATCCGGCAGTGCGCGCGCTCACCGCACTCGGCGCAGACGAGCCCGGTGCCGAACCCCGGACTGGCTACCTGCACGAGGACGGCTCCGTGCTGGCTGGCCTCGCGCGCGGCACGCCACGCCGAGCTCGGGATGCGCGCCTGTGCCGCGTACCCCTCGGCACCGGTCTGCTGGACGGTCGGGATGACCTTGGGTGTCTTCACCCGGTACGGCGTGACCTCCTGCAGCCAGTGCAGCTCGACGAGCCGTTGCACGTCGGTGCTCCGGGCGTGCGACAGGAACAGCAGCGCGGCCCCGGACTGCGCGGCCCGGACGAGGGCGACGTCCCGGGTGTGCACGTACGGGGCACGCGGCTCGATGAACGAGGCGTCCCCGTCGTCCCACATGGCGATGAGTCCGAGCTCGGTCGCCGGCGCGTACACCGCCGTGCGGTTGCCGATCGCGACGACCGCGTGGGTCCTCGCCTGCAGCAGGGCCTTCGCCCGCTGCCCGTTCGTCTGCTTGGCGTCGAACCGGACGACCCGTTCCGGCGGCAGCACCGCGAGAAGCGCACGCTCGAGGTCGGTGACGTCGCGGAAGTCCGGCACGGCGATCACGGCCGACTGCTCCGCGGCGACCGTGTGCGCGGCCGCCTGGGCGAGCGTGGCGGCCCACCCGGGGACCCAGACCGGCGCGTCGGCGGCACCGAGCGCTGTCGGGTGGGGGACGGCGGCGACCGCAGCGCGACCGTGGTCGGCGACCAGCGCCTCCAGGACGCCGTCGACGTAGCCGGTGACGGGCGGCGGCTCGACCGCCGCCGGCGACCACGCGGTGTCGCGGGCCAGCCAGGCCTTCTCGGCACGGACCTGGCGCGTCGGCACGGCGAGCCGGAGCACGTCGGACGCCACCCCCGCGGCACGGTCGGCCACGGCGCGCGCGAGGGACCAGATCTCCGGCGCGAGGACCGGCACCGGGGAGACGACCGTCTCGATGGCGCTGAGCTCACCCGGGTACTCACCCTCGGTGACGATCTCGACCACGTAGGCGTCGGACATGCGCGCACCGGTGCGGAGCGGCACCTTGACCCGCACCCCCGGCACGCAGTCGTCCTCGAGCCCGTCCGGCACCCGGTAGTCGAACAGACGGTCCAACTGCGGGAGCGGCGAGTCGAGGACGACGCGCGCGACGGTGGTCACGCCGAGGCCTCAGACGGCAGCGGCGACGAGTCCTGCGGCGGCGCGGAGTTCCCCGACGCGGTCGAGCTGCTCCCAGGTGAACCCGGGGAGCTCGCGGCCGAAGTGCCCGTACGTCGCGGTCTTCGCGTAGATCGGACGGAGCAGGTCGAGGTCGCGGATGATCGCGGCCGGCCGGAGGTCGAAGACCTGCAGGATCGCGGCCTCGATCGTGGCGTCGTCGACGTGTCCGGTGCCGAACGACTCGACGTAGAGCCCGACGGGCTTCGCGCGGCCGATCGCGTAGGCGACCTGCACCTCGAGCCGGTCGGCGAGGCCCGCGGCGACCGCGTTCTTCGCGACCCAGCGCAACGCGTAGGCGGCCGAGCGGTCGACCTTCGAGGGGTCCTTGCCGCTGAAGGCGCCGCCACCGTGGCGGGAGGCACCGCCGTAGGTGTCCACGATGACCTTGCGTCCGGTGAGGCCGGCGTCGCCCTGGGGGCCGCCGATCTCGAACCGGCCGGTCGGGTTCACGATGACGTCGACGTGCGACGAGTCGAGGTCGACCTGGGCGAGCACCGGACGGATCACGTGCTCGGTCACCGCGGCGGTGAGCTCGTCGAGCGTGACGGACGGCGAGTGCTGCGTGGAGAGCACGACGGTCTCGACGGTCTTCGGCACGACACCGTCGTACCCGACCGTGACCTGGGTCTTGCCGTCGGGACGCAGGAACGACAGCTCGCCGGACTTGCGGACCGCGGCCAGCCGCTCGGCGAGGCGGTGCGCCAGCCAGATCGCGACCGGCATGTACTCGGGGGTCTCGTTCGTCGCGAAGCCGAACATGATGCCCTGGTCGCCGGCGCCCTGGCGGTCGAGCGGGTCCACGCCGGCGCCGGAGCGCGCGTCGAGGGACTCGTCGACACCCTGGGCGATGTCGGGCGACTGCGCACCGATCGAGACCTCGACGCCGCAGGTGTGGCCGTCGAAGGAGACCTCGGACGAGTTGTAGCCGATGCCCGTGATGACGTCACGGACGAGCTTCGGGATCTCGACGTAGCCCGAGGTCGTGACCTCGCCGGCGACGTGCACGAGCCCGGTGGTGACCATCGTCTCCACCGCGACGCGTGCGTGCGGGTCGACGGTCAACAGCGCGTCGAGGATCGTGTCCGAGATCTGGTCGCAGATCTTGTCGGGGTGCCCCTCCGTCACCGACTCGGACGTGAAGAGGCGCAGGCTGCTGCTCGTCACCGCGGTCAGTCGGTGGGCTGCTGCTGCTTGGTGACGGTGAGCTTGTCCTCGTTGATCTCGTGCAGTGCGACGGACAGCGGCTTGTCGTCGATCGTCGAGTCGACCAGCGGGCCGACGTTGTCGAACAGCGAACCCTCGTGCAGGTCGGCGTAGTAGTCGTTGATCTGTCGCGCGCGCTTCGAGGCGAAGATGACGAGCGCGTACTTCGACTCCACCTTGGCGAGCAGGTCGTCGATGGGCGGGTCGATGATGCCCTGGGGGTTGGCCATGGTGTCTCCAGTCGACGGAACGGGGGGACGCCCGGTCAGGGCGCAGTGAACAAGTCTACGACCTCACGCGCCGCAGTGCCGACATCGGAGTTCACGATGCGCACGTCGAACTCGTCCTGGGCGGCGAGTTCGACCTTCGCGGTGTCGAGCCGGCGAGCCTGTTCCTCGGCCGATTCCGTGCCCCGGCCGATCAGTCGGCGCACGAGTTCCTCCCACGACGGGGGCAGCAGGAAGACGAGCACCGCGTCGGGCATGGCGTCGCGGACCTGGCGTGCGCCCTGCAGGTCGATCTCGAGCATCACCTTGTCGCCGGCGTCGAGCGCGCGGTCGATCGGCGGCCGGGGCGTGCCGTACCGGTACGAGTTGTGGACGGTGGCCCACTCGAGGAGTTCGCGGTCGCGGATCATCCGGTCGAACTCGGCGTCGTCCACGAAGTAGTAGTGCACGCCGTCGACCTCGCCCGGGCGGGGCTTGCGGGTCGTCGCCGAGACGCTGAGGTTGACGTCCGGGTACTGCTCGCGGATGTACGCGCTGACCGTGCCCTTGCCGACCGCGGTGGGGCCGGCGAGGACGACGAGCTTCGACGACCCGCGCTTGCGACCGCGGGCCGCGAGCCAGTCGGCGAGCTCCGACCGCTGCCGGGTGCCGAGGCCGCCGAGGCGCTTCGACGGCGCGATCCGCAGCTCGCCCATGATCGACTCCGCCCGTGCCGGTCCGATGCCGGGCAGGCTCGTGAGCAGGTCGCGCACCCGCAGGGACTTCTCGGCGGGCGCGTCGGCGTCCGACCAGGCGGTGCGGGCGACCTCGAGTGCGGAGCGCTCCCCCGACGCGACGGCGGCCTTGACCGCGGCCCGGGCACGACGGGCGGCCACCGCAGCGGCAGCCGCGGCGACCCGGTCGACCTCGGGTGGGTTCCGGTGTGCGGGCAGGCCGTCGCGGTCCGTCGTCATGCGGCGGCCCCCAGCGCGGCGCGGATCCGGTCCGCACGGTCGGTCACGAGGGCGGCGACGCCGTCGGGACCGTCGGTGAGCAGGCCGCGCGACTCGCTGACGAGCACCTGCTCGGCGCGGGCGCCGTACAGCGCGCGGAGGTCCTCGATGCGGGCGCCCTGGGCACCGAAGCCCGGGGCGAGGATCGGCGCGGTGCCGATGGTGTCCGCGTCGATGCCGAAGTCGTCGAGGTCGAGGGTCGCGCCGAGCACGAGCCCGACGTCGCCGAGGGGCTGGTCGCCGCCTCTCCGGTTGTCGTCTGCCACGTCCAAGACGATACCGGCAGCGACGCTCCGCCCCGAACGAGGTCCCTCGGCGAGCACCGCGGTCTGCAGCACGCGCGCCTCGGGGTTGCTCGTGGCGGCGAGCACGAAGACCCCGGCACCGTTCCGGCGCGCCACGTCGACCGTTCCCGCGAGGGAGCCGTAGCCGAGGTACGGCGACACCGTCATGGCGTCGGCGGCGAACGGACCGTCGCGGTCCAGCCACGCGAGCGCGTAGTCGTCCCCCGTCGACCCGATGTCGCCGCGCTTGACGTCGGCGACGACCAGGAGGCCCGCATCGCGTGCCCGACGGATCGTCGCGTCGAGCGCACGGTAGCCCGCCACCCCCGCGGCCTCGAAGAAGGCGATCTGCGGCTTCACGACCGCGGCGCGGCCGGCGGCCGCGTCGACCAGGGTCGCGCCGAACGCGGTCAGGCCCTGCTCGTCGCGGCCGAGCCCCCACGCCGCCAGGGTGGCGGCGTGGGGGTCGATGCCGACGCAGAGGGCGGAACGCGACCCGATGGCGGACGCGAGCCGGACGCCGAAGGAGGCCGCGCCTCCCGTGCCCGGGTCGCTCACCAGGTGGCGCGCTCGAGCGCGTAGTCCTGCAGGCTCCGCACGCTGTGCGGCGACCCGATCGTCTCGATCGCCGCGACCGCGGCCCCGAGCTGCGCGATCGTCGTGAACAGCGGCTTGTCCGCCGCGACCGTCGCCGCACGGATCTCGTACCCGTCCGCACGACCGGCGGCACCCGACGGCGTGTTGATGACGATGTCGACCTCGTTCCGGGCCAGCAGGTCGACGACGCTCTCACCGCCCTCGCTGTACTTGCCGACGAGCGTGACCTCGATGCCGTTGCGGCGCAGGATCTCCGCCGTGCCCTCGGTCGCCGTGATCGTGAAGCCGAGCTGCTGCAGCCGGTGCACCGGGAGCACGATGGCGCGCTTGTCGGTGTCGGCGACGCTCACGAACACGGTGCCGCTCGTCGGCAGACCGCCGTACGCGGCTTCCTGCGACTTGAGGAAGGCCCGCGGGAAGTCGCGGTCGATGCCCATGACCTCGCCGGTGGAGCGCATCTCCGGGCTGAGCACCGAGTCGACGACCTGGCCGTCGTGGGTGCGGAACCGGCGGAAGGGCAGCACGGCCTCCTTCACGGCGATCGGGGACTGGATCGGCACGAACGCGCCGTCACGGGCGGGCAGGAGCCCCTCGGCGACGAGCGTGTCGATCGTCGTGCCGGTCATGATCCGCGACGCCGCCTTGGCCAGCGGGATGCCGAGCGCCTTCGAGACGAACGGGACCGTGCGGCTGGCGCGCGGGTTCGCCTCGAGGACGTAGAGCACGCCCGCGCCGATGGCGAACTGCACGTTGAGCAGGCCCTGGACGCCGATGCCGCGCGCGATCTTCTCGGTCGCGTCCACGACGCCCTGGATCTCGGCACGGCCGAGGCCGACCGGCGGCAGGGTGCAGGCCGAGTCGCCGGAGTGGATGCCGGCCTCTTCGAGGTGCTCCATGATCCCGCCGATGTAGAGCCGCTCGCCGTCGAAGAGTGCGTCGACGTCGATCTCCACCGCGTCGTCGAGGAAGCGGTCGACCAGCAGCGGGAGCTCCGGGCCGATGATCGCCTGGTCGGCCATCCGGTCGAAGTAGTCCGCGAGCGACGGGGAGTCGTACAGGATCTCCATGCCGCGGCCGCCGAGCACGAAGGACGGGCGGACGAGGACGGGGTAGCCGATCTCCTCGGCCACCGCGGTCGCGCTGGCGAGGTCGTGGGCGGTGCCGTTGCGGGGCGCGAGCAGGCCGGCGGCGTCGAGGATGGCGGAGAACTGGCCGCGCTCCTCGGCGGAGTCGATCGCGCTCGGGCTGGTGCCGAGGATCGGGATGCCCGCCGCCTCGAGCGGCTTCGCGAGCCCGAGGGCCGTCTGGCCGCCGAGCTGCACGACCACGCCGACGAGCTCGCCGGAGGCCGCCTCGGCCTCGATGACCTCGAGGACGTCCTCGGTGGTCAGCGGCTCGAAGTACAGGCGGTCCGAGGTGTCGTAGTCGGTCGAGACCGTCTCCGGGTTGCAGTTGATCATGATCGTCTCGAACCCGGCGGCGCTCAGCGCGAAGGACGCGTGGACGCAGGAGTAGTCGAACTCGACGCCCTGCCCGATGCGGTTCGGACCGGAGCCGAGGATGACGACCTTCTTGCGGTCGCTCGGGGCGACCTCGGTCTCGGCGTCGTACGACGAGTAGTGGTACGGCGTGAGGGCCGGGAACTCACCGGCGCAGGTGTCGACGGTCTTGAACACCGGGCGGATGCCCTCGGCGTGACGGGCGTCACGGGCCTGCTGCTCGGTGATCCCACGCAGGCTGCCGATCTGCGCGTCGCTGAAGCCGTGCTCCTTCGCCCAGCGGAGGGTGTCGGCGTCGAGGGTCTCGGCGTTCTTGACCTCCAGAGCGACTTCGTTGATCAACACGATCTGGTCGATGAACCACGGGTCGATCCTCGTGGCCTCGAAGACCTCGTCGGCTGTGGCGCCCGCGACGAGCGCCTGCTGCACGGTGACGATGCGACCGTCGGTCGGGATCGTCGACTTCTGCAGCAGGGCGTCCTTGTCGAGCTCGGCCGCCGGGGTGTCCCAGTGGAACGACGAGCCACGCTTCTCGAGCGAGCGGAGCGACTTCTGCAGCGCCGTCGCGTAGTTGCGGCCGATCGCCATCGCCTCGCCGACGCTCTTCATCGTCGTGGTGAGCGTGGCGTCCGCCGCGGGGAACTTCTCGAACGCGAACCGCGGGGTCTTCACGACCACGTAGTCGAGCGTCGGCTCGAAGCTGGCCGGGGTGACGCGGGTGATGTCGTTCTCGATCTCGTCGAGGCGGTACCCGATCGCGAGCTTCGCGGCGATCTTCGCGATCGGGAAGCCCGTCGCCTTCGACGCGAGCGCCGAGGAGCGGGAGACGCGCGGGTTCATCTCGATGACGATGACGCGGCCGTTCGACGGGTCGACGGCGAACTGGATGTTGCAGCCGCCGGTGTCGACGCCGACGCGACGGATGATGTCGATGCCGATGTCGCGCATGTTCTGGTACTCGCGGTCGGTCAGCGTCAGCGCGGGGGCGACGGTGATCGAGTCGCCGGTGTGGACGCCCACGGGGTCGACGTTCTCGATCGAGCAGATCACGACGGTGTTGTCGTAGTTGTCGCGCATCAGCTCGAGCTCGTACTCCTTCCAACCGAGGATCGACTCCTCGAGCAGGACCTCCGTCGTCGGGCTGGACTGCAGCCCGTCGCCGACGAAGCGGACGAGTTCTTCCTCGTTGTAGGCGAACCCGGAGCCGAGGCCGCCCATGGTGAAGGACGGACGGACGACGAGCGGGTAGCCGAGGTCCTGCGCGTACTCCTTCGCCTCCTCCAAGGTGTGCGCGATGTGGCTGCGCGCGACGTCGGCGCCGGACTCGAGGACGAGCTCCTTGAAGAGCTGGCGGTCCTCACCGCGCTGGATGGCGTCGACCTTCGCGCCGATCAGCTCGACGCCGTACTTGTCGAGGATGCCCTCGGCGTCGAGCTTGATCGCGGCGTTCAGGGCGGTCTGGCCACCGAGGGTCGGCAGCACGGCGTCCGGCTGCTCGATCTTGATGATCTCCTCGAGCGAGGCGCTCGTGATCGGCTCGATGTAGGTCGCGTCGGCGAAGTCCGGGTCGGTCATGATCGTCGCCGGGTTCGGGTTGACGAGGATCACCCGGACGCCCTCGGCACGGAGGACGCGGCACGCCTGGGTGCCGGAGTAGTCGAACTCGGCGGCCTGCCCGATGACGATCGGGCCGGAGCCGATGACGAGGACGGAGTTGATGTCTGCGCGCTTCGGCATCAGTTGGCTTCCTTGGTGATGTCTGCTGCGGGGGTCGTGGCGTCGGCGGTCGCCGCGTCGAGCGGCTCTCCGTCGCGACGCTCGCGCACCAGGTCCGCGAACCGGTCGAAGAGGTACATGGAGTCGTGCGGGCCGGCCGCCGCCTCGGGGTGGTACTGCACGCTGAACGCGGGCACGTCGAGCGCGCGGAGGCCCTCGACCACCTGGTCGTTCAGGGAGTAGTGCGAGACCTCGACGCGACCGAAGCCGGCCGGTGACTCGACGACCTCGCCGAGGGGCGCGTCGACCGCGAAGCCGTGGTTCTGGCTCGTGATCTCGACCTTTCCGGTCACGGTGTCGAGCACCGGCTGGTTGATGCCGCGGTGCCCGAACGGGAGCTTGTAGGTGCCGAACCCGAGGGCCCGTCCGAGCAGCTGGTTGCCGAAGCAGATGCCGAAGAACGGGCGCCCGGTCTTCAGGCTGCCCTGGAGCAGCTCCACCTGGGCGTCCGACGCGGCAGGGTCGCCGGGGCCGTTCGAGTAGAAGAGCGCGTCCGGCGCGAGGGCCTCGAGCTCGTCGGCGGTGATGTCCTGCGGCACGACGTGCACCTCGAAGCCGCGCTCGGCGAGGTACCGCGTGGTCGAGGCCTTCACACCCAGGTCGAGCACGGCCAGCTTGCCGATCTGCTCGCCGACCGCGGGGACCACGTAGGTCTCGGGCGTCGACACGATCGACGAGAAGCTCGCGCCCGCCATCGTGGCCTGCGCGCGGACCGCGTCGAGCTGCTCCGACTCGGACAGGGCGGCGTCGGCGCCGCTGAACACGCCGCCCTTCATGGCGCCTGCGTCGCGGATCCGGCGCGTGAGCGCCCGGGTGTCGATCCCGGATATGCCGACGATGCCGTCGCGCACGAGGTGGTCGTCGAGCGAGGCGTTCGCGCGGTGGTTCGACACGACGCGGCTGGGGTCGCGCACGACGTAGCCGGCGACCCAGATGCGACGGGACTCGGGGTCCTCGTCGTTCACACCCGTGTTGCCGATGTGCGGCGCGGTCTGCACCACGATCTGTCCGGCGTAGGAGGGGTCGGTGAGCGTCTCCTGGTACCCGGTCATGCCGGTCGCGAAGACCACCTCGCCGAGCGTGCGCCCGCGGGCGCCGTAGGCCCAGCCGTCGTACCGGGTGCCGTCCTCGAGGACCAGTACGGCCCGTTCGCGTGTCATCAGTTCGTCCCTTCGCCCGCGGTGTGCGGGTGTTCGTGCTTCGTCGACAGTCCCTGCAGGGCGGCCAGTGCTGCGCCGTCGCCCTCCGGGAACCGGAAGTAGGTGTCGAGGTCCGACGCACCTGCGGCGCCGGTCGCCGTCCATCGCAGACGGACCAGTCCCCCGGGCTCGACCACGCGGTCGATGGCCCACGTGGCGCGGTCGGCGCCGCGGACGGCGGAGGCTTCGATCCAGCGGTCCGGGGTGCCGGCGTGGTGGAGCACCACGCCGGCGTCGTGGACGGTCACGCCGCCGCGGCCCCGGAAGCCGAGTCCGCCGAGCGGTGATCCGCTCGAGCGGTTGGTCGGCGCGGGTCGTCGCGACGGTGAAGCCGTCCCAGGACCCGGCCGCCGGTCCGACGTCGGTCGGCACCGGGACGGGAGGCACGGATTCCGCCTGCTTCCTCGCCCGCGTCCGCCAGGTGCGTGCCATGGCGACGAACAGCGCGACGACGAGGGCGAGGATGATCCCGCCTTCGAGCCAGCGCAGCGCGTCACCGCTCATGCCGTCGCCTCCGTCCGCGCGGCGCGCGCGTGTCCGGCGACCGTCTCCGCGTCGACGAGCTCCCCCGCCAGGAGCGTCGGGTACCCGTGGTGGAAGGTCGCGACGACCCGGCCCGGGAGCCGCATGCCGAGGTACGGCGAGTTCTGCGACTGCCCGGCGAGGTCGGCGACGGAGAACTCGCGGACGGCCGTCGGGTCGTACAGGGTGATCTCGGCCGGTGCGCCCTCGGCGATCCGCTGCCCGTGCCCCTCGACCTGGCCGATGCGCGCGGGCGCCTCGGACAGGACGCGCGCGACGTCGGCCCAGTCGAGCCGGCCGTCGTCGACCACGGCGGCCTGCACGACGCTCAGCGCGGACTCGAGGCCGACCATGCCGTTCGCCGCCGCGGGCCACTCGCAGCACTTCGCCTCGGCGGTGTGCGGCGCGTGGTCGGTCGCGACGATGTCGATCGTGCCGTCGGCCAGGGCGGCCCGGAGGGCGTCGACGTCCTCGCGCGAGCGCAGCGGCGGGTTGACCTTGTACCGGGCGTCGTAGCCGGGTGCGCCGTCGTGCCCGGCGATGAGGTCCTCGGTCAGCACCAGGTGGTGCGGCGTGACCTCGGCGGTGACGTCGATGCCGCGGGACTTGGCCCAGCGGATCACCTCGACGCTGCCGGCGGTCGAGACGTGGCACACGTGCAGCCGCGCCCCGACGTGGTCGGCGAGCAGGACGTCGCGGGCGATGATCGCCTCTTCCGCGACCGCCGGCCAACCGGCGAGCCCGAGCTCCGACGACAGCCGGCCCTCGTTCATCTGGGCGCCGATGGTCAGCCTCGGCTCCTGCGCGTGCTGCGCGAGCACGCCGCCGAAGCCCTTGATGTACTCGAGCGCCCGGCGCATGAGGAGCGGGTCGGACACGCACGAGCCGTCGTCCGAGAAGACCCGGACCTTCGCCCGGCTCGTCGCCATCGCGCCGATCTCGGACAGGTGGGTGCCCTGGAGTCCCTGGGAGACCGCACCGATCGGGCGCACCGTGACGTACCCGGCGTCGTCGCCGAGCGCCTGCACCTGCTCGACCACCCCGGCGGTGTCCGCCACGGGCGACGAGTTCGCCATCGCGTTGACGGCGGTGAAGCCGCCGGCGGCCGCGGCACGCGAGCCGGTGAGGACCGTCTCCGACTCCTCGAAGCCGGGCTCGCGCAGGTGGGTGTGGAGGTCCACGAGACCGGGCAGGGCGATCAGACCGTCCGCGTCGACGACCGTGGCGCCGGCCGCGTCGAGACCGGACCCGACCGCGGTGATGCGCCGCGCCTCCAGGCGGATGTCGGCACGCGTGCCGTCGACCAGCTGCGCGCCGCGGATGAGGTGGGCGGTCATGCGACGGTCTCCTTCGTTGCTGCGGTCGCTTCGGCCCCGGTCAGGGCCAGGTAGAGCACGGCCATCCGGACCGACACGCCGTTCTCGACCTGCTCGACGACCGTCGAGCGGGGGTCGTCGGCGGCGACGCCGGCGATCTCGAGCCCGCGGTTCATCGGGCCCGGGTGCATGATCAGCGTGCGCTCGTCGAGCCGGGCGAACCGGCTCGCCGTGAGGCCCCAGTGCCGGGTGTACTCGCGCGGGTTCGGGAAGAACGCGTCGTTCATCCGCTCCTGCTGGATGCGCAGGGTCATCACGACGTCCGGGTCCTCGGCGAGGGCGACGTCGAGGTCGTGGTGCACCGCGGCGCCGAACGGCGTGCTCGCGACGGGGAGCAGGGTCGGCGGCGCGGCGAACGTGACGCTCGCGCCGAGGGTCTGCAGGAGCCAGGCGTTGCTCCGGGCGACCCGGCTGTGCAGCACGTCGCCGACGATGAGGACCCGGACGCCGTCGAGGCCCTGGCCCCGACTGCCGGCACCGTGCAGGCGCCGACGCATCGTGAACGCGTCGAGCAGGGCCTGCGTGGGGTGCTCGTGCGTGCCGTCGCCGGCGTTGACGACCGGGACGTCGATCCAGTCGGCGTCGGCGAGGACCCGCGGCGCACCGGACGCGCCGTGGCGCATCACGATGCCGTCGATGCCCATCGCGCCGAGGGTCTGCACGGTGTCCTTGAGGGACTCGCCCTTGGAGACGCTCGAGCCCTTCGCCGCGAAGTTGAGGACGTCGGCGGAGAGGCGCTTGGCGGCCGCCTCGAACGAGATCCGGGTGCGCGTGGAGTCCTCGAAGAAGAGGTTCACGACGGTCTTGCCGCGGAGCGCGGGGAGCTTGCGGACCTCGCGCGTGTTGACCTCGGCCATCTCCTCGGCGACGTCGAGGATGTGGATCGCCTCGGCGCGGGAGAGGTCGGCGGTGGAGAGGAGGTGCTTCACGCTGCACCCCCGTCGCCCTGCTCGATGACGACCTCGTCGGTGCCGTCGGTCTCGGTCAGCCGGAGCGTCACCCGCTCGTCGGAGGCCGTCGGCAGGTTCTTGCCGACGTGGTCCGCGCGGATCGGGAGCTCGCGGTGGCCCCGGTCGACGAGCACGGCGAGCCGGACCGCCCGCGGGCGACCGATGCCCTGGAGCGCGTCGAGCGCCGCTCGGACCGTGCGACCGGAGTACAGGACGTCGTCGACGAGGACCACGACCTTGCCGTCGATGCCGCTCGCCGGGATGGTCGTCCGGTGCGGCGCGCGACCGATGCCGTGGCCGAGGTCGTCGCGGTGCATCGTGACGTCGAGCGTGCCGACGCGGTGCGACCTGCCGGCGTCCGCGCCGGTCGCTGCCGGTTCGCTCGTCCGCTCGGGCTCGCTGTCCACCCACTCGGGCTCGATGTCCGCCAGGATGCGGTCGAGCCGCTCGGCCAGGACGGCACCCCGTGTCGGGATGCCCAGGAGCACGAGGTCCGAGGCACCGTGGTTGGCCTCGAGGATCTCGTGCGCGATGCGTGTCAGAGCACGCGTGATGTCGGAGTGCTGCAGGACCGTTCTGGTGCCCACGCCGACCTCCTTCCCCGCCTCACCGGACGGCATTAAAGGATGCTGACGTGGTCAACCCTACCGGGACTCCTGGTCCTCTGCGACCGTCCGACCGGACGGTGCACCGCTCGCCTTCTCGCCCGGCGCGCGGCCGCCGGCGACGGCCCCGAGCACTCCGTTGACGAACCCGGCGGACTCCTCCGTCGAGAGCGACTGGGCCAGCTCGACCGCCTCGGCGATCGCGACCGCGTCGGGGACCTCGGGGTTGAACCGGAGCTCCCAGACGCCCATGCGCAGGATGCAGCGGTCGAGCACCGGCATGCGGGCGATCGACCACCCCTGGGCGTGCTCGACGATCACGGCGTCGATCTCGTGGCGCGCGTCGTCGACACCCGTGACGATCTGGCGGGCGTAGTCCCAGCTGGAGGCACGCTCCGGCTGGTCGAGGTGCCGGACGGTCTCGGTCGCGAGGACGTCCGCGATCGGGAGCTCACGCACCTCGGCCACGTACAGCATGTCGAGGGCGCGCTTGCGGGCCTTCGAACGAGCACTCATACGGGCGTCGCCTAGGAGTTGACGCGGCCGAGGAAGCTGCCGTCGCGCGTGTCGATCTTCACCGTGGTGCCGCTCTCGAGGTACAGCGGAACCTGGATGCGGTGGCCGGTCGCGATGATCGTCGCGTCCTTCGTGCCACCGGACGAGCGGTCGCCCTGCAGGCCGGGCTCGGTCTCGACCTCGGTGACGATCGACGTCGGGAGCTCGACGTAGAGCGGGTTGCCCTCGTTCATCGCGATGGTGACCATCGCGGACTCGAGCAGGTAGTTCTTCGCGTCGCCGACGACCGTCGCCGAGACCGGGATCTGGTCGTAGGTGTCGGTGTCCATGAACACGTAGGAGTCGCCGTCCTCGTAGAGGAACTGGTAGTCACGGCGGTCGACCGTCGCGGTGTCGATCTTCGCGCCCGCGTTGAAGGTGCGGTCGACGACCTTGCCCGACACGACGTTCTTCAGCTTGGTGCGGACGAACGCGCCGCCCTTGCCCGGCTTGACGTGCTGGAACTCGACGACCGACCAGAGCTGCCCGTCGATGATGAGAACGGCGCCGTTCTTGATGTCAGTGGTACTGGCCATGAGTCTTCGATGTCCCGTTCGATCGTGTTGTGAAGGTCTGCGGACCGCGCTGGGTCCCGGACGAGTGTAGCGGACGGGTCGTGGCGTCCCCGCGCAGTGCGCGCTGCGCCTGCGCCTGCGCCTGCGCCTGCGCCTGCGCCTGCGCCTGCGGTCACTCTCGTCGTCGCGCGCGGATCGCGTCGACCGCCGCCCAGGCGAGCAGCACCACCGCCGCTCCCCCGAGCAGCGCTCCGGCCACCCCGGTCGAGATGACCGCGGTCGGCCGGGCCGGCAGCGCGAGGTACACGATCGACAGGATGCCGGCCCCGGCGCCGAGCAGCACGAGCAGCACCCGCCGGACCACCCCGTTCAGCGTCCGTCGGTCCCGCCGGTCCGCGAACAGCCGGATGTTGACCGACAGCTTGCCGGTCTCGATCGCCTCGCCGATGCGGTCCACCCGGCGAGGGAGCCGGCGTGCGGCCGTCACCGCGCTGAACAGCTCGCGCACCGCCACGTCCCGGAGCTTGCCCGGTCGCAGCTGGTCGCGGATCTGTTCGGAGGCGAGTCCCCGTGACTCCTCGAGCAGGTCGAACGAGGGGGCGAGCGTGCGCAGTGTCCCCTCGAAGATCGCCAGGGCGCGCGCGGCGGCGACGAAGTCCGGCGGCGCCTTCAGCCGGTACCGGCCGAACACCGCGACGGCGTCGTCCACCGTCTCGACGCCGATCCGGGCACCCGGACCGAGCTCGTCCGCGACGAAGCGCGCGATGTCCCGGCGGAAGTCGGGTTCGTCCTGGGCGTCCCGGACCGGTGCCATCCGGAGCACCGCGTCGGCGATCCGCGAGGTGTCGTCCTGGATGTACGCGGCGAGCAGCTCCTGCACGATGTCCCGCAGGCCGGGGTCGAGCCTGCCCACCGAGCCGAAGTCGATGAGCGCCGGCCGGCCGTCGGGCAGCAGCAGGACGTTCCCGGGGTGGAGGTCACCGTGGTAGACCCCGTCGAAGACGACCTGCCGGAGGAACGCACGGAGGATCGACCGCATCGGCTGGTCGAGGTCGCGGTCGCTCCGCTCGGCCCGGATCGCGCTGAGGGTGTCCCCCTCGAGGAACTCCATCACGAGCACGCGCCGACCGGAGAGCTCCGGGTACGGGTCCGGGAAGCGCACCTCGTCGGGGCGGGCGCTCCGGCGCTGGGCAGCCCGCAGTGCCTCGAGGTTCCGGAGCTCCGAGCTGAAGTCGACCTGCCGCACGAGGTCGCCGGCGTACTGCTGGGCCACGTCCTGCACGCCGACCTGACGGGCCTCGACCGACCAGCGCGCCATGAAGCGCACGACACGGAGGGCGATGTCGACGTCGCGCCGCACGGCCTGGTCGATGCCGGGCCGCTGCACCTTGACGGCGACGCTCGTGCCGTCGGCGAGACGGGCTCGGTGGACCTGTGCGATCGACGCCGCGGCCACCGGGACCGGGTCGAAGGCCGCGAAGACCTCGTCCACGGGGGCGCCGAGTTCGCGTTCGAGCAGCGCTGCGACCTCGTCCGCGGGTGCCGGGGACACGTTCCGCTGCAGGTGCGCGAGCCCCTCGGTCCACTCCTCGGGGAGCAGGTCGTCGCGGGTGGAGAGGAGCTGTCCCATCTTCACGAACCCACCGCCGGCCTCCTCGAGCGCACGGCGGAGGTGCTCGGCCTGGCTGCGGCGGAGGTCCGAGGTCGCCGGGTCGTGCGAGAAGTCCAGGCGCCGGAACGGGACGAGGCCGTGCCGGCGTGCGATCGACAGCAGCTCGGTGAACCGGCGGGCACGGGACCGGACGGTCCCGGGGTCGGTCGCGTCCGGTGTGGACAGGTCGCTCAGGCGTGGCGGGGTGGGCACGGTTCCAGTCTGCTCCCCCGTCCTGCGTGGTCGGTTCCTCCACAGCCTGGAGGCGCGGCTCGTCGTCCCCAGGTCGGCCGACGCTCGCCCTGCGGCCGCCTCCACTGCGTCACGCTGGGATCGATTCACCTGGTCCGTTTCGCAGCACCAGGGTGATCAGACATACGACATTTCGACAACTGTGCTCCGGGGCTCGCCGACGTATCGTGGTGGTCCAAGGCAGACCGGCGGCTCGCAGACCGCGCGTTGCGCCGCCGCGTCCCTCGGAGCAGGCCGACCGTCGACATGAAGGAGCCGGAGTGATGCCGGTCTTCAGATGCCTCCCGGATGCGCTCGATCCCGACCGCGACGACGACGCGTACTGGGCATGGGAGAACGGAGCGACCATCGCCGAGTTCCACGAATGGAAGCGGACGGATGTCCTCACCGTGTCGATGCGGGTGAAGTGGTGGTGGCGACGGACCCGCCGCGTCCTCCGCTGAGCTAGACCCCGACCTCCTGGTAGGCGGTGAAGAGGAGGTGGTCCTCGGGCCCCTCGAGCGTGACCGGCTTGCCGACACCGTCGAGGATGATGAACCGGAGCATGCCGGCGCGGGCCTTCTTGTCACGACGCATCGTGGCGAGGAGCCCCTCCCAGCGGCCGATGCCGTAGGTCGTCGGCAGCTCGAGCGACTCGAGGATCGCGCGGTGCCGGTCCACCGTGGCGTCGTCGAGGTGTCCGGTGAGGCGCGCGAGCTCGGCGGCGAAGACCATCCCGACCGCGACGGCCGCTCCGTGTCGCCACTGGTACCGCTCGGCGTGCTCGATGGCGTGCCCGAGGGTGTGCCCGTAGTTCAGGATCTCGCGGCGGCCCTGCTCGGTGAAGTCGTCCGAGACGACCTGCGCCTTGAGTTCGATCGCGAGCTCGACGACGCGACGGAACTCCGGCGTGGTCGGGTCGGTGACGCGGTCGACGTCGGCCTCGATGATGTCGAGGATCTCCGGGACGGCGATGAAGCCGGCCTTCACGATCTCGGCGAAGCCCGTGAGGATCTCGTTGCGCGGCAGCGTGGCGACGAGGTCGATGTCGGCGACGACCGCGCGGGGCGGGTAGAAGGCGCCGACGAGGTTCTTGCCCTCGTTGGTGTTGATGCCGGTCTTGCCGCCGACGCTCGCGTCCACCATGCCGAGCACGCTCGTGGGGATCGCGACGTACGGCACCCCGCGCAGCCAGGTCGCCGCGACGAACCCGGCGAGGTCGGTCACGGCACCGCCGCCGAGGCCGATGACGGCGTCGGTGCGGGTGAAGTCGGACTGCCCCATGATCTGCCAGCAGAACGCGGCGACCTCGACGCGCTTGGCGCCCTCGGCATCCGGGACCTCGGCGATGAGGGCCTCGAGGCCGGCGTCGACGAGCAGGTCGCGCAGCGCGTTCGCCCGGGCGCCGAGCGTCGGGGCGTGCACGATGAGGACCTTCGCGACGCGAGGTCCGAGGAGCGCCGGCACCGACCCGAGCAGGCCGTTGCCGACGGCCACGACGTAGCCGTCCGCGCCGCCGACGCGGATCTCGGTGGTGCCCTCGGGGAGGACGGACTGGGTCGGGTCGGTCACGCTGTTCCTTCGCTCGTGGGTGCACCGGTGCTGGCCGGAGGGGTCTCGTCGCGCAGCCACGCGACGACGTCGTCGACGACGTGCGACATCGGCCGGCGCGAGGTGTCGAACACCGCGTGCGCGAGCTCGGCGTAGGTCGCCGCTCGCGCGTCCATGATCGTCTGCCACGCGTCGATGCCGCCGTTCGCCAGGAGCGGCCGGTCACTGCCGGCGATCCGGTCGGCGACGGCCTCGGGCGAGACGGTCAGCAGGACGATGCGCGCCCCGGCCATGGCCTCGCGCGTGGCGACGTGGGTGACGGCGCCGCCACCGACGGCGATGACGCCCCCGGTCGACAGCGCTGCCCGGACGGCTGCGGCCTCGAGTTCACGGAAGGCGGCCTCGCCACGGTCCGCGAAGATCCCGGGGATCGGACCGTGCTCGCGGACGATCACCCGGTCGGTGTCGGTGAACGGGACGCCGAGCGCCTTCGCCACGCGCTTGCCGACGCTGGACTTGCCGGCGCCCATCGGCCCGATGATGACCACCGGGGCTGCGGGACCGGCCGACGGCGACGCCGCCGCCGGCTCGGGTGCGTGCGTCACCAGGCCGTGGAGTGCTCGGCGGCCTCGGTGCTGCGGGTGCGCAGCGTCTCCGGGATCGACGCGAGGTACGCGTCGAGGTTCCGCTTCGTCTCGACGACGTTGTCGCCACCGAACTTCTCGAGCACGGCGTCGGCGAGGACGAGCGCGACCATGGCCTCGGCCACGACACCGGCGGCCGGGACGGCGCAGACGTCGGAGCGCTGGTGGTGCGCCGAGGCGTCCTCACCCGTGGCGACGTCGATGGTGTGCAGCGCGTGCGGGACGGTCGCGATCGGCTTCATGCCGGCGCGGACGCGCAGCACGGTGCCCGTGGACATGCCACCCTCGGTGCCGCCGGCGCGGTCGGACGTGCGGTAGATCTCGCCGTCTTCGCGGAAGAGCTCGTCGTGCGCCTCGGACCCACGGCGGGCAGCGGTCGCGAAGCCGTCGCCGACCTCGACGCCCTTGATCGCCTGGATGCCCATGATCACGGCGGCGAGACGGGCGTCGAGCCGGCGGTCCCACTGCACGTGCGATCCGAGTCCGGGCGGGACGCCGTAGAACAGCACCTCGACGACGCCGCCGAGGGTGTCGCCGTCTTTCTTCGCGGCTTCGACCTCGGTCACCATGCGAGCGGAGGTCTCGGCGTCGAAGCACCGCAGCTGGTCGTCGTCGAGGCGGTCGACGTCGTCCGGCAGGGGCAGCGCGGTGCCGTCGGGGACGCGGACGGTGCCGACCTGC
The DNA here is from genome assembly GCF_031453355.1 of Curtobacterium sp. SORGH_AS_0776. NCBI lineage: Bacteria > Bacillati > Actinomycetota > Actinomycetes > Micrococcales > Microbacteriaceae > Curtobacterium > Curtobacterium sp. SORGH_AS_0776. The sequence goes on from NZ_JAVIYU010000001.1 coordinate 2,910,446, forward strand.
AGCGTGTGCGCGACCGATCGGATGCCGAGCTCCGCCAGGAAGGACTTCGCGACGGCGCCGAGCGCGACCCGGGCCGCGGTCTCGCGCGCGCTCGCGCGTTCGAGGATCGGGCGGGCCTCGTCGAAGCCGTACTTCTGCATGCCGACGAGGTCGGCGTGGCCCGGACGCGGGCGGGTGAGCGGGGCGCTCCGCCCACGGGAGAGGTCGGTCTGCTCGACGGGCTCGGGGTTCATGACCTCGACCCACTTCGGCCACTCGGTGTTGCCGATGCGGATCGCGATCGGGCTGCCGAGCGAGTAGCCGTGCCGGACGCCGCCGGAGACGTGCAGTTCGTCCTGCTCGAACTTCATGCGGGAGCCGCGGCCGTAGCCGAGCTTGCGTCGCGCGAGATCGGTACGGATGGACTCGAACGACACCGGGACACCCGCGGGCAGGCCCTCGAGCATCGCGATCAGTTCGGGTCCGTGGGACTCACCAGCAGTCAACCAACGAAGCATGGTGTCCATCTTCCCACAGCCCGGGCCCCGTGCGACGCCGCTCGACTACTGGTAGTCGGGGTGTGCCCGGAGCCACGCCTGGAACTGGTCGACGGCGACGAGGTGCTGCGCGTACGTGTCGGAGAACACCGTCTCACCGGTCTCGAGGTTCACCGTCACGAAGTACAGCCACTTCCCCTGCGCCATGTTCGTGACGGCCTTGATGGCGATGTCGCCGGGGTTCGAGATCGGTGCTGGCGGCAGGCCGTCGTGCACGTAGGTGTTGTACTTGTTCGACGCGTCCTTGCGCTCGGCGTCGGTCGTCGTCACCCGGTGGGTGTTGCCGGTGCCGTAGGCGACCGTCGCGTCGGACTGCAGCGGCATGTCGATGTCGAGTCGGTTCTGGAACACCCGCGCGACCTTCGGGTAGTCGGCCGCGAGGCCGGCCTCCTTCTGGACGAGCGAGGCGAAGATGATCACGCGCTCCTGGTCGGCCTCGGCCACACCGGCGGCGGAGAGGTGCTCCTTCATCGTGTCGACCATCGACTTGAAGTACTCCGTCGCGCTCCACCCCGGGTTGATCGGGTAGGTCGCCGGGAACAGCCAGCCCTCGAGCGTGGTCGTGTTCGCCGGCAGGTCGTACGCGGAGAGGTCCTTCGCCGCAGCGGAGACCTCGGCGGCGGAGAGCCCCGCCTTCGAGACCATGCCGGCCTCGATGTCCTTGAGCGCCGTGCCCTCGGGGATCACGATCGAGGCCTGGACGCGGTTGTCCTTGTCCTGCAGCGCCGCGAGGGCCGCCTTCGAGCTCATCTTCTTCTTGAGCGCGTACGACCCCGGCTGGAACTGGACGTCCGGCGAGGCGAGCAGGAGCTTGTAGAAGACCTTCGAGTCCTTCACGACACCGCTGCGCTGCAGGGTCGCGGCGACGTTCTCGCCGATGTCGCCCTGCTTGATGGTGATCGTCACCTTGCTGGTGCCGTCGCCGGAGTAGTCGTCGGGCTCCTGGGAACCGCTGATGGCGGCGACGAGCTGCTGGACCTTGGGGGCCGCGAAGGAGTACGCGGACACCCCGACCGCGAGGACCACCGCGACGATGACGATGCCCGCGATGAGCGGGCCGCGACGACGCTTCGGGCGCGGCTCACGCGGGCCGCGTGGCGACCTGGAGGCGCCCCCACGTCCACCGCGACCGCCGCGTCCACCGTCTCCCGCGCCTCCGGGGCCGTTGCCGGGCTGGTCGGGACCACCTGCGCCGGCACCCGCGCCGGCGGCCGTGGCCGCACCGCCGCGTGCCGCGGCACGCGCGTCGTCGTCGACGTGGAGTTCGCCGGTGAGGAGCGCGTGCACGTCCGGGTGCAGTTCGTCGGGTGACGACGCCACCGGGGCGTCCGCCGCGGCGGCGCGACCGTCGACGTCGGCTCGGCCGGGGTCGAGACGGTCGGTGCTCGACCCGGCCGCGTCGGTGCTGGCCGGGCTCGCGGCCGCGGGGCCCGCGTCGGCGCGCGCCCGCGCGGCTTCGGCGGCGCGTGCTTCGCGTCGGGACATCGGTCGACCGGTCGCGTCCGGGGCGCCGTTCCGCACGCCGGTGGTCTCGCCCGCGTCACCGCGTGCGTCGGGGGTCTCCGCACGGTCGGAAGTCGTCTTCCGCCGCTCGGCGTCGTTGCCGGGCGCGATGATCGCGTTCCAGTCCAGGTCGTCTGCCAACGGTCCTCGGGTCTCTCGGTCGGGAACTCCGCCTGGGCTCGGGGTGCTGGGCGACGGTGTGGCAGCCGCGTTCAGGCGAGCACTGCGGTGGTCCGCAGTTTCAGGGGAGCGTGGCCCCGGGTGGGGCACTGGCCGCACGCTCGTGGTCGAGCGCGTGTTGCAGAATGATAACAGCGGCCGCTTGGTCGATCACGGCGCGGGACTTCTTCGTGTTCTTGCCGGCCTGGTGCAGGCCGCGCTGGGCCGTCACGGTCGAGAGTCGTTCGTCGACCAGACGCACCGGACGGTGTTCCGCCAGGCGCCCGGCGAACTCCCGGGCGTCCGCCGTGGACGGGGTGTCCCCGCCCGACATCGAGAGCGGCAGCCCGACGACGATCTCGAGGACGTCGTACTCCTCCGCGATCTCGAGGATCCGCCGGACGTCCGTGGCGTCGTGCCGGGCGACGGTCTCGACGGGCGTCGCGAGGAGCCCATCGCGATCGCACACGGCGACCCCGATCCGGGCGCGGCCGACGTCGACGCCGAGCCGGCGCCCGGAACGGATCGCCACGATCAGGCCGCGAGCCGGTCGGTGACCGCGCGGAGGGCTGCCGGGAGCGCGGACGCGTCGGTGCCACCGCCCTGCGCGAGGTCCGGCTTGCCGCCGCCACCACCACCGAGGACGCCGGCGGCTTCCTTCGCGAGCGGTCCCGCCTGCACACCGGCGGCGCGGGCGGCGTCGTTCGTCGCGACGATGACCACCGGCTTGTCGTTGATGACCGCGCCGAGGACCACGACGGCGGCACCGTCGCCGAGCTGGCTGCGGACACCGGTCGCGAGCGCGCGGAGGTCGTCACCGGACTGGAGTCCCTGGACGGACTCGGCCACGACGGTCGTCGCGCCCACCGACGTCGCCTGGCGTGCGATCGCCGGGACGCGCTGCTGGAGGTTGGCGGACTCGAACTCGGCGACGCGCTTCTGCGCCGTCCGGAGGTCCTCCATCAGGGACTGCACGCGGGTCGGCAGGTCCTCTCGGGGGGCCTTGAGCGCGCTCGACAGCTGGGACACGATGGTGCGCTCGACGGCGAGGTCGCGGAAGCCCTCGAGCCCGACGAGCGCCTCGACGCGGCGGTTGGTCGAACCGACGCTCGACTCCCCCACGAGGTTGACGAGCCCGACCTGGGCGCTGGACGCCACGTGCGTGCCACCGCAGAGTTCACGGGACCACGGGCCGCCGATGTCGACCATGCGGACCTCGGAGCCGTACTTCTCGCCGAACAGCGCCTGCGCGCCGAGCGACTTGGCCTCGTCGAGCGGGAGCACGCGCGTCGAGACCTCGAGGTCGGAGCGGATCGCGGTGTTCACGACCTCCTCGATCTCGGAACGGGTCTCGAGCGAGACCGGCTGCGACCACGAGAAGTCGAGCCGCATGTAGCCCGACTTGTTGTACGAGCCGGCCTGGAGCGCCTCCGGGCCGAGGATGTCGCGCAGTGCGGCGTTCACGAGGTGCGTCGCGGAGTGCGCCTGGGTCGCACCGCGGCGGTACTCGGCGTCGACCACGGTCGTCGCCGGCGCACCGACACCGACCTCGCCCGAGCGCACCTGGACCGTGTGGCTCCACAGACCGGCGACGGGACGCTGGACGTCGAGCACCTCGAGGTCGAAGCCGTTGCCGACGATCGAGCCCTGGTCGGCGTCCTGACCACCGGACTCGGCGTAGAGGGAGGTCTCGCCGAGGATGACCTCGGCGATGTCGCCCGCGACCGCACGGTCGACGCTCACGCCGTCCACGATGATGCCGAGGATGTTCGTCTCGGCCTCGAGCGCGTCGTAGCCGAGGAAGACGGTCTCGCCCTTCGCCCGGAACGCGCTGTAGACGCTGAGGTCGGCGAGTGCGGTCTTCTTGCTCTTGGCGTCCGCCTTCGCCCGCGCCCGCTGCTCGGACATCAGGGTCTCGAACGCGGACCGGTCGACCTGGACGCCGGCTTCCTCGGCCATCTCCATCGTGAGGTCGATCGGGAAGCCGAAGGTGTCGTGCAGGAGGAACGCCGTGTCCCCGCCGATCGCGGGCGCGCCGTCCTGCTTCGCACGCTCGACCGCGACGTCGAGGATCGTCGTGCCCTGCGCGAGCGTGCGGAGGAAGGTCTCCTCTTCCGCGTAGGCGATGCGCGCGATGCGGTCGTAGTCGCTGAAGACCTCGGGGTAGGCGTCGCGCATGGCGTCGCGGGACGCGGGGAAGAGCCGGGGGAAGGTCGCACCCTCGACGCCGAGCAGGCGCATCGCGCGCACGGTGCGGCGGAGCAGGCGGCGGAGGATGTAGCCGCGGCCCTCGTTCGACGGGGAGACGCCGTCGGCGATGAGCATGAGCGCCGACCGGACGTGGTCCGCGATGACGCGCATGCGGACGTCGTCCTCGTGCACGGCGCCGTACCGACGACCGGAGATCGCCGCCGCCTCGTCGAGGACCGGGCGCACCTGGTCGATCTCGTACATGTTGTCGACGCCCTGCTTGATGAAGGCGACGCGCTCGAGCCCCATGCCGGTGTCGATGTTCTTGTTCGGCAGCTCGCCCGTGATCTCGAAGTCGTACTTCGAACGGACGTCGGCGATCTGGTACTGCATGAACACCAGGTTCCAGATCTCGACGTAGCGGTCGTCGTCGGTCGCCGGACCGCCGTCGATGCCGTACTCCGGACCCCGGTCGAAGAAGATCTCGGAGCAGGGGCCCGCCGGCCCGGGCTGCCCGGTCGACCAGTAGTTGGTGTCCTTGCCGAGCCGCTGGATCCGCTCGTCGGGGAGCGAGGAGTGCTGCTTCCAGAAGGCGATCGCCTCGTCGTCGTCCTCGTACACGGTGACCCAGAGGTCGTCGGGCGAGAAGCCGAGCCCACCGTCCGGCTCGGGCGTCGTCAGGAACTGCCAGGCGTACTCGATCGCCTGCTCCTTGAAGTAGTCGCCGAACGAGAAGTTGCCGTTCATCTGGAAGAACGTGCCGTGCCGCGGGGTCTTGCCGACCTCTTCGATGTCGTTCGTGCGGATGCACTTCTGGACGCTCGTGGCGCGGGGGTACGGCGCGGGGACGAGCCCGGTCAGGTACGGGATGAACGGCACCATGCCGGCGACCGTGAACAGGAGCGAGGGGTCGTCCGAGACGAGCGAGGCGGACGGGACGACGGTGTGGCCGCGGTCACCGAAGAACTGGAGCCAACGGCGGCGGATCTCTGCGGTCTGCATGGTGCTTCCTGGTTTCAGGTCGTGTGCGTGGGAGGGGTCGTCGGTCAGACGTCGGTGCGGAGCTCGGCCTCGCGAGAGCGGTAGCCCTCGGCGACGGCACCACGGAAGGCTTCCGCGCGAGCGTTCACGTCGGCGAAGAACCGCGCGCCACCGGGGGTGTTCGCGACCTTGTGCGCGACGGCGAACCCGATGACGACGCCGACGGCGACGAAGAACAGCTGCTTCACGGTGCCTCTCCCTCTCGTGCACGCGAGCGGTGCGTGCCCAGACGATCTTACCGACGACACCGGCCACCGACGCCGAACGGCGGGCCGCCCTCGTGAGAGGACGACCCGCCGTTCGGGTGTGATCAGTGGATCAGCGAGCTGCGTAGTACTCGACGACGAGCTGCACTTCACAGGTCACGGGGACCTCGGCGCGCTTCGGGCGACGGACCAGGCGGGCCTGGAGCTTGTCGATCTCGACCTCGAGGTAGCCCGGGACCTTCGGCAGGACTTCCTGGTGCCCACCGGCGGCGGCGACCTGGAAGGGCTCGAGGGACTCGGAGCGCTGCTTCACGTGGATGAGCTGCCCCTCCTTCACGCGGAAGGACGGACGGTCGACGAGCTTGCCGTCGACCAGGATGTGACGGTGCACGATCAGCTGACGCGCCTGCGCGGTGGTGCGGGCGAAGCCGGCACGGAGCACGAGGGCGTCGAGGCGCTGCTCGAGGAGCTCGACCAGGTTCTCACCGGTCAGGCCCTTCGTCTTGCGGGCCTCTTCGAAGACGATGCGGAGCTGCTTCTCGCGGATGCCGTACTGGGCGCGCAGACGCTGCTTCTCACGGAGGCGGACGGCGTAGTCGCTGTCCGCACGACGGCGGGTGCGGCCGTGCTCACCGGGGCCGTAGGGGCGCTTCTCGAGGTAACGGGCCGCCTTCGGCGTCAGCGGGATGCCGAGCGCGCGCGAGAGGCGGGTCTTGCTGCGGGTACGTGACTTGGTAGACACAGGGTCCTTTTCTCTGTCTGAACTGAATGACTCGAGGGGATCCGTCCGACCGTGGGCAACGAGACACACGGAAGGGATCGGTCCCGACGACGGGATCCAGAGGGATGAGCCTGTGGGATCGGACGGCTACAGTCCGAACCTCTGCCCCCGTACCACCGGAGTGGCACTCTGTCCTCGACGCAGCCGTGCTCGAGGACCAGGACGTAGGCCCGGCAATGCTAGCAGGAACTCGGGGCGGCCACTACTCGCCGCGGGTGATCTTCCGGAGTCGCTCGAGTCGGGGCCCGACCTCGCGCTCGAAGCCGTTCGCCGTCGGGGTGTAGTACTCGGTGCCCTCGAGCGCGTCGGGCAGGTACTGCTGCTCGGCGACACCGTGCTCGGCGTCGTGCGAGTAGACGTAGCCCTTGCCGTGGCCGAGCCGCTTCGCGCCGGGGTAGTGCGCGTCGCGGAGGTGCATCGGCACGACCCCGAGCCGCCCGGCCTTGACGTCGGCGATCGCGGCGTTCACCCCGTTGTAGGCGGCGTTCGACTTCGGTGCGGTCGCCAGGTAGACGACCGCCTCGGCCAGGGGGATCCGACCCTCGGGCATGCCGATGAGCTGGACGGCCTGTGCGGCCGCGACGGCGATGGGCAGGGCCTGCGGATCGGCCATGCCGATGTCCTCGGACGCCGAGATGATGATGCGACGGGCGATGAACCGCGGGTCCTCGCCCGCCTCGATCATGCGCGCCAGGTAGTGGAGTGCGGCGTCGACGTCGCTCCCCCGGACCGACTTGATGAACGCGCTGATGACGTCGTAGTGCTCGTCGCCCTGGCGGTCGTAGCGGAGCAGTGCCCGATCGACCGCTGCGGCGACGGTGTCGGCGTCGACGACCGGGACCGTGTCGACGCCGTCGAGGGTCCCGTCCGCGTCGTCGTCGGCCTGCGCCGCGACGGCCGAGGACGCCGCGGCCTCGAGCGCGGTGAGTGCCCGACGGGCGTCGCCGGAGGACAGCCGCACGATGGCGCTGCGGGCCTCGTCGCCGAGGACGACCGATCCGCCGAGACCCCGCGGGTCCTCGACCGCGCGGTCGACGAGCATGCCGAGGTCCTCGTCGGTGAGGGGCTTGAGCGTGAGCAGCAGGGAGCGGGACAGCAGCGGCGAGATGACCGAGAACGACGGGTTCTCGGTCGTCGCCGCGATGAGGATGACCCAACCGTTCTCGACGCCGGGCAGCAGGGCGTCCTGCTGGGCCTTGCTGAAGCGGTGGATCTCGTCGAGGAAGAGGACCGTGGTCGATCCGTAGAGGTCGCGGTGCGTGAGCGCCTTCTCCATGACCTCGCGCACGTCCTTCACGCCGGCGGTCACGGCCGACAGCTCGACGAACTCGCGACCGGACTGCCGCGCGATCGCCTGCGCCAGCGTCGTCTTGCCGGTGCCGGGCGGTCCCCAGAGGATCACCGAGACGCCGCCGGGGTTCTCGCGCGTGCCCGTCGCGAGTTGCACGAGGGGACTGCCGCGGCCGAGCAGGTGCTGCTGGCCGGCGACCTCGTCGAGGCTGGTCGGCCGCATCCGCACCGCGAGCGGGACGGACCCCTGCGCCAGCCCGGCGCGACCGCCGGTGGTGGGCGCACGCATGCCCGAACGGTCCGCTGCCATGTGACCAATCGTAGGCCGACCCACCGACAGGGGCGTGCCTCCAGGCCTCCGACAGGGCCGTTTACAGTACGCTCGTCGCACACTCGACGAGAGGTACGACCAGCACCGTGGCACCGAAGAACCAGGCGCGTGACAACCGGGAGGCGCGCGAGCGCCTCCGCCTCTACACGGCACGGCAGGGCCTGCACGAACGGCAGCGGCGCCGCCGGGTGCGGGACAACGTCGTCGGCGCCGGTGTCCTCGTCCTCGTCGCGGCGTTGGCGACCGGTTCGCAGCTCGCCTTCGCCGGGTCGCAGGGTGGCGGGGCGGACGCGAGCGCGAGTGCCTCCGCGACCGCGACACCGACCCCGTCCGCGAGTGCCACCGCCGCGAACACGGGCGACGTCCCGAGCAAGTCCATCGCGAAGGACTCCACCTGGACCGGATCGCTCACCCTGAACAAGGACGTGAAGCTCGGCATCGAGCTGGACGGCGAGAAGGCACCCCAGGCCGCGAGCGTCGAGATCAAGCTCATCCAGGAGCAGTTCTACAACGGCACCACCTGCCACCGACTCGCCGACAGCACCGGGTTCGAGTTCCTGCAGTGCGGCTCCGCGAACGGCGACGGCACGGGTGACGCCGGGTTCCAGTACGGTCCGCTCGAGAACGTCCCGAGCGACGGCAAGTACACCAAGGGCACCATCGCGATCGCCCGCAGTTCGTCGGCGTACTCGCAGACGACTCAGTTCTTCATCGTCTACGGCGACACCACGTTGGACGGCTCCACCGGCGGCTACACCGTCGTCGGGAAGGTCACCAGCGGCCTCGACGAACTCGAGTCGAAGATCACGTCGAAGGGCATCTCCTCCCCCGGCAGCGACGGCACCGGCGAGCCGAAGGTGGCGACGAAGATCACCGGCGCGACGATCGAGCAGGAGAAGTAGTCCACAGGCGCGCCGACCCGGCGGGTCGCAGATGCTCTCCGTGCAATAGGCTGACGACCTGACCGTGCCGACGGCGACGTCGGTGATGCACGACCACGATCGAGGCGAGACCTGTGGGACCTGACGAAGCAACGACCTGGGGGCGGGTCGACGAGACCGGGACGGTGTACGTCCGGTACGAGGACACCGAGAAAGCCGTCGGTGAGTACCCGGACGCGACACCCGACGAAGCCCTCGCCTACTTCGCGCGGAAGTACGCCGACCTCGAGGGGCAGGTGAAGATCGCCGAGCAGCGTGTCCAGCGTGGTGCCTCGGCGAACGACGTCGCCCGCACGGTGGAGCACCTGCAGGCCCTCGTGGCCGAGGCCCGGGTCGTCGGCGACCTCAAGTCGCTCGAGACCCGCGTCGCCGCCCTGACCGAGCAGCTCGGCTCCCTGACGAAGGAGCAGGCGGAGCAGGCACAGCAGGCCCTCGCGGACGCCCTGGCGCACCGCACCGCCCTGGTGGAAGAAGCCGAGGCCCTCGCCGCGGTCGACCCGGCACGGGCGCAGTGGAAGCAGATCACCGCGCAGCTCGACGACGTCTTCGCGCGGTGGCAGCAGCACCAGCACGACGGCCCCCGCATCCCCAAGAACGAGGCGAACGAGCTCTGGAAGCGTTTCCGCGCGGCCCGCTCGACCGTCGACCAGCACCGTCGCGCGTTCTACTCCGAGCTCGACGCCCAGCACCGTGACGCCCGCAACCGCAAGCAGGAGCTCGTCCAGCAGGCCGAGGCGCTCGCTCCCCGCGGGTCCGACGCGATCCCGGCGTACCGCGAACTGCTCGACGACTGGAAGGGCGCGGGGCGGGCCGGCAAGCGGCACGACGACGCACTCTGGGCACGCTTCAAGGCCGCGGGTGACGTGCTGTTCGAGCAGCGCCACGCCGAAGCCGCCGCCGAGAACGTCGAGTACTCGGCGAACCTCGAAGCGAAGCAGGCCCTCCTGACCGAGGCCGAGCCGCTCCTGAAGGTCACCGACCGGGCTGCCGCACGCAAGACCCTGACGGGCATCCAGCGTCGGTGGGACGAGATCGGCAAGGTCCCCCGCGGTGACGTCCGGCGCATCGAGGACCGTCTCCGCGCGGTCGAGGACCACGTGCGCAGCCTCGAGGACGAGCACTGGAAGGCGTCCGACCCGGAGCGCAAGGCCCGTCAGACCGGTCTCGCGAGCCAGCTCGAGGACGCGATCGGCAAGCTCGAAGCGGAGCTCGCCGATGCCCAGGCCTCGGGCGACGCCCGCAAGATCAAGGATGCGCAGGAAGCGCTCGACGCCCGCAAGATCTGGCTCGACGCCCTCGGCGGCTGATCCGCTCCCTACGACGAAGCCCCCGCGACCGTTCGGTCGCGGGGGCTTCGTCGTCGGTCGCAGGGCTTGGGGAACGTCCGCAGTGTGCGAGGTCCCGCGCACCGTGGGACGCGGATGCCCTCGCACCGAGGCCGGAACCTCGCACACTGCGACAACGGGGTCAGACGACGGCGGGGAGCCCCAGCAGCGTCCGGATGTCGCGGTCGTCCTGCCGCATCTGTTCGGCGAGCTCGTCCATCGAGTCGAACTTCACCATGCCCCGCACGTACGAGACGAACAGCACCGAGATCGTGTCGCCGTAGAGGTCGATGTCCACGTCGAGCAGGTGCGCCTCGATCTGCTTCGCCGGCACGCCCTCGAACGTCGGGTTGTTGCCGACGGAGACTGCAGCCGGGTACACCGTGCCGTCGTGCAGCACCCGTGCGGCGTAGACGCCGTCGGCGGGGACGAAGCCCTCGGACGCCGGGTCGAGGTTCGCCGTCGGGTAGCCCATCGCCCGACCGCGCTCGTTCCCGTGCACGACGACGCTCCGCACCGCGTGTTCCCGGCCGAGCAGGCGCGCGGCCTCGGCGACGCGGCCGTCCCCGAGGAGCTCGCGGATCCACGTCGAGGACACCCGTCGCTCGCCGTCCGGCCGGACGTCGTCGACCAGGTCGACGTCGTCGATGAGCTCGACGGTGAAGCCGTGCTGCTCCCCCAGCTCGCGCAGGAGGGCGACGTCGCCGGCGCCCTTCGCCCCGAACCGGAAGTCGCTGCCGACGAACACGAGCTGGGCGTGCAGGGTGTCGACGAGGATCTCCGACACGAAGGCCTCCGGCGCCTTCGACTGGAGCTCGTGGTCGAACCGGAGCAGCAGGGTGGCGTCGACCCCGACGTCGTCGAGCAGCTCGCGCCGCTGGGCGATGCTCGTCAGGGCGGGCGGCACCTTGTCGGGGTCGATCACGTCGAGCGGGTGGCGGTCGAACGTCACGACCGTGGACACGAGGCCGTGCTCGCGCGCCGCACGCTCGAGGTGCGCGATGACCGCACGGTGCCCGACGTGGACCCCGTCGAACTTCCCGATGGTGACCGCACTCGGCCCGAAGCCCTGCGCCACGTCGGCGGTGTCGTCGTAGTACTGCACGTCGGTCCCTACTCGCCGGCCGGTACGGCGGACGGGGTCGTCTCGGTCGCGGTGGCGGTGCGGTGGTGCTTGCGGAGCCACCAGAGTCCGGCCACCGGCAGCACCAGCGGCGCGAAGGCGTAGCCCATGCCGTAGTACGACCAGATGGTGTCGTCGGGGAACAGCTGCCGGTCGAAGAGCGACAGCGTGCCGATCACGAGCACGCCGGTCATCTCGAAGACGATCGTGACGCAGGCCACGCGGTACCAGAACCGACCCGGCACGATGAGGGCGATCATCGCGACGATGTACACGACCGCGGCGACGGCGCTGAGGGTGTACGCGAACGGTGCGAACGAGAACTTCTCGATGATCTGCACGACGCTGCGTCCCGTCGCTGCCAGCGCGAGGATGCCGTAGACGGCGATGAGGACGCGGCCGATGCCGGTCGCGAGGGAGGATCTGGTCGCCATTGCACCGATTCTACCGACGGCGGGCGGCCACGATGACGCACCACGACGAACGCGCAGTCGCCGGGGCACGCGAGCGGGTCAGTTCAGGGCGAACCAGATCTGGTACATCCGGTAGACCATCACCGCGACCGTGAACGCACCGGCCCCGAGGACCACCGTGCTCCACTTCGTCCGGTCGATGAGCGCCCAGACGATGGTCGCCGGCGGGACGAGGAGCACCGAGACGGCGTACACACCGAACTCGAGTGCGTTGCCGACCGGCGGGCTGCCCGTGGCCGGCAGGACGAGGGAGATCACACCCTGGGCGAGGAGCAGCAGCTCGATGAGCGCGAGCGACCCGACCGTGTAGTCGTTCGGCTTCCAACCGATGAACCCCACGACGACCGCGAAGAGCCCGGCGAGCACGGCGATGACGAGCTGCACCCACATGAACCACTCGATCACGCGCCCACCCCCGATGCCGTCGGGAAGTTGGTGATGACGCGCAGCAGTCCGCGTCGCACCGAGACGAGCCCGACGAGCCGGTCCCCCTCGGTGGCGACGGCCGCGACCGGGCCGTCGGTGTCCGGGTGGTCCGCCGCGACGCGCTTGCCGTCGGCGAGGTCCTTCGCCGCGGCCGGGTCGAGCGGCACGGACGGGAACAGGGTGCGGGCGACGTCGACCGGTCGGGCGAGTGCGGCCCGGACATCGACGGACTCGTCCTCGAGGTCGATCGCGTCGTCGACGCTGAAGGGGCCGATCTCGGTGCGGCGGAGCGCGGTGAGGTGTGCGCCGGTGCCGAGTGCGGCGCCGACGTCACGGGCCAGCGCGCGCACGTAGGTGCCGGACGAGCACGACACGACCACGTCGAGGTCGATCACGGCCACGTCCTCGCCGTCGACCGAGACGACGCGGTCGCCCCGGCCGGTGACGTCGAACCGCGACACCGTCACGGTCCGGGACTGCAGGACGACCGCTTCACCCTTGCGCGCGAGGTCGTAGGCGCGGCGGCCGCCGACCTTGATGGCGCTGACGGTCGACGGCACCTGCGAGATCTGTCCGCGCTGCGCGGCGACGGCCCGCTCGACCGCGGCCTCGGACACGTCCGCCGAGGACGTGCCCACGGCTGCGGTGGGGGTCCCGTCGGCGTCGTCCGAGTCGGTCGAGACCCCGAGACGGATCGTGGCGGTGTAGGTCTTGCCGAGTCCGACGAGGTGCGTCAGGAGCCGGGTCGACGGACCGATCCCGAGCAGGAGCAGGCCGGTCGCCATCGGGTCGAGCGTGCCGGCGTGGCCGACCTTCTTCAGGCCGAGCCGACGTCGGGCGATGGAGACGACCCGGTGGCTGGAGATCCCCTGCGGCTTGTCGACGAGGAGGATGCCGTCGGGCGCGGTTTCGAGCACCAGAGGAGATTACCAGCGCTCCGGCGACTCAGCAGGCGTCGTTCCACTCGCGACGCGGGTGCTCGGGGTCGGTGACGTCCAGCACCGCGGACGCGGCGATCTTGACGTCCGCGCGGCGTTCGAGGCGCCCGGACTCCTGCTCCACCCACAGCGACCAGCGCCAGAGTCGGTGGGCACCGTGCGCCAGCACCCCGTGTCCGTGCACCACGAGGATGCCGGGGCCCTCGCCGGTGGACCGGAACGGCGCGACGAGGTCGGCCCGCAACGCGTCGACGTCGCTCGACGGTGCGGCGGCGGCCATCGCGGACACCCCGTGCTGCTGGAAGCCGTCGACGAGCCCGGAGGCCACGCGTTCGAGGTCGACGCCGTCCTGTCCGTCGATGCCGACGACCGTCCGGTTCGTGCCGACCTGTGCGATCACCTCGGCCGCGATCGCGGCCATGGTGTCGGTCTCCTGGGGTGCCCAACGTGCCATGCACCCACCGTAGGCTGTCGTGGTGAACGTGAGTCGTACCTCCAGTCCGAATGTGGACAACCCGACCCGTCCACAGGACGCGACCCGAGGAACGGACATCGCGACGCCGCTCATCGCGTGGTTCCGCGCCGAGGCGCGCGACCTGCCGTGGCGGCGCCCCGGGTTCCCCGCGTGGGGCACGCTGGTCAGCGAGATCATGCTGCAGCAGACCCAGGTCGCGCGCGTCGTGCCCCGCCTGGAGGCATGGCTCACCCGCTGGCCGACGCCTGCGGACCTCGCGGCCTCACCCCCGGCGGACGCGGTGCGTGCCTGGGACCGGCTCGGCTACCCGAGACGGGCGCTCGCGCTGCACGCGGCCGCGACGGCGATCGCCGAGCAGCACGACAACGTGGTGCCCCGGGACGTGGACGCGCTGCTCGCGCTCCCCGGGATCGGGGACTACACGGCCCGGGCGGTCGCCGTGTTCGCGTACGGCGACCGGCACCCCGTCGTCGACGTGAACGTCCGGCGCGTCCTCGCCCGCGCCCTGCTCGGCCAGGGCGAACCGGGCCCGGCGAAAGCGAAGCAGGACCTCCCGCTGATGGAGTCGGTGCTGCCGGACGACCGTGACGACGCCGCAGCGACGAACGCCGCGGTGATGGAGCTCGGTGCGCTCGTCTGCGTCGCCCGCTCCCCCGCGTGCGACGCGTGCCCGATCGCCGACCGCTGTGCGTGGCGGGCCGCCGGCTACCCGGAGCACGAGGGCCCACGCGCACCGAAGCAGGCGAAGTTCGCCGGCAGCGACCGGCAGGTGCGCGGGCTCATCATGGCGGAGCTCCGCGCGAGCGACGTCCCCGTCACGCGCGACGAGATCGAACCGGTGTGGCCCGACGCCGAGCAGCGGGACCGGGCGCTCGCGTCGCTCCTGCGCGACGGACTGGCCGTCGGGGACGACGCGAGCGGCTACCGGTTGCCCGAGGGCTGATCGGACGGGTCAGGCGCGCGCCGCGTCGGCGTCGTCCTCGTCCTCGTCGTGCTTGTACGGGTCGGCGTCGCCGGCGTAGGTCGCGCCGGCCGCGGCTGCACGGACCTGCTCGTCGCGCACCTGGGCCTGCACGAGCAGGTCCTCCATGTGCGCCGAGGTCTCCGGCAGGGCGTCGGCGATGAACTCGAGCGACGGGGTCAGACGAGCGGTGATGTTCTTGCCGACCTCGGACCGGAGCATCCCGGTCGCGGCCTTGAGCGCCGCGGCGGAGTCGGCACGCTCCTCGTCGGTGCCGTACACGGTGTAGAAGATCGACGCGTGCTGCAGGTCACCGGTCACACGGACATCGGTGATCGTCACGAACCCGAGTCGCGGGTCGCGAAGGCCCTTGTCGAGTCGGCGTGCGACGACTTCCTTGATGCGGTCCGCCATCTTGCGTGCGCGCTGCGGATCGGCCATGGGTGCCTCCTGTGGAGATGTCTTGCTCTGGAACGGGGCTGGGCCCCGACCTCCCGTGAAGGAAGCCGGGGCCCAGGGTAGTCACGCGATCAGTCGCGCGGCTTCTCGACGAGCTCGGTGGTCTCGATCTCGTCGCCGATCTGGATGTCGTTGAACTTGCCCAGACCGATACCGGCTTCGAAGTCCGTGCGGACCTCGGTCACGTCGTCCTTGAAGCGACGCAGCGACTCGATGGCCAGACCATCGGCGAGCACCACGCCTTCGCGGATGACGCGCGCCTTGGCGTTGCGCGTGATCGTGCCGGAGCGGACGATGACACCCGCGATGTTGCCGAACTTCGAGGAACGGAACACCTCGCGGATCTCGGCGACACCCGACTGGACCTCTTCGTACTCGGGCTTGAGCATGCCCTTGAGGGACTGCTCGATGTCCTCGAGTGCGTTGTAGATGACCGAGTAGAAGCGCACGTCGATGCCTTCGCGCGCTGCACGCTCGCGGGCCTTGACGTCCGGGCGGACGTTGAAGCCGACGACGATCGCGTTGTCGATCGTGGCCAGGTCGATGTCCGACTCCGTGATCGCACCGACGCCGCGGTGCAGGATCCGGAGCTGGACGCTGTCGTCGACCTCGATGTCCAGGAGCGACTGCTCGAGTGCCTCGACGGCACCGGAGACGTCACCCTTGATGATGAGGTTGAGCGAGTCGACCTTGCCCTCTTCGAGTGCACGGGTGAAGTCCTCGAGCGAGATGCGCTTGCGGGCCTTGGCCAGCTGGGCGTTGCGCTCGGCGGCTTCACGCTTCTCGGCGATCTGACGTGCCGTGCGGTCCTCTTCGGTCACGAGGAACGTGTCACCGGCGCGGGGCACCGAGGACAGACCCTGCACCTGGACCGGACGGCTCGGCGTCGCGGCCTTGACCGCCACGCCGTTCTCGTCCGTCATCGCACGGACGCGGCCGTAGGCCGTCCCCGCCACGATGGCGTCGCCGACGTGCAGCGTCCCGGACTGGATGAGCACGGTCGCAACCGAACCACGGCCCTTGTCGAGGCGTGCTTCGATCGCCACACCGCGGGCGTCCTTGTCGGGGTTCGCACGCAGGTCGAGACCGGCGTCGGCCGTGAGCAGCACGGCGTCCAGGAGGTCCTGGATGCCGATGTTCTGACGAGCCGACACGTCGACGAACATGACGTCGCCGCCGTACTCCTCAGCCACCAGGTTGTACTCGGTGAGCTGCTGGCGGACCTTGGCCGGGTTCGCGCCTTCCTTGTCGATCTTGTTCACCGCGACCACGATCGGCACACCGGCCGACTGCGCGTGGTTCAGTGCCTCGATCGTCTGGGGCATGATGCCGTCGTCCGCCGCGACCACGAGGATCGCGATGTCCGTCACCTGGGCACCACGGGCACGCATGGCCGTGAAGGCCTCGTGACCCGGGGTGTCGATGAAGGTGATCGGGCGCTCGATGCCCTCGTGCTCGGTGACGATCTGGTACGCACCGATGTGCTGGGTGATGCCACCGGCTTCGCCCTCGACGACCTTCGAGTTGCGGATCGCGTCGAGCAGGCGGGTCTTGCCGTGGTCGACGTGACCCATGACGGTGACCACCGGGGGCCGCTGCTGCAGCACCGAGTCGTCCTCGTCGTCCAGCTCGGCTTCGAGGTCGATGTCGAAGCCCTCGAGGAGCTCCTTGTCCTCGTCTTCCGGCGAGACGATCTGGATCTTGTAGCCCAGTTCCTCGCCGAGGACCTCGAACGTGGCCTCGTCCAGCGACTCGGTCGCGGTCGCCATCTCACCGAGGTGGAACAGCACCGTCACCAGGTTGCCGGGGCTCGCGTCGATCTTGTCCGCGAAGTCCGAGATGCTCGCACCGCGACGCAGACGGACGACCGTGTTGCCGTCGCCACGAGGGACCTGCACACCGCCGAGCGACGGCGCCTGCCGCATCTCGTACTCGGCGCGCTTCGTCCGCTTCGACTTGCGGGCACGGCTCTTGCCGCCACCACGACCGAACGCACCAGCGGTACCGCCGCCGGGGCCACGACCGCGGCCACCGCCACCGGCGGGACGCGGGCCGCTGAAAGCCGGACGCGGGAAGCCGCCACCGGCACCACCGGCACCGCCCGGACGACCACCGGGGCCGCCACGACCGCCGCCACCCTGGCCCGGGCGCTGCCCGAAGCCGTTCGGACGGCCTGCCTGGCCGGGACCACCGGGACGCGGAGCGCCCGGACGGGGAGCACCCGGACGCGGCGGGGCCGGACGCGGGATGCCGTTGCCGCCACCGGCGCCGGCGGCGGGGCGCTGGCCCATGCCCTGGTTGGAGGAGTACGGGTTGTTGCCCGGACGCGGCGGGCGCGAGCCCATGCCCTGGCTCGACGCGTAGGGGTTGTTGCCGGGGCGTGCGCCCGGCTTCGGGCCACCCGGCTTGGGGCCGGCTGCGGCACCGGGCTTCGGAGCGCCGCCGGGCTTGACGGCGTCGCCCTTCGGCTCGGCTGCTGCGTCGGGACCGGCGTCGCCGGACTTCTCGGCAGCGGCCTTCTCGGCAGCGGCGACCTTGCGAGCGGCCTCGGCCTCGGCCTGTCGCTGTGCGACGGACTTCGGGGCAGCCGGCGTCGGCACGTCGGCGGCGGGCGCCTGCACCTCGGGCTCGGGCTCGGGGGTGGGTGCCGGACGGGCCGGACCCGGGCGGGGGCCGCCGGGCTTCGGTGCGCCCGACTTCGGCGCCGCGGTCTTGGCCGGCGCGCTCGGGGTCTGTGCCGCAGCGGGCTTCGACGCAGAGGCGCCATCAGCCTGCAGCGCAGCACGGAGCTTGCGCGCGACGGGGGGTTCGACACTGGAGCTCGGGCCCTTGACGAACTCGCCGAGTTCCTTGAGCTTCTCCATTGCGGTCTTGCTGTCGACACCGAGTTCGGATGCGATCTCGTGTACGCGTGGTTTTGCCACTGTTCTCCTTCACGGGTCCCACCCCGTGCAAGGGGCAGGACTCAATGGATGACGGGTCTCATTTCGAGCCGCTCATCAGTTGTCCATAAGCCGTTCAGCCTGTTCTGTCATGTCCTGGTCGCGTGCCTGTGGTTCGGGGCGCCGGAGCGCTTCGAGGTAGTCACGCACCGCGGACGTGTCCGGTTCATGATCGAGCCGGAGCGCCCGGCGGTACGCCTTGCGCTTGACGGCCTGATCATGTGCTTCGACGGTCGGGGTGAGCCACGCTCCCCGCCCCGGCATGACTGCCTTCGGGTCCGCCACGACACGACCGTCGCTCAGGGCGACGACACGGAGGAGGGAGGACCGGGGAGCACGACGGCGACTGCCGATGCATGTTCTGACGGGAACCACCTTACTCCTCCCTCTCGACGACCGCGATCCGGCACGCCCGGACCGGACGTGCCACGAGCGAAACCGTCAGTCCTCGCCGTCCAGGATCGAGTCCGGCTGGATGTCGATCCGGGCGCCCGTGAGCTTCGCGGCGAGGCGGGCGTTCTGCCCTTCCTTGCCGATCGCGAGCGACAGCTGGTAGTCCGGCACGAGGGCGCGGACGGCCTTCGTCGAGGCGTCGAGCACGAAGGCGCTCGTCACCTTGGCCGGCGACAGGGCGCTGGCGACGAACGAGGCCAGGTCGGACGAGTAGTCGACGATGTCGATCTTCTCGGCGCCGAGCTCCGTCGTCACGGCTCGGACGCGGGCACCGAGCTCGCCGATGCACGCACCCTTCGCGTTCACACCGGGCTCGTTCGCCTTGACCGCGATCTTCGTGCGGTGGCCGGCCTCGCGCGCGAGGGAGGTGATCTCCACGACGCCGGACGCGATCTCCGGGACCTCGAGGGCGAACAGCTTGCGGACCAGGCCGGGGTGGGTGCGCGAGACCGTGATCTGCGGACCCTTCATGCCGCGGCCGACGCTCGTCACGTAGACGCGCAGCCGTGCACCGTGCTTGTAGTCCTCGCCGGGCACCTGCTCCTCCGGCGGCAGGATCGCCTCGACCGTGCCGAGGTCGACGTGCACCATCTTCGGGTTCGGGCCCTGCTGGACGATGCCCGCGACGATGTCGCCTTCCTTGCCGCGGAACTCACCGAGGATCTTGTCGTCGCCGATGTCGCGCAGGCGCTGGTTGATGACCTGCTTGGCGGCGAACGCGGCGATGCGACCGAAGTCGCTGGGCTGGTCGACGGCCTCGCCGATCACGGTGCCCTCGTCGTCGCGCTCGGGCACGTAGACCGAGACCTCGCCCGACTT
This sequence comes from Curtobacterium sp. SORGH_AS_0776, assembly GCF_031453355.1. Lineage (NCBI taxonomy): Bacteria > Bacillati > Actinomycetota > Actinomycetes > Micrococcales > Microbacteriaceae > Curtobacterium > Curtobacterium sp. SORGH_AS_0776. The sequence goes on from NZ_JAVIYU010000001.1 coordinate 2,929,818, forward strand.
GCGGTCGAGCTCGACGCGGACGTCCGCGTCGACGGGCTCCTCGTTCTCGGTGCGGTGCTTCTGGTACGCCGTCAGGATGGCCTGTTCGATGATCTGGACGAGTTCGTCGAACGGGATCTCCCGCTCACGCTCCATGAGTCGCAGGACTGCGAGATCGATCTTCACCGAGGGCCTCCGTATTCAGATGAGTCGCTTCCGCGGATGGAACCGCGCGGAAGTCGGCGACCAGACTACCGCACTGCGGGTCACGGACCCGGCCGGACGACGGACGGGAGGTGGGCCCCACCCGCCGGTACCGGCGCACCGCGCCAGCGGGGTGACGGCCGAGACGGGAGGGACGGTGCCAGCTGGCACCGCGCCTCCCGTCCGTCGTGTCGTCACGTCGGGGACGTGACCCGCTAGATCGCGCGGACCGCCTCGAGCAGCTCGGCGACCGGCACGTCGCGGCGTTCGCCGCTCGCCCGGTTCCACAGCTCGACGACGCCGTCGGCGGCGCCGCGGCCGGCGACGACGACGATCGGCATGCCGAGGAGCTCGGCGTCGCGCAGCTTCACGCCGGGCGAAACCTTCGGACGGTCGTCGTAGAGGACCTCGAACCGCTCGCCCTCGAGCTCGGCGACGATCGACGTGGCCAGGTCGTAGGCGACCTCGTCCTTGCCGGTCGCGACGACGTGCACGTCGAACGGTGCGACGTTCTTCGGCCAGGCGAGGCCCTTCTCGTCGTTGTGCGCCTCGGCGAGGATCGCGAGGATGCGCGTCACGCCGATGCCGTACGAGCCCATCGTGACCGTGGCGAGCTTGCCGTTCTCGTCCTGCACCTTGAGGCCGAGCGCCTCGGCGTACTTGCGGCCGAGCTGGAAGACGTGGCCGATCTCCATGCCGCGCGCGGTCTCGAGCGGGCCGGAGCCGTCGGGGGCCGGGTCGCCGGCGCGGACGTCGGACACCTCGGCGACGCCGTCGGCCACGAAGTCACGACCGGCGACGAGGCCGGAGACGTGCACGCCGCGCTCGTTCGCGCCCGTGATCCACGCGGTGCCGTCGACCACGCGGGGGTCGACGAAGTAGCGGATGCCCGTCGTGCTCTCGGCACCGAGGACCTGCGGGCCGATGTAGCCCTTGACCAGGCCCGTGTGCTTGCGGAAGTCGTCGTCACCGGCGGGCTCGACCTCGGCCGGGGCGAAGGCCACTTCGGCGCGCTTCAGGTCGACGTCGCGGTCACCGGGGAGCCCGACGACGACGATCTCGCGCGTGCCGTCGAGGTGCGTCAGGGCGAGCACGACGTTCTTCAGCGTGTCGGCGGCCGTCCAGGGGGCGCCGTCGCGCGGTGCGATCTCGTTCGCGTGCGCCACGAGCGTCTCGATCGTCGGGGTGTCCGACGCGGGCAGGAGCACGGGTTCGGGCTGTCCTTCGATCGGCAGGGCGTCCGGCACCGGGGTGACGTAGGCCTCGACGTTGGCCGCGTAGCCACCGGCACTGCGGACGAAGGTGTCCTCGCCGACGCTGATCGGGTGCAGGAACTCCTCGGACTTCGAGCCGCCCATCGCGCCGGCGTCCGCCTCGACGATGACGTACTCGAGGCCGAGTCGGGCGAAGATCTTCTCGTAGGCGTCGCGCATGACCTGGTAGCTGCGCTCGAGGCCCTCGTCGGTGAGGTCGAACGAGTACGCGTCCTTCATGGTGAACTCGCGGCCGCGCAGGAGTCCGGCGCGGGGGCGTGCCTCGTCGCGGTACTTGTCCTGGATCTGGAACAGCGTGACGGGGAGGTCCTTGTACGAGCCGTACAGGTCCTTCACCAGGAGCGCGAACATCTCCTCGTGCGTGGGCGCGAGCAGGTAGTCGGCGCCCTTGCGGTCCTGCAGGCGGAACATGCCGTCGCCGTACTCGGTCCAGCGGTCCGTCGCCTCGTACGGCTCGCGCGGCAGGAGCGCCGGGAGGAGGACCTCCTGCGCGCCGGCGGCGACCATCTCGTCGCGGATGATCGCCTCGATGCGCGCACGGACCTTCAGGCCGAGCGGCAGCCACGCGAAGATGCCCGGGGCCTGGCGACGGACGTACCCGGCGCGGACGAGCAGCTTCGCGCTCGTCACCTCGGCGTCGGAGGGGTCGTCGCGGAGCGTACGGAGGAACAGATGCGAAAGCCGTGTGACCACGGGGCAAGCCTAGCGGCGCGTGGGAGTGGGTGCGCCGCCGCCAGGGCCCCGCACCAGCTCTACGACGTGACGACGAGCGGCTTGCCGGTGCCGGCCGCCGGCCCCATCTCGTCGGCGAGACGGTTCGCCTCGGTGATGAGGGTCTCGACGATCTCGGCCTCGGGAACCGTCTTGATGACCTCGCCCTTGACGAAGATCTGCCCCTTGCCGTTGCCGGACGCGACGCCGAGGTCGGCCTCACGCGCTTCGCCCGGGCCGTTCACGACACAGCCCATGACGGCGACGCGGAGCGGCACGGTCATGCCCTCGAGCCCCTTCGTCACGTCGTTCGCCAGCTGGTAGACGTCGACCTGGGCCCGGCCGCAGCTGGGGCACGAGACGATCTCGAGCTTGCGCTCGCGGAGGTTGAGCGACTGCAGGATCTGCAGGCCGACCTTGACCTCCTGCGCGGGCGGGGCGGAGAGGGACACGCGGATGGTGTCGCCGATGCCCTCGGCCAGCAGGATGCCGAACGCCGTGGCGCTCTTGATGGTGCCCTGGAACTCCGGGCCGGCCTCGGTCACGCCGAGGTGCAGCGGCCAGTCCCCCGCCGCGGCGAGCTGCCGGTAGGCCTTCACCATGACGATCGGGTCGTTGTGCTTGACCGAGATCTTGAAGTCGTGGAAGTCGTGCTCCTCGAACAGGGAGGCTTCCCACACGGCGGACTCGACGAGCGCCTCGGGCGTGGCCTTGCCGTACTTCTGCAGCAGGCTCGGTTCGAGGGAACCGGCGTTGACGCCGATGCGGAGCGAGACGCCGGCGTCCTTCGCGGCCTTGGCGATGGCGCCGACCTGGTCGTCGAACTTCCGGATGTTGCCCGGGTTCACGCGGACCGCGGCGCACCCGGCGTCGATGGCCTGGAAGACGTACTTCGGCTGGAAGTGGATGTCGGCGATGACCGGGATCTGCGACTTCTTCGCGATGATCGGCAGCGCGTCGGCGTCGTCCTGGCTCGGCACCGCCACGCGGACGATGTCGCAGCCGGACGCCGTGAGCTCGGCGATCTGCTGGAGCGTCGCGTTGATGTTCGTCGTCGGCGTCGTGGTCATCGACTGGACGGACACCGGCGCATCGCCGCCCACGAGCACCTTGCCGACCCGGATCTGCCGGGACTTGCGGCGCGGGCTCAGGGTTTCGGGGACTTTCGGCAGACCGAGGTTCACTGCAGGCACGAGGTGCACTCTACGCGCTCCCGGTGACGCCCAGCCCCGCGCACGCGTGATGCTCAGACGACGGTGATCAGCGGCGCGTAGAGCCGCATCGCCGCGAGGGCGCGCTCGTGGTCCTCGTCGCTCGCCCCGGCGCACGCGTCCGCCACGACGGTCACCGTCGCACCGGCGTCCGCGGCCGCCAGCGCGGTCGACAGGACGCAGCAGTCGGTGGACACCCCGACCAGGACGAGGTGCGGGTGCTCACCGGTGACGGCCTGGAGGCGCGTTCCCCACTTGCCGAAGCTCGTCTCGGTGACGACGGGGTCGCGTCGGTCCGCGGCGGCGGTCGCGAACGGTTCGGTCAGGTCCCAGAGCGGGTCGGTGTCCGGCACGAGCGCGAACGGCCAGTCGCGGTAGTAGGGCACCCAGGCGCCCCGCGGGTGCTCCGGGGCGACGAAGCGGGTGAAGACCGTGCGCCCGGTGAAGCGCGGGAGCAGCCGCTCGATCCCGGCGGCGGCGTGGTCGAAGCACCCGGTGGCCCAGGGGCTCTCGCCGGTGAAGACCTCCTGCATGTCGACGACGACGAGCCACGCGTCGTCCGGTACCCCGGCGACGGCCGCCTCGACCGCGCTCATGCCTGCTCCTGCCGGCGGACCGAGCCGCGGGCGAACAGCAGTGTGCCGAGGAACCCGACGACGAGCGCCACGAGCACCCCGAGGTTCGCGTACGCCCAGGCGCCGGTGCGCCCGCCGAGGCCGAACGGCTCGAGCAGGTACCCCTGCCAGTTGAGCCAGGACGGCACGCCGTACGTGTTCGTCACGAGCCCCCAGCCGAGCGCGGTCCCCACGACGACGAGGCCGACGGCGAGCCAGCGCACGTCGCCGTACCGGCCACGGCGGTCCTCGAGCTCCCGCTCGGCGTACGGAGCCCGGCGGATCACGACGTCGGCGACGAAGACCCCGCACCACGCGGCGATCGGCACGCCGAGCGTCACGAGGAACGCCTGGAACGGCTGGATGAACGAGTCGGCGAAGAACACCACGTACACGGCGCCCGCCACCATGAACACGCCGTCGACCCCGGCCGCGACGGGCCTCGGGATGCGGATGCCGGCGCTGAGCAGGGCCAGTCCGGAGCTGTAGATGTCGAGCACCGCACCGCCGACGAGCCCGAGCACCGCGACGAGGGCGAACGGGATGAGGAACCACACCGGCAGCACGGTCGTCAGCGCACCGATCGGGTCGGCGGCGATCGCCGTGTTGAGGTCCTTCGACGAGCCGGCGAGCAGGACGCCGAGCACGACGAGCACGATCGGCGCGAGCGCCCCGCCGAACGTGGTCCACCAGACGACCCCGCGGGTCGAGGCCGACCGTGGCAGGTACCGCGAGTAGTCCGCGGCGGCGTTCACCCAGCCGAGGCCGAACCCGGTCATCACGAGCACGAGGGCGCCGACGACGTTCTGGGCGCTCCCGGCCGGCAGCGCGGCGATCGCACCGAGGTCGATCGAGGGCAGCGCGAGCACCACGTAGACGATCGTCAGCACCGCGGTGATGACCGTGATCCACGTCTGCAGTCGCATGATCACGTCGAACCCGGCGATGCCCGCACCGACCACGAGTGCGGCGACGACCACGAGTGCGACGAGCTTCGTCAGGACACCGCCGTCCCACCCGAGCTCCCGGAACACCGTCGAGGTGGCCAGGACCGCCGCCGACGCGAGCGCGGTCTCCCACCCGACGGTGAGGATCCAGCTGAGGAACGCCGGCAGCCGGTTCCCCCGGACGCCGAACGCCGCGCGGCCGAGCACCATCGTCGGTGCCGAGCCCCGTTTGCCGGCGATGGCGACGATCCCGCACAGCAGGAACGAGAACGCGACCCCGATGACGGAGACGATCGTGGCCTGCCAGAAGGAGATGCCGAACCCGAGGACGAACGAGCCGTACGACAGGCCGAGCACCGAGATGTTCGCGGCGAACCACGGCCAGAAGAGGTCCCTCGGACGTCCCTTCCGGTCGGACTCGGCGATGACGTCGGTGCCCTGCCGCTCGACCGTGCGGACTTCCGGAGCTGTGCTCATGTGCGAAAGCGTAGTGCGCGGCCGAGACCTCGTCGCTACCCGAACAGGTTCACGGGGCGCACGATGTCGGCGTAGATGAGCAGTGCGCTCATGCCCGCGAGCAGGACCACGACGACCATCGTCAGCGGCATCGTCTTCGCGAGGTCGATCGGCCCGGGGTCCGCCTTGCCGACCAGCGTGAAGGAGCGGCGCTTCACGGCCTCCCACAGGGCGCCGGCGATGTGACCGCCGTCCAGCGGCAGGAGCGGCACCATGTTCAGGACGAACAGGCCGATGTTCAGCGAGGCGAGCAGTCCGAGGATCGTGTACGCCTTGTCGATCACCGGCACGCCGCTCATCGACGAGACCTCGCCGATCGCGCGGCCGACGCCGACGACCGACACCGGGCTGTCCTGGGACCGCGCCTGCGAGCCGAACGCCGCGTTCCACACCGCGACCAGCCGCTGCGGCAGGTCGATGATGAGGTGCGCCGACGCCGAGATCTGCGCCCCGGTGGCCGGCAGCACCGCGGCCGGCGACTGCCGCACGAGCGACTGGCCGATGCTCACGCCGACGACGCCGACCTGCTGCGTCTTCGTGCTGCCGTCGTCGTTCTTCGCGACCGTGCCGTCGGCGGTGTAGACGTCCCGCGTGGCCTTCGTCGGCGTGATGTGCAGCGTCTTCTCGGCGCCGTCGCGGGACACCACGACGGTGACGTCCTCGCCGGCGGACCGCTGGAAGACCTCGGAGACCTGGGCGATCGTCGGGTCCTGCTTCCCGTCGACCGAGAGCACGACGTCGCCCGACCGGATGCCGGCCTGCTTCGCCGGCGAGACGGCGTCCCCGGAGGTGCACGTCGTCGCCTGGCTCGTCGGCAGCACGCAGTCGACGCTCGACGTGAACGTGGTCGTCGGCGCACCGAACCCGACGAGCAGCACGCCGAACAGCACGATGCCGATCACGAGGTTCATGGCCGGACCAGCGACCATCACGATGATCCGTTTCCACGGGGTCAACCGGTAGAACGCACGTGAGTCGTCGCCGCCGGAGTCCGCGATCTGCTCGGCGCTCGCCTGCCGGGCGTCCTGCACGAAGGCGCCGTACATGCCCGTGTTCGTGATCGCACTCGGTCGCCCGGACGCCCGCGGCTTGAGCATGCCGACCATCGAGATGTAGCCGCCGAGCAGGATCGGGCGGATGCCGTACTCGGTCTCGCCCCGCTTGAACGACCAGATCGCCTTGCCGAAGCCCAGCGAGTACTGGGTCACCTTGACGTTGAACAGCTTCGCGAAGGACAGGTGCCCCAGCTCGTGGAGTCCGATCGAGACCAGCAGGCCGATGATGAAGACGACCACGCCGAGGACGAAGAGCAGGACGGTTTCGACGGTCACCGGGAAAGGGTACGGGACGGTTCCCATGACCGAGCCGAGCGCACCCTGGGAGGTGCGCCGCGCCTCCTGGACCGCCCGGCCCGTCTGCTCCCGCAGCCGTGCTGACGGACGGGAGGCGCGACTCGCCTCAGCGGGACAGCATGCGGTCGGCCGCGGTGCGCGCCCAGCGCTCCGCTGCCAGCACGCCCTCGAGGGAGGGCTCCCCCGCCGTGTGCTCGTCGACCACGCGCTCGACCGTGTCGACGATGTCGAGGAAACCGATCGCACCCGCGTGGAACGCGGCCACGGCCTGCTCGTTCGCCGCGTTGAACACGGCCGGGAACGTGCCCCCGAGCTGCCCGACGCGCTTCGCGAGGGCGACCGCACCGAAGGCCTCGGCGTCGAGGGGCTCGAACGTCCAGGTGCTCGCCGTCGTCCAGTCGAGCGGCACCCCGACGCCCGGGACCCGGTCGGGCCACGCGAGACCGAGGGCGATGGGCAGCCGCATGTCCGGTGGCGACGCCTGTGCGATCGTCGAGCCGTCGACGAACTCGACCATCGAGTGCACGATCGACTGCGCGTGCACCGTCACGTCGATGCGGTCGTACGGGACGCCGAAGAGCAGGTGGGCCTCGATGACCTCGAGGCCCTTGTTGACGAGCGTCGCGGAGTTCGTCGTGACCACGAGGCCCATGTCCCACGTCGGGTGGGCGAGCGCCTCGGCCGGGGTGACGTCCGTGAGGTCCGCGCGCGAGCGCCCGCGGAACGGGCCGCCGCTCGCTGTGAGCACGAGCCGGCGGACCTCGTCCGTCGTGCCGGAGCGGAGCGCCTGGGCGATGGCGGAGTGCTCGCTGTCGACCGGGACGATCTGGCCGGGTGCCGCGGCGGCCTGCACGAGCGGGCCGCCCACGATGAGGCTCTCCTTGTTCGCCAACGCCAGCGTGGCGCCGGACTCGAGCGCGGCCAGGGTGGGGCCGAGGCCGACCGACCCGGTGATGCCGTTGAGGACGACGTCGGCCTCGACGCTGCGGACCAGGCGTTCGGTGTCCGCGGCGCCGAAGGCGGTGTCACGGACGCCGAAGCGTTCGGCCTGCTCGGCGACCACGGTGCGGTTGCTGCCGGCGGTGAGGCCGACGACCTCGAAGCGATCGGGGTTGCGGGCGACGACGTCGAGTGCCTGGGTGCCGATCGAGCCGGTGCTGCCGAGGATCGCGATGCGCCGCTTCTGGCGCACGGTCAGCCCTTGGCGAGGACGTCGACGACGAAGACGAGCGTGGCGTTCTTCGGGATGCCCGAGCCCTCCTGCGGGTTCGCGCCGTAGCCGTCCTCCGGCGTGACGACGATGAGGACCTGCGAGCCGACCTTCTGGCCGACGAGCCCGGTCACGAAGCCCTTGATGAGCGAGCCCTCGGAGATGGTGAAGGTCGTCGGGACGCCCTTCGACCAGGAGGAGTCGAACTCCTTGCCGGTGTCGTAGACGACGCCCTTGTACTGCACGAGCGCGGTGTCGCCGTCGGCGATGGTGTCGCCGGTGCCCTGCTTGAGCACCTCGACCGTGGTCTTCGACGGTGCCTCGACGCCCTTCGGGACCGTGATCTCCGGCTCACCGTCGGCCTTGTCCTGCACGGTCGGGAGCTTCGGGTCCTGCTGCTGGGCCTTGCCGGTGGCCTTCGTCGGGGTCTGCGCCACGACGTCGGCGACGACGACGATCTCACCGCCGGTGTTGAAGCCGAGCGCCGACGACTGACCGACCGCCGCGACACGGTCACCGACCTTCGCGCACGCCAGGAGGGCGCCGAAGCCGGACCCGCCGACCGAGAGGACCTGCGGGTTGCCCTGGTCGAAGCCGACCGTGCCGAGCTTCTTCGCGTCCGACGCCTGGTACACGCTGTACGAGACCTGCGCGTAGTCGCCCTCGTCCAGCGACGCACCCTTGCCGCGCACGACCGTGCTCGCCTGGGGCTTGCTCGCGGTGAGGCCGCCCGTGAACTTCACCGTCGGTGCCGTGCTGCCGCCGAACGCACCGGACACCTTGATCGCCTTCGACGCCGAACCCGGGTCGGGGCAGGACGTGATGGCTGCGGCGGTCGCGCTCGACGACGCACTCGGGGTGGCGGTCGAGTCGCTCGACCCGGATCCGGAGCACGCGGCGAGTCCCAGCACGACGGCGGGGACGAGGGCGATCGGGAGGAGACGCAGACGCTTCACGAGGCCCTAGTCTGCCGCACGGACCTTGGTGCGCGGGACGTGGTGCACAGGAAAGGCCACCGAGCGTGCGATGAAGCAGAGGCTGTTCGCGGTGGCGTGCGCGGCCTCGGCGTCGGCGACGCGGTCCGCCTCGAGGATGGTGACCACCGGGTGCAGCGTCGCCTCGGTCAGCTCCCCGGAGCCGTCGCGGTTGAGGTTGAGGCTGGCCGTGGCGCGGTCCTCGTAGTCGACGACGGTGAAGCCCTCGGTCACGGCGACGTGGAGGTAGCTCAGCATGTGGCACTGGGCGAGGGACGCGACGACGAGCTCCTCGGGGTTCCAGCGGTCGCGGTCGCCGCGGAACGTCGGGTCGGCGGAGCCCTCGATGCCGTGCTTGCCCGCGGCGCGGACGTCGTGGTCGCGCCCGTAGTCGCGGTAGCCGCTCGTTCCGGTGCCGCGGTCGCCGGTCCAGTGGACGGAGACCTCGTAGGAGTGGTCGGACACGGTGGGCTCCTCGAAGATCAGTACGATTGCGGCATGACGGTGCTCTCCGACGTCCACACTGACCGCCATCCTCTCACCGCCGAGGGGTCGGTCGAACTGGCGGTCCTCGACCGCAACGGGTTCGACGAGAGCCGACACGTCGGTGCCGGGGTCGTCGTCGCCGCGGACGGCACCGTGATCGACGCCGTCGGTGACGTGCATGCCAGCGTCTACCCCCGCTCCACGATGAAGCCCTTCCAGGCACTCGCGGTCCGCCGTGCCGGAGCCGTGTTCTCCGACGAGGAGCTCGTCCTCACCACCGCGAGCCACGCCGGCACCCCCGCGCACCAGGCCATCGCGCTGCACATGCTCGAGTCGTACGACCACGTCGAGTCGGACCTCGGCTGCCCGCCGGACATGCCGTTCGACCGCGCCACCGCCCGCACGATGACCGAGCCGAGGCGCCTCGCGATGAACTGCTCCGGCAAGCACGCGGGCATGCTCGCGGCGTGCCGGGTGAACGGCTGGGACGAGGAGACCTACCTCGAGATGGCGCACCCGCTGCAGCAGCGCGTCCGCGAGACCGTCGAGGAGTTCACCCACGAGACCGTCGACGTCGTCGGGACCGACGGGTGCGGGGCCCCGGTGTTCCCCCTGACGCTGGCCGGACTCGCCCGGGGCTTCGCCGGTGTCGTCGCGCGCGCCGAGTCCGACACGGCAGCGCTCACCGATGCCGTGCTCGACCACCCGTGGGCCATCGACGGCATCGGACGGGCGAACACGGTGACGATCGAGCGACTCCGGGTGCTGGCGAAGCTCGGTGCCGAGGGCGTCATGGTGATGGGGCTGCCCGGTGGTGCAGCGGTCGCGGTCAAGACCCTCGACGGCGCGCAGCGGTCCGGGACGCTCGCGGCCCTCACGCTGCTCGAGCGCAACGGCATCGTGGACGCGGCGGGGGTCGCGGACGTCATGGCGGCCACGGGCGAGCAGGTGCTCGGTGGCGGGGTGCCGGTGGGGACGCTGCGGGCTGGGTCCGGGCTGCGCTGAGGTCGGGGTCGTGGGAAGACCCCGTGCCAGGGTCATCCGGGTTCGTCCTGCTGCAGCTGCGGCAGTGCCGGTGCCACGGGGGTACCGCGCCGTTCGTGCGGGTGTCGGACGGTGCATCCGTGGCGAGTGACCTCGACGGCGACGTCCCAGTGCCGGGGCAGGACGCTGAGGCCGGGTACGAGCACCACGGTCGTGCGGGTCGGCGGGCACGCCCGGTCCGGGCGCTCGGGGTTCGCTGCGTGGGCTGGGCCGTTCGGGCTCCCTGCGCGGGCTGGGCGGTCGACCACGACGGCGGCCGTGCCGGAGGGCATCGCCGGGCAGTGATCGGCCCCCGCAGCCACCACCGCGCGCGCTTCGGCACCGCACGCGGCTCGGACCTCGTCGTCCGGACCGGCCGCGGCGCGGACCTGCGCCGCGACGGCCCGGAACACCGCCAGCGCGAGCACGCCGGACCCGATCACGACGATGTGGGGCCGCGACCGGTCGTCGACGGCGAGCTCGCGGCCGTTCGACGCCGTGCCGAGGACGATGGGCCGCCGGTGCGTCCCCGTCCCGACGGCCCCGTCCACGAGGCCCGGCTGTCCGGACGGTGTCGGGACCAGGACCACCACGTCCGCCACGCACTCGGCGCCGCGGGAGCGACGGACCCTGGTCGCGCGGACCACGAGGACGTCGAGCACCGCGCAACACCCCGCCGCTGCGAGGAGCACCGCGCGCGACGGCCACTCGACCGGCACGACGAGGCCCACCACGAGCAGCACCACCGCTGCGCCCACCAGGGTGCAGCGGGCGGTGAAGGGGGTCATGCCTCCAGAGCACCACACGACCCCGGTGCCACCGACGCTCAGCCACCGAACTGTGGAGAGCGCTGACGATCACACCGCTGTGGAGGACTCCCCCGCCGTCACTGCACGAGGAAGAACTGCTCCCCGATGTCCACCCGCGCGCCGCGCTCGACCCGGTACCGGCGGCCCGGCTCGCAGCGACGGATCGACCCGTCGATGTGCCGGACGACGGTGCCGTTGCCCGAGAACCGGTCGGACACCCAGAGGTCGTCGCCGTCGCGCCCGAGCTCGAGGTGGGTCTTCGACACGGACTTGCCCGGGTCGTGGACGGTCAGCAGGTCGTCGAACCGTTCCCCGGGCTGGGGGCGCGGGAGTCGTCCGACGAGGCCGGTGCCGTGCACGCCGAAGCGCTCCCCGGTGCTGAAGTGCAGCACGAAGGGCGCGTGGGTCGGGGTCGCGGAGACGATGCGGGTCTCGTCGACGTCGTCCTCGAGGTCGCCGTCGGCGCTCGTTGGAGCGTCGGTCGTCGCCGGAGCCGGGCGCGCGGCGCCGTCCACCCCGGGCAGCGGCGGCAGCGGCGCGGCCATCGGTACTCCGATCGCGCCGCTGCCCTGCGCTGAGGGTGCGGAGGACGGGACGGTCGCGGAACCGGGAGCGGGCGGGACGAAGGGTGTGCCGACGGCTGGTGACTCGGGCTCCGGGGCCGCGTGCAGACCGCGCGGTCGGGGCGGGGTGTCGCCGGCGGGTGCACCGTCGCCGCCACCGTTCACCCACGAGGGGAGGACACCGGCGGAGCCCTCGGCGCCGTCGTCGGCGACCGCAGGCTCCGGCAGCGCATCGCCGTAACGCACGACGTCCGGAGCAGCGTCGTCCGACACCTCGTCGACCTCGTCGTCGGTGACCTCGTCGTCCGGAGCGTCCGCCGCGTCGTCCGGAGCGTCAACCGCGTCGTCGGGAGTCTCGGCGGCGTCGTCCGCCGCCCAGTCTGGTCGGTCCATCGGGAGCGGCACGATGGGTCCGGTGAACGCCGCGGTCACGGCGGGCCGCACGGCGCCGCACTCGGCACAGAAGATGTCGTCGGGCTCGAGACGGTGCCCGCACACGTGGCACGTCGTCGCCTGCGAGCCCGGAGTGACCAGCGGCGCCGGGCGCGGCGGGCGTCGGTCGACCAAGGGCTCGACGACCGCGGTGTCACCGGGCTGCGGCGGGGAGACGACCGCGTCCGGAGCACCGGCGGTGTCGGGGGTCACGTCCGCGGCGTCCGCAGCGGAGTCGTTCGCAGCCGTGGATCGTCCGACCCACCACGAGGGCCCGGACGGCGCCGGCGCAGCGGCCTGCTCTGCTGGTGGCGCCCAGCGCTGGGCGGCTGGGCGCTCGGCGATGCGGGTGACCTCGGGGTCCTCCCCCTCTGGCGAGGCGGAAACCGCGACGGCGTTCGGGTCCGCCGCGTCGGCGTCGGACGGGTACGCGTCCGGGTCGAGCGGCGGCTCGGGCGGCTGCGGGGTGAACGGCACCTCCAGCGCACGCGGAGCGATCGGCTCGCCGGGCTGCGAGGGCTCCGGCGGCTCCGACGGCTCCGACGGCTCCGACGGCTCCGACGGACGAGCAGGCTCCGACGAGCCGACCCCACGCGGCTGCTGCCCGGACCAGTCGGTCAGCCCGGAACCGCTCCCGTGCACGTGGCTCGGTGCCGTCCGGGGCGTGAAGTCCTCGGGACGCTCGACCGGCACGGCCGCGGGCTGCTGCTGGCCACCACGGTCCGCACCCGTCAGCCAGGCACGGGTCGCGGGGTCGAGGGTCGATTCGGGCAGCCAGGCCTCGGCCGCGGGGTCCTGGCGGCGTCCGTGCAGGTCCGGCTGCTGGAGCGGCGGCGGCGGTGCCTGCTCGACGGGGGGCGTCGCGACCGGGCGCCGACTCGCCGCAGCGGTCACGGCGCGTCCGCACTCACCGCAGAAGATGGCTCCGTCCGGGAGCGTCGATCCGCAGTGTTCGCATCTGATCACGTGTTCCGCCTGTCCTCACTCGGCCGTCCACGACGCTCGCCGGCCTGCACGCCATCGTAGTCGCGCCCCCCAGCGGCTCCCTGGCCACCTGTGGAGCGTCGGCCCCGGGCGGTCACCGCGGAGGCGACCGATGCCCGCGCAGACCGGGTGGCGTCCACGACACGGAGCGAGCGCAGGGACACCGCCGCGCGGATCCGTTCCTTGCGGGTCCGACCGGCCCGCAGGCTCGTGATCGCGTCGTCCGTCGCCGACCACATCCGGTCGGCAGCGGTGCCGTCGGCCTCGCTCGGCCCGAAGACGGACCGGTCGGCCAACGCCGCGAGTCCGGTGCCGCCCTCCCCCGGAGCTCCCACGACGGCCTCGCGGCGGGTCGCTGCCCGAGCGACGTCGTGACCCCGGTCGACCAGGGCGTCGCGGTACTCGTCCCACGCCCCGACGATCCGGGCACGTGGCGTCGGGGCACGGCGACGGCGACGACGACGGATCCGCTTGAGCAACACGATGACGCCGAACGGCAGCAGCACGAGCGCGGCGAGCCCCAGCACCCCGAGGGCCCACGGCAGCACGGCGAGCAGGATCTGCAACCAGAGCGGCTGCACCGGCGGCGTGTTGCGGTCGCTCTGCGGCGGCGCCTGCTGCGACTGGTCCTGCTGCTCGGCCGGGGGCGGCGGCACGACCGTCTCCGGGCGCGTGACCGGCTGCGGCGTCTGCTGCTGCTCGTCCGGGATCTCACGGACGGCGGGGTTCGGGTCGATCATGACCCACCCCCACTGCGCCGTGTCGACCTCGACACGCGCGGTGACGTCTGACCCGCGGAACGTCGTCGTCCCGCCCGAGGTCGCGCTCCGGCCCGCTCCACCGCCCGCGTCGCCGCCGGCGGTGAACCCCATGACCACGCGCGCCGGGAAGCCGAGCTGGTCCGCCATCAGCGCCGCCGCGGCGGCGTACTGCTCCTGGTCGCCGATCATCAGCGGCGACGTCAGGAGCTCCTGGATGCGATCGGCACCGTGCCCGGAACGACTCGCTCGGTCGTCGCCGACGCCGTGGCTGACGTACCCGTTGCGCTTGAGCGCCTGCACCATCGCCACGAGCTTGGCGCCGTCGGTGTCGGCATCGCCGGCATAGGTGTCCACAGTGTCCCGCACCGCGTCGGGGACCGACCGCGGCGTCGGCACCGAGGCGCTCCCCGGGCGTGCGGACGCGAGCTGCTCGTCCGTCGGTTGGTCCGGCACGACGGCGGTCAGGTCGTACCGGGTGCCGTCGCCGACGCCACCGACGACCGCTCCGGTCGCGGTGGAGCCGTTGTAGAAGAACGCGCCGCGCTCCTTCTCGGCCCCGGACCCGGTGAACTCGACCCGTTCGAGGTCGCCCACCGTCGGCAGCCACACCCCGCTGTACCCGTCGACCCGGACGCCGACGCGCACGGTCGTCCCCTCGACGCCCCGGACGTCGACCGAGGTCGGGACGCGCTCGAAGGTCCCGGACGCCGTCGATCCGTCCGACCCGCCGACGCGGTAGACGACCCCGTCGTAGGTGTCGAGCGTGGCGATCCGGACGAACCCGTTCTCCGGCAGCCCCGTGACCGTGAGCTGCGGCGTGTTCGACGCGGTGTCCTCCTCGTAGGCGCGGAAGCCGCTGAGCGGACTGACGTAGTCCCGCGGGTCGAACGGCTTCACCACGTCGGTCCGGGCGACGGTCCGGCCGACGGACGGCGGAGCGAGGAGCCCCAGTCCGGTCGCGACGACCGCTGCGGCGACGATGGTCCCCGTCCCCACGAGCGCCGGACGGATCACCGAACGCGCCACCGGTACGCGGGACCCGATGGTCGTCGCGACGGCCACGGCACGCCGCGCGTGCCGCACCGTCAGCGCCCACACCAGCGCGATCCCGGTGAGCGCGACGGCCGTCACGATCGACGTGTCGAGACGACCGGGTCCGACGACCACACCGGCCGCGAAGACCACCAGCGCCGGGATGCTGGCGAGTTCCTGCCTGGAGGCGCGGGTCGCCACGCTCACGCCGGTCACCGTGGAGACGAGCAACGTCGCGAAGTACGGCACGAGCAACGACTCGTAGGAGCCGACCGGCAGGCTGATGGTCACCAGCTGCTTCCAGCCGAGGGCGACGCCGGCGAACAGGTCGACGAGTCCCTGGCCGGTCGGCAGGATCCCGTTCGCCTCGCCCGGCACCGCGGCCGGCACGCCTGTGAGGGCGAACGCCGCGACCGTGGCGACGGCGACGACCGCGGTCGGTAGTCGGAACACCGTGCCCAGGAGCGCGACGAGCGTGCCGAACACCACCGCGGTGACGGCGGCGACGATCATCGCGTCGTCGCGGTAGACCGGCCACCAAGCGACGCTCGCGACGGCGAGGACCAGCCACACCGCGAGCGTGCCACCCACCAGCCGGAAGGGCGAGAGGCGGCGGGCGACACGGCGGGCATCGCGCCGGACCGTCTTCCGTGCCCTGGTGTCCGGGCCTGCTGCGACGCTCATGCGGCCGACGCCGATCGGTGCAGTGCGTGGCGGAGGTCGTCGAGGTAGCCGATCGTCATCACCGTCAGGCCCGCCACCCGCAGGAACCGGGGCTGGGCCTCGGGCTCGCAGATCACTGCGACGACCTCGACGCCGACCGGGAACCGCGTCGCGGCCAGTCGCAGCGCCGGCAGCTCGACCGTCGAGCCGACCACCAGGAACGCCACGGAGATGCCCGCGGTGTCGGTGCCGACGATGCGCGCGACCTCGGCGATCGGCAGGCAGGCGTCGGCGAGTCCGACGGACGCGAAGTCGTCGAGCAGGCGGGTGGGCGTCACGGTGGGCAGCGGGTGCACGGCGTACACGGGGCGCTTGGCGAACTCCGGCGTCCGCTCCGACACCACCACGGTGACCTCGCGGCCGTCGCGGATCGCGCGTGCGCCGAGCGACGCTGCCGCGCTCACCGCGAGCTCGAACTCCTCGTCGTCGGCGAACTCGGCACGCGAGAGGCCGAGGGCCACAACGAGGTGCGACCGCCGGGTGTCCTCGAACTGCCGCACCATCAGCGCACCGGACTTCGCCGTGGACTTCCAGTGGATCGTGCGGGGATCGTCACCGGGCATGTACTCCCGGATGGCGTGGAAGGCGATGTCGGACGGCGACAGGTCGGTCGTCGCCTGCCCTTCGAGGTCCCGCACCAGGCCGGTGCTCGTCGACGGGATCGCGATCGTCCGCGGGTGCACGATGACCTGCTCCCGGGCCGTCCAGACGATCTCGCGCCGGACCAGACCGACCGGGTCCGCTCGCACACCGGTCACCGGACCGACGTCGAGCACGCCGCGCCGGACCGTCGGCACCGGGACCTCGCGCTCGAACGTGCCGCGCGGGCCGATCGACGGGATCGCCACGTCCACCAGCCCGGACCCGACCGGCACCTCGACCGTCGTCGGGACCGAGGGGAACCGCACCGGGTTCTCCGCCGTGACCACCACGCCGGCGGCATCGCCCACCGCCACCCGGTGCTGCGGCAGGCGCATCCGGATCACGAGCCGCGAACGACCGATGAGCGCGACCGCAGCGACGACCACGAGGAGCGCCCCCGCGAAGCCCACGACGACGACCTCGCGCAGGCCGAACCGGTAGCCGAGCATGAACGCGACCAGCGTGAGCGCCGCGACCGTCCACCCGAGGCCGGTGACCACGGACGAGACCTCTGCCCACCCACGCTTGACGAGCCTCCAGGCCGTCGACCAGGCCCTGGCGAGACCGACGACCGCGTCCGCTGCCACGCCGTCCCGGTCGCCCACCAGGCGCGTCCGGACGTTCGTCAGGCCGGCGACCGTCCCGGTGCGCTCGTAGGCCGTCGAGCCGCGACGCGACCGCGTCGAGGACGGACGGCGCGAGCGCGTCGAGACGGGCCGGCGGTCGGTCACGACCCGGCCCGGTCCGCCGGCGGCGGGGTCTCGACCAGCAGCTGTGCGATGACGCTCGTGGCGCTGACACCGTCGAACTCGGCCTCGGCGTCGAGGACCAGGCGGTGCGCGAGGATCGGCACCGCGAGTGCCTTCACGTCGTCCGGCGTGACGTAGTGGCGACCGGCCAACGCCGCGAAGACGCGGGACGCGCGCATCAGGCCCATCGCACCGCGGACGCTGACGCCGAGCCGGACCTCGCTCGCCGAGCGGGTCGCGTCGACCAGTCGGGCCACGTAGTCGGCGATGACCGGATCGACGTGGACCGAGCGCGCGAGCGTCGCCATCTCGGTGATCGTCGCCGCGGGCACGACACTCGCGAGCGGCACCGAACTCGACGGCGCCGAGGACGTCTCGAGGATCTTCACCGTCGCGGCGTGGTCCGGGTACCCGATCGACGCCTTCATGAGGAAGCGGTCGAGCTGGGCCTCCGGCAGGCGGTACGTGCCGGCCTGCTCGACGGGGTTCTGGGTCGCGATCACCATGAACGGCGCCGCGAGTCGGTGGTTCACGCCGTCGACCGTGACGGCGGACTCCTCCATCGCCTCGAGCAGGGCCGACTGGGTCTTCGGGCTCGCACGATTGATCTCGTCAGCCAGCACGATGTTCGAGAAGATCGGGCCCCGGTGGAAGTCGAACTCCTGGGTCTTCTGGTCGTAGACGCTGATGCCCGTGATGTCGCCCGGCAGCAGGTCCGGCGTGAACTGGATGCGGTTCGTCGAGCCCTGCACGCTCTGGGCCATCGCCCGCGCCAGGCTCGTCTTGCCCGTGCCGGGGACGTCCTCGAGCAGGAGGTGCCCCTCGCTGAGCATCGCCGTGACCGCGAGGCGGATCACGAACGTCTTCCCGAGGAGCACCTGCTCGACGTTGGTCACGATGCGGCCTGCGACGTCGGCGAACCAGGTGGCCTGCTCCGGGGTCATGCTCATGCGGTGTCGTTCCTCGTTCTCGGGGATGGTCAGTTGCCGTCGGGGGAAGTGATCGGGCGAGCGTTACTGGGCAGCGTAGGGCGTGTGCCGTGAGTTGCTCAGTTGCCCGCCGCGTTTCCGGAGTCAGCGGGCGCCGGAGCGACGGCCGCCAACGGTGAGTAGTCGCCGTTCGTCGTCAGCGTCCCGTTGTCGTTGAAGGTCACCTCTGCGCGGACTCGGACCGACTTCGCGGTGAAGAGCAGATCGTCCGGCGGCTGTGGAGCGGCAGCACCCGCGTCCCACGAGTCCGTCTGCGGGAAGCCGCTGCCGTCGTCCGTCGAGTACCAGTAGGCGGTGTAGCGCACGGACACCGCTGAGGACGTCGGCCCGCTCACCGTGATCGGCTTGGTCAGCTGTGCGCTCGTCACCGAGGACGTCGCGTCGAGCGCGGCGATGTTCGCGGTGTACGAGGAGCCGTCGTCCGTCGTGCAGAAGTTCGAGCCGGGGCTCCCGCACGCGCGCAGTGTCATCGCGACCGCGACGTTCCGGGCGCCGTCACCGGGCACCCCGCTCCACCGTTGCCCGGGCTGCAGCGTGATGGGAGCGCCGCCCACCTCCAGCTGGTAATGGTCGACCGGGGTCGTCGGAGCGGCGACGACCACGTCCGGGGTCGAGGAGCTGTTCGACGTGAGGAAGACCGCAGGGGTCGAGGTACCCGAAGGACGTTCGTACGTCTGGGTGGTCGTCGTCTGCGCGTTGCAGAAGTAGCCGTTCCAGACGGTCACCGAGTAGGTCGCCGTGCCGCCGCCGACGCCGGAGTCACTGGCGGGACTCGTCTGACCGAGCGAGCCTCGGGCGGTGCAGTCGCTCTGCGCGCCCCGGAACGCGTTGTAGGAGCCGCTCGTCCCGCCGGCGAGGTCGGCGCCGCTCCACGTGACGGTGACCGACGACTTGCCGTCCCGGTCCGGGTTCTTCCCCGCCACGGCGGAGACGTTGGTCGGTTTGCCCGGCACGCCCACGGCGGAGCCGGTCGCCGAAGCCGAGTTCCACTGCACCACGGTCCCGTTGCGGTCGGCGCCGTTCCGGGCGGACACCGTCACGGTGTACTGCGCCCCGCTCTGCGCCCCCGTGAAGGAGGTGTTCGTGGCCGTGCCCGTGCTGCGGGTCGTCGACAGGTCCGGCCCCTCGATCGAGACGACGTAGTTGTCCACGGCGCTGCCGTTGTTCGGCGCCGCGACCGCGTTCCAGGTCACGTCGAGCTGGTTCGGCGTGCTCTTGCTCGGGGTGACGCTGATGCCGGTGGGCGGCGCGGGGACGAAGTCAGCGCTGATCGGCGCGGAGTTCGCGGAGGCAGCCGAGTCACCGACGGCGTTCGTGGCCACGACGGAGAACTGGTACGAGCCCTTCGGGTCGAGCCCCTTGATCGTGCAGACCGTCGCCGTACCGCAGTCCTTCGACACCCCGTTCGTGCCCTGCAGGCGGTACCCGGTGATGGGCGAGTTGTTCGCCTGCGGCGTCGACCACGTCAGGGTCGCCTGCCCGCCTTCGTACGAGCCGGTGCGGGTGGGAGCACCGGGCGCGTCCGGAACGTCCTGCACCGAGATCGTCACGTCGCCCCACACGTACCGGTCCGGATCGTCGGTGGCGTCGGCGACCTGGTACTGCAGGTGCGTGTCGACGGGCTTCGCACTGTCGGAGACCCTGACCTGCAGCCGCGACTTGTCGGCGCTCGGCGTGACGGTCACGCCGCCGGGGAGCCCGCCGCCGAGACCGCGGATGTTCACGACGCGCAACCGCTGGCCGGGGAACGGGTTCGTCGGCTGGTCGTTGGCGAGGACGTCGATCGTGGTCGTCTGGCCACGCTTCGTGACCGACTTGTCCGCCCCGGGCTGCACGAGCGGCCGCGTCGAGGCGACGACGTCGACGCTCACGACCCCGGACCGGCCGGCGTTGGCGTCGTCGGCGACCCCGATGCCGATCGAGGCGGTCGTGTTCTTCTTCGCGGTGTCGGCGACCTTGATCGTCAGGTTCTGCCCGCTGATCGTGGCGGTGGTGCCGTCGCTCGGCTTGCTGACGACGGAGTACTTGAGCTCGGGGAGGTCCTGCGGGTACGGGTAGTCGGTCAGCTTGCTGAGGTCGATCACGCGCGACTCCCCCGGCTGCATGTCGACGGCGGAGCCGGTGAACGCCGGCGGCTGGTTGGACCGGGGCGTGACCTTGACCGGCAGCACGAGCGTCGCGACGCGCCCCTTGCCGCCGTTGGCGTTCGAGCCGTCGGTGACCTCGAACGAGATGGAGGCGTTGCCGTAGTAGAGCTTCGACGAGGTGAACTGCAACGTCGAGGAGTCGACGACGAGGCTCTGCCCGTTCGCGTGCGTCGCCTTCACCGTGCCCCGGTCGGTGATCTTGGCGGTCTGCCCGTTCGCCGTGACGACGTACTTCGACAGCGGGATCCGGACCGTCGCCTCGCTCTTCACCGTGATCGCACCGGCGGTCCGGTTGACCTGCGGCAGGGCGTCGTCGAAGCCGGGCACGTGGATGAACCCGTAGGAGACGATGTCCGGGTGGTCGACGCGGGCGACCGAGAACGGGATCACCTGCGAGTCGTCGGAGAGCCGGACGACGATGCGCCCGTCGTCGGTGGTGCGGGCGTTGTCGCCGTAGCCGTCGACGACACCGACCTTCAGGTCGGCCGTGGTCCCCTCGGCGAAGAAGACGTTCTCGAGGACGTCGACCGTGACGCTCTGCCGGTGCAGGATGTCCTGCAGGTCGAGCGTGGTGTCGTCGACCTCGGGCCGCAGCGGCTGGGCGTCGGGGTCGACCGTGACGGTGAGGAAGGCCGTGCTCGCCCCGCCGTTCTCGTTCGTCACCGTGTACAGCACCGCGTAGTCGCCGTTCTTCGCGGTCTTCGGCGGTGTGACCCGGATCTGCTGCTTCTGCAGGATCGTGGCGGAGACCGACTCGGCGGTGGGCTCGGCCTTCGTGACGGTGAGCTGGCCGCCCCCTCGGGGTCGGAGTCGTTCTGCAGGACGCGGACGGTCACCGAGCCGCCGGGCCGGATGGTCACGTGGTCGGCTTCGGCGACGGGGTTCGACGCCTGTTCGGCACGGGGCGCGATGCCGACGCGTACGGTCCCGGTCGCACGGGCGCCGAGCGCGTCGACGACCGTGTACGTGAACTCGTCGGTGCCGGCGGAGTAGTCGCCGGCCTCGTACGTCAGCGAGTCGGACGACACGTCGGCGACGGAGCCCTTGTCGGGGTTCGAGGCGACACCGACGAGTTGCACCGAGTCACCGTCGGGGTCGATCCCGTTCAACGGGATGGACACCCGGACGGACTGCCCGGCGACGACCCGCGCGGTCACCGTCTGCGGGACAGGCGGGTTGTTCGTCGCGGCGTCCTGCTCGCGCACCGAGATCGAGACGGTCGCGTCGGCGTACTGGCCGTCGGGCCCGGCGACCCGGTACACGGCGGTGTAGTTGCCCGGGGTCTTCGGGGCGAGGTACCGCAGGTGGTCGCCCGAGACGAACAGCAGGCCACCGTCGCCGGGGACGTTCTGCACGAGGTCGGGCTGCAGCGTGAGCGGCTCCCCCTCGGGCTGGGTGTCGTTGTCGAGCACGTCGATGTTCGCCACGTCGCCGACCCGCACGGTCGCGGTGTCCGGCTGCGCCACGGGCGGCTGGATCCGGTCCGGCTTGGGGATCTCGACGACCGTGATCGTGCCGGTCGCCGAGGCGAGTCCGTTCGTCTCGGTGTAGCCGAAGGAGACCGGACCGTCGAGCGGCGCGGTGAGCGTGACCCGGACGGTGTGCTGGTCGAGGATGCTCGCCTCGACCCCGGAATCACGGCCCGGACCGTCGAGCGCGGTCACGAGCAGCACGCCGCCGGCCGGGTCGATGTCGGTGGCGGTGACGTCGGTGTCCTTCGTCGACAGGGTGTTGACGAACACGGTCTTCGGCGTCGTGATCGGCGCGGTCGAGGCGTCCGGCGGAGCGAGGATCGTGACCCGCACGATGCCGCTCGTCGTCTTCGTGCCGTCGGTCACGGTGTACTCGAGCTGGTGGTCCCCCGCGCCGGCGCCCTGCACGCGGAACGTGCCGGAGTCGTAGCTCGGGGTGACGGTGAGGCCGGTCGACGACGACACGCTCGTGAGCGTGACGGTGCCGTTCCCGCCGCGGACGTGGTCGAGCGGGTCCACCGTGAACGCCTTGCCCGCGTACCCCTGCACGGGGAAGGGGTCGGCGTAGAGCGGCACGCTGCCCTGCTTCGCCACGTGGACCGTGACCGAGCCCCGACCGTCCGCACGCCCGTCGCTCACGACGAGCTGCACGGCACGGTCGCCGGTCCGCGCGCTCGCGTTCCGGTAGTCGAGCAGCCCGTCGGGTGTCGTCGACACGCGGTCGCCGTCGGCCGCGGTCGCCGACTTGAGGTACACCGGGTCGCCGTCGGGGTCGACCCAGTCGCCGAGCACGTTCGAGACGACGTGCCCGTTCTGCACGACGTCGGCCGAGGTGTCGCGGACCTGTCGGGGCGGGTCGTTCTCGGAGTCGGGGCGGACGGTCACCCGGACGGTGGCGGTGTCCGACCCGCCGTTGCCGTCCGTGATCGTGTACGGGAAGGAGACGGTCCCGGTGGCGCGGCCGGACAGCGTGATCTGCAGGCGCTGGCCGTCGCCGACGATCGCGACGTCGCCGACGGCGTCGTCGATCTTCCCGACCTCGCTCACGACGATCGGGTCGCCGTTCGGGTCGTAGTCGTTCAGCAGGACCGGGAGGCTCGTGGTGCGTCCCGGACGAGCGCCCAGGTCGTCGTCGACCGCCACCGGCGGCTTCTGGTCCTTCTCGACCTCGGGGTCGTCGTCGGACACCTGCTCCTGCTGCTGGTCCTCGTCCTTCTTGATGAGGTCAGCCCAGTTGTCGATGAGCTGTCCGCTCCGGTCGATCGCCCAGGAGCGCCCGCTCTGCGGGTCGTTCGCGACGACCGTCTCGCCGTTGTGCAGGATCTGCAGGTCACCGGTGCCCGCGGTGCTCGCGAGTCGCTGCAGGCCGGACCCCTTGCAGGTGTCGATCGCCTGCCCGCCGGCCCACGCCGCGTACGTGCAGGACCCGACGACCATCGGTCGTGCCGCACGACCGGAGACCTGCATCGCAGTGCTGCTGACGTCGCCGGATGCCGAGACACGGACGAGCCCGGCGGTGCCGGCGACGACGACCTCGGACGAACTGTCCGTCGAGTGCTGCAGTGCGGGCGCACTGCCGACGCGGTCACCGAGGTCGACCGCGCGACCGTCCACCGACATCCGGCCCGAGCTGCGGTCGAGCACGGCGAGGTGGTCGCCGAAGGACGCGACCTGGAAGTCGTCGGCGCGGTCCATCTTCACCGTCCACCGCTTCGCGACCGTCGGCGTGGTGCCGACGTCGACGAGTGCGGCGGTGCCGGTCTTCGGCGAGTAGACGGCGACGTGGTCGTCCGAGGCGTCGAAGACGGCGTCGGCGCCGAGCGTCAGGTCGGCCTTCGTCGACGCGTCGAACTCGCCGAGGTCCTTCGCCGGGGTCGCCCAGAGCTCGCCGGTGTCCCCGTTGCCGATGACCGCCGTGGACCCCGCGAAGAAGACCTGCGGCGTGCCGGCCGGCAGCGTGACCGGGTCGGCCACCGTGGCGTCGGCCACGTCGACCTTCGCGACGGTGCCCTTCGTCTCGTCGACGCTGTAGACCGTGGAGCCGCGCTGCAGGACGGACAGGTCGTCGCTCGCGGTCTCGACGGCGGTGTTGAGCTGCAGGACGCCGGTGTTCGCCCGGCCGACCGCACCGTACTCGGCGGACGGCACCCACACGGTGCCGTCACCGAGGTCGACCCGCTGCGTGTGGTACCCGGTCGACGCGATGGCCGCGGTGGCGACGACCGCGCCGACGACGACCGAGGCGCCGACCGTCACCGCTGCGGACCGGTGCTTGGCGAGGAACGCCCGGATCACCCGGCGCTCCCGATCGTGGCGCACTTCTGGGCGCTCGCGACCCCGGTCTTGCCGTCACGGTTGACCGCGACGGCGATGCACTCCTCGTCGCCCTTCTGACCCGAGACGACGAAGCTGGTGCCGGTCTGCTGGCTCGCCGCACCGTTCGACGAGATGACGTAGGTGTCCCCCGTGCGCAGGCCCGGGTCGGCCCAGGTGAAGGTCACGGACGACGGTGACGGCTCGGCACGCACGTCGGCGACCACAGGGATCGCGCCGGAGCCGAGGCGACCGATGACGAGCACGGTGGCGACGGCGAGTGCCGCCACCACCACGACCGCGATCGAGGTCGCCCAGACCAACGTCGACCGCGTGCGGCGGCGGGCGCGCGTGACGGAGCCGGTGCGGTGGACGGTGCCGACGCTCTGCGCCGCGGCCCCCGCCGATCCGCCCTGCAGCGCCTTGCGCGTGCGCCGACGTGCACCCACGCGCGTCGGCGGCTGGAGCTCGCGGATCATCGTCCGGTCACCGCTCGGTGTCGGCGTCGCGACGGCCCACGCCTCGACCGCGACGTCCGCCGAGGTCTGCGGGATGCCGAGCTCGGCCTCGACCTGCTGGAACCCACGGACGAGTTCCATGACGGTGGACGGCCGTCCGGCGACCTTGCGCGACATCGCGGATGCGAGCAGTCGCTCGAACGACGGCGGGACGTCGGTCCGCCCGGTGGGCTTCACACCGCCCTTGTCGATGCGCCCCATGAGGTCGGCCGCGCCGTTCTTGCCGCCGCGGACCTCGAAGGGGCTCCGGCCCGCGAGCAGGGAGAAGACCGTCGCCGCCAGCGAGTAGACCTCGGACTGGATCGTGCCGCGGGACTCGTCGATGAGCACCTCGGGCGCGGACCACGGGATCGACATGCCGATCGGCTCGTCGGGGTCGGCCTCGCCGATGGTCGCCGCGATGCCGAAGTCGGACAGCACCGGGTTGCCGTACGCCGTGAGCAGGATGTTCGACGGCTTGATGTCGCGGTGCAGCACGCCTTCGCGGTGCGCGGTCTCGAGCGCGGATCCGATGCGGATGCCGATCGCGAGGACCTCGGACACGGGGATCGGCTCACGGCGGTACCGCTCGCTGAGGGATGACGAGCAGAGCTCCATCACCAGGTACGGCCGGCCGTCGGAGGCCACGCTCGCCTGGAACACCGTGAGGATCGACGGGTGCGTGCTGAGTCGCGCCATGAGGTTCGCCTCGGCCTGGAACATCTGCCGGACGCGGTCGTCCACGACCTCGTCGAGCAGGACCTTCACGGCGACCTGCCGGCGCGGCATGTCCTGCTCGTAGAGGAAGACGTCCGCGAAGCCACCGGAACCGAGGACGTGCACGGGGCTGAAGCCCGCGATGACGGGCGGGGTGGACGGCAGGCGTCGCGCCATCGTCCCCTCCTCCCCGGCCGAGCGGCCAGCTCTCTCGTCACGGCCATGCCATTGTACGAACCGTGGGTGACCGACATTCCGCACACTGCGCGCAGCCCGAGGTCACCCGTCCCCCAGTTCGGGGGGCACTCAGTGCCGCGGCAGCGTGTCCTCCACGTCGCCGTCGTCCGGGGCGTCGTCCACCTGGAGGACGACGACCGTCACGTTGTCCCGACCGCCCGCGACGACCGCGTCGCCCACCAGACGCTCGGCGAGGTCCTGCGCCGCCGGCACGCGTGCGGCGATCCGGGCGATCCCGGCGTCGCCGAGTTCTTTCGTGAGCCCGTCCGAGCACACGATGTACCGGTCCCCCGCACGGAGCGGCAGGGTCCACCAGTCCGGCTCCGGCGGTTCGCCGAAGCCCACGGCCCGTGTGATCACGTTGCTGTCCGGGTGCCGCTCGGCATCCTCGGCGCGGAGGAGGCCGGCGTCGACCATCTCCTGCACGACCGAGTGGTCGACGGTGACGCGTCGGAGGACGCCGCCCTCGATCCGGTAGGTCCGGGAGTCGCCGACGTTGAAGACGAGCGCAGCCGGCTGTCCCTGCGCGGCGACGAGCGCGATGCCGGTGACGGTCGTCCCGGCGCCGATCGCGTTGCCGCCCGCTGCGCGCTCGATGTCGGCGGTGGCGAGCAGCAGCGCCCGCTGGATGGACTGCCGCGTCGTGAACGCGCTCTCCGTCGCCTGCTCGAGGCGGCGGACCACGGCATCGCTCGCACGGTCGCCCGCGAGGTGGCCGCCCATCCCGTCGGCGACGACGAAGAACGGCGCCCCGACGATGTAGCTGTCCTCGTTGTGGTCACGGCGCCGACCGACGTCGGTCGCGGCTCCCCACGAGAGCGTCAGGGTGGCGCCGTCGGCACCGGGGACGTCGATGGCGTGCGCAGTCGCTGCTCGGCCGAGTTCGGTCACGTTTCAGGATCGCTCTCTGGGGGTTCGGGGCGTGCCGGCGGGTGGGTCGGTCGGCCACGTGGGAAGGGGTGGGAGGTCCCTCGACGACGGTGCGACCCGCAGGTGTGGCGAGAGGACCTCGATCACGTTGCCGTCACCGATCTCGACAACCGTACCCGTCAGCACGACGTTCGACGCACCCGCCGGCATCCGGAACGGTGCCGACCCGGCGGGCCGCACGACGGTCCCGTTGGTGGACCGGAGGTCGTCGACCACGGCGGCTTCGCCCTCGGCGTGCAGCATCACGTGCGACGACGACACCTGGCCGCTCGACGACGGGACGGACACCAGTTCGGGAGCCGGACCGCGCAGGATCCGCGGCAGCGCGGGCCGCCGGCCGACGATGACGGGGTGGTCGAGTCGGATGACGCGGTCGCCGATCCGCACGGACGGCACCCTGGTCGTCGGTGCGGGGACGTCGGACGGGAGGCGCGGCTCGCCCCCGACGGGCGTCCCGCCCTGGGTGGTGAGGTGCGTCCGGGCCCCGACCACGGTGTCGTCGATCGAGCTGCCCTCCGGGCGCGGCGCGCGACCGGGCCGCAGCACCGTGTCGTCGAGGGAACCGGTCGCCGGAGCGACCCGCGCACCCGGCACGGGCGGCACCGGACGGATCACCGTGTCGTCGATGTCCTGCGCTTCCGAGACGCCGTGCACCACCGGCGCGGGCGGCAACGGCGGCACCGGACGGATCACCGTGTCGTCGGCCGAGTCGGTGGCCGGAGCGCCCGGGACTCGGGATGCACCGGGGACAGGCGGGACCGGACGGATCACGGTGTCGCCCAACAGGTCGTCCACCGACGCGTGCACCGGTTCGTGGGACGCGGCGGCGCGGGGTCGACGGACGACCGTGTCGTCGATGTCGTCGTCGCGCACCCGAGCCCTCCAAGCGTGGTCGAGACAACCGTAGACGATCCTGTCCGCCGACCGTCATCCTCGGTCCCACGCGGGACCGCTCCCCGCCCGGACCGAGCGCAGCACCAGGCCCGCCAACGGATCGTCCGCCCGGGTGTCGAGGGCGTGCTGCGCCCGCGTCTGCGCCCGCGCGGCGGACCCGAGCGCCCAGGAGCACCACGCTGCGACGGCCAACGCCCCCGCGGCGCCGGCAGCCGAGTCGGCCGACGGGTCCTCCGCACGCCAGTGCCGCCAGGCATCGGCGCACCGGTCACCCGCGGTGCGGAGTCGCGCCCGGTCCGGCTCGGGACCGAACCCGCACAACGCCGGCGGTGTCGGATCGGAGAAAGGGTCGAAGGCGGTCACCGCGCGGGGTTCGATCGGCCCGGGCGCGGCGAGGAACCGGATCACCGCGAGCCGGGTCGACAGTGCCCCGCACGCCGTGACGACGGCGATCGACGCACCACGCGACGATGGTGCGTCGCCGGGCGCGACGAGGGCAGCGCAGGCGGCGGGGAGGGTGACGGCGGCCGCGATCTCGCGCGGGTAGCGCACTGCGGCGTCGGGGTGGCTTCGTGTCGTGACCGGGATCATGCACGTCATCGAAACGCACGCCGCGCCTCCTGGACCCGCCGTCGTGGGCACCTGTGGAACGCGACCCGCCTCACCCGTCCTGTGGAGGACGAGCGGGGCAGGACCGGGATCAGACCGTTGCGGGCTCGAGGCTCTCCGCGACGAGGTCCCACGAGCCGTCGTGCTCCTCGAGGACGACGCCGTGCGCGCGGGCCCAGTCGAGCAGCTCGGCCGTCGTCTTGACCGCCGCGCCCGTCCGGGCGAGGAGCGCGACCAGGCGGCCCTTCGCGGTCTTGTTCCAGTGGTTCAACGCCTTGCGCCGACCGGAACCGTCGACGCTCACGACGCGCGGGACGACCGCGCCGGCGACGGGCCCGAGTTGCCGGTACCCCTCGGAACGCAGGTCGAGCACGAGCCCGTCCGCCGTGTGCGCCGCGAGCACCCGCGCGGACGGCTCCGGCCAGTGCGACGCGAGCCGGACGGACCCGAGCCGCGAGTCGTGAGAGAGCCGGTAGGCCGGGATGCGATCGCCACCGCGGACGGGGCCGAACATCGCGGACTGCACGACCACGTGCTCGAACCACCACGCACGCGTCGCAGCGTCCGCGTCGAGGGAGCCGAGCGGGTCGTAGAGCACACCCGTGTACCGGTCGATCGCCGGCATCGTGCCCGACGTGTCGAGCTCGAGGTTGCGGAACCGCTCCCCGATCGACTTCGGGCCGAGCTTCAGGGCCGTCCGGGCCGAGGACTCCTCGGAACTGACGGAACGGGCCGCGGTGATCACCGCGGCCCGTTCAGCAGCCAGTTCCGGGAACGACAGCGCACGCAGGTCGAGCGTGCGGTCCGTGTCCCCGCCCTCCCGCTTCGTCTCCGAAGGCGGGAGGAGGACGGTCAGTCCGGTCAGGACGCCAGCGCGGCCTGCCGCGCCACGATCGTGACCGTGTCGTGCTCGACCGACAGGAAGCCGTCCTCGGCGTCCGCCGCCACCGTCGAGCCGTCGGCTCGGGTGATGCGGACCTGTCCCTGCGCGAGGGTCGCGAGCAGCGGCTCGTGTCCCGCGAGGATACCGATCTGGCCCTCCGTCGTGCGAGCGACGACCATGGTGGCGTCGCCCGACCAGACCTCACGGTCGGCCGAGACGACGCTCACGGTGAGTGCCGCCATGTCAGCGGTTCTCCTTCTGGATCTGCGCCCACTTCTCTTCGACGTCGTTGATGCCACCGACGTTGAAGAAGGCCTGCACGGCCACGTGGTCGAACTCGCCGTCGGCGATGGCGCGGAAGGACTCGATGGTGTCCTTCAGCGGGACGGTCGAACCCTCGACGCCCGTGAACTTCTTCGCCATGTACGTGTTCTGCGAGAGGAACTGCTGGATACGACGAGCGCGCTCGACCGTGATCTTGTCCTCTTCGGAGAGCTCGTCGACACCGAGGATGGCGATGATCTCCTGCAGTTCCTTGTTCTTCTGGAGGATCTGCTTGACGCGCGTGGCCGTCTCGTAGTGGTCCGCACCCAGGTAACGGGGGTCCATGATCCGCGAGGTCGACGTCAGCGGGTCGATCGCCGGGTAGAGACCCTGCGAAGCGATCTCACGCGACAGCTCGGTCGTGGCGTCGAGGTGCGCGAACGTGGTCGCCGGCGCCGGGTCGGTGTAGTCGTCAGCCGGCACGTAGATCGCCTGCAGCGAGGTGATCGAGTGACCACGCGTCGAGGTGATGCGCTCCTGGAGCACACCCATCTCGTCGGCGAGGTTGGGCTGGTAGCCCACCGCGGACGGCATGCGGCCGAGCAGCGTGGAGACCTCGGAACCGGCCTGGGTGAAGCGGAAGATGTTGTCGATGAAGAGGAGCACGTCCTGCTTCTGGACATCGCGGAAGTACTCCGCCATCGTCAGCGCCGACAGGGCCACGCGGAGACGCGTTCCCGGCGGCTCGTCCATCTGGCCGAACACGAGGGCGGTCTTGTCGAAGACGCCCGCCTCTTCCATCTCGCCGATGAGGTCGTTGCCCTCACGGGTGCGCTCGCCGACACCGGCGAACACCGACACACCACCGTGGTCCTGCGCGACGCGCTGGATCATCTCCTGGATGAGGACCGTCTTGCCGACGCCCGCACCACCGAAGAGGCCGATCTTGCCACCCTGCACGTACGGGGTGAGGAGGTCGATCGACTTGATGCCGGTCTCGAACATGGAGGTCTTCGACTCGAGCTGGTCGAAGGCCGGGGCCTTGCGGTGGATCGGCCAGCGCTCGGTGATCTCGAGCTTCTCGTCCGTGTTGAGCACGTTGCCCAGCACGTCGAAGACCTTGCCCTTGGTGACGTCGCCGACGGGGACCGAGATCGGAGCGCCCGAGTCACGGACCTCCTGGCCACGGACCAGACCGTCGGTCGGCTTCAGGGAGATGGCGCGGACGAGGTCGTCGCCGAGGTGCTGCGCGACCTCGAGGCCGATCTCCTGCGACGAGTCACCGATGGTGATGGTCGTGAACAGGAGGTTGTACATCTCGGGGATGGCGTCGTGCGGGAACTCGATGTCGACGACGGGGCCCGTGACACGGGCGATCCGGCCGACACCGGGCGCCGACGACGTCTCGACCGCGGTGGTTGCGGTGTCGGTCATGGCTGGTGCCTTCCTGAGGGTGGGTAACTGTCCGCGAACGACGCGGACTACTTCTTCTTCGACGAGAGGGCGTCGGCGCCGCCGACGATCTCGGAGATCTGCTGGGTGATCTCGGCCTGTCGGGCGTTGTTCGCGAGACGCGTGAAGTCGCGGATGAGCGAGTCGGCGTTGTCGCTCGCCGCCTTCATCGCCTTCTGCCGGGCGGCGTGCTCGGAAGCAGCCGACTGCAGCATGGCGTTGAAGATGCGGCTCTCGATGTAGACCGGGAGCAGCGCGTCGAGCACCGCGTCGGCGTCCGGCTCGAACTCGTAGAGCGGGAGCGGCTCGTCGTTCGACGGCGCCTCGACCCCCTCGACGACCTCGAGCGGGAGCAGCCGGACGACCTGCGGCTCCTGCGTGGCGAGGCTCAGGAAGCGGTTGAAGACGATGTGGATCTCGTCCACGCCACCCTCGGCCGTGTCCTGCAGGAACTTCGCCACGACGGCGTCACCGATCGACTTCGCGGTCGAGAACTCCGGCTGGTCGGTGTTGCCGACCCACTGCTGCTCCGACGCGCGCTCACGGAACGCGAAGTACCCGACGGACTTGCGCCCGACCAGGTAGAACACGACGTCCTTGCCCTCGCTGCGGAGCAGGGAGGCGAGCTCCTCGCCCTGCTTGAGGACGTTCGTGCTGAACGCACCGTTCAGGCCGCGGTCCGACGTGAACAGCACGACGGCTGCACGCGTCGACGACTCCGGCTCGGTGGTCAGCACGTGGTCGACGTTCGAGAACGTCGCCACGGCCGACACCGCACGCGTCACGGCCCGCGAGTACGGACCCGACGCGGCCATGCGGGCCTGCGCCTTCTGGATCCGCGACGCCGAGATCAACTCCATCGCGCGAGTGACCTTCTTCGTGGTCTTCGCGGACTTGATTCGCTGTCGGTAGACCCGGACCTGCGCTGCCATCTAGCGACGACCCTTGACGATCTGCTCCTGGTCGACGTCGTCGGCCGAGGCGGCCTCGAACTGCTCGGACCCGAGCGTCTTGCCGTCGCTCGTCTGGAAGCTCTTGGAGAACTCGTCGATCTGCTTGGTCATCTCGGCGACGGTGTCGTCGCTGAGCTGGTTCGTCTCACGGAGCGTCGTCAGGACGTCCGAGTTGCGACGCAGGTGGTCGAGCAGCTCCGACTCGAAGCGCAGGACGTCGGCCACGGGGACCTCGTCGAGCTTGCCGTTCGTGCCGGCCCAGATCGAGACGACCTGCTCCTCGACCGGGTACGGCGAGTACTGCGGCTGCTTGAGGAGCTCGGTCAGACGGGCACCGCGCTCCAGCTGGCGACGCGACGCCTGGTCGAGGTCGGACGCGAACATCGCGAAGGCCTCGAGCGAGCGGTACTGCGCGAGCTCGAGCTTGAGCGTGCCGGAGACCTTCTTGATCGACTTGACCTGCGCGTCACCACCGACGCGGGACACCGAGATGCCCACGTCGACGGCCGGACGCTGGTTCGCGTTGAACAGGTCCGACTGCAGGAAGATCTGGCCGTCGGTGATGGAGATGACGTTGGTCGGGATGTACGCCGAGACGTCGTTCGCCTTCGTCTCGATGATCGGGAGACCCGTCATCGAACCGGCGCCGAGCTCGTCGGACAGCTTCGCGCAACGCTCCAGCAGGCGGGAGTGCAGGTAGAAGACGTCACCCGGGTAGGCCTCGCGGCCCGGCGGACGACGCAGGAGGAGCGACACCGCACGGTAGGCCTCGGCCTGCTTCGACAGGTCGTCGAAGATGATCAGGACGTGCTTGCCCTGGTACATCCAGTGCTGGCCGATGGCCGAGCCGGTGTACGGGGCGAGGTACTTGAAGCCGGCCGGGTCGGAGGCCGGGGCGGCGACGATGGTGGTGTACTCCATCGCGCCGGCGTCCTCGAGCGCACCCTTGACGGAGGCGATCGTGGAGCCCTTCTGACCGATGGCGACGTAGATGCAGCGGACCTGCTTGTCCTCGTCGCCCGACTCCCAGTTGGCCTTCTGGTTGATGATCGTGTCGATCGCGATGGCCGTCTTGCCGGTCTGGCGGTCGCCGATGATCAGCTGACGCTGACCGCGGCCGACGGGGATCATCGCGTCGATGGCCTTGATGCCGGTCTGGAGCGGCTCGTGCACCGACTTGCGGGACATGACGCCGGGCGCCTGCAGCTCGAGGGCACGACGGCCCTCGGCCGGGATCTCGCCGAGACCGTCGATCGGGGCGCCGAGCGGGTCGACGACGCGACCGAGGAAGCCGTCGCCGACGGGAGCCGAGAGGACCTCGCCCGTGCGGGTGACTTCCTGGCCCTCTTCGACACCGGCGAACTCGCCGAGCACGATGGCGCCGATCTCGTCCTCGTCGAGGTTCTGCGCGAGGCCGAGCGTGCCGTCCTCGAAGCGGATGAGCTCGTTCGCCATGACGCCGGGGAGGCCCTCGACGTGCGCGATGCCGTCGCCGGCGTCGATGACGTGCCCGACCTCGGCCGTGGAGGCCTTCGTCGGCTCGTAGTTCGAGACGAAGTCCTTCAGGGCATCACGGATCTCATCGGGGCTGATGGTGATGTCTGCCATGGGATTTTCCTTGTTGGTTTCCGGGGCCATTCGGCTCCGAGAGGGTGACGCTGCCTGACTCGGCAGTTCCCGTTGTGGACTTGGGAGGAGCGGCTTCGACGGTACGCCTAGCCGGCGAGCTGGAGCCGGAGCTCCGAGAGCCGCGTGGACACGGTGCCGTCGATGACGTCGCCACCGATCTGCACCCGGACCCCGCCGACGACCGAGGGGTCGACCACGTGGTTGATGCTGATGCCCTTGCCGTGCTGCTCCGCGAGGGCACGGGCGACGCGAGCCGCCTGGCCGTCCGTGAGCGGCGTCGCGGTGATGACCGTCGCGACGAGCTTGCCGGCCTGCTCGGCCACGATGCGCGAGGCGTCGCGGACGAGTTCACCGATGCGACGACCACGCGGCTGCTGCACCAGGTGCGACAGGATCACGATGGTCTGCTCCGATGCCTTGCCGCCGAGCAGCCGCTCGACGAGGGCGCTCTTCTCCGACGGGCTGCCGAGCTTGGTGCCCAGCGCCAGCTCGAGGTCGGCGTCCGAACGGACGGCGGTCTCGAAGGAGAACAGTTCGGCTTCGATCGGCGTGCCGGACGCTGCCGTGGCGGCGACGGCGCGGATGCCCGCGTCCTCGATGCCGACGAGCAGGTCCTGGTGCGAGGACCAGCGCGAGCCGGCCACCGCGGTCAGGACCGCACGCGTCGCGGCCGACTGGCCGGCGAAGACGCGGTCGAGGACCACCTTCTTGCCGGCCGGGTCGGCCGTCGGGTCGGACAGCAGACCGAGCAGCTGCGGCGCACCGGCGATCGCACGCCCTGCGGCGAGGATCTCGGCACCGGCGGCGAGGTCGGCCGCACCGCCGAGGTCGGCGAGCACCGCCCTCGTCGACGCCAGTGCTTCCCTGGTGGCGCTGCGCATGCTCAGCGCTCCCCGGCCGACGATGCCGACGAACCCTGCGAGGCTTCGAGGTCAGCGAGGAACCGGTCCACGACCGCGGTCGACTTGGCGTCGTCCTTGAGCGACTCCCCGATCACGCCGGAGGCGAGGTCGAGGGCGAGGGTGCCCACCTCGGTCCGGAGCGACTGGAGCGCGCTCTGACGCTCGGCCTCGATCTGGGCCTGCGCGTTGGCGGTGATGCGTGCTGCATCGGCCTGCGCCTGCTCGCGGAGCTCGTTGCCGATCGCGTTCGCGTCGGAACGGGCCTGCTCACGGATGCGCGATGCCTCGGCACGGGCCTCGGCGAGCTGCTTGTTGTACTCGTCGAGCGCGGCAGCGGCCTGCTCCTGAGCAGCCTCCGCCTTCTTGATGCCACCCTCGATGGCCTCGGTGCGCTCGTCGAGCATCTTCGTGATCCGCGGGATGATGACCCGCCAGAAGACCAGCAGGATGACGACGAACGCCACCGCGGACCACACGATGTCGTACAGCGGCGGTACGAGGGGATTGTGCGTCTCCTCGGCCGCGATGATGAGTGCGTTCTGCATCGAGAGGCCTTAGTTGGTGAAGATGAAGTACGTCGCGATACCGATGAAGGCGAGGGCCTCGGTGAAGGCGATACCGATGTACATGAGGGTCGTCAGGCGGCCCTGGAGCTCCGGCTGGCGAGCGACGGACTCGATCGTCTTGCCGACGACGATGCCCACGCCGATGGCCGGGCCGATCGCCGCGAGGCCGTAGCCCACCGTCGCGATGTTGCCGGAGATTTCCGCGAGAACGGTCGTTGCGTCCACGTGTTTTCCTTTCAGGATGCGGCCCGGCGGATGCCGTGCCGTATTGGGGGTCAGTTCAGGTCGTTGGTCAGTGCTCGTCAGCCAGCGCGAGCTGGATGTACACAGCGGTCAGCAGCATGAAGACGTACGCCTGCAGCAGCGCGACCAGGATCTCGAAGAAACTGAACGCGATGCCGAACGCGAGCGTCCCGACTCCGAACGCCTTGAAACCGAGCGAGGCGTCGAAGAAGAAGAACTGCGTGGCAGCGAAGAAGAGGACGAGCAGCAGGTGGCCGACGACCATGTTCATCAGGAGTCGCAGGGTCAGCGTCACCGGACGGAGCACGAAGGTCGAGACGAGCTCGATCGGCGTCACGATGATGTACAGGTACCACGGGACCCCAGGCGGGAACAGCGAGTTCCGGAGGAAGGTGCCCGGGTGCTTGCGCAGACCCGCGTAGATGAACGCCACGTAGGCGACGATCGCGAGGATCATCGGGTACGCGATACGGCTGGTGCCCTGCAGGTTGAGCCCCGGGATCAGACCCGTGAGGTTCAGGAACAGCACGGAGAAGAAGATCGTGGCCAGCAGCGGGAGGAACCGCTTGCCGTCCTTCTCACCCAGGTTGTCGAAGGTGTTCCGGCGGACGACGTCGAACGCGTACTCGATGAGCGCCTGGCCGCGGCCGGGGACGAGCTTGAGCGAACGGGTCCCGATGATGCCGATCAGCAGCAGGACCGCGACGGCGATGAACCGGATGATGACGAGTCGGTCGATCTCGAAGGGCGTCCCGGCGAAGAAGATCGCATCCGGGAAGAACTCGTTGATCGACGGACCATGGAACTCGGCGGCCTTGCTGCTCCCCGCCGCAACGGTGTTACCCGCAGCGGTGAGGGACAGGGGAAGAGCGTGGGATAGCAGCGCTGTCTCCTGTGTCGGCGCGCGCACGCATGGCACGCGATGGTGGACGTTGTGGAGGCTCGTCCGCTCCGAGCAATGCTCCGGACGCGGACTCCGAGAAGCCTATCAGGTGCGAGAGGCTTCCCGGGCTCTCAGTTGCGGGGCGCGTCCTTCTCAGGAGACGCGGAGTCTCCGGGGAGGCTGACCCCGATCGGGATCCGGGCCTTCGCGACCGCGACCACGTCGATCACGAGCGAGCCGACGACACCGACGATGATCGCGATCGCGAGTACCGGGAAGTCCACCCAGGCGCGGTCGCGCAGCAGGACGAGCACGACGATGAACACGACGAACTTGAGCAGCCACGTGCCCATCACGATCCCGAAGAACGCGCCGGAGATCATCTGCCCCTTGGAGACGCGCAGCGCCACCAGCACGCTCACAGCGGTCAGTCCGAGGAACACCACGCTGAGGACGGCCCCGAGCAGGCCACCGGCGAGCCCGGGACCACCGGCGACGAGCAGCCCGACGACTCCCCCGACGACGGCGAGCCCGACGGCCAGGAACGCGCCCCAGGTGATGATGCGGCGGAACACCGGCCGGACGTGGTCGAGCGCGTTCGGTGCGGTCACGAGTTGTCTCCTGGGATCGAGCGGTCGTTGGCGGCCCGGTCGAGCGGGTCGAGGCTGGCGTCCACCACGGCGGTGGACCGGGTGGCGACCTGTGCGGCGAACTCGGCGCGTTTGCGGCCGAGCGGGGCGAAGGTGGCGACGGCGCAGACGATGAAGCCGACGGCGACGAAGACGACCACCCAGTACCAGTCCACGAAGAGGAACAGCAGGCAGCCGATCGCCACGGTGGCCGTCCACGCGTAGAAGATGAGCACGGCGTGGAAGTGCGAGTGCCCCATGTCGAGCAGGCGGTGGTGCAGGTGCTTCCGGTCGGCCGAGAACGGGGACTTGCCCGCGCTGAGCCGACGCGTGACCGCGAGCCCGAAGTCGAGGATCGGCACGATGAGGATCGCGAACGGCAGCAGGATCGGGATGAACGCCGGCAGCAGCGCCTGGCGTGTCTGCACCGCAGCCGGGTCGATGTTGCCCGTGACCGACACCGCGCTCGTGGCCATCAGGAAGCCCACGAGCAGGGCGCCGGCATCCCCCATGAAGAGCTTCGCGGGGTGCCAGTTGAGGATGAGGAAGCCGAAGCAGGCACCGACGAGCACGGCGGTGAGCAGTGACGGCAGGTTGAAGAAGAACTCCGTCTGCACGACCACGCGGTTGATGAAGAACGTGTAGAGGAAGAACACGCCGCCGGCGATGATCGCCACGCCGGCGACGAGCCCGTCGAGGCCGTCGATGAAGTTCACCGCGTTCATGACGAGCACCACCGCCAGCACGGTGAAGATCAGGCTCATGTAGGACGACCCGACCCCGAGCGTGTTCCCGATCGGCAGCGACACGATCGCCACGCCCTGCCAGGCGAGGATCCCCGCGGCGATGATCTGCCCGGCCAGCTTCGTCATCCAGTCGAGGTCCCAGATGTCGTCGGCGACACCGAGGACCACGATGATCGTCGCTCCCCCGAGCACCGCCAGCACACGACCCGGCTCGGAGAACACCAACCTGAAGTAGTCCGTGCCGGCGATCGACGGGAAGAGGAACCACGCCGCGAGCAGGGACACGATGACGCCGATGTACATCGCGATGCCGCCGAGCCGGGGCGTCGGCGTGCGGTGCACGTCCCGCTCGCGGACCTTCGGGTACCACTTGTACTTCAGCCCCAGCTTCCAGACGATCCAGCTGACGCAGAAGCTCACCACGGCCGCGATGGCCCCGGCGAGCAGGTAGTACTTCATCCGACGAGGTCGGCTCCGACGACCCTGGTGATCTCCTCGTCCGGGATCACACCGTGGCGGACGATCCGGAGCTTGCCGCCGTCGGAGAGTCCCGTGGCGTCGACGATCGTCGAACCGGTCGACTCCGCGAACCCCTCGTGCGGCTCGAGCGAGCCCCCGTCGAGGTACACCGCGACGCTGTCGCCGAGCATCGCCTCGGCCTGGTCGGCGTCCATCGCGGCCGGGTCCCCCGTCGTGTTCGCCGAGGACACCGCGAGCGGACCGACCTCCTGCAGGAGTTCGAGCGCGATCCGCGAGTCCGGCATCCGGAGCGCCACGGTGCCCCGCGTCTCGCCGAGGTCCCAGTCGAGGGACGGCTGCGCACGGAGGATCACGGTGAGGCCGCCGGGCCAGAACTCGTCGACGAGGTCGCGCACCTGCTGCGGGATGTCGCTCGCGAGCGCGTCCAGGGTCGGCGGTCCGGGGATGAGCACCGGCGGCGGCGACTGCCGGGTGCGTCCCTTCGCGTCGAGCAGTCGCTGGACGGCGGCAGCGCTGAAGGCGTCCGCGGCCACGCCGTAGACGGTGTCGGTGGGGACCACGACGAGCTCTCCGCGCCCGAGTGCGGCACGTGCGAGCCGCATCCCGGTCAGGAGCCCGTCGGAGTCGGTGCAGTCGTATCGGGATGCCATGACTCGACGATGATAGTGCGACACAATGGGTGGCATCGTGAACGAGTCCCCTGCGCCCCGCCTCCTGTTCCTCTTCGACATGGACGAGGTCCTCGTCCGGTACGACTGGCAGGTGCGGATGGCCGCACTCGCCGAGTTCACCGGGCACGAGTTCGCGGAGCTCCGTCGCCGCTGGTGGGACTGCGGCAACGAGCAGCGCGCCGAGGCCGGCGGGTACGCCGACGGCGACGAGTACCTCGCCGCCTTCGCCGAGGCCATGGGCTGCGACGTCCCCGAGACCGAGTGGGCGCGGATCCGCGGCGCCGCGATGACCGAGCTGCCCGACCGGATCGAGGCGGTGCGCGTCGCGAGCGAGCACGGTCGCGTCGGCCTCCTGACGAACAACGGGCCGCTGGCCGGCCGGTGGATCCACCGCTGGGTGCCGTCCCTCGCGCCGGTCTTCGGCGAGCACCTCGACACCACGAGCAACTTCGGGGCGCGCAAGCCCGAGCCGGAGGTCTACCGGCGCGCGCTCGAGCACCACGGCGTGCCCGCCGAGCGCACGTTCTTCGCGGACGACATGCCGATCAACGTCGAGGGCGCGCAGAGCGTCGGCATCCACGCGGTGCTCGTCGAGGAGCACACCGACCTGCGCGAAGCCGTCCTCGCCTTCGTCGCGGAGCAGCACGCCGCCGCGCCCGTCGCGGAGCAGCCGGACCGCAGCGCGAACGTCCCATCACCCGTGCGGTAGGAAGCGGAATCGCGCGTACCGGGCAGGAACGAACGACCAGGTACGCGCGGAACGGCCCACCATGCGCGGAGCGGCACCGACTCACGGCGGTGGGCTGACCGGCGGAGGTGATCCGCGCCTCCAGGCCCGGACCGCTGCGCGATCTTTCCCATCACGCGTGCGGTAGGAAGCGGAATCGCGCGTACCGGGCAGGAACGAACGACCAGGTACGCGCGGAACGGCCCACCATGCGCGGAACGGCCCACAGGAGCACGCGCCCACACCGGGTCCAGGAGGCGCGGGTCGACCCTGCCTAGCGCGTCGCCGTGGTCGTGCGGTCGCGTCCCGTCAGGTCGACGTGCGTCTCCGGGGAACGGAACCCCCGGCGCGCCAGGACCTCGCGCACGCCGGCGCCCTGCGGCTCGGCGTGCTCGATGACGACGACTCCCCCGGGGACGAGCAGGCGCCACGCGGTCTCGGCGAGGGCACGCACCGCGTCGAGTCCGTCCGGACCGCCGTAGAGCGCCACGGCCGGGTCGTGGTCGCGGACCTCGGGGTCGATCGGCACCGCGTCGTCGGGCACGTACGGCGGGTTCGACACGACGACCGACACCGTTCCGTCGAGCTCGGGCAGCGCGTCGGCGAGGTCGCCCTCGACGAGGCGGACCGTCCCGCCGTACGCGTCGATGTTGCGCCGCGTCCACGGGAGCGCCTCGGGCGAGCGTTCGACCGCGTACACGACCGCGTTCGGCACCTCGGTGTCCATGGCGATGGCGATCGCGCCGCTGCCGGACCCGAGGTCGACGGCGATCGGTGACGGCACGGGCACCGCGCGGAGTGCGTCGATGCCGAACTGCACGACGCCCTCGGTCTCGGGCCGCGGGACGAACACGCCGGGTCCGACGGCCAGGGTCAGCGCCCGGAAGTACGCCTCGCCCGTGATGTGCTGGAGCGGCTCGCGGGTGGCGCGTCGGGCGACGGCGTGCCGGAAGCGCTCGACGTGCTCGGCGGCGATCGCACCGCCGGTCATCGCCCGGGCCTGCACGGCGCCGCGCGAGGTGTCGGTCGCCCAGGCGAGCAACAGTTCCGCGTCCACCTGCGGCGTCGGGACGCCGGCCGCGTCGAACGCCGCGGCCGCCTCGCGCAGGAGGCGGTCCGCGGCGAACGCGACGGGCGTTTCGGAGGCGGGTCGCGCCTCCAGGCCGTCCGAGGGGACGTCGCTCACGCGTCCTGGTCGCCGATGGCGGCCAGTCGTGCCTCTTCGTCCGCCTGGATGGCGGACTGGATGACGGGCTCGAGCGCACCGTTCATGACGCGGTCCAGGTCGTACGCCTTGTACCCGGTGCGGTGGTCCGCGATGCGGTTCTCCGGGAAGTTGTACGTACGGATGCGCTCCGAACGGTCCATGCCGCGGATCTGCGACTTGCGCGCGTCCGAGGCGATGGCGTCGAGCTCCTCCTGCTGGCGCGCGAGGATGCGGGCACGCAGGACGCGCATGCCGGCCTCGCGGTTCTGCAGCTGCGACTTCTCGTTCTGCATCGCGACCGTGATGCCCGTGGGCAGGTGGGTGATGCGAACCGCGGAGTCGGTCGTGTTGACGGACTGTCCCCCGGGCCCGGAGGACCGGTAGACGTCGATCTTGAGGTCGTTCTGGTTGATCTGGACCTCTTCGGGCTCGTCGACCTCGGGGAAGACGAGCACGCCGGTCGTCGAGGTGTGGATGCGCCCCTGCGACTCGGTCGCCGGCACACGCTGCACACGGTGCACGCCGCCCTCGTACTTGAGGTGCGCCCAGACGCCCTGGGACGGATCGGTCGCGTTCGACTTGATCGCGACCTGGACGTCCTTGTAGCCACCGAGGTCGGACTCGGTGCGCTCGAGCATCTCGATCTTCCAGCCCTTGGACTCGGCGTAGTGCGAGTACATGCGCAGGAGGTCGGCCGCGAAGAGCGCCGATTCCTCGCCGCCCTCGCCGCCCTTGATCTCCATGATCACGTCGCGCCCGTCGTCGGGGTCGCGCGGGATGAGCAGCCGGCGGAGACGCTCCTGGCGCTCCGACAGCTGCTCCTCGAGCGCTGGGACCTCGTCCGCGAACGCCTCGTCCTCACGCGCGAGCTCCTGGGCGGCGGCGAGGTCGTCCCCCGCCGCCTTCCAGGACTCGTACGCGGACTTGATCTGGTTGAGCTCGGCGTACCGCCGGTTCACCTTCTTCGCCCGGGCCGCATCGGCGTGGAGCGCGGGGTCCGACAGCTGCTGCGTCAGGTCCTCGTGTTCCGCCAGCAGCCCTGCCACCGACTCGAACACGCGTTACTCCTGGTGACCGTTGTGGTGCCCACCGGTCGTGGGGACCGACTTCTGCACCTGGACCAGGAACTCGACGTTCGACTGCGTCTCCTTGAGGTTCCGCAGCACGATCTCGAGGGCCTGCTGCGGGTCGAGCCCGGCGAGGGCACGGCGCAGGCGCCACGTGATCTTGACCTCGTCGGCGGAGAGCAGCTGCTCCTCGCGACGGGTGCCGGACGCGTTGACGTCGACGGCCGGGAAGATCCGCTTGTCCGCCAGGTGACGGTTGAGACGGAGCTCCATGTTGCCGGTGCCCTTGAACTCCTCGAAGATCACCTCGTCCATCTTCGACCCGGTCTCGACGAGCGCCGTCGCGAGGATGGTCAGCGAGCCACCGTCCTCGATGTTGCGCGCGGCGCCGAAGAAGCGCTTCGGCGGGTAGAGGGCGGACGAGTCGACGCCACCGGAGAGCACGCGACCGGAGGCCGGCGTCGCCAGGTTGTAGGCGCGGCCCAGACGGGTGATCGAGTCGAGGAGCAGGACCACGTCGTGACCCAGCTCGACGAGACGCTTCGCACGCTCGATGGCGAGCTCGGCGACCGTCGTGTGGTCTTCTGCCGGACGGTCGAAGGTCGAGGCGATGACCTCGCCCTTCACCGTGCGCTGCATGTCGGTGACCTCTTCGGGCCGCTCGTCCACGAGGACGACCATGAGGTGCGCCTCGGGGTTGTTCTTCGCGATCGCGTTGGCGATGGCCTGCAGCACGACCGTCTTGCCGGCCTTCGGCGGGGACACGATCAGACCGCGCTGGCCCTTGCCGATCGGCGACACGAGGTCGATGATCCGCGTGCTGAGCTTCGACGGCTCGGTCTCGAGGCGGAGACGCTCGTTCGGGTACAGCGGGGTGAGGTCCTGGAAGTCGACGCGCGCGGCGGCCTCGTCGGCGGTCTGCCCGTTGACCGAGTCGACCTTCACGAGCGCGTTGTACTTCTGGCGGCTCTGCTGTTCGTTGTCGCGCGGCTGCTTGATCGCACCGACGACCGCGTCGCCCTTGCGCAGGTGGTACTTCTTCACCTGGCCGAGGGAGACGTAGACGTCGTTCGGGCCCGGCAGGTAGCCGGTCGTGCGCACGAAGGCGTAGTTGTCGAGGACGTCGAGGATGCCCGCGATCGGGATGAGGACGTCGTCCTCGGTGATCTCCGGCTCGAACTCGTCGTTCTGCCCGCCGCGGCCGCGCTTGCGGTCACGCTGGCGACGGCTGCGGCCGCCCTCGGTCTCGTCGGCGTTCTGCTGGGCCTGCTGCTGCTTCTGCTGACCCTGCTGGCCCTGCTGCTTCTGCTGGCCGTTCTGCTGCTGGCCGTTCTGCTTCTGCTCGTTCTTGTCGTCCTGTTGGGCGTTCTTCTGCTCGCCCTGCTGGCCCTGGCCGTTCTGGCCGTTCTTCTGGGCCGCGTCGGTCTTCGGGGCGTTGTCGCGACCGTTCTGGTCGCCGCCCTGCTCGCCGTTCTCGGCGTTCTGGCCACGGCCACGACCGCGACCACGGCTGCGACGACCGCGGCGCGAGCCGCCCTCGCCCTGCTGGTCGTTCTGGTCGCCCGACTCGGTGCCGTGCGCGGACTGCTCCTGCTGGTCGCCCGCGGCGTCCGGCTGGGCCGGCTGCTCGGCCTGGTCCGGCGTCTGCTCGGTTCGCTCGGCCTGCTGGCCGTTCTGCTGGTCGCGCTGCCCGCGGCCACGACGCTGGCCGCCGGTCTGCGCGGCTTCCTGGGCGTCCTTCTCGGCGCGGACCTGGTCGAGCCCGGCGAGGAGGTCCTCGGTGCCGGTCTGACCGTGGTTGGTGTGCTCGGCGGCCGAGGTCGGCGCCGCGCTCACGGTGCCGCCGGACGAGGCACGGCGCGAACGGCGGGCCCGCGAGGACGCCGGCTGCTCGGCCGGGGCCTCGGTGGCTGCCGGTGCGTCGGCGACGGCCTCAGCGGGTGCTGCGGGTGCCTCGGTCGGCTCCGGCAGCGTCGGCTGCTCGGCCACGGGGGCCTCGACCGCGGGTGCGGCCGGCTCGGCGGAAGCGTCGTCCGTCACGGGACGCTTGTCCTCGATCGAGGCGATGAGGTCACCCTTGCGGAGCTTCGAGAGCCCCGTGATGCCGAGGGAGGAGGCGATGCGCTGGAGTTCCGGGAGCCGGAGGGCGCGCAGATCGCTGGGGATCTCCACCTGGGTGGAGTCGTTGACGTTCGTCAAGGTCGGTGTTTCCTTTCGAACCGCAGAACGCGGAGAGTTTCCACCGTCCCGGATGCACGGGTATGCATCGACCGCCGTTCAGACGACGGACCGGGATTCGGTGATCAGAAAGAGATTGCCCCCGCGCACCGGACCCAGCATGGCGAGGAAGTTCCTGCTGCCTACGCGGGTTCGGCTTGGAGCGCCGAGTGCGGCACCACTGTAGCACCACCGAGGTCGACGGCCAGCATGAGCGCCCGCCAGTCGGATTCCCCGTGTCGCGACACGAGGTCGGCCGCGGTGAGTCGCTGCGCGGGGTCGCTGCCGAGGACCAGGAGGCTCGGGCCGGCTCCGGAGACGACCGCCGCCAGGCCGTGCTGCCGCAGCAGGCCGATGAGGGCGTCGGTCTCCGGCATGGCGCTGGCACGGTAGGCCTGGTGCAACCGGTCCTCGGTCGCCGCCAGGAGGAGCTCGGGGCTCTGGATGAGCGCGGCGACGAGCAGGGCGGAGCGGGA
This sequence comes from Curtobacterium sp. SORGH_AS_0776, assembly GCF_031453355.1. Lineage (NCBI taxonomy): Bacteria > Bacillati > Actinomycetota > Actinomycetes > Micrococcales > Microbacteriaceae > Curtobacterium > Curtobacterium sp. SORGH_AS_0776. The sequence continues at coordinate 2,973,814 of NZ_JAVIYU010000001.1, forward strand.
CACGTTGAACGCGGCGTCCTCGTGCGGGACGCTCGCCGGCTGCAGGGAGCGCGCGAGCTTCGTCGAGAGCGTCGAGGTCGGCACGAAGACCACCGGCGAGACACCGCGGTGGACGAGCAGGCGCTTGTACGCCGGACCCTCCGCGGTCATCCACGCGATGGTCAGCCCGCCGAAGAGCGCCGGCGCGACGTTGTCCGGGTGCCCCTCCATCTCGGTCGCGAGCGTGAGCAGTGTCGAGGCGTCGAGGTCGACGACGCCCTCGAGCAACCCGCGCGCGGCCATCAGCCCGGCGACGATCGCGGCCGCCGAGGACCCCATGCCGCGGCCGTGCGGGATGGCGTTCACCGCGTGCAGCTCGAGTCCGGGCTGCAGTGCGACGCCGGCGTGCTCGAGCCCGCGGCGGACGGCGCGGACAACGAGGTTCGTGTCGTCGGTGGCGACCTCACCCGCGCCGACACCGTCGACCGTGACGGTCGCGCCGGGCTCGGGCCGGACCCGGACGACGACCTCGTCGTAGAGCGACAGGGCGAGGCCCAGGGAGTCGAACCCCGGTCCGAGGTTCGCGGAGGTCGCCGGGACCCGTACGCGGACCGCCCGTCCGGCCGGTACAGCGATCTGGGCGGTCATGCCCTCCCCCGGTCCGGACGAGCGGTCGGGGCTCACTCGGCGCCGACCAGTCCGAGCACGTCGGCGACCGACTTCGTGTCGACCGGGACGCTCGTCGGGGTGACCTCGCCGCCGTCCTGCGTGCGGAGGGCCCACTGCGGGTCCTTGAGGCCGTGGCCGGTCACCGTGATGACGACCTTCGCGCCCTTCGGCACGACGCCGGCGTCGGCACGCTCGAGGAGCCCGGCGACGCCGATGGCCGAGGCGGGCTCGACGAAGACGCCGACCTCGGCGGAGAGGATGCGGTGCGCGGCGAGGATCGCCTCGTCGGTGATGGCACCGAAGTAGCCGTCGGTCTCGTCACGGGCCTCGAGCGCGAACTCCCACGAGGCCGGGTTGCCGATGCGGATCGCGGACGCGATGGTGTCCGGGTTGCGGACGACCTCGCCGCGGACGATCGGGGCCGAGCCCGCGGCCTGGAAGCCGAACATGCGCGGGAGCCTGGACGACCGACCGGCGGCCACGTCCTCGCGGTAGCCGCGGGAGTACGCCGTGTAGTTGCCCGCGTTGCCCACCGGCAGGAAGTGGAAGTCGGGCGCGTCACCGAGGACGTCGACGACCTCGAACGCGGCGGTCTTCTGCCCCTCGATGCGGTCGTTGTTGACCGAGTTCACCAGGTGCACCGGGTAGTTCGCGGCGAGGTCGCGGGCGATGTCGAGGCAGTCGTCGAAGTTGCCCTGCACCTGCAGCAGCTGGGCGTCGTGGGCGACGGCCTGGCTGAGCTTGCCCATGGCGATCTTGCCCTCGGGCACGAGCACCGCGGCGGTGATGCCGGCGTGCGTGGCGTACGCGGCGGCGGAGGCGCTCGTGTTGCCGGTCGAGGCGCAGATGACGGCCTTCGCACCGTGCTCGACGGCCTTCGAGATCGCCATGGTCATGCCGCGGTCCTTGAACGACCCGGTCGGGTTCATGCCCTCGAACTTGACGTAGACCTCGGCCCCCGTGCGCTCGGACAGGCGGCGCGCCGGGATGAGCGGGGTCCCGCCCTCACCGAGCGTGACGACGGGCGTCGCCTCGGTGACGTCGAGACGGTCGGCGTACTCGCGCAGGACACCCTGCCACTGGTGGGCCATGAGGCTCCCCTTCTTGTCGGTTCTGGAGTTCGGTCGGGCGCGGCTCAGGCGCCGACGACGCGGAGGACGCTCGTGACCTCGGCGACGACGTCCTCGTTGCGGAGGGCGACCACCGTCGCGGCGAGGTCGGACTCGCGCGCCAGGTGCGTGCCGATGACGAGGGTCGCGGTCGCGTCGGACCCGGTGGCGACGGTCTGCTCGACGGTCTCGACGCTGACGCCGTGCTTCGCGAGGACGCCCGCGACGGTCGACAGCACACCCGGGGCGTCCGTGACGTGCAGCGTGATCTGGTAGCGCGTGCGGACGGTGCCGATCGGGAAGACCGGCAGCGCGGACTGGGTCGACTCGGCGATGCCGGGGCCACCGATGACGTGTCGGCGTGCGGCGGACACCAGGTCGCCGAGGACGGCCGAGGCGGTCTCGACCCCGCCGGCACCGGCGCCGTAGAACATCAGGTCACCGGCGGCCTCGGCCTCGACGAACACGGCGTTCTTCGCCCCGTGCACGCTCGCGAGCGGGTGCGACTCCGGCACCAGGGCCGGGTACACGCGGGCGCTGACGCCCTCGGTGCCCTGCTCGTCGGTCAGGCGCTCGGCCGTCGCGAGGATCTTCACGACGTACCCGGCCTTGCGCGCGGCCCGGACCTGCTCGATCGTCACCGAGGTGATGCCCTCGCGGTGGACTGCGGCGAGCGGCACCGAGGTGTGGAACGCGAGCGACGCCAGGATCGCGGCCTTCTGCGCGGCGTCGTAGCCCTCGATGTCGGCGGTCGGGTCGGCCTCGGCGTACCCGAGCTCGGTCGCGGTCGCGAGGGCGTCCTCGAACGTCGAGCCCTCGCGGTCCATCAGGTCGAGGATGAAGTTGGTCGTGCCGTTGACGATGCCCATGATGCGCTCGATGCGGTCACCCGCGAGGGAGTCGTGCAGCGGTCGGATGATCGGGATCGCGCCGGCGACGGCTGCCTCGTAGTAGAGCTGCGCGCCCACCTGCTCGGCGACCGCGAAGAGCTCCGGGCCGTGGGTCGCCAGGAGGGCCTTGTTGCCGGTGACGACGTCGGCGCCGGACTGCAGCGCCTGGAGCACGAGCGTCCGTGCCGGCTCGATGCCGCCGATCAGCTCGACGACGATGTCCGCGCCGAGGATGAGCGACGCCGCGTCCGTCGTGAAGAGCTCCTTCGGCAGGTCGACGTCGCGCGGGGCGTCGAGGTCGCGCACCGCGATCCCGACGAGCTCCAGGCCGGCCCCGGCACGAGAGGCGAGCTCGTCGCCGTGTTCGAGGAGCAGCCGCGCCACCTGGGAACCGACCGAGCCGGCTCCGAGCAGCGCGACGCGGACGTTGCGGTATTCGATCATCTGGTGCGGGTCCTGTTCGTGGGGAGTCGGGTCGTCCGAGGGGCTCAGGCCCCCGGGACCACCCCGGTGTCGCGGGCGAGGAGGTCGTCGATCGACTCGCCACGCACGAGGATACGGGGTACGCCGTCGGCGACCGCCACGACCGGCGGGCGTCCGACGTGGTTGTAGTTGCTCGCCAGGCTCCAGCAGTACGCACCGGTGGCGGCCACGGCGAGGAGGTCCCCGCGGTGCACGTCACCGGGCAGGTACTCGTCGTTCACGACGATGTCGCCGGACTCGCAGTGCTTCCCGACCACGCGGGTGAGGACGGCGGGGGCGTCGGACGTCCGGGCGAGCCGGGCCGTGTAGTCGGCGCCGTAGAGCGCGGGTCGGGCGTTGTCGCTCATGCCGCCGTCGACCGACACGTACGTCCGGGTGGCGGCCTCCTGCTCGTCGTCCGAGAGCGTCACGGGCTTGATGGTGCCGACGCGGTAGAGCGTGATCCCCGCGGGCCCGACGATGTACCGGCCGGGCTCGACCGCGATCTCGGGGACCGGGTATGTCCCGCTCGGCGCAGGCCTCGGCCACGATGGTCGCGAGCGCGTCGGCGACGTCCTCCGGCTCGAACGCCGAGTCGGCCTCGGTGTAGTCGATGCCCCAGCCGCCGCCGAGGTTGAGCTCCGGCACCGGGCCGGTCGCCACGAGCGAGGCGTGCACGTCCATCAGGCGCCGCGCGGCCTCGCGGAAGCCGGACTCGTCGAAGATCTGCGAGCCGATGTGCGAGTGCAGGCCGACGAAGGCGAGCGACGGCTCGGCGCGGACGGCCTCGGCAGCGGTGACGGCCTCGGTCAGGGGGATGCCGAACTTCTGGTCCTCGCGCGCGGTCGCCAGGTACTCGTGCGTCGACGCGTGCACCCCGCTGTTGATCCGGATGCGCACGCGCTGCACGACCCCGGCATCGGCCGCGGCACGGGCGACGCGCTGCACTTCCTCGTGGCTGTCGAGGACGATGGTGCCGACGCCGACCTCGACCGCGCGGGCGATCTCGGCGTCCGACTTGTCGTTGCCGTGGAAGCCGAGCAGCGCCGGGTCGACTCCCCCGGCCAGGGCCACCGCGAGCTCGCCGCCGGTGCACACGTCGACGCGGAGGTCGGCCTCGACCATCCACGCCGCGACCTGCGTCGTCAGGAACGCCTTGCCGGCGTAGTAGACGTGCGCCCGGGTGCCGATCCGCTCGAACGCCTCGGTGAAGGCGTTCCGCACCCGCACTGCACGGGACTGCACGTCGCGTTCGTCGACCACGTACAGCGGCGTGCCGAACTGCGCGACCAGGTCGGACGCGGCGATCCCGCCGACGACGAGCTCGCCGTCGTCGGTCCGGGTCGCGGAGGCAGGCCAGATCCGCGCGGTCAGCGCGGAGGCGTCCGTCGGGAACCGCAGGTGCTGCGGGGCAAGGGGGTTCTCGCTCACGGGACCCGATCCTACCGAGCCGAGCCGCGCCTCCTGACTGTGTGACGCAGCCACGTGCTCAACCGCACGAACCGACCGTCTGCAGCCCCGCCTCGTTGAGCGGCAGCGAGTCGGCCGTGACGCGCACCGTCGCCTCGGAGGCGGTGACGTCGAGCGACCGCACGAGGAGCCCCGACGGCAGGAACTGCGCCGTGCAGACCTCGACGGGGACGTTCGTGACGCCCGGGATCGAGTCCACCTTGAGGCCGAGCGACGAGTTCGTGATCCGCACCGTCTTCGGCGTGATCGTGATGCCCTTGCCGTCGTCCTGCGCGGCGACGTCGCCCTTCGCCGCGTAGGTGATGTCGTAGCCGAGGACCGCGGTCTTGCCGGAGAGCTCCACGCCGCCGTCGACGAGGCTGAGCCGGTCGAACAGCGGGCTGTACTTCGACAGGTCCTTCACGGACGCGGCCGCGAGCCGGACGTGGCCGTCGACGTCGCGCACGTCGCCCTTCCCGTCGACGGGCACGTCACGCGCGGTGACGTCGGCGGCGAGCGGGATGCCGTCGATCGTGAGCTTCTGGGAGGAGATCTCGACCTCGTCGAGCTGCCCGCCGATCAGCTGCGGGATGACGATGCCCTTCGCGTGCGCCTCGACCTCGCCGGTGGCGCCGGACGGCAGCGACTGCTCGACCTGCTGGGCGATGATGCGGTCGACGACCCCGCGGAGGACGAACTCGGCGATCACGACGAGCGCGGCGAGGACGACCACGACGACGATCAGCACGACGGGCCAGCGACGGCGCTTCCGGGGGGTCACGGTGGCGGCGGACATGCGTCCCACCTTGCCAGGTGGCCCCGGCAGCGAGCCTGGAGGCGCGGCGTGCGCCCGGCGCGCCGGGCGCACGGGCGCGGTCGCGGTCGCGCCGGCCGCGTGCGCCCAGCGCCCGCCGCACAACGGAAGTCGCCCCGAACCACGGCATTCCGCAGTTCGGGGCGACTTTGGTTGTGCGCAGCGCTCCGCGCCGGCCGGGCGGCGACCGCTACATGCGCTCCGGCGCCGTCACGCCGAGCAGGCCCAGCCCGTTGCGGACGACCTGGCCGGTGGCGTCGTTCAGCCAGAGGCGCGTGCGGTGCAGGTCGGTCACGGGCTCGTCCCCGAGGGGCGTGACCCGGCAGGCGTCGTACCAGCGGTGGTAGAGCCCGGCGAGCTGCTCGATGTACCGCGCGACACGGTGCGGCTCGCGGAGCTCGGCCGCCTGGCGCACCACGCGCGGGTACTCCGCCAGGGCGCCGAGCAGGGCCCCCTCGGTGTCGTGCGTCAGGAGCGAGGCGTCGAAGGCCGACCGGTCCACCCCGGCGTTCGCGGCGTTGCGGGCCACGGACTGCGTGCGGGCGTGGGCGTACTGCACGTAGAAGACGGGGTTGTCGTTCGTGCGCTTCGTGAGCAGGTCGAGGTCGATGTCGATCGCGGTGTCGCTGGCGAACCGGACGAGCGCGTACCGGCCCGCATCCACGCCCACGGCGTCGACGAGGTCCTCCATCGTGACGATCGTTCCGTTGCGCTTCGACATGCGCATCGGTTCGCCGTCCTTGAGCAGGTTGACCATCTGCCCGATGAGGATCTCGAGGTTCTTGCCCGGCTCGTCCCCGAACGCGGCGCACATCGCCATCATCCGGCCGACGTAGCCGTGGTGGTCCGCGCCGAGCATGATGAGGTTCCGCTCGAACCCGCGCTCGCGCTTGTCGAGGTAGTACGCCAGGTCGCCGGCGATGTAGGCGGGCTCGCCGTCCGACTTGATGACGACGCGGTCGCGGTCGTCGCCGAAGTCGGTGGTCCGGAGCCACTCTGCACCCTCGGCCTCGTACATCACGCCCGCCGAGCGCAGTCGCTCGATGGCGCGCTCGACGGCCTTCGACTCGTGCAGGGCGTTCTCGTGGAAGTACACGTCGAAGTCGACGCCGAAGTCGTGCAGCGACGACTTGATGTCCGCGAACATGAAGTCGACGCCCTCGCGCCGGAAGAGCTCCTGCGCCTCGTCGCGCGGCAGGTCCTTCACGTCGACCGACGGGTCGAGCGTCGCGATCACGCGCGCCGCGATCTCGGCGATGTACGCGCCGCCGTAGCCGTCCTCGGGCGTGGGCTCACCGAGCGCCGACGCCACGAGAGAGCGGGCGAAGCGGTCGATCTGCGCGCCGTGGTCGTTGAAGTAGTACTCGCGGGTGACGAGGCCGCCCTGCGCCTGGAACACCCGCGCGAGGCTGTCGCCCACCGCGGCCCAGCGCACGCCGCCCATGTGGATCGGCCCGGTCGGGTTCGCGGACACGAACTCGAGGTCGATCCGCACGCCGTCGTACAGGTCGCCGTGCCCGAAGGACTCGCCGCCCTCGACGATCGTGCGCGCGATCTCTCCGGCAGCGGCGGCCTCGAGCGTGATGTTGATGAAGCCGGGGCCGGCGACGTCGACCGAGTCCACGCCGTCGAGCTCGGTCAGCTCACCGGCGATCTCCGTCGCGAGCTCGCGCGGGTTCGTGCCGAGCCGCTTCGCGAGCTGCATCGCCGCGTTGGAGGCCCAGTCGCCGTGCGCGCGGTTCTTCGGACGTTCGAGTGCCGCGTGGGACTCCTCGACGGTCACGGTGTCGGACGCGCCTCGTCGCTCGACGATCCCGGTCAGGATCGACAGGTACGCGGCGGAGAGTTCGGCAGGAGTCACGAGGGTCGAGTCTACCGGGACGCACAGGTCCTCCCCGGTCGATGCACCATCATGTCGGGATGACCACCCGCAGCCGCGTCCGGGCGATCAGCGTCGCCCTCCTCACCGTGTCCGCGTCCGTCGCCCTGGTGGCGTGCTCCGGCGGCGGCTCGGACGGCGCCACGCCGAGCGCCACGGCGGGTCCGATCGGGAAACGGGTCGCACAGACGTGCACCGAGCTCCTGCCCGCCGACGCCCTGTCCGTCTACGGGAAGACGTTCACCCTCGACGACGACTTCACGCCGGAGAGGGGGACCCCGGCGGCGCGCATCGCCGAGCAGCGCGGTCGCGTGTGCCACTGGAGTGCGACCGACGACGCCTCGACGACGATCACGGTCGCCGTCGCCGACCTGCCTGAGAAGTCGCTCACGAACCTCAAGGACGCGCTCTACGAACGGGGCGGATCCGTGCCGACCTACCGGGTCGAGGGGTACTTCTCGCTCACCGACGGCGTCGGGCGCGCGGACGCCTTCGCCGACCCGTACTGGATCACCGCGACCTCCACCCTCTTCACCGAGCCCGGCGGCGCGCAGCCGGTCGTCGACGCGGTGCGGAGCGTCGTGCAGCCGAGCGCGTCCGCGACGCCGGCCGGCTGACCCGACACGGGTCGGACGGGATCGGGCGTACCTGGTGAGTTCTTTCGACCAGGTACGCCCGATCTCGCTTGCCATCGCGCGCGTCCTGGGAAAGACCGGCACCGAGCGCGCCCCGCGCCCGCCGTACCCACCAGACGGACGGGAGGCGCAGTGCGGCCCCGCCCCGGACCTCCCGTCCGTCAGCTGGTCACCCGCGTACCTGGCGGGAACGGGCGTACCTGGTGAGTTCTTCCGACCAGGTACGCCCGATCCCGCTTCCCATCGCGCGCGTCCTGGGAAGGACCGGGCGCGACACGCGTGGTCTCGGACAGCCGTGCGGACCTGCTACGGTTGGTTCCACCCAGGGCCCCCATAGCTCAGGGGATAGAGCACTGCCCTCCGGAGGCAGGGGCGGAGGTTCGAATCCTCCTGGGGGCACAGTGACATCCCCGCGCAAGGCGAGTTTTTCGCTTCGCTCAGGCGACTGCCCGCGATGTCGGCTACGCCGACCTTCCCTCGGGGGCGGTCGGGGCAGGGGCCCTCGTGGGCGCACAGCGCGGTAGCGTCGGCGCATGACGATGGTGTTCCCGGAACCTGGTGTTGCGCCGCTGCGAGGCGGGCCGAGGCTCGGGTGGGGCGTGATCGGGCCCGGCGAGATCGCGGGCGACTTCACGTCGACGCTCCACGCGAACTCCGACCAGCGCGTCGTCGCCGTCGGCTCCCGCTCCCCCGAACGCGCCGCCGCCTTCGCCCGGCGACACGGGATCCCCGGCGTGCACGGCTCGTACGAGGCCCTCGTCGCCGACCCCGCCGTCGACGTCGTCTACGTCGCCTCACCGCACCCGCAGCACCTCGGCCACGCGCTCCTCGCGATCGCCGCGGGCAAGCACGTCCTCGTCGAGAAGCCGATGACCACGTCCGAGGCGGACACCCGCACCCTCGCCGAGGCCGCCCGCAGCGCCGGGGTGTTCGCGATGGAGGCGATGTGGACCCGGTACCTCCCGGGGACCACCGTCGTCGCACGACTCCTCGCGGACGGCGCCCTCGGCGACGTCCGGCTCGCGTCCGTCGACGTCGGCTGGCCGCACGACCCCGACCCCGCCGACCGCATGTTCGACCCTGCCGCCGGCGGCGGCGCCCTCCTCGATGCCGGTGTGTACGGGCACTGGTTCGCACGGTTCGCCACCGGCGCCCCGGTGACCAGCAGCACGACGGGAGCGGTCTCCGGACGCGGGGTGGACCTCCAGTCCGTCACCGTGTCGACGTCGGCCGGCGGCGCGCAGGCCGTGGTGACCACGACGATGACCGCGTGGACGCCCGGACTCGCGGTCATCGCGGGGAGCGCGGCCACCGTGCGGTACACCGACCACTTCGTGTTCCCGGCGTCCTTCGCGCTGCACCACGGCGCGGAGGCGGCGCACTGGGAGGACGAGAGCGGCCTCCGTGGCAGACAGGGCCTCGTCTGGCAGACCGGGGCGCTCGCGCACTACGTCGCCGAGGGGCGCACGGAGTCGCCGCTGCACTCGCTCGACGACTCGATCGGCCTCGCCGCGACGCTCGACGCGGCGCGGTCCGCGCTCGGTCCCCGGGTGGACGCCCCTGGTGTTTCCGAACGCGACACGTCCACCCCCTAGGATCACGGGCCGGTCGACCCCGCACGCGACCGGGAAGAGGACTCGATGACCGCAGCCACCGGGAACCCGCAGCACGAACTCGCCCGGGGCGCCGACGCCCCGGCACCACGGACCCTGCTCGACGTCCTCACCGCGACCGCCGCCGAGCACCCCGACGCCACCGCGCTCGAGGACCCGGCCGGCACGATCGACTACACGACGCTCGTGCGCCTGGTGCACGGGCAGGCCGACGACCTCGCGCGACGCGGGGTCCGACGGGGCGACCGGGTGGGCGTCCGGATCCCGTCCGGCGGGCGCGACCTGTACGTGTCGATCCTCGCGGTGCTCGCCGCCGGCGCCGCGTACGTCCCGGTGGACGCGGACGACCCCGAGGAACGCGCCACGCTCGTGTTCGGCGAGGCCGGCGTCGTCGGCGTGATCGGAGTGGGCGGCATCCTGCGTGACCGCGACGGCGCGGAACTCCCGGTGACCGACCCCGCGGCGAGCGCCGAGTTCCCCCAGCAGGACGACGACGCGTGGATCATCTTCACGTCCGGGTCGACCGGCGTGCCCAAGGGCGTCGCCGTGACGCACCGGTCCGCGGCGGCGTTCGTGGACGCCGAGGCGCGGATGTTCCTGCAGGCCGCGCCGATCGGTCCGGGCGACCGGGTGCTGGCGGGTCTGAGCGTGGCGTTCGACGCGTCGTGCGAGGAGATGTGGTTGGCGTGGGGCCACGGTGCGTGCCTGGTGCCGGCGCCGCGGTCGCTCGTGCGCACCGGGGTGGACCTGGGGCCGTGGCTCATCGCGCACGGGATCACGGTGGTGTCGACGGTGCCGACGCTCGCGGCGCTGTGGCCGGACGACGCACTGGAGCAGGTGCGGTTGGTCATCTTCGGTGGTGAGGCCTGCCCGCCGGAGCTCGCTGCGCGGATCGCGAGCCGCGAGCGGGAGGTGTGGAACACGTACGGTCCGACGGAGGCGACGGTGGTGGCGTGCGGTGCCCTGCTCGACGGGAGCACGCCGATCCGGATCGGGTTGCCGCTGGACGGCTGGGACCTCGCGGTCGTGGACGCGGCGGGTGCCCGGGTGGAGCCCGGGGGTGTCGGGGAGCTCGTCATCGGCGGGGTCGGGCTCGGGCGGTACCTGGACCCGGCGAAGGACGCCGAGAAGTACGCGCCGTTCCCGGAGCTCGGGTGGGACCGGGCGTACCGGAGCGGTGACCTGGTGCGGTACGACCCCGAGGGGCTCGTGTTCCAGGGTCGTGCGGACGACCAGGTGAAGCTCGGCGGTCGTCGCATCGAGCTCGGGGAGATCGACGCGGCGCTGCAGGGGCTGCCGGACGTGGCCGGGGGCGCTGCCGTGGTGCAGCGGACGCCGGCGGGCAACCAGGTGCTGGTCGGGTACGTCGCGCCGGTCGCGGGTGCGACGGTGGACGTGGCGGCGGCGAACGCCCGGCTGCGCGAGGAGCTCCCGGCGGCGCTCGTGCCGCTGCTCGCGGTGGTGGACTCGCTGCCGACGCGGACCTCGGGCAAGGTCGACCGTGCCGCGCTCCCGTGGCCGTTGCCGGGATCGTCGGACACGGCGATGCTCCCGGACACGGTGGCGTGGATCGCCGAGCGGTGGTCCGCGATCCTCGGGGTGCCGGTGGCGAGCGTCGACGACGACTTCTTCGCGCACGGCGGCGGGTCGCTGACGGCGGCGCAGCTCGTGTCGGCGATCCGTGAGCGCTTCCCGACGACGACGGTGGCCGACGTGTACGACCACCCGCGGATCGGGGCGCTGGCGGACGCGCTCGACGACTCCGGCCCCGTGACGTCGGTGCCGCGTGACGTCCGGCCGGTCCCGCCGGCGACGGGTGTGGTGATGACGGTGCTCGGGCTACCCCTGCAGGTGCTCCGCGGTCTGCGGGTGGTGACGTGGACGGCGCTCGTGGCGGCGGTGCTGCACGCGACGACGCTGCCGTCCGTCCCGGTGCTGCCCTGGCCGGCGCTCGTCGTGGCGCTCGTGCTGTTCGTCACCCCGGCGGGGAAGATGGCCGTGACGGTCGTCCTCGTCCGGGCCCTGCTCGTCGGGGTGCGTCCGGGTGACCACCCCCGTGGCGGGTCGGTGCACGTGCGGGTCTGGCTCGCGGAGCGGATCGCCGAGGCGGTGGACGGCCCCTCGACGGCCGGTGCGCCGTGGATCAGCTACTACGCCAGGGCCCTGGGCGCGACGATCGGCAAGGACGTGGACCTGCACGCGCTGCCGCCGGTGACCGGGATGCTGACGGTCGGCAAGCGGGCGTCGATCGAGCCCGAGGTCGACCTCGCCGGACACTGGGTCGACGGCGACGTGTTCCGGCTCGGCCGGGTCCGGATCGACGCGGACGCCGTGGTGCACAGCCGGACGACGCTGCTGCCGGGTGCGCACGTGGGCGTCGGTGCCGAGGTGGAGGCCGGTTCCGCGGTCGCCGACCGGGTCCCCGACGGGGAGCGGTGGGCGGGGTCGCCGGCGGAACGCGTCGGGTCGGCTCGGCACGACCGGGAGGCGCGACCCCCGTCCCGACGCCGGTGGCTGCTGGCGTACGGGGCCGGGTCCCTGGCCGTGGCCGGGTTGCCGGCGATCGGTGTCGCCGCGGGGGTGGGGCTGGTGTGGCTCCTCGTCGGACCGGTCGCGTCCCTCCAGCGGGCCGTGCTGCTCGCGCTCGCGTGGGTACCGGTGGGGACGGTCGTCGCGGGGCTCGTGTACGCGGGACTCGTCGTGGCAGCGGTGCGGTTGCTCGGGATCGGTCTGCACGAGGGTCGGCACCCGGTGCGCTCCCGGATCGGGTGGCAGGTGTGGACGACCGAGCGGATCCTCGACGGCGCCCGGACGCTGCTGTTCCCGGTGTACGCGTCGCTCGTGACCCCGCTCTGGCTCCGACTGCTCGGGGCGCGGGTGGGACGGAACACCGAGATCTCGACGGTCCTGCTCATCCCGGCGCTCACGCAGATCGCCTCGGGAGCGTTCCTCGCCGACGACACGATGGTGGCGACGTACGAGCTCGGCGGCGGTCGGGTGCGGATCGGTCGGTCGAAGGTGGGGCGGCGGGCGTTCCTCGGCAACAGCGGGATGACCGGCGCCGGACGTTCGGTGCCGCGCGAGGCCCTGGTCGCGGTGCTGTCCGCCGTCCCGAAGAAGGCGAAGCGCGGATCGTCGTGGCTCGGCTCTCCCCCGGTGCGGCTCCGGCGCGCGACGGCGGAGTTCGACGAGGAGCGCACGTTCCGGCCGCCGCGGTCCCTCAAGGTCGCTCGAGGCTGCTGGGAACTCCTGCGCCTGGCCGCCCCGATGGTGTCCGCGGGGATCGCGCTCGGGGTCGTCGGCACGCTGCTCGCCCTCTGGACGGCAGTCGGCATCGGGTGGACGGTGCTGCTCGCCGGGCCGGTGCTCATCGTCGCCGGTGCCGTCGCGGCTGTGGTGTCGACGATCGCGAAGTGGTCCTTCGTCGGCCGGATCGCCGCCCGCGAGCACCCGCTCTGGTCGTCGTTCGTGTGGCGGAACGAGGTGCAGGACACGTTCGTCGAGACCGTCGCCCGGCCGTGGTTCGCCGAGCAGGCGACGGGGACGCCGGCCCTCGCGGCGTGGCTCCGCAGTCTCGGGGCGACGATCGGCCGCGGCACCTGGCTCGAGACGTACTGGCTCCCGGAGGCCGACCTCGTGACGATCGGGTCCGGAGCCGCCGTGGCCCGCGGCACGGTCGTGCAGACGCACCTGTTCCACGACCGGGTGATGCAGCTCGACGAGGTCCGCCTCGACCCGGGTGCGACGCTCGGGCCGCACAGCGTGGTGCTGCCGGCGGCGGGCATCGGACCGGGCGCCACCGTCGGGCCGGCGTCCCTCGTGATGCGCGGCGAGCAGGTGCCCGGCGGGACGCACTGGTCTGGTAACCCGATCGCTCCGTGGACATCGGCACCGCCGGTGCCGGCGCGGTCGTCCGTCGAGCACGTCGCCGTGGCAGACTCGACGGCACCGTGAAGCCCGCCTCGACGAACCCAGACGCCGACCCGTACACCCCGCACAGCGGCGACCGACGGTGGAGCGCCCACCACTACGAGCTCCGTCTGGAGTACCGCGTCGCGACGAACCGCCTCGACGGCACCGCGACGATCAGCGGCCGTGCGCACGAGGACCTCGACCGTGTCGTCCTCGACCTGCACGGCATGACGGTCGACCGGGTGGACGTCGACGGCAAGCGGGCGAAGAAGCACACGACCGCGACGCACAAGCTCACCGTGACCCCGGCTGAGCCCGTCGCCGCCGGCACGGACTTCACCGTCCACGTGCGGTACCGCGGCACCCCGCACCCGCTCCGCAGTCCGTGGGGCCAGATCGGCTGGGAAGAGCTCACCGACGGCGTCATCGTCGCCGCGCAGCCCACCGGCGCCCCGTCGTGGTTCCCGTGCAACGACCGACCGGACGACAAGGCCACCTACCGGTTCGAGATCACCGCCGAGGCCGCCTACGACGTCGTCGCGAACGGCGAGCTGCTCGGCAAGGAGCGCGCCCGCGCCGGCACGACGTGGACGTACGCCACGACCGAGCCGATGGCGACCTACCTCGCGACGGTGCAGATCGGGCGCTACCGCACGACGAAGCTCCGCGGCTCGGACACCCCCGTCACGCTGCACCACCCCGCCGACCTCGGCACGGCCGCGAAGACGGACTTCGGGCGGGTGCCGGACATGCTCGCCCTGTACGCGGACCGGTTCGGGCCGTACCCGTTCGCGTCGTACGGCGTCGTGGTGACCGACGACGAGCTCGAGATCCCGCTCGAGGCGCACGGCCTGGCGGTCTTCGGCCGGAACCACGTCGACGGCGAGCACGGCACCGACCGGCTGATCGCACACGAACTCGCGCACCAGTGGTTCGGCAACTCCGTGACGGTCGCCAGGTGGAAGGACATCTGGTTGCACGAGGGCTTCGCCTGCTACGCCGAGTGGCTCTGGTCGGAGCACCGCGGCGGCGACTCGGCCGACACCCTCGCGGCGACGTACCGCGACGGGCTCCTGGAGCAGCCCGAGGACCTCGTCGTGGCCGACCCGGGCCCGAAGGACATGTTCGACGACCGGGTCTACAAGCGCGGCGCCCTGGCCCTGCACGCCGTCCGCCGGTCGGTCGGCGACGACGCGTTCTTCGCCGGGCTCCGGACGATCACCGAGCGACACCGGTACGGGTCGGTCGCACCGGAGGACGTGCACGCCGCGTTCGCCGACGCAGCCGGGACCGACGTCGACGCCGTCCGGGCCGTGACGACTCCCTGGCTCGACGAGCCCACCGTCCCCGCGCTCTAGGGATCGGTCGGCGACGACGCGCGCGTCAGCTCGCGGTCTCGACCAGGTCCGGAGCGCCGCCGACGTCGGCCGTCCCCGGGGTACCGTTCACCTCGGCCCACACCGCGTCGAGGGACAGCCCGACGACCCCGGCGACGGACGCGATGGTTGAGAACGCCGGCGTCGCGATGCGGCCGGTCTCGATCTTCCGCAGCGTCTCCGGCGAGATCCCGGCCCGCAGCGCCGTGTCGAGCATCGAGCGCTCCCCGCGGGCACGACGGAGCAGCGCGCCGAGGCGCCGACCACGGGCGAGCTCGTCGGGGTTGAGCGGGAGACGGACCATGTGCCCACACTAATACCGGTCTTCCAGTACCGGTATGATCATCCCATGATCGAGATCCTCACCCCGGCCGAGGTCGACCGGGCCCGCGCCACCGGAGCCCTCGTCGGCACGATCCTGCAGACCCTGCGCGAGCGCACCCGCGTCGGCACGAACCTGCTCGAGATCGACCGGTGGACGAAGGCGATGATCGAGGACGCCGGCGCCGACTCCTGCTACGTCGACTACGCCCCGTCGTTCGGACGCGGGCCGTTCGGCCACCACGTGTGCACCGCCGTCAACGACGCCGTCCTGCACGGGCTCCCCCACGACCGGACCCTGCAGGACGGCGACCTGCTGACGCTCGACCTGGCCGTGTCGCTCGACGGCATCGCCGCCGACGCCGCCGTCAGCTTCGTGGTCGGCACACCGGACCCGGCCGACCTGGCCCTCATCGACGCCACCGAGCGCGCCCTCGCCGCAGCGATCGAGACCGCCGGCCCCGGGGTCCGCACGGGCGACCTGTCGCACGCCATCGGCACGGTGCTCGAGGGCGCCGGCTACCCCGTCAACGTCGAGTTCGGCGGCCACGGCATCGGCTCGACGATGCACCAGGACCCGCACGTGTCGAACACCGGGCGCCCCGGACGCGGCTACACCCTCCGCCCCGGGCTGCTCCTCGCGCTCGAGCCGTGGGTGATGGCGGACACCGACGTGCTCGTCACCGACCCGGACGGCTGGACGCTCCGCAGCGCCACGGGAGCACGCACCGCGCACACCGAGCACACCGTGGCGATCACCGAGGACGGCGTCGAGGTCCTCACGCTCCCACGCTGACCGGAGCCCCACCCGCCGCGACCGCGAGCACCACGTCGACCGCGGGGAAGAGCACCGAGACCGGCTGCGACACCCCGTCCAGGACCGCCGTGCCCCGCCCCAGGTCGACATCGACGCGGGTCGGGTCCACCCGGAGTCCTCGGCCGTCACGCTTCAGGACGGCCTCCTTCACCGCCCAGCACGCCGCCCGGGCAGTGTCGTCAACGGACCGGGCGAGCTCCCCGGGCGTGAACGCGTCGAGCGGGGCCGCTGCGACCCGCGACACGCGCTCGAGGTCGACGCCGATCCCTGGTGGTCCGACGGCCAGTGCGACGAGGTCGGTGGTCCGTGCGAGGCTCACGCCGACGGCGGAGCCGTCGACCTCGGCCCAGGGGCGGCCGTGGTCCGTCGCGGCGCAGTGTGGGCAGACGCGCCCCGCGCGCACGGCCGACACGTCGACACCCGCCGCCGACTCGACGGCGGAGAGCAGCGCCTCCCGGTCCGAGTCGGCACTGCCGCCGGACCGCCGGATCGTCACCACGACGGTCTGGAGGCGCGGGAAACTCACGCAGGCGAGCCTACGTCGGGTGGTTCAGGCGTGGGTGAGCGCGATGAGCGCGACGTTCATCGTGCTGTAGAGCCCTTCGGACCGGGTCGCCTGGCGCACCCGTCCGCGGAGGACCTCGTAGCGGCCGTCGTGCTCGCGCACGAAGCCGATGACACCGCTCGCCGGCGTCGACACACGGTGGTAGCCGTCCTCGAGTGGGACGACCTCGGTGCTGGTTGTTCGCTCCATTGCTGTTCCCCTGTCTCGTTCGTCGTCGAACGCTCCCCGAGCATACCCCGGTCCGGGGTACAACACCTGCACAGGCCCGGGGTTCCACGAGGGTTCGCCCGGAGTCTGTCCGAGCGCTGCGCGGCGTGGATAGACTCCGGGCAACAGCGCTCCGGGGCGCGGTTCCGGGGGTACTCGGACCGTGACCACGGCGACGGACGGAGGACGGATGCGAGCGGTCCAGGGCGGATCGGCCACGGGCAGGACGAGGACCGACAGGGGGACGCCGGGGCTGGTGGGACGCATCGCTGCGGCACTCCTGGCCGTGTTCCTCGTGCTGGCGCCGGCGGCGACGGCGCGAGCGACCGCACCGGTCGACCTCGGTGGCGCGTACGTCCTCGACGAAGCCGACGTGCTCAGCTCCTCGCAGCAGTCCCGGATCGAGAACGCCGTGCAACAGCTCTACACGGACACGAAGACCCAGCTCTACGTCGTCTTCGTCCCGACGTTCACGAACCCGTCGGACCACACCGAGTGGGGCGCCGCGACGATGTCGGCGAACCAGATCGACTCCGACGGCATCCTGTTGTCGGTCGCCGTCGACGACCGGAACTACGACGTCCAGCAGACGAACGAGACGAGCATCTCTTCGTCCGACGTCCAGTCCGCGGTGGACGACGACCTGCTGCCGGCCCTGAAGAAGAGCGACTGGTCCGGGGCCGCGCTCGCCTTCGCGAACGGCCTCGCCGACACCCAGGCGCCGCCGGACCTCACCTGGCTGTGGATCCTCCTCGCCGTCGTGGTCGTCGCGGTCGTCGTCGTGGTGCTCGTCATCCGGACGCGGAACAAGCGCCGGACGGCCGCCGCGACGAAGGCGCAGGAAGCGTCCCTCGCCGACCTCGAGCGGACCGCCGGGGGCGCCCTCGTGACGATCGACGACGAGCTGCGCACCGCCGAGCAAGAGGTCGGGTTCGCCACCGCGCAGTTCGGGGCCGACGCCGCGAAGCCCTTCGCGGAGGCGGTCGCCGCGGCGCAGCAAGCCGTCCGCAAGGCGTTCACGTTCCAGCAGCAGCTCGACGACGAGATCCCGGACTCCCCGCAGCAGCGCGCCGACTGGGCGAACCAGATCATCGCCATCTGCGAACAGGCGCACGCCTCGATCGAGGAGCAGACGGAGTCGTTCGACAAGCTCCGCTCGCTCGAGGACGGCGTCGAGGAAGCCGCTGCCGCGCTCGCGCAGGCCGTCGCCGCCGCCCCGGCACTGGTCCAGCAGGCGAGCGCATCGCTGGACCGGATCCGCTCGGCGTACACCGGCCGGACCCTCGCGACCGTGTCGGACAGCGTCGACCAGGCCGAGCAGGTCCTCGCCTACGCGACCGAACGGTCCCAGGCGGCCACCGCAGCGATCGCCGCGGGCGACAAGGGCGAGGCGGTCGTCGCCGTGCGCGACGCCCAGCACGCCCTCGCGCAGGTGCAGCAGCTCACGTCGAGCGCGAGCGCTGCCGAGGCGAGCTTCGCCGAGGCCACCGCACGCGCCGAGGCGATGCGCGTCGACATCGAGGGCGACGTCGCCGCGGCGCGCACCCTCACCGTCGGCGGACCGGAACTCGCCGCCGCGGTCACCCGTGCCGAGACCGTCCTGCGGCAGGGCTTCGACCCGAAGGACCCGATCACCGCGGTCGACGCCCTCACCAAGGCGAACACCGAGATCGACCAGGCCATCGCCGCGGCCCGTGGCGCCGAGGAACAGCAGCGTCGGGCGTCCCGTGCGCTCGACGACGCGCTCCGCGACGCCCGGAACCGGATCAGCCAGGCGCGCGAGTTCATCTCCCTGCACCGCGGCGGGGTCGGACCGACGGCGCGGACGCGGCTGTCCGAAGCCCAACGAGCACTCGACGACGCCGTCCAGCTCGCCACGACGGACCCGGGGCAGGCGCTGCAGGCAGCGCGTGCGGCCGAGCAGTACGCGGCGGCCGCGATGGACGCCGCGAACGACGACATGGGCGGCTGGGGCGGTGGCGGCGGCTTCGGCGGCGGTGGCGGCAACGGCGCGCAGCTCGGCGGCCTCGTCACCGGCATCGTGCTCGGTGGCCTGCTCGGCGGTCGCGGCGGCAGCTACGGGGGCGGCTCCTTCGGGGGTGGCGGCTTCGGCGGAGGCGGCGGCTTCGGGGGCGGCGGCGGCTTCGGCGGCGGAGGCGGCGGAGGCGGGGGCGGTTTCTCCGGCGGCGGCCGCTTCTAGACCGGGCACCACAGACCAACAGCACCACACCAGTCCTTCCACGAAAGGGAACAGCAATGGCAAAGCAGACGATCTTCGGGCGGATCTCGACCCTCGTCCGGGCGAACATCAACCAGCTCATCGACGACGCCGAGGATCCCCAGAAGATGCTCGACCAGCTCGTGCGGGACTACACGAACAACATCGCGGACGCCAAGACGGCGATCGCGCAGACGATCGGCAACGTCCGACTGCTCGAGCAGGACCACGAAGAGGACAAGCGGGCAGCGGTGGAGTGGGGCCAGAAGGCCGCCAACGCCTCCTCTGCTGCGGACAAGTACCGCACCGAGGGCAAGACGGCCGAGGCGGACAAGTTCGACAACCTCGCCAAGATCGCGATCGGCAAGCAGATCGCGGCCGAGCAGGAGGTCAAGGACGCCGAGCCGAACCTCGCCTCGCAGAACGAGGCGGTGGAGAAGCTCAAGTCGGGCCTCGCCGGCATGGAGCAGAAGCTCGAGGAGCTCCGCTCGAAGCGCGACAACCTCGTCGCCCGGTCGAAGACGGCCGAGGCGCAGTCCAAGGTCAACGACGCGCTCGGCAACATCGACGTGCTCGACCCGACGAGCGACCTCGGCCGCTTCGAGGAGAAGGTGCGCCGCGAAGAGGCGAAGGTCCTCGGCCAGCAGGAGCTGCAGTCGTCGAGCCTCGACTCGCAGTTCGAGAGCCTCGAGGACGTGGGCAAGGACGCCGAGGTCGAGGCACGGCTCGCCGCCCTGAAGTCCGGCGGTTCGTCGAGCATCTGACGCGCTCCTCGGACGACGCCGGACCCCGCCTGACAGACTGGCACGATGCAGTTCCTCGTGGTCGGTCAGTGGCAGGGTTCGGCGTCGTCCCGTGCGATGCGCCTCGGGGACGGAGCCGCGGCGATCGCGGCCGACCTCCCGCGCGCGTCGACCACCGTGGTCGACGTCCCGGCGGGAGCCGGCGACCGTCTCGAGACGGCCGTCGCCCGGTACACCTCGGTGCTCTCGGTGGCCGAACGCGTCGCCGAGGAGACCACGGTGTCGAGCGAGCCGGTCCTCGTCGTCGGCGGTGACGGTGCGAGCGTGCTCGGCGCCACGGTCGGGCTCGGACCGGACACCGCCTTCGTGCGGATCGCGGGGTCGAGCGGGTTCCGCGCACTCAACCGCGCGCAGCCCGTCGCCGCCGAGACCGCCGTGCTCCGCATCCTCGTGGACCGCCCCGACGACCTGTTCCCGGCGCTTCCGACCCTGGCGACCTCGTCCGTCGTCGTCGCCGGGGTGCGTGGGGTCGAGGACGCCGAGGCAGGTGCCCTCGACCGTGCCGGGATCGTGCACCTCGACGTCGACGCCGCCACCCCGGACGCGATCGCGGCAGCGGTGGACGCCACCGGTGCCCACGCGGTGTTCGTGCACGTCGACCTGGACGTCCTCGACCCGTCAGAGGTCGACGGGCTGCTCGAGCCCGTCCCGTTCGGGTTGGACGGCGCCGGACTCGTCGAGCGCATCCAGGCCGCCACGCGCGGACGACGCCTGGCGGGCGCGGCCCTCACCGGGTTCGCGCCGGTCGACCCGGACCGCGCGGTCGACGACCTCGGCGTCATCCTGCGTGCGGTCGGCGCGCTGACGAGCGCGTCCCGCACCGCCTGACGGTCCCGGCGCTCCCCCGCGGACCCGTTCTCCAGGGGTACGCACCGCGCCCGGCATGACCCATGCCGATCCGCGTACGCTCGGCGACATGACGGACTACGACCTCATCGTGATCGGCGCCGGCGCAGTCGGCGAGAACGTGGCGGACTACGCCAAGAAGCGCGGCCTGTCGGTCGCCATCGTGGAGGCCGAGCTCGTCGGCGGCGAGTGCTCCTACTGGGCGTGCATGCCGTCCAAGGCCCTGCTGCGCAGCGGGCACGCCCTCGCCGCGGCGAAGCGGCTCGACGGTGCGAAGCAGGCGGTCACGGGCGACCTCGACGCGGCGCACGTGCTCGCCCGACGGAACTCCTTCACCTCGGACTGGAAGGACGACGGCCAGGTCTCGTGGCTCGAGTCCGCCGACATCGACCTCATCCGCGGCCACGCCCGGATCACCGGCGAGAAGACGATCGAGGTCGACGGCACGACCTACACGGCGGCCGCGGCGATCGCGGTCGTCACGGGCTCGCTGCACATCCTCCCCGACGTCCCGGGGCTCGCCGACGCGACGCCGTGGGGCACGCGTGAGGCCACCAGTGCGCAGACGGTGCCCGAGAGCCTGCTCGTCATCGGCGGCGGGGTCTCCGGCTCGGAGCTCGCGACCGCGTGGGCGTCCCTCGGGGCGAAGGTCACGCTCGTCGCACGGCACGGGCTGCTCGGCGGCATGGAGCCGTTCGCGGGAGAGCTCGTCGCCGACTCCCTCCGCGAGCTGGGCGTCGACGTCCGCACCGGCGTGAACCCCACCCGCGTCGACCGCGACGAGCATGGCCTCGTCACGACGACGCTCGACGACGGCTCGACGGTCATCACGAGCGAGGTCCTCGCCGCGACCGGACGCGCCGCGACCACGAAGGACCTCGGCCTCGAGTCCGTCGGGCTGACCGCGGGCGACTGGCTGCAGGTCGACGACACGATGCTCGTGCAGGGCACCGACTGGCTCTACGCCGTCGGCGACGTCAACCACCGCGTGCTCCTCACCCACCAGGGCAAGTACCAGGCGCGTGCCGCGGGCGAAGCGATCGCCGCCCGGCACCAGGGCACGCCGCTGCACACCGAACCGTGGGGTGCGCACGTCGCCACCGCCGACCACGCTGCGGTCCCGCAGGTCACCTTCACCGATCCCGAGGTCGCGAGCGTCGGCCTGACCGAGGCCAAGGCACGCGAGCAGGGGCTGAACGTCCGCGCGGTCGAGTACGAGCTCGGCAACGTCGCCGGCGCCTCACTGCAGGCGGACGGCTACACCGGGCGGGCGAAGATGGTCGTCGACGAGGACCGCGGGGTCGTCGTCGGCGTGACCTTCGTCGGGCAGGACGTCGCCGAGATGCTGCACGCCGCGACGATCGCCGTCGTGGGCGAGGTGCCGGTCGACCGCCTCTGGCACGCCGTCCCCGCCTACCCGACGATGAACGAGATCTGGCTGCGACTGCTCGAGACCTACGGCCGCCCGGAGTAGCGGTGCGGAACCCCCTGCTCGACTCCCCCGTGTCCCGGGCGGGGTGGGCGTTCGCGACCGTGGTCGGCCTCGCCGTCGGCGTCCCGCTCTCCACCGGGAAGGTGCGGGTCGTCGACGGGCTGATCGTGTGCACCGGGCTGCCGCGGTGGGTGTTCCGCCGAGGTGGCACGTGCGTGGGGTCGGTCTACCTCACGCGGGACAACGACGGCGACCGGGTGCTCCGGCACGAGCGGGTGCACGTCGACCAGTGGCGGCGGTACGGGATGCTCATGCCGATCGTGTACGCGTTGGCGGGGCAGGATCCGCTGCGGAACCGGTTCGAGATCGAGGCCGGGCTCGAGGACGGCAACTACCGCTGACGCTCGGCGCGCCCGCGCGCCCGCCCCGAGGTCGCACGACACGCCGCGCGTGCGGCGGCGAGGTCGCACGAAGTGCCGCGCGCCGGGCGCGCGAGCGGCAGTTCTCGCGACCTCGCGGGGGTGGAGCTGGCCGACACCCCGACGGGAGGCGCGGGACGGTCTCGCACCGTGCCTCCCGTCCGGAACGGTGTGCGCCCACCGCGACGGGTCACGTCCGTCTCGAGGTCGCACGACACGCCGTGGGCGTGACGCCCGGGTCGCACGAAGTGCCGCCCGCGGCGCGCGCGAGCGGCACTTCGTGCGACCTGACCGGGCGCCAGCGCCAGCGCCCGCGCGCCCGCGCCGCGGCGCGCAGCGCGTCAGGCCGCGGGGCGCCGCGGCACCACGAGGGGCGTGCCCGTCTCGGGGTCGGCGACGACCACGCACGGCAGCCCGAACACGTCCTCGACGAGGTCGGCCGTCACCACCGACGCCGGCGGCCCCGACGCCACGATCGACCCGTCACGCATCGCGATCACGTGCGTGGCGTACCGCGCCGCCTGGTTGAGGTCGTGCAGCACCGCGACGACCGTCCGACCGGCCGCGTGCAACGCCGACGCCAGCTCGAGCACGTCGTACTGGTGCGCGATGTCCAGGAACGTCGTGGGCTCGTCGAGCAGGACGATGTCGGTCTCCTGCGCGAGCACCATCGCGATCCACACCCGCTGACGCTGGCCGCCGGACAGCTCGTCCACGCTGCGGTCGGCGAGCGACACGGTCGACGTCTGCTCGAGCGCGGCCTGCACGGCCCGCCGGTCCGACCCCGACGAGGGGTGCAGCAGGTCCTGGTGCGGGAACCGCCCCCGGGACACCAGGTCGCGCACGGTGATGCCGTCCGGCGCGATCGGGGTCTGCGGGAGCATCCCGACGCGGCGCGCGACGGCCTTCGGGCGGAGGGACGAGATCGGCGACCCGTCGAGGTACACGGTGCCGGCGGTCGGCTTCAGCGTCCGCGCGAACGACTTCAGCAGCGTCGACTTGCCGCACGCGTTCGGCCCGACGATGACGGTGAGTTCACCGTCCGGGATGTCGACGTCGAGCGCGGACACCACGACCCGGTCGTCGTACGCGAGCGTCAGCCCACGGGCCCCGAGCGCGGTCGCCGGCACAGACGACGCAGCCCCGGCACCGTCGGCGGAACCGGTCAATTCTCGGCCTTGCCGTGCCGCCAGTACCCCATGAACGCGACCTGCTTCCGGTCGAGCCCGACACCGCGCACGAGGTGCCGGCGGAGCTCCTTGACGCACCCGGCCTCGCCCGCGATCCAGGCGTAGACGGGCCGCGACTCGTCGCCGGCGGGAATGTCCCAGAGCACCTGCTCGTCGACGTCGACGTCCGTGAGCTCCCGCGCGTCGCCGCACGCCGGCCCCGCCGCGACGGTCGACGCCCAGGCGTGCACCTGGTCGGTCATCCGGACGCCGTGCGAGGCGCCGTTCCGGGCGATCCAGCGGACCTCGACCCCGGCGGGCGCGGTCACGGGCAGCCGGTCGGCGTCGGTCGGGACCTCGATGAAGACGTGGCCGATCGTGGCGACGTCGAGTGCCTCGAGGATGGCGCAGATGGCGGGGGCGGCGGTCTCGTCGCCGGCGAGCAGGATCCGGTTCGCGGCGCCGGGGTCGAACTCGGCCGCACCGGTCGGGAGCTCCGCGGGCGACGACGGCACCGCCGGCCCGACGATGCGCAGTTCGTCGCCGACCCGGCACTCCGAGACCCAGCGCGAGGCGGGTCCGGTGTCGCCGTGCGCGACGAAGTCGATGTCGAGCTCGCGGGCGTCCGGTCGGAAGGAGCGGACCGTGTAGGTGCGGAGCGGGTTCCGGACCGCGTCGGGCAGGGCACGCCAGGCGGCGTACCAGTCCTCGCCGTCGGGCAGGTCCGTGAAGCCGTGCCCGGGGATCGGCAGCACGATCTTGATGCGCTGGTCGAGGCCGACGGACGAGAACTCGGCGAGGGCGTCGCCCGTCAGGGTCACCCGGACGAAGTGCGGGGTGAGGGACGTGACGGCTGCCACGCGGACGGAGAAGACACGGTACCGGGCTGCCACGACGGCAAGTATGGCATGCCTTACCTAAGAGACCCAAGGGTCCGCACGGTGCGAGGATCGTCCCCGTGCCCGATGCCGACGACGAATTCGCAGACCTGGCCGACCTCGCCCACGCGAGCGGCGTGACGGCGCCGATGCGCGCCTCCAGGCAGGTGGTCCGCACCACCGACGGACAGGAGATCGCCGCGATCCGCTGGGACACGGCGGACGGCCAGGAGGCGCGGATCACCTACCTGCACGGGCTCGGCATCGACGCCCACAGCTTCGACCAGACCGCGCTCGCCGTCGGCGAGCCGGCGGTCGCCGTGGACCTGCCCGGCCACGGCCGGTCCGGGTGGCGCGACGACGCGGACTACGGGGCCGGCGCGACGGCACCGAGCGTGCTCGCGGCCCTCGACGCGCTCGGGGTCCGGCCCGGGATCGTCGTGGGGCACTCCCTCGGCGCGATCCTCGCCGCCCGACTGGCGGCGACCGCACCGGAGCGCGTCACCGGACTCGTGCTCGTCGACATGTCGCCGGACTTCGCCCAGCGAGCCGTCGACCGGATCGCCCGCGCGCTCGAGGCCGAGGAGCCGTTCACGTCGCTCGAGCAGGTCGTCGACCGCGCCGTGGAGGCCCGCGTCGGCGACGACCGCACGGTGCTCCTGCGTGAGGCCCGGCACACCACGCGACTCGGGGCCGACGGGCGGCTCGTGCGGCGCCACCACTTCCCGCACCTCCCCGCCGGCCACACCTCGTCGGTGGGGCGGTTCGCGGACGCGTGGCCGGACCTCGAGGCCCTCGACGTCCCGATCCTGCTCGTCCGCGGCGACCGCGGCTACGTGTCACCGAAGCTGCACGCGCAGTTCGCCGAGCGCCTGCCCGACGCCGAGATCGTCACGGTCGAGGCCCGGCACGCCGTGCAGAACCAGGCCCCCCTCGAACTGGCCACGGCGATCCGGGCATGGGCGGAACGTAACGGTTTGTTGCACCGGATCGAAGAACCGTCGCCGGAGCACCCCGGCCGCCGCTAACCTCGTGCAAGCGCGCGCGACGACCGTCGCCACCGCGCCGGAAGGAACCCACCACCCATGAGTCCGCTCCCCGCCCGCAGCACCTCCCGCCTCGGCCGCGCGGCCCTCGCCGCGACCGCGGTGGCCGTCGCATCGGCCCTCGTGCTGACCGGCTGCTCCGGATCCTCGAACGAGGACGGCGGCACCGACGCCACCGTCCGCGTCGGCCTCGTCCTCGAACCGACGAGCCTCGACATCCGCACGCAGTCCGGTGCCGCACTCGACCAGGTGCTCATCGACAACGTCTACCAGGGGCTCGTCGGCCGCACGGCGGACGGTGACGTCCGCGACGTGCTGGCGTCGAAGCACCAGGTGTCGGACGACGGCCTGACGTACACGTTCACGCTGCGCGACGGCACCACGTTCCAGGACGGCAAGGACGTCACCGCGGCCGACGTCGTCTGGTCGCTGCAGCAGGTCAAGTCGAACGATTCGTACGTCGACTCCGCGCAGCTCGCCAACGTGACGTCGATCTCGTCACCCTCCGCCGACACGGTCGTCCTCAAGCTCGCGAAGCCCGACTCCGACCTGCTCTGGAACCTCACGGGGCGCGCCGGCCTCGTGCTCGAGAAGGCGGCGAAGAACGACCTGTCGGACACCGCCAACGGCACCGGCCCGTACGAGGTGTCGAGCTGGAAGCAGGGCGACTCCCTCACCTTCGAGCGGAACGCCGACTACTGGGGCACGAAGGCGAAGGTCGCCAAGGTCGTCTTCCGGTACATCACGCAGCCGTCCACCGCGGTGAACGCCATGGCGAACGGCGACCTCGACGTGCAGACCGCCGTCGACGGCACGCTCAAGAGCCAGCTGCAGAACAGCTCGGACATCTCGCTGCACACCGGCAAGACGACCGACAAGTACACGCTCGCGTTCAACGACCAGAAGGCGCCCTTCACCGACAAGCGGGTGCGACAGGCGATCCGGCAGGCGATCGACGCCAAGGCGATCATCAAGGCGATCGGCGGCACCGGCGTCGAGCAGGGCGGCCCGATCCCCGAGCTCGACCCCGGCTACCAGGACCTCACCGACATCGACGCGTACGACCCCGCGAACGCGAAGAAGCTCCTGGCCGAGGCCGGTGCGACGAACCTGAAGCTCACGCTGACGTACGCGAACATCTACTCGGCGACGATCGGCGACGTGCTGAAGTCGCAGCTCGCCGACGTCGGCATCACCCTGACGGTCAAGCGCGTCGACTTCGCCACCTGGCTGTCGCAGGTGTTCGAAGCACCGAAGAGCGGCACGCACGACTTCGACCTGTCGATGGTGAACCACGTCGAGGCGCGCGACTTCGGCAACTGGGCGAACCCGGAGTACTACTTCGGCTACGACAACGCCGAGGTGCAGTCGCTCTACGCCGACTCGGTCGCCGCGACGGACGAAGCCGCCAAGGTCGCCGACCTGCAGAAGGCGGCGCGGATCGTCAGCGAGGACGCCGCCGGCGAGTGGCTCTACACGGCGACGTCGATCACCGCGGTGCGGAAGGGCGTCACGGGCTTCCCGTACGACGGCACGAACTCGCGCCTCGACCTGTCGAAGCTCGCCGTCAAGTGAGGCGGGCACGGACCACGGCTCCCGTAGCATCGGTGTCGTGACCCGGTTCCTCATCGGGCGGGTGCTCCTGCTCGTCGTCGGCCTGCTCGTGGCCAGCGCGATCATCTTCGCGACGCTCCGGGTGCTGCCCGGCGACGTGGCGCAGATCGTCGCGGGCACCCAGGCGTCGCCGGCGCAGGTGGCCGAACTGCGCCAGCAGCTCGGGCTCGACCGACCGGTCGTCGTGCAGTACCTGGACTGGATCGGCGGGCTGTTCCGCGGCGACCTCGGGCGGTCCCTCGTCACCGACGGACGGGTCGCACCCGAGATCGCCCAGAAGCTCAGCGTCACGCTGCCGCTCGCGGCCATGTCGCTCGTCGCCGCGCTCGTCATCGGGGTGCCGCTCGGCGTGCTCGCCGCGGTGCTGCGGCGTCGCCCGGGCGGGGCCGTCATCGCCTTCGTGGCGCAGGCGGTCGCGGCGATCCCGATCGTGTGGGCCGGCATGCTCCTCGTGGCGCTGTTCGCCGTCACGCTGCACTGGCTCCCGACGCAGGGCTTCCCGCTCGACGGCTGGGGGGAACCCGGTCGGGCGTTCGCCGCGCTCGTGCTGCCCGCGCTGACGATCGGCGCCGTCGAGGGTGCGGTGATCCTGCGCTTCACCCGCTCGGCGACCCTCGGGGTGCTCGACGCCGACCACGTCCGCACGGCGGCGGCGATCGGCCTCACCCGGACGCAGGCGCTCGTCAAGCACGGGCTCCCGTCGGTGGCGCTGACCGTGCTGGCCGTGCTCGGCGTGCAGATCGCCGGGCTCCTGGTCGGGGCCGTCGTCGTCGAACAGCTCTTCTCGCTCCCCGGTGTCGGGCGCATGCTCGTCACCGACGTCGGGCGCCGCGACATCACGAAGGTGCAGTCCGAGCTACTCGTGCTCACCGGGCTCGTGCTGCTCGTGGGCTTCGCCGTCGACGTCGTGCACCGCACGCTGGACCCCCGACAGCGCGAGGTGTCCGAGTGATCCGCCGCCTCCTCGCCCGGCCGACCGGGGTCTTCGCCGTGGTCGTCCTCGGCCTGCTCGTCGTCCTCGCCGTGGTGTCGCTCGTGTGGACGCCGCAGGACCCCTTCCGCGCCGACCCCTTCCACCAGTGGGAGCCGCCGAGCCCAGCGCACTGGTTCGGCACCGACGCCTCCGGCCGGGACATCGCGAGCTACCTGCTCGCCGGTACCCGCACGACCGTGCTCGTCGCGGTGGGCTCCGGCGTCATCGCGAGCGTCGTCGGCATGGTCCTCACCGCGATCGGCTCGCTCACCGCGCGCTGGCTCCGCGAGGGCACGGCCGTCCTGCTCGACATCCTCGTGGCGTTCCCGACCCTCCTCACCGCGATGCTGCTCACCGCGATCGCCGGCGGGTCGCTCGGCGTCGTGATCGTCAGCGTCGGCCTGTCCTTCGGCGTCACGATCGCCCGGGTGGCCCGCGGGGAGATCCGCCGCATCGCCCGGAGCGACTACGTCACCGCCGCGCGGGCGTCGGGCGTGGGCGGTGCCGGGGTGCTGTTCCGCCACCTCGTGCCGAACGCGGCGCCGCTGTTCACCGTGCAGCTCTCGCTCGCGATGGCCACCGCGGTCCTCGCCGAGGCCGGGCTCTCGTACCTCGGGTACGGCGCCGGCTCGAACACTGCCTCGTGGGGCAGCATGCTCGCCGACCTGCAGACGTACATCGGCGTGCACCCGTGGAGCGCCACCTGGCCCGGTGCGGCCATCGCCCTGGTCGTCGCGGCGCTGTCGCTGCTCGGCGACGCCGTCCGCGACGCGACGGACCCGCGCCTGACCACGAACGACCGCGCGGCCGGTGGCGGACCCGCGCCCCGCACGCCGGACGACCCGGCCACGACGAGCACGGGGGTGACCGCATGAGCGACGCGACCACTCCGAGCACCGCAGCCTCGGGGCTCGAGGTGCGGGGGTTGACGGTCCGCATCGACCGTCGGACGATCCTCGACGACGTGACGTTCACCGTGCCTCCTGGCCGCCGCGTCGGCGTGATCGGCGCGTCCGGGTCCGGCAAGTCGATGACCTCGCTCGCCCTGATGGGACTCGAGCCGACCGGCGCGACCGTCACCGGCAGCGTCCGGTTGGACGGCACCGAGCTCGTCGGTCTGCCCGACCGTGCGCGCGCCCGCCACCGCGGGGCCGGCATCGGGATGGTCTTCCAGGAACCCGGCACCGCGCTCGACCCGCTCCGCCGGGTCGGCGCGCAGATCGCCGAACCGCTGCGGCTGCACCGCTCACTCGACCGGCGTGCCGCAGCGGCCGCCGCGCTCGACCTCGCCGTCAGCGTGGGGCTGCCGGATCCCGAGTCGCTGCTGCGGCAGTACCCGCACCAGCTCTCGGGTGGGCAGCGGCAGCGGATCTGCATCGCGATGGCGATGGCGGGTCAGCCGTCCTACCTCGTGGCCGACGAACCCACCACGGCGCTCGACGTCACGACCGAGGCCCGGATCCTCGAGCTGTTCGAGGGCCTCACCGCGGGCATGGTCTTCGTCACGCACGACCTCGCGGTGCTCGCCCGGATCGCGGACACGGCCGTCGTGCTCGACGCCGGCCGGGTCGTCGAACACGGGTCGGTCGCAGGACTCCTCGCGGCGCCGCAGCACCCCGCGACGGCCGCCCTCGTCGACGCCGCCCGCGCCACCGCCCGTCGTGCCCCTCGGACCGGAGGCTCCGCATGACCGACGTCCTGCACGCCCGCGACCTGCACCGCACCTACCGGCTCCCCCGCCGCGGCCCGTTCGAACCCGGGCCCGTCCGGACCGCGGTGGACGGCGTCGACCTGACGGTCGCGCCCGGCGCACGCCTGGGGATCGTCGGCGAGTCCGGATCGGGCAAGTCGACGCTGGTGCGGCTGCTCGCCGGCCTGGAGGCGCCTTCCGCGGGCACCGTGACCGCCTCCGGTCGTCCGGTGGTGGCGTCCGGGTCCGCGGCCGCGATGCGCTGGTTCCGTCGCGAGACCGGGGTGGTCTTCCAGGACCCGTACGCCTCGCTCGACCCGCGGATGCGCGTGGGCGCGATCGTCGCGGAACCGCTGCGGGCGCTCCGGATCGACGGTTCGCACGACGCGCTCGTCCGGGACGTCCTCGCGCGCGTCGACCTCCCCGCCGACGTCGTCGACCGGTACCCGCACGAGTTCTCCGGCGGCCAACGGCAGCGCATCGCGATCGCCCGGGCCGTCGTGCACTCGCCGCGGATCCTGTTCGGGGACGAGCCGATGAGCGCCCTCGACGTGGTGGTCCGGGCCCGCGTGATCGAGCTGTTCCGGTCGCTCGCGGACGACCTCGGGCTGACGCTGGTGCTGGTGTCGCACGACATCGGCGTGGTGCAGCGGCTGTGCGACACGGTGGCGGTGATGTCCGCGGGCCGGATCGTCGAGCACGGGCCGGTGTCCCTGCTCGATGCGCCGGAGCACCCGGTGACCCGGGCCCTGGTGGAGGCGGCGCCCACGCTGCCGTAGCGCCGGCCGTGTGCGACTCCTGTTCGGCTGGGCGGGAGTCCTTGCCCACTGTGCGGGACCCTCGGGAGCATCGACGTGCATCGATCGCTTCTCGAAGGGGAGAACGCATGAGCACGTCGAACGACATCACCAGACGGACGGCACTCGGTCTCGGCATCGTCGCCACCACGTCGGCCGCGAGCGGGGTCCTCGGACCAGGGCGCGGCCGACCACACCTCGCCGCCACGGTCACGAAGGAGTTCGCGGCCGACACGACCACGCTGCTGAAGAACCCGCTCAACGGCTGGGCGCTGTACGGCTCGTCCACCCCGGCGGCGGACTACTGGACGCAGTACGACGACGTCCCGCTGCCCGACGGCACCACGATCACCGTGTCCGACCACGCCTCGGTGCTGTACATGCGGGTGTCGTGGACGATCCTCGAACCGTCAGAGGGCGTCTACGGATGGGACACGAACGCTGCCTTCGCGGGCATCCTCGCCGAGGCCCGCCGTCGGGGACTCCGGCTGGCGTTCCGCGTGGTGGTCGACAGCCGCGACAAGGCGTCGAACTTCACGCCCGACTGGGTGCGGGCCGCGGGTGCCTCCGGGTACGAGACGCAGACCGGCAGCAAGACGGTCTGGTCGCCCTACCCGGACGACCCGGTGTTCCAGGCGAAGTACGCGGCGTTCGTCGCCGCCTTCGCCGAGCAGTACGACGACCCGGAGACGACGGACTTCATCGACGGGTACGGCCTCGGCAAGTGGGGCGAGGGACACTCGATGCTCTACCGGGACGCCGCGAACCGCGAGCCCGTGTTCGACTGGATCATCGACCTGTACCAGCGGCACTTCACCACGGTGCCGCTGGCGCTGAACTACCACCGGATGATCGGCGGCGGGAAGGACTGGGGTGCGCCGGACCCCGAGAGCGAACGGATGCTCGACGGCGCGTACGAGAAGGGGTACGTCCTCCGCCACGACGCCTTCGGGATGACCACCTACTACTCCGACTGGGAGAGGTCGATGGCCGCGAAGTGGCGGTACCGGCGCCCGATCATCATGGAGGGCGGGTGGGTCACCGCCCAGCACGACGTCACGCAGGACCCCCGCGGCTACGAGACGGTCGCCGACGTGCGGCAGGGCGAGTTCGACGACTCCGTCGAGGCCCACGTCAACATGATGGACTTCCGGAACGGCGAGACACTCTCGTGGTTCGCCGCCGAGACCGCCCCGCTCACGCAGCGTTTCGACGCCGAGGGCGGGTACCGCCTCTACCCGTCGAAGGTCGTCGCCCCGGACGCGCTCCGTGCCGGCGGTACCGCTGCGATCACCCACGAGTGGACGAACCTCGGCTGGGGCTTCCTGCCGACGAACCTCCCGGTCTGGAAGCACAAGTACAAGGCCGCGCTCGCGCTGCTCGGGGCGGACGGAACGCCCGTCCGGGTCGTCGTGGACGCGGCGTCCGAGCCCTCGGACTGGCTGCGGGGCACGCCCACCGCGTACTCGTACACGCCGTCGGTCGCCGGCGTCGCCCGCGGCTCCTACCGCTGGGGCGTCGCGATCGTGGACACGACCCGGTCGGACACCCCGGCGATCGCGCTCGCGGCGCAGGGGACGACGACGAACGGCTGGCTCGTCGTCGGGGACGTCACGGTCTCCTGAGCCGTCGTGACCGTTCCGGTTCGCGATCCCCCGCGATCGCGAACCGGAACGGTCACGAGCCGGACTCGGTCAGGAATCCCAGCGCCTGTGCGACCAGCCGGCGGTGATCCGGCGAGGCGAACGACGCCCCGGCGTGACCGAGGCCGTCGTAGACCGTGACGCCGCCGCCCGGACGCTCGTGCACCCAGACCAGCGGGTGTCGGACACCGTCGTGCTCGTGGTCGACCAGGACCCGGACCGCCGCCGAGACCCGCTGGTGGGAGTACCGCTCGTCGTCGAGCGAGAAGTCGCCGATGCCCGCCGTGACCGGGTGCTGGTCGTCGACCACGTGCACGGTGCACGGTCCGGACGGCGGGTGCATCGTCGTGCCGCGCACCCACACGCCGCCGAGGGCCCGTTCCCAGTCGTCGTCTCCGGCGAAGGACGTCGACGACACGTGCACGACGAGCATCGGCACGCGGCTCGCGAGCAGCCGACGGAACCCCGGTTCCGCTGCGGGCAACGGCACCGGCAGGCCGTCCCGCGGCAGGCCGAGGTCCACGACCACGAGCGACGGCAGCGGGCCGACCCCGAAGGACTCGAGCGTCCGGTCGACGTCCGACGACGACGACAGCCCGATCCCGACCTGGGCCGCGATCGCCGTCAGCGCCGCGGTCGTCTCGTCGAAGGGGTGCCAGGGGTCCGTCCACCGTCCGACCCCGCCGAGCAGCACCGCACTCACGCGGTGGCCCGGGTGATGCGGACGGTGTGCGACCCCGTGCGGGCAGGCTCGCGTTCGACGAGCAGGACCCGGTGCAGCGCCGCGTCCCAGGCCGCCCGCAGCTTCTCGTCGTCGAGCTCGCGTCGCTCCGTGCGCACCTCGAAGCGCGCGCCGTCGACCGCCACGTGTGCCGGCCCGACGTCCAGACCGCCGGGGGTCACCACCGGTTCGTGGAGCGTCAACAGCACGAGCGTCATGACGCCCGGTTCCGCGAACGCCCACTCGTCCTGCAGCTCGACGACCTCGGCGGCCCGGTCGAGCGAGGCGATCCGCACCGCGCGCACCAGCCCGGACGCCGCGGGGTACGCCGCGGTCAGGTCCGTGGACAGCGTCGCTCGGTCGCCGTCGTCGGCGAACTCGGTGCCCGTCGCCCGGAACGACTCCCCCTCGTGCTGCTCGACGCCGTTCGGCCACGGCACGCTGTGCCAGCTCGACCGCATGGTCCAGATGCCGTACCGGTGCTCGGGCAGGAACGTCTCACGGCGGTACACCCCGACACCGGCGTCCACGACGACGGGTTCGCCGTCGAGCGAGACGATGACGGACCCTGCGTCGTTGTGGTTGTGGCTGACGGCGTTGTGGCCGCCCTTCGCCGACAGGAAGAAGGCGTCGGAGCGGGCAACGGCCACCTCGGTGCCGGGGAGGTACAGCGACGTGGGCATGCCCGGCGCTGCGGGTCCGGCGTCCTGCCACCCCGGTGCCCGGAGCTCGGCGAGGGTGCGGCGGAAGAGCGCTGCGAGCTGCCCGTCGAACCGCAACGCGTGCCGGCGCCCCATCCACCGGGCGTGCTGCACGACCTCGTCGTCCCCGACGCGTGCACCGAACCGGACCAGCAGGTGCCAGTTCGCGTTCTCGGGCAGCACCGGCGACCCGTCGGAGTGGTTGACCTGGCGGTGGGCGTCGATCTGCATGCCCATCGGGAACCGTGCCGTGGCGGCCACCGGTTCCACCACGAAGCCGTCGAAGGCCCCGTCGGTGAGCTGCTCGACGAGGTCGAGTGCCTCGAACAGCGTCGCACCGGCCCACCACCAGTAGGTCGCGCCCTCGTCGCAGCTGCCGTCGGCGTCGTACCCGGCCCGGAACCGGTCGAGGATGACGAGCGCGCGGTCGATCGTCGCCCCGAGTCGCTCGGCGTCGGGCTCCACCACGGCAGCACAGACGAGCACGTTCGACACGATCCACGGCGCCCAGTTGTTGGGCGGCCCGTCGACCCCGTGCCAGAAGTACTCCTCGCGTTCCCACGGGTCCAGGACGCGGCGGCGGACCTCGTGGTGCACGTGGGCGCGGACGCCCGGCGCGTCGCGTTCGAGCCGCTCACCGGCGATCGCGTCGATCGCCGCCAGCATGCCGCCGACGTACGCGTCCGAGAGGTCGAGCACGTCCCGGCCCGGCACCGGCAGGAACGGCCGCTCGCCGCTCTCCGGCAGCGCGTAGTGCGACGGTAGGCACCACGCGCGCAGTTCGCAGATCCGCCAGACCTGGTCGGCGAGGACCGTCGCCCACTCGTCCTCGTCGGTCACCGCGAGCGCGAGCGCGGCCGAAGCGGCCGACTCGAGCAGGTTCCGCTGCGCGCGCTCGTACGGCTGCCGGTCGCCGTCCCGGCTGTAGCGCGCCCAGAGCGAGAGGGTCGGGAAGGCGACCGCGGCGGCGTCGCGACGGTCCCTCGCCACCGCGAGCAGCGCCTCCTGGTCCGCCGTCGCCACGTCGGCCCACGCGGCGCGGTCGGTGACGGGAGGCGCGGGTCGCCACGTCCTCGGTCGGAGCGCCCGGCGGGCGGTCGCGGTGAAGCGGTCGGTGAGGGTCTGGGCGTCGACGGTGACGGTCATGGGGGTTCCAGCGGTCAGGCCTGGACGGCGAAGCCGTCGGGGACGATGGGGTCGGTGAAGGCGCCGGTCGCGGCGAAGGCGATGGTCTCGCGCACCGCGTTCTCGGCGAGCCGGCGGAGTTCGTTGCCGAGTGAGCCCGCGATGTGGGGCGTGATGAAGGTGTTCGGCGTCGAGCGGAGGCGCGCGTCCGGCGGCAGGAGCTCGGGTTCGGTGACGTCGAGCACGGCGGCGAGGTCACCGCGGTCCAGTCGGTCGGCGAGGGCGTCCTGGTCGAGGATCGCGCCACGGGCGGTGTTCACGACGGTGGTCCCCGGGCGGAGCAGGCCGATGACGTGCCGGTCGATCATGCCCCGGGTGGACGGCAGCAGCGGCGCGTGCAGCGTGACGATGTCGCTCGTGACGGCGAGCGTGTCCAGGTCGACCACGGTGACACCGAGCAGCGTGGCCTCGTCGTCGTCGAGGTACGGGTCGCTGACGAGCACTCGGACGTCGTGTGCCCGGAGCCGCTCGATCACCGCACGGCCGACGCGGGAGGCACCGACCACGCCGACGGTGATGCCGTGCATACCGACGACCGGCCAGGACCCCTCGACGTCGACGGGCCCGGTGGCGGACCCGAGGGCGGCAGCGGTCGCGAACGCGCGCTTGGCGGCGAGGACGATCATCGCGACCGTGAACTCGGCGACCGGCACGGCGTTCGCAGCGGCGCTCGAGGTCACCGCGATGCCCCGGGACCAGACGTCGTCGTCCACCACGGGTTTCACCGACCCGGCGGAGTGCGCCACGGCGCGCAGCCGCGGCATCCGGTCGAGGCGGCCCGCGTCGAGCTCCGGACTCCCCCACCCGGTCACGAGGACCTCGACCTCGGTGAGGAGCACGGCGTCACGCGGGTCGTCCGGGTCGAGCGGGCGGTCGGCGATGAGCCGGATCGCCTCGGAGGCGTGGAGTGCGGCGAGGTCCCCGTGGTCGAACACCCGCGCGAAGGTCGTCTCCGGCATCACGAACGCGACGGGTACGCGGCCTGTTCCGGGCGGGGGCACGGGTTCGGACACCCGCGGTACGGCGCGGTGCGTGCGGGGGTGTGACGTCATCGTCGGCGGCTCCTCGTAGGCGGTCGGCGATCACCATGCCAGCGCCGCGCGGTGTTCGATGTCAAGAACGGCCGCGCAAACGATCACGAAGCGAACACCGGCGCGACCGAGGACCCGCGCACGCTCAGCGTCGGCGTCAGGGTCATGTGCCGTCGGGCGAACCCGGTCTGCGCCGTGGCCGAGATCCGCTCGAAGCACATCGTCGCCGCGAACCGGCCGACGTCGTTCTTCGGTGGCGCCACCGCGGTGAGCGGGACCCCGGCGAGCGCGGCGACCTCGTCGTCGTAGGCCACCACGGAGAGGTCGCCCGGGATCGTCAGGCCCATCTCGGTGACGGTCTCGACGAACTCCACGGCGTAGTGGTCCGAGTGCACGAACACCGCGGTGGTGCCCGTGTCGATGCAGCGTCGGACGAACGCCCGTGTGGCCTCGCCGACCGCGTGCGTCTCGTCGATCACCTCGACGGGTGCGTCGGTGCCGAGGCCGAGCTGGCGGACGCTGCGCTCGTAGCCGGTACGGAGCTGCGGGGTCGTCGGGGTCTCGAACACGGCCATGCCGATCTTCCGGTGCCCGAGCGACGCGAGGTGGCGGAGGGCGATCCCGGCCCCGGCCTCGTGGTCGCTCCGGACGGACTCGAGCTGCGTGCCGACGGGTGCCTCGGTGAGGGAGCGCTCGACGACGACCACGGGCATCGGTGCCCGGTCGAGGAGCTCGAGGGTGTCGACGGCGTCCGCGACGGTGGTCGTCACGAGGAGCCCGTCGACCCCGGCGGCGATGAGCCGTTCGACCTGCTGTCGTTCGCGGTCCGGGTCGTAGCGGGACACTCCGAGGACGACCCGTCCGCCGAGGGCCTCGGTGCGCTCGGCGACGCCCGCGACGATCTTCGGGAAGTAGTAGCCCGGGTCGGGGACGACGAGTCCGAGGGTGAACAGCGCGCCGGGTTCGGTCGCGGTCCGCGTGGTCGGCTCGGGTCGCGGTGCCGGACGGTGCGGTGCGCCGGCGGTGGGCAGTGTCTCGACCGACACCGCGCCGCCGTGCACACGTCGCACGAGTCCGCGGTCAGCGAGTTCGGACAGGTCGCGGCGCACCGTCATCGCCGAGATCCCTTCGCGCGCTGCGAAGTCCGAGGCGGACAGGCTGCCGTGGACACGGAGTTCGGCCAGGATCCGTTCCTGCCGTCTGGTCGGGTGCATCGTCGCTCCCATGTTCGTTTCGTGTGCGGGTGAATACGCCCGCTTGACCGTCATCATACGGACGTCCCAGGATGACGAAACCGCCACCGGAGGTCCGGCCGCGGACCCCAGCCACGTGAGCAAAGGAGCCACATGAGCGCGACGATGGTCGACCCGGCCACCGAGACGCGGACCCCACGGTCCGACGGCGTCCCGGTGGCCCGCAAGGTCCCGTTCACCGCGAGGTTGCGACGGGACTACCCGCTGCTGATCATGGTCGCGCCGGCGGTGGTCCTGCTCCTGCTGTTCGTGTACGTCCCGATGCTCGGGAACGTGATCGCGTTCATGGACTACCAGCCGTACATCCCGATCGCCCAGAGCCCGTGGGTCGGGTTGTCGAACTTCCAGGTGCTCTTCGCGGACCCGGACTTCTGGCGCGCGACGCTCAACACGCTGGAGATCACGTTCATCCAGCTGGTGCTGTTCTTCCCGGTGCCGATCGCCCTCGCGCTGCTCATCCACTCGCTGGTGTGGCCGTGGCTGCGGGCGACCGTGCAGTCGGTCCTCTACCTGCCGCACTTCCTGTCCTGGGTCATCGTCGTCGGGTTCTTCCAGCAGTCGCTCGGCTCGGGCGGTGTCGTGAACCACGCGCTCCGGCAACTCGACGCCGGCACGGTCAGCGTGATGAGCGACCCGTCGACGTTCAAGCTGCTGCTGACGAGCCAGGTGATCTGGAAGGACGCCGGCTGGGGGACGATCATCTTCCTCGCGGCCCTCGCGGCGATCGACGACAACCTGTACGAGGCCGCCGCGATCGACGGCTCGGGTGCGTGGAGCCGGTTCTGGCACGTGACGCTGCCCGGCATCCGGCCGATCATCGTGTTGCTGCTCATCCTGCGGCTCGGCGAGGCGCTGTCCGTCGGCTTCGAGCAGATCATCCTGCAACGGAACGCCGTGGGGGCCGATGCCGCCGAAGTGCTCGACACCTACGTCTACTACCACGGCGTCGTCGACGGCAACTGGTCCACGGGCATCGCCGTCGGCCTGATCAAGGGCCTCGTCGGGTTCGTCCTCATCATGGCGGCGAACAAGGCCGCCCACATGCTCGGTGAGCAGGGAGTGTATTCGCGATCATGAGCACCATCGTCCGTCCGGTCTGGGCCGGGAAGCCCAAGCCCGTCGTCCTCGCACTGAAGGCCGTCGCGATCGTCCTGATCCTCGCGGTGGTGCTGTTCCCGTTCCTCATCGTCTTCTCGACGAGCGTGTCGAGCCAGGCCGACGTCACGGCCGCCGGCGGCTACGTCGTCTGGCCACGGTCCTTCGACCTCTCCGCCTACGTGCAGATCCTGTCCGGCGGGGTCGTCACCCGCGCCGTGGTGGTCACGCTCCTGGTGACGATCGTCGGCACGGCGATCAGCCTCGCGTCGACCGTCCTCGCCGCCTGGGCGCTCAGCCGGCAGGGATCGCTCTTCCAGCGGCCGCTGCTGACGTTCGTCCTCATCACGTTCCTGTTCGCGCCGGGGATGATCCCGCTCTACCTGATGGTCAAGCAGCTCGGGCTCCTCGACAACTACTGGGCGCTGATCCTGCCGAGCGCGTTCAGCGTGTTCAACATGGTCGTCGTCCGCGGCTTCATGATGAGCATCCCGCAGGAGCTCATCGACAGCGCGAAGATCGACGGCGCCGGCGAGTTCCGCATCCTCTGGCAGATGGTGCTGCCGCTGTCGCGCGCGGTGATCGCCGTCGTCGGGCTGTTTTACGCGGTCGGGTACTGGAACGCGTTCTTCAACGCCCTGCTCTACCTGTCGGACTCGACGAAGTGGACGCTCCAGCTGGTGCTCCGGACGTACGTGCTGCAGGGATCGAGCCTGGTGTCCGGCGCCGGGTCGGACGCGACCATGCAGCCGCCGGCGGAGTCGATCCAGATGGCGGTGGTGATGATCGCGATCATCCCGATCCTCGCCGCCTACCCGCTCGTCCAGCGCCACCTCACCAAGGGCGTCCTGACCGGCGCCGTCAAGGGCTGACGCGGCCCCGCCGAACCACCCTCCACCCGAACGCTTCAAGGGAGAAGCCATGACCGACACGACCACCGCCGGCCTCAGCCGACGGACCCTCCTCTCCGGCGCCGCCTTCGGCCTCGTCGCGTTCAGCGCGGCGGGCGGCCTCGCCGGCTGCTCCTCCGGCGGCACCGCCGCGACCATCTCCGACACGGTCGCCGCGCTGCCGACGTACGTGCCGATCACGAAGGGTCCGAAGCCGGACCTGCCCGGCAACGACGTCGTGCAGCCCGTGTACTACTCGTACCCCCAGGACAGCGAACTCTTCACCTCGGTGACCGGGAAGGTGGCCGACGGGTCGAAGACGTCCGGGTTCGTCGTCACGTACACGGCACCACCGCCCGCCGACAACTCGTTCCTCGACTACATCGGTAGTCTGACGAACACCGAGTACGACCTGACGTTCGTCCCCGGCGACTCGTTCGACACGAAGTTCGCCACGATGACGGCGGGCAACGACATCCCGGACATCGTCGAGTTCCTGACCTTCGCGATGCCACCACGGTTCCCGCAGCTGCTCGACGCGAAGTTCTCGGACCTGTCGGAGTACCTGTCCGGCGATGCCGTGAAGGACTACCCGAACCTCGCGAACATCCCCACCGCGTCGTGGCGGAGTGCCCGCATCAACGGGAAGATCTACGGCGTCCCGGAGCACCGTCCGCCGTTCGGGTCGGTCATGGTCTGCCGC
The DNA here is from genome assembly GCF_031453355.1 of Curtobacterium sp. SORGH_AS_0776. Lineage (NCBI taxonomy): Bacteria > Bacillati > Actinomycetota > Actinomycetes > Micrococcales > Microbacteriaceae > Curtobacterium > Curtobacterium sp. SORGH_AS_0776. The sequence continues at coordinate 3,013,618 of NZ_JAVIYU010000001.1, forward strand.
CCCGACCTCATCGAACAGCTCACCGGCGCAGCACCCGCGCCGAAGGACAAGGACGAGTTCACCGAGCTCTGCAGGGCGGTCACGGACACCAAGGCCGGCCGGTACGCGATCGCCGGCGGCGGTGGATCGAGCGGCGTCGACTGGTCGTACGACTTCATCGGCGCGACCTTCGGCGTCCCGAACCAGTGGAAGCAGTCCTCGGGCGGGACGCTCACGCACAAGAACGAGACCGGTGCCTGGCTCGAGATGCTCTCGTACATCAAGAAGCTCTGGAACCTCGGGATCTACCACCCGGACACCCCGAGCCTCGAGAGCGCCAAGGCGAAGACGTACATCAACAACGGCACCGTGCTCATGCACCTCGACGGCATCTCGGCGCTGCTCGACGTCACCATGCCGAAGGGGATCGTGACCGGCGGCATCGTGCCGTTCGGTGCCGACGGCGGGAAGGGCGCGAACTACCAGGGCACGTCGAGCTTCTCGTTCGCCGCACTGAAGAAGACCACCCCGGCGAGGATCCGCTCCCAGCTCCGGCTGCTCGACTACCTGTCGGCACCGTTCGGCTCGCGCGAGGCCTTCACGCTCACCCACGGCAAGAAGAACGTGCACCACACCGGCAGCGGACCGGATGCGGTGCTCACGAAGACCGGCGAGCAGATGATCAACGCCAGCTCGCTGTACCGGCTCGCGGCGGGTCCGCAGGTGCTCAACACCGCGGTCCGGATCGACGAGCAGCTCCGCCAGTCGCACGCGTGGCAGGTCGCCACGCAGGACATGCTCGTGAAGAACCCGGTCGACGGCTTCTACTCCCCCTCGGCCACGTCCACGCAGTCGGCGAACCAGGCGTTCAACAGCGTCTGCAACGACTACGTGCTCGGTCGGACGAACCTCACCGCCGTCAAGGCCGGGGTGAAGACGTGGACCGCTGCCGCAGGCGACAAGATGCGCAAGGAGTACAGCGAGGCGATGGAGAAGCAGGGCTGAGCCCTGGGCTCCGAAACCGAGCGCCCGGTCAGGCGGTCCAGGCCGCCGGGTGCCGCCGCTGCCACCGGAGCCGTCGCTCGAGCTGCGCGCCGATCGCCAGGAGCACCCGTTCGCCACCGGGACGCCCGATGAGCTGCACGCCCATCGGCAGTCCCGCACCGTCCGGGTGCTCCTCGTCCGTCACACCGACCGGCAGTGTGATCGCCGGCAGCCCGGCCACGTTCGCCATCGACGTCCACGGCGAGTAGGCGCACTGGCGGCGGAAGTCCTCCTCCGGGTCGGACCCGTACCAGCCGAGCGGCCGCGGCGTGAGCGCGAGGGTCGGCGTGAGGACGGCGTCGAACCGGTCGAACGCCCCGATGAGCGCCGCCGAGAAGGTGTCGAGCGCCGTCATCGCGTCGAGCACCTGCGTGCCGGTCAGCGCGCGGCCGCGGTCGACGAGCCACGACACCAGCGGCGTCAGCCCGGACAGGTCGATCCCGGGGACCATCGGCAGCCGGGCGGCGCTCGACTCCCACGCCACCCGGAACGCGTCGGCGTACGGCGCCCGGGGCATCCGGACGTCCTCGACGCCGTGCCCGACCTCGCCGAGCACCCGGACGGCGGTCTCGACGGCGGCGCGTGCCGCGGGGTCGACCGCCACGTCGACGGTGTCGTCCCACGGGGAGCCCTCGAGCAGCCCGATGACGAAGCGCCCCTCACCGCGGACGGCCGCGGCGGTGAACGGCCCCTCGCCGACGTCGGGCGTGACCAGCGCGTACGGGTGCGGCTCCGGGAGCCCGGTCGGCGACACGAGCGCGTCGAGCAGCATGCCCGCGTCCGCGACGTTCCGCGTGATCGGCCCCGCGACCGACAGCCCGCCGACGCCCGAGCGTCCGGGCATCGACGGCACACGACCACGGCTCGGCTTCAGCCCCACCAACCCGGTCGCCGCCGCCGGGATCCGCACGGAGCCCCCACCGTCCGACCCCACCGCGCCCGGGAGGAGTCCGGCCGCGACCGCGACCGCCGCACCGCTCGACGATCCCCCGGGCGCGCGGCTCGTGTCGTACGGGTTCCGGGTCACGCCGAACCGGGTCTCCGACGACGAGGACATCCCGAACTCGGGCGACGCCGTCTTCCCGAGGCTCACCGCACCGGCGGCGTCGAGCGCCGCGACGAGCGGGTGGTCGGCTGCCGCGGGGCGGTCGGGCAGACTCGTGGTTCCGTTCCGCGTGGCGACGCCGGCGCGGTCGTACAGGTCCTTGTCGGCGGACGGGAGGCCCCACAGCGGCCGCGACGTCGGCACCCGGTGGCCGAGGTGCTCGGCTCGGTCGCGTGCGGCGTCCGCCGTCACCGTCACGAAGGCGCCGAGACCGGGATCGAGCCGGGAGATCCTCGCCAGGTAGTGGTCGGTCACCTCGAGCGCGGTCGCCTCACCGCGTCGGATCCAGTCCCAGAGTTCCTGCGCGGCGAGGTGGTGGAGTTCGAACACCGCCTCAGCCTAGGTGCGACCAGAATCCTGAACATCCACTCAGTGACGCGTCCCCCGTTCGGGGGGCCGATCCGCGGCTGTCCCAGAGCATTGCTCATCCGATTTCCCTGGGGACTCCTCGGCGGGCGGGCAGCGAGCACGGGGTACGGTTCCGCGTCGCTCACGACCCGCAGGAGGACGCGAGCAGACGGTGATCAGGGACACCCGGAAGAAGGACATGGACAACAGGGAAACGAACCACACGACCAGGACCCGCACCAGGAGGCGAGTCGCCGCAGGGATGGCACTCGTCGCGGCCGGTGCCGTCGTCATCGGACTCGCGCAGCAACCGAGCGCGTCCGAAGCGGCGACCACCTCGCTGACCAAGATGCCCACGGGCACGGTGGTGTCGAACGGTCGGACGTGGAAGCAGACGTACGCCGAGGACTTCTCCACCGCTGCACCACGCGGCAGCGTCCTCAGCAAGTACCCGGGCCTCGGGGCCTACGACGGCTACCGCGACACGAGTGGTCGCGGGCTCTACGCACCGGACAAGGTGCTGAGCGTCAAGGACGGCAAGCTCGACTTCTGGGTGCACTCGGAGAACGGGCAGCCACTCGTCGCCACGGTGCTGCCGGACGACTACCGCGCACACACCACGGGTCGGGTGTCCATCCGCTACAAGACGACGGACACCCCGGGCTACAAGTTCGTCGGGATGCTGTGGCCGACGGACGACGACTGGAACAAGGGCGAGATCGACTGGCCCGAGGGTGACCTCGGCAGCACGGCTCGACCCGCGTCGGCGATCCCGGGATCGATGCGGAACGGGATGATGTCGTTCGACGGCAGCGTGCAGAAGCCGACCAAGTCGGCCCAGAGCAGCGGCTACCACGTGGCGACCACCGAGTGGGACCACGGCGTGGTCCGGTTCTACTGGAACAACTCGCTCGTGTCGGTCACCCGCAAGGCGGTCCCGACGGACCCGATGCGGGTCACGCTGCAGGCGGAGACCGCCATCGGCGGCTCCGTGCCGGCGTCCGCGAGCGGACACGTCGACATCGACTGGGTCTCGATCTGGGACTGACCGAGTGAAGGACTGGAGGCGCGGTGCCAGCTGGCACCGCGCCTCCAGTCCGTGGTCCTCGCGTCCACGTCCTTGCATCCTTCGGAGGAACCCCGCGGAGTGCGTCCCTTCGCCGGTCGTCCGTCGGACGCCCCGTTCGTAGCGTCGATGCCATGACGATCACCACCGAAGACCGGCACACCGCCCGCACCGGCACCGCCCGTCGGACCGGGGTCCGCGGGGTCACCACGCGGCACCCGCTGGCCTCCTTCGCCACCCTCGCCCTCGGCCTCAGCTGGCTGGCGTGGATCCCCTACATCCTGTCGCCGCACGGCCTCGGCGTCTGGGACCTCCACTTCCCCGAGTTCCTCGGCACGGCGCAGTTCACCGGCGTCCTGCCGGGAGCGTTGCTCGGCCCCCTCGGCGGTGCCTTCCTCGTGACGGCGATCGCCGACGGCCGCCCCGGACTCCGCCGCTGGGTCGGTCGGCTCTGGCGCTGGCGGGTCGCCTGGTACTGGTACGCCCTCGCCCTCGTCGGCGTGCCCGCGATCATCGTCGCCACCGGGCTGCCCTTCGCCGGCGGCCAGGTGCAGGCGCCGAGTGCGCTCGCGCTGCTCGCCCTCGTTCCCGGCCTCGTGGTGCAGCTCTTCTCCACCGGGCTGTCCGAGGAGCCCGGCTGGCGCGACTTCGCCCTGCCTCGACTGCAGGAGCGGTTCGGCCCGCTGGGCGCCGCCGCCGTGCTCGGTCCGCTGTGGGCGCTCTGGCACATGCCGCTCTACCTCAGCGACTGGGGCGGGTGGCCGGACGCGCACTGGACGGAGCCGGTCGTGTTCGCCCTGTTCACCATCACCTTCAACGTCGTGATGACGTGGGTGTTCAACCGCACCGGCGAGAGCCTGCCGGTCGCCCTCCTCCTGCACGTCGGCGTCAACAACACCATCTCGACACTGTGGGCCGACATGTACCCGGGGATGACCGCCGGCACGATGATGCACGGCCTCGCGATCGTGTCCACCGTCGCGGCCCTCGTCCTGCTCGTGGTGACACGGGGGCGGCTCGGCTACACCGGCGGCGGACGCGGCGGCAGCGGCCGCACCGTCGGCACGCCCCGACTCGTAGGATCGAACGATGGCACCCGCTGACGCGCCCGACCGACGCGACGCACGCGGCGTGCCCACCCGACGACGCCGCTGGACCGACCTGCTCGTCGCCGCCGGTACCGCCGTGGTCACGCTCGGACTCCTGCTCGGCCTGCCGCCACTCGACGCCATGGACCCGGACACCGCCGGCACGATGGGAGCGGGCCCCGGGTTCCCCGATGTCGGCGGGACAGCGTGGACCCTCCTCGCGATCACCCTGGTCGCCCAGTCGGCCCTGCTGCTCGGCGCCCGCCGAGCACCCCGCTCCGTGCTCCTCGCCGTCGGTGCGCTGCCGATCCTCCTGGCCCTCGTGTCGACGAGTGCCGCGTTCGGCCTCACCGCACTGCCCGTCGTCGTGGCGGTCGTGCTCGCCACGCTCCGGGTCCCGCTCCCCCGCCTCTGGCCGGCCGTCGCGGGATCGGCGGTGCTCGTGGCGGTCGGCACGGGGATCACGTGGGCCCACGGCTCCGGCGCGATGCGGAGCGGCGTCGTGTCCGGGCTCGGCGCGTCGGCCGGGCAGGGCGTGCTGCAGGCCGTCGGTGCAGTGGGACTCCCCCTCGTGGTGACGCTCATCGTCCGGTCCCGCCGCGAGCTCCGTGCCGCACGTCGGGCCGAGTCGGACGCCCGCACCGCAGCAGCCGACGCCCGCACCGCGGCAGCCGACGCCCGGACGGCCGAAGCGGCGGCCCTCGCCCGGGAGCAGGACGCCCGCGTCGAGGCGGCCGTCTCCCGCGAACGCGCCGCGATGGCCCGCGAGCTGCACGACATCGCGGCCCACCACCTGTCCGGGATCGCCCTGATGTCGGCCGTCGTCGACCGGCAGATCGACACCGACCCGGACGGCGCGCACGAGGGTGTCCGGCAGGTGCGCGAGCAGAGCACGGCCGTCCTCGAGGACCTCCGCCGCCTCGTCGGACTCCTCCGCGACGACACCCCCGCCGAGACCGTGGTCGAGACCGTCGCCGGCATCGTCGACCTCGTCGAGGCCGCCCGCACGCGCAGCGCGGTCGAGCTCACCGTGCAGCCGGGCGATCACCCGCTGGCGGACGGCATCGGTCCGCTCACCCAGCTCGTCGCCTACCGCACCGTCCAGGAGGCCCTCGCCAACGTCGCGCTCCACGCCGCCGGCGCACCGTGCCGGGTGACCGTCGACGACCGCGATCCCGACCACCTGACGGTCCGCGTCGAGAACGGGGTGCCCACCGCACCATCTGTCGGCAGCTCGCCGTCGGGTGGGAACGGACTGCGCGGCATGCGCGAGCGGGCAGAACTGGTCGGGGCGCGCCTCCAGGTCGGACCCACCGGTGACGGTGGCTGGACGGTCGAGCTGGTGACGGCTCGGGAGGCGCGACCCGCCGCCGACACGTCGGCCGACGCGCCGGAGGTGGCCGGGTGATCCGCGTGCTGGTGGCGGACGACCAGCCGCTGGTCCGCGCCGGTGTCTCCGCCCTGCTGTCCGCAGAGCCCGACATCGAGGTCGTCGGGGTCGCCGCCGACGGTGGCGAGGCCCTCGCACTCGCCCGGACCACCCGGCCCGACGTCGCGTGCCTCGACATCCGGATGCCGGTGCGGAACGGCATCGAGGTCACGCGCGAACTCTGCGCCCCCGGGGCCGACCCTTCGGTCCCGGTGCTCGTGCTCACCACGTTCGACCTCGACGACCTCGTGTTCGGCGCGCTCGAGGCGGGTGCGTCGGGCTTCCTCCTGAAGGACGCCGAGCCCGACGTGATCGTCGGGGCCGTGCGGCAGGTCGCCGCCGGGAACGGCACCATCGACCAGGCGCTCACCCGTCGTGTGCTGCGCGAGTTCGTCGCGCGGCGAAGTCTGCAGCCGGTGTCGGGCGACCGGGCCGACGAGGTCCTCACGGCACGCGAGCGGGACGTGCTCCTGCTGCTCGCCCAGGGGATGTCGAACGAGGAGATCGCCGCCGCGCTCGTCGTCGAGGTCTCCACGGTGAAGTCGCACCTCGCCCGGATGCTGCCGAAGCTCGGGGTGCGGTCGCGGCTGCAGGCCGTGGTGTGGGCGTACCAGAACCGGATCGTGACGGTGCCGGACGGGTCCTGACGGTCTCGGCGCGTGCTCGTACGTCTGTTCGTGCTCGTGGCCGTGTTCTGCGCCGATGGTCAGGCGCGGCGGCGGTACCGGATGTGGGTCGTCAGCGGCGAGTGCAGGACCTCGACGGGCTCGAAATCGAACGACTCGGCGCCGTCCTCGAAGATCCGCTCTCCGGAGCCGAGCAGCACCGGCGCGACGTCGAGCGTGAGTTCGTCGACGACCCCGGCGGCGAGCGCCTGGCGGACCGTCGAGGCGCCGCCGGCGATGTCGACCCCGGCGTCTCCGGCCGCCTCGACCGCGCGGGCGTAGGCGGCGTCGAAGCCGTCGGTGACGAAGTGGAAGGTCGTGCCGCCGTCGAGCTCGATCGGGTCGTGGGCCGTGTGCGAGAGCACGAAGACGGGTGCGTGGTACGGCGGTTCGTCGCCCCACCAGCCCGTCCAGTCGTCGGGCCGCTCGGTGCTGGGCGGCCCGAACATGTTCTGGCCCATCACGTACGCGCCGCGGGGGCGCATGAGCCAGCCCGCTGCCGTGCGGTCCGCCTCGCCGACGTCGGCGCCGGGCATGTGCCAGGTGTGGAGCTCCCCGCCCCGGCGTCCGAGGGGTTGGTCGAGGCGCTGGTCGGGCCCGGCGACGAAGCCGTCGAGGGAGATCGACATGTGGCAGGTGGTGTCGGTCATCAGGTGCGCTTCCGTTCGAGGGCTCCGGCTCGGTCGTGGGTTCAGGCTCGGACGTGTTCTGCGAGCACGTCCCGCACCGTCGTCCAGCCCTCTGCACCGTACCGCTCGTCGTCGACGTGGCGCAGCGTGGCCTCGCCGCTGAACATGCTGACGAAGTACTGCATGCCCTGCCACGCCGGAAACGGCTCGTCGTCGCCGGCCTTCGACAGGCGTCGTCCCACCCGGGCCATCGCCGAGAGCGTCGACGCGGTTCCCGCCCACTGCAGTCGGAAGGGGGTGCCGGTGAGCCGGGACATCGTGTCGGCGATGCTCCGCGAGGTCACCCGGTCCCCCGCGACTTCGACGAAGCGCGGTGCACCCGGGTCGAGCGCGACGAGGGCGGTGGTGCGGGCGACGTCGTCCTTCGTGGTGAAGTCGAGCACCTGGTCGGCCGAGGACCAGTAGAGCACCCGCTGTCGGTCGAACAGGATGAGCGGCGCCTGCCCGGTGAGCATGTCGGTGAACGCGCCGTTCAGCACCGAGGTCGCCCGGATGCGTGCGGCGTCGAGGTCGGCGGCGAACTCGCGGCGCAGCTCGAAGTTCCGGTTCGTCCCCGGGGTGATGGACCGGTAGTCGGCGGCGTAGTCGGACGGGATGAACCGTTCGACGCCGGCGTCCACCGCTGCCCGGAGCAGCGCGCGCTGCGCGTCGACGATCACCGAGCGCGTGCCGCTGACCGCGGACACCACGACCTCGGCCCCGGCGAGCGCCGAGGTCAGCGCTGCGTGGTCGTCGTAGTCGGCGCGGACGATCTCGACGTGGTCGTCGCCTTCGGTCGGCGCAGTCGCCGTGGACCCTGGGCGGGTCAGGACGCGGACGTGGGTGTCGTGCCGACGGAGTGCCCGGACGATGCGTCCGCCGAGGTCACCGGTCGCGCCGGCGACGAGGACGGTGGTGGTCACGCCTTCTCGACGTCGGAGAAGAGCCCGGTGAAGGTCGCTCCGGTGGCGCCGAGCTGGCCGAAGAACGTGCCCGCTTCCTCGCCGGCGACGGCTGCCGAGGCGTCGTCGTAGGAGTCGAAGTACAGGTCGAGCGTCCGGTGCGCCGGGGTGGGCGTGCCGTCCTCCTTCGGCCAGACCTTCCCGGCCTCGAGGCGGCGGAGCTGCGGCAGGGCGCCGGCTGCTTCCTCGAGTGCGGGGTACGCCTGCTCGAAGGCGGCGGGGTCGGTCGGGTTGTCGATGATGAGGGTGATCTTGGTCGTCATGGGGCCAGTGTTCTCCCTCGTCGCTGTCGCCGTCCGGAGGGGTCGGATCTCGTCGCTGCGCGCGCACGCGTCTCCGTCGCGTTCGACTGGTCAGCGGGTGGTTCTCGGATGTTCCGGTCCGCGATGCGACGCCGACTCGTGCGGTACGGCTGGCCCCAGCGAGCCCTCGGCCGCCCGCCTCGGTGGCCGATCGGCTGGCGAGACGTGCTCGCAGGCCTGTGGCTGGACGCGGCGAGTGTCAGACGCCCACCTGCCCAGGCGGACCGCGGGCTGGCCGACCGGTGGAGCACCTCCCCCTCTCGGTGGATGCGCGGGCTCTCGCGCAGCTGTCAGGCTCCGACCGGCGCACCGCGTCATACCGATGAGGGGATCGAACGTGAATACAAGAACATACGCACTTCGACGCACGGCCTTCGTGAAGACCGCCCGGAACAACTGCAGTTGAGGTGCAACCGATGTTGCTGAAGTTCATCCCGATCCCGATCATCATCCTCGGCTTGATCGGTTTCCTCGCCGACATCAGTTGGTGGTTGCTCGCCATCCTCGGAGCCGCCTCGGCACTCGCCCTCATCGCCGGGGACGCCCTGATCGCTCGACACAAGCGGCAGACGTCAGCACGCCGGTGAGACAACGAGAGCCGCAACATCCATCGGTGCTGGGGCTCTCGTTTCTCCACAGCGCAGCGTTCTACGAATGCGGATCTGGTCGGAGCAGCGCAATTCAGCGTGACACTCATCATCAGAACGCCCCGCCCCGCCCCGCCTACCGAACACGCGTGCGGGAGAGGATCGGCTAACGGGGCGCGATGTGCGCGACTGCTCCCGGCCTTGCTCGGTAGCGTAAGAACGGTGCCCCGATCGAAGCTTGCATTGTCTCCGATGACTCAGCGTCAAACACGACTTTCTCGCGCGTGCGTCGCAACGACCGCGAATGTCGCCCAATGACGGTTGCTCTCGGGATCCTGGCGGTGGTGGTTTGTTTCGCGCTCATCGTCGTGCGCGCCACTCGATGGGGCAATGCCGCTCGTGATCGAGTTGAGGGAAAACCGCGGAAGCCCATCACTCCGGGGACCTGGGTCGTGTTCGGGATCGTCCTCGCTCTCGCGGCGACCTCGCTCGTTGTACAGCTTGTGAGCAACTAACGCTTTGCCATCGGCAGCGCGGGTCCGACAGAGAGGACCGGTCATGGACCCGTGGAACGGGGGCACCGACGTCTCGTTGAACGATCGGCTATCGAACGTCCCGTTCGTCGCTTCGCTGTCGCCACTCGCCGCCAGCGTAGTCAAGCGTGTACAGCCCACTGATCGTGAGTGGAGAGATCGCCAGGAACACGATCATCGAGTCGACGCGGAACAACAGGAGCGCAGCGACACCCAGGAGAACGACCCCTCCGAGCACCAACGTCCACAGCGGGAGGCGTCGACCTGATCGCCCAAGAGTCGTCGTGTTGGTGAAGCTATCCGGAGGTGGCCGGTAGCGGATCGGCTTACGTGCCCCTCTGTGGTCAGAGCCACGAGGATCGGCCACACTGGTCGGGTGCGTCTCGATACCGTACTGACCGAGGCGGACGTCCCCACCGTCCGAGCTGAGGTTGCTGCGCTCCGGCTCCCGGGACGTCGACTGGCGCGAGGCGTGACCACGCGACGCGACGGGCGCGAACGCCCCTCGCAGTTCCAAGCCCTCGTCGACGAGCGCAACAAGAGCTGGACGTTCGACCAGCAGGGGTATGCGCACCGCGACCGCTACGAGGACGGCGTCATCCACACCGTTGACGGTTCTTCGGAAGTCAGCTTCGCTCGCAGCGGCACGGTTGCCTCTCCCGTCCGCCTGCTCACCCCTGAGTTGCTCCTCCTCTGGGGCTCACCCGCGAGCTACGCCCCGGTGCTCGTCCAGCGCGTCAGGGGTCATTGGCTGCTCTTCACGTTCGAGCACGAGCTCGACCCCGCACAACGCACGACGCTTGTCATCGACGAACGTGACGGAGTCGCCTACCGCTCGTACGGAGTGGATCAGGTCACGGTGATCACCGAGCTCCGCATCTTGGACGACGACGAGTCGATACCTCCGCGCCCGCGCTTCGCGCGACTGCAGGAGTGGCCCCGGCTCGAGTACTGAAGCCACGCGCCTGTGGCGGCGACCGGTTGCGGAGCAGATGTCGAGACCTTGCTCAGGGCCCCACGCTTGTCCGACCCGTCATCCGGATCGCACATGGGTGACAGGATGCTGGTCATGCCGACCATGAGTGCGCTTCTTGTCATCGATCTGCAGCAGGGCGTGATGAGGGACTGTTTCGACGCGGAGGGTGTGCTCGCGCGGACTGCCCGACTCGTTGATCGTGCCCGAGCAAGCGATGTTCCTGTCGTGTGGGTGCAGGATCACGACGACTTCGCGGAGGGGTCCACAGACTGGCAACTGGCGGCGCCGCTGGAGCGGCGATCGAACGAGCCACTGGTGAAGAAGGAGTACCGGGACTCGTTCTCGGACACGGACCTCGACGAGGTCCTGGATCGCTTGGGCGTGCGGCATCTCGTCGTCGCGGGTGCGCAGAGCGACCACTGCATCCGGACGACGACCCAGGCCGCGGCCGCGCGTGGCTTCGACGTGACGCTGGTGTCCGATGCACACACGACGACGGACGCAGAGCACGACGGTGTCCGCATCAGTGGGGAGCAGATCATCGCCCACACGAACATGTACTTCGGCGGGCTCAGGTACCCCGGCCGGCACTACGCCGCCGAGCGACACGACCGAGTGGAATTCGCGCCCGGTCCCTGACGGATCGGCTACCGGATGAGCTCCTGGATTACACCGAGGCCGTCGTGGCAGCGCTGGACGTACCCGGCGCACAGATCCGCACGGTTGTCGAGCGCCCAGCGGGTGACGTCGACGAGATGCAGAGCGGTCATCATCGCGAGTTCATCCCGCGCCCGGTCCGAGCCGAGACCGGCGGCTTCCCCGAAGTCGTCGTAGTCCTGCCGATCGACCGATTCGTCGATGAAGCACCACTCGAAGACCCGCCGAGCGTCGGTCCAAGGCGTTGGTCCGGCCTCGGCTCCGCCCCAGTCGATCAGGACCGGCGGGGCCTCCGGGCCGCGGGGGATGAGGTCGCGGGGCGCGAGGTCGCCGTGTGCCAGGCCGTGTTCGTAGGTCCCGCTGGCCAGGTGGGCGAACATGGGATCGACGACTGCTCGTTGCTCGTAGGCGCCGTCTTCGAAGAGCACGTCATCCGGCCCGGGGCCCGAACCGGGAGTAGAGGGACAGCGGGGCGTCGTGCAGGGGCACCCTGCCGACCGTGCGGGCGTAGACGCCGAGCCATGACCACGGCCGCAGGACCGCGCGGTCGTCAGGTGCGACGTAGATCGACAACGAGAAGGGGACCCCACCCTCCACTCCGTGAGCGAGGGGTTCCGCGGTGGCGATGCCCGTTCGGGCGGCCGCGTCCGCCGCCCAGGCCTCGACTGGGAACTCATCGGCACGGAGCGGATCGACCGGGTACCGGAGAACGACGGGGTTGCCTCCTGCGCGTTCGAGGCGGAACGTGTGGTTGACCGTGCCGCCCGGGAGCGGTTCGAGACGTGTGGGCGTTCCACCGATGCTCCGCACCACCGCGTTGAGCCAGGCGTTGTCGACCATGTTGGTGTCCACCCTCCCATTGTGATGCGGATGGAGCCCGCAGCTGCGGGCCGACCGGTCGTCCGCCCGCACTCCTCTGGGTGGCGGCTGAGCGCGAGACGGGGACGGCCAGCAAGATGGATCGGACCACGCGAGCGCGGCGGTCGGAGAGGACACCGTGACGAACGACATCAGCGATGCCGGACTGCAGGCAATGATCGACCGAGCCGGGCAGATCACCGCCGACGAGGCAGAGTCGCTCGACATCGCGTGGAAAGCCGACGAGGCGATCCTGCTGCCGGAACCGAGTGCCTCCCTCGCGATCCAGGGAGGCGCTGACGGGCGGATGGTCACGAACGCCGACCTCGTGGCCGCTTGGCAGCACGCGCTCGAGGCCGCTGGCGCAGCGGGACGCGTCGAGGAGATCGAGGCCGCGCAGGAGGCTGGACGCGCGGTGCGACACTCGGAGGCGCACCTCCGGGATCGTGCGGGCGCCGAGGAGGCAGTCCGATCCGCGGTGCTCGCGAGCGGGGTACGCGACCTCGTCTCGGACGACGAGTACGCCACGCTGACGGCCGTCTGGCGCAAGGTGCTCGGAGAGGTCTGACCCGTCGGCTGCTCGCGCTCCACCGAGAGCCTCTCGCCGCCTGGTGTCGAGCCGGCGGGTCAGGGGCGAGCGACGCCGCTGAAGTCCGGGGAGCCGTCCGGCGCCGCCGGCACCGGCGTCCCGTCGACGTAGCGCGGCCACGCGAGCGCGCGGGCACCATCCGGTCGACGTTCGTAGAGCAGACCGTCGCTGCCCGTGACCGTCAGCGCCGTTTCATGGGTCTTCGAAGCGCCGTCCGCTCGGGCCGACCGGGCCGCCTCAGCCGGAGGCACCTCGTGGTCGACGAGCCGCCCGGATGCCGCTGGAGGGACGGCAGGTCCGGGCACGCTCGTCCACTCGCCGACGGGCGGAACGGCTGCAGCGTGCCGCTCCGAGCCTGACGTCGCCGTGGGCTCCACCACCGGTGGCGTGGTGGAGGCCGCACCGTCCGGCGTCGAGGACGGTCGTGGCCACACGGCTGCGGACGGCGCGGAGGACCCACCCTGGCCCCCGCGGTCGTGGTCACGCGGTCGGAACAGCGCGTTGCTCAGCGGCACGACGACGGTTCCGAGCAGGTCGAGGATGACCACGACCCACACCAGTCGCCAGTACCCGCTGGCGAGGTCGAGGTCGGGAGCGAGGAGGGGCACCGACAGCAGCAGGGCGAGGAGCGCGATCACCCCGACGGTCGCCTTCGCGACGAGCTGCAGCAGCGGGGTCGGGTACCGCCGGTGGATGACGAGGAGCAGGTGCACGTGCAGCAGCGCGAAGCGTGCGACGAACACGATGCCGATCCACTGCATGAACCGTTCGCCGACGAGCCAGATCCCGTCCCCTCCGAGGGAGTCGACCGGCACGATCCAGACCTTGGCCAAGCCGGTCACGAGCAAGTACAGCGAGACGACGATGCTCGCGAACGCGAACCTCCCGGACCGCCGCGACGACACGTCGGCGTCGTACCAGGACAGGAGCGCGAAGACGACGACCACGACGACGGTCAGCAGGAGTTGCACCGCGACCCGGCCGAAGTCCCCGAGGAGCACCGCGACGATGCCGACCAGGCCGGCAGCGACGACGGCACCGATGATCGTCCGGAACACCAGTGGACGGACCTTCGCCCACCGTGGGTCGATCGTGCCCGTCACCACATCCGTGCTCGCCATGCGCGCCTCCCTCACGTCGATGTCCCCGAACACTAGCGGCGCTCGACCGTCCGCACAGCACCGTGAACCGGGGGCCGCTCGGTCCACCCACGGCCGTCCCTTCGACCATCGGTCAGTGATCAGATGCCCGTGACGCTGTGCGCTCGGAAGAAGTACCCGTCCTGTCCGGCAGGGTAGGGCTCCACCTCGAACCGCACGGCCTGGCCGGGCCGCAGCGAGAGGAAGCCGGGACCATCCAGGACGGAGAAGTGCACGAAGACGTCAGACTCGAGCGCTTCCGAACGGAGGGCGCCCCAGCCGTCGTCGTCACTCCACCGAACACAAACGCCTTCGACGACCTGCACGACCGCAACGTACCGCGTGGAGGCAACCAGCTGGTGAAGGTCAACCACAGCGGGATCATCGGTCGAGGCCGTCCACGCCTGTCGGCGACCAATCGCTGCCCCATCTGCTGGCGCGCGGGTCGGGGACCACGCTGTTGGTGACCTCCGACATCGCCCGCAGCGAAGTGAGGCCTACGGACCCGGCCCGGCTCGAACGGGCAGCCACCCTCGCCGTGCTGCGGGCAGGACGCACCCGTACCGGGTAGATGCGCCTTGGACGGGCTCGCGTGGAGCCTACAGCCACTCAGCGAGCAGTCGTTCTGGGTCCTGTCGGCGGGCATCTGTGCGAACTGGCGGTCGTCGTGATCGTCGTCGTGCTCCGTGCTCGCCGCACGGGCGAGCGGTAGCGGTCCGCCGAGCAGCTGACTCCAGCCCTTTCGACGACCGATCCGCTTGCGCGACGACTAGGCGGGTAGCGTTGGCCTGGTGGGTGCTCTCTGGATCGGGCTGGCGGCCGTGGTCTGCCTTGCTTGGGGCAGTGTCCTGCTCACCTTCCCCGAGCCGATCGCACGGTTCTCTCGGAAAGTGCAAGGCGAGTTCTGGGGAGGTCAGTTCACCCCGGAGTCGGCGAGGTTCATCGGGTGCGGTTTCGTGCTCGGCGGTGTGGTGGCGGCAGTGACGCTGCTCGTGCACATCCTTCGTGGTTGAAGGCGCGCCTCTTCGGAGGAGCTTCCACCGAGCCAGGTCCGTCGTCCAAGCAGTCAGCTGTCGAGTGCGATGACCCACGGGATCAGCAGGAGGCCCGCGACGATCAGCACGCCGATCCCGGACCAGAACCACGGAGCACTGGTCCCACGCTCCGCCCTCGCCCGGCCGATCCGATCTCTGCGACTGGCGATCACAGCCGCGCGCCCGATCAGCCCGAGCCCCGCCAGCGCGATGACCATGACGCCCCACCACGTCCACCACGAGCACTCCACAAGACGACCGAGACACCGGATCAGCGCAGGTGCACGAGTCCAGCTCGCGTCGGGAGGAAGCCGCAGTCCCCCTCGTAGAACGGCACCATGTCCTCGCCGTAGTCGACGAACAACCACTCGCAGCCGGCAGCGCGGACCGCTTCCACCGCGAAGCGGACGACCGCGGTCCCGAGGCCCTGGTGCTGACGAGACGGATGCGTCTTCGTGTCGATGAGGAACGCGTGGTCCGCACCGTCCCACGCGACGTTCACGAAGCCGACCAGGGCCCCGTGCGTGTCCCGCGCCGCGACCCTGCCGAGCGAGTGCGGGCGGACCCGATCCCACCAACCGGGCTCGGGCGTCCCTCCGTGCGCCGCGGTGAGGTCCACGAGCTCCTCGTCGCCGATGCTCGAGCGCCAGGTCAGGGTCACGTCCTCGTGGTCCATCGTCCCGAGCTCCCACGAGGGAGTCGGCTGCACCAGGGGCGTCATCGCGGACGGGCGTCCGACCGACCGCTCCCGGAGCGGCCGTGCGAGGATCGGAGCCGTGGGGGAAACGAGAGTGTTGCCAGCGGACGCGCCCGAGGTCGCAGAACTCGAAGCGCAGGGGTGGCGGGTCACAGCGCGTTCGTTCGGCGCGCAGCTCGACGCCGACCGGATCGACCGGCAGCGGCTGCAGGCGCTCGTGGACCGCACCGCCGACATCGGGACGACGCGGCCGCTCGGTCCCGACGACGTCGACGCGGTCCTGCGGCTCGACGCGCTGACGGCCCACGACTACCCCGGCGGCGTCGCGACCCAGCACGAGCCGCTCGACCGCGCTGCAGCGACCCCCTCACCGGCACGGCCCGCGTTCGGAACGGTCACGCCGGACGGCGAACTCGTCGCGATGACGTTCGTCGACACGGACGGGCCCCACGCGGAGACCCACTTCACGGTCGTGCACCCCGGCCTGCGCGGCCGCGGGCTCGGACAGGCGGTCAAGGCTGCGTCGGTGCTCGCGTTGGCGGACGCGGGCACCACCCGCTTCCGCACCGGCGGTTCCGCCGAGAACACCGCGATCGCGCGCGGCGAACGCCGCCCTCGGCTACGTCCGCGACGAGGAGTGGGTGACGCTCGAGCCGCGCCCTCGGTAGTGACGTGCGCACCGTCGAACGGGAGGCGCGGGTCGGGCCCGCACCGCGCCTCCCGTCCGTCAGACCAGCCGCCGGCTACCTCGTTCAGACGAGGAGCGCGCCGCCGTCGACGGGGATCGAGGTTCCCGTGACGAAGGGCTGCGTCATCGCGTACAGGAACGCCTGCGCGACGTCGCTCACCTCGCCCACGCGGCCGACGGGGAGTGTCTGGGCCTGTTGGTCGAACATGGCCTGCTGCTCGTCGGCGGTCATCCCCGCCCAGAGCGGGCTCCGGATGATGCCGGGCTCGACGACGTTGACCCGAGTCGGCGCCAGCTCGACGGCCAGAGCGCCGGCGAGACTCGTCATCGCTCCGCACAGGCTCGACGCGACCGCCCACCCGGCGCCCGATCGGGTGCGCGCTGACCCGGAGGTCAGGGTGATCGATCCCCCCCGGCCGGACGTGCGGCGCGGCCTTGCTGACCGCGTTGAGCGCACCGAAGTAGCGCACCTGGAAGAACCCGCGCGCCTGGTCGAGGTCGAGGCCGTCGACGGGCATCAGGGTGAGGGGTTCACCGGCGGTGTAGACGAGGTGGTCGAACTCGCCGATGGCTTCGAAGAACGACGCGACGTGGTCGGCGTCGAGCACATCGAGTGCCCGGCCGGTGGTGGAAGCGGTGAGCTCGCCGAGGGCGGCGTCGACGCTGGACTGGCGGCGCGAGGCGATGACGACCTCGGCGCCGACGTCCACGGCAGCGTGAGCCGTGGCGAGGCCGATTCCCGATGTGCCGCCGATGATGACGACGCGCTGATTGGTGAGGGACAAGGTGTTCCTTTCGATCGAACGGGATCGAGTGTGTGCGCTCGAGCACCAGCTCGTCCAAGACCTCTTCCACACCTGCTGACACCCGACGGGTATGAGTCATGATGGGCGCGTGAACGCCGATCTCGATCTCCGCAAGTTGCGGTACTTCGCTGCGGTCGCGGACACGTTGAGCTTCGGACGCGCCGCGGAACGACTCCGCATCGCGCAGCCGGTGCTGTCACGGCAGATCCGCGCCCTCGAGCAGGAACTCGGCATGCAGCTCTTCGTCCGCGACACCCGCGGTACCGAACTCACCGACAACGGACGAGTCCTCCTCGCCGAAGCGCGCTCGCTTCTCGCGTCAGCCGCTGCGGTGCGCCGACGAGTCGCGATCGCGGCGCGCGGTCAGGACGTCTTCACGGTGGGCTTCATGCCCGGACTGACGGTCACCGACGCAGTGCGGGGCTTCCGACGCGGGGCGCCGTCCGTCGAGGTCAGGGTGATGCGCACCGGGTGGGAGGAACAGGTCGCCGTGCTGCACGACGGCCGCGCAGACGTCAGCTACCTCCGTGAACCCTTCGACGGTGCGGGGGTCCGGACGGTGGTCCTCCACGAGGAATCGAGGGTCGTGATGCTGCCAACCGGTCACCCCCTGACCAGCGACGACCACGTGACGATGGAGGACCTCGGATCCGAGGTGCTCTTGCAGGACCCGGCTGCTGTGCCCGAATGGTCCGCCGCTCAGCCCGTTCGAGCTGCGCTGCAGGGTTCTGCCGCACGCAAGTCGCGAACCGTCGAAGAGAAGCTGGAACTCGTCGCCGGAGGTGCCGGCATCGCGATCCTGCCGCTCTCCACGGCACGGTTCTACCGCCGCCCGGACGTGACCTTCCGTGCGGTCACCGACCTGGCACCGACCGCGGTGCACCTCGCCTGGGAAGCGAGCCGTACCTCGGAGCGCATCACGGCGTTCGTGGATGCCGCGCAGGCCGTCGCCACTCCACGCTGAGTGTCACGATCCGGTCGGCGATCATCCGCCGTCTGGACAGGTCAGCTCCGCGACGACGCGTTCGGTTCCCAGAACTGGAGCCGGTTGCCGAACGGGTCGATGACGAGCATCGTCCGTCCCCAGTCGTTGGAGTCGAGGCCGGGCCGGGATCGCGGATGCCGCTGCGCGAGCAGGACGTCCCGGTAGGCGGCGACGTCGTCCACGACGAGCATGACGGCCCCTCCCGGTGTGGCGTCACCGTGGTGCTCGGTCAGGTGCAGCACCTTGCCGTCGAGCGACACCTGCGCGTACACGGGGAGGTCAGGTTCGAACCGGTGTTGCCATTCCCACTCGAACCCGAGGTAGTCGCAGTAGAAGTCCCGGGCGACCGCGTGGTCGAACACGCGCAGCACCGGGATGACCCTCGGCGTGCTGCGCTTCTCCGAGTCCTGCCGGTGGTGCAACGCGGCCAGGGTGTTCCAGTCACGGAGGCCTGCTGCGTGGGCGGCTGCTTCGAGCACCTTCGAGTACGGGATGTCAGTACCGGTGCTGAGCTCGCGGGCGAGTCGCTTGGCTTCTTCGATCGTGATCACGATGTTCCAATCGCGCGATGGGGCCTGGTTCCTGCGTTGCCAGGGATCGCGGAAGGATCGAGATCGACCGGAAGAGGATCGTTCGTCGGTGTTCACCGGATGCAGGGGCTGGCCACCGGAGCCGACGTCAGCCTACCTCCGGGCGTGCTACCGGTCGAGGGTCGCGGAGCGCACGGCGCTCCGGTCGTCCGGTCGGCGTGCGCACCGACGGACGGGAGGCGCGGGTCGTGCCCGCACCGCGCCTCCCGTCCGTCAGACCAAGCGCTGGGTGATGCTGCCGACCGGTCCGTCGAGCACGACGTCGGCGAGCGCGCCGTTCACCAGCGGCATCTGCGGCGGCTGGTGGCCGGTGTCGAAGTCGAGCACCACGGGGATGCCGAGGTCGCCGAGTGCGTGCCGGACGGCCTCGTCCTGGTCCAGCTGGGGAACCGCCGCTCCCTCGGTGCGCCCGATGAGGACGCCGTTCGCGTCGTCGAACCAGCCGGCGAGCCGCAGCGACGTGAGCATCCGCAACGCGGTGACCGCGTTCGACTCCGCGACCTCGAGGTACACGATCGTGCCCTCCGGCGCGTCCCGCCGGGCGAAGCCGGGGACGTCGCCGTAGGGGGTTCCGGCGAGCAGTGACACGGTCTCGAGGCACCCGCCGATGAGGCGTCCGCGGATCGCGACCTGGGGCGCGCCGTCGAGGGCGCGCCAGCGGGTCGGGGTGTCGTAGGCGCCGTCGCGGTCGAGGACCTCGTCGGCCCAGGCGCCCCACGGGCGGCTGCGACGACGCGGGGCACTGCGCTGCTCGACCGTGCCGCCCGGTGGGAGCGCTGCGACGTCGGTCCAGCGGGCGAACTCGGCGGGGACCTCGTACGGCTCGTCCATCAGGTTCGCACCGTGCAGGGTCGCGAGGCCCGTCATCGTCGTGAGCGGGAGGAGCAGGGTCGAGATGTCCGACCAGCCGGCGAACCAGGCGCGCGAGGCGGCGAGGGCGTGCCAGTCGACCGACCCGACGAGTTCGATCGCGAGCTCACCACCCCACGGCGGGAGGACGACGTCGGCGCTCCGGAACGCGTCGTGCAGGTCGGCGACGCGTTCGGTGACGCTGGCCGGGACGAGCCCCGGGGTGGTGGCGTGCGGCCGCACGTGCACGCTGAGTCCGCGAGCCGTCAGGGCGTCCGCACCGTCCTGCAGTCGGCCGTGCAGGTGCTCGGGGACGCCCATCGACGGCGCGGGGACCTCGACGCGCCCGCCGGCGACGAGGGGCCTCGGGTAGGTGATGCCGGCCATGCTCAGGCGGGGGCCATCCGACCGGCGCCGACCGGCAGCGGTCCGGCGCGGTACACGAGCGACACGTCGGTCGCGGTCACGGTCCTGGTGGCTGCGCCGAAGCGCCACACGCGGTTGTAGAGGTAGACGCCGATCTCCGTGCCGCCGTCGTCCGGGACCGCCCACGTGCCGGTCCCCCACTGCGCCGGGTGCCCGACGCCGTCGATCGTCACGGTCGGTCGGGCGAACCAGGTGAGCATCGGGCGGGTGATCTCGAGTTCCACGCGACGCTTGGTCGTGCCGGACGGCTGTGTCGTTTCCACCGTCGCAGGATACGGGGCCGCCGCGCGCGACTCAGCCGTCGCGCATGTGCGCCGCGATCGCCGCGCGGTCGGCGGGGTCGAGCGGCGCCACCGGGTACCGGCTCGTATCCTCGCGGAACTCGTACCCGTCCCCGGAGGCGCGCGGGATGACGTGCAGGTGTGCGTGGGGGACGCCCTGGTCGGCCACGGAGCCGTTCGACATCACCAGGTTCGTCCCCTCGACGGCCGCGCCGAGCACCTCGCGCAGTGCACGGTCGGCGCGCTGGGCGACGAGGGCGAGCTCGGTGACCTCGCGGGTGTCGAGCGCGGCGAGGTCGGTCGCGTGCCGGAGCGGCAGCACGAGCAGGTGCCCCGGGTTGATCGGGTGCCGGTCGAGGACCGCGACGACGAGGTCGCCGCGGACGACGACCTCGAAGGAATCGGCCGCGAGGGCGGCGCAGAAGTCGCACGAGTGGTCCGCCGTCATGCGCTGAGCGTAGCGATGGGCCGAATGTAGGTTGGCAGCGTGACGACCATCGACCTCAACAGCGACCTCGGCGAGGGCTTCGGCGCCTGGACGATGGGCGACGACCGGGCGATGCTCGACGTCGTCTCCTCGGCGAACATCGCCTGCGGGTTCCACGCCGGCGACCCCGCGATCATGCTCGACACCTGCCGCCTCGCCGCCGAGCGGGGCGTCGCGGTCGGGGCGCACGTCGCCTACCGCGACCTCGTCGGGTTCGGTCGTCGCGCGGTCGAGGTCGCACCCGAGGCGCTCTACGCCGACCTCGTCCACCAGCTCGGCGCCCTGCTCGCCACGGCCCGGGTCGCCGGCACCGCGGTGACGTACGTGAAGCCCCACGGCGCCCTGTACAACACCGCGTGCGCCGACCCGGTCCAGGCCGAGGTCGTCGTCCGTGCCACGGCCGACGTGGACCCGTCCCTCGCGGTCCTCGCGCTGCCGGACTCGGAGCTCCTCCGCGCAGCGACCGCCCACGGGCTCCGCGCCGTGTCCGAGGTCTTCGCCGACCGGGC
The DNA here is from genome assembly GCF_031453355.1 of Curtobacterium sp. SORGH_AS_0776. Taxonomy (NCBI): domain Bacteria; kingdom Bacillati; phylum Actinomycetota; class Actinomycetes; order Micrococcales; family Microbacteriaceae; genus Curtobacterium; species Curtobacterium sp. SORGH_AS_0776. The sequence continues at coordinate 3,034,965 of NZ_JAVIYU010000001.1, forward strand.
GTACGAACCCGACGGGTCCCTCGTCCCGCGCAGCCGTCCGGGCGCCGTCCTGCACGACCCGACAGCGGTCGCCGACCGGGTCCTCCGGATGGTCACCGACGGCACCGTGACCGCGGTGGACGGCTCGGTCGTCCCGGTCCGGTCGGACTCGGTGTGCGTGCACGGCGACTCCCCCGACGCCGTCGCGATGGCCCGGGCGATCCGCGCGCTCCTCGACCGGCACGGGGTCGCGACCACCCCGTTCGCCCCCGCACCGTGAGCGCGCCGGCCGAGCAGGGCGGACCCGCCCTCGACGTGCGTCGCGCGGGGACCCGTGCGGTGCTCGTGACCTTCGGCACGCTCGCCGAGGTCACCGCGTTCCGCGCCGGACTCGAGGCCGAACGCGTGCCGGGCGTGACCGAACTCGTGTCCGGAGCCCGCACGCTGCTCGTCCGCTTCGACCCGGAACGCACCGATCCCACGCGACTCGCACCGCGCCTCCAGGCCGTCGAACCCGTCGTGCCCACCCGGGCCGACGTCCCCGAGGTGACCACGATCCCCGTCACCTACGACGGCGAGGACCTCGACACCGTCGCCGCACTGGTCGGCACCACAGCCGACCAGCTCGTCGCCTGGCACACCGGCCAGACCTGGACGAGCGCGTTCTGCGGCTTCGCACCCGGCTTCAGCTACCTCACCGGCTCCGCCCCGTCGCTCGACCTGCCCCGACGCACCAGCGCCCGCAGGTCCGTGCCCGCCGGTAGCGTCGCCCTCGCCGGCGAGTTCAGCGCCGTCTACCCGCGCGCGTCGCCCGGCGGCTGGCAGCTCATCGGCCGCACCGACGTGGCGATGTGGTCGCTCGACCGCGACCCGCCCGCGCTCGCGCCGGCCGACACCCGGATCCGGTTCGTCGACGCCGGCCGCGCATGAGCACCCTCACCGTCCTGCAGGTGGGCCCCGGCACGTCGACGCAGGACCTCGGCCGGCCCCGGTTCAGCGACACGGGCCTCGGCGCCGCGGGTGCCGCCGACCGCGGGGCCGCCGCACTCGCCAACCGGCTGGTCGGCAACCGTCCCGACGCGGCGGTCCTGGAGGCGCTGCTCGGCTCCGTCACGCTCCGCTCGGACGAGCACGTGGTCGCGTCCCTGACCGGCGCACCCTGCCCGGTGACGGTCGAGTCCGCGGACGGCCGGGTCCGCGGCGCGGCCTGCTTCGAGGTCGTCACGCTCGCACCCGGTGACGTGCTCCGGGTCGGGACGGCCACCGCGGGGCTCCGCACGTACCTCGCGGTCCGCGGAGGCCTCGCCGTCCAACCCGTGCTCGGCAGCCGCTCGTGGGACTCCCTCGCGCGCCTCGGTCCGCCTCCCGTCACGATCGGGGACGTCCTGCCGATCGGGGACGCCGCGGGTGCCTGGCCACTCGTCGACGCCGTCGCCCCGCCGCGTTGGTCACCACCGGGCGAGGCGGTCGTGCTCGACGTCACCGCCGGACCCCGCGACGACTGGTTCACCCCGGACTGGCGGACGGTCCTGGCCGGCCAGGTCCACCACGTCACCCCCGACAGTGACCGGGTCGGCGTACGGACCACCGCTGCCCGGCCACTCGTCCGCGCCGTGACCCGTGAGCTGCCGAGCGAGGGCGTCGAGACCGGGTCGCTGCAGGTCCCGCCGGCGGGGCACCCCGTCCTGTTCCTCGCCGACCACCCCGTCACGGGCGGCTACCCCGTCGTCACGGTGCTCACCCCCGCGTCGGTCGACCGCGCCGCCCAGCTCCGACCGGGCGACGCGGTCCGCTTCCGCGTCCTCGACTGACTCAGCCGGCGTAGCGCGGATCGGACGCGGGGTCGTACGGCTGCCATCCCCACGAGTCGTCGTCCGACGACGGGGCCGGGTGCTCGTTCTGCCAGAGGACGTCGACCGCGGACCACTCCGATGCGCTGCACCAGTCGAGCACGTACGCGTCGTGGGCCGTCGGCGCCACGAACAACGACGACCTCGGGATCCGGCCGAGCGACTCCCCCCGTGCGGTCATGCACCCCTGCAGGCGGTCGAAGGCCGCGAGGTACTCGCTCCGGGTGACGACGCCGTCCTCGGTCGCCTGGTCCTGCGCCGCGCTCGCCGCGGGCATCGGGGGTGTGCGCAGCCAGCCGTACGACAGCGTCCACCCCAGGTCCCCGTCCACGCTGAGCCGGATCCGGTGCCCGGCGATCTCCGACGCCGCGTACGAGCCCGTGACGTGCGACCCGGCGGCGCACGACGCTTTACCGTCATCGACACCGGACCCGCGCTCGGTGATCTCGCCGCTCCCGGTGCGACACGTGGCGACCCAGGTGAACGTGTCGGCACGGGCGGGAGCGCGTCCGACCGAGATCGTCTCGTTCGACGACCCGACCCGCCCGACCGGGCTGCCGACGACCCGCAGGTACGTCGCGCCCGACCCGCCGACGACCGTCGCGGCCTGGCTCTGCGCCTCGAGGGCGGCCGGGTCCGGACTCGCCGCCGCGGTGATCGCACCACCGGCGGCGGCGCCACCGAGGACGCACACCACCGCTCCCGCGATCGTCGCCGCCCGCCACCGTCGACGCCGCCGAGGTGTGTGCTCGACCGTGTCGACGAGCAATGCCCGCAGTGCCCGGTCGCGGTCGTCGGTGTCCCTGTTCGTGGAGGTGCTCATGATCGTGCTCCGTTCCGTTCGACGGCCGGCTGTGTCGTGGGCCCGCTCGCGGTGAGTGCCGCGGCGAGCCGGGTCCGTGCGCGGGAGAGGCGCGACTTCACCGTTCCCGGCGCGATGCCGAGTGCGGCGGCGATCTCCCGCTCGCTGTAGCCCTCGAGGACCGACAGCGTGATGATCTCCTGGTCGCGGTGCCCGAGCTGCCGGAGCGCCCGGACGGCGTCCCCGTCATCGTCCCGGTCCGCGTGGTCGGGGACGGGTTCGGGTGGTGGCAACCGGTCGAGCGCGGCCCGGTACCGCCGGGCCGCGCGGGTCTGGTTGCGGGCGACGTTGGTGGCCGTGACGAGCAGCCACGGCAGGAGTGACCCGTCGACCAGCCGGACCCGAGCCCGGTTCCGCCAGGCCTCGAGGAACACGATCGCGACCGAGTCGGCCGCGTCCGTGTCGACCGGCACGAGCCGCATGCAGTGTCGCTGCACCCGGTGGCGGTGCCGGTCGAACACCCGCCCGAACGCCTCGCCGTCGCCCTCGAGCGCCATCGCCCAGTCCCCGCTGTCCATACCCTGCAGTGTCCGGGACGACCGGATCGGTTCCACCCCGCCGCACCGGTCGACGGCGAGTCCGGAACACCCCGCTGCCGGGTGCGGTTGCATCCGGCAACGACGACGAAAGGTGCACCATGTCGATGACCGTCCTGCTCGAGGTCCAGCTCCGGAGCGACCTCCCCACCGAGACCACCGAGGCCGCGATCCGCGAGACCCTCGCCCAGACCGGTGCGTTCGCCGGCAACGAGTCGCTCGAGGTCCTCGTCGACGACACCGACCCGTCACGGGTGGTCGTCGTCGAGCGCTGGACGACGCCTGAGGCCCACGACGCCTACGTCGCCTGGCGCGGCACGCCGGAGGGTGCGGCGAACGCCCTCGCCGCCGTCGTCGCCGCCCCGCCGGTCACCCGTCGGTTCGGCCGGACGATCACGCTCGACTGACCCGACACCGCTGACCCGGCCCCGCTCCGGTCGATGGTCCGTCGCGGGGATGGGACGATTGGGGCATGACCGCCACGCTCGTCGCCAAGGGACTCTCCGGCGGGTACGCCGCACGCACGCTCTTCGACTCCCTCGACCTCACCGTCGCCCCGGGGGACGTCATCGGCGTCGTGGGGGTGAACGGCGCCGGCAAGTCGACCCTGCTCCGGCTCCTCGCCGGGGTGGACGAGCCGCTGGCCGGCACCGTGTCGCTCGCACCGACGGACGCGTTCGTCGGGTGGCTGCCGCAGGAGCACGAACGCCTCGCGGGTGAGACCGTCGCCGCCTACATCGCCCGGCGGACCGGGTGCGCCGAGGCCACCGCGACGATGGACGCCGCAGCCGCGGCGCTCGGCGACCCCGACGCCGGTGACGCCGCGGCGGACGCCTACTCGGCGGCGCTCGACCGCTGGCTCGCGGCAGGCGCGGCCGACCTCGACGACCGCATCCCCGTCGTGCTCGCCGACCTCGGCCTGGCCGTCGGTTCGGAGGAGGACGGCGTCGGGCCGGAGTCGCTCATGACCGCGTTGTCCGGCGGGCAGGCGGCCCGCGTCGGGCTCGCCGCACTGCTGCTCTCGCGGTTCGACATCGTGCTGCTCGACGAACCGACGAACGACCTCGACCTGGACGGCCTCGACCGGCTGGAGGGCTTCGTCCGGGGCCTCCGCGGCGGTGTCGTGCTCGTCAGCCACGACCGCGAGTTCCTGGCGCGCTCGGTGACCGCCGTCCTCGAGCTCGATCTCGCGCAGTCCACCAACCGGCTCTTCGGCGGCGGCTACGACTCCTACCTCGAGGAGCGCGAGATCGCACGGCAGCACAAGCGCGACGCCTACGAGGAGTACGCGTCCACCAAGGCCGACCTCGTCTCCCGGGCCCGGACCCAGCGCGAGTGGTCGAGCCAGGGCGTCCGGAACGCGATGCGGAAGAGTCCCGACAACGACAAGATCCGCCGTCGTGCCGCCTCCGAGTCGAGTGAGAAGCAGGCGCAGAAGGTCCGGCAGATGGAGTCCCGCATCGCCCGGCTGGACGAGGTCGAGGAGCCGCGCAAGGAGTGGCAGCTCGAGTTCACGATCGGCAGCGCGCCCCGGTCCTCGGCGGTCGTCGCTACCCTGTCCGACGCGACGTTCACCCAGGGCGACTTCACGCTCGGGCCGGTCTCCCTGCAGATCGACGGCGGTGACCGCATCGGCATCACGGGTCCGAACGGTGCCGGCAAGTCCACGCTCCTCCGGGCGCTGCTCGGCAAGCAGGCGCCGACGACGGGCACGGCGTCGCTCGGCTCCAGCGTCGCGGTCGGCGAGATCGACCAGGCACGCGCGGCCTTCACGGGTGACCAGCCGCTGGCCGACGCGTTCGAGGCGATCGTGCCCGAGTACACGACGGCCGACGTCCGGACCCTGCTCGCGAAGTTCGGGCTGAAGGCGGACCACGTCGGCCGTCCGGCGAACGCGCTCTCCCCCGGTGAGCGGACGCGCGCCGGCCTCGCGCTCCTGCAGGCCCGCGGGGTGAACGTGCTCGTGCTCGACGAGCCCACGAACCACCTCGACCTCGCCGCGATCGAGCAGCTCGAACAGGCCCTCGACTCGTACGACGGCACCCTGCTCCTCGTCACGCACGACCGCCGCATGCTCGAGACCGTCCGCCTCGACCGGCAGTGGCGCGTCGAGGCCGGTCGCGTCACCGAGGCCTGACCGGTCGTCTGATCGCTCGGGGTCGTGACTGCCGAGCCCCGTCAGGGCGTCGGCACGCCGGGCGCGGAACCCGCGGCCGCACCACCGTCCCGCGTCCACGAACCGGCGACCGGGCGCACCTCGACGAAGCCGCCCTGCTCCGTGGCGGGGTTCCGGCGGGCGATCGCGACCGCGGCGTCGAGGTCCCGCGCCTCGATGACCCCGATGCCGTCGAGCGCGGTCGTCGCCTCGGGACGGGCTGACGGACCGTCGCCGTCGATGCGCACCACCTCGGAGGCAGGGCCGAACGCGAACGCCGCGACGAGCGCGCCGGAGTCGATGAGGTCCGAGGCGTGCCGGTCGTGGGCGGCGAGCTCGTCGGGCGACGCCTCGCCCGGGCCACCGTGGATGAGGACGACGAAGTGCGGCATGCGCCAGGCCTACACCGTGGCCGGACGCTCCGTGCGTGGTCAGCGGCGGAGCGCCAGCCGCTCGATGACCTCGGCGCTCTCCTCCTGCGGGGTCCGGTCCGCCGCGACGGTGATGTGGGCCTCGTCGTCCTGCGGCGGCTCGAGGGTGGCGAGCTGGGACTGCAGGAGCGAGGTCGGCATGAAGTGCCCGGAGCGCTTCGACATCCGGTCCTCGATGAGGGACCCGTCCCCGGCGACGTGCACGAACACCACTCCGGGTGCCCGGAGGACGTCGCGGTAGGAGCGCTTCAGCGCCGAGCAGGTCACCACGCCGGGGGTGCCACCGTCGAGGTGCGACCGGATCCACGCCGCGATGACGTCGAGCCAGGGCCAGCGGTCCTCGTCGGTCAGCGGGGTGCCGGCGTGCATCTTGTCCACGTTCGCCTGCGGGTGCATGGCGTCGCCCTCGGCGAAGTCCCACCCGAGCTGCTCGGCGACCATCGCGGCGACGGTCGACTTGCCCGATCCGGAGACCCCCATCACCACGAGGACGCGGGCATCGAGTGCGGTGTCGTCGCTCAATGGATGAACACCCCCGCGAGCATGACCCCGGCGAGGCCGAACACCGAGATGAGGCACTCGAGCATCGTCCACGTCTTGAAGGTCTGCCCGACCGTGGTGTTGAGGTACCCCTTCACGAGCCAGAACCCGGCGTCGTTCACGTGCGACAGGAAGACCGACCCGGCGCCGATCGCGAGCACGAGCAGCGAGGTCATCGGCGAGGACAGGTCGTGCGCGATCGGCGCCATGATGCCCGCGGCCGTGACGGTGGCGACCGTGGCCGACCCGGTGGCGACGCGCACGAGGGCAGACACCACCCAGGCGACGAGCAGCACCGAGATGCCGGAGTCCTTCACGGCGTCGGCGATCACCCCGCCGATCCCGGTGTCGATGAGCACCTGCTTGAAGCCACCGCCGGCGCCGACGATGAGCAGGACGCCCGCGACCGGCGGCAGGGCACTCTCGAGGGACTTCGACACAGCGGAACGGTCCATGCCGCCGCCGATGGCGAAGAAGATCATCGCGTAGACCGCGGCGATGCCGATCGCGATCATCGGCGACCCGAGGAAGTCGAGCAGGCTGACCCACGAGCCCGAGGCGTCCGGGACGGTGGCCTCGCGGATGGCCTGCGCGAGCATCAGGACGACGGGCAGCAGGATGCCGACCAGCGCGACCGTGAAGGACGGGCTGCACGGCTCGCTGATGACGCGGGTGAAGTCGCTCTTGCCGTGGGGCAGGGATGCGGTGTCCTGCGTGGCGGGGCCGCGCCGCGCCTCCCGACCCGCGTGTGCCGGGTCGTCGCCGACGGGACCTGCGTCGGAACCGCGCGACCCGAACATGTCGGGCGCTGGGATGTCGACCCAGCGCGCCGCGAAGCGGGCGAACACCGGGCCGGCGAGGACGATGACGGGGATCGCGAGCACGATGCCGAAGGCGAGCGTCGTGCCGAGGTTCGCACCGACCGTCGAGATGGCGACGAGCGGGCCGGGGTGCGGCGGGACGAACGCGTGCATCGTGGAGAGGCCGACGAGGGCGGGCACGGCGATCTTCATGATCGGGACGGAGCTGCGCTTCGCCACCAGGACGATGATCGGGATGAGCAGGACGAGGCCGACCTCGAAGAACATCGGCAGGCCGATGAGTGCTCCGATCAGGGCCATCGTCCACGGCAGCGCCGCCTTCGACGACCTCCGCACGAGGGTGTCGACCACACGGTCGGCCGCACCGGAGTCGACGAGCATCTTGCCGAACATCGAGCCGAGGCCGACGAGGATGCCGACGCTCGTCATCGTCGCACCGAAGCCGTTGCCGAAGCTCGTCACCGCCTTGTCCGGAGCGAGACCCGCACCGATCCCGACGCCGAGCGCCCCGATCGTGAGCGCGATGAACGGGTGCACCTTCAGCCAGGTGATGAGGGCGATGATCACGACGATGCCGATGATCGCCGCGATGATCAGTTGCGCGACCGGCCCCGACGGGTCGACGGCTTCGGTGCCGGCTGGTTCTGCCGCCAGGACGGTGACCGCGTGGGCCGCGGCCGCGTGGACCGTGGCCGGATCGGCCGGGAGAGCGTGAGGCATCGGTGCCCCTTCCTGGAGCCGCTGCCGCGCGGCTCCGTCGCCTTCGTGTCGAGGACGGTCTGGCGTGCTGCGCGTCGACCGTCAATAATCTGATTAATCAGACTATACGACGATCCACCGCGCGGCATCCGCCCTCCGGGGCAGTCTGCCGATTCGATGGACACCGTGTCACGCGCCGTGCGTGCCGCGTACTGCACGGAGGAACGATGGCGACCGGCCGCGGACTGCACGCCCAGGTGCTCGAGACGCTCGGGCAGCGGATCGTCGACGGCGCGCTCGCCCCGGGCACCGTCGTCCGGCCCGAGGCCGTCGCGGCGGAGTTCGGCGTGTCGAGGTCGGTCGTCCGCGAGGCGCTGCGCGTCCTGCAGTCGCTCGGGCTCGTCGAACCCCGCCAGCGCGTCGGCACGCTGGTGCTCGACATCGTGTCGTGGGAGCTGCTCGCGCCGACCGTGATCCGGTGGCGCGGCGCCTCGCCCTGGTACTTCGCACAGCAGCGGGAACTGCTCGAGCTGCGCCTCGGCGTCGAGCCCGTCGCCGCATCGCTCACGGCGGGGACACCGGGTGCCGCAGCGGTGCTCGCCGCCGCCACCGACATGACCGACGCCTGCGGTCGGGAGGACAGCCGCGCCTACCTCGAGGCCGACGTCCGCTTCCACCGAGCGCTCCTGACCGGTTCCGGCAACGCCGTCTTCGCACACTTCGCCGGGACCGTCGAGGCGCTGCTGCGGACCCGCACCTCGGAGTCGCGGGACACCATCACGCGCTGGACCCGCGACGCGGCGGCCCGGCACGAGGCCGTGGGGCTGGCGCTCGTCGCGGGCGACGGCGCGGCCGCGTCGGCTGCGGCGCGCGAGCTCGTGCGGGTGACGCGGGACGAGTTCATCGCGGAGGCGCCGAGGTCCTGACCCGAGGGCGCGGCCAGGGCCGCCGGGGTCGCCGAGGGCGCGAGACACGCCGCGTGCGGGTCGCCGAGGGCGCACGACACGCCGCACGCGCGCGGCGGGAGCGGCAGATCGCGCGATCTCGCGCGCCCGAGACGCGACCGATCGACGGACGGGAGGCGCGGTGCAGGGCCGACCCGCGCCTCCCGTCCGACCGTGGCCGGGTCGCAGGACACGCCGCACGCTCTCCGCCGAGGGCGCACGACACGCCGTGTGCGCGCGCCGGAAGCGGCCGATCGCGCGACCTCGCGTGCCCGGGACGCGACCGACGGGCGGACGGGAGGCGCAGTGCGGGGCCGACCCGCGCGCCTCCCGTCCGACCGTGGCCGGGTCGCAGGACACGCCGCACGCTCTCCGCCGAGGTCGCACGACGCGCCGCAAGCGCGCGACGGGAGCGACCGATCGCGCGACCTCGCGTGCCCGGGACGCGACCGACGGGCGGACGGGAGGCGCGGTGCGGGGCCGACCCGCGCCTCCCGTCCGACCGTGGCCGGGTCGCAGGACACGCCGCACGTTCTCCGCCGAGGTCGCACGACACGCCGCGCGCGCACGCCGGAAGCGGCCGATCGTGCGACCTCGACGGCGGCCGCGCGCACTACCCGCGCGCGAAGAGGCGCGGACCGCGCAGGCGCAGCCGCATCGTCACCGTGCCGAGCCACCGGTCGTACTTGTAGCCGACCTTCCCCATGCGACCGACCTCCTCGAAGCCGAGCCGCTCGTGGAGCCGGATCGACGCCTCGGCCTGGCGGTCGGCGATGACGGCGACGACCTCGCGGACGCCGGCCGAACGGCACTCGTCGATCAGCGCCTCCATCAGGGCCCGCCCGAGCCCCTTCCCGCCGGACGCGGCACCGAGGTAGATCGAGTCCTCGACGACGCGGTTCGACCGGTCGCGGGGGTTCCACGGGTCGACGAGCGCGTAGCCGAGCACCTGCCCCGAGGGGTTCTCAGCGACCAGGAACGGCAGACCGCGACGACGGATCTCGTCGTAGCGGCGCTTCCACGCGGCGAACGTGAACGCCGACGGGTCGAAGGTCACCGAGGAGTTCCGGACGTAGTGCGTGTGGATCTCGCGGACGTCGGGGAGGTCGCTGGGCTCGGCAGCGCGGATCGTGTAGGTGAACGCGGCCTCGGCGGGGACCGGGGCGCGCAGGTGTCGCGGCAGGACCCGCCGTCGCTGGTATTCCTCCTCGAGCACGGGTCCGAGCCTATGCCGCGGGCAGGGTCCAGTCGACCGGTTCGGCGCCCTGCGCGACGAGCAGCTCGTTCACCTGCGAGAACGGGCGGCTGCCGAAGAACCCGCGCGAGGCGCTGAGCGGGCTCGGGTGGGCGGACGCGACGACCGGGGTGTCCCCGAGGAGCGGCCGGACCGAGGCCGCCTGCGCACCCCAGAGGACGGCGACGAGGGGCTTCCCACGGGCGACGAGGGCACGGACTGCCTGGTCGGTGACGGCCTCCCAGCCCTTCCCGCGGTGGCTGCCGGCGACTCCGGCCTCGACGGTCAGGACGCGGTTGAGCAGCAGGACACCCTGGGCCGACCACGCCCGCAGGTCCCCGTGCGCCGGCGGCGTCACGCCGAGGTCGGCCTCGAGCTCGCGGTAGATGTTCGCCAGGCTGCGCGGGACGGGTCGCACGTGCGGGTCGACCGCGAACGACAGGCCGACCGGGTGCCCGGGCGTCGGGTACGGGTCCTGTCCGACGACGAGGACCCGGACGTCGTCGAACGGCTCGGCGAAGGCGCGGAGGACGTGCTCCCCGGCCGGGAGGTACTGCCGACCGGCACCGGTCTCGGCGCGGAGCCAGTCGCCCATCCGGTGGACGTCGTCCTCGACCGGGGCGAGGGCCTCGGCCCAGCCGGGGTCGACGAGGTCGGCGAGCGGTCGGGCCTGCACGGGGCTAGGCGCCCATCGTGGCGACGGCGACCGAGTCCTCGCCGGCGACGACGCGCCAGACGCTGCCGGTGCCGCGGACCTCGAGCGCACCCTCGCCCACGACCAGCGTGGTGTCCTCGTCGATCGCCAGGCCGGCGGTCACGAACTCGGCCTCGGCGCTCGCGATGAGCCGGGCGAGCGTGCCGGCCTGGACGGCGTGCACGTCGATCGTCAGGTCCACCAGGCCGAGCCCCTCGCGGAGTTCGACCTCGTCGAGGCCCTCGGAGGCTTCCTCGGGGCAGATCTCGACGCCACCGATGCGCCAGCCGCCGACGAGGGCACGATCGGCGGCGATCATCGCGCCGGCCGAGTAGCCGAGGTAGGGCAGGCCGTCGGAGACGAGCAGGCGGATCTGGTCGACGAGCGGGGCGACGGCGTCGAGGTAGTCCGGCGTGACCCCGCCGCCGACCACGAGGGCGTCGACGTCGCTGAGGACCGTGGTGTCGAACACCTGGCCGGCGGCGACCTCGGTGACGAGGACCTCGGCCGTGCGCGGGCCGGTCAGCACCCCGGCGATGTCGGCAGTGCCGGAGGGGCTCACCCCGGACCCGTCGGCGACGGAGAGCAGGGCGATGCGCGGGACCGTGCGGCCGACCGCTGCGGAGCGGACCGTGGCCTCGGCGACGAAGGGCGCGGCGGCGTCCGAGGCGGCGAAGGGTCCGCCGCCGACGAGGTGGATGCTCACGACTCGGCCGTCACCGGGGCGAGGGCGCTCCACGGGAAGGTGATCCACCCGTCGACGCGACGCCAGACGTGGTCCGGCTCGAGCACGGTGCCGGGCTTCGAGTAGAGGCAGGCGCTGCGGACGTCGGCGCCGGCGTTCCGGATGATGTCGACCACCAGGCGCAGGGTCCGGCCGGAGTCCGACACGTCGTCGACGACGAGGACGCGCTTGCCGGCGAGGCTCGGGGCGTCGAGCGCCGGCGACAGGATGACCGGCTCCTCGAGGCGCTGCTCGACGTCGGTGTAGAACTCGACGTTGATCGAACCGCACTCCTTGGTGCCGAGGGCGTAGGCGACCGCACCGGCGATGATGAGCCCACCGCGGGCCACGGCGACGACGACCTCGGGTTCGAAGCCGGAGGACAAGACGTCCTTGGCGAGCAGGCGTGCTGCGTCACCGAACTCGAGCCATCCGAGCACCTCGGGCCCGCTCGTCACGGTCACGGTCGAGGGAGCCTGGGCGGGTGACCCGGATTCGCTGCTGATCGGCATCCGACAACGGTACCGGCACGGACCCCGCGCCCGCGACCCGCACGTGCGGCCCGGGCGCGTGCGGGCCGGGTGCGGGCCGGGTGCGCGGCACCCGCGGGGATCACACCCGCGGCGTCAGCTTCCCCCGCGCGAGCTTGTGCTGGGCCGACTGCGCCACCGGGCGGATCGTCACGAGGTCGAGGTTCACGTGCGCCGGCAGCTCGACCGCGTGCACGATCGCCTCGGCGACGTCCTCGGCCACGAGCGGCTCCGGCACGTCGTCGTAGACCGCCGCGGCCTTCTCCGCGTCGCCACGGAACCGGGTCAGGGCGAACTCGTCGGTCTTCACGAGGCCCGGCGCGATCTCGACGACCCGGATCGGTTCACCGTTCAGCTCGAGCCGGAGCGCAGCCACGAGGGCGTGCTCGGCGAACTTCGCGGCGTTGTACCCGCCGCCGTTCTCGTACGCCACGTGCCCGGCCGTGCTCGTCACCGTGACGATGTCGGCGCTCCCGGCGTCCGCCGCGCGCCGACGAAGGTGCGGGAGCAACGCCGCGACGACCCGCTTCGTGCCGATCACGTTCACCTCGAACATGGCGCGCCAGTCCTCGACGTCCGACTCCTCGACCGACGCGGACCCGAAGGCGCCGCCGGCGTTGTTCACGAGCACGTCCGCTCCCCCGAGCTCGTGGACACGGGCGGCCAGCGCCTCGACGTCGGAGGCGCTGGTGATGTCCGCGACGAGGACGTCGGCTCCGGTCGACCCGGCGAGCGCCTCGAGCTTCGAGGCACGGCGGGCGACGGCGAGCACGTCCCACCCGTGTGCGCGGAACAGTCGGACGGTCGCTGCTCCGATGCCCGAGCTCGCTCCGGTGACGACTGCGCGACGAGATGCCATGTGCTTCCTCCAGGGGGACGGGGTGGGATGTCCCAACCGTACCGATCCGGCAAGGTCACGATCGGGTAACGTGACCGGCGATGACGACGGACGCCGCCCCTCCCGCGCCCTCGGCGCCCGCCTCGCAGCTCGAGCCCGGACGTGCGAAGCGCCGTATCCCGATGTGGGACACGGCGCGGTTCCTGGCGGTCACGCTCGTGGTGATCGGCCATGCGATCCAGCGCCAGACGGCGGCGAGCGAGCACGCCCTTGCGCTGTACACCTTCATCTACGCGTTCCACATGCCGGCGTTCGGTGTCATCAGCGGGTACTTCTCCTCCGCCGACACCCCGACCGCGAAGCGCATGCGCCGGACGATCACGGACATCGTCGTGCCGTACATCATCATGCAGACGATCTGGACCGTCGTGCAGGCCCTGGTCGAGGGCGGGAAGAAGTTCAACCCGACGCAGCCGACCTGGACGCTCTGGTTCCTGCTCGCGCTGGGGATCTTCAAGCTGATCCTCCCGTACCTCGCACAGCTCCGGTGGCCGCTGTTCTGGGCCGTCGTGTTCAGCATCGGCGTCGGCTACTTCGACAACGTCGACTCCACGCTCTCGCTGTCGCGGGCGATCAGCCTCCTGCCGTTCTTCCTGCTCGGCTGGCAGGTGAAGCAGTGGGGCGTCTTCGACCGCTGGTACGAGGCTCCGCGGCGGGTCGTGGTCCGGGTGCGCATCGCGGCCGGTGCGGTGTTCGTGGCGTGGGCGGTGGCGTGTGCGATCTGGATCCCGCAGTTCAAGCAGTTCGACCTGCACCACTGGTTCTTCTACGACGACTCCTACTCGGGACTCGGCGAGGACGCCTGGTGGGCCGGTGCGGTCCGCTTCGGGCTGATGCTGCTGGCGACCCTCCTCACCGCGTCGTTCCTGCTGCTCGTGCCCCGTCGGAACGTCTGGATCACGCAGTTCGGCGCGGCGACGATGTACGTGTACCTGCTGCACACGTTCGTGCTCTACCCGATCCGCGAGTCCGGGGTGCTCGCCGGGCAGCACTCGGCGTGGCCGTACGTGCTGCTCATGGTGGCGATCGCCTGCGCGGTGAGCCTGTTCCTCGCCCAGCCGTTCGTCCGCCGGGGGATGCGCTGGCTCCTCGAACCGAACGTGCGCTGGCTCTTCCGCCGCGAGCAGTGACATCCCCGCGCAAGCCGTCGTCTTCGCTGCGCTCAGTCGGCGGCGCGCGACGTCGCGGCAGGCCGCGACCTCCCCCCGTGGTCGCCGCCGGCGTGTGAGTGCGCACGCACGGGCCAGGAGGCGCGGCTCGCCTCCGCCTCGGTCGTTACGTCCCGAGGCGGGCGCGCTGGTGCCGACGCGACCACCTGCGTACCGTGACGGGCGACGCACAGCCGCGCCGCGCCTCCTGGGCCGAGCGCTGGGCGACCCGACGACCCGACGACCGCCACCGGACAGGAGCACGAGATGACCCAGAACGACGCCGCCCAGTGGCGGTTCGAGACCACGCAGATCCACGCCGGCGCACAGCCCGACCCGACCACGGGGGCCCGCGCGACGCCGATCTACAAGACGACCTCGTACGTCTTCGCGAACTCCGACGAGGCCCGTGACCTCTTCGCCCTGGCCAAGCGCGGGCAACATCTACTCGCGCATCATGAACCCGACGAACGACGTCGTGGAGCAGCGGATCGCGGCGCTCGAGGGCGGCTCCGGGGCGCTCCTGGTGTCGAGCGGCCAGGCGGCGGAGACCTACGCGGTGCTCAACATCGCGGGCGCCGGGGACCACATCGTGTCCTCGTCGTCGATCTACGGCGGCACGTACAACCTGTTCAAGTACACGCTCGCGAAGCTCGGCATCGAGACCACGTTCGTCGAGGACCAGGACGACCTCGACGAGTGGCGCCGCGCGATCCGACCGAACACGAAGCTGTTCTTCGCCGAGACGATCGGCAACCCGAAGATCAACGTGCTCGACATCACCGGTGTCAGCGAGGTCGCCCACGAGTCCGGCGTGCCGCTCATCGTCGACAACACGATCGCGACGCCGTACCTCATCCGTCCGTTCGAGCACGGTGCCGACATCGTCGTGCACTCGGCGACGAAGTTCCTCGGCGGGCACGGCACCGTCATCGGCGGGATCATCGTCGACTCCGGGAAGTTCGCGTGGTCGCAGCACCCGGACAAGTTCCCCGAGTTCAACACGCCGGACCCCTCGTACCACGGCGCGGTCTTCGCCGAGGCCGTCGGCAACGAGCTCGCCTACATCGTCAAGGCCCGGGTGCAGCTGCTCCGCGACCTCGGTGCGTCGAACTCGGCGGACACCGCGTTCGCGCTGCTGCAGGGCATCGAGACGCTGTCGCTCCGCATCGAGCGGCACGTGTCGAACGCGCAGGAGATCGCCGAGTGGCTCGACCGGCACCCGGACGTCGCGACCGTCGCCTACGCCGGGCTGCCGACCTCGCCGTGGTACGCCGCGGCGAACCGCTACGCGCCGAAGGGCGTCGGGGCCGTGCTGTCGTTCGAGCTCAAGGGCGGCGTGCCCGCCGGCAAGGCGTTCGTCGACAACCTGCAGCTGTTCTCGCACCTCGCGAACATCGGCGACGTGCGCTCCCTCGTCATCCACCCGGCGTCGACCACGCACTCGCAGCTGACGCCCGAGCAGCAGCTCACCACCGGTGTCACGCCGGGGCTGGTGCGGCTGTCGGTGGGGATCGAGAACGTCGAGGACCTCAAGGCCGACCTCGAGGCCGGGCTCGCCG
Source organism: Curtobacterium sp. SORGH_AS_0776 (assembly GCF_031453355.1). Lineage (NCBI taxonomy): Bacteria > Bacillati > Actinomycetota > Actinomycetes > Micrococcales > Microbacteriaceae > Curtobacterium > Curtobacterium sp. SORGH_AS_0776. The sequence continues at coordinate 3,050,572 of NZ_JAVIYU010000001.1, forward strand.
CTGCCCGTGCGGTCGCGCAGGAGGGCCAGCGCGCGTAGCGGCCCCGGGCGGGGGGCTGTCGCGGGGGCGACTCGGAACGACGTGGTCGTTGTCGTACGACAACGGCCACGTCGTTCGTTGCAGGCGCAACACTTGCGTGCGCCCGGGAGCGACAACGTCGATGTCGTACGACGTCGACGAAGTCGTTCCGACTCGGCACCCGACCAGCACGACGCCGACCAAGCAGCCGGCGAGCCCCCGCGACCCGCCGCAGTGGACCCGCGACGCGCCGGACGTGACGTAACACTGGCGGCCCGCGCCGCGCCTCCCGGCAGACTGGACCCGATGGACTGGCAGACGACCCCCGAGGACTCCGTGCCGTCCACCCTCGTGCCCGGAACCGAACTCGGCACGCTCGGCAAGCCCCCGGTGACCGGCGCCTGGCGCCCGGGCGACCACCCCGGCTCCCGGCACTTCGCGTCCCTCGGTGAGCAGTGGGTGCGGGGTGGACGCATCCCCGCCGTGCGCGTGGCGTACGAGACCTGGGGCACGCTCAACGCCGACCGCGACAACGCGGTCCTGGTGTTCCACGCGCTGACCGGCGACTCGCACGTCGCCGGAGCACCCGGGCCCGGACACCGCACCGCCGGCTGGTGGGGCGACGTCGTCGGCCCCGGCCGGGCGATCGACACCGACCGGTGGTTCGTCGTCGCACCGAACATGCTCGGCGGCTGCCAGGGCACGACCGGGCCGTCGTCGGTGTCGCCGGACGGCCTCGAGTGGGGATCCCGCTTCCCGTTCGTCACCGTGCGCGACCAGGTGGCGGTGCAGGCACAGCTGGCCGACCGGCTCGGCATCGACGTCTTCGCGGCCGTCGTCGGCGGGTCGATGGGCGGCATGCACGCGCTCGAGTTCGCCGTCACCCACCCTGCACGGGTGTCCCGGCTCGCGGTGCTGGCGAGCACGGCGCAGACCACCGCCGACCAGATCGCCGCGAACTCGCTGCAGCGCGCTGCGATCCAGATGGACCCGGCGTTCGCGGGCGGCGACTACTACGAGGCCGACGCCGGCGAGGGCCCCCACCGCGGGCTGGCGCTGGCTCGGCGGATGGCGTTGATGACCTACCGGGCGTCCGACGAGCTGAACGGCCGGTTCGCCCGCTCGTGGCAGAGCGACGTCTCACCGCTCGGCGACGACGGCCGCTTCTCGGTCGAGAGCTACCTCGACTTCCACGGCAACAAGTTCACCCGTCGGTTCGACGCGAGCTCCTACATCACGCTCACCCACGCGATGGACTCGCACGACGTCGGAGCCGGTCGGGGCGGGATCGCGGCGGCGCTGGCGCAGCTGACGGCCCGCACGCTCGTGGTCGGGGTGTCGAGCGATCGGCTGTTCCCGATCGAGGACCAGCACCGCATCGCGGCCGGCGTGCCGGACACCCTCGACGGTGACCGCGCGGCCGTGATCGAGAGCGAGTTCGGGCACGACGGGTTCCTGATCGAGCACGAGGCCGTGGGGGCGCACCTCCGGCGGCTCTTGGACGCATAACGCTTGCAATGACGATCGCGGCACCATCCGACACGGGATGGCGCGCCGAACACCCCCCAACGGGTGTCGCGCGTGGAATGATGGCGTGGTGCCCAGCCTGAACCAGGCTCGGTTTTCCCTCAGCCACACCGCCACGACCAGGACACCGATGGACTTCATCGCACAGGAACGCGACCGCTTGCTCCGGTCGACGACCCGTGTCGTCGGCATCGTCTGTGCCCTGGTGTCGGTCGTCGCGGTGATCTGCGCCCTCGCGGTCCCGGTCGTCCCGCTGCTCGGCGGGCTCGCCTGCATCGCGATCATGATCGCCGGCTTCCTGGTCTTCGGGTGGAACGCGTCCGTGTGGTGGACGGCGCTCATCCTCGCCTCCGGCCTCGGCGCGCTCGCACTCCTGCTGCTCGGCGTCGACGAGGCAGCGCGTCCGATCATCGCCTCCGCGGTGGTGCCCCTCGCCGCCGGCAGCATCTCGGCACCGCTCATGTCCCAGCGCGGGAGCCCTGTGGGCCTCGGGCTGACCATCCTCGCCGGGGCGATCGTCGTCGTCGCGATCGTGTGGGCGAGCGGCAGCGTCCTCGCCGCCCCGGTCACCGGCGCGCTGCTCGGGTGGGTGCTCATCGCCGTCGTGACGATCTGGATCTCCCGGAGCATCCCCCGCGTCGCCCGCCGGATCTACAGCATCGGCACCGCGCACCGCGCCGAACGCCAGGCGAGCGAGACCGAGGCGCAGCGACGACAGGGTGCCCGGCTCCTGCACGACACCGTGCTCGCCACGCTGACCCTCCTCGCGCACTCCGGCGTGGGCGTCTCCGAGCAGGCGATGCGTGAGCAGGCCGCCGAGGACGCCCGACTCCTCCGCCACCTCCGCCTCGGTGCGACGCCGCAGCCGCAGCAGTCCGGTGACTACTCGCTCACCCGCGAGGAAGAGTCCCCGCTCGGCCAGACCCTCGAGTCGGTCAAGCAGCGCTTCGGCCGCATGGGCCTCGAGGTGAGCTGGCACGGCACCGGGCAGGTCCTCCTGCCGTCGAACGTGCTCGACGCCTTCCTGCTCGCGCTCGGCGAGTGCCTCGAGAACGTCCGTCGGCACGCCGGGGTCGGCGAGGCGCACGTCACGATCGTGCACGACAACGAGATGGTCCGCGCGATGGTCACCGACTCCGGCGTCGGCTTCGACCTCACCCACGTCAGTGCCGAACGGCTCGGCTTCAAGGAGAGCGTGGTGAACCGCCTCCGCGAGGTCGGCGGCGACGCGAAGCTCTTCTCCGCGCCGGGATCCGGCACGACCGTCGTCCTGGAGGCCCCCAGATGAGCCGCGTCCCCGAGGACACCATCAGCCGCGGGCTCCCCGGCGAGACCGTGCAGCCCGCTCCGCGGACCCGACGGGAGGCGCGGGAGCGGTACCGGGGCAGCGAACGTCGACAGGCGCGCGGCCTCCCCTCCACCTCCACCGGCGCGCGCTCGCTGCGGCAGGCCGCCAAGCCCGGCGCCTCGCTCGGCGCCGGCTACCTCGGACTCGGCGCCGCGGTCCTCACCGGTATCGAAGCCGTCGCGGGGATCGTCTTCTTCCTCATCCGCTGGACGGAGTTCACCGACCCGTGGCTGCCCGCGGCCGCCTGGGCGCTCTACCTCGTCGCCGCCGTCGGGGTCGGACTCAGCCTGCTCACGTACGGCGAACGACTGACCGGGCTCGCCTTCGCGCTGATCTGCGTCGTCCTCGGCTGCGTCGTGACGCTCGACTTCATCGGCATCTGGCCCGAGCACGACATCGCCCACTCGGCGTCCGCGTCCGTCGCCGCCGGCTTCGCGCTCCTGCCCGTCGCGACCCTGCGCCCGGCCCGCGAGGTCGCCGGCCGCCATCGCCGTCCTCGGCCTCGCGTTCGTCGGGATGGCGGTCGCCTCGACGCCGATCACGAGCGACACCCTGCCCGCGATCGTGTCCACCGTGGCGCTCGTGACCGTCCCGCCGTCGATCGCGCTCTTCGTGGTGCACCGGTTCCGCCAGCTCGTGCAGCGTGAACTCGACCGGGTCCTCGTGCAGAGCAACGTGCAGGCACCGCAGTTCGCCGTGGGCATGCTCGCCTCCGACGAACTCGCCCGGCTCGACCTCGCCGCCGAGAAGCTCCTCGACGCCGTCGCCAACGGCAGCGACCCCCTGCCGCTCTCGGACGCGTCCGCCTCGGTCGCCGCCTCGCTCGCCACCGAGCTGCGCCTGCACCTCATCGAGGGCCGCCGCGAGACCTGGCTCTACCACGCGATCACGGAGTCCGACAACCTCGGCCGCTCGGTCAGCGTCGCGGATCCGCAGTCGCTCGCGGGCCACCTCTCCCCCGCGCAGCGCGACGGCCTGCTGCAGACGCTCTGGCAGATGGTCGGCGACGGCAAGCAGACCCAGGCCGGATCACCGGTCGTCTCCGTGACGCTCGGCCCCGTCGGCTCGGACGGGCACCCCGTCACCGACGAGACGATGGACGTCCCGGTCGTCTTCGAGTCGCGCGGTGTCCCCCGGCGTCGACTCGGCCCGACCGCGTGGAGCGCCCTGCAGCGGATCGGCCCGTACCAGGACTCCGTCCGCGACGGCGTCCTGCACGTCGTCGCGCACTGCGTCGTCGACCGACATCCGTCGATGTAGTCGTCGCACGGAACCGGCTGGCCCGACTGCCGGACACCCTGACCAGCCTGCCCGTGCCCCGTGGTCCGTCCCCCTAGGATCGGCCCACGACCGCCCCCGAGAAAGGACGCCACCATGGCGACTCCAGAGGAACCGATCCGACTCGCACTCGTCGACGACCACAGGATGCTCCTCGGCGCGCTCACCGAGTGGATCCGGAACGCAGCCGACGACATCACGCTCGTCGCCGCCGTCACCACCTGGCCCGAGCTCCTCACGAGCCCGGCGTTCCCGGTCGACGTCGTGCTGCTCGACCTCGACCTCAAGGACTCGATCCCGGTCTCGCTGAAGATCTCGACGCTCAAGACCGCCGGTGTGAAGACCGTCGTGATGAGCACCTACTCGGAGCCGAACGTCGTCCGCGAGGCCCTCGCCTCCGGCGCCCTCGGCTACCTCGTGAAGAGCGAGGACGCCGAGATGATCGTCGAGGCCATCCGCTCCGCCCAGCGCGGCGAGCAGTACGTCTCCGCCGAGCTCGACCTGGCGATCAACAGCGGTGACGTCGGTGGCGTTCCGAAGCTCAGCGCCCAGGAGCGTCGCGTCATGGCGCTGTACGGCGGCGGCGAGCCGGTGAAGAGCGTCGCGTACCAGCTCGGCATCTCCGAGGAGACCGCGAAGAGCTACCTCAAGCGCATCCGCGAGAAGTACCGCGTCGCGGGCTTCGACGTCGGCACGAAGGTGGCGCTGCGGAAGCGCGCGATCACCGACGGCATCATCGTCCAGGACGGCAGCCCGCTGGGCCTGTAGTGCGCCGCACGCTTCGTGAGCAGAAGAGGTCGGGTCCCGTCACAGGACCCGACCTCTTCTGCTCACGATCGGCGGTCTGCCGCACCGTCGACGGACAGGAGGCGCAGTGCGGGGCCGCCCCGCGCCTCCAGGCCGGTGGGACTCGCGTCAGCCGAGCGGGACGGGCGCGGTGATCGGGCCGGTGGTCGGCGACGACGACCGGAGCGACGCACGGCGGGTACTGCGGCGCTCGGCGCCGTAGCTCACCATCGTCATGAGGACACCGAGCAGCGCCAGCACGATACCGAGCCAGCCCGGGGCCGTGAAGCCGAACCCGGCAGCGATGACGGCGCCGCCCAGGGCCGCACCGATCGAGTTGCCGATGTTGAACGCCGAGTGGTTGAGCGCCGCCGCGATGGTCCGTGCATCTCCGGCGACGTCCATCAGGCGGGACTGCACGGCCGGCGGGATCGCGGACGAGGTCGCACCGAGCAGGAATGCACCGAGGAAGACCCCCCACACCCACTGCGCGGTGAGGACGGTGACGAGCAGGGCACCGATCAGCGCGAACATGCCGACGTAGATCGTGCGCTTGACGCTGTGGTCGGCCAGGTGCCCGCCGAGCACGCCGCCGATGACCATGCCGATACCGACGACCACGAGGACGAGCGGCACGAACGACTCCGACAGCCCGGTGACGTTCTGCACGAGCGGCGAGATGTACGAGTAGACCGCGAAGAAGCCGCCGAAGCCGACTGCTCCGAGGCCCATGACCATCCAGACCTGCGGCACGCGGAACGCCCGGAGCTCTCGGCCGATCGTCGCGTGCTCGTCACGGGCGCTGCGCGGCACGAAGGCCCACACCGCGAGGAACGTCAGGGCGAACAGGACGGCGACGACGCCGTACGCGATGCGCCAGCTGGCGACCTGCCCGACCCAGGTGATCGCCGGCACGCCCACGACGTTCGCGACCGACAGGCCGAGCAGCACCATCGCGATGCCCTTGCCGCGCTTGCCCGGCCCCATGATGTCGCCCGCCACGATGGACGCGATGCCGAAGTACGCACCGTGCGGGAGTCCCGCGACGAACCGCGCCACGAGCACGAGGCCGAAGGACGGCAGGATCGCACTCGCGACCGTCGCCAGGACGAACCCGACGAGCAGCACGAGGATCAGGCCCTTGCGCGGGAACTTCGCCGACATCGCCGCGATCGTGGGGGCACCGACGACGACACCGAGGGCGTACGCGCTCACGAGCCAGCCGGCGTGCGCGATCCCGGCGTCCGGGTCGAGGCCGTACTGGCGCGGCAGGAGTGCCTCGGCGATGTTCGGCAGGAGCCCCATCGCGACGAACTCGGTCGAACCGATGGCGAAGCCGCCGAGGGCGAGTGCGATGAGCGCGAGTGCGCGACGCGCAGGCGTGAGCTGGGACATGGTGCCTGTTTCGGGACGGGAGGAGCGGGACGGGTTCCGGACGTCGACTCGCGTGAGTCGGCTGGGACCGTCGGTGCGCGTGGTCACCGCACCGTGCCCCCGGCCCGGGGATCGCGGACGGTGCGACCGGTGTCGGGCGGAGGGTGGTCCTGGTTCAGCGGCGAACGTGGACGACCGGCCGCCGAGAGCGACCGGTCCCAGCAGTGTAGACCGCTCCAAAGGCCGAACGGAAGTCGCTCGGCCGAATCGATTCGACCCGCGTCAGGCGGCGCGACGCTCCGGCTCCGCGTGGGCCGTGACGACGAGCCCCGGGAGCTCGTCACGGTGGACCCACCCGGCGCCGCACTCGGTGCAGCTCGCCCAGGCGGTGTCGCCGTGCTCGTCCGAGTCGATGACGACCGTCCGCAGGTCGCAGTCGGGGCACCAGCCGTCGTGCATCATCACGTACTCCTCGTCGTCGTGCGTCCGATTCGCAGCCACCAGTCTTGGCTCGATGAGAACCATGAGACACCCGACCACTGACATGCGCGGGAGGCCCACGGCGTGTTGCTCGGTCCGAGGCTTGCTCCAGATGACCTCATTGCGGATTCAGCGCGGCTCGCTCGCCCGCGACGCTCTCCGCCGTTCGGGTTCGAACCGCTCGACTACGGCCCGCACCTCATCGTTGATCGCCATTGTCCTCGCTCTGGACGACCGTCTGCGCCGGCGGCTGCTCGAAACGAAGGCTGCAGCTGACTCTGGAGCCTGCCCCGCGAGAACGAGCGCCACGAAGTATCTGCGGAATTGATCGCCCTCGCGGATGAGGAGCCACGCGCCCCATAACGCCCACACCACTATTGCAAGCACGTACGAGACCGTGCCGATGCGATGATCGTTCCAGGCGACTGAGATGAACGTCGACTGCTTCTCGGACTGGAGGCCGAGCGCTGAATAGAGGGTCACAGCCAGCAATGCCGATACCAGGACAGTGAAAAGGCCCAGAACCAGGTAGCGAAACGGGTCTGCGAGTATCCCAGGCTTCAGGAGGCTGCATGCGGCCAAGTGCACGGCGTCTTCATCAATCTGGCGGTCGATAGCGCGAGTGTTTCGATCCTGCTCCCGCAGGCGCGGACGCATCTGAAGCGCTCTGGACACCCGGCGTTCGAGCCTCCCGCGGCGGCTGACGGAAGCTGCGCCGCCGAGGAGCCCACCGAGACCCGCCGAGCCCACGAGACTGGCCACGATGCCACCGATAAGTTCCGCATTCATCGGAACCACGCTATCGAGGACTTATCGGGAACCAGCGCCGAGAGCGGCCCCAGTTCGGGGACACCGACTGTCGAAGGACCCGATGGTGTCAGTCGTCGAGCGCAGCCTCGAGCCGCTCGAGCTTGCCGTCGATCTCGCCAGTGTGCCCCGGGCGGATGTCGGCCTTGAGCACGAGGGACACCCGCGTGCCGTACGCCCCGACGGCCTCGGTGGCGCGCTTGACGACGTCCATGACCTCGTCCCACTCCCCCTCGTGAGCAGGGAAGAGCAGTTGGTCCCCTTCTCCCTTGCGCCCCACGGCGCGACCACGAGAAGGAGACCTCATGCGAGTCATCGGTTACGCCCGTCTGTCCCGAGCATCCCGAGAGGAGTCAACGTCCATCGTCCGCCAGCGCGAGCTGATCGAGAAGACATGCGAGCTCCGCGGGATGGAACTCGTCCAGACGATCGTCGACGACAACGTCTCCGCCACCCGCTCACGCCTCGACCGACCTGGACTGTCCCGCGTGCGACGGATGATCGCAGACGGAGAAGCCGACGCCGTCATGGTCTGGAGACTCGACCGGCTCGTGCGCTCGGTCGTCGACGTTGGCGTGCTTCTTGACGAAGGACTTCAGATCATCAGCGCGACGGAGAGCCTCGACACGATCTCGCCGATGGGCCGCGCAATGGTCGAGATCCTCCAGGTCTTCGCGAGCATGGAGGCGAAGACGATCGGCCTCCGCGTCTCGGCGTCTCAGGAGCACCTTCGGAAGACAGGGCGGTTCCCAGGCGGAGTTGTCCCGTACGGCTATCGCGCGGTCCCCCACCCGGGCGGCGTCGGCCGAGCTTTGGAGCCCCGGTCGAGGCCGCAGTTGTCCGCCGCGCTGCCGACGAAGTTCTCGGCGGTGCGTCGGTCTACGCGACGTGCGCTCGACTGAACCGAGAGGGAATCAAGCCGCGTCGCGCCGAGCAGTGGGGACCGACCGCGCTTCAGCGGCTCCTCCGGTCGAATCACGTCCTTGGTCGAGTAAAGGCACAAGGCGAGCTCGTTCGCGACTCCGAGACCGGGCTCCCCGTCGTGTTCTGGGAGCCGCTGCTGTCGGTCGAGGACGTCGAGGCCCTTCGCCGAATCACGGAATGGGTGCCGACGCCGGGACGCGCAGCGGCGACTCAGGCCGGTCGGCGCCGCACGCGCGCATCCCGGCTACTGTCCGGGATGCTCCAGTGCCCTGGATGTGGCGGGAACCTGATCGCGAAGACTCGTGCGACAAGCAACGACATATACGCATGCCAGGCTGCCGCGCAGGGACGCAACTGCCCGCGCGGCATCGCGGTCGAATGTGTTCGTGTCGAGGCCGAGGTAGAACGGCAATTCCTCCAAGCGGTCGGGCGCTTCGAGGTCGTCGAGGCGAGGACAAGCGTCCGCGACGTTGCCCACATGGCCGCCGTGGACGAGTCAATCCGTGACACGACCGATTCGCTTCGCTACCCGTCTGCGGACGTCACTGCGCTCGTCGAGCGCTTGCACAAGCTCCGCGCGGAGCGTGAGCGCATGGAAGCACTGCCTGCCGAACCTGTGGTGGAGCTAGTGGAGACCGGCGAGACGTTCGCTGACGCGTGGCCTCGCCTCGGAATGTTGGAACGACGCCGAATGCTCCTCAACGCGGGCGCTCAGATTGAGGTGGCGCGAGCGCGGCAACGCGGGAAGTGGGATCCGTCACGCGTCGCCGTGACACTGAATGCCTGACGCCGTGGTCGTTCGGAACGCCTCGCGGGCCGCCGGAGCCCGACTTCGTCTACTGATCGAGTGGCGAAGTGACAGAAGTGACTCTCTTCTCTATCTCCTCCTCGAGGTTCGGTTCTCTCAGCAGCAGATACAGGGGACCCATCACTTCCGCCACTTCACCACCACGGGCCGTCGGCGAGTCGCACTGAGCAGGTTAGGCGCCTCGGTCCCCTCCTCTGATATGACCGCTACCTCCGCTGCCGACCCGGCGCACGCGCCCACCCCTGAAGCCCGCTTCCTCGACGCGACGAAGGCTCTCGGTTGGGACGAGGAGGTCGCCGCGCCCGCGCCCCGTGCGCTGGCCCGGCGGCAGTCCTCGGCCGGGAAGGTGTGCCTCCGATGCGAGGAGCTAAAGCCGTTCGCGGCGTTCGGCGCTGACGCGACGAGGCACGACGGGAAGGAGCTCCGGTGCCGCTCCTGCCGTCGGCGTCCCGTCCGGCAATCGGTACAAACGGCCCTTTGCTTGCCAGGGCCGTGGTCCCCTCCTCAGGTAGGCCGAGGGACGTCGGCCGCCTCGGTGGGACACACCAAAGCCCCGCGTTTCGAACTATGCCCGGAGCGCGGGGCTTTTGCCTGTCACGAAACGTTGCCTACAAGTGAGGAAGGAGCCGAGTGGTCTCCCCAAGTGGCTGCCTGTGGTGCGGCGCGAGCTTCGCCGCCAGCCGCACAGACGCCAAATACTGCTCCACCTCCCACCGCGTCGATGCTTCCCGCGCACGACGAAATCACCGTGCCGCGACGAGTGCCTTTGACAAAGCGCAGCAAGCCGTCCGGCAGGTCCTCGCTCAGCACGCCGCCGAGACGCCCGCAGCAATCCACTCAGCGCCGCTGAAGCACTTCTCCGCGCTGATCGACGACGCCCTCGTCGAAGCTCGACGCTCCCTACCGATCCCCATGTCCCCGCGCGGCGATAGCCCGCGCCCCACCGAAAAGGACCGACCCACCATGACTGATAAGCGGACCCCTGAAGAGCTCCCTGGTTGGCTCTACGCCGCGAGCCCCGAAGCGGTCGCGAAGCGCGACACCTGGCGCGAGCTCGTCGCCGCCGATAAGGCGCGCGTCGCTCCGCTCCGTTCCGAGCGCGTCGCCTTGGGCCATGAGATCGTCGCAAAGACGATCCTCACGGGCACGCAGGGGAACCCCGGCGAACGCGTGCCCAAGGCGCACGTTACCCACGCCGAGGTCGACGCGCTCTTGCGCCGTGGCCGTGAACTGGACGCCGAGGCCCGCCCTGATCCGGCAATCGCACGCGCCGAAGCGGAGCTTCGTCGACTGGCGGCCAAGACCGCCGAAGAGGTCGACCTCCGCGCCATGTCCGCCGAGGCGGTGCGCCGCTCGCATGCCCGCGTCGTCGCCGCGATCGCTGAGGCTCGGGCGGCGTTGCGTGACCGCGACGCTTCGCCCTCTACCTGGCAGCACTTCGTTGGTGGCGGGGTCGTCACCGTCGGCCGGACTAGCTACGACCTCCGCGCGTTCGAAATCGCCGAGATCGAGCAGTTCCGCTCCGGCGCGCTCACCGACGGTCTCGACGAGGGCAGCCGGTGATCGCCGCAGAGCGCGCCGCGCGCATCGCCACCGCTGTCCAGGCAGCTGCTCCGCTACCGAACCGGGTCAACGACCTCGACGAGCAAAGCCGTCGTCACCTAGCGATCCTGGCCCTCCGGGAAGGCGTCCCGCCTGAGACGTACTACCGGGAAGCCCTCACCAACAACCGAGCGCGATCGGCGCGAGACGCCCATACCGACGCCGTGGTCGCCGCAGTCCGGGCCGAGCGATGAGCGCCAAGCGAAAAGCCGTTGTCGTCGACGGCACGGTCTACATCGCTGCAGCAGGACCGGAGGACGGCGACCCAATCGCGTTCCTCGACATCAGCGACCTTCCTCGCGCCGACTAGGCACACCACCAGTTACTTCATTAGAGCGCGGGTGCGATATGCCCGCGCGCGGTTGGATACCGCAACCCTCATGCGTCCTATGCTCCCTCTCCTTCGTCATGCCCGCGAGCTCCTCGACAGCGAGCACGGTGCCCGCCTCCCACTCCTTGCTTCCGCGGGCGCCCGGCAGCACCTCCGGCGAGACCTGCTCGACGCTCTACCGGACCGTTTCTCGGCGCTGTCCTCGGACGCTCGTCGCGAGGCGGTCGCGGCGTGGGCAATTCAACTTGTCGCTGTTCACGGCGCGGCGCAGGCGAACCGCCGCATTGCGCTGCACCTCGACCGTGCGGCAGCCGCTGTCACTCACGACCGTGAGCGCGCCGAGAGAGACCGGCAGGCGGCGCGAGCTCGAATTCGCACGGTTGAGATACCGCGGCGGGTGAGCGGCTCTGGCCGCTACGTCGTCCGATGCGCGACCGGGTGCGGCCACTGGCTGCCCGCCGCTGGGCCGCGCCCCGTCGTCGCGTGTACCAGTAGTTGTGACCAGCCAGCGGGGGCGGCTCGACGCTCCAAGCGTGCGGAGCGTCGACGAGAGCGGAAGGAGTGACAACCAAGCCGCTCTTTCCCTGTTAGCACCTGCACGGGTCGCCGAACCGCGCCCAGCGGCCGTGCGATGCCACTCCCCGACGGCCCCGGGCCTCTCCCTCACCGGAGAGGCCCGGGCGTTTGTGTTCCCCCCACTCCCCTCCGCCGCACCAGGGCCTACCCCCTCCGCCGAGCCCCTACCCCTCCCGTGGCAGGCCCTCCCCCTTTGCTCGGCGCCCTACCCTCCCGAGGAGGTGCTCCGTGGCCTGGACCTCAGACTCCACCAGCGACCGCGGCGCTCGACTCCCGAGCGACTGGAGTACGCGCCGGGTCCGTGTCCTTCGGCGAGACGGCTACCGCTGTCAGGCCCGCGACTCGACCGGCGTCCTGTGCGGCAAGCCCGCGAATCAGGTCGACCACATCGTGCACGGCGACGACCACGAGCTCGCGAACCTCCAGGCGCTGTGCCGCTGGCACCACGCGCGCAAGAGCAGCGCCGAAGGAGTGGCCGCACGCCGCCCGCGGGCGAGCCGCACCCGTGCCCCCGGAGCCGCATCCCGGCATGGCGAGCTGACCGGGCGAGCCCGGCGAAGGTGGGGGGTCCCCTCCCCCCACCCCCCTGACGCCTTCCCGGTTCGGCATAGCGGCTCGCTGTGCGTACGGGCATAGAGGTCGTCATCAATCCGAGGCAACCTCACCGCGCACGCGCCTCATCAACCCCGATCCATCCCCTGAGAGGCCCTGGGAAATCCGCTGACGGATTGCCAGGGCGGCGGCACTTGCGGGAAGGGCTAGCTCACTAGATTGACGACGACACCGATCCCAAAGCTAGCGAGCGTGCTGCCGAGAACGTAGAACACTCGTGCTCCAGTCGGCCGCTCCGAGGAAGTCAACTCGAAGGGCGGCAACGCTTTGGTTGCCCCCCATACGGCGAGAGGGGTCAGCACCCAGGCGCCGCCCAAAAACACGGGCGTAAGTACGCCGTTATCGACCGTTCCCTTCGGCACTGCACTGACGACGCTAGCTACCAGGAAGACTGATGCGATTGCCATCATGGGAATCAGGAACCAAAGAGAGCGCATCCATCGCCACCAGGGGACCCGACGCCGCACAGCCTCGGTAACCTGAGACATGGCGGCACTGGTCCAGCGCGAATCAGTAGAGGAGGCGGTGATACGGACACCCTCTTCGTCGAAGCGGACCGAGACGCGGTGGCCGGTGCCGCTGCCCGCGGGGGTTTCGAACTCCAGTTCCCGGACGTCGAGATGGGTCAAGTAGCCGACAATTTCTGAAGGCCGCCCGCGAGTTCGTCGGGCGCCTTGGCCCCGCTTGGAGCGGAGGGTAACAGCCACCTCGTCGAACTTCTCAGCCGCCTCCTCTACTTCTTGCAAGCGCGAGAGAGCGCTTTCATGAAGCTGGCTGTACATCTTAACCAACGAATCGCGGGCGTCCTCGCCGCTTGCCGCGTCAGGGTGCCGTCGGGCGAACGATGCCTGTGCTTCGGCGAGGTCTTTTTGGTGTCGTTCGACCTCAGCTCGGTAAAAGGAGGTTCGCGCATCGAGGTAACTTGCACGCTGATCGGCAAGTTGACGCTCCATCGCCTCCAGAATCGGAAGGAGGTCTGATGCACTTCCCGCCCACGCCATGAATCGACGGCTGTCTGAGAGCGAATCCGAAAGCTGAGCCATTTCTTCATCGTCTCACGAGCCGGGGGCATACCCAGAGCTCGCGCGCATCGGTCCTCGGGCCAGCTTTCAATTGAGGTCGAAATCGAGCTCGCCGTCCGCCGCCGCGCGCCTGATCTCCCACCGCGTCCAGTACACCGCCTGCATGAGGTCGTGCAGCTTGGACACGATTGCGTGCCGGACGGTCCGATCGGTCGTGACATTCGCGAGTCGGGCGAGCGCGTCGTCGTCCTCGTGCAGGAGCCGACCGTAGAGGTAGTCCATGGCGATCTGATCGTTGCCGAGAAGTTGCCCGGGTCCCAGTCCGTTGTCCGCTTCGAGCCGACCGGAGTACATGTGCGCGCCGATCAACTTCCCATCCTTGACCCGCCCGTTCACGAGTGACTTCAGTCTCGCGAGTTCGGCGTTCCGCTCCGAGCCGACCGACTGGCGAAGCACGTTGACGACCTTCGGCAGGTAGTTGTCCTCGTCCTGGGCGAAGAAAACTCGGCAACGCACAGCGTTCGCTTCGAGCTCGTCCTCGCTGAGGTTTGGCACGCCGAAATCGAGGTCGGTGATCTGCACCCGGTTAGTCCCGGGGATGGGCTTGCCGATGAATCGCAATTCCCATCCCTTGGCGTCCATCGCTCGCGCCTCGAACAAGCGCCCTTGCAGCGCGCGGTCCGCTCGTGCAAGGAACTTTGCTAGTCGCGCACGCCTCACCTCGGCGCTCAAGCCTCCGGGTCGCTCGTTCACGTTCCGAGCTTCTCACGAAGCGCCGACACCACAACCCTCGCCGCACTTCCGCGGTGATGGCTTTTCATCCCCGTCCGGCGTCGCGTTGCGAGCGGCAATGAGGCCGCCTGACCTGACACCTTCGGGGCGATTGGGGCTCTCGTCGTTAGCTGGTGACTTCTTTCACCGTTATGTCTTGCGGTCCGTTCCCGCGGCCACCACGGCTCATCTTCAGGAGGTGCTCGCCGTTTGGTCGTCGGAAGACGAACCACCAGGCGTGATTGCCCTTCCCCTTCCGCCGAAGCGCGAGGCGCAGGTCTCCGACGGTCCAAGAACCGTCCTCATTTGCTCGTTCCCAGCCGCTTACGAGGTCCCGAATGAGCTGAAGGGGAACTTCATCGGGCTCGAGCCGCAGCACCTCGCTAGCGCCAGGGACGGGGGCACCGAGCTCGGCGTACTCGACCGGGAAGTTGTCGGGGTCATCTTCGGCTTGGGCATCCGCCTGATCGTTTTGGACCGCCGCGACGGCGTTTTGCGCAATCTTCTCGGTCAGACGCCCCTCGGAAGCTGCCGAGGAGCGGCCCTGCTTCAGAAAGATTGCCACCGCCACAAGCAAGCCGGCGACAGTAACTCCAACTCCGACCACGCCGGTTCGATCAACGAAGCCGTCGGCGAAGCGCGCTGCCATCACGGCGAACGCAACAATCACCAGGCCACTGCCGATCAGCAAGCACCACTCGATTCTGGAGAGCGGCCGTTCTGCCCTTTGAGCATCCGTCATGGGTTGACACTAGCTTGGAAAGGCTGCGGAACAGACCCGCTCACCAGTCCCTTTCAACGTCAACCGCGCCTGACCTCCTTCCCAACTTTCCGGGCGCGCTCCGCGAGCCCGGCAAGCCGACCCGCCTTTGCGCGCACGAGCACGAGCACGAGCCGCAGGCCCTCCAGCAGCTCCGGCGCATCGGCGATCCCGCTTGGGTCCACGGCGTACGTCATGCCGGACGTCCACCTCGGCAAGGGCGCGATCGTCGTGCGGTGTAAACGCCGTGCGGACGTCGCTCACGGGCGACCAGCTCGACGGCCCCGCCGAGCTCCGCGCCTCCCGCTCGGATGCCTGGGATAGCAGCGGTGCGGCGTCGCCGATCACGCCTGCGCAGTCATCGCGCTCGCGTCGCAGACTCCAGAGGCGCCTCGCGTCCGCGGCGGTCTCGGGCGCGAGCTCGCGGCGGGACGATCCGGCTCGACCGTCATGCACGATGCGGCCCCTGCGAGTCGCTCGATTTCGAGCGCGCTCTCTGGGAGACCCTCGACCGAAAGGCCGCCTTCGGATTGTGACCACTGGCCCCGTCAGCTTCCCGCTGACGGGGCCTTTCGTCGTTCAGTGCCTTCGACGTCGAGCCTTCTCCAACACAGCCTCAGCAATCCACCTAGTGAGCTTCGCGCCACCGTCAGCCGCCGCGGCGTCCTCCAACCCGACGAGTTCGCCGCGGTGAGCGCCTTGCCGAGGTCCGACCGTGACTCCATGCCCGGACCGTACGCGGCTCCGGGAGTTGGTCCTCCCCGAGAGACTGTCCCCCGTGGGACCTCGCCGCTCGAATCGCTACACGCCGCCGGTGACGGCGCCCTTCAGCCTCCCCGAGGAGACAATCGGCGGGCCGGTCACCGGCGCGGGGCTCCTCCCGGTCCGTGCCTACGTGCAGGCACGGGAGGGGCTCGTCCGCGTCGACGGTCAGGCTGTCATGCAGACTCCCGACGCGGTCCTCGTGCGCTTCGGTCACGGCGACGGCTACCCGCTCCAGGCGTGCGTATGGTGATCCGCCGTGAACCACAGAGAAGCCCCCCACCCGCACGAGCTAGTGAGGGCCTTTGGCGTATCCGGCGGGCGCCGCCAATGTCAGAGAGTGGTCTTCCAGTAGCCGACCTCGGCGTCGAGGCGGACCCGGTCTCCGCAGGTGGCGGAGTAGGACTTGACCTCCGCGCCGACGCGAATCCGCCAGTCCTCGTGTAGTGCAAAGGGGCGGTCACCGCGAGCTCCGAGCTCCGCGGACGGCCGCCACGAACGTGACGACCGACACAGCGACCGCCGCCAGGGACACCGCGAATGTGATTATCTCGTTGCTTTCAGCTTTCATGATGGGACGAGCGGCCCCCCTCCGAATTCGTTTCGGGAGGTGGCTTGTCCTGTCCCGTTCGCGCTCAGAGCTCGTCGATCGCGCGCTCCAGCCGTTCGACCTTCCCGTCAATTTCGCCGGTGTGACCCGGGCGAATGTCGGCCTTCAGGACAAGGGATACACGGCTCCCGAAAGGCGCAACCGCTTCGGTTGCCCGCTTCACGACGTCCATCACCGCATCCCAGTCCGGGCCCTCGACCTCCGTGAACATTGACGTCGTGCGGTTCGGGAGTCCGCTCTCGCGTACGACCCGGACGGCCGCGGCGACGGCGTCGTGCACCGAGCCGTCTTCGCGCCCGTTGCCGCTCGGCGAAACACTGAATGCGACCAGCATCACGCATAGCCCTTCCATGTACTCTTCTGCACTATCGCGCCGCCGAATTCTTTTGGCATGGACCGACAGGCTTCGAGGTTTGCGAAATTCACACGGCTCCCCGGAGGATCTTCATGAAGGTCGCACCGCTATCCTTATCATCCCAAGCCGCCTGGATATGACGAGTGAGAGCCGGGACATCCTTCGCCACCGTGCTGGGCCAAAGATTCGGATTGTATTCTTCAACACGAAGCATGTGATCGACGTCGAAGATAGCGCCAGTACCCTTCGCGCGAATGAGAGCGACCGGCCGGTCCGCATTCATCCGCATTCCTAGTTCAAAAAGCACGTTTGGGTTATGCTCGGTCAAGTCAGCGAGGACGAGATCGGCTTCAAGTAGTTCATTGACGATCGTCGACTGGATAATATCCGACCCTTGCCGCTTGGCAGTGCGCACCGTAAAGCCTGCCGCGGTGATCGCGGGAGTCAGCAACGACGTCAAGACCTCCTCGAAAAACCCGATTGGCTGCTCGTCCGTGTGCTCAGTGAAGGGCATAGCAATGAAACAAACGAGCTCTCCGTCGACACTTGGTGCAGACGCGTCCTTCAGGCTCGCGCTAGGGGCCGCGACAAATACCGAGCCGCTCACTCCGCGCACTCCCGCCGGAGAGTCCCCGGGCTTGAAGTCATTGCCAATGCCAACGAACCGAGCGTTCTTCTCGAAGAGTTCGATGAATTCAGGAACGATAGAGGGATCGAGTTCGAAGGTCTGGGTCAGAGTGTTAGTTCGATACGGCTCTTCGGGCAGATTGCTGCCGCCGTAATATGCAACGACTTTACGGAAAAGGTCGACGCTAAGAAACGCCGCACGCAGCGCCTCCTCGCTTTCGCCGGGATAACTCGGGGAGATGATCTTCCGCCCCGCGTCGGTAATCGATATCTCCGAGGATGAGTTCGTGCCGTCGGTGAGGCCGAAATCGCGAGACGCGGCAGCCAGGTAGAAGAAGTTCGAAGACTTTCCGCCACCCATGCCAAGGGCCCCGGCCACATCAGCCGGGCTCCACGGCTGGCCGCCGTTCTTCTCCTTGATTGCGCGAGGGACTCGAAGTGCTTGTTCGAGCGTTCGGCGCGGGTAAGGCCGCGCGACCGGCGACCGCTTCGCTCGTCCCGCACCGGGCACCGAATCACCCTCGGCCGTGTCGACGTCTCCCGCCTCAGCGGCTTCGTCCACGGCAACATCGCCGTCCGTCCCAGCAGCGCCGTCACTGTCGGTCACACGTATCCCCTAGCTCTTCAGATCCCGCAATACGGCGAGATCAGCTCATCTTGTCATATACACTTACGCCCTATCGCGCCCTCGACCTCGGTGAACATCGACGAGGTGCGGTTTGGCAACCCACTCTCGCGGACGATGCGCACAGCTGCGGCGACGGCGTCGTGCACGGACCCGTCCGAACTCGCGGAGGGACCACCGGACGGGGCGACGGAGAACGCGACGATCATGCGTCCATTCTGCCCCGCTCCGGGACGACCGGTACGGGCGCACCGCCGGCCCCGACGCCCAGTCGGACGATCGCGACGACGCTCCAGACCAGCACCCCGACCTCGAGCGCGTTCCGGACCGTGAGGACCACGAGCACCCAGGGCTGCACGGTGAGCACCTGGTCGTAGAACCCGGGGTAGATCACCTGCGTCAGCAGCGCCATCGGGATCGCGGCGACGGCGACGGGGAGGAAGCGCCGGGCGCTCGGACGACCGGCGACGAGCCCCCACACGATCGGCACGGCGAACCACCCGATGTACTGCGGCGACCCGACCTTGTTCGCGGCGACCAGCGCGGCCACCAGGAGCAGTGCCAGCAGCGGCGCGGCCTCGGCCCGGTGCGCGCCGCGGTGCACGGCCCAGAGCGCGAGCAGCACCCCACCGACGACGACCACGGCCATGAGCGGCGTCGACACCGCGGCTGCCGCGTGCGTCCCCGCGCCGGACACCTCGAACGTCAGGATCTGCTGGTCGTAGTAGACCGCGGCACCGGGGACGCCGAGCGCCGCCGCCCACATGAAGGGGGTCGCGAGCGGCGCCTCGATCTGCAGCGCACGGCCGCTCTGCTGCCCCACGAACGAGAGCAGGTGGGCCGCACCCCCGTACAGGACGTCGACGAGGACGATGAGCGTAGTCAGCACGAGTGCGCCGACGAGCACCCCGCGGCGGTGGCCACGGCGGAGCAGCAGGAGCACGCCCACGAGCGCCGCGGGCCACACCTTCGTCCATGCGCCGGCGGTGAACAGCACCGACGCGACGGCCGGCCGCGACGCGACGAAGGCCACCCCGACCAGGGCGAGGACGGTCGCGACGGTGTCGATGCGCCCGAGGCCGATCGGTCCGAGAGCGAGCAGGAAGGCGAGCCACCACCACACGACGCGCACGCCGAGCCCACGGAAGCGCCACAGGAACGCGCACGCGACGGCGTCGAGCACGACCATGAGCACGAGCCACCCGGTGCCGATCGACGTCACGCCCCCGACGGCGGCAGCGGCCATCGGGACGATCGCGAGGATCGGGTACACCCAGTCCTCGTCGATCCCGACCCAGAACCCGGACAGGTGGCCGGTCTCGATCCACCGCCGGTAGGTGATCGTCACGTCACCGAGCGGCAGGTTGCCCGACACGGTCGTCAGCCACCAGAGGACCGCGTGCACGGCGACGAACGCCACGACGAAGACCGCGACCTCGAACCACCGCGAAGCCCACACCGGCCGCTGCACCGTCCTCTGCACCGGACGAGCGTAGCGGCACGCCCGTCACAGGTTCCCCCGAGCATGACGTGTCACCGTTCTCCGCGTGACCTCCGACACCCCGCGCACGCGCCGCACGGCCGTCATCTGGATCGCGGTCGTCGCCGCCGTCGTCGTCATCGGCGTCGTCGCCGCGATCGTCGGCACGAACCTCTACACGAGCAGCGAGAACGCCAAGGCCTCCGCCGCCCCGAGCGTCGCCGCGAGCCGCGCCCCGTCCACGCTCGACGCCGCGGACCTGTCCGGCGCATGGACGGTCGGCGGGGACTCCGAGGCCGGGTACCGCGTCCACGAGGTCCTGAACGGCTCGGACGTCACCGTCACCGGGCGCACCGACAGCGTCACCGGCAGCGCCACCGTCGACGGCACCGCCATCACGAAGGCGACCATCACCGTGCAGGTCGCCGACATCGCCACGGACTCGGCCCAGCGCGACTCGTACTTCCGCGACTCGG
This sequence comes from Curtobacterium sp. SORGH_AS_0776, assembly GCF_031453355.1. NCBI lineage: Bacteria > Bacillati > Actinomycetota > Actinomycetes > Micrococcales > Microbacteriaceae > Curtobacterium > Curtobacterium sp. SORGH_AS_0776. The sequence goes on from NZ_JAVIYU010000001.1 coordinate 3,070,531, forward strand.
CGCTCGACACGTCGGCGTTCCCCACTGCGACCTTCACGCTCACCGAGCCGATCGCGGACGCGGTCCCGTCCGGCTCCGGCACGACGAAGGTCGAGGCCACCGGGGACCTCACCCTGCACGGCGTCACGAAGTCGGTCACCGCGACGCTCGAGGTCGGGCTGAACGGCGACGGCGTCGACGTCTCCGGCTCGATCCCGATCACCTTCTCGGACTTCGGCGTGCAGGCCCCGAGCCTCGGCTTCGTGCAGGTCGACGACGCGGGTGCGGTCGAGTTCCTCGTGCACGCCACCCCCGCGACCTGACGCGCACGACGCGCGTCACGCCCCGGACGTGACCACCTGACGGCCAGGAGGCGCGGTGCCGGCCCGCACCGCGCCTCCCGTCCGTCGCCGCTCGCGGCTACCCCCGCGCGTCGCCCTCGACGACGAGGTCGCGCACCACGCCCGGCAGCTGCTCGACCAGCGCCGCCATCGTGAACGGCCCACCCCGGGACGCCCGTCGCGCCGCGATCCCGTGCACCACCGCAGCCGAAGCGGCCAGGTGTGCCAGGTCGGACGGCGACAGCGACGACCCGGCCGCCTCCGCCGCTCCCTGCCGAGCCGCCAGGAGCGCCCCGAGCACCCCGCCGAGGACGTCGCCGGCTCCGGCGGCCGCGAGCCACGGCGTCGCCGACGAGGCCACGAGCCGCACCGACCCGTCGGGTGTCGCGACGTGCGTGGCGGACCCCTTCAGGAGCACGACGCTCCCGGTCTGCGCGGCGGCACGGAGCGCGGCCGCGGCCGGGTCCTGCTCGACGGCCTCCCGCGACTCGTGCAGGACGCCGGCGAGCTCCCCCGCGTGCGGCGTCAGCACCGCGAGGGGCCCGAGCTCGACGAGCGGGATCGCCCCGGCGTCGACGACCACGGGGACCCCGTCGTCCGAGGCGTGCCGGAACCCCTCCGCCGTCACGTCGTCCAGGTCGTCGAGCGAGCCCGCCGAGATCCCGGAGCCGACGAGCCACGCCTGCACCCGTCCGACCCCCGCGACGACCTCGGGACGCCGCGCGAGCACGTGGTCCGACGCGCGGGACGGTCCGACGTACCGGACCATCCCGACGCCGGTGTGCACGGCGGCGTCGACGCCCAGCACGGCGGCACCCGGGTACTGGTCGGAGCCGGTCGCGACGCCGAGGACACCCCGCCGGTACTTGGTGGAGTCGCCGTGCGGGGCGGTGGTCCAGGCGGCGGCGTCGGTCGGGGCGAAGGGGACGAAGTCGTTCACGGAACGCCACGTTACGGTGGAGCGCATGAGCCTGTTCCTGCCCGGTCGCGTGGTGGTCTTCGACTACGGCGAGGTGATCAGCCGGACGCCGCACGGCTCGCGGGACGCCCTCGTCGCGGCGACCGGTGTGCCGGCGGACGAGCTCTTCCCCGTCTACCAGGAGCTCCGGCACGACCTGGACCGCGGCGACCTCTCCGTCGTGGACTACTGGCGGGCGATCGCCGAGCGCACCGGCCGGACCTGGCGCATCACCGACATCCACCGGTTCTGGGCGATCGACTTCACCGGCTGGTTCGAGGTCGAGCCGGAGACCCTCGCGATCGTCGAGGAGCTGCACGACGCCGGCACCCGGGTCGCCCTGCTGTCGAACGCCGGGTTCGACTTCGGTGACCCGTACCGCCGGTCCCCGATGGGGTCCCTGTTCGAGACCGTCGTGGTGAGCGCCGAGGAGCACGTCCTGAAGCCGGACGCCTCGATCTACCTGGACACGTGCGCGCGCCTGGGAATCGACGCCGCGCAGATGGTGTTCGTCGACAACAGGGCCGAGAACGCCGCCGGCGCGGAAGCGATCGGGGCGGTCGGCCACCACTACACGTCGCCCGCCGGACTCCGCGCGTTCCTGCAGGAACTCGCGACCAGGGCGACCGCCGAGAAGGAGCCCGCGTGACGCACGCCCTGTTCGAACCGATCACCATCCGCGAACTGACCGTCCGCAACCGCATCTGGGTCTCCCCGATGTGCCAGTACTCGGTCGAGGCGCAGGACGGCGTGCCGACGCCGTGGCACCTCGTGCACCTCGGCGGCTTCGCCAAGGGCGGTGCCGGCGCGGTCGTGGTCGAGGCCACGGGCGTCGTGCCGGAGGGGCGGATCAGCCCGCAGGACCTCGGGCTCTGGAACGACGAGCAGCGCGACGCGTTCCGCCCGATCGTCGACTTCATCCACTCGCAGGGCGCCGCCGCGGGCGTCCAGCTCGCGCACGCCGGCCGCAAGGCGTCGACGTTCCGCCCGTGGGAGTCGACGCACGGCTCCGTCCCGGCGGACCAGGGCGGCTGGAACACCGTGGCACCGTCCGCGGTCGCATTCGACGGGTACGCCGAGCCGCGCGAGCTCGCCACCGAGGACATCCGCGTGGTGGCCCTGGCGTTCGCCGCTGCCGCTCGACGCTCGGTCGAGGCCGGCTTCGACCTCGTCGAGATCCACGCCGCGCACGGCTACCTGCTGCACCAGTTCCTGTCGCCGTTGAGCAACCACCGGACCGACTCGTACGGCGGCTCGCTCGAGAACCGCGCCCGCGCCCTGCTCGAGGTGCTGGACGCCGTCCGTGCCGAGGTCGGCGCGGGCTTCCCGGTCGTCGTCCGCTTCTCGGCGACCGACTGGACCCCGGGCGGCCTGACGCTCGAGGAGACCACGCAGGTCGCGCGCTGGGCCGCCGAGCACGGTGCCGACCTCGCCGACGTCTCGACCGGTGGCAACGTCGCGAGCGCGCCGATCCCGGTCGGCCCGGGTTACCAGGTGCCCTTCGCCGAAGCGATCAAGCGCGACGCCGGCATCGGCACGATCGCGGTCGGCATGATCTCGGAGGCGTTCCAGGCCGAGCAGATCGTGGCGACCGGCCAGGCGGACGTCGTCATGGTGGGCCGCGAGTTCCTGCGCGACCCGGGCTTCCCGCTCCGTGCCGCCGTCGAGCTCGGCGCCTCCGTGGACTACGAGCCGCAGCAGTACCACCGCGCGCGCGTCACGGCGTAGGCCGTTCTGTACGTTCTCTCGGCTTGGCAGCGTGCCAGGCAGTACGATTGCCTCACTGTGGACGATCCCCCGAACAGTTCTTCGCCTCACTCATCCGCCGCTCACTCGGTGAGCTGCACTGCCTCGCGCCCTGCGGGAGGTGAATCATGAGTCCGATCGACATCGTCATGCTGATCGGCGGCATCCTGCTGACACTCGGCACCGGTGTCTTCGTCGCGTCCGAGTTCGCGCTGGTCAACCTCGACCGCGCCGACGTCGAGGCCCGACGAGACCGCGGTGAGACCGGCCTCGCACCCGTCATCGGTGCGTTGAAGGTCACCTCGACGCACCTCTCCAGCGCGCAGCTCGGCATCACGCTGACGACCCTGCTGACCGGCTACCTGCTCGAGCCGTCGATCGCCAAGCTGCTCGAAGCGCCGTTCCTCGCGATGCGGCTGCCCGAGGCGATCGTCGAGACCGTCGGCTCGATCGTGGCGCTCGTCATCGCGACCCTGCTGTCGATGATCCTCGGTGAGCTCGTGCCGAAGAACTTCGCGCTCGCGCTCCCCCTGCAGACCGCGAAGCTCGTCGTGCCGCTGCAGATCGCGTTCACCACGGTGTTCAAGCCGGCCGTCGCGGTGCTGAACGGCACCGCCAACGCCGTGCTCCGGGCGATGGGCATCGAGCCGCAAGAGGAACTGTCCGGTGCGCGCAGCGCCGAGGAGCTCACCTCGCTGCTGCGTCGGTCCGCGTCCGAGGGTTCCCTCGAGCAGGACACCGCGACGCTGCTCGAACGGACGATCTCGTTCTCCGAACTGAGCGCCAGCGACGTGATGACCCCGCGCCCCCGGCTCTCCACGATCCGCGTGTCCGAGTCCGCCGACGACGTCATCGCGCTCGCCCGGAAGACCGGGTTCAGCCGCTTCCCCGTCATCGAGGAGGACGCGGACGACGTCGTCGGCATCGTGCACGTGAAGCAGGCCGTCGCCGTGCCCCGCGAGAAGCGCCCCGAGGTCCCCGTCGGCGCCCTCATGACCGACGCCGAGCGCGTCCCCGAGACCATGCCCGGCGACACGCTGCTCGCCGAGGTCCGCGGTCGCGGCTACCAGATGGTGATCGTCGTGGACGAGTACGGCGGCACCGCGGGGGTCGTGACGCTCGAGGACCTCATCGAGGAGATCGTCGGCGAGGTGTCCGACGAGCACGACCGTGCACGGATCGACGTCGTCCGGTCGCGCAACTGGCTGACGTTCCCGGGGCTCCTCCGCCCGGACGAGCTCGAGGACCGCGCCGGTGTGAAGGTCCCCGAGGACGGCCCGTACGAGACCGTCGGCGGGTTCATCATGTCGACCCTCGGGCGGCTCCCGGCCGTCGGTGACGAGGTACCGCTCGAGGACGGCGTGTTCCGCGTCGAACGCCTCGACGGGCGCCGCATCGACCGGATCCGCTGGACGCCCACACCGCCGGAGACCCCGGCGACCGGCATCATCATCCCGGCCACGAAGGCCACGGCCTCGAAGGCCTCTGCGAAGGGCGGCACCCGATGAGCTCCGACTGGTGGGGCATCTTCTGGCTCGTCGTCCTCCTGATGGGCAACGCCTACTTCGTCGCGGCCGAGTTCGCCGTCATCTCCGCACGCCGCTCCCAGATCGAGCCGCGCGCAGAAGAGGGCTCGCGCGCCGCACAGATGACGCTCTGGGCGATGGAGCACGCCACCCGCATGCTCGCCACCACCCAGCTCGGCATCACGGTGTGCTCGCTGCTCATCCTCAACGTCTCCGAGCCGGCGATCCACCACCTGCTCGAGGTCCCGCTGCACCTCACCGGCTGGAGCGTCGAGGTCATCGGCGTCGTGGCGTTCGTGTTCACGCTGCTGCTCGTGTCGTTCCTGCACGTGGTGTTCGGCGAGATGGTCCCGAAGAACATCTCGTTCTCGATGCCAGACCGTGCGGCGCTCCTCCTCGTGCCGACGCTCTGGTACATCGGCCACGGCCTGCACTGGGTCGTCGTCGGCCTGAACGAGGTCGCGAACGCCGTGCTCCGGCTCTTCCGGGTCGAGCCGAAGGACGAGGCCGTGAGCGCGTTCACCGTCGAGGAGGTCCAGACCATCGTCGAGCAGTCCCGCCGCGAGGGCACCCTCACCGACGACGGCAAGCTCGCCCTGGCGTTCGAGTTCACCGAGAAGAAGGTCAAGGACGTCGCGGTGCCGATGGCCGAGCTCGTCACCCTCCCCGAGGACGCCACCCCGGGTGATGTCGAGCGGGCCGTGGCCCAGCGCGGGTTCTCGCGGTACGTGCTCGTGGCCGAGGACGGCTCCCCCACGGGCTACGTGCACGTGAAGGACGTCATCGACCTCCGACCGGACGAGTACGACGACCCGGTGCCGCCGAAGCGGATCCGGCAGCTCATCTCGCTGTACACGGAGATGGACCTCGAGGACGCCCTCGCGACCATGCGCGCCGCCGGTCGTCACGTGGCGCGGGCGTTCGACGCCGAGGGCCGGACGCTCGGTGTGCTCTTCCTCGAGGACATCCTCGAGGAGCTCGTCGGCACCGTCGAGGACGCGACCCGACGGCGGTAGACGCGCGCACCTGCAGACGGGAGGCGCGGTGCCAGCTGGCACCGCGCCTCCCGTCCGTCCGTGGTCGCCACCCGAGACTCGGCTGGGCGGACAGTTTCGCGGCCTGTGTGCCACGAAACTGTCCGCGGCGCCGAGTCTCGCCGCCCCCGCGCGCGGCGCGTCGGCGCGCGGCGCCGCGCCGCCCGCGCCGCGGCGCTGCGCTACCAGCTGACGGGGAGCGGCTTGCCCTCCTCGTAGCCGGCGGCCGACTGGATGCCGACGAGAGCCCGCTCGGAGAACTCCGCGAGGGACGACGCGCCCGCGTACGTCGCCGAGCTGCGGACGCCGGTGGTGATCATGTCGAGCAGGTCCCTCGACGCTCGGCCGCTCCGGGTCGAGGTAGATGGTCGACGACGAGATCCCCTCGGCGAAGAGCGCCTTGCGGGCCCGCTCGTAGGGGTCGAGGCGCTCGAAGCGCTCCCGGACGGCCTTGGCACTGGCCATGCCCCAGCTCTCCTTGTACGCCTTGCCCGCGGCGTCGCGACGGAGGACTCCGGGCGCCTCGAGCGTGCCCGCGAACCACGAGCCGATCATCACGGCGGACGCGCCGGCGGCGAGGGCGAGCGCCACGTCGCGCGGGTACCGGACGCCGCCGTCGGCCCACACGTGCGCGCCGAGCGACCGGGCCGCGGCGGCGGTCTCGAGCACGGCGGAGAACTGCGGGCGGCCGACGGCGGTCATCATGCGCGTGGTGCACATGGCGCCGGGTCCGACGCCGACCTTGATGATGCTCGCGCCGGCCTCAACGAGGTGGGCGACCGCGTCGGCGGTGACGACGTTGCCCGCGACGAGCGGGATGTCGAGGCCGAGGGCGGCGACGGTGCGGAGGGCGCGGAGCATGCCCTCCTGGTGGCCGTGCGCGGTGTCGAGGACGAGCACGTCGACGCCGGCGGCCGCGAGGGCCTGTGCCTTCGCGGCGACGTCGCCGTTGATGCCGATCGCGGCGGCGACCCGCAGGCGTCCGGACGCGTCGACGGCGGGCCGGTAGATGTCCGAGCGGATCGCGCTGGTCTGGCTGACCGTGCCGACGACCTTGCCGTGCCGCATGACGGGCGCGAAGTCGACCTCGGCCGCGGTCAGCACGTCGTACACGTGCCGGGGCGTGCCGGCGTCCTCGGCGTCGATCGCGGTGGAGGCGCCGTGCAGCAGGTCGCCGAGCGTGGCGTCGGGACCCGCGTCGCCGAGGCGCCCGGCGGGGACGCAGCCGAGGTACTCGCCGGCGGCGTCGCGGACGACCACGCCCCGTCCCGCGACGGGCAGGAGTTGCTCGAGGGCCTCGGCGACCGTGGTGTGCGCGCCCATGTCGTAGGCGGTGTCGAAGTCGACCGGCTGGTCCTTGACCCAGCGGATCGCGGCGTCGAGGTCCTGCAGGTGCATGTCCTGCGGCAGGACGCCCAGGCCGCCGCGCCGGGCGAGCGTCGCGGCGAGGCGCGGCCCGGTGACCGAGTTCATGTTGGCGCTGACGATCGGGATGGTCGCACCGGACCCGTCGTTCGCCGAGAGGTCCACGTCGAACCGGCTCGTCACCGCCGACCGGGTGGGGACGAGGAAGACGTCGGAGTAGGTCAGGTCGTGTGTCGGCCGCGTCTCGTAGAACCTCATGGGCCCCACTGTACGGCTCCGCAGGGTGGCCGGTCTGGGCGGCTCGGCACGCCTCCGGTGCGACACGCGCGACACCCGGTCGGGAGGCGCGACCCACCTCCGCCTGACACCGAACGGTCATCTGCGAGCGGCTAGGCTTGGGACCTGTGCGAGGCAGGGTTGCCACGCACGACACACACGAGCATCTATCGACGGAGAGTGGGCGATCGGCTGTGTCGAGCCATCTGACCGGAACGGACGAGACCGCGGGCGAATTCGGGGCGAACGAGTGGCTCGTCGACGAGCTCTACGAGCAGTTCGTCGCCGACAAGGAGTCCGTCGACAAGTCCTGGTGGCCGGTCCTCGAGAGCTACCACCGCACCCAGGGCGGCGACGCGTCCGCACCGGCTCCGTCCCCCTCCGCCCCTGCTGCTCCGGCCGCCTCGGAGCAGCAGCAGTCCACGACCCAGCAGCCCGCGACCGGTGACGCCCCCGGCGAGGCGAAGTCCGGGCCGATCCAGGCGAAGACCACGTCGCGCCAGCCCACGCCGCAGCCGATCCCGGCCGAGGCCAACGACGAGGCCGACGACCACGAGGAGACCCACGAGGACGTGGCGACCCCGCTCCGGGGCATGGCGAAGACGCTCGCCTCGAACATGGACGCCTCGCTCACGGTCCCGACCGCGACGAGCGTGCGGACGATCCCGGCGAAGCTGATGATCGACAACCGCCATCGTCGTGAACAACCACCTGCGTCGGGCCCGCGGTGGCAAGATCTCCTTCACGCACCTCATCGGGTGGGCGATGGTGCAGGCACTCAAGGACTTCCCGAGTCAGAACGTCTTCTACGAGGAGCGCGACGGCAAGCCCTTCGTGGTGGCCCCCGCGCACGTCAACCTCGGCATCGCGATCGACGTCCCGAAGAAGGACGGCTCGCGCTCCCTGCTCGTCCCGAGCATCAAGCGCGCCGAGACCCTCACGTTCGGCCAGTTCCTCTCCGCCTACGAGGACCTCGTCAAGCGTGCCCGTGACAACAAGCTCACGCCGGCCGACTTCCAGGGCACGACGATCTCGCTGACGAACCCGGGCGGCATCGGCACGGTCCACTCGGTGCCGCGCCTGACGAAGGGGCAGGGTGCCATCATCGGCGCCGGTGCCCTCGAGTACCCGGCGCAGTTCCAGGGCTCGGCGGCGAAGACCCTCGTCGAGCTCGGCATCGGCAAGACCATCACGCTCACGAGCACCTACGACCACCGCGTCATCCAGGGCGCCGGGTCGGGCGAGTACCTCAAGAAGGTGCACGAGCGGCTCATCGGCGAGCACGGCTTCTACGAGGGCATCTTCGCGGCGCTCCGGATCCCGTACAAGCCGATCCAGTGGGCGAACGACATCAACGTCGACCTCGCGCACCGGGTGAACAAGACGGCACGCGTGCAGGAGCTCATCAACAGCTTCCGTGTCCGCGGGCACCTCATGGCGGACATCGACCCGCTCGAGTACCGGCAGCGCACCCACCCCGACCTCGAGATCGAGAGCCACGGGCTGACCTTCTGGGACCTCGACCGCGAGTTCGTCACCGGCGGCCTCGCCGGCACGACGAACGCCCCGCTGCGCGACGTGCTCGGGATCCTCCGCGACGCCTACTGCCGCACGGTGGGCATCGAGTACATGCACATCCAGGACCCGGAACAGCGTCGCTGGGTGCAGGCCCACATCGAGGTCCCGTACTCGAAGCCGTCGAAGGACGACCAGCTCCGGGTCCTCGGCAAGCTCAACGAGGCCGAGGCGTTCGAGACCTTCCTGCAGACGAAGTACGTCGGCCAGAAGCGCTTCTCGCTTGAGGGCGGCGAGTCCACCATCGCGTTCCTCGACTCGCTCATCCAGCGCGCGGCGACCGCCGGCCTCGAAGAAGTCGCGATCGGCATGGCCCACCGCGGCCGACTCAACGTGCTGACGAACATCGCCGGCAAGACCTACGGCCAGATCTTCCGCGAGTTCGAGGGGTCGTCGCTCCCCGGCGCCGTCTCCGGCCAGGGTTCGGGCGACGTGAAGTACCACGTCGGCACCGAGGGCGTGTTCCGCGCCAGCGACGGCACCGCCATCCCGGTGACGATCGCCGCGAACCCGTCCCACCTCGAGGCCGTCGACGGCGTGCTCGAGGGCATCGTCCGCGCGAAGCAGGACCGGCAGGCCCCCGGCACGTTCGGCGTCCTGCCCGTGCTGGTCCACGGCGACGCCGCGATGGCCGGGCAGGGCGTCGTGGTCGAGACCCTGCAGATGTCGCAGCTGCGCGGCTACCGCACCGGCGGCACCGTGCACCTCGTGATCAACAACCAGGTCGGGTTCACCACCCCGCCGGAGTCGGCCCGCAGCTCGGTGTACTCCACCGACGTCGCGAAGACGATCCAGGCGCCGATCTTCCACGTGAACGGGGACGACCCCGAGGCCGTCGCCCGCGTCGCCGAGCTCGCCTTCGCCTACCGGCAGGAGTTCCACCGCGACGTCGTCATCGACCTCATCTGCTACCGCCGCCGCGGACACAACGAGGGCGACGACCCGTCGATGACGCAGCCGCTCATGTACAACCTCATCGAGGCGAAGCGCTCCGTCCGCACCCTCTACACCGAGGCCCTCGTCGGCCGCGGCGACATCACGCAGGAGGAGTACGACGAGGCGCACCGCGACTTCCAGGACCGCCTGGAACGCGCCTTCGCCGAGACGCACGAGGCGCAGACCGGCACGATCCCGGTCATCACGGTCGACGACGACGGCGCGGTGCAGGGCCTCGAACGACCGGCGGCGCAGCGCGACGACTCCGAGGTCGAGGTGCACGAGACCGCGGTGTCCGAGGAACTCGTCCGGGCGATCGGCGACGCGCACAGCAACCCGCCCGCCGGCTTCCAGGTCCACCCGAAGCTCCAGCAGCTCCTGTCCAAGCGCACCGACATGACCCGCAACGGCGGCGTCGACTGGGCGATGGCGGAGCTCATGGCCATCGGGTCGATCCTCGTCGAGGGCAAGCCCGTCCGACTCGCCGGGCAGGACGCCCGACGTGGCACGTTCGTGCAGCGCCAGGCCGTCTTCCACGACCGGGTGAACGGCCAGGAGTGGCTGCCGCTCGCGAACCTCACCGAGGACCAGGCCCGCCTGTACATCTACGACTCGCTGCTCAGCGAGTACGCGGCGATGGCGTTCGAGTACGGCTACTCGGTCGAGCGTCCCGAGGCCCTCGTCCTGTGGGAGGCGCAGTTCGGCGACTTCGCGAACGGCGCCCAGACCGTCATCGACGAGTTCATCTCCTCCGCCGAGCAGAAGTGGGGACAGCGCTCGGGCCTCGTGCTCCTGCTCCCCCACGGCTACGAGGGTCAGGGACCGGACCACTCGTCGGCGCGCATCGAGCGGTACCTGCAGCTCTGCGCCGAGGACAACATGGTGGTGGCCCGGCCGTCGACCCCGGCGTCGTACTTCCACCTGCTGCGACGCCAGGCGTGGGAGCGGCCGCAGAAGCCGCTCATCGTGTTCTCCCCGAAGGCGATGCTGCGTCTCCGCCAGGCGACGAGCCCCGTCGATGCGTTCACGAGCGGCACCTTCTCGGAGGTCCTCGACGACGACCGCGTGACCGACAAGTCGGCGGTGCGCCGGGTGGTCCTGCACTCCGGCAAGGTGCACCACGACCTGCGCGCCGAGCTCGACAAGCGCGGCGCCACCGACGTCGCCCTCGTCCGGCTCGAGCAGCTCGCCCCGCTCCCCCTCGAGCAGATCCTCCAGGTGCTCGCGGGCTACCCGGGCGCCGACGTCGTGTGGGCGCAGGAAGAGCCGGAGAACCAGGGCGCCTGGCCGTTCGTGTGCATGAACCTGTCGCCGCACCTCGACGGTCGGCCGCTGTCGGTCGCCGCGCGTCCTGCGAGTGCCGCGCCGGCCACGGGGTCCTCGAAGCGCTCCGCACAGGAAGCGACCGACGTCATCACGCGAGCGCTGGGCTGACCCCCGACGCCGGGGTGCGCTACGCGATCTTCGTGTAGCGCACCCCGGCGTCGTGGTACCCGCGCTTCTGGTAGAACCGGTGCGCGCTGTCCGTGGCCGCAGCGCTGACGGCGCTGAGGCGACGCGCACCCTGCTCGACCGCCCATGCTTCGAACGTGCCGATGAGCGCCGAACCGGTGCCGAGCCTCCTGGCCGAATCGTCGACCACCATCAGCAGCAGCTGCGCCGTCGGCTCGTCGCTCGCGTACGCCCACGTGACCTGCGCGCCGGCGACCGCGATCGCACGACCGTCGTCGTCCCGCACCACCCACGTCCGGTGGCCGGCCTCGGGCGTGAGCCGCTCGAGGCGGGCGCGCATGGCGGCGTCGTCGACCTCGTGGCCGAGCAGTCGGACGAGGGCGGCGACGTCGGCGACGTCCGTGTCGGACCAGGTGGTGATCGACTCGACGGAGAGGGTCATGCCCGCGACACTACCGACAGCGCCGTGCGTGTGACGACGGCTGCCAGGACGTTCAGTGGGTGGCCTGCTCCAGGCGGATGCGGGCGAGGATCTCGGTGCGGAGTTCCTCGGGTGCCGTCTCCTTGCACGCGCGACGGACCGTCTCGATGAGGACGACGCCGACGCGGTGCTCGGTCGTGCAGTCCTCGCAGTCGTCCATGTGCTCACGGATGTCCGCCGCGTCCTCGCGGCAGAGCTCCCCGTGCAGGAACTCCTCGAGCTCGGCCTTCGCCTTCGAGCAGTCGCAGCCGCTCATCGTGCTTCCTTCCCTTCGACGCGGCTCGACGCCGCGGCAACCTTCCGGCCTCGTCCGCGCATCGTCGCCGTCGACGCTGCGTCCGGGACGATGCCGGTCTCACGTGCGTGGTCGGCCAGGAGCCCGCGGAGGAGCCGGCGGCCACGGTGGAGGCGGCTCATGACCGTCCCCACGGGGGTCTTCATGATGTCGGCGATCTCCTGGTAGGAGAACCCCTCGACATCGGCGAAGTAGACGGCCATCCGGAAGTCCTCCGGGATGGCCTGCAGCGCGTCCTTCACGGCGGAGGACGGCAGGTGGTCGATGGCGTCGGCCTCGGCGGAGCGCGCCGAGATCGACTGCGTCACGCTCTCCGCGCCACCGAGCTGCCAGTCCTCGAGCTCGTCAATCGTGCCCTGGTACGGGTTGCGCTGGTTCTTGCGGTACGTGTTGATGAACGTGTTCGTGAGGATGCGGTACAGCCAGGCCTTGAGGTTCGTGCCCTGCTTGAACTGGCGGAACGCGGCGAAGGCCTTGACGAAGGTCTCCTGCACGAGGTCGGACGCGTCGGCCGGGTTGCGGGTCATCCGCATCGCGGCACCGTAGAGCTGGTCCATGAAGGGCAGTGCCTGGTCCTCGAAGAGGGAACGGAGCTCGGCCTCGGAGACGGTCTTCGCGTCGACGACGTCGACCGCGGTGGCCTCGTCGTCGCTGGCCTCGTCCTCTCGGTCGCTGGCCTCGTCCTCGCGCAGTGCTGCTTCTTCGGACACCGCGTCGAGCTGCGCCTCGGTCTCCTCGACCAGGTCGTGCGGTGCTGCGTGCGGTTCGTCGGTCGTCATCGCCGTCGAGTCTAGGCCGACGGTGCTCCCGAGCGTCGTCGGCACGGCGGGCAGAGTCGTCCGCGGTCGTGCGAGTGTCGCTGTCGCCACTGATCCTCCCGGTGCGTTCAGTACCCTTGTGAACCGATGGCAGTCACGACGCATTCCCAGTCCCGGACCGAGCCCTGGATCGCCCCGCTCGCGCGGGGTCCGCTGCACGGTGACGTGTCGCTGCCCGGGTCGAAGTCGCTCACCAACCGCGAACTCGTGCTCGCTGCCCTCGCCGACGGTCCGTCGACCATCCGGCTGCCGCTGCACTCGCGCGACTCGGCGCTCATGGTCGAGGCGCTCCGGCAGCTCGGCGTCGGGATCGACGAGGTCGCGCCGGCGCCCGGTGCGACCCCGAACCCCTACGGCCCCGACCTCCGCATCACACCGGCGCCGATGCACGGCGACGTGCGGGTGGACTGCGGGCTCGCCGGCACCGTGATGCGCTTCCTGCCGCCCCTCGCCGCCCTCGCGGTCGGGCCGGTCACGATCGACGGCGACCCGTACGCGCGCAAGCGGCCGATGCACGCCGTCATCCAGGCGCTCGTCGACCTCGGCGTGGACGTCACCGACGACGGCGGCGGCGCGATGCCGTTCTCCTTCACCGGCACCGGCTCGGTCCGCGGCGGATCGCTCTCGATCGACGCCTCGGCCTCGTCGCAGTTCGTCTCCGGGCTCCTGCTCTCCGCCCCGCGCTTCGACGAGGGCCTGCACCTCACGCACATCGGCGAGCGCCTGCCGAGCATGCCGCACATCGAGATGACCGTCGCCGCCCTCCGTGCCCGCGGTGTCCGGGTCGACGAGCCCGCGGTCGGCGAGTGGGTCGTGCACCCCGGTCCCATCGCTGCCCGCGACGTCACCATCGAACCCGACCTGTCGAACGCCGCGCCGTTCGCCGTGGCGGCGCTCGTCGCCGGCGGCACCGTCCGCATCCGCACCTGGCCGACGGCGACGACCCAGGTCGGTGCCGACCTCGAGCGGCTCCTCCCCCTGTGGGGCGCGACCGTCACGCGGGACGGCGACGACCTCGTCTTCGACGGCGGCGTCGGGGTCCGGGGTGGCGCCTCCCTCCCGGGTCTCGAACTCGACCTCAGCCGCGGCGGCGAACTCGCGCCTGCCCTGGTCGCGTTGGCGGCCCTGGCCGACGGCCCGTCCGAGATCACCGGGATCGGCCACCTGCGTGGGCACGAGACGGACCGTCTCGCCGCGCTCGCGTCGGACGTCAACCGTTCGGGAGGCGCGGTGCACGAACTCGACGACGGCCTGCGCATCGAGCCTGCCGCGCTCCACGGCGGCGACTGGGCCGCGTACGACGACCACCGGATGGCGACGGCCGGCGCGGTCGTGGGCCTCGTCGTCGACGGCGTCGCCGTCGACGACATCGGCTCGACCGCGAAGACGCTGCCGCAGTTCCCCGAGCTGTGGGCGGCCCTGGTCGCGACCGGCGACGCGGGGGTCTGACGCGATGAGCTGGTGGGACGACGTCGACGGTGACGACTCCGACGCGGACGAGCCGTACGGGCAGTACGACGAGTCGAGCGTCCGGGTCCGACCCAACCCGAAGGGCAACCGCCCCCGCACGAAGGTCCGTCCGACGTACGAGGACGCCCCCACCGGGTGGGTGACGAACGTCGACCGCGGGCGCTTCGGCGTGCTCGTCGGGGACCGGGTCATCACGGCCACGAAGGCCCGCGAGCTGGGGAAGAAGTCCGTCGTCACCGGCGACACGGTCCACCTCGCCGGCGACGTCTCCGGCGAACCGGGCTCCCTCGCGCGCATCGTGAAGGTCGCCGAGCGCACCACGCTGCTGCGCCGGAGCGCCGACGACACCGACGAGGTCGAGCGCGTCATCGTGGCGAACGCCGACCAGATGCTCATCGTCGTGGCCGCCGCCGACCCCGAGCCGCGCACCCGACTGATCGACCGGTACCTCGTGGCGGCGTTCGACGCCGGCCTCGACCCGATCCTCTGCATCACGAAGACCGACCTCGCCGATCCCACCGAGTTCCTCGCGCACTTCGCGTGCCTCGACCTGCGCATCGTGACGAGCCGCTCGGACGACGTGCCGTTCGACGCCCTGCACGAGGTCCTCGACGACAAGGTGACCGTGACCGTCGGGCACTCGGGCGTCGGGAAGTCGACGCTCGTGAACGCGCTGACCGGGTCCTCCCGGGCCACCGGGGTCGTCAACTCGGTGACCGGTCGGGGACGGCACACCTCGTCGTCGTCGATCGCGCTGCAGGTGCGGGACGGCGGGTGGATCATCGACACCCCGGGTGTCCGGTCGTTCGGGCTCGGACACGTCGACCCCGCGAACGTGTTCCGTGCCTTCGCCTCGCACGCCGTGCCCGTCCGCGAGCCGGCGGACGGGATCCCCCTCTCCCAGGCGCACGACTGGGAGATCGTCGACCGGGTGCAGGCGGGCGAGCTCGGGTCGACCGGGGTCGAGCGGCTCGACTCGTTCCGCGCGCTGCTGACCGGCATGGGTGCCGAGGACCCGGGCACTGAGTAGCGCGGGGCGCCGGCGTGCCTCGCGCCTCGCGCCTCGCGCAGCACCCGGGTCGACAGGTGTGCACCGACGTTGTACAGTTGCCCTTCGTGTCTGAAGTTGCAAAGTACAACTTTGCGCCGACCCCCGCCGTCGACGCCCCGTCCTCCCCCATGACGACAACGACGTCGCACGTGCACACCACCTCCCCCCACACCCACTCGCACGCCGCCCCTCGGGCCTCCAGGGCCCCGCGTCAGCCGAACGGCCCGTCGACGCTCCGTCCTCAGGGACTCGGCCGCACCCTGCTGAGCTTCGGCTCGCACATCCTCGTGCCCCTCTTCCTCGCGATCGGCATGGGTCTCGCCTACCTCGGCGCCTTCCACGCCCCGACGCCGCACGACCTCCCGGTCGGCATCGTCGGACAGGGTGCGGCGACCCAGGTGTTCGCACAGACCGTCACGGACGAGTCGGACGGCGCCCTCGTCACCCACGTCGTGTCCTCCACCGCCGAGGCCGAGCGCCAGGTCCGTGACCGCGACCTCGCCGCCGTCTACGCACCGACCGCGACCGGCGCGACGCTCTACGTCTCGACCGCGGCGTCGGAGACCACCGCGAGCGCGGCCCAGAAGATCTTCATGCCGATCGCCTACCGGTCGCACCTGCCCTTCACGGTGCAGGACGTCGTGCCCTCCGGCGACGAGGACACCACCGGACAGGGCCTGTTCTTCCTGCTCGTCGCCCTGAGCGTCGGCGGCTACGCGTCCGCGATCGCGGTGGCCGCCTTCGCCACCCGGCTGCGACCGCTGTGGACCGCCGTCACCGGCCTCGCGACGGCCGGAGTGGTCGCGGGCATCGGCATCCTCATCGCCGGTCCGCTGTACGGCACCATCACGACGAACCGGTGGGAGATCTTCCTGTTCGCCTGGATGTACGACGCGATCATCGTCGCGCTCGGGGTCGGCCTCCACCCGCTGCTCGGCCGGTGGACGACGCCGATCCTCACGATGTTGTTCGTGATGCTCAACTTCACGTCGTCCGGCGGCATCTTCCAGCCGGCGTTCCAGCCGGGGTTCTTCGCCGGTCTCAACACGTTCTGGAGCGGCGCCGCCTGGCTGCAGGCAGCGCAGGACCTGCAGTACTTCCCGGGCGCCTCGCTCGGTCGGTCGTCGCTCGTGCTGGCACTCTGGCTCGCCGCAGCCGTGCTGCTCTGCGTCGTCGTGCACGGTCTCGTCGCCCGCCGGGCCCGCATCGCCCGTGCGCGCGAGGTCACCGCCCTCGAGGAGGAAGAGGTCGTGGCGGCGTAGCCCCCGCTACGCTGGCGACCGTGGACCTCAGCGCCGACCTGGACTTCGCCCGCTCCCTCGCCGACACCGCCGACGCGATCAGCCTCGAGCGGTTCCGCGCCGCCGACCTGCACGTGTCGAAGAAGGCCGACAGCACGCACGTCACCGACGCCGACCAGGCGGTCGAACGAGCGCTCCGCGAGCGGCTCGGTGCCGAGCGTCCCGACGACGCCTTCCTCGGCGAGGAGACCACCGCCGACACCGGCGCCGAGGCCGTCAGCGAGGGCCACCGCCAGTGGGTGGTCGACCCCATCGACGGCACCGCGAACTACCTCCGCGGCGTCCCGGTCTGGGCCACCCTCATCGCGCTCGCGGTGGACGGGCGCCCGGTCCTCGGCGTCGTGAGCGCCCCCGCCCTCGGCAAGCGCTGGTGGGCGGCCGAGGGGCTCGGCGCGCACTCCTTCGACGGACCACTGCACGTCTCCGGCGTCGACTCCCTGGCCGAGGCCAGCCTGAGCTACAACAGCATCCAGCAGTGGGACGACGACGACCGCCTGGACGCCCTCGTGACGCTCTCCCGTCGGGTCTGGCGCACCCGGGCCTACGGCGACATGTGGTCGTACATGCTCGTGGCCGAGGGCGTCCTCGACGTTGCCGGCGAACCCGACCTCAAGCCGTGGGACATGGCGGCGCTCGTGCCGATCGTCGAGGAGGCCGGTGGCCGGTTCACCTCGCTCGACGGCGATCCCGGTCCCTGGCACGGCAGCGCCCTCGCGACGAACGGACTCGTGCACGACGCCGTGGTCGAGGTCATCCGCCGCTGACGGCCCCGAACGCCCGGCGCGTGCAACTGTTGCACGCGCCGCGGTGCGACATCGTCGACGTCGTACGACAGCGGCCTCGTCGCAGTCCCGCGCGCGCAACCGTTGCGGCCGCGCGGGAGCGACATCATCGACGTCGTACGACATCGGCGTTGTCGTTCCGAGTCGGCACGAACGCTCGACCGACGACCACCCCGCGGGTCGGCCCTGCGGCGGACACCGGCTGTACCCCGGTTTCGTACCGCGGATCGCCGGAGCCGATCCGGGAACGCCCCCCGAGGGGGGCACGTGGCCCCCCGGACTGGGGACACCGCGGGTGGACATCGGATTGCGGAGACCGGCCATCCGAGCCAGAACCTGAGTTATCTTGCTTTCAGGCGACAGGTCAGGTGCCGCTTCGGAGTCCCTAGCTCCGAACGGGATGCCAGACCGGTCGTGCTTCGTCCGAAGACCCTAACCCGAGGGGTGATACAGACGATGACTTCATCGTTCCCGAGCGGAACCGAGTGCACCCTCACTCGTCATCCGCATTCCGTTTCCGACTGCTCCGGCACGCGTTCTTCCCTGCGTGCCCCACGTCCGGCTCTGCGCGCGGTCACCCGCCGTGCCTCCGACCGGTCCCTCTCCTCCGTTGCATCCGCTTCCGGGCCCGGAGGCCGGTGAGTCATGGCACTCACCGGTCGCCGTCTCGAGGTCGACCGGATCGCGACCCTCGCTGTACTCCCTCGTGAGTCCGCGATGGTCGTCGTCGGCGACCCTGGTTCCGGACGCAGCAGCGTCCTCGACGCGGTGTCCAACCGCGTCTCCCTCCCCGTCGTACGCGTCGGAGTGAACGGGAGTGAGTCCCACTGGCCCCTGGCCGGCGTGACCTCGCTCTTCACCGCACTCGACGATCCCCGTGCGACGGCCCACATCGCGCACCTCCTCCAGGGGAGCGCACCCGTCGACCGGCAGACGCCGGGGCTGGCGGCAGCGCACGACTTCCTCGACGCCGTGCACGCCCTCACCCTGCCGCCGACGCTCGTGCTGATCGACGACCTCGACCGCATGGACGTGGAGAGCCAGGAGCTCATCGCGTTCCTCGCGTCGCGGCTCGCCGGTACGGCACTGCGCGTCGTCGCCACGGTCCGCACCGTGCCGCCGGCCGGACCGCTCGCGGCCCTGCCGACGCTCCGGATCGAACCGCTGCCCTCGGACGAAGCACTCGTGCTCGCCCGTGACATGGCTCCGGAAGACGCGAACGAGGGTGTCCTCGCCGTCCTCGCCGAGGAGACCGGTGGCAACCCCGGCGCACTGCGCGAGCAGCTCGCCGTGCTCAGTCGCGAGCAGCTGAACGGCTCCGAGCCGCTCGTGCTGCCGCTCCGACCGACCCCGACCACCGAGGCCATCGCGGCCCTGGTGCTCGGTTCCGCAGCAGGACGCGATCTGGACGTCCTGGCGCGGTTGGCCCTCGTCCCCGTGGCGAAGACCACCGGTTGGGACCGCGACGAGCTCGACGACCTGGCACACGCCGGACTCACGACCGTCAAGGGGCAGACCGTCTCGGTCCGCGATCCCCTGGTCCGTTCCGCGCTGTACTGGCGGATGCCGGCACGGGACCGTCGGGCCGCGCACACGGAACTCGCCGCGGCGAGCGCCGAGTCCGACCCGCGTGCGGCCGCGTGGCACCGCAGCTTCGTCGATGACGTCCCGGACGTGGTCGCACTGCTCCGTGCAGCCCGCTCGTACGTCGTGGACGGCAACGCCCAGGCCGCGGTCGTGCTCACCGAACGCGCCCTGCACATCGGTTCCGGGCACGAGGACGAGCACGCGGCGCTCCTCGGTGTCGCCGAGGCCCTGCTCGCGAACCGGCTGCTCGGCTTCGCCGCGCGGTACCTCGCCGCGATCCGGCCGTTCCGAGCGACCGCGGACGAGACCCGGCGGCTCCGGCTGTCGTACTCGGTGCAGTACCTCAGCGGCGACGCCGTGCACGCGGACGAGCTCCTCGTGCCGGTCGACCCCGAGAACGCCGCCGAGGCGGACGCGCTCAGCGGACTCCTCGCGATGGTCGCCTCCTTCCGGGCCGAGGCCTGGGAGCTCGACCACGCCAGGGACCTCCTCGCCCGGGCCGAGCCGCTCAAGGGGTCCGCGTCCGCGCACACCCTGGAGATCACCGGGACCGTGCACGAGCTCATCGCCGCGGTCGACGGGACCCTCCCGGCCGACACGGCCCTGCACGACGGGCTGTCCACCGCGACGCTGGTCGGCATGTCCGACCCGGCGCTGCTGCTGCTCGCCCACGCGTTGAGCATCGCCGAGCGGTACCGGAGCGCACGCCGCGTGTTCGCCCTCGTCCTCGCACGGGGACAGCAGGCCATGCCGGTCTGGACCGAGGCCGCGCGCTACCTGTCCGCCGAGAACGAGGTGCGCTCCGGGAACTTCCGGCAGGCGCTCCGCGCGATCGACGTGTGGGAAGCCGGGTCGTCGGTGGTCGAACGGCTCCGCGAGCCGTCCCGTGCCATCGCCCTGGCCTGGCGGCACTTCGCCGAGGGGCGCTCCCCCGAGGCGCTCGAGGTCATCGACCGGTGCCTCGCGCAGCGCTCCACGAACCGACTGTGGGGTGCGACCGCCAAGCTGCACGCCCTCCGCGGCCGGGTGCTGCTGCTCGACGGTCGGCTCGACGAGGCGGCGGCATCGCTCGAGGCGGCGGACGCGATCGGTCGTTCCCTGCGGAACCCGGCGCTGCTCCGGCACCTCGGCGACCTGGTGGAGGCGTACACGCGACTCGACCGGATCGACGACGCCCGGGCGATCGCCGCACGGTTGGCGGCGGACCACCACGCCCGCCCGTCGCGCTGGGGCGCCCTCGTCCTGGCGCGGAGCCTCGCGCTGGTCGCGGACGACACCACCCGTGACACCGCGCGTCGCCGTGCACTGGAGCTGTTCCAGCCGCACGACTCGCAGTTCGAACGTGCTCGGACCTTCGCGGCGCTCGCCGCCGTGGGGACCCCGGCGGAGCGTCCGCGTCTCGGTGCGGCCGCTGCGGCGGCGTACGAGGCGGCGGGGCTCCGGCGTCCGCTGGCCACCCCGGCCGCGACGGTCGCGATGCCGGTCTTCGGCTCGCCGACGTCGCTCCGGTCCGGGCCGGTGCTGTCCGCGCAGATGCCCGGGACGCCGCGCAGCGCGCCGGACGCCTCGGCGGTGCTCACCTCGCTCACCGCGGAGGAGCGCGCCGTCGTGCAGAAGGTGACGGAGGGGTACCGCAACCGCGAGATCGCCTCGTCGCTCTTCATGTCGCAGCGGACGGTGGAGCTGCGGCTGACGCAGATCTACCGCAAGGTGGGAGCGCGCTCGCGTTCGCACCTGGTCGCGCTGCTCACGTAGTCGAGACGCGACCCACCACCGGACGGGAGGCGCGGTGCCAGCTGGCACCGCGCCTCCCGTTCGTCGTCGGTGCGGGCCGTGGATGCGGGTTGCGGGACTCCGCACGCCCTGTCCTCCGAACGGGGGACCGCTCGCGGTGAACCGCAAGAGCGGGCGACGACCGTTGCCGTGTCACCGACCGGCGGGTGATGCTTCTCGTGCACCGACCGCCGTGCTCCTCAGGGAGCCCGCCCGTGGTACCCCGTCCGGTACCCGAACCGTCGGCCCACGAACGCCGTCGTCCGTCCTCGCCTGATCCGAGGACGGGCGGCGGCCCGGGCTGGCGGACCGGACGCACGGCAGACCCGACGGCGGTCGGTGCCGCAAGGCTCCTCCCTCCCCCACCCGAGCTGCTCCTCCCACCCGAAGGGAAACCAGATGTGCGGCATCATCGCGGCCCGCGTCACCGACGACGCGTCCCCCTACCTGCTCGACGGACTCGAACGACTCGAGTACCGCGGGTACGACTCGGCGGGCATCGCCGTCCGGACCGCCCACGGCGGCACCGAGACCATCCGGTCCGTGTCCCGTGTCGGTGACCTGCGCACGCTCGTCGCCGCACGCTCCGGCGACGCGCTGACGGGGGTCGGCATCGGGCACACCCGGTGGGCGACGCACGGCGTCGTGCGGGAGTCGAACGCGCACCCGCACGCCGACTGCTCAGGCCGGATCAGCATCGTGCACAACGGCATCGTCGAGAACGCCGACCGGCTCCGTGCGACGCTCGAGCGCCAGGGCCACGTGTTCTCGTCGGACGTCGACTCCGAGGTCATCGCGCACCTCGTCGAGCGGGCGCTCGCGGTGGACCCGGACCTCATGCTCGCGGTGCAGATCGCGACCGCGCAGCTCGAGGGCTCGTGGGCGATCGTGGTGCTCGACGCCCGGGACGGCCGCATGGTCGTCGCCGCCGAGCGCTCCCCCCTCGTCGTCGCACGGTCCGCCCGCGGCGACTTCGTGGCGAGCGACATCGGGGCGATCGCCGAGTGGTGCGAGACCTTCGTGGCGCTCCGCGACGGCGACGTCGTCGAACTCGGCGAGGCCTGGACGTGGTCGTCCTCCGGCGTCACGGTCCCCGTGCCCTTCCCGACGCCGTCCCCGTTCGCCGCGACCGCGCTCGACCTCGGCGACCACCCGGACCACATGGCGAAGGAGATCGAGGAGCAGCCGGAGGTCGTCGCCTCGATCCTCGACCGGGTCGCCCGCCGGGCCGCGGACGGCAGCATGTGGGTCGGCCTGGGGCTCCCCGGGTTCCACCGACTGGCGATCGTCGCGTGCGGCACCTCGCTCAACGCCGGGCAGGTGATCGCCACCGCGCTGCGCGGGATCGGCGGCGTGCCGACGGACATCGTCGTCGCGAGCGAGGCCGACCAGGCGGTGCTCGGCCCGGGCACGCTCGTGGTCGCCATCAGCCAGTCCGGCGAGACCGCCGACGTCCT
The DNA here is from genome assembly GCF_031453355.1 of Curtobacterium sp. SORGH_AS_0776. NCBI lineage: Bacteria > Bacillati > Actinomycetota > Actinomycetes > Micrococcales > Microbacteriaceae > Curtobacterium > Curtobacterium sp. SORGH_AS_0776. The sequence continues at coordinate 3,092,734 of NZ_JAVIYU010000001.1, forward strand.
CCGCGCGCTCGACCGCTTCGAGGACCGGCACCCGGTGCTCGCGCTCACGAACAACGTGCACTCCTCCCTGGCCCGACGGGCGGACGCCGTGCTCGACTGCCACGCCGGCCCGGAGATCGGTGTCGCCGCGACGAAGACGTTCACCGCGCAGGTCGTCGTCGGCGTCGCCGCGGTGATCTCCGCGCTCGTCGCCTCGGGTCGGATCGACGGCGAACGCGCGGCCGCGCTCGTCGGCGAGCTCTCCGACCTCCCCGCCCGCATCGACCACGCCGCCGCGATCGCCGCCGACCGCATCCCGCTGCTCGTCTCGAGCGTCAAGGACGCAACCGGCTTCCTCTTCCTCGGCCGCGGCGCCGGGCTGCCCTACGCGGCCGAGGGCGCGCTCAAGCTCAAGGAGCTCAGCTACCGCTGGGCCGAGGCCTACCCGGCCGGCGAGCTGAAGCACGGCCCGCTCGCCCTCGTCGACGAGGGGACCCCGGTCGTCGTCATCGACCACGGCGACCACCGACTGCAGGCGAACATCGCCGAGGTCCGTGCCCGCGGCGGGTTCGTCATCACGATCGGCGGCGAGGGGTCGGACATCCCCGCACTCGGCCGGCGCATCGTCGGCGACCTCGCCTGGGGTCGCGCGACCGCACCGTGGGGTCCGCTCGAGGCCGTCGTCCCGCTGCAGATGCTCGCCCGCGAGCTCGCGCTCCAGCTGGGGTGCGACGTGGACAAGCCGAGGAACCTCGCCAAGTCGGTGACGGTCGAATAGCCAGGCACACGCGTTTCAACCGCCTGACGGTGTTCCTCGCCGTCCTCACGGCGCTCGCCATCGTCGCGACGGTCATCGTGATCGCCGCGACGCTGGTGCCGTCGTTGCTCCCCCAGGGTCTTGCCGGGTTCGTCACGGGCGGTGCTGCGATCCTGGTCCCTTGACCACCGCAGCCCCGCCCCTCGTCGTCGTCGCGCTCCTCGTGGGCGCGGTCCTGCCGTTCGTGCCGTTCGTCGGCCGGGTGGCGCGCATCGCCGCGACGATCGCGCACGAGGTCGGGCACGCCGTCGTCGTCGTGCCGTTCGGCGGACGCATCCAGCGCATCGAGCTGCACCCGGACGGCTCGGGCGAGGCCTGGGTCCAGCTCGGTCGCGTCCCCGGCGCGATCCGGTGGCTCGTGCGGATCGTCAACCTCTACGCCGGCTACAGCGCGCCGCTCTGGGCCGGCGTGCTGCTCGTGACCGGGGTGCTGCACGGGTCGAGGTGGGTGCCCGTCGTGGTCCTCGGCGTCGTCGGGCTCGTCGCGCTCGCGTTCGTGCGGAACTGGTTCGGGATCCTCGTGGTCCTCGGCTTCGACGCGCTCGCGCTCTGGGTCGCCCTGCGCCCGTCCGAGACGACCGTGCTCGTGGTCGCCGCGGTCGGTGCGTTCTTCGTCGTGGACGGGCTGCGCTCGGTGGTGCAGGTCGCCCGGTGGCTCGCGACCGGGGCCCGTGTGCAGACCGACTTCCACATCGCCGCGGCCGAGATGCGGGTGCCGGCGACGGTGTGGTTCGTGCTGTTCGTCGCCGTGAACGCCGCCGCGGTGTGGCTCGCGCGCGGTCCGCTGCTCGAGGTGTGGGCGACCGTCTCAGACGGGGTCCGCGCGCTGTTCTGACGCGTGCGGCGGCGGGCGGCGGGCCGTGGGCCGTGGGCCGTGGGCCGTGGCCGACTCGGAACGACATCGTCGCCGTCGTACGACATCGACGTCGTCGCACCCCCGCGCGCGCAACAGTTGCGCACGCGCGGCAACGACGAGCCCGCTGTCGTACGACATCGACGTCGTCGCAACCCCGCGCGCGCAACGACCGATGCGACGATGGCACGGTGCACCTCGACGACGTGACCACCGCCCTCGCCGCGACGACCGCTCCGCACCGCGACCGCTTCCTCGCGTTCGTGCGGGCCAACGGCGACGCGGCACTCCGACGCGACGGCGGCCCGGAGCACCTCACCGCGTCGTGTTTCGTGTTCTCGCCCGACCTCGGGAGCGTGCTGCTGTGCCTGCACCGCAAGGGCCGGTTCTGGGCGCAGTTCGGTGGACACCTCGAACCGGGCGACCGCGACCTCGCCGATGCCGCCCGTCGCGAGGCCCGCGAGGAGTCCGGCATCGCCGACCTCGACCTGCTCGACGCCTCCGTGGCCGACCTCGACCGGCACGACCTGCACGGGGGCTTCGCCTGCGCCGCGCACTGGGACGTCGGCTTCGTCGCCGTGGTCGATCCCGCTCGGACGACCACCGTCAGCGACGAGAGCGACGACGTCCGGTGGTTCGCCCTCGACGCACTGCCCGAGGGCCTCGCGCCCGGGCTGCCCGCACGCCTGGCCGCGGTGGTCGCCACGGTCGCGCACCGCGACTGACACCGGACTGGAGGCGCGGGTCGGCGCCGACCCGCGCCTCCAGTCCGGTGCGTGCGCACCTTCCGACGTGACACGCGTCGATCGACGGGTGCAGTGTCGCGATCGCCGCGCGAACGCGCCCGCCGCCCGCCGTAACGGAACGCCGCAAACGGGAACCGTGGGGAGAAGCCTGCGAGAGTACCGGCACGACGACGGCAGGAGGTGTCCCGTGACGGACGAGGCGCACGGTTTCGCGACCGAGCAGGTGCACGGCGGGTTCCAGCCCGACCAGGGCCACGGTGCGAGGGTCCCCGCGATCCACATGTCCTCGGGCTTCCTGTTCGACGACTTCGACCAGGCCCGCGACCGCTTCGCCGGGACCGACGACGGCTACACCTACACGCGGCTCGGCAACCCCACGAACGCCGACGTCGAGCGCCGGGTCGCGCTGCTCGAGCGCGGCGTCGAGGCGATCCTGGTGGGCAGTGGGCAGGCCGCCGCCACCGTCGCGTTCCTCGGCATCCTGCAGGCCGGGGACCACGTCGTCGCGGCGCGCAGCATCTACGAGGGCACCAAGGGCCTGCTCGTGCAGAACCTCGGACGCCTCGGGATCGAGGTCGACTTCGTCGCGGACCAGCGCGACCTCGACGAGTGGGCGCGACTCGTCCGACCGAACACGAAGGCGTTCTTCGCCGAGACGATCCCGAACCCGAAGAACGACGTCCTCGACATCACCGGCGTCGCCGACACCGCGCACCGTGCGGGTGTGCCGCTCATCGTCGACAACACCCTCGCGACGCCGTACCTCGTGCGCCCGGTCGACCACGGTGCCGACATCGTCGTCCACTCGGCGTCGAAGTTCCTCTCCGGCCACGGTGCCGGGCTCGGCGGCGTGGTCGTCGACGGCGGCACCTTCGACTGGTCGGCGACTCCGGACCGCTGGGTGCACCTGACCAGCCCGGAACGGTCGCTCGGCGGCGAGAGCTACGTCGAGCGCTACGGCAGCCGCGCGTTCGTCGTCTTCGCACGCGACGTCGTCGCCTCGCGCATCGGCCCGACGCCCTCCCCCTTCAACTCCTTCCTGCTCCGCCAGGGCATCGAGACGCTGTCGCTGCGCGTGGAACGCCACAGCGCGAACGCGCTGGCCGTCGCGTCCTTCCTGGAGCAGCAGCCGGAGGTGACGAGCGTCGACTACGCGGGTCTCGCCTCCAGTCCGTTCCACGACCTCGCCCAGCGCTACCTGCCGCGCGGTGCCGGGTCCGTCTTCGCGTTCACGCTGGACGGCGGCGAAGCCGCCGCGCGGACCTTCATCGACAGCGTCCAGCTGTTCAGCCGGATGACCCACCTCGGTGACGTCCGCTCGCTGATCCTGCACCCCGCCACCACGACGCACGCCGGCAAGACGCCCCAGGAACGGGCCGACCAGGGCATCGACGACGGCCTCATCCGCCTGTCGGTCGGCATCGAGGACGTCGCGGACCTGGTCCGCGACCTGTCGCGCGGGTTCGCCGCGTTGCGCGGCGCGGGGGCGGGCGCTGTCGGCGCTGTCGGCCAGGAGGCGCGGGTCGGCTCCGACTCGGAGCTCGCCTCCCTCGAACACGCCGTTCCCGGCAACCACGTCATCGCGGAGGAACTCTAGGCAATGGCCGGACTGCAGCACTTCGGGTACTTCTTCTCGCGCGGGTTCGGCCCGCAGGCGTGGGGCCGGTCCGACTGGGACTGGGGGCACGACTGGACGAAGCCCGACCTGTACCAGCAGTCCGTCCGCGCCCTCGAGCAGGCCGGCATGGACCTCGTCATCGCCGAGGACGCGATCTCGCTCGGCAACCCGTCGACGCTCGACCTGCGGATCCGGCAGGCGTACGGCGGCCCGAAGCACGACCCGCTCCTGCTCGCGCCGTACCTGTTCGCCGCGACCTCGCACATCGGCATCGCCCCGACCGTGAACGCCGGGTTCACTCCGCCGTACCTCGCCGCTCTGCAGTTCGCGACGCTCGCGCACCTCTCCGGCGACCGCTTCGGCGTCAACGTCGTGACGGACACCGGGAGCGCTCGGCACGCCGGGCTCGCTCCGCTCCCGCACGACGCGGCGTACGACCGCGCCGAGGAGTGGTTGCAGCTCGTGCGGCGGCTCTGGCACTCGTGGGGTTCCGGGTACGTCGGGGACCGCTCCGACTGGCACTTCGCCGACGGCGACGCCCTCGACGCGTTCCACCACGAGGGCGCCTACTTCACCGCGGACGGCCCGCTCAACGCCCTCCCGCTCGACTCCGACCCGATCGTGGTCTCCCCCGGTGGCTCCGGCCGCGGGCTCGGGTTCGCCGGCACGCACTCGGACGTGCAGCTCGCGCTCGCACCGCTGTCCGCGGCAGCCGTGCGGGACTACCGCGCGCGGGTGCTCTCCGCCGCGGCCGACGCCGGACGCACTGCCGACGCCCTGCGGATCCTGTTCGTCCTCAAGCCCGAGATCGTGTCGTCGGCGGCCGAGGCGGACCGCGTCGTCGACGCCTCCCGGCACCCGTCCGACGACGACCTCCGCACCGCGGCGATCGCGTGGTCGAGCGACTCCGAGACGGACCTGCTCGCGCTCGACCTCGACGCGCCGATCCCGGCGGGGACGTTCGGCGACCACGTCTCGGCCGGCACCATCCGCGGCCTCGTCGGCGACACCCCCGACGCACCGCTGCGCACGCTCCTGGAGCGCAAGGCCCGGAAGGGTCGGGTGTCCTCGCGCGAGGGCTTCGTCGGGACCGCCGACGAGTTCGCGGACTTCATCGAGGAGCTCGGCGCGGACGCCGACAACGACGGCATCATCTTCTCGGGCGACCTGCACCCGGCGCAGGTCTACCGGATGCTCGGCGACCTCGTGCCGGTGCTCCGGCGCCGTGGGCTCCTGCGACGGGAGTACGGCGCCGGAGGCATCCGGCAGAACCTGTTCGACTTCTGAGACCGCGCGCCCAGTGGCGCGGGTCCTAGTGGTGGACGGGCTCCACGACGCCGCTCTCCTCGACGTCTCGGACGTCCTCGGCGGTGCGGAGGATCTCGTCGCGGTCGGACGCCGAGTTGATCGCCCAGTAGTAGATCACCAGGGAGAACACCGCCACCACGACGATGTCGATCCACAGCGGGAACACCGGGTGCGTCAGCGGGCCGAAGTCGCTGAGGAACACGATGAGCCCCATGCCGATCAGGTACGGCAGCAGCCACTGGGCCGCCTTCCAGTCCCAGCGCGGGCGGACGCTCGAGGCGCCGCGGAACACGTTGTTCAGGATGATCACCACGGCACCGATGAGGATCGCGACCCCGAGCTTCCAGTCGGTGTCCCACCCGGTCCAGAGGATGATGAGGTTCGCGACGACGAACGCGATCGGTGAGAGCAGCGTCGCGGCCGGCATCCGGTAGGGGCGCTCGACCTCGGGGATCCGCTTCCGGAACGCGCCGAGGGCCAACGGTGCACCCGCGTACATCAGGACGGACGCACTCGTGATGAGGCTGACCAGCCCCTGCCACGATGGGAACGGCGCGAAGCACGCGCACCCGACGACGAACGCCACGATGAGGCCGACCCAGGGCACGCCCTGCTTCGTCGTCCACTCGAAGGCCTTCGGGAAGTACCCGTTGCGGCTGAGCCCGTACGAGATGCGGCTCGTGGCCGTCACGTAGATGAGGCCGGTGCCGGCGGGCGAGATGATCGCATCGATGAAGATGACCACGGCGAGCCAGGTGATGCCGGCCGCCATCGCGATGTCGGCGAACGGTCCGGTGTACTTCGTGAAGTCCGCGGTCGCCCACGAGCCCTGGATCGCGTCGGAACGCAGGACGCCGAGGAACACGATCTGGAGCAGCAGGTAGATCACGAGGCCGATGAGCACCGAGCCGATGACGGCGCGCGGGATGTCCCGCTTCGGGTTCTTGGCCTCGCCGGCGAGCTGGTCCGCCTGCTCGAAGCCGAGGAACGCGAAGATGATGCCCGACGTCGACACCGCGGCGAGGATGCCCTTCGCACCCTCGGGCATGAAGCCGTCCGCCGCCGTGAAGTTCGAGCCGTGGAACCCGCTGAACGCCAGGACGATGATGACCAGCAGGGGGATGGCGACCTTCCACCAGGTCGCCGCGGAGTTCGTGTTCGCGAGGATCTTCACGCTGAGCATGTTGATCACCGTGACGACGGCCATCAGGACGATCGCGACCGCGATCCCGGCGCCGGTCAGCAGCTGCTGGGTCTCCCCCTCGATGACCACGGTGTGCAGCCACGGGTGGGCGAACTGCCAGTGCTGTGCGTACTTGATCATCGCCTCGACCTCGATCGGGGCGACCGTCACGGACTGCAGCCACGAGAACCACCCGAAGGAGGCGCCGGCGATGCCGCCGAAGGCGATGTGGGGGAACCGCGCTGTTCCACCCGCGATCGGGAACATGCCGCCGAGCTCGGCGTGCACGAGTGCGAGGACGAGGATCGCCACCCCTCCGATGAGCCACGAGATGATCGCGGCGGGCCCGGCGGTCTTCAGGGCCTCCTGCGAACCGAAGAGCCAGCCGGAGCCGATGATCGACCCCGTCGAGGCCCAGATGAGCCCGATGAAGCCGACGTTGCGCTTGAGGCCGGAGTCCGGCAGCGCCTGTGTCGTTGTAGCCACTGTTGCTCCTGTCGATGAGCGCCGCCCCTCGGACGGGGGCTGCGCTCATCGACTCTGGCACCGTGACAGCACTTTGGTCGGATTGTTTAACACAATGGAAACAAACGTGCTGTACAAGCCCTCAGGCTACTTCTTCTCGGGCTTCTTCTTGCTCTTCTTGTCCGACTTCTTCTTCTCGTCCTGCTTCTTGTCCGACTTCTTGTCGTGCTTCTTCTTCGCGTCCTGCTTCTTGCCGGACTTCTTCTTGTCGGACTTCTGCTTGCCCTTCTTGTCCGGCTCGGGCTCGGGCTCGGGCGACTCGACCCCGTCGACGGGCTCGACCACCACCGCGCTCCCCGTGTCGGCGAGGACGTCGACCTCGTGCTCCTCGAGCGTCGGCGCGAGCGCGTCCTCCACCCGCTCGACGACGATCGACGCACCGTCCTCGGCGAGCCGGACGAGCGCCTGGGCTGCCCGGACGCGGGTCGTCGTCTTCCGGGCGAGCACGTCGGCGCGGGCACCCTCGAGGAAGGCACGGAGCGACCGTTCGACCACCGAACGGCCCCGCGGCGCCGAACGGTCGAGGCGGTCGAGCTCACCGGCCACACCGGAGACGTCGTCCTCGACGTGCTCGTGCCGCACGGACTCGATGAGCGCGGCGATCGCGGCCGCCCCACGCTCGACGGCTGCGGATCGCTGGTCGAGCACGACGAGCATCTCGATCACCGCGCCGTACGTCACCGTCTCGAGGCGGACCGGCTCGGCCCCACGCCCGCGGATGACCAACCGGGCGTCCGGCGTCGGCAGCCACGCGGCCAGCGCAGCGACGGTCGCGACCGAGCCCACCGCCCGCTCGTAGTCGGCGAGCACCACTCGCTCCTGCTCGCGCAGACGGACTCGGATCGCGATCTCCTGCACCACGTGGACCTCCCGTTCGTGGGCACGGGCGTGTTCCCGCGCCTGCTGCGGATCGTAGTCCTCGGAGGTGGCGGGACAGCGAACGCCCCGGCATCGTCCGGGGACGGTGTCGGGGCGTTCGGTGTGGCAGTGCGTGACAGCGGTGCGGCGTCCGACGAATGGTGGAGATGGGGGGAATCGAACCCCCGTCCATCGCTGCAATTCGACGTCTTCTACGGGCGTATCCGGATGGTTCGTTCTGCTCGGCCCCGTCCTTTGCTACCGGCTTCTAGGACGACGGGCCCAGTCTCAGTGCAAGTCCCGCACGGCCCTGAGGCGCAACCGTGCAGCAAGTCCTCTGGATGACGCCGGAACTCAGGTTAGAAGACGATCACCTGGCCGACGGACTTCATGTGCTGGGCTGCTTACGCAGCGAGAGCGAAGTCAGTGCGCTTGGAATTGGCACTTGTTGTTTTCCACGGATCGTTGACGAGATGACCGTGGGTCCTCGGCCCGCTTCCCGTCGGCACACAGGCAATGTCGAAACCGATCATCCCCATGCGGGCCGGACGTGCGAACCGCTGTCACGCTGTTGAGTTGCCAATGCTCCGATCGGAGCAGTCCCTCAGTCTAGCCGACCGAGGTGCGACCGCGCTACTCGCCGACGCGGTTCCGGGTGCGCATGGCCCGCTCGGCCTCGCGCTTGTCCGTCTTCTCGCGCAGGGCCTGGCGCTTGTCGAACTCCCGCTTGCCCTTCGCGACCGCGATCTCCACCTTGGCCCGGCCGTCGTGGAAGTAGATCTGCAACGGCACGAGGGTGTAGCCGCCCTGCGCCGTCTTGTGCGAGATCTTCACGATCTGCTGCTTGTGGAGGAGCAGCTTCCGCTTGCGCCGGGGAGCGTGGTTGTTCCACGTGCCCTCGGTGTACTCGGGGATGTGCACGGCGTCGAGCCAGGCTTCGCCGCCGTCGATGAAGGCGTACCCGTCGACGAGCGAGGCGCGCCCTTCGCGGAGGGACTTCACCTCGGTGCCGGACAACACCATGCCGGCCTCGTACGTGTCCTCGATCAGGTAGTCGTGACGCGCGCGACGGTTCGTCGCCACGATCTTCTCGCCGCGTTCCTTCGCCATGCGTGTCTCCTTCCGTGCGGTCGCTGCGGATGCGCAGCCCTACAGACTACCCAACGCGCGGCGTCCACCGCACCTTCCCGGCGCGCCGCCCGCGCCGGGCCGGTGTCGGCCGCCGCCGAGACTCGGCCACGCGGACACTTCCGCGGCACCGGAGGCACGAAAGTGTCCGCCGGCCCGAGACTCGGCCAGCACGACCGCCGACGCGTCAGACCTTCAGGTAGCGGCGGATCGCGACGAAGGCGGACAGTCCCGCCAGCACGATGCCGATCACGATCACCGACGGCACCACGACGGCCGCGTCCCCCATGCCGATGAACGCCGTGCCCGAGAACCGCTGCGCGAGGTAGTTCCGCACGAAGAACCAGACCACCGCAGTGATCGCGCCACCGGCCAGGACGGCCCCGATGGCAGCGGCGATCACCCCCTCGAGCACGAAGGGTGTCTGGATGAACCGGTTCGACGCCCCCACCAGGCGCATGATGCCGAGCTCTCGCCGTCGACTGAACGCGGACAACCGGATCGTGGTGGCGATGAGCAGCACGGCGGCGACGAGCATGAGCGCCGCGATGCCGATCGCCGTGTACGACGAGGCGTTGAGCAGGTTGAAGATCGGTTGCAGGTACCCGCGCTGGTCGACCACGCTCTGCACGCCGGCGACCTTCGACAGGCTCTCGACGAGGACGTCCGCCTGCGACGGGTTCTTCAGGTTCACCCAGAACGTCTCGTTGAGGTACTCGGGCTTGACGAACTCCGTCGCCGGCGAGTCCTTGAACTGCTGTTTGAACCGGTCGTACGCCTGGTCCTGGTCCTCGTAGTACGTCTTCTCGATGTACGGCTTGAGGGTCGACGAGTCGAGCTGCTCCTGGACCTGCTTGCGCTGGTCGTCGGTGGCCTTGGCGCCCGTGCAGTTACCAGTGGTGTCGGTGTCGGTGCAGAGGTAGACCGCGACCTGCGCCCGGTCGTACCAGTACCCCTTCATCTGGTTGATCTGCATCTGGAGCAGGATCGCGGTGCCGACGAAGGTGAGCGAGATGAAGGTCACGAGGACGACGGACACGACCATGGACGCGTTGCGCCGCAGGCCCGAGCCGACCTCGGACATGACGAGCCCGAGCCTCATCGGATGATCCCCGGGATGGTCTGGATGCCGGTGGTGTTCGAGACGCCCGCGCGCTGGATCGGCACAGCCTGGGTCTGGTAGCCGCCGGACTGCTCGTCGCGCAGGATGGTCCCGTTCGAGAGCTCGATGACGCGGCGCTGCATCTGGTTGACGATGCTGGCGTCGTGGGTCGCCATGAGCACGGTGGTGCCTCCCTGGTTGATGCGTTCGAGGAGCGCCATGATGCCGGCCGAGGTCGTCGGGTCGAGGTTGCCGGTGGGCTCGTCGGCGAGGAGGATCGCCGGCTTGTTGACGACGGCTCGGGCGATCGCCACGCGCTGCTGCTCACCGCCGGAGAGTTCGTGCGGCATGCGGGTCGCCTTGCCGGCGAGGCCCACGAGCTTCAGCACGTCGGTGACGGCCTCGCTGATGAAGCCCTTGCTCTTGCCGATCACCTGCAGCGAGAACGCGACGTTGTCGAACACGTTCTTGTTCGGCAGGAGCCGGAAGTCCTGGAAGACCACGCCGAGGTTGCGACGGAAGTACGGGACCTTGCGCGACGACAGGGCGCCGAGCCGCTGCCCGAGCACGTGGATCTGCCCGCGCGACGGCTTCTCCTCCTTCAGCACGAGGCGGAGGAAGCTGGACTTGCCGGACCCGGACGCGCCCACGAGGAAGACGAACTCCCCCTTGAGGATCTCGAGGGAGATGGCGTCGAGGGCGGGGCTCGGGTTGCCCGAGTACACCTTGGTGACCTGGTCGAATTTGATCATGACCGGATCAGGGTAGGTCGCGTCGCCCGGAAATCAACCGAGGCGCGCGGCTCAGGAATCGTCGGATTGCTTGCGCCAGCGGATGCCCGCGTTGATGAACCCGTCGAGGTCACCGTCGAACACGGCTGAGGGGTTGTTCACCTCGTGCTCGCTCCGCAGGTCCTTGACCATCTGGTACGGCGCCAGCACGTACGAGCGGATCTGGTCGCCCCAGCTCGCCGTGATGTTGCCGGCCAGTTCCTTCTTCTTCGCGTTCTCCTCTTCCTTCTTGAGGAGCAGGAGGCGCGACTGCAGCACGCGCATGGCGGCGGCACGGTTCTGGATCTGGGACTTCTCGTTCTGCATCGAGACGACGGTGCCGGTCGGGATGTGGGTCAGGCGGACCGCGGAGTCCGTCGTGTTGACCGACTGCCCACCGGGGCCCGACGAGCGGAACACGTCGACGCGGATGTCGTTCTCGGGGATGTCGATCGACTCGGTCTCCGGCATGAGCGGGATGACCTCGACCGCGGCGAACGACGTCTGCCGCTTGCCCGCGGCGCCGAACGGCGACATCCGGACGAGGCGGTGGGTGCCGGCCTCGACCGACAGGGTGCCGAACGCGTGCGGGGCGTCGACCTCGAACGTGGCGGACTTGATGCCCGCTTCTTCCGCGTAGGACGTGTCCATCACGGTGGTCTTGTAGCCGTGCTGCTCCGAGTAGCGGAGGTACATGCGCAGCAGCATCTCGGCGAAGTCCGCGGCGTCGACACCACCGGCACCGGCACGGATCGTGATGACCGCGGGGCGGTCGTCGTACTCACCGTCGAGGAGCGTCTGCACCTCGAGGTCGCCCATCGTCTTCTGGATCGCCTTGAGCTCGGCAGCAGCTTCGTCGGCGGAGTCCTGGTCGTCGGCCTCGTTCGCCATCTCGACCAACACCTCGAGGTCGTCGATGCGGCGCTCGGTGTCGGTGATCTTCTTCAGCTCCGACTGCCGGTGCGAGAGCGCGCTCGTCACCTGCTGCGCGTGCTCGACGTCGTCCCAGAGGTCCTGGGCCCCGGCCTGCTCGCTGAGGTCGGCGATCTCACGCTGCAGGCGGTCGACGTCGACCACCGAGCGGATGTTGCCGAAGGTCTCGCGGAGGGCGGAGAGCTGCTCGGTGAAGTCCAGTTCGACCATGATCACCGATCCTACCGGTGCTTCCCAGCCCGGGAGGCGCGGCTCGGCCCCGGTGGACCGGTCAGCGTCCCAGGAGCGGTTCCCTCGACGCCATCCCCGCGGCTCCGGCGCGCGCCACCGCGTCCGGCAGGGCGGCGAGGAACGCGTCGACGTCGGCGTCGGTCGTGGTGTGCCCGAGCGTGATCCGGAGCGCACCGCGGGCGTCCTGCTCCGACAGGCCCATGGCGAGCAGGACGTGCGAGGCCTCGGGCACGCCGGCTTGGCACGCCGAACCGGTCGACACGGCGACCCCGGCCGCGTCGAGCAGGAAGAGCAGCGAGTCCCCCTCGCAGCCCGGGAACGTGAAGTGCGCGTTGCCGGGGAGTCGGTCGACCGGGTCCCCCATCAGCACCGCGGTGGGCACCGCTGCCCGCACCCCGGCGACGAGCCGGTCCCGCAGCGCCCGGACGTCCGCGTGCGGCATCGCGGCCGCGACCCCGAAGGCCGCCGCTGCCGGGGCGTCCTGCGTCCCGCTCCGCACCTGGCGCTGCTGCCCGCCCCCGTGGATGAGCGGCTCGACGGTCGCACGACGGCCGAGCACGAGCGCGCCGATGCCGACCGGGCCGCCGATCTTGTGCGCCGACACGCTCAACGCGTCGAGCCCGGAGGCGGCGAACGACACCGGTACCTGGCCGTACGCGGCGACCGCGTCGCTGTGGACGGGCACGCCCGCGGCGTGCGCGAGCTCGACGATCCGCGACACCGGCGCGATCGTGCCGACCTCGTTGTTCGCCCACAGGAACGTGACCAGGGCGACGTCCGAGGCGTCGGCGAGCCGCGCCTCCAGGGCAACCAGGTCGACGCGACCCTGCGCGTCCAACGGGACCACGTCGACGACCGCGCCCTCGTGGCGCTCGAGCCACTCGACGGTGTCGACCGTCGCGTGGTGCTCCCCGCCGGGGACGACGATGCGCGGGCGCGGACGGTCCTGCTGCCGCGCCCAGAACATGCCCTTCACGGCGAGGTTGATGCTCTCGGTGCCGCCGGAGGTGAAGACGACCTCGACCGGGTCGGCGTCGAGCGAGGCGGCGACGGCGGCGCGGCCGTCCTCGAGCAGCATCTTCGCCTGCTGCCCCGCGCTGTGGATCGACGACGGGTTGCCGACGGTGCCGAGCGCGGCGGTGAACGCGGCGAGCGCTTCCGGCAGGATCGGCGTCGTCGCGGCGTGGTCGAGGTAGACCGGCATCTGCACCCCCTGAACGAGCGTTTCCAGGATACTCGTCGGTCCTCGTACCCTTGGTGCCATGCACGAGACGGCGATCGACGAGACCCCGGGGTTCCTCCTGACCGCCGACGTCCCGCGGTTCTCGGTGCGGACGGCGACGGCGACGGCCGTGTCGGTCGTGGTCGACGGCCGCGGCACGTTCCCGCTGACGCGGTCCGGCGACGTCTGGGCGGGTGCCGTGCCGGGAGTCGAACCCGGGGACACGTACCACCTGCTCGTGGACGGTCCCGCCGGTCCGTTCGACGAGTTCGACGCGGAGCGTCCGCTGCTCGACCCGTACGCCCGTGGGATCGTGCGCGGCACCGGACCACGCTGGACGGGTGTCGTGGTCGACGACGCGTTCGACTGGGGCGGGGTGGTCAAGCCGACGACGCCGCTCGACCGGGTCGTCGTGTACGAGGCGAACGTCCGGACCCTGACCGCGACGAACCCGGCCGTCCCGGAGGACCTCCGCGGCACGTACGCCGGCGTCGCCCACGAGAGCACCATCGCGCACCTGCACCGGATCGGCGTGACCACGCTCGAGCTGCTGCCCGTGCACGCCTTCGACACCGAACGGTGGCTGCGGGACGCCGGACGCGAGAACGCCTGGGGCTACAACACGCTCGGGTTCTTCGCGCCGCACGCGGCCCACGCCTCCCCCGGTGCGCGGGCCGAGGGCGCCTCCGCGGTGCTGCGCGAGTTCAAGGGCATGGTCCGGCTCCTGCACGCCGCCGGGATCCAGGTCGTCCTCGACGTCGTCTACAACCACACCGCGGAAGAGGGCCTCGGCGGCCCGACGACCTCGCTCCGGGGCATCGACGGGGCGAACCGCTACCGGTGGACCGCCGACGGCGCCTCGTACTACGACACCACCGGCTGCGGCAACACCCTCGACACCTCGGTCGAGGCCACGGCCGACCTCATCGTCGACAGCCTGCGCTACTGGGCGCGCGAGGTGCAGGTCGACGGGTTCCGGTTCGACCTGATGGCGGCGCTCGGCCGCGACGCCGACCACGTGTTCGACCCGTCGCACCCGCTGCTCGAGCGGATCCGGAACCACCCGGACCTGCAGGACACCCTGGTCATCGCCGAACCGTGGGACGTCGGACCGGACGGGTGGAAGACGGGCTCGTTCGGCGCGCGGACGAGCGAGTGGAACGACGGCTTCCGGAACACCGTGCGGCAGTTCTGGCTCACCGACATCGCCGAGGAGCGACGCCACGGCGCCCCCGCCACCGGCATCGGCGCGCTCGCCGGGGCCCTGACCGGCTCGCGCCACCTCTTCGACACGGCACGCGGGCCGCTCGCCGGCATCAACTTCGTCACCGCCCACGACGGCTTCACCCTGCTCGACCTGGTGTCGTACGACGGCAAGCACAACGAGGCGAACGGCGAGGAGAACCGCGACGGCTCGAACGACAACCGCTCGTTCAACCACGGCATCGAGGGCGACACCGCCGACCGCGGCGTGCGGGCGGCGCGGGGCCGATCGATGCGGAACCTCGTCGCGACGCTCATGCTCTCCGCGGGCGTGCCGATGCTCACCGCCGGCGACGAGCGGAGCCGGACGCAGCACGGCAACAACAACGCCTACGTCGTGTCCGAGGACCTCACCCCGGTCGACTGGTCGGACGACGAGGACGCCGAGGCGATGACCGAGGCCGTCTCGGCGCTCGCACGGCTCCGCGCCGCGCACCCCGCGCTCCGGCCGACCCGGTTCGGCGTCGAGGGGCAGGAGACCCCCGGCGCGTCCCGGATGTCCTGGTACGGGCCCGACGGCCACCCGATGACGGCCGAGGGGTGGGACCAGCCGATCCACCGCGCACTGCAGTACTTCGTCGAGTCGACGCCGGAGCACGAGCCGTTCGACCGCGTCCTCGTGGTGGTGCACGGCAGCGGGCGCACGCGGGACATGACGCTGCCCGTGCGCGAGGACGTGCTCGGATACCGGCTCGCCTGGTCCAGCGAGAAGCACCGCGACCACGAGCGGCTCCGGCCCGCGGGTCAGGTGTTCACGGCGTACGGGCCGGGCATCCACGTGTTCGAGATCGCCTGACGGCGGCCCGTCCAGGAGGCGCGGGTCGGCTCCGGCACGACGGTCGCGCGGTGCTCCTCCACAGCGCCACGGCGCGCCCGGGTCTCCACGGACGGCACGTTCCGGGGAACGCGGAGGCGCTCGCCGGGTAGCGTCGGCTCCGTGGCCACTGCAGACCGACCCCGCCGACCGAAGATCGGGCGCATCCCGATCACCGAGCTCGCCCCCACGACGCCCAACGGGTTCCCCGGCAAGGCGTTCGACGGCGAGGTGATCACGTTCGGTGCGACCGTCTTCCGCGAAGGGCACGGTGTCATCGGCGCCGACCTCGTCCTCGAACGACCGGACGGCGGCACCCGGACGGTCCCGATGGTGCTCGTCGCCCCGGGCACCGACCGCTACGAAGCGACCGTCCAGGTCGACCACACCGGCGTGTGGACGTGGCACGTCGAGTCCTACGCCGACGACTGGTCGTCCTGGCTGCACGGTGCCCGCCTGAAGATCGCCGCGGGCGTCGACACCGAGGCCACCCTGCTCGACGGGGCGGCGCTCCTCGACCGACTCGCCGACGAGACCGACTCCCCCGCCGCCACGCGTGCGGCGGCGCGCATCCGCGACACCGACCTCGACCCGGCCGAACGACTCGCCGCCGTCGACGACCCGCGCATCACGGGCGAGGTCGAAGAAGCGCCGCTCACCTCGCTCCGGACGCACTCGCCCACGCAGTTGCTCGACGTCGAGCGCACCCGCGCCGGTGTCGGCGCCTGGTACGAGTTCTTCCCCCGCAGCGAAGGCGCGAAGAAGAACCCCGACGGCTCGTGGAAGAGCGGCGACTTCCGCACCGCGGCACGACGGCTCCCGGGTGTCGCCCGCATGGGCTTCGACGTGGTGTACCTCCCGCCGATCCACCCCATCGGCACGACCGCGCGCAAGGGCCCGAACAACACGCTCACCCCCGGCCCGCACGACCCCGGCAGCCCGTGGGCCATCGGCGGCCCCGACGGCGGGCACGACGCCATCCACCCGGACCTCGGCACCGAGGACGACTTCCGCGACTTCGTCGAGACGGCGAAGAACACCGGGATGGAGGTCGCGCTCGACTTCGCCCTGCAGTGCTCGCCCGACCACCCCTGGGTCACCGAGCACCCCGAGTGGTTCACGGTGCGCGCGGACGGCTCCATCGCCACGGCCGAGAACCCGCCGAAGCGCTACCAGGACATCTACCCGATCCAGTTCGACACCGACCCCGAGGGGATCGTCGCCGAGGTCCTGCGGGTCCTGCGCCACTGGATCGCACTCGGCATCCGGATCTTCCGCGTGGACAACCCGCACACCAAGCCGCTCTGGTTCTGGGAGCGGGTCATCCGCGAGATCCGCGACGAGCACCCCGACACCGTGTTCCTCGCCGAGGCGTTCACGCGCCCGGCGATGATGCGCGCCCTCGCCGAGGTCGGGTTCCAGCAGTCGTACTCGTACTTCACGTGGCGGAACTCGAAGGACGAGATCGCCGACTACTTCGACGAGCTCTCGCACGAGACGAGCGCCTACCTGCGTCCGAACCTGTTCGTGAACACGCCCGACATCCTCACCGAGTACCTGCAGTTCGGCGGCCGCGCCGGGTACAAGATCCGTGCGGCGCTCGCGGCCACCGGTGCGCCGACGTGGGGGATGTACTCCGGGTACGAGCTGTTCGAGGACGTCGCACGCCCCGGCTCGGAAGAGAACATCGACAACGAGAAGTACGAGTACAAGCCTCGTGACTTCGCCCTGGCCGAGGCCGAGGGTGCGAGCCTGGCGCCGTACGTGACGATGCTCAACCGCTTCCGGCAGGCGCACCCGGCGCTCCGCCAGCTCCGGAACCTGCACGTGCACGACGCCGAGGACCCGGCGATCGTCGTGTACTCCAAGCACCTGCCCGGACGGTTCATCCGCTCCGGGCGCGACGACACCGTGATCGTCGTCGCGAACGTCGACCCCCACTCGGCCCGTGAGACCACGGTCCACCTCGACCTCGCCGCCCTCGGCCTCGACCCGGAGCAGGCGTTCGACGTCCGCGACGTCGTGACCGGGCAGCGCTGGGTCTGGGGATCGTCGAACTACGTCCGCCTGGACGCGTTCCAGGAACCCGTGCACCTGCTCGTCGTGGAGGGACCCCACCGATGACCGACACCCACCCCGAGGACGACGCACCGACGGCAGCGCCGAACGACCGCGGGCAGGGGCCGAGCGTTCCGCCGGTGCCGCCGCCCCCGCCGCCCGAGCTGCCCCGCCGCATGCCGGCCGACACCCCGCGCCCGACGCACCCGGCACAGCACGTCGCGCCGGAGCCGCCGGCAGCCGGAGGACCGCGTCCGTCCGCCTCCCCGGAGCCCGCGGCCCCCCGCTACGAGCCGCGAGTCTCGGCGCCCGGCGAGGACCTGCCCGGTGCACCCCCGGCCCGACGGGAAGCGCCGGACCGCGACGTCGCCGAATCGGCCACGCTCGCCGGACACGCGTCCGACGCGGCCCACCCGCGGCACGTCACGGTCGAGGCGGTCGAGTCCGTCGAGTCCGTCGAGCGGTCCGCGGCCGCCGGTGACGGCACAGGAGGCGCGACCGGCGTCACGACGTCGGCCGACGCGGGCGACACGGACGGCCCCGGCAACGGGGCGGACGCGCCGACCAGCGAAGGCGGCAGCCCGCTCGCCGCGACGAGCGAGGCGGGGTCGACCCGCGCCTCCCGTCCGGCCGACACTACGCCGGAGACGACCGGCCCGCGTCCCGCCCCCGTCGAGGAGTGGCTCCGCCAGCAGGTCGCCGAGGCCCGCTGGTCCCAGCCCCACGACGTCCTCGGACCGCACCCCGTCGACGGCGGCACGAGCGTCCGGGTGGTCCGCCACCTCGCGACCGCCGTGCGGATCGTCCGACCGGACGGCGACGACGTCGAGCTCACGCACGAGGGCGACGGCCTCTGGGCCGGCGCGACCCCCGGCGAGCTCGGACGGTACCGGGTCGAGGCCGACTACGACCCGGACCCGTCGACCGACAGCGACGACATCACCTGGACGACCGACGACGCGTACCGGTTCCCCCCGACGATCGGCGAGCTCGACCTGCACCTCTTCGGCGAGGGCCGTGACGAGCAGCTGTGGCACCACCTCGGCGCGCACGTCACCACGGTCGACGGCGTGGACGGCGTCTCGTTCACGCTCTGGGCCCCGCGGGCGACCGCAGCCCGGGTGATCGGTGACTTCGAGGGCTGGGAAGGCCGCACCACCGCGATGCGTCGCCTGACCGACCTCGGTGTCTGGGAGCTGTTCTGGCCCGGCGCCCTCGTCGGTCAGCGGTACAAGTTCCAGCTCCTCACCGACTCCGGCTGGGTGGAGCGGGCCGACCCGTTCGCCCGGCGGACCGAGGTCCCGCCGCTGACCGCCTCCGTGATCGACGAGTCGCACCACGAGTGGTCCGACGGCGACGCGCAGTGGATGGAGCACCGGGCACGGACGACCACGCACGACCGTCCGATGAGCGTCTACGAGGTCCACCTCGGTTCGTGGCGTCCGGGGCTGTCCTACCGCGAGGTCGCCGACCAACTCATCGGCCACGTCCAGTACACGGGCTTCACCCACGTGCAGTTCCTGCCGCTCGCCGAGCACCCCTTCGGCGGATCGTGGGGCTACCAGGTCACGGGCTACTACGCCCCGACTGCCCGGTTCGGCTCCCCCGACGAC
Organism: Curtobacterium sp. SORGH_AS_0776; assembly: GCF_031453355.1. Classification (NCBI taxonomy): domain Bacteria; kingdom Bacillati; phylum Actinomycetota; class Actinomycetes; order Micrococcales; family Microbacteriaceae; genus Curtobacterium; species Curtobacterium sp. SORGH_AS_0776. The sequence continues at coordinate 3,111,755 of NZ_JAVIYU010000001.1, forward strand.
CTCCGGTACCTCGTCGACCGGCTGCACTCCGCCGGCATCGGCGTGATCATGGACTGGGTCCCCGGGCACTTCCCGAAGGACGAGTGGGCCCTGGCGAAGTTCGACGGCTACGCGCTGTTCGAGCACCCGGACCCCCGCCGTGGCGAGCAGCTCGACTGGGGCACGTACGTGTTCGACTTCGGACAGCCGCAGGTCCGCAACTTCCTCGTCGCGAACGCGCTCTACTGGCTCGAGGAGTTCCACATCGACGGGCTTCGCGTGGACGCCGTCGCCTCGATGCTGTACCTCGACTACTCGCGCACCGAGTGGCTGCCGAACATCCACGGCGGACGCGAGAACCTCGAGGCGATCTCGTTCCTGCAGGAGACGAACGCGACCGCGTACAAGCGCTACCCGGGCATCGTGATGATCGCCGAGGAGAGCACCTCGTGGCCGGGCGTCACGCAGCCGACCAGCGCGGGCGGGCTCGGGTTCGGCCAGAAGTGGAACATGGGCTGGATGCACGACACCCTGCAGTACATCGAGCGCGACCCGGCGTACCGGAGCTACCACCACGACGAGATCACCTTCTCGTTCGTGTACGCGTTCAGCGAGCAGTTCACCCTGCCGATCAGCCACGACGAGGTCGTGCACGGCAAGGGATCGCTCTACGGCAAGATGCCCGGCGACGAGTGGCAGAAGCTCGCGAACGTGGCGGGCCTACCTCGCGTTCATGTGGGCGCACCCCGGCAAGCAGCTGCTCTTCATGGGGCAGGAGTTCGCCCAGCCCAGCGAGTGGTCCGAGGCACGCGGGCTGGACTGGTGGCTCCTCGACGACCCGGGGCACCGCGGTGTGCAGGACCTCGTGTCCTCGCTCAACCGGGTGTACCGCGAGACGCCGGCGCTCTGGACGCACGACGCCACGGCCGACGGCTTCGAGTGGATCGAGGGTGGCGACGCACCGCACTCGACGCTCGGGTTCCTGCGGAAGGACGGCGACGACCGGCTCGCGGTGTTCGTGAACTTCTCCGGTGTGCCGGTCGAGCGACGCTTCGGGTTGCCGGCGGCCGGTGCCTGGCACGAGGTCCTCAACACCGATGCCGCGGAGTACGGCGGGTCGGGCGTGGGGAACCTCGGCGTGGTCACGGCCGAGGACACCCCGTGGGCGGGGCGTCCGGCGTCCGCGCACCTCGTGGTGCCGCCGCTCGGCGCGGTCTGGCTGAAGCTGGCGCGCTAGCCGCACGCACGACACGGACGGGAGGCGCGGTGCCAGTCGGCACCGCGCCTCCCGTCCGTCGTGCGGTCGCGTCCCGGACGCGACCACGACCGCGGTGCAGGACCACGGTGTGGAACCACGAAACCGACGTCGAACCAGGGTGCGACCGTGGTTCGACGTCGGTTTCGTGGTTCGACGCTCGCGTCGGCGCCGGGCGCGTCCGGCGCGCCGGCGCGTCGGCGCTCAGTACAGGGCGCTCGCCAGACGCCGGCGCGCGGCGACCACGCGCGGGTCTTCGGTGCCGATCAGCTCGAAGTACTCGACGAGCCGCACGCGGAGCGCCTCGCGCTCGTCCCCGAACACCGTCGGGACGAGGTCGAGCAACCGGCCGAACGCGTCGTCGACGTGCCCGCCCGAGATGTCGAGGTCGGCGACCGCGAGCTGCGCCTGCACGTCGGAGGGCCCGGCGGCCGCAGCAGCCCGGATGTCGTCAGCGGTGCGACCGTTCAGCCGGTCGAGCAGCGACACCTGTGCGAGCCCGGCGACGGCCATCTGGTCGTGCGGGTCCTGCGCGATCGCGGTCTTGTACTCCTGGATCGCGGTGGCGTAGTCGCCCTGCTCGATCGCGTCGTACGCGGCCTGGTGGTGCGGCGGCAGCGGCTCCGGCTCGGGCTCGCCCTGCTCGACTGCGTCGGCCGGGGCCGCTCCGTCGACCGTGACGCGGCCGGAGACACCGTTCTCGGCGGCTGCGGCGAGGACCTGCTCGTAGACGTCACGGACCTGCGCCTCGGGCAGCGCACCGACGAAGAGCCCGAGGGGGCGTCCGCCGATGAGCGCGGCCACGGTCGGGATCGACTGCGCCTGGAACGCCTGCACGAGCTGCGGGTTCGTGTCGGCGTCGACCTTGGCGAGCAGCACACGGCCGTCGTACTCGGCGGTGAGCTGCTCGAGGATCGGCGAGAGCTGCTTGCACGGCCCGCACCACTCGGCCCAGATGTCGACGATCACGGGGACGATCGTGGAGAGCTGCAGGACGTCCTGGAAGGTCTGGTCGGTGACGTCGAGGACGAGCGACGGGACGGTCAGGTCGGCACCGGTCTCGCTGCCGGGAGCACCGGCGGCGACGCCGGACCCGGGGCCGCCGGCAGCGGCCCCGCCGGGCTGGGGCGGCCGCTGGGCGCGGTCCACCAGGGACGACAGGTCGACGGCTCCGCGGAGACCGGACGGGGTCGGGGGGACGTTGGTCATTGCACCTCACTCGCTGCTGTCAGGCCCTGCGTGAACCCGAGCAGGACCACTTTGTCATCGGTGCCCACCGGGGGCACGTAGAAGAGCAGCTGCACGCCGTAGGTCGCGCTGATGCCCTTCGTGCTGGAGTCGACACCGGAGAGCGCCTTCACCGCACCCTCGGTGTTCACCTCGGCGCCGGCCGCGGTCGGCGTGACCTTCTCGACCTCGTTCAGGTCGGCGGACACGAGCGCTCCGGCACCGTCCGTCGCGCGATCGCCACGGCGCTGTCGTCGGGGACCTCGGACGAGTACTCGATCTTCGCGGTGTCCGGCAGCGACTCGGACTTCTTGTCCTTGTAGGCCTTGCCGATGGTCGACCGGAGGCCGTCGCCGTCCGCCTGGAACAGCGACGCGTACGAGCTGTCCTTGTCCTTGGAGAGGATGTCGCCGTACGCCTTCGCGATCTCGTCGGGTGCGATGGCGAGCAGCTTCGTGTTCGACGCGAGCAGGGCGGCGCCGATCGACGTGGGCGCGAGGCTCGGGATCTTCGCCGCGGCCTCGAGCGAGACGTCGTAGGCGACCTTGTAGTCGTCGCGGGCGGAGTCCTGCACGAGCGTCAGCGCCTGCGGGGCCGACTTCGCGTCGCAGTCCTCGGCGACGACCGCGAACACGGTGCGCGGCCACGAGTCGGTCTGCTGCGGCAGCGCCACGCACACCTGCTCCCCCGAGATCGTCGGCGGGGCATCGACGTCCGAGTCCTTGCCGCGGATCGTGTAGTTCGCCGCGCGCAGGTCGAGTGCCGCACCCGTGAAGCGCTGCTCGGCGAGCGTCGCGTCGCGAGCATCGTCGGCACGCTTGGCCACGTACGCGACCCGCTGGACGATCCGGGTGATCTGCTGCTTCGTGGCGGCGGTCGGCTCGGTCTGCGCAGCCGTCCCGGTCGCCGTCGCGGTGGGCGTCGGGCTCGCCGCGGACGCCCCCTGCGGCCAGTAGTCGGACGAACAGCCGGCGAGACCGAGGGCCCCGACGAGCAGGACCGGTATCGCCACGAACGCCCGGCGGCCGCGACGACCGCGGACCGGTACCTGGGCGCCGGCGGCCGCGGCACGGCGTGAGGCACGCACGCGCGGCGGGCGGGAGCCCCCGCTGCGGCGGCGCGGTCCGCGACCACGACGCTGGTGCACGAACGCCCAGACGAGCAGGACGATGCCGCCGACGAGGAACACGCCACCGGCGACGAGGAGCGGACCGACCGACGGCGTCGCGGTGTCGCGCGGCCACGTGACCGAGACGTCGCTCGGCGCCGCGGCCGTGCCGTCGCCGACGATGATCACGCTGACGTCCTCGGGCAGACGGACGGTGAACTGTCCGGCACTGTCGTACTCCTGGTACCAGAGGTCGCTTCCCGCGGGGTTCGGCACGGTGGACTCGGACCCGGTCGTGCGGCCGACGAGCTTCGCCTGCTCGGCGTCGAACCGCATCGTCGTGTGCTTCGCGTCGCCGATCCAGGCGTCGACGTCGCTCGTCTTGCCGTAGGCCGCGAACACCTTGCCGGAGCCGGAGACGTTGATGCGCTGGTAGCCGGGGTTGGCGTTGAGCGTCGAACCCGGGATCACGGTCACCGGGGCGGAGCTCTTCGAGGACGATGCCGCGACGAGGGTCGATGGTGGCTCGAACACGGTCCGTTGGCCGACCGCGAGCGCGACGAGCAGCAGACCGATGACGAAACTGACGATCGCCAGGACGAATCGCACGGATCTTCTCCCTACCGCGCCGGGGGTGGGGTGTCGGCGCGCGAATCAGCGCTCCAGGATAGCGAGGGAGTCTGGGCGGCGCATCCCCCACCGCTGTCGGCGGTCACAGCCCGCCGTCCCCGCACGCCACTACAATCGTGGCCGGGCCTTCCCTGTGCCCTCCGCCGAGCACCCAGGAGCGAACACGTGGCGAACGACGAGGCAGAGTTCGGGACCGAGCTGCGCGGGTACCGCCGCGAAGACGTGGACCGCGCGCTGAACGATCTGCGTCGCGAGCTCATCAAGTCGAACAACGACCGCGCTGACGCCGCGAAGGAAATCCGACTCCTGCAAGCACGCGTCTCCGAGCTGCAGGGCGAGCTCGACGAGGCCGGCACCCCCACGTACAGCGGACTCGGCACCCGTCTCGAGTCGACCCTCCGCGTCGCCGAGGAGCAGTCCACGCGGCTCATCAGCCAGGCCGACATCGACGCGCAGCGGCTCCGTGCCTCGAGCCGCGCCGAGGCCGACCGCACCCTTCGCGAAGCGCAGGACGAAGCCCGCGACACGCTCGAGGACGCCCGCACCCGGTCGACGAACGAGCTCACCCGTGCCCGCGCCGAGTCGGCCGACACCGTCGAACGCGCCCGCGCCGAGGCCGGGCTCCTGACGCAGGACGCCCGCAACGAGGCCGCCGCGATCCGCGGTGCCGCCGTGACCGAGGCGGCCGAGGTCCGCTCGGTCGCGATCCGCGAGACGAACGCGCTGCGCGCCCAGGTCGAGCACGAGGTCGCCGAGCTCCGCGAGGTCACCCAGCGCGAGTCCGCCGAGGCCCGTCGCGCCGCCGCCGACCTCGACCGCGAGACCGAGCACCGCCGCAGCGTGTTCGAGGCCGACCACGCCCGCCGCGTCGAGGACCTCGACCGCGACGAGACCACCCGCCGCGACGCCCTCGAGCGCGAGATCGCCGAGGGTCGCGCCGCCTGGCACCGTGAGCGCGACGACGAGCAGCAGGCCCACGCGCTCGAGCTCGAGACCGGACGCGCCGACCTCGCCGCCGAGGTCGACCGCCGTCGCGCCGAGCTCGACACCGAGCTCGCCGACCGCCGCCGTGTCCTCGACGAGGAGCTCGCGGCCGCCCGCGCCGAGTGGGACCGCGAACTCGCCTCGGCCCGCGCCGCGCTCGAGCAGGAGATCGAGGCTGCACGCGCCCAGCTCCGCGTCGACGAGGAGCAGACCCGCACCGAGAACGCCCGGCTGGTGCAGGAGACCGCGGACCGCATCGCCCGCGAACTCGACGAGCACGCGACGCGCATCGAGCGGGAGCGCGCCGAGGCCGAGGCGACCGCGGAACGCGCCGCCCGCGAGCACGAGAACGAACTCGCCGCCCGCCGCGAACGCGAACACGCCGAGGTCGACACCGAGATCGCCGACCGCCGCACCGCCGAGCTCGGCACGCTCGAGGCCGAGCGCACGGCGCTCCGGCAGGAGATCGACACGGCCCGTGCCGACCTCACCCGCGAGCGCGACGAGGTCCGTGCCGAGATCGCCCGCGAACGCGACGAGGCCCGCACGACCCTCGAGTCGGAACTCGCCGCCCGACGCGACGACGCCGAGCAGGACTACCTGCAGAAGCACCACGACACGGTCACCGAGACGCAGAAGTACCTCGACGAGGCGAACCTGCAGCTCGCCGAGGCGACGCGCCGCGCGACCGAGGCACGCGAACGGGCCGAGCGCCTCCAGCAGGAGGCCGACGACCTCGAGCGCTCCAGCACCTCGGACGCGCAGGAGCACGCACGCACGATCGTCGCGGACGCCCAGGACCGCGTGCACAAGATGATCGCCGACGCCGAGGAGCGCACCGCCGCGATCATCGCCGAGTCCGAGGACCGCCTCGCGGCCATCCGGACCGAACGCGACGCCGTCGCCGGCTACCTCGAGAACCTCCGCGGGGTCCTGACCAACGCGACCGGTCTGCTCGGCACGGCACCGTCGGTCGACGCCGCGGAGCCGGCCGAGCTCGTGATCGAGCCCGACGACGAGTCGGTCACCGACGACGCGACGGTCACCGACGACGAGGACGCGACCACGCGCTGAGCGTCGGCCGGTCCAGGAGGCGCGACCCGCGCCTCCTGGACCGGCCCGCGTCGGCGACGCGACCCGTTCCCCGCGACCCGGCCCGTCCGTCAGTCGGTGACGTGCGTCGGCAGCGGTGCACTGCCCGGCACGACGAGGTCCGCGATCGCGTCGAGCACGATCCGGACGTACTTCTCCCCCACCCAGAGGTGCTTCGCCCCCTCGACCGGGACGACACGGACGTTCGGCGCGATGGCGAACCGACGTGCTGCCTCGTCCGGTTGCAGGAAGTCGTCGTACTCGGGGACGAGGGCCACGACGGGGACGGACACCTCCCCCCAGCGGGCGATCTCGTCGTCGGTGGCGCGGTGCAGCGGCGGCGAGAGCAGGACGACACCGGCGACCCGGCCGGCCTCGACGTGCTCGAGCGCGTGCTTGAGGATCACCTCGGTGCCGAACGACCACCCGACGAGCCACGGTGTCGGCAGACCGCGGTCCACGACGTCCGTGACGGCGGCGCGCAGGTCGAACCCCTCGGAGACGCCGTCGCCGAAGACGCCCTCGGACGTGCCGCGCGGGGACGTCACCGAGCGGAAGTTGAAGCGGAGCACCGCGATGTCCGCGAGGGCCGGGAGCCGGGCCGCCGCCTTCTTCAGCACGTGCGAGTCCATGAAGCCGTGCGCGGTCGGCAGCGGGTGCAGCGTGACGATCGTGCCGCGAGCAGCGTGCTCCAGCGGCTCGGCGAGCTCTCCGACCAGGGTGAGGTGGTCGTCCGTGACGAGCTCGATGTCGGTGCGTCGGGCCGGCAGCTCGGTGTTCGACCGGATCTCGGTGGTCATGCGATGCTCCAGCAGTGGTTGTGCCAGTGGCGTCGGGACGCCAGGTCGGCCTCGTCCCCGAGGACACCGTCGGCACGCCAGACGACGACGTGCGCCACGCCGGGCAGCACGGTGCCCCCGCAGCCCGGGCAGATGTACTCCTTCTGCGCCGAGGCGGCGGAGATGGGCTGCACGAGGTACTCACGCCCGCGACGCACCTCGGTGCGCTTCCACGAGCTCATCATCCGGTCGAGACCGGTGGGCTCGTCGTCCTGCTCGGGACCGCGGCCCCGAGGGCGTCGCGGCCGGTTGCTCCGCGGCACCTGCGTTCAGCCGATCAGTACCAGTTGTTCGCGACGCTGTGGCCCCAGGCACCGCACGGCGTGCCGTAGACGCCGGAGATGTAGTTGAGGCCCCAGGTGATCTGCGTCGCCGGGTTCGTCTGCCAGTCAGCGCCGGCCGATGCCATCTTGCTGCCGGGGAGCGCCTGCGGGATTCCGTAGGCACCGCTCGGGTTGTACGCGTTCACGCGCCAGCCCGACTCCTTGTTCCAGAGCGAGACGAGGCAGTTGTACTGGTCGGTCCCCCAGCCGCGCGCGGCCACCATCTCCTGCGCGATGGCCTGGGCGCTGCCCGGGTCCGGCGTCGCAGCGGCCGCCGCGAGGGTGTTCGAGGCGCTCACCGAGGCGGTCTCGTCCGTGGCGGTGTCCGCGTCGGCATCCGTGGTGTCGGTCTCGGTCTTCGGCTTCTCGACGACCTTGGGCTTCGGGAGCGTCACGCCGTACGCGTCGCGGGAGACGTCGAACGCGGCGTAGGTGCCGTGCGCCGTGTACTCCTGCGGGGCAGCCGGCGCCTTGACGAGCACCGGAGCGGAGACCGCTGCCTGGGCCACGTCGGGCTGCAGCGGGTTGAACAGCGAGCCGACGACGATGCCGGACACCGCGAAGAAGGACAGCACCGGCACTGCAGCGCGCTTGCGCACGAAGGTGTTCATGCTCTGCGGCGACGACGACGGCTTCGCCCCTGCGGCGACGGCGCGGGCACGACGCTGCTTGACGATGCGGGGGTCGGCAGGGGTGGCGGGCACCGTGTGGGCGACCGACGCCTGCGCGTCCGTCGTGTCCGACACGCGGTTCGCCGCGACCGACTTGGGGGCGACGGCCGGAGCGGTCGGCACCGATGCCGTGACCACCGTCGGGTTCGCCGGGAGGACCGAGTTCTCCGCCGTGCGGGTTCGGTTCAGTGCCGCGCGGCGCTCACCGGCGGCCGTGAGGCCGAGGTGCTCGCGGGTATCGCGGTCGGAGCTGATGTCTGCCGTGTGCCTGCCCATGAGTTCGACCAGGATAACGGAACGATCACGGAAAGCGAAGCACCCGCCACCAGCGCGTCGTCAGCGGACAGCGAGCATGACCTCGACCACGGCGTCGAGCAGCGCGTCGACCTGTGCTTCGCGGTAGCCGCCGTGCTTGGGTCGGAAGACGATCGAGCGGACCTCGGTCAGGCTGAGCGGCTTGCCGTCGCGGAAGTAGCCCTCGAGCCGCTTCGCGAAGGCGTCGACGTCCTTCGGGTGGTACCCGGTGCCGAGGAAGCTGACGCGACCGAAGCGCTGCCCGTCCGGACGCTCGAGACGCGCCACGACGTCGGAGGCCTTCGACCGCGCTTCGGCGTACCAGGCCTTCTGCCCGATGTCCGCGATCTCCCGCTCGCGCTCACGAGCCGCGAAGGCGTCCTCGAGCCGTTCGAGTGCGGCGTCGACGTGTGCGGTGGAGTAGCCGCCCTTGCGCATCGAGAAGGCGGTGGCCCGGATCTTCGCGGCCTCGATCGCCGGAGCGGTGTCGTTCGCCGTGTAGGCGCGGCGGGCGTCCTCGAGGAAGCGCTCGACCTCGTCGACGTCGTATCCGAGGGCGGAGCGGTCTGCGTTCGGGAAGGTGGTGGCCACGGCGACATTCTGCCAGGACCGGACCATGGTGTGACCTGGACGCGCTGGGGCGTGGGCCAGGGGTCCGTTCAGTGGTTGACGACGAGGTACAGCACGTAGGCGACGGCGGCGGACGGCAGGATGCTGTCGATGCGGTCGAGGAGTCCACCGTGCCCGGGCAGGAACGACGAGATGTCCTTGATGCCGAGGTCGCGCTTGATCATCGACTCGGTGAGGTCGCCGAGCGTGGCGGACCCGGAGATGAGCACGCCGAGGATGATGCCCGTCCACCAGGGCAGCCCGAGCATGAGCCACGAGACGAGGATGCCGACGATGATGCTGGCGGCGACCGAGCCCGCGAATCCCTCCCACGTCTTCTTCGGGCTGATCCGGGGCGCCATCGGGTGCTTGCCGAGGTTGAGCCCGGTGGCGTACGCGCCGGTGTCGACCGCGACGACCACGAGGATGAAGCCGATCACCCAGAGCTGCCCGCTGGGCTGTGCCGCCAGCAGCACCACGCAGGCGCCGAGGAGCGTGATGTAGGCCTGCACGAACAAGCCGTTCGTGAGGTCCCGCACCACGTTGCCCGCGGCCGGCTTCGGACGCGCGATCGCGACCTCGACCAGGCGCCAGAGGCTGATGAACACGATGCCGCCGAGGAGCGTGAACAGCGCCGGGATCTGACCGCCGATGAACGCCGCCGGCACGATCGCCACACTCACGATGACGCTCGGGATGCGCGGCACGTCGCGCCCGGCGAACCGCATGGCGCTCGCGAGCTCGTAGACGCCGACGCCGAGCAGGAACGCCCCGACGACCATGAACGACGGCTTCCAGATGAGCAACGAGCCGAGCATCACGACCGCGAACGCCAGGGCGATCCCGATCGCGGCCGGCAGGTTGCGTCCGGTGCGTGCCGTCAGCGCCTCGTTGCGGGCGCCGAAGTCGGCCTTCCGCTGCCGGAGCTGCGCCTCGAAGTCAGTGCGTGCGGCTCGTGCGCGCGCGTCGAAGTCCTGACGCAGCCCCTTGGCGGAACGCTTCTCTGCTGTGGGGCGGTCACCGCCCTGGTCCGGACGGTGCATCAGACCTCGAGGAGTTCGGCTTCCTTCTTCTTCAGCGAGTCGTCGATCTGGTCGACGTGCTTCTTCGTCAGGGCCTCGAGGTCCTTGTCGCCACGGGAGATCTCGTCGTCCGAGATCTCGCCCTTCAGCGCGTCGAGGTCGTCCTTGGCCTTGCGGCGGATGTTGCGGATGACGACCTTGTGGTCCTCGCCCTTGCTCCGGACGAGCTTGACGAACTCCTTGCGGCGGTCCTGCGTGAGCTCCGGGATCGTCACGCGGACGATGTCACCGTCGTTCGTCGGGCTGGCGCCGAGGTTCGGGAACGTCGCGATCGCGCGCTCGATCTCCTTGAGCGCCGTCTTGTCGTACGGCGTCACGATGAGCGTGCGGGCCTCGGGGGTCTGCAGCGACGCGAGCTGCGCGAGCGGCGTCGGCGTGCCGTAGTACTCGACCGGGATCTTCTGGAAGAGCGCCGCGTTGATGCGGCCGGTGCGGACGGTCGAGAAGTCGTCCTTGGCGACCTCGACCGCCTTCGCCATCTTCTCGGTGGCTTCGGTCAGGACATCACTGATCACGGTGTTACTCCTTCGGTACTGGCGTCGAGTCTAGTCAGCGGACGGGGTCAGTTGCTGACCACCGTGCCGATGCGCTCGCCCCGGATCGCGGCGGCGACGTTGCCGTCGCCCTCCATGCCGAAGACGTGCATCGGCATGCCGTTGTCCATGCAGAGCGAGAACGCGGTGGCGTCCACGACCTTGAGGCCCTTCAGGAGCGCGTCCTGGTAGGTGACGTGGTGGAGCTTCTCCGCCGTGGCGTCCTTCTTCGGGTCCGCCGTGTAGACGCCGTCGACGCCGTTCTTGGCGACGAGGACCTCTTGTGCGTCGATCTCGAGGGCACGCTGCGCGGCGACCGTGTCGGTCGAGAAGTAGGGCAGGCCCGCCCCGGCACCGAAGATGACGATGCGCCCCTTCTCGAGGTGCCGCTCGGCGCGCCGCGGAATGTACGGCTCGGCGACCTGGGTCATGCTGATCGCCGACTGCACCCGCGTGGCGGCTCCGGCCTGCTCGAGGAAGTCCTGCAGCGCGAGGGCGTTCATGACCGTCCCGAGCATGCCCATGTAGTCGGCGCGCCCGCGGTCCATGCCCCGCTGGGAGAGCTCGGCGCCGCGGAAGAAGTTCCCGCCGCCGACGACGATCGCGACCTCGACCTCCTGCGCGGCGACCGCGATCTCCTTGGCGATCGTGCTGATGACGTCCGGGTTCACACCGAGCGAACCGGCACCGAACGCCTCCCCCGACAGCTTCAGCAGGACCCGGCGGCGTCCGGTCTTCTCGTTCGTCATGTGGTCGCACCCTTCGTCGAATGTCTCGTGGGAATCTACCCGGCCGCAGCCGGTCCGGCGGAGGCGGGTCGCGCCTCCAGTCGGTGCTCGCGCGTGTCGGCGCGCGAAAACGGGGCCCGGAACCTGGTGGTTCCGAGCCCCGTCACGGGTTCGTTACGCGCCGACCTTGACGCGGGCGAAGCCCTGGATCATGATGCCGGCGTTCTCGGCGGCCTTCGCGACGGACAGCTTGTTGTCCTTCGCGTAGTCCTGGTCGAGGAGCGCGACCTGCTTGCGGTAGGCGTTGAGGCGACCCTCGACGATCTTCGGCAGGGCGGCCTCGGGCTTGCCCTCCTCGCGCGTGATCGCCTCGACGGTCGCGCGCTCCTTCTCGATCGCCTCGGCCGGGATCTCGTCCCGCGTGAGGTAGGTCGGGTTCGCGAACGCGACGTGCTGCGCGATGGAACGGGCCTCGGCCGCGTCGGAGCCCGAGTAGGCGATGACGACGGCGATCTGCGGCGGGAGGTCCTGGCTGGTCTTGTGCAGGTAGACCTCGAACGCGTCGCCCTCGACACGGGTGACCGTGCGGAGCGCGAGCTTCTCACCGAGGGCGGCAGCGGCCTCGTCGATGACCTCGGCGACCGTCTTGCCGTCCAGCGGCGCAGCGTTGCCGGCCTCGACGTCGGCGGCACCGGCGGCGGCGACCGCGGCGACGACCTTGTCGGCGAGGGTGGTGAACTTCTCGTTCTTCGCGACGAAGTCGGTCTCGCTCGCGAGCTCGACGACGGTCGCGGCGCCACCGTCGGTCGACGCGACGACGACACCCTCGGAGGTCGCACGGTCGTCGCGCTTGGCGACGGCCTTCGCGCCCTTGATGCGGAGCAGCTCGACGGCCTTGTCGTAGTCGCCGTCGGCCTCGACGAGCGCGTTCTTCGCGTCCATCATGCCGGCCCCGAGGTCCTCGCGGAGCTTCTTCACGTCAGCAAGGCTGTAGTTGGCCATTGACTGGAGTCCTTTCTGGACTGAGCGTTTGTGGAGAGTGGAGCAGGGGCGCCGGACCGATCGGCCCGACGCCCCCGATGGTCACTCGGCGGGGGTGGTCTCCGCAGCGGCCTCGGCCTCGGCCGTCGGCTCTGCGTTCTTCGCGTCGTCGGCGATCGGCTCGCCGATCTCCTTCGCGGCGACCTGCGCGTCAGCGTCGTTCTCTTCGACCGGGGTCTCGGCCTCGGCAGCGGCGGGCGTCGCGGTCGCAGCGGCCGGCGCGGCGGTCTCGCCACCGAGGAGCTCCTGCTCCCACTCGGCGAGGGGCTCGGCCGCAGCCTCGTCGTCGCCACCGTTGTGGCGGGTCTTCAGACCCTCGGCCGCGGCGTCGGCGACGATGCGGGTGAGGAGACCGACGGAGCGGATCGCGTCGTCGTTGCCCGGGATCGGGTACGTGATCTCGTCGGGGTCGCAGTTGGTGTCGAGGATGCCGATGATCGGGATACCGAGCTTCTGCGCCTCGTCGACGGCGAGGTGCTCCTTCTTGGTGTCGACGATCCAGAGCGCGCTCGGGGTCCGCGTGAGGTTGCGGATACCACCGAGGGTCTTGTGGAGCTTGTCCAGCTCGCGCTTCTTGATGAGGAGCTCCTTCTTGGTGAAGCCCTTCGTCGTGTCGTCGAAGTCGATCTCCTCGAGCTCCTTCATGCGCGCGAGGCGCTTGGAGACCGTCTGGAAGTTCGTGAGCAGACCGCCGAGCCAACGCTGGTTGACGTACGGCTGGCCGACGCGGGTCGCCTGCTCGGCGATGGAGCCCTGGGCCTGCTTCTTGGTGCCCACGAAGAGGATCGTGCCACCGTGCGCGACCGTCTCCTTGACGAAGTCGTACGCGCGGTCGATGAAGGCCAGCGACTGCTGCAGGTCGATGATGTGGATGCCGGAGCGCTCGGCGAGGATGAATCGCTTCACCTTCGGGTTCCACCGACGGGTCTGGTGTCCGAAGTGGACGCCGCTGTCGAGCAGCTGGCGGATGGTGACGACGGCCATGTGCCGTCCTCCTTCTGTCTTCTCGGCGCGCAGCCGTGCTCTTGCACGTCGCTGCGGACCTGTTGCGGTTGTGTCGATCACGACCGTCGGTCGTGGTCCCTGGTGCCCTGGCACGCGACCGCCCGCTCGTGAGAGCGAGACCGATGGTCGAGTGCCGCGCCGGTGACGGCGCTGTGGACACGCGAAGTCAGCGCGCCGGAGCGCACTGCTGATCAGATGCTAGCAGACGGTGGACGCACAGGAGGCGCGGTGCGGGTCGGACCCGCACCGCGCCTCCTGGACGGTGGTGACGCTGGTGCGTCAGGCCTTTGCGTCGACCGTGTCGCCCTCGGCCGTGATGCCCATCTCCTCGAGGGAGCGGCCCTTGGTCTCCGGGATCTTCGCGATGACGAAGAAGAGGGAGAGCAGGGCGAACAGCGCGTAGATGCCGTAGGTCACGGTCAGGTTGAAGCCGGACAGGACGGGGAACGTGATGGTGACGAGGAAGTTCGCGATCCAGTTCGCCGCGGACCCGATGCCGAGTGCCGTCGCACGGATGCGGTTCGGGAACATCTCACCGAGCAGGACCCACATGAGCGGGCCCCAGGTGGCGCCGAACGACACGACGAAGAGGTTCGCGAAGATCAGCGCGATGACGCCCCACGCACCGGGGAGGTTCGGCTCGCCGTTCACGATCGTCGCCTGCGAGAACGCGATCGCGACCATGAGCAGCGACACGAACATGCCCGTCGAACCCGCGATGAGCAACGGCTTCCGACCGAGCTTGTCCACCGTGAAGATCGCGATGAAGGTGACGGCGACGTTCACGACCGAGGTGATGGTCGAGATGAGGAAGGACTGGTCCTCCTTGAAGCCGACCGCCTGCCAGAGCGTCGTCGAGTAGTAGAAGATCACGTTGATGCCGACGAACTGCTGCAGCACCGCGAGGATGATGCCGACCCAGACGATCGGCTGGAGCCCGAAGCGGTTGCCCCGGATGGAGCCCTTCTTCTCGCTGGCCTCCTTCTTGATGCCGTCCTGGATCTCCTCGAGGCTGGTGTTCACCGTGTCGCGCGGCACGATCTTGCCCATCACCTCGCGCGCGTCGTCGGTCCTGCCCTTGGCGAGGAGGAAGCGCGGCGATTCGGGGAGCGTGATGGCGAGGACGCCGTAGACGACCGAGGGGATCACGCCGACCAGGAACATCCAGCGCCACGCGGCGAGGCCGAGCACCTGCTCCGAGGCGCCGCCGGCGGTCACCGCGAAGAGCTGGTCGGACAGGAGCGCGGCGAAGATACCGAGCGTGATCGCGAGCTGCTGGAACGAGGCCAGGCGACCGCGGATGGCCTTCGGCGAGACCTCGGAGATGTACGCCGGCGCGATGACCGACGCGGTGCCGATGCCCAGACCGCCGACGAGGCGCCAGATCACGAGGTCCCAGGTGGCGAACGCGAACGCGCTGCCGATCGAGCTCACGAAGAACAGGACGGCGGCCCAGAACATGACGCGCGTGCGACCCCAGCGGTCCGCGAGGCGGCCGGCGAAGTAGGCGCCGAACGCGCAGCCGATGAGTGCCGAGGCGACGGCGAAGCCGCTCGCTGCCTCGGACAGGCCGAACTCGCCCTTGATGGCCTCGACCGCACCGTTGATGACGGACGAGTCGAATCCGAAGAGGAAGCCGCCGACCGCTGCCGCGATGGCGAACAGCGTGACCTTCCCCTTGAATGCACGGTCTTCGCCGTGCTGCGTTGTCGCGTTCGACACGATGCTCCAGGTTTCCCGCCGCCGTGCGGGATGCTGCACGGTGCCCCGGCGGTCGGCTGGTTCGCCGTCCGAGCGGCGTTGCGTGTTCCGGAGCGGCCCCGACTGTACTCCCGGATCGGGCGCGGGGGCCAACCGGGCGCGCGGGCGGGGGGGTGGGTGCGGCGCGCGGGCGGGGTGGGTGCAGTCCGACTCGGAACGACATGGTCGACGTCGTACGACAGCGATGTTGTCGCTCCGGCGCGCACGCAACGGTTGCGTCCGCCCGGTTGCGACATGGTCGACGTCGTACGACACCGATGATGTCGCCCGTTGCGCACGCATCGGGCGCGCTTCACCCTCCACAAGCCAGGAGGCGCGGCTCGCCCTCCACAGTTCGACGCACCGCCGACACCCTCCGCGTCCACCGCCGGAAGGCTGTGCCCATGCCGTTCCGTCATCCAGTCCCCGCCGTCGCCGTCGGCGCGGTCGTGGTGCTCGTCGTGTCGCTCGTCGTGTGGCTTCTCTCCGCGGGCAACCGGTGGGCGGCCGGCGCACCGCTGGTCGAGACTGGCCGACTCGTCACCGGACCCGGTGCCGTCCCAACCGTGGTGGACCGGGTCGTCCCGCCGCCGCTCGAGGATTCCCGTGCCGACCTCGGCCGCGCGACGGCGGAGGCACCGTGGGTGTGGCCGACCGGCAGCCGGGTGGTCGGCCGTCCGTGGGAGGCCCCGGCGGACGACTACGCAGCGGGCCACCGCGGGATCGACGTCGCGGCACCGCTCGGGACCGTGGTGGTGGCCGTCGACGACGGGACGGTGACGTTCGCCGGGCAGGTCGCCGGACGCGGGGTCGTGACGATCGACCACGGCGGCGGGCTCCGGAGCACGGTCGACTCCGTCGCGCCCAGGGTCGCGACGGGGGACGCCGTGGCGCAGGGTGACGCGGTGGGCACGGCGTCGGTCGGTCACTGTCCGGCAGCGAACCCGTGCCTGCACCTCGGCGCACGGCTCGACGACCGGTACGTCGATCCGACGCCGTACCTGCCCGCGGCGGCGTGGCCGGTGCTGCTGCCCGAGTCCGCCTGGACGGGGTGAGTCCGGTCAGGCGCGGGGGTGTGCCGTGCGGTAGACCTCCCGCAGCCGTGCGGAGGAGACGTGCGTGTAGATCTGGGTCGTCCCGAGGCTGGCGTGCCCGAGCAGCTCCTGCACGGCACGGAGGTCCGCTCCCCCGTCGAGCAAGTGCGTCGCCGCCGTGTGCCGGAAGGTGTGCGGACCGCTCGGGCCCTCGCCCGGCAGGTCCTGCAGGAGCCGAGCGACGATCCGGTACGCGCCTCGGACCCCGAGCCGGCCACCGCGGTCACCGAGGAACAGCGCGTCCGCTGCCGGCGCGGCGTTCCGGGCACCGCCGACCGCCGCGCGGCCACCGCCCGCCGCGTGGCCACCGCCCGCCGCACGGCCGTCGCCCGCCGCACGGCCGTCGCCCGCCGCATGGCCGTCGCCCGCCTGCGCGCTGGTGAGCAACGCCGGGCGACCACGGTCGAGCCACGCCTCGAGCGCGTCGCGTGCGGGAACCCCGAACGGCACGACGCGCTCCTTCCCGCCCTTGCCGAGCACCCGGACGGTCAGCCGGCCCCGATCGAGGTCGCGCACGTCGATGCCGACGAGTTCGCTCACCCGGATCCCCGCCGCGTACAGGAGTTCCACGACCGCGAGGTCGCGGAGCGCGCCGGGATCGTCGGTCGCGGCCCGAGCGGCCAATCCGTCGAGCATCGTCCGGACCTGGTCGGACGACACCACGCGCGGGAGGTGCGACGCCCCCTTCGGCGCCCGGAGCCGCACGCCCGGGTCGGACGCGATCCACCCGGACTCGCTCGCCCACCGGGTGAACGCCCGGACCGACGACGACCGGCGAGCGATGGTGGACCGAGCCAGGCCCCGGTGGTCGGCGTCCCACAGCCAGTCGCGCAGCAGCTCGAGGCCGAGGTCCGACAGCCGATCGATTCCCCGAGTGGTGGCGAACGCGACGAGCTGCTCGAGGTCGTTGGCGTAGGCGCGGACAGTCTGCTCGCTGAGTCCGCGGCCGTGGCGGGCGTGCGCGAGGAACGCGTCCACCGCCACTGCGAGCCGTTCCCCGGTGCGTTCCGTCACCCGCCCAGCGTAGGTCCGACGTCCGTCATCGTCGGCACCATCCCTCGGCCACGGCCACCACCAGCCCCTCGAGCTGCGCCAGGGCGAGCGCGTCCGCCGTGTCGTCGACGGAGAGCCCGCTGCGACGGGCGATCTCCTCCACCGGGAGCGGCCGCCGGTCGAGTGCGTCGAGCGCCCGCGTGACGTGCGGATCCGACCGGGTCCCGAGGGCGAGGACCTCCGCCACCGGCGGCGCGTCGTGGTCGGCGACCGCGGACACCGCTGCGACCGGGTCACGGGGCTGGACGACGATCTGGGCGTTCCCGTCGGCGATCAACCGGTGGCACCCGACCGAGGCGGCCGACGCGAAGGGCCCGGGCACGGCGAACACCGGACGACCGAGGTGCAGCGCGTGGTGGGCGGTGTTGAGCGCCCCCGACCGAGCAGCGGCCTCGACGACCACCGTCGCCCCGGAGAGGGCAGCGATCAGCCGGTTGCGGTGCAGGAAGCGCCACCGCGTCGGCCGGGTCCCCGGTGGCGACTCGGACAGCACCCGGCCCCGTCCGAGCACGTTGCGCAGCAGGTCGTGGTTGCCCGCTGGGTAGAACTGGTCGACACCGCCGGCGAGCACCGCCGTCGTGGGGGTCCCGGCGGCGACGGCGACCCGGTGGGCCACTGCGTCGATGCCGTACGCGCCACCGGACACGATCTCGACGCCGTCGTCCGCCGCGACGGAGGCGATCTCCGCCGTGGCCTCGGCTCCGGCGACGGTGTTCGCCCGGCACCCGACGATCGCGAGCGCCACGCGGCAGCCCGCGGCGCCGACCGGGTCGTCCAGCTCGGATCGGCTCCAGAGCACGAACGGCGCGTGCGGCCCGAGGTCCTCCAACCCGCTCGGCCACTCGGGCGTGCCCGGGACGAGGAGGCGCGCGCCGACCGCCGTGGCGGACGCCATGGCCGCGACGGCGCGGTCGTCCGCTCCCCCGAGTCGCGGTCGCCACCGGTCGAACGCCGACTCGAGTGCCGCGCGGACCCGGTCGGGTCCATCGGCGAACGAGGCGTCCGTACCGACCTGCTCGAGGAGTTCGCTCGCGCCGCCCGCAGCCGCACGACGGACCAGTGCGAGGGACTCGTCCGGTCCGAGCGCTGCGACGAGTTCTCCCGCGACGGCGTCGCCCGGTTCGGCGAGGACGCTCCAGACGACCCGGGCGAGGGTGTCGTCGCCGGCCGGCGCGGTCACAGCGCGCTCCGCAGTGTCAGCGCGCGCCGGACCTCGGCGGAGCCCGGACGCTCGACGTCGTCGAGGTCGGCCATCGTCCACGCCAACCGCATGACCCGGTCCCACCCCCGCATCGTCAGCGTGCCGAAGTCGAGTGCCCGGTCGAGGGGTGCCGTCGCGCCCGGCTCTGCCCGGCCTTCCGACCGGAGCCACGGCCCGGTGACCTCGGCGTTGCAGGCCCAGCCGGTGCCGAGCAGCCGATCGGCCATCCGACGTCGGGCTGCGGCCACACGCGCTGCCGCCTCGGCGGTGGTGGGCGCGGTGCCCTCCGCCGAGCGGATCGTGCCCGTCGTCACCCGGGGCACCGCCACGCGGATGTCGATCCGGTCGAGGAGCGGTCCGGAGAGACGGCCGAGGTACTTCCGCACGGTGCTCGGGCTGCACGAGCACAGCGGGCCACCCCGGGTCCCCGCGTTGCCGCACGGGCAGGGGTTCGCCGCGAGCACGACCTGGCACCGTGCGGGGAACTCGGCACTGCCGACGCTGCGGTGGATCGTGATCCGACCGGACTCGAGCGGCTGGCGGAGCGCGTCGAGGACCGCCCGCGGGAACTCGGTCGCCTCGTCGAGGAAGAGCACCCCGCGCGTGGCCCGCGACACGGCACCGGGGCGGAGGAGCCCCGAGCCCCCGCCGATCAGGGCCATCGCCGACGACGAGTGGTGCGGCGCTTCCCACGGCGGTCGCACACTCCAGGACTGGTTGCCGAGCCCGCTGACGGAGCGGACGGCCGCGACCTCGAGCGCTGCCTCGGGGTCGAGGTCCGGCAGGAGCCCCGGCAGCCGCTCGGCGAGCATCGTCTTGCCGGCGCCGGGCGGGCCGAGCAGGAACACGTGGTGTCCTCCGGCCGCGGCCGCGATCACCGCCCGGACGCCGACGGCGTTGCCGATCACGTCTGCGAGGTCGTGCACGTCCGGACGGACCTCAGCCACGGCGGGCTGCAGGACGGGGTCGGTCTCGACCGGCGGCAGGAGCGCACCGGCGGTGATCGCGCTCGCCCGGAGCGACGGTGTGCCGATCACCTCGACGCCCGGCACGATCCGGGCTTCCTCGACGTTGCCGAACGGCACGACGACCGTGTGGATGCCGGCGTCCCGCGCGGCGATCACCATCGGGATGACCCCGGGCACGGGCCGGACCCGCCCGTCGAGTCCAAGCTCGCCGATGTACGCGACGTCGCGGGAGACCTGCGGCGCGATGCCCTCGGCCCCGAGGACCGCCATGGCGATGGCGAGGTCGAACCCGGAACCACGCTTCGGGATCGACGCCGGGGTGAGGTTCACGGTGATCCGCCGCGCCGGGAGCGGACAGCCGGCGACGGCGCTGGCCGACCGGACCCGCTCACGCGCTTCGCCCAGGGCCGCGTCCGGCAGCCCGATGATGCTGAAGCCCGGCAGCTGGCTCGTGAGGTGCGCCTCGACCTCGATCACACGACCCTGGACCCCGACGAGCGCGATCGCGGACGCGCGCCCGATGTCCGTCGTCACAGCAGGCCCGCCACGTGCTCGACCCCGACGCGGTCACCGTGGACGTGCACGGCGACGGCATCGATGCGGATCATCCGCGCCGACACCTCGGGATGGTCCGCGAACCAGGCCGGCACGAGGCGGCGCAGTCGTGTGACCTTCGATGCCGTGATCGCCTCGAACGGATGGCCGGTCGCGTTCCCCGACCGGGTCTTCACCTCGATGAAGCACAGCGTGCAGGACTGCCACGCGACGATGTCGATCTCCCCGCGGGCGCATCGCCAATTGCGTTCGACGACGCGGAACCCGTGGCGTTCGAGCCATTCCGCGGCCTGTTCTTCGCCGAATCGTCCGAGACTGCTGTTCCGCAGCGGTGTTCGTTCCATGTCGTTGCCTCCGCCACGACGATCCCGGGAATCGAAGCGCCATCGAGTCGCACCTGACGATTTGTGGACGGGAATCGGCGGAAGACGACTTGTGGAGGACAAGGAAGGACCCCGGTCGGCCGAAGCCGTCCGGGGTCCTGCAGCAGGGGCACTCAGTGTGCGGCTGCGTACGCTTCCTGCACTTGGGTGGAGATACGCCCGCGGGTCGAGACCTCGTACCCGTTCTCCTTCGCCCATTCACGGATCTTGGCGAGCTCTTCCGAGTTGCCGCGCTTCGGCGCCGCCTTCGGAGCAGTCCCACCGGAACGGCGGCCGGAGACCTTGCGCGCAGCGGCGACGTAGTCGGAGATCGCCTCACGGAACTTGTCGACGTTGTCGTCGGTCAGGTCGATCTCGTACGACGATCCGTCGAAGGCGAATTCGACGGTCCGACCCGAGCCGGCGGTGATGGGCGTGTCGTCGAGATCGTCGACGAGTTGAACGGTGACCTTCTGTGCCATGACGTGCTCCTTGTGCAGGGGGACGGGAAATCCCCTTCACGTTAGCGGGCGGAATGCATTCCGGCACAATTGTCTCGGCGATTCTCAGATCCACCGAAAAGAAGTGAAGATCACTCGTCGAGCGCGAGTTCTTTCGGCAGCTCGAGTTCGCGGGAAGTGAGTTCCTCGACGTTCACGTCCTTGAACGTCAGCACCCGGACGGACTTCACGAATCGGTCGGAACGGTAGACGTCCCACACCCAGACGTCGTTCATCGTCAATTCGAAGTAGAAATCGTGTTCGGTGTCACGGCGGGCGAGTTCCACCTCGTTGGCCAGGTAGAAACGTCGCTCGGTCTCGACCACGTACCGGAACTGCGACACGACGTCGCGGTACTCGCGGTACAGGGCCAGTTCGACCTCGCGGTCGTAGTCGTCGAATTCGTCGTCATCCATCGCGCCCACAGTCTACGGCGACGGGAGCACCGACGACACACCGCGACCGACCCGCAGCCCGACGCGCGACCGAACGCGCTCAGCCCGCCAGCGCGTCCAACTCGGCGAACCCGTCCAGCGCCACGCTCGACGCCTGGTGCAACCAGCTCTTCCGGTGCAGTGCGTGCGCCCCCACCGATCGGATCGCGTCGTAGTGCGCCGTCGACCCGTACCCCTTGTTCGACGCCCACGCGTAGTGCGGCGCCTCGTCGTGCGCAGCCGTCATCAGCGCGTCACGGGCGACCTTCGCCACGACCGACGCCGCCGCCACCGAGGCGCAGTCCCGGTCGGCCTTGACCCGCACGACGACCTCGAGCGGGTCGGACGGCAGCCGGAGCGTCATCGGGACGGCACGGGTGAGCCAGTCGAACGAGCCGTCGAGCACGACCACGGCCCCGTCGAGCGAGAGGCCGTCCGCCACGAGGGCCCCGATCGCCGACGCACCGGCCTGCCCGAGCGCCGGCACGATGCCCTGCTCGTCGACCACCGAGGCGGACGCCATCCCCACCGCGGTCCGGGTCCACCGGCGGACGACGGGGTCGAGGGCCTCGCGACGAGCGGCGGTGAGCAGCTTCGAGTCTGCGAGTCCCTGGGGCACCCGGCCGATGTCGAGCGTCACGGCAGCGACCCCGACGGCGACTGGCCCGGCGATCGCGCCGCGGCCGACCTCGTCCATCCCGATGACGGTCACCCGGCCGTCGGCCAGGAGCTTCTTCTCGAGCCGGAGCGACGGCCGGACGGCGGTCACTTCCCTCGCTCCTCCACGCCCGCGAACACCTCGGGGTGGTCGTCCAGCCAGGTCCACCGGCTCGACGGCCACGAGATGACGAAGGCACGGCCGGTCACGTCGGACAGCGGCACGAACCCCTTCGACGGGGTGTCGCCGTTGTACCGCGAGTCCTTCGAGTCGTAGCGGTTGTCGCCCATCACCCAGATGGTGCCCTTCGGCACGGTCACCGAGAAGTCGGTCCCCGAGGCGCGGGTCTCCCCCGTGGGCAGCTTGAGGTACGGCTCCTTGATCGGCACGCCGTTCACGGACATCTGCCCGAGGTCGTTGCAGCAGGACACCTTGTCGCCGGGCAGGCCGATGACGCGCTTGATGAGGTGGTCGTCGCTGTCGCCGGTGCCGAGGCCGACCTGGGTGAGGAGCCAGTCGATGGCCTTCGCCGGCTGCGTCGTCGGCGTCACGTTCGGCACCTCGGAGCCGGTGAGCCACCCGCCCGGGTCCTTGAACACGACGACGTCACCGCGCTTGAGGGACACCACGTCGGGCACGAGCTCGTTGACGATCACCCGGTCGTTGATCTGCAGCGTGTTCTCCATCGACGCCGACGGGATGTAGAACGACCGGATCAGGAAGGTCTTGACGAGGAACGAGACGAGCAACGCCGCGATGAAGATGATGACGAGGTCGCGGAGGAAGGTGAGGACACCGTTCCGCTTCTTCTCGACACGGGGCCGGCGCCCGGTTTCGTCAGTCGTGTCCGTCATTTCCGCTCTCGTTCAACCACAGGATCCCGTCGCGGACCGCAGGAGTCCACGAAAGGGAAAGCCCCCCGTCGATGCACAACCGTACATGGACGAGGGGCCGACAGCGGCGTCCGGCTCGCGGACGCTCACTGTGAAGGCGATCAGGAGTCGCGCTTCTCCTTGATCTTGCGACGGGCAGCCTTGCCGCGGAGTTCGCGGAGGTAGTAGAGCTTCGCACGACGGACGTCACCCTTGGTGACGATCTCGATGTGGTCGATGATCGGCGAGTGCACCGGGAACCAGCGCTCGACGCCGACCTGGAAGCTCACCTTGCGGACCTTGAAGGTCTCGCCGAGGCCGTGACCCTGGCGTCCGATGACGACGCCCTGGAACACCTGGACACGCGAGCGCGTGCCTTCGATGATGTTGACGTGCACCTTGATGGTGTCGCCGGGGCGGAAGTCCGGGACGTCGGTGCGCAGCGACGCTGCGTCGACGTGGTCGAGGAGCTGGCTCATGATTGGGTCACTCTCTGCGGACGCACACGGGTCGCCGCGGATCGAATTCGGTAAGTGAAGGTGCGTGCCCGGTGTCGGCGACTCCCCCGTGGCAGAGTCCAGCCAGGGCACGGCTACCCATCTTGCCACAGCAACCCACGTCCGCAAAACGCGCGAGGATGGTCCCATGATCGAACTCCGCACCCACGCCGAGCTGGACGGCCTGCGCGCCGCCGGTCGGTTCGTGGCCGACGTCCTCGACGAACTGCTCGACACCGTCGACGTCGGCGTGAACCTGCTCGACCTCGACCGGGTGGCCGCACGGATGATCGCTGACCGCGGCGCGGTGAGCTGCTACGTCGACTACCACCCCTCGTTCGGCAAGTCGCCGTTCGGCAAGAACCTCTGCACCTCGGTCAACGACGCTGCGCTGCACGGCCTGCCGTACGACCGTGTGCTCGTCGACGGCGACCTCGTGAGCCTCGACTTCGCCGCGAGCGTCGACGGCTGGGTCGCGGACTCCGCCGTCACGGTGCAGGTCGGCACCCCGCGCGAGGACGACCAGCGCCTGATCGACACCGTCGAGCGCGCGCTCGCCGCGGGCATCGCCCAGTTCCGCACGGGCAACAAGCTCGGCGACGTGTCGTACGCGATCGGTCGCGTCGCGAAGGACGCCGGCTACGACGTGAACCTGCAGTTCGGCGGGCACGGCGTCGGCAGGACGATGCACGGCGACCCGCACGTCCCGAACGACGGCCGGCCCGGGCGCGGTCTCAAGCTCCAGAAGGGGCTGGTCGTGGCGATCGAGCCGTGGCTCATGCAGGGCACCGCCGACCTGTTCCAGGACGACGACGGCTGGACGCTGAAGAGCGTCGACGGCTCGCGCGCCGCGCACGTCGAGCACACGGTCGCCGTGACCGACGCCGGTCCCGAGGTCCTCACCCTGCGTCGCGCCCAGCGCGCCGACGCGACTGCCTGAGGGTCCGCAGCCGGCGGCGCACCGAGCCCAGGCGGTCACGTCTTGGCCGGGAGGCGCGGTGCGGGCCGCTCCCGCGCCTCCCGTCTCGCAGTGCGCGGCCGGCGCCGAAGCTGCGAAAGCGACGGGTCACAGCCGTGCGGCACGGTCCGTGTCGCGAGAGCGACGGACGCCCGCAGCGCCAGCCGCGCCCTACGCGTCCGGCAGCAGATCCGGCCGGACGCGCCGCGTCCGCTCCATCTGCTGCTCGTGCCGCCACGCACCGACGCGGGCGTGGTGCCCACTGAGCAGCACGTCCGGCACGTCGAAGCCACGCCAGGACGCGGGCTTCGTGTACGAGGGGTACTCGAGCAGCCCGTCTTCGTGGGACTCCTCGACGAGGGACTCGGGGTTCCCGACGACTCCGGGCACGAGTCGCCCGACGGCCTCGATCATCGCCATCGCTGCGACCTCGCCGCCGTTCAGCACGTAGTCGCCCAGCGAGAGCTCGACGACCGTGGCGTGCGCCGCGGCCCACTCGAAGACCCGGGCGTCGATCCCCTCGTACCGCCCGCAGGCGAACACGAGGTGGTCCGACGTCGACGCGAGCGAGCGCGCGATCGACTGCGTGAACGGCGTGCCGGCGGGCGTCGGGACCACCAGGGTCGACGAGCCGTCGGGCCGGAACAGCGACTCGAGCGCGAGCGCCCACGGTTCGGGCTTCATGACCATGCCCGCTCCCCCGCCGTACGGGGTGTCGTCGACGGTGCGGTGCCGGTCGGTCGTCCACGAGCGGAGGTCGTGCACGTGCAGGTCGAGCAGGCCGCCGGAGCGGGCCTTGCCGAGCAGCGAGACGTCCAGCACGGAGAAGAACTCCGGGAAGATCGTGACGATGTCGATGCGCACGCGCGCTAGTCCGTCACGGTCTCGGGTCGGGACGTGTCCTCGGGGTCCTCGAACAGGCCCGTCGGCGGCGTCACGGTGACGGTGCCGGCGGCGATGTCCACCGCGGGCACGATCGCCGAGACGAACGGCACGAGGACCTCGCCCCGCGACGGGGTGTCGATGGCGAGGAGGTCCTGCGCCGGCAGATGGTCGACCCGCGCGACGGTACCGACCTCGACGCCGTCGCGGAGGACCGTCAGCCCGACGAGCTGGTGGTCGTACCAGGCGTCGTCCTCACCGGTCTCGGCGTCGGCGTCCTGCTCGACCCAGAGGATCGCCCGCGCGAGCGTCTCGGCTGCGGTGCGGTCCCCGATGCCCTCGAAGAAGGCGACCGGGTGGCCGTTGTACCAGCGGAGCTCGTCGAGTGCGATGGTCTTGCCGGCCCAGGGCGAGTCGTCCGGGACCTGGAGCGTGAACACTGCTCCGGGCGTGAACCGACGATCCGGGTCGTCGGTGTAGAGCTCGAGCTTGATGCCGCCCTTCAGCCCGTGCGCCTTCGTGATGCGACCCACCCGGAGCTGGGTCGTCTCCCTAGGAATCGGTGTCGACCACGTCGACACGCACCCGCTTGCCGTCGGCGAGAGCCGAGACGAGGGTGCGCAGCGCCTTTGCGGTCCGTCCGGCGCGACCGATCACGCGGCCGAGGTCCTCGGGGTGCACACGCACCTCGAGGACCTCGCCCCGCGCGGAGGTGGAACTGGCGACGCGCACGTCGTCAGGGTGATCGACGATCCCCTTGACGAGGTGCGTCAGCGCGGATTCGAGCAAGGAATTACGCCTCGGTCGTCTCTGCGGTCTCGTCGGCCGACTCGGCCGGAGCGGCGGCGGGGGCCGTCTTCTCCGACTTCGGCTTGAGGACGGCCTTCTTGGAGGAGTCCACGACGAACGCCTGCTTGGGCTCGGCGACCTTGACCTTGGACTCGGTGTCCTTCTCGCCCTTGAACTTGGCCCAGTCGCCGGTCAGCTTGAGGAGGGCCGCGACCTGCTCGGTCGGCTGCGCGCCGACGCCGAGCCAGTAGAGCGCACGCTCGGACTCGATCTTGATGACCGAGGGCTCCTCGGTCGGGTGGTACTGACCGATCTCCTCGATGACGCGACCGTCGCGCTTGGTGCGCGAGTCGGCGACGACGATGCGGTAGTACGGCGCCCGGATCTTACCGAGACGCTTGAGACGGATCTTGACAGCCACAAATGCTCCTGTTGCGTGTTGTTGTGGTTGAACCGGACCGCGGGCGTGGGGGCACACACGGTGGAAGCTCGATGAGACCGTGATCCGCTGGATAGAGGGTCGAGCGGACACGATTCGACCGTTCATTCTTGCAGGTTTCCGAGCGAGAAGCGAGTCGGGACGCGCCGTCAGGGTGCGAGTCGCCGAACCGCTTCGAGCGCTTCGGACGTGGCACGCACCGCGTCGACGCTCCGGGCGTCACGTGCGCCGCCCACAACGGCGTACGGAACACCGGCTGCCAGGAGGCGCGGCTCGAGTCCGTCGGACGGCCCTGCGCCCGCCTCGGCGCCCGTCCCGAGCGCCCGCTCCTGCCCGGCGCAGACCACCACGGTGTCCGCGGGGACGCCGCGTTCCTCGCCGTGCTCGTCGCGGATCCAGAGCACACCGGGCTCGATGCGGAGGTACTCCTGCACGCCGCCGACCAGGTGCACGCCGGCGTCCCGGAGCCGGCCGATCGCCACCCAGCGGGAGGTGATGCCGATGCCCTGCCCGAACTTGCCCGAGCGACGGAGGACGGTCACGTCGCCGCCGGGTCGGAGCGTGCGGGTCGCCACGGGGAGCCGCTGCGGCACGTCTCCCACGACGGTGTCGGCGACGTCGAGGTCCCAGCGGGCGCCGAACTCGGTCGCTCGCCGGGCCTCGTCGGGCGACTCGACGAGGAACGCCGCCGTGTCGACGCCGATCCCACCGCCGCCGATGATCGCGACGGTCCCGGCGGGGACGCCCTCGCGGAGCGCCCGCTCGTATGACCGGACGTGCGGCAGGTCGGCACCGGGGACGTCGATCGTCCGGGGCACGACACCGGGGGCGAGCACGACGGCCTCGCTCGCGGTGAGGTCGGCGGCCGTGGCGGCCCGACCGAGGTGGATCGTCGCGCCGCGGTCCTCGAGCTCGGCGCGGGCGGCGCGGACCGTCGCCGCGTAGTCCTCCTTGCCGGGCACCAGCGCGGCGAGGTCGAACTGTCCGCCCAGCCGGTCGGACGCCTCCCAGAGGGTCACGGTGTGGCCGCGACGAGCGGCGTCGACCGCGGCGGCGAGCCCGGCCGGGCCACCACCGACGACGTCGACGCGCTTCGGGTCGGTCGTCGGGCGAGCGGGGAAGGCGACCTCGCGGGCGGCGCGCGGGTTGACCAGGCACGACACGGGCTGGCCGACGATCGAGCGGTCGAGGCAGGCCTGGTTGCAGCCGATGCAGGTGTTGACGAGGTCGAAGGCGCCGGCGAGCGACCGGTTCACGATCGCGGGGTCGGCGAGGAACGGGCGCGCGAGGGCGACCGCGTCGAGGAGCCCGTCGGCCAGCACGGCCTCACCGTCGCGCAGGTCCGTCATCCGGTTCGACGCGATGACCTTCACGTCCGGGTACGCCGAAGCGCGGACGACGCCGGCGATGCGGGCGGCGTACGCGAGCCACGCGCCGTGCGGCACCGCGGCCTGCACGGTCGGCGTGCGGGACTCGTGCCAGCCGATGCCGACCGAGATCCCGTCGAGGCCGAGGGGCAGCAGCTCGTGCACGAGCGCGTCGACGTCGTCGTCGGTCGACGAGCCGGGCATCAGGTCGGCGCCGGAGAGCCGGATCGTCACGGCGAGGTCCGGTACCGCCCTGCGGACGGCGTCGACGACCGCCACCGTGAACCGACGACGCCGGACCGCGTCCCCGCCCCACTCGTCGTCGCGCAGGTTCGTCAGCGGCGACTGGAACTGGTTGATGAGGTAGCCCTCGGACGCCATGATCTCGACGCCGTCGAAGCCGATGTCCCGCGCGGACCGGGCGGCGTCGGCGAAGTCCTCGATGGTCTGCTCGATCTCGGCGGCGGTCAGCTCGACCGGCACCACGCCACGGGCAGCCGCCCACGGCAACGCGGACGGGGCCACCACACGCTGGGGTTCCCCGTGCCGGTCGACCATCCCCGACGCGAGCGCGTACCGCCCGGCGTGGAAGAGCTGCGCGAGGATCACCGAACCGGCGTCGTGCACGGCGTCGACCGCCGCACGGAACCGCTCGTCCGCTCCCCCGACGCCGAACACGGCGAAGTCCGGGCCACCACGGGCCTCGTCGCTCACCGCGATGCCGCCGGTGATGATGCACGCGGCACCGCCCGCGGCGCGCTCACGGTAGAACGCCGCCATGCCGGCCCCGCCGTCGTCGTGCACCTCGAGCCCGGTGTGCATCGACCCCATGACCACCCGGTTCGGCAGGGTCAGGGGGCCGAGCGTCCACGGCGAGGAGACGACGGCGAGGTCGGGCATGGCGACGGTGCTCATGCGCCTACTCTGCCGTGTCGACAGCCGAGTCGGCAGCAGCGTCGGCCGGCGGCAGGACCGCGTCGCGCAGCGGGGACGTCGTGTCCGCCCAGAACGGCGGGGCGATCACGGTCAGGCCGCCGTCGACCGACAGCACCTGGCCCGTGATGTAGCCGGCCTTGTCGGAGAGCAGGAAGTCCACCGCGTCGGCCATGTCGTCGGCGGTGCCTGGTCGCTGCAGGGGGAGCTTCTCGAACACGGTGTCGATCGGCGCCTGACCGGGCACCTTCGTGTAGAAGTACTCGAGCGAGTCGGTGTCGATGAGCCCGCCGTTGACCGCGTTCACGGTGATCTGACGGGGCCCGAACTCGACCGCCATGTACTTCATGTAGGACTCGCTCATGGCCTTCGCGGCACCGAGCGCGGCGTACGTCGGGAACGCGCGGAGCGACCCGTACGAGGTGACCACCACGATGCGGCCGCCCTTGTCCATGAGCTGCGCGGCACGCTGCGCACCGAGCACGAACGAGCGGGCGTTCGTGGCGTAGCTGCGGTCGAGGTGGTGCAGCTTGAGGTCCGCGACGGGCTTGAAGGCGCTCGCGGCGGCGTTCGCGACGAAGTAGTCCAGACGCCCGTACGTGTCGCGGACCAGGTCGAACAGCGCGTCGATCGACTCGGGCTGCTCGATGTCGACCTGCGCCGTGATCCCGTCGCCGCCGGCGGCCTTGACGTCGGCGAGCGACTCCTCGGCCAGGTCGGCGTTGCCCTTGTACGTCACGACGACGGTGACGCCGCGCTGGCCGAGCTTCTGCGCGAGCAGGCGGCCGATGCCGCGGGAAGCGCCCGTGATGAGGGCGATGGGAGCAGTGGTTGCAGCCAATGTGTTCCTTGCGTTGTCAGGGCCTGGAGGCGCGGTGCGGGCCCGCACCGCGCCTCCAGGCCATGGAGTGGTTGCGGGTCAGAACCCGGCCTGGCCGGTCACGACGGCGCGTCCGACGACCAGCTTCTGGATCTCGTTGGTGCCCTCCTCGAAGCGCTGCGCGCGCGCGTCACGGTAGACGCGCTCGATGGCGTTGCGCTTCCAGTAGCCCTGGCCGCCGTGCACCTGCAGTGCCTTGTCGGTGACGCGGGCGAGCATGTCGACGGCGACCATCTTCGAGGCGCTGGACAGCGTGCCTGCGTCCGGACGGCCCTCTTCGTAGGCGCGGGCCGCCTCGAGGACGAGGGCGCGCGCGGCGGCGATGTCGGCGTAGTTCTCCGCGACGTAGAACTGGATCGCCTGCCGGCTGGAGAGCTTCTTGCCGAACGTCTCGCGCTTGTTCGCGTACTCGACGGCGAGCTCGTTCGCACGCTCGGCGAGGCCGACGGCGCTCATCGCGACGGACACGCGGCTCGGCAGCAGGAAGCCGCCGAGTGCGACCTCGAGGCCCTGGCCCTCCTCGCCCAGGCGGGCGGAGGCCGGGATCGGGGTCTCGGTGAAGCGGAGGATCGCGTGGTCGGTGCCACGGATGCCCATGGTGTCGGAGTCGTCGATCACCTCGGCGCCGGGCAGGCCGGAGTTCGGCATGAGGAACGCGACGGTGCCGTCCTGGCCCGTGGTGCCCTCGAGGCGCGCGGCGATGAGCCAGTAGTCGGCCTTCACGCCGAACGTGATGAGGTGCTTCTCACCGTTCATCACGTAGGTGTCGCCCTCGCGGCGGACGGTCGTGCGGATGTCGGCACCCGTGCCCGCCGTCGCCTCGGTCAGCGTGAACGCGACGAGCTTGTCGCCGGCGACGCTCGGCTTCACGACCTCGTCGAGCTGCTCCGGCGTCGCGTACGGCTGCATGGCGCGCCAGGTGCCGTTGATGACGTGCACGAGCATGCGGATCGACGCGTGCGAGCGCGACACGATCTCCATGATCTCGAGGTAGCGCGAGAACGGGATGCCCCGTCCGCCGAGCTCGGCCGGGGCGGCGAGCGACAGCCACCCCTTGTCCTTGAGCTCCTGGAACAGCTCGGGCGCGACCTGTCCGGTGCGCTCGATCTCCTCCGCCCACTCCTCGCCGCGACCGCGGACCCACTCGGTCACCTCGGCCTTGAGCTCCTGGAAGGCGGCCTCGGTCTGCGGCTCCATGACCATCGTCATCTGTCAGTTCTCCTTCGTCGCGACGAGCGCGGCTGCCTGCTCGCGCAGGACGTTCTTCTGGACCTTGCCGACCGCGTTGCGCGGCAGCTCGGCGATGTACTCGAGACGCTCAGGCCAGTAGTACTTGCTCACGCCGGCCTTGTCGAGCGCGTGCTGCATCGCGGCGAAGTCGAGCTGCTCAGCTCCGGCCGCCGGCACGACGAACGCGCAGGCGCGCTCCCCGAGACGGGCGTCCGGCATCGCGACGATCGCCACGTCGGTGACGAGCGGGTGCTGGTAGAGCAGGTTCTCGATCTCGACGACCGGGATCTTCTCGCCACCGCGGTTGATGACGTCCTTGACGCGGCCGGTGATGGACAGGAAGCCCTTGGCGTCGACCTTCGCGAGGTCACCGGTCTTGTACCAGCCGTCCTCGGTGAAGACGTCGTCAGTGAGGTCCTGCCGGTCGAGGTACCCGTCGAACATCGTCGGCGAGTGCAGCTCGAAGTTGCCCTCGGTGTCCGCCGGCAGCTCGTGCCCCTCGTCGTCGACGATGCGGATCCGGATGCCGGGCAGCGCGCGACCGTCGTGGCCGTAGGCGTCCGCCGGGTCGTCGGTCGGGCTGGAGAGCGCCCCGAGGCAGGTCTCGCTCGTGCCGAACGCCCCGAGGATCGCGGTGCCGAGGACCGTCGCGGCACGCTGGGCCAGTGCGCGGGGCACCGCGGCGCCCGTCGGCACGAAGATCCGGAGGGACTCGGGCTGTCCGGCCCCGGCCTCGACGAGGTCGACGAGGTCGGTCAGGAACGGCGTCGCGCACTGCACGAACGTGGCCTTCGCGGCGCCGAACGCCTGCTCGAGCGCGACGGTGCCGTCCCACACGGGCTGGATGACCTGCGGTGCGCCGAGCCGGAAGGCCAGGAGCATGCCGTACAGGAACCCGGTCTGGTGGGCGAGCGGCGACGGGATGTAGATCCGGTCCTCGCTCGTCAGGCCGGACTGCGCGACGTGCATCGCGGTCGCCAGGCCGAGCGTGCGGTGCGGGTGTTGCACGCCCTTCGGCTCGCCGGTCGTGCCGGAGGTGAAGAGCAGCTGGCAGACGTCGTCCGGGCCGGGCGCGTGGGACAGGATCTGGTCGACGTCCACCTGGACAGAGTCGAGCGCGGTGTCGAAGTAGCGCCAGTTCCACTCGCTCGCGGCGACGCGGTCGGCGGCGTCGGCGGGCAGCGGCGGCTGGTTCGTCGGGCTGTCCGCCTGCCCGCGCGCCTCGGAGCGGAGCACGACCACGTGCTCGACCGACAGGCGGCGCTTCTGGGCCTTCGCCTCGTCGATGACCTCGAGCAGTTCGAGCGCCGGGCGACGCTTCCGGAAGACGTTCGGCAGGAAGACCACGCGGGCGCGGGACCGGGCCAGCGTCATCGTGGTCTCGCGGGGACCGAACACGGGCATGATCGGCGTCGCGACGGCACCGATCTGGATCGCACCGAGGGTGATCGAGACGAACTCGCGCCAGTTCGGCAGCTGCATCGCCACGGACTCGCCGGTGCGGACACCGAGCTCGAGGAGCAGGGCGGAGACCTTGTCGGCCTCGTCCTGCAGCTCGCGCCACGTCGTGTTCACCGGCTCGGGGCCGCCGACCTCGATCACGGCGAGGCCGTCCGGGTCCTGCTGGGACAGTGCGCGGACCTTCTCGCTGAGGACGAGCGGGTCGGCGTCGACGCCGGCGAGCTCGGGCAGCGCGCTCGTCACCGTCTCCTGCTCCTCCCCCAGGTCCGTGCTCTCCGCAGCGGCCTCGGCGGCGTCGATCCGGTCGTCGCGGGCGATCTGCGCCTCGGCGCCGTCGCCGACCTCCATGTCGAGGCCGACCGAGTTCATCGCCTCGAGGAAGGTCGGGTACGAGATCCGGTAGGCGCGCGGGTAGGTGAGGGCGGAGACGCCGTCGGCCTTCGACGCGGCGACGGCCAGCGACATGAGCACGCGGTGGTCGTTGAACGAGGACATCGGCGACCCGTGGAGGTCACCCGGACGGACACCGGTGACGCGCAGCTCGTCGGCGCCCTGCTCGGCGCGGCCGCCCAGTCGGTTGAGCTGGAGCATCGCCGCGACGCGGTCGGACTCCTTCAACCGGATGTGCGCGACGTTCCAGAGCCGGGTCGTGCCCTCGGCGAAGGTCGCCATCGTGGACAGGATCGGCAGCAGGTCCGGGATCGGCTGGCAGTCGATGTCGAGGGGGCGCAGTGGGGAGCCGTCGTGCTCGATGCGCACGAAGCCGGTCTCCTCGTCGATCCGCATCGGGACGCCCATCGCCGTGGCGAGGTCGAGGAACTCGCTCTCCGGGTGGTCGGTCTCGGCGGTGGTGAACGCCGTCATGCCGCGGAGCAGCACGTTCGACTCGCGGATGCCGGCCGCGGCGATGCCGAACGCCGCCGAGCCGATGTCCGGCGGGATCACGTAGTCGTGCGGGGTGGCCTGCTGGTTCGCCGGGATCCGGTACTCGAGCCAGTCGTCGGACACCTCGACCGTGAGGCCGAACTGGCGCATCATACGCACGGTCAGCTCGACGTACGGCTGCTCGTTGAGCCGTCCGCCGGTGATGTGGATCCGGGTCTCCTCCTCCGCGAAGGGCGCGACGAGGAGCAGGCCGGAGATCCACTGCGACAGGGTGCCGGCGATCTGGACGTCGCCGCCGCGCGGACGCTTCGGCTGCACGGTGACCGGCGGGCAGTCGTTCGTGGCCTCGAGCTCGATGCCCATCTGGGTGAGCGAGGTGAGCAGGGCCTTGATCGGGCGGCGCTGGAAGTACTTCATGCCCGAGAGGGTCATCGGCTTGTCCGCCAGCGACGCGAGCCCCGTCATGAAGTAGAGCGTGGTGCCCGAGGAGCCCATGTTGAGGAGCCCGTCGGCGCCCCGGGAGCCGTGGTCGACGACGTCGGTGGCCTCGTACCGACCGCCGAGGCCGGTGACGTGGTACTCGTTCCCGCGACGCTTGACGTCGACGCCGAGGGCACGGAGCGTGCCCACGGTCCACTCGACCTGCCGGGTCGCACTGATGCCGGAGACGATGCTCGTCCCCTTCGCCAGCGACGCGAGCACCAGCGCGCGGTGCGCGTGGTACTTCGAGACCGGGATGTCGAGTTCTCCGACGAGCGGTGCGTTCGTCCCGCGCACGACCAGCTGCATGCCTACCTCTTCCCTGTTGAGCGTTACTACGGTACGCCCGGTGTGGATCGTCTGTGAATCGGATCCGCACGACCGGGAGTGCGGTTCCTTGTGCGTGTCCGACAAGGAGCCGGGCAGGATGTACAGCATGGACATCCGTTTCACCGAGTCCCGCCCGTCGACCATCGGCGTCGAGTGGGAGCTCCCCCTGGTCGACCGGGACACCGGCGACCTGAC
This sequence comes from Curtobacterium sp. SORGH_AS_0776, assembly GCF_031453355.1. Lineage (NCBI taxonomy): Bacteria > Bacillati > Actinomycetota > Actinomycetes > Micrococcales > Microbacteriaceae > Curtobacterium > Curtobacterium sp. SORGH_AS_0776. The sequence goes on from NZ_JAVIYU010000001.1 coordinate 3,145,918, forward strand.
CCCGCGTGCCCCCGCCGTCATCCAGGCGGTGCAGCAGCGGCTCGGTGATCACGACCGGGTGACCGAGGAGCTTCTGACGAACACGGTCGAGGTCGTCACCGGCGTCCACTCGCGGGTGAGCGGTGCCACGAGCGAGCTGTCCGGCATCATCGGCGAGGTCGTCGACGCCGCCGAACCGCTCGACGCGCAGGTCATGTGCGCCGGCACCCACCCCTTCGCCGTGTGGGACCAGCAGGAGATCACGCCGGACAGCGAGCACTACACGACCCTCATCGACCGCACCCGGTGGTGGGGCCGTCAGATGCTCATCTGGGGCGTGCATGTCCACGTCGGCATCGACGACCGCGACAAGGCGCTGCCGATCCTCGGCGCGATGCTCGCGTACGTCCCGCACCTGCAGGCCTTCACCGCCTCGAGCCCGTTCTGGGCGGGGACCGACACCGGGTACGCCTCGAACCGCGCCCTGATGTTCCAGCAGCTGCCGACCGGTGGCCTGCCGCCGGCACTCGGCGCGTGGGCGAACTTCGAGGAGGTCGTCGACGACCTCACCCGCACCGGCGTCATCGAGGGCGTCAAGGACCTCCGCTGGGACATCCGCCCGTCGCCCGGCTGGGGCACCCTCGAGAACCGCGTCTCCGACGGCATCTCGACCCTGCACGAGGTCGGGGCCGTGACCGCGCTCGTCCAGTGCCTCGTCACCGAGATGTCCGACCGGCTCGACGCCGGCGAGACCCTGCCGACCATGCAGCCCTGGTTCGTCCGCGAGAACAAGTGGCGCGCGGCCCGGTACGGCATGGAGGCCGAGATCATCACGAACGCGGCCGGCGACGAGCGGCTCGTGACCGACGAGGTGCACGACCTCGTGCAGCGGCTCGACCCGGTGGCGGACCGTCTCGGGTGCCAGCAGGAGCTGCACCACCTCGACACGATGATCGCGGACGGTGCCTCCTACCAGCGGCAGTTGCAGGTCGCGCAGGAGAACGGCGGGGACCTCCGCGCCGTCGTCCGGCACCTGGTCACCGAGCTGCGCGACTCGCTCTGACCGTCACCGTCCGACGAACGGGAGGCGCGGTGCCGGCCGGCACTGCGCCTCCCGTCCTGGGGGACGTGCGGGAGTCCGCGCGACCGCTACAGTTCCCCTGTGACAGGGGGGAACGCGGAACGCGGAGCAGGGCCGACCGTCCAGCGCGCGGCCGCGCTGATCGACGCGGGACGGCCCGCCGACGCCCTCGCCGACCTCGCCGTCGTCGAACGGGACCAGGGCGCTTCGGTCGCCGGGCACCGCGTCCGGGCGCTGGCCCTCCTGGCGCTCGACCGTCCGGACGAGGCCCAGGACGAGGCCCGACGCGCGGTCGGCCTCGCCCCCACCGACTCCGTCGCACTCCGGATCCTCTCGACGACCCTGATCCGCTCGGGTGACCAGACCGGAGCCGTCGCCGCCGCGCGCCGATCCGTCGAGGCCGATCCCGGGTCGTGGCTCGCACACCTCGCGGTGGCCGACGCCCTCTGGCTCGACGAGCGTCGTCGACCCGAGGCGCTCCGTGCGAGCTACGAGACCGTGCGGCTGGCGCCGCTCGAACCGATGGCGCACCGCCGACACGGCGACCTCCTGCTCGCGGCAGGACGGCAGCGCGACGCCCAGGCCGCCTACCGACGCGGCCTCGAGCTCGCCCCGGAGGACCGCGGCGCACGGCACAACTTCGCGGTGTCGCGACTCCGGCGGGGTCACGACGGCGAGTCCGCGCTCGCGTTCGCCGGGATCCTCGCGACGGACCCCACGAACGCGCTCGCCCGACGGAACCTCGTCGTCGGGGTCCTCAACCCGCCCGCGCGCATCCGGTTCGGACTCGGTGCCGGCGCCCTGATGACCGGCTTCCAGTACCTGGTCTCCCTCGACGCGCCGTCGGACACCGGCCGCTGGTACACGACGCTCCCGCCGGTGATCGGACTCGCGCTCGTGGTGGTCGTCGTGCTCCGGTTCGCCGCCGAGACCCGGCCCCGGACGGGGTTCCTCGTGCGCGCGGCGCGACGGGCGGTCCCCGGGTGGACGACGACCGTCGGCGTGCTCGGGGCCGCGACGGCCGTCTCGGTCGTGGGGCTCTTCCTCCCGCCGGTCGCGGCCGTGGTGGCACAGGGACTCGTGTTCGTCGGGGTGGTCGTCGCCTCGGTGCGCATCCGGAGCACGATGCGCGCGTTCCCGAAGACCACGCCCGTGCGGCAGGAGGTCGACGAGGGCCGGACCGACCACGGCGACGACGGCTGGGGGAACCCGTGGTGAACGACGACGGACGAGGAGTCCCGATGGACGACGACCCACTGATCGACGCGATCCGGCGAGCCGTGGTGGCCGCTCCGGAGGACGTCACGCTCCGGGTCCACCTCGGCCGCCTGCTCCTCGACGCGGGGCGCCGGGTCGAGGCCACGACCGAAGCGGCGGCAGCGGTCTCGGTCGCCCCCGACGACGCCGCGGCCCGGGCGCTCATGCTCGAGGCACTGCAACCCCACGCGACGGCCGGCCCCGCCGCGCCCGGACCGGACGACGCCGCGACGGACGACGCCGGTCCCCCGTCCGCGACCGGGTTCGACTGGCACGCCGCCGAGCAGCAGGTGGAGCACATCGTCGAACCGGCGTTCGTCGACGACGACGGCCCGGACCCGGACCCCGCGTCGGCGTTCTCCGTCGAGCGCGCGGGTGTCCGGTTCGCCGACGTCGGTGGCATGGAGACCGTGAAGCAGCGCCTGACCGCGGCGTTCCTCGCACCGCTCGCGAATCCCGAGCTGCGCACGCTCTACGGCAAGAGCCTCCGCGGTGGCCTGCTCCTGTACGGGCCGCCAGGCTGTGGCAAGACGTTCATCGCCCGGGCCGTCGCGGGCGAACTCGGCGCACGGTTCATGAGCGTCTCGATCACCGACGTGCTCGACCCCTACGTCGGCCAGAGCGAACGGAACATCGAGGCCGTGTTCCGCGCCGCCCGGGCTGCGGCGCCCTGCGTGGTGTTCTTCGACGAGGTCGACGCGCTCGGACAACGGCGCAGTCAGACCCGGAGCTCGCACGTCCGCGGGATGGTGAACCAGCTCCTCACCGAGCTGGACGGCATCGACGGCGGGAACGAGGGCGTGTTCGTCCTGGCGGCGACGAACCAGCCCTGGGACGTCGACCCCGCGCTCCGCCGACCCGGACGGCTCGACCGCACCGTGCTCGTGCTGCCGCCGGACGCCCCCGCGCGCGAGGCGGTCTTCCGCAGCCACCTGCGGGACCGACCCGTCGAGGGCATCGACGCCGCAGCGCTCGCGAAGCGCACCGAGGGGTTCTCGGGCGCGGACATCGCCTACGTCTGCGAGGTCGCCGCGGAACGGGCGCTCATGGACAGCGTCACGACCGGGTCGGTCCGGCTGATCGGCATGGGGGACCTGCTCGGTGCCCTCGGTGAGGTGCGCCCGTCCACCGGTGCCTGGCTGGACGCCGCGCGCAACGTCGTCCTCTTCGGCGAGGACGACGGGACGTACGCCGACCTGCGGGCCTGGCTCAAGCGGTCCAAGCGCTGACCGACGGACGGGAGGCGCGGTGCCAGCCGGCACCGCGCCTCCAGTCAGTCAACTGGTTGCGATCGCGAGCCGCGTCAGCGACCCAGGAACTTCTGCAGCGACGCGAGCTCTTCCTCGGTCGGCGCCTTGCCGCCCTTGCCGCCGCCGAGCCCGAGACCGGACCCCTTCGGCGCCTGCTGCGGCGCCGCGGCCGCACCCGCGGCGAGCGCCGCACGCTTCGCCGGGTTGCCGACCTTGGACTTCTTCTTGCCGCCCTGCTGCTGCTTCTTGCCGCCGTGCATACCGGGGATCGGCCCCATGCCGGGCATCTGCGGGACGCCACCGCGGGCGACGGTCTTCATCATCTTCGCGGCCTGCTCGAACCGGTTCACGAGGGCGTTGACCTCGGTCACGGTGGAGCCGGCACCCTTGGCGATGCGGAGGCGGCGGGAGCCGTTGAGGAGCTTCGGCAGCTCGCGCTCCTGCGGGGTCATCGACTGGATGATCGCCTCGGTGCGGACGATCTCGCGCTCGTCGAAGTTGTCGAGCGCCTCGCGCATGCCCTTGGCGCCGGGGAGCATGCCGAGCATGCCCTTGATCGAGCCGGCCTTGCGGAGCTGCTGCATCTGCTCGAGGAAGTCGTTGAGCGTGAACGAGTCGCTCGCGATCTTCTCGGCGACCTTGCGCGCTTCTTCCTCGTCGAAGGCACCCTGCGCCTGCTCGATGAGGGAGAGGATGTCACCGAGGTCGAGGATGCGGCTCGCCATGCGGTCCGGGTGGAACGGCTCGAAGTCGTCGAGCCCCTCGCCCGTGGAGGCGAACATGATCGGACGGCCGGTCACGCTGGCGACCGACAGGGCCGCACCACCGCGGGCGTCGCCGTCGAGCTTCGAGAGGACGACGCCGGTGAAGTCGACGCCTTCCTGGAAGGCGCGGGCGGTGTTGACCGCGTCCTGACCGATCATCGCGTCGATGACGAAGAGGACCTCGTCGGGGTCGACGGCCTTGCGGATGTTCGCGGCCTGCTTCATGAGCTCGGCGTCGACGCCGAGACGACCGGCGGTGTCCACGATGACGGTGTCGTACTGCTGGTCGACCGCGGCCTTGATGGCGTTCTTCGCGACCTTGACCGGGTCGCCGACGCCGTTGCCGGGCTCCGGCGCGAAGACGTGCACGCCGGCCTGTTCGCCGACGACCTGCAGCTGCTGCACGGCGTTCGGACGCTGGAGGTCCGCCGCGACGAGCATCGGCGTGTGGCCGTCCTTCTTGAGCCACTTGCCGAGCTTGCCGGCGAGCGTGGTCTTGCCGGCGCCCTGGAGGCCCGCGAGCATGATGACCGTCGGGGGCCGCTTCGCGAACTCGAGACGCCGCTGCTGGCCGCCGAGGATGCCGACGAGTTCCTCGTTGACGATCTGGACGACCTGCTGCGCCGGGTTGAGCGCACGGTTGACCTCGTCGGAGAGGGCCCGCTCGCGGACGGCTGCGGTGAACGCCTTGACGACCTCGAGCGCGACGTCGGCGTCGAGGAGCGCCCGCCGGATCTCGCGGACGGTGCCGTCGACGTCGGACGGAGTCAGCCGACCCTTGCTCCGCAGGTTGCGGAAGGTCTCGGTCAGCCGATCGGAGAGTGAACCGAATTGCGCCATGATCCGTCGATTCTACAAGGCCCGGCCCGGACGCTCTCGCCCGTTCACCGCAGGAGGACGCCCTCGGCGAGTTCCACCGTCGTGCCGAGCCCGAGATCGACCACCACCGGAGCCGACGACGGGGCTCGGTCGAGCGTCGGGAACCACTGCCGACCGGGCGACACCAGGATGAGCAGCCCGTCGACGTCGCCGACGGGGGCGAAGTCGGGCCCCGGCGGGTCGGCGTAGGGGTCGAGTCCGTGCTGGCTGAGCGTCTCGACCGCCCCGGGGACGTCCGGGACGGCGATGCCGACCTCACTGACCGACACGAGCAGCGGGGCGAGCGGCGCGGCGTGCCCGTCGGCCGGCGCGGCCTGCCCGGCGGCCGACGCGCCCTGTCCGCCGGTCGGCGCGGCGTCGCCGTCGGGGAGCTCCCGTCGCTCGATGAGCTCGAGCAGCTGCCGGTCAGGCCCCTCGAAGTACACCGACCGCGAGTCCCAGCCCGCCGGCCCCTCGAACTCGTCGGCACCGTCCGCCCCGAGCACCGTCGCGACCTCGGCCACCCGGCGCTTCGCGTCCGCGAACGTCCCGGTCGGGATCGTGAACGCGAGGTGGTGCGCCCCGGTCATCCCGTCGAGCTCCCGGAAGACGAGCTGCGACGACCCGACGGTGACCCGGACCGAGTCGTCGTCGGCGAGCACGGCGCACCCGAGTCGCTCGTAGAAGCGGACGGTGTCGTCGAGGGAGCGGGTGGCGAGCTGGACCTGGCGGATGTGCATGGCCCCACCCGACACCCTCAACCGCACTTCAGGTCAAGCCCCGGACTACTGTCCGACGCATGCACCTCCGGGAGATCGACCTCGGCGGCTGGGCCCGTGCCGCTGCCGTCGCACTGCTCTGCGGGTTCGCCGCCGCCGTGTTCGCGTCACGGTTCGCGATCCCGGTGTCGACCGTCGTGGCCGTCGGCATCGGCGCAGGGGTGCTCGTGACCGTCCTCGTCGTCGTCGCCTGGGCCACCATCGGCGGGTACGCCACCCAGCGGGCGCTGCGGGAGTGGGTTCGAGGGGGTCCGGAGCCGGTCGGCGTCCCCGCCCGACGGCGGGTCCGGTGGCTCGCACACTTCGTGGACCGGACCAGCTGGTTCGCGTGGCTCTCCGCGGTCCTGGCCGTCCTGATCCTCGCGCTGGTCGTCCCGCAGCTGTTCGACGCGACCGACTGGCAGGACGTCGTGCTCGCGCTCTTCCCCGGGGTGCTGTGGGCGGGCATCGCGGTGCACGTCTTCGCGGTCGAACGACGCCACCTGCCACGGGCTCGTGCGCTGTACGAGGAGGAGCTCCGCACGGCAACGTGGCAGGACGTCCGCGTGCCGTGACCTCCGGACACCCGTCGATGCCGTTGTTGGACGGAGTACAGAAACTGTCGTAGCCTGGCGCGCATGCCGGAACTCGACATCGTGCGCCCGTCCGGGTTGCTGGACCACGCCGAGGGACTCGCACTGCAGCGGGCCCTCCACGCCGACGTCGTCGCCGGCCGCTCACCCGGGGCCGTCGTCCTGTGCGAGCACCCGTCCGTGTACACCGCCGGGCGTCGCACCGAACCGTCCGACCTGCCGACGGACGGCTCCCCCGTGGTCGACGTCGACCGCGGCGGACGGATCACCTGGCACGGACCGGGGCAGCTCGTCGCGTACCCGATCGTCCGGCTGGCCGAGCCGCTCGACGTCGTCGCCTGGGTGCGGGACCTCGAGCAGGTCATCGTCGACGCGGCGGCCGCCGTGGGTGTGCTCGCCGAGCGGGTCCCGGGACGCAGCGGCGCCTGGGTCCCCGGCCCGGCCGGTGCCCCGCACGCCAAGGTCGGCGCGATCGGCCTGCACGTCGCCGAGGGGGTGACGAGCCACGGCCTCGCGATCAACTGCACGAACAGCCTCGACGCCTACGCCGCGATCGTGCCGTGCGGGATCAGCGACGCGGGGGTGACCACCCTCAGCCGCGCAGCAGGTCGCACCGTGACGGTCGACGAGATCGTCCCCGTGGTGCTCGACCGCCTCCGCGCCGCAGAGCGGGGCATGCACGCCGGACACCGGATCAGCAGCGCCGCGGGCACGCCCGCCACCACGCCCACACGACAGGAGACCCTCGTATGACCCTCGCCCCCGAAGGCCGCCGGATGCTCCGCGTCGAGGCCCGCAATGCCGAGACCCCGATCGAGACCAAGCCGGCGTGGATCAAGACCCGCGCCACCCAGGGCCCGGAGTTCCGCGAGCTGTCCGGCCTTGTGCGGAGCAAGCAGCTGCACACCGTCTGCCAGGAGGCCGGCTGCCCGAACATCTTCGAGTGCTGGGAGGACCGCGAGGCCACCTTCCTCATCGGCGGCTCGCAGTGCACGCGCCGCTGCGACTTCTGCCAGATCGACACCGGCAAGCCCGAGCCGCTCGACCGCGACGAGCCCCGCCGTGTCGCGGACTCCGTCGCCGAGATGGGCCTCAAGTACGCCACGGTCACCGGTGTGGCCCGCGACGACCTGCCCGACGGTGGCGCCTGGCTCTACGCGGAGACGATCCGCCAGATCCACGAGCACTCCCCCGGCACCGGCGTCGAGATCCTCGTGCCCGATTTCAACGGCCGCCCGGACCAGCTCGGGCAGGTGTTCGCCGCCCGTCCCGAGGTCTTCGCCCACAACGTCGAGACCGTGCCCCGGATCTTCAAGCGCATCCGCCCGGCGTTCACCTTCGAGCGCTCCCTCGACGTCATCACGCAGGGACGCGACGCGGGGCTGGTCACGAAGTCGAACCTGATCCTCGGCATGGGCGAGGAGCGCATCGAGATCGAGGACGCCCTGCAGCGGTTGTACGACGCCGGCACGGACATCATCACGCTGACGCAGTACCTCCGCCCGTCGCCGCGGCACCTGCCGGTCGCGCGGTGGGTCGCACCCGAGGAGTTCGTCGCCCTGCGCGAGGTGGCCGAGGAGATGGGCTTCGCCGGGGTCCTCGCCGGGCCGCTGGTCCGGTCGTCCTACCGGGCCGGGCGCCTCTGGGCGCGTGCCACGGTCACCCGTGGCGGCACGGTGCCGGAGCACCTGTCGCACCTGCTCGACGCGACGCCGGGTCGCCAGGCCGTCTGAGCGCTGGGACCGGACGGACGACGGACGGGAGGCGCGGTGCCAGCTGGCACCGCGCCTCCCGTTCCGCGCATGCGTCCGTGACGGACGCGTCGGTCGCTACGCGCGACCGCGGATGCTCCTGAGCAGCCAGCCGATGACGGCCAGGATGATGAGGACGATCCCGACCCACAGCAGGAACTTCAGGGCACCGACGAAGATGCCGCTGAAGAGCAGGACGAGGCCGACGATGATCGCGATGATCAGCAGAGCGGGCATGTGAGGGCTCCTTCCGTGTACCTGGACGATCCCTGTACTGCGCAGACGGTACCCGCAATCAGCCGACGAGGTTCTGCACGAACACGTGCGGGGTGAAACCGGTGAGGTCGTTGATGCCCTCGCCCTGGCCGATGAGCTTGATCGGGATGCCCGTCTTCTCCTGCACGCTCAGCACGAACCCGGCCTTGGCCGAGCCGTCGAGCTTGGTGATGACGAGGCCGGTGACGCCCGCGCCCTCGATGAACGCCTGCGCCTGCGCGAGGCCGTTCTGGCCGGTCGTGGCGTCGAGCACGAGCAGGACCTCGGCGATCTCGGTCTGCTTCTCGACCACGCGCTTGATCTTGGTGAGCTCGTCCATCAGCCCGGCCTTGGTGTGCAGTCGGCCGGCGGTGTCGATGACGACGATCTCGGTGTTGTCCCTGATGGCCTTCTCGACCGTCTGGTAGGCGACCGACGCCGGGTCCTGCCCGGGCTGGGCCGGTCGCACGACCTCGACGCCCGCTCGCTCCGCCCACGTCGCGACCTGCTCGACCGCGGCGGCGCGGAAGGTGTCCGCCGCACCGACGAGCACGGTGCGGTCGTACGTCTTGAGGAACTTCGCGAACTTGCCGATGGTCGTGGTCTTGCCGACGCCGTTCACCCCGACGACGAGCACGACCGCCGGCCGGTTGCTGAGCTTCAGCGTGGTGTCGAGCTTCGACAGCCGTTCCTCGAGCACCTCGCGCAGCATCCGCTGGAGGTCGGCGGGGTCCGTCGTGCCGTAGCGGTCGACGCGCGCGTGGAGGTCCTCGATGATCTCGTCGGCGATGTCCGGGCCGAAGTCCGCACCGATGAGCGCCGTCTCGAGGTCCTCCCACGTGGTCTCGTCGATCGTCTTGCGCTGGAACAGCCCGCGCAGCCGGGAGGACAGTGACCAGGAACTCGCCATGTTCCCAGCTTAGAGCGCGGCGCATGTGGGCGGCGCCCGGTACGCTCGACACCACGAAGGGGAGTATTCCTCCTCGGTGTCCCCGTCAGTACGGTCCGGAACGATCCGGGCCCGGGGCGCCGGTCGTGGTCGACACATCGTGCGGACCGCGGCGGAAGAGACCTTCAGGCCTCGGCGTACCCACCACCTGGTTGCGCCCATCGACCTGAAGGAAACCCGTGGACGTCCCACTCTTCGTCTGGCTCCTCACCATCGCAGGCATCCTCGCGCTGCTGGTGTTCGACTTCTTCTCGCACGTGCGCACCCCGCACGTCCCGCACATCAGGGAATCCGCGTTCTGGTCGGCGTTCTACGTCGGGCTCGCGATCCTGTTCGGTGTCGGCATCCTCGTCTTCGGCGGCGGACAGGCCGGCGGTGAGTACTTCGCCGGGTGGCTGACCGAGAAGGCACTGTCGGTCGACAACCTGTTCGTATTCCTCATCATCATGACGAGCTTCGCCGTGCCGAAGGAGTTCCAGCAGAAGGTCCTGCTCGTCGGCGTCGCGATCGCCCTCGTCGCACGCGGCATCTTCATCGCCCTCGGCGTCACGATCATCGACAACTTCTCGTGGGTGTTCTACCTGTTCGGCGCGCTGCTCTTCTGGCTCGCCTGGTCGCAGGCCCGCAGCGGCAACGACCACGGCGGCGACGAGGGTGACTCCCGCCTGATCCGGATCCTCAAGCGCGTCATCCCGACCTCGGACCACTACGACGGCGACCGCCTCACCACGAAGGTCGACGGCAAGCGCCTGTTCACGCCGATGCTGCTCGTGATGGTCGCGATCGGCCTCACCGACGTGCTCTTCGCGCTCGACTCGATCCCCGCGATCTTCGGGCTGACGCAGGACGCCTTCATCGTGTTCACCGCGAACGCGTTCTCGCTGCTCGGGCTCCGTCAGCTGTACTTCCTCATCGCCGGGCTGCTCGAACGCCTCATCTACCTCGGGCAGGGCCTCGCGGTCATCCTCGGGTTCATCGGCGTCAAGCTCGTCTTCCACGCCATGCACGTCAACGAGCTGCCCTTCATCAACGGCGGCGAGCACATCGAGTGGGCTCCGGAGATCCCGATCTGGTTCTCGCTGGGCTTCATCATGCTGACGATCGCGGTCGCCACGGTGGCGTCGCTCGTGGTGTCGAAGCGTCGCCAGGAGCGCGGGCTCACCCCGACGGGCGAGCCGAAGGAGGCCGTCGAGGCCGACGCGCACTAGTCGCGGCCACACGCCAGACGGGAGGCGCGGTGCCAGCTGGCACCGCGCCTCCCGTCCGTCGTGTGGTCCCGCAGGCCGGCGGCGCGCCGAGACTCGGCCAGGCGGACAGTTTCGTGGTCGCGAGGGCACGAAACTGTCCGCGGAGCCGAGTCTCGGACTCGGGCCTACGCGACCGCCGGCTCCGGGGACCGCTTCTGCACCCGCTGGCCGACGACGGCGGAGACGCCGTCCTGCCGCATCGAGACCCCGTACAGCGCGTCCGCGATCTCCATCGTGCGCTTCTGGTGCGTGATCACGATGAGCTGCGACGACGCCCGCAGCCGCTCGAACACCGTCAGCAGCCGCCCGAGGTTGGCGTCGTCGAGCGCCGCCTCGACCTCGTCCATGATGTAGAACGGCGACGGGCGGGCGGTGAAGATCGCCACGAGCAGCGCCACCGCGGCCAGGGACCGCTCGCCGCCGGACAGCAGGGTCAGCCGGTCGATCTTCTTGCCGGCGGGCTTCACCTGCACCTCGATGCCGGTGTTCAGCAGGTCGTCGGGGTTCGTCAGCGTGATCGACCCGGAGCCGCCGGGGAAGAGGATCGGGAAGATGACGTCGAACGCCTCCTTCGTGTCGTCGAACGCGGACTCGAAGATCGTCTGCATCTTCTGGTCGAGCTCGTCGATGATCGTCATGAGGTCGGTCCGGGTCTTCTGCAGGTCCTCGAGCTGCTCGGCGAGGAACGCGTGGCGCTGTTCGAGCGCCTGGAACTCCTCCAGCGCGAGCGGGTTCACCTTGCCGAGCTGGCCGAGGTCCCGCTCGGCCGCCTTGAGCCGTCGCTCCTGCTCGGCGCGGACGTACGGCACCGTCTCGACGTCGGCGGGGTCGACGTCCTCGGTGGCGTCGAACTCGGGCAGGGCGGGGCCGCCCGGGAGCGTCGACTCCGCGTCGACCAGTTCGACCAGGTCGTCGTCGGTGTCGGTGGTCGGGTCGGCGTCGGTCGGCGAGTCGGCGTCGGTCGGCGAGTCGTCGGACTGGAGGCGCGGCTCGGCCCCGTCCTCCGCCGCCGCCTCCGGCACGGCGCCGTCCAGGGCCGTCCCCGCCGCGGCGGCAGCGGCGGCCCGCTCGGCGTCGCGGTGCTTCCGGGCGAGGACCCGGGGGTCGATCAGGACGTCCACCGGCACCGGCACGTGCGGCCCGTATTCGGCGACCAGCACGGCCTCGACGAGCCCGAGCTCGCTCTGCGCCCGGTCGAGCACGCCGGACACGTGCAGCTTCTTCTCGTAGATCTCCATCTCGAGCGAGTGCACGCCGTCGGTGATGGACTGCAGGCGGTCGCGGAGTTCGCGCTCCTCGTTCCGGATCGTCTGGAGCTCGGTGTTCCGCTTCGACCGCTCGGCCTCCTCGGTGGCGAGCTGCACGCGGGCCTCGGCGAGGGACCGGTCGACGGCACCGAGCAGCCCGGGCAGGTCGGCGAGCACGTCCTCGGCGACGGCGATCTGCCCACGGCGGATCACGGCGAGTCGTGCGGCCTCCGCCGCTGCGGCACGTTCGGCCTCGAGCTGCCGCTCCAGCTGGTCGGCGCGGGTCCGCTCCGCACGGACACGCTCGCGGACGGTCTCGACCTGGATGCGTTGCTCGATCTCGGCGGCGCGTGCGGCCTCGAGCGCGTCCTGCAGCCCGGGGCGCTCGGACGCGTCGACGACGGGGCGCGGACGGTCGGCGAACTCCTGGCGTGCGCGTTCAGCCTCGGCCAGGGCCGCCTCGGCAGCCTCGACCGCGCCGTCGGTCTCGGCGAGGGCCGCACGCAGTCGCTCGACCTCGGCGGCCGCGTTCTCCACCTTCGCGCGGGTCGACGCGCTGGTCCGGTCGTACTCCGCCTTCGCCCGGGCGTGGGCGCGCGAGGCCGCGTCCGCATCGTCCGCCGCGCGACGTGCGTCCTCGACGGCGGTGCGGGCGGCCTGGAGGCGCGTGGCCGCGTCCTCGGCGTCGCGCGCGATCGCGTCGCGGCGGGTCACGGCGTCGTCGCGTTCCGCGACGAGTTCGATGCGCGAGGTCACGCGCTCCCCGCCGCCCGTCACGCGGACCGCACGGACGAGGTCACCGGACCGCGTCACCACCGTGGCCTGCGGGGCGGCGGTGAGCACCGCCTCCAGGTCGACCCCGTCGGTGTCCGCGACGAGCGTGTCCCGCAGGATCGCGGCGATCCCCGGCGGACCCTGCACGAGATCGAGTGCGCGGCGGACCCCGGCCGGGAGCCGCGCGGGCAGTCCGGACGGCGGGGCGTCGGCGTCCGCGACCACGACGTCGATGCGTCCGATGTCCTCGGTGCGGGCGTGCGCGACGGCGTCGAGCGCGACGGACCGGTCGTCGGCGAGGACAGCGTCGGCGAGCCCGTCGAGGGCGATCGCGATCGCCCCTTCGAACCCGGGCGTCACGCTGAGACGATCCGCGAGGCGACCCACGATGCCGTCGCGCCCGGCCTCGATGAGCGCCTGCGAACCGTCACGGACGTCGATCGACATGCCGAGCGCGGCGACACGGGCGTCCAGGGCGTCCCGTTCGCGCTCGAGGGTGTGCAGGCGGTCACGGAGTTCGTCACGCGCCGCCTGGGCCGCTTCCTGCTGCTCGCGGGCGGTCTCGAGCGCGGCGGTCAGCGCGTCCTCGTCGATGCCCTCGGACGGGTCCGCGCCGAGTTCGGCGAGGGCCGCAGCCGCCCGTTCGGACCGCTCCCCTGCCTCGGCCAGCGCCCGCTCTCGCCGTTCCCGGTCGGCCGCCGCGGAGCCGCGCTTCGACGTCGCCACGTCCACCGCGGAACCGAGGCGCTGGGCCTCGAGGTCGTGCTGCGAGACGAGGGCGGCCTGGGCGGCGATCCGTTCGTCGAGGGCGTCGAGCGCCGCACGGGCCGCCTGCACCCGCTGCGCCGCCACCGCCGTGCCGCCGGTCATCTCCGCCGCCTGCGCCTCGAGCCGGTCGGCTTCGTTCCGGACGCCCTGCACCTGCTCCGGCGTGATCGTGGGGCCCTGCTGCGGAGCGTCGGCCTGCTGCGCGAGGAACATCAGGCGCTGGTTCGCCAGGCTCGACAGGCCGCGGAGCCGCTCCTGCACGCTCTCCAGCCGGTGCACCACCGTGCGGGCGCGGTCGACGTCGTCGCCGACCATGCTCTGCTCGACGTGCTGCTGGCGGGCACGGGTCTGGTCGAGCCGTTCCTGCAGCACGATGCGCTCGGACTTGCGTCCGGCCTCGACCTCCTGGTGCTCGTGGAGCTCGCGGCGCAGGCGGACGACGTCGTCGGCGAGGATGCGGGCCTTGGCGTCACGGGCGACCGCTGCGACCGACTGGGCCTTGCGCGCGACCTCGGCCTGGCGTCCGAGGGGCTTCAGCTGGCGGCGGATCTCCCCCGCGAGGTCGGACAGGCGCGTCAGGTTCGTCTGCATCGCGTCGAGCTTGCGGAGGGTCTTCTCCTTGCGTCGACGGTGCTTCAGGATGCCGGCGGCCTCCTCGATGAAGCCGCGGCGGTCCTCGGGAGTCGCGTGGAGGACCTTGTCGAGCTGGCCCTGGCCGACGATGACGTGCATCTCACGGCCGAGGCCGGTGTCGCTCAGGAGCTCCTGGACGTCGAGCAGGCGGCAGTTCTCGCCGTTGATCGCGTACTCGCTGCCGCCGTTGCGGAAAAGCGTGCGGGAGATCGTGACCTCGGAGTACTCGATCGGCAGCAGGCCGTCGGCGTTGTCGATCGTCAGCAGCACCTGCGCACGGCCGAGCGGACCGCGCGTCGAGGTGCCCGCGAAGATGACGTCCTCCATCTTGCTGCCACGGAGGGTCTTCGCCCCCTGCTCCCCCATCACCCACGCGAGGGCGTCCACGACGTTGGACTTGCCGGAGCCGTTCGGGCCGACGATGCACGTGACGCCCGGTTCGAACGCGAACGTCGTCGGCTGCGCGAAGGACTTGAACCCCTTGATGGTCAGGCTCTTCAAGTACATGCGGTCTCCGGATGCTCTGGTTGGGCGTCAGGCTAACGCGTGCGACGGCGTGGGCGTGGTTGGCACACGGGGCAGATGTGGCTCGATCGGTTCATGAAGGCCTCACGCACGATCGTGGTGCCGCACCGGGGGCACGGCTTCCCCTGCTGCCCGTACACGTGCAACCGCTGCGAGAAGTACCCGGACTGCCCGTTCACGTTGACGTACTGCGCGTCGAAGCTCGTGCCGCCGTCCTCCAGCGCACGGCCGAGGACGTGCCGCACCTCAGCCAGGAGGCCGTGCAGGTCGGCGCGGGTCAGCCGCTCGGCCGGGCGGTCGTAGTGCAGCCTGGCCGCCCAGAGGGACTCGTCGGCGTAGATGTTCCCGATGCCGCTCACGAAGCCCTGGTCGAGCAGGACGCGCTTGATGCCGCTCGAGCGCTTCCGGGCGGTGGCGATGAAGCGGTCGTCGTCGAACGCGGGGTCGAGCGGGTCGCGGGCGATGTGCGACACCTGCTTCGGGATGCTCCGGCGCCACACGGCGTCGGGATCGACCTCGTCGACGTGTCCGGCGGAACCGGCCGGCGCCCCGTCGATCGTCGGGACCATCTCGTCGATCGCCATCGAGCCGAACGTGCGCTGGTCGACGAACTCGAGCTCGACCGGTGGCTCCGGGGAGCCGTCGCGGTCGGTGCCGGTGGGCTGGACGTCGAGGAGGATCCGTCGGTGCTTCGCCGCCTCGCGCCCGCGGCCGAGCAGGATCTGACCGCTCATGCCGAGGTGGGCCACGAGGGCCTCGGGTCGGTCGCCCTCGTGCTCGGGCTGCAGGGGCATCCAGAGGAACTTGCCACGACGGACCGCGGCGGCGATGGTGCGACCGGTCAGGCGGTCGGCGAAGTCCTCGGCCGGACCGTCGTGCCGGGTCAGTGCCCGGTCGTCGACGACGTCCACGTGCAGGACCCGCGCGCCGCTGACGGCGGGTTCGAGGCCGGCGCGGACGACCTCGACCTCGGGCAGTTCGGGCACGCGGTCAGGCCGCCCGGCCGGAGAGCTGCGTCCACGCCTGGAGCGCCGCTGCCATCTCGGCGGTCTTCTTGCTCGACCCGGTGCCGGTGGAGACGTCCTCGCCCTGGAGCACGACCGTGGCGTGGAAGGTCTTGTCGTGGTCGGGACCGGCCTCGGTCACGCGGTACGACGGGTTGCCGAGCGACAGGCTCGACGCGAGTTCCTGCAGGCTCGTCTTCGGGTCCATCGCGGCGCCGAAGCGGTCCGGGTCGATGAGGAGCGGTTCGACCAGCCGGAGCACCAGCGCGGTCGCCGGGTCGGGGCCGGCGGAGAGGTAGGTCGCGCCGATCACGGCCTCGACCGTGTCGGCGAGGATCGACGACTTGTCGCGGCCGCCGGTTTGCTCTTCGCCCTTGCCGAGCCGGAGGTACTGTCCGAGCCCGATCATGCGGGCGATCTCGGCGAGGGCGACCGTCGACACCAGGCTCGCGCGCCGCTTGGCGAGGTCGCCTTCGTCGAGGTCGGGGAAGGACCGGTAGAGCTTCACGGTCACGGCCTGGCCGAGGATCGAGTCCCCGAGGAATTCGAGGCGTTCGTTGTGCCCGATGCCACCGTGCTCGTACGCGTACGAGCGGTGGGTCAGGGCGAGCTGCAGGAGCTCGAGGTCGATGTCGGCCCCGAGAATCCCCTGCAGACGAACGACGTCCGGCCCCACGGGGCGGGACCCCGTGGCGCCGGACGTCGCTGTCATGCGTGTGGTCCGATCAGACGTCGGCGACCTTGCGGCCCTTGTACTCCATGTACAGGGGCGTGCCGGCGGAGTCCTCGACGACCTTGGCGCGGTGCGGGAGGCTGTAGGTGACCTTGCCGTTCTCGATCGTCTTCACGAGCTGGACCGGCGCGGCCTTCCACTGCGAACGACGGGCGTGCGTGTTGGCACGGGACTGCTTGCGCTTGGGAACGGCCATGGTGGTTCTCTTTCGGTTGGTCGGTGGTCAGTGGCGAGGGGCGGCGGTCAGTCGGCCTGGTCGGCGTCGGACCGCTCCTGACCCTCGGTGGTCTGGGGCGTGGTCGTGCTGGCTGCGTCGGTGTCCTCGCCGCCGCTCGTCGCGTCGTCGAGGGTGATGCCGCTCAGCGCAGCCCACCGCGGGTCCAGGACCTCGTGAGCGCGCTGCTCGCCGATGTCGGCCAGTCGCTCGCCCGTCACCGGGTCGAGGCCTGGGCAGTCCGGTCGGCAGACCGGCTGGAACGGCAGCGCCAGCACCACCGCATCTCGAACGACCTGTTCACAATCCACGTGGTCATCGTGAACGAAGAAGTCGAAATCCTCCGAGGCATCATACGCGAACAGCTCGGCGAAATCGACCTCGACGGGCTCGCTGATGTCGATGAGACACCGGGAGCACTCGCCCTCGGCCTCGGCGCTGGCGTGCCCGGAGACGAGGACCCCCTCGTGCAGGCCCTCGAGCCGGAGGTCGATGTGCATCTCTGCGCCTTCGCGGACGGAGATGACACCGGCTCCCATCGCATCCGGCACCGCGATGTCGAGCGAGTGCTCGCGCATCTCGCCCGGCCGGTGCGCGAGGTCGCGCACGCGCAGGGCGTAGGGGCTGTTCACGTGGGAAGACACGATCGACAAGCCTACATCGCTCGGGCCTGCGAGTCGAGGCGGGAGCAGGCGTGTCCGGTTCCGTGCGTCCGGCGCTCAGCGCCCGGTGTGCTCGTGGAGGGCCGCCGCGACCACCTGCGGCACGTACGGGGTCACGTCGCCGCCGAGGGACGCCACCTGACGGATGAGCGAGCTCGACACGTGGGCGCGGGCGGCCTCGGGCAGCAGGAACACCGTCTCGACGTCGGCGAGGTGGCGGTTCATGATCGCCATCGGGGTCTCGTACGCGACGTCCTCGCCGGATCGGACGCCCTTGACGAGGACCTTCGCACCGACCTGCCGGCAGTAGTCGACGAGCAACCCCGAGGTCCACTCCCCGACCCGGACGTTGTCGGACACGCCCGTCTCGACGAGCGACTCCTCGATGAGGCGGACACGGTCGACCGCGTCGAACATCGCCGGTCGCTTGTCGGGGTTGTGCACGACGAGCACGTGCACCTCGTCGAAGAGCCCCGCCGCACGCCCGATCACGTCGAGGTGCCCGAGGGTCACGGGATCGAAGGAACCGGGGACCACCGCGATCTGCGCCATGCCAGCGACGATACCGGCGTTCAGTTCTTGCCGAGGAACGCGGCGTCGGACTCGTCGAGCCGCCGGGCCAGGGCTTCGCGGAGCGCGGGGTGCCCGTCGAGCTGCGGATCGGGCTCCAGCACGCGCTCGGCTTCCTCGCGCGCGTCGACGATGAGGTCGGCGTGCTCCACGACGCGCAGCAGGTTGAGCGACGACCGCCCACCCGACTGCCGTTCGCCGAGCACGTCGCCCTCGCGCCGGAGCTCGAGGTCGACCCGCGCGAGCTCGAACCCGTCGTCGGACGCCGACACCGCGTCGACCCGTTCCCGCGAGGTCGTCTCGGCCTCGGCCGCGGTCACGAGCAGGCACACGCCGGCGTACTGGCCGCGGCCGATGCGCCCGCGGAGCTGGTGGAGCTGCGAGACGCCGAACCGGTCGGCGTCGAGCACGGCCATCATCGAGGCGTTCGGCACGTCGACGCCGACCTCGATCACGGTCGTCGCCACGAGGACGTCGACCGTGCCGGCCGCGAAGGAGGTCATCACGCGGTCCTTCTCGTCCGCCGTCATGCGACCGTGCAGGACCTCGATCCGGCGGTCGGCGAGCACGGGCATCGTCCGCATCCGTTCCGCCGTGGCGAGCACGGTGGCCGGGGCGCGCTTCGGGGCGTCGTCGTTCGCCGGGTCGGGCTCGCCGTCGTCTTCCGTGTGGGCGTCGTCGATCGCCGGGCACACCACGAAGGCCTGTCGGCCGTCGGCGAGTTCCTCGGCCATGCGGGTCCAGATGCGGGACTCCCAGCCCGGGTGCTCGGCGAGCGGCACCGTGAAGGTCTCGACGCCGGCGCGGCCGGAGGGCAGCCCGGTGATCGTCGAGACGTCAAGGTCGCCGAACACCGTCATCGCCACCGTGCGCGGGATGGGCGTCGCGGTGAGGACGAGCACGTGCGGCGGTGTGGCCCCCTTCGTGCGGAGTGCTTCGCGCTGTTCGACCCCGAAGCGGTGCTGCTCGTCCACCACGACGAGGCCGAGCTCGGCGAAGTCCACCCGGTCGCCGAGGAGCGCGTGCGTGCCGACCACCAGCCGCGAGCTGCCGGACGCCGCTGCGAGCAGGGCCCGCCGCCGTTCGTCCGTCGACTGCGACCCCGTGAGGATCACCGGCCGGAGCTCGGCCGCGAGGTCGGGGCCGAGGAACTTCACGATCGACCGGAGGTGCTGCGCCGCGAGGACCTCGGTCGGGGCGATGAGCGCCGACTGCCCGCCGGACTCGGCCACGGTGAGCATCGCCCGGATCGCCACGAGGGTCTTGCCGGAGCCGACCTCGCCCTGTACGAGGCGGTGCATCGGCCAGTCCGCCGCCAGGTCGTGGGCGATCTCGGCGCCGACCGACCGCTGGTCGTCCGTGAGCGTGAACGGCAGCGTGGCGTCGAAGCGTTCGAGGATCCCGCCGGGCGCGGCGGAGCGCGGCGTCGCGGCCGTGGCACGCGCGGCGATCCGGCGCTGCACGAGGGCGGTCTGGAGCACGAACGCCTCGCGGTAGCGGAGGGCGTCCTGCGCGCGCTTGAAGTCCGCGACCTTCTCGGGGCGGTGCAGGAGTTCGAGGGCCTTGCGGAACGGCACGAGGTCGAGCCGGGTCCGCACCCGGGCGGGGATCGGGTCCGGGACGTCGGGCAGCGTGTCGAGCACGAGCGCCATCGACTTGGCGATCTGCCACGAGGTCAGCGTCGACGTCGCCGGGTAGATCGGGATCGGCTGGCGCGAGAAGCGGATGGCTTCCTCGGACTCGGGGTCCGCCGTCGCCCGGGGGTCGTCGCGGTCGAACAGCTCGTAGTCGGGGTGGGCGAGCTGCCGTGCGCCGCGGTAGTCGCCGACCTTGCCGGAGAAGATGCCACGGGCACCGGGCACGAGGTCCTTCGTCCGCCAGCCCTGGTTGAAGAACGTCAGGGTGAGCAGCCCCTTGCCGTCACCGATCTTGGCTTCGAGGA
Source organism: Curtobacterium sp. SORGH_AS_0776 (assembly GCF_031453355.1). NCBI lineage: Bacteria > Bacillati > Actinomycetota > Actinomycetes > Micrococcales > Microbacteriaceae > Curtobacterium > Curtobacterium sp. SORGH_AS_0776. Next base: position 3,165,732 of record NZ_JAVIYU010000001.1, read on the forward strand.
TCGAGCCGCGGCGCGCACGCATCGTCCGTTCGCGGACGTCGACGACCTCGGCCACGATCGTCACCGACTCGCCGATCGCGAGGGAGTCGAGCGCGGTCAGGGCGCCGCGTTCGGCGTAGCGCCGGGGTGCGTGCTCGAGGAACTCGCCGACCGTGCGGTACCCGAACGCCTTCTCGATCGCGCTCGCCGTCCGTCCACCGAGGACGGTCGACAACCGCGCGTCGAGCGGTGCGGGGCCGAGGTCCGGCACCGCCGGCTCGGTTGTCGTTCCGGTCGTGACCACACGTCAACGGTACCCGGCGGCACCGACGCGATCCGCGCCTCCTGGACCGCCCGTGGAGAACTCCTGGAGCGCCCGGCGGCCCGCTACGGTGGCTGCATGACCCGCATCATCGCCGGCGCCGCCGGCTCCACGACGCTCCGGGTGCCGAAGTCCGGCACGCGGCCGACGAGCGACCGGGTGCGCGAGGCGCTGTTCTCGTCGCTCGAGGCACGCGGGCTCGTCGACGACACCTCCGTCGCCGACCTCTACGCCGGCACGGGCGCCCTCGGGCTCGAGGCGGCGTCCCGCGGTGCGGTCGAGGTCGTGCTCGTCGACCGGGCGTCGGCGGCAGCGCAGGCCTGCCGGGCGAACGCGAAGGCCGTGCAGCAGCGGGTTCCCGGCGTGCGGATCGACGTGCAGCCGCAGCCGGTGCTCGGGTACCTGCGCGGCACCGTCCGGACGTTCGACCTGGTGTTCATCGACCCGCCGTACGACGTCACCGAGCACGAGCTGGCCGAGGTGCTCGAGACGCTCGTGCCGCGGCTCACGGCGGCCGCGGTGGTCGTCGTGGAGCGGAGCAAGCGCTCCCCCGAGCCGACGTGGCCCGCGGGGCTCGAGCCGTTCAGCAAGCGGAGCTACGGCGAGACCGTCGCGTGGGAGGCCGTGGTCGCCGCCGCCTGATGCCGCGCCCACGCCCGCTGACGCCGCGCCCGCGAACCGGTCAGCCGGCCGCGCCGTCCCAGTCGGCGTAGGGGTCCCAGCCGGTCGTCGGCACGGGCACTCCCCCGCGCACGAGGTCCGCATCGCCCCGGTCGAGCACGACGCCGATCCGACGGAACCCCCCGGGCAGCGGGGCACCGGGCGGGAACGCGGCGAGCAGCCCGTGGTCCTCGCCGCCGTGCAGCGCCACCTCGTCGATGACGGGCCCGGTGCCGGAGGCCTCGTCGAGCGCCAGTGTCACCCGGCTGGCCCGGGCGAGCCGTCCGGCGTCGATCGCCAGCCCGTCGGAGAGGTCGAGCATCGCCGTCGCCCCCGCGGACGCCGCGCGTGGCCCGTCCGCGATCGGCGGGACCGGGCGCCGCTGTCGTCCGACGTCGGGGTCCGTGTCCGCGCCGCTCGCCACGACCGCCTCGCGGGAGGGTTCGCCGCCGGCGTCCACACCCTCGCGGAAGAGCCGCGTCAACCCACGCGCCGCCGGCCCGAGCTCCCCCGAGACGGCGAGGACGTCCCCGGGGCGGGCACCAGAACGGACGACGGGGGCACGGCCCTCCAGGTCGCCGAACGCCGTCACCGACACCGTGAACGCCGACGACGTGGAGAGGTCCCCGCCGACGACACCGCAGCCGGGCGCCAGGGCGTCGACCGCCAGGCGCACCCCGTCCGCGAAGGACTCGAGCACCGCCACGGGGGTGTCCTGCGGTGCCGCCAGGGCGATCACGAGACCGGTCGGCACCGCACCCATCGCGGCGACGTCGGACAGGTTCGTCGCCGCGGCCTTCCACCCGACGTCCTCGGGTGCGGACCAGGCCCAGCGGAAGTCCGGCCCGTGCACCATCATGTCCGTGGTCACCACGAACCGGCCGTCCGGTGCCGCCACGACCGCGCAGTCGTCGCCGGGGCCGAGCAGCGGCGCTCCGGCGGGCAACCGGCGCACGATGCGGTCGAGGACGATGAGTTCGCCGAGCTCCCCCACGGTCGGTCCGGCCCAGGCGTCGTACGTCGCGTCCACACGAGAACGGTAGCCTGGACGTCGATGGACACCGTGCGCCGCCCCACCCGGAAGACCGCGATCGTGGGCGTCGTGATCGCCCTCGCGGCCGGTCTGACCGGCTGCACGAACGCCGTCGCGATGTCCCCGGCGCCCTCCGCGGACGCCGCCGCGTGCGCGGCCGTGCAGGTCCGGCTGCCGGCAGCGGTCGACTCGAAGTTCGACCTGCGGAACACGAACGCCCAGTCGACGGCGGCGTGGGGCGACCCCGAGGTGGCCCTGTACCACTGCGGTGTGGCCGTCCCGACGGTCTCCGACCTGCCGTGCTTCTCGCTCGGTGACGTCGACTGGATCCGGGACGACCGTGGCGGGCAGATCGTCTACACGACCTTCGGGCGGTCGCCGGCGGTCCAGCTCGTCATCGACGCGACGAAGACCACGAACCAGGTCGTGCAGGACGTCACCGACGCGGTGTCGACGCTCCCGAAGGACGGGCACCAGTGCCTGGACCCGTCCGACGTCGACCAGTAGGCCCGGGTCAGCGGACGGCGGCGCGCCCCAGCTCGATGAGCTCGCGGACGAGCTCACCGTAGGACACGCCCGACGCCGCCCAGCAACGCGGGTACATCGACAGCGGCGTGAACCCCGGCATCGTGTTGACCTCGTTCACCACGAAGCCGTCGTCGGTCAGGAAGCAGTCGACGCGGGCGAGCCCGGAGCCGCCGATCGCCTCGAACGCCCGGGCGCCGATCGATCGGATCTCGTCCGTCTGCGCCTCGGTGAGCGGGGCCGGGCAGAGCAGCGACTCGTCACCGCCGAGGTACTTCGACGCGAAGTCGTAGAAGCCGTCCTCGGCGACGACGATCTCGCCCGGCAGGCTCGTGCGCGGGACGCCGTCACGACCCTCGAGCACCGCGACCTCGACCTCGCGCCCGATCACCCGCGGCTCGACGATGACCTTGGAGTCGTGCTCGAACGCCAGGTCCATCGCGGCACCGAGCTCGTCGGGGCCGTCCACGCGGGACACCCCCATGCTGGAGCCCGCACGTGCCGGCTTCACGAAGAGCGGCCACCCGTGCGCGGCGATCGCCTCGGCGACGTCGACCGGGTCGGCCGACCACTCGCGACGGAGCACGGTCGTCCACGGCGCGACCCGGAGCCCGGCGTGCTCGAGGACCGCCTTGGCGACGTGCTTGTCCATGGCCAGGGCGCTCGCGAGCACCCCGTCGCCGACGTACGGCAGACCGGCGATCTCGAGGAGCCCCTGGACGGTGCCGTCCTCGCCGAACGGGCCGTGCAGGATCGGGAAGACGATGTCGACCGCGATCGTCGTGACGGAGCCGTCCGGGTGCGAGACCACGAGCTCGTTCGTCGCCGGCGACGTCGGGAACGCCACGCGGGTGCCGTTGTCGGGCACGGTCGGGAGCGTGCCGTCACGGAGCGCCCACTGCGCCGGGTCGTCGGGCTGGAGCGTGAACGCCCCGTCCTTCGTGATGCCGATCGGCACGAGGTCGTACTCGGCACGGTCGACGACGTCCATGATCCCGCCGGCGGTCACGCAGCTGATCTCGTGCTCGCTCGAACGGCCGCCGAACAGCACGGCGACGGTCGTCGGTGGCACGGGTGCGATCGTGGGCATGGCAGTCCTCTTGCTGGTCGGGGTCGGACCGGTCACTCGCCCTGGGGTTCGTCGGTCTCGGTGAGGTGCGGCGCGATGTTGCGCGGATCGAGCCTACCGGCGAGCACCTCGGCGACCTGCCCCACGATGGGCATGTCGACGCCGTTCGCCGCGGCGAGCTCGAGGATCGGCGCGACCGAGGCGAGCCCCTCGGCGGTCTGGTTCATCTGGCGCACGACCTCGTCGAACCGGTACCCCTGGCCGAGCAGCCGCCCCGCGGTGTTGTTCCGAGAGAGCGGTGACTGGCACGTGGCGATGAGGTCGCCGAGACCGGCGAGCCCGGACAGCGTCGAGGGCTGGGCGCCGAGCGACACCGCGAAGTCGGTCATCTCGGCGAGCCCGCGCGTGATGATCGACGCCTTCGTGTTCTCGCCGTAGCCGACGCCGTCGACGATGCCGATCGCCACGGCGATGAGGTTCTTCAGCACGCCGCCGAACTCGGTGCCGATGACGTCGGTGTTGATGAACGACCGGAAGTACGGGTTCGTGGCGACGGCGGCCACCGCGCTGGCGGTCTCGGCCGACGACGAGGACACGACGGCCGCGGTGGGCTGCCGACGGGCGATCTCGAGCGCCAGGTTCGGGCCGCTCGCGACGGCGATGCGGTCCTGGTCGATGCCGAGGCCCTGGAGCAGGACCTCGCTCATCCGCAGACCGGTCGCCTTCTCGACGCCCTTCATCAGGCTCACCACGGGCACCCCCGGCGCGAGCAGCGGCGCGATCGCGTCGAGGTTCGACCGCAGGGTCTGCGACGGCACCGACACGTACACCTGCTGGGCGCCGTCGAGCACGGCGGACAGCGACGTCGAGGCGGTCAGGGTGCGCGGGAGGTTGATGCCGGGCAGGTACTCCGAGTTGCGCTTGGTCTCGGTGATCTCGCGCGCGACCTCGGGACGACGTGCCCACACGACCGTGTCGGCACCGCCCTCGGCGAGGACCTTGGCGAACGTGGTCCCCCAGCTGCCGGCACCGATGACGGCGACGCGCGGCTTGTCGGTCGACTGCATGACCACGCGGATCGCGGCGGTGTCCACCGCTCCGGGGGCTGCCACCGCGGGGTCCGGGTGGTCATCGTGCGGGCGGAGGCCCGGTCGCTGCTCACTCAAACCGGCCGGTCTCCTTCTGGTTGTTCGCCGCCGGGTCCCAGCGGGTCGGGGGTGCCTGCTGCCCGCGGATCTCCTCGAGCAGCGCGGTGATGTGCCGCATGAGCAGCTCGGTCGCCTCGACGAGCACCTGCTGGTCGATCGGCTTGCCGCGGTACGCCGACAGGTCGACGGGGTCGCCGACGATGACGTCCACGCGAGACGGCGGGATGAGCCGGAGCTTCTTGCCGTACCGCGCCATGATGTTCTGCGTGCCCCAGTGGGCCATCGGGATGAGCGGCACGTCGTTCTCGAGGGCGATCCGCACCGCGCCGGTCTTGCCGCGCATCGGCCACAGGTCGGGGTCACGGGTGAGCGTGCCCTCGGGGTAGACGATGATGGCGCCGCCCTGCTCGATCAGCGACCGGCCGCCGCCGAGCGGGTCGCTCAGCCGGGTACGGCCGGAACGCTCGACGGGGATCTGGCCCATGCCGGACATGATCTTGCCGAAGACCGGGACCTTGAAGAGGGACGCCTTCGCGAGGAACCGCGGCGCCCGACGGGACAGCCAGACCGCCGTGCCGACGACGAGCGGGTCGATGTTCGTGAAGTGGTTCGGTGCGAGCACGAACGCGCCCTCGGCCGGCAACCGGTTCGGTCCGTGCCAGTGGTAGCGCGCGGAGAAGCGGAAGGTCGGGATGACCACGGTCGCGAGGATCCGGAAGGCCGTGTTCAGCTCGCCGCGGCGCCACCGGCGCCCAGGGACGGGCATGCCGGTGGTGACCTGCGAGGCGGAGGCGCGCCGCGCCTCCTGGCCCTCACCGTCACCGCGAGGTGCCGGAGCAGCAGTCACCGCGCTACCCCGCGAAGTCGAAGTCGGCGCCGAGCTTGCGCAGCTTCGGGATGAAGTGCTCGTAGCCGCGGCTGATGATGCCGACGTTCGTGATGTGGGACTCGCCCTCGGCGGTGAGTGCCGCGATGAGGTGGCTGAAGCCGCCGCGGAGGTCCGGGACGCGGACGTTGGCGGCGTGGAGCGTCGTCGGGCCGGTGATGACCGCGGCCTGCTCGAAGGGACGGCGGGCGACGCGACGGTCGTGCCCGGGCAGACCCTCCTTGTGGACGACGATGTCCGCGCCCATCTCGTTCAGGGCGTCGGTGAAGCCGAAGCGGTTCTCGTACACGGTCTCGTGCACGATGCTCTGCCCGGCGGCCTGGGTCAGGGCCACGACGAGCGGCTGCTGCCAGTCCGTCATGAACCCGGGGTGCACGTCGGTCTCGATGACGACCGGCTTGAGGACCTCGAGCTCGCGGTAGAAGCGGATGCCGTCCTCTTGGATGTCGAACCCGCCGCCGACCTTGCGGAAGACGTTGAGGAACGTCATGAGCTCCTGCTGCTTCGCGCCCTCGACGAAGATGTCGCCGTTGGTCGCGAGCGCGGCGGAGGCCCAGCTGGCGGCCTCGTTGCGGTCGTTGATCGCACGGTGCGTGTAGCCGCGGAGCGACTGGACGCCCTCGATGAAGATGACGCGGTTCGGCTCGACCGAGACGATGGCGCCCATCTTCTGCAGGATCGCGATGAGGTCCATGATCTCGGGCTCGATCGCGGCGTTCCGGAGCTCCGTGACGCCCTCGGCGAGGGTCGCGGACAGCAGGACCTGCTCGGTGGCGCCGACGCTCGGGTACGGCAGCTCGATGTACGCGCCCTTGAGGCCGTCCGGAGCGGTGAGGTGGATGCCGTTGACCTGCTTGTCGACGACCGCGCCCATGGCACGGAGGGCGTCGAGGTGGAAGTCGATCGGGCGGTCGCCGATGCGGCAGCCGCCGAGGTCGGGGATGAACGCCTCGCCGAGCTTGTGCAGCAGCGGACCGCAGAACAGGATCGGGATGCGGCTCGAACCGGCGTGGGCGTCGATCTCGGCGAAGTGCGCCGACTCGACGTTCGACGGGTCGAGGATGAGCTCGCCTCGTGCAGGATCGGTGATGCGCACGCCGTGCACCTCGAGCAGCCCGCGGACGACCTTGACGTCGGAGATGTCCGGGACGTCCTTGAGGATCGACGGGGTGTCACCGAGCAGCGACGCCACCATGGCCTTGGTCGCGAGGTTCTTCGCCCCGCGGACCTCGATGCGCCCCACGAGCGGCTTGCCCCCGCGGATGACGATCTCGTCCGACTTGAGGCCCACGCGCGCCCCTGCGGCCGCTGCGTCCTGTACGAGAGAGTTCACTACTTCACCGGCAATGTCTTCGGCCGCCAACGGGAGCGGCGGGATTCGAACTCCGTGATCGAGGTCTCGTCACGGAGGGTGAGCCCGATGTCGTCGAGCCCTTCCATCAACCGCCAACGAGTGTAAGCGTCGATCTCGAAGGGGACGTCCACATCCCCGAGCGACACGCGCTGCGCCACCAGGTCCACGGTCGCCGACACCCCCGGGTTCCGCTCGATCTCGGCCCAGAGCCGCTCGACTTCCGATTCGGTCACGATCGCGGTGACCAGTCCCTGCTTGCCCGCGTTGCCCTTGAAGATGTCGGCGAAGCGGGGCGAGACGACGACCTGGAAGCCGAAGTCACGGAGCGCCCAGACGGCGTGCTCACGCGACGAGCCGGTGCCGAAGTCCGGGCCTGCCACCAGGACCTTCGCGCCCTGGTACTCGGGCTGGTTCAGCACGAAGTCGGGGTCCTGGCGCCAGCCGGAGAACAGGGCGTCCTCGAAGCCGGTCTTCGTGACCCGCTTGAGGTAGACCGCGGGGATGATCTGGTCGGTGTCGACGTTGGACCGCTTGAGCGGTGCGGCGATTCCGGTGACGGTCGAGATCTTGTCCATCAGTGTGCCCCTTCCAGGACGGCGTTCGACTCGGACGTCTCCAGGTCCCACGGGCTGGAGAGCGTGCCGCGCACGGCGGTCGCCGCGGCCACGAGCGGGGACACCAGGTGGGTGCGCCCGCCCTTGCCCTGACGCCCCTCGAAGTTGCGGTTCGACGTGCTCGCGCAGCGCTCCCCCGGTGCCAGCTGGTCGGGGTTCATGCCGAGGCACATCGAGCAGCCGGCGAACCGCCACTCGGCGCCGAACTCCGTGATGACCTTGTCCAGCCCCTCGGCCTCGGCCTCGAGCCGGACCCGTGCGGACCCGGGCACGACCAGGACCCGGACCCCGTCGGCCTTCTTGCGGCCCTGGATGATCGACGCGAAGGCCCGGAGGTCCTCGATGCGCGAGTTCGTGCACGACCCCATGAAGACCGCGTCGACGGCGATGTCCTTCATCGGGGTACCGGCCGCGATGTCCATGTACTCGAGCGCACGCTGCGCGGCGGCCTGGTCGTTCGGGTCGTCGAAGTCCGCGGGCGACGGCACGCTCTCGGACAGCGAGACGCCCTGGCCGGGGTTGGTGCCCCAGGTGACGAAGGGCTCGAGCTCGTCGGCGTCGATGAAGACCTCGGCGTCGAACACCGCGTCGTCGTCGGTCGACAGGGTGTCCCAGTACGCGACGGCGTCGTCCCAGTCCTGGCCGGTCGGGGCGTGGTCGCGGCCCTGCACGTAGTCGTAGGTGGTCTGGTCGGGGGCGACCATGCCGGCGCGGGCACCGGCCTCGATCGACATGTTGCAGATCGTCATGCGGCCCTCCATCGAGAGCGCACGGATCGCCGAGCCGCGGTACTCGAGCACGTAGCCCTGCCCGCCGCCGGTGCCGATCTTCGCGATGACGGCGAGGATGATGTCCTTCGCCGTCACGCCCGGACGCAGCGTGCCCTCGACCGTGATCGCCATGGTCTTGAAGGGCTTGAGCGGCAGGGTCTGGGTCGCGAGGACGTGCTCGACCTCGGACGTCCCGATGCCGAACGCCATCGCACCGAACGCCCCGTGCGTGCTGGTGTGCGAGTCGCCGCAGACCACCGTGATGCCGGGCATGGTCAGGCCGAGCTGGGGACCGACCACGTGGACGATGCCCTGCTCCTTGTCGCCCAGGGAGTGCAGGCGGACGCCGAACTCCTCGCAGTTGCGACGGAGCGTCTCGATCTGGGTCCGGCTGGTCGGGTCCGCGATCGGACGGTCGATCGCGAGGGTCGGGGTGTTGTGGTCCTCGGTCGCGATCGTCAGGTCCAGGCGGCGCACCGGGCGGCCGGCCTGGCGCAGGCCGTCGAACGCCTGCGGACTCGTGACCTCGTGCACGAGGTGGAGGTCGATGTAGAGGAGGTCGGGGTTGCCGTCCTCGCCCTTGACCACGACGTGGTCGTCCCACACCTTCTCGGCGAGCGTCTTTCCCATCGGGTGCGACCCTTCCTCGTTGTCGTCGACGCGCCGCTGTCGCGGCTCGGTCCGGCGAGTCTAGCAGGTTGGTATACCAACGTGCTCCCGCCCCGATCCGGCGGCCTGGAGGCGCGGCTCGACTCCGCGACACCCGTCGCGGTGGGAAGATGGTCGCGACATGACGACACCTGCGCACTCGACCCGGACCATCAACATCGAGGGCGCGATCCGCGCCGCGGTCGCCGGTGGCGCCCCGCTCGCGCTGCTCATCGCCCTCGGGATGCCCGGGTACGCCGCCTTCGCCATGTTCGCCGGGTTCACGGCGATCTTCGGCGCCACCGAGCCCTACCGGCAGCGTGCGGTGACGACCGGTGTCGCCGGCGCGATGCAGGCGGTGTGCATGGCCGCCGGCGTGGGGGTCGCCCTGGCCGGGTCGCAGCTCTGGATGCAGGCGGTCGGGCTCGTCCTCGTGCTCGTCTTCGCCGTCTGCACGCTGAGCGCCCTCCGCTCGATCCCGGCGCAGCCGATCTTCCCGGTGTTCGCGTTCCTCGTCTCGTCGCTCGTGCCGGTCCGGCCAGCCGACGTCCCGGTCATCGCCACGATCATCGTGTGCTCGGTCGTCTGGGCCTGGCTCGTCGCGATGTCCGGCTCCGTCCTGCGCCTCGTGCTGCACCCGCACGCCCCGCACCGGTTCCGGCCGCTGGCGGAGCGCAAGCACCGGTCGCTCGCGGTGCTCCGGACCCCGCCCGCGCTGTGGGAGACCGTGGCCCTCAACGTGGTCGGAGCGCTCGTCGCCGGGGCCGTCGCCGAGACGATCCCCGGGCTCGGGCACCCCTACTGGGCGGTCATCGCCGTGGTGTCGACGCTGCCCGCACTGCGCCAGCGGCACACGGTGTTCCGGGCGTTCCAGCGGTTCATCGGCACGATCGGCGGCACCGTGATCGCGGTGGGCATCCTGCTGCTGGAGCCCTCGGCGTGGTGGATCGTCCTGATCGCCGTCGTCGGGCAGTTCTTCGCCGAGATCTTCGTCGCGCGGCACTACGCCGTGTGCCTGCTCTTCCTCACGCCGCTCGCGCTCGCCGTGTCGTGGCTGAGCCTGCCCGAGGCGCCGGAGCTCCTCGCGCTCGACCGCGTCGCGCAGACCACCCTGGGCGCGCTCGTCAGCGTCGCGCTGCTGTTCGTGGGGCGTGGGATCGAGCGGCGGCGCGGTCGCGCGCTGGGCGCGACGAGCGCGATCCGCACCGTCTGACGCGGGCTGCGCGGACAGGAGGGGCGGGTCGGGCCGGCACCGCGCCTCCCGTCCGCAGCAGGCCGCCGCAGGCCCGCTGCGGCCGCCTGCGCGGACGCGTCAGTCGCGGGGCTGGATGTTCCAGGCGTCGATGACAGGGCGGCCGTGCTCGTACCCGAGCACGCTCACCGAGGCGGTGCCGAGCTTCAGCACGGCGCCGTCCTGCGGTGCGAGGCGGATCCACGCGGCGCCGAGCGCGCGGAGGACGTGCCCGTGGGCGACGACGATCGCGTCCTGCCCCTCGGCGAGGACCGGTCGGGCACGGTCGAGGATGCGCTCGACGCGGACCCGGACCTCGGCGGCGTTCTCGCCGGGCGTGTCACCGGCGGGCACGCCGTCGGTCCAGAGGTCCCACGGGCCGTGCCGGAGGACCTTGATCTGCGGCGTGGTGAGCCCCTCGTACGCGCCGTAGTCCCACTCGTAGAGGTCCTCGTCGAGCTCCGCGTCGACACCGACGAGCGCCGCCGTGTCGCGGGCGCGCTGCAGCGGGCTGGACAGCGCCAGCGCGAACGTGCGGTCCGCCAGGTACCGGCCGGCGCGCTTCGCCTGCTCGATGCCGTTCTCGGTGAGCGGGATGTCGGTGCGGCCGGTGTGCTGCCCGCTCTTCGACCACTCCGTCTCTCCGTGACGGACGAGGACGAGTTCGCCGGGGCGTTCCGAGGTCATGTGTTCCTTCCGATGAGCAGGCCGAGCGCGGCTGCGCCGACCGAGACGACGAGCATCCCGAGGCCGTTCAGGACGGCGAGCCGGGGCTTGCCGGATCGGAGGAGCTGTACGGTCTCGACGCTCGCCGTCGAGAACGTCGTGTACCCACCCATCATGCCCGTTCCGAGCACCGCGACGACCGGGAGCGGGATCGTGCCCGCCTGCCCGAGGCCCGTCAGAAGCCCGAGGACGAGCGATCCGGACACGTTGATGACGACCGTGCCGAGCGGGAAGCCGGACACCCGGACTTTCACGACGCCGTCGAGGAGGAAGCGCAGCGCCGCGCCGACTCCCCCGCCGACCGCGACGAGGAGCAGTTCGAGGGCGTTCACCGGGCGCCTCCGGACCGGAGCACCGTGGCGAGTCCGATGCCGGCCACGACGGCGAGCAGCCCCACCACGACCGTGAGCAGGGCGTACCCGCTGCCGGCGCCCCAGCGACCGACGTCGAGCAGCTGCGCGGTGTCGTCGGCGAGCGTGCTGTAGGTCGTGAAGCCGCCGAGGACCCCGGTGCCGACGAACAACCGCAGGCCCCGACGACGCCCGACGTCCGGGCCGCGGTGCGCCAGCGCCTCGAGCAGGAGGCCGAGGCAGAACGCGCCGACGACGTTGATCGCGAAGATCGCCCAGCTGATGCCGTCGTGCGCCGGGAAGACCTCGGTGAGGAGCGCTCGGACACCGGTGCCGATCGCCCCGCCGAGTGCGACGACGCCGAGCATCGACCAGCGGAGGTGGGGTGGACGTTTGTGCACGGTGCTCCTATCGCCGAGCACGCCGGATCGTCTCCGCGCGTGCGGTGTTCTCGGGATAGGGACCGTTGGCGGCTGGCCGCGGTTGGGTCCGGCAGGCCCCACTGCCGGGTCTGACGACCGGATCAGCGTACCGCGTCAGTCCGCGACGGCCGCGATGCCCTCGATCTCGACGAGCTGGTCGTCGTACCCGAGGACGGTCACCCCGACGAGGGTGCTCGGCACGTCGTGGTCGCCCATGGCCTCGCGGACGACCTCCCACGCGGCCACGAGGTCGGCCTGCCGCGTCGACGCGACGAGGACCCGGGTCTGGGCGAGGTCGGCGATCCCGGCCCCCGCGGCGTCGAGCGCGGTGCGGAGGTTCTCGACGCACTGCGCCGCCTGACCGCGGACGTCGCCCACGGCCACGGTCCGGCCGTCGGCGTCGAGGGGGCACGCGCCGGCGAGGAACACGAGTCGGCTGCCGGCGGGCACGGACGCGGCGTACGCGTACTCCGCGACGTCGCTGAGGGCACCGGAACGGATGAGTTGCACGACACTGGTCACCCCGTCAGCCTCGCAGAGCCGACCGGGACGACGAAAGCCCCCCGGCGGACCGGAGGGCTTTCGTGCTGGTGTGACCCCAGCGGGATTCGAACCCGCGTTACCGCCGTGAGAGGGCGACGTACTAGGCCGCTGTACGATGGGGCCGTCACACATGGGAATCCCCCGCCCGGAAGCGGGGGTCATGGTCGTTGTCGGAGTGGGAGGCAAGCCACCTGTGGTGACCCCAGCGGGATTCGAACCCGCGTTACCGCCGTGAGAGGGCGACGTACTAGGCCGCTGTACGATGGGGCCGTTCCGACAACTCGACAAGTATTGCACAAGCCCCGCGCCGTGCCAAAACGAGGCGTGTCGCCCGGGTGCGGCGCCATGCCGCGGCGGGAATACGGTGGGGCGGTGATCGTGCGCACCGGACTGTCGGGCTGGCAGTACGACTCCTGGCGCGGGGACTTCTACCCCGCCGACGTGCCGAAGCGCCGATGGCTCGCGTACGCTGCCGGACACTTCTCGACGGTCGAGGTCAACGGCTCCTTCTACTCGCTGCAGCGGCCGTCGCGGTACCGAGCGTGGCGCGAGTCAGTTCCCCCGACGTTCCGCTTCGCGCTCAAGGGAGGGCGCTACGTGACGCACATGTTGCGCCTCAGGCACGTCGACACGGCGCTGGCGAACTTCTTCGCGTCCGGGCCACTGGAGCTCGGGTCGACGCTCGGCCCGGTGCTCTGGCAGCTCCCCGAGGCGCTCCTGCCGACACCGGAGGTGCTCGACGACTTCCTCGGGCGACTCCCCCGCACGCACGGTGCAGCGGCAGCGCTCGCCCGACGGCACGACGAGAAGGTCCCGGTCCCCGCCGTCGAAGCAGAGGACCCCGGCCGGGTGATCGAGCACGCCGTCGAGGTGCGGGCGGTGGGGTTCGGTGCTGAGCACGCCGATGTGCTCCGACGGCACCGGACCACCCTGGTCGACTCGCACGCGGGCGACTTCCCACGCCTGCGCGTCGACACCGGCGCACGCATCGCCTACCTCCGACTGCACGGCGCACCCAGGACCTACCACGACGGCTACTCGCCGCAGGCGCTCGGTCGGTGGGCGACGACGATCGTCGAGCACCTCGATGCCGGGCGGGACGCGTACGTGTACTTCGACAACGACGCCGAGCGGCACGCTCCCTGGGACGCACTCGCGCTCGACCGGATAGTGCGCGACCGTCTGCGCAGGCGAGACGCGCAGAGGTGAGCCGTGCCTCCTGGACCAGTCGGTCAGATCGTGAGCGACTCCCCGGGACGGAGGACGACGACCGAGCCGGAGGGCTCCACGGCCTCGCGGAGACGACCGGTGTGCATGCCGTAGCCGACGTCGGAGAGCGTTGCCTCGTGCACGGGGTAGGCCAGGCGGGGCCCGACCGCGAGGACGTAGTCCATCATCTCGGACACCTTGAGCCACGGGGCGCCGACGGGTGCGGCGAGGACCTCGACCGGGACGTCGGGCACCGTGTAGGAGTCGCCCGGGTGGAAGAGCCTGCCGTTCACGAGGACACCGGCGTTGTCGACGATCGGGACGCTCGAGTGGATCAGGTTGTGGCGCGTGCCGTGGAACGACAGGTCGAACGGACCCACGGTGCGTCGGTCCCCGGCGGTGACGACGTCCACCACGACGCCGTCCGCGCCGCCCGACCCGTCCGCGCCGTCCGCGCCGTCCGCGCCGGCGAGCGCCCGGGCGACACCGGCGGGGCCGATCACGACCGCCCCGGGGTTCGCGTCGAGGATCCGCCGGACCTGCTCGGGCGTGACGTGGTCCGGGTGCTCGTGGGTGACGACGACGGCGACGACACCGGTGACGTCGACGGGCCGGGTGAAGTTGCCCGGGTCGATGACGAGGCGCGCGCTGCCCTCGGTGACGATCTGGCAGGCGTGCTCGAGCTTGGTGACCTCCATGCGGGCGACCCTACGCGGCGGCGTGGCAGAGCGACGGCGCGGCGCGGCTTGGGTCGAACCACGAAAGCGACGTCGAACCAGGCACGACGCCCGGTTCGATGTCGCGTTCGTGGTTCGGAGCGCGGCGATGCCACCGCCTACGCGCGGACGGCCCGGGGCGGCCCCGTCGTCGACCGCACCACGAGGTGCGCCGGTGACGCCGGCAACGGCCCCGCGAGCCCGCCGTCGACCTCGGCGAGCACGGCCCGTGCCGCGACCCGACCCTGGGCAACCGGGTCCTGGGCGATGGTGGTCAGCCCGGCGACCTCGCCGTACTCGTGGCCGTCGATGCCGATGACCGAGACGTCCTCCGGCACCGAGAGACCCGCTCGACGCGCGGCGAGGACCACCCCGAGCGCCATCTCGTCCGATGCACAGAACACCGCGGTCGGCCACGCGCCGTCACGCCCGACACCGCGGCGCCCGTCACGCCCGCCGAACAACGCCTCCCCCGCGTCGACGCCGCCCGCGAAGGAGAACCGCCCGTCGAGGATCCAGTCCTCCCGCACCGCGATCCCCCGCGCGGCGAGTGCGTCCACGAACCCGTCCCGCCGCAGCCACGGCACCGCCACGTTCATCCCCGCCTCGTCCTGTCCGCCGACGTAGGCCACGTCCCGGTGCCCGAGTCCGCACAGGTGCTCGACGGCGATCACGGCCACGGCGACGTCGTCCACGCCGACGTTCCGGAGGCCCGGCGCCGGACCGCCGATCACGATCATGGGGTGCCGCGTGAGTTCCAGCTCGGCGCGCTCGGTCTCGTCGAGCACGAGCGACAGCAGGACGAGGCCGTCGACCCGGTGCCGCAGCATCGACCGTCGGAACGCCCGGTCGCGGTCGCCGCCGGGTCCGCCGAGGTTGTACAGCACCAGGTCGTACCCGGCCCGCCGCAGTTCGGCGTCGACACCGCCGAGCGCCTTGACGTAGAACCACCGGTCGATCACCGGGACGACGACGCCGATCGCGCGCTGCCGCCCCGTGGCGAGGCCGGCCGCCGCCGAGCTCGGCACGTACCCGAGCTCGTCGGCGACCCGTCGCACCTCGTCGATCGTGGTGTCCGCGACCGTCGACATCCCACGCAGTGCGCGGGACACCGTCGACTTCGACAGGCCCGTGACGGTCGCGATCTCCTGGATGCCCATGGACGGTCCCGGGAGGCCCGTCACCCGTCCGACGGCCGCCGCACGTCGGCGACGGGGCCGGTCTGCGCTCGCGCGACCGACGGCGCACTGCCCGCCCCGGGGAGCGCACTGTCCGCCCCGGGGAGCGCCGTGCCCGGCGCTGCTCCGGTGCGCGGGACCGCGGCGCGGCGTGTCCGAGCGGCCCGACGACCGACGGGCGCGAGTTCGTCCCACCCGACGTGGCGGTGCACCCGACCGTCCACCGCGGGCTGCACGGCGATGCGGGACGGGTCCGACCGCCACCCCGACGGACCGGAGCCGGCCGCGACGCCCGCCGCCGCTGCCGGCCGCGCGACCGGAGCGACGACCGGCGCCGCCCCGCCGACACCGTCGGTCGAACGGGTGCGGCGGAGCACCGACACCCGCCACCGGTCGAGCACCACCACGCCGAGCACGCAGACGAGCAGCGTGAGCGCCCAGCCGAGCGCCGGGCGACCGGTGAGCTCGCAGAACACCGTGGCCCCGAGGAACAGGATGCCGAACGTGCCGACGAAGCCGATGGCCTCCTCGATCCGGGCCGTGGGCCGGGTCGGTCCGCGCTGTGCCATGGTCGTCAGCCCTTCACGCCGCCGGCGGTGAGGCCGGCCACGATGCGTCGTTGGAAGATGAGCACGAGGACCACGAGCGGGATCGTGACGATCGTGCCGGCGGCCATCACCGCCGTGTAGGGCTCCTGGTGCGGCTGGGACCCGGCGAACGAGGCGATCGCCACGGTCACCGGCTGCGTCGCGTCGCTCGAGAGCTGGGAGGAGATGAGGTACTCGTTCCAGCTGGAGATGAACGCCAGGATCGCCGTCGTGAACACGGCCGGGGGCGGCCAGCGGCAGGATGATCCGTCGGAACGCCTGCACGCGGGTGCACCCGTCGATGCGTGCCGCTTCCTCGAGGTCCCACGGCATCTCGCGGAAGAAGCTCGCGAGCGTGTAGACGGTCAGGGGCAGCACGAACGAGATGCTCGGCAGGATCAGCGCCTGGTACGAGCCCATCCACCCGATGTCCGTGAACAGCTGGAACAACGGGGAGATGAGCGCGACGCCCGGGAACATCGACGCCGCGAGGATCGCACCGGCGATGAGCGACTTGCCCTTGAACTCCAGACGGGCCAGGGCGTACGCCGCGCTCGTGCCGACGAGCAGGGCCATGATCGTCACGACGCCACCGATGAGGAGGCTGTTCGCGAGCGCCCGCCCCAGGTGGTTGCCGAGCGACGTCGAGAACGCCGTCGCGTAGTTGTCGAGCGTGACGTGCGTCGGCCACGGTGTGGCGTCGAACGTGAACCCGACGTCGCGGAAGCTGGTCACCACCATCCAGTAGAACGGCAGGAGGCACCAGACGGCGATGACGATGGCCTGCACGGCGGTGCGGATCCGCGGGCCGGTGTGGCGCTTGACCCGCACGTCGCTGCGGTCGACGGCGATGTCGCGGGCTCGGGCGTTGGAGCGGGGACGGTCGGCTGCGAGGGTCACTTGAGCTCCCCCTTCTGCTGGGCGGCCTGCGTCTGCACCACGTTGGCGCCGAGGAACCGCACGAAGACGAACGCGACGATGAAGATCACCAGGAAGGTGATGGTCGACAGTGCCGACGCGGAGTTGAAGCCCTGCCGGATCTGTTCGACGACGAGGATCGACAGGGTCGTGGTGGCGTTGCCGGAACCACCGCCACCGCCGGTGAGGATCGCCGGCAGGTCGTACATGCGCAGCGCGTCGAGCACGCGGAACAGGACGGCGACCATGAGCGCCGGCTTGATGAGCGGCAGGGTGATGAGCACGAAGCGCTGGACGGTGGAGGCGCCGTCCATCTTCCCGGCCTCGTAGACCTCTTCCGGGATGAGCTGCAGCCCCGCGAGGATGAGCAGCGCCATGAACGGCGTGGTCTTCCAGGTGTCGGCGATGATGACCGCCCACCGGGACGCCCACTCGCCGCTCGTCCAGAGGATCTGCTGCCCGAGGACGTGGTTGAGCACGCCGTTCGCGTCGAAGATGAAGTACCAGAGCTTCGCGGTGACGGCGGTCGGGATGGCCCACGGCACGAGGATCGCGGCACGGACGAGCGCGCGGCCCCTGAAGTTGCGGTTCATGATGATCGCCATCCACACGCCGATCACCGTCTCCAGGGCGACGGTGACGACCGTGAAGAAGAACGTGTTGCCCATCGACACCCAGAACTGCGAGCCGATGCTGCCGGGCGGGCAGGTGGTGTTGCCGCACTGCTGTGCGAGCCAGTGCACGTAGTTGGTGACGCCGGCGAAGCCGCCCTGCACGAACAGGCCGGTGGCCTTGTCGAGTCCGGCGTCGAGCTGGAACGACTGGATGATCGCGCTGACCACCGGGTAGCCGATGACGATGGCGAGGAGCACGATCGTCGGGCCGATGAGGTACACGGCCCATCGGCCGTGCTCGGCGTTGAGTCCGCCCTTTCGCCGCTTCTGCGGCTCCATGCCCGTCGGGTTGGGGATGGCGGCGGGGATCTCGGTTGCTGCTGACACGTGACGGCCTCCTTGCCGGGTGTCGGAACGCAGGATGGGACGGACGGGAGGCGCGGGGCGGGGTCGACCCGCGCCTCCAGTCCGATGCGGCGTCCGCCGCGTACTCGGGTGCTAACTGCCGCTGCTGGTGGCCGTCTCGAGGGCCGCCTGCATGTCCTTCATCGCCTCGTCGACGCTCTTCGATCCCTTGAGGGCGGCGTAGGTGTTGTCCTGGATCGCCTTCGTCACGGCCGGGTAGAACGGCGTGACCGGGCGCGGCTCGGCCGACTCGATGGACTTGAGCAGGGTCGGCAGGTAGGGCAGCTTCGCCGTCAGCTCGGAGTCGGTGTAGAGGTCACCGACGACCGGGGCGAGGGAGCCCTGCGTTGCGAAGAACTTCTGCGTCTCGTTCGACTCCAGGAACTCGAGGAAGTCGTGCGCGGTCGCCTTGTGCTTCGAGTACACGCTGATCGCGGCGTTGTGACCGCCGAGCGTCGAGGCGCCGGTGCCGTCCTTGCCGGGGATCGGGGCGATGCCGAAGGTGTCCTTGACCGTGCTCGACCCGTCCGTCTTCGCGAGGCTGTAGACGTACGGCCAGTTGCGCAGGAACAGGAGCTTGCCGGCCTCGAAGGCGGTGCGGCCCTGCTCCTCCTGGTAGGTGATCGCCTCGGCGGGGATGTTGCCGTCCTTGAAGGCGTCGACCAGGTTCTGCAGGCCGGCCTTCGCGTCGGACGTGTCGACGTCCGGCGTGCCGCTCTTGCTGAGGACCGAGCCGCCGGAGCCATTGATCGCCTCGGAGGCGTTCACGGTCAGGCCCTCGTACTTCGCGAACTGCCCGGCGTAGCAGCCGATGCCGGCCTGCTTGGCGATGTCGCAGTCCTTCATCATCTCGGCCCAGGTGGTCGGGGGCGTCTTGACGAGGTCCTTGCGGTAGTAGAGCAGCGCGCCGTCGGAGGTCTGCGGTGCCGCGTAGAGCGTGTTGTTGTAGGTGGCCGTCTTGACGGTGGCCGGCAGGAGCTTCGACGTGTCGATCTTCATGCTGCCGGTGAGCGGGGTGAGCCAGCCCTTCGCCGCGAACTCGGCGGTCCAGACGACGTCCACGTCGACGACGTCGTAGTTCGCGTCCTTCGCCTGGAAGTGCTGCACGAGGTCGTCGTGCTGCTGGTCGGCCTGGTCGGACTGCTCCTTGAAGGTGACCTTCTCGTCGGGGTGGGCCTTGTTCCACTTCGCGATGAGGGGGCGGACGACGTTCGAGTTGTCCTTGCCCTGCACGTAGGTGATGGGCCCGCGGCTGTCCTGACCGTTCTTGGCGTCGTCCGACGCCGAGCTGCCGCTCGAGCACCCGGTCAGCACGAGGCCGATGACCGCGATCCCCGCTACGGATGCGAACCGCACTTTGGCGCGTGTTGTCTTCACAGTGTCGTCTCCACGTTGAGATCACCAGGCGAGGACGATCGGGTCGACGCTGCCTGGAGCAGGCGACGCTGCCTGCTGGAGGAGGAAGCTACGCCCGCTCTCAGCCGTTCGCAACCGGTTGCAAAGAATCCGTGACCTGCTCGTGACCACCGTGCGCCGTTCGCTTTTCGGGTGTGAGCGCTCACCCTCGTCCGGGGGCTCGTCAGCGCGGCCGTGCGGGGTTCCGCACGATCACCGCCAGCGGCCCCGCTCCCCGTTGTCGCCGCCGCGGCCTGGCACCTACCGTCCACACCATGGCCACCACCAGCACCGCTCGTGCACTCCCCGCACCCCGACGCGTGATCGACGTCGACCTCGACGCACCGCTCCCCCGCCTCGTCGCGGACGGCACGGGCTCGTCCGCGCTGGTGATCGGCTACCGCGGCGGGCGTCCGACGGGCACGCTCGACGTCGAGCTCACCGACGACCCCGCCGACGCCGCCCGTGCGCTCGGATCGCTGCGGGAGACCGTGCTCGCCGACGTCGAACCGGTGCCGGATGCCCTCCTGCCGACGATCTCCGTGGTCGTCTCGACGGTGGTGGACCGCGTCGAGGACCTCGGCGCACTGCTCGACGTCCTCGAGCACCTGGACTACCCCGACCACGAGGTCATCGTCGTCGACAACCGGGTCCGGGTGCCCGCTGCCGACGACCGGCTCCCGGCACTGCTCGCCGGTCGGGGCGTGCGCCTCGTGACGGAGCGCCGGCCCGGCCTGTCCGCCGGCCGCAACGCCGGGGTCGCAGCCGCCCGCGGCGAGGTCGTCGCGTTCACCGACGACGACGTGCGGGTCGACCCGCAGTGGCTGCGCGCACTCGGCGCGCGGTTCGTCCGCGAGGCCGACCTCGACGCGGTGTCCGGCGTGATCCTCCCCACCGAGCTCTCGACGCCCGCGCAGATCTGGTACGAGGCGTACTACGGCGGGTTCAGCGGCGAGCGCACCTTCGCGCCCGTCACGATCGTCCCCGACGATGTCGCCGGCACGATGCGGCACGCGCGGGTGCAGGCGGTCCGCCCCGACGGGTCGGTCGTGAAGCACTTCGCCGTGTACGGCATCGGGGCCTACGGCGCGGGCGCCAACATGGCGTTCCGGCGGTCGGTGATCGACGCCGTCGGCGGGTTCGACACCACGCTCGGCGCGGGCTCCCCGGCCCGTGGCGGCGAGGACCTGGCGATGTTCATCGAGACGCTCTGGCGCGGCGGGCGCATCGGGTTCGAGCCGCGAGCGGTCGTGCACCACCGGCACCGGCAGAGCATCGAGGACCTGCACAAGCAGCTGCACGGCAACGGCGTCGGGTTCACCGCGCTGATGTGCGCCCTCGCTGCCAAGGACCGACGGCACGTCGCGGTCCTCGCCCGGCTCGTGCCCGCCGCCGCGATGGTGAAGCTCCGCGAGACGGTCGGACGGCTGCGCACCGGCAGCGCACCGGCCCCCGCTGCCGTCGAGTCCGCGCCCGTCGGTCCCGCGATCCCCGCCGTCCCGGACGCCGGGGTGCCGCGGTCGCTGGCCTACCACGAGCTCCGGGGCTTCCCGGCGGGCCCGGCGGCGTGGTTCCGCAGCCGTCGTCGCTGGCGGGACGTCGAGGCCGGACGGTTCCACGCCGGGTGAGCCCGCGGGTGGGTCCACGCCCGGTGAGCCCGCGGACGGTTCCGCGCCCGGTGAGCCCGCGGCCGGTTCCACGCCCGGTGGCCCCTCGGTCGGCGGACGCGTCGCTCCCTGCCCCGTAGGATCGGTGCAGCTGCCCGTACCGCGCGGGTCGGAGGAGGACGCATGCCGTTGGGGCCCACGCTCGTGCTCGAGCCCGTCACCGTGCCGACGTCCCACGCCACCACGGAGACGGCCGTCTGCGTGTGCGGCCACGCGCAGGACGCCCACGAGCACTACCGGCCGGGCAGCGACTGCGCCCTCTGCGACTGCCCGAGGTACCGCCGCCGCCGGTGACCGCTGCGGGAAACCGCCGCTTCCCCGCACCCGCCCCGGGACCGCCTTGTCGGTGTCCGGACGGCCCTGTTCACTCGAGACATGGCCAACTCCCCCGCGGCGCTCGCGTGCATCGTCCTCGCCCACGAGGACCCCCAGCACGTCCGACGACTCGTCGAGGCACTCGACCCGTTCCCGGTGTTCCTGCACGTCGACGCGCGGACCCCGGACGACGTGCACCGTGCGATGACCGAGGGGCTCCCCGACCGGGTCCGCCTCCTGCCGCGACTGCGGACGGGCTGGGCGAAGTGGGAGAACGTCGCGGCCGAGGTCTCCGGCTACCGTGCCGCCCTCGCCGAGACCGGCGCGCGCCACGTGGCGGTGCTGACCGGCAGCGACTACCCGCTGGCGAACCCCGCCGAGATCACCGCGCTGCTCGACGCCCACCGCGACCAGTCCTTCCTCATCCCGCACCCCCTCCCACACGCGGCGTGGGGCGCCAGCGGCGGGGTCGCCCGGATGCGGTACCCGCACTGGGCGTGGCGGAAGCACATGCTCCGCCTGCCGATCCCCCGCCGGATCCCGCGTGACGTGGTGCTCACGGGCGGGTCGCAGCTCAAGGTCCTCAGCGCCGCGCACGCAGCCGCCGTCGTCGAGGTCGTCGATGCCCGTCCCGACCTGGTCCGCTTCTGGCGCCGCACCTGGATCGCCGACGAGTCGTTCGTGCCGACCGTGCTGAACTCCCCCGCCCTGGTCGACGGCTTCGCCGAGGACCACGTCCCGCACACCCTGTGGTTCATCGGCTGGGACGGCTCGAAGATGAAGAGCCCGCCGTGGCTGACGCTCCCCCACGCCGGTCGGCTGCTCGAACGATGGACGACGGACCCCACCGCGATGCCGCACCTCTTCGCCCGCAAGTTCTCGACCGCTGCGAGCTCGGACCTGCTCGACCTCGTCGACCAGGCGTTCGGACTCCGACAGCACGTCCGGACCCCGGAGGTGGGTGTCTCGTGACCGTTCCCCAGACCCGCCGCGAGGCCCGCCACGCCGCAGCCACCCCGCCCGACGCCGACAGCACCGGTCGGAAGGCCGCTGCGGTCGAGGCCGCCGAGGCAGCCGCCGCCGTCGAGGCCGCCGCCCACACCGTCCCCGACACCGGCAGCACCGCGGTCCAGAAGGGCGCGTCCGTCCTGTTCGGCCGTGGCCTGCTGTACGTGGTCGTGTGGTCGATGCAGCTCGTCGTGAGCTCGCTGATCTCGCCGGTCCTCGCGCACCTCATGCCGCTCTCCGAGTTCGGTGTGCTCGCCTCGGCGATCGCGCTCTACCAGGCGCTCGTCGTGCTCGCGGTCGCGGGACTCGACCAGGCGTCCGTGCTGCAGCGCGCCGAGGACGGCGGTGACGACCGGAAGGCCCGCGGGCTCATCGCGGTCGGCATCGTCCTCGCAGCCGTCGTCACCGCGGTCGCCCTCGCCACGATCCCGCTCTGGGGCGACGTCGCCGGGTTCGTCGGCGAACACCCGATCCTGCTCGTCGCGGTCCTCTGGATCTTCCCCGCCGCGGTCGTCCAGCTCTCCCTCGCGATCCTGGTCGCCCAGGACCGCATCCGGGTCTTCGCGGTCACGAGCCTGCTGTCCTCGGTCGGCGGTTCGATCATCGGCCTCGGCCTGCTCGTGTTCGTGCACGCCGACGCCACGACCTACGCCTGGGGCGGCGTGTTCGCCCAGGCCGCCGCGATGGTCATCGGCTTCGCGGCGACCCGGCCTCGCCTCGCCGGCCTGTTCGACCGCCAGACCACCGCACGGGCCTTCAAGCTCGGCGTGCCGATCGCCCTCGGCAACCTGTCCTACTTCGTGCTGAACGCCGGCGACCGGATCGTCGTGCAGCGGCTGCTCGGCCCGGACGAGGTCGCGCGCTACCAGATCGCCTACGTCGTCGGCTCCGCCGTGATCCTCCTGCTGACCTTCACGAACCAGGCCTGGGCACCGCACTTCGCGGCGCTCCGGGACGCCGTCGCCCGCCGACAGCTGGCCCTGCACGCCCGGGACCAGCTGTACCTGCTGCTCGCCCCGGTGCTGCTCGCGGTCACCCTCGTGTCGCCGGTCGCGCTGCCGATCCTCGCACCGGCGTCGTACCGCGTGCACGAGCTCACCGTCGTGGTCTTCATCGTGGCGCTGACGGCGTTCCCGGTGATCGCCAGCGGCGCGACCGGACGGCTCCTGCTCGTGGAGCGTCGCGGCGTCGCCGTCGGGGTGATCGCGGCCGTCGCCGGTGCCGTCAACATCGGCGCGAACCTGCTGCTGGTCCCGCTGCTCGGCATCGCCGGTGCCGGGGTCTCCACGGTCTTCGCCTACATGGTGCTCGCGGCGCTGCAGCAGCTCTCGCTCCCCGACCGCCGTGAGTGGCGCGGCCCGCGTGCCCGGACGGTCCTCATCCTGGCGGCCGTGGTGGTCGTCGCCGGGGTGTCCGTCCTCGTGCCCCAGGACCTCGTGTGGAACATCGTCCGCGTGGCCGGCGTCCTCGGCTGCCTGCCCTGGTTCATCCGCAGGCTCGCGATCGCCCGAGGAGGCACACCGTGACCCACGCCCCGGAACGCCCCGACCGTCGACTCCGGATCGCGGTCGTCACGAACGGGCTCGCCATCACCGGCGGGGTCGAGCGGTGCGTCCTCGAGGACACCCGCGAGCTCGTGCGCGCCGGGCAGGACGTCGAGGTCTGGCACCGCGGCCACCTCGCCCCGGGAGCCGACGGCGCCGAGCCCGGCAGCGACCAGTTCGCCGAGCTCGGGGTCACCCTGCACCGCACCGGCAACCGGTCCTTCGGCCTCCGCAGCGCTGCCGGCGACGCCGCACGGTTCGTCCTCGACGGCCTCCGCCTCCGCCGCTCGCGCCCCGACGTCATCTGGCTGAACCGGCCCGAGCACCTCCCCTGGGGTCGTGTGGCGTCCGTGGTCTCCGGAGTCCCGCTCGTCGTGCACCTGCACCACGCGCCGAACTACCGACGCCTCGGCCCGATCGCCGGCGGCCGCACGCACTACCTGGCCGTCTCGCACGCGATGGCTCGTGCGTGGGCGGACGTGGGCATCCCCGCCTCGCGGATCACCGTCGTCCCGAACGGCGTCGACACTGCACTCTTCCCCGCGGCCACGCCGTCCGCGACCGTCCGCGCACGCCGCACCCTCGGGCTCGACGACGACACCCGCACCGTCCTCTACTACGGCCGTCTCACCCGGTCGAAGGGCGTGCTCGCGCTGCTCGAGGCCTGGCGCCTCGTGCTCGAGCAGGACGCCGAACGCCACCGCGCCCGCGCGCCGCGCGCCGCCGTGCGTGCCCTCACCCCCGCGCTCGGGCCCGCCAGCACGCACCACGCCACGCAGCCGCACCACCCGCCCGTGCTCGTGCTCGCCGGGGCGGCCGACCCCGACGACGCCGAGGACGTCCGACGCGCCGTCGCGTCCCTCCCCGCCGGCTCCGTCGTGCTCCTCCCCGAGCGGGACGACGTCGTCACCCTGCTCCACGCCGCCGACATGGTCGTCGTGCCCTCCATCGAGCCCGAGGGCTTCGGCCGGGTCGTCGTCGAGGCGATGTCCGCCGGCCGCCCGGTCGTCGCCGCCGAGAGCGGTGGCACGGGCGAGATCCTCGCCGGCGAATGGGCGACGTCGACCGTCGACCCGACCGACCCCGAGGCGCTCGCCACCAAGGTCCTCGACACCCTCGACCGCGCCGACCGCGACCCCTCCCTCGGCGAGCGCTGCCGCGCCTGGGTACGCGACCACTACGGCCGCGGACCGCACGTGGCCGGTCTCCTCCGCGCCCTCCTCACGCACGCCCGTCACTGAAGCCCAGGAGGCGCGGCTTCCCCTGGCACCGCGCCTCCCGTCCGCCCCGTGGTCGCGCCGACGGCGACGGTCACCCGCGGCGGCACGCGCCGCACCAACGTGCGAGGTCGCGCGCACGGTGCAACGCCTCACACGCCGCACCGCGCGTGGAACCTCGCACGCTGCGCCCGCGACCCGCGCAAACGCGCGGACGGAAGGCGAGGGGCGGGCCGGCACCGCGCCTCCCGTCCGCCCCGTGGCCGCGCCGACGGCGACGGTCAGCCGCGGCGGCACGCGCCACACCAGCGTGCGAGGTCGCGCGCACGGTGCGAGGCCTCGCGTACCGCACCGCACGCGGAACCTCCCACGCTGCACCCGCGACCCGCGCACACGCGCGGACGACGAACGGGAGGTGCGGTACCCACCGGCACCGCGCCTCCCGTCCGTCGAGTGCTCCCGGGTCAGCCGGTGAACGCCCGGAACTCGGCCAGGCCGACGTTCCGCGTGCTCGCCGAGACCCCGGTGACGGTGAACCGGACCCACGCGACGTTGCGTGCCGAGAAGTCCACCGTGAGCGGCGACGCGTCGTTCGGGAGTGTCCCGACCGCCACCTGGCTGCCGTCGGAGAACGTCAGGGTGCCGCTCGTGACCTGGTCATCCCCGTTCGGTCGGTCGTACAGGACGACCCGGTCCAACGCCTTCGACGAGGACCAGTCGAGCTGCAACCAGACACCGGTCGTCCCCCAGGGAGCGACCCACTCGGCGGTCGTGTTGTCGGGGTAGCCGCTGACGACCCCGTCGATCGCCTTGGCGGCGGTCTGCCCGGTCGAGGTGTCGTCCCACGCCGCGGTGGCGGTCGCCGAACCCGTGACGTCGGTCGCGCCCCCGGGCGTCGGCGTGGGCGTGGGCGTGGGAGTCGGGGTCGGGGTCGGAGTCGGGGTCGGAGTCGGAGTCGGGGTCGGCGTCGTGCTGCCCGGGGCGAACGTCCGGATCTCCGCTAGGCCGACGTTGCGCGTCGTCGCGCTGACGCCGGTGACGGTGAACTTCACCCAGCTGACCTGCCGGGACGAGAAGGTGACGCGGGTGAAGGCGCCGCCGTTGTCGAGCGTCGGCACGGCGACGCTGCTCCCGTCGGAGAACGTCAGCGTGCCGGCCGTGACCTGGTCGTCGGCGTTCGGACGGTCCGCGAGGTCCACGGCGCCGAGCGTCATCGGGCTCGACCACGCGAGCTGCAGCCACGAACCGGTGCCGCCACCGCGGGTCGCCCACTCGGCGGTCGGGGCGTCGGGGTAGCCGCTCGCGACGCCGTCGACCGCCTTCACGGCGGTCTGCCCGTCCGCGGGGTTCTCGCTGCTCGCGGTGACGGCCGCACCGGCGGTCACGTCGGCTCCGACGGACCCGCCCGAACCGGTGCCCGGGTCGGTGGGTGTCTGCGTGCCGACGGTGTACTCACGGCTGAGCCACGAGCCCTCGGGACGCGACGAGCACGACGCCACCGAGGCGCAGGTCTCGGCGTCGTACGCGGAGTAGGCGAAGAACGCGTTCCCCTTCGCCTGCGTCTGCGCGGCGGTGAGGTTCGAGGGCTTGTCCGCGATCGGGTACCCCATGTACCCGGTGAGCGTGCTCGCCGTCGTGAGCTGCTGCTGCGCGGACTTGGTGAGGTACGCGACGGTGTGGTGGTCGCTGTGGTCGCCGTCGCCGTAGGTGCCGACGTGGTCGAGGGTGTGCACCTCCTGCGGCCCGTACCCGTTCATCAGCGCGAGCACGGTGGCCTGGAGCTGGGCGAGCGTGTAGGTGGTCCCGTAGGTCGCACCGGAGACCGTGCTCATGCTCGCGATCGAGCGCTGGTAGAGCTTCTGCAGGCTCTGGTACCGGGTGGCGGCGAACCCGGAGCCGTCGATGTTGCCGTCCGGCAGCTGCAGGTAGACCAGGCTGAGCCGCGGGTCCGCCGTCAGGGTGCGCGTCACGACGGTCTTGCCACCGGCGCTGACCGAGCCCGAGGTCCAGGCGTTCGTGACGCCGGCGAGGTTCGCGTAGGCGGCCTCGAGGCCCGTCTGCCGGCCCTTCCAGTACGTGGCGGACTTGCCCGCGTCCCCGGCGGTGACGATGACCGAGCGGACGCACTTGTCCGCGTCGATGTCCTTGCGGAGCTCGGTCCCTTCGAACAGCAGGTCGTCGTCGGCGTGCGCCACGACGGTGAGGACCTTCCCCGCGCTGCAGTCCGCGGTGGTCGCCGCACCGGCGCTCGACGGCGCGAGGAGGCTCGGCGCCGAGACGGTGGCGCCCGTGATGACCGCTGCCGCGACCGCGAGTGCCACCTTCCAACGGCGTCGGATGGTGGCACTCGGGGTCGGGGCGTTTCGCTGCATGTCGTCTTCTGTGCGTGGGTGGGTCGGGTGGGTGGGTGTCGGTCAGGGAGCGCCGACGGGCTGCTGCACGGGCGCGGACACCGGGGCGGGTGCACGGACCACGACGGTGCCGAAGACACGGCCGACGGCGTACCCGAACACGGTCGAGACCGCCGAGGTCACGATCGCCAGGGCACGGAGGCCCCCACCGCGACCGAGGGCCCCGAGCTCGCGGAGCACCGCGCCGGGCAGGACCCGGGTGAGGTACGTCGACTCGCTCGAGAGCGAGTCGCGGGCACCGACCCGGCGGCTCAGCACGGCCTTCGAGATGCCCTCGTAGTAGCTCCGGCGCCGCAGGTACCGCATCGTGACGCGGTCCGGGGAGACCCGGTGCGAGACGTTCGAGCGCGGCTCGAAGCGGATGCGGGCGCCGGGACGGATCCGGGCGATGCGGATGCAGAGCTCGGTCTCCTCGCACCCCAGCGGGTGGTTGCCGACGCGACCGATGCCGGAGCGGAAGCCGCCGGCGGCGAGCACGACGTCACGGTGGAAGGCCATGCTCGACCCGATGACGTTGCGGACGTCCGCGGACGTGGTGGGGAGGCCGGTGTAGCTGCACCCGACGATCCAGAGCAGCTCGTCCGGGTAGGGCCCGGCGCCGGTCGCGGTCGGCCACGACGGGGTCGCCCGGCCGCCGACACCGACGACGTCGGGCAGCTCGAGCGCCTCGACGAGGTGCATCAGCCAGTCCGGGTCGGCCGTCGCGTCGTCGTCCAGGAAGGCGACGACGTCGGCCTCGGTGAGTGCGACACCGGTGTTGCGCGCACCCGAGAGGCCGCGGTCCTCGGCGTTCTCGACGACCCGGAGCTCCGGCCAGCGGGCGGCCGCTCGGCGGAACAGCTCCGGCTCGTGGTCGATGACGACGATCACCTCGGTCGCGTCGGGCTGGCGCTTCGCCGACTCGACCGCGTCCTGCAGGTCACCCCAGCGCTGCTGCGTGTAGGCGCAGATGACGACGGCGACCGTCGCGACGCTCACGCCGCTTCCTCGTCCATCGCCGGCACGGCGGCCGGGACCACGAGGCCCGAGACGGGGGTCGGCATGAGGCGCATGCGGGCCTTGGCCTCGCGGGCACGACGACGCTCGTGCATGATCGACTTCAGGACGCGGATGCCGTCGCTGACCGCGTTCAGGTTGCTGGTGCCGTGCACGCGGAGCTTCTCGTGGCTCGGCACCTCGGTGATCGCGAACTCCGCGGCGGACCAGCGGCAGGTCAGGATCGTCTCGATCTCGAAGCCGTCGCCCCAGCGCATCGAGCCGTCGGTCGGCTGCGGGAGCGTCGACGACAGGAGCCCGATCGTCGGCAGCGTGTCCGCCCAGAAGGCGTTGTAGCCGTAGCAGAGGTCGGTGTACCGCGCACGGAGCAGCACGTTGGAGATCATGTTGAGCCCCTTGTTGCCGAGGCCGCGGATGATCGTGATGTCGTCGCTGCCGCCGCCGGGTGCGTAGCGGGAGCCCTTCGCGACGTCGGCACCGTCGACGAGCGCCTGCACGAAGCGCGGGATCTCGGCGGCGTCGGCGGAGCAGTCGGCGTCGAACATGACGACGACGTCGCCGGTCACGGCCTCGAAGCCGCAGGCGAGCGCGTTGCCCTTGCCCTTGCGGGTCTGCTGCACGACCTTGATCGTCGGCATGAGGCGCTGCGCCGTCGCGATGGTGTCGTCCACCGAGTTGCCGTCGACGAGGATCACCTCGTACACGGGCGGGAGCTGCGGGAGGATGATCTCGAGGTTGCGGGCCTCGTTCCTCGCGGGGATGACGACCGAGACGCGGGGGTCTCGGGGTCGGACGGTGCTGGCGGACATGGTGCTCCTGTCGGGTTCAGGCTGCATGCGGGAGTGGTCGAGGGAGGACCCGGCGCTGGGTGGGCGTCGGAACGGGGGTACACCGTTCCCTGGGCTTGGACCAACCATCGTCCGGCGGACGGGGCTGGTCAATGCGGGTGGGCACTGGTTGCGGACCCCCGAGTGCGGATACGGAAACCCGCAAGCCGCGGCCGGGTGGCGTGTCGGCACGCACGAGGGCCCTGGAGGCGCGGGCGGGCCCGCCACGCGCCTCCAGGGCCCTCGCTGGTCACGTCAGGGACGCGACTCGTGCGTCGTGAAGGCGGCGCGCAACGCGGTCGCCAGCTCGGCGACGTGCGGCTCGCGGAGGAGCGAGCTGTGCTCGCTCTCGATGCGCACCGTGGTCGTCGCACCGCGGAGCACGTCGTTCCAGCCGTCCACGTCGGGGTTGCCGTCGGCGAGCACGAACGTCGCCGTGCCGTCGTAGGGCGAGGGCGTGTGCCGCCGCGTCACGATCGTGGCCTGGTCGAAGAGGGCGTCGAAGTCCTTCTGCCCGCCGTAGCGGAGGACACCGGCACCGTAGGCGCGGACGCGCTTGGCGAATTCCTCGCCCACCGGCACGCCGGCGGGCAGGATGCGCTTCGCCGCCCGGTCGAGCCCGCGCTTGAGTGCTCGGAGCGCCGGGTTGCGCACCGGGCTCTCCGCCATCCGGCCGAAGTGCAGCTGCGCCTGCTCGGTGCTGCTGCGCGGCAGGTAGCTGTCCAGGATCGCGACGTGCTCGACCCGCTCGCCGCCCTCGGTGAGGAGCTTCGCCACCTCGAGGGCGACGAGGCCGCCGAGGGAGTGCCCGACGAGGAGGTACGGGCCGCGGGG
The DNA here is from genome assembly GCF_031453355.1 of Curtobacterium sp. SORGH_AS_0776. Lineage (NCBI taxonomy): Bacteria > Bacillati > Actinomycetota > Actinomycetes > Micrococcales > Microbacteriaceae > Curtobacterium > Curtobacterium sp. SORGH_AS_0776. Next base: position 3,195,853 of record NZ_JAVIYU010000001.1, read on the forward strand.
CTGGACGATGCGCATGAGCTCGACGGTGCGCCGCGCGGTGCGCTGGATGCTCCAGTCCGGGATCGCCCGTCGCTCGAGACCGTGCTGCTGGAAGGCGTACACGTCGTGCTCGGGCAGGTACCGGGACAGCGGCAGGAACGTCAGGCCGAGGGCTCCGGCCCCGCTGAGGCAGAACACGGGCGGGCGCCCGGGGACGCGGGCCTCGGAGACCTTGACGACGTCGGGGTGGCTCGGCAGGGACTTCGCCCCCGAGCGCACCCGTCGGGCGAAGGCGCGCAGGGTGGGCTGTTCGAGGAGCTCCGACGCGCGGAGGTCGACGCCGAGCCGGGCCTGCACGATCGCGAGCATCTCCTCGGCGGAGAGCGAGTCGCCGCCGAGCGCGGTGAAGTCCTCGTCGAGGTGCACGCCGCGGAGTCCGAGCACCTCGGCCCAGATCTGCCCGACGACGAGCTCCCACTGGTCGTACTCGCCCTCGACCATCTCGACCTCGAGCGACGGCGCACCGGGCAGCTTCGCCCGGTCGACCTTGCCGCGCTCGTTGCGCGGCAGTTCGGGCATCGGGACGATCGCCGCCGGCACCATGTACTCGGGCAGCTTCGCCCGCAGTGCGCGGCGCAGGGCGGCCGGCGCCGGGGTGCGGCGACCGGGACGGCCGACGACGTAGGCGACGAGGCGCGTGACGGCAGGCGGGTCGACGAGGGCGGTGACCACGACGTCGTGGACGTCCTCGACGGCACGGAGTGCCGCCTCGACCTCGCTCGGCTCGACGAGGTACCCGCGGACCTTCACGGCGTCGTCGTCGCGGCCGAGCAGGACCAGGCAGCCGTCCTCCTCGACGCGCGCGAGGTCGCCCTGGCGCCACAGCGGGGTGCCGTCCTCGTCGACGGAGAGGTGCTCACTCGTCTTCTCGGGCGCGCCCCAGTAGCCGGCGGTCATGCCGTCCCCGATGACCACGAGCTGGCCGGTCTCCCCCGTCGCGGCGGCGGTGCCGTCCTCGCGGAGGACCCGGGCGGTCTTGCCCGGCGGCACGTACCCGGCCGGCACGACGCCGTTCGGCACGGCGTCGTCCGGACCGACCGGGAAGTACGAGACCGCCCCCATCTCGCTCGACCCGAACCCGTTCCAGAGGACCGTGCGGGCGCCGAGGACCGGGCGTGCGGCGTGCACGTCGGTGCCGGTGATCGGCTCGCCGACCGTCATGACGAGTCGGAGTCCGGCGAGCGCGGGGTGCAGGTCCGTGCCGCGGTCGCGCACGGTGGAGACGACCGACCGGAGCAGGTGCGGCGTGCAGACCACGGCGGTGACGTGCTCGGCGGACATGCCCTCGAGCAGTCGCTCGGTCCCGAGGTCGCGTGCGTCGAGCAGGACCGCGGCGGCCCCGCTCAGCATGCTGTCGAGCGTGGTGAGGATGCCGGCGGCGAAGGACAGCGGCAGCACGACGCCCACGAGGTCGCCGGGCCGGTAGTCGGCGCTCCAGGCACTCTGCTCGGTGTTCCGGAGGAGCTGCCGATGCGTCATCGCGACGCCCTTCGGCAGGCCCGTGGAGCCCGAGGTGAAGACGATCGCGGCGGGGTCGGTGCCACCGGGGCGGGCGGTCGCTGCGGTGCCGGTGCCGGTCGCGGTGCCGGCGGCGGTCGCGCTGCCGGTCGCGGCCTGCTCGGTGCTCGTCGCGATGAGGGCGTCGAGGTCGTGCACGGTGCCGTCCGGGCCGAGGACCGCGGCGGCGAGGTCCGCACGGGTGTCGTCGGCGAGCACCTCGGCGATCCCCGCGAGCGTGACGACGTGCTGCAGGCGCGCCTCGGGCAGGTGGTCGTCGAGCACGACGATCGTCCGCCCGGCGGCGATCAGCGCGAGCATGCCCACCACGGTCTCGGTCGTGTGCCCGGCCATGATCCCCACCGGGACCGACGCGCCGGTGCGCTCGGGTCCGACGCCGGCGCCGGTGCGGTCGTCGGGCCGGAGGACCTCGGTGAGCCGTGCGGCGAGCGCCCGGACCGTCCGGTCCGTCTCGGCGAACGTGCGGGCGGTCCCGGCACCGGCGAGCGCCGGGGACTCGGGGAACGCTGCGACGACGCGCGTCCACCGGTCGAGGACCGAGTGGTCGTCGGATGCCGGGACGGCCGGTTCGACCGTCCGGTGACGCGCTGTCGGGTGTGTCGGACGCATTGCTTCTCCCCTGGGTCGTGCGGGCCGGTGGTGCGCTGCTGGTGCTTGGAGGACGGTAAGCCGACCCGACGCCCCGGATCGAGGGGCCGAGGACCGCCGTGCGGGGAACCTGCGGTTTGGCGCATCCTCGCGATCCGCCGTGGATGCCCGGTGACGGACCTATCGGTTCGCTGTGCGCTCGCGGGCGCGGACGGTGCGGCGGGACCGCCCGTAGCGGAGCACACCACGCCCGACGGCCAGGAGCTCGACCCAGCGCATCCGTCCGACCTCGCGGAGGAACGCGGCGTCGTCGAGCGGCGCGTCCGCGGTGCCGACGGCGATCGGTGCCGCTGCCGGGGTGACGGCCGGCTCGGCGGCGGTGCCCGAGACGAGGTGGCGCACGGCCCGCGGGGCGCGATGCAGCGCCATCCCGAGCGTGCGGGGCTGCAGGGCGATCTTCGTGAGCCAGGCCCCGAGTCCGGTGCCGTAGCCCTCCGCCTGCTTCCGGAGCGCCGGGAGGTCCGCACGGTGCCGGTGCCAGACCAGCGCCGCGGGTTCGACGACGAGCGCCGCACCCGAGAGCACGACGCGCGAGAACATGTCGATGTCCTCGCCGCCGCCGGTGACCGTGCCGACGCCGAGTGCCTCGTCGAAGCCGCCGAGGTCGGTGATCGCCGACCGCCGCATCGCGAAGTTCGCACCCGTGCCGTAGTCACCGACCGCGAACGGGAAGAGCGGCCGGTCGACGGGCGGTGCCGAGAGGCGGTGCACGCGCGGCACGAGGTTGCGCGACCAGGTCACCCGTTCGTCGAAGTACCGCTGCGTGGGGGTGCGGAGCTCACCGCTGGCGACGAGTCCGCTGACGCAGACGACGTCGTCCCCGCGGGAGAACCCCGAGGCGACGGCACGGAGCCACGCCCGGTCGACCACGACGTCGTCGTCCGTGAACGCGACGATCTCGTGCCGCGCGGCCAGGACGCCGGCGTTGCGTGCGCTCGAGAGGCCCGGGACGGGTTCGCGGACGTACCGCACACGGTCGTCGTCGAGGGCCTCGACGAGTTCGCGCGTCGACTCGTCGGAGGGCGCGTTGTCGACGATAACGACCTCGAAGTCGGGGTGGTCCAGGGCGAGCAGCGAGTCGAGGGCGGCGCCGAGCTGGTCGGCGCGGTCACGGGTGCACAGGACGACGGAGGTGCTCGGCAGGCGGACCGGGATCGGCGGCTGCGGGACGGCGGGCAGGGCGGCGACGGCGGCACGGAGCGCGGCGACCTCGATCGTCTCGTCGGACACCGGCAGGTCGACGAACCCGAGGGGTGCCACGCCGTCGCGGACGAGGAGCCTGGCCGACCGGTGGCCGGCCGCGTCGTGCAGCCCCACCGTGCCGGCGTCGTCCCCGGGGACCTCGGCGAGGTCGACGGCACCGACCCACACGGCACCGCCCCAGGTGGGGTCGACGGCGCTCGACATCGGGCGGGCGAGCTCGACGCGGGGCGGGAGCGAGCGCTGGATGGTGTCGGTCATGGGAGAGCCTGTCTCGTGTCGGGGGACGTGCGCGGTCGCAGCCGGCCATCCCACCGTCGCTGCGGGGACGGCGGGGGTCAACGAGCAGGCGGAACCGTGCGGTTTCTCCTCGTACGACGCCCGCCACGCGTGCGTGATCCCGCAATGCCGCAGGCCCTCCGCACTTCCCGGTGACCGCTCTCCCGTGCGCCCTCGGCCCCCGGTTACCGTCGTGACACCCGCAGGCCGCTGCCAGTCGCCGGCCCAGACCCGAAGGGACGCTCGATGCGTCAGTCGATCGCGGTGGTCGAGCAGTGACCGCCACCACGACCCCCACCAGGATGTCGCTCCGCCACGGAACCCGCGTGCTGCCGACCTCACCGGTGCCGTCCCTCGTCGCCGCGGGTCTCGGTTTCGCCGGAGCCGCCCTCATCGCGGCCGACGCGTCCGGTCCGCTCCGCACGGCCGTCGTGCTCGTCGCGCTGTTGGTCGTCCCGGGTCTGCCCGTGGTCCGGTTGCTCGGGCTCCGCGAGCCGATCGGGCGCGCCGGACTCGTCGTCGCGTCCAGTGCCGCGATCGACGCGGTCCTCGGGCTCGCGATGGTCTGGACGGGGCAGTGGGTCCCGCTGCCCGCCGCCGGGCTCCTCCTGCTCGTCGCCGGGTGGGTGTCGCTCGGCCAGGGCGTCCAGACCGCGCGCACCGCGCCCAGGTCGGCCCGCGCGCGGTCGGCCCTGCCGACCGCGGTCCTGGTCCGCACCGTCGCCGCGTCCGGCGTCCTCGTCACCGGAGCCGCGCTCTGGGCGGTGGGTGTCGCGAAGACGGACTCGACCGGACTGGGCGAGTGGGGCCTCCTGGCTGCACTGCCCGCGGTCTGGTGGGCCGGCGCCGCACTCGTGTTCGTCGTCGCCTTGGTGACGCTCGTCGACCGTCGCCACCACGTGGTGGTCCGCGCGGTGTCCTCCGGCGTCCTCCTGCTCGTCATGTACGGCACCTCGAACCTGATCGCCGCCGAGCCCCGACCGCCGTGGGTGTTCAAGCACATCGCGGTGACCGCGTACATCCTGCAGCACGGCGCCGTCGACCCGTCGATCGACATCTACAACCGCTGGCCCGGGTTCTTCAGCTTCAGCGCGTTCCTCGGCGCCGCCACCGGGACGCTCGACGCGGCGGACCCGGTGCGGTGGACGGAACTCGCGTTCGCCCTCGCCGACGGGGCGCTCGTCCTCGGGATCGCACGGGCACTCGGTGCGAACGGCCGCTGGGCCTACGTCGCCGCGGTCCTGTTCAGCGCCGCGAACTGGGTCGGGCAGGACTACTACTCCCCGCAGGCGTTCGCGTTCTTCCTGTTCCTCGCGGCGGTCCTCGTCGCGCTGACCGTCCTCCGCGGCAAGCCCAACGTGATCGGGCGGTGGAGCGCGACGCTGACCGGCCGGCTGCTCCGTGCACGCCGCTCCCCCGTGTCCGAGGCGGTCGCCACGCCGACGCGGGCCGCCGTGGTCGCGGCGGTGGCGCTCGTCGTCGTCCTGCAGTTCGTCATCACGGCCTCGCACCAGCTGACCCCGTTCGTGGTCGTCGCCGCGTTCGTGCCGCTGCTCGTGCTCGGCTTCCTCCGCCCCTGGTGGCTCGCCGTCCCGCTGACGCTGCTCCCCCTGCTCTACCTCGTGCCGAACCTCGACTACATCCAGGAGAAGTTCGGTCTGACCACCGGCTTCGACCCGGTGAGCAACGTCACCGCCGCGTCGACGTCGATCGCCATCCCGTCGATCGCGACGACCCTGCAGTCCCGCGCGGTCCTCGGGATCACGGCACTCGTCGCCGTGTGCGCCGTCATCGGACTCGTCCGCATGGTCCGCGGTGGGCACGCCCGACGCGCCCTCGTGGTGCTCTGGCTGGCGGCCTGCCCGATCGTGCTCGTGCTCGGGCAGAGCTACGGCGGCGAGGCGAAGTTCCGCGTCGTCCTGTTCTCCGCGCCGTTCCTGGCGATCGCAGCCGTCCACGCCTTCCACGGCCGCCGGCTCCGCATCGTCGCCACGGCCCTGGTGCTGACCGTGACCACCGCGCTGTTCCTCGGCGCCACGTTCCAGACCGAGCAGGCGAACCAGACCGCACCGGCCGACGTGGCCGCGGCGAAGTGGCTCGACGGCCGGTTCCAGGCGGACGACACCCTCACGACCGTCGGCAGCTTCCCGTCGATCATCGGCGGGAACTACGAGAACTTCCTCCGCCACTGGGGCCAGGTCGACTCGCTGCAGAGCGAGGCCGCGTGGTTCCCGAAGGGCATGACGGCCGACGACCTCACCGGTGTCCTGCAGGACCGCGACCAGGGCGGACACTCCTGGCTCGTGTTCTCGACGGCGCAGCGGGCCGACGCCGTCACCCGCGGGACACTCACCGGCGCGCAGATCGACGCCATCGAGCGGTCCGTGGCCGACGAGGGCACCCTCCGCTACGACCGCGACGGAGTCCGGATCTACGAGGTGCGCGATGCAGCATGAGCCTGGTGCACGTCACCGGATGACCACCCGGCGGTCCTTCCTGCGCCGCGGCGCGACGATCGCCGGCATCGCGGGGGTCGCCGTGGTCGCCGGCACCACGGCCGTCGTGCTGCCCACGCGTGCCGGTGACTCGACCGCCCGTGCCGAACGCATGCCCACCGGGGCGCTCGAGTCCGAGGGGACGCGGTGGGTCCCATACCTCGCACAGGACTTCGACCTCGACGCCGCGCTCGGCGAACTCCTCGCGGTGTACCCGCGGATGGCGGAGTACAGCGGGATGCGGGACACGTCGGGCAAGGGGCTCTACTCCCCCGACCAGGTGGTGTCGGTGCACGACTCGGTGCTCGACTTCCACCTCCGCAGCAACGGGTCCCAGCCCCTCGTGGCGACGGTCCTCCCCGCCGGCTACCGGGCGTACACGCACCAGCGCGTCTCGATCCGGTACCGCGCCGACGAGGTCCCCGGCTACAAGTTCGTCATGATCCTCTGGCCGCTGTCCGGCGACTGGAACGAGGGCGAGATCGACTGGCCCGAGGGCGACCTCACCGGCGACGTCCGCCCGGTGTCGGCGATCCCGGGCAGCTACGACCCCACGACCGAGGCGATGACGTTCCTCCCCGAGGACCCGACGGTGGTGTCCGGCGGGCAGACCGACTGGCACGTCGCGACCGTCGAGTGGACCGCCGACGCGGTGCGCTTCTACTGGGACGACGAGCTGCTCGAGACGGTCACGGGCGCGGTGCCCACGACGCCGATGCGCGTGACGCTGCAGGCGGAGACGATCATCCACGACGCCGAGGTGCCGGCCGACGCTTCCGGGCACGTGCTCGTGGACTGGGTGGTCGCGTACCGGAAGAGCAGGGTGCAGTCCTGACCTGATCGGCCGCCCTGGCGTGTCGGGCTGTGGCCTGGCGTGTCGGGCTGTGGCCTGGCGTGTCGGTTCGTCGCCTGGCGTGTCGGGCTGTGGCCTGGCGTGTCGGTTCGTCGCCTGGCGTGTCACGCGGCTTCTGCGCCGGAAACGGAACAAGCCCCCGGGATATCCCGGGGGCTTGTTCTACGAGTGCTGGGGTACCTGGACTCGAACCAAGAACGACGGTACCAGAAACCGCTGTGTTGCCAATTACACCATACCCCAAAGGCCCGGAGGCCTTCGGTCCCGGTTGCCCGGGGCACGATCAACTACTGTACAGCATCCCGGAGGTCCGTGAGACCACCGACGAGATCCCGGTGCACCGCGGCGGCCGTGACCGCCCCGTGGCCGGCCGCCACGATCAGCTGTTCCGGTCCGGGCGGCGTCACGTCGCCCACGGCGTACAGCCCGGGCACGCTCGTCCGTCCGGAGCGGTCGACCACGACGAGCCCCTCGGCGTCGCGGCGGAGGTCCGCGTCGACCCAGTCCAGGTCGGCGTGCCACCGGGGCCGGACGAACCCACCCGTCCGCGGCTCCACGTGCCCGTCTGCGAGGCGGACGCCGGTCATCCCGGAGCGGTCCCCCTCGAGGTCCGCCACGGCCCGCTCGTCGACGCGCACGCCCGCTGCGGCCAGGCGGGCACGGCCGGCGTGGTCGAGCGGCGCGATGCCGTTCGTGTACACGATGAGGTCGTCCGCCCACGCCGCGAGCAGCAGGGCGCGATCGACGACGTCGTCCGTCTCGCAGAGGAACGCCAACGGCTCGCCGGCCTTCTCGTAGGCATCGCACTCGACGCAGCTGTGCACCGCGGTGCCGTAGAAGGCGCGGAGCATCGGGAGCGCCGGGAACTCCTCGCGCAGGCCCGTCGCGAGCACGACGGCACGAGCCGTCGCCTCGACCTCGGTGCCGCGCCAGGCACCGTGCACGAGCCACCGGTCGCCCTCCGGCGCGATCCGGTCCACGACCGTCTGCACGACCGTGGCCTCGGCGTAGGCCTCGACCTCTGCGCGCCCGAGCTTCCGGAGCTCGAGGGGTGAGACACCGTCGCGCGTCAGGAACCCGTGCGACCGCAGCGTGGCGGCGTTCCGGGGACGGTTGGCGTCCACGAGGAGCACGGTGCGCTTCGCACGGACGAGGTTGAGGGCGGCGCTGAGCCCAGCCGGGCCGGCACCGACGACGACGACGTCGACGTCGATCGTCAGCCGCTCGGCTGCGTCACCCGGGCGCTCGGCCGCGTCCGCCTGCCGGTCGGCCGCGTCCCCCTGCCGTTCGGCCACGTCAGCGGTCCGCGAGGCGACGCAGGCGCGTGACGGTGGACTCCTTGCCCAGGATCTCCATCGACTCGAACAGCGGCGGGCTGATCCGTCGACCGGACACCGCGACGCGCAGCGGACCGAACGCCACACGGGGCTTCAGGCCGAGACCGTCGATGAGCGCCGCACGGAGCGCGCCCTCGATCGAGGCCGTCGTCCAGTCGTCGAGCGGCTCGAGCGCGGCGATGCTCGCGCGGAGCACGTCACCGGCGTCGGCCTTGAGGGTTCCGAGGGCGTCCTCGTCGATCTCGAGGGCGTCGTCCGACGTGAAGAGGAACGCGAGGAGCCCCGGTGCCTCGCCGAGGAGCTGCATGCGCTCCTGGACGAGCGGCGCCGCCTTCGCGAGGACCTCGAGCTGCTCCGGCGTCACCGGATCCGACACGATGCCCGACAGGTACGGCAGCAGCCGCCCGCGGAAGTCGTCGGCGTCCAGCAGGCGGATGTGGTCGCCGTTGATCGCCTCTGCCTTCTTGTGGTCGAAGCGCGCGGGGTTCGGGTTGACGTCGGAGACCTCGAACGCCTGGACCATCTCGTCGACCGTGAACACGTCGCGGTCCGGACCGATCGACCACCCGAGCAGCGCGAGGTAGTTGACGAGCCCCTCGGGGATCATCCCGGCGGCACGGTGGTGGAACAGGTTCGACTCGGGGTCGCGCTTCGAGAGCTTCTTGTTGCCCTCCCCCATGACGTACGGCAGATGCCCGAACACCGGGATGAACTCGGCGAGACCGACCTCGTACAGCGCCTCGTACAGGGCGATCTGACGTGGCGTCGACGACAGGAGGTCCTCGCCGCGGAGCACGTGCGTCACGCCCATCAGCGCGTCGTCCACCGGGTTGGTGAACGTGTACAGCGGCTTGCCGTTCGGCCGGACGACCACGAAGTCCGGGAAGGTGCCCTGCTTGAAGGTGATCTCACCGCGCACGAGGTCCTCGAAGCTCAGGTCGCGGTCGGGCACACGCAGCCGCAGTGCCGGCTCACGCCCCTGGTCGCGGAAGGCCTGGCGCTCGGCGTCGGAGAGGTCGCGCTCGTGGTTGTCGTACCCCTGCTTCGGGTCACGCCCGGCGGCCTTGTTGCGGGCCTCCATCTCCTCGGGGGTGACGAAGGACTCGTAGACGTGTCCGGAGGCCTTGAGCTTCGCGATGACGTCCTCGTACACGTCCGTCCGCTCGGACTGCCGGTACGGACCGTGCGGGCCGCCGGCCTCGACGCCCTCGTCCCAGTCGAGCCGGAGCCAGCGCAGTGCCTCGAGGATCTGCTGGTACGACTCCTCGCTGTCACGGGCGGCGTCGGTGTCCTCGATGCGGAACACGAGCTTGCCGCCGGTGTGCCGCGCGTACGCCCAGTTGAACAGCGCAGTACGGATCAGTCCGACGTGCGGCGTCCCCGTCGGGCTCGGGCAGAAACGGACACGGACATCGGAACCGGAAGCGGTGGTGAATGGCGCAGTCATGACATGACGATCCTACCGGCCCGGCACCGACCGCCACGAGGGGTGTGGAAGACCCGCGAACGCAGAAAACCCCTGACCACGTGGTGGTCAGGGGTTCCCTGGTATTCGTAACGTTGAGTCCGGCGGCGTCCTACTCTCCCACAAGGTCCCCCTTGCAGTACCATCGGCGCTGAGAGGCTTAGCTTCCGGGTTCGGAATGTGACCGGGCGTTTCCCTCTCGCTATGACCACCGGAACACCTTCGACCCAATCGCTTGGAAGTTCGAAAGCTGTTCCGCGCATGCGCGGTGTTCAGTTTCTTGTTCCCGATCGTCTGTCGGGAACCACAAAGTGGACGCGAGCCCCACACCGAAGTGTGGGAAATAGTTGTGTTGTCAAGTCTTCGGCTTATTAGTACCGGTCAGCTCCACGGGTCGTTAGTCCCCGCTTCCACATCCGGCCTATCAACCCAGTAGTCTGCTGGGAGCCTCTCACACTCAAGGTGCATGGAAATCTCATCTCGAAGACGGCTTCCCGCTTAGATGCTTTCAGCGGTTATCCGGTCCGAACGTAGCTAATCAGCGGTGCCCTTGGCAGAACAACTGACACACCAGAGGTTCGTCCATCCCGGTCCTCTCGTACTAGGGATAGATCTTCTCAAATTTCCAACGCGCGCAGCGGATAGGGACCGAACTGTCTCACGACGTTCTAAACCCAGCTCGCGTACCGCTTTAATGGGCGAACAGCCCAACCCTTGGGACCTACTCCAGCCCCAGGATGCGACGAGCCGACATCGAGGTGCCAAACCATGCCGTCGATATGGACTCTTGGGCAAGATCAGCCTGTTATCCCCGAGGTACCTTTTATCCGTTGAGCGACAGCGCTTCCACAAGCCACTGCCGGATCACTAGTCCCGACTTTCGTCCCTGCTCGACCTGTCAGTCTCACAGTCAAGCTCCCTTGTGCACTTACACTCGCCACCTGATTGCCAACCAGGTTGAGGGAACCTTTGGGCGCCTCCGTTACTCTTTGGGAGGCAACCGCCCCAGTTAAACTACCCACCAGGCACTGTCCATGAACCCGATCAGGGTCCTACGTTAGACATCCAGAGTGACCAGAGTGGTATTTCAACAACGACTCCACGAACACTAGCGTGCCCGCTTCACAGTCTCCCACCTATCCTACACAAGCCACACCGAACACCAATACCAAGCTGTAGTAAAGGTCACGGGGTCTTTCCGTCCTGCTGCGCGTAACGAGCATCTTTACTCGTAGTGCAATTTCGCCGAGTTCGCGGTTGAGACAGCTGGGAAGTCGTTACGCCATTCGTGCAGGTCGGAACTTACCCGACAAGGAATTTCGCTACCTTAGGATGGTTATAGTTACCACCGCCGTTTACTGGGGCTTAAATTCAGAGCTTCGCCCAAAGGCTAACCCTTCCTCTTAACCTTCCAGCACCGGGCAGGCGTCAGTCCGTATACATCGTCTTGCGACTTCGCACGGACCTGTGTTTTTAGTAAACAGTCGCTTCCCACTGGTCTCTGCGGCCTTCAACGCTCAGCGGAGCAAGTCCGCATCACGTGTCCGGCCCCCCTTCTCCCGAAGTTACGGGGGCATTTTGCCGAGTTCCTTAACCACGATTCTCTCGATCTCCTTGGTATTCTCTACCTGACCACCTGAGTCGGTTTCGGGTACGGGCGGCTGCAACCTCGCGTCGATGCTTTTCTCGGCAGCATAGGATCACTGATTTCCCCTTACGGGTACGCGTCGGATCTCAGGCATCTAGACGACGGATTTGCCTATCGTCAGCCCTACATCCTTACACCAGGATCACCTTACGGATACCATCGCCTGGCTCAGCTACCTTCCTGCGTCACACCTGTTCATACGCTAACCGCACCAGCATGGGGTCGAGCGTTAGACCGCACGCCATCACCCCGAAGGGATCCGGTCAATGCGGGTTAGGACTCTTAGCACCACTGGATTAGCTTGGGCGGTTGTTCGCCGGTACGGGAATATCAACCCGTTGTCCATCGACTACGCCTGTCGGCCTCGCCTTAGGTCCCGACTTACCCAGGGCGGATTAACCTGGCCCTGGAACCCTTGGTCTTTCGGAGGACGGGTTTCTCACCCGTCTTTCGCTACTCATGCCTGCATTCTCACTCGTGTAGCGTCCACGGCTGGATCACTCCGCCGCTTCACTCGCCACACGACGCTCTCCTACCACTCCGCACGACTGAACCACGAAGGCTTATCGAGTGTGCGAAATCTACAACTTCGGCGGTGTGCTTGAGCCCCGTTACATTGTCGGCGCGGAATCACTTGACCAGTGAGCTATTACGCACTCTTTCAAGGGTGGCTGCTTCTAAGCCAACCTCCTGGTTGTCTATGCAACTCCACATCCTTTCCCACTTAGCACACGCTTAGGGGCCTTAGTTGGTAGTCTGGGTTGTTTCCCTCTCGACGATGAAGCTTATCCCCCACCGTCTCACTGCTGCGCTCTCACTCACCGGCATTCGGAGTTTGGCTGACGTCAGTAACCTGTTGAGGCCCATCGGCCATCCAGTAGCTCTACCTCCGGCGAGAAACACGCAACGCTGCACCTAAATGCATTTCGGAGAGAACCAGCTATCACGAAGTTTGATTGGCCTTTCACCCCTATCCACAGCTCATCCCCTCCATTTTCAACTGAAGTGGGTTCGGTCCTCCACGACGTCTTACCGTCGCTTCAACCTGGCCATGGATAGATCACTTCGCTTCGGGTCTAGGACATGCGACTCAAATCGCCCTATTCAGACTCGCTTTCGCTACGGCTGCCCCACACGGGTTAACCTCGCCACATATCACTAACTCGCAGGCTCATTCTTCAAAAGGCACGCCGTCACCCCTACAAGGAGGCTCCGACGGTTTGTAAGCAAACGGTTTCAGGTACTATTTCACTCCCCTCCCGGGGTACTTTTCACCTTTCCCTCACGGTACTTGTCCGCTATCGGTCATCTGGGAGTATTTAGGCTTATCAGGTGGTCCTGACAGATTCACACGGGATTTCTCGGGCCCCGTGCTACTTGGGATACACATCCGGCCATAACACCATTTCGTCTACGGGGCTGGCACCCACTACGGCCCGGCTTTCAAACCGGTTCGACTATGATGCGCTGTAACCGCCCCAGTCCGGCAGAACTGAGCGACGTGTCCCACAACCCCGACCATGCAACGCCCGCCGGCTATCACACATGATCGGTTTAGCCTCATCCGCTTTCGCTCGCCACTACTCACGGAATCACATGTTGTTTTCTCTTCCTGTGGGTACTGAGATGTTTCACTTCCCCACGTTCCCTCTACCCGCCCTATATATTCAGGCGGGAGTCACCAGGTCACAAAAGCGCCCAGCGGGGTTTCCCCATTCGGAAATCCTCGGCTCACAGCTCGATTATCAGCTCCCCGAGGCTTATCGCAGATTTCTACGTCCTTCTTCGGCTCCAGATGCCAAGGCATCCACCGTTTGCTCTTAGAAACTTGACCACAAAGATTAAAATTGCGATCGACTCACAACAACAACAACCCGAAAGTCATCATCGTTCCGAGCGATCTAAGATGCTCGCGTCCACTGTGTAGTTCTCAACATACGATCGGCACCACACTCCCCCAGAAGCCATGCTCCCAGCATCATGCGGCCCACCGAAGAACCCAACCAGAACCCAAAAGGCCCCAGTCACGGCTCAACCCCCGACCATCACGGTCAGGAAGCCTGGTCCCTCAGGACCCAACAACGTGCACCAGCCGACCCGCTCACCCCCAACCCGTTCCAACCCGAACCACGAAGGCCCCGGCGTACTGAGATCAGGAAGCTGCGCTCCCGACTGCACTGTCAATGTTCCACCCATGAGCTACCGGCGAGAACGTTCGTCTCGATCCGGCGCCTGGACCCACCGTCCCCCGAAGGACACGACGAACCAGATGCTCCTTAGAAAGGAGGTGATCCAGCCGCACCTTCCGGTACGGCTACCTTGTTACGACTTAGTCCTAATCACCGATCCCACCTTCGACGGCTCCTTCCACAAGGGTTAGGCCACCGGCTTCGGGTGTTACCGACTTTCATGACTTGACGGGCGGTGTGTACAAGGCCCGGGAACGTATTCACCGCAGCGTTGCTGATCTGCGATTACTAGCGACTCCGACTTCATGAGGTCGAGTTGCAGACCTCAATCCGAACTGAGACCGGCTTTTTGGGATTCGCTCCACCTTACGGTATCGCAGCCCTTTGTACCGGCCATTGTAGCATGCGTGAAGCCCAAGACATAAGGGGCATGATGATTTGACGTCATCCCCACCTTCCTCCGAGTTGACCCCGGCAGTCTCCTATGAGTCCCCGCCATAACGCGCTGGCAACATAGAACGAGGGTTGCGCTCGTTGCGGGACTTAACCCAACATCTCACGACACGAGCTGACGACAACCATGCACCACCTGTACACCGACCACAAGGGGGCGACCATCTCTGGCCGTTTCCGGTGTATGTCAAGCCTTGGTAAGGTTCTTCGCGTTGCATCGAATTAATCCGCATGCTCCGCCGCTTGTGCGGGCCCCCGTCAATTCCTTTGAGTTTTAGCCTTGCGGCCGTACTCCCCAGGCGGGGCGCTTAATGCGTTAGCTACGACACAGAAACCGTGGAAAGGTCCCTACATCTAGCGCCCAACGTTTACGGCGTGGACTACCAGGGTATCTAATCCTGTTCGCTCCCCACGCTTTCGCTCCTCAGCGTCAGTTACGGCCCAGAGATCTGCCTTCGCCATCGGTGTTCCTCCTGATATCTGCGCATTCCACCGCTACACCAGGAATTCCAATCTCCCCTACCGCACTCTAGTCTGCCCGTACCCACTGCAAGCCCGAGGTTGAGCCTCGGGATTTCACAGCAGACGCGACAAACCGCCTACGAGCTCTTTACGCCCAATAATTCCGGACAACGCTTGCACCCTACGTATTACCGCGGCTGCTGGCACGTAGTTAGCCGGTGCTTTTTCTGCAGGTACCGTCACTTTCGCTTCTTCCCTACTAAAAGAGGTTTACAACCCGAAGGCCGTCATCCCTCACGCGGCGTTGCTGCATCAGGCTTTCGCCCATTGTGCAATATTCCCCACTGCTGCCTCCCGTAGGAGTCTGGGCCGTGTCTCAGTCCCAGTGTGGCCGGTCACCCTCTCAGGCCGGCTACCCGTCGTCGCCTTGGTGAGCCATTACCTCACCAACAAGCTGATAGGCCGCGAGTCCATCCCCAACCAAAAAATCTTTCCACCACCAGACCATGCGGCCGGCAGTCATATCCAGTATTAGACGTCGTTTCCAACGCTTATCCCAGAGTCAGGGGCAGGTTACTCACGTGTTACTCACCCGTTCGCCACTAATCCACCCAGCAAGCTGGGCATCATCGTTCGACTTGCATGTGTTAAGCACGCCGCCAGCGTTCGTCCTGAGCCAGGATCAAACTCTCCGTAAAAAATTACAACCAACACCCGAAGATGTCAGCGAGTTGATTCTGACTGTTGACTGTCTACTGACAATCTTCAATCCAAAAGGAATTGTCTCCGAACCCACCAGCAAGCTGATGAGTCACGGGGTCAATAAATTGGCATTGACAATGTGCACGCTGTTGAGTTCTCAAGGACCAGACGCACTCCCCACTCGACCCGTGGAACACGAGCGTCGCCAGAGAGGCATTTCGTCTCACCCCGAACAGACCACTTCGAGAGTGGATCGTCATCGGGATTCGTTGCCTGAGCGGGACCCCGTCCGGACTGCATCTCCGGGGCATTCGCTCCGGTGACCGTCTCGGCCGTTCCGTTCTCCGCCTCAGCGGCAACGAGTGATTACTCTACACACGCCCTGGGGGCCCCGCCAACCGTCCCGCACCCCGGGCGTGTCGCACGGGCCGATCCGCGCGGAGACGCGGAACGGCCCGCCCCCACGGTGGGAGCGGGCCGTTCGGTGACGCGCGTCAGTGCTTGGCGATGACCGGGTTCTTGAGTGTGCCGATCCCCTCGATCGTCACCTCGACGACCTCGCCGTCGCGGATCTCGCCGACGCCGGCAGGGGTGCCGGTCAGGATGACGTCGCCGGGCAGGAGCGTCCAGATCGACGAGACGAACTCGATGAGGGACGGGATGTCGTGCACCATCTCGCTCGTCGAACCCACCTGGCGCAGGTCGCCGTCCACGCGGGTCTCGATGCGGATGTCCGACGGGTCGATCTCGGTCTCGATCGCCGGCCCGAGCGGGCAGAAGGTGTCGAAGCCCTTGGACCGGGTCCACTGGCCGTCGCGCGCCTGCAGGTCACGGGCGGTCACGTCGTTGGCGATCGTGTAGCCGAGGATCACGCTCGCGAAGTCCTCGCGCGTGACGTTCTTCGCGAGCGACCCGATCACGATGGCGAGCTCGCCCTCGTGGTCGACGCGTCCGACCCCGGCGGGGAGACGGATCGGGTCCTCGGGGCCGATCACCGACGTGTTCGGCTTGAGGAACACCACCGGGTCGTCCCCGGAGCGCTCGTCCATCTCGGACGCGTGCTCGGCGTAGTTGAGCCCCACGCCGATCACCTTCGACCGCGGGATGACGGGGGCGAGGAGCTTGGCGTCGGCCAGCGGCACCCGCTCCCCCGTGGTCTCGAACCCCTGGTACATCGGGTCACCCGCCAGCACGACCAGGTCGCGCTCGTCGAGGATGCCGTACCGGGGGTCTTCGCCCTTGCTGCTGAACCGTGCGATCTTCACCGTTGGAGCTTATCGACGTGTGGTGTGCGTTCAGGCCGGGTCGGTCAGGCGCGTCATCCACCCGTGCGGGTCGGCACGGCGGCCGTACTGGATGTCGGTGAGTTCGTCGCGCAGGGACATCGTCAGCTCGCCGGCCCCGACGGTCGGCGACCCGATCGTGAAGCCCTCGCCGCGGAGTTCCGCGATCGGGGTCACGACGGCGGCGGTCCCGCACGCGAAGGCCTCGGTGATGGAGCCGTCCTCGACGCCGTCACGCCACTCGTCGAGGGTCACCCGACGGCGTTCGACGCGCAGCCCGCGGTCCTCCGCCAGCTGCAGGATCGAGTCGCGCGTGATGCCCTCGAGGATGGAGTCGGAGTCCGGCGTGACGAGCGTGCCGTCCGCCTCCACCAGCACGACGTTCATGCCGCCGAGTTCCTCGAGGTACTTGCCCTCGACCGAGTCGAGGAACATGACCTGCTGGCAGCCGTGCTCGTACGCCTCTTGCTGGGGCAGGAGCGACGAGGCGTAGTTGCCGCCGGTCTTCGCCGCACCCGTGCCGGCCCTTGCCGGCCCGGGCGTAGTTGGTGGACAGCCAGATCGACACCGGCTTCGGTCCGGAGGTGAAGTACGCCCCCGCCGGGCTCGCGATGCAGTGGTACGCCACCGCCTGTGCCGCACGCACCCCCAGGAACGACTCGGTCGCGATCATGAACGGCCGCAGGTACAGGCTCGTCTCGGGCGCCGAGGGCACCCAGTCGACGTCGGTCCGGACCAGCTCGCGGATGGAGTCGACGAAGGTCTCCACCGGCAGCTCCGGCAGCGCGAGCCGCCGCGCGGACCGCTGGAAGCGCTTGGCGTTGGCGTCCGGGCGGAACGTCCAGACCGAGCCGTCGGCGTGCCGGTAGGCCTTCAGCCCCTCGAAGATCTCCTGCGCGTAGTGCAGGACGCTCGCGCTGGGGTCGAGGCTGATCGGCCCGTACGGGTGGACCGAGGCATCGTGCCACCCGGCGTCCAGCGTCCACTGCACGGTGGCCATGTGGTCCGTGAAGTGCTTGCCGAAGCCCGGGTCGGCGAGGATCTCCTCGCGCTCGGCGGCGGCACGGCGCTCGGGTGAGGGGGTGGTGGCGAACGCGAGTCCGAAGTCGGTGTCGGTGCTCATACGGGGAGACTCCTGTCAGGCGGTGGTGGTGCGTGCCGTGGCCGCGGCGGCGATGGCGTCGCCGATCTCGGCCGTGCGACGCTGCGAGGTGCCCCGGTCGGCGAGGTCGGCCTCGACCGCCCGCGTGACCGCCGCCGCGAGATCGCTGCGACCGATGTGGTCGAGCAGCAGTGCGACGGACAGGATGGCGGCCGTGGGATCGGCCTTCTGCTGACCCGCGATGTCCGGCGCGGAGCCGTGGACCGGCTCGAACATGCTGGGGAAGGTGCCGTCCGGGTTGATGTTGCCCGAGGCCGCCAGACCGATGCCGCCGCTGATCGCGCCGGCCAGGTCGGTGATGATGTCCCCGAAGAGGTTGTCGGTGACGATGACGTCGAACCTAGCAGGTTCCCGCACCATGTGGATGGTGACGGCGTCGACGTGCTGGTAGTCCACCGTGACGTCCGAGTACTCCTGCCCGACGGCCGCGACGGTGCGCTGCCAGAGGGCTCCGGCGTGCACCAGGACGTTGCTCTTGTGCACGAGCGTGAGGTGCTTGCGCGGCCGCCGGTCCGCCAGCTCGAACGCGTACCGGACGACGCGCTCGACACCGTACGCGGTGTTCAACGAGACCTCGGTCGCGATCTCCTGCGGGGTCCCGACGCGGATGACGCCGCCGTTGCCGACGTACGGTCCCTCGGTGCCCTCGCGTACGACCACGAAGTCGACGTCACCGGGGGACGTCAGCGGCGTCGTCACCGACGGGTAGACGACGGTCGGGCGCAGGTTCACGTAGTGGTCGAAGGCGAACCGCAGCTTCAGCAGCAGCCCGCGCTCGATGATCCCGCCCGCGAGCCGGGGGTCGCGGGGGTCGCCGCCGACCGCGCCGAGCAGGATCGCGTCGTGGGTGGCGATGGCGGACATGTCGTCCTCGGTGAGGATGTCACCGGTCTCGAGGAACCGGTCGGCACCGAGGGAGAACGGGGTCTCCTCCACCACGAGGTCGCCCGGCAGCACGGCGCGCAGGACCTTCAGCGCCTCGTCGACCACCTCGGGTCCGATGCCGTCCCCGCGGATCACCGCGAGCTTCACCGTCTGCGTCATGTCCGCCACTCCCCTACAGCGTGATGTCGATCTCGCGGAGCGAGGCCGCGTCGATCGTGGACCGGACGTGCTCGAGGATCTCGGCCGGGACCGGCGAGTCGACGGTGAGGACGCTGAGCGCCTGGCCGCCGGCGGCTTCCCGCGAGATCTGCATCGCCGCGATGTTGATGCCGGCGTCGCCGAACTCCTTGCCGTAGACCGCGACGATGCCGGGCCGGTCGGTGTACTCCATCACCACGTGGTGCTCGGCGAGGGCGACCTCGACGTCGTGACCGTTGATCTCGACGAGCTTCGCGACCTGCTTCGGGCCGGTGAGCGTGCCCGACACGCTGATCGCCGGGCCGTCGGACTGGGCCCCACGGATCGTGAGCACGTTCCGGTACTCCGGGCTGTCCGAGTCGGTGATGAGCCGCACGGTGACCCCGCGCTGCTCGGCGATCAACGGTGCGTTGACGTAGGACACCTGGTCGCTGACGACGTCGGTGAAGACGCCCTTGAGCGCCGCGAGCTTCAGCACGCTGACGTCGAACTCCGCGAGCTCGCCGTGCACCTCGACGTCGATGCTGGTGACGGGCGACGTCGCGAGGCCGGTGAACACCTGACCGAGCTTCTCGACGAGCGGGATGCCCGGGCGCACGTACGGGTCGATGACGCCACCGGCGACGTTGACCGCGTCGGGGACGAGCTCGCCGCCGAGGGCGAGCCGCACGGACTTGGCGACCGAGACGCCCGCCTTCTCCTGCGCTTCGTCCGTCGAGGCACCGAGGTGCGGCGTGACGACGACGTTCGGGAGCGCGACGAGCGGCGAGTCCTTCGGGGGCTCGGACACGAAGACGTCGAGACCGGCGCCGGCGATCGTGTTCGAGGTGAGCGCACGGTGCAGCGCGTCCTCGTCGATCAGCCCGCCACGGGCGACGTTCACGACGAACGCGGTCGGCTTCATGAGCGCGAACTGGTCGTCCGAGATCATGCCGACCGTCTCCGGCGTCTTCGGCATGTGGATCGTGGTGAAGTCGGCACGCTTGAGCAGGTCCTCGAGCGAGACGAGCTCGACCCCGAGCTGCTGGGCACGGGCCGTGGTGACGTACGGGTCGTACGCGATCACCTGGACGCCGAACGCCTGCAGGCGCTGGGTGATGAGCGCACCGATCCGGCCGAGGCCGATGATGCCGACGGTCTTCTCGTACAGCTCGACACCAGTGTACGCGGAGCGCTTCCAGGTGCCGGCGGCGAGCGACGCGTGTGCGGCCGGGATGTGGCGCGCGAGCGACAGGATGTGGCCGACCGTGAGCTCGGCGGCGGAGATGATGTTCGACGTCGGCGCGTTGACGACCATCACCCCGGCGGTGGTCGCCGCCTTGATGTCGACGTTGTCGAGGCCGACGCCGGCACGGGCGACGACCTTGAGGTTCGGGGCCGCGGCGATCGCCTCGGCGTCGACCTTGGTGGCGGAGCGCACCAGGATGGCGTGCGCATCGGCGAGGGAGGCCAGGAGGGCGGGGCGGTCGGTACCGTCCACGTTCCGGATCTCGAAGTCGGGCCCGAGGGCGTCGACTGTGGCGGGCGAGAGTTCTTCGGCGATCAGGACGACCGGCTTCGGCACAGCTGCAGTTTCCTCACACGAGACGGGCGGTATCCCACCATCGTATCGACGTGTGCACGTGGTTACGACCGCAGGGTCGGTCCGGTGGGCGACCACACGACGGACGGGAGGCGCGGTGCCGGCTGGCACCGCGCCTCCTGGCCGTCAGGAGGAGCGTCCGAAGTCCAGCAGGCTCGGCACGAACAGTTGCAGGTCCAGCCACAGCGCGCCGGCTGCCGCGAAGGCCAGCACGAAGACACCGATGGTCACCGCGAGTCGAGCGCGTCGGGTGATCCACAGGGCGACGACGAACGCGACCGGCGCGATCGCGATGTCCAGCACGAGCCAGAGCCACGGCGTGCTGCTCCGGAGCGAATCGCCGCCGGACGTCGTGTCGAGGAAGGCGTTGAACTGCCGGACCGAACCCGAGATGTTCACGAGGTTGCCGACGCTCTGGACGGTCATGTACGCGAACAGCAGGGCGAACACGAGCCAGACGACGACCTTGCCGACGAACGCCCGGGACGACCGATGGACGGTCGGCGTCGCGCCGGTCACCCGAAGCTCCGCGTCATGAGAAACGGCCACGGGAAGAGGACGAGGGCGCCGAGCAGCATCCACAGCAGACGGCTCCGCGTGCGCTGTCCACGGCCGGCCCAGAGCACGACGGTGAACCACAGCGCGGGCGCGACGATCGACAGGAACCGGAGGACCTCGACGAAGACGGTCAGCACGGTGTCGACGTCCGAGACGTACGAGGTCGAGGCCGTGAGCAGCCAGGCCACCGTGTAGAGCAGGTACAGGCCGCCGAAGACGCCGAACCCGATGAGCGCGCCGGAGGTCTCGGGGGCCTCGGGGTCACGGCCGGAGCGTTCCTTGACGGTGACCGGGTTGTGCGCCGCGTCGACGTGGGTCGCGTCGTCGGCGTCGCCCCAGCTGAGGGCGTCGTCGTCGTGGTCGACCGAGCCGTCGGGCGGGGATGCTGCCGTGGTCATGCCTCGATTCTACGAGGCGTGCCGCTCCGGCTCGACCACGGACGACCGGTACGGCCGCTGGTCAGACGTCGGCGGGCTGGGTCTCGAGGACCTCGGCGACGACCTCGCGCACCGCGGGGAACAGCGGGTGGCTCTCCATCAGGCCGGTGAGGATCTCGGTGAGGGCGTGTGCCGTCGCACCCGAGCGGAGCAGCGCGTGCAGCTCGATCGACTCGGGGTCGTTCTCGTCGTCGAAGTCGAGCGCGACGCGCACGGCGCCGAGCAGGTGGTCGACGGGGAGCCCGCGTTCGGCGAGCTGCGCGGCCGGGCCGACGAAGCGCTCGCGGCGGCCGAGCTTCCGGAGCGGGTTGCGTCCGACGCGGACGGTCGTGTCCGGGAGGTGCGGGTTCGCGATGCGGGAGAGGTTCGCGGCGACGTAGCGCGCGTGCTCCTCCGGGTCGAAGCCGTGCTTGGCGACGAGGAGTGCTGTGGTCTCGGCGAGGACGCCGTCGACCTCGGCGCGGACGGCCTCGTCCTCGAGGGCCTCGCGGATGAGGCGGATGCCCCGGACGTAGCCGTGGTAGGCGGCCGTCGCGTGCGCGGTGTTCACCGTGTAGAGCTTGCGCTCGACGAACGGCTGCAGGTCGTCGACCCAGGTCACGCCGTCGATCGCGGGCGGCTCGGCGTCCGAGTCGGCGAAGGGCGTGCGCTCGATGACCCACTCGTAGAACGGCTCGAGCACGACGTCGAGGCCGCCGGACTGGCCGAGCACCCCGGACTGGTCGGGGACGATGCGGTCGATGGCGCAGTTCGCGAAGACGGCGGCGATGTCGCGGTCCTCGAGGATGGGGGCTCGACGGATGCTGGCGTGCAGGGAGTCCGTCGCGTTGAAGGCGTTCTCGCACGCCACGATCGTGACGTCGCCGCGGTCGAGCGGCCGGGCCGCCAACCCCTCGGCGATGACGGGGGCGACGAGCGGGAGGGTGCGGGCGCCGACCGCGGTCGTGACGACGTCGGCCTCGGCGATGGCCCGGACGACCTGCTCGCGGTCGGTCTTGCTGCTGAGGGCCGTGAACCCGTAGACGAGGTGCTCGACCGGCATCTCGCCGACCTCGTGCACGACGAACCGGCCGGCTTCGTTCAGTGCCGAGACGACGCGGTCGTCGACGTCCACGAAGGTGAGCTCGTAGCCGCTCGCGACCAGGAACTGCCCCACGAACCCGCGTCCGATCTTGCCGGCGCCGATGTGGACCGCTCGCTTCGTCACCGCCATCCGACGATCCTCCCATGCTGGACGACGACCTGAGGACCGCCCATGTCCGGGCCGGACGACGGTCGTCGCGAAACGTCCCCGGGAACGCCGAGGGGACGCCGGTGGGCGGCGTCGGGGCTGGTGGTGAAGTGCTGCATAACGTTCGGGTCACATCGCGAGGCGGCGGTGCGGGTGCACCGCCGCCTCGTCGTCGAGTGGTGTTGCGAAGACTACCGCGCGGCGGAACCGTCCACGTAGTCGGCGTCGTTCGACTTCCACGCGAAGAGGGCGCGCAGCTCGCGACCGGTCGCCTCGATCGGGTGGCCCTCGCCCTTCGCGCGGAGTGCCTTGAACTCCGGCGCGCCGGCGTCCTGGTCGTCGATGAAGCGCTTCGCGAAGGCACCGTTCTGGATGTCCGCGAGGACGGCCTTCATGTTCTCCTTGACCTCGGGCGAGATCACGCGCGGGCCGGAGACGTAGTCACCGAACTCGGCCGTGTCGGAGATCGACCAGCGCTGCTTCGTGAGGCCGCCCTCCCAGATGAGGTCGACGATGAGCTTGAGCTCGTGCAGGACCTCGAAGTAGGCGATCTGCGGCTGGTAGCCGGCCTCGACCAGGGTCTCGAAGCCGTACTGGATGAGCTGCGAGGTGCCACCGCACAGGACGGCCTGCTCGCCGAACAGGTCGGTCTCGGTCTCCTCGGTGAAGGTCGTCTTGATGCCGCCGGAGCGGAGGCCGCCGATGGCCTTCGAGTACGACCACGCGAGGTCCCAGGCGGAGCCGGACGCGTCGACCTCGACGGCGACGATCACGGGGACGCCACGGCCGGCCTCGTACTCGCGGCGCACGGTGTGCCCTGGGCCCTTCGGGGCGACGAGCGACACGTCGACGCCCTCCGGCGCCTGGATGTAGCCGAAGCGGATGTTGAAACCGTGGCCGAAGACGAGCGTGGCGCCCGGCTTGAGGTTGGGCTCGATGTCGTCCTTGTAGACGATGCGCTGGACCTGGTCCGGCGCGAGGATGACGACGACGTCCGCCCAGGCCGTGGCGTCGGCCGGGGTGAGGACCTCGAAGCCGGCCTCTTCCGCCTTCTGGCGGCTCTTCGAGCCCTCCTGCAGGCCGATCTTGACCTCGACGCCGCTGTCGCGGAGGTTGAGGGCGTGGGCGTGGCCCTGCGAGCCGTACCCGATGACGGCGACCTTCTTGCCCTGGATGAGCGTCAGGTCGGCGTCGGCGTCGTACACGATGTCAGTCACGGTGGTGGTTCTCCTGTGGTCGGTTCGGGAAGCGTTGGTTGCGGTGAGTCGGGAGGAGACGGACTGGAGGCGCGGTGCGGGTGGCGACCCGCGCCTCCAGTCCGTCACGGGTCGCGGTCAGCGCACCCGGTCGGTGATGCTCTTGGGCCCACGGCCCATGCCGAGGAGGCCCGCACGGGCGAGCTCCTTGATGCCGTAAGGCTCGAGCACGCGGAGGATCGCCTGGATCTTGCCGGGGTCGCCGGTCACCTCGACGATGAGCGAGTCGTTCGCGACGTCGACGACCTGCGCACGGAACAGGTTCACTGCCTCGAGCACGGCCGAGCGCGTCTGGTTGTCCACCCGCACCTTCACGAGCATGTGCTCGCGCTGGACGGACTGGGAGAAGTCCAGCTCGACGATCTTGATGACGTTGACCAGCTTGTTGAGCTGCTTCGTCACCTGCTCGAGCGGGAGGTCCTCGACGTCGACGACGACCGTGATCCGGCTGAGGCCGTCGACCTCGGTGTTGCCGACCGCGAGGGACTCGATGTTGAACCCGCGGCGCGCGAACAGCCCGGCGACGCGGGTCAGCAGACCCGGCTTGTCCTCGACGAGGAGGGAGAGGACGTGGCTCATGCGGTTTCCCCCGTCATGTCGGCGTCCTCGTCGTCCCAGGTGGGGGCGAGGGCCTGGGCGTACTCGATGGACGAGTTGCTGACTCCCTGCGGGACCATCGGCCAGACCATCGAGTCGCGGCTCACGACGAAGTCGATCACCACGGGGCGGTCGTTCGTCTCGAGGGCGAGCTGGATGGCGGCGTCGACCTCGTCCGCCTTCTCGACGCGGATGCCGAGGGCACCGTACGCGTCCGCCAGCTTCACGAAGTCGGGCACGCGGCGCGAGTCGTGGCCGGTCTCGAGGTCGGTGAACGAGTGGCGGCCGTCGTAGAACAGCGTCTGCCACTGCCGCACCATGCCGAGCGACGAGTTGTTGATGATCGCGACCTTGATCGGGATGTCGTTGATGACGCAGGTCGCGAGCTCCTGGTTGGTCATCTGGAAGCAGCCGTCGCCGTCGATCGCCCAGACCACGCGGTCCGGCTCGGCGACCTTCGCGCCCATCGCGGCGGGGACGGAGTAGCCCATCGTGCCCGCGCCGCCGGAGTTCAGCCAGGCGTTCGGCCGCTCGTACTTGATGAACTGCGCCGACCACATCTGGTGCTGCCCGACGCCGGAGGCGTAGATCGCCTCGGGGCCGCTCAGCTCGCCGATGCGCTTGATGATGGCCTGCGGCGCGAGCAGGCCGTCCGTCGGCTCCGCGTAGCCGAGCGGGAAGTCGACCTTGAGCTGCTCGAGCTTCGCCCACCACTCGGCGGTGCTCGCACGCTGGTCGGTCGGGATGCCGCCCCACGCGTCGAGCAGGTCGACCAGGACCTCTTTCGCGTCGCCCACGATCGGGACGTCGGCGAAGCGGATCTTCGAGATCTCGGCCGGATCGATGTCGACGTGCACGACCTTGGCGTTCGGCGCGAACTCGTCGGCCTTGCCGGTCACGCGGTCGTCGAAGCGAGCGCCGAGCGCGATGATGAGGTCGCTGTCCTGCAGGCCGAGCACCGCTGGGACGGTGCCGTGCATGCCGGGCATGCCGAGGTGCTGCGGGTGCGAGTCGG
Organism: Curtobacterium sp. SORGH_AS_0776; assembly: GCF_031453355.1. Lineage (NCBI taxonomy): Bacteria > Bacillati > Actinomycetota > Actinomycetes > Micrococcales > Microbacteriaceae > Curtobacterium > Curtobacterium sp. SORGH_AS_0776. The sequence goes on from NZ_JAVIYU010000001.1 coordinate 3,221,345, forward strand.
GGAAGGCGCCCCGTGCCATCAGCGTCGTGACGACCGGCGCACCCGTGGCCTCGGCGAAGCGGAGCAGCTCGGCGGTCGCCCGGGAGCGGATCACGCCGCCGCCGACGTAGAGCACCGGGCGCTCGGACTCGGCGAGGAGCTGCGCGGCCGCGGTGATCTGCTTGCCGTGCGCCTTGGTGACCGGACGGTAGCCGGGCAGGTCGATCTTGGGCGGCCAGACGTACGGCGCCGACTTCTGCTGGGCGTCCTTCGTGATGTCGACCAGCACGGGGCCGGGCCGTCCGGTCGTCGCGATGAGGTGCGCCGCGGCGAGGGTCGCCGGCACGTCGGCCGGGTCGGTCACGAGGAACGAGTGCTTCGTGATCGGCATCGTGATGCCGACGATGTCGGCTTCTTGGAAGGCGTCCGTCCCCATCAGGGTCGAGAAGACCTGGCCGGTGATCGCGATGAACGGCACCGAGTCCATGTAGGCGTCGGCGATCGCGGTGACGAGGTTCGTCGCACCGGGACCCGAGGTGGCGATGGCGACGCCGACCTTGCCGGACGCCGAGGCGTAGCCCTCGGCGGCGTGGCCGGCGCCCTGCTCGTGGCGGACGAGGACGTGGCGGATCGTCTGCGACGCCATGAGCTCGTCGTAGAACGGGATGATCGCACCGCCCGGCAGGCCGAAGACGTCGGTGATCCCGAGGTGCTCGAGCGTCCGGAGGACGGCTCCCGAGCCGGTCAGGATCTCCGGCGTCCGGCGTGCACCGGCGGCCGCGGACAGCGGAGTGGCTTCCGTGGGCATGAGGTGTTCCTTGCCTGGAGTGATGGCGATGGTGCGTGTGTCGACGCTAGCCCGTGACCGCGCCCTTGGCGGCGGACTGGACGAGCTTCGCGAACTTCGCGAGGACTCCGCGGGTGTAGCGCGGGGGCAGCGGGGCCCAGCCTTCTCGGCGGGCTTCCAGCTCGGCTTCGTCGACCAGTAGGTCGAGCGAGCGAGCCGCGATGTCGACACGGATGCGGTCGCCATCGCGCACGAATGCGACTGGACCTGCGTCCACCGCTTCCGGTGCGATGTGGCCGATGCACAGGCCGGTTGTGCCGCCTGAGAATCGTCCGTCCGTCAACAGTAGTACATCCTTGCCGAGTCCAGCGCCCTTGATGGCCGCCGTGATGGCGAGCATCTCGCGCATGCCAGGGCCGCCCTTGGGGCCCTCGTACCGGATGACGACGACGTCGCCCTTCTGGATCTTCCCCTCGGTGAGGGCGTCCATGGCGGCGCGCTCGCGGTCGAACACCCGTGCGGGGCCCTCGAAGACCTCGGCGTCGAAGCCCGCCGTCTTCACCACGGCGCCCTCCGGCGCGAAGGAGCCCTGCAGGATCGTCAGGCCGCCGGTGGCGTGGATCGGGTTGTCGAGCGTCCGGAACACCTCGCCGTCGAGCTCCGGCGGGTCGATCTCGGCCAGGTTCTCGGCGAGGGTCTTGCCGGTGACGGTCATGACGTCGCCGTGCAGCAGGCCGGCGTCGAGCAGCGCCTTCATGATCACCGGGATGCCGCCGTTGCGGTCCACGTCGACCATGACGTACTTGCCGAACGGCTTCATGTCGGCGAGGTGCGGGACCTTCGAGCCGATGCGGTTGAAGTCGTCGAGGGAGAGCTCGACCTCGGCCTCGTGCGCGATCGCGAGGAGGTGGAGGACGACGTTCGTGGAGCCTCCGAGTGCCATGGCGACGGCGATGGCGTTCTCGAACGCCTCCTTCGTGAGGATCTGGCGGGCGGTGAGGCCCAGGCGGAGCATGTTGACCACGGCCTCGCCGGAGCGGTGCGCGTAGTAGTCACGACGACGGTCGGCGCTGGGCGGCGCTGCCGAGCCGGGGAGCGACATGCCGAGAGCCTCGGCGACCGACGCCATGGTGTTCGCGGTGTACATGCCGCCGCAAGCGCCCTCGCCCGGGACGATCGCACACTCGATCTTCTTGAGTTCCTCTTCCGACATGGTGCCGGCCTTGCACGCGCCGACGCCCTCGAAGGAGTCGATGATCGTGACCTCCTTGAAGGAGCCGTCGGCCTGCTTCACGTAGCCCGGCATGACCGAGCCCGCGTAGAGGAAGACGCTCGCGAGGTCGAGGCGCGCGGCCGCCATGAGCATGCCTGGAAGGGACTTGTCGCAGCCGGCGAGCAGGACGGTGCCGTCCAGTCGCTCGGCGTTCACGACGGTCTCGACGCTGTCGGCGATGACCTCACGCGAGACGAGGGAGAAGTGCATGCCCTCGTGGCCCATCGAGATGCCGTCGGAGACGGAGATGGTGCCGAACTGGAGCGGGTACCCGCCCCCGGAGTGGACGCCCTCCTTCGCCCCCTGCGCGAGGCGGTCGAGGGAGAGGTTGCACGGGGTGATCTCGTTCCACGAGGAGGCGATGCCGATCTGCGGCTTCTCCCAGTCCTCGTCCCCCATCCCGACGGCACGCAGCATGCCACGCGAGGTGGTTGCTTCGATCCCGTCGGTGACGACCCGGCTGCGCGGCTTGACGTCGATATCAGGCATGGGGTGAGTCTAGGCGCAGTTGGGATACCAAGCCGACAACTCCATGCATCCGCATGGGGAACGGGCGGTCCAGGAGGCGCGGTTCGGGTCCGTCGGGTCGCTGCGGGTCAGCGCGTGGCGCGGATCCGAGCGAGCTGCTTCAGCACGTCGGTGAGCGCCGCGGGGTCGGCGACCCGGTAGCCGGCGAGCGTGTCGCCCTCCCCCACCTTCACGCCGACGTCGCCGTCGCGGAGCACCCGGAAGGCGTCCTCGTCGGTGACGTCGTCGCCGGCGAAGAACACCGCGTCGGCGCCGTGCAGGTCGCGCAGCCTGGCGATCGCGTCGCCCTTCGTGACGTGCCGGACGGCGAACTCGAGGATGTCCTTGCCCCCGCGTTCGAGGACGTCCGGGTCGGCCTCGTGCGCGGCGGCACTCGCGGCGGCGTTCGCCTCGGCCGCGACCTCGGCGCTCACCCGGCGGGTGTGCACGCCGTGGCCGGCCGGCTTGTGCTCGATGACGACACCCGGGAACCGCTCCCCGACCGCGTCGAGCGCCGTGCCGATCCGGGCCACCCGGGCCTGCTCGTCGTCGGTGAGGGCCGCTTCGTCGTGCCCGTCGACGCGCCACTCGACGCCGTGCGACCCGACGAGGGCCATCTCGGCGGGGGCGTGCGTCACCGCGGCGAGGCTGTCCAGGGGACGCCCGGAGACCAGGACGACCTCGGTGTCCTTCGCCCGGTGCAGGGTGAGGACGGCCGCCCACGAGCCGGGCAGCGCGCCGACCTGCGACGGGTCGTCGGCGAACGGCGCGAGCGTGCCGTCGAAGTCGAGGGCGACGATGAGTCGCGGCGCAGCCGCGAGCGTCTCGAGGGCCCGGTCGACGGCGGTCTGGTCGGTGGTCGTCTCAGGCATCACGCGCCTCCCGGGTGTCCTCGGCAGCACGCGCCGTCTGGGCGTCCTGGTCGAAGATCGACATGTTGTCCGTCTGCGCCTCGCGGTGCTGGTCCTTCGGGTCCGCCGCGGAGGGGTCGATCTGCGCGTTCTTCGGGGCGTGGCGGTCGAGCGCCTCGAGGAACGAGCGCGACCAGCGCGCCACGTCGTTGTCGCGGACGCGCTTGCGGAGGGCCCGCATGCGGGTCGAGCGTTCGCGTCGGGGCATCTCGATCGCGCGCTGGATCGAGTCCTTCAGCGCGCCGATGTCGTGCGGGTTGACGATGACGGCCTGCTTCAGTTCGTCGGCGGCACCGGCGAACTCGGACAGGATGAGGACGCCGTCGTTGTCGAACCGGGCCGCGACGTACTCCTTCGCGACGAGGTTCATGCCGTCGCGGAGGGCCGTGACGAGCATGATGTCGGCGGCGAGGTAGAGCGCCACCATCTCTTCGCGCGGGTAGCCGTGGTGCAGGTAGGCGATCGGCTGGTGTCCGATCACGCCGAGGTCGCCGTTGATGCGGCCGACCGTGAGCTCGATCTCGTCGCGGAGCGTGGCGTACGTGTCGACGCGCTCGCGGCTCGGGCTGGCGACCTGCACGAGGGTGGCGTCCTCGACCGCGATGCGGCCGTCCTCGACGAGTTCGCCGAAGGCCTTGATCCGGTGGCGGATGCCCTTCGTGTAGTCGAGGCGGTCGACACCGAGCAGCACGGTCTTCGGGTTGCCGAGGCTCGCACGGATCTCACGGGCGCGCTCCTGCACCTCGGGTCGGTGCGCGATCTCCTCGAAGCCGGCGGCGTCGATGGAGATCGGGAAGTGCCGGGCCTCGACGTGTCGCACCGTGATGCCCTTGCGGCTGCGCGGTGCGTCCGGGTCGTCGACGGGGACGTCGATCGTCTGCCCCTTGGTCGTGTAGCCCTTGATGTGCCGGACCGCCCGGAGGAAGTCGCTCGCGTCGTCGTGCCGCTGGAAGCCGATCACATCCGCCCCGAGCAGGCCGTCGAGGATCTGCGCGCGCCACGGGAGCTGGGCGTAGATGCCGACGGGCGGGAACGGGATGTGGTTGAAGAAGCCGATCGTCAGGTCCGGGCGGAGCTCGCGGAGGAGCGCGGGGACGAGCTGCAGCTGGTAGTCCTGCACCCAGACGATGCCGTCCTGCTCGACGATCTCGGCGATCTGCTCGGCGAAGCGCTGGTTCACGCGCTTGTACGCGTTCCACCAGTCGCGGTGGTAGCTCGGGTGCTCGATGACGTCGTGGTAGAGCGGCCAGAGGGTGTCGTTGCTGAACCCCTCGTAGTACTCCTCGACGTCGTCGTTGCTCAGCGGTACGGGCACGATGTGGATGCCCTCGTTGTCGAACGGGGCGACCTCGACGTCGGGCTGGCCGACCCAGCCGACCCAGGCACCGTCGTTCGCGCGCATCACCGGCTCGAGTGCGGTGACGAGGCCGCCGGGCGAGTGCCGCCAGCCCTCGTTGCCGTCCTCGTCGACGATGCGGTCGACCGGCAGGCGGTTCGAGGCGACGACGAAGGCGTAGCGGGTCTGTTCGGTGCGGGGTGCTGCCATGGGGTGCTGGGGTCTCCGTTCCGCCCGGCACGAACGCCGGGTTCGGTGCCGAAGTTACCAGCGTGCCGACAGCGGATTCACGGCGGATCGACGGCTTCCGGTACGCTGCGTCCATCGTGTCGGGGGGACACGCAGGTGACGCACGGGGTCGTCACCGCGCTCTCGACGAGAGAGGACCCAACCGTCGTGAGCGATCAGTCGCCCGTCCCGCCCGTTCCGCCCGGGCCCCCGTCAGCCGCGCCGGCCGCGTCCGACCCGCTCGGTCGCCTGCTCCGCGCCGTCCCCGGTCGTGACTGGGTCGCCGCCGTCGTCGCGGCCGTCGGCGGGTGGGTCGCCGCGTACGTCGTCGCGGCGATCTCGCTGTTCCTGACGGTCGCCGTGGCCGCCGCCGGTTCCGGTCCGGTGTCCACGGGCTCGTCCTCGGGCCTCGGCACCGGCGGCTCCGACCTCGGGTCGGCCGGGGCACCCGACGTCCAGTCGCTCCTGTCGGGGGTGAGCGTGCTGCTGGGGTCCCCGGCGCAGCTCGTCGCCCTCGCGGACCTCGGGCGGCTGCACGGCTCCGGTTCGATCCTGCTGCTCGGTTCCGGGTCGGGGTCGGTCGGCGTCGTGCCCGTGCTGGTGCTCGCGGCGCAGGTCGTGCTCGCGGTCGTGCTCACTCGCCGCATCCGGAGCCGGGTCCTCGCGCTCCCGCAGCTCGTCGTCACGGCGGTCGTCGCCGGGCTCGTGACCACCGCGGTCACCACACTCGCCGGCCTCGTGCTCGCCATCCGGTTCCCCGCCGTCTCCGGGGTGCAGATCGACCCCGTGCACGCCGTGGGGATCGGCAGTGTGCTCGGGTCGTTCGTGATCGGCACCCTCGCGGTGCTGCTCGCGCGTCCGTCGCTGCTCGTCGGCGGGAACACCTCCGTCGCCCGGGCACTCGGTGCCCTGCGGGTCGCCACGTGGCAGTTCGGCGGGCTCCTCGTCCTGCTCGCCCTCGTGCTCGTCGTCGTGGCGCTCGTCGCGCAGCCGTCGTGGGGCGCCGCCCTACCGCTGCTGCTCGGCAACGCGGCCGTCGCCCTGACCGCGCTCGGCTTCCTCGGTGGGGTCGGCAGGTCCGGACTCGGTGCCGCCGGGAGCGACGCCTCGGTCTTCGCGGGCGCCGGTGGCTGGACCTGGCTCGTCGTCCTGCTCGTCGTCGTGAGCTCGTTCGCGGCCGGTCTGGCGCTCGCGGTGCGCCGGAACGACCGGGTCCGCACGACGCTCGACTGGGTCGCGACGCCCGTGGTCTGGTTCGTCGCCGGACTCGTGCTGTTCGTGCTCGGCACCGGCGTGGTGTCCTACCAGGTGACGGGTTCGAGTGCGGTCGGCGGGTCCGGCTCGGTCGGTGTGACGCCGTGGACGCCCGTCGTCTTCGCGCTCTGGGGCGCGGCCGTCGAGGTCGTCGCCCGGTACGTCGCACCCGTGCTGCTCCCCCGCCTCGGCGGTGGCGTGCTGCTGCGGACGGCGCGCGTGGTCGGGACCGACCCGGTGCCGGCCCGGCCGACCGCTCCGCTCGACGGGTCCGCCGGCGCTAGCGTGCCCGGGGCACCCGTCGCTCCCGCCACGGGGGCGACCGGCTCGGCGGCCGACGGTGCGGCTCCGGTGTGGGCGGTGCCCGCGGATGCGGCGGCCCCGGCAGGCCCGACGCAGCCGGACCAGTCCGTCCAGCCCGGTGCGCCGGTCGGCCAGCCGCACCCGAGCCAGCCCTTCGTCGGCCAGGGCGCCCCCGCCCCCGCGCCGATGTCCCCGCGCGCGAAGAAGGTCCTCGTGCGCTCGCTCATCGCGGGCGGCGCGGTCGTCGTGGTCGTCGTCGCGGGAGCGATCACCACGGGCGTGCTCCGCACCACCGTCTGGGGTCCCGGACCCACGGCCCGGTCCTACGTCGACGCGATCGCGCAGGGCGACGCGGACACCGCGGCGAGCCTGAGCGAGGTGACCGGCGACGCCTCGATGCTCGACTCCGCCGTGCTGCAGAGCGCCAAGGACCGTCCCACCGACGTCCGCGTCGGCCGGGTGTCGACCAGCGGGGACACCGCGTACGCGAACGTCACCTTCCGGCAGGGCGACGCGCAGCGCTCGGGTCAGATCGTCCTCGAGCGGACCGGCACGTCGTTCCTCGTGAAGGACGAGTGGCGCGTCACGGAGCCGCTCACGGACCGTGTGACGGTCTCGGCCGCGCAGGTCCTCGAGGGCGCCGACGTGACCGTCGGCGGCAAGAAGGTGGGCGTCATCGAGAACGGCTCGTTCCAGTCGCTCGCGTACCCGGGCAGCTACCAGGTCGAGGTCGGCGGCACGGAGTACTTCACCGGCGGCACCGAGACGCTCCGCGTGGGGTCGTCGAGCTCGCCGTACGCCGACTTCGAGGCGAAGCCCACGAAGCAGCTCGAGACCGACGCCGAGCAGTACGTGTCGGACCTCATCGACGACTGCGCGGCGAAGACCGACATCAGCTACGCGGACGGCTGCCCCTGGTACGGCCCGTACGACGCGGACGGCGCGGTCCAGTACGACGTCCGGTCGAAGCCGGACCTGGAGGTGCAGTCGTCCGGTGGCGGACTCGTCGAGGTGACGAGCACCGCAGACGGCAGGATCGGGTACTCGTACACGGACTACTTCGGGGACGCGCAGAAGGGCGAGGACACGTTCGACGTGGACGTCTACCTGAAGGTCGAGGACGGGAAGCTCGTCTCGGCGTACTGAGAGCCCGCACCGCGTGCACGGCCGACCCTGGAGTCCCGGGGTCGGCCGTCTCACTAGGCTCGACCCCATGGTCATGACACGGGCGTGGCGGAACGGCACCGCGGCGGAACGGGACTTCCCGGTCGACCGGATCTCCGAGCTCATCGCCGAGGACGGCACCTTCGTGTGGGTCGACTACACGGACCCCGATCCGTCCGACCTCGAACACGTCGAGGCCGAGCTCGGCATCCACGCGCTCGCGGTCGAGGACGCCGTCGAGCGCGGCCAGCGCCCGAAGCTCGATCGGTACCGCGACAGCCTCTTCCTGGTCGTCTACGACGTGGGCGGCCTCGACCACGCCGGGGACCTCACCACGCACGAGGTGAAGGCCTTCGTGACCGAGCACGCCCTCGTCACGATCCACGGCGGCGACGTCGACACCGGGGCGATGGAGCGCCGGCTCGACGCGACCACGGACATCGCCGACCACGGCGTCCCGTGGTTGATGTGGGGCCTGCTCGACGCGGTCACGGACCACGCCACGAACACGGTCGAGGACATCGAGCGCCGGATCGACGCGCTCGAGGAGGACCTCTTCGAACACGGCACCCCGCGTGAGAAGCAGATCCAGCGGCGATCGTTCCGCCTCCGCAAGGCCCTGGGCGTCCTGCGCCGTCAGGTGGTCCCGACACGGGACAGCGTCGCCTCGTTGCTGCACGGGGACGCCGAGACGATCTCGGACGGCATCCGCCCCTACTTCCGCGACGTCGAGGACCACCTCGTGTCGATCACCGACTCCGTCGACCAGCTCCGCGACGCGGTGTCGAGCGTCCTCGACACGAACCTCAACCTGGCGTCGAACCGGCAGAACACGGTCATGAAGAAGGTGACGAGCTGGGCGGCGATCATCGCGATCCCGACGGCGATCACGGGGGCGTTCGGCATGAACGTGACGTTCCCCGGCGAGAGCCACTGGAGCGGGTTGTTCTACGCGCTCGGACTGGTGGTCGTCTCGTCCCTGTCGCTCTACGGGGTGTTCAAGAAGAAGGACTGGCTCTAGAGCCGCAGCGCGAGGACCCCGGCGACGACGGTGAGCGGTGCCACGATGCACCCGAGCGCCATGTACCGCCCCCACGACAGGTGGACGCCCTCGGACGACAGTCGTGCGTGCCACAGCAGCGTCGCGAGCGAGGCCCACGGCGTGATGAGGCAGCCGGCGTTCACCCCGACGAGGAGCGCCGCGTAGCGCAGGGCCTCGTGCCCGGCGGCCGGCTCGAGCACCAGGTAGGCGGGCAGGTTGTCGATCGCGTTCGCCGCCAGCGCGCCGGCACCGCCGAGCACCAGGAGCGACCCCGTCCCGGTGCCACCGGAGAGCGCAGCCACGATCGGGTCGGTGATGCCGGTCGTGTGCAGTGTCTCGACGACCACGAACAACCCGGCCGCGAAGACGAGCGTCGACCACGGCACGCGCGACGGCTTGAGCTCCGACGGCGCCCGGAAGGCCGCGACGACCACGAGCACGACCGCCGCGGCGATCGCGGCGATCCACACCGTGACGCCGGCGGTCAGGGCGATCACCAGCGCGACGAGCACCGCCGACGCCGACCAGAAGAACACCGGGTCGGTCGCCGCCCTGACCGAGACCGGCGTGTACCGACCGAAGAGCTTGCCGCGGAACACCACGAGGAGCACGGCGCACGGGATCACGACACCGGCGAGGGCCGCCCACACCATGAGCCCGGCGAACGGGATCGGCCCGTCGAGCCCGATGCGGTCGACGGCGAGCAGGTTCGTCAGGTTCGACACCGGCAGCAGCAGCGACGCCGTGTTCGCGAGCCACACGGTCGTCAGCGCGAACGGCATCGGCGGCAGTCCGACCCGCCGGGCGAGCGTGATGACGATCGGGGTGAGGAGCACCGCCGTGGTGTCGATCGACAGGAACACGGTGCACAGGACGGCGAGCACGACCACGGCGCCCCAGAGCCCGATCGTCCGCCCGCCCCCGACCCGTGCGGCGACGTCGGCGAGCCGGTCGAAGACCCCGGCGTCCGCCGCGAGCTCGGCGACGACGGTGAGTCCGAGCACGAAGGCCAGCACCGGGACGACCCGGTCGGCGAGCTCGGCGAGGTCGGACAGTGGGAGCAACCCGAGGGCGACGCACACCGCGCCCACCACGAGCAGGACTCCCCCGATGACGGCCTGGCGCACGACGACTCCTCCACGAGTGCGCCGGGCAGGGCGTCCGGCGGCGCTCCAATGTAGCGGCCGGTAGCGTTGACGGGACGACGACAGGAGGAACCCGTGCGGAAGTTCATGTTCAGCGGTGCGGTGTGGAGTTCGATCATCAGCGGCTACAGCGTGCTGCAGACCACGCGGCAGGGCCCGCGTGACTGGCGCCTCGCGCTGACGTGGGTGGCGTGGATCGCGACGACGCTCGTAGCGATCGGCACGGTCGTCGAGGACGACCGCGCCGTCAAGGCCAAGCAGCCGTAGACCGCGACGCGACCCGGTGACGGACGGGAGGGACGGTGCCAGCTGGCACCGTCCCTCCCGTCCGTCTGTTCCGGGGCCGGCCGGTCAGCGCTCCGACCGCGGGATGTCCGAGGTCTGGATCGGTCCCGTGAAGAGCGCCGCACGGTCGTCCTGGTCCGGCGTGAACAGCGCGGACTCCGAGGCGGTCGACGCCGCGCGCCGTCGCGGCGCCGCGACCTCGTCCACCATGAGTACCCGCTGGACCGGCAGCGCGTCGGGGTGGGTCCGTTGGATCCAGTCGACGAGCTCCTCGCGGATGTAGCAGCGCAGGTCGAACAGGGACGGCGCGTCGTGCGAGGTCGCGAGGACCCGGACACGCACGGACCCCTGCACGGCGTCGGTGACCTGCAGGACCTTCACCCGGCGGTCCCAGAGCTCGGTGCGGTCGAGGATCCGGTCGAGCTCGGCCCGCATCTCCCCCGGCCGGACCCGCCAGTCGAGGTCGAGCTCGACGGCCCCGAGCAGCTCGCTGTTGGTCCGGGTCCAGTTCTCGAACGGCGTGCTCGTGAAGTACGTCGACGGCAGCACGAACCGCCGGTCGTCCCACAGGTGCACGACGACGTAGGTGAGGGTGATCTCCTCGATCCGACCCCACTGCTGCTCGACCACGACGACGTCGTCGACACGGATCGACCCGGAGAACGCGAGCTGCATGCCAGCGAAGACGTTGCCCAGCGTCGACTGCGCCGCGAGGCCCGCGATGACGGAGATGAGCCCCGCCGACGCGAGCACGCTCGCCCCGGCTGCCTCGACCCCCGGGAAGGTCAGCAGGATCGCGCCGATGCCGATGATCACGAGCACCGCGACGGTCAGCCGGCGGATCACGAGGACCTGCGTGCGGATGCGGCGGGCCTGCCGGTTGTCCGGGACGTCGATGCGGAAGCGGTGCAGGCCGAGGTCCTCGAGGAAGATCGCGATCTGGCACGCCAGCCAGGTGCCCGCGGCGATCGTGGCGATGAGGAAGCCGTGCGACACCGGCGCGCGCCACGGGAAGGCGTCCGGCCGGTTCGGGACGCTCGTGACGAAGGCGACCCAGAGGAGCACGACGAGCAGTTCGGTGCGGAACGGGTGCTTCATGCGTCGGGAGAGCACGGCCGCCCAGCGTTCCCGCCGCGCGAGTGCGCGGAAGACGAGGTGCAGGACGAGCGCGGCGGCGGCGGTGACGAGCAGCGCGACGCCGATCGCGACGAGGAGCCGGAGGAGGATGTCCATCCCTCCATCGAAGCGGTGGACGACGGACGTCGTTCAGGAACGCGACCACCCGCATGCCAGGAGGCGCGGCGCCGGACCGGCACCGCGCCTCCTGGCAGGGGCTGCTGCTACTTCGTCGAGGTGAGCGAGTCCACGTAGTCCTGGTGCTCGGACGCCCACTTCGCGGTGATCGCCGGGTACTCGCTCGTCTTCGCACCGCTGTTCACGAGCGCGTTCTCGAGTGAGTAGAGCGTGTCGGAGTCCATCTCGAAGTCCTCCATCCACTTCGACGCCTGCGGGAACTCGTCGGCGAAGTCCTTCTTGGCGATGGTGTGGATCTCCTCGTTCTTGCCGAGGGCGCCCTTCGGGTCCTCCAGGTCCTTGATCGGGAAGGCGTCGTACGCCCAGTGCGGACGCCACAGCGTCACGACGACGTCCTCCTTCTTCGCGATCGCGGCCTTGAGGTCGGCGAGCATCGCCGGCGTCGAGCTCGTGATGAAGTCCATCCCGTCGAGGCCGTACTGCGGGATCACCTGGTCCTGCACGACCTTCGTCTCGCCGGCTGCGGGCTCGATGCCGACGATCTTGTTGCCGAAGTCCGAGGCCTTCGCCTTCAGTTCGTCGATCGAGTCGATCTCCGAGTACTCCGGCACGGCGAGCTCGAGGGACGCCTGCTCGTTCCACGCGCCGAGGTCCGTGAGGTCCTTGCCGTACGTGTCCATGTACTCCTTGTGCGTGTTCGGCAGCCAGGTGTCGAACACGACGTCGTAGTCGCCGGATGCGAGGCCCGTGTAGGCGGGTGCGACGTCGGAGTTCGTGAGCTGGACGTCGTAGCCCTTCTCCTCGAGGACGTGCTTCCAGAGGTAGCTCGCGGCGGTGTCCTCGTCCCAGCCGTTGAAGACGACGACGTGCATCGACTTCTGGTCGCCGTTGTCGAGCGTGCCGGAGGCGCCGTAGTACCCGGGCGGCATGCACGCGGACAGGCCGAGGGCGGTGGCGGCGGCGAGCGCGGCGGCCGCGAGGGTGCGCTTGGTTCGCTTCATGATCTGTTCCTTCCTCACGCGTCGACGGTCTGGCGGTCGGTGACCGCTTCGGTGGTGGCGGCGGTCTGGGCGGTCGCCGCGTTCGACGTCGCGGTCATGGTGGGCTTCCGCTTCGCGCGTCCGAAGAGCCTGGAGGCGCGGCCCGAGTCACCGCCGAGCGCTGCGGTCAGGCGGTCCAGCAGGATCGCCAGGACCACCACCGACAGGCCGGCTTCCGCACCGAGACCGACGTCGATGCGGTTCAGCGAGGCGACGATCTGCTCGCCGAGTCCCCCGGCGCCGACCATGCCGGCGATGACGACCATCGACAGCGACAGCATGATGACCTGGTTGACGCCGGCCATGATGCTGGCCTTCGCGAGCGGCAGCTGGATCTGGCGGAGGATGCGCCACGGGCTCGACCCGAACGCGGCGCCGGCCTCGACGACCTCGCTCGGAACCCCACGGATGCCGAGCTCGGTGAGCCGGACGCCCGGAGCCATCGCGAACACGATCGTCGCGACGATGCCGGGGACGACGCCGACGCGGAAGAGCAGCAGCGCCGGGATCAGGTAGACGAAGGCCGGGGTGGTCTGCATGAAGTCGAGCACCGGGCGGATGATCCGGCTGGCGGTGTCCGAGCGGGCGGCCCAGATGCCGAGCGGGATGCTGAACACGACAGCGAGCCCCGCGGCGACGATCACGAGGGCGAGGGTGTCCATCGCGTTCGTCCACTGGCCGACGCTCACGATGAAGAGCAGACCGACGGCGGCGCCGAGCGCGAGCTTCCAGCCCTTCGCGACGAACGCCAGGACCACGAGGATCGCGACGACCACCCAGAACGGCGGCGTGGAGAGGAAGTACTCCATCCACGCGTCCATCCACGTGAACACGTAGCGGACGACGTCGAAGAAGCCGGAGAGGTAGGTGGTGATCCAGTCGACGATCGCTGCGACCCAGGTGCCGAGGGGCAGGTGGAAGTCGCCGAAGGAGTTGGTTCCGGGGGTGATCATGCGTGGTCTCCTTCGGCGAGGGTCGAGTCCATGTCGGAGTCGGAGATGCGGGTGACCGGCTCGAGCACCGGGATGGGCATCGTCGCCGTCGGCACGTTGCCGAGGGCGGCGAGCAGGGTGACGCGCGGGACGACCCCGAGCAGGCGCCCCTCGTCGTCGACGACCGCGATCGGCAGCGGCGACTCCACCGCGAGCTCGAACAGGTCGGTCAGCGCGGTCTCCGGCGCGACCCGGGCGTACTCGGTGTTGACGATGGCGTCGAGGTTCGTGTCGCCGGCCTTGACCTGGCGCATGACGTGCCGGTCGCGGACCCAGCCCTCGAGCTTCCGGCCGCGTCCGGTCACGAAGACCGCGGCCGTCTGCAGGTCGCGCATGGTCCGGAGCGCGCCACGCGGGCCGACGGTCAGCGGGACCGCGGCACGTGCGGGCTCCATGACGCTCGACGCGGTGAGCACGCGGGCGCGGTCGACGTCCTGCACGAACTGGGCGACGTAGTCGTTCGCGGGGTCCGTGAGGATGTCCTCCGGCGAACCGATCTGCACGATCCGGCCGTCGCGCATCACGGCGATCCGGTCGCCGAGGAACATGGCCTCGTTGAGGTCGTGCGTGATGAAGACGATCGTCTTGCCGAGGCGCTGCTGCAGGTCGACGAGCTGCTCCTGCATCTCGCGGCGGATGAGCGGGTCGAGGGCGCTGAAGGCCTCGTCCATCAGCAGGACGTCGGTCTCGGCGGCGAGGGCGCGGGCGATGCCGACGCGCTGCTGCATGCCGCCGGAGAGCTCGTCGGGCTTGGCGTCCGCCCAGACGTCGAGTCCGACCAGGCCGATGACCTCGCGGGCCTTGGCCAGCCGGGTGGCCTTGTCGACGCCGTTGACCTCGAGGCCGTACGCGACGTTCTCGAGCACCGTGCGGTGCGGCAGCAGCGCGAAGTGCTGGAAGACCATCGACACGCTGGTGCGGCGGATCTCGCGGATCTCCTTCGGCGTCGCCTTGGTGACCGTCCGGCCGCCGATCTCGACGCTGCCCGCGGTCGGCTCCAGCAGGCCGTTCAGCATGCGGATGAGCGTCGACTTGCCCGAGCCGGACAGGCCCATGACGACGAAGATCTCGCCGGGACGCACGTCGAAGGACGCGTCGATGACGGCTGCCGAGCCGAGGTCACGGACCTCGTCACGGGTGGCGCCGTCGGCCAGACGGCGGACCGCTTCACCGGGCCGGCGGCCGAAGACCTTGTAGGCGCCGTGCACGCGCACGGCCGGGACGTCGGTGGGGTGGTCCGGCGTGACGGCACGCCGGTCCTGGGGTGGTGCGATGGTCAACGGTGCTCCTCGCGGGACCGCGGCGCGGAACGGCGCACGGCGGTACCGGTGGTTGCGGACGGGTCGCCCGGCACCGTGTTCGGCGGCATCGCATCGAGCCCGCGCAACGGCGCAGGGCGAGCGATCACGCACGCGGGGGTCGTACTCGGGACGACCCCGGTCCAGCCGACCGTACGGCCCCCGCTGTGCTGCTGCGGCGGACGCGTCCTGATCGTCGGTGTCCCCTGAAGGGACGTTCAAGGCTATCGGCGCTTGTCCCCCGTCGCGAATCCGGGTCCGCCGGAATCCCGGCACCGGTGTACCCCGTTCACGGCGTGTCGCCCATCGGTGCGGGGATCGCGATCGTGACCGGCTCGTTACTTTTCAGGAGACTCGCATGGTTGTGTGCCACCCCGGTTCGACGCACCTGTAGCGTGTCGCGCATGACAGCGCAGAACGACACCGGGGTGGACCGCGCGCCCGCGAACGACTTCTCGCACGAGCAGGAGGGCTACCAGCACGGGCTGAAGCCCCGGCAACTGCAGATGATCGCCATCGGCGGCGCGATCGGCACAGGGCTCTTCCTCGGTGCGGGCGGTCGCCTGCACACCGCGGGGCCGGCCCTGGCGGTCGTGTACCTCATCGCGGGCATCTTCGCGTTCTTCATCCTCCGGGCACTCGGTGAGCTCGTGCTGCACCGTCCGTCGTCCGGGTCGTTCATCTCGTACGCCCGCGAGTTCTTCGGTGAGAAGTTCGCCTACGCCGCCGGGTGGATGTACTTCCTCAACTGGGCGATGACCTCGATCGTGGACACCACCGCGGTCGCGCTCTACCTGCACTACTGGGCCGGACCGCGCGCGATCCCGCAGTGGGCGCTGGCCCTCGCGGCGCTCGTCGTCGTGCTGGCCGCGAACCTCGTCGCCGTGAAGGTGTTCGGCGAGCTGGAGTTCTGGTTCGCGATCATCAAGGTCGCCGCCCTGGTGGCCTTCCTCATCGTCGCGCTCGTGTGGCTCGTGTTCGCGTTCCCCGTCGAGACGGGCGGCGAGACGGTCCGTACCGGGTTCCAGATCTGGGGTGACAACGGCGGCCTCTTCCCGACCGGCCTGCTCCCGGCGGTCCTCGTCGTGCAGGGCGTCGTGTTCGCCTACGCCGCGATCGAGCTCGTCGGCACCGCGTCCGGCGAGACGCAGGACACCGAGAAGGTCATCCCCCGCGCGATCAACTCGGTCGTCTTCCGCATCGCGGTGTTCTACGTCGGGTCGGTCGTCCTGCTCTCGCTGCTCCTGCCGTACACCTCGTACAAGGACGGCGTCAGCCCCTTCGTGACCTTCTTCTCGTCGATCGGCAACCCGCAGGTCGGCCAGGTCGTCGGCTCGATCATGAACTTCGTCGTCCTCACCGCGGCGCTGTCGTCGCTGAACGCCGGGCTCTACTCGACCGGTCGCGCACTCCACTCGATGGGCATGAACGGCTCCGCGCCGAAGTGGACCACGAAGATGACGAAGGGCGGCGTGCCGTTCGCCGGCATCCTGCTCACCTCGGCGTTCACGCTGGTCGGCGTCATCCTCAACCTGTTCGTCCCCGGGCAGGCGTTCGAGATCGCCCTGAACATCGCGAGCCTCGGCATCATCACGGCCTGGGGCACGATCATCCTCTGCCAGATGAAGCTGCGGTCGTGGGCGAAGCAGGGACTCGCGAAGGAGCCGTCGTTCAAGCTGCCGGGGGCGCCGTACACGTCCTGGCTGACGCTGGTGTTCCTCGCGACCGTCATCGTGCTCATGGCGATCGACTACCCGATCGGCACGTACACGATCGCGTCGCTCATCATCGTGATCCCGCTGCTCATCCTCGGCTGGTTCCTGCAGCGCGACCGCATCCTCCGGATCGCCTCGCTCCGCTCGGGCATCACGGGTCCGTACCCGGTGACCGGTCGGGACCCGGCGAACCAGGTGCGCCGGAGCGGCGCCGGCACGGAGGGTTCGTCGACCGGGTCCACGAATGCGTCCGCTGGTCCGGACGCCGGGTCGGATGCCGGTTCGGACGACCACCGGGCCTGACCACCGGCCGCTCCCCCGTCCGTCGGCTCGACCGGCGACGGGCGGAGTGTCCGGATAGCGAAACAGCGCGCCTTGGGCGTGCAGGAGGGTCCGGCACCCGTCGGTACGATCGGCGGGTGCCGGACCAATCTGTCTCCCCCACGCTCGACCTCCAGCTCACCTGGCGCGGCACCTTCGGCCGCGTCCGGGTGTTCGACGACCGCGTCGCCGCCGAGACCAGCTACGAGCGGGACGCCCTGACGCCGGTGCCGATGGAGTCCGTGCGCGGGTGGCGGATCGAACCGTGCGACTTCGACGCGGTGTGCGTCGAGTTCGTCACGCCCGGGGAGACCTACCGGGTGCTGCTCGACACGACGGACGAGCAGGTCGCCGGGCTGGCGTTGCGTCGAGCCCTCGGCGCGCCGTTGCCGTCCGCGTCCTGAGCCGGGCAGACTCAGCCGTCCTGCGGCGCGAACTGCGTGACGCGGAACGTCGCACCCTGCGGGTCCTGCAGCTCCGCAGCCCGGGTCCAGGAGCCGTCCCACGAGCCCAGCACCCGTCCACCGAGCCGTTCGGTGAGCGCGGCGGCACCGTCGCGGTCCGCCACGCTGAACGACACGTGCCAGTCGTCAGCACCGGCGTCGAGCCGGGCGAGCGCGCCGATGACGTCGGCGAACCCCTCCGGCGCGCCGACCTGGCGCTCGCGGATGTCCGGGTCCGAGGTCGCCGCGAGGTGGTCGCCGTACCCGGGCAGCCGGACCATCGCGCTCGGGCCTTCCTCGATGCCGGAGACCTGCCAGCCGAAGAGCTGCTCGTAGAACCCGATCGCCTGCGCCGGGTCGGTCGAGCGGAGGTCGCTGAACACCCACCCACCGGGGGCGTTGATGTGCTGGGCGCCGAGTCGGGCACGCGCCTGCCACAGCCCGAACGCGGCACCGCGGGGATCGACGCAGTCGACACTGCGGCCGGCCGCTCCCCCGGGTCCGGCGTCCTCGGCGGGACCAGCGGTGCCGCCGAGCACCGTGACGCGACCGGCCACGGCGTCGGCGTCGTCGACCGCGATGTACGTGAGCCACGTGGCCGGTTCGTCACTCGACGCGACGGCACCGACCTCGTGCCCGTCGATCGACACGATGCGGTACGAGCCCGGCGCCTCCGGCGGGAGCCGCTCCTCGAAGTCCCAGCCGAACAGCCCGCCGTAGAAGGCCTGGGCTGCATCCGGGTCCGGCTGTCGGGCGTCGATCCAGCTGGGGACGCCCTGGGGGTACGTGCGCGGGGTCTGGTCGGTCATCGTCGCTCCCGGGTCCGCCGGCGCGTGGCCGGATGCCCCAGGTCTACCGCGGACCACCGACGACCCTCGCACCCGCGCCCGCGGCTCAGTCGTCGGTGTCGACCTCGTCCGTGACGACCTTGCCGGTGCCCGCGTCGAGGCGGACGCTGTGCTTCGTGCCCGAGGCGTCGCGGACGTCGCCCTCCCAGACGACCTTCCCGAGGTGGTCGTCGAGCCCGAGCTCGGTGATCGTGCCGGCGTGCAGGTCCTCGAACCGGCCGACCGCGTCGTCCACGGTCAGGTCGGCCGCGGCCGTGAAGCGCTCGTTCTCGGCCCGGTCGTCGGCGTCCGAGGTCTCGGTGCGCGGCGAACCGGACACCGCCGTGCCGGCCTCGTTCGTGTGCACCTCGTGCTCGGTGCCGTCGCCGGTGACGACCAGCACTTCGTACGCGGTGCCGTTCTGCTCCTGCTCGACCGAGATCACGGTGCCCGACCCCACGGCGTCGCGGGCGGTGGCGACGGCGGCACGCAGGGCGTCGTTCGACGTGGCGGACGCAGCGGTCGCGCCGCCGGACGCCGATCCGGACGAGGACGATGACGACGTCGTGGACGAGGCCCCGTCGGACTGCGCGGTGGAGCACCCGACGAGGGCGAGGGACGCCACGAGCGGCAGGGCGGCGATGCCGGCGACACGACGGGTGGAGCGGGCTGTGGTGGTGCGGAGTGCGTTCATGCGACCACGGTGCCGGGCGGGTGCTGAAGCACGGCTGAAGCCCCCTGGTCAGCCGCCGAGTGCGATGCGGACCGCGAACCGGGCGCCGCCGAGCGGCGAGTCCGTCACGACGACGTCCCCGCCGTGGGCCCGGACGGCGTCCTGGACGATCGCGAGGCCGAGCCCCGCACCGCCCGCGTCCCGGCTGCGCGCCTCGTCGAGCCGAACGAGGCGTTCGAACACGCGCTCGCGGTCCGCCGGGGCGATGCCCGCGCCGTCGTCGTCCACCGTCAGGACCGCGCGTCCGTCCTGCTCGGCGAGCGCGACGACGACCCGACCCTCGGCGTGCCGGACGGCGTTGTCGACGAGGTTGCGGACCACGGCGGCGAGGAGCCGTTCGTCCCCGAGGACACGGGCCGGCCCGATCCCGGACCCCTCGACCCGGATCGACCCGTCGCTGCTCCTGCCGAGCCGTCCGCGCGCCCGGGCCACGGCGTCGAGCGCCAGGTCGTCGAGGTCCACCGGACGCCGGACGCCCACGTCGCCCTCGTCGAGCCGCGAGAGCTCGAGGAGGCCCGTCACGAGGTCCTGCAGCCGAAGCGCCTCCGAGCGCACCACCTCGGACAGCTCGACGACGTCGGCGCGGTCGGGGTGCGCCGCGGCGACCTCGGCGTGCTGGCGGATGGTCGCGATCGGCGACCGCAGCTCGTGGGAGGCGTCGGAGACGAACCGCCGCTGCCCCGCGGCGGAACGGTCGAGCCGGTCGAGCATGGTGTTCATGGTCGCGGCGAGCCGGGCGATCTCGTCGCCGGTGTCCGGGACGGCGACCCGGGCGTCCGGTCGTGCCGCGCGGATCGTCTCGACCTCGGTGCGCATGCGTTCGACCGGGCGCAGCGACCGGCCGGTGACCACCCACGTGACGGCCCCCATCACGAGCACGAGCACCGGGACGCCCGCGGACAGCAGCGCGACCGCGGCACCGACGGCGGCGTCGGTCTGGTCGAGGGAGACCCCGTAGACCAGCGTCGCGTCCCCGCCGCCGGGCAGGTCGACGTCGTCGGCGACGAGCAGCCACCGCTCGCCGTCGTCGGTCCAGCGGGACTCGTCGGCCGTCGGGAGCGCCGGCGGATCGGCGTCGTCCCCGTGGGCGAGGACCGACCCGTCGTCCCCCACGACCTGCACGAGGACGTCCTCGTAGCCGCTCACGACCCCGGCGCCGTCGGCCTCGACCCGCGCCGAGGCCTGCTCGAGCCCCGACTCCGCCGTGGTCCGCACCCCGTCGAGGAGGACGAGGCGGAGCACGACGACGAACGCCGCCGCACCGAGGAGCAGCGCCGCGAGCACGACGACGACCGCCCCGAGGGTGGTCCGCGCCCGGACGGACCGGAAGCGCCGACGGCCGCCGTCAGCCACCGTCCGCCGCCAACCGGTAGCCGGCGCCGCGCACGGTCTCGATCCCGGTGCGACCGAACGGCCGGTCGACCTTCCGACGCAGGTGTCCGACGTACACCTCGACGATGTTCGGGTCGCCGTCGAAGTCGACGTCCCACACGTTCTCGATGACGTCGCGCTTCGAGCAGACCTCGCCGGCGCGGCGCGCCAGGAACTCGAGGACGGCGAACTCGCGACTCGTCAGCTCGACGGGCGTCGACGCCCGGAAGACCGTCCGGGCGGCCGGGTCGACGACGAGGTCGCCGAGCGTCAGGATCGCCGGGCGCTCGCGCGCACCGCGGCGGACCAGGGCACGCAGCCTCGCCACGAGGACCGGGTGCGAGAACGGCTTCGTCACGTAGTCGTCGGCCCCGGCGTCGAGCGCCTCGACCTGGTCCCACTCGCCTTCCTTCGCCGTCAGCATGAGGACGGGCGTCCAGTCGCCGTCGGCACGGAGTTGCGCGCACACGGCCCAGCCGCTGAGGCCGGGCATCATCAGGTCGAGCACGATCGCGTCGTAGCCGAACTCGCGGGCGTGCCACAGTCCGTCGACGCCGTCTCGGGCGACGTCGACCGCCCACCCCTCGGCTTCCAGCCCGCGACGGACGCCGTCGGCGAGCCGCACCTCGTCGTCGACCACCAGGACACGCATGCCCCGATCCTGCCGTGCGCCGCTGAAGCAGGCCTGAAGCGCCCTGGACGCGACCGGTCGCGGGCCAGGAGGCGCGGTGCGGGCCGGCACCGCGCCTCCTGGCCCGCACCGGGTCGCGTCCACAGCCCCGTCGTCGCCGGGTCCCGGGACGGATTCGGGTTCTGGCCCGGCCTCCGGCGGCGACGGTACCAGCGCCGATCCTGCTCCCTCGGCGGCGGACACGCTCGCAGTCGACCGGGTCGGCGAGGCCGGTCGGGAACGGCTCAGACGAGCAGGAGGATCCCCGCGACGACGGCCGCGACGGCGATCGCCAGCGCGATGAGCAGCAGCACGAGGTGCACCGTGTAGAACGTCGTCGGCTTGCCGGCGGCGTCACGCGCCCGGGAGTCCTTCGCGACCCGCTGGAAGAAGCGCGGCCAGGTGACGACGTTGAAGACGGCACCGATGAACAGGACGAGGGCTGCGAAGACGGTCACCCGACGATCCTAGACACCGCGGGCACGGGGCCGGTGGTGCTCGGCCGCCCCCAACGCGGCCGAGTCCCACCCCGTGCTGCTACATCGCGTGTAGCACCTGCTACAGACCCTACACGGCAGCCCGGACGACGTCGACCCATCCAGTGGGATCGATGTCCCGTTCTGGTAACGACTGGCGCTACGCCGCGTCGAGGGCCGCTTCGGCGTCGGCCAGGGCCAGCTGTTCCGACTCGCTCAGCGGCTGCCGGGCCCGACGGGCGCCGTCGTTGATCTCGACGATGAGCCGACTGAGCCGCGTCGCCGGGTCGCCGGAGTCGGGGTAGGCGTTGTCGGTGCCGATCCGCGCGTGCAACGGCGTGAGGGCGCGCAGGGCGGTCTCCACCCGACGGGAGCGCCGACGACGGGAGACCTGGTGGCCGATGACGAGCAGGAGCATCCCGGACGACACGCAGATCACCGCACCCGGGGTCGTGACGTCGTAGGGCAGCGCGAGGGCCCGGGTGAGGCCGAGGTCGCCCAGGACGTGCGCGAGGTCCATCACCACGACGACGACCATCCGCACGACACCGAGGACCCCACCGAGCACGAGGACCCACAGGCCGACGAGGTCGGTGGCGGTCCGTGCCTCGCGCAGGTGCAGGACGCAGATGAGTCCGGTCGCGCCGAGCGCCACCCCGAGGTAGACCGTCTGCGCGATCGAGTAGACCGTCGCCGCCGGGTGCGATCCGGCGTCGAGCATGAAGGTCGTCGTCGTCGCGGGCTTGTCGAGGACGGTGAACGCCACGATGACCACCACGACGACGACCGCGCACGTCACGACGATCGCGTTCCGGAGCCACGGCCGTGCAGCACCGACGGCCTTCGCCACACCCCAGAGCAGGGTGCTCGTCCCCGCGACCATCAGGCAGTCGCTGACGACCGTGACCACGTTGAACCCGCCGAACAGCGGATCGAGCCACCGGTACAGCGGGTCGACGTTCGTGACGATCGTCGCGGCGAACAGCAGGAAGGTGACCGCGAGCGTGCGGTCCTGCCCGCGCTGCAGGACGAACAGCGTGACCGTGCCCGCGATCAGGAGCAGCGCCTGGACGAGGGAGACGATCACCCGAACACCCCGCGGAACGCGCTCGGACGGTCGCGGTGGCCGCGGATGAGCCCGGCGAGCCGGTCGGCGAAGACCTCGGCCTCGTGCTCGTACTCGTTCGAGAACAGCCCGCGGGCGAGTGCCCGCTCGACCTTGTACTCCGGCAGGTCCGGGATGACGTCGCGGATGTAGGCCGCCTGCGGTGCGTGGTCCTGGTGGCGGTGCAGGATGTGGCCGAGTTCGTGGCCGATGACGAACGACCGGAACGTCCGCGAGGCCGTCGGGGAGATCATCACCAGGTGCTGCCGCTCGAGCGTCGCCACGAAGCCGCACACGGGCTCGGCGGTGAGGAACGCCTCTTCACGGACGACGATCGGCTTGCCGACCACCTCGGCCGCGGCGGCGACGGCCTGGTCGACGTCGGACCACCCCTCGGCCGCACCACGCGCCCAGAACGCCTCGACGAGGTCGGTCGGCGCGCTCATGCGACGCTCCCCCGGGCGGACTCCTCCTCGAGCACCTCGGCGATGCGACGGAGCGCCTCGGGCGAGAGCTCACCGGGGAAGGTCCGGGCGGCGAACCCGCTGACACGTGCCGATCGGAGGGAGCGGACGAGGGCGAGCTGGGCGCCGATGCGCTCCGGGACGTCGCTGTCCTCGAGCAGGAAGCGCTCGTCGACCTCGAAGAAGCCCGCGAGCAGGCGGAGCAGCCCGGTGTCACGGTTGCGACGGCCGTCGCCGGAGAGCATGTACGTCCACTTCGCCCGGGACAGCGAGCCGCCCTGGGCCGCCACGTACTCCTCGATCGCCGCGAACGGGACGGGGGCGCCGCGCTGCGCTTCCTCGAAGTCGAGGAGGAGGTTCAGCCGGCGCGCGAGTTCCGCGGCGTCGAGCACGCCACCCCTCGGATCTGCTGTCGCCATGTCGATCGGACTCCTCCCCAGCCGCACGTCGTGCAGGACATGGTATCGCGAGCCGCCGACGAGGACCTCGCTAGCCTCGACGGTGTGAGCACCCCGTACCCGTCCACGGTCGCCGCCCCGGTCGAGCACGAGATCGTCATCACGAAGTCGCGCTTCATCACGACCGTGGCGCCGGTGTCCGGGGTCGCGGACGCGGACCGGGTGATCGCCGAGGTCCGCCGCCGCCGATGGGACGCCCGGCACAACTGCACCGCGATGGTCACCGGCGTGCTCGGGGACCAGGCGCGGTCGAGCGACGACGGTGAACCCTCCGGGACCGCCGGCGTCCCGATGCTCGAGGTGCTCCGGCGTCGCGGGCTGACCGACGTCGTCGCAGTCGTCACGCGGTACTTCGGGGGCGTGAAGCTCGGTGCCGGCGGCCTCGTCCGTGCCTACTCGACCTCGGTGTCCGAGGCACTCGACCGCGCGACGCTCGTGCACCGGCGCGCACTGACCCGGGTGACGGTGGACGTCCCGCACGCCGACGCCGGCCGGATCGACAACGTGCTGCGCGACTGGGTCCGGCACCACGGAGCCACGCTCGGCGACCCCGCGTACGGCGCTGCCGCGACGTTCGAGCTCTGGGTGCCGGGCGACGGCATCGAACCGCTGCGTGCCGACCTCGCCGCGACCTCGGCGGGCGCGCTCGACCCCGTGATCGGCGAGGAGCGCGTGGTCGACGTCCCCGCCGACTGATCCGCACGCGGAGTCGCGGCCGAATCGCACTCCGGGCGTGTCTCACCGTGCGGCACCGCGCGCCGGGAACGACGAAGGCCCCGACTCGATGAGTCGGGGCCTTGCTGGTGCACCCCCTCGGACTTGAACCGAGAACCCACTGATTAAGAGTCAGTTGCTCTGCCAATTGAGCTAGAGGTGCATGTTGCGCTTCCGTGCTGCAACGGGAAACAACAATAGCATGGGTTTCGCGTGCTCTTGACCACTCGGGGCACGGACCACGAACAGGAGCCCCATGACCGACCGCCTCGCCGCCGGCGACACCGCCCCCGACTTCACCCTGCCGGACCAGGACGGCACCGAGCACTCCCTCTCGGCCCTGCGTGGGAAGAAGGTCATCGTGTACTTCTACCCGGCAGCGTCGACGCCGGGGTGCACCACCGAGGCGTGCGACTTCCGCGACAACATGTCCTCGCTGCAGGCCGCCGGGTACGAGGTGCTCGGCGTCTCGAAGGACGACCTGCCGGCGCTCAAGACCTTCCAGCACGAGCAGGCCCTGACCTTCCCGCTGCTGAGCGACCCGGACCTCGCCGTGCACAAGGCGTACGGCGCCTGGGGTGAGAAGAAGAACTACGGGAAGATCGTCACCGGCACGATCCGCTCCACGATCGTGGTCGACGAGGACGGCACCGTGCAGCTGCCGCTCTACAACGTCAAGGCGACGGGGCACGTGGCGAGCCTGCGGAAGAAGCTCGGCCTGGTCTGAGAGCCGACTGATCGACGGACGGGAGGCGCGGTGCCAGCTGGCACCGCGCCTCCCGTCCGTGGATCGGGACCGTCTACTCGACCGGACGGGCGAGCGCGTCCGTCACCGGTCGCGACAGCACCAGCGTGATGCCCAGCAGCGCGGGGATGAGCAGGAACCAGCCGACGGCGGGCACGCGGAACACGCCCTGGAACGCCCCGATCGCGAGCGCACCCTGCAGGACCTGCCAGACGATGATCCCGGACCGCACCCACGGACGACGGTTGCGGAGGCCGATGCACAGGGAGCCGAGCCAGAGCGCCGCGATGGCCGCGAGGACCGTCAGCGCGATCCCGGACGCGATGCTCGTGGCCGGCGCGACGATGAGTTCGACGATGAGGACGATCGTCACGACGACGAGGGCGACGAACTCGAGTCCGACAACGACGAGGAGCGCCAGGAGGGCAGGCGACCGCCGCTCGACGTGGTCGGGCTCGGTCGGGGTGGTGTCGGGCACAGCATTCCTCCAGCGTCGGAACCCTTGATTTGGCCCTACCAGTATGGAACGATATTCGAGGTCGTTTGGACGGCACGATGTGGTGTGCGTCTCCCGTGGTTCGACGCTCCTCCCCCGAGCGTTCTGCGGGCGTCAGACTCGCTTCCAGCGGACTCCTCCCCCACGGGTGTCCCCTCGTGCCTCGCGCATGCTCAGCGTTCCGATCCCCGAACCACGGCCCCGGCCTGCCGTTCGAGCATCGATTTCAAGGAGCACCACACATGGACTGGCGTGACCAGGCAGCCTGCCTCACCGCGGACCCCGAGCTCTTCTTCCCCGTCGGGAACACCGGACCGGCCGTCGATCAGATCGAGAAGGCCAAGTCGGTCTGCGCTCGCTGCACGGTCACCGAGATGTGCCTGCAGTACGCCCTCGAGAACAACCAGGACTCCGGTGTCTGGGGTGGCCTGAGCGAGGACGAGCGCCGCGCGCTGAAGCGCCGCGCCGCCCGCGCTCGCCGCGCTTCCTGACCCGGCGCCTGCTGCGCGCCTGACGCCCGCCGCCCCCACGGGGCCGGCGGGCGTCGTCGTGCGCGGGGCGCGGCTGCAGGCGATTGCACATGCCTGCGCACAACGGAAAGCACGCGACGCCGCACCATCGCGCGGTTCGGACGCACTTCCGTTGTGCGGCCGCCCGACGCGCCGCGCGACGAACCACGGAACCGACGTCGAACCAGGGCCGGACGGCGGTTCGACGTCGGGAACGTGGTTCGACGCGGGCCTGGCGGGCGCACGCCGCGACTCCAGGCCGCTGCACGTGCCTCCGCACCACGGAAAGCACGCGACGCCGCGGCACCGCGCGGTTCGGACGTGCTTTCGTTGTGCGGCCGCGCGACGAACCACGGGACCGACGTCGAACCAGGGCCGGACGGCGGTTCGACGTCGGGAACGTAGTTCGACGCGGCCCTGGCGGGCGCGCACCACGCATCCAGGCAGCGCGCGGCGCGGGCGCGGAGCGCGCTACGCGGCGCCCGGCGTCGCCGTCAGCCAGCGGAACGGGATCGTGATGGTGACCTCGGTGCCGCTGCCGGTCAGGGTGTGCCAGTCGATGGTGCCGCCGAGCTCGCCCTGGATCAGCGTGCGGACGATCTGCGTCCCGAGGCCCGACCCGACCTTGCCCTCGGGCAGGCCCCGCCCGTTGTCGCGGACCTGGATGTCGAGGTGGTCGTCGAAGCGCTCCGCCACGATCTCGACCTCGCCGTCGCGGCCGTCCAGCCCGTGCTCGACGGCGTTCGTGACGAGCTCGGTGAGCCCGAGCGCGAGCGGGGTCGCCGCCTCGGAAGGCAGCACCCCGAACTCCCCGGTCTTCTTCGGGCGGACGGTCGTGTTGTGCGACGCCGCGACCTCGGTCACGAGCTTCAGCACGGAGTCGAAGACCTCGTCGAAGTCGACGTTCTGGCTGAGGCCGGTCGACAGGGTGTCGTGCACAACGGCGATCGCGGCCACGCGGCGCATCGCGTTCTGCAGCGACGTCCGGGCCTCGTCCGAGTGGGTGCGGCGCGCCTGGATGCGCAGGAGCGAGGCCACGGTCTGCAGGTTGTTCTTCACGCGGTGGTGGATCTCGCGGATCGTCGCGTCCTTGGTGATGAGCTCGCGCTCCTGGTGCCGCAGCTCGGTGACGTCGCGGCAGAGGACGATCGCACCGATCCGCTCGCCGTGGTCGCGCAGCGGGATCGACCGCAGCGAGACCGTGACGCCCTTCGACTCGACGTCGGCACGCCACGGGGCACGGCCGGTGACGACCAGGGGCAGCGACTCGTCGACGTCGAGCTGCGCACCGATGAGCTCGGTCGTGACCTCGGCGAGGGACTTCCGCTCGAGCTCGCCCTCGAAGCCCATCCGGTTGAAGGCGCTGAGGCCGTTCGGGCTGGCGAACGTGACGATCCCGTTCGTGTCGAGGCGGAGCAGGCCGTCGCTGGCGCGCGGTGCACCGCGTCGGGGTCCGGCCGGCGCACCGATGTCGGGGAAGTCACCCGTGGCGATCATGCCGAACAGGTCGTTCGCGCTCGCGGTGAAGTTGAGCTCCTGGCGGCTCGGGGTGCGCATCTCGTCCTGGTTCGAGTGCCGCGTCACGACCGCGATCGGGCGCTCGGTCGTCTCAGCGCTGTTCGCGCTCAGCCGCCGGAGCACCGGGATCGCCCGGACGCGCGTCGGGGTGTCCTCGTACCAGTCCGGCTCGGCGGAGTCGACGACCTTCGCGCCGACGAAGCTCTCGGTGACCTGTTCGCGCCACTCCTCGCGGATCTCCTGCCCGACGATGTCGCGGTAGAAGAGCGTCGCCGCGGAACTCGGGCGAGCGTGCGCCACCGCCACGAACGAGCCGTCCTCGGCGGTCGGGACCCAGAGGACCATGTCCGCGAAGGACAGGTCGGCGAGCAGCTGCCAGTCCCCGACGAGCAGGTGGAGCCACTCCACGTCGGCTTCGGAGGAACGGCCTTGCGCGAGGACGAGGTCACTGAGGGTCGACACCCGCCCAGTCTAGGTGCGCACCACTGTGGACAACTCCGCTCTCTCCACAGGCTGGAGGGCAGTCATATTTCTCATGTTGTACTCGCTCTACGCTCAGCCCCGACGAAAGGGGCAGGGGTGGCCGAGGAAGCACGCCGGATCGATGACGCAGAGCCGATGGGGGACGTCCCGCGACTCAGCGCGGTACCGCCACCGACCGACGTCGAGGACACCGCTCGCGCGCTCGGCCTCTGCGTCGCCGAGATCCTGACGGGGTCACGCGAGGTCGACAGCATCGCCCGGTGGATCACCGACGAGGTGCACCGGCACCTGCAACAGCGGGCGGCGGTGGCGGCGCGGGCCCGGCAGCTCGGCAGCCGGTCGCGCGGACGAGCGCTGCTCCGGGTCGGCAGCGTGATCGTGTGCCGCCCCGCCGACGGGGTCGCCGAGGCGACGGTCGTCGTGCACACGCGCAGTCACGCCCGTGCGGTCGCGATGCGCCTGGAGGAACGGCAGGGTCGCTGGCGCGCGACGGCGGTCGGGGTCCTGTGACGCCCGAGACGTGACGGGGAACGGACGGGAGGCGCGGTGCCAGCCGGCACCGCACCTCCTGTCCGGACGTGGTCGCGTCAGCCCTTCTTGGCGGCCTGACGACGCTCGGCGCGGTTGCCCGCGGCAGCCTGGCCGGACGCGGTCGCGGCGTTGCCGAACGCGGAGCCCTGCTCCGGCCCGGCGGCCGCCTCGGCCTCGGCCTGCGCCTTCTGCGCCCGCGCGGTCGCGGCCTGCTCGAGGCGACCGCGCTCGTCGCGGACCTCGACCTCGCCGTCGATCGACGGAGCGGAGTACTCGAGACCGGAGACCTCGTCCTCACCGAGGCCCTTGGCCTCGATGACGGCGTTCTCGCCGTCGGACTGGACCTGCACCTCGAGGTTGAAGAGGTAGCCGACCGACTCTTCGCGGATCTGGCCCATCATGCTCTGGAAGAGCGCGTAGCCCTCGCGCTGGTACTCGACCAGCGGGTCGCGCTGTGCCATCGCACGGAGGCCGATGCCGTCCTTGAGGTAGTCCATCTCGTAGAGGTGGTCGCGCCAGCGGCGGTCGATCACCGAGAGGACGACGCGGCGCTCGAGCTCACGCATGGCCTCGTCGCCGAGGAGTTCCTCGCGCTGCTGGTAGGCGAGCTTGGCGTCGGAGAGGATCTCGCGGCCGAGGAACTCGCGCGAGGCCTTGCCCTTCGAGCCGGCCTCGGTGATGACCTCGTCGATGGAGATCGAGATCGGGTACAGGGTCCCGAGCTCGGTCCACATGGCGTCGAGGTCCCAGTCGTCCGCGTTGCCCTCGGCGGTGTGGGAGTCGATCACGTCGTCCACGACGCTCTTGAGGAACGACTGCGCACGGTCGTGGATGTCGTCGCCCTCGAGGATGTGGCGGCGGTCGCTGTAGATCGCTTCGCGCTGGCGGTTGAGGACGTCGTCGTACTTCAGGACGTTCTTGCGGATCTCGGCGTTGCGGCCCTCGACCTGCGCTTGGGCCGACCGGATCGCACGGCCGACGAGCTTGTTCTCGATCGCGAGGTCGTCCGGGACGTTCGAGCGGCCCATCAGGCTCTCGGCGGCACCGGAGTTGAACAAGCGCATGAGGTCGTCGGTGAGCGACAGGTAGAACCGGCTCTCGCCGGGGTCGCCCTGACGGCCGGATCGACCGCGCAGCTGGTTGTCGATGCGACGGGACTCGTGGCGCTCGGTGCCGAGGACGTAGAGGCCGCCGACCTCGCGCACCTTGTCGGCCTCGTCCTTGATCTCGGCCTTGACGCGGTCGAACACGTCGTCCCACGCGGCCTCGTACTCTTCCGGCGTCTCCGTCGGGGACAGCCCCTTGGCGTGCATCTCCTGCACGGCGAGGAACTCCGAGTTGCCGCCGAGCATGATGTCGGTACCGCGACCGGCCATGTTCGTCGCGACCGTCACGGCGCCGAGTCGACCGGCCTGGGCGACGATCGCGGCCTCACGCGCGTGGTTCTTCGCGTTGAGGACCTCGTGCTTGACGCCCTTCTTCGCGAGGAGCTTCGACAGGTACTCGGACTTCTCGACGCTCGTGGTGCCGACGAGGACCGGCTGGCCCTTCTCGTGGCGCTCGGCGATGTCCTCGGCGACCTGCTCGAACTTCGCCTTCTCGTTCTTGTAGACGAGGTCGGTCTGGTCGATGCGCTGCATCGGCTTGTTCGTCGGGATGGGGACCACGCCGAGCTTGTACGTCGACATGAACTCGGCCGCTTCGGTCTCGGCCGTACCGGTCATGCCGGACAGCTTCTGGTAGAGGCGGAAGTAGTTCTGCAGCGTGACCGTGGCGAGGGTCTGGTTCTCGGCCTTGACCTCGACCTTCTCCTTCGCCTCGATCGCCTGGTGGATGCCCTCGTTGTAGCGGCGGCCCATCAGGATGCGGCCGGTGTGCTCGTCGACGATGAGCACCTCGCCGTTCATCACGACGTAGTCCTTGTCACGCTTGAAGAGGGCGACGGCCTTGATCGAGTTGTTCAGGAACGAGATGAGCGGGGTGTTCGCCGACTCGTACAGGTTGTCGATGCCGAGGTAGTCCTCGACCTTCTCGATGCCGGGCTCGAGTACGCCGACGGTGCGCTTCTTCTCGTCGACCTCGTAGTCCTCGCCCGGGGTGAGGCGGGTCGCGATCGACGCGAACTCGGTGAACCAGCGGTTCGCCTCGCCTGAGGAGGGACCGGAGATGATGAGCGGCGTGCGGGCCTCGTCGATGAGGATCGAGTCGACCTCGTCCACGATCGCGAAGAAGTGGCCGCGCTGGACCATGTCGGATGCCTGCCACGCCATGTTGTCGCGGAGGTAGTCGAAGCCGAACTCGTTGTTCGTGCCGTAGGTGATGTCGGCGGCGTACTGCTCGCGACGCTCGGCCGGGGACTGGTTCGCGATGATGCAGCCGGTCGTCATGCCGAGCGCCCGGAACACGCGGCCCATGAGCTCGGACTGGTACGACGCGAGGAAGTCGTTGACGGTGATGACGTGCACGCCGCGCGACGGGATGGCGTTGAGGTACGCGGCCGTCGTGGCGACGAGGGTCTTGCCTTCACCGGTCTTCATCTCGGCGATGTTGCCGAGGTGCAGCGCGGCACCGCCCATGAGCTGCACGTCGAAGTGCCGCATGCCGAGGGTGCGCTTCGCTGCTTCCCGCACGGCGGCGAACGCCTCGGGCAGCAGGTCGTCGAGGGTCTCGCCGTTCGCGTAGCGCTCGCGGAGCTCCTTGGTCTCGTCCTGGAGTTCCTCGTCGGTGAGGCTCGCGAAGTCGTCCTCGAGGTCGTTGATGGCCGAGGCGTACGCCTTCAGCCGTCGGAGGGTGCGTCCTTCGCCGATGCGGAGGACCTTCTCCAGCACGTTTGCCACGTGAGCTCCTTACGAGATCGTCACGCGCGACCTGCGCGATGCGAACAGCCAGTCATGCTAGCAACCCGTCGACTCCGGCCGCTGTGAACAGCGCGGGTGTGCGCGGCCCGCGAACGGTCCGCGCACACCCGGGTTCGGTCTGCCGTACTGAGCGATCGTCAGGCGATCGCGACCGCCGGCTCGGACTCCGGCGCCGCTGCCGGAGCGTGCTCGGCGGACGGGTCGTCGATGCCGATCACGCCGTAGTCCCAGCCCTTGCGGCGGTAGACCACGCTCGGCCGGTGCGTCTCCGCGTCGACGAACAGGTAGAAGTCGTGCCCGACGAGCTCCATGAAGTACAGGGCGTCGTCGACCGTCATGGGACCGGCTTCGAAGACCTTGTGCCGGATCACGACGGGGCTGTAGACCTCGTTCTCGTCATCCTCGGCGTTCGCGTCGACCACCGGGACGGCACCCGTCGCGACGTCCTCGATGAGCTTGCCGTCGGCCGGGACGACACCCATGCGCTCGAACGCGGTGCCGGACGCCTCGGACACGGAGGTCGGACGGTGGCGGCCGCGGTGCACCTTGCGGCGGTCGCGTGCTCGGCGGAGTCGTTCCATGATCCGGGCGAAGGCCAGATCGAAGGCGGCGTACTTGTCCGACGCGGCGGACTCCGCCCGCACGAGGGGGCCGGGGCCGATCAATGTCAGCTCGACGCGGTCCTCGCCCTGGGAACCGCCCGATTTCTCGTTGTGGCGGCTGATGCGCACCTCGAAGGCGAGGGCGCGGTCGGCGAGCACGTCGATCTTCTCGGACTTCTGTTCGACGTAGGTGCGGAATCGGTCGGTGACCCCGATGTTCCGGCCCGTGATCGTCACGTCCATGTGGCGGCTCCCATCCAGACTCAGCGCGTCGCCTCCATCCGGCGATCCTGAACGCCTTGCCGCGAGGCTAGACCCGGTGGCGCTCCGGCGTCACGCGATGTCGGTGAGTCGCCAGGACACCCACCGGACACACAGTGGCCACCGAGCGTTCACCGATGCGCCGAGGGCTCCGGGCGGGCGCTCCTCAGTCGTCGACGCTCGCGACGGCGACGCACCGCACGACCCGACCACCGGCGGCACGCACGGCGCGGACGGCCTCGGCCATCGTGACGCCGGTGGTCACGACGTCGTCCACCACGACGACGGCTCGACCGGTGACGCCGGTGACCGAGAGGGTGCCGACCGTCGCGGCCACCCGTTCCACCGCGCTGCGTTCCTTCTGCCCGCCGTGCACTGCGTCCGCACCGATGCCGACGCCGGCGCCTGCACCAGCACCAGCACCAGCACCGACGGCGACACCTGCACCGACGCCGGCGCCGGCGCGGCGCCGCGCCAGCCCTCCTGTCCGCAACCTCGACATCGCCCGCGACCGCCGCACTCCCCCGCGCGCCGCCAGCAGCACGACGGGGTCGAACCCCCGCCGCCGAGCACCCTGCCGCGAGGGCGGCACCCGCAGCAGCACGGCCCCGGGACCGGCGTCGGCGAGCGCCGCCCGCACGAGCCCACCGAACCGGGCGCCGAGGGGCCGAGCGAGGTCCACGCGCCCGCGCAGCTTGAGCTCGAGGAGCATCGTCCGCACGAGTCCCGTGTACTCGAACGCCGCGTCCAACCGGACCCCGGCGACGAGACGCACCCGACGGGGCATCGCGTCGAGCGCGTGTCGGCACGCGGCACAGAGTGCCCGGTCGGGCCGGCCGCACCCGACGCAGTCCACCGGCAGGAAGAGCCCGAGCACCGCGACGGCCGCGTCGAGCCACGGCCGCAGGCTGTCCCGTGTCGTCATGCCGACGATCCTGACCGCCACCCGCCGGCGGGCGCGCGCCGATCCGTGGGCCTGGGGACGCGCCTCATGGACCGCCGCCCTGTGGAGGAGTGACGTCAGCGCTGGACGCCGAGCACGTCCGCGCTGATCCCCGTCGTGACCCAGCCACCGCCGGTCGACTGCAGGACCGACCCGTCGGACATCCGCAGGAGCATCGAACCGCCGCTCCCGCCGACGATCTCGGTCGCCCGGCCGTCGGGCTTCGGCAGGGTGCTCGACTGCCCACCGATCGTGGAGCGGACGACGTCCGGGCCGGAGGACGTCTGCCCGACCGAGGCGACGTCGGAGTCGCTGATCCACGCGGCCCCGACGGCGTTGCCCGTGGCGGCCTGCACGCGCACCGGGGAGCCGAGCGCGGTCGGTGTGCGGTCGGCGCCGCGGACGATGGCCATCACGTACAGGCTCGGTCCGTCGTTCGTCTGGATGAGCGCGAGGGCCCTGGTCGAGTCGCGCGAGACCTGGAACGACACGAGGTCGCCGGCCGGGAGCGTCGTGTTCACCGCGTGCGGATCGCCGCCGAGGCCGTAGGCCGTCACCCGGCGGGTGTTCTTCTCGGACGCGACCCAGACGAAGCCGAGGTCGTCGATCGACGGCGGGACCAGGCCGTCGGTCGCGTCGATGCGCAGGTGGGAGCGTCCGCGCACGACCGTCACGCCGTCGCCGTTCCCGACCACCGCAGCGGTCCCGGACGCGGACAACGCGAACGAGGACGGCCCGAGGTCGCCGATCTCCGCGCCCATGCCGTTGCCGAGCGGTGCGATCTTCCCGCCACCGAGGGCCGAGTAGCCCACGGTGCCGTCCTGGTCGACGAGCGGGCGGGCATCGACGTCGGGGTTCTGCTGCGCGTCGGACCCGCTGCCGTCGGGGACGGCGAAGGTCGTGCCCTCGGCCGTGATGTCGACGGAGGACACCGTGGCGACCGAGGCGAGCGACTTGCTCAGCTGCTCGCGCATCCGGATCCGGTCCTGACTGCTGGCGCGCAGGGCGTCGCTGGACAGGTCGACGAGGGCGGTCCCGCTCTGGATCGTGACCGCGTTCAGGGAGAGCTGCGTTCCCTCGGGGAAGGCGGTGACCACGGCCCCCTTGAGCCAGCTCGCGGGTCCGGCGAGCAGCGCGCTCGCGATGCGGGTGCTCGTCGACGACCTGGCGAGGAACCAGCGCTCGTCGGGGACGAGGAACTTGTACGTCGGGTCGTAGAAGTAGAGCGCGTGCTGCTGGAACACCGACTCGAAGTTCACCGGCGACAGGATGATGCCGTCGGGGGCGTAGGCGATGCGCCACTCGCCGTCCTCGCGGGTGAACTGGAACGTCAGCGTGGACGAGGTCGGTCGGACCGCCTGCGTGTACTCACCGTCGGCGTCCACGGAGGCGCTGGCGGTGAGGGTGTAGGTCAGCTCGCGTTCGCCGACCCGCTCGATCGCCGGGTTGCCGGGCTGGATCGTCACCGAGCGCCGGGGGTTCCACTTCGTCGAGAAGTTCGAGGCGAGGAACTCCCGGGCCACGGCGTAGTCGTCCGCCGCACCGGTGCCGGCCGCGATGAAGCCGCGGAGGATCGTCGTCTGGTCGGCGCCGGGCACGGGCTTGCCGGGCCGGTAGTCGACGCCGGACACCGACTGGTCCTTGATCACGCCGCCGGAGCGCACCGCGCCGTCGGTGGGGATCGCGGCGCAGGCGGACACGGCGACGATCGTTAGCGCGGCGAGCGCCGTGGCGACCAGGGTGCGGAAGCGGGTGCGCATCAGTCGTCCTCCCTGACGGCGCGGGGGCCGTCGTACGACTCGTCGAGGTCCGGCAGCGGGATCGCCGAGGTCGTCACGGTGACGCGGTCGTTGCGCGGCAGCGTGAGCACGAAGGTGGAGCCCTCGCCGGGGCGGGACCACACGTCGATGCGGCCGCCGTGCAGGTTCGCGTCGCCGAGCGAGATCGCGAGTCCGAGGCCGGTCCCGCCGATGGTCCGCTTGCGGCTCGGGTCGGCGCGCCAGAACCGGTCGAACACGCGGGCGGCGTCCTCCGGCGGCATGCCGACGCCCTGGTCGCGCACGGCGATCGCGACCGAGCGGGCGTCGCTGTCGACGACGACCTGCACGGGCTTCGCGTCGCCGTGCTCGATCGCGTTGCCGACGAGGTTGCGGAGCACGCGGCGGATGCGCTTCGCGTCGAGCTGCACGGTGGTGTGCCCGCCGGGTGTGGCGAGCTGCAGGTCGATGCCGGCGCGTTCGGCGAGCGGCCGGAACTCGTCGACGATGTCGGTCGCCAGGGCCGCGGGGATGACGGGCTCGGGATCGAGGTGCACCGCCTGCGCGTCGAACCGCGAGATCTCGAGGAGGTCGGCGAGCAGGAGCTCGAACCGCTCCACCTGGGCGTGCAGGAGCTCGGCGGACCGACCGACCGACGGCTCGAAGGCGTGACGGGAGTCGAACAGCATGTCGCCGGCGAGCCGGATGGTCGTGAGCGGGGTCCGGAGCTCGTGGGAGACGTCGGAGACGAACCGCTGCTGCACGCGGGAGAGCTCGGCGAGCTGGGTGATCTGCCGGCTCACCGCGTCGGCCATGCCGTTGAAGCTGCGGGCGAGGGTGGCGATGTCGTCGTTGCCCCGCACGGGGATGCGTTCGTCGAGCCGGCCGGCGGCGATCTTCCGGCTCGTCTCGGCCGCGCCCCGGATCGGCACGACCACGAGACGGACGACGAGCGAGGTCACGAGAGCGATGAGCACCATGAGCGCGACACCGCCGATCGAGAGCGTCTGCGAGACGAAGTCGAGGGTCTGCTGGGCGTCCGACAGGTCGTAGACGAGGTACAGCTCGTACTGACCGGCACTCGGGATCTGCAGGGTCGACCCGACGGCGAGGCCGGGCTGGTGGCGACCGTCGTCGTCGAGGCGCACGGGCTGCAGGCTGAGCGTGCCGGTGTTCTTGCCGACCTGCTTGCGGAGGGCGTCGGTGATCACGGCGTCCGGGAAGCCCTGGCTCGCGACGTTCTGCACCGTCTGCGGCCCGGGCTGGTCGGGACTCCGCTCGATGGCGATGCTCGTGCCGCCGGGGCTCGTGGTGTTCGACAGGATCGCCTGCTGCGCCTCGCTCTGCAGGGTCTCGAGCTCGCTCTGGTTGTTGTCCTCGCCCGCGGTGGCCGCGTCGAAGATGCCCTGCGCGACGATCGTCGCGCGCGCCGACTCGGACTCGATCTGGTCGCGGCGCTGCGAGTAGACGTTGTTCGAGATGCTGATCATGACGGCCGTGCCGATGATCGCGACCGCGAGGCCGGTGGTCATCACCGTGATCGCGACCGACCGGAACATCAGGGAACGACGCCACAGGTACGCCGCGGCGCGCCAGCCGCGCCGGACCCACCGTCGAAGGCGACGGCCGGCGCGGGCGAGCCTGCCCTGCACGGCGACGCCGCCGGTCGACGCTGCGGACGGCACGGTGCTCAGGCTCCTCCGGCCCGGTACCCGACGCCGCGCACCGTGGTGACGATCTTCGGGTTGTCGGGGTCGTGCTCGATCTTCGCGCGGAGGCGCTGCACGTGGACGTTCACCAGGCGGGTGTCCGCCTTGTAGTGGTAGCCCCAGACCTGTTCGAGCAGCATCTCGCGGGTGAACACCTGGTTCGGCTTCTCGGACAGCGCCCGCAGGAGGTCGAACTCGAGCGGGGTCAGCGCGATGACGGCGTCGCCGCGACGGACCTCGTGCCCGGCGACGTCGACGGTGAGGTCGCCGACGTGCAGCACCGTCGCATCGGCGGCCGTCGGGCGGAGCCGGGTGCGGATGCGGGCGACGAGCTCCTTCGGGTTGAAGGGCTTCACGACGTAGTCGTCGGCGCCGTTCTCGAGCCCGGCGACGACGTCGGACGTGTCGCCCTTGGCGGTGAGCATGATGATCGGCGTGCCGCTCTCGGCGCGGATGCGCTTGCAGACCTCGATGCCGTCGATGCCCGGGAGCATCACGTCGAGCAGCACCAGGTCGGGCTTCGTCCCGTGGAACGCGTCGATGGCGTCGTTGCCGTCGGCGCTGAACTCGGGTTCGTAGCCCTCGGAGCGGAGGACGATGCCGATCATCTCGGCGAGGGCCTGGTCGTCGTCGACGACGAGGATGCGCGGTGTCATGTGATGGGGACTCCGTGTGACGTGCAGCGGTACCCGGTCGGCACCTGACCACTCACGATAGCCGAGGCCCCGTGCGACGGCGTTTTCCGACAGGATGGGTGTCGACCGCGCCTTCCGCGTGCTAGGTCGGGACCACGAGGGGGCGGCGATGTCCGATTGGCAGGTACCGGGGGCGCCCGGCGGTCCGCAGGACGGTCGGGGGAACGGCCCAGGAGGCGCGGCTCAGCCCCCGGGGCAGCAGCCGTCCGCCCCGTGGCCGGGCCAGTCCGGTGGTCCGTCCGCCGGTGGACCGTACGGCAGCGGGCCTTCCGCCGGTGGGCCGGGTCGGCCACCGGGGCCGCCGCCGGCCGGGTCGCGGCCGGTCATCCCGCTGCGACCGCTCGGGCTCGGTGACGTCCTGAGCGGCGCCTTCACCGTGTTCCGCCGCAACGCGCGGGTGCTCCTGCTCTGGAGTGTGCTCCTCAGCGGGGTCCTCGGGCTGCTCTCCACCATCGCGAGTGCGTTCGGCCAGCGTGCGATCCAGTCCCGCATGCTCTCGGCGGTCGACGGCGACGTGGACGGCCAGACGTCGATCCTCGCCGGCTCGGTGACGCTCTGGCTGGTGCTGTCGATCGGGCTCCCGTTCCTGGCCTACCTCGGGCGCGGCTTCCTCGTCGCCCCGGTCGCCGCGGACACCGGACAACGCATCCTCGGACGGCGCGCCACCTTCCGCGGGCTCTGGGCGCTCCTCGCCGGACGACGCTGGTCGGTGGTCGCCTGGATCCTCCTGCAGCTCGCAGCCGGTGCCGTCATCGGGATCGTCTTCGTGCTCGTGCTGGTCGGCGCCGCCGCCGGGCTCTCCGGCAACGGGTCGGGCATCGGCGGCTTCCTGCTCACCTTCTTCGTGCTCGGCCTCGGTTTCACCGTCGTGCTCGTCTGGCTCGGGACGAAGTTCGCGTTCTCACCGTCCCGACCATCGCGCTCGAGGGACGCCCCGTGTTCCAGGCCGCGGCGCAGTCGTGGCGGCTCACCCGCGGAGCCTTCTGGCGCACCTTCGGCATCATCCTGCTCGTGCAGGTCATGTTCGCCTTCGCGGTGTCGATCGCCTCGGTCCCGCTCACGATCGGTGCGACGCTCGTCGGCGGCACGTTCGACCCGCTCGGGCAGACCGATGCGGGGTCGGGAGCCGGGGTCGGCGGGCTCGTGGCGATCGTCGTGGGGAGCCTGCTCGGGATCGCGGTGCAGTGCATCACCGACGTGCTCTCCGCGTCCGTCGTGACCTTCCTGGCGATCGACCGCCGCATCCGGACCGAGGCGCTCGACCAGCGGATCGCGTCGCACCTCGAGACCGGACAGCCGGGAGACCCGTTCGCACCGTCGCCGCGGGTGGACCGGCCGGCGTGGCCGGGGCAGGGGCAGGGGCAGGGGTGGCCGGGTGCCGGTCCGGGGCCGCAGCAGCCGTGGCCGGGGCCGACCTGGCCCGGTGGCGGTCCGGGTCCGCAGCAGCCGTGGCCTGGCCAGCCGTGGCCGGGGCAGCCGGGCGCGGGCGGCCAGCAGCCGGGCGGCCCGACGCCGCCGCAGTGGGGCGGCGAACCCGGACGGTACCCGCCGGACGGCCGCGCATGACGATCGACCCCGACGACGCACGACGGCTCCTCGAACGCGAGCTCGAGCGGTCGGAGTACGACGGTGCCCACGTGACGTGGTGGGACCGCGCCTCGCGCGCGGTCCTCGACTGGCTCGGCTCGCTCCGAGCGGACGGCCTCGGCTCCCCCGCGGTCGCGCACACCCTGCTCTGGACGGCCGTCGTCGTGCTCGTCGCGGTGGTCGTCCTCGTGGTCGTCGCCCGCGGACTCCCCCGGCGTCGCGCTCGGCTCGCGGACGGGCAGGTCGGCGGGGTGTTCGACGACGACGACCTGCGTCCCGCCGGTGCCATCGCCGAGGACGCCCGAGCGGCCCTGCCGCGCGGGTGACTGGTCCCGCGCCGTGCTCGACGGGTACCGTGCCCTCGCCCGTGGGCTCGGGGAGCGCGACCTCGTCCCCGACGTCCCCGGTGCCACCGCGCGTGCCATCGCCGGCCGGGCGGCCGCCGTCTTC
This sequence comes from Curtobacterium sp. SORGH_AS_0776, assembly GCF_031453355.1. Taxonomy (NCBI): domain Bacteria; kingdom Bacillati; phylum Actinomycetota; class Actinomycetes; order Micrococcales; family Microbacteriaceae; genus Curtobacterium; species Curtobacterium sp. SORGH_AS_0776. Next base: position 3,260,584 of record NZ_JAVIYU010000001.1, read on the forward strand.
CCGGCCGAGGCCGCGCGGCTCGAGCGCGCCGCGGCCACCTTCGACGAGGTGCGGTACCTCGGCGCCGACGCGACCGAGCGGAGCGCCCGCGACGTCCTGGACACCGAGCACGCGGTCCGGACGGCACGCCCCGCACGGACGACGACCCCGGCGGTCCCCGCGTGACCGCGACCGCCACCCCGTCCGCACCGTCGGGCGAGGCCTCGACCTCGACCGCGCCGCGCCGCGCGGGCCGTGGGCTCCGCGTCGGTTTCTGGGTCGCCATCGTCCTGGTCGGCACGGTGCTCGCGGTGCTCACGGCCGTCGTCGGGCGGACCGGCCCGGGGCAGGCACCGCTCGACCCGACCTCCGCGACGGCGAGCGGCGCGAAGGCACTCGTGCGGGTCCTCGAGCAGCAGGGCACCGACGTCCGGATCGTCGACCGTGCCGACCGGATCGGGGACGGCACCGTGTTCGTCGACGACGAGCAGGGCGTCCTCGACCGAGGCGTCGCGCGGCGGATCGCTCGGCAGGCGAACCACGTCGTCCTCGTGTCGACGGCCCCCGCGACGCTGGAGGCGTTCGGGCTCGACGTCGAGCCGGTCACGCAGGTCGGCGGGGACGACACCGTGTCCACCACCTCGTGCGCGATCCCGGCCGCTGCCGGTGCCGAGCGGGTCACCCTCGGCGGCACCGGGTACGCCGTGCCGGACGGCGGCCCGGCCCCCAGCGGCACCAACCTCTGCGCGCCGTCCGGCTCGGGCGGCGACCGGGCCTACGGCCTCGTCCGGACGGCGACCCCGGCCGGTGACGTCACCCTCGTCGGGACCACGGCGGCGTTCCGGAACGACACGATCACCACCGCCGGCAACGCCGCCCTCGCCCTCGGCCTGCTCGGCGACGACGCGACGCTCACCTGGTACACGCCGACCCCCGGCACGGCGGACGCGGCACCGACCCTCGGGTCGCTCGCACCGCCGTGGGTGCCGAGCGCACTCGTGCTGCTCGGACTCGTCGCCGTCGCCGCCGCGGTCTGGCGCGGCCGCCGGCTCGGCCCGCTCGTGGTCGAGCGGATGCCCGTCGTCGTCCGTGCCGCCGAGACCACCGAGGGCCGTGCCCGGCTCGCCGCACGCACCGGCGACCGGACCCACGCGCTCGACACGCTCCGGATCGCGGCCCTCCGCCGCACGGCACGCCGGCTCGGGCTCCCCCGGTCGGCCCACGTCGACGAGGTCGTCCGGGCCGCGGCACGCGCCACCGGGATCCCCGACCGGCGCGTCGGGGCGGTCCTCGTCGGCGGCCCGGCCACCGGCGACCGGGCCCTCACCGCCGGGGCAGCGGCGCTCGACGACCTCGAGCGTGCCGTCCTCGCCGCGACCACCGGCGCCCAGCAGACCGACCGAGACCACCGAGGAGCACGACCGTGACCGATCCGTCCACCACCCAGACCCCACAGGCGACCCCCGCTGGTGATCCGTTGCGCGACGTGTTCGGACGGCTGCGCGCCGAGGTCGGCAAGGGCGTCGTCGGGCAGGAGGGCGCCGTCTCCGGCATGATCGTCGGCATCCTCGCGCAGGGGCACGTCCTGCTCGAGGGCGTCCCCGGCGTGGCGAAGACCCTGCTGGTCCGGAGCCTCGCCGCCGCGATGTCGCTCGACACGAAGCGGATCCAGTTCACGCCGGACCTGATGCCCGGCGACGTCACCGGCTCGCTCGTGTACGACGCCTCGACGGGCACCTTCCCGTTCCGCGAGGGACCGGTGTTCACGAACGTGCTCCTCGCCGACGAGGTGAACCGGACGCCGCCGAAGACCCAGTCCGCACTCCTCGAGGCCATGGAGGAACGCCAGGTCAGCGTCGACGGCGACGCCCGGGTACTGCCCGACCCCTTCTTCGTCGCGGCGACGATGAACCCGATCGAGTTCGAGGGCACGTACACGCTCCCGGAGGCCCAGCTCGACCGCTTCCTCATGAAGCTCACGCTCGACGTCCCGCCGCGCGACGTCGAGTGGCAGGTGCTCCGTCGGCACGCGGACGGCTTCGTGCCGCGGGACGTCCGGTCGGCCGGGATCGCGCCGGTCCTCGGGGTCGACGAGGTCCTCGCCGCACAGCGCGCGGTCCGCGGGGTCGGGGCGCGGGACGACGTCCTCGCGTACATCGTCGACCTCGCCCGCGCCACCCGGCAGGCGCCGTCCGTCCGGGTCGGGGTCAGCCCGCGCGGTGCGACCGCACTGCTCGCCGCCGCGAAGGCCTGGGCCTGGCTCACCGGCTACGACGCGATCACGCCGGACCACGTCCAGGCCATGCTCCTGCCGGTGTGGCGGCACCGGCTGCGGGTGGCCGCCGACGCCGAGCTCGAGGGCGTCGGTGCCGACGGGGTGCTGCAGCAGGTGCTCGAGCAGGTCCGGGTGCCGATCTAGTGGCGATCTCCGGCCGGTTCGTCGCGCTCCTCGCCGTCGCGATCGTGCCCACCGTGCTGCTCGGCACGGGATGGGCGGGTGCGGCCTGGGCGGGCGTGGTCGTGCTGGCGGCCCTGCTCGACGTGCTGCTCGCCGCCGACCTCACCGCCGTGCGCGTCGAGCGGCGGATGCCCCGGCTCGCCCGCCGGGACACCACCGCCGACGGGACCCTCGTGCTCGCCAACGACGGCCGCCGGATGCTCCGCGGTGTGGTGCGCGACATGTGGGAGCCATCCGCCGGGCAGGCCCCGCGCCGCATCGACCTGCAGGTGCCCGCCGGGGAGCGACGGACCGCGCGAATGCGGTTCGCCCCGTTCCGTCGCGGCCGCCGGGCCTCCGCGGGCGTCGCGGTGCGCGCGTTCGGGCCGCTCGGGCTCGCCGCACGCCAACGCGTCCTCGTGGCGCCCGCCGAGCTCGTCGTCACGCCGCCGTTCCGGTCGCGTCGGCACCTGCCCTCGCGGCTCGCGCGGCTGCGGGAACTCGACGGCGAGACCACCCTCCAACTGCGGGGCCACGGCACCGAGTTCGACTCGCTGCGGGACTACGTGCGCGGCGACGACGTCCGGTCGATCGACTGGCGTGCGACCGCCCGCCGCCAGGACCTCGTGGTGCGCACCTGGCGTCCGGAACGGGACCGTCGGGTGATCGTCGTCGTAGACGCCGGGCGTGCCGGTGCCGGACGGGTCGACGACGAACCGCGGCTCGACACGTTCATCGAGTCCGCGCTGCTCCTCGGTGCACTCGCGGCGGCCGCGGGCGACCGGGTGGACCTCGCCGTGCTGGACGACGCCGTCCGGGGTCGCGTGCACGGTGCCACGCGCACCGACGTCGTGCAGCGGTTCGGGGAGACGCTCGCGCTCGCGGAACCCGGGATCGCGGCCACCGACTGGTCGGCGGTGCCCGGGCTCGTCGACTCGATCACCACCTCCAGGGCCCTCGTGGTGCTCGTGTCGAGCCTCGACTCGGTCGGCGCGTCGGGTGACCTGCTCGCCGTGCTCCCCCGCCTGACGCGGCAGCACGCGGTCGTCGTCACCAGCGTGACGGACCCGGCCGTCGAGCGGATGGCGAGCGGGGCGGTGGACCCGGCGGTCTCGGGACCGGGGCGGCGGGGCGGACGTGCGCCGTCCCTCCAGGGCCGTGCCGAGCGCGACGTGTACCGACGCGCTGCCGCCGAACGCACGCTCCTCGATGCCGACGGCGTGGCCGACGTGGCGCGCCGCGCCGGGGCCGAGGTCGTCCGGGCCGCACCCGAGCAGGTGCCGCCGCTCGTCGCGGACGCGTACATCCGCGCGAAGGCGACCGGACGGCTCTAGTCGTCCGTCAGTCGGCGACGAGCGCGGACGTGCCGCGCTCGAACTCCTCGAGGTCGCCGCGCTGCCCCGCGCGGTACGCCCGACCGCCGAGGATCCACTGGTACCAGAGCACGGCCGCGAGGGCGACGGTGCCGATCCCGATCTTGACGGGCCACGGCCAGTCCTGCCGGGTCACCGTGCCCTCGACGAGACCGGACAGCAGGAGCGTCAGGGCGAGGCCGACGGCGATCGTGATGAGTGCTCGGCCGTCCTCGGCGAGGGCCTGTCCGCGGGTGCGGGCACCGGGGGCGACCCACGACCAGAAGATCATCAGGCCGGCGGCGGCCGCGAGGAAGATCGAGTACAGCTCGAGCTGCCCGTGCGGGGCGATGTAGAGGAAGAAGTCACCGAGGCGGCCCTGGTCGTGCAGGATGGCCGCCGAGACGCCGAGGCTGATCCCGTTCTGGCCGATCGAGAACGGCACGAAGAGGCCGGTGATCCCGAACGCGACCATGGTGGCGGCGATGTACGCGTTGTTCGTCCACACCTGCGCCGTGAAGGCACCGAGACCGTGGTCGGAGTAGTACGCCTGGAAGTCCCGGGTCGCGTACTGCCGGAGTGCTTCGGGAGTGCCGAACGTGTCGACGGCGCCCGGGGTGGTCGTGATCCAGACCGCCGTGATCGCGGCGATCGCCGCCGTGGCGGCCGCCACCCAGATCGTGACCCAGCGGATCCGGTACAGGGCGGCGGGGAGCTGCAGGACGAAGAAGGACGTCGGCGCCGCGAGCGGGTCGACCGGGGTGCCGGTGAACCGGAGTCGGGCACGGAACAGCGTCAGCGAGAGCCGGTCGCCGACGGCGGTGCGCGGGGCGGCGCCGCGGATGCGGGCGAGGTCGGTCGCTGCCGCCTGGTAGCCGGAGACGAGGCGGTCGACGTCGGCACCGGAGGCGTGGCGGGTGCGGGCGAGCCGGTCGAGTTCCTGCCACCGGTCGCGGTGCACCTCGGTGTAGGCGTCCAGGTCCACAGCGTCTCCCCCGCTCGTTCCGGTGTTCGCGCGTCCGTGCCGTCCGGGCGGCGGGCGTGCGTCTCCGACAGAATGATCCCATGCCGAAGACCCGCGTGCCGCGTGACCTCGCCGACGGTCGGTTCGTCGTCGCGCTCGACGACACCCACGACGAGCTCGTCGTCGGTGAGGCCGTCGCACTCGACGTGCAGCCCGCCGGCATCGCGTTGCGGCTCGCGGCGGCGCTCCTCGACGGGGTCTGCCTGCTCGCGCTGTACGTGATGCTCATGATCGGCCTGTCACGGGTCTGGCCGAGCGACCTCGACGAGGCCTGGGCAGCGGCGCTCAGCATCGGCGTGCTCGTCATCGTGCTCGTGCTCGTCCCGGCGGCGCTCGAGACCGTCACCCGGGGCAAGAGCGTCGGCCGGTACGCCACCGGCACCCGGGTCGTCCGGCTCGACGGCGGGGCGATCGGGTTCCGGCACGCGTTCACCCGTGCGCTCGTCGGGCTGTTCGAGCTGTGGATGACGTTCGGCTCCGTGGCGCTGCTCGTCGCGCTGTTCGGGTCCCGTCCGCGGCGGCTCGGGGACCTGCTCGCCGGAACGTTCGTGCAGCACGAGCGGGCGGCGAAGCAGCGGTCCCCCGAGGTCCTCATGCCCGCGGAGCTCGTGGCCTGGGCCGGGGTCGCTGACGTGTCGGCGCTGCCGCAGCGGCTCGAGAACCGGCTCGGGGCGTTCTTCCGCGGTGCTGCCGACCTCCGCCCCGAGCTCCGGGAGGCGGCGGCACGGTCCCTCGCGGCAGCGGTCGCCGAGTACGCGCACCCGGTGCCGGCGGTCCACCCCGAGGTGTTCCTCGCCGGGGTGGTCGTGCTGCGGCGGGAGCGGGACCTGCGCGCGTTGCGGGGTCGGGCGGCGGTGCTCGACCGGGCGTCGGCGGTGGCGACGGCGCGGCCGCCGGGGTTCCCGCGCTGACGGGCGCCGCCGCGAGCGCGCGGCGCTGGCGTCCGGCTTTCGAACCACGTTTCCGACGTCGAACCGGCGCGGCTGCCTGGTTCGTTGTCGGAAACGTGGTTCGTCGCCGGGCCCGCGCTGCGGGCGCCCGCGCCCGGCCGCGGGCCGCGAGCCGCGAGCCGCGCTCGGTCGCGCCGGGTGCCGGCGGCCGGCCGCCGGCGGCCGGCGCACAACCAAAAGCACGCGGAGCCGCGCGGATGCGTGGTTCCGGGCGACTTTGGTTGTGCGGTGCGGCAGCGCGCGGCGGCAGCGCGCGGCGGCGGCACGCGGCGGCGCGCCCGCGCCCGCGGCGCGCCCGCGTCAGTACCGGTAGTGCTCGGGCTTGTAGGGGCCCTCGACCGGCACACCGATGTACGCCGCCTGCTCCGGCCGGAGCTCGGTCAGCGCGACCCCGAGCGCGTCGAGGTGCAGCCGCGCCACCTTCTCGTCGAGGTGCTTCGGCAGCACGTACACCCCCGTCGGGTACTCGGCGCGGCGGGTGTGCAGCTCGATCTGGGCGAGGACCTGGTTCGTGAAGGAGTTGCTCATCACGAAGGACGGGTGCCCCGTGGCGTTGCCGAGGTTCATGAGCCGCCCCTCGGAGAGCACGAGGATCGACCGGCCGGTCGGCAGACGCCACTCGTGCACCTGCGGCTTGATCTCGACCTTCTCGACCCCCGGCAGGGACTCGAGGCCCGCCATGTCGATCTCGTTGTCGAAGTGCCCCACGTTCGCGACGATCGCGAGGTGCTTCAGTGCCAGCATCTCGTCGACACCGACGACGCCCAGGTTGCCCGTGCACGTGACGACCATGTCGACCTGGTCGGCGACGTCCGCGAGGCGCGCCACCTGGTACCCGTCCATCGCGGCCTGGAGCGCGCAGATCGGGTCGACCTCGGACACGATCACGCGGGCGCCCTGCCCGCGGAGCGCCTCGGCCGCACCCTTGCCGACGTCGCCGTAGCCCACGACGAACGCGACCTTGCCGCCGATCAGCACGTCTGTCGCCCGGTTGAGCCCGTCGGGCAGCGAGTGCCGGATGCCGTACTTGTTGTCGAACTTCGACTTCGTGACGGAGTCGTTGACGTTGATCGCCGGGAACTTCAGCTCGCCGGTGCGCGACAGCTCGTAGAGGCGGTGCACGCCGGTGGTGGTCTCCTCGGTCACGCCCTCGATGTCGGCCGCGATGCGGGTCCAGCGGTCCGACGACTCCTGCAGTGAGGCGGCGACGGTGTCGAGGACGATCTTCCACTCGGTGCTCGCGTCGGCCCCGGCATCGGGCACACGGCCGGCGGCTTCGGCATCGGCGCCGGTGTGCACGAGCATCGTGGCGTCGCCGCCGTCGTCGAGGATGAGGTTCGGGCCGATCCAGTCGGCGCCGGCGGCTGCGGCCTCGGCCGACCAGTCGAAGATCCGGCTGGTGCACCACCAGTACTCCTCGAGCGTCTCGCCCTTCCACGCGAACACGGGGACGCCGGCCGGCGACCCAGGCGTGCCGGTCGGGCCGACGGCGATGGCAGCGGCGGCTTCGTCCTGCGTCGAGAAGATGTTGCAGCTCGCCCACCGGACCTGCGCCCCGAGCGCAACGAGCGTCTCGATGAGGACGGCAGTCTGCACCGTCATGTGCAGCGAACCCGCGATGCGCGCGCCGGCGAGCGGCTGCGACGCGCCGAACTCCTCGCGCAGGGACATGAGCCCCGGCATCTCGTTCTCGGCGAGGCGGATCTGGTGGCGCCCCGCCTCGGCGAGGGCGAGGTCGGCGACGCGGAACGGTGCTGCGGTACGGGCTTCGGTGGGCATGCCGCCCAGTCTTCCACGCCGGGAGGCGCGGGTCGTCAGCCGACGTCCGTACCGTGAGCCGCGCCTCCGGGGATCCCCCTGTGGAGGACCGGCCCCGACCGCGTCAGTCCGCGTCGCGACGGAGCGACTCGCGCCGCACGACCTGCCACCCGCGTGGGACGCGCAGCTGCGCCGCGTGGCGGGCGCAGAGGTCGTAGCCGTGGGGCTCGATGCGGGTGGAGAGGGGGCCGACGACGACCATGGAGTCCCCGTAGTCGTACGTCAGGGTCGCCGAGGCGCTCGCGCCACAGGCGACCTTGCTGCAGATCCTCACGTCCATACCGCCACCGACCCTATCGGAGCAGGGCGGCACCGCCCGCGCCGCGTACGATGTGGGGATGCGTCGCAGGACTCGTCTCGTCACACCCGTCGACCGGGGCCGCGGTCGGTCCCGGCACGGACGCGGCGGACGGTCCAGCGTGACCGGTCCGGACCTCGCGCCGATCATCACCCGCGCCGAGACGTTCGACCGCATCGTCGGCGACACCGCGCACTACCTGCTCGGGCTCTGGCCGGCCGAGCTCGAGGGCGTCGTGTTCCAGGTCGCGGACATGCCGACGGACTCGACCCTGCCGGACCACATGCCCCGCTGGCGGGTGGACCGCGAGCAGCGCCGCGTGACCGTGTTCCGCGTCCCGGTGGAGCGGGTCACCCGCAGTCCCGAGAAGGACGACACCGACAAGCGCATCATCATCGAGACCGCGGTGTTCCGTGCGGTGGGCGAGCTGATCGACAAGGACCCGTGGGACCTGGCGCCGGACCGCTACCGCCACTGGTGACGCAGCGCGCCACGGCTCAGGGGTAGACCCGGACCGGCGTCGAGACCTCGGTCGCCGCCCGCACCGGGAACCCGGCGATGCCGTCGTCGCCCATGTAGGTCACCCCGGCGACGAGCCCCTCGGTCCCCTGCAGCTCGAGCTGCTTCGCGACCGGGACGACCACGGTGCGCACGCCACCGGCGACGACCTGCACGTCCTGCGTCTCGTTGCCGGAGCGGATCGTGACGTCGGCGTCGGAGCGCGTCGGGTTGACGAGCGTGAGGCGCTGGTTCTCACCGGGCGCGACCGCCGTGATGGTGGACTCGCCGAGCGGGTCGGCGGAGGCGAACCACCCGACGTCCGTGCGTCCGTCGTAGGTGGGCGTGGTCGTGCGGGCGCCGGCGACGAGCGGCTCGGTCGACGTGACGGTGAAGGCGTAGCGACCGTCCGGGAAGTCGTCGAGCGTGACGTCGGTGACGACACCGGGCTCGGCGGTGGCGTTCACGGTGGACCCGCCCCCGTCGGCGGTGGTGATGCCGAGGGTCACGCGGGCCGCCTTCGTGCCGGGCACGAACAGCCGGACGATGGGCGCGGCGTCGGCCGTGTCGTCGCCGCGCTGGGCCTCTTGGGCGCCGTCGAGGACCACGCCCGGGATGATCTGCGACGTCGAGGGCGCCGCACCGCCGGAGATGATGTCGAACCCACCGGGGGTGAGGGTGCGGACGATGGACTCCTGCATGTGGGCGACGATCTGGCCGCCGGAGGACTCGACGTGCACGACGGTCGAGCCCTGGTCGGAGACGAACCCGGACAGCGGGACGACCTTCTGGGTGTTCGGCGCGACGACGATGCCGGTCGTGCCAGGGGCGCTGACCGTGCCCGAACCGTCGTAGATCGACAGGTCGACGGTCGCGTTCACGTCGGTCGGGTTCGACAGCGTGACGAGGCTCGTGCGGCCGGTCTCGGTGGACCCGCCGACCAGCCAGGTGGACTGGCTCGGGTCGTCGCACGACGCGGCACCGACGCCGACGACGTCCCCGCTCGCGACGCTCTGGTAGCTGCTGCCGGCGACCTGCGGGGTGGTGTCCCCCGCCGGAGCGGTCAGGAGGCGCGGCTTGCTCCCGCCGGTCGCGGAGTCGTCGAGGCCGGAGCGCTCGACGCTCGACCCGGTGGTCGCGGTGGCGACGGTGGCCGAGCCGACGGTGCTCGCCTTCGTCGCGTCGTTGCCGGCGTCGTCCGAGAGCCGGAGCGCGTTGCCCGCGCAGACGCGCTCGGCGTCGGCCGGGACGGGTGTCACCGTCTTGCCCGCGGGACGACCCGGGTCGGTGTCGGTCCCGAGGGCGTGCGCCGCGGTGACGGCTCCGGCGGCGACCACGACGGCGATCGCGGTCGCCGTGCCGCGGACGACCCAGCGGCGGACGGAGGCGGGGGTACGGCTCATTCGTCGCGCTCCTCGTCGAAGGTGGTGGCGGGTTCCTCGGCCTCGATGACGTTCGAGGTGGCACGGCGTCGACGGGGCGCGGTGGGCACCGCCAGCAGTGCCGCGGCGCCGAACACGACCCCGAGGACCACCAGGTAGAGCACGTGCGTCGCCTGTGCCCCGGCCGACCCGGTGGACGGGCGGTCGACGTCGCCCTCGTAGTGGAACAGCTGCCCGCTCGTCGTCTCGCCGATGCTCGTGAACAGCGCGTTCTGACCGATCGCCCCGGCTGCACGGTCGTGGACCGCCTGCGCGGAGGAACCGTCGGGGGCGTCGTCGAGCAGGACGAAGCTCACGCCGAGCTGCCGCAGTGCGGGCTCGGGGTCGTACCCGCTCCGGCTCGCCAGGTTGCCGGCGAGGGTCGCGAGCTGCGCACCGGAACGGCTGAGCGTGAGCGCCGTCGAGTCGAGGGTGGTCTGGTCGTCGAGCGTCGAACCCTGCCCGCGTTCGAGCGACACCGCGAGCGAGCCGTCGTCCTGTGGGTCGACGACGAGCGTGCCGACGTCGGGGTTGGCCTGCGCCTCGGCGTTCACGTAGGCGCTGAGCACCCGGCCGGAGGTCGGCTGGATCACCGCGTTGCCGAGGTAGAACGCCCCGAACGCCGGTGCCACGGTGACGGCGGCGACCACGGTCGTCACGAGTCCCGCGACCGGGGCGATCCGCGGCAGCACGTCGATCCCGATGCAGGCGGCGGCGACGATGCCGAACCAGTACACGCTCAGCCCGCTTCCCGGCCAGATGATCGTGGTCGTGGACCCGACCCCGGTGACGGTGACGTGGGTGGCGGCGAACGCGGTGGCGAAGCCGGCCAGCGCGATGAGGAGCGTGGCTCCCGCGACGGCCCAACGGTGGCCGAGCATCGCACCGATGGCGGCGACGGCCACCGGGAGCGCGAGCACCGCCATGAGGACCGGCAGGATCCAGGCGGCGAGCGCGAGCCCGGACGTGGTGGGAAGCCAGCCGCTCCAGTCCGGCACCGGCTGGCCGATGGCCAGCTGGAAGGCCGAGGGTGCGCGGGTGGCCGAGGGCACGCCCGGGTCCGCGAAGACGGCGAGCACGTTGCCGCGGGCGACCTGCGCGAGCACGAGCGGCAGGAAGAGCACGGCTGCCGGCACCGGGATGAACACCCGACGGTGCGCACGACGCCACCCGACCGCGAGCGACACGAGCCAGCCGAGCAGCAGCACCGGCAGCAGCGACGGCGCCGAGGCCGCGATGACGGCGAAGAGCAGGGACGCGCCCGAGGCCCACGCCCACGAGCGGTGCGCCTCGAGCACGGCGAGGAACAGCCAGGGCAGGAGGACGTGCGCGATCACGGCGCCGAGGTGCCCGCTCGTGACGGCACCGACGAGCGTCGGGGCGATCGTGTACAGCGCCGCGCCGATCACCGGGACCCAGGTGCGGGTCGTCAGCTTCCGCACCGCGAACCAGGCGCCGAGCGCGGCGAGCGGGAACGCGACGAGCATCACGAGCACGACCGAGGTCGACGGCGACCAGAACGTGATCGAGCCGAGCACGGCGACGACCGCGGCGAACGGGTCGCTCGGCCCCGTGAACCCGGTGCCGATCGAGTGCCAGCCGTAGCCGACGTTCTGCCACAGCCGGGCGACGTCGGTGCTCAGCGGCAGGAGCCCGCCACCGGTCAGCGCCGGCGAGCCGAGCAGCGGGTACAGGGTCACGACGCTCAGGACCGCCGCGGCGAGGACGACCCAGATGCCGCCGTCGCCGAGGAACGACGCCCGGGCGATCGGTGCGTCCTCGACCCGGGCGAGCTCGACGTCGCGCGACGTGGTCCGCCGTTCGTGCACCCGGCGCCAGCTGACGCGGAGCGGCTCGACCGCCGCCCACCCGAGCTTCTTGCCGCGTGCGAGGACCCGGCGCGAGCGTCCGGTCCCGCCGCCGAAGGCGACCGAGAACGCCGCGGCGAGCTCGGCCCCGACCGCGGCCGGGTGCTTGGCGACGAGGTGCCCGATCGCGCGGCCGATCGCGAACGGCACGAGCGTGAGCCAGTGGATCCAGAGGACCCCGGCGGACGCGTAGGTCATCCGGCGGTGCAGCTGCGCCTGCCGGTGCATCCGGACGCGCCGCCCCTCGGAGACCCGCTTGCGCCCAAACTCCTCGATGGGCCCGGCGCTCGTCACGCGGGCCTCAGGGACGACGGCGACACGGTGTCCGGCGAGGCGCACGCGCACGCAGAAGTCGAGTGCGGCATCCACGTTCGGCAGGGCGGGGTCGAAGCCGCCGAGTTCGTTCCACACCGAGCGTCGGACGAGCATCCCGCCGGCGGCGACCGCCATCACGTCGGTGTTCCGGTCGTGCTGGCCCTGGTCGAGCTCGTCCTGCACGAGGACGATCGACCGGCCGAAGCGGGTCATGCTCTCGCCGAACGCCCGGAGCCGCGACGGGTCGTCGACGTCGACGAGCTTCGGCCCCGCGACGACCACGCTCGGCGCGATCTCGACCGCGGACAGGAGGTCGGCGAGGGCGGTGGGCGCCGGCGCGTTGTCGTGGCCGAGCAGCCAGAGCCACTCGTCGACGGGTTCGTCCGCGACCGCGGGCGGGGCCTCGCGTTCGCCGCGGGCGACCGCCTCGCCGAAGGGCCGGCCGGCCGGCAGGCGCAGGAGTTCGGCGGAGCCGCCGAACGAGAGGTCGGTGGTCGAACCGTCGGTCGACCCGAGGTCGACGACGACGAGGTTCTCGGGGTGACGGGTCTGGGCGGCGAGCGCGTCCAGGGTCCGGTCGAGGTGGTCCGCCCCGTTGGCGGCGACGAGGATCGCGGTGACTCTGGGCTGCATGACGGGCGTCACTCTACGGTCTGGAGGCGCGGCTCGGCCTGCGGACGGCGGCGCGCCGTGAACCTGTGGGAGCCATCAACGTGCGGTGCGCGCGAGGTGGGCGGATGGATGGCCCCGGCGCCCTCGTCGCAGGCTCCTCGGCGCACCTTCGCAGGGCGCTGGCGCGCCCTGACCGCTCAGGCGCGCTTGCGGAGCTTGCGGCGCTCGCGCTCGGACAGGCCGCCCCAGATGCCGAATCGCTCGTCGTTCTCGAGCGCGTACTCGAGGCACTGCGCGCCCGGACCTCGCACGAGGTGCAGATCTTCTTGGCCTCGCGCGTCGACCCGCCCTTCTCGGGGAAGAACGCCTCGGGGTCGGTCTGCGCGCAGAGCGAGTCCACCTGCCAGGCGAGCGGGTTCTCCTCGTCGTCGGTCTCCGGACGCCGGACACCCGGGACGCCGAGCGACACGGGGTCGACGTGCCAGTCCTCCGGTACTCCGGCGTGGAAGTCGGAACCGTTCACCCTGATCACCCCTGACGTCTCGATAACGGGACCACAACGATCGCTGTCGTTGCCTGTAATTACAGCGGTGTCATTCGCGAGAGTCAAGTCGCGGATCATAGAAGGCACTGACGGTTCCGGCGTGTCATGTCCCCCGTACGGGCGTGTCGCGGCCGGTCTGTCGGAGTTTCGGGGGACAACTGACGCCCCCTCAGCCGGCCGCGACGGCCCGTCAGCCGATGCGGCGCCGGGCTTCCCAGGCGCTCGTGACCATCTCGTCGAGCGTGTGGCGCATCGCCCAGTCGAGGTCACGCGCAGCCGCTTCGCCCGTCGCGACGATCCGCGCGGGGTCACCGGCGCGTCGCGGCGCGATCTCGGGCTCGAACGCGATGCCGGTGCCCTTCGCCATGGCGTCCATGATCTGCCGGACGCTGACCCCGTCGCCGCTGCCGAGGTTGTACGCGCGCTCGAGGGTCTGGCCCGCCTCGAGCTTCTGCGCGGCGACCGCGTGCGAGTGCGCGAGGTCGGCGACGTGGATGTAGTCCCGCACGCAGGTGCCGTCGGGCGTGGCGTAGTCGTCGCCGTTGATCCGCGGCGTGCGACCGGCGAGCAGGGCGTCGAAGACGAGCGGGAAGAGGTTGTGCGGGCTGGCGTCGTACAGGTCCGGCTCCCCCGACCCGACGACGTTGAAGTAGCGCAGCGACGTCGTGGTGAAGCCCGCGGCGACCTCCATGTCGCGCAGCAGCCACTCACCGATGAGCTTCGACTCGCCGTAGGGCGACTCCGGCGCCTTCGGGGTGTCCTCGACCACGGTGTCGACGTCCGGCGTGCCGTAGACGGCGGCGCTCGACGAGAACACCGCCTTGGTGACGCCGTTCTCCGCCATCGCCCGGAGGAGCGTCGCCATGCCGGTGACGTTCTGCTCGTAGGTGTGCAGCGGTCGCTCGACCGACACCCCCGCGTACTTGAAGCCCGCGACGTGCACCACACCGGTGACGGCGTGCTCGCGCAGCGTCCGGGCCACCAGCGCACCGTCGAGGATCGTGCCCTCGACGAACGGCACGTCCTCGGGCACGAACGCCCGGAAGCCGCTCGAGAGGTCGTCGAACGCGACGGTGTCGATGCCCGCCGCACGCAGTGCTCGGACGACGTGGGACCCGATGTACCCGGCGCCGCCGGTGACCAGCCAACTCATGCTGGCCACGCTAGCGGAACCGGCGCGGCGTCAGACCGCCACGCGCTGCGGGTTCACGCACCCGTCGCGATGAAGACCGTCGACGCCAGACCGCTGCCGTTGTCGGCCTCGACCGTGACGTCGCCCTCGTCGGGGGTGATGTAGCAGGACTCCCCCTGGCGCAGCAGCGTCGCGGACTGCGCCCCGACGAGCGTCACCGCACCCGCCGTGCAGATCGCGATCGAGGGGCCGCGCAGCGGCGCGACCCCGCCGGAGGCCAGGCCAACCGGGCGTCCGTCCCCCGTGACGCGGAGCAGCGCGAACCCGACGCCGTCCGGCGCGAAGCGCTCGACGCCGGCGGCGACCGACTCGGGGGCCAGGACGGGTGCCGGGTACGCGGTGAAGTCGAGGACGTGCAGCAGCTCCGGGACGTCGACGTGCTTCGGCGTGAGGCCGCCGCGCAGGACGTTGTCGGAGGGGGCCATGAGCTCGATGCCGAGCCCGTCGAGGTAGGCGTGGATGTTGCCGGCCGGCAGGTACATCGCCTCACCCGCGGCGAGTGTCACGCGGTGCATGAGCAGGGACACCACGATGCCGGGGTCGCCCGGGTAGCTCGTGCCGAGGTCGCGCACGGTCGCGGTGTTCGGGGTGACGGCGTCGTCGGGCAGCGCGGCGGCGAGGTCGCTCACGGCCTGTACGACGGCCTGCGCCGAGGAGTCGCCGGTCTCGAGCCACCGCACCGTGTCCTCGAGCCCGCGCTGCAGGTGCACGACCAGGGGGCCGAGCCGACCGGACCCGGCGTCGAGCGTCTCGACGTCGGCGAGCGTCTCGGCCACCGGGCGGAAGCCGCTCAGCGCCTCGAAGCGTTCGCTGAGCGCCACGACGAGCTCGGGCTTCGGGAACGGGTCCTTGTAGTTGCGGGCCGGGTCGTCGATCGGGACACCCGCCGCTTCCTCGCGCTCGAACCCCTCGCGCGCCTGCTCGGGTGTCGGGTGCGCCTGCAGCGAGAGCGGGGCGGCGGCCGCGAGGACCTTCAGCAGGAACGGGAGCCCCGTGCGGTCCGGTCCGAGGGCGTCCCGGGGCTCCGCGGTGATCCAGTCGAGCAGCGTGTCCGCGCCGCCGACCATCGCCGGGTTCACGACGACGCTCGGGCTGCCCGGGTGCGCGCCGAGCCAGAGTTCGGCCTGCGGTGCGCCGGTGACGGTCCGGCCGAGGAGCTCGGGGATGGCCGTGACGGATCCCCAGGCGTAGTCGCGGGGCGTGTTCGTGATGCCGAGGAACATGCGCACGAGCCTATCGGCGGTCGACGTGCGCTCCCCGGGTACCCTGGCGTCGTGACGAACACCTGGCCGTTGGCGCGCGGATCCGTGCCCGAGCGCGAGGCGTTCGCATTCGGCGCGACGATCCTGTTCGTGCTCTTCGCCGGTGACGCCGTGCCGAACACGCTCACGTGGGTCGGGGCGGGACTGCTCTGGGCGGCCGCCGGGGTCTGGGCCACGACGATCATCGTCCGGGCCCGCCCGCCGCTCACCCGGACACCGCGTGCGCTCTGGCTCTTCCTCGCCTGGTGCCTGGTGTCCGTCGTGTGGTCGCACTGGCGGTTCGCGACGATCTCGAGCCTCGCGGTCCAGGTCATCTGCGCGGGCGCGGCCTTCGCGATCGCCTCGACCCTGACGTGGCGGCGGATCACCGACGCGCTGAGCCTCGCGCTGCGCTGGGTCCTGATGGGGTCGCTGCTCTTCGAGGCCTTCGTCGCGGTCGTCCTCCGACACCCGATCGCACCGGCGTGGACGGACTACGGCGACCGGAAGATCCCGGACGCCTTCTACTTCTCACGCGCCGAGCTCTTCACCGGCGGGCGCATCCAGGGCCTCCCCGGCAACGCGAACCTGCTCGCGATGGTCGCGCTCCTCGCCGTGATCGCCGTCGCCGTCCAGTACGCCGAGGGGCGACTCCGACGCAACCGCGCGATCGGCTGGACCGTCGTGGCCCTCGTCGTCCTCGCACTCACCCGCTCCTCGACCGTGCTGGCCGCCGGGCTCGTCGTCCTCGTCGCGCTCGCCGTCGCGCTCTGGATCCGCCGGGTCCCGACCGAACGACGGACACCGCGCTACCTCGCCGTCGCCGTCGGGGCCGTGGTCGTCGCCGTGCTCGGGTTCCTCGCCCGCGGCCAGGTGTCCGAGCTGCTCGGCAAGGGTTCGGACGCGACCGGCCGCGGCGTGATCTGGGAGCGGGTCATCGGGCTCATCCAGGAGCACACCGTCGTCGGCTGGGGCTGGATCGGCTACTGGTGGCCGGGCATCCCGACCCTCGCGGACCTCGCGCACCGCAAGGGCGTGACCTACCTGCAGGCGCACGACGCCTACCTCGACGTGTGGATGCAGACCGGTGTCATCGGACTGGCGGTCTTCGTGGTCTACGTGGTCACGACCCTCAGCCGGTCCTGGGCCTCGGCGACCCGGATCGGCTACGACGCGTCGCTCTCCCCCCGTCCGTTCGACCCGGTGTCGCTCCTGCCGCTGCTCGTCGTCGTGGCGCTGCTCGTGCAGTCGGTCGCCGAGTCCCGACTGCTCTACCAGGGCAACTGGGTCCTGTTCGCCCTCATCGCGATCAAGACCCGGATCGTGCTCGTCGGCGAGGAGCCGGTGTCCGCCGGTGACGGTCCCCGCACGCCCCCGGCCCGCCGCGAGTTCCGGACGCCCGCGCGCCGCTGACCCGAGCCCGCCCCGGCCTCCGGCACCGGTCCCGTCGTCACGGCCACTCGACCAGACGGTCGCACGGCACCGCGGCCCGCCACGGCGCGGTCCGGAGCACGACGGACGGCAGCGTCGGGTCGGCGCGACAGGCCTCGGCGGCCGCGGGGACCTGCGCGGACCAGACCGGGCCGGCGCTCCGCCGGGTCGCCCCCGGAGCGGCGTTCCAGGCGGCGGCGACGACCACCGCGGCGACCACGCACCACGCGAGCACGACCGCCACCAGCCGACCCGCGGCCGCCGACCGGCCGACTGCCGGACCGGACCGACCCGCACCGGCTCGACCCGCGCCTCCTGGCAGCCCCACCGACCCGATGACCACGGACGCCGCCACCACCGCTCCCGACACGAGCAGCAACCCGGACGCTGCCGCGTACCGCTGCGGCCCCGCCGCCAGCGCGGCCGGCCCGAGACCCACCCAGTCCTGCACCGCCGACCCGTTCGCCACCAGCGCTGCCCACCACACCACGACGGAGCCTCCGGCCAGGGCGACCACGACCCACCGCGCACGCCCCCGGCCGAGCACCACGGCCGTCACGAGCACGACCACCAGCAGCACGGTCGGCAGGACGACCACGCCCCACCCGTGCGCGTGCACCGTCTCCGCGACGACACCGACCCGACGGTCCCACGCGCCCCCGAGCGGCTGCAGCAGGTACCCGGCGAGCACGTCGGAGGCGCCCGGGTCGCCCGGCCGGGACGCTCGCGGGTCCGTGAGCGCCGTCGCGACCTGCACCGCGCCGGCCACCACCGCCGCCAGGGTGACCGGCAGCGGGCGGAGGTCCACCCGTCCCGTCGCCGTGCGTCGCAGCGGGAGCCAGGCGACCAGCAGGAGCGGGAGGAACAGCGTCGCCTGGACCTCGCTCAGCACGCCGATGGCCGTGACCACGGCGAGCGCCACCGCTCCCCACCACGTCCGGGCACGGTTCGTGTACAGCCACGGCACCAGGACGAGCACGTACCAGTGCAGGTTCGCCGCGGTGCCGCTGATCTCGACGGGGGCGAGCGGCAGGAAGACGGGGACCGCGGCGAGCAGGACCCGGAGCGGCCACGGCCGGACGACGTCGCCGGACAGCAGGAACACGAGCGCGCAGACGACCCCGACGACCAGGCAGGACATGCCCGACACCGCGACCGCGTACCGCTCGACGGGCAGGAGCCAGGCGAGGTCGACGACGACGCGCGGGACGAGGTGGCGGTACCCGGCGTACGGCTCCAGGACGGCGCCGGGGCCGAGTGCGAGCCGCTCGCGGAGGAACACCCCGCCGTCCTCGGCCCACACCGTCCCGCGGGTCACCGGGCCGAGCCGCCACCAGGCCACGGCCGTGGCGGACCCACCGACGACCGCAGCGACCGTCGGTGCGCCGTACAGCCGCCACCCGCGCGCCATGGTGCCGCGATCGTACCGCCGACATCGCGGATCGTGGATATCCGCGCGGGGGCGCACCCGTCGTGTCGCGGACGTCCGGGGCACGCCGATCGGGGCCGCCGCCGGGCACGACGCCGGGGCGTCCACCTGCCGACGAGGCCGGATGGGCCAAGATGGTGAGGTGACGGACGGCCGGGTGACCAGACGCGTGCTCGCGCGACGGTACCTGTCGGCGTGGATCGGGTTCTCCGCGGGCGGCCGGTTCAGCCAGGCACTCGCGACCGTGATCGTGCTCTTCGCGTTCGCGCAACCCACGGTGACCGCGCTCGTCGGTCGCGCCGGTGTGTGGGCCGTGCTCGTCACGCTGTTCGTCCTCGCCGGCCTGAGCCTGCTCGGGCAGCGCTACCGGATCGAGTGGCACGGGGTGCTCCCCCTCTCGCTCCTGGCGTTCGTCGGGTACTGCGCGTTGAGCGTCCTCTGGAGCGAGTACTCGTGGGTGGCGCTCCGGGGGCTGGTCGGCACCGTCTGCTTCATCGGGCTCGGGCTCTACCTCGCGCTCGGCCGCGACCTGGTGCAGGTCATCCGGGCCTCCGGCGACGCCTTCCGGATCCTGCTCGTGGTCGCGCTCGGCCTCGAGGTCCTGTCCGGCCTCGTCCTCGACACCCCGATCCCGGCGTTCGGCATCCAGGGCAACATCGCGTACGGCGGCCCGATCCAGGGCATCGGCGGGACCCGCAACTTCATGGGCTTCATCGCCGCGATGGCGCTGGTGACGTTCGTGGTCGAATTCCTCACCCGCTCGGTGACGATGTGGCGTGCGATCGGCTCGACCGCCCTCGCCGTCATCGCCCTGATGCTCGTGCAGTCCCCCATCACCGGGCTCGCGATGATCGCCCTGGCCGTGACCGCCCTCGCGCTGTGGTCGCTCCGGCACGCCCGACCGACGACCCGGCCGGTGGTGAACGGCGTGCTCGGCGGGGCGGTCCTGCTCATGATCGGCCTCGGCATCGTCGCCCGGCACCGGGTCCTCGCCGAGATCGGTGCGGCCGGGGGCACGGCGACCCGGGTGGACCTCTGGGCGCAGATCCGCGTGTTCGTGAGCCAGTTCCCGATCCAGGGCTGGGGCTGGGTCGGCACGTGGCCGCACGAGGCCGTGGTGCCCTACGTGACGTTCATCGACCCGGCCGGGCAGCGGTTCACGTCGGGCCTCAACGCGTTCGTCGACGCCTGGCTGCAGATCGGGCTCGCGGGCACGATCATCCTCGCGGTGACGGCGCTGCTCGCGTTCGCGCGGGCCTGGGTCACGGCGACGACGTTCCCGGGGGTCGCCTACGTGTGGCCGGCGGCGGTGCTGGTGCTGCTGGGCGTCACGAGTGCGGCGGAGAGCTACCTGCTGCACGGGGCCGGGCTGATGGTGTTCGTCGCCGTCCTCGTGATCGCCGCACGGCGGCGGTCGTGGCGGCGGCACCTGCCGCGCGGCTGAGCGACTGTGTCGGAGTGCACAGGTGTGCTCCGCGATCCCCGATCCGTTGCATCGTGCACCTAGACTGCCGGAGACCGTCAGGGGGCGGTCCACGAACCTGGGGAAGAACCACATGCGCCTGCACCGACGCCTCGCACTCGCCCTGACCACCGCGCTCGTCGCCACCGCCGTCGCCGTCGTCGCACCGGTCCCGACCGCGCAGGCCGCGGCGCCGACGACCGGCCGGTACACGCCGATCGACACGACCCGCGTCTGGTCGGGCGCCTTGACGACGTCGCCGAAGGTGGTGAAGATCGCCGGGAACGCGGGGGTCCCCACGAACGCCACGGCCGTCGTCGTCAACGTCGAGGTCGCCAAGCCCACCGCGGCCGGCTACGTCCGCGTCACCCCCGCGGGCAAGGACGCCACCGTCGCGACGCAGGACTTCGCCGCCGGCCAGACGATCGCGAACCTCGTCACCGTGCGGCTCGTGAACGGCTCGATCCAGGCGAAGCTCTCGAAGGGCACGGCGAGGCGGGTACTTCGACGTCGCCGGGTACTACGCCGACGGCTCCGGTGCCACCTACACCCCGCTCGACGCCGCGCGGGTGTTCGGCGCCACCGTGGGCACCACGCCGACGCAGGTGCCCCTCGCCGGCCGCGCCGGGATCCCCGCCGACGCGACCGCCGTCGCCGTGAACGTGCAGGTCAGCAACCCGACGGTCGCCGGGTACGTCCGCGTCACCACGGCCGGGCAGGACCCCTCGGTCGTGACGCAGCTCTACTCGGCTGGTCAGGCGCTGTCGAACCTCGCGATCGTGAAGCTCTCCGACGACGGTGCCGCCCAGGTGAAGCTCTCGAAGGGCTCGGGCACGGTCTACATGGACGTCGCCGGCTACTACTCGAACTCGTCCACCGGCTCGGTGTTCGTCCCGATCGACACCACCCGTGCGTTCGCCGGCTCGGTGTCCGCGACCGCGGGGACCATCCGACTGTCCGGCGTCGCCGGCGTCCCCGGGACCGCCACGGCCGTCGTCGCGAACGCCGAGACGACGAAGCCCACCGCGGCCGCGTACCTCCGCGTGACGCCCGCGGGCCAGGACCCCCAGGTCGCGACGCAGGTGTTCGACGCCGGCACCTCGGTCGCGAACCTCGTCGTCGCGAAGGTCACCGGGTCGAGCGTCGACCGCCGGGTGCAGGCGAAGGTGTCGAAGGGGTCCGCGCAGCTGCACCTCGACGTCGCGGGGTACTTCCTCGACGGGTCGAGCGGTTCCGGCTTCGGGGCCGACGTCTCGTGGCCGCAGTGTGACAAGGCGCTCGTGTCGAACGTCGCTTTCGGTGTGGTCGGTGTGAACGGCAACCTCGTCAACAACGACAACCGCTGCTTCACGGAACAGCTGACGTGGGCGAAGAACTCGTCGGGCGGCACGTCGCAGCCGAAGGCTCAGCTCTACATGCTCGCCGCAAACCCCGGATCGCAAGCTTCGGTCTGGCCGTCGACTGATAAGGATCCGTCGGGACAGACCATCAAGCATCCGTACAATCCGTGCACTGGTGGCTTCGACGCGGGATGCTCCTGGATGTACGGCTACGCACGTGCATACGAAGCAACGCACACTCGCGGCGTCGTCGGGCCGCAGACCTACCGCTGGTGGATCGACGTCGAGAAGGCTGATGACGGGACCGGACC
The DNA here is from genome assembly GCF_031453355.1 of Curtobacterium sp. SORGH_AS_0776. Taxonomy (NCBI): domain Bacteria; kingdom Bacillati; phylum Actinomycetota; class Actinomycetes; order Micrococcales; family Microbacteriaceae; genus Curtobacterium; species Curtobacterium sp. SORGH_AS_0776. The sequence goes on from NZ_JAVIYU010000001.1 coordinate 3,282,106, forward strand.
CACCTGGCAGAAGGACCAGACGCAGAACCGCGCCGACATCGAGGGCATGGTCGCCGCGCTCAAGGCCGCGGGCGTGTCGACGATCGGCATCTACTCGACGGGGTACCAGTTCGGGCAGATCGTGGGGACCGTCCCGTCGACCTCGACGCTCCGCGGGCTGCCGAGCTGGATCGCGGTGGGCAACGACGGCGTCGCGGCGGCGCAGAAGGCGTGCTCGGCGGGCGGCCTCACCGCGGGCAGCCAGGTGCGGATGGCCCAGTACGTCGTGGGGAACCAGGACTACAACGTGAGCTGCGTCTGAGACGCATCCCCTGCACGGACGGGAGGCGCGGTGCCAGCTGGCACCGCGCCTCCCGTCTGTCCGTAGCTCCGTTCTTCCCAGAACAGGTGCGATCCCTTGCAGGAACGGGCGTACCGGGTCAGAACTTTCCAGCAGGTACGCGCGAAAGCACCAGGTGCGAGGCGTGGGGCGCGGGGCGCGGCTCGCGTCAGCGACGTGCGCCGCGTCGGCGACCGAAGCGCCGCTGCAGGCCCCACTGGGTGGTGCGGAGCATCGCCTCGAGCACGATGGAACGACTCATCTTCGAGACGCCGTGCACCCGGTCACGGAACCGGATCGGGACCTCGACGATGCGGCCGCCGAGGTCGTCCACCCGCAACGTCATGTCGACCTGGAAGCAGTACCCCTTCGAGTCGATCGAGTCGAGGTCCATCCGGGCGATCGCGTCGGCGCGGTAGACCCGGAAGCCCGCGGTGACGTCCCGCACGCCGATGCCGAGCACGAACCGGGCGTAGGTGTTCGCGCCGCGGCTGAGGACCTCGCGGTGGAGCGGCCAGTCGACCACCGACCCACCGGGGACCCACCGCGACCCGATCGCGAGCAGGACGTCGTCGGCGCCGTCGACCGCGGCCACGAGTGCCGGGAGCCGGTCGGCCGGGTGCGAGCCGTCTGCGTCCATCTCGACGAGCAGCGGGTACCCGCGTTCGAGCCCCCACCGGAAGCCGGCGACGTAGGCCGTCCCGAGGCCGAGCTTGCCGGAACGCTCGAGCAGGTGCACCCGCTCGTCCGCGGCGGCGAGCTGCCGCACGAGGTCACCCGTGCCGTCGGGGCTCGCGTCGTCGACGACGAGCAGGTGTGCGTCCGGCAGCGCGCCCAGGACGGCTGCGGCGATCGTGCGGACGTTCTCGGCCTCGTTGTAGGTCGGGACGATGACGAGCGCCGTGGCGCCCGCGGTCACCGGTTCTGCAGCCGACGCTTGATCTTGCCCGCGACGGTCCGCGGGCCCTCGGTCCGGAAGTAGTGCACGGCGCGACCGAGGTCGTGGCGGACGCCGTAGAGCTTCTTGCGGTCCGGGACGCGCACGCGCATGGCGTGCGGCTGGATCGTCGACGAAGTGTCGCGGACGCTCTTGTCGGCCGCGCGGATCGGGTTCCGGCAAAATTCGACGAGCGGGGCGAGGACGTTCTCCCACGTGAACTGCTCGCGCACGCGGTCGACGTTGCCGATGAACTCGGCGCGGGCCTTCTTGTCGAAGAGCGCCGTCTCGAGCGCTGCGGCCAGGCCGTCGATGTCCTGCTCGTGCACGGCGATGCCGAGCTTCTCCTCGGCGACGAGGTCACCGAAGGAGTCACCGGCGGTCGTGACGATCGGCAGGCGTGCCCACAGGTAGTCGAGGATCCGGGTGCGGAACGAGAACGTGGTCTCGAGGTGCTCGTAGTGCGTCGAGACGCCGGCGTCGGCCTCGAGCAGGTAGGCGCCGCGTTCCTCGTACGGGATCCACGCGTCGTTGAAGAACACGTTCTTGCCGGTCAGCCCGAGCGCGTCGGCCTCGGCGCGCACCTTGGCGACGATGTCCATCTCGGGCACGTCCGGGTTCGGGTGCTGCACGCCCATGAAGAAGAGCTTGACGCTCGGCTTCTTCGCGGCGAGCCGGCCGATGGCGCGGACGAGCGTGATCGGGTCGAACCAGTCGTAGATGCCGCCGCCCCAGACGACGAGCTTGTCGTTCTTCCCGATGCCGGGGACGACGCCCTTGACCCGCTGCTGGTCGTGCACCGGCGGCGTCGACGACAGGCCGAACGGCACGACGCCGATGAGCGAGCGGAGGTCGGGGTCGCGCGAGTACGTCCGGGCGTTCACACGACCCGAGCCGGCGAGCTGGCCGAGCCAGAACATGCGCTGCCGCTCGGAGGCGCAGATGAAGTAGTCGCCGAGTTCGAGCTGGTGGTTCAGGGTGTCCGACGCGTCGAGGATCTGCCGGTTCCACTGGTCGACGTCGTCGCTGCGGCCCTGCTCGAGCTGCTCGAGGTGCAGCGGGTCGTAGACGTCGACGACGAGGATCTTGCTCGTCGACTCGAGCACCGGGAACAGGCGGAGCGCGTGGCCCTGCACGATGATGACGTCGGCCCAGGCCTCGTGCTCGACCATCTGGCGCGGGTGGCGGTGCGGCACGGTGACGACCTCGTACGAGGGGTCGATCTGCGACGAGCGCGTGAGGCTGATGACCCGGACGTCGTGCTCGCCGGCGAGCTGCTTCGCCATCTGGGTCGCACGGATCGCCGGACCGGCCATCTTCTCGCCGATGGAGTCGCCGGTGATGATGAGGACGCGACGCCGGGTGCCGACCTCGAGCACGCCGAGGGAGTGCACGATCTTGTCGTAACCGGCCAGGTAGTTCTCGATCGGGTACGCGGGCTCGTCGCGGTTGCCGAAGAGGCGCAGGAGCTCGCGGTCGCTGCGCACGCGGGTCGCCTGGATCTGCCGACGCGACTCGGTCATCGACGGCAGCTGCTCGACGAACTGGTCGACGCCGTAGATGCCCGCCATCGCCGTCTTCGGCACGGGGATCGTCGGGACGCTGTCGTCGCCGGGGTTGCGGAGGTCGAGCTCGGTCGAGTCGAGTTCGCCACGACCGACGGCGCGACGGACGACGAGCGCGAGCGACCCGGGCAGGGCCGCTGCGAGCTGCTCGTCACCGAGGTTCTTGTAGAGCGTGAAGAGGGCGTTCCGCTCGAGGAGGTAGGTCTCGCGGAAGTCGCCGAACTTGTTCATCGACGCGTGGTGCTTGTGGAACGCGACGGACTTCGGCTGGTACCGGAAGCGCCAGCCGAGCAGGTTGAGCCGCCAGCCGAGGTCGACGTCCTCGTAGAACATGAAGTAGCGGTCGTCGAAGCCGTCGAGCTGCTCGAAGAGCTCCGCCCGGATGAACATCGCCGCGCCGGTGCCGAACAGCACGTCGGTCTCGGACTCCCAGCGCCCGGTGTCCGGCGAGCCCGCGAACGGCTTGTAGCCCATGCCGTACCAGGTCATCGCGGCCTCGGTGAAGTCGACGTTGACGCCTTCCCAGTCGAGGACCTTCGACGCCACGGCACCGATGTCCGCGCCGGAGGCGAACGTCGCCATGGCCTCGCGCACCCAGCCGGTGTCGGGTCGGGCGTCGTTGTTGAGGAACGCCACGATCTCGCCGGAGGACTTCTCGACGCCGAGGTTGCAGCCGCCCGTGAAGCCGAGGTTCGCACCGGCGTCGACGAGCGTGAAGTCGAGCTCCGACGCCTTCAGCCGACCGAGGTGCTCGGGGCCGGAACCGTTCTCGACGACGATGACCTCGAGCCGATCCTGCGGCCAGTCCTGCTTGCGGAGCTCCGCGATGCTCGTCAGGGTGTCGTCCGTGCCCTTGTAGTTCACGAGGATGACGGACACGACTCCCGGCTTGCGCTCTGTCACGCGGTTCCTCCAGCAGCTGCCGCGCACCTGGCGCGGGTCGACGGGTCGGCCGCGGGGTGCCGACGGCCGATGACACCCTACAAGGCGCGCGCCCGCGCTCCCCTGTGATCAGCGCCGATTCGTGCAGAATGGCTCGGTGACCGCGACCAGCATCCCGACCGCTCCCACGTCTTCCCCCCTCGCCGCGGACTACGCCGCGATCGCCGCGGGCGACCACGCCGAGGGGCCGCGCGGGACCGTCCGGTTCGCGGTGTCGACGGACGACCCGGCCGAGGGCAAGGGCGACCTCTACGTCGCGCTCGGGCTGGCACGGGCGCTGCGGGACGCCGGGTGGGGCGTCGCGATGTGGCCGATCACCCGCTGGGCCGACCCGGTCCCGGACGACACCGCCGTCGTGGTCGTGATGATCGAGTCCTTCGTGCCGGGCCGGGTGCCGCCGTCCACCGCCCTCGTTGCCTGGGTGCGCAACTGGACGGCGAAGTGGGCGGCCCTACCGTACCTCGACGAGTTCGAGGCGATCTGGACGTCGTCGAGCACCGCACGCGACGCCGTCGCCGCGCACTACGACGGCCCGGTCGAGGTCGTGCCGATCGGCGTCGACCTCGAGCTCTTCACGACCGACCCGGGTACCCCGCGAAGCGACCGTGCGGTGGCGACCGTGAACTTCTGGGGCGTCCGCCGCCACGTGCAGGACGTCCTCGACGACGTCCGTCCGGCCGAGCCGATCGTCTGGTTCGCCGCGAACGCCGAGCACGTCGACCCGTCCCCCGGCGTCGAGCTGCGGCCGATGGTCCCCTACTTCGCGCTCCCCGAGGTCTACCGGTCGGCGGCCTTCGTCGTCGACGACGTCATCGCGCCCGCCGCCGAGTACGGCACGTTGAACTCCCGCCTCTACGAGTCGCTCGCGTCCGGGGCGCTCCCCGTGACGGACTGCGCGCTCGGACTCGACGAGCTCGGCCTCGGCGAGGTCCCCGTGTTCGAGGACGCCGCGTCCCTCGAGCGGGCGCTCGCGATGCCCGCCGGCGAGCGGACGGCGCTGGTCGAACGGCTGCGCGCCGTCGTGGTCGAGCGACACTCCTTCGCGGCGCGTGCGGAACAGGTGCGCCCGGTCCTCGAGGCGGCCATCGAGCACGCCCGGTCCCGCACCGGCAGCCGCTCCCCGTTCCTCCGCTGGGCGACGAACGAGCGCGAGGTCCTGCGGGTCGCCGAGCTCGAGCGCGACGTGCACCTGCAGGGCGTCCGCGACATCAACGAGCGGCTCGTCGTGGCCGAGCAGGCGGTGGCGTCGTTCGACGCCGCGCGTCGGCGTGCGGAGGAGGAGCGCGACACGATCGCTCTGCGGTACGACGAGCTCACCCGGTCGGCCGAGTACCGCCTGCTGCACCGCTTCGGCGGTCTGGCGCGCGCCGTGCGCCGCGGCACCGGACGCGGCTGAGCCGACCACGGACGAGACGGGAGGCGCCCCACCGGCCGGTGGGGCGCCTCCCGTCTCGCATCGTGGTCCGTCGGACCGTCAGCGCACTACTTCACCGTGATCGTCCGGCACAGCGTGGTGTTCGCTCCCGCGCCGGTGTTCATCGCGTAGACGCAGACCTGCGTGCTGCCCGCCCTGTAGCCGGACACGGTCGTCGAGAACGAGTGGTTCGCGCCGTACCCGCCGTAGGTGGTGGCGAGCGACGCCTTCGCCTCGTTCGCGGTGAGCGACTTCGCGCCGGCGCCGTTCACGTACACGTGCACCTGGATCGGGGACGCGGTGTCCGGGTCGATCGTCCACCCGCGCACCTTGACCTGGCCGGCCGCGGGCGAGGACACCTCGTCGAGCAGCAGGACCGGGTTGCCGGAGGTCATCGCGACCGTGCTGCAGGCGCTGGCGTCCTTCCCGCCCCCGACGTTCGTCCCGACGACGCACACGGTGTGCTTGCCCGGGCCGATGCCGGTGAGCGTGGCCTGGAAGCCGTGCTTCGAGTAGTACCCGGGGTACGCCTTCGCCGCGGTGGCGCTGGCCTGGTCGGCCGTGCCGGTGGTGACCTTCTTGCCGTCGACCGTGTACGTCACACCGATCGGCTGCACCGTGTCGGGGTCGACCGCGTAGCCGCTGACCTGCAGCGAGCCGAGCGTCGGCGACGAACCGGACTCGATCTTCACCTTGGGCGGGCCGGTCGGCGTCTGGAACGTCGTGCAGACGTTGCTGTTGCCGCCGGGTCCCACGTTGATCGCGATGATGCAGAGCTGGTGCTTCCCGGCCGGGACGCTGCTGCGGGTGAACAGGATCGCGTGGTCGTCACCGTAGCCGGGCAGCGCCTTGTCGAGGCCCGCCTTGGTCTGGTCGGCCGTGAACGAGGTCAGGGCATTGCCGTCCAGGTACAGGTGCACGCGCAGCGGGGCGATCGTGTCCGGGTCGGCCGTCCAGCCGCGGATCTTGAGCTTGCCGGGAGCGGTCGACGATGCCTCGTCGATGACGATCCACGGCGAACCGCTCGCCTTCGTCACGGTCTTCGCCCCGAGCTGCGTCCACTTGCCCGTGGAGGTGTCCTTCGCCCACGTGCTGATCGTGTGCTTCCCGGCACCGATACCGCTGATCGTCGCCGAGTAGCCGTGCGCGTCGCCCCAGCCCGGGTAGATCTTCCCGACGTCGGCGCGCGAGGCGCTGGCGGTCCAGGCCTTCTTCGCCACGCCGTCCACGCGGAGCTGCACGGGGATCGAGGACTTCGTGTCCGGGTCGATCGCCCAGCCGCGGACGCTGAGCTTGTCCGCCGCGAGGGTGGCCTGGTCGAGCTTGCCGAACGGTGCCCCGGTCCGGACGGTCACCTGCTGGCAGCCGAGCAGCGCGTTGGCACCGGCGCCCTGGTTGATGCCGAACACGCAGACGTTGTGGCTGCCGCCGGAGATCCCGGTCAGGGTCGTCGAGAACCCATGGCTGGTGTTGCCGGCGCCGAGCTGGCTGCCCAGGTCGGAACGCGCCCCGTCGGCCGTGATGGTCTTCTTGCCGACGCCGTCCACGTAGAACGCCACCCGGATCGGGCTCGTCGCGACGTCGGGGTCGTACGCCCAGCCGCCCACCGTGACCTGGCGGAACCCGGCGGTCGCGGAGTCGACGTGCCCGGCGGGCGAGCTGCCACCGGTGGGCGAGCCGAACCAGTCGGTGTACATGCGCCAGAAGTTCCGGTTGCCGTACGCCGAGCAGCTGTCACCCGTGCCGTAGAGGTTCGACATCGCGGCGGCGTTCGGGGTGTACGGCGTGTAGATGTACAGCCCGGCGGTCGCCTGGTTCTTGATGTAGACCGTCTTCCGACCGCACGCGGCGTTCGGGTTGTAGAGGATCGAGTTGTTGCGGCCGGCCTGGTACGCCCACGACGTCGGCGAGGCCTGGTAGCGCTTGAACTGCAGCGCGGCGGCGTACACCTGCTGGCCGAAGCCGTAGTACTTCGGGTCGCACGGCGCGGTGTCCGGGCACGCGAAGCCGGTGGCGTGCAGGTACATGTAGCTCGTCGGGCTGTTCGTCGTGACGATGCCCTGCTCCTTCTGCAGGAGCACGAGCAGGACCTTCTGGCTGATGCCGCACGCGGCGCCGACCTGCGCGATGACCGTGGCCGCCGACTTCACGCCGCCGTTGATCGCGGAAGCACCGACCGGACACGGCGGCGATGCCGCTCATGTTCTGCGAGAAGTTCTTGAGGCACGCCGGGCCGCCCGATGCCTGCTTGCAGTTCGGCGCGACGCTGTTGAGGAACGACTGCACGGACGACGAGCTCATCGCCGACCCGTTGTAGAAGTTCACGTCGCTGATGATGTTGCCCGGGTCGAAGGACGCGGCGGTCGCTGCCGAGGCGGACGCCGTCGTCGTCTGCTCGGACAGCACCGTGCCGAAGGTCAGGCCGCTCACGGCGACCGCGAGGGCGGCCACGAGGGCGAGGGACGACCGCAGCGGGCGTCGTCGCCCGTCGGTTCGGATGGATCGCATCACGGCACCTCCGCCGTCATCGGGTCGGACGTGGTCGACTGTGCGCCGACCCGGTAGTCGAGGGTGATGGACCAGGTGCCGCTGGACACCTGGGCCGCCGGGAAGGACACCTGCGCGCAGTTCACGGAGGACGCGCTCGCCTCCGCCGTGCTGGTCAGGGTCCGGGTGACACCGCTCTTCGTCGCGGTGAACGTGCACGTGCCCGACGTGTTCGTCGTGCCGGACACGAGTCCACCGGCCTGGAGCGTCCGGCTGCCCGTGTCCCACCCGGCGTACGTGACGACGGCGGTGGCCGGGAAGTCCGACGGGTCGTCGTCGGGCTCGGTCGTCTGGCCGGAGCCCGGGAACGCCGAGGGGCTGTCGTCCGCGTCGTCGGAGCTGCTCGGCGACGGGGTCGACGAGGGGCCGGACGTCGCGGTCGCCGATGCGGTCGGAGTCGGTGCGGCGGACCGCGTGGGCGACGCGGTGGGGTCGTCGTCACTCGTGGCGGAACAACCCGCCGCGAGGAGACTGAGAACACCGACCACCGCGAACGCAGCGATCGGCCGTGACGCGAAGTGCATGCTGACGGGCCGTCCTGTGGATGTTGACAAGGGTCCGGGTTGCGTCAACGGTAACCCCAAAGTGAAGGTTGAGGGTTCAATCCGCGCACATTCACCCCCGCACGGGGGCGGACGACAGGTGTCGCCCGGTCCGCAGCGCGCACCGGCGTCCTGGGTGATGCGGTGAGTATGCTGTTCCGGTCCTGCCCCCACGAACGAAGAGACACATGGTCGATCAAGCCCGCATGGCCGCGCTCGCGAAGGAGCCCCTGGTCGTGGTCGGCGCTCCGACGAGTGCCATCCGAGGAACCTGGCGAGAACTGCGCGACGTCTTCCGGCAGCGCGAGATGCTCGGCATGCTCGTGCGCCGCGACCTCAAGGCGCGGTACAAGGACTCGGCGCTCGGATTCGTGTGGACGCTGGTGCGCCCGCTGACCCAGCTCCTCATCTACTACTTCGTGATGGGGCAGATCCTCGGCGCGGCCAAGGGCATCGACAACTTCGCGATCTACGTCTTCACCGGACTCAGCGCCTACACGCTCTTCAGCGAGATCGTCGCGGGTTCCACCAGCTCGATCGTGGGCAACAGCGGGCTCATCAAGAAGGTCTACGTCCCGCGCGAGGTCTTCCCGCTCGCGAGCGTCGGTGCCGCGCTCGTGAACTACGTCATCCAGTTCGCCATCCTCATCGCCGCGACCCTCGTCATCGGGGTGTTCCCCTGGCACGAGGGACTCGTCTACCTGATCCCCTCGCTGCTCGTCATCCTCGTGTACGGCGCCGCGATCGGGCTCGTGCTCGCGGCCCTCAACGTCTACCTGCGCGACGTGCAGTTCCTCATCGACGTGGGCCTCATGGTCCTGCTCTGGGCGTCCCCCATCGTCTACTCGTACTCGATGGTCGTCCAGCGGCTGAAGGTCGACTGGATCCTCGCGGTGTACACGAACAACCCCCTCACGCTGTCCGTCCTCGGCATGCAGAACGCCATCTGGCTGCACGACCCGGCGAAGGTCGTCTACCCCGACCACCTCATGCTCCGACTCGGCATCGCGTTCGTCATCGGCCTGTTCTGCCTCATCGGCGCGCAGCGCGTGTTCTCACGCCTGCAGGGCAACTTCGCGCAGGAGCTCTAGACCCATGGCCATCAGCACCCCCGTCGCACCCACCGCCCAGCAGCGCGGCGACGAGCGCCCCGACGTCATCGTCATCGACCACGTCCGCAAGCGCTTCACCGTTCGCAAGGACAACACCATCCGCGAGCGGATCGTCACGCTCGGCCGCGCCGGCCGGAAGCACCGCCAGGACTTCTGGGCGCTCGACGACGTCACCGTGTCGATCCAGGCCGGGACCACCGTCGGCCTCATCGGCCAGAACGGCTCCGGCAAGTCGACGCTGCTCAAGGCCATCGGCGGGATCATCCAGCCGACGTCCGGCACCGTCTCCCGCCGGGGGCGGCTGGCCGCGCTGCTCGAGCTCGGCGCCGGTTTCCACCCGGACCTGTCCGGCCGCGAGAACGTCTACCTCAACGCGGCGCTGCTCGGTCTGAGCCGCAAGGAGACCGAGGCGCGGTTCGACGACATCCTCGCGTTCTCCGGCATCGGCGACTTCATCGACACCCAGGTGAAGTTCTACAGCTCCGGCATGTACGTGCGACTCGCGTTCGCCGTGGCCGTGCACACCGACCCCGACGTGCTGCTCGTCGACGAGGTCCTCGCCGTCGGCGACGAGGCGTTCCAGCGCAAGTGCCTCGACCGCATCCGCTCGTTCCAGGAGCAGGGCAAGACGATCATCATCGTCACGCACTCGCTCAGCCAGGTGCAGGAGATGTGCGACCGGGTCGTGCTGCTCAACAAGGGCAAGGTCCTGCACGACGGGGACGCCGTCCAGGCGGTCAGCAAGTTCCGTGACGTGCTCGAGGAGCGCCGGTCCGGCGAGCTCAGCGCCGACGTCGCCGTGGGCCGCGGCACCGTCCTCGGGGCGACCGTCCACGCCGACGGCAAGGAGCACCGCGCCGACGTCCTGCCCGGTGACGACCTCGTCGTGGACATGGAGTTCGAGCACCTCGACGGCGTCGCCGACTGGGAGGCCGCCGTCCAGATCAACAACACCGCCGGGCAGGTCGTCTACGGCACCACCACCGGCATCATGGGCGTCACGCTCCAGCCGCTGCACGGGCGCCGGAAGCTCCGCCTCCGGATCACGGACACGAACTTCGGCACCGGCAAGTACTTCATCAACGTGTCGATGATGGACTCCGCCGGGCGGCACCTGCACGACCTGCCGGAGTGCGACTCGTTCGAGGTCCCGTCGTTCGGCGACGCCGTCGGCAGCGTCTACGCGAAGCCCTCCATCGAGGAGCTCGGCTGACGCCCACCGACGGCGCCTCCCGTACCGCGGTCGTCGTCGTCAACTGGAACCGTGCGGACCTCACGACCCGGGCCGCCCGCGCCGTGCTCGACGACGGCGCGGCCGACCAGGTCATCGTGGTCGACAACGGGTCGTCGGACGACTCCGTCGCCGTGCTCGGCCGCGAGCTGCCCGAGGCGACGGTGCTGGTCCGCGACACCAACGGCGGGTTCGCCGCGGGCGCGAACACGGGCATCCGGCACGCGGACGCCGACGTCGTCGTCCTGCTCAACAACGACGCCGAGCCGGCTCCGGGCTTCGTCGCGGCCCTCCGCGACCACCTCGACGCCGCCCCTGCGGCCGTGGCGGCCGTGACGGGCCGCATCGTGCTCGCCGGGCGCTGGTCGCGCCTCCAGGCCGGTGCCCCGGCCCCCGCCGGACGGGCGTTGCGCGACCACACCGGCCACCTGTGGGTGCCCGATGCCGACGGCGAAGTCCGCCTCAACTCGACCGGCGTGCGCGTCGACCGCGACGGCAACGGCATGGACCGCGACTGGTTCGGCGCGGCCGACCAAGCGGCGGACCGCGACGTGTTCGGGTTCTCGGGCGGCGCCTCCGCGCTCCGGAAGGCCGCGCTCGACGACGTCGGCCTCCTCGACGAGTCGCTGTTCATGTACTACGAGGACACCGAGCTCGCCTGGCGGCTCCGCCGCCGCGGGTGGCGCGTCGAGTACGCGGCCGCCGCGGTCGTCGAGCACGACCACTCGGCGTCGTCCGGCGTGCAGAGCGACCTGTTCGTCTTCCGCAACGCCCGCAACCGGCTGGTCGTCGCCCTGTGGCACGCGCCGTGGCCGACGGTCCTGCGGGCTGCGGTCCGGACGACCGCGCGCGGCCTGGTCGGACTGCGTTCCGGTCGCACCCGACGGGAGGCGCGGCTCGTCCTGGCAGCCCTGGCCGACGTGACGGGGCACCTCCCCGCGCACCTCGCGCGGCGGCTCCGTGAGACGCGGGTCGCGTCCGTCCCGCGGAGCGCCGTGGACCCGGACGCATGAGCGGAGCGGGCTATCCTGGGGACTCCCCCGTCGACGGTTCCGGCCGCGGCGTCCCCGGCCGGAAGGAACCTCGCGTGCCGCAGCTCACCGTCCTCATCGACGGGACCGCGGTACCGCGCAACCTCGGCGGTGTCGGACGTTACGTCGAGGGGGTCGCGTCGCACCTCACCGACCCGTCGCTCGACGTGCACCTCGTCGTCCGGCCCGTGCACGCCGCGCACTTCCGCGACGTCGCACCGCACGTGACGCTGCACACGGCACCGGCGTGGACCGACTCCGTGCCGCTGCGCTTCCTCTGGGAGCAGACCGGGCTGCCGGCACTCGGTCGGCGGATCGGCGCGGCGGTGCTGCACTCCCCGCACTACACGTTCCCGTTCTCGTGGCGCCGCGGCTCCGTGGTGACGCTGCACGACGCCACGTTCTTCTCGAACCCCGAGTGGCACTCCCGCCTGAAGCGCACGTTCTTCACCTGGTGGAGCCGCCGATCGCTCCGGACCCGTCCGGTCGTCATCGTGCCGAGCGCCGCCACCGCGACCGAGGCTGCACGCGTGGTGTCCGGCATCCGTGCGGACGTCCGGGTCGCACCGCTCGGGGTCGACCGGACCGTGTTCCACGAGCCGTCCACCGCCGAGGTCGAGGACGCCCGCATCGCCGCGACCCTCCCGGACGACGCGTCCTGGATCGCGTTCCTCGGCACGATCGAGCCGCGCAAGAACGTCACCGCCCTGCTCGACGCCTACGCCGCGGTCCGCGACGCCCGTGCGGTCACGGGGTCGGACACACCCTGGCTGGTGCTCTCCGGTGCCCGCGGCTGGGACGAGGCCGCGATCGCCCGGCTCGACGCGCTGCAGGACGCCGACCACGTCATCGAGGCCGGGTACCTCCCGCTCGAGGACCTCTCCGGCTTCCTCGGCGGCGCGGAGTTCGTCGTGTACCCGTCCCTCGGCGAGGGTTTCGGCCTGCCGGTGGTCGAGGCGATGGCGGCCGGCGCGTGCGTGCTCACCACCAGGCGCCTGTCGCTGCCGGAGGTCGGGGGCGACGCCGCCGTCTACACCGAGCCCGACACGTCGGCGCTGGGGGCGGCGATGGCCGCACTGCTCGACGACCCCGCACGCGTCGCATCGCACCGCGCCGCCGCACTCCGCCGGGCCTCCTCGTTCACGTGGGAGGCCACGGCCGCCGTGCACGTCGACGCGTACGCCGCCGTCGCCGGGACCGTCGCCGGGGCCGTCGCCGGGGGAACACGATGACCCGGGTCGCGGTGCTCACCGTCACGTACAACACCGGTGAGACGATCCGGCCGTTCCTCGCGAGCATCGCTGCGGCGTCCAGTGAACCCGTGGCCGTGGTGATCGCGGACAACGGCTCGGCCGACCTCGACGCACTGCGGGCGATCGGCGAGTCGTACGGCGCCGTCGTCGTGTCCTCCGGGGGCAACCGTGGCTACGGCGGCGGGATCGACGCGGCCCTCAGCGCACTCGACGACGTGCTCCCCGACGTCCGGCCGGAGTTCCTGCTCGTCACGAACCCCGACGTGGTCCTCGCCCCCGGTTCCGTCGACGAGCTCGTGGCCGCAGCCGACCGGCTGCCGTCCGGCGGGTCGTTCGGCCCGCGGATCCTCGACGAGCAGGGCGACACCTACCCCTCGGCGCGCCAGCTCCCGTCGCTCCGGACCGGCCTCGGACACGCGGCGTTCTCGCGCTTCTGGCCGGCGAACCCCTGGAGCCAGCGGTACTGGTCCACCACCCAGGTCGTCGAGCGCGAGGCCGGCTGGCTGTCCGGCGCGTGCTTCCTCATCCGGACGTCGTTGTTCCGCGAGCTCGGGGGCTTCGACGAGTCGTACTTCATGTACTTCGAGGACGTCGACCTCGGGCAGCGCGTGGGGCTCGCCGGGCGGGCGAACGTGTACGTGCCGACCGCCGTGGTCACGCACACCGGGGCGCACTCGACCTCGTCGAACCGGCGCCGCATGGAGATCGAGCACCACCGGAGCGCCTACCGGTTCCTGTCGCGGAAGTACCGGGCGTGGTGGCTGTGGCCGCTGCGGGCGGTGCTGCGCGTCGGGCTCGCTGTCCGGGCGCGCTGGGTGACGCGCAAGTAGCGCGCGCGGCGCGCTGCGGCTGCGGCTGCGGCTGCGGCTGCGGCTGCGGCTGCGGCTGCGCACAACCAAAACCACGTCGCGCCGCGCCTTCCCGCTGTTCGGCGCGGCTTTGGTTGTGCGGCGGCGCAGGCGCGCCCGCGTCGAACCACGAATCCGACGTCGAACCGGGCGCGCGGCCTGGTTCAACGTCCTGAACGTGGTTCGACGCAGCCGCGGCGCGGCACAACCAAAACCACTTCGCGCTGCGCGTTTCCGCGGTTCGGCGCGGCTTCGGTTGTGCGGCGGCGCAGGCGCGGGCGCGCGGCCGCGCAACGCGCGGCGGCGCGCACGCGTCGAACCACGAGTCCGACGTCGAACCGGGCGCGCGGCCTGGTTCGACGTCGCGAACGTGGTTCGACGCCGCGGGCGGCGCAGCCGCCGCCGCAGCAACCGCGGCGCGCTCAGCGCCGCAGGCGCGCACGCTCGGCGCGCGCGGCGTCGAGCAGCACGCGGGCACGGGCATCGAAGGAGTGCTCGGCGGCGATGCGCGCGGCCACCTCGGCACGCGAGGCCTCGGCGGGCCACGGGTACGCCGGGTCGAGCAGCGCCGCGAGGTCCTCCCGCGACCCCGCCACCGCCAGCGTCGGCACGTCGAGCACCTCGCCGAGCCCGACGACGGGGTCGGTCACCACGACTCCCCCGGCGGCCAGGACATCGAACACCCGGTTCGACACGAACCCCCCGGCGGCCATGTCCGGCCAGTGGTCGTTCAGCACGACACGGGCGGACGCGTAGGCACGGGCGACCTCGGCGCGGGACAACGACGGCGCCCCGAGCGACGACTCCGGCACGACGTCCTCCCACCCGGGCCCGTGCACGCGCAAGTCGGCACCGAGTGCGACCGCGTCCGCGACGACGGGGCGAGCGGCACCGCGGGTGGAGCCGACGAAGACGACGCGGCCGGCGTCGGGCCCGGACGACACGCCCGGGCGGAACACCGCCGGATCGGTCGCCTGCAGCAGCGTCCGGACCGGCACGCCCGCCCGCGCACTCGCCGCGGCGGCCCATGCCGGACCCGCCGCGAACGCCCGGTCGAACGACCGCAGTTCGGTGTCCGCGACGTCGTCCGGGTGGCTGATCACCCAGAGCAGGTTCACGGACGCCGGGTTCGGCGGCACCCGGTCGAGCCCCCGCACGACGAGCGTCACGTCGTCCGCGCCGTCGTCGTCCCGCACGTGGGCGTCGCGGCGGTCGACGCGGACCCGCTGTCCGAGCCGCTCGAGCGCGGCGGCGAGCTCGGCGGCGAAGTGCACATCGCCCCAGCCGTCGCCCTCGGGTCCGGCGGGCGCGGCGATCTTCAGCGACCACGCGAGCTGCTCGGTGGCCGACACCGTCGGGGCCACGGGTGCCACCGGCCGAGCGCCCCACGGCGGCACCGGTGGCCCGGCCACGACCGAGCCGGTCCCGTCGACGGCGCGGTCGCGCCACGCCGAGACGGCGTCGACGGTCGCCGCATCGACGGTGCGCCCCGCCTCGTCCGAGCGCTCGAGCGCCCAGACGAGCGCGACGTCACGATCGGTGCGGTCCGCGACCGCGCGGCTCCAGGCCGACAGCGTGGTGCGTTCGTCCGGGAGGCACGGTGCCGGTACCAGCGCACGTCCGGGCATCGCCAGTGCGGGTTGGTCCGCGGCGAAGACGGTCGCAGCGGCTGCGGTGTCGCGTGCGGTGAGGATCGTCGACCGGAGTCCGTCGTCGCCGGGGACGACCGACGCGGAGTCGTCGCTCCAGGGCAGCGCCCCCGGCCGGAGGAGCCGGGCCCCGTGGCGTGCGGAGCCGTCGGCGAGCCAGACCCGGGCCTGCGCCACACCGTGCGCACCGGCCTCGGCGAGCACCTGGAGGTCCTGGTCGGTGACGCCCACCGTCGAGTCCACCACGACGAGCACGCCCCGCACCCCACCGACGACCCCGGCGTTCACGGCCGATCCGATGCCGTCGACGGCGTCCGGCCGCACCCACGGCACGCCCCGGGGCGACGGCAGGACCGGGGAGGCGTCCGCGACGTAGGCCACGGCACGGACGTCCGCCTCGGGACCGAAGGCGGTCCGGGCAGCGATGACCATCGCGGGCAACCGGTCGTGCCGGTCGGACCGGCTGACGAGGAGCACGGTGACGCCGGTCTGCCGGACCTGCGCCGGGCCGTCGAACCCGGCCACCCGCTCGGGCGGCGCCGCCGTCGCGGACGGGTGTCGCGCCTCCTGGACCGCATCGGGGCCGGAGGGCGTCGCGTCGCGACGGCGGCGTCGACCGAACCAACCAGAGCCGGGCGCCACGGGGTGTGACTAGGCGGCGAGGAGGCGCTGGAGGTAGACGCCGTAGCCGCCCTTGACGAGCGGGGCGGCGAGGTCGGCGAGCTGTGCGTCGTCGATCCAGCCGTTGCGCCAGGCGATCTCCTCGATGCAGCCGATCTTGAAGCCCTGACGGTCCTCGATCACCTTGACGTACTCGGACGCCTGCATCATCGACTCGAACGTGCCGGTGTCGAGCCAGGCCGTGCCGCGGTCGAGGACCTGCACGCCGAGCTCGCCGGCGTCGAGGTAGCGCTCGTTCACGGTCGAGATCTCGAGCTCCCCGCGGGCGCTCGGCTCGATCGTCTTCGCGATCTCGATGACCTTGTTGTCGTAGAAGTACAGGCCGGGGACGGCGTAGTTCGACTTCGGCTCGGTCGGCTTCTCCTCGATGGAGACCGCGGTGAAGCTGTCGTCGAACTCGACGACGCCGTACGCCTTCGGGTCGGCCACGTGGTAGGCGAAGATCGTCGCGCCCTCGACCTCGGTGTTCTTGCGGAGGTTCGTGCCGAGGCCCGTGCCGTGGAAGATGTTGTCGCCGAGGACCAGCGCGACGCTGTCGTCGCCGATGAAGTCCTCGCCGATGACGAAGGCCTGCGCGAGGCCGTCCGGGCTCGGCTGCACGGCGTACTGGATGTCCATGCCGAGGGCCGAGCCGTCGCCGAGGAGCGCGCGGAACTGGTCGTTGTACTCCGGCGTCGTGATGACCAACACCTCGCGGATGCCGGCCATCATCAGCGTCGACAGCGGGTAGTAGACCATCGGCTTGTCGTAGATCGGCATGAGCTGCTTGCTGATGCCCTTGGTGATCGGCCAGAGACGGGTGCCGGAACCCCCGGCGAGGATGATGCCCTTCACGGGTGCGTCCTTTGCTTCGTTACTTCGTCGTATGGAGGGACTCGGTGTAGGCCAAGCACTCCTCGTAGGTGGGGAGCAGCCCTGCGGCGGCAGCCTGCTCGAGGGTCGGTGCGCTGGTGTCCTTCTCGGAGAGGACCGGCTCGCCGAGCCCGTCCGGCAGCGTGAGCCCCACGGTCGGGTCGAGGATCGTGATCCCCTTCTCGCGCTCGGGGTTGTAGTGCGCGCTGACCAGGTAGTTCACCGTCGACTGGTCCTCGAGCGCGACGATCGCGTGCCCGAGCCCCTCGGACAGGTACACCGCCTTGCGGTCGACGTCGTCGATGCGGACCGAGTCCCACTGCCCGAACGTCGGGGAGCCGACGCGGATGTCGACGATGTAGTCGATGAACGCCCCGCGGACGGCGGTGACGTACTTCGCCTGGCTCGGTGCGACGAGGGCGTAGTGGATGCCCCGTGCGACGCCGGCCGCCGAGATCGACATGTTCACCTGCCGCAGGTCGAGCGGGTGGCCGACCGTCTCCTCGAGGACGTCGGCCCGGTACGCCTCGAGGAATGCTCCTCGTGCGTCGCCGTGCTGGACGGGCGTGAACTCCCACGCGCCGGGGATCTTCAGTTCGCGGATCTGCACCGGGGAAGCCTAGCAAGGCGCGAGTTCGCATAGGCTGTCATGGTTCTGCGCACTGCCGACTCCCGAAACGAGACCAAGCGAGCCCGTGAAGCTATTCGTCCAGATCCCCTGCCTCAACGAGGAGAACACCCTCGCCAGCGTCATCGACTCGATCCCGAAGCAGATCGACGGCATCGACGAGATCGAGATCCTGGTCATCAACGACGGCAGCACCGACCGCACGGTCGAGGTCGCCAAGGAGCACGGTGTCCGGCACTTCGTGCACCACACCACGAACATGGGCCTCGCCCGGTCGTTCCGGGACGGCGTCGACTACGCGCTGCTCCACGGTGCCGACATCGTCGTGAACACCGACGGTGACAACCAGTACCCGCAGGCGCACATCGCCGAGCTGGTCCAGCCGATCCTCCGCAAGGAAGCCGAGATCGTGATCGGCGACCGCCAGACCCGGACGATCGAGCACTTCTCCGGGTTCAAGAAGCTCATGCAGCGCTTCGGCTCGTGGGTCGCCTCGCGCGCGGCGGGTCTCGACCTGCCGGACGCCGCGAGCGGATTCCGCGCGTACTCGAAGTACTCGCTCATCCGCCTCAACATCGTGACGCGCTTCAGCTACTGCATGGAGACGATCGTGCAGGCCGGGTACAAGCGCCTGGCGATCGCGTCGATCCCGATCACGACGAACCCGAAGACGCGCGAGTCCCGCCTGTTCAAGAACATCTGGCAGCACATGTTCCAGTCCGGGTCGGCGATCGCCCGCGTGTACCTGATGTACCGTCCGATGGCGCTCTTCCTCTGGGTCGCGGCGATCCTCGGCGCGCTCGGGGCGTGGCCGCTCGTCCGGTACCTCGTGCTCCTCGCGATGCACACCGGCGGCAACCACCTGCAGTCGATCATCCTCGGGGTGGTCCTGCTCATCACCGCGGTGCTCAGCATCGTGATCGGCGTCGTCGCCGACCTCACGCGGCTCAACCGCACGCTGGCCGAGGAACAGCTCGACCTGCAGAAACTCCAGCGCTATGGCGACTGAGGTCACCGCCGCTCTGCCGGTGACCCGGGGGGAACGACGCGCCGTCATCGCACTGACGGCTGCGTTCGCGCTGCTGCTCACGCTGTGGGCCTTCCTGACGCCGATGTTCGCGGCCCCGGACGAGGCAGCGCACTTCGACGCCGCCGAACAGCTCGCGCTCGGCAAGGGGTGGCCGGCGCCGGGCGACATGGACCTGCTCAAGACGACGTACGTCGAGCAGGGGCAGTCCACGAACGTCGCCGCGGCGGACCGTGAGACCGTCGCGCAACTCACCGCGGAGAACCCGGGCAACCACGACTTCGTCAACCAGATGTCGCAGCACCCGCCGACGTACTACGGCGTCGGTGCGGTCGTCCTCAAGGCGATCGGGTTCTTCCACCTGCGCTGGGACATCGGCGTCATGGCCCTGCGCCTGATGGACGTCGTGATGCTGCTCCCGCTGCCGTTCCTGACGTGGGCGACCGTCCGGCGGGTCACCCGCTCGCCGCGCACCGCGATCGTGGGCGTCCTCGCCCTGTTCGCCGTGCCGCAGCTGGCGCAGATCGGCTCGTCCGTCACGAACGACGCGCCCGTCATCGTGCTCGGTGCCGTGATCTCGTGGCTCGCCGCCCGGGCCCTCACCGGCGACCACCGGTGGCGCATCGTCGTGTGGCTCGGGGTGGCCGTCGCCGCGGTGTGCTCGGTGAAGGGCACCGGGCTGCCGACGGTGCCGTTCGTCGCGATCGCCCTGCTCGTCGCCGGCCACGGGACCCTGTCGTGGGGTGCCCGCATCGGCCGGACCGCCGTCGCCGGCGCGATCGTCGCCGCGGCCGGCTCGTGGTGGTGGATCCGCAACCTGGTCCTCTTCGGCACGCTCCAGCCCGACGGCGTGAGCGCCGTCCGCCAGGACAAGCCGTGGGGCCGCGAGACGAGCGCCAACTTCGGCGAGTTCATGAACGTCGAGTGGGACCGCCTCACCTCGTCGTTCTGGGGCCAGTTCGGTGCGCTCCGCTACCCGATGACGCAGATCCTCACGGACTCCCTGACCGTGATCGCCCTCGCCGTGATCGTCGGGTGGGCGTTCCGTCGCACCGCGCAGCGCAGCACGGCGATCGTGCTGCTCGTCCTGCCTGCGCTGACGCTCGTGATCCAGCTGCAGAACAACTTCTCCTCCTACGACGACACGCAGCTCATCGCCGGTGCACAGGGCCGCTACCTGTTCATCGGGCTCGTCCCGCTCATCGCCGTCAGCGCGATCGCGTGGCGGAACCTCGTGACGAGCGCACCGGAGCGCGGCCGCGTCGGTTCCTTCGCGCTCTGGGGCTTCCCCGTGATCGGGCTCTACGGCCTGACGGTCGCCTACCGCGGCTTCTACGAGAACACCCACCTGCAGGTCACGGTCGCCGGTCTCGGTCGACTCGTGAACCTGACGCCCGCCGGCCGGTACGGCTTCGTCGTGGTGCTGCTCCTCGCCGCCGTCGCGGGGGTCTGGGCACTCGTCGAGGCCCGCCGGAACCTGCTGCTCCGGGACGCCCCGCTACACTCGTCCATCGATCCAACGTCACCGACTCCGAAAAGGAACCTGACCTCGTGAAGATCCTCGTCACCGGCGGAGCCGGCTTCATCGGCTCGAACTTCGTCCGTCGCACCCTGCAGGACGCGTACCCCGGACTCGAGGGCGCCGAGGTCGTCGTCTACGACGCCCTGACCTACTCGGGCAACCTCGAGAACCTCGCCCCCGTCGCGGACTCGCCGCGCTACACCTTCGTGCAGGGCGACATCCGCGACGCGGCCAAGCTCGACGCGGTCATCCCCGGCATCGACGCCATCGTGCACTTCGCCGCCGAGTCCCACGTCGACCGCTCGGTCCGCGACTCCGGCATCTTCGTCGAGACGAACGTCGTCGGCACCCAGCGTCTGCTCGACGCCGCGCTCCGGCACGGCACCGAGCGCTTCGTGCACGTCTCCACCGACGAGGTCTACGGCTCCATCAGCGAGGGCTCGTGGGACGAGGAGCGTCCGCTCGAGCCGAACTCGCCGTACTCGGCGTCGAAGGCCGGCAGCGACCTGCTCGCCCGCAGCTACCACCGCACGCACGGGCTGAACCTCTCGATCACGCGCTGCTCGAACAACTACGGGCCGTACCACTTCCCCGAGAAGGTCATCCCGCTGTTCGTCACGAACCTCATCGACGACAAGCACGTCCCGCTCTACGGCGAGGGCAACAACATCCGCGACTGGCTGCACGTCGACGACCACACCCGTGGCATCGCGCTTGTGCTCACCAAGGGCCGCGCGGGCGAGATCTACAACATCGGCGGCGGCACCGAGCTCACCAACAAGGAGCTCACCCAGCTGCTGCTCGACGCGACCGGCAAGGACTGGTCGTACGTCGACCGCGTCGCCGACCGCCTCGGCCACGACCTCCGCTACTCGGTCGACATCTCGAAGATCCAGGCGGAGCTCGGCTACGAGCCGCAGGTGCCGTTCGAGCAGGGTCTCGCCGACGTCGTCCAGTGGTACCGCGACAACCGCGCGTGGTGGGAGCCCCTCAAGGAGCGCGCGGCGCTCGCCTGAGCCCGGACGCCACGATGACCCGCACCCTGATCACCGGCGCCGCCGGCATGCTCGGTCGCGACCTGCAGCTCGCGCTGCAGGGTCGTGACGTCACCGCGCTCGGTCGCGCCGACCTCGACATCACGGACCCCGACGCGGTCGACGCCGCCGTCGCCGGCCACGACGTCGTGATCAACTCGGCCGCGTACACCAAGGTCGACGACGCCGAGACGCACGAGTCCGACGCCGCAGCGGTCAACGCGACGGGCCCGAGGCTCCTCGCCGAGGCGGCCGTCCGGCACGGCGCGAAGCTCGTGACGATCTCGACGGACTACGTCTTCGACGGCAACGGCACCGCGCCCTACGCCGAGGACGCCCCGACGGACCCGCTGAACGCCTACGGCCGGACCAAGGCCGAGGGCGAGGCACACGTCCGCCGGATCGCGCCGGACTCGTCGTACATCGTGCGGACCGCGTGGATCTACGGCGCGCACGGGCCGAACTTCGCGGCGACGATGCTCCGGCTCGCGCAGACGCACGACACGGTGTCCGTCGTGACCGACCAGGTCGGGCAGCCGACGTGGACCGGTGACCTCGCGGCGCGCATCGTCGAGCTCGTCGACGCGGACGCCCCGGCTGGCATCTACCACGGCACGAACTCCGGCCAGGGGTCCTGGTACGACTTCACCAAGGCGATCTTCGCCGAGAACGGGCTCGACCCGGACCGCGTCCTCCCGACCGACAGCGCCGCCTTCGTGCGTCCCGCGCCGCGTCCGGCGTACAGTGTGCTCGGGCACGACGGCTGGTCCCGCGCGGGCCTGGCGCCGATGCGCGACTGGCGCGAGGCGCTGCACGCGGCGACGGCCGCCGGGGTCTTCGCAGCGTGACGGCCTCGTCGACCCCGGCGACGCTCGTCGTCGGCTCCGGAGGCTTCCTCGGGCGCGCCGTCCGTCGTGCGGCGGCCGAGGCGGCACCGGGGACCGACGTCCGCGCGGCCTCGGTGCCCTGGGACGACCAGGACGCCGCGGTCGAGGCGCTCGTGACGGCGATCCGGGGCGTCCGCACGCCGGACTCCCCCTGGCGCGTCGTCTGGTGCGCCGGGACGGGCGTCGTCGCGACCGGTGCGGAGGTGTTCGAGGCCGAGCAGCAGCTCATCGGGCGGGTGCTCGAGACCCTCGCGGGCGACGAGGCCGCCCCGGGGACGCTCTTCTTCGCGTCCTCGGCGGGCGCCGTCTACGCGGGTTCCTCGCCGGCCCCCTTCGACGAGGACTCCGAGCCGGCTCCGCTCGCGCCGTACGGCCGGTCGAAGCTCGCGTCGGAAGCGCGGTTCCGCACCTGGGCCGAGTCGACCGGTGCGCGGCTGCTCGTCGGACGGTTCTCGAACCTGTACGGGCCCGGGGCGAACCTCGGCAAGGCGCAGGGGCTCGTGTCCCAGCTGGCGCTCGCGCACCTCGAAGGCCGGCCGTCGTCGATCTACGTCCCGACGGAGACGACGCGGGACTACCTCTACATCGACGACGCGGCGGCGATGGTGCTGGACGCACTGGACACGACCGAACGGTCGACCGACGCCGGCACCGCCGTCACCAAGATCTTCGCCTCCGGCCGCAGCGCCACCATCACCGAAGTCGTCGCCGCGGTCGAGGACGCCTTCGGGGAACCCCTCGACGTCCGCCACGGTGCCGACCCCTCGGCGACCTACCAGGGCCTCGACCTCCGGTTCGGCTCCCGGGTGCTGCCGACCGTGGACGCCCGCGACTTCACCGACTTCGGCCAGGGCGTCCGCAACACCGTCGACGCCCTGCGTGCCGCCCGGATCTGAACGTCCCCGAAGCCGCGTCCGTTTCCGAGGATCGCACGACAACTCGTAGGATTTCGTCAGTGACCACTGCAACCGAGGACCCGCGCGGACCCGCACATCGCGCTCGGGACACCACCCGCTGGGACATCCAGGGGCTCCGGGCGTTCGCAGTCCTCGCCGTCGTCGTCTACCACCTGTGGCCGAACCGGCTGCACGGCGGGTTCGTCGGCGTCGACGTCTTCTTCGTCATCTCGGGCTACCTCATCACCGGCCACCTGCTGCGCGAGCAGCTCTCCACCGGCCGGATCCGACTCGGGCAGTTCTGGTCCCGGCGGGCGAAGCGGCTGCTGCCCGGCGCGTTCCTGACGATCCTCGCGACGGGCGCCGCGGTGCTCCTCGTCGTCCCGAGCGCCCTCTGGTCGCAGTACGGTCGCGAGCTGATCGCCTCGACGGTCTACGCGCAGAACTGGGAGCTGGCGGCCAGTTCGGTCGACTACCTCGACGCCGACAACCAGGCCTCGCCGTTCCAGCACTTCTGGTCGCTCTCGGTCGAGGAGCAGTTCTACATCGCGCTGCCCCTCCTGCTGCTCCTGCTCACGCTCGTCGTGCGGAAGCGCGTCTCCCCCGTCACCACGGCACGGATCCTGCTCGGCACGGTCGTCGTGGTCTCGCTCGTCTGGTGCATCGTGCAGACGAACACGAACCCCGGCGTCGCCTACTTCTCGACGGCCACCCGCGCGTGGGAGTTCGCGCTCGGCGGGCTCGCGGCGACCGTCGCGCTCCCCGCACCGCGCACGGTCGTGGCCCGGTCCGTCCGCTCGGGTGCCGCGATCGTCGGGGCGCTCGCGCTCCTCGCCTCGCTCGTCGTGATCACCCCGACGACGCCGTTCCCCGGCATCGCCGCTGCGCTCCCGGTCGTCGGCGCGACGCTGATGGTGACGTTCGGTGCCGGCACGCTGTTCGAGCTCCTCGGCGCGGTCCGCCCGATCGCGTTCGTCGGGCGCATCTCGTACTCGCTCTACCTGTGGCACTGGCCCCTCGTGGTCATCGTGCCGATCTGGCTCGACCACCCGCTCGGCTGGAAGAGCAAGCTCGCGGTCCTGGTGGTCTCGCTCGTCCTCGCGGCGGTCACGACGGTGTGGTTCGAGGAGCCGCTCCGGTTCTCCGGCTGGGTGCGCACCCTGCGGCCGCGTCGTGTCGCCGTCCTCGGCGTCGTCTGCACCGTGGTCGTCGCGGCACTCGGCGTCTCGACGCTGACCGCAGTGCACGTCCAGGAGGTCCAGGCCGCGACCTTCACGAAGCGCCTGCAGGACGGCGAGGTCTCGTGCTTCGGGGCTGCGGCGCAGATCAGCGCAGCGAAGCCGTGCGTGGACCCGAAGCTCGCCGACGTCCGTGTCCCCGCGCCGTCCGCCGCCAAGGAGGACGACCCGAACCCGTCACCCGACGAGCCGGACCCGAACATCAAGAAGTGCTGGAGCGGCCGCTTCGAGACCTGCGTGCTCGGCAAGACCACCGGCTACTCGAAGCACCTCCTCGTCATCGGCGACTCGCACAGCAACACCCTGCTCGGCGTCTACCGCGACCTGGCCGCGAAGAACGACTGGCGGATCGACCTCGCCGGCATCGGCGGGTGCTACCTGACGACCGCGCACCAGCAGTCCCTGAGCCCGGCCTCGGGTCGCGGTTGCGACCGCTGGAAGCAGCAGGCGATCGCGTTCGTCAAGCAGCACCGGGACGCCGACGCCCTGATCGTCGCGCACTCGACGACCCAGATGCCGGTGGACGCCCCCGAGGGCCAGCAGCGCGACGACGCCACCCGCGCCGGACTCCTCGACGCCTGGCAGCAGGCAGCGGGCGACGACCTCCCCGTGATCGCGGTCCGCGACAACCCGGTCCCCCGACGCGACGTCGTGGCGTGCGTGAGCCGGATGACCGGCCCGACCGACTCGTCCTGCGACAACCCGCGGTCCGTGGCCCTCGCCCAGACCGACTCGTCGGCCGAGGCCATGGCGGCGTTCACCGCCGCCGGAGGCACGGGCAGCGTGCTCGACCTGACGAAGTACTACTGCACGGACACGACCTGCCCGGCCGTGATCGGTGGCGTGCTCGTCTACCGCGACACGAGCCACATCACGGGTACCTGGGCGAAGTCGCTGGAGCCGTACATCGACCAGCAGCTCAAGCAGAAGCTCGCGTCGTTCTCACGGTGACCTGATGCGGTCCAGGAGGCGCGGTGCGGGCCCGCACCGTCCCTCCAGACACGGCCGTCACCCCGCTGGCGCGGTGCGCCGGTACCGGCTGGTGGGGCCCCCTCCTGACCCGCAGGGACGCGCGTCAGCGGCGCGCGGCCGCCAGCAGTCCGCGGTACCGGTCACCGACGGCGTCCACGGTGTGCGCGGCCGCCGTCTCGGCCGCGGCACGGCCGAGCCGCTCGGCGAGCTCGGGGTCGGCGAGCAGGCGGTCCACGGCAGCAGCGAGCGCCGCGGCGTCGCCGGGCTCGACGAGCAGGCCGTTCACGCCGTCCTCGATGACGTCGACGATGCCGGGCACGGCCGACGCGACGATCGCGCACCCGGCGGACATCGCCTCGAGCAGGGCGACGGGCAGGCCGTCGCGGTCGCCGTTGGCGGCGGGGACGGACGGGTAGAGCGCGATGCGGGCCTTGGCGTACTCGGACGCGAGGTCCTCCTTGCCACGGGCGCCGAGGAACGTGACGGCGGACCCGGCCCGGGCCTCGAGCTGCGTGCGGAGCGGACCGTCGCCGACGACGGCGACCTCGGCCGGCTGCTCGGCCATCCGGTCGAGGGCGTCGAGCAGGACGATCGCGCCCTTCTTCTCGACGAGCCGGCCGACGAAGAGCACCCGGCCGGGGACGCGGGTCTCGCGCGCCACCGCGCGGGTGATCGGCTCGAGGTCGACGCCCATCGGCACGACGTGCACCTGGTCGTCGCGGGCGCCGAGCTTGCCGAGTTCGCGCGCCATGTCCGTGCTCATGCAGGTGACCGACGCAGCGCTGCGGATCACGGAGCGCTTGACCCGCTGGAGGACCGGGTTGCGCAGGGCGTACAGGTCGCCGCCCAGCGTGGTCACCACGCGGGGCAGGTCACCGAGCACGAGCTGGCCGACGGCACCCTGCGGGATGATCCAGTGCAGCAGGGCGACGTCGGGCTGCGAGCGCCGGCGTTCCCGGCGGAGCGCGGCGGCCATCGAGCCGAAGAAGAACGGGACCTGGAGCCAGCGGGACTTCTTCGCCTTGAGGTTGTCGACGATCGCGCCGTCCGCCAGGTCGCGCCACCGGGCCGGGAAGTACCCGTACCGACGGACCTCGACGTCACCGATCCGCTGGTGCGCGCGGGCGCCCTTCGTCATCGGGGCGACGACGACGACGCGGTACTCGTCCGAGAGGGCGGTCGCGAGGTCGAGGACGAAGCCGGGCGTGCCGTCGCCGGCCTCGGCCGGGAAGGTCGACGCGGCGACGAGGAGGGTCGGACGGGGATCCGGATCGGGTCGCATCCAGCGCGCTCCCTTAGAGTTGTCGGTCGATGGACGCACAACAGCCTACGGGGTCGGCCGCAGGGTCACCGGACCCGCTCGACACCTCCTCCGACGTCGCCACGGGCGCGGTGCCGACGACCGGTCGGCGCGCTCGCGTGCTGACCGTCGTGAAGTGGGCTGCAGCGGTCGTGGCCGTCGTGTTCCTGGTGTGGAGCATCGCGAAGCAGTGGGACGACATCGCCCGTGACTTCGTGCGGCTCGACGCCCTCACGGTGGTCGTCGGCATCGTCTTCACCATCGTCGCCCTCGTCGCGAACATGCTGTCCTGGCGCGCGATGATGGCCGCCAGCGGGTACCGGGTGCGCCTGGCCGCGGCGTCCTCGATCTTCTTCGTCGGGCAGCTCGGCAAGTACATCCCCGGCGGTGTGTGGTCGATCGCCGCCCAGGCCGAGCTCGGGCGTGCGCACGGACTGCAGCGCACCGGCAGCGCGGTCGCAGCGCTGGCCTCGATGCTCGTCAGCATGGTCACGGCCGCGGTCGTCGGGATCGTCGCCGTCCTGCTCGCCTCGTCGACCGGGTTCGCGACCTTCTGGTGGCTCATCCCGGTGATCGTCGTCGGCCTGGTGTGCCTCACCCCGCCCGTGCTCGGTCGGCTCATCGCGATCGCCTTCCGGGTGCTCCGCCGCCCGCCGCAGGACACCACGCTGACCTGGTCCGGCACGGTCATGTCGCTCGTCTGGTCGCTCGTCATGTGGATCGCGTACGGCGTGCAGGCCACGGTCGTGCTCCGGGTCTTCGGCGCCGACTCCCCGACCCTGTTCCCGGTGGCCGTGGGTGCGTACGCCGTCGCCTGGCTCGTCGGCTTCATCGTGGTCATCGCCCCCGCCGGCATCGGCCCCCGCGAGGGCATCCTCGTGCTCCTGCTCGGCAGCGTCGCCGGGGGTTCCGCCCCGCTCGCGCTCGCCGTCATCAGCCGGGTGTTCATGACGATCGGCGACGTCGTGCTCGCCGGCGTCGGGGCCGCCCTCGCCGCCCGGCACCGCCGCGTGACCGCCGCCGCCACACCTCGCTCCGGCGCCCCGGTCCCTCCCCGCGCGGACTGATATGGTCGGCTTCCGGCCGCGCAGTGCGCACCACAGCACCACGAGGAGGCGCACCGCATGACAACACTCCACGTCGTCGTGGACCAGATCGTCGCCCCCGTCCCCGGCGGCATCGGTCGGTACGCCGAAGAACTGACACGGCACCTCATCGCGGGTGCCCCGGACGGTGCCGACGTCGCCGGCATCGTCTCGGCGGTCGGCAAGGACGAGCTCGCGCACATCCGCACGCTGCTCCCCGGTCTCGGCGACCTGGACCGCCTGGCGCTCCCCCGCCGTGAGCTCTCGCTCGCGTGGCAGGGCGGCTTCGTCGGCGGCGTCGGACGCGGCATGGTGCACTCACCGAGCGTGCTCGCGCCCCTCGTCAAGCACGACCGGTTCAGCGATCCGGGCCGGCAGACGGTGGTCACCGTGCACGACACCGTGCCGTGGACCCACCCCGAGACCCTCACACCCCGCGGCGTCCACTTCCACCGGGCGATGGTGAAGCGTGCGTGGAAGCACGCCGACGCCGTCGTCGTGCCGACCCACGCGGTCGCGGCGACGCTGAACGGCATCCACCGCTTCGACGAACGGCTCCGGGTCATCGGCGGGGCGCCGAGCGGGCGGCTGCGGACCCCCGTCGACGCCGACCTCCGTGCCGAGCGGCTCGGCCTGCCGGAGCGCTACGTGCTCGCGGTCGGCACGCTCGAACCCCGGAAGGGCCTGCAGTACCTGATCGAGGCGATGGCACACCCGGACGCCCCCGCCGACGTCCCGCTCGTGATCGCCGGCCCGGACGGCTGGGGCGACGTCGACGTGTACGGCACCGCGGAGCGCGCAGGGTTGTCCCGCGACCGCGTGAAGGTGCTCGGCCGGATCGTCGACCAGGACCTCGCCGTGGCGTACGACCGGGCGACGGTGTTCGTGTTCCCGAGCCTCGCCGAGGGGTTCGGGCTCCCCGTGATCGAGGCGATGAGCTTCGGCACGCCGGTCGTGCACTCGGACGACGACGCCGTGCGCGAGGTCGCCTCGGACGCCGGTGTGACGGTCGCCCGCGATCCCCGCGACTCCTACCCCGAACGACTGGCGCAGGCGGTCTACCAGGTCGTCAACGACCCGCTGCTCGCCGGGCAGCTGGCCGTCGCGGGTCCGGACCGGGCGCGCATGTACGACTGGAAGGACTCGGCTGCCGAGACCTGGCAGCTGCACGCCGACCTCTAGCGGTCGGTCCCTGCTGCCGGGGTGCCGCCGGCTAGAGCGAGTCGCGCAGGCGCTGCGCCTTCTCCTCGACGAGCTGCTCGAGCCCCTCGGCGTACTCGCCGAGGCGCGCCGCGATCGCGGGGTCGGCCGAGCCGATGATGCGCGCGGCGAGGAGCCCGGCGTTCGCCGCTCCGTTGATCGCCATCGTCGCCACCGGGATGCCGGCGGGCATCTGCACGATGGACAGCAGCGAGTCGAGTCCGTCGAGGCGCGCGAGCTGCACGGGCACGCCGATCACCGGGAGCGTCGTCATCGAGGCCACCATGCCCGGCAGGTGCGCCGCCCCACCGGCGCCGGCGATGACCACGCGGATGCCCCGGGCAGCGGCGCCGCGGGCGAACCGCGTCATCTTGTCGGGGGTGCGGTGGGCGGACACGACGTCGGCCTCGAACGGGATGCCGAGTTCGGTCAGCATGTCCGCCGCGGCGCGCATCGTCGGCCAGTCGGAGTCCGACCCCATGATGATCGAGACGAGCGGCTGGACGGGGGCTGCGGTGTCGGTCACGCGACGAGCCTAGTCGAGCAGAGCGGACCGCCAGGCGTCCCCGTCGTCGCCGATCGTCCGTTCGTCGCGGACCCAGCGGGCGGCTACGGCGTCGGCGGACCCGGAGGCGACGGCGCTCCGGACCGCGTCGCGCCAGGCACCGACGTCGTCCGGCACGGCCACGACGCCGTGCCCGCGCGCATCCCGGTAGGACGGCCGGTCGGAGACGACCGCGGGGAGCCCGAGCGCGGTGTACTCGAGCGCCTTGAGGTCGCTCTTCGCCCGGTTGAACTCCTCGTCCCGCAGCGGAGCGACGCCTGCGCGCCAGCGCTGCCGGTGGTCGACGAGCCAGCGGGCGAACGCCGGGTAGTGGCCGTCCGGCACCTCGACGCGGCGGTACCAGCCGGGATCGTCGGCGTCCTCGGTCACGCCGATCACCTCGAGGCGGATCGGCGTGCCGTCGGGTGCGGTCAGGTCCGTGAAGACGTCCCGGAGCAGCTCGAGGTCGGCGCCGTGCGTGAGCGTCCCCATGTAGAGCACCCGGTGCTCGTCGGCGGGGCGAACGTCGTCGGCGGCCGGCTCGCCCGGGGTCCAGATCGTCGGGTCCAGGGCGTTCCGGACCACCACGACCCGGTGCGCGAGCGGCCGCACGAGCGCTGCGAGCTCCTCGGTGCTGACGACCACGAGGTCGGCGCCGCGCACGAGGGCGTCGATCGAGGCCAGCCGGTCCGGGTCGTACTCGGCCCGGGCCAGACGGTCGCGGCCGGAGTCCGTGAAGAAGTCGTCGTCGACCTCGGCGGCGGTCCGGGTCCCCCGCTCGGCGGCAGCGGCCAGGAAGGGTGCCACGAGGTCCCGCGGCAGGGCGTCCCGCTGCACGAGGACGGCCCGGTAGTCGGTCGTGTCGGTCCCGTCGACGAACGCGGCGGGGTCGACCTGCCGGACCTCGGCCGCACCGGTGCGCGCGACGTGCTCGGTGCGACGGACGACCCGCACGTGGGCCGAGGCGGGGTGCGCCCCACCGCCCCCGGCCACGACGTAGCCGAGGACCGGCAGTCGCACGGGTTCCGTGACCGGGGCCGACCCCGCCCCGGTCAGGGAGCGACGGAGTCGACGGGCGGCACGGCGGACGAGATCACGCGGCATGCGCCCATCCTCCCGCGATCCGGTGGCGTCAGCGGACCGTGACGGTCGTGCACCCCATCGAGGTGTCCCCGCCCCGGCCGATCCCGACCGCCGTCAGGCACACGCTCCGCTTCCCGCTCGACACCGCCACGGTCGCCCGGAACCCGTGGTTCCGCCCGGCCCGGTGCACCCGGTCGACGTCCGGCCGCGAGGCGTCCGCCGTGGCGGTCCCCACCACCTTCCCGCCGACCGTGACGCGCACGGTGACCGGCTTCGTGAGGTCGTCGCGGTCGAACGTCCATCCCGACACCGTGACGCGCCGCTTCGCCGTGGACGCGACCGAGTCCCGGTGTGCCGTCGGGGCGACGGACGGGGCCTTCCGGGCGGGAGCGGCCGTGGCGACCGGCGTCCCGAGTCGCGCGTTCGCCACGAGGGACTTCGCGAACGCGGACCACCACTTCCCCGCCGCCGGCCCGCCGTTGCACGTGCCGTCGCTCGCACCGGGGGTCTTCACCCACAGCAGCGCGTCGAGGGCCGAACCGTCCGACACCACCCGCGGCGAGGTGCCGAGCCCGGAGCCCGGACCGTTGCACCAGGTGCCGCGCCAGCCCTGGCCGTTCCGGGAGGTGTCGATCACGTAGTGGGACCCGCCCGTCGCCGCGGAGACCTTCTCGGCGTAGGCCTGCTCCTGCGCGGTCGGGTAGTAGTTCGCGACGTTCGTGAAGAAGCCCCGCGCGCGCTGGACCCCGGCGCTGTTCAGCCGGGACGCCATCACCGCCGGCGGGACCCAGTTCGAGTTCCCCGCGTCGAGGTAGGCCGGCACGCCCGCCGCCGTGAAGGCAGCGACCTCGCGGGCGAGGATGCGGTACCGCTGGGCGTCGAGGGTCTCGCTGCACGCGCTGTTGCTGAGCATCGCGAGGGAGTCCGGCTCGACGATCACGGCCGCCCGGTGCCCGGCGACCCGGGCGACGATCTGGTCGACCCACGCGTCGTAGGTCGCCTCGTCGAAGCCGCCGGCGGAGTACCCGCCGCAGTCACGCTGCGGGATCGCGTACGTCACGAAGACCGCGGTCGTGCCGGTGCGCTCGGCACCCGCGATCGCGGCGTCGATCGTCCGCGTCAGGGTCGCCCCCTGCGTCCAGTCCCCGAGCCAGATCGCGACCGGGTACTGCGCGATGGTCTTCGCCGCGGCCGCGCCGCTCGGGTCGCTCGTCGCGAGGGCGGTCGCCTGCTTCGCCGCCTCGCTCGTGTCGGAACGGTAGGGACCGGAGGCGTAGAGGGACGACGCAGCGGCCGCACGGATCGTGGCGGCGCTCGTCGCCGCGACGGCGGTGGTCGGCGTGAGCGCTCCCGCGGCGAGCGCCACGAAGGCGCTCACCGCTCCCGTGGTGGCGAACACACTGGCGCGGCGCATGACGTACTCCCTGTGGACGGTGGATCCCTGACCCGTCCATGGGAGCACGCGCACGCGCGGGGGTACACACGCCAGATCGGGTGCCACCCGACCGGGTGTCCGCCCTTCTGCGGACCGTCCGAGCGGACCGCGGCCTCAGTCGTCGAAGTGGGCCGCTGCGGACCGGGCGCGGTACGTGACGTCGTCGAGGTCGTCGCCGATGACGGTCACGTGCCCGATCTTGCGACCCGGCCGGGGAGCCTTGCCGTAGAAGTGGTACTTGGCCTCGGGGAAGGCCTCGAGCGCACCCGGGTACCGCGCCGCGAGGTCGCCGTCCGCCGGACCGCCGAGCACGTTGATCATGACCGCGGCCGGGGCGAACGACCCGGTGGCACCGAGCGGCAGGTCGAGCACGGCACGCAGGTGCTGCTCGAACTGGCTCGTCGTGGCGCCGTCGATCGTCCAGTGACCGGTGTTGTGCGGGCGCATGGCGAGCTCGTTGATGAGGATGCGCTCGTCGTCGGTCTGGAACAGCTCCACCGCGAGCACACCTGTGACGCCGAGCTCCGTCGCGATCCGCACGGCGATGTCCTCGGCCATGTCGGCGATGCGTCCGGCGCTGTCGGGGGCGGGGGCGAAGACCTCGGCGCAGACGCCGTCGCGCTGCACGGTCTCGACGAGCGGCCAGGCGACGACCTCGCCGGAGGGGCGTCGGGCGACGGACTGCGCGAGCTCCCGGGTGAACGGCACGAGTTCCTCGACGAGCAGCGCCTGCTGGCCGCCTGCCTCGGCGACGGCGATGAACCAGTCGGCGACGTCGGCCGGGTCGGTGACCACTCGGACGCCCTTGCCGTCGTACCCGCCACGGGCGGTCTTCACGACGGCACGTCCACCGTGGTCGTCGAGGAACGCCTGCAGCTCGTCGGGGTCGTGCACGGCGGCCCAGTCCGGCACCGGCAGCCCGAGCTCGGACAGGCGCGTGCGCATGGTGATCTTGTCCTGCGCGACGGCGAGCGGCTCCGGGCCGGGGTGCACGGCGACGCCGGCGTCGACGAGGGCACGGAGGACGTCCTGCGGCACGTGCTCGTGGTCGAAGGTGACGACGTCGACGTCCCGCGCGAAGGCGAGCACGGTCGCGGCGTCGTGGTAGTCCCCCTCGGCGGTGGCCGCGATGGCCGCCGACATGCCCGGGCCCTCGGCCAGCACCCGGATGTCGAGACCGAGCTCGACCGCGGCCGGCACCATCATCCGTGCCAGCTGTCCCCCACCGATGACCCCGACGCGCAACGCCATGCTGTGTGTTCCTTCCGTCGTTCACACCGTCCGGCGAGAACGCGCTGTCTAGAATCGCTGTTCGGGTCGCCGTCCTGTGCGACCTGCGGGTCGGCCCTCGTGAGCACGACCAGCGACAACTCTACGGACCCGGGAGAGACCGTGCGGCGACTGGTGGCCCAACTGGCACGCTTCGGCGTCGTCGGCGCGGTGGGGTTCGTCGTCGACACCGGCATCTTCAACGTGCTGCGGGCGACGGTGCTCAGTCCGGACGAGGTGCACTCCGGGCCGTTCTGGGCGAAGGTCGTCTCGACGATCGTGGCCATCTTCGTCAACTGGATGGGCAACCGCTACTGGACCTTCCGCGAGCAGCGGCGGGCGGTGGCCACGCGTGAGGGCATCGAGTTCGTCGTCGTGTCGCTCGGCGGCATGGTCATCTCACTCGGCTGCCTGGGCATCTCGCACTACGTGCTCGGGCTGACCTCGGCGTTGGCGGACAACATCTCGGGCAACGTGATCGGACTCGTGCTCGGCACGGTGTTCCGCTTCTGGCTCTACAAGGTGTGGGTGTACCACCCCGAGCGCGGACACGACCGGGCCGTCCCCGCCGCCGAGACGACGGGCTCCACCACCGGTTCCGAGGTCGTGGGCCAGTAGGCTCGACGCGCCACCGACACGGGTGGCGTCGCCGACCCCGGGAGTCCGCTCGATGCAGTCCGAACCGCACCCCGTCGTCTCGCGGAGCGAGGGGCTGTGGGTCGCCGTCCTGACGGCGGTGTTCGGGCTCTGGTTGGTGCTCTGGGCGATCGTCGTGCCGGCGTTCCAGGCGCCGGACGAGCCCGCACACCTCGACGCCGCCGTGCACGTCGCCACCGGGTCCGGTTGGCCGGCACCGGGGACGTTGCACGTGTCGAACGCCGTGCAGGCCGCGCAACGCGAACAGGTCGCCGGCGACTCCTCGACGTGGTCGACCGTGAGCGAGCTGCTCGCGGCGCACCCCGGCGACTCCACGACGGTGGACCAGATGACGCAGCACCCGCCGACGGCCTACGTGGTGGACGCCGTCGTGCTCCGCGTGCTGCACTACGGCTCGCTCCGCTGGGACCACGCCCTCGTGGCGCTCCGGCTGGTGGACGCGCTGCTCGTGACCCCGCTCGCGCTCCTCGCGTGGGCATCGGTCCGGCGGGTCACCCGGTCGCCGAGGGCGGGCCTGATGGGCGCACTCGCGCTGTTCGCGACGCCGCAGCTGGCGTCGATCGGGGCCTCCGTGACGAACGACGCCCTGACGTTCCTGCTCGGCGGCGTCGTGGTGTGGCTCGCGACGCGGCTCCTCACCGGGGACCTGCGGCGCCGGACGCTCGTCGGGCTCGGGGTCGCGCTCGGACTGCTCGTCTGGACGAAGGGCACGGGGCTGCCGGCGGTGCCGTTCGTCGCGGTCGTGACCCTCGTCGCCGGTGCGGGTGTCGTCCCGTTCCGCCGTCGCGTCCTCCGCGCCGCCGTCGCCCTCGGCGTCGCCGCGGTGATCGGCGCCTGGTGGTGGCTGCGCAACCTCTGGCGGTTCCGGACCCTGCAGCCGGACGGCTACGCCGCGATCCGTCCGGACCGCCCGTTCCCCGACGGCCAGGGCCCCTCGGTGTGGCACTTCCTCGACGTCAGCTGGGGCACCCTCGCCCGGACCTTCTGGGGTTCCCCGGGGCAGCGCGCGCAGGTGAGCATCGGCGACCTCCTCACAGCGGTCCTGACGCTCGTCGCGCTCCTCGTGCTCGTCGGCTGGGCGTTCCGCCGTGGCCGGACCCGGCGCACCGCGTGGACCCTCGCGGTGTTCCCGGCGCTCCTGCTGCTCCTGCAGACCGCGAGCAGCGCGAAGGCCTACCTCGACACGACCGAGGTCGCGGGCACGCAGGGCCGCTACCTGTTCCCGGCGCTGCTCTGCCTCGTCGTGCTGAGCGCCGTGGCGTGGCGGCGACTGCCCCTGCCCGGACGCGGGACGGCCGTGCTGCCCCGGGTGCTGGCCGTGGCGCTCCCGGCCATCGGGCTCTGGGGCCTCGCGGTCGCCGCCGGGTGGTTCTGGAACGCCGCGACCGGACCGCTCTCGGCCGCGAGCATCGCCCGCTACGAGTCGTGGGGCCCGGTGCCGTTCGCCGTGGTCGCGGTCGTCGCGCTGCTCGTCGCGGTCGGGCTGACCGGCGGCGTGCTGCGGGTGTGGTTCGCCCCGACCCGCAGCACGCCGACCGAGGTCAGTTCCCCGACACCTTGACGACGTCGACCCGGCAGGCCTGGACCGGCGCGGACCGGATGTCCTGGCACGTCTGCTGGACGGTGAAGCTGTCCTCGAGCGTGCCGATCGCCGAGTAGTCCCGGTCCTTCGGGATGAGGGCGTTCGTGTAGTTCAGGAAGTACTGCACGCCCGACTTCTTGAGCAGTGCGACGAACGACGGGTCCTGGTAGTCGTACTCCTGGCCCGGTTCGCCGTACATCTGCGTGCCGGTGCGGAACGCGACGAGCGTGGCGTCCCGGGTGTTCGTCCCGAGGATCGTGCTGCCGGCGGGCAGCGTGTGGTTGGCCAGCAGCAGGTCCGGGAGCGGTTCGTCCGGCGTGATGACCCCGCCGAACACCTGCCCGACGGGGATGCCCGACGGGCGCGTGCCCATCGTCGAGAAGGGCGCCTTCACGCCGTTGACGTTCTGGCTGTACGCGGCGACGACCAGGACGGCGCACGCGGCCACGGCGACGACCTGCCGCACACGACGTCCCCGACGAGCCGCCCGCCAGAACGCGGGCAGGAGCGCACCGGCGATCAGGACCGACCCGATGAAGAGCGGGAGGTAGTAGCGCGCGTTGCCGCCCTGCGTGTCCACCGTCGCGATGCCCGCGTACCCGAGCAGGTACACCCCGGAGAAGATGCCGACGATGCTCGCGAAGACGAACCGGCGGTAGTGCACGACGCCCGCCACGACCGCGCCGACGAAGACGACGCCGATCGCGAGCGCGAACGGCGCGAACGACCCGATGCGGTTGAAGTAGTACGGCAATGCCTCGAGTCGCTGCTCGACGTAGTACCGCACCTTGCCGACGAGGGTCGTGGTGTGGCTCTCGGCCGGAGCGGCCTCGGCGCCCGGCTGCGGCACCGCGGGAAGCGTGCGCTCGGCCTCGAGGATCCCGGCGTCGTAGATCGACGGCGTGCGGTCCTCGTTCGGCGACACCGCACGGGCGTTCGGCGGCGTCGCGATGCGGTACTCGTCGCCGTCGGTGCTCGACGTGTCGCTGAACTTGCCGGAGACGTTCACGGTCAGCGACGAGCCGACCTCGATGCCGCCGAACTTCACCGACAGGGCGATGACCCACGGCGCGGAGACGAGGACCACGGCGACGAGGGCCACGACGGGCAGCAGGACGGACCGGCGCTCGCGGGCCTCGGGACGGTCCTGGAACCAGCGGACGACCGCCCACACCGGCACCACCACGAGGAACACCGGGACGAGGAACGCCTTCGTGAAGTACCCGAACGCGCACACGGCGCCGAGCAGCACCGCGGTGAGCACGATCCGTCGCACCGAGCCGTGCCAGGCGCGGTCGGCAGCGAGCAGGGCCCAGAGGAACCCGAGGCACCACACGAGCACGAGGGTGTCCGGGGTCTGCAGGCTGACGTTCGCCATCAGGAGCGGGGCCGTCGCGGCGATCGACCACGCAGCGGTCCAGCCGTTGCCGGTCGTCCGGAGCAGCAGCCACGCCCCCATCGCCATCACGGCGACGCAGGACAGCGTGTTCACGATCGCGAAGGCCGTGGTCTGCCCGACACCGACGGCGATGAAGGGCGCCATCAGCCAGGACACCATCGGCGACCAGTAGCCGTTCACGGCGTCCGCCCAGTGCCACTCGGCGTACTGCTTCGCGATCGACATGTACGAGATGCCGTCGATGTTCGTCATCTCGAGCCGCGTGCGGAACGCGATCACGGCGACGAGCAGCGAGGCGACGAGGAGCAGCGCACCGTTCGCGAGCAGGGACACCCGCGACGGGCGCCGTCCCTCGTGGAAGGCCCCGAAGCGGCGTCGGTGCTCCACGGGAGCGTCGACGACCGGCTCCTCGGTCGTCACGGCGTCGTCGATCGTCATGCTGCTCCCCTGCGCGGTGTTCAGCGGCCCATGCCGCGGTAGGTGAAGCCGGCAGCCGTCCAGGCGTCGCGGTCGAGGCAGTTGCGCCCGTCGATCACGACGGGCGTCGCCACGAGCGAGGCGGCCACGGCCGGGTCGAGCTCGCGGAACTCGGTCCACTCGGTGAGGACCAGCACGAGGTCGGCGTCACGCAGGGCATCGGTCGCGCTCTCGGTGTAGTCGAGCTCGGGGTGCACGCGGCGCGCCGTGACGACGGCTTCCGGGTCGTACGCGGCGACCGAGGCGCCGAGACCCAGCAGCCGGGCGGCGATGTCGAGCGCCGGCGAGTCACGGACGTCGTCGGAGTTCGGCTTGAAGGCCAGGCCGAGCACGGCGACGCGCTTGCCCGCGACGGCCCCGCCGAGGAGCTCCTGCGCGAGCTCGACGACGTGCGCGCGGCGACGGAGGTTCGTGGCGTCGACGTCGGCCAGGAACGCCAGGGACTCCCCGACGCCGAGCTCGTCCGCCCGCGCCTGGAACGCCCGGATGTCCTTCGGAAGGCAGCCGCCGCCGAAGCCGAGGCCGGCGTTGAGGAACTTTCGGCCGATGCGGGCGTCGTGGCCGATCGCGTCGGCGAGCGCCGTGACGTCGGCACCGGCGACCTCGGCGATCTCGGCCATCGAGTTGATGAACGAGATCTTCGTCGCGAGGAACGCGTTCGCGCTGATCTTCACGAGCTCGGCCGTGGGCAGGTTGACCACGAGCCGGGGCGTACCGCTCGCCAGGGCCTCGGCGTAGACCTCGTCGAGGGCCTCGACGGCGGCCTGTCCGGCGTCGCCGTCGGGCACGCCGTAGACGAACCGGTCCGGGCTGATCGTGTCCTGCACCGCGAAGCCCTCGCGGAGGAACTCGGGGTTCCAGACGAGCGTCGCACCGGGGACCGCCTCGGACACCTCGGCGGCGAGGCGCGCGGCCGTGCCGACGGGGACCGTCGACTTGCCGACGACGAACTCGCCGGCGGCGAGGTGCGGGGTGAGCGCGGCGACGGCGGCGTCGACGTAGGTGAGGTCCGCGGCGCCGGTCGGCCCCTGCGGCGTGCCGACGGCGAGGAAGTGCACGCGCGCACCGGCGACCTCGGCCATGTCGGTGGTGAAGCGGATGCGGCCGGAGGCCAGCGCATCGCTCAGGATCTCGGGGAGACCGGGCTCGAAGAAGGGAGCCTCACCCGCGGCGAGCCGCTCGATCTTGACCGGGTCGACGTCGACTGCGACGACTTCGTGCCCGAGCTTGGCCATGGAGGCGGCGTGCACGGCACCGAGGTAACCGCAGCCGATGACAGAGATACGCACGGGAAGACGGTACCGGAACCTCGGCGCAGTTCTCGTCCGCACCGCCCGCTGTCGAGACATCGTCAGGGTCTGACGTCGCCCCATCGCGGGCGATCCGCCCCGCCGACGATCTCGTCCCAGTCGGGTTCGCGGTGCCGTCGCCGGGCCTCGTGCGCCTCGACGAGGTCGTGCAGGACCGCCACGACGAGGTCCGCGTGCGGCACGTCGCCGAGCACCAGGGCCGGCTCGTCACCGGGGAACACGAGGACGTCGCCGGACCGGAACACCCCCTGCATGCCGCGGCGACGCACCGTCACGTCGTAGCCCCGCGAGTGCAGGAGCTCCCGCCGGGTGCGCGTGCCGAGTCCGTGCACGACGACGAGGCGCCTGGTGGTCACCACGTAGCGCTCCGACATCCAGCGGAACAGCGGCATCGCGCCGCCGAGGAACACGAGGAGCACCACGAGACCGGCGACGACCGCGTTCAGCCAGGCGAGCTGCGCCCGGAACACCCCGAAGCCGAACCCGCCGGCGAGCATGACGAGCACCACGAACACCGCGGGGCGCACGAGCCGACGAGCGTGCGGACGCAGCCGCGCGACCACGCGTTCGGGCGGCGGCTCGTCGGTCATGCCGTCATGCATACCGCAGGTGGGTGACGTCCCCCACGGCGACGCCCCTGGAGACGCCCGCTCGATCCCGGATCGTGATCCGGCCGTCGTCGTCGATGCCGGTCGCGTCCCCCTCCGAGGTGGTGCCGTCCGGCAGCTCGAGGCGCACCCGCTGCCCGATCGTGCCGCAGGCCGACCGGACGTGGGTCCGGACCCCGTCCGCGGCCGCACCGCCGGCGACCAGGGCGACCACGGCCTCCTGGACTGCGCGGAGGAACGCGGACAGCACACGGTCGGCGAGGTCCGGTGCCGAGCCCGTCGCGCCCGCGACCGCGAGCGAGGTCGCCGTCGGCGTCGGGAGCCGGTCGGCGGGGATGGTCAGGTTCACGCCGGCGCCGACGACGACACTGCCGTCGGCGGCGACCTGGCAGAGGATGCCGCAGACCTTGCGGCCGTCGATCTGGACGTCGTTGGGCCACTTCACCGCGACACGCTCCGGACCGTGGAGCACGGCGACGATCGCGTCGCGCATCGCGGCGCCGGCCACGAGCGGCAGCCACCCGCGGTCGCGGTCGTCGAGGTCCGCGCGGACGAGCACGCTCGCCGCGAGCGTCTGGCCGGCGGGCGCCGACCAGGTCCGGTCGAGGCGGCCGCGACCCGCGGTCTGGTCGAGCGTCGCCACGACGCTGCCGTGCGGCTGCGTCGTCGCCAGGGCGAGCAGGTCGGCGTTCGTCGACCCGGTCGTCACCGGCTCGGTGAGCACCGCGCCCGCGGCCTCGACGACGGTTCGGCTCAGCGGGAACGTCGACGACGCAGGTGTGGACATACAGCAAATCTACGGGCAGGAACCGTGGGGGTCCTCCAACCGACCCCGCCGTCGCCGCCGGTAGGGTGAGCGGGTGACCCCAGGAGACACCCCCGATCTCTCGACGACGGCCGGCCGGCTCGCCGACCTCCGCGAGCGGTACCACGAAGCAGTGACCGCCGCGGGCGAGGCCGCCATCGCGAAGCAGCACGCCAAGGGCAAGACCACGGCGCGCGAACGCATCGAGCAGCTGCTCGACGAGAACTCCTTCGTGGAGCTCGACGAGTTCGTCCGCCACCGCACCCACGCCTTCGGCATGGAGTCGAAGCGGCCCTACGGCGACGCGGTCGTCACCGGCTTCGGCACCATCCACGGCCGCAACGTCGCCGTGTACGCGCAGGACTTCACCGTCTTCGGCGGCTCCCTCGGCGAGGTCGCCGGCGAGAAGATCATCAAGGTGATGGAGCACGCGCTGAAGACCGGCGTGCCGATCATCGGCATCCTCGACTCCGGTGGCGCCCGCATCCAGGAAGGCGTCGTCGCCCTCGGCAAGTACGGCGAGATCTTCCGCCTGAACACCCAGGCCTCCGGCGTCATCCCGCAGATCTCGATCGTGATGGGCCCGGCAGCGGGCGGTGCGGTGTACTCCCCCGCCCTCACCGACTTCGTGATCATGGTCGACAAGACCAGCCACATGTTCGTCACCGGGCCCGACGTCATCAAGACCGTCACCGGCGAGGACGTCGGCTTCGAGGAGCTCGGCGGCGCGCAGACGCACAACGCGATCTCCGGCGTCGCCCACTACCTCGCCGAGGACGAGTCCGACGCGCTCGACTACGCCCGCTCGCTCATCGGCTTCCTGCCGGACAACAATCTGTCCGACGCGCCGGCCTACGACGTCGCGCCCGAGCTCGAGACGACCGACGCCGACCGCGAACTCGACGTCGTCATCCCGGACTCCACGAACCAGCCGTACGACGTGACGACGATCATCGAGCACATCGTCGACGACGGCGAGTTCCTCGAGGTCCAGCCGCTCTTCGCGCCGAACATCCTCATCGGCTTCGGTCGGGTCGAGGGGCGCACGGTCGGCATCATCGCGAACCAGCCGCAGGCGATGGCCGGCACGCTGAACATCGACGCCGGCGAGAAGGCCGCGCGCTTCGTCCGCTTCTGCGACGCGTTCGGCATCCCGATCCTCACCCTCGTCGACGTGCCCGGCTACCTGCCCGGCACCGACCAGGAGTGGACCGGTGTCATCCGCCGGGGCGCCAAGCTCCTGTACGCCTACGCCGAGGCCACCGTGCCGCTCGTCACCGTCATCACCCGCAAGGCGTACGGCGGCGCGTACATCGTCATGGGCTCGAAGCAGCTCGGTGCCGACATCAACCTCGCGTGGCCGACCGCCGAGATCGCCGTGATGGGTGGCCAGGGCGCCGTCAACATCCTGTACCGCGCCGAGATCAAGCGCGCCGAGGAGTCCGGCGAGGACGTCGCGGCCGTCCGTGCGAAGCTCGCGAACGAGTACACGTACAACGTCGCGTCCCCGTACCTCGCCGCCGAGCGCGGCGAGCTCGACGGGATCATCCAGCCGCACGCGACGCGCGTCTCGGTCGTCAAGGCGCTGCGGGCCCTCCGTGGCAAGCGCGCGACGCTGCCGCCCAAGAAGCACGGGAACATCCCGCTGTGACGGGCGCACGCTGATGGGCCGCCACGCAGCCGTGGTCCCCGCGGTCCCCGTCGAGCAGGCGGTCGCGGCGGCCGCCGACGTCCGTGTCGTCTCCGGGGAGCCCACGCCGGAGGAGCTCGCCGCCGTCATCGCCGTCCTGCAGCGTCAGGCGGACGAGGCGGCGTCGCTCGGCCGTCCCGAGGTCACCGTGTCGCCGCGCTCGGGGTGGGACGTGTCCGCCCGGGGCCTCCGTCGACCGCTCGAGCACGGTGCCGGCGCCTGGAGCCGATCGCTCCGCTGAGCCGCTCCGGGGGCTTGCGCGTGCCGCACGGTG
Organism: Curtobacterium sp. SORGH_AS_0776; assembly: GCF_031453355.1. Classification (NCBI taxonomy): domain Bacteria; kingdom Bacillati; phylum Actinomycetota; class Actinomycetes; order Micrococcales; family Microbacteriaceae; genus Curtobacterium; species Curtobacterium sp. SORGH_AS_0776. The sequence continues at coordinate 3,323,951 of NZ_JAVIYU010000001.1, forward strand.
CGGGCGACCATGTACCCCTGGGTACCGGGCGGTTTCGGCGCCCCGACCGCGGGATTCCCGGTCGGTCTCCCCGCAGACGGGGGACAGCAGGGGCCGAGGGCGGCGGAAATGGCCGATTTTGTCCCCCATAATGACGACTGACAGAGCGTTCGGCTGCGGGCATAGTAGTTCGTGTTCGGTGTCCTTCAACGAAGAACATCGCAGGTCGGTGGCCGACTAGGGTACGAAGCCACCTACCAGCTACGAGTCAGGGCGATATTCGGGTTGTCGCTCAGACTCGGGTCGTGAACGGGCCGGTCGGTATCCGACCGGCCCGTTCCCCGTTTCCGGGCGCTGTCGTTCGCGCGGGCGCCGACGACGTTCGGTGTCGGTCCGCCTCAGACGGTCTCGTGCCGCGGGATCTCGAGCCACACGACGACCGACTCGTCCTCGTCGCCGTCCTCGTCGTCCATCCCCGCCCCGAGCGCCGCCGACTCGCTCGCCGCGAGGTCGAGCCGCAGCCCCACGACGGTCACGGCGGACTCGGATCCCTCGGGGACGGTCCGGATGATCACGTTGTCGGCCTCGCGCGCCTGGCGCAGGGCCTCGGCGATGCGGGCGTGCACCCGGCGCAGGTCGTCGATCTCGAGGTCGTCGAGACCGCCGTCGTCGTGCAGCTGCACCGTGGCGCCACGACGACGGAGGCGCATGACCTCGTCGCGGACGTCCTCCGACAGCAGCGACCGGCCCCGGATCTCGTCGCGGATGGCCTGTTCGAGGTGCAGGCACTCGGCACGCTCGGCGTCGTCCAGGTCACCGCCGGTCTCGATGATCCGCTGGAGCATCGGCAGCGCCATGCGCGTCGTCTGGCTGAGCCGGAACTGCCGCTCGAAGACGTGGGCGTCCTGCGCCGCCTGCCAGTCGGCGGTCTCCTGCTCGGCGCGGACGAAGTCGCGGGTGACACGGGTGGCCCGACTCATCGCGGCAGTGAGGCCGGTGGCGATCACCACCCACACCACACTGCCGAGCACGCCGAGCGACCCGAGCGCCCCGAGTCCGGCCCACGCGACGGCGTGCACGGTGAGGAATCCGACACCGACCCAGGCGAACGCGACGCGCACGCGCACGACGAGGACGACCATCAGCGTGCCGACCGCGGCGATCCACCACGTGCCGTTGCCAGGGCCGGCGGTCAGGTCGACCGTGGGCGAGGCGACGACGGGCAGCACCACGGCCGTCGCGAGCGCGAAGCACGCCGCCCAGACCGGCAGCGGCCGACCGGGCACGAACACCGCCACACCGGTCGCCGCAGCGTAGAGGACCATGCACGCGACGACCGGCCCGATCTGGGCGGCTCCGGGGAGCGTCGTCGCCGCGAGGACGAGGTGGTACACGGAGAAGAGCGTCGCGAGCCCGATCGCGACCCCGGCCGGGAGTGAGGCCTTCACCGGTGCTCCCCCGCCGCCGGCGCCCAGTCGAGGAGCACACGGGTGCCCGCTCCCGGCGCGGTGACGATCTCGGCGGTGCCCCCGGCAGCGACCACCCGCTCCACGATCGAACGACGGACGCCGAGTCGCTCGGCGGGGATCCCCGCGATGTCGAAGCCGGCACCGTCGTCCCCGACCTCGACGTGGACGCCGGCGCCGCGCTGCTCGACGACGATCCACCGGTCGACCTCGGCCGGACCGGCGTGCTGCACGCTGTTCACCGCGGCCTGGACGGCCGCCGAGGCGACGGCGTCCGCGACGATCGCGGGCACCCGGACCGACCCGACGTGCCCACGGTCGACCCGGACCGGCGCCGCGAGCGCACCGACGGCGTCGGAGATGCGGGTCCGCAGGTCGACGAGGGAAACCGGGGGTGCGTCCCCTGGGCCGTCCGCCGCCGCGGCCTCGAGGTGGTCGATGGCGTTCCGGGCCATCCGCGCGGCGAGCATCTCGGCGTCGCGGGTGTCAGCCCGGGCGGCGGAGAGGAGCGTCGTGAGCACGCTGTCGTGGACGATCGCGTCGACCTGGACCCGCTCGACCTCGGTGGCGTGCTCGCGGATCGCGTGCGAGTACCGCCGGACGGCCGTGGCCTGGGCTGCGTCGACGGCTGCCGCTGCACGGCGGAGCACGATCACGATGATGAGGGCGGCCCCGCTGAGGATCGCCGTGTAGAAGCCGTTGAGCAACGCCCCGACACCCGCGTCGCCGCCCAGCGGGGTGAACCGGATGGCCACGTACACGGCCGGCACGAGCGCGGTGTAGACGGACGCCCGCCACGGGGCGAAGCCCATCGCGGCCGCGGTCGACCCCACCGTGCAGAGCCACCAGGGCCACGGCGCCTGGTCGGACGGGATCGGCTCCTGCACGGTCAACGGCCAGGTGACGAGGGCGACGAGGAACACCAGGGCGCACACGATCTGCGCGATCTGCGCCAGGCGCCTCGCGAAGACGGACGCCCCGACGAAGAGGAACGACGCGGCGAGCGCCAACGCGACGACGGGACCCCACACCGGGTCGAGGTACGGCAGCTGCGACAGCACCGCGGGCACGGTCGTCGCGCCGAAGCCGAGTGCGGCCACGGCGAGGAGGATCGCGAACGCGCGCTCGACGGACGCCTGGGTGATGGACGCGCGGACGCTCCGCGCGGGATCGGCCCCGAACGGCGCGGGTTCGATCCGCCCGGCCGCGGTCCGGGCGGCCGCAGCCCCGGCCCCGGCCCCGGCCCCGGGTGCAGCGTCAGCCGCCGTCATGCTGCTCAGCGGCCGTCGCCGTCGGGGTCGATGCCCGAGTCGAGCCCCGGCAGGATGCCGTCCTCGACCGCACGGCGGAGGAGGTCGACCTTCGTCGGTGCCGGTCGACCGACCTCGACGTACTTCACACGGATGCGATCGAGGTACTCGCGGGCGGTGGAGTACCCGATGCCGAGCTGCTGCGCGGCGAGCTTGAGCGGCAGGCCCGAGGCGTAGAGGTGCAGGATCTCGCGTTCGCGGCGTCCGAGCTGCGCCTTCGCGAAGTCCCGGTCGGCGTCGATCGCGCTGGCCCACTCGAGGTTGTTGAGCACGTCCCCGCGAGCGACGGTGGCGACGGCGGCCATCACGGTCTTCGTCGCCGAGGACTTCGGGATGACGCCGGCCGCCCCTGCGGCCAGTGCCTCGCGGACGTTCGCGACGCGGTCGGCGATCGAGTGCACGAGCACGGCGGAACCGGTGCCCTGCACACCCTTCACGTTCGCGGTCACGGTCGAGCCGTCGCCGAGGGACAGGTCGAGGACGACGACGTCGACCTCACGCCCACCGAGGTTCTCGATGTACTCGGGCACGCTCGCGGCGGTCAGCACCACCTCGAACCCCTCGTTCTGGCAGGCTGCCTGGATCCCGAGCCGCACGGACTCGTGGTCGTCGACGATCGCGACACGGACGGGCTTGGTCGCCAGTCCGGTCGTTCCGGTTGTGGTCGTGTCTGTTGCCACGGTGGCCTCTCTGGTCGATGCGCTCCCCGGCCCCTGAAACCGGTTCGCCATCAACGACCAAGGATACCCAGGTCGGACTCAGGCAGCGGCGCGACGCGGTCGTGACACGGCCGGTCGTCGTGCGCTCGGACACGCGTCGCGCAAATCGGCCAGGTCGGCGCGGCGCCCGCGCGACCGCCGTCGAGCGCGCGCCCGCCGCCCTGGAGGCGACCCGCGATCGACGTCAGGCGACGGGCACCAGGCGCGCCACGGCCTCGAGGTGGTGGGTGTGCGGGAAGAGGTCGAAGGCGCGCAGTGCCTCCAGGCGGTACCCGAGGTCCGCGAACGTCGCGACGTCGCGCGCCAACGCGACCGGGTCGCAGGCGACGTAGACGACCTGCGCCGGCTGGAGGGCCGCGATCTGCACGACGACCTCGCGCCCGGCACCCGAGCGCGGCGGGTCGAGCACGATCGTCCCGGCGCGGTGCCGCTGCCGCTCGCCGGCGGACAGGGTCGAGACGGTGCGCTGCAGCCAGCGGTCGACGCGGCCGGTCTCGGCACGGGCGCCGATCCACTCGGAGAGGTTCTCCTGCGCGTGCTCGGTGGCGCGCTCCGAGCTCTCGACGCTGGTGAGCTTGGCGCGCGGCCCGACGAGGTCGCCGAGCGCGGCGCCGAGCAGGCCGACACCGCCGTAGAGATCGAGGTGCTGCCCCTCGGGGTCGAGCCGGTCGCGGTCGACGAGGTCCTGCACGGCGGCGGTCAGCACGGCCGGAGCCGCACGGTGGACCTGCCAGAAGCCGTTGTCGTCGACCGAGAACGAACGCTCCCCCACGACCTCGGTCACGACGGTCGGCTTCTGCTCGTCGATCACGAGTCGCGCACCCTCGGAGCCGCTCGGCGCGAGGACGTCGACGACGGACGCGCCGGGCATCGCGCCGCGGCCGAGCGGTGCGCTCTCCTGCACGACCCGGCTCGCGAGCGGGAGGGACGCGACGGGCACGACGGTGTGCGACCGGGCCGCGAAGGGGCCGGCGGTGCCGTCCTCGTCGACGTGCAGGCGGACGCGGGTGCGCCAGCCGGTGCCGTTCGACTCGTCGTCGCCGGGGGCTGCCTCGACCACGACGTCGTGGCCGAGCACGGCAGCGAGGTCCGTGCGGGCGAAGCGCGCGAAGGAGTCGACGAGGACGTCGTGCTTCAGCGTGCGCTGGTGGCCGAGGGCGATGTGCCCGAACTCGGCACCGCCGGCGCGGACGGCCGGGTCGCGGTCGAGGGCGGCCTCGGGCCAGACGTGGTCGACGCGGTGTTCGCTCGGCGTCTCGACCGACACGGTGTCGGCACGCCAGAACGACTTCTTCCGGTCCTCGGTCACGCGGGCGGTCACCCGTTCGCCGGGGATCGCGTCCGACACGAACACCACCCGCCCCTCGTGCCGTGCCACCGAGATGCCGCCGTGGGCGATCCCGGTGACGTCGAGGTCGAGCAGCGTTCCGACGGATTCACCCATGGTTCGATGTTCCCATGCGTCTGTACCTCGCGAGTACCTCCCCCGCCCGCCGCGCCCTGCTCGCCCAGACCGGGATCGAGCCGGTGCTCGTCGCGCCGGGGGTCGACGAGGACGCCGCGGTCGCCGCGGCCGCCGCGTCCCTGGGCCGCGACCTGACCGGGCCGGAGCTGGTGGCGATGCTCGCGGTCGCCAAGGCCTCGGCCGTCGCGGACGCCCCGGTCGACGGCTCACCGGTCGACGGCTTCGTGTTCGGCGGGGACTCCGCGTTCGAGGTCGACGGCGTGCTGTACGGCAAGCCCCACGAGCCGGAGGTCGCGCGGGAGCGGTGGCGGCAGATGCTCGCCGCCGGCGGCGGCACGCTCTGGAGCGGGCACTGCGTCGTGGACCGGCGCCGCGCCGCGGACGCGCCCGACGTCGTGGACGCACCCGACGCCCTGGACGCACCCGATCCGGGGCCTGGAGGCGCGGGTCGGGCCGGCACCGTGCCTCCCGTCCGCACCGTGGACGCGTCGGGCGGCGGGCCGCTCGGCGCTGCTGCCTTCGTCGCGGGCGTCGCGCCCGGCGGGTCGGCGATGGTGGCCGACGGCGACCAGGTGGTGGCGGTCGACAGCGCCGTGCTCACCTTCGCCGACGACATGTCGCCCGCGGAGATCGACGCGTACGTCGCCACCGGCGAACCGCTCGAGGTCGCCGGGGCGTTCACCATCGACGGTCGGGCCGCCGCGTACATCACCCGGATCGACGGCGCACCGTCCGCGGTGGTCGGGCTCTCGCTCCCGGTGCTGCGCTCGATGCTGCTGCGGGGGTTCGGCATCGCGTGGCACGACCTCTGGGCACTGTAGACATCCACACTTCTTCGCGCCGGTTCTTTGTGGGTGCCAGTCAATTCGCGCCTCTGCCGCACGAATACGCTGACTTACCATGCCCCGTATCAGCAAGGTCCTCATCGCGAACCGCGGCGAGATCGCCGTCCGCATCATCCGCGCGGCCCGCGACGCAGGCAAGGCATCGGTCGCGGTCTACGCCGACCAGGACCGTGACGCCCTCCACGCACGCCTCGCCGACGAGGCCTACGCGCTGAACGGCACCACGAGCGCCGACACCTACCTCGTCATCGACAAGATCATCTCGGTCGCTCGACGCTCCGGCGCCGACGCCGTGCACCCGGGTTACGGGTTCCTCGCCGAGAACGCCGACTTCGCCCGCGCCGTCATCGACGCCGGGCTGACCTGGATCGGCCCCTCGCCGGAGTCGATCGAGCGCCTGGGCGACAAGGTCTCCGCGCGGCACGTGGCCGAGAAGGTCGGTGCGCCGCTCGCGCCGGGCACGATCGAGCCCGTGCAGGACGTGTCCGAGGTCTTCGACTTCGTCGACCAGGTCGGACTGCCCGTCGCGATCAAGGCGGCGTTCGGCGGTGGCGGCCGTGGTCTCAAGGTGGTCCGCTCGCGCGACCAGGTGGAAGAGCTCTTCGAATCGGCGACGCGCGAGGCCATCGCGGCGTTCGGCCGCGGCGAGTGCTTCGTCGAGAAGTACCTCGACAAGCCGCGCCACGTCGAGACGCAGTGCCTCGCCGACGAGCACGGCAACGTCGTCATCGTCTCGACGCGCGACTGCTCGCTGCAGCGTCGGCACCAGAAGCTCGTCGAGGAAGCGCCCGCGCCGTACCTGACGGCGTCGCAGGAGGAACGGCTGTACGAGTCGTCGAAGGCGATCCTCCGCGAGGTCGGCTACGTCGGTGCCGGCACGTGCGAGTTCCTCATCGGCGCCGACGGCACCGTCTCGTTCCTCGAGGTGAACACCCGCCTGCAGGTCGAACACTGCGTCTCCGAAGAGGTCACCGGCATCGACCTCGTCCGCGAGCAGTTCCGCATCGCCGAGGGCGGCGTGCTCGACTACTCCGACCCGGTCGCGCGCGGGCACTCGTTCGAGTTCCGCATCAACGGCGAGGACCCGGGTCGCAACTTCTTCCCGGCGCCGGGCCCCGTGCACGCGTTCCACGCGCCGTCCGGCCCCGGTGTCCGCGTCGACTCCGGCGTCGTCTCCGGCGACGTCGTCTCCGGCTCGTTCGACTCGATGCTCGCGAAGCTCATCGTCACCGGTGCCACGCGCGCCGAGGCGCTCGAGCGGTCGCGTCGTGCCCTCGCCGAGTTCGAGGTCACCGGCCTGCCGACCGTGCTGCCGTTCCACCGTGCGGTCGTGTCGGACCCGGCGTTCGCGACGCCCGACGAGACCCCGTTCAGCATCTACACGCAGTGGATCGAGACCGACTTCGTCAACGAGATCCCGGCGTGGAGCGGCTCCCCCGAGGAGCTCCCCGCACCGGCAGCCCGCGAGAGCGTGGTCGTCGAGGTGCAGGGCAAGCGCATCGAGGTCACCATGCCGTCGATCGTCGCCGGCGGCGTCGCCGGTGCTGCCGGTCGTCGTCCGGCCGGGCCGTCCGCTCCGCCGAAGCGCCGGTCGTCCGGGGTCCGTGGCGGCCTGGCGTCGTCCGGCTCCGTGACGTCCCCGATGCAGGCCACCGTGGTGAAGCTCGCGGTCGCCGAGGGTGACACCGTGGTGAAGGGCGACCTGCTCGTCGTGCTCGAGGCCATGAAGATGGAGCAGCCCGTCGCTGCCCCGCGTGACGGTGTCGTCACGGGGCTGAACGCCCCCGTCGGCCAGACGATCTCGTCCGGCCACGTGCTGCTCGAGCTCGCGTAGGCGGCTGCGCCGCGCTGCGGCGCCGCTGCGCTTCGCACAACCAAAGTCCCTTCGAACCGCGCATCGGCGCAGTTCGAAGGGACTTTGGTTGTGCGCAGGCACCCCGAGCCGCCAGCGTCGTCACCGCAGCAGCGTGAACGAGCGCGGCGTCGTCCGGACTCCCACCCCCTGGAGCAGCGCTCGGAGCGCCTCAGCATCGTGCGCCTCCGGCCAGCCGAACCGTCCGACGGCCCGCACGTCCCGATGCCGGCGGAGTCGATCCTCCCGTCGCTTCTCCGACACGACCACGTCGGCCGCGGTCGTACCGGCTGCTCGGAGAGCAGGGTCCACGTACTTCGCCTTGCCGTCGAACTCCAGGATCACGCCCTGGTCGGGGAACCAGAAGTCCACGCGCCCGATGAAGCCGTCTGCATCGCGGAACTCCTGTTGCAGCACGGGGCGAGGAGCGCCCACCTCGTCGAGCGCCACGCGCCCGACGGACTCCCCCGGTGAGCCACTCGCCGCATCGGCCAGCTCGATCGCGGTGATCGCGCGATGCCGCCCGTGCACGGCGTTCCGGGCGTCGACCTCTGCCCGGATGTCCGCTCGGGCTGCGCCCCGCCGCAGGGCAGAGTCCAGTGCCGGCACGGAGATGCGGAGTTCGTAGGAGATCGCGAGGTCGGCCGCCGTGCTCACGAGGTCGGTGAGCAGACGGTCCTTCGCCACCATCGTCTGGGTCCGGAACGTCCGGCCGGCACCAGGTCACTTCCGGACGTGTGCGAGCCCCTGCGACGTCGTCCGTCGGGGATCGAGCACGTCGACGGTCTCGGGGAATTCTCCGGCCCACGGGAGGCCGTGCAACGCGGCCGCCGACGCGTGAGAGACGACGAGTCGCGGAGCGAGCCGATCGTGCACCGCCTTGATCCGCGCGATGTGCCGTTCACCAGGCGTCGCGCGCCGCCACTCCCCGGCGTCGACGAACCGGCCGGGGACGAGCCGTACGAGGTCCCCTGCGTCGGCAGCGCGCTGGAGTGCTCGTCCCCTGCGGCCGGAGGGGTCGGCGGTGCCACCGTGGATGATCGTGAGTCGTGCCATCGAACGAGGATCGCGCTCGATCGCTGCGAACCGACGTCTGCGCCCGCTTCTGTGGACCGCACGGCGATCCCGGGGTCCTGTGGAGGACGGCGTCGTTCGCCGCTGCACAACGAAAGTCGCTCCGAACCGCGGGGAATCCCGGTTCGAAGCGACTTTCGACGCGCGGCGGGCAAGCCCGGCCGCCGGCGCGGCCGCGCCTACGACACCAGCGGGCGGATGTCGGCGGCGAGGGCGTCGACGAGCGACTGCGCCTCGGCAGGGGTCGCCGCGACGGTGTCGATGTAGACCTTCACCTTCGGCTCGGTCCCGCTCGGGCGGACGATCACGCGGGCGTCACCCGTCAGGTCGTAGCGGAGGATGTCCGACGGCGGGAAGCCCTCGACACCACCGGCGTAGTCCGTCACCGACAGCACCGACAGCCCGCCGAGCGTCGTCGGCGGCGTCGACCGCAGGGACGCCATGATCGAACCGATGCGGGACAGGTCGTCCACCCGGGTCGCCACCTGCCCGGACGCGAACGCCCCGAACTCGGCCGCGAAGGCGTCGAGCTGCCCGGCGATCGACGAGCCCTGGGCGGCCAGGTCCGCGGCGAGGGACAGCAGGGACAGCGCCGCCGAGATGCCGTCCTTGTCGCGGACGACCTCCGGGTCGACCAGGTAGCCGAGCGCTTCCTCGTACCCGAACAGCAGCCCGGGGACGCGGGAGACCCACTTGAAGCCGGTGAGGGTGTCGCGGTACTCCAGCCCGTGCCGCGCCGCGACCCGTGCGAGCGCCGGCGAGGACACGATCGACGCCGCGAGCGTTCCCCGCACACCGTCGTCGGACGCCCGGGCTGCAGCGCGCCACCCGAGGAGCCAGCCGACCTCGTTGCCCGAGAGCCTGCGGAAGGAACCGTCGCCGTCCGGGATCGCCAGCGCCAGCCGATCGGCGTCCGGGTCGTTCGCGATGACGAGGTCCGCACCGACCGCGACCCCGCGGGCGATCGACAGGTCCATCGCCCCCGGTTCCTCAGGGTTCGGGAACGACACCGTCGGGAACGCCCCGTCCGGCTGGATCTGCTCGGGCACGGTCACCGGCACGGCGAACCCGGCCGCCTCGAACACCGCGCGGGCGGTCTCCCACCCGACGCCGTGCATGGCCGTGTAGACGACCTTCGGCTGCGCGTCCGGAGCGAGCCCGGGCGCTGCCACCGTCGCCGCGGTGTCGGACACGTAGGCGTCGAGCAGCTCGGACTTGGCGACGGTGTAGTCGGTGGCACGGGGCAGGTCCGCGATCGAGCCCGCGGCGACGGCGTCGATCGCGGCGGCGATGTCGGCGTCGACGGGCGGGACGATCTGCGACCCCTCGTCGTCCTCGCCGAGGTAGACCTTGTAGCCGTTGTCCCGCGGCGGGTTGTGGCTCGCGGTCACCATCACCCCGGCACCGACGTCGAGGTGCCGCACGGCGAACGCCAGCACGGGCGTGGGGAGCGCCGACGGCAGCAGGGTGACCTCGAGCCCGAGGCCGCGCATGACCTCGGCGGAGTCGCGGGCGAAGACGTCCGAGTTCACCCGGCCGTCGTACCCGATGACGACGCTGCGTCGACGACCGGTGTCGATGAGGAAGCGCGCGAGTCCCGCGGCGGCCTGGGTCACGACGACCCGGTTCATCCGGAGCGGTCCGTACCCGAGCTCGGCGCGGAGGCCTGCGGTGCCGAACGCCAGGCGCCCGGCGAACCGCGCGGCGAGGTCCTGCACGGCGGGACCGTCGCCGGTCGCCGCCGCGTCGATCGCCGCATCGAGCGAGGAACGGGTCACGGGGTCCGGGTCCTGCGCGCTCCAGGCATGAGCCTCGGCGAGCACGCCGTCGACGTCGAGCTTCACGACGCTGAGCCCAGCGCGGTCACCACGCGGGCCAGCAGGTCGGCGATCACCGGCTCGGCCTCGCGCCCGGCCTCGAGCACCTCGGCGTGCGACAGCGGCGTCTTCTGGATGCCGGCGGCGAGGTTCGTGATGAGCGAGAAGCCGAGGACCTCCATGCCGGCCTGCCGCGCCGCGATGGCCTCGAGCGCGGTGGACATGCCGACGATGTGCCCGCCGATGGTCTTCGCCATCTGGACCTCGGCCGGCGTCTCGTAGTGCGGACCGCGGAACTGGGTGTAGACGCCCTCGTCGAGCGAGGGGTCCACGCCGCGAGCGACCGACCGGAGCCGCGCCGAGTACAGGTCGGTGAGGTCGACGAACGTGGCGCCCTCGAGCGGGCTGTCCGCGGTGAGGTTGATGTGGTCGCTGATGAGGACTGGCGTGCCGGGCGTCCAGTGCTCCTTGATGCCCCCGGCACCGTTCGTGAGCACCATGATCGAGGCGCCGGTCGCCGCCGCGGTCCGGACGCTGTGCACGACCCGACGGACCCCATGGCCCTCGTAGTAGTGCGTGCGCGCCCCGATGACCAGCGCGTGCCGGCCGTCGGCGAGACGGATCGAGCGGACCGTACCGGAGTGTCCGGGGACGGCCGAGGCGCTGAAGCCGGGGACCTCGGACGCGGGGATCTCGGACACGGTCTCGCCGATGAGGTCCGCGGCCTTCCCCCACCCGGACCCGAGGGTCAGGGCGATGTCGTGGCGCTCGATGCCGGACTTCGAGGCGATGACCTCGGCGGCGTCACGCGCGACCTCGAACGGGTCGGCGGCGGGGTCGTTCAGCGGGTTCTCCGTGCTCATGCCCCAACTCTAGAGGCCACGGAACCGGCGTCAGTGTTCGCCGAGCGCCCGGTCCACCGCGGCCGTGATCTCGGCCTGGTCGAAGTGGTTCCGGATCACGATGACCTCGGCGTAGGTGGACCCGATCGCCTCGACGAACTCCTGGCTGGTGAGGATCACGTTCGCGTCGTCGGACACCTTCTGCACGGACGCGACGTCGGCCGCCACGACGGACGCGGTCAGCCCGAGCGCCGCGAGGGCCTTCTCGGCGTTCACCTTGAGGATCGCGCTGGAACCGATGCCCGCGCCGCAGATGGTGACGATCTTCATGCCGTGACCCCCATGATCGCGCGGACCTCGTCCGCGGTGGCGGCATCGGCGATCCGACCGGTCACCGAAGCGTCGTTGAACAGGTTCGCGATCTCCCCGATCGACTCGAGATGGGTGCCGACCCCGGCGACCGCGAGCCCGAGCACCACGCGGACCGGATCGTTGTGCGGGTGTCCGAACGACACCGGCGCGTCGAGCGTCACGACGGACAGCCCGTCACGCAGCACCGCGGGCCCCGGCCGGGCGTGCGCGAACGCCAGCCCGGGCGAGATGACGATGTACGGCCCGTGTTCCTCGACCAGGCCGATCATGGCGTCGGTGTACGGCTCGGTGGCCGCTCCCGACGACACGAGGGCACCGCCGGCCAGCCGGAGCGCGTCGCGCCACGAGGACGCGGTCGCCCCGAGCACGACGGCGGAGTCCGGCAGCGGCGGCAGTGGCATGCGTCAGGCCTCCTGGTGGCCGGCCGTGATGGTGGCGATGATCTCTTCGCGGTCCTCGAGCGGCAGGAACGAGCCGAGGGCCGCGTTGATCTGGAACGCCGCGAGGTCGTCGAGGTCGTAGCCGAACGTGCCCGCCAGCAGCGCGAGCTCCTTCGAGAGCGAGGTGTCGCTCATCAGGCGGTTGTCGGTGTTCACCGTGACCCGGAAGCCGAGCTGGTAGAGCACGTCGAAGGGGTGGTCGGCGAGGTCGTCGCCCCACGCCGCGACGGCCCCGGTCTGCAGGTTCGACGACGGCGAGACCTCGAGCGGGATCTCACGGTCGCGCACCCACGAGGCGACCTCGCCGAGGGAGGCGAGCGTCGAGCCGTCACCGGCGTCGGACAGGACGACGTCCTCGAAGAGACGGACGCCGTGGCCGAGGCGCAGTGCCCGCCCGTCGACGAGCGCGGAGCGGATCGAGGCGAGCCCGTCGGCCTCGCCCGCGTGCACCGTCACGGGGAAGAGCTCGGACGCGAGGTAGTCGAACGCCGCACGGTGGTTCGAGGGCGGGAATCCGGCCTCGGCCCCGGCGATGTCGAAGCCGACCACGCCGGCGTCGCGGTGCCGGACGGCGAGCTCGGCGATCTCGAGTGCGCGGTCCGCGTGGCGCATCGCCGTGACGAGCTGGCCGACGCGGATGCTGCCGCCGGCGGCGTCGACCGCTTCCTCGATACCGGCCTGCACGGCCTCGACCGCCTGGTCGAGCGTGAGCCCGCCCTGCAGGTGCTGCTCGGGCGCCCAGCGGACCTCGCCGTAGACGACGCCGTCGGCGACCAGGTCCTCGACGAACTCCTTCGCGATGCGGTGCAGCTGCGGCGCCGTCTGCATCACCGAGGTCGTGACGTCGAAGGTCTTCAGGTACTCGACGAGTGAGCCGGAGTTCGACTGGTCCGCGAACCACGCACCGAGCGCCACGGCGTCGGTGGTCGGCAGCGCCACGCCGGCCTCGGCAGCCAGCTCGACGATCGTCGCCGGACGCAGACCACCGTCGAGGTGGTCGTGCAGCGAGACCTTGGGCAGGTCGTTGATGACCGCTCCGGCGTCGGGCAGGCGGTAGGTCGTGGCGTCGGAGCTCATGCCCCCAGGCTATCGGTGGTCACCGACCCCGCGCAGGCACCTGTGCACAACAGACGACGGGACCCACTGGAGGCTCTCCACAGCCGGGCAGGCAGCCGCAGCCCGGCCGGTGGCCGGTCCCACGGCCCGGGTTCAGCCCGCGATGCGCTCGCGAACGATCGGCCCACGCCGAGGCGCCTCGGTGCCGATCGACCACGCACCCTCGAGCGACTCGAGCGCCCGCGGGATCCGCGACGCGTCGTCGGTGTGCAGCGTCCAGAGCGGCTGCCCCGCGGCGACGGTGTCACCGGGCTTGACGTGCAGCTCGATGCCCGCCCCGGCCTGCACCGGGTCCTGCGCGCGCGCACGGCCGGCACCCAGGCGCCAGGCCGAGACGCCGAAGGGCAGGGCGTCCTGCTGCGCGAGCACGCCCGACGACGGCGCGGTGACGACGTGCTGCTCGCGGGCGACCGGCAACGCGGCTGCGGGGTCCCCGCCCTGCGCCTGGATCATCCGCCGCCAGGTGTCCATCGCTCGGCCGTCGGCCAGTGCGGCGGCCGGGTCGGCGTCCGGCAGCCCGGCCAGCGTGAGCATCTCGGTCGCCAGCGCCACGGTCAGCGCGACGACGTCGGCTGGACCCCCGCCCGCCAACACGTCGACCGACTCCCGCACCTCGAGCGCGTTGCCGATCGTCAGCCCGAGCGGGACCTCCATGTCGGTCAGCAGCGCCGAGGTCTTCACCCCGGCGTCGTTCCCGAGGTCGACCATCGTCTGCGCGAGCTCGCGCGACGCCTCGTACGAGGGCATGAACGCCCCCGACCCGAACTTCACGTCGAGCACGAGCGCACCCGTGCCCTCGGCGATCTTCTTCGACATGATGCTCGACGCGATGAGTGGGATGCTCTCGACGGTGCCGGTGATGTCCCGCAGGGCGTAGAGCTTCTTGTCGGCCGGAGCCAGGCCGGTACCGGCGGCGCAGATGACCGCACCCACGTCGGTCAGCACCTCGAGGAGACGGTCGTTCGACAGCGCCGCCTGCCACCCGGGGATGGACTCGAGCTTGTCGAGCGTGCCGCCGGTGTGCCCGAGCCCGCGGCCCGACAGCTGGGGTACCGCGACCCCGAACGACGCCACGAGGGGCGCCAACGGCAGCGTGATCTTGTCGCCGACGCCACCGGTCGAGTGCTTGTCGACCGTCGTCTTGCCGAGCGACGAGAACGACATCCGCTCCCCCGACGCGATCATCGCGAGGGTGAGGTCCTTGATCTCGCGGCGCTCCATCCCGTTCAGGAAGATCGCCATCGCCATCGCCGCCATCTGCGGGTCCTCGACGTAGCCGCGCGTGTAGGCGTCGACGAGCCAGTCGACCTCGGCGGTGCTCAGGGCGCCCCCGGAGCGCTTCGTGCGGATGAGGTCGACGGTGTCGAACGGCTCGACGGCCATGTGGATCAGTGCTCCTGCTGGTAGGTGGCGAGGGTCCGCGGCCCGAAGGCGTCCGGCAGGACCTCGTCGATGGTGCGGATGCCGGAGACGGTCTCGAGCAGCATGCCCTCGGTGGAGTGCTCGAAGAGCAGCTGACGGCACCGGCCGCACGGCATCAGGGTCGCCCCGTCACCGTCGACGCACGTGAACGCGACGAGCTTGCCGCCGCCGGTCATGTGCAGCTGCGAGACGAGCGAGCACTCCGCGCAGAGCGTCACCCCGTAGGACGCGTTCTCGACGTTGCAGCCGGAGACGATCCGGCCGTCGTCGGTGAGCGCCGCGGCGCCCACCGGGAACGACGAGTACGGCGCGTAGGCGTGGCCCATCGCGGCCGTCGCGGCGGTCCGCAGGGCGGTCCAGTCCACGTCGGACGGGAGGCGCGGCTCGGCCCCCGTCCCGTCGCCGGCGGTCCGGCCGCCGCGCCCGTCCAGGGCCGTGGCCGGGTCCGCCCAGGCGGTCGCGTCGGTGGACGCCACCCCGTCGTCGCCCGCAGCGTGCGTGTCGGTCATGTGCCGTGCCTCCTGGCCGTCAGCTCTTGATGTACGGCTTGCCGGACGCGGCCGGCCCACGCGACTGCCCGACCAGGCCGGCCACCGCGAAGATCGTCACCACGTACGGGAGCATGAGCAGGAACTCGCTCGGCACGGGCGAGTTGATCGCGCCGAGGGTGTTCTGCAGGTTCGACGCGAAGCCGAACAGCAGCGCCGCGAACGTCGCCTTGATCGGGTCCCAGCGACCGAAGATGACCGCCGCGAGCGCGATGTAGCCCGCGCCGGCGGTCATGTCCTTGGTGAACGGGCCGACCGCGTCGAGCGTGAAGTACGCGCCGCCGAGGCCCGCGATCGCTCCGGCGAGGGACACGTTCCAGAACCGGGTCCCGGTGACGTTGATGCCCACCGTGTCCGCCGCCTGCGGGTGCTCGCCGACCGCGCGGAGGCGCAGGCCCCAGCGGGTCTTGAAGAGCCCGAACGTCACGACCGCGACCGCCACGTAGGCCAGGTAGACCGTGACCCGCTGCTCGAAGAACACCGGACCGATGACCGGGATCTGGTGCAGGACCGGGATCGGGATGATCGGGAACCGGACGCCGACGTTGAGCGTGGTCTCGTTCGGCGAGAGCACCTGCGAGTACAGGAAGCCGGTCAGGCCGGAGATGAAGGCGTTGATGACGACACCGACGATCACCTGGTCGACGAGGTACTTGATGCTGAACGCCGCGAGGATGAACGACACGAGCGTGCCCGCGACGAGCGCCGCGACGAGGCCGACCCAGGGCGAGCCGGTGATGGACGCGACCATGGCGGAGCTGAACGCACCGGCGAGGAACTGTCCCTCGATCGCGATGTTCACGACACCGACGCGCTCGGAGATGACGCCGCCGAGGGCACCGAACACCAGCGGGACGCTGAGGCTCAGCGCGCCGAGCAGCAGGCCGGGGATCGGCAGGGACTTGCCGGCGGCCGCCCACGTCAGGAACCCGATGACGAACACCACGGCGAACACCGCGGTGACCCACATCGGCACGCGGCGCACCGCACGGGTCTCGACGACCGCGTAGACGGTGAGGATCGCGAGCAGCACGACCACGACGATCCCGGTGCCCACGGCCGGCAGCGGCACGTCGGGCAGGGCGAAGAAGTCGCCGCTGTTGGCGAGGCGGAACGTGGTCGTCCCGGTGCGGGGCAGCAGCGCGAAGAGCACGAGGGCGATCAGCGTGAAGACGCCGTACCCGATCGCGAGCTTCCAGCTGCGGGTGGTCTCGACCGGACGGCCGGCGACCGGCGACGCGCTGGGCGCGGTGGGGCTGAGGGTGCTCACGCGGCGACCGCCTTCTTGCTGTTCTTCGTGGAGACGCGTCGACGAGCACCCGGCTGCGGGATCCGGAAGATCGCGCGGACGAGCGGCGGCGCCGCGATGAAGAGGACGATGAGGGCCTGGATGACGCCCACGATGTCGATCGGGATGCCGTTCGCGGCCTGCATGGCGTAGCCGCCGTTCTTCAGCACGCCGAACAGGATCGCGGCCCAGAACACGCCCCACGGCTTCGACCGGCCGAGCAGCGCCACGGTGATGGCGTCGAACCCGATGCCGGCGTCGATGCCGGAGGTGAACCCGGTCGTGACCGCGCCCTGCACCTGGTACGCGCCGGCGATGCCGACGAGGGCACCGGAGATGACGAGGACCCAGATGGTCAGGGACGGCACGCTCATGCCGGCCACGCGGGCGGCACGCGGGTTCTCACCGATGGTGCGGAAGCGGAAGCCGAGCGAGGACTTGTTCACGAGCCACCACACGACGACGACCGCGATGATCGCGACGACGAAGCCGAGGTCCACGCCGTAGCGCGCCCCGAACAGCGGCGGGAGCACCGCGCTGTCCTTCGTCGCGGGCGAGATCGGGTTCGGGCTGCCCGGCGCCTGCAGCAGGCCCGGCGTGCGGAGCAGGTAGCTCACGAGGTACAGCGCGACGTAGTTGAGCATGATCGTGAGGACGACCTCGTTGGCACCCGTCCGCGCCTTGAGGACGCCGACGATCCCGGCCCACACCGCGCCACCGACGATGCCGGCGACGATCGTGAGCGGGATGTGGATCGCCGCGGGGCCGTCGAACGAGAAGCCGACCCAGCCGGCCGCCGCGGCGCCCATCAGGATCTGGCCCTGGCCGCCGATGTTGAACAGGCCGGCGCGGAACGACAGCGCGATGCCGAGACCGGCCGCGATGAGCGGCACGGCGTAGTCGATCGAGCGGGTCAGCGGCACGATGGCCTGCTGGAAGCTCGACGCGCCGAAGTTGACGACGGACCCCTCGAACAGCGACGCGTACGCGCCGCCGACCGCGGTGCCGATCGCCCGGAAGGTGTCGGCCGGACGCGCGAAGAAGTACCCGGCGGCCGAGCGGACGTTCTCGTCGGTGATGGCGATGAGGATGCCGCAGGCGACGAGGGCGAGCACGACGGCGAGGACCGTGACGAGGGCAGAGCCGTTGACGATGCCCTGCAGTGCGGCCTGCCAGCGGTCGCCGCCCTGGCGTCGCTCGGTGTCCTCGGCGGAGTCCGTCATGAGGTGCGGGGTGGACTCGACGTCCTGCAGGCGGTCGTCGGTCAGCGGTGCGTCCGGCTGCGTGTCGGCCGTCGGCTGGGCATCCGGCTGCGTGTTGTCTGGCGTGTTGCTCACGCTGCCAGCTCCGTTCCTTCTGGGAGTTCCCCGGCCATCATCAGGCCGAGGACGTCGCGCGGGGTGTCCGCGGGGACGATGCCGACGATCCCGCCGCGGTACATCACGGCGATCCGGTCGGCGAGTGCCACGACCTCGTCGAGCTCCGTGGAGACGACGATGACCGGGACCCCGGTGTCGCGCGTGGCGACGATGCGCTTGTGCACGAACTCGATCGACCCGACGTCGATGCCGCGGGTCGGTTGCGCCGCGACGAAGAGGCGCAGGTCGCGGCTCAGCTCGCGGGCGAGGACGATCTTCTGCTGGTTGCCGCCGGACAGCCGGCCGGCCGCGGTGGTGCGGCTCGGCGTGCGGATGTCGAACTCGGCGATCTTCTCGTCGGCGAACGCGTCGCGCTCCGCCGATCGGATCGTGCCGGCGCGGACGAACTCGGCGTGGTCGGCACGGTCGAGCATGAGGTTCTCGGCGATGGTGAACTCGCCGACGAGCCCGTCTTCCTTCCGGTCCTCCGGGACGAAGCCGACGCCGGCGTCGAGGATCTGCTTGACGGTGCGGCCGGTGAGCTCGCGCCCGTCGAGCGTGACGTGGCCGGCGTGCACCGGCTCGAGGCCGAGGATCGCCTCGGTCAGCTCGGTCTGCCCGTTGCCCTGCACCCCGGCGATGGCGAGGACCTCGCCGCGCCGGACCGTGAACGAGACGTCGTCGACGAGGACGATGCCGGACGGGTCGGTGACGGTCAGCCCGTCGACGACGAGGGCGTCCTCTCCACCGGTCGCTGGTGCCTTGTCGACGACGAGGGAGACAGCACGGCCGACCATGAGCGCCGCGAGCTCGTTGTTCGTCGCGGTGGGCGATGCCTCGCCGACGACCTTGCCGAGGCGGATCACGGTGATGCGGTCGGCGACCTCGCGGACCTCGCGCAGCTTGTGGGTGATGAACACGATCGCGGTGCCGGCCGCACGGAGCTGGCGCATGATGCCCATCAGCTCGTCGGTCTCCTGCGGGGTGAGGACGGCCGTCGGCTCGTCGAACACCAGGACCGAGGCGTCGCGGGACAGCGCCTTGATGATCTCGACCCGCTGCTGGACACCGACGGGGAGGTCCTCGACCTTGGCGTCCGGGTCGACGTCGAACCCGAAGCGCTCGGAGATCTCCCGCACGCGCTTGCGGGCGCCGGCGAGGTCGAGCCGGCCGCCGAACGCGGTCTGCTCCTGGCCGAGCATGACGTTCTCGGCGACGGTGAAGACGGGGACCAGCATGAAGTGCTGGTGCACCATGCCGATGCCGGAACGCATGGCGTCACCGGGTCCGTCGAAGTCCTGGACGACGTCGTCGAGGAGGATCTCGCCTTCGTCCGCCTGGTACAGGCCGTACAGGACGTTCATCAGGGTCGACTTGCCGGCGCCGTTCTCCCCGAGGAGACAGTGGACCTCACCGGGCTCGACGGTGAGCGAGATGTGGTCGTTGGCGACGAGGGGGCCGAACCGCTTCGTGATGCCGCGGAGTTCGAGCTTCATGTTCTCTGGGTCTGTTTCTGTGATCGACGCACGGAAACGCGGGCGAGGGAGGTTCCCCCGCCCGCGTTCACCGGACTACTTGACGGTCGCCTTGGTCTCGACCTTGATCGAGCCGTCGATGATGCCCGACTTGATGGTGTCGAGCTCCTTCTCGAGGCCGCTGTCGACCTTGTCGGCGTAGTCGTGGAACGGCGCGATGCCGACGCCGTCGTTCTTCAGCGTGCCGACGTACGGCTCGTTGGAGTACTTCTTGTCGGCGGCCTGCTCGACGACGTCCTTGACGGCGGGGCGCATGCCCTTCTCGACGGACGTGAACGCGATGTCCTTGTAGCGCGGGTCGGCCTCGTAGAGGTCGCTGTCCGCACCGATCAGCACGGAACCGTTGTTCGCGTCCTTGATGGCCTCGGCTGCCGACTGGTAGATCGGGCCACCGACGGGCAGGATCACGTCGGCGTCCTGGTCGATCAGGGTCTGCGCGACGGCCTTGGCCTGCGTGCCGGCCTCGAAGCCGCCCGTGAAGGAGCCCTTCTGGCTGTCGACGTCCCAGCCGACGACCTTGACGTCCTTCGACTTCTGCTCGTTGTAGTACTTCACGCCGTCCGCGAAGCCGTCCATGAAGATGGTGACGGTCGGGATCTGCATGCCGCCGAAGGTGCCGACGACGCCGCTCTTCGAGTACGAGGCGGCCGCGTAGCCGGCGAGGAACGCCGCCTGCGAGGTGTCGAAGGTGATCGGCTTGACGTTCTTCGCGTCGATCGAGTTGTCGTCGATGATCGCGAAGTCGGTGTCGGGGTTCGCCGCGGCCTGCTTCTTCGTGGCGTCGGCGAGGTTGAAGCCGACGGTGACGATGAGGTTGCAGTTCTGGCCGATGAGCTGCTCGATGTTCGAGTCGTAGACGGTGGCGTCCTTGGACTCGGCCGACTTGTAGGTGGCACCGAGGTCGGACGCGGCGTCCTTCATGCCCTCGAACCCGAGCTGGTTGAACGACTTGTCGTCGAAGCCACCGGCGTCGGAGACCATGCAGGGGCGGAAGCTGGTCTTGTTGTCGCCGGACGCGGTGTCGGACGGGGCGGCCGAGCAACCGGCGAGGACGGCGACGGTACCGGCGAGCGCGAGGGAGCTCAGCAGGACCTGACGGGTACGAGATGTCACGGGTGGGTTCCTCCGGGGAGCGTGCCCGGACCACGTGCGTTCCGGGCGATCGTGGCGACAGTACACGACCGCCCGGCCGGTACAGAACGCCCCTGAGGGACTCCTGGGATCAGTTACGGGATCGCGACCGCGCCGAAACGCGCCCGTAACGCGAAGTCACGGTTCTGCCCCCAGTTCGGGGGACGTCAAGCGCTTTTCGTGGTGGAGCGCTACAGGACGTCGCCGCGGCCGCTGATCTTCAGTGCATCCACCACACCCTTGACGCGCTGCGCGTTCGCACTGGTGGTCACGAGCAGGGCGTCGGGGGTGTCCACGACGACGATGTCCTCGACGCCGATGAGCGAGATGAGCCGCTGGCTGTGCGAGACGACGATGCCGCTCGACGAGTCCGCGAGGATGCGAGCACCGTCCCCGAGCACCGCGAGGTTGTTCGCGCGGCCGCCGGACTGCAGCTTCGCGAGCGAGGCGAAGTCGCCGACGTCGTCCCAGTCGAAGTCGCCGGGGATGACCGCCATGCGCCCTGCGGCGGCGGCGGGCTCGGCCACCGTGTAGTCGATGGCGATCTTCTCGAGGTTCGGCCACACCGCGTCCACGACGGCACCACGGGCCGAGGTGTCCCACGCGTCGGCGAGCTCCTCGATGCCGGCGAGCAGCTCGGGCTTCGTCCGGCCGATCTCGGCGAGCAGCACGTCGGCGCGGGCGATGAACATGCCCGCGTTCCAGAGGTAGGTGCCCTGCTCGACGTACGAGCGCGCGGTGTCGAGGTCGGGCTTCTCGACGAAGGAGCGCACCGCGTGGGCGGTCGGGGCGCCCTCGATGCCGATCGGGTCGTCGTGCGCGTGGATGTAGCCGAAGCCGATCGCCGGCTCGGTGGGCGTGATGCCGATCGTCGTGATGTAGCCGGCGCGTGCGGCGACGACCGCTTCGCGGACCGACCGGCGGAAGCCCCGGGCGTCACCGATGACGTGGTCGGCCGCGAAGGAGCCGATGACGACGTCCGGCTCGCGGCGGCGCAGGATCGCCGCGGCGAGGCCGATGGCCGCCGTGGAGTCCTTCGGCTCGCTCTCGAGCACGACGTTGTGGTCCTCGACGCCGGGGAGCTGCGACTCGACGGCGACCCGGTGCGCACGGCCGGTGACGACCATGATCCGCTGCTCGCCGGCCAGGGGCGCGAGGCGGTCCCACGTCTGCCGGAGCAGCGAGGTGCCGGACCCGGTCAGGTCGTGCAGGAACTTGGGCGCGTCGGCACGCGACAACGGCCAGAGCCGCGATCCGATGCCCCCGGCGGGGATGATCGCGTAGAAGTCCTCGAGTGCGTCTGCCACGTGCTCACCGTACCGGTGCGGCCGGGCGCGACCTGGGTGGTTCCCGCACGCTTCCCGCACGCACGCGGTGCGGGAGTCCGCACACGGCCACCGCAGCCGGCCCGCCGGTCGTGCGCCGCGCCTCCAGTCCGTTCGTCCACCACCCGCGGACGCGACCGTCCACCGCACGCGGACGCGGCTGTTCACCGCCTGCGTGCCGGGCGTTCACGTCGGCGGCCCCGCGGGGACACGCCGTGCGCGGAGCATGGACACCGCCATGAACGCACGCAGCGTGGAGCGCGGCACGTCCCAACGGACCGTCGCCGTCGTGACCGAGAGCTTCCTGCCCACCCTCAACGGCGTCACCACCAGCGTCCTCGCGGTGCTGGACCACCTGGAACGCCGCGGTCACCGCGCGGTCGTCATCGCGCCGGACACCCCCGGCATCGCGCAGTTCCGCTCGCGGACCGCGGTGGAGCGGTACCGCTCCTTCGACGTCCACCGGGTCCCGGCCGTGGCGTACCGCCAGTTCCCGGTCGCGCTCCCCCACCCGGTGCTCGACACGATCCTCGCCGCCTCCGGCGCCGACGTGCTCCACGCCGCGAGTCCGTTCCTGCTGGGTGGGCGCGCGATCACGGCGGCCGGGAGGCTCGGCATCCCCTCCGTCGCCGTCTTCCAGACCGACGTGGCCGGGTTCGCCCGCCGCAACGGCCTGACCGCGACCGTCCCGTTGGTGCGGAAGATCCTCGGACGCATCCACGCCGGAGCCTCGCTGACGCTCGCGCCGTCGAGCGCGACCGCGGCGATGCTCGCCGAGGACGGCGTCCCCCGCGTCGCGCGCTGGGGCCGCGGCGTCGACACCGAGCTGTTCCACCCCGCGCGCCGCTCGTCGGCGCACGTGCGGGCGCTCCGGCGGCGGATCGCCCCGCGCGGCGAGACCATCGTCGGGTACGTCGGGCGGCTCGCGCCCGAGAAGGAGGTCGAGCGGCTCGCGGAGCTCGGCGGCATCCCCGGGATCCGGATCGTGGTCGCGGGCGGTGGTCCCTCCCGGGCCGCGCTCGAACGGCGCCTCCGCCACCTGGACGTCACGTTCACCGGTCCGCTCCGCGGGGACGCGCTCGCGGACGCCTACGCGGCCCTGGACCTGTTCGTCCACACGGGACCGGCGGAGACCTTCGGCCAGACCTTACAGGAGGCGCACGCCAGCGGGCTGCCGGTCGTCGCGCCGAGCGCCGGCGGGCCGCTCGACCTCGTCGCACCGGGACTCGACGGCGAGCTGTACGACCCGGACGAGCCACAGGCCCTGCGTCGAGCCGTCCTCGCCCTGCACCACGACCGCGCCCTGGCCGAGCGGATGGGCTCCGCCGGGCGGCTCCGGGTCGAGGGGACGACGTGGGAGGCGATCGGCGACGAACTGCTCGACCACCACGACACGGCCCGCACGATCGGCGCGCCGCCCGCCACGACTCGGGGTGCCCGGACCGGTTGGCACGAGAAGGTCAGCGCACGCGCATAGGATGGGTCGTGTTCCACACGAACACGAACGGCAAGGGCTCGCCGATCGGGCGAGCCCGTCCTATGGGAGGACGAGCTCATGGCCGAGCAGACCGCAGGGGGTACGGCGACCGCCGCACCCCAGGTGACGATCGAGGCGCCGCGCGCTTCTCGGACACCGCAGGGAACGCTCTACCGGGGGTCCACCGGCATGTGGTCCTGGGTCCTGCACCGCATCACCGGTGTGGCGATCTACTTCTTCCTGCTCGTGCACATCCTCGACACCGCCCTCGTGCGGCTCTCCCCCGAGGCGTACAACGCGGTCATCGGCACGTACAAGACGCCGATCATGAACCTCGGTGAGATCGCGCTCGTGATGGCCATCGTCTTCCACGCGTTCAACGGGCTCCGGATCATCCTCATCGACTTCTGGTCGAAGGGCCCGAAGTACCAGCGGGCGATGTTCTGGATCGTGATCGTCCTCTGGGCGATCGCCATCGCCGGCTTCCTGCCGCGCCAGCTCATGAACCTCGTCGCGGACTTCAACTAGGGGGCATCCGGATGACCACGCAGACCATCGAGCCCCCGCGCTCGGCAGCAGCAGCCCGCCGCTCCACCAACTGGGAGAAGTGGGGCTGGATCTACATGCGCGGCTCGGGCGTCCTGCTCGTCGTGCTGATCTTCGGGCACCTCTTCGTCAACATGGTGGCGGGCGAGGGCGTCAAGCAGATCGACTTCGCGTTCGTCGCCGGCAAGTGGGCGTCGCCGTTCTGGCAGGTGTGGGACTCGCTCATGCTCGTCCTCGCGCTGATCCACGGTTCGAACGGCATGCGGACGATCGTCAACGACTACGTGTCGAAGCCGGGCATCCGCAAGACCCTGCTCGTCGCGATCCTCATCGCCTGCGTCGTGCTCATCGTGCTCGGCCTGCTCGTGTGCTGGACGTTCGACCCGTGCCCCGCCGGCGCAGCCGCCGCGGACCTGCCGTCGTTCTGCCCGGCCCAGTAGCCGCAGCACGCGTCCTCGACCTCGCCGCCGCATGCCCCTGCCGGCGCGGCACCACTCCGGAAAGGCCCCAGTGACCGAGACCACCGTTCACCACCACCAGTTCGACATCGTCATCATCGGCGCGGGCGGTGCCGGCATGCGTGCCGCCATCGAGGCCGGCCCGAAGGCGAAGACGGCCGTCATCTCGAAGCTGTACCCGACGCGTTCGCACACCGGTGCGGCGCAGGGCGGGATGGCCGCGGCGCTCGCGAACGTCGAAGAGGACTCGTGGGAGTGGCACACCTTCGACACGATCAAGGGCGGCGACTACCTGGTCGACCAGGACGCCGCCGAGATCCTCGCGAAGGAAGCCATCGACGCGGTCATCGACCTCGAGAACATGGGGCTGCCGTTCAACCGCACGCCCGAGGGCAAGATCGACCAGCGGCGCTTCGGCGGTCACACCCGCGACCACGGCAAGTCCCCCGTCCGCCGGGCCTGCTACGCCGCGGACCGCACGGGCCACATGATCCTGCAGACGCTGTTCCAGAACTGCGTGAAGCTCGGCGTGAACTTCTTCAACGAGTTCTACGCGCTCGACCTCATCATGGTCGACGTCGTCGGCGAGGACGGCGTCACCCGCAAGCAGCCCGCCGGTGTGGTGGCGTACGAGCTCGCGACCGGTGACCTCCACGTCTTCCACGCCAAGGCGATGATCTTCGCCACCGGTGGCTTCGGCAAGATGTACAAGACCACCTCGAACGCGCACACCCTGACCGGCGACGGCGTCGGGATCGTCTGGCGCACCGGCCTCCCGCTCGAGGACATGGAGTTCTTCCAGTTCCACCCGACCGGGCTCGCCGGCCTCGGCATCCTCCTCACCGAGGGCGCCCGCGGTGAGGGCGCGATCCTCCGCAACGCCTCGGGTGAGCGGTTCATGGAGCGCTACGCCCCCACCATCAAGGACCTCGCCCCGCGTGACATCGTCGCCCGGTGCATGGTGCAAGAGGTCGCCGAGGGCCGTGGCGCGGGGCCGAACAAGGACTACGTGCTGCTCGACTGCACGCACCTCGGGGCAGAGGTGCTCGAGACCAAGCTCCCCGACATCACCGAGTTCGCGCGCACCTACCTCGGTGTCGACCCGGTCGTCGAGCCGGTGCCCGTCATGCCGACGGCGCACTACGCGATGGGCGGCATCCCGACCAACACCGACGCCGAGGTCCTGTACGACAACACCACGGTCGTCCCCGGGCTCTACGCCGCCGGCGAGTGCGCCTGCGTGTCCGTCCACGGTTCGAACCGCCTCGGCACCAACTCGCTGCTCGACATCAACGTCTTCGGCAAGCGCTCGGGCAACAACGCGGCCGAGTGGGTCAAGACCGCCGAGTTCCTCCCCCTGCCCGAGGACCCGGCCGCCGGCGTCCGCGACATGCTCGCGCAGCTCCGTGCCTCGACCGGCACCGAGCGCATCGCCGTGCTCCGCAAGGAACTGCAGGACGAGATGGACAAGAACGCGCAGGTGTTCCGCACCGACGAGTCGCTCGCCCGCGTCACCGAGACCATCCACACGCTCCGGAACCGCTTCCTGCAGGTCTCCGTGCAGGACAAGGGCAAGCGGTTCAACACCGACCTGCTCGAGGCCGTCGAGCTCGGGTTCCTGCTCGACCTCGCCGAGGTCGTCGTGTACTCCGCCCGGAACCGCAAGGAGTCCCGCGGCGGCCACATGCGCGACGACTACCCGAAGCGCGACGACGAGAACTACATGCAGCACACCATGGCGTACCTGACGGGCGACCCGCACTCGTCACTCGCCGACGACCACATCACCCTCGACTGGAAGCCAGTCGTCGTGACGCGGTACCAGCCGATGGAGAGGAAGTACTGAGATGACCGACACCCTGGTCTCCGACGCACCCCGCACCGACACCGTGCAGGACGCCCCTCCCGGATCGTTCCCGGTGACGCTCATCATCCGCCGGTTCGACCCGGACGTCGACGACGAGCCGCGCTGGCAGGACTTCGACGTCATGATGCTGCCGACCGACCGCATCCTCGACGCGCTCCACAAGATCAAGTGGGACCAGGACGGCTCCCTGACCTTCCGGCGCTCCTGCGCGCACGGCGTCTGCGGCTCCGACGCGATGCGCATCAACGGACGCAACCGGCTGGCGTGCAAGACGCTGATCAAGGACCTCGACGTGTCGAAGCCGATCTACGTCGAGGCGATCAAGGGCCTGCCGCTCGAGAAGGACCTCGTCGTCGACATGGAGCCGTTCTTCAAGTCCTTCCGAGAGGTCCAGCCGTTCCTGCAGCCCGCGACCGCCCCCACCCCGGGCAAGGAGCGCATCCAGTCGGTGGCCGACCGTGCGCGCTTCGACGACACCACGAAGTGCATCCTCTGCGCCGCGTGCACGTCGTCCTGCCCGGTGTTCTGGACGGACGGCCAGTACTTCGGCCCCGCCGCCATCGTGAACGCGCACCGGTTCATCTTCGACTCGCGCGACGACGCGGCCGACGTCCGGCTCGACATCCTCAACGACAAGGAGGGCGTGTGGCGCTGCCGCACGACCTTCAACTGCACCGACGCCTGCCCGCGCGGCATCCAGGTCACGAAGGCGATCTCCGAGGTCAAGCAGGCCGTCATGCGGGGCCGGGCCTGACGACGTCGCCGGGACGGGGCCGACGCTCGGCTCCGTCCAAGGCACGTCAGGGGCACCACCGATAGGCTCCGCTCCATGACCTTCGCGGACACGCGCCCCATCCTCGACCAGCTCGGCTACACGATCCGCTACGTGCAGCTCCCCGGAGAGACCCTGCACGAGCCCCCGGTCGAGGGCGCGCTGCGAGTCGTCGCGGTCGAGGGCACGGGCGACTTCGCGCTCGAGGTCGTCGACTACGGGACCGCACGGCGTCTCGCGACCGCCCGGGGCGAGGCGGACGCGGTCGAGATGCTCCGTCGCTTCCTCAACCGGCCGTTCCCGGCGCCGAAGGACATCCCCCGGTACGAGCTCGACGGGCTTCGCGACCGGGCGGCGTCGACGTACCCGCAGCTCGCGCAGCAGGTGGCGCAGGCAGGCGAGCAGGGCCTCACGATCCAGGTGCCGGCCGGCGTGCCGGTGGACCGCGTCGGTGGCCCGGACGGCTACCTGCTGCACCCGCTCGACACCCCGCTGCCGCAGCGCTCGCTGCCGCCGCACGTCGCGTCGGCGCCCGAGACGCACCGCTACCTGGTCGAACGGCCGTTCCTGGTGACGGTCCGGTTCGTCCAGCCCTGGTTCGACCAGCCCGGAGGCGCGTTGCGCTTCCAGACGGCGGATCCGTCCGTCACGGTGCGCGACCTGGTCGTGGACGGTTCGCTCTCGCGGCTCCGGGTGGTCTGACCCGCGCCCCGACCGCAGCACGACGAAGCGGCCCGCCCCCTGCCGGGGCGGGCCGCTTCGTCGTGGTCGTCGCGCTACCCGAGGTCGGGGCGGTCGTACTGCGCACCGGCCGGGTTCGACTCGAGGGCGCCGAAGACGATCCCGGCGATCCCGACGAACAGCGCGATGAGCCAGAACGGTCCGGCCAGGTTCGCGTCGTGCACCCGGCGCCACCCCAGGGCCAGGCTCGGCACGATCGTCGCGAGCCACCAGAGCCCCCAGACCCCGCCGATCAGCAGGGCGACGACGGGCGGCCCCACGGCGTCGGACCGTGCCACGCCGTACGCGTCGGTCGAGGTGTTCGCCGCGATCCACGAGAACAGCGCGACGAGGTAGGCGCCGAGGAAGACGAGGTTGACCAGCCCGTTGGCGAGCGCCCAGAACCAGAACTCGCTCCGGCTGGCCCGCCCGTCGAACCGCGCGTACTTCTTGAAGAACCGCGCGGCGGCGTCGAGGAAGCCGATGCCGTACCAGGGTGCCCAGAGCGGGGGCGTGCCGTCCGGCCCGACCGGGATCGGGGGCTGGAGCTGCGCGTACGGCTGACCGTAGGGCGGGAACGGCTGACCGTACTGCTGGCCGTTCTGCTGCCCGTACGGCGCGGAAGGCTGACCGTAGGGCGCGGAGGGCTGGCCGTTCGGCTGCCCGGCCGGCGGCTGCTGCCCGTCCGGCTGCCCCCACCCGGGTTCGCCGCCGGTCGTCATCGCGATCCGGTCGGCCGGTCGAACCGGGCGCCCTGCGGGTTCGACGGCAGGAACATCATGACGAACACCGCGATCGCACCGAAGAACGGGATGAGCAGCAGCAGCGCGAGGAGTCCGCTGAGGTTCGCGTCGTGCAGCCGTCGCACGATGAGCGCCAGCGTCGGGATGACGAGCGCGAGTCCGACGACCCAGAAGGCCGTCCCGGCGAGCGGGTTGGTCGACATCGTCGAGAAGCCCACGTACGTCGAGGAGGTCGTGGTGGTCGTCGTGCCGGTGGCCGCCGTCAGGATGCCCGTGATGACCGACGCCACGATCCAGATGATGGCGCTCCAGAGGTACCACCACCAGTACTCGCTGCGGCTCGCACGGCCGCTGAACGTCGCGTACTTCTTGAAGACGCGCGAGAACGCCTTGCCGAACGAGATGCCGTACCACGGTGCCCAGATCGGCGGTTCACCCCCGGGTCCGGTCGGTGCGGGCTGCTGGCCGTACGGGTTCTGTGGCGGGTACTGGTCGGTCATGGGTCCCCCTCGGGTGTTGGCTGAAGTACGACAGCGATTCAACCAGAACGCCCCGGCCGCGTCCGCGACGGGTCAGGGGACGAGCGCGAGCTTCCCGCCGGGGTGCTGTGACTCGAGCAGCTCCGCGGCGGCCTTCGCCTCGGCGAGCGGGAACGTCTTCGCGACGGGGACGACGAGGTGCCCGTCGCCCGCGAGGTCGATGAGTCGCGGCCGAACCGAGTCGCGGAACGCCTTGCTCTCCGGCTGGGCTCCGCCGATCGCCCGGATGCCGTCGGCCCCCGCTCGACCGAACGCGGCGATCGTGACGATGCGCGACCGGTCCGCGACGAGCGCGAGCGAGACGTCGACGGCCTCGTCCGTCCCGACGCAGTCGAGCGCCACGTCGACGCCGTCGCCCGTGCCGTCCGCCACGAGTGCCCGGACACGGTCCTCGAGTCCGTCGCCGTAGGCGATCCACTCACCGCCGAAGTCCGCGACGGTGTCGGCGTTGCGCTCGGAGGCGGTGCCGATGACCCGCGCCCCGAGGAGGCGGAGCTGCTGCAGGAGGCTGACCCCGACGGCACCGGCGGCACCGTGCACGAGGACCGTGTCGTTCCCCGAGGCCCGGGTCACCCGGAGCATGTCCGCGGCGGTGGTGCTGGCGAGCAGGAGGTTCGCGGCTTCGGGGAAGCCGAGGGCCGCGGGTTTGGCGAACACGTCCCCTGCCGGCACCGTGAGTCGCTCGGCCCAGCCACCAGCGACCCGGAACGCGAGGACCTCGTCACCGACCGCTCCCCCGCCGGACGCGATCTCGGTGTCCGGGCCGACGGCGCTCAGGACGCCCGCAACCTCGTAGCCGATCGCGATCGGCAGGTCCGACGGGTCGCCCTGCCGGGTGTGCTTCGTGTCGGCGGGGTTCATGCCCGCGGCGCGGACGTCGATCGTCACCTCGCCGGGGCCCGGGGCCGGCACCTCGGTGTCGACGTACTCGAGGACTTCGCTGCCGCCGAACCGCGGGGCCACCCAGTGCTTCGTCATGCTCCCGACGCTACGCGCGCGGTGCCGGACGTCGTCGGGCACGCAGGGTACGGGACCGCAGCACGAGCAGTGCGGAGCCGGCGACGAGGAGTGCTCCGGCGATCGTCAGCGGCACCGTCGGGTCGCTGCCGGTGAAGGCGAGTTCCGCCGGGGAGCTCCCGGAACCACCGCTGCCCGAGCCCGCAGCGACCGGCACGGCCGGAGCGCTCGACGTCGGTGCCGAGGGAGTGGGGGTCGGCGTCGGGACCACCGCGGGAGCGCGGACGGTGAGCACGTACGTCTCGGTGTCGGCCGGGGCCGTGCCGTTGTCCGCCGTGATCGTCACCGTCGTGGTGCCGGGGGTGGTCGGGGTGCCGGAGATGACCCCGGTCGTCGGGTTGATCGTGAGCCCGGGCGGCAGGGTCCCGCCGTCCGAGTACGTGGGCGCGGGCGTCCCGGTCGCCGTCACCGGGAACGAGTAGGGCGTGCCGGCGGTCGCGGCCGTGGGCGTGCCGGACGTGATGGTCGGTGCGACCGTCTCGGACGGGGTGCCGGGGGCCGGGCAGCCGGTCGGCGCCGTGATCGTGTTCGTGTCGAGCGTGACGGCTGCGGTCCGTGCGAGCAGACGCCCGACGACCGTCGCGCCCGTGGTGGCCGTGACGGACTGGTCCGCGAGGACCGTGCCCTGGAACTGCGCGGCGCTGCCGATCGTGGCCGAGCTGCCGACCTGCCAGAAGACGTTGCAGGAGCTCGCGCCACCCGTGGTGAGGATGCGCGTGCCCGATCCGATCGTCAGCGTCGACGCGGCCTGGAACACCCACACGGAGTCGGCGCTGCCCGCGAGCGTCAGCGTCCCGGTGTCCGCGAGTCGCAGTGCGTCGCCGGTGTAGACACCGGGCGACAGGCTGAGGCCGTTCAGCTCCGAGACGCCGGTCTGCGTCGGGGTCAGCGACGCCGCCACGTTGTACGCGGTCGTGGTGTCGGCCTGGGCCTGGGTCGCTGCCGCGTCGGTCTGGTGCACCGTGCCGTTCACGATCCCGTTGCCGGGTCCGCCGAACCCGGTGATCGAGGTCCCCGGGGAGAGCCCGAGATCGCCCTGGACGGTGGTGGGCCCGGTGTTCGTGACGGTCGAGGCGCCGAGGACACCGTACGTCGCGGCCGTGCCGAGCCCGATCGGACCGTCGATGACGGTCGCGGCCGAGGCGGGACCGGAGGACGCGAGCGCCAGCGCTGCCGCCAGTCCGATCCCGGTGCCGATGAGGGTGAGTGAGCGGACGATGGGCGTGCTGGCCATGACGGCCCCTGCCTGTTCAGGAGAGGTACCGCACAGGTGTCGAAGTCACCCGGCACTCGCCGTGCCGCGAGTCTCGCTCGCGTACCTGTGCGTGAGGGTCCCGATTGCCAGGTTCGGCGGATCCGCGGGGATCGGACACACCGGTCCGCGGCGCGATCGCCTCGCGTCCGGCGGTACCGTCGACTGGTGCCCTCCACTCCCGCAGCCCCCGACCGCACGCACCGGACGGACGGCCCGCAGCACGCGGCCGTCGTCGTGAACCCCTCCGCGGTCGACCTCGCCGCCCTCCGCTCGGCGGTCGCCACCGAGCAGGGGTCGCTCGGCTGGGCCGACACCGCCTGGTTCGAGACCGCGGCCGACGACGACGGCCGCGCCGCCGCACGCGCCGCTCGTGACAGCGCACCCGACGTCGTGCTGGTCGTCGGTGGCGACGGCACGCTGCGGGTCGCGGCCGAGGTGCTGCACGGGTCCGGCATCCCGATCGCCCTGCTCCCGACGGGCACCGGCAACCTCTACGCACGGAACCTCGGCATCCCGATCGGTGACGTCACCGCGGCCGTCCGGTCGGCCTTCCACGGCGCGGACCGTGCCGTGGACGTCGCCTTCGCCGCGCTCACCACCGCCGACGGGGACACGACCGAGCACGCGTTCCTCGTGATGGCGGGGATCGGGCTCGACGCCCGGATGGCCGCGGACACGAACGCCGGGCTGAAGAAGCGCTTCGGCTGGCTCGCCTACTCCGACCCGATCATGCGGTCCGTGGTCGGCAACCGCCAGGTCGACCTCCGGTACCGCCTCGACGAGGGCGACGAGCACAGCATGCGGGCGCACACCGTCATCGTGGGCAACTGCGGGACCCTCACGGCCGGCCTGCTGCTCCTCCCCGAAGCGCAGCCCGACGACGGGCTCCTCGACGCGGTGGCGTTCCGCCCGCGTGGCGCCTTCGGCTGGACGAAGATCGGCTACGGCCTCTCGCTCAACCGCTTCTACCACCGGACGCGCTTCGGACGGCTGCTCGCGCGCTTCCTGCCGCGGTCGCGGACGCTCGGCTACACGACGGCGCGGCGACTCGACCTCGTGCTCGACGAGCCCGAGCAGCTGCAGTTGGACGGTGATCCGTTCGGCCTGGTGGCCGCTGCCAGCCTGCGCGTCGAGCACGGCGGTCTCGTGCTGCGGACGGCCTGACGCGGCGGTCCGACGTGGGTGCGTGACGGACTGGAGGCGCGGTGCCAGCCGGCACCGCGCCTCCAGTCCGTCAGGTGGATGCGTCGAGGACGCTAGGCGCGCGCGGACCGCACCCGGTCCGCGAACGCGGCGTGCAACGGGTGCTGCTCGTCGAGCCCGGTGATCTCGGTCACGACCTCGGCGTCGCTCCGGTCCGAGCGCAGCAGCGCCTGGAGTTCGACGCTCTGCTCGTCGTCCGGCACGTCGAAGCGCAGCGCGGCGCCCATGGCGTCGAGCAGCGCCGTCGGCTCCGTGCCGTCCTCGGCGAGGGCGGCGGCGGGCGACACGAAGCGCTCGTCGCGGGAGAGCTTGCGCAGCGGCTGTCGGCCGACGCGGGTCACGGTGTCGGGCAGGTGCGGGTTCTCGAAGCGCCCGATGATGGCCTGCACGTACGCACGGTGCACCTCGGGGTCGAGCTCGTGGCGGCGGACGAGCAGGTCGCTCGTCTCGGCGAGCACGGACTCGAGCTCGGACCGGACCGCGGGGATCGCGATGGCGTCCGAGATCTTGTCCGCCCCGGCGAGGAAGCCGTGGTACGCGACGGTGGCGTGCCCGGTGTTCACCGTGAACAGCTTGCGCTCGATCGACGCGGCGAGGCCGTCGACGTAGTGGGCGCCGGGGATCTCCGGCTCGTTCCCGCCGAACGGCGTGCGGTCGATGGCCCACTCGAAGTAGGTCTCGACGGTGACGTCCAGGCCCGCGCCCTCGGGCTGCGCCGGGACGATGCGGTCGACCGCGGTGTTCGCGAAGACGGCCTTGGCGAGGGCCTGGTCGCGGACGTCGGCGGGGAGCGCCTCGACGATGAACTCGCGCAGGCGGTCGGTGGCGTTGAGGGCGTTCTCGCACGCCATCACGGCGATCGGCGCGGCGTCCGCGTCGCGCTGCTGGAGCGCCTTCGCGATGACCGGCGCGATGAACTTCAGGACGTTCGGTCCGACGGCGCAGGTGACGATGGACGCCGTGGCGATCTCGGCGACGACGGCCGATTCGTCCTGGGCGCTGTTCAGGGCACGGAAGTTCGTGACCTCGTGGTCGCGCGCGTTCTGACCGACCTCGTGCACGGTGTACGAGTCGGCTGCGGCGAGTGCGTCGATGAGGGGCGCTGCGACGTCGGCGAAGACGACCTCGTAGCCGGCCTCGTGCAGGAGCAGTCCGACGAAGCCGCGGCCGATGTTGCCCGCGCCGAAGTGGACGGCGGTGGGGGTGCTCACTCGTTGACCTCGCCGAGGATCGACAGGATCGCGGCGGTGTCCGGTGCGTCCGTCAGCTTCTGGACCTCGTCCTCGTCGCTGAACACGATCGCGATCTTGGACAGGATGTCGAGGTGCTCGTTGTTGACGCCGGCGATGCCGACGACGAAGCGGACGGGGTTGCCGTCCCAGTCGATCGGGGTCGCGTAGCGGATGAACGACAGCGCCGAGGACTTGATGGCGTCCTTCGCGTCGTTCGTGCCGTGCGGGATGGCGAGGAAGTTCCCCATGTAGGTCGAGACGCTCTTCTCGCGCTCGAGCATCGCCGGGTAGTAGTCCGCCGTGACCGCGCCTGCAGCCTCGAGGATCTCGGCCGCCTCCTTCATCGCCTCCGACTTGGTCGGTGCGGTGTCCTCGGTGTGGATCCGGATCTGGCTCTCCTGCAGGACGGGCATCGGGGTTCTCCTTGCTTCGTGACGTGGCGTCGTGGACGTGTGGAGGGGACGAGCCGTGGCCCGTCCCCTCCGATACTGCACTTCGTTACTGGTTCTTGAGCTGTTCGACGACCTGGTCGTACTGCGGCGCGTTCATGAAGTTGCCGACCGACACGTGCTGTGCGTTCGGGTTCTTCTGCTTCGCGCGCTCCGTCAGCTCCTCCTGCGTGATGATCAGGTCCTCGTCACCGGAGAGGTTCGCGATCGCCTTGTTGGAGACCGTGACCCCTTCGATGCCCGCCTTCTTGATCTTGTTGCGGAGGACGCTGGCGCCCATCGCGCTGGAGCCCATGCCGGCGTCGCAGGCGAACACGAGGTTCTGGACACGGGTCGCGGTCGCGGTGGTCGCCGAACCGACGCCACCGAGCGAGGCCTCGGCCTCCTCCTCGTTCGCCGGGGAGTTGTTGCCGAGCAGGCCCGAGGTCGCGGCGTTGACGTCGCGGCCCTTGTTCGCCTGGAGCTTCGCCATCGCGGCGCTCATGTCGCCGCCACCGTTCGCGAGGTCACGCTTGCGGGTCGCGATGAGGAAGAACGACGCGACCGCGAACGACACCGCTGCGGACAGGACGACCGAGAGGATGACGCCGAGGAAGCTGTCCTTCGCCGTCGCACCGAGCACCGCGAAGATCGATCCGGGCGACGCCGGGGCGACGAGACCGGAGTGGAATGCGACGTTGGTCGCGACGCCCGTGGCACCACCGAGGATGACGGCGATGAACAGGACCGGCTTCTGCAGCACGTACGGGAAGTAGATCTCGTGGATGCCGCCGAGGAACTGGATGATGATCGCGCCGGGAGCGGTCGAGCGGGCGATGCCGACACCGAAGAAGGTGAAGGCGAGCAGGATGCCGAGACCCGGGCCGGGGTTCGCCTCGAGCAGGAAGAGGATGCTCTTGCCGGACTCCTGGACCTGCTGCGCGCCGAGCTGGTCGAGCACACCGTGGTTGATGGCGTTGTTGAGGAAGAACACCTTGGCCGGCTCGATGATCACGCTGGCGAGCGGGAGCAGTGAGTGCTGGACGAGGAAGTTCACCGCGTCGCCAAGGCCCTCGGCGATGAGCTTGAACAGCGGCGCGAGCCAGAAGAACCCGGCCATGGCCAACCCGAAGCCGAGGATGCCGGCCGCGTAGTTGTTCACGAGCATTTCGAAGCCGGGCCGGATCTTGCCGTCCCAGAGCTTGTCGATCTGCTTGATGAGGTACGCGCCGAGCGGCCCGCAGATCATCGCGCCGAGGATCATCGTCGTGCCGTTGGCGCCGATGATGACACCCATGGTCATGATCGAACCGACCACCGCACCACGGGTCTCGTAGACCATCCGGCCACCCTGGATCGCGATCGCGAGCGGGATGAGGTAGGTCAGGATCGGGCCGACGAGGCCGACGTTCGCGACGCCGCCCGTCTCACCGAAGCCGCCGAGGATGCCCACGGGCGTCCAGCCGGTCTCGATGAAGAAGGCGGTGATGATGCCCCACGCGATGAAGATCGCGATGTTGGGCATGACCATGCCGGAGAGGAACGTGCCGAACTTCTGAACGGCGACGCGTGCGCCGCCCCGCGACTTCGCGGGGGCGTCGGGCGCTGCAACGGACGACGTTGTCATGTGCGGTGACTTTCTGTGAGGTGCTGCTGCTGCGTGTGGAGGGGAGGTGGTGCTGGGGGTTCGGATCAGGCGGCGTGCGTCGCGGCCGCGGCGGACTTGGCGGCCGCCGCCGTGCTCGCGGCGAGTGCCGCCTGGGCCATCTCGCGGGCCTGGTCGAGGGTGTGCTTGCCGAGTTCGGCGCGCACGTCGGCCAGGGCCGCGGGGGTCATGGAGAGGGTCGTGGCGCCGAGACCGACGAGCACGACGGCGAGCAGCGGGTCGGCCGCTGCCTCGCCGCAGATGCCGACGGGCTTGCCGACGTCCGCACCCGCTGCGCCGAGCTGCGCGACGAGGCGGAGCACGGCGGGGTGCCACGGGTCCTGGTAGGACGCGACGGTGCCGAGCATGCGGTCGGCGGCCATCGTGTACTGGGTGAGGTCGTTCGTGCCGATCGACACGAAGTCGGCGGAGGTGAACACCTGCTCGGCCATCAGCGCGAGCGAGGGGACCTCGGCCATCACACCGGCGGTGCGGATCCCGAGCTCGCGGGCGAGGTCGACGAAGTACTCGGTCTCCTCGGCGTCGGCGACCATCGGGGCCATCACCCAGAGGTCGGCCTCGGTCTCGGCGTCGGCCTGGGCGAGTGCGGTGAGCTGGTCGCGGAGCACCTCGGGGTGGTTCCGGAGCGCCCGGAGACCGCGTCGACCGAGGGCCGGGTTCTCCTCGTCCTTGTCGGTGAGGAACGGCAGGGGCTTGTCGGCACCCGCGTCGAGCGCCCGGACGACGACCTTCTTGCCCGGGAAGGCCTCGAGCAGCTGCTTGTAGGAGTCCTTCTGCTCGTCGACGGTCGGCGCCTTCGGCGAGTCGAGGAAGAGGAACTCGGTGCGGAAGAGCCCCACGCCCTCCGCACCGAGAGCGACGGCGCCCGCGGCGTCGGCGGGGCTGCCGAGGTTCGCGAGCAGCGGGACGGTGTGCCCGTCGGCGAGCGCGCCGGCGGTCAGGGGCGCTGCGGCCGCGGCGAGGCGGTCGGCGATGCGCTGCTCGACGTCGGCGACGAGTTCGGCCGACGGGTCGGTCACGACGGTGCCGGCGGCGGCGTCCACGACGACGACCGTGCCGTCGGACAGGTCGTCCGCACCGGTCACGCCGACGATCGCGGTGATGCCCTTGGCGCGGGCGAGGATCGCCGTGTGCGAGGTCGGGCCGCCGTCACGCGTGACGAGGGCGAGGACCTTGTCGAGGTCGAGGAGTGCAGTGTCGGCCGGCGCGAGGTCGCGGGCGACGAGCACGAAGGGGGTGTCCGACTCGGGCACACCCGGGGCGTGGACGCCGCGGAGCTTGGCGATGATGCGCTGGGCGACGTCGTCGAGGTCGGCGGCACGCTCCCCCATGTAGCCGCCCATCGAGACGAGCAGGTCGCGGAACTGGCCGAACGCCTCGAACACGGCGCGCTCGGCGTTGGTGCCGCCGTCGATGCGGGCGTGCACGTCGTCGAGGAGGGTCGGGTCCTGCGCCATGAGCGCCTGCGCCTCGAGCACGGCCTGGGCGTCCCCGCCGGCGAGCTGCCCCCGCTTGTTGAGGTCCTCCGCCACCGCTGCGATCGCGGCGGCCACGGCCTGCTTCGCGTCGTCCGCCGAACCGGTCAGGGCGTCCTTCGACGGTTCGCCGAGCGGGTCGGCCATGCGGAGCACGGGGCCGTGGGCGACGCCACGGCCGACGCCGGTGCCGAGCAGTTCGGACATTCGAGACTCCTTCATCTCACGCGCGCTTGCGGTGGGGTGGTTCGTTCGGTGCGCGCAGCGCGGAGACGGGACCCCGCCGGTGCGGCTGAGCAGCACCATACCCCGATCCACGTTGACAAACAAACACATCCGGGGATAAAAATGCAGAAACAGATGCCCGTTTGCGTCTGGCGGCGGATCCGTTCGGGTCGCTGCCGCTGGAGACGTGCCCGGTCGTGTCCGTTCCGTTCCGACTCCCCCACCGCTTCCGAGACGACGAGGCCCCGATGTACGCACCAGAGCGCCACCAGCGCATCGTCGAACAGGCGCGTGCGCAGGGCCGGGTCGACGTCAAGGACCTCGCCGAGCTGCTCGAGGTGACCCCCGAGACGATCCGCCGCGACCTCACCTCGCTCGAGCGGCGCGGGCTGGTCCGACGTGCGCACGGTGGCGCGATCCCCGTCGAACGCATCACCCTGCACCCGGGGGTCGGCGACCGTGGCGGCATCAACCAGGCCGAGAAGATGGTCATCGCCGAGGCCGCGCTCGGCGAGCTGCCCGAGAACGGGTCGGTCATGATCGACGCCGGCACCTCGACGATCTGCCTCGCCGAGATGCTCCCGACCGACCGTGGCCTCACCGTCGTGACGCACTCCCTCCCAGTGGCGATGGCGGTCGCGAACCGGCCGGGCATCGACCTGCACCTGCTCGGCGGCAACATCCGCAGCGACTCGCTCGCCGGCGTCGGCACGTGGACGCACCAGCTCATCGGGATGGTCAGCGTGGACGTCGCGTTCATCAGCATCAACGGCATCACGCCCGAGCGCGGCCTCACGACGCATAACATGGCCGAGGCCGCCGTGAAGTCCGCGATGATCAAGTCCGCGCGCCGCAGCATCCTGCTCGCCGACCACACCAAGTTCGGTCGCGAGGAGTTCGGCCGCGTCGCCCCGCTCGCCGCGATCGACACGATCATCACCGACCCCGGCGTGAACGCCGACCTCGTCCGCGAGGTCGAGGCCGCCGGCACCGAGGTCTTCTGGCCCGGCCGCGACTGACCCTGCGTCCCGCCCCGGAACCGCCCACCCCGCGCTCGCTACCATGAGCCAACCACCCATCGACAGGAGTACATCGATGTCCGAAGCCACCCGCACCGTCACCGTCGCCAGCGCGTCCGGCCTGCACGCACGCCCGGCCTCCCTCTTCGTCCAGACCGTGACCGCGTCCGGCCACCAGGTCACGATCGCGAAGGGCGACAAGTCCGGGAACGCCGGCAGCATCCTCGCGCTCCTCGGCCTCGGCATCGAGAACGGCGACGAGGTCACCCTCACGGTGAACGGCGACGACGCCGAGACCACCGCGGACAGCCTGGTCGAGTTCCTCAAGACGGACCACGACGCGGCCTGACCACAGGACGGACGGGAGGCGCGGTGCCAGCTGGCACCGCGCCTCCCGTCCGTCGTCCGGTCGCCCCTACTGCCCCAGCGGCGGGATCGGGCGCAGCTCGCCCCCAGGCGAAGGCGCTCTCGGCGATGAAGTCCTGGAAGTCGTCGGCGATCTTCAGCAGCATCTCCGGTTCCCCGTCGCGGAGCCACAGCCACGAATCGCCGTCGTCCCCGGCGACCGACCAGGCGAGCGCCATCCCCTCGTCGGCGACCTCGGTGTCGACCACCCGCCGCAATCGTTCGGACCAGTCGCTGTACACCCAGAACTCCGCCGCACGGAACTCGTCCCGGCGCAGCATCTGCTCGGCCACGGGACGGAACGCATCGAGCAGCTCCCCCACGGTCATCACGACGGTCACGGCGCGAGCCTACGACCGGCGCAGCCGTGTCGGCACCCGCCGATAGGGTGTTCTGCATGACACGCCTGCGCCTCGCATCCGTCAACGTGAACGGCATCCGTGCCGCGTTCCGGAAGGGCATGGGCGACTGGCTCGCCACCCGCGACGTCGACGTGCTCGCCCTGCAAGAGGTCCGCGCGTCGAGCGACGACCTCGCCGGGCTCCTCGGCGACGAGTGGGACATCGTGCACGACCCCGCCACCGCGAAGGGTCGGGCGGGCGTCGCGATCGCCTCCCGCCACAGCGCGCACGTGCACCGCGTCGCGCTCGGTGCGGACGACTTCGACTCCGCCGGGCGCTGGCTCGAGGCCGACTACGAGATCGGCGGCACCACGGTGACGGTCGTCTCGACGTACGTGCACTCGGGCGAGGTGGACACCCCGAAGCAGGACGAGAAGTGGAAGTTCCTCGACGCGATGACCGAGCGGCTGCCGAAGCTCCGCGAGCACAACCCGCTCGCGGTCGTCGTCGGCGACCTCAACGTCGGGCACGACCAGCGGGACATCAAGAACTGGAAGGGCAACGTCAAGCGCGCGGGCTTCCTGCCGCGTGAGCGTGCCTACTTCTCGCGGTTCTTCGGCGAGCAGGGCGCCGAGGTCGAGGGCGCCGACGGCACGACCGGGCCCGGTCTCGGCTGGGTCGACGTCGGTCGCGCCCAGGCCGGCGACGTCGAGGGGCCGTACACGTGGTGGTCGTGGCGCGGCCAGGCGTTCGACAACGACACGGGCTGGCGGATCGACTACCAGATGGCGACCCCGGAACTCGCCGCGAAGGTCACGCAGTACACGGTCGACCGCGCTGCCGCGTACGACCAGCGATGGTCCGACCACGCCCCCGTGGTCGTCGACTACGAGCTCTGACCCGCACCCCCACACTTCTCCAGCACAGGACAGCACCATGACCAAGACGCGCATCTTCTCGGGCATCCAGCCCTCGGCCGGTTCCCTCCACCTCGGCAACTACATCGGCGCGCTCATGCAGTGGCGGACGCTGCTCGACGACTACGACGCCATCTACTGCGTCGTCGACATGCACGCGATCACGTCCCCGCAGGACCCGGCCGAGCTCCGCGCGAACACCCGGGCGACGGCCGCGCAGTACATCGCCTCGGGCATCGACCCGACCAAGGCGACGCTGTTCGTGCAGTCGCACGTCCCGGCGCACGCCGAGCTCGCGTGGGTGCTGAACACCCTCACCGGCTTCGGCGAGGCGAGCCGGATGACCCAGTTCAAGGACAAGTCCGCTCGGCAGGGCACCGAAGCCGCGTCGGTCGGGCTCTTCACGTACCCGATCCTGATGGCGGCGGACATCCTGCTGTACGACACGAAGGTCGTGCCGGTCGGTGACGACCAGCGGCAGCACGTCGAGCTCACCCGCGACCTCGCCGGGCGCTTCAACTCGCGGTTCGGCGACACGTTCGTCGTGCCGGAGGCCCGGATCCTCACCGACACGGCGCGGATCTACGACCTGCAGGACCCGACGAGCAAGATGAGCAAGTCGGCCGCGTCGGACAACGGCCTCATCCGCCTGCTCGACGACCCGAAGCGCACCGCGAAGAAGATCCGCTCGGCGGTCACCGACACCGAGCGCGAGATCCGGGCCGACCGTCAGGCGAAGCCGGGCGTGACGAACCTGCTGTCGATCCTCTCGGCGTTCACCGGCACCCCGGTCGCCGCGCTCGAGGAGTCGTTCCAGGGCAAGGGCTACGGCGACCTGAAGGGCGAGGTCGCCGACGCCGTCGTGGCCGAGCTCGAGCCCGTGCGCGCCCGCACGCTCGAGCTGCTCGACGACCCGGCCGAGCTCGATCGGCTCCTCGCCGTCGGCGCCGAGCGTGCCGAGTCGATCGCCGCCGAGACCCTCGCGAAGGTCTACGAGCGCATCGGCTTCGTGCCCCGCACCCGGCGCTGACCGTGCGCCCCGTCACGCTGTCGTCCGCCCGGGTGCACCTCGACGTGCCCACCCGGGCGGACGCGTCGGCGATCACCGAGGCCTGCCAAGACCCGGACATCGTGCGCTGGACGACGATCCCCACGCCCTACACCGCCCGGGACGCCACGACCTTCGTCGACGCGCTCGTCGGTCCGGGGTGGGCCTCCGACCGCGAGTACACCTGGGCGATCCGTCGGACGGGGTCCACCTGGCTCGAGGGGATCATCGGGTACCGCACCGCGCGGCGAGACCTCGGCTTCTGGCTCGCACCCTCCGCACGCGGGGCCGGGCTGATGCACGACGCCGTCGGCCTCGTGCTCGACTGGGCCTTCGCG
This sequence comes from Curtobacterium sp. SORGH_AS_0776, assembly GCF_031453355.1. Lineage (NCBI taxonomy): Bacteria > Bacillati > Actinomycetota > Actinomycetes > Micrococcales > Microbacteriaceae > Curtobacterium > Curtobacterium sp. SORGH_AS_0776. The sequence continues at coordinate 3,365,546 of NZ_JAVIYU010000001.1, forward strand.
CAGGGTGCGCCGGACGTGTACTGGGAGTGCTACGTCGGCAACACCGCCTCGGCCTCGGTCGCCCGTGCCGCGGGGTTCTCGTACACCGGCACCGGCGACGCGCTCATCCCCGGGCGGGACGGCGCTCCGACGACGGCGTGGAAGGGGCTCCGACGGGCCGACGGCGCTCCCGCGTCCGACCTGCCGTGGCCGGCCGAGACGACGACGGCACGCCCGGATGACGCGTCACCGACCGTTCGCGGATAGTCTCGGACCGTGACCGTCACCCCTCGGCCGTCGGACTCCGCGGCCTCCCCCGCAGCGCACCCCTCGGTCTCGCCGGCCGAGCTCCGTGCGATGCGCCGCGGCCTCGAGCTCGCGGCCCTCGGCCCTGCGGTCGGTGACCACGTCCGCGTCGGCGCCGTGATCCTCTCCCCCGACGGAGCGGTCCTCGCCGAGGGCTGGCACAAGGGCGCCGGCACCCCGCACGCCGAGGTCGACGCGATGGCGAAGGTCGACCCCGCACACCTGGTCGGCGCGACCGCCGTCGTCACCCTCGAACCCTGCAACCACACCGGACGCACCGGTCCGTGCGCCGTCGCCCTGCTCGAAGCGGGGATCGGCCGCGTCGTGTACGCCGTCGACGACCCCGGGCCGGCGGCCCACGGGGGTGCCGAGCGACTGCGGTCCGGCGGAGTCGACGTCGTCTCGGGCGTCCTCGCCGACGAGGTCGAGGACTTCCTCGAGCGCTGGCTCCTCTCGGTGCGCCTCGGACGCCCGTGGGTGACGGTGAAGTGGGCATCGAGCCTCGACGGCCGGGCCGCAGCGGCCGACGGCACGAGCCAGTGGATCACCGGTGCGGCCGCACGCCAGCACGTCCACGAACAGCGCGCCGCGCACGACGCGATCCTCGTCGGGACGGGCACGGTCCTCGCCGACGACCCGAGCCTCACCGCGCGGGGCGACGCCGGCGAACTCCTCGCCGACCAGCCCGTCCCGGTGGTGTTCGGCGACCGGCCGGTCCCCGACGACGCCGCGGTCCGCCGCCACCCTCGCACCCTGCTGACGCTGTCCGGCCACGACCTCGCCGCCTCGCTCCACGCACTGCGGGACCACGGCGTGCACTCGGTGTTCGTCGAGGGCGGGCCCACCGTCGCCTCGGCGCTCATCGCGGCCGGTCTGGTGGATGAGTACCTCGTCTACCTCGCGCCCGTCCTGCTCGGCGGCCCCCGTGTCGCCCTCGGTGACGTCGGCGTGGGAAGCATCGGCGAGCGTCGGCGGTTGGACGTACTATCGACCACCAGCCTCGGCCCCGACCTGCTGGTCCGAGCACGACCCCACCGCGCACCCCGGCCGGCAGCGGCCGAGCCCGGGATCGCGGGGCCCCAGAACGACCGGAGCACCACATGACCGATGCACTCACCTCCCCCACCCCCGGGAGCCCGGTCCAGTTCGAGGTGTCGACGAACGTCCCGACCACGCACGGCACGTTCGAGATGCGCGCGTACCGCGACCTCGTGACGAGCGCCGAGCACGTCGCGATCATCGCCACCGGCCCGGACGGTGCAGCACCGCGCGACGGCGCCCTCGTCCGGGTGCACTCGGAGTGCCTGACGGGCGAGGCGTTCGGGTCCCTCAAGTGCGAGTGCGGCCCGCAGCTCGACGCCGCGCTCGACACGATCGCGGCCGAGGGCGGCGTCGTGATCTACCTCCGCGGGCAGGAGGGCCGCGGCATCGGTCTCATCAACAAGCTCAAGGCCTACCGCCTGCAGGAGGACGGCCTCGACACGCTCGACGCGAACCTCGCGCTCGGTCTCCCCGCCGACTCGCGGGCGTACGGCGGCGCGGCCGGCATCCTCGCCGACCTCGGCATCACCACCGTCCGCCTCCTGTCGAACAACCCCGAGAAGCGTCGTCAGCTCGAGGAGCACGGCATCACGGTCGAGAGCCTGGTGCCGCTGGTCGTCGGCGTCTCCGCGCAGAACGCGGCGTACCTCGACACGAAGCGCGACCGGATGGGGCACCAGCTCCCCGCGCACCTCGAAGCGGGCAGCCCGCTGGCCTGACCGAGCCCCGGCCCGGCCCGGCCCGGCCCGGCCCGGGCACGATCCAGCGGATTCGCAGGTTCCCGACATCTGTCGTACGATGGTGGCCCCCGTCACAAGCGGTACACCACCCCGAACCGAACGCACCCGATCAGTGCCCGCGCCACCCTGCGCGAACCGATCGGTGTCCGCCGTCCGGAACACCGCTGCGCTCCCCCGTGAGCGTCATCCACGGAGTCTCCTCACCCCATGTCCGCCGCACCGGCACCCGCATCCCCGAAGACCGCAGGCAACCCGCGCTCCCGCGTCGTGATCGCCAGCCTCGTCGGCACCTCCATCGAGTTCTACGACTTCTACGTCTACGCGACCGCCGCGGTCCTCGTCTTCCCGACGCTCTTCTTCCCGAACGAGGACCCGACGGCCTCGCAGCTGTCCTCGTTCGTCACGTTCGCCCTCGCGTTCTTCGCCCGCCCGGTCGGGTCGATCATCTTCGGCCACTTCGGCGACCGCGTCGGCCGCAAGGCGACCCTCGTGGCGTCCCTGCTCGTGATGGGCACCGCGACGTTCCTCATCGGCTGCCTGCCGACGTTCGACTCGATCGGCATCTGGGCTCCGGTGCTCCTCGCCGTGATGCGCTTCGCGCAGGGCGTCGGGCTCGGTGGCGAGTGGTCGGGCGCGGCACTGCTCGCGACCGAGAACGCGCCGAAGGGCAAGCGCGGGGTGTTCGGCTCGATGCCGCAGCTCGGCGCCCCGATCGGCTTCCTGCTCGCCAACGGCCTGTTCATCGCGATCAACGCGGCGATGCCCGCCGGCGCCGACGGCACCCCGAACCCGGACTTCCAGGCCTGGGGCTGGCGACTCCCGTTCCTGCTGTCGGCCGTCCTGGTGATCGTGGGCCTCTACGTGCGGTTCAAGCTCGTCGAGTCGACGGTGTTCCGTGGCGTCCAGGAGTCCGGTTCGGTCGCCAAGGTCCCGCTCGGCCGGGTGTTCCGCACCTCGTGGCGCGCCGTCATCGTCGGGACCTTCGGCATGGTCGCGACCTACGTCCTCTTCTACTTCATGACGACGTTCACGCTGTCCTACGGCACCACCGGAGCCGAGGCCGGCCCCCTCGTCCCGAAGATCGGCCTCGGCTACACCCGTGGCGAGTTCCTCACGCTGCTCATGATCGGCGTCGTGTTCTTCGGCATCTTCACGCCGATCGCAGGCATCCTCGCCGACAAGTTCGGCCGTCGTCGCACGCTCATCCCGACCACGATCGGCATCGCGATCTTCGGCCTGACGTTCCAGTTCTGGTTCGCCGCGTCGACCGGTCCGATCACGGTGGTGACGTTCCTGATCGTGGGACTGTCGCTGATGGGCCTGACGTTCGGTCCGATGGGCGCCCTGCTGCCGGAGCTCTTCCCGACGAACGTGCGGTACACGGGTTCGGCGATCGCCTACAACGTCGCGTCGATCCTCGGCGCTTCGCTCGCTCCGACCATCGCGCTCGCGCTGTGGCAGCCGGACGGCAACATCTTCCTGGTCGGGCTCTACCTCACGATCGCCGCGGTCGTGACGCTCGTCGCCCTGTTCTTCATCCGTGAGACGAAGAGCGCCGCGCTCGACGCGGCGGACACCGCCGGCGAACCGGACGCAGCACCGGTGGACGCGCGCGCCTGACGCGACCACCTCCGCAGACGGGAGGCGCGGTGCCGGCTGGCACCGCGCCTCCCGTCCGTCGTGCGGGGACGTACCGGGGACGTACCGGGGCCGTACGCATGATCCGACACCCCACCAGTCGATCGACGCGCGCTTCGTCGGAACATGCACGCGTACCGTGTGCGTCCGCATGTTCCGACACTCCACCAGTCGATCGACGCGTGCTTCGTCGGAACGTGCACGCGCATGCACGCTCACAGGCGTCACCGCACCACGCCGCCCACCCCCGCGCGTCAACCCGAGTTGACACTATCGGTGCGTCAATGTAGGTTGACACGCGTGGACCGACCGACCATCACGAGCCTCGCCGCCGGCGCAGCCGGAGACGACCCGTTCTCCGCCCTCGCCAGCGTGCGCGAACTCCGTCGTGAGCTCGACCGGACCGAGGAACTCGCGGCCCGACGTGCCCGGAACGCCGGCGCCTCGTGGCAGGAGATCGCGACGCTGCTCGGCGTCAGCCGCCAGGCAGTGCACAAGAAGTACGGCAGAAACTAGGAACACGATGAGCTCCCCCTTCGCCAGACCCAAGAAGACCGACGGTCCCCGCGCCACGTTCGGCCGACTGCTGAGCTACCTGTTCGAGAACAAGCCCGCGATGGTCGTCATCATCGTGCTGAGCGTCCTCGGTGCGGGTGCGTCCCTCGCGCAGCCGCTGCTCGTCAACCAGGTCATCACCGCCGTCCAGCACGGCAACACCCTGAGCACCCTCGTCTGGCTGCTCGTCGGACTCGTCATCGTCGCGGGCGTCCTCAACGGTGTGCAGCACTTCCTGCTGCAGCGCGCGGGTGAAGGCGTCGTCCTGTCCACCCGGCGGAAGCTCATCGCGCGCATCCTCAACCTGCCGATCTCCGAGTTCGACACGCGCCGCACTGGCGACCTCGTCTCCCGCGTCGGCAGCGACACGACACTGCTGCGCGCCGTGCTGACGCAGGGCCTCATCGAGTCGATCGGCGGCGCCCTGACGTTCATCGGCGCCATCATCGCGATGGCCGTCATCGACCCACTGCTCCTCGGCATCGTCGTCGTCATCGTGCTCGTCGCGATCGTCGTCGTCGGCGGGCTCAGCCGCCGCATCCGCGTCGCGTCGAAGCGTGCGCAGGAGAAGGTCGGCGACCTCACCGCGGCGGTCGAACGCGGCATCGGTGCCGTCCGCACGATCCGTGCCGCCGGTGCCACTGAGCGCGAGGTGCACGAGGTCGACAGCCACGCGACCGAGGCCTACCGTCGTGGCCTCGACATCGCGCGGATGTCGGCGTTCGTGGTGCCCGTCGCGAGCATCGTCATGCAGGTCGCGTTCATCGCCGTCCTCGGCGTCGGTGGTGCGCAGGTCGCAGCCGGCACCATCACGATCGCGACGCTCATCACGTTCATCCTGCTGCTCTTCATGATGATCATGCCGCTCGGCCAGGCCATGGGCGCTGCCGTCGCCGTCGCCCAGGCGCTCGGTGCGCTCGGCCGCATCGAGGAGATCCTGCACCTCCCGACCGAGGCGCAGGAGGATCAGGCCGTCCGCGTCGCCGCCGCGGTGGAGAGCGACGACGCGATCGCCTTCGAACACGTGTCGTTCCGGTACGCGCGTCCGGCCCAAGCCTCCGGTGCGGACGGCGCCGAGCCGGCCGTCGACGACGACACCGCCTCCGACGACGTGGTGCTGCACGACGTGTCCTTCCGGGTCCCACGCGGATCGCGGGTCGCACTCGTGGGACCGTCCGGCGCGGGCAAGTCGACCACGCTCGCCCTCATCGAACGGTTCTACGACCCGACCGACGGGGTCATCCGGCTCGGCGGCGTCGACGTCCGTGGCCTCGACCGCGCCGAGCTGCGCGCGCAGATCGGGTACGTCGAACAGGACGCTCCGGTGCTCGCCGGCACGATCCGGGCGAACCTGCTGCTCGGTTCACCGGACGCCACCGAGGACGACTGCGTCCGCGTGCTCGAGGCCGTCAACCTCGGCGAGGTCCTGCACCGCGATCCCCGCGGCCTCGACGCCCAGGTCGGCGAGGACGGCGTCATGCTCTCCGGCGGTGAACGGCAGCGGCTCGCGATCGCACGGGCACTCCTCGCCGCTCCGCCGATCCTGCTGCTCGACGAGTCCACCTCGTCGCTCGACGGCGTCAACGAGCAGAAGATGCGCCTCGCGATCGACGCCGTGACCGAGGACCGCACGCTGCTCGTGATCGCGCACCGACTGTCCACGGTGGTGGACTCGGACGTGATCGTCGTGCTCGAGCACGGCCGGGTCGTCGGCGTCGGGACCCACTCGGAACTCGTCGAGTCGACGCCGCTCTACCGCGACCTGGCGAAGCACCAGCTGCTCGTCTGAGCCGGCGCGGCCGCGGTCGGTCGACGGTACGCCGAGGTCAGAGGAGCGCCCCGCCGGGGTTCGCCAGTCCCTCGTCCATGTCGCTGTGGTCGACGTGCCCGCCTGCGGCGCGGATCTCGTCGAGCGCCCGCGCGCTGCGGGCTTCGTCCACCCCGACCACCAGGTCGTCGTAGACCGCGACGTCGTATCCCGCAGCCCGGGCGTCGAGCGCCGATGCGCGCACGCAGTGGTCGGTGGCGATGCCGACCACGTCGATCGTCACGACGCGGTGCTCGGCGAGGACCTCGGGCAGCGGGACGCCGTCCTCGGTGCGCGCCTGGAACGCCGAGTAGTCCGGCGTGCCCTGCCCCTTGAAGACGTGCACGTCGATCGGAGCGGTGTCGAGCCGCGGGTGGTACTCGGCCCCCGGGGTCCCGGCGACGCAGTGCACCGGCCAGGTCGTCTCGTAGTCCGGACCCTCGGGACCGGCGAAGTGGCCGCCGTTGTCGTCGTCGCCGTGGTGCCAGTCGCGGGAGCCGACGATGAGGTCGTACTCGTCGGCGTGCCGACCGAGGAACGCGGTGATGCGTCGCGCGAGGTCGTCCCCGCCGGTCACACCGAGGGCACCGCCCTCGGTGAAGTCGTTCTGGACGTCGACGACGAGGAGTGCCCTGGACATGGGTCCATCCAACACCCGCGGCCTCAGGAGCCGGTGAGCCTGCTCCCGCACGAGTAGGTCGCCGCCGTCACCGCGTCGAGTGCGGGCAGCGCCGCGGCCCGCGAGGACCCGATCGCGTAGAAGGCGAACGTCAGCCGGGTGCCGTCGGCCGCGTCGATGTAGCCGCCGAGGGTGTTCGCACTGTCGATCCACCCGGTCTTCGCGTGCACCTTGCCCCGGGCGACGGCGTTCGCCCCGGTGAACCGACTGGCCAGCGTGCCGGACTGTCCGGACACCGGCAGGGCGTTCGCGAGCGTCCCGAGGCCCTTCGCACCGGCGGCGACCTGCACCATGAGGTGCGCGACGAAGTTCGGCGACACGGCGTTCGCGGCGCTCTCCCCCGAGCCGTCCTTGATGACGATGCCGGCCGGGTCGACGCCGTACGACTTCAGGGCTGCCTGGTACACGGCGGTCAGCGAGGCTGCGGAGCCGTCCGAGCCGGACTCCTTCGACGAGATCCGCGCGAGCATCTCGGCGAGGGTGTTGTCCGAGTTCGGGATCATCTGCCCGATGAGCGTCGACACCGGCTGCGAGGAGACCGTGGCGATCGTGTCCGTGCTGGTCGTGGCACGCTTGACGATCTGCGCGTTCCCCGCACCGGCGACCCCGGCGTTCGCGAGGGCCGTGCGGAACAGGTCCCCGGCGCGACCGACCGGATCGGTGGAGCGCGGCGAGGTCTGGGCACCCGGGTTCGCGCGGTCACCGTCGACCATGAGCGCCGTGACGTTCGGCTGGTAGCCGATCGTCCGCTCGCTCACCGGCCAGGTGGGGTCCCAGGCGTCGGCGTCGTTCCAGTACGTGTCGTCCGTGACGATCGTCGTCACCGGGGTGTTGCCGAGCTTCGCCTTCACCTGCTGGGCGAGCTGCGCGAGCGTCGGGGCGCCCGGGTACACCGTCGCTCCGCCTGCCGAGAGCGTGGCGTCACCGTGGCCGACGAGGGCGATCGCACCGCCGGACTCCTTCGTCACGGTGGTCGGGATGCGGTGGTCGCCGCCGAGGACGGCCAGCGCGGTCGCCGTCGTCAGGGTCTTCATCACGCTGCCGGTCTGTGCGGCCTCGTCACCGTTGCGCGAGAACAGCACCTCGCCGGTCTTCGCGTTCATGACGTACCCCTCGAACGCGCCGAGGCCGCTCGCCGAGGCGGCGTTCGTGATCGTGCACGTCCGGAGGGCGGAGGGGCCCGCGGCGTCGTCCGGCACCGTGCGGCCGCTCGGCGTCGGTGTCGGGGTGGGGGCGGCCGTCGTCGGTGCGGGGCTGCTCGACGCGGTGGCGGACGGCGTCGCGGCCGCCGTGGTCGTCGGGGTCGGCATCGTCGCCGCCGCCACGGCCACGGCACCGCCGGACCCGAGCACGAGCACGGTCGCGAGACCACCCGCGACCCACGGCACCGGGCGGCGGGCGAACGAGGCGCGGACGGCGGTGCGCGCGTCGCGGAGGCGGTCCGCGACGCCGCGCGGTGAAGGCTGCTGGTCGGACATCGCGAACGATCCTACGGAACTGCGGGAGGAGCCTCCAGGCCCACTTTCCGGATCCGGACGTTCCGCGCCCTTCCGGGCGTCAGCCGTCGGTCGGTCGCGTCAGCCGTCAGCCGGGTACCGGACGCCGACCTGTCGGCGAGCCTCGTCCATGAGCGCCATGATCGCGACCGTCTCCTCGGGGTCCATCGGGCCGCCCTCGTGGGTGCCGGACTCGACCATCGACTCGAACGCGCGGACCTCGTGCGCGTAGCCGGTGAGTTCCTCGCGCCCGTCGAACTCCTCGACGACGTTCCCGTCGCGGTCGCGGAGCCGCCAGGTCGTCGGCGTGAACCACGTCGAGTCCAGGTCGATGCGGCCGTCCTCGCCGATGACCGAGGCGGTGTTCGGACTGCGGAGGTCGAGCCCGAAGTGGAGCATCGACTGCGTCCCGCCCTCGTGCGTCAGCACCAGGCCCATCTGGGTGTCGACGCCCTGCTCGCTCAGGGTGCCCGCGGCGACGACCGACGTGGGGACGCCGAGGACGTCGACCGCGAAGGAGATCGGGTAGATGCCGAGGTCGAGCATCGCGCCACCGCCGAGCGCAGGGTCGTTCAACCGGTGTGCCGGGTCGGACGGCAGCGCCTGGTGGTGGGTCGCCTCGACGAGCCGGACCCGCCCGATGCGGCCCTCGGCCACGAGCTCGCGGATCATCGACATCTGCGGGAGGAAGCGCGTCCACATCGCCTCCATGACGGCGACGTCGGCGCGCCGGGCGGCGTCGACCACCAGGCGGGCCTCGTCCGCCGTGATCGTGAAGGCCTTCTCGACGAGGACGTGCTTGCCGGCCTCGATGGCGAGCAGTGCGTCCGCCGCGTGCCGCGAGTGCGGTGTCGCGACGTAGACGGCGTCGACGCCGTCGTCGGCGACGAGGTCCTCGTAGGAGCCGTGCGCCCGCGGGATCCCGAACTCGGCCGCGAACGTCTCGGCGCTCGCGGGCGTCCGGCTGCCGACCGCGACGAACTCGACCCCCGCGGCCGTGCAGTCGCCCACGAAGGACCGTGCGATGCCGCCCGTACCGATGACTCCCCAGCGAACCGTCATGGGACCTGTCTACCAGGGGCCGTGCTCGGCACACCGCTGTCCACCCGCAGCACTTTGGTATGGACTGCACTGGTGATTGCCAGCTAGCGTGCTGCTGCGCCCCCTGAACGGGGGTCCCGCGGTCGCGTCCGACGGCCGCTCCCCCAGCAGAAAGCGATCAGGTCCTCCATGCGCCGATCCGTCCTGTCCGTCGTCGCCACGAGCGCGGCCATCGTCATCACCTCGACCCTCGTCGGTGTCACCCCGGCGACCGCGCACGGCTGGGGATCGCCCGGACACGGCTGGGCACCGCCGGGCCACTCGGCCGACGCGGGGCTGCAGCCCCGGACGCAGTTCACGATGGCGGCCGACGGCTCCTCCGGCGCGAGCCAGGGCGGCGAGGGCATCCCGAACATCGACTCGGTCAAGAAGACCATCGCGACGTACTACGGCGACCCCGGCACCGGACTCGCGAACCGCACCGACTCCCCCTACATCCGCGAGATGCGGTCCATCGTCGACCGGCAGAGCGCCCAGCTGCAGCGCATCCACGACGCCGCGGTCCGTCGCGGCGAGAAGCCCGCGATCGTCCTCGACGCCGACGACACGACGCTGTGGACCTACGACATGGAGGTCGCGGACATGCACTTCGTGTTCGACCCGGCTCGCCAGGACGAGTGGGTGCAGGACGAGCGCTTCCCCGCGACGCCGTCGATGGTCGGCTTCGTGAACCGGGCGCAGTCGCTCGGGTTCACGGTCTTCGGACTCACCGGTCGGAACGACGACCAGAAGGCCGCCACCGTCCAGAACCTGTCGAAGGTCGGCTACACCGCGTTCACCCAGGACCGCTTCTTCACGAAGTGGACCGGAGTCGGGACGTCCCAGCAGCCGTCGTACATCACCTGCGCCACGGCGAAGTGCACGACCGTCGAGTACAAGGCGCTCACGCGGAAGCACATCGAGCAGGACCTCGGCTACGACATCACGCTCAACGTCGGTGACCAGTGGAGCGACCTGCAGGGCGGGTACGCCGACCGCGCGGTGAAGTTGCCGAACCCGACCTACTACCTGCCCTCGGCCGACCTGCACGGCGTGTCCGAGCCGCGCCTGACGCCCCGCACGCACTTCACCATGGCCGCCGACGGCTCCTCCGGCGCGACCCAGAGCGGCGAGGGCATCCCGAACATCGACTCCGTGAAGTCGACCATCGCGACGTACTACGGCGACCCCGGCACCGGCCTCGCCAACCGCACCGACTCGCCGTACATCCGCGAGATGCGCTCCATCGTCCGGAAGCAGGCTCCCGTCGTCGCCGCCCAGTGCGCCGTCGGCCGGAAGCTCCACCGCAACCCCGCCATCGTGCTCGACGCCGACGACACCACTCTGTGGACCTACGACATGGAGGTCGCCGACATGCACTTCGTGTTCGATCCCGCCCGCCAGGACGAGTGGGTGCAGGACGAGCGCTTCCCCGCCACCCCGTCGATGACCTCGCTCGTGTCGATCGCCCAGCGCTCCGGCTGCACGATCATCGGGCTCACCGGACGCAACGACGACCAGAAGACCGCCACGATCGAGAACCTGCAGAAGGTCGGGTACCCGCAGTTCGCGGCGACGCAGGCGCGGCACGCAGACGTACTACACGAAGTGGACCGGCGTCGGGGCCTCGCAGCAGCCGTCGTACATCACCTGCGCCACGGCGAAGTGCACCACCGTCGAGTACAAGTCGCAGACCCGTGCGCACATCGAGTCGCGCTCGGGTGGGCGGTACGACGTGGTGGCGAACTTCGGCGACCAGTACAGCGACCTGCTCGGCGGGTCGGCGGACCGGAGCGTGAAGCTGCCGAACCCGACGTACTACCTGCCCTGAGGCCGGGCCGGGCGCGCAGGCGCTCGGCCCGACCCGGCGCCCGGCGCCCGGCGCCCGGCGCGCGGCGCGCGAAGCAGAAAGCCCCGGTCAGACACTGTCTGACCGGGGCTTCTCGGAGCCGCCTGTCGGAATCGAACCGACGACCTATTCATTACGAGTGAATCGCTCTGCCGACTGAGCTAAGGCGGCGGACGCTCCGTTGCCGGAGCGGCACGGGACACGACTATACAGGTTCAGACGAGCGAACGCGAAACGAGCGCGTCGAGGTCGGCGAACGACCGTTCGAGCTCGTCGACGAGGTGGGTGTCCGACCCCGCGTCCGACCACTCCCACCACGCGTGCCGCAGCGCAGCCAACGCCACGAGGGACGCCAGCCGCGCCCGCCGACGCCGCTCCGGGGTCTCTCCGGAGGCGTCCGGAGCTCCGTCCGCGGCCGCCGCGAAGCGCGCCACGATGGCCCCCTCGATCGCCGCCTGGAACTCCTTCATCGACTCCATCCGCCGACTGAAGAGCTCCGGCGCGGCGCGGAGCACCTGCTGCCGCTCCTCGATCAGCCCACGCTCCTCGATGAGTTCGCGCGTCGAGTGCACGAGCAACGCCCCGAGGTCGGCGAGCAGGTCCCCCGTCGGCCCACCGGCCACGAAGTCCGCGAGGGTGTCGTCGTCCGGCAGTGTCGGATCGTCGCCGAGGATCGCGCCTTCCTTGTTCGGGAAGTAGTTGAAGAACGTGCGCGGCGACACGTCTGCCCGCCGCGAGATCTCGTCGACCGTCACAGCCGCGAGCCCTTCCTCGATCGCGATGCGGAGCGCGGCCTGCTGGATCGCGAGTCGGGTGGCGCGGCGCTTCCGCTCGCGCAGGCCGGGTTCTGCGTCGGACATGCGGTGATTGTCCCATGCGCGGGGGCGCGGGCGGATGGGGAACGTCACAGGGTGTGGTTCCGGACGGCCTGGAGGCGCGGTGCGAGCGCGTCCTGCGTCGCACCTCGGGCAGGTGGTCCCGCCCAGGGCGCGGGTCAGCGGCGCGCGCGAGCGATGGTGACGAGCAGCGCCTCGAGCGCGAGGAGGGCCGCCACGTTCGCGGCGATGCGCTGCCGAGCGAGCGCGATGGCGTCGAGCACCTCGAGCGCAGCGGCCGGGGTCACCGACTGCAGCGCGTGGTCGAGCTGTTCCCGCATCGCGAGGTTCACCGGTTCCGCCGGCGCCCCGAGCCCGAGCAGCAACAGGTCACGGTACAGCGACGAGACGTCCACGAGGATCCGGTCCAGCCCGTCCCGGAGGCTCCGCGTCGCCCGACGCTTCTGGTCTTCCTCGAGCAGGCGCAGCTGCGAACGGAGCGCCGGCGGGATCGTGCCGCCGGGCTCGATGCCGAGCGAGCGCATCGCGGCGTCACGTTCTTCGGCGTCGCGCTGCTGCGTGATCGCCTTCGCGTCCTCGTCGGCGACGGCGAGCAGGTCGGCGGCGGCCATCACGGCGTCTCCGACGGTCCGGACGCCGAGCACCGTGCTGAGCGTGCGGCGTCGACGGTCGCGGGCGTCCTCGCTGGTGGCGAGACGCTGTGCCATGCCGATGTGGCTCTGCGCCTGGCGTGCGGCGTCCATCGCGAGGACGCGGTCCACACCGGTCCGGGCGACGAGCAGGTCTGCGACGGACTCGATGCCCGGCACGCGGAGGCGGACCGACCGCACGCGCGACCGGATCGTCGGCAGCAGGTCGGCCTCGCTCGGGGCGCAGAGGATCCACACGGTGCGCTCCGGCGGTTCCTCGAGCGCCTTGAGGAGCAGGTTCGACGTGCGTTCCGTCATGCGGTCCGCGTCCTCGATGATCACCACGCGGTACCGGCCGACGGAGGGCGAGTAGTGCGACGACGTGACGAGCTGCCGGATCTCGTCGATGGTGATGATGACCCGCTGCGTGGTCAGGACCGAGACGTCCGGGTGGGTCTTCGCGGTGATCTGCTGGAGCGTGTGGTCGTCGTCCGGACCGTTCCCGACGAGTGCGGCGGCGAAGGCGGACGCGACGTTCGACCGGCCGGAGCCGGGAGGCCCGGTGATCAGCCACGAGTGCGTCATGCCACCGGTGCCGTCGGGCGACTCGGCCGCGTTGCGGAGCGACGCGACCGCTTCCTCTTGCCCTGTCAGGCCGTCCCACACGCTCACGGGATCATCCTGCCAGCCGCCACCGTCATCCTTCGACGATCCCGACCATTGGAGCGACCGCGGCACGGATCGCGCGCTGGACGTCCGCGGCCGGGGCGCGGACGCGTCCACGACGAGGAAGCGCTCGGGCTCGGCGGCGGCCATGTCGAGGAACGCCTGGCGGACCGTCTCGTGGAACGTCTCGGCCTCGGACTCGAGTCGGTCGAAGGTGTCGCCGCGCGCCGCGGCCACCCGCGCACGCCCGGCGGTGACGTCGAGGTCGAGCAGGATCGTGCGGTCCGGCGTGAGCCCGTCCGACGCCCAGTCCGACACCGAACGGATGTGCTCGGCGCCGAGGCCGCGCGCGACCCCCTGGTACGCGACCGAGGAGTCGATGTACCGGTCCTGCAGCACCACGTCGCCGCGAGCGATGGCAGGGCGGACGAGGGTCTCGACGTGGTGCGCGCGATCGGCCGCGTAGAGCAGGGCCTCGGCCCGAGGTGCGACGTGGCCGCGCTCGTGCAGGACGATCTCGCGGATCCGCGTGCCGAGGTCGGTGCCGCCCGGCTCACGGGTGCGCACCACGGTCCGGCCGTGCTCCTCGAGCCAGGCCGTCAGCAGCTCCGCCTGGGTCGTCTTGCCCGCGCCGTCGCCGCCCTCGAGCGTGATGAACCGGCCGGTCACTTCTTCTTGGCCGCCGGCTTCCGCGCCGGTGCCTTCTTCTTCACCGGTCCCTTGGCCCGCTTGTCCGCGATGAGCTGCACGGCGCGGGCGTGGTCGACCGCCTCGACGTCCTCACCGCGCGGGATCGTCGCGTTGGTCTCGCCGTCCGTGACGTACGGACCGAACCGGCCGTCCTTCATCTTGATCGGCTTGCCGGAGACCGGGTCGGCATCGAACTCCTTGAGCGCTGCGCTCGCCGAGCTGCGGCCGCCGTACTTGGGCTGGGCGAAGAGCTCGAGCGCACCGGGGAGGTCGATGTCGAAGATCGCGTCCTCGCCCGGCAGGGTCCGGGTGTCCGTGCCCTTCTTGAGGTACGGACCGTACCGGCCGTTCTGCGCGGTGATGTCGTCGCCGGACTCGGGGTCCTTGCCGACGACCCGCGGCAGGTCGAGCAGCTTCAGCGCCGTCTCGAGGTCGACCGTCTGCGGGTCCATCGACTTGAAGAGGGAGGCCGTGCGCTCCTTGGGCGCCGCGGGCTTCTTCGTGGTCTTCTTCGCCGGTGCCTTCTTCGCAGCCCCCTTCGCGGTGGTCTTCGCTGCGGGCTCCGCCTCGGCGGCGGCCGGCGTGGCCTGCGCGTCGAGCACCTCGCCCGTCGCGGCGTCGACCGCGGGTTCCGGCTCCGGGGTGCGCTCGGTCACGTACGGACCGAACCGGCCGTCCTTCGCGAGCACCTCTTTCCCGGTCTCGGGGTTGATGCCGACGACGCGGTCACCGAGCACCGGGGCGTCCACGAGCTCGCGGGCCTTCTCGGCGGTGAGCTCGTCGGGAGCGAGGTCCTCGGGCACGTTGACGCGACGGGGCTTCTCGGGGTCGTCGCTCGGCACCTCGATGTAGGGGCCGTAGCGACCGATGCGGAGGGTCAGCCCCGGCGCCAGTTCGACGGAGTTGATCTCGCGCGCATCGATCTCGCCGAGGTTGTCGATGACCGTGCGGAGCCCGCGCTGGTCACCACCACCGAAGTAGAACTCCTTGAGCCAGTCGACCCGGTCGGCGTCGCCGTTCGCGATCCGGTCGAGGTCGGCTTCCATGTCGGCCGTGAACTGGTACTGCACGAGGTCACCGAAGTACTCCTCGAGCAGCCGGACCACGCTGAACGCGATCCAGTTCGGCACGAGCTGGGTCCCGCGCAGCGAGACGTAGCCGCGGTCGATGATCGTCGGGCTGATCGTCGGGAAGGTCGACGGGCGACCGATGTCGAGGTCTTCGAGCGTCTTGATGAGGCTCGCCTCGGTGTAGCGCGGCGGCGGGGTGGTGTCGTGCCCCTTCGCGACGACGTCGTCGACGGCGAGGTGCTCGCCTTCCTTGACGTCCGGCAGCGCCACGTCGTTGCCCGAGCGGTCCGAGGACTCGTGGCGGTCCTCGTCCTTGCCCTCTTCGTAGGCGTTGAGGAACCCGCGGAAGGTGATGACCGTGCCGGACGCCGTGAACTCGGCGTCGGTGCCGTTCGCCGTGGCCGGGATGCCCTCGACGGACTCCTCGGAGGAGATTCCGAGCACGATCGACGCCGTGGAGCCCTTGGCGTCCGCCATCTGCGACGCGATGGTGCGCTTCCAGATGAGGTCGTAGAGGCGCCACTCGACACCGGTCAACGTCCCCTCGAGCTGCGACGGGGTGCGGAAGGTGTCGCCGGCGGGGCGGATCGCCTCGTGCGCTTCCTGCGCGTTCTTGCTCTTGCTCGCGTAGACGCGCGGCTTGTCCGGCACGGTCGCGGCGCCGTAGAGGTCTGCTGCCTGCTTGCGAGCGGCGTCGAGCGCCTGCTTCGACAGGTTGACCGAGTCCGTACGGATGTAGGTGATGTAGCCGTTCTCGTACAGCGTCTGCGCCGCACGGGCGGTCTGTCTCGGCGAGAGGCGGAGCTTGCGCGCTGCTTCCTGCTGCATGGTCGACGTCGTGAACGGCGCTGCCGGGCGGCGCGTGTAGGGCTTCGACTCGACGCTGCGGACGGTGGCGTCACCGGCACGCTCGAGCACGGTGGTGAGCGCGGCCGCGGCGGCTTCGTCGAGGCGGACGGCCTCGCCCTTCAGGGCACCGCGGTCGTCGAAGTCACGACCGGAGGCGACGCGGGTCCCCTGGACCCGCGCGAGTCGAGCGGTGAAGGCGGCGTCGCCCTCCTTCTCGAAGCGCGCGCTGAGGTCCCAGTAGTTGGCGGACACGAACGCGAGGCGTTCGCGCTCACGGTCGACTACGAGACGCGTGGCAGCGGACTGCACGCGACCGGCCGAGAGCCCCGGCCCGATCTTGCGCCAGAGCACGGGCGAGACCTCGTACCCGTAGAGACGGTCGAGGATGCGGCGGGTCTCCTGCGCGTCGACGAGCGCGGTGTCGAGCTCACGGGTGGCTTCCTGCGCGCGCTGGATCGCCTCCTTCGTGATCTCGTGGAAGACCATGCGCTTGACCGGCACCTTGGGCTTGAGGACCTGCAGCAGGTGCCACGCGATGGCCTCGCCTTCGCGGTCCTCATCAGTTGCGAGGTAGAGCTCGTCGGCTTCCTTGAGCGCACGCTTCAGCTCGGAGACGGTCTTCTTCTTCGCGTCCGAGACGACGTAGTAGGGCTCGAAGCCGTTGTCGACGTCCACCGAGAACTTGCCGAGCGAGCCCTTCTTGAGCTCCGCCGGCAGGTTCTTGGGCTCGACGAGGTCCCGGATGTGTCCGACGGACGCCTGGACCTCGTATCCGTCACCGAGGTATTGCGCGATCGTCTTGGCCTTCGCGGGGCTCTCGACGATGACGAGCTTCTTCGTGCCTGGCACGTGTCTCCTTGATCGATGGTGCGCGTCGGCCCTGGACGACGAGCGCGTCCGGGTCGACCGGGGCACCGATGACCGGGGGCCGACAGGCACACCATACACATAGTGTTCGGGCTGGTCGTCCGCCGGACCGGCGACTGCGACTGCGCCCACGGCGAACGGTCCGCCGCCGACCACGACCCGGACCCGGGCGGCGGAGGCAGCCGTGCCGCAGGTGTCGAGGGCTGCCTGGTTCCGCGCTGCCACGCGCGTCGCGGCGGCGCAGGGTTCGCCCGGGACGAGCCCGACGAGGGCCGCCGCGGCGGCGAGCGCCGAGGCGTCGGCAGCAGCCTGGGCGCGGATCGTGGCCACGCGCAGTCCGGCTCCGGCGAGCGCCGCCGTCAGGACGACGAGGACGACGCCGACGACCGCCGAGAGGAGGACCGTGGCGGACCCGCGCTCGTTCACCGTCCGTCCTCCGCAGCGCAGCCGGTGGCACGGAGCGGGACGGCCTCGAACGGCCCCGCGGCCCCTCGTGCTGCCCGGACGCAGACGACGCCGCCGTCGCGGTGCACCGTCATGCCGGCCCCGGGTGCGAGGTGCTCGAGGGCTGCGCGCCCGGCGTCGTCGTCCCCGCGACCGAACGCTCGCGCCGCCGTGGCCGCCGCGAGCTGGAGGCGACCGAGACCGTCGACGACGAGCACCGCGGCGACGAGCGAGGTCAGGACGAGGGCCACGACGGGGAGCACGACCGCGAACTCGACGCTCACGGTGCCGCGCTCCCCGTCCGCCGCCGGGCGCGGGTCAGCCGTGCGCGGGTCAGAGGGACAGGGCACCACGGACGAGTTCCGTGAGGATGCTCTGCACTTCTCCGGAGCGCATCACGGCGACGAGGACCCCGGCGAACGCGACGGCGGCGAGGATCACCACCGCGTACTCGGCCGTCGCCGATCCACGGTCGTCGTCGAGTCGTCGCCGGAGTCGGGCGCCGAGGGGCTGGCGGTGCGTGCTGGGTGAGTCGGTCATGTGACTGTCCTTCCTGATGCGATGCGATGCGATGCGACCAGCCTCGCCGCGGGCCGCCCTCGGCACGGGACCGGTCACCGGATCTGTGGAGGATCACCCGACGTCGACGACGGTGGAGGAGAGGACGCCGACCACCACCGGGACGACCCCGACGAGGACGAACGCGGGGAGGACGCACACGCCGAGCGGCAGGACGAGCCGGACCGCGAGCCGTTCCGCGGCGGCGAGGCCCGCGGCAGCGACGTCGTCGCGGACGTCCTCGGCAGCCGCGCGGAGGAGCGACGCCGCCGGGACCCCGGCACGCTGCGCGAGTGCGAGGACCTCCCGGAGGTGTTCGCCGTCCGCAGCACGGCACGGTCGGTCGGCGAAGGCGGTCCGCACGGCCGCTCCCCCGTCCGCCCACGACCCACCACCCGACACCGCGACCGCCCACGCGTCGAGCAGCACGCCCGGCAGGTGCCCGTCGGGCGTCACCGCACAGACGAGGCGCGCGGTCCACGCCCGCCCCAGCACGACGAGCACGGTGGAGAGGACGACGCAGGTCCAGCCGACCGGCGACGCCACGAGCACCTGGACGGCACCCGATCCCCAGGTCGACCCGAGCGCGATGCCGAGCAGCGGCAGCGCGAGCACCACCCGGGCGCTCGCTCGTGGACCGGCGAGTGCCACGAGGACGGCGCGGTCCGATGCCGCCGACCGCCGGAGCGCTCCGGCGAGTGCGCGGACGGTACCCGCCGACGGCGCCCCGGTGTGTTCGGCGACGCGGAGCACGGCGGCGACGTCCTGCCACGCGGGACCGGCGTCCTGCGGGAAGCCGCCCACCAGTGCCCACGCCCGGGTGGGCGGGACGCCGGCGGCGACGAGCGTCGCGACCCGGTCCAGCGTCCGGGCCGCCGCCGCTGGGTCGAGGGCCGCGTGCGGTGAGCGCACCGACCGTCTCACCGCGACCGGTCCACCGGACGGACCACGAGCCTCCCGTCCGGCCCGACACGGAACGCACCCACCGCGCCCAACCGCCGCCGACCCGCGTGCCGCTCGACGTGCACCACCAGGTCGAGCGCACTGACCGCCTGTCGGGCGAGCGCCTCCGGCCCGAGCCCGGCGAGCGCACCGAGCGCCTCGAGCCGCGCCGCCACGTCGGCGATCCCGTTGGCGTGCACCGTCCCCGCTCCCCCGTCGTGCCCGGTGTTCAGGGCGGAGAGGAGCTCGCGGACCTCGGCGCCCCGGCACTCCCCGACGACGATGCGGTCTGGCCGCATGCGGAGCGCTTCGCGGACGAGCCGGTCGAGGCCGAGCGCACCGGCGCCCTCGGCGTTCGCCTGCCGGGCCTCGAGCGTGACGACGTGCGGGTGGTCGATCCGGAGTTCGGCGACGTCCTCGACGGTGACGATCCGCTCGTCGGGCGGGACGGCCGCCAGCATCGCGGCGAGCATGGTGGTCTTGCCGCTCCCGGTCGCGCCGGTGACGAGCACGTTGCGGCGCTCGTCGACCGCTCGCTCGAGGACCGACCGAGGGACGCGCGCGAACGCTCCGAGCGCCTCGAGCGACTGCAGGGTCGGCCGGGTCGGCGCGGGCAGTCGGATCGAGACCGCGGTCCCGCCGACGGAGACGGGTGCGAGCACGACGTGCACGCGGATGCCGTCGCCGTGGCGGACGTCGACGCAGGGCGTGGTCTCGTCGACGTGCCGCCCGCCCCGTGCCACGAGTTCGGTCGCGAGTTCCCGCACCCGCCGCTCGGGCAGCTCGGGGCCGGCGCGTTCGAGCCCGCGCCCCCGGTCGACCCACGTCCCGCGGCCGCCGACCACGAGCACGTCGGTGACGCCCGCGTCGCCGACGAGCGCGGCGAGCTCCTCGAACTCGGCGGCGACGACGTCCCGACTCCGGATCGGTCGCGTGGCGCCGGGCAGGAACGGGGCGTCGGCACGGTGTCGGTGCATGCGACCAGAGAGTAGGGAGCGGCCGTCGCCGCTCGGAGGTCCACTCCACCTCCTGTGGAGAGCTGCCCGCTCGGCGAGCAACGGACCGTTTTGTACCCCGGCACGCAATGCCGTACCCCAGTCGGTGTCCCAGTGCTGGAACGCCTGGACACCACCACCCGCCCAGCGGTACCGAGTTCGATTGTGCAACACGTGTCGAACAACCCACAGCGCGGTTCGATGCAGGAGCATGGACAGGTCTGTCCACGCTTCGGCTTGCCCGCGCGGATCGACGCGTGTCGCCGACCCCGAGCGCGGTCGACCGTGGCACGAACCGGCCCGGAAACGAGAAGAGGCGGCACCGGTTGGGGGGAACAGGTGCCGCCTTGACATCGGTGGATTGGGGGGAATCCGAACCGTTGCCGCCGGAAACGAGTCCAGCGGGAACTACTGTACCCCATGATCGGCCTCCGGAAGCAACCCCCGGATCGACTTCTCGGCGTGCCGCGCTGCACGCCCAGAGCGAACAGGACCGCCACGGCCGCACGCGCCCCCGCCGACCCGCGCCCATGCCGAGGGGTAGTCTCCGACTGCACCCCTGCCGCAACGACGCGAAAGGACATCGATGTCCGCTCCGACCCAGACCGACCCCCGCAACGACGGAGCCCCCGGCAGCCCGGACACCCCGGACGCCGGCCGAGACGCCACGTTCCCCCCGTCGCCGGAGTTCGTCGCCGACGCCGTCGCGCACGAGGACCTGCACGAGGCCGCCTCCGCCGACCGCGAGGCGTTCTGGGCGGACCAGTCCCGCGCGCTCCTCGACTGGCGGACGCCGTTCACCCAGACCCTCGACTGGTCCGGAGCCCCGTTCGCGAAGTGGTTCGCCGACGGCACGCTCAACGTCGCCGAGAACTGCCTCGACCGGCACGTCCGCGCGGGCAACGGCGACCGGGTGGCGATCCACTTCGAGGGCGCTCCCGGGGACACCCGACGCATCACCTACGCCGAGCTGACCGCCGACGTGCAGCGCGCCGCGAACATGCTCACCGACCTCGGCGTCGGGCGGGGCGACCGCGTCGTCGTCTACCTCCCCCTCATCCCCGAGGCCGTCGTCACGATGCTCGCCGTCGCCCGCATCGGCGCCGTGCACTCGGTCGTGTTCGGTGGCTTCAGCGCCGAGAGCCTCCGCGCCCGCATCGAGGACGCCGGCGCGAAGCTCGTCGTCACGGCCGACGGCGGCTGGCGCCGTGGCGCGGTCTCAGCACTCAAGCCCGCGGTCGACGAGGCACTCGAGGGCGAGGGCACCGACAGCGTCGAGCACGTCCTCGTCGTCAAGCGCGGCGGCAACGACATCGCCTGGAGCGAGCGCGACCTCTGGTGGCACGACGAACTGGCGAAGGCGGACCCCACCCACGAGGCGCAGGCCTTCCCCGCCGAGACACCCCTCTTCATCCTCTACACCTCCGGCACGACCGGGAAGCCGAAGGGCATCGTGCACACCTCCGGCGGGTACCTGACCCAGGCGGCGTACACGCACAAGAACGTGTTCGACATGCACCCGGAGAAGGACGTCTACTGGTGCACCGCCGACATCGGCTGGATCACCGGGCACTCCTACGTCGTCTACGGCCCCCTCGCGAACGGCGTCACGCAGGTGCTCTACGAGGGCACCCCGGACGAGCCGAAGCCCGGCCGCTGGTGGGACATCGTCGACGCGTACGGCGTCACGGTCCTCTACACCGCGCCGACCGCGGTCCGCGCCGCGATGAAGGCCGGCCGCGCGGTCCCGGAGGCCCGCAGCCTCGAGACGCTCCGCCTGCTCGGCAGCGTCGGCGAACCGATCAACCCCGAGGCCTGGAACTGGTACCGCCAGGTCATCGGCCACGACCGCACGCCCATCGTCGACACGTGGTGGCAGACCGAGACCGGCGCGATCATGATCTCCGCGCTGCCCGGCGTCACGAAGCTCAAGCCCGGAGCCGCCCAGACACCGTTGCCCGGCATCGTCGCCGAGATCGTCGACGACGACGGCCACCGCGCCGACCCCGGCGAGAGCGGCTACCTCACCATCACCGAGCCGTGGCCGTCGATGGCGCGCGGCATCTGGGGCGACCCGGACCGCTTCGTCGAGACCTACTGGTCACGCTTCCCCGGTCGGTACTTCGCGGGCGACGGCGCCCGACTCGACGGCCAGGGCGACATCTGGATCCAGGGTCGGGTCGACGACGTCATGAACGTGTCGGGACACCGCCTGTCGACGGCCGAGATCGAGTCGGCCCTCGTCGGGCACGAGGGCGTGGCCGAGGCCGCGGTCGTCGGTGCCGCCGACGAGACGACCGGGCAGGCGGTCGTCGCCTACGTCATCCTCACCTCGGAAGCGGCGGCCGATGTCGACCGCGAGTCCGCCGCCGCGGAGCTCCGGAACTGGGTGGGCAAGCGGATCGGCGCCATCGCGAAGCCCCGGCAGGTGGTGATCGTGCCCGAGCTGCCGAAGACACGCTCCGGCAAGATCATGCGTCGCCTGCTCCGCGACGCGGCCGAGGGCCGTCGCATCGGCGACACGACCACGCTGGCCGACCCGACGATCATGGCGACCATCTCGGAACTCATGTAGCAGGAACGACGCGAGCCGCGCCTCCTGTCCGTTCGGACTGGAGGCGCGGCTCGCGTGACGTGCGCTGCTGACGGTCCGTCAGTCGGTGAGCTCCACCACCAGCTCCACCTCGACCGGCGCGTCAAGCGGGAGCACGGCGACGCCCACCGCGCTCCGCGCGTGGACGCCGGCATCACCGAACACGTCGCCGACGAGCGTCGATGCGCCGTTCGCGACACCCGGCTGCCCGGTGAAGGACGCGTCGGACGCGACGAACACCGTGACCTTGACGATCCGGGCGACCCGTTCGAGCGAACCGGCGACCGACTCGACGGCGGCGAGGGCGTTGAGTGCCGCCACCCGCGCCTGGGCGGTGGCGGTCTCGGCGTCGACCGTGCCGCCCACCTTGCCGGTGACCGGCAGCGAACCGTCCACGAACGGCAGCTGACCGGCCGTGTAGACGTACCGGCCGGTGACGACGGCGGGCACGTAGGCCGCGACGGGGGCCGCGACCGCCGGCAGGGTCAGCCCGAGCTCGGCGAGCCGGTCCGCGATGGTCATGCGTCGGCCTTCGGGCGCTTCAGGTAGGCGACGAGTCCGCCCTCGGGGCCGGTGACGACCTGGACGAGTTCCCACCCCTCGTCACCGAAGTTGTTGAGGATGGCGGTGGTGTTGTGGATGATCAACGGGGTCGTGAGGTATTCCCAGCGAGTCATGGAGATCCTTGCCAGCCTTTCAGTCGGCGGTGTCGTTTAGGCTGCATCCTATGTCTGCCCAGAAGACGTCTGCCTCGCGGACCAAGCCCGTCTCTGCAGTCGGCGCCTTCGTCGGTTTCGTCGGTTTCAGCGTGCTCGCCGGTCTGCTCGTCACGATCGGTGTCACCCCAGCCATCGCGGTCGCCGGTGTCACGACGACGTCGACGATCGGCGTGTTCGAGTCCCTGCCGGAGTACATCGAGATCGGTGACCTCCCGCAGCGCAACGAGCTGTACGCGTACCAGGGCGGCAAGAGCGTGCACTTCGCGACGGTCTACGACCAGAACCGTCAGGAGCTGAAGTTCGACCAGATCAGCGACCAGCTGAAGAACGCGGCGATCGACGGCGAGGACAAGCGCTTCTACGACCACGGCGGCGTCGACATGACCTCGCTCGTCCGCGCGGGCGTGGGCTCCCTCGCGGGCGGCCTCGGCGAGTCGGGCGGTGGGTCGACGCTGACCATGCAGCTCGTCCGCAACATCAAGATGAACCAGGCGCTCGAGCTCCCGACGAAGGAAGAGCAGCTCAAGGCCTACCAAGAAGCGACCGAGACCTCCATCCCCCGCAAGCTCGAGGAGATGAAGCTCGCGATCGGGCTCGCCAAGAAGTACACCCACAAGGAGATCCTCACCGGGTACCTCAACATCGCGTACTTCGGCGACCAGACCTACGGCGTGCAGGCCGCCGCGCAGCACTACTACAACAAGAGCGCGACCGACCTGACCCCGGCCGAGGCCGCCTCGATCCTCGCGATCGTGCAGTCGCCGAACACGCGCAACCTGTCGAACCCGAAGTACTACGACGCCAACGTCGCTCGCCGCAACGTCATCCTCAAGTCGATGTACGCGCAGAAGCACCTGACGAAGGCCGAGTACGACGAAGCCGTCAAGTCGAACCCGAAGGACTACGTCCACCTGACGCAGCCGTCCCAGGGATGCCGCGCCTCTGTCGGCGACGGCTCGCAGTTCTTCTGCGACTACGCGGTCAAGGTCGTCAAGGAGATGTCGCAGCTCGGCGCCACCCAGAAGGACCGCGATGCTGCATGGCGCAACGGCGGGTACAAGATCCAGACAACGCTGGACATCGACCTGAACGCGCAGCAGAAGCAGATCCTGAACACGTACGACAACAAGGCGGAGACCCGGATCGCGCTCGGAGCCACGCTCGACTCGGTCGAGGTCGGCACCGGACGCATCCTGACGATGGCGCAGAACAAGGACTACGACCAGTCCCTGCAGTCCCCGCCCACCGCGACCTCGCTGAACTACAGCGTCGACAAGAAGTACGGCAACTCGAACGGCTTCCAGACGGGTTCGACCTTCAAGGCGTTCACACTGCTCGACTGGATCAAGGCCGGGCACGGGCTCAACGAAACGGTGAACGGCACGGCGCGGGTGGTGTCGCCGTGGAATATCTGTGGTCAAACCGACTACACGCAGTTCGACGTCTCGAACGACTCGCCTGGCGAGAACGGAAACTACAGCGTCATCGGAGCCACCGCTGGTTCGATCAACGGCGCATTCGCCTCAATGGCACAGAAGCTCGATCTCTGCGAGATCAAGAGCGTTGCGCAGAACTTCGGCGTGCACCGTGCCGACGGCGGCGAGCTGACCACGAATCCGTCCTTCATCCTCGGTACGAACGAGATCGCGCCGCTCACGATGGCCGCCGCCTACGCCGGTATCGCGAACAACGGCCTCTTCTGCGCCCCGGTGGCGGTCGAGCAGATCACGAACGCCGACGGTAAGCAGCTCGGCGGACAGCCGAAGGACTGCAAGCAGGCCATCGACCCCGCGGTCGCGCAGACCGCGGTGTACGCGATGAAGCGGACGATCACGAGCGGTACCGCTCGCGGCGCGCAGACCTACGACGGCACGCAGATGTTCGCCAAGACCGGTACCACGGACGAGGCTGAGCAGATCTGGCTCGTCGGCGCGAGCACCCGCGTCGCGACCGCGTACTGGCAGGGCAACACCGACGGCAAGAAGATCAACCTCCGTCACTTCAGCAATGGTGTGAACGGCACGTACGCCGGCGTCCGTGCCGACGTCTGGCGCCAGGCGCAGACCCCGGTGAACGCCGCGTACCCGGGGGGCGCCTTCACTGATCCGTCGTCGTCATCGATCCGCGGGAACAGCATCCAAATCCCCGACGTCGCGGGGAAGACCGTCGAGGAAGCCCGTTCAGCAATTGCGGGCGCTGGGTTCACGTACGTCGACGGCGGCTCGCAGCCGGGTTCCGAGAAGGCCGGCACCGTGAAGGCGACCTCCCCCGCGAGCGGTTCGTTCCTGTCGAAGGGCGCGAGCGTCACGGTGTACACCTCCGACGGATCGCAGATCGTCATGCCCGCCATCGCCGGCGCAACGCTCGACACCGCCCGCTCCAAGCTCAACCAGCTCGGCTTCACGAACGTGAACATCTCAGGCTCCTACGAGAAGGGCGGCGCCGGTAAGACGTGCCGTGTGGCCTCGGTCGACCCGGGCGTGCACGCCGCGGCGAGCAAGGACTCCGCGGTGACGCTGACCCTCTACGGCGACAAGAACGGCAAGGCGCCCAAGGACTGCAAGTGAGTCGCGGTCGCGCTGCGCTGGGGGTCATCGCAGCGGGCGCGGCCGTCGGTGCCGCGTCGGCGGCCTGGGGCACGCTCGTCGAGCGACGTCGGTTCGGTATCCGGTGGGAGACCATCCCGGTGCTCCCGCCGGGGTCGCGCGACGTCACCGTGCTGCACCTGTCCGACATCCATATGGCGCCGTGGCAGGCCGACAAGCAGCAGTGGCTGCGTGACCTGAGCCTCGTCGAGCCCGACTTCATCGTCAACACCGGCGACAACCTCGGGCACCCCACGGCCAACGCTGCGGTGGAGTACGCGCTCGAGCCGTTCCGCGGCGTCCCCGGGGCGTTCGCGCACGGGTCGAACGACTTCTACGGGCCGACGCCGCGCAACCCGCTCAAGTACTTCGGCGGTCCGAGCACCCACAAGCACGGCACCCGTCCGGTCGAGCTCGACATCGACCGGCAGACGGCGTTCTTCGAGTCCCTCGGCTGGCTGGACGTGAACGACCAGGCACACGCCATCGAACTCCGCGGGTCGCGGTTCGAGCTCTTCGGGACGTCGGACGCCCACCGCGACTGGGACCGGCTCGACCTGCTGCCGACCAACGTCGACGAGATGCGCGGCGACGTGCCCTGGTCGGAGGACGAGGACGGCCCCTCCCCCGTCGCCCTCGGCATCACCCACGCGCCGTACCGCCGGGTGCTCGACGCCTTCGTCACCCAGGGCGCCGACGTCATCTTCGCCGGGCACACCCACGGCGGACAGGTCCAGGTCCCCGGCGTGGGTGCCCTCGTCACGAACTGCGACCTGCCGCGTCGGTACGTCAGCGGGCTGCACAAGTGGCAGCACCGTGGGCACTGGTCGTGGCTCGAGGTCTCTGCGGGCCTGGGCACGTCGATCTACGCGCCGGTCCGCTTCGCCTGCCGACCCGAGGCCGTCGTGGTCACCCTGACCGCCCGAGCCTGACCGGCCAAGCTGGAAGTGGCCCCGCTACCAGTGCAGCGGGGCCACTCGAGTGCTCCAGGGGACGATCTGCTGCCCTCCCGGATCGCGTCGCCAGTTCGTGTCCGACTCAGATGGTGATCTTGCCGGAGAACGGCAGCTGGTTCTGCCCAGGGCAGCCAGCGCCGGGCTCGACCAGCGCCGCCGTGATGTAATACGTCCCGCTCGGGATGGTCGTCGAGGTCGAACCCTTCTTCGTGAACGTGTACGTCGTGTTCAGCTTCTTGAACTGAACGACGTTCGTGACACGCGTCGCGCCGGCGCTCGGGCCGTTGCGGAGGGCCATGACGAGTTGGCTACCGCACCCGTTGTACGAGGACATCGACACCTTGATCGGACCCGAGCTGTGGGATCGCCCCCGCTCGAAGAACGCGTTGCCGCCGTTCTTCGGGACGCTTCCTTCGATCGTCGAAGTCGTCGCAGCCGAGGCCGACGCGGCCGGACCGATCACGAGTCCCATCGCAACCGCTGCCGAAGCCGCAATCAGGGCAAAACGCTTCTTCGTTTCCATGGGTGCACACCCTTCCTTCCCCACCAAGCTGGTAGGGCTTCATGCGTCATGTGACGCGCTGAGCTCTGTACGACGAGGCGACTCCCCCTACGAATGATGATCGCCGCCCCGGGTCGAAGCTGGCAGCAGAGACCCGCCGGTGCAAGTCGACAACCCGCAATGCATCGCAGGACACAGTGCCGCCACGTGCGTGGTCAAGACCACCCATCCGGTCGTGTAGACTCGATCCGTCGCTTCGAGAGAAGCGAACACACCGCGGGGTGTGGCGCAGCTTGGTAGCGCGCCTCGTTCGGGACGAGGAGGTCGCAGGTTCAAATCCTGTCACCCCGACACTGTGTTGAGACAGTAAGTAACACCGGAAGCCTGGCGTCGATGGACGCCAGGCTTCCGTCGTCTCGTCGCGCAACTGAAGCTGTCCAGAGGACAGTTCGCTAGGAGCGCCGATGCGTCTCCAGACACATCTGCCAGATCCCTTGCCTGATCGTCCGCCTGAGCTCGCTAGCTTTCCGAGAGTGCATCACTCCACAGGTACGGACGTCCCGAAACGGCGAGGCATGAGCCGACGATCCATGATCGCAACGAGCGGTGCAGTCGCGTCGGCATGGGTGGTCGCTTCTCTCGAGACCTCTCCAGCGCAAGCAGGAACCGTCGTGCCGCCATTCGACGTCGCGGTAACGACCACCTCCACGTTCGACACGGCGCACCGCATCCGTTACGAAAATACCGCCCCAATCGTGGTCACCGTACCCGCTATCGCCGCGTTGGCTGGGGCCTCCTTCACCTTGACCTTCGACGAGCGGGGCTTCTCGGACACCCTCGACGACGCCATGCTGTCGTTCGGGAAGAGCACGATCGCCTGCCCTACCCGTCGTCAGGCCGGAAGCGTGACAGTCACTCTTCCCCAGGAAATCAGTGACGCGGAGCGTGGAGGCGCACTCGCCCTCCCCCTCGCCAGCGTAGGACCTCTGATGAATGACGGCATCGGCGCTCTCAGGCCGTCAGCGATGTTGATCGAGACAAGCACAGGCACGACGCGCACACCTGTCGACCGTCCGGCCTCGGTCGAACTTCCCGCACCCGCGTTCCGCCCCATCCTGTCGGTCGGATGGACGTCGATTCGTCTGACTGATGGCGAGTACGATCTTCCTTCGGTCATCACGGTACTCAATGAAGGTCCAGGAGCGCTCCCTGTCGGCGCGCTCATCGCGGTGAGCTATGACCCTGAGATAGTCAGAGCGTGCTCGTTATCTCGAGTAGTGGATCCATCCGTCCCGTCCCAGGGGCAGACTGCACTCGATTTGGAACTCGACTCATCCGGGCCCGGAAGCCTCAGTCTTCGCCTGATCCACGACCTGTTGCCGGGCCACTCGGTGTCCGCCGAGCTGACCTTCGCGACTGACCTTGTACAGGGGCACGCACCTCAATAGGCCGCGGTCTCACTCCAACTCACGAGCGAGCACTTCGCGCGAATCCGACCGGCAGCGAGCATGACAGAGACCTCACGAACGAGTGGCGGACTTTCGACAACTGCTCCTCGACTTCAAGGAGTCAACTGATGGATGCGCAAGTGCAGGCCGCGCAGAACTGGTTGAACACCCGCTACCGGTCCATCAAGGGGTACGAGGTAATATCCGCGGACGGCATCCCGGGATGGGCAACGATGTACGCGATCACGAAGGGTCTCCAGCACGAGCTCGGGATCAGCGCGTTGTCCAACAACTTCGGAGAAGGCACCGCTTCTGCATACGTCTCCAAGATCAACAAGCTCTCGTCTTCCTCGAAGTACAAGAACGTGATCGGGCTGCTGCAATGCCGCTCTCTGGTGTAAAGGGTATGCAGCGGGAGCAACCTTCGGCACATGGGCGGACGCAACATCGTCGTCGGTGTCGACGATCCGCGCTCGCCTCGGCGTAACCAGCGGAACTGACGTCGACGTGAAACTTATGCGGTCTCTCTTGACGCTGGACGCCTACACCATGCTGTCCGGCGGAAGCGCGGCGGTGCGCCAAGCACAGCAGTGGCTCAATGGACGCTATTCGTCCCACTCGGGTTATCGACTTGTCCCTTGCGATGGGATTTACAGCCGCGACGTTCAGTTCGGTTTCATGCTCGGTATTCAATACGAGATCGGCATCTCGGACAGCGCTGCGAACGGGAACTTCGGCCCAAGCACCCAGTCTGGGCTTCGAAATCAAGCGAATGTGGGCCCTGGGTCAGCGGATGGCGCAAAAAAGTTTGTCTCGCTCTTCCAGTTGGCATTGCTGTTCAATGGCGAAAGCGTGACGCGAACCGGTTCGTTCAACAGCACACTGGAGGCCTCAGTTCGGAAGTACCAGAGCTTCATGCTCCTCGAACAGACTGGGCGAGGCGACTTCGATACGTGGGCTGCGCTACTCGTTAGCACGGGAAACCCGGACCGTCCGGTGCGAGGAGTCGACACCACCACGAAGGTGTCCAAGGAGATGGCAGCCTCGCTTCGCACCCAAGGGTTTGACGTCATCCTTCGCTATCTCACCGTTGCCGCCAAGAGCATCGCGAGGGGCGAACTGGACACCTTGTTCAGTGCTGGCTTTCGGGTCTCGCCGGTCATGCAGAACTGGAACAATGCCGCCGAGTTCTTCCGTGAGGACTTCGGCTATGAGGACGGCTACGCCGCAAGCCTCAGAGCACGACAACTTGGCTTCACCGAAAACACAGTGATCTTCGTTGCGGTGGACTACGACGCGTTCGGCGCCGAAATTCAGACCCGCATCCGGCCGTACTTCGTGGGCTTCCGAAACGGACTCAAAGCGTCAGTACGGCCGTATCGCATCGGGGTCTACGCTACGAGGAACGTCGCAGCGGAGGTTGCGTCTATGGGCCTTGCCGACGCCATCTGGGTGAGCGGTATGTCGACGGGGTACTCAGGCAACCTCGGCTACCCGATGCCTCGGGGTTGGTGGTACAACCAGATAAAGGAAGACAAGAGCCAGAACATCGATCGGAATGCGGTATCCAGTTCTGCGGCTCCAGCGACGCGCGCCGACGTGTCGCTTTCTCCCGCATACTCTGAGGAGATTTGGTCGGCCCAGTTCGACGTGTCGAAGATTCAATACGTGGCCGCGAAGGTCGCTTCCCGAGAAGCTTTGGAGCCGGCGGAAGATGTTGCAAGCATCCACACGCTGGGATTCCTGATGCAACGCTATTACGATTCGGCGCAAGTAGGCAAGTCGTTTGCCGCGGCATTCAATGCCTATTTGCCTCGGCTCCAGAATGCTCCGGGTGATCTGGGGCTGGCGCACTCACGGGTACGTGGGGAGATAGACAGTACATTCCCGGACGTAACGGCGGTCCTTGCGAACATGCCACATGATCCGGCGCACATGGCCGCGACAGCACAGGGCGTCCTGCACTGGGGAGACCACGCACATTCGAGCTTGCTCGGAAAGGGCGATCTGGGAGGCTGGGCCCTTGATCTCGCGACGTTCTGGGGCAAGTACAGGGCAGCAGGAAATCCAGACATCGAGAGCTTCGTGTCGGCACACCTTGGAGTCAAAGACGACGAGAACACCTTCGGTGAAAGCGACCTGTTCGGCGATGCAGACGGCTGGCTTGTTGGCCACGCAACGAGGGGCGGACTAGCTGCGGACGACGCTTTCCGTGCGGTCTACGTGGCGAACGCCCGGGCGGAGGACCGTTTAGCAGCCTTCTTGAACGCGCGCTTCGGAAGCCGTGCTGTCGCGGTCGCTGCCGTCAAGGATGTTTTCCGGTCTGCTTCGTTCACGAACTTCGCCAGCGTATTTGCATTCGTCGATTTCAAGGCATTCCCGACGGACTCCGAGCTCGAGACCTTCGCCGCTAGCGCTGTGAAGCAGCTCTACGACAAGGCGGGCCTCGGGTGAGACGATTGTCCGGGTCCATCGCATTCGCCGCCGCCGCGGGGTACTCAGCTGTGCTGAGCGGGCTGGCCACGAACTTCTCCGCCCGCGCGAATCTACTTGCGCCCAGCTGGCTGGGTCTGGTCGCGCAGATCGCCGTGCTGGCCGGAGCCGGGTTCGTGATGGCAGCCGTCCTCCGTCGTCCTTCCATGCAGCAGTATCGTCGGCCCGCTCTGATCGGTGCAGCCGTGGTGCTGGCTTGCACCGTGGCCGTTTTCGGTTTCATCAGCTTCGTCGCGATGCACGGGCACCCCCTGCTCGAAGGGTTGCTCCTTGCTGCGACGGGCACGTTCGCTGCCGCATGGTCGGCCGCGTCCGTCGTGGGCGTCATAGCACTGGGGACGCAGCGAGTTCCTAGTGCGGTCTTCATTCCGCTCGGCTTGGTCACCGCGTTCCTGCCGGTAGGTGTCGCGTCCCTGCGCATCGCTGTCCTCAGTCATGGTCTCGCTGCTTGACGGGAAGCGCTGCGTCAAAACAGTGGAGCCAGGAGCGGGGCGACACCCTCCAGATCTTCCACTGTCCGATCTCCGGCTCGTGCCACTGCTGGGTTGGGGTAACCTGACCGTGTCATGCAACATCCGAGCGACCCCCTCATCGCGATAGCCGAACAGATCGAGGCGCGTTTCCCCGAACTGGCCACGGACCCGGACCTGGCGCAGAGCCTCGAGGACAACGTCACCTCGATGATCCACGAGGCCTACGCCCGCTACGCCGCGGGCGACGGTTCCAGCATCGTGAGCGATGCGTTCCTCGACCCCGAGCACCTCGCGACGGGCACCCTGCACGCCGAGCAGTCGCAGCACCCCGCCGGAGCGATGCTCGCAGCGGAGATGCTCTTCGACGCGTACCTGCCGGTCTTCGTCGAGGAAGTCGGTGCCGTCGACGTCCCCGACGTCCTGCGAGCCACCCGCGCGCTCCACGCGGGCATCTGGAACCGGTTCCCCGCCGGCGCCATCGCCTACACCGAAGCGCTCCGGCAGCGGGCGAGCAGCGCGCACCTGGACTCACGGACGCAGATCGCCCGAGACCTCCACGACCGGATCGCCCACGCGATCATCGCCGGGGTGCAGCGGGTCGACCTCGTCCTCTTCACGGATCCGCCGGCGCCGACGAGGGTCGGACACCTCGAGGATGCGGCACGACTCCTCCGCGACGCGCTCGGCGAAGTGCAGGACCTCGCGGTCGCCCTGCACGCCCGGGTCGGTGACGACCTCCTCGACTCCGCGCTGGCACGCCACGCGGCGGACCTCTTCCCCGAGGACGCATCGATCTCGATCAGCTCGCACGGGACACCCGTGGCGATGCCGAGCTGGAAGTCCGAGGAGGCCCTGACGATCCTGCTGGAGGCGCTGACGAACTGGCGGAAGCACGCGCGGGACTCGACCGCGACCGTCCACTTCGAGTGGTCCGACACCGCCGTCACCGTCACCGTCTCGGACGACGGACCGGGCTTCGACGACACCGAGGAGCGCAGGGGCCGGTTGGGGCGCCGGACGATGCAGGAGCGAGCCGGGTTGATCGGCGCCCGGTTCGCGATCACGAGCCGACCGGGCGACGGGACCACCGTCGCGCTCATCGTCCCGATCGGCGGCGTGTGACCGGCTTCGGTGTGGTCCACGTCGCGATCGTCGACGACCACGACCTGTTCCGCGAAGGCCTCGCGGCTATCCTCGGCGCACGGTCCGGGTTGCGGGTCGTGGCGCACGGCGCTCGCCCGGCGGACGTCCTCGCCACGACGGAGGCCGTGGCCATCGACGTACTGCTCCTCGACGTCGAACTCGACGGGCCGCCCGCTCGGACCACGATCGCATCACTGCGCCGGACGCGTCCGGACATCGCGGTCATCGTGCTGACGATGCACCGCGACGCGGTCCTCCGCCGTACGCTCCTCGCGGCGGGTGCGACCGACTTCCTCACCAAGACCACGCCGAGCAGTGAACTCGTCGAGCGGATCATCCGGGCGGCGTCCGACCGTCCGCCCACGTCGTCGACGGCGGAGACGCAGTCCGACACGGGGACGGCCGCCCTGTTGAGCGACCGGGAGCTCGAGGTCCTCCGGCTCATCACGCGCGCCCGTACCAACGCCGAGATCGCCGCCGAACTCGGCCTCGCCATCGGGACGGTCAAACGACACGTCTACAACGTCTTCCGCAAGCTCGAGGTCAGCTCCCGCGTCGCCGCGATCTCCGCCGCGACACGGCTCGGCCTGCTCGACTGAGCGCCCGCTCGGACGGGCTAGACCGACGCGCCCTCCCCCGCAGCCACGAGCCGGCCCTCCGCGTGCAGCCCCGCCACCACGTCGAGCGCCTGGTGCCGGTACCGCGCCTGGGCCGCGCCAGGAGCGACGATCACGCCGTTCGCCCCGGTCGACGCCACGAGGGCGTTGATCTTCGCCGCGACCTCGTCCGCGGTGCCGTACGCCTGACGCTCGGTCCGTGCCTGGATGAACCGCCGCTCGAGGTCGCTGAACTCGTACGCGCGGGCCTCCTCCATGGACACCGGCTCGGGCTTCGCGCCCTGCCGCATCCGGATGAACGAGATCATGCCCGGGGCACTCTGCTCGTCGATCACGGCGGGGTCCTCGTCGGTGACGACCTGCACGCCGATCAGCGCGTTCGGGGTCTGCCGGAAGCGCGACGGCCGGAAGGAGTCACGGTAGAGCGCGAGCGCGGCCTCGGTGTTGTCCGACGCGAAGTGGTGCGCGAAGGCGAACGAGACGCCGAGGGCACCGGCGACCTGCGCGCTGTACCCGGAGGACCCGAGCAGCCAGAACTCCGGCACGTCGCCGTAGCCCGGCACCGCTTGGATCCTGGCGAGGGGGTTCGCGGGGTCCATCCCGGTGAAGAAGCCGATCAGGTCGGCCAGCCGGTCGGGGAAGTCGTCGACGTCGAGCCGGTCCGTGCGGCGCAGCGCCATCGCGGTCGCGCCGTCGGTGCCCGGGGCACGCCCGAGGCCGAGGTCGACCCGGTCGCCGTAGAGCGCGCGGAGCGTGCCGAACTGCTCCGCGATGACGAGCGGCGCGTGGTTCGGGAGCATGACGCCGCCGGAGCCGATCCGGATGGTGGACGTCGCGGCCCCCACGGCGCTGAGCAGCACCGCCGGCGCGGAGGACGTGATCCCCGGCATGCCGTGGTGCTCGGCGACCCAGAAGCGCTCGTAGCCGAGCTTCTCGGCGTGCACCGCCATGTCGATGGAGCCCTGCAGGGCTTCGGTGTTGGACTGGCCGTACTCGCGGGTCGCCAGGTCGAGGACGGACAGGTGCACGGATGCGTCGCTCATGCAGTCGCCAACGCCACCCGGCCGACGTGCATTCCGCACCGCGTGCGGGCCTGGAGGCGCGGGTCGGCGCCGACCCGCGCCTCCAGTCCGGCAGACGGTCGCGTCTGCACGAGGTGGGCCGGCGGACCCGTCAGTCGCCGTCGAGGCGTCCGCCGGACTCCGTGAGGTAGCAGTTGGCGCAGAGCGACTCGTAGGTGACGTCCACGCCGTCGATCGCGACCTGCGATCCGTCGAAGACGAACCGTCCGTCGACCTTGCGGGCGTTGAAGACCGCCTTGCGGCCGCAGCGGCAGATCGTCTTGAGTTCCTCGAGCGAGTGCGCGACTTCGAGCAGCCGGGCGCTGCCGGGGAACGCCTCGGTGCGGAAGTCCGTCCGGATGCCGTACGTGATGACCGGCACCTCGTCGAGGACGGCGATGCGCAGCAGGTCGTCGACCTGGCGGGGCGTGAGGAACTGCGCCTCGTCGACGAGCACGCAGCTGACCGGCCGGACCATGCCGTCGAGCCGGTCGGACTCGGGGTCGGTGGCACCGGCCTCGGTGACCGCCGCGCGGACGTCGGCGTCGGGCGTGAACACGATGTCGACGGTGCGCGTCACCCCGAGGCGCGAGACGATCTCACGGTCGCCCTTGGTGTCGACCGACGGCTTCGCCAGCAGGACCCGGTGACCGCGTTCCTCGTAGTTGTAGGCCGCCTGCAGGAGCCCGGTGCTCTTGCCGCTGTTCATGGCGCCGTAGCGGAAGTAGAGCTTCGCCACTACGCGAGGAACCCGTCCTCGGCCGCACGACGGATGAGGTCGGACTTCTTGGACGCGGGTCGGCCGACCTTGCTGTACTTCTCGCGCACGCGGCGCAGGTAGGTCTTCGCCGTCTCGTACTGCACGTTCATCTGCGCGGCGACCTCGTTCGTCGAGTAGCCCGACACGTACAGGCGCAGCGCTTCCTCTTCGCCGTGGCTGAGCTTCGGTCGCTGGTGCGCGTTCGCCCCGGTCGGCAGCGGCCGCCAGTCGCGCTGCGGCGGGGTGTCCCGCGCGACACCCATGATCTCGCGCGCGACGTCCATGACCTCGCGCATGGGGAGCGACTTCGACAGGAAGGCGGCGGCGCCGGCGGCGAGCGCACGGTCGCGGGACTCTCGGCTGTCGACGCTCGACAGGACGATGACCTTGGCCCCGGCGGCACGGCAGGTGCGCACGCGGGCCTCGATCGAGACCGGTTCCTTGAGCTGGAAGTCGAGGAACACCAGGTCGGTCGGGAAGTTCTCGCTGTGCACCATCTCGAGCCACGTGTGGGCCGTCAGCGCGAGGTCGAAGTCGAACGCGTTCACCGCGATCCAGCTCGACAGGCTGTCCAACAGCACCTCGTGGTCGTCGAGGATCGCCAGCCGCACGCGTCGTGTCCCCGGGTTCGGGACGGCGGGCGCACCATCCGTGATCCGGCTCGGGTCAGTGCTGGTCATACGAGAACCTTAGTGCGAGGGCGGAGGGTCGGACCGCGACGTCCAGATCGGGGAACGTCACGCGGAGGACCGCGAAGTAGGGGTCGAAGGTGCGGTGGATGCCGACGTCGGAATCGGCGACGGCGAGGTCGATCGCGACGGTCACGCCGCGGCTCGTCGCGGGCGGCTGCGCGGTGCCGGTGGTGCGCTCGTCGCCACTTGCGCCTCCGTCCGCGTCACCGCGCGCCCCGTCGTCCGTCCCCGTCCGTCGGATCGTGGCGCGGAACCCCGCGGGGTCGACCGTGGATGCACGCAGTGCGGCCCGCAGGAACGTCCGGACCACCGTGCGCTGGTCGGCGTCGAGGGTGGCGATGAGCCCGTCGGGGTCGTCGACGACGGCGTCGGTGCCACCGTCGGTGCGGACGGCCTGCTCGAACCAGGTCCGGTCGGCGTCGGCCACCATCGAGCGCCGGATGCCGTCGGCGATAGACCGGGCCCGGGCGCGGTCGGCGTCGGTGATGACCTCGCGCGTGCGGAGCTCGGCGAAGAAGGGTGCGACGTCGCGGGCGAGGATCGTCGAACGGTCCTGCTGCACGCTGGCGTCGATGCCGTCGCGCTCCGCGCGCTCGACCGAGTACGACCCGGCACGGATCTGCACGCGCTCGGCGAGCCCGGCGAACGTCCACGCGAACACCGCCGAGGCCGCGGTGAGCACGAGCGTCGGCGCTGCTGCCAGGAACGCCGCGACGCCGATCGGGACGTGGTGCGGGAACGCCCACGCCCCGATGCCCCACGAGACCCCGGTGACGACCGCGAGCAGCAGGCCGCCCAGGGCCAGGTCCGTCCAGGGTCGGTACGGCGCCGTCATCACGATGCCGGTCGCGGCGAGCAGGGACATGAAGTCGTTCAGTGCGCTGCGGTCCGGGCCCCACTGGGCGGCGACGCTCGTGATCGTCGCCGCGGCGAGGAGCAGCACGTGCACCACGAAGGCCCAGCGCGGGAACGGTGCGCGGAACGGACTCGACGCGACGAACACGACCGCTCCGGACGCCGCGACGAGCAGCACGGTGAGGGCGCTCAGGGTGGGGCTGCCGACGACGTCCCGGTCGAAGACGGACACGAACAGCGCCCACAGCACGCCGCAGGCGCCGAGCACGATCGCCAGCGGGCGGGACCCCATCGCGCCGAGCGGGTCGTACTGCTGCGCGGTGCGGCCGACGTCGCGGGCGGCACCGGGGCGCGTCACCGGCCGACCTCGGACCCGGCGTTCGGCACCGGGGTCGTCCCGGTGACCGCACCGTACGGCACGGACATCATGACGCTCGTCCCCGAGCCCGGCGACGACCACACCTGGACGTCGCCGCCGACCCGGCCGATCCGCTCCCGCACGGATCCGCGCAGGCCCATCCGGTCGGGGCTCGTCGTGGACTCGTCGAAGCCGCGGCCGTCGTCCACCACCATGACCGTGCACGCCACCCCGTCGTCGAACACGCTCACCTCGGCCGCGTCGGTGCCCGCGTGCTTCCGGACGTTCGCCAGGCACTGGCCGACGGCACGGAGGATCGCCGTCATCGCCGCCTGGTCCAACCGGACGAGGGCCGCGGGGTCACCGGTGACGGTCACCGTGAGTCCGAGCGCACGGTGGTCGTCGACCATCTGCTCGAACGCGCGCACCGCGGCACCGGGTTCGGCTCGCGCCGGGCGGGCCCCGGGGGCGAGCCACTCCTTGCCCGTGAGCATCGCGACGTCCGCCTCGACCGTGCGGGCGAGCTGCGGGTCCATCGGGCCGTCGGGCGCGAGGGCGATCGCGCCGAGGTGGTTGAGGACCGTGTCGTGCAGGATGGCCGCCGCCTCGGCCTCGACCCCGGCGCGGTACGCGGAGACGTGCTCCTCACGCGCGGAACGGAGCAGCTCGGGCTGCACACGCTCGGAGCGGGCGGTGTTGCGGCTCGTGATGAGCACGAGGGCGATGACGAACGCGAGCGTCACCCACGCGAGTGCGAGAGGGTGCGAAGGGCCGCCTTCCTGCGCGATCGCGATCGACGTCGCGACCCGACCCACCAGGAACCCGGCGATCGACCACAGCGCCACCCGGCCGGCGACCGCGCCGGCACCGCCCACCAGTACGAGCGGGATGATCGACAGGGAGAGCAGGTACGAGGCGACCCACCCGGCGGGGACCTCGCGCTGCACGACGACGGCGAACCACCACGCGCACACCCCTCCGACGACGAGGAACGCGACCGCCGACCGCCACGTGCCGAACTGCACGTGCACGGCGATCATGCCGAGCATCGGGACCAGCGCCAGCACGGCGCCGATCACCCGCACGTCCGGTTCGGCCAGCCGGTAGAGGACCAGGGCGATCGCGGCGGCGGCGAGCGAACCGATGGCCGCTGCGTGGAAGGCCCGCACGGTCGACCACGCGTTCACTCGCGGAGCGAGGTGCGTGGGGATGCCGAGCACGGGTGGGGGTCCTTCCGGACGTGGGGGAACGCCGCCCACGATCCAACCACCGTTGGTGCGACCGTGTACCCCGATTGTCGGAGTGATCGGCGACCCGCTCGATGATACCGGCACACGGGCGTTCCCGGTGTCCCCCGAACGCGGAGCGACGCCCTCGTGCCAGACGCCCGTCAGAAGAGCGTCGGCACGACCGGTGCAGCCCGAGGGACCAGGCGCTGGTCGAACCCCGGATCCGCGCGCTTGAGCGGCGAGGACGTCGGACGGGACTGCTCCTCGAACGGCGACGGTCCGGAGATCGCTCCCGCCGGCGTCGCGGGCGCTGCCCCCGGGTCGCTCAGCCGGTTCGAGAACCCCATCGAGCCGGTCGCCGGATCGACGTGGCCGAGCCCCATGCCGTGCGCGCGCAGGATCGGACGGACCCGCTCCGACAACCAGCGCCGGTAGTCCTTCGGCGCGTAGGTGTTGTCGAGGTACATCGACCGGTAGCGCTCGACGAGGTCCGGCCGCGTGCGCTGGAGCCACGCGAACCACCAGGGCTTCACGCCGGGACGCAGGTGGAGTGCGGAGTACATGACGCTCGACGCCCCGGCGGCCGCGGCTCGCCCGACGGCGTCGTCGAGGTGGGCCCGGGTGTCGGTGATGTACGGCAGGACGGGCATGAGGAACACGGAGCACGTCAGGCCCGCGTCACGGATGGCCCGGACCGTCGCCAGGCGCGCCGCCGTCGTCGGGGTGCCCGGCTCGACCTGCTGCTGCAGTTCGTCGTCGTAGACCGCGATCGACATCGCCAGGTCGACCGGCACCGACCGCGCGGCCTCGACCAGCAACGGGATGTCGCGGCGCAGCAGGGTGCCCTTCGTCAGGATGCTGAACGGCGTGCCCGAGTCGGCCAGGGCACGGATCACGCCGGGCATCAGCCGGTACTTGCCCTCGGCCCGCTGGTACGGGTCGGTGTTCGTGCCGAGCGCGACCGGGTGTCGGTCCCAGCTCGGCTTCGTGAGCTCGCGGTGCAGGACGTCGGCCACGTTGGTCTTCACGACGATCTGCTGGTCGAAGTCCGCTCCCCCGTCGAACTCGAGGTAGGTGTGCGTCGGGCGGGCGAAGCAGTACACGCACGCGTGGCTGCAGCCCCGGTACGGGTTGATCGTCCACCCGTACGTCCCACTGCCGTCCGCGCTCGGGACACGGTTCAGCGCGCTCTTGGCCAGGACCTCGTGGAAGGTGACACCCGCGAACTCCGGCGTCGTCACGCTCCGGACGAACCCGCTGTTCGACTCGAGCCCGGGGAGCGCATCGCTCCGCGAGGCATCGATCGCCTGCCCACTCCACCGCATGCAGTCATTCGAACACACGTTCGAACGACATGCAAGCAGGGCCGGCTCAGTGGTGGAGTCCGAGCACCTTCGCCGTGCGCTCGAGCGTCGCGTCGGCGAGCTCGGCGTCGGACCCGAGGTCCTGCCCGTAGGTGGGCACCATCACGCGGACCGCGGCTTCCCAGCGGTCCCAACGGTCCGGGAAGCACTTCCGGAGCAGGCCGAGCATGATCGGCACCGCGGTGGACGCCCCCGGGCTCGCACCGAGCAGGCCGGCGATCGAGCCGTCGGCCGAGGTGATGACCTCGGTGCCGAACTGCAGGACGCCGCCCTTGTCCTTGTCGGGCTTGATGACCTGCACGCGCTGTCCGGCGGTGATCCGGTGCCAGTTGCCCGGCTCGGCGCTCGGCATGAAGTCGCGCAGGGCGTCGAACTTCGTCTGCTTCGAGGCGAGGAGCTGCCCGATCAGGTAGCGCACCAGGTCGAAGTTGGAGAACGCGACGCTCAGCATCGGCCGGAGGTTGTGCGGCCGGATCGACTTCACGAGGTCGAAGAGCGAGCCCTGCTTGAGGAACTTCGGGCTGAAGCCCGCGTACGGCCCGAACATGAGCGAGGCGTTGCCGTCGACGATCCGGGTGTCGAGGTGCGGGACGGACATCGGCGGTGCACCGACGCTGGCCTTGCCGTAGACCTTCGCCGAGTGCTTCTGCACCACCTCGGGGTCGTCGGTGCGGAGGAACTCGCCGGAGACCGGGAACCCGCCGTACCCGCGGATCTCCGGGATGCCGGACTTCTGCAGCAGGTGGAGGGCCCCGCCCCCGGCGCCGACGAAGACGAACTTCGCCGCGATGCGCTGGGTCGACCGACCGATCTCGTTGCGGACGTCGAGCACCCAGCCCTCGCTGACGGTCGAACGCGTGAGCTTCGTGACCTGGTGCGACGGCTCGAACTCGACACCGTCGATCTCGAGCTGGTCGAAGAGCTGCCGGGTGAGCGACCCGAAGTCCACGTCGGAGCCGGCGGCGGAGTACGTCGCCGCGATCGGCTGGTCCTTCTTCCGGCCCGGGATGAGCGCGGGCGCCCACTTCCGGATCTGCTGCGGGTCGTCGGAGAACTCGAGCCCGGCGAAGAGCGGGTGGTCCTTCATGGCCTCGTACCGCTTGCGCATGTACTCGACGTTGTCGGCGCCCCAGACGAACGAGATGTGCGGCGTGGGGTTGATGAAGTTCGACGGTTCCGGCAGGTCACCGGTCTCGACGAGGTGGGCCCAGAACTGGCGCGAGACCTGGAACTGCTCGTTGACGGTCACGGCCTTGCTGATGTCGACACGGCCGTCCGACAGTTCCGGCGTGTAGTTCAGCTCGCAGAGCGCGGAGTGGCCCGTCCCGGCGTTGTTCCACGGGTTCGAGCTCTCCTGCGCGACGGTGCCGAGGCGCTCGTAGACGCGGATCTTCCAGGTGGGTTCGAGCCGGTGGATGATGGCGCCGAGGGTGGCGCTCATGATCCCTCCCCCGACCAGGACGACGTCGATGGGGTCCACCTGCTTCACTGCCACCCGACAATGCTAGCGGCGTCGGCTGACAAGCCGGGCCGGGAACGCCAGGAGGCGCGGTGCCAGCTGGCACCGCGCCTCCTGGATCGCACAGGGTTACGCAGCGACCGTCCGGCGCGCGACGATCGCCTCGGCGATCTGCACCGCGTTCAGCGCGGCGCCCTTGCGGAGGTTGTCGTTGCTGACGAAGAGCGCGAGGCCGTGTCCCTCGGGTGCGGACTGGTCCGCACGGATGCGGCCGACGAAGGACGGGTCCTGCCCGGCGGCCTGCAGCGGCGTCGGGACGTCGGCGAGCTCGACACCGGGCGCGTCGGCGAGGATCTCGGTCGCACGCTCGGGCGACAGCTGGCGCGCGAACTCGGCGTTGACCGAGATGGAGTGACCCGTGAAGACGGGCACGCGGACGCACGTCCCGGCGACGAGCAGGTCGGGGAGCTCGAGGATCTTGCGGCTCTCGTTGCGGAGCTTCTTCTCCTCGTCGGTCTCGCCCAGCCCGTCGTCGACGATGCTGCCCGCGAGCGGGATGACGTCGAACGCGATCGGGCGGACGTACTTGACCGGCTCGGGGAACGTCACGGCGGAGCCGTCGTGCGTGAGCGCCGCGGTGTCCTGCTCGAGCGCTGCCCGCGCCTGGCCGAGCAGCTCCTCGACGCCGGCGAGCCCGGAACCCGAGACCGCCTGGTAGGTGGTGGCGACGAGGCGACGGAGGCCGGCCTCGGTGTCGAGCACCTTGAGGACCGGCATGATCGCCATCGTCGTGCAGTTCGGGTTCGCGATGATGCCCTTCGGCGCATCGTCGATGGCGTGCGGGTTCACCTCGCTCACGACGAGCGGGACGTCCGGGTCCATGCGCCAGGCGCTGGAGTTGTCGACGACGAGGGCGCCCGCGGCGGCGAACTTCGGCGCGAGTGCCCGCGAGGCGGTGGCGCCGGCCGAGAACAGCGCGATGTCGATGCCCGACGGGTCGGCGGTCTCGGAGTCCTCGACGACGATCTGCTCGCCGCGGAACGGCAGCGTGGTGCCGGCGGACCGGGCGCTCGCGAAGAACCGGACGTGGTCGGCCGGGAACGCGCGCTCCTCGAGCAGGCGGCGCATCACGGCGCCGACCTGGCCGGTGGCGCCGACGACGGCGACGGTGAGGGTGCTCATGCGGTGCTCCTGACGGGTCAGCGGCCGGTGCCGGCGTAGACGACGGCCTCGGAGTCGGCGTCGAGGCCGAACGCGTTGTGCACCACGCGCATGGCCTCGTTGAGGGTGTCGGCACGGGTGACGACCGAGATGCGGATCTCCGACGTGGAGATCATCTCGATGTTGATCGACGCCTCGTGCAGGGCGCGGAAGAGCGCCGCCGAGACGCCCGCGTTCGTGCGCATGCCGGCGCCGACCAGGGCGAGCTTGCCGATCTGGTCGTCGTACTGGATGCCCTCGTAGCCGATGTCGGCCTTCGCGACCTCGAGCGCGGTCAGGACGCCCTGGCCCTGGTCCTTCGGCAGCGTGAACGAGATGTCGGTCCGCCCGGTGACGGCCTCGGACACGTTCTGCACGATCATGTCGATGTTCGCGCCGGCGCGGGCGACGATCGTGAAGATCTCCGCCGCCTTGCCCGGGGTGTCGGGCACGCCGACGACGGTGATCTTGCCCTCGGAGAGGTCTCCGGCGATGCCGGTGATGATCGGTTCTTCCACGGTTTCCCCCTCTGCAGGGTTGTAGACGATGGTTCCCTCGGCGTTGCTGAAGGAGGAGCGGACGTGCAGGGTGACGCCGTGCCGACGGGCGTACTCGACGGCACGGATGTAGAGGACCTTGGCACCGGACGCTGCGAGTTCGAGCATCTCCTCGCTGGTGATGCGGTCGACCTTCTTGGCCTTCGGCACCACGCGCGGGTCGGCGGTGAAGATGCCGTCCACGTCGGTGTAGATCTCGCAGATGTCGGCGTCGAGCGCCGCGGCGAGGGCGACGGCCGTCGTGTCCGAACCGCCGCGACCGAGCGTGGTGATCTCGCCGGTCGTGCGGTTGAAGCCCTGGAACCCGGCGACGATCGCGACGTGCCCGGCGTCGAGTGCCTCGCGCACGCGCTTCGGGGTGACGTCGACGATGCGGGCCTTGCCGTGCTGGGCGTCGGTGAGCATGCCGGCCTGGCTGCCCGTGTACGACGACGCCTCGACCCCGAGGCTCTTGATCGCCATCGCCAGGAGCGCCATCGAGATGCGCTCCCCCGCGGTGAGGAGCATGTCGAGTTCACGTCCGGCGGGGATCGGCGTCACGGAGTGCGCGAGGTCGACGAGCTCGTCGGTGGTGTCGCCCATCGCCGAGACGGCCACGACGACGTCGTTGCCGGCCTTCTTCGTCTGGACGATCCGCTTCGCCACGCGCTTGATGCTCTCGGCGTCCGCGACGGACGATCCACCGAACTTCTGCACGATCAAGGCCACTGGTTGGTACTCCCGGGGACGACGGTTCCGCGACTGTCACGCGGTCTCATGATGGTAGTCGGTGTTTCGAGGATGTTGCGTCAGAGCCGGTGCAGACGCAAGGATCCTGCGCGCTGCTCGGCTCCGGCAGGTCAGCCGCCGACGACCCGACGGCCCTCGAACGCGCGGCCGAGCGTGACCTCGTCGGCGTACTCGAGGTCGCCGCCGACGGGCAGCCCGGACGCCAGGCGAGTCGTGCGGATGCCCATCGGGACGAGCAGTCGGCTGAGGTACGTCGCCGTGGCCTCGCCCTCGAGGTTGGGGTCGGTGGCGATGATGACCTCGTCCACCGTGCCGTCCGCCAGCCGCGTCATGAGCTGCTGGATGCGCAGGTCGTCCGGACCGACGCCGTCGATCGGGCTGATCGCGCCGCCGAGCACGTGGTACAGCCCGCGGAACTCGCGCGTCCGTTCGATCGCGGCGACGTCCTTCGCCTCTTCGACGACGCAGATGACCGCCGGCGACCGACGCGGGTCACGGCAGATGCTGCACTGCACGTTCTCGGTGACGTTGCCGCAGATCTCGCAGAAGCGGACCCGCTCCTTGACGTCCGCCAGGAGCTCGGACAGCCGGGTGGGGTCGAACGACTCGGTCTGGAGGATGTGGAACGCGATGCGCTGCGCCGACTTCGGTCCGATGCCGGGGAGGCGACCGAACTCGTCGATGAGGTCCTGCACGATGCCGTCGTACATCAGGCGCCTTCCTCGTGGAGGGAGGTCTCCTCGATGAACTGGGCGTTCAGGATCT
The DNA here is from genome assembly GCF_031453355.1 of Curtobacterium sp. SORGH_AS_0776. Lineage (NCBI taxonomy): Bacteria > Bacillati > Actinomycetota > Actinomycetes > Micrococcales > Microbacteriaceae > Curtobacterium > Curtobacterium sp. SORGH_AS_0776. The sequence goes on from NZ_JAVIYU010000001.1 coordinate 3,409,820, forward strand.
CACGGACGACGGCCTCGCCGTAGCGGCCCGCGACGGGGGTCCGGCGGACCTTCGGTGCGGGTGCGGCGGGGCGCTGGGCCGGTGCCGGGCGCTGCTGGCTCGGCGCGGGGGCGGCGGGCTGCTGCGGTGCGGCGGACTGCTGCGCGTCGGGGTAGGGGTCGCCGTCGCCGTACGGGTCGTCGTCGAGCGGGTAGTCGTCGACGGGGACGTCCGGGCTGCCGCCCGGTGCGGCGGACGGACCGCCGGACGGTGCGGTGGCCGGACCGGTGGACGGCGCGGCGCCCGGGCCACGATCGGCGTCGGTGTCCGGACTGCCGGGAGGCGCGGCCTGCGTCGACGGGGTCGCCTGCGGTGCGGGGGCGCCCAGCGAGGACGCGGGGCGCAGCTGTGCCGCGAGGGCCGCGTCCACCGTCGGGTCGGACGTGGTCGGGACGGGAGCGACGGGCTCACCGGTGTCGGTGGTGCCGAACGGTGCCGACCACGAGCGCTCGGCCCCGGCGGTGGGATCCGCGGCGGGGATCGTGGCGACGGCCCACTCGGTGACCGGGGCGCCGGTGGGCTCCGGGGCGGGGGTGGGCTCCGGGGCGGGGGTGGGCTCCGAGGCGGGGGTGGGTGCAGGGCGGGACTGCGTCGGGCGCTGGTCTCCCTGCGCGGGCGCCGCATCCGGCCGTGCCGGTGCCGGCGACTGTGCTGGTGCCACGTGCTCCGACGCTGCCGTCTCGCGCGCGGCGGGCTCCGGCGCCGAGGATGCTCCGGTGGCGGATGCGCCCCCACCGGACCCCTGGGCAGCGGATCGGTCGGCGGACTCCCCCGCCGCCGGCTGCTCGGCGGACCCGTGCGGCTCGGACGTCGTCGGCTCCGGACGCGCGGGAGCGGCCGGAGCTGTCTCGGCGGCCTGGTCGGCACCGGGTCGCGCAGCACCCGCAGCAGCGGCACCGGCAGGCGCGGCACTCGGCACCGGCTGCGCGGCCCCCTGCGGCGGCTGGGCCCCGGGCTGCTGCGGCGGTCGCTGCTGCCCCGGCCCACCGGGACCACGGGCGACGAACTTCACACGCAGCCCGAGCACGTCGACGATCGCGGCCCGCAGGAGCTCGCTGACGCTGGCGTTCGGGTCGGACATCTCCTTGAACGAGGCGACGTCCTGCTGGCTCGGGAACGTGAGGGTGAGGACGTCGTCGCGCAGCGCCGTGACCTGCGCCGTGACGACCACGGACCACGCAGAACGCTTCTGCCGCTGGACGTGCTCGACGATCTGCGGCCAGGAGTCGCGGAGCTGCTGGAACCCGACGGCGCCGATGGGACGCACGGCCGGCTCGTCACCCGCAGCCGTGCCCTGGCCGGTCGAAGACGCGTTCGCAGCGCCCGCGGCGGGCGTCGGTGCCGCACCGGGGGCCGGCGTCGACCCGGGTCCGCTCGACGGCGCCTCGGGTGCGCTCGGCACCGCGGCGGCCCACGAGGCAGCGGCATCCCGAGCGGTGGCCCCGGGGTCGGTCGACGTCGGGGCCGGGGTGGCGGCCGGTTCGGCGGCGACCGGAGCAGGAGCCGGCGTCTGGGCCTGGGCCTGGGTCTGGGCGGGAGCCGCGGGGACCTGGGCCGCCCGAGGAGCGGGTGCGGCCGGCTGCGTGCTCGGCGCGGGGGCGGTGGTCGATCCCGCGGCCGGGAGCGACTCCGGCCCGGCCTGGTGCCCGCCGGCGTCCCCGACACCGATGCGTCGCTCGAGTCGCTCGACCCGGGCGAGGGCACCGCGCTGGGTGTCGTCGGCCTCGGGCACGAGCATCCGCGCGGTCATGAGTTCGAGGTGCAACCGCGGCGAGGTCGCCCCGGTCATGTCCGTCAGCGCCCGGTTCGCGATGTCCGCCGCACGCGAGAGCCCGGTCGCACCGAAGACACCGGCCTGCCGGGTCATCGTGTCGAGCTCTTCCGGCGAGACGCCCCGGAGCACGGCCGCGGCGCTCTCGTTGGTGGCGGCCACGACGATGAGGTCACGGAGGCGCTCGAGGAGGTCCTCGACGAAGCGACGAGGGTCCTGCCCGGTCTGCACGACCCGGTCGATGGCGGCGAACGCCGATGCCGGGTCGGCCACGGCGAGCGCGTCGACCACGTCGTCGAGCAGTGCGGCGTCGGTGTAGCCGAGGAGCGCGACGGCCCGCTCGTACGCGATCGCCCCGTCTTCGCTGCCGGCCATGAGCTGGTCGAGCAGCGACAGGGTGTCACGGACGGAACCGCCGCCGGCGCGGACGACCAGGGGCAGCACGCCGGGCGCGACCGAGACCGACTCCTGCTGGCAGAGCTGCTCGACGTACTCGAGCATCGCGGCCGGTGGGACGAGGCGGAACGGGTAGTGGTGGGTGCGCGACCGGATGGTGCCGATGACCTTCTCGGGCTCGGTCGTCGCGAAGATGAACTTGACGTGCTCCGGCGGTTCCTCGACCAGCTTGAGCAGCGCGTTGAAGCCCTGCGGCGTCACCATGTGCGCCTCGTCGAGGATGAAGATCTTGTAGCGGTCGCGCGCCGGGGCGAACACGGCGCGGTCGCGCAGGTCACGGGCGTCGTCGACGCCGTTGTGGCTGGCGGCGTCGATCTCGATCACGTCGAGCGATCCCCCGCCGCCGCGTGCGAGTTCGACGCAGCTCGGGCAGACGCCGCACGGGGTGTCGGTGGGGCCCTCGGCGCAGTTCAGGCAGCGCGCGAGGATGCGCGCGGACGTCGTCTTGCCGCAGCCGCGCGGGCCGCTGAACAGGTAGGCGTGGTTGACCCGGTTCGTGCGCAGGGCCGTCCGGAGGGGATCGGTGACCTGCGACTGTCCGATCAGCTCGGCGAAGTTCTCGGGCCGGTAACGGCGATACAGGGCGGTGACCACGCCCCAAGGGTAGCCGGGACGACCGACACCCGATGGTCGGACCGGACCACCTGTGGGAAGTGGGCGGCGGGCGCGTGACGAACCGCGCCTCCCGTCCGTGCAGACGACGGGAAGGGAGGCGCGGTTCGTGCGTGCGACGGACTCAGACGCGTCCGCGGCGGCGGAGGCCGCGGGCGAGCCGCGACAGACCGAGCAGGAGGAAGCCGAGCACCACCAGGCCACCCGCTGCCCCGGCGAGCGGGGCCACGTCGGCACCGGTGAACGCGAGCCCACCGGACCCGGAGCCGCTCCCGCTCCCGCTCCCGGACCCGTTGCCGCCGGTCCCGGGCGCGCCCGGCGTCCCGGGCGTCCCGGGCGTTCCGGGTGTCCCAGGCGTTCCGGGTGTCCCAGGCGTTCCGGGCGTTCCGGGCGTCCCCGGCGTGCCGGGGCCACCCGGCACCGCGGCGTCGACCACGACCGCGACCGACTGCACGGCCGACGTCGCACCCGCCACCGTCTGCGTTACGCGGATCGTGTGCTGCCCGACCGCCAGTCGCAGGACGACCGACCAGGTGCCGTCCTCGGCCGCCGTCGTGGTGACCGGCGTGCCGTCGTCGGCGACGACGGTGACGGTCGCTCCCGGCTCGGCGGTCCCGGTGACCCGCCAGTCGACGGTCCCGGCGGCCGAGGCCGTCTGGTGCGCGCCCGGCGTGGGCGAGGTGACCGCGAGCGGCTCCACCGCGTCGACCACGATCGGGACCGGCTGCGAGACCGTCGTCGTGCCGTTCACGGACTGCGACGCCTCGATGGTCCACTCCCCCTCGGGGACGCGGTCGAACGTGACGCTCCAGTCGCCGTCGGCGTCCGCGGTCGTGGTGCGGACCTGCCCGTTCGACAGGCGCACCGTGACGAGCGCTCCCGGTGTGGCGTGCCCGGTCACGGTGAAGCTGCCGGTGTCACCGGTGCCCGTCGCGGGGATGAGCTGACCGGGGACCGGGCTCGTGATGGTCACGTCGGTCGGCTGGGCGACCACGACCCGCACGGTGCTCGTCACCGGGTCGGAGGTCACGCCGCCGACGGTCTCGGTGACCGACACGGTGTGGGTGCCCGGCGGGACCCGGGTGACGGTGACGGTCCACGAACCGTCACCACCCGCGGTCGTCGTCGCGGTCCGGCCGTCGATGTCGACGGAGACCGTGGCGCCCGGCTCGGCGGTACCGCTGACCGGGATCGACGTCGTGGCACCGGTGGTCGGGACGACCTGGCCGTCGGTCGGGCTGGTGACCCGGACCGGTGCGGCCGCGGCGACGGAGAACCCGACCTGCGGGGCGTTCGTCGTCGTCCCACCGACCGTCTGCGCGGCGGCGATCGTGTGCGGGCCGGTGCCGACGTCCGGCACGGTGACGGCCCACTCGCCGTCGCCGTCCGCCGTCGTCGTGACCGGGGTCCCGCCGTCGACGCGGACCGAGACGGCCGCGTTCGGGGCGGAGACACCGGAGACCCGGACGTCCGTGGTGCCGCCGAGCACGCGGTAGGCGGTGCCGTTCTCCGGGGAGGTGACGACGATCGCGTCCACCGCGGCGACCTCCACCGTCAGGTCGCGCTCGATCGGCGACGACGTCGTGCCGTTCACGACCTGCGTGACGACGATCGTGTGGTCGCCGGCGTCGAGACCGGTGAGCTCGGTCGACCAGCGACCGTCCGGGCCGACCGGGACCTGGACGGGGACGCCGTCGTCGGTCACGATCCGCACGGTGCCGCCGGGCTGCCCCTGGCCGCTGACCGGGACGCTCGCGGTCGTGGTGCCGGCCGGCACGGTCACGGTGTCGCCGTCCGCCGGCGTGTCGACCGTCAGCGCTGCACCCGCGGCGACCGTGAAGGTCGTCGAGACCGGCGCCGAGGTCGATCCCTCGACCGTCTGGGTGGCACGGACGGTGTGCTCGCCGGTGCCGAGGCCCTCGAGGTCGACGGACCAGGTGCCGGCGGCGGTCGCCGTCACGGTCCGGGGGTCGCCCCCGTCGACCGCCACCCGGACGGTCGCCAGCGGCTCGGCGGCGCCGTTCGCGGTCACGGTCGCGATCGAGTCCTGCTGCGCGACGCGCACGGTCGATCCGTTCGCCGGGGTGGCGATCGTGATCGGGTCCGCGACGAGCACCCGGATGCCGACGGTGACCGGGGCGGAGACGGTGTCACCGATCCGCTGCGTGACGCTGACCGTCGGGGTGCCGGCGGGCACGTCGGGCACCGAGACGCTCCAGTTGCCGTCGGTGTCCGCGGTGGTGGACTCGCTGCGTCCGCCGCCGAGGTCGACCACGACGGTCGCACCGGGCTCCGCCGTCCCGCTGACGTCGACCGTGGTGGTCGCGCCCTCGCCGGCGACGGTGTACTCCTGGCCTGCCGTCGGTTCGGCGATCTCGACCGGGGCTCCGGCCTCGATCTCGAAGGCCGACTCGACCGGGGTGGTGGACGTGGACCCGTCGACCGTCTGCGTGACGCTGACGTCGTGCGTGCCGACGCCGAGGTCCGGCACGTCGACGCTCCACGCGCCGTCGTCACCGGCGGTGACCTCGACGGGGTCGCGGTCGTCGACGGTGACCGTGACGGTGGCGCCCGGCTGGGCGTCACCGGCAATCGTCACCGTGGTGGTGGCGTCGCCGTCCGCGACGGTGATCGGGTCCTCGCCGGGCTGGCGGACGGTCAGGTCGGCCGCGGCGACGACGGACACCGGTCGTGCGACCGCCGCGCTCGTCGTCCCGTTCACGGCCTGGGTGACCTCGGCCGTCCACGAACCGGTGGGCACGTCCTCGACCGTCGTGGCCCAGTCCCCGTCGTCGCCGACCCGTGCCGTCGCGGTCCCGCCGTCACCGAGGTCGACCGTGACGGTCGCCCCGGGCTGGCCGGTGCCGGCGAACCGCACGTCGGTCGTCGCGTCGTCGTCGGCCACCGTCACGGAGGTGGCCCGGGCCGGGGTCGTCACCGTGAGCGGCGCACCGGCGCGGACCGACACCGCCGCGGTGACGGGTGCCGACGTCTGCCCGCCGACGACCTGCGTCGCGCGGACCGTGTAGTCGCCGACCGGGACGTCCGCGAACGTCGTCTCCCAGGCGCCGTCGGCAGCGGCGGTCACCTCGTCGGAGTCGCCGTTCGACAGCGTCACCGTGACCGTGGCCCCGCCCTGGGCCCGTCCCGCGGCCCGCACGTCGGCCGTGCCGGCCGCGTCGGCGACCGTCAGGACGGCGCCGTTCGTCGGAGCGGTCAGGGAGAGCGCGGTCCCGGCACGGACGGTGACGGTCTGTGCGGGACTGGAGGCGCTGGTCCCGCCGACCGTCTGGGTCGCGGTGAGCGTCGGGTCACCGACACCGACCCCGCCGAACGTGACCGTCCAGTCGCCGTCGCCGTCCGCGGTGGTGGTCGCCTCGTCGTCGCCGAGTCGCACCGTGACCGGAGCGTTCGGCTCGGCCGTCCCGGTGACCGTGACGTCACGCGTCGCGTCGGCGTCCGGGACGAGCAGCACGGCGTCGGCGGCCGGGGTCGTCACCGTGACCGCGTCCGCGGCCTCGATCGTGACGGTGCGCGTCGCCGGGTCGGAGACCGCCGGGGACGAGACCGTCCCGGGCAGCGTCTGCGTCACCGACACCGGGTGCTCGCCGACCGCGAGGTCCGGGAAGGTCACCGACCAGGTGCCGTCCGGGGCGACCGTCGTCCGCTGGTCGTCCTCGCCGGTCGTGCTCGCGGTCACCGCGGCGCCGGGCTGGCCGGTGCCGGAGACCGTCACGTCACGTCGGACGTCGTCGCCCGCGACCGTGATCGGCGCCGTGCCGGGGGTGGAGATCGCGAGCTGCGCGGCCGTGACGACCTGGAACGTGGTCGGGATCGCGGTGGTGACCACGCCCTCGACGCTCTGGCTCGCGTTCACCGTGTACGTGCCGGTGGGTGCGAGACCGGTGGCGTCGACGCTCCACACGCCGTCGCCGTCGGCCGTGGTGGTGAACTGCGTGTCCGGGCCGAGCGAGACCGTGATGTCCGCGTCCGGCTCCGAGGTGCCGGAGATCGGGACGGTCGCGGTCGCGTCGCCGTCGACGACGACGAAGCGCGAACCGACGGCCGGCGAGTCGATCGCGACGGCGGTCCCCGGCACGACGGTGAAGTCGCGCGTCACCGTGGGTCCGGTCGTGCCGTTCACGGTCTGCACGGCGGTGACGGTGTGGTCGCCGATGCCGAGCTGCGTCGGGTCGGTCGCCCAGTTGCCGGAGCCGTCGGCGACCACGTCGACCGGGTCGCCGTCGTCGACCGTGACCCGCACGCTCGCACCCGGCTCGGCGGTGCCGCGCACGACGACGCCGATCTGGCCGCCCGCTCCCGCGGGGACCTCCTGCGCGTCCGTCGGTGACTCGATCACCAGGTCGTCGCCGACCGCGATCGCGAAGTCCCGGTCGACGGCTGCGGACGTCTGCCCGCCGACCGTCTGCGTGACGCTCGCGGTGTGGTCGCCCGTGCCGACGTCCGGCAGCGTCACCGACCACGCACCGTCGTCGCCGGCGGTCGTGGTGACCGGGTCGCCCGTCCCGTCGAGGACGACGCTGATGCCGGCGCCCGGCTGCGCGGTGCCCGAGACGACGACGTCGATCGTCGAGCCGTCGGTCGCGACGTCGGTCGTGCTGTCCTGGGTCGGCGAGGTCACGGCGAGCGCCGCGCCGGCGACGACCGTCACGACCTGGCGGACCGCCGGCGAGGTGGTCCCGCCCACGGTCTGCGTCGCCTGGATCGTGTACCGGCCGACCGGGACGTCCTGGACCGTGGCGGTCCAGTCCCCGTCGCCGTTCGCGGTCGCGGTGGCGGTCAGCCCGCCGCCGAGCGAGACCGCGACGTCGGCGCCGGGCTCGGCGGTACCGGTCACGTCGAGGTCGGTCGTCGTGTCCGCGTCGAGCACGGTGACGGTGGCACCGGGTGCCGGGGCGGTGATCGCGATCGGGTCACCGGCGGCGACGGTGAAGTCGCTCGTCACGGGGCCGGAGGTCGTCCCGCCCACGGTCTGCCGAGCGGTCGCGGTGCGGTCGCCGACCGGGACGCCTTGGAAGGTCGCCTCCCAGTCGCCGCCGCCGGTCGCGGTCACCGTCGCGGCGAAGGACCCGCCGATGCCGACCGTGACCTGCGCGTTCGGTGCGGCGGTGCCGGACACCGTGACGGGCGTGGTCGAGGTCGGGTCCGCGACGGTGATCGTGCTGCCGTCCTCGGGAGCGTCGATCGTCAGCGCCGGGGCGGCCGTGACCGTGAAGGCACGTGTCACGGGGGCACTCGTCGAGGACCCGACGGTCTGCGTCACCTGGGCGGAGTACGACCCCGCGGGGACACCCGTCACCGTCGTCGACCAGGTACCGCCGGCATTCGCCGTGGTCGTGGCCGTGCGGCCGCCACCGAGGTCGACGTCGACCCGGGCGCCGGGCTGCGCCGAACCGGAGAACGGCACGTCCCGGGTGGTCCCGGCGAGCGGGAAGTCCTGGCCGGCCGTCGGGCTGTCGACCGTGAGGCCGGCTGCGGCGACGACCCGGAAGGCCCGCGTCACGGGCGCCGAGGTGGTGTCCCCGACCGTCTGCGTCACGCTCGCGGTCGGTTCGCCGATCGGGACGTCCGGCACCGTGATGCTCCACGCGCCGCTCGCGTTCGCCGTGCCGGTCGCGGTGAGGCCGCCGCCGAGGTCGACGTCGATGCGGGCGTTCGCGGTCGCGGTGCCGGTCAGGGTCACCGGCGCGGTGGTGCCGGTGGTCGTGAAGGTCTGCCCCGCGGTCGGCGTCGAGATGGTCAGGGCCTGCTGCGCGACGACCGAGAACTGCTGCGTGGCCGAGCCCGCCGCTGCTCCCCCGACGGTCTGGGTCGCGGTCGCGGTGTACGAGCCGGTCGGTACGTTCGCCACCGAGGTGGTCCACGTCCCGTTGGCCGCCACGGTCGCGGTGCCCGTCCGGCCGCCGCCGAGGCTCACCGCGATCGTGGCTCCGGGCTCGCCGGCGCCGCTGATCGTGACGGTGCGGGTGGAGGACGCCGTCGGCACGCTGAACACCTGGTTCGCGGTCGGTGCCGTGATCGTCGGCGCGACGAAGGCCGAGGCCCGCACGGTCGACGTGGCGAGGTCGACGGTGGCGACGTTCGCCCCGGGCAGGATCGACAGCCGCAGGGCGTGCACGCTCCGCGAGCCGGGGTCGTACCCGCGGCCGTCGCGGAACCCGGTCGTGGTGTCCTGCGCGTTGACGGTGAGGTCGACGACCTGGCGGAGGAGCAGAACGACCGGGGACAGCAGGGTCGCGACGGCAGTGGTCGTGTTCGTCAGGGCGGTGCCGAGCTGTGCCAGGGCGGTCCCACCGATGATCGGTCGGAGCGCGTTCTGCAGCGCGGGGACGACGGTTCCGCTCACGACCGGTGCGAGCACGGTGCCGAGGGGCAGCGGCAGGCCGACGAGGCTCCCCGAGGTGGTGACCGTCGGGTTCGCGGTCGCCGTACCGGCGAGCGCTCCGAGGGTGGTGTCGATCCGGAGACCGATCGCAGCGGAGGGCTGTCCGACGACGGTCGCGTTCGTGGCGATGTCCACGCGCACCGCGGTCGAGTTGATCGTGTTGACCACGGCGGTCTGCAGCGTCGTGGGCAGCTGCGTGCCGAGGATCGTGGTGATGCTCTGGTTGATCGAGTTCACCGCGGCGGTCGTGAGCACCGGGGTGTTCGCGGGCTGACCGTTGAGGGCCGTGAGCTTGTCGAGGTCGACCGTGATGGTGCCGGTCGCCGGGACGATCGTCACGGCACCGTCCGTGAGCGGCTGCTGGAGGACCTGGGTGAGGGTGCCGTCGAGGTTGAGGTCCACGTTCGCGGTGATGGTGGTGCCGCTCACGTTCACCGTGCCGAGCAGCGCCTGGCGGAGGAGCGTCTGGATCTGGCTCGACACCGCCGCGGTGGTGCCCTGCAGTGCTCCCCCGGTGCCGAAGACGCCGTTCACCGAACCCGAGACCGTGCGGAGCTCGTCGCGGAGCGAGGTCGTCAGCCCCTGGACGGCGGGGCTCGTCAGCGTGAGGTCGGCTCCGGCGATGCGGTAGTCGCTCGTGGTGCTGACCGTCGCGCCGCGCGTCGCGGACAGGGTCGAGGCGAGCGCCCCGACACGCAGCTGCGCGTTCGAGAGCACCGTCGTGTCGGCACCGACCCGGCTGAAGAGCGGGTTGAGGTCGAGCGTCGACGCCCCGGTGCCGATCCCGGTGCCGACGCCGATGCCGCCGTCGTTCGTGAGGAGGCCGGAGGACGCCGTCGCACCGTTCGCCGAGGTCGTCGCGTACTGGCCGGCCACCCCGAGGGTGAGGATGCCGTTCGCCCCGAGCAGGTCGATGTCGTTGCCGAGGTCCACCCCCACGGTGTTCAGCGCCTCGACGTTGAGCGGCTGGTTCGTCGTCCCGCCGCCGGTCGTCGCACCGCGTGCGGAGTAGGCGCCGCCGAGCTGGGCGATGCCGTCGACGTCCACGATGCCCGAGCCGCTGAGCAGGAGCCCCTCGGCCTCGGAGACGTCGGTCTGTGCAGCCGCAGCGGGTTGGATCGCCACGGTGGCGGCGAGGAGCGCCGTCACCGTGGCGATGACGCCGCCGCGCAGGAGGAGACGCCGATCGTCCGATGCTCGTCGTCGAGCTCGGCCGCCAGCACCGAAGATCCGTCGTGTCCAGTCGCCCGCCGTCGTGGGTACACGGGTACCCCGCAGCGACACGTGCCTGCGCATGCGTGTCTCTTTTCCTGGCGAGCGCGCTCGCCACCTGATCCGGAACTCCCCCGCTGGTGAGGCGGTGGAGGGTCAGGAGCCCTGGTTGGGGGTTCCTGAGGGCGATCTTTGCACACGATCAGGTTGCTGTCCGCAACCCGTTACGAAAGAGACACCAGGCGCACGAAAAGACTCCTCACGCACCCGCCAGAGCCCGGTTACCCTTGCTGCGTTTCCGCCCTGGGGGAGTTGGCCTGGATGGCGTCACGTGAGGAGCCGCCGAGAAGTCTACCGGACGCGACGGGCAAGATCGGACACATGAAGATCGCCATCGCCGGAGGCCACGGCCAGATCGCCCTCCTCCTCGCCCGCCAGATCACCGACGCCGGCCACGACGCCGTCGCCATCGTCCGCAACCCCGCGCACGTCACCGACGTGGAGCAGAAGGGCGGACGGGCGATCGTCGCCGACCTCGAGCAGCTCGACGACGACGAACTCGGGCTCCGGCTCCGCGGGGTCGACGCGGTGGTGTTCGCCGCCGGGGCCGGTCCGGGGAGCGGCGCCGAGCGGAAGCTCTCGGTCGACCGGGACGGGGCGATCCTCCTGGCGGACGCGGCCGAGCGCGCCGGCATCCGCCGTTACGTGATGATCTCGGCGATGGCGGCGGACTCGTACGACCCGGAGCGTGCGGTCGTGCCCGCCCGGTCGGAGGCCGACGTCTTCCAGGTGTACCTCCGCGCGAAGGCCGAGGCGGACGCGAACCTGCGGGCGCGGAACCTGCGCTGGACGATCGTCCGACCCGGGGGTCTGCTCGACACGCCGCCCCAGGGCACGGTCGACGTCGGCGCCACGGTGCCCCGCGGCACGATCCCACGGGCGGACGTCGCGGCGGTGGTGCTCCACGCGCTCCTCGACGACACCGCGGTCGGCGTGCAGTTCGAGGTCACGAGCGGCGACACCCCGATCCCCGCGGCGGTCGCGTCACTCGGCTGACGCACACCACGGCAGCAGCGTCGAACCACGAATCCGACGTCGAACCGGGGGACGACGCTGGTTCGACGTCGGATTCGTGGTTCGATCGCCGCGCCGCGCCCGCCGCAAGCGCCCGCCGCGCGGCGCCGGGCCGCGCGCGCCGCGCCTCAGAGCGCGACCGCAGCCGACTGCCGGGCGATCTCCAGTTCCTCGTTCGTCGGGATCACGAGCACCGCGACGCGCGACGTGTCCGTGGAGATGAGCCGCGCCTCCCGAGATGCCAACTCGTTGCGGTCCGCGTCGATCTCGATGCCCAGGTGCTCGAGCCCGGCGAGCACGCGCCGGCGCAGCAGCGCGTTGTTCTCGCCGACACCCGCGGTGAACACCACCGCGTCCAGCCCGCCGAGCTGCGCCGTGTAGGCGCCGACGTACCGACGGATGCGGTGGCGGTACACGGCGAGCGCCGCCTCGGCGACATCGTCGCCGTGCAGCGCCGCATCCTGCACGTCGCGCATGTCCCCGTTGCCGGTCAGGCCGAGCAGCCCGGACTCCTTGTTGAGCATGGTGTCGAGCTCGTCGAAGGAGAGCCCGGCCTCGCGGTGGAGGTGGATGAGGACCGCGGGGTCGAGGTCCCCGGAGCGGGTGCCCATCACGAGACCCTCGAGCGGGGTGAGACCCATCGAGGTCTCGATCGAGCGTCCACCGTCGATCGCCGCGGCGGACGCCCCGTTGCCGAGGTGCAGCACGATCGTCTTGAGCTCGGCGAGCGGACGGCCGAGGAACTCTGCGGCCTGCTCGGACACGTACTTGTGGCTCGTCCCGTGCATGCCGTAGCGGCGGATCGCGTACTTCGCGGCGAGGTCGGCCGGGATCGCGTACGTGTAGGCGTGCGGCGGCATCGTCTGGTGGAACGCGGTGTCGAACACGGCGACCTGCGGCACGTCCGAGAAGACCTGCTTCGCCGCGCGGATGCCCTCGAGGTTCGCCGGGTTGTGCAGCGGCGCGAGGCTGTTCAGCTCCTCGATCTGCCGCTCGACCTCGTCCGTCACCACGGTGGCCCGGTCGAAGGTGGTGCCCCCGTGCACGACGCGGTGGCCGACAACGGCGGGCGGGTGCTCGTCGAAGGACGGCCCGACCTTCGCGAAGGCGTCGATCATGGCCTGGAAACCGGCCGCGTGGTCGGCCACCGGGGTCGAGTCGTTCGACGAGGACTCCCCCGTGAGCGCGTTGGTGTGCTTCCACGCCCCCGTCGACTCGCCGATGCGTTCGACGAGCCCGGAGGCGAGCGTGCGCTCCCCCTCGAGCTCGATGAGCTGGTACTTGAACGAACTCGATCCGGAGTTCACGACGAGGGCTGCGGTCACGGGATGGGTCACTTTCTCGGTCGGACGGGAGGCGCGGTGCGGGTCGCGCGGTCAGCCCGCGTCGGTCGCGGTGCCGGCCTGGATCGCGGTGATCGCGACGGTGTTGACGATGTCGCCGACGAGCGCACCGCGGGAGAGGTCGTTGATCGGCTTGCGCAGACCCTGCAGGACCGGGCCGATCGCCACGGCACCGGCCGAGCGCTGCACGGCCTTGTACGTGTTGTTGCCCGTGTTGAGGTCGGGGAAGATGAACACCGTGGCGCGACCCGCGACGGGCGAGTCCGGCATCTTCGTCGACGCGACCGTCGGGTCGGCGGCGGCGTCGTACTGGATCGGTCCCTCGACGAGCAGGTCCGGGCGGCGCTCGCGCACGAAGGCGGTACCGGCGCGGACCTTGTCGACGTCCGCTCCCGAGCCGCTGTCGCCCGTCGAGTAGCTGAGCATCGCCACGCGCGGGTCGATGCCGAACTGCGTCGCGGTCTCGGCGGACGAGATCGCGATGTCCGCGAGCTGCTCGCTCGTCGGGTCGGGGATGACCGCGCAGTCGCCGTAGACGAGGACCCGGTCGGCGAGGGCCATCAGGAAGACGCTCGACACGATCGAGGTGTCCGGCCGGGTCTTGATGATCTCGAACGACGGCCGGATCGTGTGCGCCGTGGTGTGCTTCGCGCCGGAGACCATGCCGTCGGCGAGCCCGAGCTGCACCATCATCGTGCCGAAGTAGGACACGTCGGTCACGGTGTCGCGGGCGAGCTCGATCGACATGCCCTTGTGCGCCCGGAGGCGGGTGTACTCCTCGGCGAAACGCTCACGGAGCTCGGGGTCGAACGGGGAGACGAGCTGCGCGGCGTCGAGGTCGAGGCCGAGCTCGGTCGCCCGGGGCCGGATCGCGGCGGGGTCGCCGAGGATCGTGAGCTCGCACACCTGACGCTGCAGGAGCGTGGACGCGGCGCGGAGGATGCGGTCGTCCTCGCCCTCGGGCAGGACGATGCGCTTGCCGTACCCGCGGGCCCGGTCGAGCAGTCCGTGCTCGAACATGAGCGGCGTCACGACCCCGGAGGGCGTGAGCTGCAGGCGGTCGCGGAGGGCGTCGGCGTCGACGTGCTGCTCGAACAGCGCGAGCGCGAGGTCGGCCTTGCGGGGCGAGTCCGCCGCGAGCCGTCCGCGGGTCTGGGTGATGCGGAGCGCGGTGTCGTAGGTGCCGAGGTCGTTCTGCGCGATCGGCAGCGAGCTCGACAGCCCCTCGAGCAGGCGGGAGATCTGCGGTGCCGTCTCGAACCCGCCGTTGAGGATCACCCCGGCGAGGCTCGGGAACGTCTCGGACTGGTTCGCGAGGAGCGTCGCGATGAGGACGTCGCTGCGGTCCCCCGGGACGACGACGATCCCGCCCTCGATCAGGCGCGGCAGGACGTTCTCCATGCTCATGCCGGCGACGACGGTGCCGAGGGCCTCGCGGTCGAGCAGCGCTTCGTCGCCGCGCACCAGGGTCGCCCCGGTCGCCTCGAGCAGGGCGCGGACGGTCGGGGCGACGAGGACGCGGTCCTCGGGGATGGCCCACACGGGCAGGTCGGGGTGGTCGTCGCTGACGGCCTGGCGGACGCTCGACACGACCGACGGCAGGGCATCGGGGTCGGCACGGTTCACGACGATGCCGAACAGCTGGGCGTGCGCGGCGCGGAGCTCGCTCGTCGTGACGTCGGCGACCTGGGCCATGTCCTCGGGGGTGCGGGCACCGCGTTCGGCGGCGTCGCGGCCACCGAGCACGAGCAGCACCGGAGCGCCCAGGTTGACCGCGACCTTGGCGTTGAACGACAGCTCCGTCGGGCTGCCGACGTCGGTGTAGTCCGACCCGAGCACCACGACCGCGTCGCACTGCCGCTCGACCTGGGCGAAGCGGGTGACGATCGTCGCGAGCGCCGCGTCCGGGTCGGCGTGCACGTCGTCGTAGGTGACGCCGACCGCGTCGTCGTAGGAGATGCCGACCGCGGTGTGCTGCAGCAGGAGCTCGAGCACGTAGTCCGGTTCGTCGACGGAGCGGGCGACCGGGCGGTACACCCCGACCCGTCCGACCGAGCGTGCGAGGGTCTCGAGGACACCGAGGGCGACGGTGCTCTTGCCCGTGTGTCCTTCTGCTGACGTGATGTAGATGCGGGTCGACACGCGTCCAGGGTAGTCGGCGCACACGGCACGACATCTGGGAGCCCCGGCACTTCCGACACGCGGTCGTGAGCACTCCGGAGAACCTGTACCATTGGGTGTCGTCGTCGGAAGACGGCGCCAGGAGAATTCGCCTAGTGGCCTATGGCGCACGCTTGGAAAGCGTGTTGGGTGCAAGCCCTCGGGGGTTCGAATCCCCCATTCTCCGCCACCAGCCCGGAAGCCCCGGGAACCGATCGGTTCCCGGGGCTTCCGTCGTCCAGGGCGCTCCAGCGCACTCCGGACAGGACGGTCCCCCACCCGGCGGACCCGGCCGAACCCCGTTCGCCATGGACTGGCCGGGAAACGACGCCGAGGGGTGGAACGGGCTGTCCCCGATACCCGTCGGTCGCCTAGACTGCCCAGACGGACGACCCCGGGACGGGTCGGACACGGTGCACGGAGCGGCAGGGGCGCGCTCCCCGGGCGAGCGTCGAACGCCGCCCGGGCACCCGAGGGACGAGGAGTCCACGTGGGGGACCTGACGGCGCCGGCAGCAGCTCGGCCGAGCGCGACCGTGTACGACGTGGTCCTCCGGCCGCGTCGCTCGCTCGTGCGCTCGACGATCCTGAGCGTCGTGTTCTCGGCCGTCCCCCTCGCCGTCGCCCTCGTCTGGGTCTCGCTCCCGATGCGCCTCTGGCCGGTCGTCACGGGTGCGGTCATCCTGCTCGCGGCCGCCGTCGCCGTCGTCTTCGTGCGCCTCGGCACCGCGTTCATCGGTATCGACCCGGTGGCGATCACGGTGCGCGGCGTCCTCACGCAGAACCGTCGGGTGGACCGCGACCGCGTCCACAGCCTGGTCCTCGCCACCACGTACGGCAGCGCGGTCGAGCGCACGACGCGCGAGCTCATCGCGCTCGACGCCGCCGGTGCCCACCTGTTCCGCCTCCGCGCCGACACCTGGAGCGACGCCGGCATCGACAGCATCGTGGACGCCCTCGGCGTGCAGGTCACCGACGAGACCCGGCCGATGTCGATCCGCGAGTTCGTGCGGCGCTACCCGGCGAGCCGGTCCTGGTACGAGCAGCGCGGAGCGTACGTCGCCGTCGGTGCGGTGGCGGTCCTCGCGGTCGCCGGACTGCTCGTGGTCGAGACCACCGGCCTCCTCGGCTGACCCCTCAGCGACGGCGGCGCAGGGTCGAGAAGATCCCCTGCACGACCTCCTTGGCGATCGTCCTGCCCAGTCCGGACCCGAGCAGGTCCGACAGCGGGTCGTCCGCCTTCCGTGACGTCGTCGTCCGGGACGACGTCCGCCCCGACCGCCGCGCATCCGCCGCCCGTTCGGCTCGCTCGAACTCCCGCTGCGCCCGCTCGTACTCCTTCTGCGCCGCGGCCCGTTCGCGCGCCTCGGTCTTCTCCTTCGCGGCGGCCTCCTTCGCTGCGGCGGCAGCGGCGCGGGCCGCCTCCTTCTCCGCCTCGGCGGCAGCGGTCGCCGCGGCCTTCTCGGCGTCCGCGGCAGCCGCGTCCGCAGCGGCGGCCTCCATCCGGCGGGCGAGCATCTCGTACGCCGAGTCGGGGTCGAGCCGCGTGCCGTAGGTGGGCAGGAGCGGCGATGCCTGCGCCCGCGCCGTCATCTCGGCCGCGGGCATCGGGTCCATCGACCCCTCGGGGGCTCGCAGGCGCGTCCAGGCCACCGGCGTCGGCGCGCCCTTCTCGTTCATCACGGTGACGATCGCTTCACCGGTGGCGAGCGAGGTCAGCACCTCCCCGAGGTCGTAGTCGCTCGTCGGGTAGGTCGACACCGTCGCCCGCAGCGCCTTCGCGTCGTCGGGGGTGTGCGCCCGCAGCTGGTGCTGGATCCGCGAGCCGAGCTGGGCGAGCACGTCGTTCGGGACGTCCTTCGGGGTCTGCGTGACGAAGAAGATCCCGACGCCCTTCGAACGGATGAGCCGGACCGTGCGGACGATCTGCTCGAGGAAGTCCGCCGACGCCCCGCTGAAGAGCAGGTGCGCCTCGTCGAAGAAGAACACGAGCTTCGGCTTGTCCTGGTCGCCCACCTCGGGGAGCTCGTTGAAGAGGTCGGCGAGGAGCCACATCAGGAACGTCGAGAAGACCTCGGGCTGGTCCTGCACGCCGGGCACCTCGAGCAGGCTGACGATCCCCCGGCCGTCGGCGGCGGTGCGGAGGAACACGGTCGTGTCGATCTCCGTCTCGCCGAAGAACTGGTCGGCGCCCTTGTCGGCGAAGGTGATCAACTCGCGGAGGATCACCCCGGCGGTCTGCTTCGACAGCCCGCCGAGCTCGGCGAGCTCCGCCTTGCCCTGGTCGCTCACGAGGAAGGTCAGCACGCTCCGCAGGTCGGACAGGTCGACGAGCGGGAGCCCGGCCCGCTCGGCGTAGTGGAACACGAGCCCGAGGGAGGACTCCTGCGTGTCGTTCAGCCCGAGCACCTTCGACAGCAGGAGCGGCCCGAACCCGGACACGGTCGCACGGATCGGCACGCCGGTCCCCTGCCCGCCGAGCGAGTAGAGCTCCGCCTCGCTCGCCACCGCGCGCCACTCCTGGCCGATCCCGGCGGTGCGCGCGAGGAGCTTGTCGTTCGGCGTGCCCGGGACCGCCAGCCCGGACAGGTCGCCCTTGATGTCGGCCGCGAAGACGGGCACCCCGTTCGCGGCGATCTGCTCGGCGAGGACCTGCAGCGTGCGCGTCTTGCCCGTGCCGGTCGCGCCCGCGACGAGACCGTGTCGGTTGAGCATGCCGAGCGGGATCCGGACCTGCACGTCCGGCACCGCGGCGCCGTTCACGAGGGCACCGAGCTGCAGCGCGCTGCCCTCGACCTCGTAGCCGGCGCGGATCGCCGCGACGGCGTCGGCGCCGAGCGGCCCCTCGCTCGTGGTCGGCTCGGGAGGCACGGTGCCGGTCGTCGACGTCGGCTCGCCCGCCGGGGCGGTCGCGTCCACCGCCGGGGCCGGGGAGTCGACGACCGCCGGCTCCGCGTCGGGCTCGAGCCGCGCCTCCTGGCCCTGCGCCACCGCGGCGGCGAGCTCCTCCGCCCGCTGCACCGCCTCGTCCGCGAGGCGCCGGGCCTCGTCGGCCGCCTGCTTCGCTGCCTCGGCCGCTGCTCGTGCCTGCGCCACCACGTCGCTCATGTCCACAGCATACGAACGGCCGGACGCTCCTGTCCGGCGCGTGCCGTGGCACCGTGCGACGGTCAGTGCGTGAGCGCCGGGACCGTCCTGGGTCGGACGACCGCCCAGAGCAGCACGATCGCGACGGCCGACGTGCACGCCATCACCGCTGCCATCGGGGTCGCCGTGGTGATGCCGATCCACCCGACCACGGGCGAGATGATCCCCGCCACGCCGAAGTTCAGCGCGCCGAGCAGCGAGGCGGCGGTGCCGGCCTCCTTGCCGTGGGCGGCGAGCCCGATCACCTGGACGAGCGGGAACGAGAAGCCGCACGCGGCGATGAAGAACCAGAGCGGCACGAGAACCCCGACGAGTCCGGCGCCGAGCTGGTCGAGCACCATGATCGCGACGGCGGCGAGGAACAGGGTCGCGGTCGAGCACGCGAGGATCCACTGCGGCCCGACGCGCTGCGCCAACCGCGCGGAGACCTGCACGCCGACGACGACGCCGACCGAGTTCACCGCGAACAGCAGGCCGT
This sequence comes from Curtobacterium sp. SORGH_AS_0776, assembly GCF_031453355.1. Lineage (NCBI taxonomy): Bacteria > Bacillati > Actinomycetota > Actinomycetes > Micrococcales > Microbacteriaceae > Curtobacterium > Curtobacterium sp. SORGH_AS_0776. The sequence continues at coordinate 3,428,517 of NZ_JAVIYU010000001.1, forward strand.
ACTGCTGCGCGTCGAGCCCGTACAGGCCCTGGAACAGGAACGGCGACGCGCTGAGGTACGAGAAGAGCCCGCTGAAGACCATCGCCCCGATGAGCGCGACCCCCACGAAGACGCGGTCGGAGAAGAGTGCCCGGTACCGCTGCCCGATGGTGGAGTGCCCGGCCTCGTGCCGACGTGCCGGCGGGAGCGTCTCGACGATGAGCAGGACCGCGGCGAGCACGACAGCGGCGCCGTAGCAGGCGAGGAAGACGAAGATCCCGTGCCAGCTCACGAACCGGAGCATCTGCGAGCCGATGAGCGGGGCGAGGATGGGCGCCAGGCCGTTCACCATCGCGAGGCGGGACAGCATCCGCACGAGCGGCTTGCCGCCGAACAGGTCGCGCACGGTCGCCATCGCCACGACGCCACCGGCCGCTGCACCCATGCCCTGCAGGACGCGGAAGAGCGCCAGCACCTCGACGTTCGGCGCCAGTGCGGCTCCGAGCGATGCTGCGACGTGCAGGCTCGTCGCGATGATGAGCGGGAGCCGGCGACCGACCTTGTCGCTCCACGGGCCGACCAGCAGCTGTCCGGCCGCGAAGCCGAGCGTCGTCGCGGTGAGGGTGAGCTGCACCGCCCCGTCGGTGATGCCGAACTCGTCCTTGAGCGACGGGAACGCCGGCAGGTAGAGGTCGATCGTGAACGGTCCGAGCGCGGTGAGGGCGCCCAGGACGAAGACGTAGACGAGTCGCTGCCGGCGGGAGAGCGCGTCTCCCGGATGCAGGACGACACGGAGCGAACCGGTGGTGGCGGGCGCGGTCACGAGCAGGAGTCCTTCGACGGTGAGGGGTGGGGAGGTGATCGCGGCGTCGATCGAATCGATTCGTCCGCGGAACCATCCTACGGGTCCCCCGAGCACCACCGCAGCAGTCCGGGGCGTTCTCCCGCGTGTTGCCACGGCTCCCGCTCCGCTCGGACGCGGCACATGCGGTACCGTCGGACTGCTCGCCGCCGGTCGACCGCCGGCGGACGTCGTCCCGCCCGTTCCGCCGGAACACCGGCGGGACGGAACCGGATCAGAAGGGGGTGGCGTCATGGTGGATGCCCGCATCCTGCACACGACCGCTGCCCTGCGCGAGGCGATCCTGCGACTGGCCGCCGACCGGCCGGTGTCCGAGATCACGGTCGCCGACGTCACCCGGGCGGCCGGCATTAACCGCGCCACGTTCTACTCGCACGCGGTCTCCCCCGGGTCGTTGCTCGCCGACGTCCTCACGCCGGAGCTCGACCGCATCCGCGAGGACGACGCCGAGGTCCGACGCGCGGCGTTCGCCCGGGGTGCCGGCGTCGACGAGTTCGCGACGATCACCCGACGCGGCATCAACGCCGTCGTCGAGCACGTCGTCGCGCACCGCGAGATCTACGGCAAGGCGCTGCCGGACCCGAACGACGCGTCGCTGCACCGTCTCCTCGTGGAGCACTTCACGGTGTCGAGCGAGCAGCACATCCGGACGCTCGAGCGCGAGCACCGGCCGGAACTCCTCGACGACGTCGCCGCGGGCTTCGTGGCGCAGGGCTTCGTCGGCGCGATCGAGGCCTGGCTCGCCGGACCGCGACGGTCGCGGAAGGCACTGGTCGACACGATCGTGCTGTCGTTCCCGTCGTGGTGGCGCTGACCGCCCTGCCCGACGGACGTCAGTCGGTCGTGGGCTTCTCGCCGCGCTGGAGCGACTCGACCACGTCGACGGCCCCGCTGACGAGGTCGGCCTGGTCGTCGCCGGCCGGCACGCGGTAGTCCGCAGAGACCCCGTCGCCACCCGTGCCACTCGTCGGCAGCGGGTCCCCCAGCGACACCACGACGACACCGGCGTCGTGCGCCGTCTGGATGACCCCGGTCAGCGCCGAGGCGTCGACCGCCCGCACGAGCAACGCCTTCGCGCCCGTGCGCACGAGCTGGTCCACCGCGGTGCGCTGCGCGGCGGCGGACCCGTCGGCCGGTGCGACGCGGACGTCCGGGGCGAAGCCGGCGTCGGTCAGTCCGGCCCGCAGGTCTGCGCCGAGCGTGTCCTGCCCGGGTTCGAGGACCACGCCGATGACCGCGTGCCGGTCGAACCCGCCGTCGGAGCTGGTCAGGTCCGTGCTCTGCACCGGCGTGGGCGCGGCCGACGTCGTGCCCTGGCAGCCGGCCAGGGCGAGGGCCGCACCGATGACGACGGTGGCGGTGACGACGCGGAGGAGCACGACCGCCACGCTACCCGCCCACCGCGACGACGGACGGTGCCGGGACAGGGCCGAGGCGACGGACCGCGGCGACGGCGAGGACCGCGATCAGGGTCATGCCGCCGAAGACGAGCGGGAACGACACCGCGGCGTCGGCACCGCCCGTCCCGATGAACAGCAGCCCGGTGACGGCGAGCCCGATCACGCTGCCCGAGGCGTCGGCGATGGTCAGGGCCGAGCTCGCGAACCCGTCGTCGCCCTCGCCGGAGAAGCGCAGCGTCAGCATCGAGGTGCGCGGGTAGATCGCCCCCATGCCCGCGCCGCCGACGAACCACCCGACCACGAGCAGCCACCACGGCAGGCCGAACGTGGCGACCGTCAGCGCCGTGAGCAGGCTGACGAGCACGAGCGCGAGCCCGATCGCGAAGGTCCGGGTCGCGGTGAGCCGTTCCTCGCCCAGCCGTCCGTGCAGCCAGCTCGACCCGGCCCAGCTGAGCGCCGCGACCGTCAGCGCGAGTCCCGCTGCCGAGGCGGACAGGCCGTCCTTCGCCTGCAGCAGGAACGGCACGTACGCCTCGCTGCCGAAGAACGCGGCGGCGACGAGCCCCCGCAGCAGGATCACCGACGGCAGCCCGGGGGCGGCGCGGAAGGTGCCGGCGGGCAGCAGCGGGCGGAGTGCGAACCACGTCCCGACGAGGCCGATGAGCACGGCGGCGCCCCGCGCCCACGCGCCGAGGTCCGGGGCGACGTTGAGCAGCAGGATCGCCACCGCGGCGGCGACCGACCAGCCGATCCGGGACCGCTGCCACGCCGGACGGAGCTCGGGTGCGGGTGGGTGCAGCCGGCCGAGGGTCGGGACGAGCAGGGAGAACGCGCCGACCGCGATGACGAGTGCACCGGCGAACACCCAGTGCCAGTTCCAGACGTCGGTGACGATGCCCGCGAGCGCCGGACCGACGAGCGCCGGCACCACCCACGCGGCGGCGAACCCGGCGAACACCGGGCCGTGCAGGTCGGCGGGGAAGATCCGGGCGACGAGGACGTAGAGCACGACGTCGATCGCGCCGGCGCCGAAGCCCTCGACGAGCCGGCCGACGAGGAAGACCTCCATCGTCGGGGCCAGCATGACGACGGCGGTGCCGACGGCGAAGAGGCCGGCCGACACCCACGCCACGATGCGCCCACCCGCGCGGTCGGTCCAGTTGCCCGCGAGGACCATGCCCGGCACGCCGGCCGCCAGGGGTGCGGCGAAGGCCAGCGCGTAGAGGGTCTCGCCGTCGAGGTCGCGGCTGATCTCCGGCATGACGGTGGTCATCGCCAGGTTCTGGAACGCCGCGACCGCGACGATCGCGACCATGCCGACGGTGGCGAGGGCGTACGGTCCGCTGAACAGGCTGGTCCTCGTCGCCGCGGTGCTCACCCGATCATCGTAGGGCCGCCCACCGACGGCCCGCGGTGCGTCAGCGCGCGAGCGCCTGCTGCAGGTCCGCCACGAGGTCGCCGGCGTCCTCGATGCCGACGGACAGGCGCACGACGTTCTCCGGCACCGCCAGCTCCGTGCCCTTCACCGACGCGTGCGTCATCTCGGACGGGTACCCGATGAGCGACTCGACCCCGCCGAGCGACTCGGCGAGCGCGAACACCTCGGTCGACTCCGCGAAACGGCGCGCTGCCTCGGGTCCACCGCTCAGCGCGACCGAGAGCATGCCCCCGAAGCCGCGCATCTGGCGTGCCGCGACCTCGTGGCCGGGGTGCTCGGCGAGCCCCGGGTAGTACACGCGCTCGACTCCCGGTGCTCCGACGAGTGCCTCGGCGACCGCCTGGGCGTTCCGCGAGTGCCGCTCCATCCGGACCGCGAGGGTCTTGATGCCGCGCGTGGTGAGGAACGCGTCGAACGGCGACGAGATCGCCCCGGCGCCGAACTGCAGGAACTGCACCTTCGCGGCGAGCTCCTCGTCGGCGAGCACCACGGCGCCGCCGACGACGTCGGAGTGGCCGCCGAGGTACTTCGTCGTCGAGTACACGACGACGTCGGCGCCGAGCGACAGCGGCTGCTGCAGGTACGGCGACGCGAAGGTGTTGTCGACGACGACCACGGCACCGGCCGCGTGGCCGATCTCGGCGAGCGCGGCGATGTCGGCGATCTTCATGAGCGGGTTCGTCGGGGTCTCGACCCAGAGGACGGTCTGCGCCGGAGCACCCTCGAGCGCGGCACGGACGCGGTCGGTGTCGCTCATGTCCACGACCACGAGCTCGACGCCCCACGGCACGTGCAACCGGCTGACCAGGCGGTGGGTCCCGCCGTACACGTCGTTGCCCATCACCACGCGGGCACCGGGGACGAGCGTGGCGCGCAGCAGGGCGTCCTCGGCGGCGAGCCCGGACGCGAACGAGTACGCCGCGACGCCACCGTCGAGGTCCGCCAGGAGGGTCTGCAGCGAGTCGCGCGTCGGGTTGCCGGCGCGCGAGTACTCGTAGCCGTTCCGCATGCCGCCGACACCGTCCTGCACGTACGTCGACGTGAGGTGGATCGGGGGGATGACGGCGCCGGTGGGGCCGTCGGGCTCCTGGCCGGCGTGGACGGCGCGGGTGCTGAACTCGGTCATGCGGGCTTCGTTCCTCGTTGGGTCGGGGGCGTCACGCGGGACGCGGGTCACTCGGACAGGTAGGCGAGCAGGTCGTGGCGGGTCAGCACGGTGACGGGCTTGCCGTCCTCGACGACGAGCAGGGCGTCCGCCGACTCGAGCGCACGTCGCGCCGACGAGACCGACTCGCCGACACCGATGAGCGGGAGCGGGTCGCCCACGAACCCGGACAGCGCGTCCGTCATCTTCGCGGCGCCCGTGAAGACCTGCTCGAGCAGGTCCTTCTCCGCCACCGCGCCGACGACCTCGCCGATGACGACGGGCGGTTCGGCGCTGAGCACGGGCATCTGCGAGACGCCGTACTTCGTCATGATGTCGACGACCTCGCGCACGGTGTCCGCCGGGTGGGCGTGGACGAGGTCGGGCAGCCGGCCGTCCTTGCCCGCGATGAGCGACCCCACGGTGCGCTCGTCGTCGGTCTCGGCGAAGCCGTAGGAGCGCATCCACCGGTCGTTGAAGATCTTGCCGAGGTAGCCGCGGCCGCCGTCCGGCAGGAGCACCACGACCACGTCGTCCTCGGTGAGGTCGCGGGCGGCTCGGAGCGCGGCGACGACCGCCATGCCGCTCGAGCCACCGACGAGCAGGCCCTCTTCACGGGCGAGCCGACGGGTCATCGCGAACGAGTCGGCGTCCGACACGGCGATGATCTCGTCGGGGACCCCGGGGTCGTACGCGGTCGGCCAGAAGTCCTCGCCGACACCCTCGACCAGGTAGGGGCGACCGGTGCCGCCCGAGTAGACGGAGCCCTCGGGGTCGGCGCCGACGATGCGGACACGGCCGTCCGAGGCCTCCTTCAGGAAGCGTCCGGTACCGGAGATGGTGCCGCCGGTGCCGACACCCGCGACGAAGTGCGTGATGCGCTGCTCGGTGTCGCGCCAGATCTCCGGACCGGTGGTCTCGTAGTGGCTGCGCGGGCCGTTCGGGTTCGCGTACTGGTTCGGCTTGTAGGCGCCGGGGATCTCGCGCACCAGCCGGTCGGACACCGAGTAGTACGACTCCGGGTGCTCGGGCGGGACGGCCGTCGGCGTGACGACGATCTCGGCGCCGTACGCGGTGAGCACGTTCCGCTTGTCCTCGCCGACCTTGTCGGGCAGGACGAACACGCAGCGGTAGCCGCGCTGCTGGGCGACGAGCGCGAGGCCGACACCGGTGTTGCCGGAGGTCGGCTCGACGATCGTGCCACCGGGGCCCAGGTCGCCGGAGGCCTCGGCCGCGTCGATGATCCTGGTGGCGATCCGGTCCTTCGACGACCCACCGGGGTTGAGGTACTCGACCTTCACGAGGACGGTCGCGCGCACCCCCTCGGTCACCCGGTTGAGCTTGACGAGCGGGGTGTCGCCGACGAGGTCGACCACGGAGTTCGCGTAACGCACGCGGTCGAGTCTAGGCGGCGGACACCGTCTTCCGCTGGGATGCGACGTGGGCGGACACCGCCGCGGAGACCTCCTGCCGGCGGCGGTCGATGACCTCCCCCATGTCCCGGGCGAGCGCCGGCGTGCCGCGCACGATCTGGTCGAGCGCGGTGGCGGGCACGACCAGCACCGCGACCTCGGTGAGCGCGACGGCGGTGGTGAGCAGCGCCTCCCGGGTCAACGCCGTCTGCCCGAGGTAGTCGCCGGCCTCGACGCGGGTCGCCGGCAACTCGGCGTCCTCGAACGGGACGCGCAGGTCGACGCTGCCGGACAGGACGAACCGGACCGCGTCCGGCACCGAGCCGGCCGTGACGATCGTCTCGCCGGCGGCGTACCGCTCGAGCCGGACGAGCGGTGCCAGCGCGGCCCCGTCGTCGCCCGTCAGGTACAGCGTGGGCGCGATCGACGCCAGGGCGGCGTCCCGACGCTCGTCGGTGACGAAGTCGTCGGTCGTGTCGCCGTCGAGGCCGAGCCCTGCGCGCCGGGCGGCGTACCAGAGCCACATCCGGAACTGGGCGAGTGCGTCGCCCTCCTGCGACGGTCCGCGCACCTCGAAGGACACGGTGTACGACGATCCGCCGGTCGGCACCGCCACCGGCTGCGTGCCGGGGTACCGCTGGGGCAGGCCGGACGCGACCCGCTGCAGCAGGGCGACCACCGCTGCCGGCGGATCGTCCGTCGTGAACGTGACGTCCGTGGCGACCGGGAACGTGCCTCCTGTCCGGCTGAGGTTCGTGAACGACGCCCCCGCCAACGAGGAGTTCGGCATGATGAGGATCCCGGCGCCCGTGTCGATGTGCACCGACCGCCAGTTCACCTCGACCACCCGGCCGCGCACGCCACCGGCGTCGAGCCAGTCCCCCAGCCGGAACGGCTGCTCGAACAGCAGGAACAGCCCGGCGATCACCGGACCGACGGCGGACTGCAGCGCGAGGCCGATGACGAGCGAGCCGACACCGAGCGCGGTGAAGATCCCGCCGACGTCCGCACCCCAGACGATCTTGAACACCAGCGCCAGCCCGAGCGCGATGAGCACGATGCGGGCGATGTCCACGAAGATCGACGGGATCTTCTCGCGCCAGGTGCCCTTGCGGGCGTTCGTGAACAGGACGATGTTCAGCCCGTTCAGGACGAACACGATCACGAGGAACCCGAGCACGGTGCCGATGATCTGGTTCACCACGGGCTTGCCCGGGTCGACCGCGTCGGTGACCTGGACGGACAGGACGAGGATCGCGATGACCGGCACCACGGCGTTCCGCAGCAGTCCGACCACCTTGTGCAGCGAGTTGCCGCGCCGCTCCAGGTTCGACTGCAGCTCGGTCAGGACGAGCAGCAGCAGCGGCAGGCCGACGATGACGCTGATCGCCGGCCAGAACCACGGCTGCTCCCAGAACGCGGTCACGACGCCGCTCCGGTGCGCTCGAGCTTCCAGACCCGCTGCGGGCCGGCCTGCGTCTGCACCTCGCCGGCGTCCTGCACGCCCCCGCGGTCGCCGAGCTTGTCGACCACGCGCTGCGTCGCGTACACGCCCGGCGCCGGGGCGATCCCCTGCACCCGGTACGCCAGGCTGACGGCGTCGCCCCACATGTCGTAGACGATGCTCGAGCGCCCGACGAGCCCGCTCGTGACCTGGCCGGTGTCGATGCCAGCGCGCAGGCCGATCTTCGACCCGTGCTGCGCGTTGAAGCGCTCGAGCACGCCCTGCGCCTCTTCTGCCCAGTCGACGACGCGGCGGACGTTGTCCACACGCGGCACGCTCAGGCCGCAGCTGGCGAGGTACCCGCTCCGGGTCGTGCGCACCCGCTCGACGCCGTGGCGGGTGGCCGCCTCGTCGAGGGAGCGCCAGACGTCGTTGACGAGGGACAGGGACTCCTCGGCGGTGAGGCCGGCGGCGAACTCGTCGAACCCGATGATGTCCGCGTAGACGACGGCGACGTCCTGGTGGTCGGCCGCGATCGTCTCGTCGCCCTGCTTGTAGCGACGGGCGACCTCCTCCGGCATGAGCGTCAGCAGCAGGGTGTCGTTCTCCCGCCGCTGCTCGTCGAGCAGGTCCTGCTTCACCTGGAGGCTGCGGCTCATGTCGTTGAACGCGAGTCCGAGGTCGCCGATCTCGTCGCCGGCCTTCGTCTGCACCTCGACGCCGAGGTCGCCGGACGACACCCGGTTCACCGCGGTCTGCAACCGCCGGATCGGCCGGACGAACACCTGGGCCAGCAGCAGGGACAGCAGGCTGACGAGGACGATGATGCCGACGAGCGCGAGGCCGATGTTGCGGGCGAAGTCGTTCACCGGGGCGAACGCCTCGGCGGTGTCCATCTGCGCCACGACGACCCAGCGGAGCCCGTCGACCTCGAGCGGCGCGTACGCCGCGAGCACTTCCTTCCCGCGGTGGTCCGTCGAGATCACCGTCCCGGACTTCCCCTGCAGCGCGCGTGTCACCGGGGTGGTGTTCACCTCCTGCAGGAGCACGGATCCCTTCACCGCGACCTGGCGGGCCGCGGTCGACGGCGCCGTCCCGGCAGCGACGACGTCGCGCTGGTACTGCTTCGGGTGCTCGATGAGCTGGCGCGGGTACGACCGCATGAGGTGGTCGGCACCGACGAGGTACGACTCCCCGGTGTCCCCGAGGCCGTCGTCCTTCCACTGCTCGTTGCCCGTCATGACCTGCGTGATGAGGTCGACCGGCACCTGGACGGCCATCACCCCGATGATCTTGCCGTCCTCCCCCACCGGCGACATCACCCAGAGCGTCGGGACGTTGAGGCTCGGCACGTACCGCGCCAAGTCCGTCACCACGAAGTCGTCCGAGCTCGTCAGCTGCAGGGCCTGCTGGTACCCGGTCGCGAGGTTCGAGTCGCGGTAGGGCCCGCTCTCGAGGTTCGTGCCGAGGTCCGCGCCGGAGTACGCCGAGTACACGACGTCCCCGTCGGTGTCCATGAGCAGGAGGTCCTCGTACCCGGCGGCCTCGACCGCCTGCTTGAAGTACGGCTGGTACTCGGCGTGCGCCGCCGACCACGCACTGCCGTCACCGGCGTCGTCCTGGCCGATGGCCTCGTCGTAGTCGGTGAACGGCGCCGTGTACCGCGCCTGCAGGTAGGCCTGCGGGTCCTCGGTCGGCGTGAACTGGTCCGGGTTGGCGGTGCCGCCGCTTCGGTCGTCGAGCTGCGGGACGAAGGAGTCCCGGTACCAGTCCTCGACCTTCGTGTGGTCGTCGTCGGACACCGGCCGCGACTGCAGGTCGTTCCACCCCGACTCGAACGCCTTCGTCGCGCCGATGACGCTCTCGTTGCGGGTCTGCGCGACGACCGTCTGGGTGAACTGGCCGAACGAGCGCTGCAGTTCGGTGATCCTCGCCTCGCGCAACGAGGTCACCTGGTTGAACGCCGCGGCCTCGAGCGAGTTCCGGCCGTTCAGGTAGCCGACGACCCCGACGACCAGCGCCGCCAGGATGCTCACCGCGAGGAGCATCACGAGGAGCTTGGACTGGATGTCGAGGGAGCCGCTCGTGAGGAACGCGCGGAGCTTCCCCTTCTTGCGGGGCGCGTCCTCGACGACGCGTGGTGCATCGGGGGCGATCGGGCCCGTCGGCGGGATGGGGTCGGACGTCGGTGGGACAGCTGTCACTTCGGACTCCGCTCAGGGGCACGGTGCGCTTGTGTGGTTCCTTCACAGCTACCACGCGAGCATCGTTCGTGTCCGTCGGGTCGACCGGAAAACGCCGTGGTCGCGACCAGGCGTCGGACGGGAGGCGCGGTGCGGGCCCGCACCGCGCCTCCCGTCCCGCCTGCGGTGCGCTCGGCGGGTGCACGCTCGCCTGTGCGCGTTCACCTGGTGCGTCAGCTGCCGACGGCGTCGGCGGGGGCGTTCTGCTGGTGGTGCAGCATCGCGTACGTGCCGTCCCGTTCGAGGAGCGCCTCGTGCGTGCCCTGCTCGACGATCCGGCCGTGGTCGAGCACGAAGATGACGTCGGCGTCGCGGATCGTCGAGAGCCGGTGCGCGATCGAGATCGTCGTCCGGCCGGCCGCGGCGTTGTCGAGGGCCGTCTGCACGACACGCTCGGAGATCGAGTCGAGGGCGCTCGTCGCCTCGTCGAGCACGAGCACCGGTGGGTCCTTGAGCAGCACCCGCGCGATCGCGATCCGCTGCTTCTCGCCGCCGGACAGCCGGTAGCCGCGCTCCCCGACGACCGTCTCGTAGCCGTCCGGGAACGAGGCGATCGTCTCGTGGATGTTCGCCGCCCGCGCGGCCTGCTCGATCTCGTCGTCGGTCGCGTCCGGCTTGGCGTACCGCAGGTTGTCGCCGATGGTGGCGTGGAAGAGGTAGGTCTCCTGGCTGACGATGCCGACGTGGCGCATGAGGTCCTCGTGCGCCAGCTCGCGGACGTCCTGTCCGGCGAACCGGACCGAGCCCGCGGTCGCCTCGTACAGCCGGGGCACGAGGTACGACACGGTCGTCTTCCCCGCACCCGACGGCCCCACGAACGCGGCGAACTGGCCGGGCTGGAGCTCGAACGACACCCCGCGGAGGGTCGGCTTGTCCGCCTCGCCGTCCGGGTAGGTGAACGTCACGTCGTCGAAGGCGACGTGCCCCACCCGGGACTCGTCGACGGGCTTCGCCGTGGGCGGGTCCGTGATGGCGGGCTTGAGGTCGAGGTACTCGAAGATGCGGGCGAACAGCGCACCGGAGGTCTGCAGGTCGAGGACGACCCGGAGCAGACCGACGGTCGGGAACAGCAACCGGGACTGCACGGTGGTGAAGGCCACGATCGTGCCGGCCGTGATCGGCACGTCGCCGATGATGAGGTACGCGGCGACGACGTAGATGATCGCCGGGATGATCGACAGGAAGATCGACACGATCGCGAAGAACCACTGACCGGACATCTGCTGACGGACCTGCAGGCGGATCTGGTTGCGGTTCTCGTTGCCGTACCGCTGCGTCTCCGCACGCTGCTGGTTGAAGCTCTTCGCGAGCAGGATGCCGGAGACGCTCAGTGCCTCCTGCGTGATCGCGGTCATGTCCGACAGCGACTCCTGCGTCTGCGCGGCGATCTTGGCCCGGACCTGGCCGACCCGTCGCTGCGCGATCACGAGGAGGGGCAGCAGGACGACCGCGATGAGGGTCATCTGCCAGCTGAGGAGCAGCATCGCGACGACGGCGGCGATCACCGTCACCGTGTTGCCGAGGATCGACGAGATCGTGTTGTTGAGCACGCTCGCGACGCCACCGACGTCGTTCTGCAGGCGGGACTGGATGACACCGGTCTTCGTGCGGGTGAAGAACGCGAGCTCCATGCGCTGGAGGTGTCCGAACAGCCGCATGCGCATCGCGCCCATGACCTTGTTGCCGACCGTCGCGGTGAGGTAGGTCTGCCAGACGCCGATCCCCGCGCTCGCGATCCAGAGCACCACCATGGCGCCGACGAGGACGTACAGCACGGGCAGGTCGGGCCCACCGCCGCCCTTCGGGAAGAGCCCCTCGTCGAACGCCCGCTGGGTGAGGAGCGGCGGGACGACGGAGATCGCGGCGCCGATCAGCACCAGCACGACGGTCAGGATGATCGCGTTCCGGTGCGGCACGAACAGCCCGGCGATGCGCTTGAGGAGGTTCGGGATCTTGGGCGCCTCGGCGTTGGCGGCCTTCTGCGCCTCGAAGTCGCCGCTGGAGATCCGGCCGCCACCGCGACCGCCACCACCGCCGCCGCCGCCGCGCATCCCGCCGTGCATGCTCACGATGCGTCACCCCGATCCATGCTGCAAACCTAGCCCCGGGGTGGGACATCGGGCCGCCGTGGCTCATTTGACCCCGTTCAGGGGGCATGCGACCATTTCCCGTCCCCTTCCCCGCACCACTCGAGGTCCCATTGACGTCCGCGCCCACCCGCCCCACGTCCCTCCGCGCACAGCTCGCCCGACGGAAGCCGATCGAGCAGCTGCAGGCCGAGGCCTCGGCGGGGGTGGACGGCGAGCCCCTCCGGCGGTCGCTCGGGGTCTGGCACCTCACGATGATCAGTGTCGGCGCCACGCTCGGCACCGGCATCCTCGTCGTCCTCGGGACCGCCGTGCCGCTCGCCGGTCCCGCGGTCTGGATCTCCTTCGTCGTCGCCGGTGTCGCCGCCCTCCTCTCGGCGCTGTCGTACGCCGAGATGGCGGGTGCCGTGCCGACGTCCGGGTCGAGCTACTCGTACACCTACGCCACCATGGGCGAGGGCATCGCCTGGGTGTGCGGCTGGTGCCTCGTGCTCGAGTACGCCGTCTCCGTGGCCGCCGTCGCGGTCGGCGCGAGCGAGTACGTCGACGAGACCCTGCGGGTGTTCGGCCTGCACCTGCCGACCGCACTGTCGGCGCCTCCGGGCGAGGGCGGCATGGTCAACCTGCCGGCCGCCGTCCTGGTGCTGCTCGCCACGGCGGTCCTCCTCCCGGGGGCGCGCGAGAGCGCCTGGGTGAACACGGTCATGGTCATCGTGAAGATCGCCCTGCTCGTGTTCTTCGTCATCGTGGCGTTCTCGGCGTTCCAGACGCAGAACTTCGAGCCGCTCGCACCGATGGGTGCCGCCGGGGTCACCGCGGCCGCGTCCCGGCTGTTCTTCTCGTACATCGGGTTCGACGCCGCGTCGACCGCCGGGGAAGAGGCGAAGAACCCGCGCCGAGACCTCCCCCGCGCGATCATCGGGTCGATCGCGCTCATCACGGCGCTGTACATCCTCGTCGCGATCGCGGCCATCGGCGCCCGCTCGTGGACGTCGTTCTCGTCGACCGAGGCCTCGCTCGTGCGCATCGTCGTCGACGTCACCGGAGCGCCGTGGGTCGCCCTGGTGTTCTCGATCGGCGCCGTCATCGCGATCGCGAGCGTCGTGCTCACCGTGCTCTACGGGCAGACCCGCATCCTGCTCACGATGGCCCGCGACGGACTCGTGCCGAAGGTGTTCGGCCGGGTCTCGCACCGCACCGGCACCCCCGTCTGGAACACCCTCATCATCGGGGTCGTCGTGACGATCGTCGCCGCACTGGTACCGCTCGGGGAGCTCGCGGACGCGACGAGCATCGGCACGCTCGTGGCGTTCGCCCTCGTGAACGTGTCGGTCATCGTGCTCCGTCGGACCCAGCCGTCGCTCGAGCGGTCGTACCGCGTGCCGCTGTTCCCCGTCGTGCCGATCGTCGGCGCGCTCTGCTGCGTGCTGCTCGCGGTGTTCCTCGGCATCGGCACCTGGATCGCGTTCGGCATCTGGATGGTCGCCGGCGCCGCGCTCTACCTGGCCTACGGCCGCCGCCACAGCACGCTGCGCTGACGCGCGGCGCTGCCACCCGCCTGGCCCGCCGGCCCGCCCGCCCGCCCGAGACTCGGCTCCCCGGACACTTTCGCGGTCTGCGAGCCGCGAAAGTGTCCGCCCGGCCGAGTCTCGGCACTCCCGCACAACGCGCCACGAGTGCCGGCCTGTCCACAGCGAGCTCGGACATGAGCCGCAGATCCCCCACCGGGCGCCAGCATCTCGGCATGCGATACCGCCGAACTCGACCACCGCTCCTCCGTGCTCGCGGAACCGATCCTTCCGAGAGCCGTCGGCTCAGACGACTCCACGCGGCCGGCAAACTCGTGCGCCTCCGTGCTTCGGTCTACGTCGCAACAGACGTCTGGACGGCGGCCGAGACCGCGGACCGCCATCTCATCCGTGCCTGGGCGATCGCGCCGGAACTCCCGGGATCGTCCGTCTTCTCGCACCAGACCGCCGCACTGATCCACGGCTGGCCCTTGATCGGCGGGATCACCGATCGCGTCCACGTCGTCGACGAGACGCTCCGGGGTGTCGAACACCGAGCGGGCGTCGTGCGACACGGCGCAGCGGGACGACTTCCCGGCCGGGTTCCCGGGCGCTTCGACGGCGTTCCGGTTGCCGATGCGGTCTCCACCGCCGTGCTCCTGGCGACGACGTTGGAACCACACGTGGCAGCGGTGGCGGTCGACTCCGCGGTCCGGGCCGGACAGCTCGATGTGGACCGGTTCACACGGGCGCTCCCCGCCGGCCCGAGTCGCGGTTCGCGGCGGGCGAGGCTCGTCTCGATGGCGCTCGACGCCCGGCACGAGTCCGTCGGTGAGTCCTTCACCGCGATCCGGCTCATCGAACACGGAGTCCGATCGATCGAACCGCAGCACGAGTTCCGGACAGGAGAGCACATCGACCGCGTGGACTTCTGGCTCCCGGATCTCGGAGTCGTCGTCGAGTTCGACGGCAAGCAGAAGTACGTCGATCCGGCGATGCTCGGCAACCGTTCACCGCAGGAAGCGTTGTGGCAGGAGAAACTCCGCGAGGATCGGATCCGCAGCCAGCCCGGGGTGAGGACCGTCATCCGGGTGACGTGGTGGCACTTGCTCGAGCCGGATCGCCTCCGCGCGCTCTTCCGCGCGCATGGTGTGCTCTTGTGACCACGCGAGACTCGTCTCCGCGGACACTTTTGCGGCGACGTCGCCACGAAACTGTCCGCCTGGCCGAGTCTCGGCGCAGCCCCCCCCCCCCCCCACGCGACGAAGGCCGCCGCCCCGAGGGGCAGCGGCCTTCGTGACCGAACGGTCGAGACTACGCGAGCTCGATCGTGGCGCCGGCGGCCTCGAGGGCCTCCTTCGCCTTGTCGGCCGTCTCCTTGTTGACACCCTCGAGGATCTTGGCGTCAGCGGTCTCGACGAGCGCCTTGGCCTCACCGAGGCCGAGCGACGTCAGGCCACGGACCTCCTTGATGACCTGGATCTTCTTGTCACCAGCGGACTTGAGGACGACGTCGAACTCCGACTTCTCCTCAGCGGCCTCGGCCGGGGCACCGGCGGCGGCCGGAGCGGCAGCGGCGACCGGGGCGGCCGCGGTGACCTCGAAGACCTCTTCGAACTTCTTCACGAAGTCCGAGAGCTCGATGAGCGTGAGCTCCTTGAAGGCCTCGATGAGCTCGTCCTGCGAAAGCTTCGCCATGATTTTCTCCTACTACTAGCTAGATCGTGTGGTTGTGGAACGCGAGCCTGATCAGGCCGCGGACTCCTGCTTCTCGCGAAGGGCGTCCACGGTGCGGACGGCCTGCGAGAGGGGGGCCTGGAACAGGTACGCAGCACCGAACAGCGAGGCCTTGAAGGCGCCGGCGAGCTTGCCGAGCAGGACTTCACGGGACTCGAGGTCGGCGAGCTTGTCCACCTCGGTCGCGGAGAGCGGGTTACCGTCGAAGTAACCACCCTTCACCACGAGCTCGGGGTTCGCCTTGGCGAATGCACGCAGCGACTTCGCGACGGCGACGGTGTCACCGTGGACGAAGGCGAGAGCGGACGGACCGGCGAGCTCGTCGTCGAACGACGAGATGCCGGCGTTGTTCGCCGCGATCTTGGTCAGCGTGTTCTTCACCACGGCGTACGTGGCGTGCTCACGGATCGAGTTGCGGAGCTCCTTGAGCTGCGCGACCGTGAGACCGCGGTACTCGGTGAGCAGAACGGCGTTCGAGCTACGGAAGGACTCCGTGAGCTCGGCGACCGCAGCTTCCTTGTTCGCCATGGTTCTCCTTGGGGTTCTTGCCGGCAGCCCCAGGACTCCACCACATGAAAAAAGCTCCGGCGCAGAGGCTCGGAGCTGCTCCCCCGCGAACGGAAGGAGAGGTTCGGAACACCTGCGCGGGCTGCCTCATGAGTGAGGACCTTCGTTCGCGCTGCGAGCAGCACGACAACCGGCGGTCTTTGGCTTTGAGAACTGTAGCACGGCACGACGGTCGCGACCAACCGTCGGACGGGAGGCTCGGTGCCGGCCCGCACCGCGCCTCCCGTCCGTCAGTCGGTGGCGGACGGGACCGGGGTCGCCGACCAGTCGTCGGTCGCGTCCCCGGACGCGGAAGCGGAAGCGGAAGCAGAAGCAGAAGCAGAAGCAGACGCGGCCGACGCCGCGTCGGCCGCCGGCCGCTCCGACGGCAGGTGCACCGTGAACACGGTGTCCCCCGGCTCGCTCGTCACGTCCACGGACCCGCCGTGCGCCTGCACGACCGCGTCCACGATGGCGAGCCCGAGCCCCGTCGAGCCCGCGGTGCGCGAGCGGGAGCTGTCGGCGCGGGCGAACCGCTCGAACAGCTTCGGCAGGAACTCGGGGTCGATGCCCTGCCCGGTGTCCCGCACGGTCAGGTCCACGCCGGTGCCCGAGGCCGACGGCGCGAGCCCCACGGTGATGCGGGTGCCGTCCGGGGTGTGGGTCCGGGCGTTGGTGACGAGGTTGACGATCACCTGGTGCAGGCGCGCGGCGTCGCCCACCACCGTCACCGGGGTCGACGGGACGTCCACCTCGATCGGGTGGTCCGGCGAGGCCGCGTGCGCGTCGTTCACCGCGTCGAGCACGAGCCCGGTGAGGTCCACGTCGTCGAACTGGATCTCGCGGCCCTCGTCGAGTCGGGCGAGCAGCAGCAGGTCCTCGACCATGCTCGTCATGCGCTTCGACTCGGACTCGATCCTGCTCATCGCGTACACGACGTCCTTCGGCAGGTCCGCACCCATCCGACGGGTGAGCTCGGCGTACCCGCGGACCGATGCCAGGGGCGTCCGCAGTTCGTGCGACGCGTCGGCGACGAACTGGCGGACCTTCTGCTCCGAGCGTTCGCGGGCCTGCATGGCGCCGGCGATGTGGCCGAGCATCCGGTTGAAGGCGCTGCCGACGCGGCCGACCTCGGTGCGGGGGTCGGTGTCGGGCACGCGGACGTCCTGCAGGGCGTCGCTGCGCTCGAGTGGCATGCGGGCGACGGTCGAGGCGGTCTCGGCGACCCGTTCGAGCGGCCGCAGGGACCGGCGGACGACGACCGCGGCGACGACGGACGCGGCGACGAGCGCCGCCGCGACGACGATGATCACGACGAGCAGCAGCGACCGGACACTCTCGTACACGGGCGACATCGGGAGTCCGACCACGAGGACGGCGTTGCCGAGCACCGGGTTGTCGACCTGCACGGCGGCCACGCGGTAGCGGCCGAGCGAACCGCCGAGGTCCATCGTTGCCGGGTCGACGCCGACCTTGACGTTGCCGAGGCGGTCGAGCTGCGTCGTCGTGAGCTGCAGCCGCGAGCTGTTGTCGGTCAGGACGATCCCGCCCGCGCCACCACCGGAGAAGTAGTACGCGGTGAGGGTGCCGGCCGCCTGGCCGAGGGGTTGCAGGGCGTCGTCGTTCGGGCGCTGTCCGTTCGGGTTCTGCTGTCCCTCGCCGAACTTCGTGCTCGCACGGTCGGTCGCCTTCGAGAGCTGGCTGTCGATCGTGCCCGTCTGGATGGACGCGAGCGCGATGATGCTCCCGGCACCGATGACCGCACTGACGGCGACGACGAGCGCGACGATGCTCAGGACGAGCCGACGACGAAGGGTCACTGCACCGACCTCAGGACGTGGGCTTGATGACGTACCCGACGCCGCGCACGGTGTGGATCATCGGGGTCTCGCCCGCGTCGATCTTCTTGCGCAGGTAGGAGATGTAGATCTCGACGACGGAGGACTTGCCCCCGAAGTCGTAGGACCACACGCGGTCGAGGATCTGCGCCTTCGACAGCACGCGGCGCGGGTTGCGCATCAGGAAGCGGAGGAGCTCGAACTCGGTCGCGGTCAGCTCGATCGGCCGACCGGCGCGGGACACCTCGTACGACTCCTCGTCGAGCACCAGGTCGCCCACGACGATGCGCGAGTCGCCGGCCTCGGAGATCGAGATCTGGGAGCGACGGATGAGCCCGCGGAGCCTCGCCACGACCTCTTCGAGGGAGAAGGGCTTCGTGACGTAGTCGTCGCCGCCCGCGGTGAGACCGGTGACGCGGTCCTCCACGGAGTCCTTGGCGGTGAGGAACAGCACCGGGGTGTCGTCGTTGTTCTGCCGCAGCCGGCTGAGCACCTGCAGACCGTCGAGGTCCGGCATCATCACGTCGAGCACCATCGCGTCCGGCTTCCACTCGCGTGCCGTGCTCAGCGCGTCTTGGCCGCCGTTCGCGCTCTTGACGTCCCAGCCCTCGTAGCGGAGCGCCATGGACAGGAGGTCGGTGAGGCTGGCCTCGTCGTCGACGACGAGGATGCGCAACGGGGTTCCGTCGGCACGCGTGAGGCGCGGGGCTGCTGCAGGCTGGGAGATGGTCACGTCTTCGAGTATCGAGAGTTTCCTATGAGCGGTCTGTGGGGCGCCCCTCCGCGCTCTGTGGATTCCCGAGCCGGCGCACGGCGCCTGCTCCGTAGCGTGAGTGCCATGCTCCGATCCTCGGCCTGGCCGGCCTCCGCCCGATCCGTCGACACCGCGCGCATCGAGGAGTCCGCCCGGATCGCAGGCGGTCCCGGGAGGCGCGGCGCGACCGCGGCGGACCGGCTCGCGTTCGCGCGGTCGGTCGCCTCCACGGCCCCGCTGCTGTCCGCGGGGACGGCCGGCGGGTCCTTCGCCGCGCTCGCTGCCGTCGCGGCCGCGGACGTCGCCCTCGCGCGCACGGTCGAGCCGCACCTCGACGCGCTCGGCATCCTCGCGCAGGCCGGGGTGGACGCTCCGGAGGGGTCGACGTGGGGCGTGTTCGCCGCCGAGGGCACGGGGCTGCGGCTCACGGCGACGTCGGGCGGCTCGGGCGGCTCGTTCGCGCTCGACGGCACGAAGCCGTGGTGCTCCCTCGCGTCGAGCCTCTCGAACGCGCTCGTCACCGCCCACGTCGGGGACGAGCGGCAGCTGTTCGCGGTGGACCTCCGGCAGGACGGTGTGACGGTGCACGACGAGGCCTGGGTCGCCCGTGGCATGCCGGACGTGCCGAGCGGCCCGGTCGACTTCGACGGGGTGCACGCGACGCCCGTCGGCGCTCCCGGCTGGTACCTCACACGTCCGGGGTTCGCCTGGGGCGGGATCGGTGTCGCGGCGTGCTGGTGGGGCGGCGCGGTCGGACTCGCCCGGGTCCTCCGCTCCCTGGTGGCGTCCCGGCCCGGGTCCGAGCTGCTGCAGGCCGCCCTCGGCGCGACGGTCGCCGACCTCGCCGACGCCGAGGACGCCCTCGCCGACGCCGCGGCCCGGATCGACGGCGCGGGCACCGACTCCGGCGCCGCAGCCGCCCCGATCTCCGACGACGACTGGTCGCTGCTCGCCCAGGTCGTGCGCTCCCGGGTCCGTCGGGCGGTCGACGCCGTCCGGGAGCGGGTCGTGCGGACGATCGGCCCCGCTCCTCTGACTTCGGACCCGGCGGTCGCCGCGCGCGTCGCCGACCTCGAGCTCTACGTGCTGCAGGACCACGGCGAGCGGGACCTCGCCCGCGCCGGTCGCTTCGTCGTCGAGCGAGGCGGTGTCGCGTGGTGAGCTTCGACCACCGCGAGCCGGGCACCGACCCCGCCGACTGGACGCCCTTCCTGCGGTCGGTGCCCTCGCTGCCGGTGCGGCTCGACGGGGTCGCCGCGGTCGTGGTCGTCGCACCGCACCCCGACGACGAGACCCTCGGCGCCGGCGGGCTGATCGCGTCCGCCGCGGACGCCGGTGTCCCCGTGCACGTGCTGCTCGTGACCCGCGGCGAGGGCTCGCACCCGGACTCGCCGACCACCTCCCCCGAGCGGCTCCGGACGATCCGGGACACCGAGTTCCGGGCGGCGCTGACAGCACTCGCCCCCACGGCGAGCGCGACGGTCCTGGACGTCCCGGACGGTGGGCTCCGCGAGCACCCGGACGTGCTCCGGGCCGCGCTCACCGAGCGGGTCGGGCCGGTCGACGGTCCCGTGCTCGTCGTCGCGCCGTGGCATGGGGACGGGCACCGGGACCACCGCATCGCGGGCGAGGTCGCCGCGGACGTCGTCGCGGGCACTCCGGGAGCGGAGATGCTCGAGTACCCGATCTGGGCGTGGCACTGGGACGAGCCGTCCGATCCCGCGGCGCCCTGGGACCGGGCCCGGTCGCTGGCGCTGTCGTCGGCGGTCCTGGACCGGAAGCGCGCTGCACTCGACGCCTACCCCTCGCAGACCCGGCCGCTCTCGCCGGCCCCGGGCGACGAGGCGATCGTCGACGCCCGGCACGCCGCGCACCACCTGCGGCCGACCGAGTGGTTCTTCGCCGTGTCCGCGGTGCAGTCCTCCCGCTCCCGGGAGTCCTTCGACGCCCACTACGAGCGGAAGCCGGAGGGCTGGGACTTCGAGGGCTCCTGGTACGAACGGCGGAAGCGTGCCGTGACCCTGGCGGCGCTCCCCCGCGAGCGGTACCGGTCCGCGCTCGAGCTCGGCTGCGCGACGGGGGTGCTGACGGCCGCGTTGACCGAGCGCGCCGACGCCGTGCTCGGGACCGACATCGCCGCGGCACCACTGGAACGTGCCCGGCTGCGTGCGCCGGCCGCCCGGTTCGTCCAGGCCGAGCTGCCGTCGGAGTGGCCGGACGGTCGATGGGACCTCGTCGTGGTGTCCGAGGTCGGGTACTACCTGTCGCCGGCGGACCTCGACGCCACGATCGACCGGGTGCTCGGTTCCCTCGACGACGACGGTGTCCTCGTCGCCTGTCACTGGCGGCACCCCGACGACGACGCCGTGACCTCGGGCGACGCCGTGGACGCCCGGATCGCCGAGCGGTGGCCGCGGCCCGCGCTCGTCCGGCACGTCGAGGAGGACTTCGTCCTGAGCGTCTTCCCCGGTCCGGCGGTGGTCTCCGTCGCGACGACGGAAGGGCTGACCCCGTGACGCTCCCCGCACGCGTCGACGTCGTCGTGCCGGCGCACGACGAGGAGGACGGCATCGGCGGCTGCGTCGAGGCCCTCGCCGACGCGGTCCGGGTCCTGCGGCGAGCGCACCCCACCGTCGAGGTGTCGGTCGTGGTCGTCCTGGACGGGTGCACGGACCGGACGGCGTTCGTCCTCCGGTCGGCGGCGGCCGCGGACCCGCTCTGGACCGAGGTCCCCCTCGAGGTCGTCGAGACCGCGCACCTCGGCGTCGGACGAGCACGGGCCGTCGGGACCACCCGTGCCCTCGCGACGGGCCCGGATCCGTCCGAGCGGTGGACGGCCCACACGGACGCCGACTCCCGCGTCGACCCGGGCTGGCTCGTGCAGCAGGTCGAGGCCCACGCCGACGGCGCGCACGTCCTGGTGGGGGCGGTGGTCCCGGACCCGGACGACCTCGACCCCGTGGTCCTCGCCCGGTGGACGCACGCGCACCCGCCGGGGTCGACGCTCGGCCACGTGCACGGTGCGAACCTCGGGCTGCGGGGGGACGTGTGCCTGGCGATCGGCGGCTTCGACCCGGTGCCCGAGCACGAGGACGTCCGGCTCGTCGAGCGTGCACGAGCCCTCGGGTTCGACGTGCGTGCGACGACGGACCTCCCCGTGGTGACGAGCGGCCGGTTCGACGGTCGGACACCCGGTGGCTACGCCGAGCACCTCCGCCGGACGTACGGCGACGCCAGCTGAGGCTTCATCGGAAGTTCTTGGGATCCCGCAGCACCGCTCATCGACTGCCTCCCTACGGTCTCCTCGACCCCAACACCGAGGAGAACCATGTTCCTGACCTACCTCAGGCGCGAACTCACGAACCGCAAGAAGCAGACCGTCATCATCGCGATCGGCATGGCGCTCGCCATCGCCCTCGTGGTCATCGTGTCCTCGATCGCGGGCGGCGTGAAGGCCGCGCAGGCGAGCGTGCTGCAGTCCGTCTACGGCGTCGGTACCGACATCACCGTGACGAAGACCGAGACCCCGACCGGCTCCGCCACCGGGCGTCCGAGCTTCGACTTCGGCAGCCAGGGCAGCTCCGGCAGCGGCAGTGGTTCGACCGACCTGTCGCAGTCCCGGCTCGCCGTCTCCCGCGGGTCCAGCACGCTCAGCGCGTCGGACGTGCAGACCGTCACGAGCACGAGCGGAGTGAAGGCCGCGACCGGTGTCCTGACCCTCGAGAACAGCACGTTCTCGGGCCAGGTGCAGCAGCAGTCGGACAGCAGCAGCAGCTCGAGCGACAGCAGCGGCACCGGGACCCAGCAGGGTCCGCCGAGCGGCGGCGAGGGCGGCGGCTTCGGCGGCGGGTCGTTCAGCGTCGACTCGTTCACCGTCACGGGCATCCCGGTGTCCGGTGACACCGTCGGGCCGCTGACGAGCACCGAGCTCACGAAGGGTCGCGCGTTCACGTCGGCGGACGCGGGCAAGGACGTCGTCGTGCTCGACGCCGCCTACGCGAAGAGCGAGTCGAAGGCCGTCGGCGACACCGTCTCCATCGGCCGGGAAGGACTTCTCGGTCATCGGCATCGTGTCGTCCACCGGCTCGTCGTCGACCACCGGTTCGAACACGTACATCCCGCTGGACACCGCGCAGTCCCTGGCCGACCTGGACGGCAAGGTCACCTCGATCTACGTCTCGGCGTCGTCCTCGTCGGACGTCGGCACGATCAAGTCGGCGCTGCAGAAGCAGCTCACCAGCGCCACCGTCTCGACCGAGGCCGACCTCGCGTCGAGCGTCTCCGGCTCGCTGAGCACCGCCTCGAGCCTCGTCTCGAACCTCGGCACCTGGCTGTCGATCGTCGTCCTCGCGGCGGCGTTCCTCATCGCCATCCTCTTCACGATCTCCGGCGTCACCCGACGCACGCGGGAGTTCGGCACCCTCAAGGCGATCGGCTGGTCGAACGGCCGCATCACGCGCCAGGTCGCCGGCGAGTCCCTCGTGCAGGGCATCATCGGCGGCGTGATCGGTGCGGCCGCTGGTCTCATCGGCATCCTCGTCGTGAACGTCATCTCCCCGACGATCTCGGCGAGCGCCTCGTCCACGACGAACCGCGGCGGCATGGGCGGCGGCGGGATGCCCGGTGGCGCGGCGACGGCGGCGGCCGGCAGCGGTACGACCGGTGGCGCCCCCGCCGGTGGGTTCGGCGGCGGTGCGAGCACGGCCTCGACGACCGACGTCGTCCTGCACGCCCCCGTCACCGTCGAGGTGATCCTGCTCGCGATCGGCCTCGCCGTGCTCGGCGGCCTCATCGCCGGCGCACTCGGCGGCTGGCGGGCGAGCCGGCTCCGTCCGGCCGAGGCACTGCGGAGTGTGGCCTGATGCCCGGGCCGACCACCGGCACGACCCCCGTCGTCGCCGGCCCCGACAGCACCGCATCGACACCGGAACCGACAGGAGCCCCCGTGACCAGCATCGAGACCGCCCCCTCCGCTGCGGAGGCGAGCCGCGCCTCCAGGCCGATCTACGCCCTGAAGAACGTGAGCAAGACGTACAAGCAGAAGAACCGGACCGTCACCGCGCTGACGAACGTCGACCTGACCATCCCGCAGGGACAGCTCGTCGCGATCCAGGGGCCGACCGGCGGCGGCAAGTCGACCCTGCTGCAGATGCTCGGCGCGCTCGACCGTCCGAGTGCCGGCAGCGTGCTCCTCGGTGACCAGGACGTGGCGGAGCTCGGGGACGGGGCGCTGACGAACCTGCGGGCGACCGAGATCGGGTTCGTCTTCCAGAGCTTCAACCTCATCCCGACGTTGACGGCGCTGGAGAACGTCGAGACCGCGTTCGCCGGGTCCCTCGCGAACCGGTCGCGGTCGGAGATCCGCGACCGGGCGACCGCTGCGCTCCGGGAGGTCGGCCTCGGCGAACGGCTCGACCACCTGCCCGCGGAACTGTCCGGCGGGCAGCAGCAGCGCGTGGCCATCGCGCGGGCGCTGGTCAAGAACCCGAGCGTGCTGCTGGCGGACGAGCCGACCGGTGCGCTCGACGAGACGACCCGTGACGAGATCATGGGGCTCATCGAGAAGCAGTGGAAGGAGCGCGGGCTCACCGTGGTCATCGTCACGCACGACTCGTGGGTGGCGAAGCGGGCCGAGCGCCGCCTGCACATCAAGCAGGGCCAGGTGCGCGAGGTGTAGGCAGGCCGGCCGCCGGGGCCGAGTCTCGGCCATGCGGACACTTTCGTGGCACTCGACCCACGAAAGTGTCCGCGGCGGCGAGTCTCGCGCCCCTCAGCCGCCCGCCGGGTAGTCGCAGTACGCGAACCAGCGCGAGTCCGGCGACCACGGCGGCACGTTCACGGTCCCCTGCCCGCCCTCGAGCGTGACGAGGGTCTCCGGCTGGACAGCGATCCGGGCGCCGCGCACGAGCGAGCCGGGCAGGAGCCGGAGCTCCACGCGGTGGTCAGCGGGGTGGCCCTGCACGCCGGGTTCGTACGACAGGTAGAGCAGGTGGGCACCGTCCGGCGAGACGTGCGGGAACCAGTTCACCCGGTCGTCGTTCGTGATCCGGACCGGGTCGGTCGCACCGGGCCAGAGGGCGACGAGCTGCGCGGTGCCCGGCGTGAACCGCTCCGAGTTCCACACGAGCATCTCGCCCGCGAACGAGACGCCGTCGTCGGGGTGCTCGTCGCGGGTCAGGAACGTCGGGTCCCCGGTGGCCGGGTCGACGAGGGCGACGTCGGTGGTCCAGACGCCCTCCTCGGTGCGCTCCCCGACGATCGCCGCGAGGGTCTCGCCGTCGGGCGCGATGCCGTGCAGGTAGAACTTCCGGACGACCGGCAGCGCGGTGGTGACGTCGGTGAGGGTCGCCGCCGCTCCCCCGGCCGGCACCGGCACCCGGTACAGGTCCCCGTCGCGGGCGCTCACCACGACGGAGTTGCCCGAGGGGTCGAGCACGTGGTCGTTGTTGATCTCGGGGACGCCGGGCATCGGGACGCGCACGAGGGCGGTCTCGTCGAGCACGGCGTCGCCGTCGGCAGGGGGGCGCAGCAGCCAGAGATCGCCGTCCCCGTTCAGCACGAGGGTGCCATCCCGCAGCACGTTCGGCGCCTCGACGAGCACCGAGCTCGACTCGAAGACGAGCCGGCTCGTCCGACTCTCGACGTCGTACACGTGCACCCGGCTGGTCTGTCCCGGCAGCAGTTGCCGCCCGCGTGGCTCGCTCATGGTCCCATCCTGTCTGGATTCCGTCCGCCGAGTCTCGCCCCGGCGGACACCTTCGTGGCCTCGGGGACGCGAAAGCGTCCGCCCGGCCGAGTCTCGCTGCCAGCGCACGCACCCGCGCACCAGCGCACGCACGGACGGGAGGCGCGGTGCGGGTCGGACCCGCACCGCGCCTCCCGTCAGGCGGTCCTGCCTACTTCACCGCACCGGCCGTCAGGCCGGCCACGAACTGCCGCTGCACGATGAGGAACGCGATCACGACCGGGATCGAGACGACGAGGGACGCCGCCATGATCTGGTTCCAGTACACGTTCGTCTGCGTCGAGTACTGCTGCAGACCGACCGCCAGCGTCTGCCCGTCGCCGTTCGTCATGACCGAGGCGAAGAGCACCTCGCCCCAGGCCGTCATGAACGAGTAGATGCCGACCGCGACCAGACCCGGACGCGCCGAGGGCAGGATGACCCGGAACAGGGCACCCATCGGGCCGGAGCCGTCGACCATCGCGGCCTCGTCGAGTTCACGCGGGATGGTCTCGAAGTAGCCCGCGAGCATCCAGATCGAGAACGGGAGCGTGAACGTCAGGTAGGTGATGATCAGGCCGGTCCAGCTGCCGACGAGCTGGATGCCGAGCGCGTTCCCGAGGTTCGTGAAGATCAGGAACAGCGGGAGCAGGAACAGCACTCCGGGGAACATCTGGGTGGAGAGCACCGCGGTGGTGAAGGTGCTCTTGCCCTTGAAGTTCCAGCGCGAGACACCGTAGGCGGCGAAGGTCGCGATGATCAGCGAGAACACCGTCGCGACCGTGCAGACCACGAGCGAGTTGATGAAGTACTTGCCGAGCGGGACCGTCGACCACATGTCGATGAACGGCTGGATGGTGATGTTCGTCGGGATCCACGTGAAGTCGTTCTGCACGTCACCGAGCGGCTTGATGGCCGTGGTGATCATCACGTAGAGCGGGACGACCGTGAACAGGGTCAGGACGACCAGGGTCACGACCTTGAAGGACTTGGCGCCGAATGTCTCACGCACGGACGGACCTCCGGTTGGTCACGGCGAGGTAGATGCCGGTGACGATGAGCAGGAAGATGAGGAGCAGGACGCTCATCGCGGCACCGGAGCCGAAGTTCCAGGTGATGAAGGACGCGTTGTAGATGTGGAAGCTCAGCAGGTCCGCCGCCGGGGGCTGGGCGGTCGAACCGAACAGCACGAACGGTGTGTTGAAGTCGTTGAACGTCCAGAGGAACATCACGAGCACGAGCGTCACGTTGACCGGGCGCACCATCGGCAGCGTGATCGAGCGCCACTGCCGGAAGGGCTTCGCGCCGTCGACCGAGGCGGCCTCGTACACGTCGTTCGGCACGGACTGCAGGCCGGCCATGAGCATGAGGAACGCGAACGGCCAGGTCTTCCAGATCGCCACGACGACGACCGAGACGAAGGCGTTCGAGCCGATCAGCCAGAACGGGCCGGTGCCGTTGAACAGGTGCAGCTGGTCCACGAGGATGTGGTTGATCGCACCCGAGTCACGCTGGAACATGAACTTCCAGGTGATGATGCCGGCGTACATCGGCAGCGCGTACGGCACGAGGAAGAGCGTGCGGAACAGGCCGCGACCCTTGAACGGCTTCTGCAGCGCGACCGCGGCGGCCATGCCGAAGGTCCACGAGAGCCCGACCACGAGGACCGTGAAGCCGCACGTGATGAGGAACGAGTTCAGGACGCCCTTGCCGATCGCCTGGTCGAAGTCGATGACGACCGAGTAGTTGCGCAGCCCCGCGAACGGTGCGGCACCCCAGTTGGCGATGAAGTACTTGGTGAGCTGGATGAACGAGATCCAGATGCCGGTGAGCATCGGCACGATGTGGATCAGCAGCTCGAAGAGGATGGCGGGCGCGACGAGCGCGTAGGGCAGCCAGTGTCCCTTGCGCTTCCGACCGGGCGGACGGCCCGACGTGGTCGGGCCCTTCGTGTGGGTCAGGTCGATGCGCTCGGAGTCGGGCAGGACCGAGGTGGACATGAGCGGGGGCCTTTCGGCAGGAGGGGGATCGGGTGCTTCGCGCGGACCGTGGCAGCGGTCGGGAGGCGCGGCATGCGTGAGCCGATCGGCTCACCCCCGGCGTGTGGCCGGGTGCGGAACCGCAGGTCGCGGGCTCGACGTGGGCGGGGCCGTGGACCTGAGGGGGCTGGAAACGACCGTCCCGGAGCGGGAGGGGCCGTAGACCTGAGGGGTGGAGGCCCGGGGCGCGTCCTTTCGGACGCGACCCGGGCCTCCTGGGCGGATCAACCAGCGGCCTGGGACACCTGGTCCTGGGCGGTCTGGAGCGCCGACTTGATGTCGCTGTCCGAGACGGTGGAACCGGTCGCGATCTTGGCGAACATGTCGTTCATCGCCTTGCCGACCGTGGACTCGAACTGGTCCTCGGCGGGCACCAGCGGGAGCGGCTTCGCCTTGTTGTTGTAGATGTCGAGGAACGTCTTCGTCTGCTCGTCGGTGACCGAGTCAGCAGCCGCGGCGAGCACCGGCAGCGCCGAGTACGGCTTGTCGAGCGTCGTCTGCGTGTCCGCGCTCGTCATGTACTTGACGAACTTGAGCGCGCCGTCCTTGTTCTTCGTGTTCTTGAAGATCGACAGGTTGATGCCGGCCGGGAAGGACGCGATGTCCTGACCGTCAGCGGTGGTCGGGAACGGCACGACGCCGAACTCGTCCGTCTTCATGCCCTGCGACGTGATGGTCGCGTTCGCGTTGTTCTGCGTGAGCATCATCGCGGCCTTGCCGTTCGCGAAGTCCGAGACGGCCTGGGTGCCGTTGTCGTACTGCGCGTTCGACGGGTTGACGACCTTGTCGGACTGCATCAGGTCGAGGTAGCGCTTGATGCCGTCGACGTTCGCCTTCTGGGTGAAGGTCGGCTTGCCGTCCTTGTCGAACCACTCGCCGCCGTTCTGGGCGGAGGTGATGAACGCGAAGTGCGAGTTCTCGGTGTACGAGCCACCGGCGATGGTGAAGCCGTACTTGTCACCCGAGGTGAGCTTCTTCGCGTCGGCGGTGAGGTCCTCCCACGTGGTCGGCGCTTCGATGCCGGCGTCCGAGAACATCTTCTTGTTGTAGTACAGGCCGTAGGCGAGGCCGTAGAGCGGGACGCTCGTGACGGTCTTGCCGGGCGCGCCACCGGTCGAGAGCGCGACCTTGCCGAACTTGTCGGACCCGCCGATCGCCTTCATCTCCGAGTCACCGAACTCCTGGAAGGCGCCGGTGGCCTGGAGCGAGGTCGCCCAGGTGTTGCCGATGTTGACGACGTCCGGGCCCTGGCCCGAGGTGACGGCGGTCTGGATCTTGTTCTGCAGGTCGTTCCAGCCGATGACCTGGAGGTCGACCTTGATCCCGGTCTCCTTGGTGAACTTCTTGAGGACGGGGGTCAGCACCTCCTTGTCGTTCTGGAGCGACGTGCCCTGGTTGGACGCCCAGTAGGTGAGCGTCTTGGAGTCGCCGGACGAACCGGAGCCTCCGGAGGAGCAGGCTGCGAGGCCGGTCACGGTGAGTGCCGCGGCCGCGGTGATGGCCAGTGCGCGGATGGCAGTGCGCATGACTCTCTACTTTCTCGTCGTTGAGATGGTGCAGGGGGTGGTGCTGTTCGTGCTGTCGGGTGCTGCTGTGTGTGCGGTGCCGCTCCGGCCGGTCAGGCCAGGGTCGACGCCGCGGGGTCCCAGCCCTCGGGGAGGGTCGGGGAGGGTGCGACGGTGCTCTCCACGAGCACCGCCTCACCACGTTCGGCTGCCTCGGCGATGGAGACCATCACGTCGAGGACGTGGAAGGCGAGGGCACCGGGGACCCGGTTCTCCGCTCCTGCGCGGAGCGAGCGGGCCAGGTCGACCACGCCGGTGCCGCGCGAGTAGGTGGACCCCACGGCGGGGATCGTCTCGGGTTCCTCGGAACCGAGTGCGTACAGCTCGGTGTCGCCGTCGAAGTTGTTCGGGTCGGGGAACACGACCGTGCCGGTCTCGCCCGCGATCTCGACGAAGCCGGTGCGGCCGCGGTCGGACTCGAACGAGAAGACGCTCTGCGCGCTGCCACCGTTCTCGAACTCGATGAGGGCCGAGTGGTTCGTCGGGACCTCGACCGGGAACTCGGTGCCCGCCTTCGGGCCGGAGCCGATGGTGCGGGTCGCGCGGGACTTCGACGCGGTCGCGGTGACCTTCTTCACCGGGCCGAACGCCTGCACGAGGGTCGTGATGTAGTACGGGCCGATGTCGAACAGCGGGCCGGCGCCGTACGCGAAGAGGAACTCGGGGCTCGGGTGCCACGACTCCGGGCCGGGGCTCTGGAAGAGCGTCAGGCCGTTGAGCGGGGTGCCGATGCGACCGTCGCGGATGGTGCGCAGCGCGGTCTGGAGCCCGGCACCGAGGAACGTGTCCGGGGCGACGCTGACGGTCTTGCCGGCGGCACGGGCGGCGTCGCGCAGTTCGGCGGCGCTCGCACGGTCGAGGGCGTAGGGCTTCTCGCCCCAGACGTGCTTGCCGGCGGCGAGGGCCTGCAGGGCGACCTCGACGTGGGCGGCCGGGATCGTCAGGTTGACGACGATCTCGATGTCGTCGTTCGCGAGGAGCTCCTCGACCGTGCCGGATCCGGCGACGCCCCACTTCTCCGCCTGGGCCGCTGCGCGGGGCAGGTCGATGTCGGCGATGAAGTGGACCGTCACGTCGGGGAAGACCGTGAGGTTCGAGAGGTACTGGTCCGAGATGACCCCGGCGCCGATGACGCCGACGCCGACCGGGCCGGTGCGGGTGGTCTCGGTGGCGTCGACCTGCGTGTCGGTCGCGGTGGTGGTGTCGGTCATGCGCGGGCCCCCTCGAGGAACGTGTAGGAGTCGGTGACGGCCTGGAAGACGTCGCCCTCGTGGTCGTCGAGCTCGACGACGTGCAGCGCGTCCGGCGCCGCGGCGATGATCTCGCGGATCGGCATGACACCGTTGCCCACGGCGACCTGCTTCTTGTCGTCGTGCGAACCGTCGCCGTCCTTGACGTGCAGGAACTGGACCTTGTCGCCGTACTTGTCGATGATCGCCACCGGGTCGTCGCCGCCGACCTTCACCCAGTAGGTGTCGAGTTCGAGCACGACGTCGTCGGACAGCGCGTCGGCGAAGACCTCGTAGGCGGAGACGCCGTCGATGCGGTTCGAGAACTCGAACGCGTGGTTGTGGTAGCCGAGAGTGAGACCGTGGTCCGCGGCACGGGGAGCGAGGGCGCTCAGCTCGCGGGCGATGGCCTCGACGTCCTCGCGGGTGGTCCAGCGGGCCTCGTCGATGTGCGGGTCGATGAGGGTCGTGAGGCCGACGGTGACGCTCGCGTGGAAGATCTGCTCGAGGTCCTGCTCGCCGGCGTCGAGGAGCCGGGCGTGGCCGCTCGGGCTCTGCAGTCCGGCCGCGGCGAGGGCATCGCGCAGAGCCTCGGCGCGGTCGACGAAGCCGAAGGCCTCGACGTTCGTGTAGCCGATGTCGGCGATGCGCTGCAGTGTGCCGGGCAGATCGGCAGCGAGGGCGTCGCGGACTGTGTAGAGCTGGACCGAGAGCGGTTGGGTCACCAGGGGTTCTCCTCGTCGAGATGGTGTGGTCGACGTCGACCGAGCGTCACACTATGACCACTTTTGTCGGCGGTCAAGCAGAAGTTCGTGGTTCTTCGACGAACTTCGTTGCGTGGCGCGTTCGATGTGTGCTTCACTCCCCCACATGGTCGACTTGAACCGGACGGCAGCGTCGCCTCCGGTCGGGACGAGCGAGCTCTTCCAGATCCTCCGCGACGGCGTGCCGCGGACCCGGGCCGAGCTCGCCAGCCTGACGGGACTCGCGCGCTCCACGATCGGCGTGCGCCTCGATGCCCTCATCGAGGTCGGGCTCGTCGGACCCGTGGACACCGCGGCGTCCACGGGCGGACGCCCGCCCGCGCAGGTGGCGCTCATGCCCCGCGCACGCCTGGTCATCGCCGCCGACCTCGGGGCCTCGCACGGCCGCGTCGCCGTCACCGACCTCGTCGCCGAGCCGCTCGCCACCCGCGAGGCACGCATCGACATCGCTGCCGGCCCGGTCCCCACCCTGACGTGGCTCGTCGAGACGATCGACGCGCTCCTCGACGAGGTCGGCCGCGCCCGGGAGGACGTCATCGCGATCGGCATCGGCGTCCCGGGGCCGGTCGAGTTCTCCACCGGACGCCCCGCGAACCCGCCGATCATGCCGGGCTGGGACGGCTTCGACGTGCCCGGATGGCTGCGCGCGCACATCGCCGCCCACGTCCTGCTCGACAACGACGTGAACATCGCGGCCCTCGGGGAGCGCGAGCACGGCTGGCCCGGCGTCGACCACCTGCTCTTCGTCAAGGTCGCCACCGGCATCGGCTCCGGGATCGTCTCGGACGGCGAGCTCCAGCGCGGCGCGCAGGGCACCGCGGGTGACATCGGTCACGTCCGGGTCTCGAGCGCCGGCGACGTGCCGTGCCACTGCGGGAACACCGGGTGCCTCGAGGCCGTCGCCTCCGGTCCGGCCATCGCCCGACGACTCCGCGCGAAGGGGCACGACGTGCACTCCAGCGCGGACGTCCTCGAACTCGTCAACCGGTCGGACCTCGACGCCATCCAGGCGGTGCGCCAGGCCGGACGTGACATCGGCGAGGTCCTCGCCACGTGCGTCTCGCTCATGAACCCGTCGGTCATCGCGCTCGGCGGATCGATCACCCAGGCCGGGGAGCACCTCCTCGCCGGGGTCCGCGAGGTCGTCTACTCCCGCTCCATGCCCCTCGCCACGGAACACCTGGTGATCGCGCAGTCGCGGGCCGGGTCGCTCGCGGCGCTCCAGGGCGCGGCGGCGCTCGCCATCGGGTACGCGCTCTCCCCCGCGGGGGTCGACGAGCTGGTGACGTTCGCCGAGGGGCGCCAGCTGGTCTCCTGACCGGTGCGTCGCGTCCGTGCGTCCGCCGGTGCGTCGGTTTCGTCTCGTCGGTGCGTGGGGAGAGAATCGACGGGTGACGATCGTGCAGCCCACCCTGTGGGGCGACCTGGACCCCGGCCTGGAGGCGCAACCCGCCCCCGGTACGCCGGCGTCGGTCGCATCCGTGGCCGGCTCCACGGCATCGGGCCCCGTCGTCCACGACGCGTTCACCGCGCTCCGCGGGCACACCGAGCGCATCGTCGCGCACTCCTCCGACCGCGTCGCGTGGCTCCGCGCCCGCGCCATGGGCATCACCGCCACCGACGTCGCCCGGCTCGCCTCGCTGCGCGCCGTCGACGCGGTCGTCACCGACAAGCGGTACGGCTCGCGGTTCTCCGGCAACTCGTTCACGGAGCACGGCAAGGAACGCGAACCGGTCATCGCCGCCTGGGTCGCCGCGACGCACGGCATCCAGCCGTCCGCACACCTGTTCCACGCCGCAACCAACCGCGCCCACCTCGCGACCCCGGACGGCGTCGGCGTCGACGGTTCGTCACGGGTCGTCCTCGCCGAGATCAAGACCACCGGCAAGGGGTGGCGGAGCATCCCCCGGCACTACCTCCGCCAGATCTGGTGGCAGCAGTACGTGCTCGGTGCCGACCGCACCCTGTTCGTCTGGGAACGCCACGACGGCTTCGTGCCCGTCGCCGACGAGCCCGAGTGCCGGTGGGTCGACCGCGACGACGACCAGATCCGCGGGCTGATCCAGCTCGCCGACCTCGTGCTCGACCGGCTGCGCGACTTCCGGAGCTAGACCTTCACGATCCGCAGGCGACTCATCCCGATGACGAGCACGCCGAGCAGGACGATCGACACGGCTACCCCGAGGCAGTACAGCGCGACGACGCCGTAGCCCAGGTCGGGGTTCAGGAACGGGTACGGCACCCATCCGTCCGTCGCGCCGCGGACCAGCACCACGATCGTCCAGACGGCCGGGTAGACGAGGAACCACCACACGTGGCGGAGCAGGAGCTTCGACCGGTCGGAGAACAGCAGCCAGTCCAGCACCGCGTACGCGGGGAGGACCTTGTGCAGGATGTCGTTCGACCACTGCACGTTCGCCGACACGTCGACCCCGGTGAGCAGGGTGTTGTAGACGATTCCCGTCGTCGCGATGTACACCGTCGCCGCGCCGCGGAACAGACTCACGCGCAGGTCCCCGCGCTTCCGGCGGGCCGCCGCGACGAGGGTCACGGCGAAGGCCAACGCGATGATGATGTTCGACTGGATCGTGAAGTAGCCGAAGAAGTTCCACGGGTTGTAGCTCGGGAGCTTCGAGCTGACCAGCCACTGCCCGACGATGGCGGCCACGACGGCGATGACCGCGAGCAGCCGGAGCGAGTTCACGAGGGTGCGCACCAGGCCACGTTACCGGGAACGCGGAAGGACCCGCACCGGGAGCGGTGCGGGTCCTTCACTTGGTCAGATGACTCAGATGCTGTTGACGTCGAGCGGGATGCCCGGGCCGAAGGTCGTCGAGACGGCGCCCTTCATGATGTAGCGGCCCTTCGAGGCGCTCGGCTTGAGGCGGTTGATCTCCTCGAGTGCGGTCGAGATGTTCTCGTCGAGCTGCTCCGGCGTGAACGAGGCCTTGCCGACGACGAAGTGCACGTTGGCGTGCTTGTCGACACGGAACTCGATCTTGCCGCCCTTGATGTCGTTGACGGCCTGCGCCACGTTCGGGGTCACGGTGCCGGTCTTCGGGTTCGGCATGAGGCCGCGCGGGCCGAGCACCTTACCGAGACGGCCGACCTTGCCCATGAGCTCCGGCGTCGCGACGGCGGAGTCGAAGGCGGTGTAGCCCTCGGCGACCTTCGCGATGAGCTCGTCGCCACCGACCTCGTCGGCGCCGGCGGCGATGGCGGCCTCAGCCGCTGCGCCGACCGCGAAGACGATGACGCGGGCGGTCTTGCCCGTGCCGTGCGGCAGGATGACCGTGCCACGGACCATCTGGTCCGCCTTGCGCGGGTCGACACCGAGCTTCAGGGCGACCTCGACGGTGGAGTCGGTCTTGGTGGAACCGGTCTCCTTCGCGAGGGCGACTGCCTCGGTGGGGGTGTAGAACTTGTCGGCCTCGATCTTCGCGGCCGCGGCCTGGTAGGCCTTGGACTTCTTCGCCATGGTGTTCTCCTTGGGAGCTACGTGGTTGACGAGCCGGCGCGGCTCTCCCACGGAAGGGTGTTCGGTTGTGTGCCTGAGCAGGTGGGGCTTACGCCTCGACCGTGATGCCCATCGAGCGAGCGGTGCCGGCGATGATCTTCGCGGCCTGCTCGATGTCGTTGGCGTTCAGGTCGGCCTGCTTGGTCTCGGCGATCTGACGGACCTGGTCCATCGAGATCTTCGCGACCTTGACCGTGTGCGGGGTCGCGGAACCCTTCTGCACACCCGCGGCCTTCTTGATCAGCTCTGCCGCCGGCGGGGTCTTGAGGACGAACGTGAACGAACGGTCCTCGTAGACGGTGATCTCGACCGGCACGACGTTGCCACGCTGCGACTCGGTCGCCGCGTTGTACGCCTTGCAGAACTCCATGATGTTGACGCCGTGCTGACCGAGCGCCGGACCGATCGGCGGGGCCGGGTTGGCGGCGCCCGCGTTGATCTGCAGCTTGATCAGGCCCGTGACCTTCTTCTTCGGTGCCATGACTTGTCTTCCTCCTGGAATCGAACGCACGGGGATCCGTGCACTCTCCCGCTGGCCCGGCCGTTCCGGACCGCGGTGAAGCCCCGCACGCACGAAGCGTGCGGGGCCAAACTCGTTGAGTCTACCCGATGATCGGGTTGGACTACAGCTTGGTGACCTGGTCGAAGCTGAGCTCGACCGGGGTCTCGCGCTCGAACAGCGAGACGAGGACCGTGAGCTTGCCGCTCTCCGGCTTGATCTCAGAGATCGACCCCGGGAGACCCGCGAACGAACCTTCCTTGATGGTGATCGTCTCGCCGATCTCGAAGTCGACCTCGGCCGCCGGCTGGGACTGTGCGCCGCCGGAGCCCTTCGCGCCGCCCTTGGTCGGAGCGGCCTCGGCCACCTGGACCAGGGACTTCAGCATGCCGAACGCCTCGTCGAAGCGGAGCGGCGTCGGGTTGTGGGCGTTGCCGACGAAGCCGGTGACACCCGGGGTGTGCCGGACGACGGACCACGAGTCCTCGTTGAGGTCCATGCGGACGAGCACGTACGAGGGGATCCGGACGCGGGTGACCAGCTTGCGCTGCCCGTTCTTGATCTCGACGACGTCCTCCATCGGGACCTCGACCTGGTAGATGTAGTCCTCCATCGACATCGAGACCATGCGGTTCTCGATGTTCGACTTCACGCGGCGCTCGAAGCCCGCGTAGGAGTGGATGACGTACCACTTGCCCGGCTTCATCCGCAGCTCGGCCTTGAAGGCCTCGTACGGGTCGACCTCGGCCTCTTCTTCGGCTTCTTCAGCGTCGAGGGCCTCGTCGGCGGCGAGGGTCGCGTTGGCCTCGGCCGCGGTCTCCTCTTCCAGCTCGACCTCTTCTTCGTCCTCGACTGCCTCGACGGCGGCCTCGGCCTCGTCGGCGGTGTCGATCTCGAGCGCGTCGTCCACGACGGCGTCGGCCTCGGGGTCGCGCGACTCGGCCAGCGCGGTGAGCGCCTCGTCGATGCCGGCGTCGACGGTGCCGTCGTCGGGCTCGTCGCTCAGGCCGAGGGACTCGTCGTTCTCGTCCTCGATCTCGATGGCTCGCTCTTCGGCGGACTCGGCCGAACGCTCCTCGCCGGTCTCGACGTCGCCTTCCTGGTTCTCCTCGACTTCGGAGGACTGCTCGGCAGCCGTGGCGAGGTCGATGTCGTCGCGGGAGTTGTCAGACACTGTCGAATCTTTCCGTTCGGTGATGCGGATCGGGTTGGCGGGCGGATCGGTTCACGACCGGCGCCGTCTCGGGCGACCGTACTCCTGTCCGCGAGCGGTCAGGACAGCCGGCGTCCGGCTCAGGCCGTCGGCCCGTTGCCGAACACGTACCCGACGCCGAGTCCGAACACGAAGTCGAGGACCGACACCAGGATCATCATCACGACGACGAAGACCAGGACGACGCCCGTGTAGCTGAAGAGCTCCTTGCGGGTCGGCGTGACCACCTTGCGGAGCTCGCCGAGGACCTGACGGATGAAGAGCACGATGGCAGCGAACGGACCACGGCGCTCGGCCCGGTCCTGCTTCGCCTTGGCGACGACGTCATCCGCCGTCGTCTCCATGTCTTTGCTCGCCAACTTCTACCCTTCCAGATGTGCAGGGCGGACAGGACTCGAACCTGCAACCTGCGGTTTTGGAGACCGCTGCTCTACCAATTGAGCCACCGCCCTTCGGACACGGTTCGTCACCGATCCGTGTTCCGGTGGTCGAGTGTACGGGAGTCCGTCACACGGTGTCCACTTGACGGATGCTCCGGCGTGCCGCGCCGGTAGGCTGGGCCCCGTGAGCACCGAAGCCCCAGGCCCCGAGTCCACCGCCCACCCCGCTGCCGCGACCACCGATCGGCCGCGCATCGCGTCCCGCATCGCCGCGATCGCCGAGTCCGCGACGCTCAAGGTCGATGCGAAGGCCAAGGCGCTCAAGGCCGCCGGTCGCCCGGTCATCTCGTTCGCCGCGGGCGAGCCGGACTTCGCCACGCCGCAGCACGTCGTCGACGCCGCCGTGCAGGCAGCGCAGGACCCGAAGAACCACCGGTACACGCCCGCGACCGGCCTGCCCGAGCTCAAGCAGGCGATCGCCGAGAAGACCGCCCGCGAGTCCGGCATCACCGTCGACCCCGCCCGGGTGATCGTCACGAACGGCGGCAAGCAGGCCGTCTACCAGGCGTTCCAGACGATCGTGGACGAGGGCGACGAGGTCCTCCTGCCGGCGCCGTACTGGACCACCTACCCCGAGGCCATCCGGCTCGCCGGGGGCGTCCCCGTCGACGTCTTCGCCGGCAGCGACCAGGACTACCTCGTCACGGTCGACCAGCTCGAGGCCGCCCGCACCCCGAAGACCAAGGCGCTGCTGTTTTGCTCGCCGTCGAACCCGACCGGCTCGGTGTACACCGCCGAGCAGACGAAGGCCATCGGCGAGTGGGCGCTCGAGCACGGCATCTGGGTCATCAGCGACGAGATCTACCAGGACCTCGTGTACGACGGCGTGCGGTTCACCGGCATCCTCGAGGCGGTGCCGGCCCTCGCCGACACGACGATCCTCGTCAACGGCGTCGCGAAGACGTACGCGATGACCGGGTGGCGTGTCGGGTGGTTCATCGGCCCGTCCGACGCGGTCAAGGCGGCGTCGAACCTCCAGTCGCACCTGTCGAGCAACGTGTCGAACGTGTCGCAGCGCGCCGCGATCGCCGCGCTGACCGGCCCACAGGAACCCGTCACGGCCATGCGCGAGGCCTTTGACCGCCGTCGTCAGGCGATCGTCGCGGGTCTGAACGCGATCCCGGGCTTCGTCACGCCGACCCCGCACGGCGCCTTCTACGTCTACCCGGACGTCTCGGCGCTCCTCGGCCGCGAGTGGGCCGGCTCGACTCCGACCACGACGCTCGAACTCGCCGACCTCATCCTCGAGCACGCCGAGGTCGCGGTCGTCCCCGGTGAGGCGTTC
Source organism: Curtobacterium sp. SORGH_AS_0776 (assembly GCF_031453355.1). NCBI lineage: Bacteria > Bacillati > Actinomycetota > Actinomycetes > Micrococcales > Microbacteriaceae > Curtobacterium > Curtobacterium sp. SORGH_AS_0776. Next base: position 3,466,184 of record NZ_JAVIYU010000001.1, read on the forward strand.
GGCCCCTCCGGCTACCTCCGCCTGTCGTACGCGCTCGGTGACGACGACATCGCCGAGGGCGTCGCGCGGCTCGCGAAGTTCTTCGCGTAGTCACCCGTTGACGCAGAACGGCCCACCTCGTCGAGGTGGGCCGTTCCGCGTTGCGGGCCAGGAGGCGCGGCTCGGCTCAGGCGAGCAGGTCGCCCACCACGACGGGTTCCGGCACGAGCGAGACACCGAAGCGGTTCAGGACGGTCACCTGGACGTAGCGGGCGAGTTCGGCCACCTGGGCGGCGGTCGCTCCCCCGCGGTTCGTCAGCGCGAGCGTGTGCTTCGACGAGATCGCGGCGCGGGACCCGGGGACGGCGTACCCGCGGTGGACGCCGGCGTGCTCGATGAGCCACGCGGCGCTGAGCTTGACGTCGTCGCCCGCCGGCCAGCGCGGCGCCTCGGCCGGCAGGGTCTCGGCGAAGGCGGCGGACACGATCGGGTTCGTGAAGAACGACCCCGCGCTCCACGTGTCGTGGTCGTTCGCGTCGAGGACCATCCCCTTCGACCCTCGGAGCCGCAGGACCTCGGACCGCACGGTCGCCGGCCCGACGAACGCCCCGAGCTCGACGCCGAGCGACCCGGCGAGCTGGGCGTAGCGGACCGGGACCCCGGCGCCGCGGACGGTTCCGAGCCGGAACTCGACCGTCAGCACGGCACCGCGCCGTCCGTGCTTGAGGGTCGAGGTGCGGTAGCCGAGCGCCAGCTCGGCCGCTGGTACCCACGCGCGCTCCCCCGTCGACGCGTCGAGGAACTCGATCCGGGTGAGCACGTCGGACAGCTCGACCCCGTAGGCGCCGATGTTCTGCACGGGGGCGGCGCCGACCGTGCCCGGGATGCCGCTCAGCGCCTCCAGGCCCGTCCACCCGTTCTCGACCGTCGTGGCGACGAACGCGTCCCACGGCTCGCCGGCCGCGACGCGGACGGTGACGCCGTCGTCGTCCGCGTCGTGCTCGATGCCCGTCGTGCGCACGAGCACGACGGTGCCGTCGAAGCCGTCGTCGGCGACGAGCAGGTTGCTGCCGCCACCGAGGACCAGCCACTCGTCGTCGTCCCACGCCGACGTCACGTGCGCGACGAGCTCATCGGTGGTCGACGCCGTGAGCAGCCGCGCCGCGGGACCACCGACGCGCAGCGTCGTGAGGTCGGCGAGCACCGACTCCGTCACGGTCAGCGGAACGCCACCGTGACCTGCGCCTTGCCGAGCACGGTCTGCCCGGCGGCGGTCACGGTGAGGTCGATGCGCTGCGGACGGCCGTCGTCGTCGACGGTGCCGACCTTGGCGACGACGCCGACGGTGGCGCCCTGCTCCGGGTCGACGACCACGGGGCGGGTGAACCGGACGCCGTAGCGGACCACCCAGCCGCGGTCGCCGAGCCACTCGGAGACCGGCTGCACAGCGAGTCCCATCGTGAGCATGCCGTGCGCCAGGACACCGGGCAGCCCGACGGAGGCGGCGACGTCGTCGCGGTAGTGGATCGGGTTGAAGTCGCCGGACGCGCCGGCGTAGCGGACGAGCGAGTCGCGGGTGAGGTGGACCTCGCGCTCGGCGACGACGGTGCCGACCTCGAGCGCGGTCACGGGTGCGGTGGTCATGCGTCGTCTCCTCGGACCACGAGGGTGGAGGTCGCCGTGACGACGTGCTCCCCCGCGGCGTCGTTCATCGTGCTCTCGGCGGTGACCATGGCGTTGCCGCCGAGGGTCTTCACGCTCGTCACGGTCAGGGTCGCGGTGAGCTCGTCCCCGGCGACGATCGGGCGCTCGTAGGCGAAGGCCTGCTCGCCGTGGACCACGCGGGAGAAGTCGATGCCGGCGTCGGGCTCGGCGAGGAGCTGGGCGAGCGTGGCCTCCTGCACGACGACCGCGAAGGTCGGCGGGGCGACGACGTCGTCGTAGCCGGCGGCGCGGGCGGCCTCGGGCTCGTGGTGGATCGGGTTCGTCGCGAACACGGCGCGGGAGAACTCGCGCACCTTCTCACGACCGACCAGGTAGGGCTGGGCCGGCGGGAACGTCCTGCCGACGAGCTCGGGGTTCACAGACACGTCCGGCAGTCTAGCGACGCCCGCTCGGGGGGCCTGTGTCCATGAGTATGCATCGGCTATGCTGACCCGACGCGGTTCGGGGGAACCGACACCGATCTCCGGGGATGGGGAGGAACGATGGACCACACGACAGAGTTCGCCGTGCACACGGGCGACCGCTGCACCGCGATGGAGGCCGCCGGCGCCGCACTGCAGCGGGGCGGGGCACCACGTCGAGTCGACGGGCGGGACGCTCACCGCGACGACCGGCAACCGAGTGCTCACGATCCTGCTCGGGGCGTTCGTGCACCCGTCGCGGGAGTTCCGGCGGTACGAGCTCTCGACGACCGTCACGGGGACGTCGACCACGATCACGCTGCGGCACTCCGGGCACGGCACCGCGGTGTCGGGCGGGGAGATCGGTGCGAAGCGGCGGCACGATGCCTGGCGCAGCACCGCCGCGGTGATCGAGCGGGCGCTCCGTCAGGCGGGCGTGCTCAGCGCGCGGTAGCGCGCCGCGCGGGGGCGGCGCGGGGGGCGCGGGCTGCGCGGGGGCGGGCGCGGGCGCGCGGGACGCGCCGCGGGCCGGGCGGGCCGGGCCGGGCCGCCGGGCGCCTGCGGCCGGGCGCGGGCGCGTCGCCGGGCGCGGGCGCTGGCCGCACAACGCAAGTCGCTGCGAACCGCGTCTTCGCACGGTTCGGCGGGACTTGCGTTGTGCGCACGCACCCGGCGCTGCCGGCGCCCGGCGCTGCCGGCGCCCGGCGCGCGGCGCGCGGCGCGCGGCGGCCGGGAACCAACCACGGAAACGACACGGAACCAGGTCCTGGGGCCGGTTCGACGTCGGGAACGTGGTTCGACGCAGCCCGCGGACCGCGACGGTGAGCGGTCGCCCGCGCCGGCACGCGCGCCGCACAACGCAAGGCACGGCGAACCGCGCACTCCCCAGGTTCGGGGCGACTTGCGTTGTGCGCAGGCACCCGACGCCGCGGGCGGGGCGGGGCGGCGCCGCGGCGCACCCCGCAACGCGCGGGCGGGGCGGCGCGTGCGCGGGCGCGGGGACGAACCACGGGAACGACACGGAACCAGGTCGTGGGGCCGGTTCGACGTCGGGAACGTGGTTCGACGCCGCAGCCCACACCGAGGCACCGACGCCGACGCGCCGACGCACACGCAAGACGCGCGCACGGCACCGCCCCGAGAACGACGAAAGCCCGGCGAACGGATCGCCGGGCTTGCGGTAGCGAGGGCGGGACTTGAACCCGCGACCCCACGATTATGAGTCGTGTGCTCTAACCAACTGAGCTACCCCGCCAAGGATCCGGCACGACTACCGCACCGGGTCGGAGCCCCGAGTCAGGATTGAACTGACGACCCCTTCCTTACCATGGAAGTGCTCTACCACTGAGCTATCGGGGCATGTGCCGCTCGGCGGCACCACACGAGGATAGCAGACCCGCGACGGTGGTCAGGAACCGGCTGTGACGCCCGGGCGTGCCGCGTGGAACCGCTAGTTCGCGTTGGCCTCGAGCCACGCCAGCGGGTCCACCGGGACACCGTCGACGTGCACCTCGAGGTGCAGGTGCGGACCGGTCGAGTTGCCGGTGCTGCCGACCAGACCGAGCTCGTCGCCGACCTCGACCTGCTGGCCCTTGACGACCTTGAAGGAGTTGTCCTCCATGTGGCCGTAGACGCTGACGAACTGCTTGCCGTCGACGTCGTGCTCGACCCAGACGTCGTTGCCGAAGCCGCCGTCGTTCGCCTGCACCTTGAGGACGGTGCCGGCGGCGATGACCCGGATCGGCGTGCCCTCACCCGGAGCGAAGTCGACGCCCATGTGGTTCGTCGAGCAGAAGGAGCATCCCTCGACCTGGCGTCCGCCGAACCCGGAGGTGATCGGCACACCGGTCAGGAACGGCCACTGGATCGTGCCGTTCGGGTCGTTCGTGAAGCTCGAGGAGTCGACGTTCTTGTACTGCGTCGCCGAGGACACCGAGTACTGGTCGCGGTTCGTCTCGGCGTCGGTCGCGCCGGCACCGACGCTGAGGGACTGCGTGTCACCCGAGGCCGTCGCCCGCGCCGACGTCGAGCCGGGCTCGGGGGTGTACAGCGCCTGTGCGGGCAGCGAGGTCGACACGACGAGCCCCGCGACGAACAGCAGCGCGCCGACGGCCGTCACCCGCGAGGCCGCCCGACGGAACGACGCACCCTGCGACCCCCGCGCGGCACGCGGCGCGACCCCGGCGACCGGAGTCGCTGCAGCGGGAGCGGTGCGAGCGATGTGGCGCGTGGCCCGGTCGGCCGGCACCGGGGCGGTGACGGCACGCCCGGTCCGACGGGACGCCGGCACCTGTCCGAGGACACGGCGCGCGGCCGGCGCGGACGGTGTGGGTGCCGCGACCGCAGGGGCAGCAGCCACGACCGGCGACGAGGGCGCCGGCGGCGTCACGGGCGATGCGGTCGCCGCGGGCATCGCGGGCGAGGCCGGCGCGAGGTCGATGGGCGACACGGGTGCGGCCGGGGTCGCGGGTGTCCCCGGGCTCACCAGGTCGTCGAAGGTCGCGTCACCGAGGGCGGCCCGGGAGGCGCGGCTCGTCTCCGCCACGACCGTCGCGTGCTCGACGTGCTCCGGTGCTCCCCCGGAGGACGCCGTCGCCGCCGCGCGTTCCGCCTCGATGCGGGCCCGTCGGGTCAGGTGGACGACCGGTGCGGGAGCGTCCGCGGAGCCGTCGGTGTGCACGGGCGTGAGGGGAGCGTGGGGCATGTGTTCGGCGTGGATCCTGATCGGGGCGAGACGCGCTCGTTGGTAACGAGCAGATAACGGGACCCGAGCACGCTAGCAGGAGCGTCCGGGAGACGCCAGTCCTCGGGATGTCCTCACCCGGCGAGCACAGACTCCTCGAGGCGCCGCAGCAGGTCCGCGAGCTCGTCCGCGACCGCGGGTGCGGTGAAGAGGAACGACCGCGTGCCGCCGGCCTCCCAGATCCGGGTCTCGGCGCCGGCCTCACGGGCGACGATCGACCCGGCAGCCATGTCCCACGGGTTGATCCCGCGCTCGTAGTAGGCGTCCACGGTGCCGAGCCCCACCGCGCAGCAGTCCAGCGAGGCCGCTCCCCCACGGCGGATGTCGCGGACCTCGCCGATGAGTCCGGCGAGCACCGCGACCTGCTGCCGGCGGCGCTCGGCGGTGTACCCGAAGCCGGTGGCGACGAGCGTCTCGGCGAGCGAGGCCGGCGTCCCGACGTGCAGCGGCACCCCGTCGCGCGTGGCACCCTCGCCGGCGGCAGCGCGGAACACGACGCCGGTCGCGGGCTGGACGACCACGCCGGCGATCGGCTCCCACGAGGTCGGGTCGGCCGGCCCGCGCACCACGCCGATGCTCACGCCGTACTCGGCGCTGCCGTAGAGGTAGTTGACCGTGCCGTCGATCGGGTCGACCACCCACGTGATGCCCGAGGTCCCCGCGCCGGTGCCGGACTCCTCACCGAAGAACGCGTCGTCCGGCCGGGCCTCGGCGATCCGGGCCCGGACGAGTGCCTCGACCTCGCGGTCGGCAGCCGTGACCACGTCGACGATGCTCGACTTCCGGTCGGCGACCTCGACCCCCTCGACCCGTCGGCGTGCGGCGAGCGCTGCTGCCTCTCGGGCGATGGACTCGGCGAGGTCGGCGAACTGGACGGCGGTGAGGTCGGAGGGCATGCGTCCATCCTCGCGGAAACGGAACGGCCCCGTCCGATGAGGACGGGGCCGTTCCGTTGGTGGCAAGTGAGGGATTCGAACCCCCGAAGGCTACGCCGGCTGATTTACAGTCAGATCCCTTTGGCCGCTTGGGTAACTTGCCATGTGCGCACCCGGCTCGTGTAGTCACCAACCGAAGGCGCGCATGAAAGCATAGCCGATCCCAGACGGTGCTCGTGACCACCGTGGGCCGATCCACGGGTGCCGAACCGCGCTTCCCGTCCGCCGTTAGGCTGTCCCGCATGGCAGACAGTTCCTTCGACGTGGTCAGCAAGGTCGACAAGATGGAGGCGGAGAACGCCCTCAACCAGGCCGCCAAGGAGATCGAGCAGCGGTACGACTTCAAGGGCGCCGACGCATCGATCGCGTTCAGCGGTGAGGACGTCCTCATCAAGGCGAACTCGGAAGAGCGCGCGAAGGCCGTCCTCGACGTCCTGCAGAGCAAGGCGATCAAGCGGAACATCAGCCTCAAGAGCCTCGACGCGGGCGACCCGTACCCGTCGGGCAAGGAGTACCGCATCGAGGTGAAGTTCAAGAACGGCATCGAGCAGGACGCGGCGAAGAAGATCGGCGCGTTCCTCCGGGCCAACGCCCCGAAGACCGTGAAGAACCAGATCCAGGGCGACGAACTGCGCGTCTCCTCGAAGAGCCGCGACGACCTGCAGAACACGATCCAGCTCCTCAAGGGTGAAGAGTTCGACGTGCCGCTGCAGTTCATCAACTTCCGCTGACGCGCCGCCCGCCGCTGTGGAGCACTGGCTCACCGTCGCGATCACGGTCTTCCTGGTCCTGCTGGACCTGGCGATCCGCGTCTTCTCGATCATCTACGTCCCGATCAATCGGAAGCCGCAGACCGCGACGGCCTGGCTGCTGGCGATCTTCCTCATCCCCTACATCGGGTTCATCGTCTTCCTCGTCATCGGGTCGACGAAGCTCCCGCACGCCCGGCGTGAGAAGCAGACCGAGATCAACGCGTACATCCTCGAGCAGACCGAGGGGATCGAGCGCGTCCGTCGCGACCACCCGTGGCCGGCGTGGCTGGACAGCATCACCCGCCTGAACCGCGAACTCGGCGCCATGCCCCTGGTGGGCGGCAACTCCGCGGAGCTCTACCCCGACTACGACGAGTCGATCGCCGAGATGACCCGCGCGATCGACGGCTCGCGGCGGTTCGTGCACGTCGAGTTCTACATCGCGACCCTCGACGACACCACGCGCCCGTTCTTCGAGGCGCTCGCCCGCGCCCAGGCCCGCGGCGTCACCGTCCGGGTCCTGCTCGACCACTGGGCGAGCCGCGGCTACCCGGGCTACAAGGACACCCTCGCGTTCATGGACCGCGCGGGCATCGAGTGGCACCTCATGCTCCCGCTGCTGCCGCTGCAGGGGAAGTTCCAGCGCCCGGACCTCCGCAACCACCGGAAGATCGTGGTCATCGACGGGTCGATCGCGTTCACCGGGTCGCAGAACCTCATCGACAAGTCCTACGACCTGAAGTCCCACATCGACAAGGGCATGCAGTACAAGGACCTCTTCGCACGGTTCGAGGGCCCCGTCGTCGCCGGCCTCAACGCCCTGTTCGTGACCGACTGGTACAGCGAGACCGACGAGCTGCTCCTCCGCGAGAGCGACCCCGTCCAGCGGGCCGACCGCGGTGACGCACTGGACTGCCAGGTCGTCCCGTCCGGCCCCGGGTTCGACGGCGAGAACAACCTGCGCCTCTTCAACGCCCTGCTCTACTCGGCCCAGCAGAAGGTGTCGATCACCTCGCCGTACTTCGTCCCCGACGACTCCATGCTCTACGCCATCACGACCACGGCGCAGCGCGGGGTCGAGGTCGAGCTGTTCGTCGGCGAGATGGGCGACCACGCGATGACGTGGCACGCGCAGCGCTCCTACTACGAGGGGCTGCTCCGGGCCGGCGTGAAGATCTGGCTGTACCGGGCGCCGACGATCCTGCACGCGAAGCACTTCACGATCGACGACGACGTGGCGGTGATCGGGTCGAGCAACATGGACATGCGGTCGTTCAGCCTCAACCTCGAGGTCTCCGTGATGGTCCGCGGCAGCCGCTTCGTCGATGCGCTGCGCGAGGTCCAGGACGCCTACAAGGAGCACAGCTTCGAGTTGACGCTCGACGCGTGGGTGGAGCGGCCGCGTCGATCGCAGGTGCTCGACAACGTCGCGCGGCTCACGGCGGCGCTGCAGTAGCGGCCGGCCCAGGAGGCGCGGGTCGCGACCGGCGGGCAGGTGCGGGCGGCGGGTGGTCGCGCGGGCGCGGGTGCGCGACGGCGGTGCCGCGCGCGCGAGTGCGCGGGCACGGGTGCGCGTGCGCGGGTGCGCGGCGGCGGCGGTCAGCGCGGGTCCGGCACCAGGCGGGTGAGCCGGGCCGTCACGCGCTCGAGCGGTCCCCGCCCGAGGAACCGCCTCCAGAGCATCGCGAACACGATCGACCCCAGCGCGAACCAGCCCCACGCCGCCGCCGAGTCCGGGTACGTCGGCAGCGCCGCGAGCACGACGAGGTGCCCCGCGTAGACCGTGAGCGGCATCGACCCCACGGCGGCCAACGGGTACCCGATGCGTCGGACGACCTCGCCCCGCCCGTCGAACACCAGCGTGCAGAGCGCGATGACGGCGACGGCCACCCCCGCGGTCCCCACGACGTCGACGATCGACGAGGAGTGGTCCCGCGGCGACAGGAACAGCTGCGCCGTGGCCTCGGCGGCGGTGCTCCCCTCGCCCGCGTACGGCACACCGGGGAACGCGAACCCGGCGTCGGCGGGCACCGGCGCGACGGCGTTGCCGACGAGGTAGGCGAGGGCGGCGACCACCGCGCCGGACGCGAGGAGGACCACCTGGGTGCGCCGTGCCTCCAGTCCGACACGGGCGATCGCGAGACCGATTAGCACGTACGCCAGGAAGGTGACCACGGGGTAGACGAGGCCGAGCTGGACCTCCCACATGCCGGCGTCCGCGTAGAGCGGGACGATGCCGAGGGCGACGACGGGCGACAGCACGGCGCACGCCGCAGCGAGGACCAGCAGCCAGCGCGCACGGACCCGGAGCACCGGGATCGCCAGCAGGAACAGCACGCCGTACGTCGGGAGGATGACGTAGACCGGGGTCCGCAGCGCCATGAGCAGCAAGCCGACCGCGACCACGACGAGCGCGCGGATCGCGAGCCGGCCACGGACCCGACCGATCCGCGGCGGGCCGGGCGGCGACGTCCGACCGCTCGTCAGACCGATCGAGACGCCGGCGAGCACCGCGAAGAGCGACGACGACCGGCCGTGGGCGACGGCGGCCCAGGTGCCGGGGTCGGACCAGTCGACCTGGTCGGCGATGCCCCCGACGTGGGTCGCCATCATGCCGAGCAGCGCCAGCGCACGGGCGACGTCGACGCCCTCGAGCCGGACCCCAGAGACGGACACGCCCCGCAGCGCGGTGGGCGGTGCGGGGCGTGCGGTCGTCATGGCGTTCGCGGGCTGCCGGTCAGCTCGTCGCCGAGCCCGTGCGGGCGTCGACGCGGCCGAGGGACACGTCGACCATGTCCTCGCGCGGGACGACCTTGATGCGCTCGCGCCCCTCGGCCTCGCCCAGGGCGAGCTCGTGGGTGTCGAGGTTGTGCCAACCGTCGAGGTCGGTGTACTCGACCCCGCGCTCGGCGAGCAGGGCCGGGATCGCCCCCTCGGACGGGTCGGCCGGGGTCCACCAGCTCGCCTGGTCGTTCACGATGTGCTGGACGGTCTCCATCGCGTCGGACTTGGTGTGGCCGATGAGCCCGACGGGGCCGCGCTTGATCCAGCCGGTCGCGTAGACGCCCGGGATCTGCTGGTTGTCGTCGTCGAGGACCTGGCCCTCGTGGTTCGGGATGACGCCGTGGCGCTCGTCGAACGGGACGCCGGGCAACGGCGAGCCGAAGTACCCGACCGCGCGGTAGGCGGCCTGGATCGGGATCTCGCGGATCTCCCCGGTGCCCTCGACGCCGCCCTGGCCGTTCGGCCGCGTGCGCTCGTACCGGATGGCGGTGAGCTTGCCGTCCTCGCCGACGAACTCGAGGGGCTTCGCGTAGAAGTGCAGGTGCAGTCGGCGGCTCGCCTGGCCGGTCTCACGGGTGCGCCACTGCTCGAGGACGCGGTTCATCACCATGACCTGCTTGTTCGTGGCGATGGCGGTCATCGAGGCCTCGTCGTGGTCGAAGTCCTCGTCGTAGACGATCATGTCGACGTCGCGGAGCTCGCCGAGCTCGCGGAGCTCGAGCGGGGTGAACTTCACCTGCGCCGGGCCGCGGCGGCCGAACACGTGCACGTCGGTGACCGGGGACGCCTTGAGCCCCTCGTACACGTTCGCGGGGATCTCGGTCGGCAGCAGGTCGTCGGCGTGCTTCGCGAGGATGCGCGAGACGTCGAGGGCGACGTTGCCGTTGCCGATCACCGCGACGCTCTCGGCCTCGAGCGGCCAGGTGCGCGGGACGTCGGGGTGGCCGTCGAACCAGCTGACGAACTCGGCGGCGCCGTACGACCCGTCGAGCTCGACACCGGGGACGTCGAGGTCGGCGTCCTTGATCGCACCCGTCGAGAACACGACCGCGTGGTAGTGCTGCCGGAGGTCGTCGAGGGTGATGTCCTCGCCGAAGCGGACGTTGCCGAACAGCCGCACGACACCGCGGTCGAGCACGTCGCGCAGCGCGTTGACGATGCCCTTGATGCGCGGGTGGTCCGGGGCGACGCCGTAGCGGACCAGGCCGTAGGGGGCGGGCAGCTGCTCGAACAGGTCGATCGACACGTCGTGGCCGTGGGCCTCGCGCAGCAGGATGTCGGCGGCGTAGATGCCGGCAGGGCCTGCGCCGACGATGGCGACTCGGAGGGTGGGCACTGATCGTCTCCAGTTCGTTCGGGTGGGGTGCTCCCGAGGGGGTTCGAGGGGCGGGACCGTCGGTCTCCGCGGCGGTCCGGCGCTAGCGGCTGCGTTCGACGACGGACTCGGCGAAGCGGACGAGTGCCCGCTTGACGGTGCCGTCCGGCAGGGGTGCGAGGGCGTCGACGGCGTCCGTCGCCCAGCGGACCGCGACGGCACGGGTCGCGGCGGTCGCCTCGTGCTCGCGCAGGGCGGCCACGGCGGACTGGTACGGCGCCGAGTCGACGACGTCGTCCGGTGCGGCGTTCACGTCGCGCTCGATGCGCCCGAGCAGGTCCACCGCGTCGGGGGCACCGGTCGCGGCGAGGCGCTTGAGCTGCAGCAGCGGCAGGGTGTCGACGCCGGCGCGCAGGTCGTTGCCGGCGATCTTGCCGGTCTTGGCCTTCGCGGGGGCGAGGTCGATCACGTCGTCGACGAGCTGGAAGGCCACGCCGACCTTCTCGCCGAACGTGCCGACGGCGTCGAGGTACGTGCGGTCGGCGCCCGAGAACATCACGCCGGCACGGGCGGCCGTCGCGATGAGCGAGCCGGTCTTGTCGCTGAGCACCTGGATGTAGTGCTCGACCGGGTCGTCCTCGGGCTGGGGGCCCGTCGTCTCGTGGAGCTGCCCCATGCAGAGCCGCTGGAAGGTCTCCGCCTGCATCCGGATGCCCTCGGTGCCGAGGTCGGCCGTGATGAGGCTGGCACGCGCGAACAGCAGGTCGCCGGTGAGGATCGCCACGTTGTTGCCGTAGGTCACGTGGGCCGCGGGGACACCGCGTCGGACGGGCGCTTCGTCCATCACGTCGTCGTGGTAGAGCGACGCCAGGTGGGTCGTTTCGATGCTCACGGCGGCCTTCACGACCGCGTCGGTCACCCCGTCACCGAGCTGCGCGATGAGGAGCGTGAGCGTCGGCCGGATCCGCTTGCCCCCGGCCGACAGCAGGTACCGGCTCGTCGTGTCGGCGAGGGTGTCGGTGGAGCGCATGGCTTCCTCGAGCCCCTGCTCGACGAGCTCGAGGCCGTCGTCGACCGCGGCGATGAACCGGCGTTCCGCGGGCGTGGCGAACAGTCGCTCGCCGATGCCCAGCGATGCGCGGAGACTCGGTGCGCGACGTGCGACCGGGACGCTCGGATTCAAGTGCTGCTCCGTGTTCGGGGGTGGAGGGACCGGTCAGGCGTCGGTGGGGTCGACGCTCGGCTGCTCACCGGTGTGCTGGTGCTCGCGACGGGCCTTGGCGCGCCGGGCGACGGACTCGCGGACCTCGCCCGCGACGGGCTTGCGACCGCGGTGCAGTGCGACGATACCCGCCGTGAGGTTGCGGTAGGCGACGACCGAGAACCCGACGCCGCGCAGCCACTGGCTGAGGACCTGCTGGTCGGGCCACGCCTCGATCGACTCGGCGAGGTAGCGGTAGGCCGCCGGGTTGCTGCTGGACAGCCGTGCCACGCCCGGGAGCACGCGCTTGAGGTACGTGCCGTAGCCGAAGCGGAGCAGGGCGAGCGGCGGCGTGGAGAACTCGCAGATGACGACACGACCGCCGGGCTTGAGGACCCGGAGCATCTCGCCGAGCGCCTGCATCGGGTCGTTCACGTTGCGCAGCCCGAACGAGATCGAGACGGCGTCGAAGGTGTCGTCGTCGAAGGGCAGCTGCTCGGCGTCGCCCTCGACGAAGGTGATCTCGGGGTGGCGTTCCCGGCCGACGGCGATCATGCCCGCGGAGAGGTCGAGCGCCGTGACCTCGGCACCCTTCTTCGCGAAGGCCGCTGCGCTCGTGCCTGTCCCCGCGGCGATGTCCAACACCTTCTCGCCGGGCTGGGGGTCGACCGCGCGGACCGTCGCGACACGCCACAGCGGAGCGTTGCCCGCCGAGAGGATGTCGTTCGTGAGGTCGTACTTCGCGGCGACGTCGTCGAACATGGCCGCCACCTCGTCCGGCCGCTTGTTCAGGTCCGCTCTGCTCACCCACAACATCCTAGAGGTCGTGCCCGGACGTTCCCCGCGCGGCGCGTACGATCTGTGGGGTGACCCGAACCACCACGGCGGCCCCACCGCTGACGGTCTCGACCCGGATCCTCGACGACCCGGGCGCCGTCCTCCGCCACACCCTCCGGGACAGCCCGCTCGCGTTCGTCCGGAACGGCGACGGGATCGTCGGCATCGGCGAGGCCGTGCGGTGGACGTTCACCGGCCCGGACCGGATGCGCGAGGCCTCGGCGGCCTGGCGGTCCCTGGTCCGCGACGCCGTGGTCGACGACCCCGTGCAGCTGCGCGGCACCGGGCTCGTGGCGTTCGGCTCGTTCGCGTTCGCCGACGACTCGACCGAGACGAGCGTGCTGATCGTCCCGCGCGTCGTGATCGGCCGCCGCCGCGGGAAGGCCTGGCTCACCGCCGTCGACACCACGCTCGACCCCGAACCCCTCACCTTCACGCGCACGTCGGTCCCGGTGCCACGCGTCGGTCCGCACGTGTCCGTCGCGCTCCGTCCCGGTGCCATCGACGAGGACGCCTACGCCGCGACGGTCGCCGACGCCGTCCGGCGGATCACCGCCGGCGACGCCGAGAAGGTGGTACTCGCGCGGGACCTCGTCGGGACCCTCCCCGACGGCGCCGACCAGCGAGCGATCCTGCTCGACCTCGCCGAGGCGTACCCGCAGTGCGTCACGTTCGCCGTCGACGGGATCGTCGGCGCGACGCCCGAGACCCTCGCCCGGACCGACGGCACCCGGCTCTCGGCGCGCGTGCTCGCGGGCAGTGCGGCGCGCGGGACCGACCCGGTGTCCGACCGCGCCGCCGCGGAGGCCCTCGCCGCGAGCGCGAAGGACGTCGAGGAGCACGGCTTCGCCATCCAGAGCCTGCTGGCCGCGCTCGCCCCGATCGCGTCCGACCTCCGCGCCGACCCGGAGCCGTTCCGGTTGCAGCTGCCGAACCTGTGGCACCTCGCGACCGACGTCCAGGCGACGCTGCCCGTCGGCACGACCTCGCTCGACGTCGCCGACGCCCTGCACCCGACCGCCGCGGTCGCGGGGACCCCGACCGACGTCGCGGTCCGGCTCGTCTCCGAGCTCGAGGGCGTCGACCGCGGGCGCTACGCCGGGCCGGTCGGGTGGCTCGGGGCGAACGGGGACGGCGAGTGGATGCTCGCGTTGCGGAGCGCCCGGATCACCGACGACGGCACCGTGCGGGCGTGGGCCGGCGCGGGCATCGTGGCCGGGTCCGACCCGGCGCGCGAGGTCGCCGAGACGGCCCTGAAGTTCCGGCCGGTCACCGACGCGCTCGCCTAGTCGACTGCCAGGAGGCGCGGTGCCGGCCCGGCGCGCCGGCGGCGGCCCGGTGCCGCTCAGTCGGCCAGCGGCACCTCGATGACGACGCGCTCGGCCGGGTCCGTCAGGACCCGCTCGAGGTCGCCCCAGGTCGCCGCGCGCCGGTACTCCCAGCCGAGCCCGGTCACCACCGGCTCGACGTCGACGTGCTGCGGCGTCGTCATCATGCGGCGCATGTCGGCCTCCGGTGTCGTCGCCGCGACCTCGAGCCCCCGGAAGATCGCTCCCCCGCCGTCGTTCCCGACGATGACCTGCACGCGGTGCGGGTGCTCCTCGGTGCCGGCCACGAGCGCCCCGAGGTCGTGCAGGAACGTGAGGTCGCCGAGCAGGACGCGTGTCGTGCCGACCGAGGCCGTGGAACGCTCGAGCGCGGCGGCGATCCCGAGCGCGGTCGAGATCGTCCCGTCGATGCCCGCGAGCCCGCGGTTCGCGTGCACGCGGATCGCCTTGCCCGCGACGTGCCCGTCGGCCACCCGGATGATCTGCGAGGCGCCGAGCACGAGGCGGTCGTGCGGCCAGGTCGCACCCCAGACGGCGTCCGCGAGCATCGTGCGGTCGACGGCGCGGCGGCGGAGCGCCACCTCGTCGCGGAGGAACTTGTTGCGCTCGGCGCGGTCGCTGGAGCGCTTCGCATCGAGGTCGGGGCCGGCGTCGCCACCGCCGAGCAGCGCGCGGCTCGTGGCGACCCACCGGCCGACCCAGGCGCGGTGCTCCGGCCGGGTGCGGCCCGTCACGCGGACGTCCGACACGAAGGTGGTCGCGGCGTCGGGCCGGGAGGCGCGGGCCGGGTCGTAGGGATCGGCTCCCGGTCCGCGGACCACGATCGTCTCGACGTCGGCGCGCTGGAGCAGGGCGGGGACCTCGCGGCTGAGGGTCGGGTGGCCGAGCACGACGGTGCGGCGGACCGCGCCGCCGAAGTCCGGGTCGCGCAGGAGCTCCCGGTAGGTGACGACCAGGTTCCGCCCGAACCGCGCACCACTCGACACCTCGGCGAGCAACGGCGCACCGAGCTCCCAGGCGATCCGCTCGGCGTCCGCCCCCGCGTCGTGTCCCGCGATGACGACCGTCGCGGGCTCGTCGTCCGGCGCGAGGTCGACGACCGGCAGACCGGAGTACACGCGCCGGGTGGCGAACGCGAGGTCGACCTCGTCGTCGGGCACCGGCTGGACCGCACCCGCGCCGAGCCCGGCGGACAGGGGTTCGCGGAACGCGACGTTGAGCTGCACCGGCCCGGGCTGCCCCGTGTGGCCGGCGGCCGCGGCGACGACTTCGCGCACGAGTTCCCGGACGGTGTCGGCGGTGTCGGCGTCGACACCGTGCGCGGTGGGCGCCTCGACGTCGCGGACGACGGCGACGGCCGGCCCGAAGAGCCCGGGCTGCACCGTGGTCTGGTTGCTGCCGATGCCGCGGAGCTCGTCGGGGCGGTCCGCGCTGACGACGATCATCGGCACACCGGAGTGGTGCGCTTCGAGCACGGCGGGGTGCAGGTTGGCGACCGCGGTGCCCGAGGTGGTCACGACCGCGGCGGGCCGACCGGACTCGACGGCGAGCCCGAGCGCGAAGAAGCCGGCGGTGCGCTCGTCGAGCCGGACGTGCACGCTGATGCCGCCCGCGCGCTCGACGGCGACGGCAGCGAGGGCGAGCGCCTGCGACCGGGAGCCGGGGCTCACCACGACGTCGGTCACACCGGCCCGGGCGAGCTCGGTCAGGAGCGCGACGGCGAAGTCGGTCGCCGGGCTGCCGGAACCGGCCGAGCCGTCAGCGATCGGTGCGGCCGTCGTCGTCGCGGTGCTGGTCGCGGCGGTCTCGGTCGGCGCGTCGTTCTCGTTCGCGGAACTGCTGTTCGAGGTCTCGGAGGGTCTCGTCGTCCTGGTCCTTGTCCGTGCGGTGCTGCTCGGGGCCGCTGGGGCCGCCGAGGAAGTCCGGGTCGTCTTCGGGACCACGGTACCCGGAGCCACCGCCGGGACGGGTCGCCGGTGCCCGGCCGAGGACGAACCAGAGGACGCCGCCGAGCACGGGGAGCACGATCACGAGGAGGACCCACACGCCACGGCTGAGGGAACGGACACGCTCGCGGGGCATCGTGGCGCAGTCGATCGCCGCGTAGACCGTGAACGCCACGGCGGCCACGACGACGATCAGCCACAGTCGGATCATGGCCGGGAGTCTAGGTCGGCAGCCTGTGGGGTCCCTGCCGGTTGCGCATCCGTAGACTTGCGCAGGTGAAAGCGTGGCTCGTGTACACCCTGGCCCGCCTCGGCATCTTCGCCGCGGCGCTGGCACTGCTCCTGCTCCTGACTCCGATGCCCGGCTACTGGGCGACGATCGTCGCCGCGCTGGTGGCGCTGCTCATCTCGTACATCGCCCTGCCGAAGCTGCGCGGTCGCGTCACCGAGAGCCTGGCGAACCGTCGACCGGCGCCGGAGCACGACGTCGACACCGACTTCGAGGACGACTTCGTCGACGCGGCCGACAGCGACTCCCCGGTCGAGCAGCCGGTCTCCGACGCCGACCGCCACGCAGCGCGCCGCGAGCACCGCGACGATTGACCCGCCTGGTTACGGCTGGACGGCGAGCGTGATGCCGAGCACCACGCCGAACACGAGCGACGCGAACGACGACAGCTGGAGCGCCGTGATGAGCTCCCGCGGCTTCCGCGACGAGACGCCGATCGCGAGTGCCGGCAGCGCCAGCAGCAGCGAGAAGTACGTGAACCCGGTGCGGAAGTAGAGCAGCACGAACCAGAGCAGCACCACGTACGGCAGCATCAGGAACAGGCCGTAGAGCACCCGGGCGACCGGGCGTCCGACCACGACCGCGAGGGTGCGCTTGCCCGCGAGCCGGTCCTCGTCGATGTCGCGGATGTTGTTCACCATCAGCACCGCACAGGCGAAGAACCCGGCCGCGATCGCAGCGGCCCACCCGCTCGGGGTCACCCGGTCGATGAGGACGAACTGGGTGCCGAGGACGGCGACGAGTCCGAAGAACACGAACACGAAGACCTCACCGAGGGCGTTGTACCCGTACGGCTTCTTCCCGCCCGTGTAGAACCACGCGGCGACGATCGCGGCAGCGCCGACGAGCAGGAGCCACCACAGCTGGGTGAGCACCACGATGACGACGCCGGCCACCGCTGCGAGGCCGAAGAACGTCAGCGCGACGGTCAGCACGGTGCGGGGCTTCGCGAGTCCGGCTCCGGTGAGACGGGCCGGCCCGACGCGGAACTCGTCCGTACCGCGCACCCCGTCGGAGTAGTCGTTGCTGTAGTTCACGCCGATCTGCAGGAACAGCGCGACGAGCAGCGCCAGGATCGCGATGGGCAGGTGGTGGCCCTTCGCGAGCCAGTCGCCGAAGTCACCGGCCTCACCGCTGTCGACGAACCCGACCGTCGTGCCCATCACGACGGGGACGACGCCGAGCGTCAGGGTGCGCAGGCGCGCCCCACCGATCCAGTCGCCCGCGGTCGCGCGGCGCTTCGTGCGCTGCGGTGCCGCGGCCTTGGCCGGGTTGCCGGAGCGGTTCCTGGACCGGTTCGTGTTCTTCGTGCGTGCCACGAGCGTCCATCGTATCCGCGTCCGCCGTGCGTCCGGGACGCCGGCCCAGGAGGAACGGATCGCGATCGGCGGTCGACCCGCGTCCGTCAGGCGGTCGGGTCCGCGATCGCGCGGATCGCCCGGCGGTCCGGCTTGCCGGTCGCGAGCATCGGGAGCCGCTCGACGACGAGCACGTCGGCCGGCCGTGCCGCGCGCCCGAGGGCGTCGCCGACCGCGGCGCGGACCACGTCGAGGTCGAGCGGCCGCTCGGTCACGACGACCGGGACCTCGCCCCACTCCCCCGACGCCCGGCGCGTGACCACCGCACCCTCCTGCCCGTCGAGCCCGCGGACGATCCGTTCGACGGCGCCGAGCGGGACCTTCTCGCCGCCCGAGATCACGACGTCGTCGAGCCGGCCGAGCACCCGCACGACACCGTCGACGACCTCGGCGGCGTCGCCCGTGCGGTACCAGCGGTGTCCGTCGCGCTCGGTGAAGGTCGCCGCCGTGCGGTCGGGGTCGTCCAGGTAGCCCTCGGCGAGCATCGGCCCGGACAGGAACAGTTCGCCGTCCACGAGCTCGGTGCGGACGGTACCGAACGGGACGCCGTCGTAGACGCACCCGCCGCTCGTCTCGCTCGCGCCGTAGGTCGTCACGATCCGGACGCCGGCGGCGCGGGCCCGGTCACGGAGCGGCGCCGGGGTCGCCTGCCCGCCGACGAGCACGGCGTCGAACCCGGCGAGGGCACGGGTGGCCCGGTCGTCGTCGAGGACCCGGGCGAGCTGCACCGGGACGAGCGAGGTGTAGCGCCGCGGTGCCCCGGGACCGGTGACGAGCCGGTCGGCCGCGTCGGCGAACGCACCCGCGTCGAAGTGCCCGGGAGCGACGACGACGGGCGCCGTCCCCGCGGTGATCGACCGGGTCAGGACGTTGAGCCCCGCGATGTAGTGCGTCGGCAACGCGAGCACCCAGCCGCCGGGGCCCCCGAGTGCCGCGTCCGCCGCAGCGGCACCGGCGAGGAGCGCCTCCGACGAGAGCGCCACACGCTTGCCGGTGCCGGTGGACCCGCTCGTCTCGACGACCAGGGCGACCCGCTGCGGGACGGTGGCCGGAGCGGGTGTCGGCAGCGCCGGGGCGCCGTCCGCGACCGGGAGCAGGGCGGGGCCGCCGGCGAGTGCCGCCTCCAGGCCCCGCAGCACGACCGACGCGTCCGCCGTGCCGGTCGCGACCAGCGGACGGGCCATCAGTAGTGCCAGGGGAAGGACGTCCACTCGGGCGCGCGCTTCTCGAGGAAGGAGTCGCGACCCTCGACCGCCTCGTCGGTGCCGTAGGCGAGCCGCGTGGCCTCGCCCGCGAACACCTGCTGGCCGACCATGCCGTCGTCGACCGCGTTGAAGGCGTACTTGAGCATCCGGATCGCCGTCGGGGACTTGCCGAGCACGATCTCGCCCCAGCGGATCGCCTCACGCTCGAGGTCCTCGTGCGGGACGACGGCGTTCACGGCGCCCATCTCGTACGCACGCTGCGCCGAGTACTCCTGCGCGAGGAAGAAGACCTCACGCGCGAACTTCTGGCCGATCTGCTTGGCGTAGTAGGCGCTGCCGTACCCGCCGTCGAACGACCCCACGTCGGCGTCGGTCTGCTTGAACCTGCCGTGCTCGGCGCTCGCGATGGTGAGGTCGCAGATCGCGTGCAGCGAGTGGCCCCCACCCGCCGCCCACCCCGGGACGACGGCGATGACGACCTTGGGCATCATCCGGATGAGCCGCTGGACCTCGAGGATGTGCAGCCGCCCCATCGACGCCTGCGCCGCTGCCGGGTCGACACCCTCGGGCGGCGCACCCTCGTCACCGACGTACTGGTAGCCGCTCCGGCCGCGGATGCGCTGGTCGCCGCCGGAGCAGAACGCCCACCCGCCGTCCTTCGGGCTCGGGCCGTTCCCGGTGAGGAGCACGACGCCGACACGCGGGTCCTGCCTGGCGTCGTCGAGCGCGCGGTACAGCTCGTCGACGGTGCGCGGACGGAAGGCGTTCCGCACCTCGGGCCGGTCGAACGCGACCCGGACGATCCCGTGGGAGACGTGCTTGTGGTACGTGATGTCGGTGAACTGCTCCGCGATGGGAGCCGCGGTCCAGACGTCGGGGTCGAACAGGTCGGAGACGGGAGCAGCCATGCTCCAACGCTACCGCCGCGTGCTACAGCCCCGCGCCGTCCGTCGCGGCCGAACCACCCATGTCGGTCAGCAGCTCGGGGGCGACGATCACGAGCAGCACGATGAGGATCACCGGGTTCGCGAAGAACGCCACGACGACCCCGACGGCGCCGTACCAGCGGCCGAACGAGCCCACAGCGGCGACGAACCCGAGCACCGCGGCGATGAGCGTGAGGAAGACCACCACGAAGCAGATGCCGAAGGCGAAGTCGGTGTCGCCGCCCATGAACACGGCGAAGGCGCTGGCGTCGACCGCGGCGGAGACGACCGCGAGCCCCAGGGCGATCTTGCCGACCACCGGGTTGCGCTTCTTGCGCCCCTTCTGGGCTTCCTGCCGGACGTCGACGGTGTTCCGCTGCATGAGCCGGGCGAACTCGCCGGTGTCGCGACCGGGGGCCTGCGCACGCGCACTCGGAGACTGCGCACGCGCCGAGGACGGTGCTGCGGATCGCTGCGACGCGCGCTGCTGCGGTTCCGGCGCCACAGGTCCTCCCTCGTCCTCGGTGCTGGTGCTGGAGTGCCGACCGTGGCCGACGTTCGTGCTGGGGTGCCGACCGTGGCCGACCGATGCAGACTAGTGCGCTGCCCTGGCGGTCCGCTCCGAGGAACCGTGGGGTGCCCTGGGTGCTCCTGGGATGATGGCCAGGTGCTCCCCGACCTCGACGACCTCCTCTCCGCCGCCCACGTGGTGGCGCTGCCCATGCGGGTGCGGTTCCGCGGCATCACGGTGCGCGAGGCCCTCGTCCTGCGCGGTCCGGCCGGGTGGACCGAGTTCTCCCCGTTCGTCGAGTACGACGACGCCGAGGCCGCCGCGTGGCTCCGGGCTGCGGTCGACTTCGGCTGGACGACGCACGAGCCCGCCGCGGACAGCGTCCCCGTGAACGCCACCGTGCCGGCGATCGCTCCGGACGGCGTCGCGGACCTCCTCGCGCGGTACCCGGGCTGCACGACCGCCAAGGTCAAGGTCGCCGAACCAGGCACCATCATCGACGACGACGTGGCCCGCGTCGCCGAGGTCCGACGGGTGATGGGACCCTCCGCCGCGGTCCGCGTGGACGCGAACGGACTCTGGAGCGTCGACTCCGCCGCAGAGGCCCTCGAGCGCCTCGCCCCGTTCGACCTGCAGTACGCCGAGCAGCCGTGCCGCACGGTGCCGGAACTCGCCGAGCTCCGGCAGCGGATCGCCGGACTCGGCGTGCCGATCGCCGCGGACGAGAGCGTCCGCAAGGCCTCGGACCCGCTCGCCGTCGCCCGGGCCGGTGCCGCCGACGTCCTCGTCGTGAAGGCGCAGCCCCTCGGCGGCATCACCGCCGCGCGTGCGGTCGTCGCCGACGCCGGGCTCCCCTGCGTCGTGTCGAGTGCGCTCGACACGTCGGTCGGGCTGGGGATGGGGGCGTTCCTCGCGGCCGAGGCGATGTCGCTGGGGTACGCCGCGGGGCTCGGCACCGCGGCGATGTTCACGTCGGACGTGTCGGCGGCACCGCTGCTGCCGGTGGACGGGCGGGTGCCGGTGCGGCGGGTCGAGGTCGACCGGGACCTGCTGGAGCGGAACGCCGCGTCGCCGGAGCGTACCGCGTGGTGGCTCGCGCGGCTCGAGCGGGTGCACGCGCTCCTCGCCGGCTGACCGCCCGCCCGGCCGCGCCGGTCGGCTCGGCCGCCCGGGTCTGCCCGGTCGCACGACCTGCCGCTCACGTTCGCCGAGGTCGCACGTTCGGTCGCTCCGACGCGCGCCGGGCGACGGATTGCGCGACCTCGCGCTCGCGCCTGGGCTCGCACCGGGGCTCGGGCCTCGGACTCGCGCCGACGACGGACGGGAGGCGCGGTGCCAGCTGGCACCGCGCCTCCCGTCCGGTCGTGGTCGCGACCAGGGCCGCATCAGCGACCCGTCCGGATCAGAGTCCGGAGTAGCTGTGCAGGCCCTTGAAGAACACGTTCACGACCGAGAAGTTGAACATCACCGCGGCGAAGCCGATGAGGGCCAGCCACGACGACCGCGCGCCACGCCACCCGCGGGTCGCACGCGCGTGGATGTACCCGGCGTAGACCACCCAGATGATGAAGGTCCAGACCTCCTTCGTGTCCCACCCCCAGTAGCGACCCCAGGCGCGCTCGGCCCAGATCGCACCGGCGATGAGCGTGAAGGTCCAGAGGACGAACCCGACGAGCAGGACGCGGTAGGTGAGGACCTCGAGCCGGTCGGCGTCCGGCAGCGTCTCCATGAAGCGGAGCTTGCCCGAGGCGGTCCGACCCTGGCGGTAGGTCTGCACGAGCTGCGCCACGGCGAGTCCGGCGCCGAGGGCGAAGAAGCCCGTGCCGGCGATGGCGACGAAGACGTGGATGACGAGCCAGTACGACTGCAGCGCGGGCTGCAGCGGCACGACGGGCACCCAGTAGTTCACGGTCGCGATGCCGAGCAGGATGATCGTCAGGCCGGTGATGAAGACGCCGAGGAACTTCAGGTTCTGCCAGAACTGCACGAGCAGGAAGATCAGGGTGATCAGCGCCGTGCCGGTCAGCGAGAACTCGAACATGTTGCCCCACGGCACGCGGTCGGCCGCGATCCCGCGCAGGACGACGGACGCGACGTGCAGCACGAGCGCGAGGATCGTCATCGCCATGCCGACCCGCTCGAACTTCGTCCCGCGGCGCCCGGCTCGTTCGTCGGTGACGGCGACCTGCTCGAGGACGACGGTGCCGCCCTGGACGGTCGCGACGGTCCGCTCCGCGCCGGCGGCGGGCGCCGCAGCGGCGTCGGACGCAGCCGTCACGTCGCCGGCCCGCTTCGCCATGTCGAGGGCGAACGCGATGAACGCGATGACGTAGACCGCCATGGCGGAGTACGTCAGCACGACCGAGTAGGTCGCGAGGTTCGTGGTCATGTCGTTCACTGGGGCATCCTAACTCCGAGGTCCGACGTGTGGCGCTTGGCGATGTCCGCCACGGCCCGTTCGAGGTTCGGGTCCTCGCCGCGTGCGAGGCCCGCGTACTCGAGGTCGTAGCCCGGCTCGGCGTCGGCGCTGCCGTCGCGGCGCGGCACGACCTTCACCCAGACGCGACGGCGCGGGACGAAGAGCGACGTGAGGAGCCCGAGGACGGACAGCACGGCGAAGCCGCCGACCCACAGCTGCGACGGGTCGTGGTGGACGTCGAGCGAGACGTAGCGCTTCACCCCGTCGAACGTGATCGACCCGGCGCCGTCCGGCAGCGTCTTGGTCTGCCCGGGCTTCAGCTCGACACTGGCGGTCTTGGACTGGCGGCCCGCGATCTGCTGCAGCCCGCTGGTGTCGAGCGTGTAGACGCTCTGCGGGACGCCGTCGTCGAGCCCGAGGTCACCCGTGTAGACCTGCAGGGTCAGCAGCGGGTTCTGGTCGTCTGGGTAGGCGCTGGCGTACGCGCCGGTCGAGAGCTTCGACGCGGTCGGGTAGAAGAACCCGACCATGCCGAGCTGGTCCGGCAGCGCGTCCGGCACCTTGATGACGCCGGTCGACGTGTAGTTCGCGTCCTCGGGGAGGAACGGCACGGTGTCCTGGAACGCCACGTTGCCGTCGCCGTCGCGCACGGTGACGTCCATCGCGTAACCGTTGCCGAGGAGGTAGACGTTGGTGCCGCCGACGCTCACCGGGTCGTTGACGCCGAGGCGGCTCGTCTGCTTGGAGCCGCCCTTCTCCTGCGTCGTCACCGTCGCCGAGTAGTCGAGCGCCTGGCCGAGGGCGTCGAGGTTGCGCTCCTCGTACTTGGTGACGAACTTGTCGAGCGTGAAGTTGTAGCCCTTGAGATCGCTCTGCTGGAACCAGCGGCCGGGGTTGAACGAGTCGTACGAGCCGAGCACGTTCGAGAACGTCTGGCCCTCGACGAGGAGCCGCTGGCCGGTGTACCCGAACCCGCCGCCGACACCGACCGCGAGCAGCACACCCACGAGCGCCGCGTGGAACACCAGGTTGCCGGTCTCGCGCAGGTAGCCGCGCTCGGCGCTCACCGAGTCGCCGAAGCGTTCGACGCGGTAGCCGGAGCGCTTGAGGATCGCCATCGCGCGGGTGACGGCGTGCTCCGGCGTGACGCCCTCGCCGTCGACGGCGATCGAGCGGTAGCCGGCCAGACGGCTCAGGCGGACCGGGGTCTTCGGGGGTCGGGTGCGCAGCGCCTGCCAGTGGTGCTTCGTGCGCGGGACGATGCAGCCTATCAGGGAGACGAAGAGCAGCAGGTAGATCGCCGAGAACCACACCGACGTGTAGGTGTCGAAGACCTGCAGCTTGTCGAGGACCGGGAAGAGCTGCGGGTGGTCGGCCTTGTACTGGACGACGCCGTTCGGGTCGGCCGTGCGCTGCGGGACCAGGGACCCCGGGATCGCCGCGAGCGCCAGCAGCATGAGGAGGAACAGCGCCGTGCGCATGCTCGTGAGCTGCCGCCAGAAGAAGCGGAGGTACCCGACGGCCCCGAGCTTCGGCTGGTTGACGCCGGAGTCGCCCGACCCGCCTGCAGCCGTCTCCGGGCCGGATCCGTCGACGTGGTCCGACGGTCGCTGCGGGTCCGCCGAGGTGTCGGTGGAGTCGATGTCGGGGTCAGACTGCGGGGACAAAGGTCTGGATCACCGCCCCGACGCTCGACATGACGGCCGACCAGATGCCGGTGACCATGAGCAGACCGATGACGATCAGGATCGCTCCTCCGATGATGTTGACGATGCGCATGTGGCGCTTCACGGCGCGGATCGCGCCCGTGGCCCAGCCGGCGCCGAGCGCGACGAGGACGAACGGGATGCCGAGGCCGAGGCAGTACGCGACACCGAGCCACATGCCCTGCCATGCGCTGCCGGACTGGACGCTGAGCAGGTTGATCGCCGCGAGGGTCGGGCCGAGGCAGGGCGTCCAGCCGAGCCCGAACACGATGCCCAGCAGGGGCGCGCCGACCAGGCCGGTCGCGGGCGTCCACCCGGGCTTGATCGTGCGCTGCAGGAAGGTGAAGCGGCCGACGAAGACGAGACCCATCGCGATGACGACGACGCCGAGGATCTGCGTGATGAGGTCGCGCCACCGGACGAGCCAGAACCCGAGCGCACCGAAGACCGTCGTGTACGCCACGAACACCGCGGTGAAGCCGAGGATGAACAGCAGCACCCCGAGCACCACGCGACCGCGGCGCTGTCCGCCCTCGGCGACGCCGCCGACGTAGCCGAGGTAGCCCGGCACGAGGGGCAGCACGCACGGGGACAGGAACGACACGAGCCCGGCGAGTGCCGCGACGGGGAGCGCCACGGCCATCTGCCCGCTGAGGATCGCGTCGGCGAAGGGGTTGCTGGACACGGGTCAGGAAGCCTTGCCCGACAACTCGTCGGAGACGAGCGTGTTCAGGATGCCCGGGCCGTCGACCGCACCGAGGACGCGGGCGGCGACGCGGCCCTGCTTGTCGAGCACGATCGTGGCGGGCACGGCGTTCGGGGCGATCTGCCCGGAGAGCGCGAGCTGCATCGCGCCGGTCTTCTGGTCGAGCACCGTCGGGTAGTCGACCTTGAAGGTGCGCTCGAATGCCTCGGCCGTGGCCTGCTCGTCACGGACGTTGACGCCGATGAACTGGACGTCGTCGTCGGCGAACTGGTCGTGGACCTTGTTGAGGTACTTCGCCTCGGCACGGCACGGCGGGCAGCCGGCGTACCAGAAGTTGAGGACGACGACCTTGCCCGTGAGCTCCTTCGACGACAGGGGCTCGCCGTCGATGTCCTTCGCCTCGAAGTCGACCGCGTCGGTGCGCTTGTCGGCGGCGACCTCGGTCACGGCGCCGTCACCGGAGATGTAGTTCTGGGTCGTGCCGCTGCCGTACTGCTTCGACAGTGAGTCGTTGTCGGACGAGCACCCCGTCAGGACGAGGGCGGCGGTCACCGCCGTCGCCGCGAGCACCGCGAACCGCTTGCTCCTGCTGGTGATCACACTGCTCCTTCGTCGATGGCGGTCGCGCGCAGGGCCTGCGCCGGGTCCGCGTACCCGACTTCGGTGAACCGACCGGACGAGGTGGCGGGTACACGCTCGACGGTGGTGATGCTGGAGAGGTCGCAGCGTCGCTTGCGCGGGTCGTGCCAGAGCTGTTCGCCGGCGAGACGGCGGTGCACCATCCAGATCGGCAGCTGGTGGCTGACGAGGACGACGTCACCGTCGTCGACGCTCTCCCACGCGGTGGCTATGGCTGCGAGCATCCGGTTCGCGATGGACTCGTACGCCTCGCCCCAGCTCGGCCGGAACGGGTTCGCGATCCAGGGCCACTCAGCCGGGCGTCCGAGCGAACGCTTGGTGAAGCCCGGGGGCTGTCCCTCGTACCGGTTGGTGGGCTCGATGAGCCGCTCGTCGAGGGCGACGTCGAGCCCGAAGGCCTCGGACCAGGGCGCGGCGGACTCCTGCGTGCGCTGCAACGGCGAGGCCACGATCCGTCGGACGTCGACGCCGGCGTCCTTCCACGCGGTCGCGGAGGCGAGGGCCATCTGCTTGCCGAGGTCGCTCAACCCGAAGCCGGGGAGCCGCCCGTAGAGGACACGGTCCGGGTTGTGCACCTCGCCGTGACGGACGAGGTGGATTCGGGACGCGGGCATGGGTTCCAGTGTAGGTCGCTCAGGGGTTCCCACCGCCCGCACAGGGGATTCACCGGATGCGGAACCACTCAGCCCAGTTCGCCGGAGAGCCGCCCGTGGAGCGCCGTGGACCCGGTGTTGAGGTGCACCACCTCGACCGTCGACCCGTGCTTGGCGAATCGCTGCTCGACCCCGTCGAGGGCCGCGACCGTGCTGGCGTCGAACACGTGCGCGTCGGACATGTCGATGACGACGTGCTCGGGGTCCTCGGCGTAGGAGAAGCGGGTGACGAGGTCGTTCGACGAGGCGAAGAACAGCGCCCCGCGGACCCGGTAGCGGACCGTGTGCTCGTCGACGACCTCACGCGCGACGGTCACCACGTGGGCGGCTCGGCGGGCGAAGACGAGCGCGGCGACGACCACCCCGACGAGCACGCCGGTCGCGAGGTTGTCCGTGGCGACGACGACCACGACGGTGATCACCATCACCGCCGTCTCCCCCAGGGGCATCCGCCGGAGCGTGCGGGGTCGGATGCTGTGCCAGTCGAAGGTGGCGACGCAGACCATGATCATCACGGCGGTGAGTGCAGCCATCGGGATCTCGGCCACGAGGTCGTGCAGGACGATCGTCAGCACGAGCACCGACGCTCCGGCGGCGAACGTGGAGATGCGCGTCCGGGCCCCGGCCGTCTTCACGTTGATGACGGTCTGGCCGATCATCGCGCAGCCGCCGGTGCCGCCGAAGAAGGCCGACGCGACGTTCGCGATGCCCTGGCCCCACGACTCACGCCACTTGCTCGAACCGGTCTCGGTGATCGAGTCGACGAGCTGCGCGGTGAGGAGCGTCTCGATGAGCCCGACGATCGCGACCCCGAACGCGTACGGCGCGATGAGCTGCAGCGTGTCCAGCGAGAACGGCGTGGTGATGCCGCTGAACCCGGGCAGCGCGCTCGGCAGCGCGCCCTCGTCGCCGACCGTTGGCACGGCGACGCCGAACAGGATCGTGATCGCGGTGATCACGACGACGGCGACGAGCGGTGCCGGGACCGCCTTCGTGACGAACGGGAACCCGATGATGACGGCGACGCCGAGTGCCGTCAGCGCCCAGACCACCGCCGGCACGTCCGGACCGAACAGGTTCGGCAGCTGCGCGGTGAAGATCAGGATGGCGAGGGCGTTCACGAACGCGACGTTCACGCTGCGCGGGATGAACCGCATCAGCCGGGCGACCCCGAGGAAGCCGAGCACGATCTGGATGAGGCCGCCGAGGACGATCGTCGGGACGAGGTACGCGATCCCGTGGTCGCGCACGAGCGGGGCGATCACGAGCGCCACGGACCCGGCAGCGGCGGAGATCATCGCCGGACGGCCGCCCACGATCGAGATCACGACGGCGATGACGACGCTCGAGAAGAGCCCCACCGCCGGGTCGACCCCGGCGACGACCGAGAAGGAGATCGCCTCGGGGATGAGGGCGAGCGCGGTGACGATCCCGGCGAGGACCTCGCGCGTGAGGAGGCGGGGCGAACGCAGGGCGCTGAGGACGCTCGGAGCGGTGGGAGCGTGGGTGGTCACGGACATCGCCCTGAACTCTACCCTCACGTGAGGGTAGAGTCGTCCCCGTGAGCACCACGATGCACATCGGCGAACTGGCCGACCGCGCCGGGATGTCCCTCCGCACGATCCGGCACTACGACGAGGTCGGGCTGCTCGTGCCGAGCGGACGGACGACCGGCGGGTTCCGGGTCTACACGGAACAGGACCTCGAACGGCTGCTCGTGATCCGGCGGATGAAGCCGCTCGGGTTCACGCTGGACGAGATGGCCGAGCTGCTCCGGGTCGTCGACGGTCTGGCCGCGAAGGACCCCGGGGACGCGCCAGCGCTGGCCGCACGGCTCGACGAGTTCCTCGTGGACGCGCGGGCGCGGCACGCGAAGCTCATCGAGCGGGCGGGCATGGCCGAGGAGTTCATCGGGACGCTCGGCAGCCTGCGCGCTTCACTCCCGTGAGGGCTCCCCCGCCCCAGGCGGCCGGGCCGCGAGCCCCTCGACCCCTGCCGTCGTGCGGGGCCTCCCTCCAGCTCGCGACCCGGCCACGTCAGGAACGCTACGGAGACATCGGACCCGACCCGCGCCTCCGGGCCCATCCTGTGGACGATGCCGGACGCCAGCCGACCTGTGGAGGAACGAACGCACCCGACGACGGCGCCCGAGGCGCAACCGGTAGACTCGACCACCGTGATCGAACGCACCCGCATCGCCGACCTCGCCGCACGCCCCGACGGCCCCGTCTCCGTCGCCGGATGGGTGGAGACCGTCCGAGACCAGAAGAAGGTGCAGTTCGTCGTCCTCCGTGACGAGTCCGGCGCCGCACAGCTCGTCAACCCCGCCACGCGCGAAGCGGTCGAGGGCGACGACGCCTCCGCCGCCGCACTCGCGACGACCGAGGCGATCTCCGGCCTCGCGCACGGCACCTTCGTGCACGTGCAGGGCACCCTGAAGCACGACGAGCGCGTCAAGCTCGGCGGGCTCGAGGTCAAGGTCGGCGACCTGACCGTCATCAGCGCCGCCATCCCGGAGACCCCGATCGCGGACGACTCCTCGCTCGACAAGCGCCTCGACTGGCGCTTCCTCGACCTGCGCAACCGCAAGCAGAACCTCATCTTCCGCATCCAGACGACGATGGAGCACGCGTTCCGCACGTACTGGGTCGAGCGTGACTACATCGAGATCCACACCCCGAAGCTGATGGCCTCGGCGTCCGAGTCGCGTGCCGAGCTCTTCCAGCTCGAGTACTTCGAGACGACGGCGTACCTCGCGCAGTCGCCCCAGAACTTCAAGCAGATGGCGCAGCCGGCCGGCTTCGGCGCGGTCTTCGAGATCGCCGACGCCTTCCGTGCGGACCCGTCGTTCACGAGCCGCCACGCGACCGAGTTCACGAGCGTCGACGCCGAGATCTCGTGGGTCGAGTCGCATGAGGACGTCATGGCCATGCACGAGGAGCTCCTCGTCGCCGGCTTCACCGCCGTCAAGGAGAAGTACGGCGCCGAGATCGAAGCGGTCTTCGGCTTCGAGTTCGTCGTCCCGACCGCACCCTTCCCGCGCGTGACCCTGGCCGAGGCCCGGAAGATCGTCGCCGACAGCGGCTACGAGGTCGTCCGCGCCGACGGTGACCTCGACCCCGAGGGCGAGCGCCGCGTGAGCGCCTGGGCGAAGGAGACGCATGGTTCGGAGTTCGTCTTCGTCACCGACTACGACGCGTCGATCCGCCCCTACTACCACATGCGTCACGCCGACGACCCGACGCTCACGAACAGCTACGACCTGCTGTTCAACGGCGCCGAGATCTCGACCGGTGCACAGCGCGAGCACCGTGTCGACACCCTGACGGCACAGGCCGTCGAGAAGGGCCTCGACCCCGAGGAGCTCGGCTGGTACCTCGACTTCTTCCGCTACGGCGTGCCGCCGCACGGCGGGTTCGGCATGGGCCTGGCGCGCGTGCTCATGCTCGCGCTGCACGAGCCATCGATCCGCGAGGTCACGTACCTGTTCCGCGGCCCGACGCGCCTCACCCCGTAGTCACCCGCTGCACGGAGAACGGCCCCTGTCCGAGGACGGGGGCCGTTCTGCGTGCGCCGGAGCGGGCCAGGAGGCGCGGCTCAGCTCTCCCAGTCGATGGCCGCCCGCCCCGTGACCAGGCCGCGGATCTCCGCCGCCGCGGCCTGGTGCTGCGGGTGCACCTGGTACTCGTCGAGGCCGGCGAGGTCGTCGAAGGTCGCCACGACGGCGACGTCCTGGTTCTTCCCCGGGTAGGCGACGTTCTCGACGACCTGCAGGGAACGGATCGAGCCGACGGTGCCGATCAGCCCGACGAGGAGCTCGCGGATCCGCTCGACGGACTGAGCGCGGTCGAGGTCCTCGCGCAGGGTCCAGGAGACGACGTGGTGGATCATGCGCGGGCCTCGGCCTTCTCGAGGGCACGGTGGAGCCGGTCGGCGTCGACGTGCCAGTTGCTGTGGACACGCCCGTCGACCAGGACGACCGGGATGTCCTCCGCGTACTCCAGGCGGAGGGCGTCGTCGTCGAGGATGGACAGCTCCTGCAGGGTCGTCCCCGGGTGTTCGGCCACAACACGTTCGACGACCGGTCGGGCGTCGTCGCAGAGGTGGCAGCCGGGTTTGGTCAGCAGGGTCACGGCGGGCATGGGACCACCATATCCGCCCCCGGAAACGCGAAAGCCCCGGCGAACCGGGGCATGACGCTGCAGGCTCGGGGCCTACTTCTTGTTGCGACGCTGGTGGCGCGTCTTGCGAAGCAGCTTGCGGTGCTTCTTCTTCGCCATGCGCTTGCGACGCTTCTTGATGACAGAACCCATACGGACCTCACTCGGACTGATGTTGTGTGGACACCGGGCCAACGAGACCGCGGAAAAACAACCCCGCCGAGTCTAGCGGAGGCCTGACGCGATGTCGAACGGGCCGGTTCGGACCCGCCTAGCCGACGTCGGCGATGCCACCGCGCAGGACGTCCGCGACGGCGGACTCCGGGACGCGGAAGGACCGGCCGAAGCGGATGGCGGGGAGTTCCCCCGCGTGGACCATGCGGTAGACGGTCATCTTGGAGACGCGCATCATCTCGGCGACCTCAGCGACGGTGAGGAAGCGCACGTCGTCGAAACTGCCGGTCATGGTCCGCCTTCGGGAATCGGTGTGACCTGTGTGGTCACTGGCAACTGTAGGGGCGGGTGCGACCCGGTGTCCAGGTCCCGTTCAGTCCTCGTCGCCCCGACGCGTGAAGCGCTTCCGGCTGCGGTCGACGACCCGTTCCCAGCCCTGCTGCGCGCCGGACAGCGCCGCGGTCGCGCGGTAGGACGCCTCGGCCATCACGCGGCCGAGCTCGGTGCCGACCTCGACCGTGGCCTTGCCCGCCGTGCCGGAGCGTCGGACCGAGACCGGTTGCCCGTCGAGCGTCCACGCCGTCGTGGCCGGGGTGCCGTCGGCGTCCACCGCGCCGGTGAACGGGAGGACCCACTCCTCGATGCCGACGAGTGGCTCCGGGTCGAGGCGGTAGTAGCGGTGCTGCCCCTCTTCGCGGCTCGTCACGAGGCCGATGTCGCGGAGCACGCGCAGGTGCTTCGACACGGTCGGCTGGCTGACGCCGAGGCGTTCCACGAGCTGGCCGACGCTGAGCTCGCCGCCGGTGACGTCCGAGCCGTACGCGGACAGGAGCGTCCCGAGCAGCTCACGCCTGGTGGGGTCCGCCACGACGCTGAAGATGTCGGCCATGGGGCAAGGCTAGCCGGGGCGTCACGGATGTACCATGACGAACAGTCCCGCCCATGTCCACGGAGGCATACGATGCTCGACCGACACGAGCCGCCGTCCCGCTCGGCGGGAGCGCTCCGTCGACGGCCGTCCCGTCTCGGCACCGCCCTCCGCTCGTCGCCGTCCCGCTTGGCGATCGTCGTCTTCGTGGCGCTGATCTTCGTCTTCACGAGCCTGTTCATGACGCCGTGGGCCGCGGCGGACGGACGCTCGACGCACTTCGCGGACGCCCTCTTCACCGCGGCGTCGGTGGTCTGCGTCACCGGGCTCGCCACCGTGGACATGGCGACGCACTGGTCGGTGTTCGGCAAGACCCTCGTGGTGATCGGCACGCAGATCGGGGCCGTGGGCGTCCTGACGTTCGCCTCGATCCTCGGCCTCTTCGTCACCCGGAAGCTCGGACTCCGCGCGAAGCTCATGGCGGCCGGCGACTCGAACCCCCTGCGGACCCACCACGGCGCCGTGCCCGAGGGCCAGGCCGTCCGTCTCGGCGAGGTCGGCACCCTGCTCGCGACGGTCGCGGTGAGCACCCTGTCGATCGAGATCGTCCTCGGGCTCCTCCTGTTGCCGTCCGTGCTCATCGCCGGGATGCCCTTCTGGACGGCGGTCGGGGACTCCTTCTACTACGCGGCGATGGCGTTCACGAACACCGGCTTCGCGCCGAACGCCAGCGGACTCACCCCGTTCGCGCACGACTACTGGTTCCTCTCGCTGCTCATGGTCGGCGTGGTCGCGGGCTCGATCGGCTTCCCGGTGATCCGTGCCCTGACGAAGCAGCTCCGCACGCCGCGCCGCTGGCCGATCCACGTCAAGCTCACGCTCGCGACGAGCGCGGTCCTGCTCGTCGGCGGCGCGGCCGTGTACATCGCGCTCGAGGCATCGAACCCGACCACCTTCGGCGAGGAGGGCGCTGGTCGCACGGCGTTCCAGGCCCTCTTCCTCTCCACGATGACCCGGTCCGGCGGCTTCTCCCTCGTCGACTTCGACCAGCTGAACGGGTCGAGCCTGCTCGTCACGGACATGCTCATGTTCATCGGCGGCGGCTCGGCCTCGACCGCCGGCGGCATCAAGGTCACGACGCTCGCGGTCCTGTTCCTCGCCGCCGTCGCCGAGGCCCGCGGGCGCCAGAGCATGGAGGCGTTCGGCCGGCGCATCCCGAGCGACGTCCTGCGCGTGGCCGTGGCGGTCGTGCTCTGGGGCGCCACCATCGTGGCCGTCGCGACCGTCGTGCTCCTGCAGATCACCCACGAGTCCCTCGACCGCGTGCTGTTCGAGGTCATCTCGGCGTTCGCGACGTGCGGGCTGTCCTCCGGGGTGTCCGCGAACCTGCCCGAGTCCGGCAAGTACGTGCTCGCGGCGACGATGTTCCTGGGCCGTGTCGGTACAGTGACCATCGCCGCTGCACTGGCCGCCAGCCAGAGCCGGCAACTGTTCCGCCGTCCCGAGGAGAGGCCGATCGTTGGCTGACCGCAACCGTCCGCACCCGCTCGGCGCCGTCAGCCACGATGCTCCGGTGCTCGTCATCGGCCTCGGACGGTTCGGTGCCGCCACCGCCGGGCAGCTCGAGCGGCAGGACCGCGAGGTCCTCGTCGTCGACACGGACGCCGGCCTCGTGCAGAAGTGGTCGGACCGCGTCACGCACGCGGTGCAGGCGGACGCGACCGACATCGACGCCCTGCGGCAGATCGGTGCGCAGGACTTCCCGATCGCCGTCGTCGGGACCGGCAGCGACCTCGAGTCCAGCGTGCTCATCACCGCGAACCTCGTCGACCTCGGCATCCCGCAGATCTGGGCGAAGGCGATCAGCCGGTCGCACGGCACGATCCTGTCCCGCATCGGCGCGAACCACGTCGTCTACCCCGAGCGCGAGGCCGGCGAGCGCACCGCACACCTGGTGTCCGGCCGGATGCTCGACTTCATCGAGTTCGACGACGACTTCGCCGTGGTCAAGATGTTCCCGCCGGCGTCGGTCCGCGGCAAGGACCTGGCGACCACGGTGATCCGCACGCGCTTCGGCCTGACCGTGCTCGGCATCAAGACCCCCGGCGAGGCCTTCGTCCCGGCGACGCCGGAGAGCGTGATCGGCCAGAACGACGTCATCATCGTCTCGGGGACCGAGAGCGCGCTGGAACGGTTCGCCGCCCTGGAGTGAAGACGGGACGGACAGGAGGCGCGGGGCGGGCCCGCACCGTCCCTCCAGTCCGTCAGCCGGTCACGTCGCGGACGCGACGCCGTCCCGGAGTGCGCGGAAGAGCCGTTCCAGCCCGGCGCGGTGCGCCGTGACGACGGTGTCCTCGTCATCCCCCGCGAGGACGGCACGTGCCGTCCCGACGAAGACCGTGGCGTAGCCGGCGACGAAGAGCGCCGCCAGGAGTCGGTCGCCGACGGCGTCTCCGAGCGCGCGCTGCGCCCCCGCCACGAGCTCGAGCGCGCGCGACTGCAGGGCGGACGAGTCGGCGATCGTCCGGAAGAACGCGTGCGCGCCGGGCGCCAGCCCGGAGACCGGCGCGCGCTCGTCGACCAGGCGCAGTGCGAGCGCCTCGAGCGCGTCGAGCGCCTCGTCACGCGGAACGTTGTCGACGGCTGCGACGAACAGCGCGACCGTCTCGGCGGAGCGGTCGAGGAACAGGTCCTCCTTGCGCGGGAAGTGCTTGAAGACCGTGACGCTCGAGACCCCGGCGGCCTTCGCGACCTGCGCGACGGTGACGCCGTCGAAGCCGTGCTCGGCGAACATCCCGGACGCGGTCTCGGCGATCCGCGCACGGGTCTCCGGCCCGCCGCGGGGCGCGCTCCTGGGCATGCGGACTCCTCGTTGATTGACTCACTCAGTTTACTGACTTAACCTAAACGCATGAACGCCGTCCGGTCCCCCCACTCTCCCCGATCCCTGCGCGGATCGCGTGTCGCCCTCGCCGGGCTCGCCGCGGTCTTCCTGTTCGAGATGCTCGACAACTCCGTCCTGAACGTCGCGCTCCCCACGATCGGTCGTGAGCTGCGGGTCGGCGCGACCGGGCTGCAGTGGGTCACGACGGCGTACTCGGTGGTGTTCGGCGGGCTCATGCTCGCCGCGGGTGCCGTCGCGGACCGGTACGGCCGACGCCGGGTGATGCTCGTGGGACTCGTGCTCCTCGGGCTGGCGAGCCTCGCGACCGCGTTCGTCACCACCGCCGACCAGCTGATCGCCGTCCGGGTCGCCACCGGGATCGCGGCGGCGATGACGACGCCCGGGTCGATGGCCCTCGCGTTCCGGCTCTTCGACGACGACGAGCGGCGGGTCCGGGCGATCACGGTGATCTCCACCGTCGGGCTCGTCGGGCTGGCGGTGGGACCGACGGTGGGCGGACTCGTCCTCGCCGTCGCGCCCTGGCAGGTGCTCCTGCTCGTCAACGTCCCGATCGCCGCACTCGCGTTCGTGGGGATCCGCGTCGGCGTCGCCGCGGACGACCCAGCGGGGCTGCACCGGGCTCCCGTGGACTGGACCGGAGCGGGACTGGGGACCGTGACGATCGTCCTCGCCCTCGTCGCGCCGACGCGGTTCGCCGACGGTGGGCTCGACGACTGGACGGCATGGGGGGCCGCCGCGGGCGCGATCGGCGGCGGCGTCTGGTTCGCCGTGCGACAGCGCCGCGTCGAGCATCCGCTGCTCGACCTCGCGCTCGTCGCCCGGCCGCTGGTCTCGAGCGGCCTCGCGTACAAGGCGGCCACGGGCCTCGCGGTCGCGGGCCTCGGCTACCTGGTGACGCTGCACCTGCAGCTCGCCTGGGGGTGGCCGCCGGCCCTCGCCGCGATCGGCATGCTCCCGCAGGTCGCCGTGCTCGTGGCCGGGAGCGGGTTCGTCGGACCCTTCGTCCGGCGCGTCGGACTCGGGCACGCCGCGTGGTCGAGCGCGGCCGCCGTGGTCGTCGGGCTCGCGGTGTACACGCTGCTCGGGCCGCTCGGCTACGGGTGGATCGCCCTGGCGCTCGTGCTCGTCGCCGCGGGCATGCGGGTCGTGGGGGTGGTCGCCGGCACGAACGTCCTGCGCGGGCTGCCGGAGGACCGCACGACGATCGGCGCCGCCCTCGTGGACACCTCGTCCGAGGTGGCCTCGGCCGTCGGGGTGGCGATCGCCGGCACGGTGCTCGGTGCCGTGTTCACCGGGTCACTCACCGCGACGCCGTGGACCCACGCCCAGGGGGTGGCGTTCGACCACGCGGTGACGATCGGTGGGTCGGTGCTCACCGTGCTCGCCGGGGTGCTCGTCGTCTGGGCGATGGTCCGGGCCGGACGTGCCGGGACGACCGCTAGCCCTTCGCCAGTTCCTCGGCGCGGGCGATCGCCGCGCGGGACGCCCGCTCGAACGTCCCCGCGAGATCGGCGTCCTGCAGCACCGCGACGGCACGCTCGGTGGTCCCCTTCGGACTCGTGACGGCCCTCCGCAGGTCGGCGGGCTCCTTGCCGGAGGCGGCGAGCAGTTCGACGGCACCGCGGAGCGTCCCCTGCACCATCGCCTCGGCCTGGTCGTGGGAGAACCCGAGCGACTCGGCGGCCTGCTGCCACTGCTCCACGAGGAGGAAGACGTAGGCGGGCCCGGAGCCCGAGACGGCGGAGAGCGCGTCGAGCTGGGACTCCGGCACCTCGATCACGACACCGGACGCGTCGAACACGGAGGACGCGAGCGCGACGGCGTCGGCGTCCGCGGAGGCTCCGGCGCTGATCCCGGTCACCCCGTGCCCGACGCCGATCGGCGTGTTCGGGAGCGCCCGGACGACCCGGACACCGGCCGGCACCTTCGCCTCCATGCTCGCGGTCGTCGTCCCCACGGCGACGCTCACGACGACGGTCCCCGGCTCGAGGTCCGCCGAGACCTCGTCGAGCAGGTCACCGATCGCGTAGGGCTTCACCCCGAGCACGACGAGCGACGCGCCGCGCACTGCTGCCCGGTTCGCGTCGGGGTCGGTGTCGGTGGCGGTGGCGTCCAGGCCACGCTCCCGGTGCGCCGCGGCGGACTGCTCCGACTTCGTCGTCAGGGTCACGGTGGCCCGGTCGAGACCGGCGGCGAGCAGGCCGTCGAGGACCGCGCCGGACATGGAGCCGACGCCGAGCAGGGCGGTGCGGGGCAGTTCGATCGTCATGCCCCAGACCCTACCGAGCGCCCTCGCCTAGGATCGTCCAACAGATCGGGAGAAGGGGACAGCTGTGAGCGCTTCTGGAGGCACGAGGGCGATCCTCGCCGCACTCGGTGCGAACGTCGGGATCGCGATCGTGAAGTTCATCGCCGCGGCGATCAGCGGTTCCGCGTCGATGCTGGCCGAGGGCGTCCACTCGCTCGCCGACTCCGCCAACCAGCTCCTCCTGCTCCTCGGCGGCCGTCGGGCCCGGCGTGCCGCCGACGAGGAGCACCCGTTCGGCTACGGTCGTGAGCGCTACGTGTACGCGTTCGTCGTGTCGATCATCCTCTTCTCGGTCGGCGGGGTGTTCTCCCTCTACGAGGGCATCGAGAAGCTCACCCACCCGCACCCGCTCGAGAACTGGTGGCTGCCGCTCGTGGTGCTCGTCATCGCGATCGGGCTCGAGGGCTTCTCCCTCCGCACCGCACTGAAGGAAGCACGACCGCAGAAGGGCCGGCAGAGCTGGGTGCAGTTCGTCCGCCGCGCCAAGGCCCCGGAGCTCCCCGTCGTGATGCTCGAGGACACCGCGGCGCTGCTCGGCCTCGTCTTCGCCCTGTTCGGCGTCGGCCTCACCGCGATCACGGGCAACGGCGTGTTCGACGCGATCGGCACGATCTGCATCGCCGCGCTGCTCATCGCCGTGGCGGTCGTGCTCGGCATCGAGACGAAGAGCCTCCTCGTCGGCGAGGGTGCCACCGCGGCCGACGTCGAGCGCATCAAGCACGCGGTGCTCGACGGGCCCGAGGTCGACTCGATCATCCACATCAAGACCCTGTACCTCGGCCCCGACGAGCTCATGGTCGGCGTGAAGGTCGCGGTGGACGGCGACCGACGGCTCGGCGACGTCGCTGCGGGCATCGACACGGTCGAGCACCGGGTGCGGCAGGCGGTGCCGATCGCACGCGTCATCTACGTCGAACCCGACGTGCTCCGGACGGGCCCCCGACCGCCGACCGAGGCGATCGTGATCCGCGCCGCAGACTGAGCCGCAGACTCAGGGGAACCTTGCTGGCGAGCGCCGTTGCCGGTCATCCACGATGGTCACATGTCGGCGCTCTTCAGCATCCTGCTCGTCCTCCACTTCCTCGGTCTCGCTGCCGTCATCGGCGCCTTCCTGGTGCAGGTCCGCCGCAAGGGCGGCTTCCAGACCTCCTGGCCGATCACCGGCCTCGTCGTGCAGCTCGTCACGGGCCTCGGGATGATGGGGATCATCGACGCGACGCAGGACGGCGGCGCGAACCACGTCAAGCTCGGCGTGAAGCTCGTCATCGCGGCGGTCGCACTCGTGCTGGCGCTCGTCGCGCGGGCGCGTCAGAAGCGAGCGGACGCCGGCACCGCGACGGCGAAGGCCGCCCTGCCGTTCTTCCACTCGGCCGGGGCGCTCGCGATCGTCAACGTGTTCGTCGCGGTCCTCTGGAAGTGACGCCCACCGGTCAGCGACGCTCGGCGAAGAACGCGTCGAGCAGCGCGGCGCACTCCCCCTCGAGCACCCCGCCGATCACCTCGGACCGGTGCGGCAGCCGGCGGTCCCGCGCGACGTCGTAGACGCTCCCGCTCGCGCCGGCCTTCGGTTCCCACGCGCCGAACACGATCCGCGGCACCCGGGCCGCCATGACCGCACCGGCGCACATCGGGCACGGCTCGAGCGTCACCACCAGGGTGTGCTCCTCGAGGTGCCAGTCGCCGATCGCCGCCGCGGCCGCCCGGAGCGCGAGGACCTCGGCGTGCGCCGTGGGGTCCTGTCGCGCCTCGCGCTCGTTCCGTCCCACGGCGACGACCGCGCCGTCCCGGTCGAGGACGACCGCCCCCACCGGGACGTCCCCGGTCGCGAGGCACGCGCGGGCCTCGTCGAGCGCGCGTTCCATCGCGGGGACGAACGGGCGGGCGGCGGGTGCTTCCACGGAACCTCCTGGCGGTCGGCAGCACGGTAGGCTCGACCCTATGCGAGTCCACGTCGCCGACCACCCGCTCATCACCCACAAGCTCTCGGTGCTCCGCGACCGTACGACGCCGTCCCCCACGTTCCGCGCCCTCACCGAGGAGCTCGTCACGCTCCTCGCGTACGAGGCCACGCGCAACGTCCGGGTCACCGCGACGCCGATCGACACCCCGGTGGCACACACCATGGGCGTCTCGATCGCGAAGCCGCGCCCGCTCGTCGTGCCGATCCTGCGTGCCGGGCTCGGCATGCTCGAGGGCATGGTCAAGCTCGTCCCCACGGCCGAGGTCGGCTTCCTCGGCATGGCGCGCAACGAGGAGACCCTCGAGCCGCAGACCTACGCCGAGCGCCTGCCCGACGACCTCTCCGGCCGGCAGTGCTTCGTCCTCGACCCGATGCTCGCCACGGGCGGCACCCTCGCGGCCGCGATCGACTTCCTGTTCGACCGCGGTGCGGAAGAGGTCACGTGCGTCTGCATCCTCGGCGCGCCCGAGGGGCTCGCCGCGGTCGAGGCCGCCGTGGGCGACCGCAACGTCTCGATCGTGCTCGGTGCGCTCGACGAGAAGCTCGACGAGAACGGCTACATCG
Source organism: Curtobacterium sp. SORGH_AS_0776 (assembly GCF_031453355.1). Classification (NCBI taxonomy): domain Bacteria; kingdom Bacillati; phylum Actinomycetota; class Actinomycetes; order Micrococcales; family Microbacteriaceae; genus Curtobacterium; species Curtobacterium sp. SORGH_AS_0776. The sequence continues at coordinate 3,505,481 of NZ_JAVIYU010000001.1, forward strand.
TTCCAGGCCTCGGCGACGCGGGCGACCGCCTCTACGGTCTCGCCGAGTAGACACGACCACGTTCCGACAGGAGGCGCGGTGCCGGCTGGCACCGCGCCTCCTGTCCGTCTGCTGTCCGGTCCACGGCACCGTCCGTGCGGACGGTTGACACGACGTTGGTATCCCACCGATACTCGTCCCATGACTGCAACCGTGTCCACCCGCGTCCTCTCCGAGGCCCAGGGGACCGCCGGCATGATGATGCCGGCCACGGCCGTCATGCGTTGTCGAATGTGTGCCTGATCGGCACCCGTTCCAGCCGGATCCCCCGCGACACCACCCCCGTCGCGCGAGCGTGATCCCCGGGTGACGACCACGTCGACGACGCGCACCACGTCACGAGGTCTGTCTCCCGTACCCCCGGGTCGGCCCCGGTCCGCAGCAGGACCGCAGAGCCCACGGCACTCGCCGTACCCGGACCGACGCATTCGACACGGCCGCGGCACACCTCGACACCGCAGCCACATCGCCCGGAGAACCGCCATGTCGCTCACCATCGCTCAGCCCCGCACCGCCCTCCGCACCGCCGCACCCGCGCCGACCGACCTCGGCACCGTGACCCCGATCCGTCCGCGTCGCGAGCCCGTCGCGCCGCCCGTCGCCACCGGCGTGCCGACCAGCCCGGTCGTCGCCCCGCAGCGCAACCGTGCCCTGCCCGAGGGCACCGAGGCACGCGGCTTCGCCCTCTACGTCGGCATCGACGAGGCGAAGGCAGCGGTGGCGGGCACGACCCTCGCTGCGGTCGTCGAGCAGCTCAAGGCCCTGACCGCGCAGCTCGTCCCGACCTCGGAGACGTACGCCGCGGTGGCCGTCGCCGCCGAGGGCTCCGGCGGCCGTGACGTCGACGTCGTCCGGCTCGCCCTGCAGGACCGCTCCGCCGTGGCCGCCCGCAAGCAGGCGGAGAAGCCCGAGCCGGAGGAGACCGGGGTCGTCATCGACATCTCCCGGAAGCGCGTCACGCTCGACGGCGAGGCCGCTCCCCTGACGTACAAGGAGTTCGAGCTCCTGCAGTTCCTCGTCCTCCGCGAGGGCCAGACCGTCGACCGCTCGGCGATCATCGACGGCCTGTGGTCGGACGGCGAGGACGAGACCCCGAACGAGCGCACGATCGACGTCCACGTCCGTCGCCTCCGCTCGAAGCTCGGCGCGTTCGAGGAGATCGTCCGCACCGTGCGCGGTGTCGGCTACCGCTTCGACCGCCACGCGGACGTCGCCGTGCGCTACGCATCGACGCCGTCGCCGGACCTCTTCTGATCCTGATCGGTCGTTCTTGGTGAACTCGCAGCGAACGACCGCCGCGTCCGGTAGCGCGTCGTTACCCGTTCGTTATACAGTCGTGCGTGCAGACGGTGTTTGCTGTGGCACCGCCTGTGGAATGTGATTGCAGGACACTCTTGGTGCAAGGGAGAGGGCCGGTCATCCCAGTGATGACCGGCCCTCGTTGCGTCCCGGGGGACACGGCTGCGCGTCAGCAGCATCGCGTGTCCCAGGCCGTCGGTAGTGTGGCATGACCGTACGACCAGAGGGAGCGGGATCGTGAACGAGCCACGCCGCAGCGAGAAGGCGACCGCCGTCGCGGCCTGGGAAGCGCTCTTCCGCGCCCAGGTCACGGTGATGCGCGCGCTCAACGCCGACTTCCCGGGCGGCGAGATCTCGTTCAACGAGTACGACGTCTGCTTCAACCTCTCCACGCAGCCGGGCCGCCGATGCCGGATGCGCGAACTCACCGGTCACCTGCTCCTCACGCAGCCGAGCGTCAGCCGCCTGGTCGACCGGCTCTCCGCGCGCGGCATCGTCGAGAAGCAGCCGGACCCCGCCGACGCCCGCGGCGTGATCGTGGCCCTCACCGCGCACGGCTTCGACGTGTACCGCGCCGTCGCCGTCCAGCACGCGCAGACCATCGCCGACCAGGTCGGTGCCGGCCTCGACGACGCCGAGCTGCGCACGCTCACCGAACTCTGCACGAAGCTCCGGACCGCGGCCGGTGCGGCCTCACCCCGACGTGGCGGGACCCGGGCGGCGTCCGACGTCGACGCGGCAGCGGTGTGACCGGCGCCCTGGTCTGGCTCCGCGACGACCTCCGTCTCGCGGACAACCCGGCACTCCGAGCAGCGATCGACCACGGCGGCGACGTCACGGTCGCGTACGTCCTCGACGAGCAGTCCCCCGGCATCCGCCCGATCGGGGCTGCGGCCCGGTGGTGGCTGCACCACTCGCTCGCCGCGCTCGACGGTGAACTCCGCGAGCGCGGGTCCCGTCTGGTCCTCCGCCGCGGGCCAGCTGCCGAGGCCGTCGACGCGCTCGTGTCCGACACCGGCGCCGACGCGGTGTTCTGGAACCGCCGGTACGGCCGAGCCGAGCGGGACCTCGACGCCGGCATCAAGTCGACGCTCACCGACGGCGGGACCGAGGCGCACAGCTTCGCCGCGAGCCTGCTCTGGGAACCGTGGACCGTCCTCACCGGACAGGGCGAGCCGTACAAGGTGTTCACGCCGTTCTGGCGTGCCGCCCAGGCGATGCCCGAGCCCCGCCACCCGCTGCCCAAGCCGCGTGACCTCCCCGCGGCGCCCCGGGTCGCGAGTGACGACCTCGACGACTGGGACCTGCTGCCGACGCACCCCGACTGGGCCGGCGGCCTCCGGGACGCCTGGGAACCCGGCGAGCAGGGCGCGCACCGGCGGCTCGAACACTTCGTGCACCATGCGCTCGAGGACTACGACCAGCGCGACGAACCCGCGATGGCCGCCACGAGCGACCTCTCCCCGCACCTGCGGTGGGGCGAGGTCAGCCCGTACCAGGTCTGGCACCGCCTGCACGGCCAGCTCGAGCCCGAGCAGCGCAGGAACGCCTCAGCGTTCCTCCGGCAGCTGGCCTGGCGCGAGTTCAACTGGAACGAGTACTTCCACTGCGAGGACATCACCACGGTGAACGTCCGGCGCGAGTTCGACGCCTTCCCCTGGCGGGACGTCCCGGACGCCGAGGTCGACCGCTGGCGCACGGGGACGACCGGGTTCGACCTCGTCGACGCGGGCATGCGGGAGCTCTGGCACTCGGGTGCGATGCACAACCGGGTCCGGCTCGCGACGGCCAGCTTCCTCGTGAAGAACATGCTCGTCGACTGGCGCGTGGGCGAGCAGTGGTTCTGGGACACCCTCGTCGACGCCGACTCCGCCAACAACGCGGCGAACTGGCAGTGGGTCGCCGGCTCCGGGTTCGACGCGGCGCCGTACTTCCGGGTGTTCAACCCGGACCGGCAGCTCGAGCGGTTCGACCCGCACCGCGAGTACGTGCACCGCTGGGTCCCCGCCGACGAAGACCGTCCGGAGCCCATGCTCGATCTCAAGGAGACCCGGCAGCGGGCACTCGACGCGTACGACCGGATGCGCCGGTCGTGAGCGGCACCGATCCGCAGGTGATCGCGGACGTCGACGCGCTGTTCCGCGAACGAGTCGAACGCGGCGTCGCACCGAGCAGCGTCTGGGGCGTGTTCGACCGCACCGGGCTCGTCGCCTCGGGCGGGCACGGCGACCGCGGCGACGGCATCGCTCCCGACGCCGACACCGTGTACCGGATCGCCTCCTGCACGAAGAGCGTGACGGCGGCCACCCTGCTCGCCCTCGTCGCGGACGACCGTGTCCGGCTGGACGCCCCGATCACGGACTTCGTGCCCGCCTTCGCGGACGTCGTGCTGCCCACCGCCGACTCCCCCGTGCCGACGCTGCGCATGCTCCTCACCATGGCCGGCGGCTTCCCGACCGACGATCCGTGGGCCGACCGGCAGGAGTCAATCTCCGACGCCGAGTTCGACGACGTCCTGCGCGCCGGGCTCCTGTTCGACTCGGTCCCGGGCACCCGGTTCGCCTACTCGAACACCGGGTACGCGTTGCTCGGCAGGGCGATCGCCGTCGTGGCCGGCGGTCCCTTCCCCGAGGTCGCGACCGAGCTCGTCCTCGACCCCCTCGGCCTGCGCGACACCGTCTTCCGCGCCGACGACGCCCGCGGTCACGTGGTCACGGGCGTGCGCCCCGCCGCTGACGGGGCGGGCGTCGGCACGTGGGAGCCGCTGCCGATGTCGGGTCCCGGCGCGTTCTCGTCGATCGGCGGGCTCTTCTCGACGGTCACCGACCTGGCCCGCTGGGGTCGGCACCTCGCGTCGGCGTTCACCGAGGCGCCCGAACCCGGACCGGTCTCCCCCGCCGACCGCCGACTCATGCAGCAGGCGATGCGGGTCGTGCCCCGAGCGGTGGTGCCGACCTCGAGCCGCGCGACGGCCTACGGCTTCGGGCTGTTCGTCGAGCAGGACCCGGCGTTCGGCGAGCTCGTCTCGCACTCCGGCGGGTACCCGGGGTTCTCGGCGCACATGCGGTGGTCGGTCCGGGACGGCCTCGGCGTCGTCGCGTTCGAGAACGCCACGCAGGCGAAGGTCTCGGCGGCGGCGGACCGGGCGCTCGACCTCGTGCTGACCGCCCGCGGGACCGCCGCGGCGGTCCGTGCACCCGGCACCGGGCCGACCGTGGACGCGACGCGGGCGGCGCAGGCTGCCGTGACGCGCCTCCTGGCCCTCTGGGACGACGACCTCGCCGATGCGATCTGCACGCCGAACGTGGCGATGGACGTGCCGTACGAACGACGCCGCCGGGCCGTCGCGGAAGCGGTGGCGGCCGTCGGTGCCGACCTCGGGGCGGAACCGTTGGCCGAGGAGTCCCTGGCCCAGTCGCACCTGCGCTGGTGGCTGCCGGGGACGGCCGGTCGTCTGCGGGTCGAGATCCGCTTGGCGCCGCTCGCGGCCGGCCTCGTGCAGACCCTGGTGGTCCGGGCCGAACCCAGCGAGCGCTGACGCCGCGACCAGTGGACCGGGCCGCACCCAGCGAGCGCTGACGCGCGAGCGTCAGACCGGCGGACGCCCGCCCACGAACCCGAGCGCCCGCGCCGCGACCCGCGTGCCCTCGCGCGCAGCCGCCGCGACCCGCACCGGATCGGTCGCCCACGCACGGAGGAACCCCGCCGCGAACGCGTCCCCGGCGCCGAGCGTGTCCACCACCGTCGCAGGCGTGATCGGCACCCGCTGCGGCGTCCGACCACGCCGCCCGAGCAGGACGCCCTCGGTCCCCATGGTCACCACGACCAGGGGCACGCGGTCGGCGAGCGACTCGATCGCCTCCGTGACGGTGGGTGCTCCGGTCAGCGCGAGGGCCTCGTCCTCGCTCGGGAAGAGGGCATCGAGGCCGGAGAGCGCCTCGAGGAACTCCGACGCACCGACCGCACGCACCACCGCGGCGGACGAGGGGTCGAGGGACACCCGGGCGGAACCGGACCGGGCCTGGGCGACGAGTGCCGCGATGCGGTCCGGACCGCCTCCGCCGAGCATCGCCGAGCCGGTCAGGTGCACGATGTCCGCGCGCGCCACGAGGTCGACCGGCAGGTCCTCCGCCGACAGCACCCCGCTCGCTGCGGGATCGGACATCGCGGTCCGACCGTTCCCGTTCCGCACGGACACGACGGCGCCGGTCGCGGTCCGGGCGTCGTAGCGGATGTGCGCGCGGACACCGGCGTCGGCGAGCGATCGCTCGTGCCGGTAGACGTCGTCCACGCCGACCCGCCCCACCAGGTCCACTTCGGCGCCGAGCCAGCCGAGCCAGGTCGCGGTGTTGCCCGCGGCACCGACCGGTCGGTGCCGGATGACCGCGGCCGGGTCGTGCGACCCCATGGACACCGCGGTGGTGTGCACGAGCACGCCGTCGAGGACGTCGCCGACCACGAGGAATCGCTTCCCCGCCCCGCGGCGGCGTCCTGCGACCGCCCGCCCGGCACGGGGTGCCTCGGGGCGCGACGGGGCCACAGGGCGCTCTGGAGGCATGGACATCAGGCCCATCCTACGTGGAATCGAGTAAAACTCCGCTTTGGCTGCTGAAAAAGCTCGCACATGCGATGGATTCCCGGCTGTCACCCGGTGACCTTCAGTAATATACTCTGTGATCGTATGTGAACGGTCGCGTACTGCCCATCACGCCCGCTGGAGACGCCATGCCCCGCAAGCCCGACCCGACACTCAAGCCGGCGATCATCGCGAAGGTGGCCGAGCACCTGCAGGACACCAAGCTCGAGGACGTCTCCGTCCGCAGCCTCGGCCGGGTGCTCGGGACGAGCGCCTACCCGATCGTGTACCACTTCGGCACGCGCGAAGCCCTGATCGACGCCGTGGTGGAACACCTCGCGGAATCCGTCTCCGACGTCACGCTCGACCCCGGCGCCGACGACCTCGGGCTGACCGACTACCTCATCGCGGTGTTCGGCGGGCTCGACGACCCCGAGCGCTCCCTCGCCGCCCGGCTCACCTTCGAGCTCGGATCGGTCGAGTCGCTCGACGGCCGTGATCGCGAGCGCACCTTCCACCGCGCGCAGGTGAGCGCGATCGCCGCCTGGTGCGCCGAACACGGCTACGGCGCGGTGGACGCCGAACGAGCGGCCCGCGGTGCCGTCCTCGCGGCTCGGGGCGTGCAGTGGGGCACGATCGTCGACCGCGAGCGCACGGCGCCCGACGCCGCGCTGCGCGCGATCGCGCACGAGCTGGTCGCCGGGGCCCACGTCCAGTCGGCCTGAGCGGTCGACGCGCACCGACGAACGACGGGAGGCGCGGTGCCAGCCGGCACCGCGCCTCCCGTCGTTCACCGGGTCACGACCGTGACACGCTGCGTCCGTCTCAGAGGGTGACGAAGCTCTGCGACTTCGCGTTCGCGAAGCGCGCGGCGACGTTCTCCCAGTCGACGATGTTCCACACGGCCTTGACGTAGTCCGCCTTGACGTTGAGGTAGTCGAGGTAGAAGGCGTGCTCCCACATGTCGAGCATGAAGATCGGCACGAGACCGAACGGCACGTTGGCCTGCTGGTCGAACAGCTGGAACGTGGTCAGCTTCTGGCCGACGGTGTCCCAGGCGAGGACGGACCAGCCGGAACCCTGGATGCCCGTGGCCACGGCGGTGAACTGGGCCTGGAACTTCTCGAAGGAGCCGAAGAACTCGTCGATCGCCGCGGCGAGCTCGCCCTCGGGGACCTTCGTGTCCGGGCCGAGGTTGGTCCAGAAGATCGAGTGGTTGACGTGGCCACCGAGGTTGAACGCGAGGTCCTTCTCGAGCTTGTTGACGTTCGCCAGATTGCCGGACTCACGGGCCTCGGCGAGCTGCTCGAGCGCGGTGTTCGCACCCGTCACGTAGGTCTGGTGGTGCTTGTCGTGGTGCAGCTGCATGATCTTGCCGCTGATGTGCGGCTCGAGTGCGGCGTAGTCGTACGGCAGCTCCGGCAGGGTGTACTCAGCCATGTGAGTTCCTTTCGATCAGTGGTGTGCGGATGGTGCTCCGCGGCTCACGAGAGCCGGGAACGATCGGTGAGGGAGTGGAATTCCCGGTTGTGGTAGACCAGCGGCTCGCCCCGCTCGAGGCCGACGACGATGTCGAGGACCTCGGCGACGACGACGGTCGACGAGCCGATCGGCGTGGTCGAGAGGGGCCGGCAGCGCAGGGCACTCGCGGCACTCGGCAGGTAGCGGTCACCCGACGGCAGGGTGCCCCAGATCGGGTCGTCGGCCGCGGGGCTGCCGGTGGAGGCGAAGCGACGGGCGAGGGCGACGCCGAGCGAGTCGACGAGGTGCACCACGAAGATCGGGGCGCCGAGCACGACCCCGGCGGACCCGGAGTTCGTGGACAGCGAGAACACGAGCACGGGCGGGTCGATCGCCACGCTCGCGACGCTCGATGCGGTGAGGCCGGTCGGACCGTCGGGGCCTTCGGCGGTGATGACGGCGACACCGGCCGGGTGTCCCCGGAAGGCGGCCTTGTAGGCGTCCGCGATGTTCGCCGGTGCTGCGTCGGGCATGGGAGTCGTGGTCGTTCCTTCGATGGGGAGGGCCGCGGCTCCGCGGCCATGTCCCAACGTATGACCTGAACCATGGTTGAGGTCAACGATTCCCAGGTTCGGTCGATCCCGGGCGTGCCGTGTGACCCCGTGTGACGTCGGGTGCAGCCTCGCGCTACCGGCGCTTGAGCATGACGACGGCACCGGCGGCCGCGACCACCATCAGGAGCGCCGCCACCCCCGCCGTCACCGTGACGCCGGAGTCGAACGCGGCCCGCGCCGACTCGAGCAGCGCCTGCCCCGCCGACCCGCCGAGGGACGACGCCGCCGACACCGCTCCGCCGAGGGTCTCCTGGGCAGCGGTGTGCGCCGACGAGGACAGCCCGTCCGGCACCACGACGTGCGCCCGGTAGGCCGTGGCCAGGATCGTCCCGAGCACCGCGGTCCCCAGCACGGCACCGATCTCGTACGCCGTCTCGGACATCGCCGACGCCGCACCGGCCTTGTCCGCCGGCGCCGTCGAGATGATGAGGTCGTTCGTCACCGTCTCCGAGGCGCCGATCCCGATCCCGAGCAGCACGAACGCGAACGCCAGCGCCACGATCGAGGCGTGGTGCCCGAGGACCGCGACCATCGCGTACGCGGCCGCCGAGAACAGCAGCGACACGGCGACGACCCAGCGCGGAGCGACCCGGGCGACGATCGGCACGACGACGAGCCCCGCCACGATCGTGAGGACCGACCCCGGCACCAGCACCATGCCGGACGCGAAGGGGTCGAGGCCGGCGACGAGCTGCAGGTGCTGTGCGATGAAGAACAGGAACCCGGTCAGCGAGAACATCGCCGCCATGTTCATGAGCACGCTGCCGGTGAACGCCGTGCTCCGGAACAGCCGGAGGTCGAGCATCGGGGTCCGCGAGCGGAGCTGCCGACGGACGAACGCGATGCCGCACAGGACGCCGACGGCGAGCATCGCGATCGCGAAGCCGCGCTCCTCGGGGTGCACGACGGACTTGATCGCCCACGCGATCGGGGCGAGGGCGCCGAGCGACAGGAACATGCTCGGCACATCGACCGGCCCCGGGGTTCGGGTCGCGGGACTCCGGCACGCAGAACGGCACGGCGACGAGCATCACGACGAGGATCGGCACCGCGACGAGGAACACCGCGCCCCAGTGGAAGTGCGCGAGCAGCACGCCACCGACGAGTGGCCCGAGGGCGTTGCCCGCCGCGAACATGGTGGACCAGACGGCGAGCGCCATCCGCCGCTCCCCCGCGTGGACGAAGACGTTGCGGATGATCGAGAGGGTCGCCGGCATGAGCATCGCGCCGAACACGCCCATGACGATCCGTGCGGCGACGAGCATCCAGGCGTCGGTCGCGAAGGCCGCGGCGACGGAGAAGAGCGCGAAGCCGGTGGCACCGACGACGAGGATCCGACGGCGTCCGATGCGGTCACCGATGCTGCCCATCACGACGAGGAGGCCGGCGAGGACGAGCGGGTACGCGTCGACGATCCAGAGCTGCGTGGTGGCGTCCGGGTTCAGCGCGCGCGAGATCGACGGCAGCGCGAAGCTCAGGACGGTGTGTTGTCCACCGAGATGAGGAGGACGGGCAGCATGAGCACCGCGAGGGCGGCGAACCGGCGGGCGCGGCTGCCGGTGGCGGCAGTGGGGATCGGGCTGGTGAGCAGGGCGGACACGGTGACTCCAGGGACTTCGAGCCGGACCAGGTCGACGGCGGAACTGACGAACGGACCGGACGGGACGCGGGGTGTGCACGCATCCCGTCAGGACTTCGTTAGTGTACCGTCTGGACGGTAATGGTTGCAAATGCAACTGATGACGGACGGGAGGCGCGGTGCGGGCCCGCACCGCGCCTCCCGTCCGTCCTCCGGTCGCGCTGTCTCGTGGGCCGCGTCGTCAGGCCGACTCGCGCAGGAGCAGGCGGTGCCGCACCGTGCGCTGCACCGCGTCACCCTGCCGCGGCAGCTCGCCGGCGAGCATGCCGAGGGCGAGGTCGAGCGCCTCACGCGCGACCTCGTCGAGGTCCACCGCCAACGTGGTGAGCGTCGGCGAGACGAGCGAGCCGAGCGGCAGGCCGTCGACGCCGACGACCCGGAGCTCCCGCGGGACGTCGACGCCCGCCCGCCGACAGGCCTGCAGGACACCGAGCGCCATCACGTCGTTGAAGGCGAGGATCGCGTCCTGTCGTCGGCGTCGCCGGAGGATCCGTGTCGTCTCCTCGGCGCCGCACTCCGCCGTGCCGTGCTCCGCGTGCACGAGCTCGGGCAGGTACCCACGCCGCTGGAGGGCGTCCATCATGAGGATGCCGCGGACACTCGTGTGCTCCGGCGAGGAGTTGTCGAGCACGACCGGGTGCCGGACCCCGGTGGCGACGAGGTGGTCGGCGAGGACCTCGATCGCGTCGGCGGGGTCGATCCAGACGGCTGCGGTCGGTGGCTCCGAGTACGGGTCGAGCTCGACCATCGGCACGGTGCCGAGGAGCTCGCGCCACCGGTCGCGACGGGAGCCGAGGTACCCGATGACGACGTCCGTCTGCGACCCGAGCGCCTGCACCATGCGGTCGGCGTCGCTCGCCAGGTCGACGTCGGCGAGCATGACGTTCCAGCCCTGCTCGGCGGCGAGCCGGAAGACGGCCGAGGCGAGCTGCGGCGTGTAGGGGTTGCGCAGGTCGTTCACGACGAGGCCGAGCTGGTGGTCGCCACCCGTGACGAGCCCGCGGCCGAAGCGCGACGGCCGGTAGTCGAGGCGCTCCGCGGCGGCGAGGACCCGTTCCTTCGTCGCCGCGCTGATGCCGGACATGCCGTTCATCGCCCGGGTGACGGTCTGTCGGGACACCCCGGCGGCCGCGGCGACGTCGATGATCGTCGCCCGGCCGCCGGGTGCGGGAACGGGTTCGGTCAGTCGCGGAGGTCCAGCCATGCCACCTGTTCCGGAGTGAGGTCGACGGAGAGGCCGGTCATGGACGACCGGGCTTCCGCGATCGTACGCGGTCCGAAGAGCGGGAACGTCGGGAACGGCTGGTGCAGCACGTAGGCCAGGGCGATCGCCGTCGCGGGGACGCCGAACCGCTCGCCGAGCTCCGACGCACGGCGCAGCCGCTCGAAGTTCTCGTCGCTGTAGTAGCAGCGCACGAGTTCGGCGTCGCTCGTGTCCTCCGGCTTGGCCCGGCTGGTGAAGAACCCACGCGCCTGCGAGGACCAGGGCAGCAGGGGCACCTGGCGCTCCTCGAGCCACTGCTTCGACGCCGCGTCGGTGGCGTGCTCGCAGCCGGCCCACGGCACGTCGTACGCCTCGGCCAGGCCGAAGTGGTTGCTCAGCACCTCGAACTCGTGCTTGCCGTTCGCGCGGGCGTAGGCGTTCGCCTCGTCGAACCGGGCAGGGGTCCAGTTCGATCCGCCGTACACGCGGATGCGGCCGGCACGACGGTGTTCGTCGAGGACGTCGACGAACTCCCCCACCGGGATGTCCGTGTTGTCGCGGTGCATCATGTAGATGTCCGCGTAGTCGGTGCCCTGTCGCTCGAGGCTCTCGAGCAACTGCCGGGTGAGGGACTCCGGGTCGCAGTACGGCGTGTGCGCGCCCTTGGTGATCACGACCACGTCCTCGCGGACGCCGCGGTTCTGGATCCACTTGCCGAGCCGGCCCTCGAGCACGCCCCCGCCGTAGATGTAGCCGGTGTCGAACACGTTGCCGCCCTGCTCCACGAACAGGTCGAAGATCGCGCTCGCGTGCGCCAGGTCGGGCTGGTTGTCGACACCCATCACCAGTCGGGACATGCGCTTGCCGACACCCGCGACCTCGCCGTAGCGCATCGGGTTGTCGGCACGGTCCGGCTCGTGCGCGGCGACCGTGAGGGGTCGGCCGCTGACGGTCGGGATGTCGGCGGTCTCGGCCTCGAACGGGAAGCGCAGACCGATCGCGGCACGCCACTTGTCGAGCGTCCGGGCGGTGGCGAGCGACTCGTCGAGGGTGAACTCGGGGGCGTCGACACGACCGGCCGCGAGGGCCGCCGTGGTGGCGTCGGCCTCGAGGGCGTAGGGGTGCGCGCCGGCGAAGGACAGCGTGCGCGCGTCCTCGTCGACCGTGCTGATCTCGATCGTGGGGTCGTCGCCGAGGGTCCACGGGTCGGTGAGCGTGATCTTGCCCGTGGTGCCGTGGACGACCACGGCGTTGTCGTCCTGCACGCGGACGCCGGTCCGGAGGTTCGCGGTGATCCCGCCGGTGTAGCTGAGCTGTGCCACCGTCCACTCGTCGACGCCGGTCGGGCCGACGGTCCCGGTGGCGGTGAGCTCGGTGGGCTCGGCGACGGCCACGCCGGTCGCGGCCTGCACGATCGCGGCCGTCATGGTCACCGGGTAGCCGCCCACGTCGAGGATCCCGCCGCCGGCCGTGTCGACGTCGAAGAGCCGGCCGGACCGGCTGCCCGCCCGGAACGCGAACGAGGCGTCGACGTGCGTGACGGTACCGATCGCACCCTGCCGGACGAGGTCGAGCAGGGCCGCGGTCTGCGGGTGGAAGCGGTACATGTACGCCTCGACGAGGGGCAGACCGGCCTGGCGTGCGGCATCGGCGAGCACCATGGACGTGCCGTGGTTCGGCGAGAGCGGCTTCTCGCAGAGGACCGCCTTGCCCGCCGCGAGCGCCGCGAGGACGAGCGCCGCGTGCCCGGTGTGGACCGTCGAGACGTAGACGGCGTCGACGCGCGGGTCGGCGAGTACCTCGTCGTAGGTGGCCGCGGCGACGTCGGCGAACCCGTGCTCGGCAGCCTCGGCAGCGAACGCTCCCGCTCGCTCCGCCGACGAGCTGCCGGCCGCGACGAGGGTGGCCCCGACGCCGCTCGAGGGCAGCTGGGAGAGGAAGCGGCGGGCGATCCCACCGGGGCCGAGGACGGCCCAACCGGGGGTGTCGTGCCCCGTCGAGGAGGTGCTGCTGGCGGTGGTCGCGGTCTGCGCTGACATGCGGATCCCTATCGTGTCGTGAACCTTCACGGTCCCGACGACCGTACCCGCCAGTCTCCGCACCTGCAACGATGCGGATGCTTGACACGGCGTGTCGGCCGGGGCATGCTCTGACCACTTCGTGAGCGTTCACGGTCGAGCGCTCAACGGTTCCGCATCTCAACGACGAGAGCAGGCACTCCAGTGACAGCAGCAACGCACAGTCTCAGCCGGCGGGGGTTCCTCGCCGGCGCAGGCGCCCTCGGCGCACTCGCCACCACGGCCCTCCTCGCAGGGTGTTCCACCGGCACCGCGATCTCCAAGGACCCGGACGAACTCGTCCTCTGGTACTGGAACCGGTCCCTCGACCCGAAGTTCCTGAAGCAGGCGGCCGGGGGCATCAGCGGCCACGAACCGATGCGGCTGCGGCCGGACCTCATCGGCGGGGCGTCGTACGACACCAAGTTCCGGACCGCACTCGCCGGGAACGCGTTCATCCCCGACGTCCTCATGGTGAACTCGAACTGCTGGCTCTACTTCCCCGACGAGGACCTCTTCACCGACTTCGATCCCTCCGCCACCGAGAAGTCCGCCTACTACGACTGGAAGCTCTCGCTCGGCCGGACCCCGTCCGGGCGGCAGTGCTTCTGGCCCGTCGACACCGGCCCCACCGGCTTCTTCTACAACCAGGACGTCCTGCAGAAGGCCGACCTCCCCACCGACCCGGACGAGGTGAGCGCGGCGATCCAGACCTGGGCGGACTTCCGGACCTTCGGCAAGCAGATCAAGCAGAAGACCGGTGCCGCGACGATCATCACCGCGACGCAGCTCTTCAACCAGTTCGTCTCCGCGAGCCCCACGCGGTACTTCGACCGTGACGACCAGCCGCTCTACCACGACGACGACAGCTCGATCCGCAAGGCCTGGGAGAACGCGGTCGAGTCGATCCACGCCGGGATCACCGGCAACCTGCAGTCCGGGACCGACCAGAACGCCGGGTGGGTCGCGGGTCGGGTCGCCGGGCAGATCGAGGGCGCGTGGTGGACGCAGATCATCCACGACACGGCTCCGGACCTGTCCGGGAAGTGGCGGATCGCCCGGCAGCCCGAGCGACCGGGCAACAGCGGCGGCTCGTTCCTGGCCGTGCCCAAGACGTCGAAGAACCCCGAAGCCGCGGTGGCGTTCGCCAAGTGGATCACCGGCGCGGACGTGCAGTCCCACACCTACAACGACATCCAGCTCTTCCCGTCGACACCCGCGTCGTTCGAGAACGGCATCATGCGCAACCCCGGCGACTTCTTCGGGGACCAGAACCCGCTCGACTTCTTCAGCAAGGCCGCACCGGAGGTCCCCGTGACGTACATCTCGAACTCGGAGCGGTTCATCGGCGCGTTCGCGACCGAGATCACGAACGTGGAGTCCGGCGGCAAGGACCCGGAGCGCGCCTGGCAGGACGCCATCGACCAGACCGACCGCGTCCTGGCGAAGCGCGGGGTGTCGGCATGAGCGCGCCGGTCCGCGAGAAGACCGCCACCACCGCGAACCCCGTCGTCGGGGGCGCCCCCACGGCCTCGATCTCCACCGCGGCGACCGGGCACCGCTTCAGCCTGCGCCGGTTCTGGCCGCAGTACGTGGCGATCGCGCCGTTCTACGTGCTGTTCCTCGTGTTCGGGCTGTTCCCGATCGTCTTCTCGATCGTGCTGTCGTTCACCGACTGGGACGGTGTCGGCTCCCCCGCGTTCGTCGGTCTCGCGCAGTACCAGTACCTGCTGACCGACCCGCGGTTCTGGAACGCCGTCTCGAACACCTTCATCATCTGGATCATCTCGACCGTCCCGATGCTGTTCCTCGCCCTCGTGCTCGCGTTCCTGCTGCACGGCAACATCCGGGCGAAGGGCTTCTACCGGGTCGCGTTCTTCATCCCGAACGTAACGAGCATGGTCGCGATGGCCATCGTGTTCGGCTCGGTGTTCTCGGACGGGTTCGGGCTCGTCAACGCCGCGCTCCGAGCCGTCGGTGCCGACCCGGTCGGCTGGCTCTCGTCGTACTGGGGCATCAAGGTCACGATCGCGGTCATGGTCATCTGGCGCTGGACCGGGTACAACGCGATCATCTACCTCGCCGGCCTGCAGTCGATCTCGACCGAGCTGTACGACGCGGCGAAGGTGGACGGTGCGAACACCTGGCAGATCTTCACGCGGATCACGATCCCGATGCTGCGGCCGGTCATCCTGTTCACCGTCATCACGTCGACCATCGGTGGCCTCGGGCTCTTCACCGAGCCGCAGATCCTGTTCAACGGGCAGGCGGTCGGTGGCCCCGACGAGGCCGGCATGACGATCGTGCTCTACCAGTACGACCAGGCGTTCAACCAGTTCGACTTCGGGTACGGCTCGGCGATCGCCTGGGTGCTGTTCTTCTTCTCCGTGGTCTTCGCGATCATCAACTGGCGACTGCTCAGCGAGCGCGACGGGCTCAAGACCCCACGGCGACTGCGCACCCCGCGCACCGTCACGACCAGCGCGAAGGGACCCCGCGCATGAGCGCCGACACCGCACCCCGCACCACGAACACCGCCGCCGCACTCGGCCGGCCGAACGCCGTCACCGACCGGCCCGACGACCACCGCCGGGGGTTCAGGCACGGCTGGGTCGGACGGCTCGTCACGCACCTGTGCCTCATCGTCGGCGTCGTGCTGTCGATCTTCCCGTTCTACTGGCTGCTCGTCATGTCGACGTCGTCCAACGCGCAGATCTTCGGCTACCCGCCGTCGCTGTGGTTCAGCGACCACACCATGCAGAACCTCGCCACGGTGTTCAGCAGCGTCGACATGCTGCGGGCGCTCGGCAACACCGTCATCGTCGCCGGCGGCACCGCGGTCCTGGTCATGCTGTTCGACTCGCTGGCCGCGTTCGCCTTCGCCAAGTACGAGTTCCCGTTCAAGCGCTCGCTGTTCACCGTCATGCTGGCGACGTTCCTCGTCCCCGGCAGCCTGTCGCTCGTGCCGAGCTTCGTGCTCATGGCGCACCTCGGGTGGATCGGTGGACTCCAGGCGCTCATCGTCCCCGGGGCGGCGAACGCGTTCGGCATCTTCCTCCTGCGGCAGTTCGCCACCGGGTCGATCCCGAACGAGGTCATCGACTCCGCGCGCGTGGACGGCGCCGGGTTCTTCCGCACCTGGTGGTCGATCGCGGTCCCGATGCTCCGCGGAGGCCTCGCGTTCCTCGGCATCTTCACCTTCATCACGGCGTGGAACGACTACGTGTGGCCGTTGATCGTGCTGATCGACCCGAAGGGGCAGACGCTCCAGGTGGCACTCGCCTCGCTCAGCTCGGTGAACGCGACCGACCTCGGCTCGGTGATGGCCGGTGCCGTGATCAGCGTGTTCCCGCTCATCGGGGTGTTCATCATCGGCTCGAGGCACTTCATCGCGAACATCGCGGCGGGAGCGCTGAAGGGCTGACCGGACCCGCAGGCGCCGTGGAGGATGGCCCACGGCGCCTGCGCTGCGCCTGCGCTGCGCCCGCCGTGTCGTCGGCACCGCGCCTCCTCCGCGCCTGCGCTGCGCCCGCCGGACGCGGCACGCCCGCGTCGCATGGCAGACTTCCGGCATGGCAAGCGCCCGCGATCGTGTCCTGGACAGCTTCGTCGCCATCGTGTGCGAGGAAGGAGAGCGTCCGGCGACCCTCGACGCCGTGGCCGCTCGGGCCGGGGTGTCCAAGGGCGGACTGCTCTACCACTTCGGCTCGAAGGCCGCCCTGGTCGAGGGCCTCTGCGAACGCCTGTCCGACCTCTCCGCCATCGACGTCGAGCGCATGCGTGACGCCGAGGACGGCGCCGCCCGCTACTTCGTGCGGAACTGCCAGTTCGTGGGCAGCGAGCTCGACCTCGCCCTCCTCGCCGCGAGCCGACTGCAGCAGGCCGGCTACGAAGAGGCGGGCCGCACCCTCGACGAGACCGAGAACGCCTGGCTGGCCACGCTCGTCGACTCGCTCGGGGACGTCCCCACGGCGCAGGCGATCAAGCTCATGGGCGACGGGCTGTACCACGCGGCGTCCCTCGGCGCCGCCAGCGAGGTCCGACCGGACCGCGCCTCGGTCGACATGGAGCCGCTCCTCGCCGTGGTCGACCGGCTGATCGCCACCCGCCCCGGAGCGTGAACCGAGTTCGTCGCTCCTGGGGATACACTGGGTCCGATCCACCCGCCTGATTCCGGAGGTACCACTGTGGGCCGCGTCATCGCCGCTGTTTTCTCGATCCTGCTGCTGCTGGTTTCGATGTACCTGTTCGGCTTCGCGTTCCAGGTGAGCTCGGGTCAGGCGTTCATCTTCATGGGCGGTCTCGTGCTCATGTGCCTCTCCTTCTTCCTGCCGATCCACGTGTTCGGCAAGCGGTAGTCAGCACCACCGCACACGAACGGCCCCGCACCTGAAGAGGTGCGGGGCCGTTCGCACAACGGAAGTCACCCCGCACCACGTGATCGCGTGGCGCGGGGTGACTTCGGTTGTGCGAGCGCAGCAGCGACGCGCGGACGCGCTGACGCGCGGCGGGCCAGGAGGCGCGGGTCGCCTACGCGAGCACGCGCAGCCGGCGCAGGGTCACCACGGTCGACACGGCGGCGTGCACGGCCTCGGCCCCCTTGTCCTCCTTCGAACCGGGCAGCCCGGCACGGTCGAGGCCCTGCTGCTCGTCGTCCAGGGTGAGCACGCCGAAGCCGACGGGCTTGCCGGCGTCGATCGCGACCCGGGTGAGGCCGCTCGTCGCCGCGTCCGAGACGTACTCGAAGTGCGGGGTCCCACCGCGGATGATCACGCCGAGGGCGACCGCCGCGTCGAACCCGGCCTCGAGCGCGGCCTTCGCGACCACGGGCAGCTCGAAGCTCCCGGGGACAGGGATGACCTCCGCCATGGCACCGAGTCGCTCGACCTCGCGCTGCGCCCCGGCGAGGAGGCCCCCGGCGATCTCGTCGTGCCACTGCCCGGCGACGATCGCCACCCGGATGCCGCTGCCGTCGACGTGGTCGCGGTCCGCCGCGCCTGCTCCGCTCATCGTGCCGTTCCTTCCGTGGGCGCGGACTCCGCCGCTGCCCGGTCTGCCGCGTCGAGCCACTCGGCGAGCGCGGCGATGGTGATGACGGGCACGCCGGCGCGTGCCCCGAGTCCGAGGAGTCCCGGCAGACGCATCATGCCGCCGTCCTCGTCGACGATCTCGCAGATCGCCGCGGCGGGCCGGAGCCCTGCGGCGGTGACCAGGTCGATCGCGGCTTCGGTGTGGCCCGCACGCTCGCGGACCCCGCCCGGACGGGCCCGCAGGGGCACGACGTGTCCGGGCCGGTGCAGGTCGTCGCGCACGGACGCCGGGTCGGCGAGGACCCGCAACGTGTGCGCTCGGTCGTGGGCGCTGATGCCGGTGGTGACCCCGACGGCGGCGTCCACGGTCACGGTGTAGGCCGTCCCGCGGACGTCCTCGTTGTGGGCGACCATCGGCGGGAGGTCGAGTGCGTCGGCGATCTCGACGCTCACCGGTGCGCAGATGAACCCCGACGAGTGCGCCACGGTCCAGGCGATCCACTCGGGGGTGGCGAGTTCGGCGGAAAGGATGACGTCGCCCTCGTTCTCGCGGTCCTCGTCGTCGGCGACGATCACCGGGCGGCCGGCGGCGATGGCGGCGATGGCCTCGTCGACGCTCGACAGCCCGAGCGATCCCGGGCCGACCACACCGGACCCGGCGACCGCACCGGACGCAGCAACCACACCGGAGGCACCCGCCTGCGCGGCGGGACGTGCCCCGGCGACCATCACCGTTCCTCCTGGCCGAGCGTGGCACCCTCGAGCGGACGCGCATCGCCCTCGAGCGGACGCGCATCGCCCTCGAGCGGCCGCACCGCGGCGTCGAGGCGCAGCATCCGCCGGACGTGCCGGGCCAGGACGTCGGTCTCGATGTTCACCCGGTCCCCCGGCACGCGGGCGCCGAGCGTGGTGGCCTCGAGCGTCTCGGGGATGAGGCTCACCTCGAACCAGGCGTCCGCGGCGGGGGTGTCCTCGGAGGACACGGCGCTGACCGTCAGCGAGACGCCGTCGATCGCGATCGAGCCCTTGTCGACGACCAGGGGGCTGAGGTCCGGCGCGAGCGAGAACCGGACGCGCCGCCAGCCGTCGCCGTCCGCGGTCTCGAGCACGGTGGCGGTGCCGTCGACGTGGCCCTGGACGATGTGCCCGCCGAGCCGGTCGCCGACCGAGGCCGCGCGTTCGAGGTTGAGCCGGTCGCCGACCGCGAGCGACCCGTGCGCGCTCATGTCGAGCGTCTGCTTCATGACGAAGGCCGTGAAGGTCTCCGGGGTCTGCTCGACGACGGTCAGGCAGACGCCGCTCGTCGCGATGGAGTCGCCGTGCCGGGCGTCCTGCACGACGACGGGCCCGCGGACGGTGAGCGCGACGGAGTCGCCGTGCTGCTCGACGGCGGTGACGGTGCCGAGTTCCTCGATGATGCCGGTGAACACTGGTGTCCTCTCAACGGGACTCCGGGGGCGTTCGACGATCGTCGGCATCGACGGACGGGTCGCACCCACGGATCGTGGGACGTCTCGTCCGCCAGCGCGCCTCCCATCCGGACTTTCACCGTCGGTCCCGGAGTTCCACCGGGTCAACCTCTGCCGGGTTCGCACCCGTCATCAGTTCGTGGACTGTCACCACCGGTTCGGACTTGCACCGACCCCGGAGCGCTTGCGTACCGGGAACGATACCCCACGCAGGTGACGGACACGTTGCGCCGGTTCCGTGGGCGTAACCGGACGTCGCGTGACCGCGCTGCGGGCCAGGAGGCGCGGTGCGGCCGACCCCGCGACCCACGTCCGCCACCCGGTCCCGCTGGCCGCGGGGCGGAGGTGCGCCGCGCCTCCCGAACCGTCCGTCGGTCCGTCTGCTCAGCCGCGCCCGCGCGCCAACGCCACCGCCTGCCGGAGCGACAGGTCCGGCAGGTACGCGCGCACCACCGCGATCCCGATCGCCGGCAGCGCGACCGGGTCCGGGTAGGCGAGCACCAGCGGGTGCAGCTCGGGGCCGAACTTCTGCTTGAACCGCAGCAGCGACCGGAACCCGTACACCGGCTCGAGGACCCCGCCGACCAGGTCCAGCAGGCTCTGCACGCCGTCGTTCGCCTGCGGGCCCTCGGCGGCCTGCGCGAGCGGGGCCGCGGACAGGCTGAGTCGCTCGACGCCGTCCTCGCGCATCCGGTCGGCCGCACTCGCGACGAGGAACTCCATCACGCCGTTCGGTGCCGCGGGTGTGCGTCGCATGACGTCGAGCGTCCAGGCGACGACCCGGCCGTCCCGGTACCCCGGCAACCAGCTGGTGACCGCGAGCACCGTGCCCTCGGGGTCCTGCGCGACGAGGGTGCGCACCGCGGGGTCGCGCATCTCGTCGACCCCGCCCAGGGTGAACCCCATCTCGGGCAGCTCGCGCTCGGCGACCCACTCCTCGGAGATCGCCTCGATCTGCCGGGTGGTGGACGCGGGCAGCTGCTGCCAGCTCGACCAGGTCGCGGTGAGGCCCTCGCGCGCCGCCTTGTTCACCGAGGTCCGGACGTCCTGCTTCTTCTTCCCGCTCGTCGTCCACGTCCGGGGGTCGAAGTCGGCGTCCTCGGCCACCGGGAGCGTCGCCCAGCCCTGCGCGGTGAGCACCCCGGCGGTCTCCGCACCGATGCCGTAGAAGACCGCCGTCCAGCCGTTGTCGTCGCACCACCGGGCGAACGCGGTCATCGCCGCCGTGCGGGCGTCGGGCCAGCCGAAGGGCCCGCCGACCGTCACCGCGACGCGGCCGTTGCGGCGGAAGGCGACGCCGGCGCGACCGTCCTCGGCGAACCAGTAGGCGTTGCCCTGCCAGGTCGTCATCCAGCCGAACGCGTCCCCGCCACCGGCGATGAGCAGGGCGCGGGCGCGCTCGCGGTCGGCGTGCGCAGCGTCGGCGTCGGTGTCGGGTTCGACGGCCCCGGTCGGCCGGACGGCGGCGATCGCCACGACCAGCCAGAGCACCGGTCCGCTCAGCCCGAGCACGAGCCGGAGCGCGTGGTCGAGCGACGGGAGCCGGTCCCAGAAGCTCACCGGTGCGAGCGGGCCGAGGGCGGCGAGCGCCAGCCGCAGGGGGTCCTCGACGTGGTGTGCCGAGGACGCGGCGACGACCAGCACCACGCTGACGATGCCGACCGCGGCCGCACCGACGGTGACCGCGAAGGCGACGACGCGGCGCCGGCTGGTGAGCACCGTGAAGGACCGCCGCAGCACGACGAGGACGACCGCGGTCCCGAGCGGGACGACGATCGACGCGACGATGGACACGTCGGTGACGAACTGGTCCTCGAGGCCGTGCTGCGCGACGACGCGCCCCGGGACGAGGCCGTAGGTGATCGCGGCGGCGATCGCCGTCACCGTGTCGACGACGACCACGAGCCACACCGCGAAGCGACTGCCGCGGAAGAGCCCGAGTCCGCCGACGACGAGCACGAGCAGGGGCGCGACGGCGAGCACGAGGGTCCACGGGTCGGTCGCGCGGAAGGACAGGAGCCCGCGGAGGCACTCCCCCGCGACCGCGTCCGCACGGCAGCCCCGCACCGGGGTGACGGGGCCGGCGCCGACGACCGCGGCGATCGGTGCGAGGAGCCCCACCCGCGCGCGGGACACCAGCGCGATGACGGGGCCGACGGCGGACACCAGCACCGCGGTGCCGAGCAGCACCCGGATCTCGCGGTGCGAGCTGCGCACCCAGCCCTGCCGCTTCGGTGTGCGGCGCAGGAGTTCGCCGAGAAGCCACCCGGCGGCCGCGGCGAGGACGGCGGACAGGTCGGAGACGTGCCCGGCGTAGAGCAGGAGGGCGGCGACCACGGCGAGGGCGTTCACCCGGATCCGCCGCCGCCACAGCGTCCCCGCGAAGGCGCTGGCGGTGACGACCGTGCCGACGATGGCGGTCCAGGGGTCGAAGCTCGTCGCCCGGCCGAGCACCATCGGCACGACGCCCCTGCCGTCGAGGTCGACGAGCACGGCGAACGCGGCGATGCCCGTACCGACGACGGTCGTGACCACGAACGCCAGTGCCGTGCGCCAGGACCCCATGAGCCGCTCCGAGGCCCCGACGAGCACGACCACCCCGGCGAGCGTCAGCAGCAGGGCGAGCACGCCGGTCGACGCCGCGAAGACCCGGAACGGACCGAACACGGTCGCGTGCGCTCCGTGTTCCAGCCGGAGCACGAACGCGAGCGTCGAGGTCGCCAGCACGAGCAGGACGATCGCCGTGGTGACCGGGCGGGTGACGACGACCCGGCGGACGGTCGCCACTGCCGATGCGACGCCGCTCACAGCGGTCCGCTCGCGGGGAGCCCGAGGTGCTCGAGCACCGGTGGGAGGCCGTGCGCGAGCACGTAGCGGACGGTGTTCCAGTCGTGCGCCGACCCCGGGGAGACGACCAGCTGCGTGGCGATGCCCTCCCTCGCGGCCGCCGCACGGAGCGTGGCGGTGGACGCCTTGTACGGGGCGTCGTCCCCGCCCACCCCGAACACGACGAGGTGGTCGGCGTACCGGCCGTGGGCGCGCATCTCGGCGACCGGCGTCGCGGCGTCGTAGGCGGAGCGGGAACCGCCGAAGCCGACGGCGATGGTGTGCTGCAGGCTGCCGTTCTTCGGGGCGATCTCGCTCGAGATCGCCAGCGCGGACCCGATGACGTCGGGGTGGGCGGACGAGAACTGCATCGCGCAGGTGGCCCCCTCGGAGAAGCCGAGCACGCCCCAGCCCGTCGGTGCCGTCGCGACCGCGAGGTGCTTCCGGATCCAGTCGACGGTGTCCGTCATGACGTAGGTCTCGCTGCGCCCGAGCCGCCGGGAGTCCACGCACATCGGGTTGCGGTTCGGAGCGCCGAGCTGGTCCGGGGCGACGACGATCGGGGCGAGGCCGTCGTGCGCTGCTGCGTACCGGTCGAGGTAGTGGCCGATGTCGCCGGTCTGGAAGAGGTCGGCCGGTTCGCCGGGTTGCCCGGAGAGTGCGACGAGCACGGGCAGCGCCGGGGCGTTCCGGACCTGCGCGGCCGGCGGGAGCCACACCACGGCCTTCCGGGCGTGGAAGTGCGAGATCGTGCCGGGGATCGTCACGCTGAACGTCTCCCCCTTCTTCGGCATGTCCGCCGGGGCGTGCCAGTCGTGCAGGTCGACGAGCCGCTCGACCGCGGGGTCCCGTTCCGCCAGGGTCCGCGTCTTGTAGGGGTTCGTGGCGATGGCCTGCTCGACGTTCTTGTAGAAGCCGAAGTCGACGTTGATGCCGAGTCCCGCTGCGAGCAGCAGGCTCGCGGCGGCGGCCCCGGCGACCACCCGGCCCGTCCAGCCGCCCTGCACGAGCAGCACGACCAGCAGCAGGATCCCGGCGCACGCCAGGGCGACCCACATCCGGGTCACCGAGGTGAACGCGACACCGAACGCGTCCTGGACGTCGCCGAACCACCAGACGAGCGCCAGCCCGGCGACCGCACCGACGCCGAGGGCGGCGATCCGGACGAGGACGCGGCCGAGCGACCGCGGCCGGGCGAGGAGCGCCCACACGACGAGGACGGCGGCGAGCACGTCGACCGGTACGAGGACGGTCGAGCCCGTGATGGGGATGCGCAGGAGGTCGTGGAGCACGCTCTCATCGTGGCGCTGCCCCGCTGCCGGGCGGCCTCGGAGGCGCTTCTGCTCCGCACAGGTTCGCCATGGTCGGCTCCCAGAGAGCCTTCGGCGTTCGTCCAGCGGACGGCGGACAGTGGGCACGGGTGCGAGGGGCACCGCGGTGCGGTGCCCCTCGAGCCCGTCGGACGTCAGTGCCGCTTGCGCAGCACCAGGGTCCCCGCTCCGGCGAGGAGCAGCAGCAGGGCGATGCCGGCGGGGACGACCGGCGAGGACGCTCCCGTGTAGGCGAGGGCCGGCTGGCTGCTCGACGCAGCCACCGTGCGGACGGCGGCCTGGACGACCGTCGAGGCACCGGCGGTCGTCGCGACGACCGTCGCGGGCCGGGAGGCGCTGGTCGCCACGACTGCACCGGCCCCGGTGGCCGGGGTGGTCACCGAGACGGGCGTGGTGCCGTCGCCGGCGCCGTTCCCGTCGCCGGGGTCGGTGCCGTCACCAGGGGTGGTGCCGTCTCCGGGGTCCGTGCCGTCACCAGGGGTGGTGCCGTCGCCCGGGTCCGTGCCGTCACCGGGGTCGGTGCCGTCACCGGGAGTGGTGCCGCCACCGGGCGTCGTCGTCGAGCTGGTGCCGTCGCCGACGATGCCGATCCCGTTGCCGCCGATGGTGATCGGGAGGCTGATCACGGGTGTGATCTGGCTGCCCGAGAGCAGTCCCCCGTCACCCGAGGTGGAGCCGCCCGTGGTGGGCGTCGTGGTCCCGGTCGCCGGGGCCGTGGAACCGGTGCTCGTGCCGTCCCCGACGAGGCCGATGCCGTTCCCACCGATCGTCACCGGAACCGACACCACCGGGGATACCTGCGTGCCCGAGGCCGTGCCGTCCGACCCGGAGGTCGAACCACCCGCGGCCGGCGTCGTGGTGCCGGCCGCCGGGGCAGCTGCCCCCGCCGAGGTGCCGTCACCGAGCAGCCCGATGCCGTTCCCCGACACCGTCACCGGCACCGAGACCGCACCGAGGATCTGCGTCCCCGAGAGGAGTCCGTCACTGCCGGAGGTCGAACCACCCGCGGCCGGCGTCGTGGTGCCGGCCGCCGGGGCAGCTGCCCCCGCCGAGGTGCCGTCACCGAGCAGCCCGATGCCGTTGCCCGACACCGTCACCGGGACGGAAACCGCACCGAGGATCTGCGTCCCCGAGAGGAGTCCGTCACTGCCGGAGGTCGAACCGCCCGCGGCCGGCGTCGTGGTGCCGGCCGCCGGGGCAGCTGCCCCCGCCGAGGTGCCGTCACCGAGCAGCCCGATACCGTTCCCCGACACCGTCACCGGCACGGACACCACCGGCGCGACCTGCGTGCCCGAGGCCGTGCCGTCCGACCCCGAGGTCGTCGGCGCCGCGGCCGGAGCAGCAGGCGTCGAGGCAGCGGGCGCCGACGCGGCAGGCGTGGCGGCAGCGGACACGGCGTCGCCGCCGACCGCCACCGCGTTGCCCGTGGCGGAGACCGGCGCGGTCACCGCACCGGCGACCTGGGTCCCCGAGGCGATGCCGTCCGACCCGGAGGTCGTCGGCGCCGCCGCGGGCGCAGCAGCAGGGGCCGCCGGAGCAGCCGAAGCTGCCGGAGCCGGTGCCGGTGCGGATGCCGCGGCAGCGTCGCCACCGACCGCGATCGCGTTGCCCGAGATCTGCACGGGCGCCGCGACGTCCGGCACGACCTGCGTCCCCGAGGCGATGCCGTCGGCACCCGACGTGGACGGTGTCGCGGCCGGAGCCGAGGACGACGGTGCGGCCGGGGCCGCGGGCGCTGCCGGACGGGTGACCGACGACACCGCGTCGCCGAGGACCCCGAGTGCGTTGCCGGTCGCGGACACCGGCGCGTCGATCGACGGCGACACCTGTGTGCCCGAGGCGGTGCCGTCCGCTCCGGAGGTCGTCGCCGCGTTCGCCGCGACCGCACCCCCGAGCGTCAGACCGCCGACGAAGAGGGCGAACCAGAGCCCTCTCGAGACGTACTTGTTCATGATCGTTGCTCCCTGATCGAGATGAGATGTGGACCGACCGCGATGGCGGCCGGTGGTGCGTGCCTGCCGTGTCGGACAGGCGCACCGATCTCAGTCAGGGGCGACGTCGTGCTCGCCGACGATGGACGCGGGGACCGCGTCGTCGGCGATGGTGCCGCGTGACCCCGCTGCGAGGGAGACCTGGTCGTCGGAACCGACGATGCCGACGGCTGCTGCCGACCCGGCGGAACCGGCAGCGCTGCCGCCGAGGGAACCGGTGGCGGAACCGTCCGCGGGGCCGCCGAACGTGACGCCGTGGCCCTCGGGGACGAGGAGAGCCCGGCCGCCGAACGTCGCGTCCTGCACGCCGGGTGCGGCGGCGGCGCTCCCGCTTCCGGCGAGCACGGAGGCCCGCTCGGTGGCGACGGCGTCCGTCCGCTCGGCAGCGGTCCCCTGCGCGACGGTTGCCGGCGCGACAGCGCTGGCAGCGCCCGGGGACGTGAGCGACGGTGTCGACGCGACCGGGGCCGTGGACGTGCCGCCCACCGGAGCGGTGGGGAGGCCGACGACGGGATCCGTGCCTCCTGGCAGGACGCCACCGACCGTCGGCGGCAGGCCGGTGAGCACGTCCGGCACCGATCCGACGACCGTGCCGACGCCGCCGAGGGTGTCGTCCACCAGCGCGCTGACCGGGTCGGTCACGGTGCCGAGGGTGTCGTCGCCGAGGACCGTGCCGACGACCGGGAGGCCGCCGACCACCTGGTCGAGCGAGTGCACGACGGTGGTCACGGGGCGAGCGTCGGTGAGGGTCTGGACGGCGCCGGTGACGGGACGGAGGACGGTCGCGACCGTGCCGGTGACGGGCCTGGAGGCGCTGCTCGCCTCCGCCGGTCCGGCCTGCGGTGCTGCGTGGGTCGCGCTGGTCGCTGCGGGTGCCGCCGCGGGGGCGGTCGCGGGCTGCGCTGCCGGTGCTGCGGGGGCAGTCGGGGCGGGCGCGGTGCGTGCCGGTGTGGACGGTGCCGGAGCGGCGCTCGACGGCTGCGTGTGGGCCGGAGCGGCGCTCGACGGGCGGGTCGGCGCCGGAGCTGCGGGGGCCGGCGCCGCCGGGGCCGCGGGTGCCGGGTGCGCTGCCGGGGCGCTCGGTGCGGGCGCGGCCGGAGCTGCCGGAGCGGCGGGGACGACGGCCTTCCGGACCGGGGCGACGACGCCGTCGACGACGTGCCCGACCCCACCGGCGACGCCCTGGACGGTGTCGCCGAGGCCGTCGACGACCCCGCCGACCAGCCCGCGCTGCTGCGACGGGTGGGTCTGCAGCGTCTGCTGGGCGGGCGCGGGGGCCGCCGCGGCCGGACGAGCGCCG
Source organism: Curtobacterium sp. SORGH_AS_0776 (assembly GCF_031453355.1). Lineage (NCBI taxonomy): Bacteria > Bacillati > Actinomycetota > Actinomycetes > Micrococcales > Microbacteriaceae > Curtobacterium > Curtobacterium sp. SORGH_AS_0776. Next base: position 3,532,317 of record NZ_JAVIYU010000001.1, read on the forward strand.
AGCACCAACGAGAGCAGCACGAGGGCAGCGGCGATGCCGACGCCGAACACGACGTACCGGATCATCGCGCGCCAGGGTGCGCGCAACGGCTGGTCCATGCGCTCACCTCCTGATCTCGGCTGCGCACGTAGAGTGGTTGTCCGGCAATGTACGCCGCTCCGTTCCGGAACGCACCATGTTTCGGAAGAAATCGTCAGGAAAGGCCGGTCTTGGTCTCGATCTTCAACGCCCCGACGCGCAACCTGGACGTCGTCACCCTGCACGAGATCCTGCGACTCCGGCAGGACGTGTTCGTGGTGGAGCAGGCAGCCGCCTACCCGGACATCGACGGGCGCGACCTCGAGCCCGGCACGCTGCAGTTCTGGGCGGGGCAAGGTTCGGTCGACGCCACGCTCCGGCTCCTCCGCGAGGACGACGGCACCGAGCGCATCGGCCGCGTCGCCACGGCGAAGGCCGCCAGGGGGCAGGGGCTGTCGTCGCTGCTGATGGAGGCCGCGATCGCCGAGGCACGCTCCCCGCGCATCGCGATCGACGCCCAGGCGCACCTCGAGCAGTGGTACGCCCGGTTCGGGTTCGTGCGCTCGGGCGAGGACTTCAACGAGGACGGGATCCCCCACCTCCCGATGACCCGCACGCGCTGAGTCAGGCCCGCCAGCGCCGGAGCTCGTCGAACGACCGCCCCTGCTGTGCACGGTCGGCGACGAGCCGTTCGAACACGATGTTCGTCTGCGTCGTCGCCACCGAGGGGTCGCCGCTGAGCTCGTCGGCCACGAAGTCGCGGAGCTGCTCGGTGGACGTGCACGCGATGTGCACGAGGAAGTCCTTGTCGCCGGCCAGGAACGACACGTCCTGCACGACGGGCACCCCGAGCAGCCGCTTCGCGAAGTCGCGGAGCTCGTGGCGTGCTGCGGCGTGCACCCGGACCGAGACCATCGCCTCGATCGCGAAGCCGAGCCGTGCGACGTCCACGTCGGCCCGGTAGCCACGGATGATCCCGGCGTCCTCGAGTGCGCGGACGCGCGTCAGGCACGTCGACGGGGCGATGCCGACCGCAGCGGCGAGGCGGTTGTTCGGGATCCGGGCGTCGGCGGCGAGGGTCCAGAGGATCCGCTCGTCGACCTCGTCGAGGCGCGGCGCGGGATCGGGGCGACGGACGTGGCGATCGGACACGGCTCGACGCTACCGCGGACGCGCCCGGACCCGTGTTCTCCTCACCGTGTGACCGTTCCGGTTCGCGATCCCCGGCATCCGCGAACCAGAACCGTCACGCGCCGGACGGAACCTGCTCGTCGCCGGCGGTCCTGGGAACCCGCCGAGCATGCGCGTCGCAGGCGTGACGACTCCCGTCTCCGACGCGTCACCCTGGTGGGTGCGGACGACCGCGCTCGAGGAACAGGAGACACCATGAGCACCGACTACGACGACACCACGACCGGCAAGCCGTCCTTCCGTGACACCGTCACCGCCGGGCTCGTGCAGAAGGCGCTCGAGCCGGTGCTCCGCGCCGTCCGCGACGAGGTCGCATCGGCACGACGCGAGATCGGCGACCGCGTCAACGGCGCGAAGACGGGCCTCGTGCTCACCGGCGTCGCGGTGGCGTTCGCGTTGACGACCCTCGTCCTGCTCGCCGGGTTCGTGGTGGTGCTGCTCGCGCTCGCGCTCCCGCTCTGGGCCGCGACCGGCATCACGCTCGTCGTGTTCGGCGTCGTCACCGCGGTCCTCGCGGCCGTCGGCATCGCCGGCATCCGTCGGGGTGTGCCGCCGGTGCCGTCCGACACGATCCACGAGGTGCAGGAGCGCGTGGCGAACCGCTGACTACATCGCGAGCGTCATGCCGACGACGGCGACCGTCATCGCGAAGACCTCGCCGCTCCGGACGGCACGCCGGTCCTCTCGTGCCCACTCGTGGCGGAGCAGCCACCCGCTGAACGCGGCGTAGCCGATCACTCCGGCGCCGAGCACCGCGGTCAGGGCGATGCCGTGGCCGGCGTGTCCGTCGGCGATGCCCGTGGCGTGCCCCATCAGGAGCATCCCGGACATCACGACCGCGGACAGCGCCCGGTGGACGTCCATCGGCTCAGCGCGGCGACCGTCGGCGCGGCGCCGCCGCATGACGGGCAGCGGCGCGAGGAGCAGGAGCACGGTGGCGGCGAAGAGCGTCCACACCGCTCCGGCGTGCACGACGGGCATGAGCATCGCGACGAGCATCACCGCCGCGGGGACGATCACGCCCGGGCGAGGCCGGTACCGGTCCCCCACGATGCAGCACACCGACGCGAACTGCGGCACGACGAGCATGGCGTCGGCGACGGTCTCGTGCACGGGGTGTCCTCGGGCGGCGGGGTGGTGCGGGTCGGGTCAGTCCTCGGTGCGGCCAGCGGCCTTCGCGGCACGCTCCTGCTTCACGCGGGCGTTCTCGGCGTGCACCGCGGCCTGGGTCGCGCGCTCGCGGACGAGCCACTCGGGCTTCTGCTCGAGCAGCGTCTTGATCTCCGCCGTGGTGAGCGGTTCGTCGATGCCCGCACGGGTCAGCCCCGAGATCGACACGCCGAGCTTCTGCGCCACGACGGGTCGCGGGTGCGGTCCGTCGCGACGGAGGTCCTCGAGCCAGGTCGGGGGTTCCGTGCGGAGTTCGTCGAACGCGGTCCGGCTGATCGGCGCGTCCCGGAAGGTCTCCGGGGCGGCCGCCAGCAGGATGCCGAGCTTCTTCGCGGCCGTCTCGGGCTTCATGGTCTGTTCCTGCGCCATGGACACAAGGGTACGGCCCCTATGCTCGGTTGCATGACCGCGGCACTCACCATCGCCTTCGTGCCGGGGGTGTCCCCCGCGAAGTGGGCCCGCGTCTGGCGCGAGCGCTTCCCCACGACCGAGCTCCGACTCCGCCCGATCGGAGCGGACGAGGTCGACGACGCACTCGCCGGCGAGGCCGACATGGTGTTCGCCCGGGTCCCCGTCTCCGACGCGCACAACGCCATCCCGCTCTGGACCGAGACCGCCGTCGTCGCGATGCCGAAGGACTCCCCGCTCGCGGACCTCGCCGAGGTCGACCTCGCCGCGACGGACGTGCACGTCGTCGACCCCGGCCCGGTCCCGGACGACGTCGACGCCACGCTCGACCTGGTCGAGGCGAACGTCGGCGTGGCCGTCCTCCCCCAGTCCCTCTTCCGTGCCGCGAGCCGCAAGGAGCTCGTCAGCCGCACGCTCGCCGGCTCGCCCGGCACCCGGATCGTGCTCGTCTGGCGTTCCGAGGACGCCACCGAGACCACCGAGGAGTTCATCGGCGTGGTCCGCGGGCGCACCGCGAACAGTTCGCGGGGCGACCAGGACCAGCCAGGAGGCGCGGCTCCCGACCCGAAGGACGGGTCGCGTCCGGCGAAGGGCGGCGGCAAGGCCGCACCGTCGAACGCGAAGACGGTCGCCAAGCGCGGCGCCACCAAGGGCACCGGAGGCAAGAGCGGCGGCGGGAAGAACTCGACCGGTCGCGGGCGTGTGCAGCGCGGCATGAAGGGCAAGCCGAAGCGCGGGTCGAAGGGCAACCGGTGACGGACACGCACCTCGTCGCGATGCCGGCCGAGCGACTGCCCGGGTGGCTCGACCGCACGATGGCGGAGTACGTCGAGTCACGCATCCGGGCGGGCGAGACGCGGGAGCGCGCCGAGGCGAACAAGCAGCAGTCCCTCGACAAGTGGTTCCCCGACGGCACGCCGCTGCCCGAGCACTTCGTCTGGGACGTCCTCGACGGTGCCGACGCCGTGGTCGGGTACCTCTGGATCGGCCCGTTCGCACCGGGCAGCACCGACTGGTGGGTGTTCGACGTCGAGATCGACGAGCCGCACCGACGCAGGGGGCACGCCCGCCGAGCACTCGAGCAGGCGCACGAGGTCGCCCGAGCGAACGGCGCCCGGACCATCGGCCTGAACGTGTTCGGGTACAACACGGGCGCGCAGGACCTCTACGAGCGACTCGGCTACGGCGTCACCGCGACGCAGATGCAGCTTCCGCTCGTCTGACTCAGCGCATCACGGCCGCGGCCGCCCGCGCCACCCGGTCACCACGTGCCGCTTCCGCTGCGGCACGCGCCTCGGTCACGATCCGGGTGTCCGCCCGGACGGCCGAACCCGCGTCGAACGGCGGCTGCGGGTCGTACTCGATCTGGAGCTGGATCGCCTCGGCTGCAGGCTGCCCCGCCAGCTCGGCCGCGAGCCAGAGCGCCATGTCGATGCCGGCGCTCACCCCGGCCGCGGTGACGACGGCCCCGTCGTCCACGACACGATCGTCGACCGGCTGCGCGCCGAACGCCGCGAGCATCGGCTTCGACGCCCAGTGCGTCGTCGCGCGCTTGCCGGCGAGCAACCCCGCCGCGCCGATGACGAACGCGCCGGTGCACACGGAGGTCACCCAGGTGGCGCGCTCGGCCTCGCGCCGGACGAACGCGATCACCGCGGGGTCGAGCATCGCGTCGAAGGCGCCGTCGCCGCCGGGGACGACGAGCACGTCGGCCGGGCTGGCGTCCGCGATGGTGGTGGTCGGCACGAGGGACAGCCCGCAGTCGCTCGGTACCGGGTCGAGCGTCGCCGCGACGTACTCGACGCGGGCTCCCGGGACGCGGGACAGCACCTGCGCCGGCCCGGTCAGGTCGAGCTGCGTCAGGCCGGGGAACAACAGGAACGCGATCCGGATCTCGGCCGGGTCGTGCTCGGGAGTGCCGGCACCGGGGTCGTCGGACGGCTCGGGCGTCGGCACCTCGGCGTCGAGGGGCACCTCCACCACCTCGGCCTCGACCGGGTGGACGGGGCGGACGCGTGGGTTCTCGGAGCTCATGCCGCGACCCTAGCCCTGCACCGTCGGCACCGTCGGGGTCAGCTCCAGACGCCGGAGGTCCCCCGGCGGTGGCTGCCGACGAGGTGCGTGTCGACGATGCCGAGCGCCTCCATCAGCGCGTACATCGTGGTGGGCCCGACGAAGGCGAAGCCCCGCTTCCGGAGTGCCTTCGACAGTGCGACGGACTCATCCGACTTCGTCGGGACGTCGGCGTACGTGACCGGCTCGGGCGTCGTCGCCGGCCGGAACGACCACACGAAGTCGGACAGGCCGCCGTCCTCGCGCAGGGCGATCGTGGCGTTCGCGTTGGTGATCGTCGCGAGGATCTTCGCCCGGTTCCGCACGATGCCGGCGTCGGCCATGAGCCGTGCGACGTCGTCCTCGCCGAACGCCGCGACCGTGTCGGCGTCGAAGTCCGCGAACGCTGCCCGGAACGCCGGACGCTTCGCGAGGATCGTCCGCCACGACAGCCCGGACTGGAACGCCTCGAGCGACAGGCGTTCGAACACTCCGCGCTCGTCGCGCACGGGCATGCCCCACTCTGTGTCGTAGTAGTCGCGCAACAGCTCGTCACTCGATGCCCACACGGGCCGGGCGAGGCCGTCGTCACCCACGACGAGGTCGGACGGGGCAGCGGCGACGGACTCGGAGCTCATGGCACCATCCTGGCCGTCGCCGCCGACACCCGTCGTCGCTCACTCGGCGGGCGGACCGTCCTGCGCTGCCTGCGGGTCCATCCACACGTACTCCCAGCGGTGCCCGTCGGGGTCGACGAAGCTCCGCTGGTACATGAACCCGAGGTCCATCTCGGGGCGGTCCTCGGAGCCGCCGGCGGCGACCGCTGCGTCGACGATCCGGTGCACCTCGTCCTTGGAGTCGGCGCTGAGCGAGTTGATGACCTCGATCGTGTCGGCGTCGGCGATGGTCTTCGTGGTGAACTCCGCGAACTTGGCGTGGGTGAGCACCATGACGTAGATCGTGTCGCTCACCACGACGCACGCCGCGGTGTCGTCGCTGAACGCCGGGTTGATCGAGTAGCCGAGGGCCTCGTAGAACGCCTTCGAGCGCTCGAGGTCGACGACGGGCAGGTTGATGAAGACCATCGTGTCCATGGGGAGGATCCTTTCGTCGTGCTCAACCTGGCGCGCCCGGGGACGGAGCGCAACCGTTTCACCGGCGAAGCAACCGGTACGCAATATACTGGCTCGATGCACCGCGCGTACGTCGACGAGTCCGAACCCGGCGGCGGTCGCGACCACACCGCGTACGTGATGGCCGCCGCGGTCGTCGATGATCGCCACGCAGATCCCGCGCGGGACGCAGTTCGTGCCGCCACCCCGAAACGCATGCGGAAGTTGCACTGGTACGAAGCCACAGACGGACAGCGCCTCACCTGGATCGGGTTGCTCGTGCACACCGCCGCACTCGTCGTGGTGCTCTACGACGGCGCACCAGCACGCGCAGAGCGACGCCGCCGGCGATGCCTCGAACGCCTGGTGTGGGAACTCGAACGCCGCGAGGTGCACGTCCTCGCGCTCGAGTCTCGGGGGTCGGCGCGCGACTCGAGCGACGCGTCGGTGCTCGAATCACTTCGTGCCCGAGGAGTCGGGCACACCTTGCGGTACGAGCACGTTCGCGGCGCCGACGAACCGCTGCTCGGGCTTGCAGACACAGCGTGTGGCGCTCACCTGCACGGGATGATCCCCGCTGCGACGCCGCACACGGTCATCGCCGTCAGCTGACCGGCCGCGTCCGTCGAAACCTGGCCCCGATGGCGCAAAACCCCGGTCCCGCGCTGACTGCAGGATGCTCCGGGGCTCACTTCCGATCGAGCAGCACCCGATCGACATATCAATACTAGGACCGCCGCCGAACTGCCGTCAACCGGCACCGAGACGGACGGGAGGCGCGATGCCAGCCGGCACCGCGCCTCCCGTCCGTCGGTCAGTTCAGCTGGTCACGCGAGGTCGCGGCCTTCGCCGGCCGCCTTCTGGTGCTCTTTGGCCTCGGCCTGGCCGATGATGTCCTCCGCCGGGACGGGGTTCAGCCGATCCCAGAGGAAGAAGAGCAGCCCGCCGACGAGCATCGACAGCCCGACCCACAGGTTGATGTGGATGCCACCGGTCTTCTCGGGGTCGGTGTTCCAGTGCACGATGCCGACGATGGTCACGATGACGCCGTACAGGACGAACAGGCCACCGAGGATGCGACGCAGGTCGAGTCGGCGGGTGGAGCGGACGAGGGCGGCCTTCTGCTCCTCGGTCATGGCGGTGTTGGTGTCGCTCATGGGAGATCTCCTTCGCGGTTCTTCGCGGGCCTAGAGGAACGGGAGGTACAGGACGACGCACAGGATCAGTGCGACGGTGCCGAGCAGCGCCGGGGAGCGGTACCAGGCGGTGTCGGTCGCGACGGAGTCGCTGTGCAGGTCGATCTTGCCGACGCCGTACACCAGCCCGCCGAGCTCCTTCTCGTCCTTCGGCTTCGTGACCATCGACACGACGAACCCGACGACGAGCACGGTGACGAACGAGATGATCGCGCCGTAGAGGGTCTCGGCGGTCGCGGTGGCGAACAGGTCCGGGTTGACGAGGTACGCGATCCACGTGATCGTCGGCGTCACGATGCCGAGGATGTAGCCCCACAGCGCACCGGCGGTGGTCATCCGCTTCCAGAGCAGCCCGAGGATGAACACGGCGAACAGCGGCGCGTTGAAGAACGAGAACAGCGTCTGCATGTACGTCATGATGTTCGACGCCTGCGCGGCGATGAACGCGGTCGCGATGCCGACGAGCACGCCGACGACGGTGACCCAGCGCCCGGTCTTCAGGTAGTGCACGTCGGGCATGTTCGGCTTGATGTAGCGCTGCCAGATGTCGTACGTGAAGACGGTGTTGAACGACGACACGTTCGCCGCCATACCGGCCATGAACGAGGCGAGGAGCCCCGTGACCGCGACGCCGAGCACACCGGTCGGCAGGTACATCTGGATGAGCTTCGGGATCGCGTCGTTGTAGTCGAGGGCACCCGAGGCGAACTGGTTGCCCACGACGGCCGCGGCGATGAGGCCGGGGATGACGACGATCGCCGGGATGAAGAGCTTCGGGATCGCGGCGATGAGCGGGGTGCGGCGGGCGGCGGACATGTTCTTCGCCGAGAACGCGCGCTGCACCTCGGTGAAGTTCGTCGTCCAGTAGCCGAAGCCGAGGACGAACCCGAGGCCGAGCACGATCGCGAGCCAGTTCGCACCGATCGGGTTCGTGACGTCGCCGAAGCCGGTGCCGGCCCACGCCTGCAGGTGCTGCACGCCCTGGGTCTCGGTGATGGCCTTCGAGAGGCCGCTCCAGCCACCGACACGGTGCAGACCGACGATCGTCAGCGGGATGAGGCCGGCGATGATCACGAAGAACTGCATGACCTCGTTGTAGATCGCGCTGGAGAGCCCGCCGAGGGTGATGTAGACGAGGACGAAGCCCGCGGACACGATGATCGCGAGCCACTCCGGCCAGCCGAGCATCGCCTCGATGACGATGGCCATGGCGTAGAGGTTGATGCCAGCGATGAGCACGTTCGACACCGCGAACGCGATCGAGTTCACCAGGTGCGGGGCCTTGCCGAAGCGGCGGAGCATGAACTCCGGCACGCTCCGGACCTTGGACCCGTAGTAGAAGGGCATCATCACGAGCCCGAGGAACACCATGGCCGGCACGGCACCGACCAGGTAGTAGTGCAGGGTCGCCATGCCGATCTGGGCACCGTTGGCGGCCATGCCGAGGATCTCGGTCGCGCCGAGGTTCGCGGACACGAACGCGAGGCCCGTGATCCACGCGGGCATCGAGCGGCCCGACAGGAAGAAGTCCATGCTCGTCCGGACCTGCTTCCGGGCGGTGAAACCGATCCCGATGACGACCGCGAAGTACACGATGATCATCAGGTAGTCGACCCAGCCCAGATCGAGCCGGATCCCGTTGTTCGCTGCAGCGAGAACCATTCAAACTCCACGTCAGTGTGTTGCGATCGACAACTCCGCCGACCCGGACGGGAACGTTACACCGAATTGTGACCGTTCACATAGCCGAGGTATGCATCGCACCCGCAATGCGACTGCGGGCGCTCGGTAGGCTCCTGGCATGACCGAGCAGCCGCGCATCCTCGTCCTCAACGGCCCGAACCTCGACATCCTCGGACGGCGCGACCCGGACCAGTACGGCACGGTGACGCTCGCCGAGATCGAGGCGATCGTGCACACCGAGGCCGCGGTGCACGAGCTCGAGGCGGACTTCCGGCAGACGAACCGCGAGGGCGAGCTCGTCGAGTGGCTGCACGAGGCACTCGACGACTTCGTGGGCGTGGTGATCAACCCCGCCGCCTACGCGCACACCTCGGTCGCGCTGCACGACGCGGTCGAGGCGCTGTCGGTACCGGTCGTCGAGGTGCACCTCTCGAACACGTGGAAGCGGGAGCCGTTCCGGCACGTCGACCACGTCGCGACGGCCGCGACGGCCGTCATCGCCGGCGCCGGCGCGGACGGCTACCGCCTGGCGGTCGCGCACGTCGCGTCCCTGCTCGGCTGAGTCGGGTCCAGGAGGCGCGGGTCGGGCCCGCACCGCGCCTCCCGTCCCACGCGCCCGCGCCCGCGCCCGGCCGGCGTGCGCCGAGTCTCGCGCCCGCGGACACTTTCGCGGCCGACGGACCACGGAAGTGTCCGCGGAGCCGAGACTCGCCGCGCGACGGGCTCCGGGTCAGAAGTCGGCGGGGCGCCGGACGTCGGTGGTGGCAGCGGTGGCGAAGCCCCCGCGGATGATCGGGAGCGCCCGCTGCACGGCCTGGTCGATGCGGAGCTCGAGGTCGACGTTCGCGATGTCGTAGCCACCCTCGCGCTTGGCGAAGTCCCGCTCGTTGCCGAAGACGCCGATCGGCAGCGTCGTCGACTGGAAGAAGCCGAACAGGGGCCGCATCTGGTGCTCGACGAGCAGGGCGTGCCGATCGCTCCCGCCGGTCGCGGTGAGCAGCACCGGGGTGTCGACGAGGTCGTACTGCCCGATCCAGTCGAAGAAGAGCTTGAACGCACCGGAGTACGCGGCGCGGAACGCCGGGCTGCCGACGACGAGGACGTCCGCCGCCTCGACCGTCTCGAGCGCGCGTCGCGTGCGGTCCGACATCGCCTCGCGGGACGGTGCCGCGCCGAGATCGGCGAGCAGCGGCCCGATCTCGACGGTCTCGGTGCGGGCGTCGTCGATCTCCTGTCCGAGGCGCGCCACCGTCGCAGCCACCAGCGTGGACGTCCGCGAGGGGTCCGAGGGGCTGCCACTGACGCCGACGACGAGTTCTCCGCTCATGTGCTCGATGCTCACACGCCTGGACGCCCGTCGGTCGGCGTGTGACGGCATGTGTCGGGTTCCAGCGCCGCCGCGTACCGTCCGCGCCATGCAGACGTTCTTGCCGTACCCGGACTTCCGCGCCTCGGCCGAGGTGCTCGACGACCGGCGGCTCGGCAAGCAACGGGTCGAGACGCTGCAGGTGATGCGGGCACTGACGCTGCCGGACTACGGCTGGCAGCACCACCCCGTCGTGGCGATGTGGCGCGGGTACCGACCGGCACTGATGGCGTACCAGCAGGCCACGTGCCGCGCCTGGACCGAGCGCGGGTACGCCGACACCTGCCTGGAGAAGACGCTCGCCGACCTCGCGCTCGTCCCCGAGGACCTCGACGCGTACGAGCGGGCCGACTACCCGGTGCCGTCGTGGAACGCGGACCCCGCCGTGCACCGCTCGCACCGGTCGAAGCTCGTGCAGAAGGCGCCGGAGCACTACCGGCCGCTGTTCCCCGACGTGCCGGACGACCTCGACTACGTCTGGCCGGGGACGGTCGCGCCGGTGCCGCGCTGACGACGCGTCCTCCTCGTCGCCTCAGGCGATCGGGGTCCAGCGACCGCCGTCACGGCGGGTGACCGCGACGGACCGCACCTCGGCTGTCGCTCGCAGCCCGGTGGCCGCGTGCTCGGCGACGGCTCCGGCCACGTCGTCCGACGGCGACTCGAACCGGACCACTGCGCACGGGACACCGCCGAGCAGTCGGACATCCCGCGCCTCGACCACCACGAGCTCGGCGACGAGCCGTGCGGCCTCGGGGAGCACGGCGTCCGGGGTGGCGCCGGGTGCGAGCGCTCCGACGGCGAGGGTCACACGGTAGGAGGGCACGGCCCCACGCTAGTGCGAGCGCCCGGGCTCGTGGGCGCGGAGCAGCGCACCGGGACCCGCCGTGGGCACAGGGGGTTCGGGCATCGCACAGGGGAAGCGACGCCCGCGCCCACGACGGGTCACAGGTGCTGCGGAGCACGACGAATCAGGGGGTGTCGTGCCCCGCGCCGGACGCAGGTCAGGGAACCTGGTCCGGCTCGTCGCACCGGCGAGTCCGCAGGGGTCGGACTCGACGGTGCTGGTCCTCAAGGGTGTTCGGTGTCCTCTCGGTACCGGTCCGTCTCGGTCGGTGCGGGCATCGACCGTCGGGCCGCGGCGGGTCGGACCATGGGGAGCAGGGCACTCCCGATGGTCGCCAGTGCTCCGACGACGGCGATGAGCCCGAGCGGGGCGGTGCCGAGGTCGTGCTGCGCGGCCAGGACGAGCGCGAGGACGGTCGCGGGTGCGGGGAGGAGCTGGACCGCCCGGAAGTGGTCCTCCTGCCGGACCCGAGTCGTCATCGCGTTTGCCATGTGAACACTCTGGCGCACTTCGCCGGTCCGCAAAAGGGGGGACACGACCCCACTCATGGAGTAGAACGTCTAGTACACCCTTGGTGGGTGTCAGGCGAGGGCGCGGACGGTCGCGACGGCTGCGGCGACGGCTTCGACGACCACCGGGACGTCCGCCGCGGTCAGGCCGGCGTCGAACGTCAGACGCAGCGCCGTCCGGGCGACCTCGTCGGACAGGCCGAGCGCCGTGAGCACGTGCGAGGCCTCGGTGCTGCCGGCAGCGCAGGCGCTCCCGGACGACGACACGACGTCGCGCTCCTCGAGCTCGAGCAGGACCGTCTCGCCGTTCACCCCGGGGAAGCAGAACGACGCGTGGCCGGGCAGCCGCGACGTCCGCGACCCGGTGACGAACGCCCCGGGCACCGACCGGAGCACCCCGTCGAGCACGGCGGCCCGGGTGGCGGTCGCGGTCCGGGCCGCGTCGTCCCGGTCCGCGGCGACGAGCGCGAAGGCCGTGGCGACGCCGACGGCACCCGCGACGTCCTCGGTGCCGGAGCGTCTCCCCCGCTCCTGTCCCCCACCGTGCAGCAGCGGTTCGAGCGCCACGCCGGACCGGACGGCGAGCACGCCGGTGCCCTTCGGTGCGCCGAGCTTGTGCCCGGACACCGACACCGCGTCGACGCCGAGCACGTCGAGCCCGACCGGGAGCCACGGCGCCGACTGGACGGCGTCGGTGTGGAACCGGGCCCCGACGGCGTGGGCGACCGCGGCGAGCGCCGGCACGTCCTGCACCGTGCCGATCTCGTTGTCGGCGTGCGCGATCGAGACGAGGGTGGTGTCGGGGCGGAGCGCCGCCGCGAGGACGTCCGGGTCGACGACCCCGTCGCGGTCGACCGGCAGGACCGTGACGTCGAACCCGTGGAACCGTTCGAGGTACCGGCAGCTCTCGAGCACCGCCTCGTGCTCGATCGCGCTGGTGACGACGTGGCGACCGCGGGGGGACGCCAGGGCGATGCCCTTCACCGCGGTGTTCGCACCCTCGGTCCCGCCGGTGGTGAACACGATCTCGGCCGGGCGGCACCCGAGGACCGCGGCGACGGTGGCGCGGGCGTCGGCGAGACCCCGGGCTGCGGCGTCGCCGACCCCGTGCGTGGAGGACGGGTTGCCGAACGTCCCGGTGAGGTACGGCCACATCGCCTCGAGCACCTCGCGGCGCACGGGCGTCGTGGCCGCGCGGTCCAGGTAGAACACGTCAGACGCCGGTGCCGACGGCCACGTCGACGTCGAGCCCGAGGTCGAGCGCCCGCGCCGAGTGGGTGAGCGCCCCGACGGAGATCACGTCGACCCCGGTGGCGGCGATCGCGGCGACCGTGTCGAGGGACACCCCGCCGGAGGCCTCGACGAGGGCTCGCCCGGCGACGACCTGGATGCCGGCCTCGAGCTGGTCGGTGGTGAAGTTGTCGAGCATGATCGTGTCGACGCCGGCCGCCACGACGGGCTCGATCTGGTCGATGCGGTCCACCTCGACCTCGAGGTGGACGGTGTGCCCGAGCCGCTCGCGGGCCGCGGCGATCGCGTCCCCGATGCCGATCCCGCCCGCGAGGAGCACGGCGAGGTGGTTGTCCTTCGCGAGCACGGCGTCGGACAGCGAGGTCCGGTGGTTGTGCCCGCCGCCGCACCGCACGGCGTACCGCTCCAGGGCCCGCAGACCGGGCGTCGTCTTGCGGGTGTCGACGATCCGGGCACGGGTGCCGGCCACGGCCGCCACGTAGGTCGCGGTCGCCGTGGCGATGCCGGACATCCGCTGCGCCAGGTTCAGTGCGACGCGCTCGGCACGGAGGACCGACCGGGCGGGACCGCTCACGGTCGCGAGGACGTCGCCCGCGGTGAAGCGGCTGCCGTCCGGCACGTGCAGGACCGCGTCGATCGTCGGGTCGACCGCGTGCATCACGGCGACGAACACGTCGCCGCCGCTGAGGACGCCGGGCTCGCGCGCCGCCAGGGTCGCGGTCGCCGTGGCGTCTGCGGGGATGAGCGTCTCGCTCGTGACGTCGCCCCAGGGGGCGTCCTCCTCGAGCGCGGTGTCGATGACGCGTCGGAGGGCGTGCGGGGGGATCGTGCCGGGGTCGACGGTCATGCGGGTACCTCCTGCGGGACGGCGGTGTGCTGGGCGACCCACGCGGTCGACGCGGGGGCTGTGGGATCGGTGTCGGGGTGGTCGGTGCGGGCGTGGGCACCGCGGGACTCGGTCCGGGCCTCGGCGGCGAGCGCCGTGACCCGGGCGAGGTCGAGCAGTGCCCGGTCCTCGAGGTCGCGGACGCCGGTCGGCCCTGGCACGACGAGGGCGGACAGGTCGCGTCGTGCGCTCGCGAGACCGCTCGCGTCGCGGAGGAGCCCGACCCGGTCCGTCATGACGGACTGGACCGCCTGGCGGACGTCGGCGTCGCCGGTGGGTCGAGCCGCGCCTCCTGGGAGCAGGGGACGGGAGGCGCGGATCGCGTCGGTCACACTCGGCACGCTGGTGACGGGGAGACCCGCGTCGCCGCGCAGGCGGAGTCTGCCGGGTCGCGGCACGTCGAGCGCGTCCGCTGCGCGGACCGCGAAGACGAGTCCTTCGAGCAGCGAGTTCGACGCGAGCCGGTTGGCGCCGTGGACGCCCGTGCAGGCGACCTCGCCGATCGCGAGGAGGCCGGGCAGGCTCGTCCGTCCCTCGGCGTCGGTGGCGACCCCGCCCATCGAGTAGTGCGCGGCCGGGGAGACGGGGACGCCCTCGCGGGTCCAGTCGAAGCCGGCGGACCGGGTGGCGCGGGTGAGCCCGGGGAAGCGCCGGACGAGGAAGGCGGGGTCGAGGCCGGTCGCGTCGAGGAGCACGGGCTCTCCGTCCTGCTCCCGGACGGCGGCCGCGATGCCCCGGGCGACGACGTCGCGGGGGGCGAGCTCGGCGTCGGGGTGGACGTCCACCATGAAGCGGTGCCCTCGTGCGTCACGGAGCACCGCTCCCTCGCCACGGACCGCCTCGGAGACGAGCCCGCCGCCGGGGACCGCGAGGCGGGTCGGGTGGAACTGCACGAACTCCAGGTCGGCCAGCACGGCACCGGCACGCCAGGCGGCTGCCTGCCCGTCGCCCGTCGCGACGAGCGGGTTGGTGGTCTCGCGGAACAGGTGTCCGGCGCCACCGGACGCGAGCACGACGGCGTCCGCGTCGATCCGCCGGGGTTCGCCGAGGAGGTCGAGGACGTCGACCCCGACGACCGAGCCGTCCCGGACCACGAGGTCGACGAGGCAGGTCCGTTCGAGGATCGTGACGTGCCGGCGGTGCAGGGCGGCGATGAGGGTGCGCTCGATGGCGGCCCCGGTCGCGTCGCCGTCCGCGTGCACGACGCGCCACCGGCCGTGCGCTGCCTCGCGCCCGCGGGCCAGGTCGTCGCCGTACCGGTCGAGGCTCGTCGGGTCGGTGGTGCGGTCGAAGGGGACGCCGAGCGACAGCAGGTCCCGCACCCGCGCGGGGCCGTCGGTGCAGAGCACCTCGACGGCGCGGGCGTCGGCGCTGCCCGCTGCCGCCACGTGGGTGTCCGCCTGGTGGAGCGACGCGGAGTCGTCGGCGCCGAGCGCGACGGCGACGCCTCCCTGCGCGTACGCCGTCGCGCCGTCGGCGAGCGCGCCCTTCGTCACCAGGGTGACGTCGTGACGGGCACTCGCGCGGATCGCTGCGGTGAGTCCGGCGACGCCGGAGCCGACGATGACGACGTGCACGGTCAGACCGTGGGTCGGGCGGCGAGCATGCGCTCGAGTGCGACCTTGGCGTCGGCCTGGACGTCCGCCGGCACGACGATCTCGTTGAGGACCTCGCCGCGCACGAGCGCCTCGAGGACCCAGGCGAGGTAGCCGGGGTGGATGCGGTACATCGTCGAGCAGGGGCACACCACCGGGTCGAGGCAGAAGATCGTGTGCTGCGGGTACTCGGCGGCGAGCCGGTTCACCATGTTGATCTCGGTGCCGATCGCGAACGTGGTCGGTTCGGTGGCGGCTGCGACGGTCTTCCGGATGAGGTCGGTGCTGCCGGCGTGGTCGGCGGCGTCGACGACGGCCATCGGGCACTCGGGGTGCACGATGACCTGCACGCCGGGGTGCTCGCGGCGGGCCTGGTCGATCTGGTCGACGGTGAAGCGGCGGTGCACCGAGCAGAAGCCGTGCCAGAGGACGACCCTGGCGTCCTGCAGGGTCTGCTCGTCGTTGCCGCCGAGGGGCTTCCGCGGGTTCCACATCGGCATGAGGTCGGTGCTGATGCCCATCGCCTTGGCGGTGTTCCGGCCGAGGTGCTGGTCGGGGAAGAAGAGCACGCGCTGCCCGCGCTCGAACGCCCACTCGAGGACGGTCGCGGCGTTCGACGACGTGCACACGATGCCGCCGTGCCGCCCGCAGAACGCCTTGAGGTCGGCGGCGGAGTTCATGTACGTGACGGGGATGACCGGCACGCGGCCGTCGGCGTCGGGCTCGGTGCCGTAGACCTGCTCGAGCTCGGCCCACGCCGCCTCGACGCTGTCGATGTCGGCCATGTCGGCCATCGAGCAGCCCGCGGCGAGGTTCGGCAGGATCACGCGCTGGTCGTCGCGGGCGAGGATGTCCGCGGTCTCGGCCATGAAGTGCACGCCGCAGAACACGATGGCCTCGGCGTCGGGCTTGGTCAGCGCGGCGTTCGCGAGCTGGAACGAGTCGCCGAGGAAGTCCGCGTGCCGCACGACCTCGTCGCGCTGGTAGAAGTGCCCGAGGACCACGACGCGGTCGCCGAGGATGGCCTTCGCCCGCTCGATGCGTTCGTGCAGCTCGTCGTCCGGGGCGTTCCGGTACTCGTCCGGGATGACGCCCTGCCGGGGCGCCGAGGTCGGGATGACGTCCGACATCGACGAGCCGGGGCCGTAGCCGGGCCGGGAGTCGAAGTCCCACGTCGGCAACGCCAGGTCGGGCGTGCAGGTGCTGCCGGCGGCCTGACCGTTGGAGATCAGTTCGATGGTGGTGGCGATGGACACGGGTGTTCCTTCGGTTCTACGGCTTCTTGCCCTGCTGCAGCGGACCGTTGTCCGCGTAGGCCAGGTCGGGGTTCGAGCGGTACAGCCGGGCCGGCCGGTGCCGGCCCCCGCTCGTGGTCTCGTCCGTCGGCAGGATCGCGTCGGTCTTCTCGACCTGGCGACGGAAGTTCGCGGGGTCGAGCGCACGCCCGAGCACCGCCTCGTACACCCCGCGGAGTTCGGCGAGGGTGAACCGGTCCCCCAGGAACGCCTGGGCGATCCGGGAGTACGACATCTTGTTGCGGAGCCGCCAGAGCGCGTACGCGACGATCCGGTCGTGGTCGAAGGCGAGCGGCGGGTGTTCGTCGGCGAGGAACCACCGCACGTTCCAGTCGTCGGGGACCGAACTCGCCTCGTCCGGGTGGACGAGGGCCCAGTACACGATCGACACGACGCGGCTCGGCGAGCGGTCGACGTCACCGAAGGCGTAGAGCTGCTCGAGGTAGCGCGGCTGGACGTTGGTGGTCTCGCGGAGGCGGGCCGCGGCAGAGTCCTCGAGTCCTTCGTCCGGCCGTACCCAACCGCCGGGGAGCGCCCACGCCCCCTCGTACGGTTCGGCCACCCGACGCACGAGCGGCATCCACAGCGCCGGCGCCCCGGTGTCCGGGTGCGGGCGCAGCGCCACGATCACGGTGGAGACCGCGACGCGGATGGGGAGCTCGGGAGTAAGTGTCATGATGACTCGAAGTGTTCGGGTTGGGATGACACTATCACCGGGTTTCACGAGACGGAAACAGCGTCGAAAACTCCTGGTCGGACCGCGCGCCTACATTGAGCCGCATGACTACGGTGACGAGGATGCACGCCGTCGTGTCGGGGACGGTCCAGGGGGTCGGTTTCCGGTACTGGACCGCACGGAAGGCCGACGGGCTCGAACTCGCCGGGTACGCCCGCAACCTGTTCGACGGCACGGTCGAGGTCGAGGCCGAGGGTCCGGCCCCCGCGGTCGACGCCCTGATGACGTTCATCCGGACCGGCCCGCCGTCCGCCGAGGTCACCGACGTGACCTGCCGCGCGGTGGTGCCGCACGGCGACGTCGACGGCTTCGCGATCCTGCACTGACCCGGTCGCCGCCCGACGTCGACGGATGTCGGACCGAAGCGGAATAATCGAATCCACTCAGGCGGTTGCCCTGTCTGCGCCCATGGCGCCCCCTCGTTCCACCAGTCGTGATCCACCAGGAGCCCCGCATGACCCAGGCCGTCGATTCCGCACCCCGCACCGGGAGCGTCGCGCAGCCCTCCGCCGGCGAGACCCGACTCGTGATCGGGCTGCTGCTCGTCTCGGCGTTCGTCGTGATCCTCAACGAGACGATCATGGGTGTCGCGCTCCCGCGGCTCATGGACGACCTCGACATCAGCGCCGCGACCGGGCAGTGGCTCACCACGGGCTTCCTGCTCACCATGGCGGTCGTCATCCCGATCACCGGGTTCCTGCTGCAGCGCTTCAACACCCGGCCGGTGTTCGTCTGGGCGATGAGCCTGTTCTCGGCCGGCACCCTGATCGCGCTGCTCGCGCCCGGGTTCTCGATGCTGCTGCTCGGGCGCATCGTGCAGGCCAGCGGGACCGCGATCATGATGCCGCTGCTCATGACGACGGTGCTCACGCTCATCGAACCGGCGCACCGCGGCCGCGTGATGGGCAACATCTCGATCGTCATCTCCGTCGCCCCGGCGATCGGCCCGACCATCTCCGGGCTCATCCTCAACGCCTTCTCGTGGCGTTGGCTCTTCGGCTTCGTGCTGCCCATCGCCCTCGCCGCGCTGATCCTCGGCATGGTCAAGGTCCGCAACGTGTCGACGCCCCGCAAGGCCCCGCTCGACGTGCTCTCGGTCGTGCTGTCCGCCTTCGCGTTCGGCGGCATCGTCTACGGCCTCTCGAGCATCGGCGAGGCCGGCACCACCGGGCCGCTCGTGCCGATCGTCTCCCTCGTCGTCGGCGCCCTCGCCCTCGCCCTGTTCGTGTTCCGGCAGACCCGGCTGCAGCGTGGCGACCGCGCCCTGCTCGACCTCCGCACCTTCCAGACGAAGGGCTTCACCGTCCCGATCGTCGCGATGGGCCTGAGCTTCATGGCGATGTTCGGCACGCTGATCCTGCTGCCGATCTACCTCGAGCGGGTCCTCGGGCTCGACGTCCTGAACGTCGGCCTGCTCCTGCTGCCCGGCGGCCTCATCATGGGTCTGCTGTCCCCGATCGTCGGTCGCGTCTACGACCGCCGTGGTCCGCGGGTACTGCTCATCCCGGGCTCGATCATCGTCAGCGCCGTCCTCTGGGCGCTCTCGACCGTCGGCGTCGACACCAGCGTGTGGTTCGTCCTCGGCGCCCACGTCGTCCTGAGCATCGGGCTCGCCCTCACCTTCACGCCGCTGTTCACCGCGGCGCTCGGCGGGCTGCCCCCGAAGCTCTACTCGCACGGCAGCGCGGTCCTCGGCACGGCGCAGCAGCTGGCCGGAGCCGCCGGCACGGCGCTGTTCGTCACGCTCCTCACCATCGGTGCCTCGGGTGCGGCGGCCGGCAGCGGCGCCGCGGGCCTCGCCGAGGCCACGGCCTCCGGCGTGCGGACGGCGTTCCTCGTCGGCGCGGTGATCTCGCTGTTCGGGATCGTGATGTGCTCCCTCGTGCGTCGCCCGGCGACCCCGGACGGTACCCCCGCACCGTCGATGCACTGACGGGAACTGCACGCGCCGGGGTGCGCGTGGCATCGTGGGCGTCATGCGGTCGACGACGAGCGAGCTGAACTGGTCCGGCACGGTCACCTACACGGCCGAACGGGTCCTCCGCCCGTCGTCGATCGACGAGGCCGCCGAGATCGTCGCCCGGTCGCCCCGGGTGCACGGCCTCGGTACCCGGCACTCGTTCAACGACGCGCCGGACGCCCCCGGCGTGCTGCTCGACCTCACCGGGATCCCGACCGACCTCGCAGTCGACGCCGAGCGACGGACGGTCACGATGGGCGCCGGCACCCGCTACGGCGTCGTCGCGCCCGAGATCGACCGCGCCGGGTTCGCGCTGCACAACACGGGGTCGCTCCCCCACATCTCGATCGCCGGCGCCATCGCGACCGGCACGCACGGTTCCGGCACCGCACTCGGGTCGCTGAGCACCGCGGTCCGGTCGTTCGAGGTGCTCGGGCCCGACGGGTCCGCACGGACGATCGACCGCGACGACCCGGCGTTCGACGGCGCCGTGCTCCACCTCGGCCTGCTCGGCGTCCTCACCCGGGTCACGCTCGACGTCCAGCCGAGCTACCGGATGCGCCAGGACACCTACGGACCGATCCCGTGGGACACCTTCACCGCCCACGTCGCCGAGGTCCACGCCGCCGCGACGTCCGTCTGCTCGTACACGGTGTTCGGCGAGACGGTGAGCGAGGTCCTGCTGAAGTCGCGCGTGCCGGACGGCGACGACGACGTGGCCGTCCCGGACGAGCTGTTCGGCGCGCCCCGGCTGCCCGGCTCGCCCGGCGACGGACACCACACCGCCCGGGACGGCTCGGTCGGGCCGTGGTGGGACCGGCTGCCGCACTTCCCGATCGACTCCGTGCCGAGCCACGGCTCCGAGGTGCAGAGCGAGCACTTCGTCCCCCTCCGGCACGCGGGTGCGGCACTCGACGCCGTCCGGACCATGGCCGCCCGCATCCAGCCGCACCTGCACGTCTGCGAGCTCCGCACGATGGCGGCGGACCCGTTCTGGTTGAGCCCGACGCAGGGCGAGGACGTGCTCTGCATCGCGTTCACGTGGCAGAAGCACCCGGCCGAGGTGGCCGCGTTGCTCCCGGACCTCGAGGCGCTCCTCGCACCGTTCGACGGACGACCGCACTGGGGCAAGATGAGCTCCCTCGACGCGGCCGCCATCGCCGGGCTGTACCCGCGGCTGGCCGACTTCCGCGACCTCGTCGCGGCGGCCGACCCGGAGCGGACGTTCGCGTCGTCGTTCGGCGAGCGGGTCCTGGGGACGTGAGCCGCGCCTCCTGGACCATCGTCACGACGCGGACGTGAGCCGAACCCGCGTCACCCGACCGGCGTGACCGTCCTGGACCCTCCGTCCCAGAACCGCACGCCACCGACCACGAGATCGGGGAGCGGGGTCCCGCGGAGCGCCGCGACGGCCGCACCGAGGTCCTCGTCCCGGACCCGTCGCGCGAACGTCAGGTGCGGTGACCACGCCCCCGGCGACGTGGTCTCGATCCCTCCCGGGGACGCCCGGTGCACCGCCTCGTGGAACGCGGCGAGCGCACGGCCGACGACCACCGCGCGGGCGAGCACCGAGCGCCCCGGTCCCGCGGGGAACAGCAGGACGCCACCGAGCCGGAGCCGCGACGGCACCGGCACGTCGAACCCGCTCGGGATCCGGAGGTCGTCGCCGGCGGCCAGCGTGACGTGGGGGCTGTTGGTGTCCGACCGTCCGAGGCTCGGCAGGTCCGCACGGACCAGCGCGTCCCACGCGGCGCGCACGGCGGCGTCCGACGACGGATCGAGGACGAGTTCGAGACTGCGCACGTACCGAGTGAACCAATGAACCGTGTGACAGCGATGTAACACGGCGGAACGGAACTCGCACCGTGCCGGGCGGCCCGTCACACTCGACTGCACGCCGCGGACCACCGCGGACCCCCACAGCACTGCCCACGAGGAGCTCCGACATGTCCGCTGCACCCGCTCTGCCCGAGAAGCCGAAGGGCAAGCGCCCGATCGGCTGGATCATCGCCGCCGCGGTGGTCGTCGTCGCGATCGTCGTCGCCCTCATCGTCGGCGCCGTCCGCTCCGGCGGGTCCGACGACGGCGCTGCCGCCGGTGGTTCGCCGAAGACCGTCACGATCGGTGTCGCGGACAAGTCGCTCTCCTACTGGAGCACCTACACGAAGCTGGCGAAGTCGAAGCTCAACGTGACGGTCAAGCTGACGAACTTCTCCGACTACTCGCTGCCGAACCCGGCGCTCAAGGACAAGCAGCTGGACATCAACCAGTTCCAGCACATCCAGTACCTGGCCGACTACAACGTCACCTCGAACGACGACCTGCAGCCGATCGGCTCGACGGCCGTCTACCCGCTGCCGCTCTACGCGACGAAGTACGACGACGTCGCCGACCTGCCCGAGGGCGCCAAGGTCGCGATCCCGGACGACTCGATCAACCAGGCCCGCGCGCTGCTCATCCTGCAGGCAGCGAAGCTCGTCACGCTCAAGGACGGCGGGTCGGCCTTCTCGACGACCACCGACATCGAGTCGTCGAAGGTCGACGTCCAGCCGCTCAACGCCTCGCAGACGGCGAACGCCCTGCAGCAGGGCTCGGTCGCGGCCGCCGTGGTGAACAACAACTACGCCACCGCCGCCGGCCTGCCGATCTCCGACGCGATCTACCAGGACGACCCCTCGAGCGCGAGCGCGGCACCGTACGTCAACGTCTTCGCCGTGCGCAACGCCGACAAGGACAACACGACCTACCTCGACCTCGCGAAGCTCTTCCAGGACGAGTCCGTGCAGAAGGTCTTCAAGAAGGACCTGCCCGAGGCGGTCAGCCGCGACGAGAGCGCGTCCTCCTTGCAAGAGGAACTCGCGAAGGTCGAGCAGGACGCGAAGGCGGCCAAGCAGTAGTGCCGGTCCTCGTCGAACTCCGCGGCGTCTCGAAGCACTACCGCCGCGCCGACACCGGCGAGACCGTGGTGGCCGTCGAGGACGTCTCCCTGGACGTGCACCAGGGAGAGGTCCTCGGCGTCATCGGGTACTCCGGTGCCGGCAAGTCCACGCTCGTCCGGCTCGTCAACGCACTCGAGCTGCCCTCGTCCGGGTCGGTGACGGTCGCCGGCAACGAGCTCACGGCGCTGCCCGAGCGGGACCGCCGGACGGCACGGCGCAACATCGGGATGATCTTCCAGCAGTTCAACCTCTTCCGGTCCCGCACCATCGCCGGCAACGTCGCGTACCCGCTCAAGGTCGCGGGCGTGCCGAAGGAGGAACGGGACCGCCGGGTCGCCGAGCTGCTCGACTTCGTCGGGCTCCTCGACCGCGCCTACGCCTACCCCGAACAGCTCTCCGGCGGGCAGAAGCAGCGCGTCGGGATCGCCCGGGCGCTCGCGGCGTCGCCCGACCTGCTCCTCGCCGACGAGGCGACCAGCGCGCTCGACCCCGAGACCACGTCCGAGGTCCTCGGGCTCCTCCGCCGGGTGAACAAGGAGCTCGGCGTCACGATCATCGTCATCACGCACGAGATGGACGCCGTCCGACAGATCGCCGACCGCGTCGCCGTCATGGAGCAGGGGCGCGTCGTCGAGGTCGGGGACGTCTACGACGTGTTCGCGAACCCGCAGACCGGCGCGGCCCAGCGCTTCGTCCGGACCGCCCTGCACGACCGGCCCTCGGCGGAGACCGTCGCACGGCTGCGCGAACGGCACCCCGGTCGCCTCGTCACGGTCCAGATCACCGACGAGGCCGGGCTGCAGAACCGCATCGACCAGGTCTTCCGCTCCGCCGGGGTGACCGCCGAGCTCGTCTACGGCGGGGTCGGCGAGATCCGGGAACGCCGGATCGGGTCGCTCACCTACGAGCTGACCGCGGCCGGTCCGTCCGAGATCGACGCGGCCGTCGCGGCCCTCCGTGCCGCGCGCATCACCACCGACGAGGAGGGCGCAGCGTGAACAACTCGTTCCAGAGCGTGATCGACACGTTCGACGTCTTCGTCGCGTCCATCCGCGACACGATCGTGATGTCCCTGGTGTCGCTCGTCATCGCCGGCATCATCGGCCTGGCGCTCGGCCTCGCGCTGTACGCCACCCGCCCGGGCAACCTGCTCGGCAACCGGGCCGCGTACACGATGATCAACGTGGTCGTGAACCTCGTCCGGCCGATCCCGTTCGTGATCTTCCTGGCGGCGATCGCCCCGCTCTCCCGCGTGGTCGTGCAGACCACGATCGGCGTCCCCGCGGTGACCTTCGCGATCTCGCTCGCGGCGTCGTTCGCGGTGTCCCGGATCGTCGAGCAGAACCTGCTGTCCGTGGACCCCGGCGTCGTCGAGGCGGCACGGGCATCGGGAGCGCACCCGCTGTCGATCCTGCTCACGGTCCTCATCCCCGAGGGCCTCGGGCCGCTCATCCTCGGCTACACGTTCATCTACATCGGCATCGTTGACATGACGGCGCAGGGAGCGTTGATCGGTGGCGGTGGGCTCGGCGAGTACGCGATCACGTACGGGTCGCAGCGGTACGACTGGTGGATCGTGTACGTGTCGGTGGCGGCGATCGTCATCATCGTGCAGCTCGGCCAGTTCATCGGCAACCGGCTGGCGCGGGCGACCCTGCGTCGCTGACGCGCGGGCGCGCGGGCGCGGGCGCCCGGCGCGCGCGCCGCGCGGCGCGCGCGCGCCGCGCGGGGCCGAGGTCGCACGAAGTGCCGCCGTCTGCACCGCGCAGCGGCACGTCGTGCGACCTCGGCGTCACGCTGGCGGCATGTCCTGCGACCGCGACGGCCTGGAGGCGCGGTGCCGGTCCACGAGACCGGCACCGCGCCTCCTGTGCGTGCGTCCGTCACCGCGCGGGCCGAGGTCGCACGTCCTGCCGTCCCTGCATCGAGCGCGCGGCAGTTCGTGAGACCTCGGCGACCCACGTGCGGCGTGTTGCGCGACCTCGGCGGGCGCGTCAGGCGGCCGGGGACTCCACGGTGGCGACGGTGCCCGTCGCGCCCGGGTGCTCGTAGTGCGCACGCACCAGGATCGGCCGGTGGTCGGAGATGCCCGCGGGCAGGGTCTCCACGCCGGCGATGTGCAGCCCCACGCTCGTGGCGAAGTCGAAGTGCCCCGTGAACTTGCGGTAGCGCAGGTACGTCGGCTGGTCGGAGAGCGACAGCGCGAACCCGTGCTGCTCGATCTTCCGGCGCAGGTTCGTCTGGAACCAGGGGTAGTTGAAGTCGCCGACCATGATCGCCGGGGCGTCGTTCGAGAGCTCGCGGACGAACTGGTGCGCGGCCTCGATCTGCTTGCGGCGCAGCGAGTTCGTGGCGGTGAGGGGTGAGGCGTGGAAGGACGCCACGATGACCTCGGCGTCGACCTCCTTGTCGCGCAGGTGCATGGCGATCAGGCGCTCGTGCGCGGGCGCGAGGACCCGGTCGTGCAGCGACTTCTGCAGGGAGTGGATGCTGAAGTCCTCGACCTCGAACCGGTCGTCGCGCTTGTAGATCGCGAGGCCGAGCCGGTTCGCCTTGGTCGACGCGGCGAGGGAGAGGCCGGCGATCGAGGGGGCGAGGTCGTTGCTGTCGCACTCCTGCACGCAGATGACGTCCGCCTGGGACGCTTCGGCCAGGGAGGCGAGCTCGCCGTTCGCAGTGTGCTCGCGGAGGTTGTAGCTGACGACGCGCAACCCGGTCGGTTCCACGGCCGTCTCGGCTGTGATCGTCCCCTGCTGCTCTGGCGCGGCCATGCTGCCTTCCTGTTCCGGGCGTTTCCGGTCGCCCTGCCGCGGCAACCGTACTCGGCGTTCGCGGACTGTTGCTGAGACTGTAGCGCGGCCTCGGTTTCGTGCGTGTGACCGCGGGGAAAACGGACGATGCGCGCTCAGGCCCGGACGCGACGGGCGGGGCGGACGGTCTCACCGGCTGTACGGCTCATCAGGACGCCCTCGACGCAGGCGACGACGAGCAGGGCGGCGATGACCCAGAACGCGGCGTCGTACGGACCGGATCCACCGAGGCCCGACGCGGCCCGGATGACCACGGCGCCGACCGCCACACCGAACCCGGCGGCGGTCTGCTGCAGGGTCGACGAGAGCGTGTTCGCCGGGGTCATGTCCGCCTGCTCGACGTCGGCGAACGCGATCGTGTTGTAGGCCGTGAAGCCCACCGACCGCGCCGCACCGCTGACGACGAGGAGCACGGCGAGGAGCCAGAACGGGGTGTCCTCGGTCATGAACACCATCGCGACGACGCTCAGCGCCGCGACCGCGCTCGACACGATGATCACCGGCCGGTACCCGAACCAGCGCAGGAACGGCGTCGTCATGGGCTTGATGCCGAGGTTGCCGACGAAGACCCACAGCACGGCGGACCCGGCGAGCACGGCGCTCCACCCCCACGCGTCCTGGAACAGCAGCGGCAGGACGAACGGCACGGCGGAGACGGCCAGGCGGAACAGGCTGCCGCCGGCGTGCGACACCCGGAAGGTCTCGAGCCGGAACGAGTCGAGCCCCATGATCGGGTGCGGCGCCCGGCGGAAGTGCCAGATCGCCAGCCAGCAGCCGACCGCCCCGACGACGCCGGAGAGCACGACCGCCAGCACGGGCACGCGGTCGAGGGCGAGCAGGGACGCCATGACCACGAGCGACCCGAGGCCGAAGCAGGCGAGCAGCGACCCGAACCAGTCGAACGGCACCCGCTCGGACGCCCGCTCCTGTGGCACGAGGACGAGCGCGGCGACGAACGCGACGACCCCGAGCGGGATGTTGATGAGGAAGATCCAGTGCCACGTGAGGGTGTCGACGAGCACGCCGCCCACGAACGGCGCGATGATCGGCGCGGCGAGGGCCGGCCAGGTCAGGATCGCGATGGCCGTGACGAGCTGCTCGCGTCCGGCGCTCCGCAGGACGACGAGCCGCCCGACGGGGACCATCAGCGCGCCGCCGAGCCCCTGCACGATGCGCCAGATCGTCAGGTCGACGAGCCCGGTGGAGAGGGCGCACAGCCCCGACGCCACGGTGAACAGGACGATCGCGCCGGCGAAGACCGTCCGCGAGCC
Organism: Curtobacterium sp. SORGH_AS_0776; assembly: GCF_031453355.1. Classification (NCBI taxonomy): domain Bacteria; kingdom Bacillati; phylum Actinomycetota; class Actinomycetes; order Micrococcales; family Microbacteriaceae; genus Curtobacterium; species Curtobacterium sp. SORGH_AS_0776. The sequence continues at coordinate 3,558,609 of NZ_JAVIYU010000001.1, forward strand.
GATCCGGTCGGTCAACCATCCGCTCACGGGGATGAACACCGCGAGGGTGACCAGGTACGCCGTGATCGCCACGCCGATGGCCGCCGAGTCGACGCCGAGGTCCCGACCCATCGCAGGAGCGGCCGTGGCCAGGATGGTGCCGTCGAGGAGCTCCATGAAGAAGGTCCCTGCGACGAGCACGGCCACCGCGGTGCTCCCCCGTCGTCGTGTCGTCATCGTCGTCGTCATGGCAGGACGAATGCTATGCCCGATCGGTTTCCGAGACGTCCGGGGACGGCGCTGACGGGATGGTGTTCTGCACCGCAGAATGAGGAGGACGAGCGCGTTGCCCCCGACACCCGGCCACCGGGAGCGTGGAGGCACCGCAGACGCACAGGAGGATCGATGACGACCACACCCGGCACGGTCACCACGAAGGGCGCGCCCGACCCGGCAGCACCGGTGCGCCGGCACGTCCTCGAGCACGCGTTCCTGCCGGTGATGACCCTCCGCGAGTCGGCACTGGCGAACAACACCGCCGTCATGCAGGCGTACGTCGAGCGGCACGGTCTGCTCTTCGCGCCGCACATGAAGACGCACATGGCACCGGCACTGGCCGCACGACAGATCGCCGCCGGCGCCTGGGGCGTCACCGTCGCCGCGGTCCAGCAGGCGATGGTCGCGTGGGAGCACGGCATCCACCGGATCGTCGTCGCGAACGAGGTCCTCGACCCCACCGGTCTCGCCTGGCTCGCCTCCCGCCGCGCCGCCGACCCGGAAGCCGACGTCCTCTGCTGGGTCGACTCCCCCGCCGGGGTCGAGGCCGGCCGCGCGGCACAGGACGCGGTCGACGGCGACCTGCACGTGGTCGTCGAGGTCGGGTTCCCCGGCGGTCGCACCGGCGTCCGCACCGCGCAGCAGGCACGGGACCTCGCACAGCTCGCCCACGACCGGGGGCTCTCGCTCCGCGGGGTGGCCGGGTACGAGGGCGGCCTGCCCGACGTGCACGCCGCCCGCGCCTACGTCGAGGGGGTGCTCGCCGTCGCGGCAGCCGTCCGCCCGCTGGTCGAGGCCCCGCGCGCCCTGCTCAGCATGGGCGGCAGCGCCTGGTTCGACGGCGTGGTCGACGCGGTCGCCGCCCGCCCCGACGACCTCGACGTGCTGCTCCGGTCCGGCGCGTCCCTCACCCACGACGACGGCTTCTACGCCGAGCGCACCCCCTTCGGTCGCCACCCCGACGAGGGCTCGCTCCTGGCCGCGATCGAGGTCTGGGGACGCGTCACGTCGTGCCCCGAGCCCGGGCTCGCGCTCGTCGCGGTCGGCAAGCGGGACATCTCCTTCGACGAGGGGCTGCCGGTGGTCCGTTCCGTCCGTTCCGTCCGGCACGTCGGCCCAGGAGGCGCGGCTGGCGTCGTCCCCGTCGCACCCGACCCCGGGGCGGTCACCGTCACCCGCCTCGACGACCAGCACTGCTACCTCGCGCTGGCGGACGGGGCACCCGGGCTCGCGCCCGGCGACGTCGTCGTGTTCGGCATCTCGCACCCGTGCACCGTCTTCGACAAGTGGCGCCAGGTGACCGTCATCGACGACGACGAGACCGTCCTCGACACGATCGCGACGTGGTTCTGATGCGCGCCACGACCCCCGTCGCCCCCTCCACCGAGGACGCTCCGGCACGGAACGCCGCCCTGTCGCTCCGACGCGGGCTGCGGCTGCTCGACCGCATCGCCGACCGCACCCGGAACGGCGAGCCGTCGGTGTCGCTGACCGTGCTCGCCGCGGAGCTCGGCACCTCGAAGTCGACCGTGCTCCGGCTGACCGCCCCGATGCTCGAGAACGACCTGCTGCGCCGCACCCCGGACGCCGGCTTCACCCTCGGGCTCGGGGCGCTGCTGCTCGGGCAGAGCTACCTCGAGGGCATCGACCTCCGCGCCGCCGCAGCGCCGTTCCTCCGGCGGACCGCCGAACGCACGGGTCTCACCTGCCACCTCGTCGTCCCGGACGGCACCGACATCGTCTACGTCGACAAGGTCGAGACGCGCGGCACGGTCCGGATGGGTTCGCGGATCGGCAACCGACTGCCGATGCGGAACACGGCCTCGGGCAAGGCGATGGTGGCGTTCGGCGAGCCGGAGCTGCTCGACCGGGTGCTGGCGGAACCGGCCACGGCGATGACCGAGCACTCCATCGTGGACGACGACCGCTGGCGCGCCGAGATCGACCGGACGCACGGCCGTGGCTACGGCATCGACGACCGCGAGAACGAGCCCGACATCCGCTGCGTCGCCGCGCCCGTGCTCGACCACGCGAACCAGGTCGTCGGCGCGATGAGCATCTCGGGGCTCGCCTCCCGGTTCCCCGCCGCGGCCGTCCGCGAACTCGGCGACGGCGTCGTCCGGACCGCGCTGGAGATCTCGGTCGCGCTCGGCTCCTCCTCCGCCCAGCTCGCCCTGGCGAAGGGCACCCGGTGACCGGCCACGTCCTGACCTTCGGGGAGACGATGCTGCTCCTCACCGGCGGGGACACGGGTGCGGTCCCCGACCTCGAGCACATGCGGGTCGACACCGGCGGAGCCGAGAGCAACGTCGCGATCGGCCTCGTGCGCGCCGGTGTCCCGACGACGTGGATCGGTCGCGTCGGCACCGACCCCGCCGGGGACCGCGTGACGCGCGACGTCCGGAGCGCGGGTGTCGACGTCGTCGCGGTGCCGGACCCGGACCGCTCGACGGGCATCATGATGAAGGAGCGCCTGGCCGACGGACGCACGCGGGTGACCTACCACCGCCGGGGTTCGGCGGGATCGGCGCTGCGGGCGAGCGACCTGCCGGCGAGCGCCGTCGAACGCGCCGCGCTCCTGCACGTCACGGGCATCACCCTCGCCATCTCCGAGGACGCCAGGGCCACGGTCGAGGCCGCGCTCGACCGCGCGGACGCCGCCGAGGTCCCGGTGTCCTTCGACGTGAACCACCGGCCCAAGCTCATCGACGCCGAGACAGCCCGCGCCCGCTACCGGGCCGTCGCCACACGGTCGTCGATCGTGTTCGCCGGCGACGACGAGGCCCGACTCGTGCTCGGGCTCGGCGACGACGAGGGCGACGACGAGACGCTCGCGCACGAGCTCGCCGCCCTCGGCCGGGGTCGTGCCGTCGTCAAGCTCGGCTCCCGGGGCGCGGTGGCGTCGGTGGACGGTGCGTTCCTGCGGCGCCCGGCGACCCCGGTGCGCGTCGTCGACCCCGTCGGTGCCGGTGACGCCTTCGTCGCGGGCTGGCTCGCGGCGACCCTCGGCGGAGCCACGACGGCCGAGGCGCTCGACCGTGCCGCCGACGCCGGTGCGCTCGCCTGCACGGTCGAGAGCGACTGGCGCCGTCCGGACCCGGCCGCGCTGCACGACCCGACCACCCCCACGGACGTCGACCACGCCGTCCACGACCGCGTCGACCGCTGAGGCGAGGAACGAAGACCATGACGAACACCACCAGCACCGACCCGTCCGCCGCTCCCCGCGTCCGGCACCGGCACGCCGCCGGCCCGGCGATCGCGATCCTGCGCGGCGGGACGGGTGAGCACGTCGAGGACGTCGTCGCGACACTGGTCGACGCCGGGGTCCGGGCGATCGAGATCACGACCAACACGCCCCGCTGGCGGGAGGGCATCGCCTGGGCCGTCGAGCGCTACGGCACGGGCGCGTCGATCGGCGTCGGCACGGTCCTCGAACCACGACAGCTCGACGAGGCCGCCGCCGCGGGTGCCGTGTTCGCGGTGAGCCCGCACCTCGACCCGGACATCGGGGAACGGGCGCACGAGCGTGGTCTGGGCTGGTACCCGGGCGCCGCCACCCCGACCGAGATCGTCCGCGCCTGGCAGCTCGGGGCGCGCGCGGTCAAGGTGTTCCCGGCCGCACAGCTCGGCGGACCCGCGTTCCTCAAGCAGGTCCTCGCCCCGCTCGACTTCGTCGACGTCATCCCCACGGGCGGCATCGGCATCGAGGACGCGTCCGAGTACCTGGCGGCCGGCGCCGTCGCCGTCGGCCTGGGTTCGCCGCTCGTCGGTGACGCCCTGACGACCGGCGACCTGGACGGCCTCCGCACCCGCGCCGAGCGACTCGTCGCGGGGCTCGCACGGTGACGTCCGAGGTCCTGCTCACCGGCGGCTCCGTCGTCGACACCGACGGCTCGGCCCACCGGTCGGACGTCCTCGTCCGCGACGGACTGGTCGCCGAGCGAGGCGGTCCGGGCGAACGTCTCCGGGCCGGGGCCGACGCCACGGTGGTCGACTGCACCGGTCGGCTCGTCATGCCCGGGTTCGTCGATGCGCACTCCCACGCCGGGTCGCTCGTGTTCGACGAGCCCGTGCAGCTCGCCCTCCTCCGGCAGGGCGTCACGACGATCGTCACCGGACAGGACGGCGTCGGTCCGGCACCGGGCGACGGCTCCTACGCCGCGCGGTACTTCGCGGCGATCGACGGCCCCCACCCGACGTACCGCGGCGGCGGCATCGCGGGGCTGCTCGCGACGTACGACGGCACGACCGCGCTGAACGTCGCCACCCTCGTGCCGGCCGGCACCGTCCGGCACGAGGTCACGGGCGACGACCCGGCCCCGGCCGACCCCGGTCAGCTCGACGCCATGCGCGCCCTCGTGCGGCAGGGCATGACGGACGGCGCCGTGGGGCTCGCGACCGGCCTCGACTACGTCCCCGGACTCCACGCCGGCACCGCGGAGATCGCCGCCCTCGCCGCCGAGTCCGCGGCCGCCGGCGGCACCTACGTGACCCACATGCGCGGCGGCTACGAGACCAACGCCGGCGCCGGCATCGAGGAGGTCGTCCGGATCGTGCGCGCCGGCGGCGGCCGCGCCCACGTCTCGCACCTCCACGCTCCCGTCGACCTCGCGCTGGCGGAGCTCGCCCACGCCGAGGCCCAGGGCGCCCCGCTGTCGTTCGACGCCTACCCGTACTCGCGCGGCTGCACGATCCTGTCGATGCTGCTCCTGCCCGCGGGCCTGGCCCGGCCGGGCACCGACGACCTCGCCCGGGCGCTCGCAGTGGACGGCGGGCGCGCTGCCGTCCGCGCCGCGGTGCTCGAACGGGTCCTCGGGCGCGCCGACCTCGGACCGGGCTGGGCCGAGCAGATCACGCTGTCGCACGTCCCCGCGCCCGAGTTCCACGCGCTGCAGGGCCGCACCCTCGCCGAGGCCGCCACGGCCACCGGGACGGACGCGGTCGACCTCGCGCTCGACGTCCTGGTCGACTCGGACCTGCAGGTCACGGTCGTGATGCGGGTGCCGCACCCGCGGACGCCCGAGCAGCTGGCGGAGCTGTTCCGGTCCGGCGGCCACACCGGCGGGTCCGACGGCATCTTCGTCGGGACGCACCCGCACCCCCGTGCGTACGGCACCTTCGCGCGGTACCTCGGGGACTACGCACGGCCCGGGCTGCTCACGTGGTGGGAGGTCCAGCAGCACCTGTCGACCCTGCCCGCCGAGCGCTTCGGACTCGGGCACCGCGGCGCCGTCGCGCCCGGGTGGATCGCCGACCTCGTCGTCGTCGACCCCGAGCGCGTCCGAGCCCGATCGACGTACGCCGAGCCGATGCTGCTGGCCGAGGGCGTCGACGACGTCGTCGTCGCGGGCGTCCCGGTGCTCACCGACGGCGTCCTGACGCACGCGACCCCCGGTGCCGGCATCCGCCGGACGACGTGGAGCCGTCCGGGCGGTGCGCGCACCGGGGGTCGATGAGGCTTCGCTCAGCGATCGCGCCGGGCCGGCCGGGTCACTCCGCCGTCGGGAGCACCGCCACGACGTCGATCTCGACGAGGATGTTCGCCAGGTGCGACTGCACCGTGGTGCGAACCGGGTACGGCTGCGAGAAGTGCTTGGCGTACTCCTCGTTGAAGGCGGGGAAGTCGCGGTCGGAGTGCTCGAGGTGGACGGTCGACTTCACGACGTCGTCGAGCGTGGCGCCGTGCTCGGCCAGGACGGCGGCGACGTTCGCGAGCACCTGGGCGGTCTGACCGGCGACGTCGTCGGCGATCTCGCCCGTGGCCGGGTCCTGCGGGCCGAAGCCGGCGGTGTAGAGGAAGCCGTTCGCGACGATCCCCTGGCTGTACGGGCCGGCGGGCTTCGGCGCGTTGTCGGTCACGATGGCGGTCTTGTTCGGCACGGTGCTCCTCGGTGTCGATCGGGGTCGGTCGGACGTCGCCCACGGCACCGACCGCGCCGTCGCGGCCGGAGGACGACGCTCCCAGGCTAGGTGAGCGCCCCGCGCCGGACCCGGCCGTCCGTCGGACTCGTTCCGGTCTGCAGAACGCGAGTCGCGCCTCCCGAGCCGAGCCGTGAGGAACACCCAAGCAATCGCCGTCTACGCTCGTACCGTGCCCTCTGCCATGCCCGAACACCGCGGAGCGCCGCGGTGAGCCGCCTGGACGGGACCCTGACGGAGTCGATCGCGAGCGGACGCCGCCGTGTCCTCGACCTCGCGACCGCCCTGCCGGCGTGGGCCGCCGTGCTCCTGGTGTGGACCGGCGGGCGCATCGTGTCGACGTTCTGGTTGGCGCTCGCGTTCCCGCTCATCGGGCGCGCCCTGCCGGAGAACGCGATCTGGGGCAACGACCACGGCTTCCTCAACTTCCTGACGGCGTGGGACGGGCAGTACTACGAGCAGATCTCGGTGCACGGGTACCCGACGACCCTGCCGCTCGACGCCGCGGGCCACGTCGCGCAGAACGCGTGGGCGTTCCTCCCGGCGTTCCCCTTCACGATCCGGATGCTGACCGCGTCGACCGGTGTCCCGTTCGACGTCGGCGCACCGGCGATCGCACTCCTCGCCGGACTCCTCGCCACCTACCTGCTGCACCGGCTCGTCCGCGACCGTGCGGGGTCGGCGGCGGCCATGTGGGCGGTCTTCTTCTTCACGTGCGGTCCGCTGTCGTTCCTGCTGCAGGTCGGGTACGCCGAGAGCATGTTCCTCGCCCTCGTGTTCGGGGCGCTCCTCGCGCTCGACCGCCGGCGGTACGGGCTCCTCACGGTGCTCGGGGTCGTCGCCGCGTTCACCCGGCCCGGAGCCCTCGCGATCCCGCTCGTCCTCGGGGTCATCGCGCTGGTGCGGTGGATCCGGGCGCGTCGGACCGAGGGGGTCCGGTCGCTCGACGCGTTCCCCGTGGCGGAGCGCGTGCGGGTCGTTGCCGCCGGCATCGTGATGGTGGTCGCCGGGTTCGCGTGGCCGCTCATCGCCGCGCACGTGACCGGGTCACCGAACGCCTACCTCGAGACCGAGATGTCCTGGTGGGTGAACTTCATCGGGCGGGTGGACTTCATGCCGCTCACACCGTGGTTCCTCATCGCCGGCCGGTGGTTGGGCGTGGGCGGGGTCCTCATCGTGGTGTTCCTGCTCGTGTCGTACCCGGTCTGGCTGCTGCGTCGGTCGACCCGGCGCCTCGGGTTCACGACCGTGGTCTTCTCGGCCTCGTACGCGCTCTACGTCTTCGCGGTGTCGTTGCCGATGGCCTCGACGCCCCGGCTCCTGATGCCGCTCGCGCCGCTGTTCGGATCGCCGGAGCTCGTGGCGAAGCCGTGGATGCGGTGGACCCTGGTGGTCTGCGCGGTGCTCGGGCAGCCGGTGCTCGTCGCCGTGCTCTGGCTGCTCGGCCCGCCGTGACCGGACGGACGACGCCCGGTACCCGCGGTGTGCGGGGACCGGGCGCGGTGCCGGGCGTCCGTCTTCGGCGCTAGAGCTCGATCGTGCCGTGGTCGCCGGTGTCCGGCTGACTCTGCTTGCCGATGGCGGCCTTGAGGGTCTGCACGAGGCTGCCGACCGGGCCGGTGTCCTGCGTCCAGTACTCGACCGAGTCGCCCTCGACGGTGAGGAGTCGGATCGAGGGGTCCTCGCGGCCGTCCGGGAACCAGGCCTCGGCGAACGGGGACCACAGCTCGTCGATGACGGAGTCGTCCTGGCTGACCGTCGCGGTCCCGGCGATCGACAGGTACCCGCCCTGCGACTCGATCGCGACGTTGACGTGCGGGTTCCGGGCGATGTCCTCGACCTTCTCGCTCCCGTCCTGCACGAGGAAGCGGAGTGTGCCGTGGAACGCCTTGTCCTGCACGGCGAGCGGCCGTGCGTGGAGCTGGCCGTCCTCGCTCACGGTCGTCAGGAGTGCCGTGTGGGCTCCGTGGACGATGTCCGAGATGGCTGCGCGCTGGTCTGCCTCTGTGTCGGTCATGGTGCTCCTCTCGCGTCGTGCGCCCCGTTGTGCTCGACGTGCGGCCGGCCCTCGGGGCGCTGTCCGTTCCGGCCAGTCTGCCCCTCGACGCTGAGCGCGTCCGGCGGACGGGGCTGCGGGGCCGTGCGGGCGCGGTCACGGGCGGGGTTCGACGTTCCGCACGTCGATCGACGGGTGGGATGTCGGAGCATGCACGAGCATCGGATGCGTGCGCAACGAGCGACACCACGTGAGCGGATCGACTGGCGGAACGTCGGAAACGCGGTGGGACCCGGACGCCCGCCGCGCCTCAGACGGGCTCGCGGATGGTCGTCTCGACGTCGACGACCTGCGGGATCCGCGGCATCGAGGCGAACCCGAACGCCACCGGCGGGTCGAGCGGCGCCAACGACCCGAGCGACTCCCCCGCCCAGGTCCCCCGTACGCCCGTGACGTCGTGTGCCCCGGTCACGCCGTAGTACTCGCGGCGCCCGTTGCCCGCCGACCCCGCGGTCCCCGACCCGGGAGCGACGAGCCGTGCGACCGGGTCGATCGCGGCGAGCCACCGGGGGTCGCGGGCGATCTGCTTGGGGACGATGCGGAGCACCCTCCCGAGCGGGGAGATCGTGCCGACGTCGATGGAGGCCTCGAGGGCACCCGCCGACAGCTCGAGTCCCCTGGCGGTCCGGCGAGCCGAGACGTCGACGACCGAGACCGTGTCGAACCGGTAGGTCCCGGAGACGTACGCGGCCACGATCTCGTCGGGCGCGAGGAGCACCGACGAGCCGTCCGGCAGCTCGAGGAAGACGTCCGTGAAGGCACCGAACGGCGAGCGCTCCCACATGCCGACCACGATGCGGATGCCCGAGGTCGTGCCGACGCCCATGATCCGACCACGGAACCGACGTTCGAGTGCAGCGGGGCGTGACGACATGCCCTGGACCGTACCCGGCGACCCCGTGAGCGGCGCGGACGGGGCGAGCCGCGCCTCCAGGCCCGCCGGACGGACCCGAACGGACCCGATCGACCCGGCCGACCCGGCCGCACCGCCGCGGCCGACCCAGCGCCTACGCGACCGGCACCGGCGCCGCGAGCAGCTCGCGCACCCGCGGCGCGACCTGCGTGCCGTAGAGCTCGATCGACCGCATCATGTCCTCGTGCGGCAGACGCCCCGTCGCGTACCGCATGTCGAACCGCGAGACGCCGAGGATCCGCATGTTCCGCGCGATCTTCCGGGCGACCGTCTCCGGCGACCCGACGTAGAGCGACCCGCCCGCGGACAGCCCGGCACGGTAGCCGGCGACGTCCAGGGGCGGCCAGCCGCGCTCCCGACCGAGCTGGTCGGTGACGGCCTTGTGGTACGGCCAGTAGCGCTCGGCCGCCTCTTCGTCGGTGGCGGCGACGAACCCGGGCGAGTGCATCGCGATCGGCTGCTGCGGCAGGTCGAGCTGCGTGAGCGCCTGGCGGTACAGGCGCGAGAACGGCGCGAACTGCGCGGGCTGTCCGCCGATGATCGCGAGGAACAGCGGCAGACCGTACGACGCCGCACGGATGACGGACTGCGGGGACCCGCCGACGCCGATCCACGTCGGGATGGGACCGTGCTCGAGCTTCGGGTAGACGTCCTGGTCGACGAGCGAGGCGCGCTTCGTGCCGGACCAGGTGACCGCGTCGCCGCCGCGGAGGGCTGCCCAGAGCTGGAGCTTCTCCTCGAAGAGGACCTCGTAGTCGGAGAGCTCGTACCCGAAGAGCGGGAAGGACTCGGTGAAGGACCCGCGGCCGAGGATGACCTCGGCACGGCCGTCGGAGATCGCGTCGACGGTGGCGAAGCGCTCGTACACCCGCACCGGGTCGTCGGACGAGAGCACGGTGACGGCGGACCCGATCCGGATCGAGGAGGTCCGGGCGGCGATCGCGGCGAGGACGACCTCGGGGGCGCTCACGATGAAGTCGGCGCGGTGGTGCTCGCCGACGCCGATGAAGTCGAGGCCGACCTGGTCGGCGAGGACTGCCTGGTCGACGACGTCGCGGATGCTCTGGGCGTCCGACTTGACGGTGCCGTCGGGCAGCTCGGTGACGTCGCCGAACGTGTCGAGGCCGAGCTGCACGGGGCCGATCCGTTCGGGGGCGGGCGGTGGCACGTCCGAGGGGCGGTCGGTGCCGAATGCGTTGCTCATGGTGTCCTGTCCTCCCGACCGCACGTCCATGCATCTGCATGTTCATGCGTTCGCATCAATCTAGCACCCTCGCACCGGATCCGCACCCCCGGCGGAGTACGGTCACGCCCATGCCGCAGATCCCCGACCAGACCGGCCGCCGCATCGTCGTCACCGGCGCGAACAGCGGAACCGGCAAGGAGACCGCCACCCGCCTGGCAGCAGCCGGCGCGTCCGTCGTCCTCGCCGTCCGCACCATCGCGAAGGGCGACCAGGCCGCAGCCGACATCCGTGCCGCGCACCCCGGCGCCGACGTCGAGGTGCGGGAGCTCGACCTCGCCGACCTCGCGAGCGTCCGACGGTTCGCCGCGGGCATCGCTGCGGACGACCGGACGCTCGACGTCCTCGTCAACAACGCCGGGGTGATGGCGCCACCGAAGCGGTTCGAGACGGTCGACGGCTTCGAGCTGCAGTTCGGCACGAACTTCCTCGGCCCGTTCGCCCTGACGAACCTGCTGCTCCCGACGCTGCTGCGCTCGCCAGACGCCCGGGTCGCCACGATGTCGAGCCTCGCGGCGATCCCCGGCCGGATCCGCTTCGACGACCTGCAGTGGGAGCGCGGCTACAACGGCTGGCGGGCGTACGCGCAGTCGAAGCTCGCCGACCTGCTGCTGGCGCTGCACCTGCACCGGCTGTCGGTCGAGCTCGACTGGCCGCTCGTGAGCACCGCCGCGCACCCCGGCTACACCCGGACGAACCTGCAGTCGGCGGGGCGGTCGCTCGGTCGGTCGAAGCCCGTCCGGTCCTCGAACCGCGCGCTGCCCTTCACGCAGGACGTCGAGCAGGGCTCCGAGCCGCTGCTGTACGCCGCGGTCGGGCCGAACGCGGTCGGCGGGGCGTACTACGGACCGTCGGGGCCGTTCGGGCTCGTCGGGCCGACCACGACCGTGTCGATCCCCGGTTCGGCACGGAAGGCCGACCTGGCGCGTTCCCTCTGGGCGGTCGCCGAGGACCTCACCGGGACCACCCCGCCCGCCTGAGTCGCCCGGTCGGTCGGACGGTCCAGGAGGCGCGGCTCGTCCCCGCCCGTCCGCCGTCAGAACCGCACGTGGTCGCGTTCGAACGCGGCCGTCACCGCCGCAGCGATGGCCCGCTGTCCGCGCACGGTCGGGTGCACGTCGTCGGACTGCATCCACGTCGGGTGCCCCCGCAGCGGCTCGCCGATGTCGACGTAGGTGCCGCCCTCGCGGGCGAGGGCGTGCCGGAGCGCCCCCGAGATGGACGCGAGCTGCGCGGGCGGGGCGTCCTGGTTCCAGATGGCACTGAGGCCGATGAGCCGCGCGTGCGGCAGCCGACGGTGCACCTCGTCGACGACCTGGTCGGTGGCGCTCCGGACCTCGGCGGTGTCGAGTCCGAGGTCGTTCGAGCTCGCCTGCACGAGGACGACCTCGGGTCTGAGGTCGACCGCGCGCCCGACGATGGTCGCGTAGTCGCTCGCGCAGTCGTCGTCGTCGCCGAGGGCAGCCACACCGGCACCGTCGCACGACAGGTTCGTGAGCGACCAGCCCTGGGCGTCCGCGACGATGGCCGGCCACGCCTCGGCGGTGGTGAGGCCGTGCCCGCCGCTGATCGAGTCGCCGACGACCACCACGCCGACACCCGCGGCGTCGTCCCAGGGGCGGGCCGTCGCCGTCGGGTGGGGCGTCGCGTCGGCAGCGGCCGGCGGGTTCGAGGCGCACGCCCCGAGGGAGACGGCCACGACGACCGCCGTGAGGACGGCGAGCACGCTCCGGGTTGCGGTGGTCACGAACGGTGAAGGTACGCGCTCCGGCCATGCCCGGCCGCGGGTGCGCGCTGCGGGTGCGCTCAGGCGCGGTGCGGCGCGGTGCAGCGCGGTTCGGCTCGGCGAGGACCGCGCTCAGGCGCGGTGCAGCTCGACCGAACCGTCCAACCGGCCCGGTTCGGTCAGCCGCGCGTGCTGCAGGACGGTACGTCCGGGGGCGACCGCCGCGGCGACGATCGACAGCGTCGCGAAGTGCCCGTCCGACTCGTGCGCGTCCCGGAGGATCGCGTCCGGGTCGTCCGCCGGCAGCGACGCCGACCCCGCGAGCAGTCCGAACCAGCCGCCCCACCCGTCGCCGGCGTCGGCACCGGCGTCGGCCGCCCGCAGCTCGTCGAAGGGGCCGAGCACCGGCGGGCCGACCGGAGCGTCGACGGCACGGAAGGCGTCGAGCCACCGCCCGATGCGCGGCGCCGCGGGGTCGTCCGGTTCGCCGTGCGTGACCATGTGCACACCGGGGCCGAGCGCGGTCGTCCGGACCTCGGTGCCGTCCCACGTCGTGACCTCGGCGCCGTCGGCCGTCGCCCGCACGAGGTTGAACGCGCGCGTCGTGGGCAGGGTGCCGTCGTGGCCCGGGAGCGCCCCGGTGACCGCGTCGAGCGGGACGACCCCGCGGGTGGTCCACGTGCCGTCGTCGCTCGGAACCGGTTCGCCCCGGTTGAGCACGACCGCGAGCCCGGCACCGTCCGACGCCGCGAGCCACGCCCCGCCCGCCGAACGGTCGCGGACGCCGCGGATCGACGGGTCGCGCTCGGGCCACCAGGCTGCCGGCGGGTCCCACGGCCGCTCCGGCGACTCGTCGCGCATGGCGAGCATCGTGACGGGCCACTCGGACCCGGGGTCGACGCGGACGACGACGGTGCACATGGGATCGATCCTCGCACGACGTGCCGGGTAGCGTGACCGGTGTGAACGCAGCAGCAGAGCGCCGTCTGACCGTCGTCGTCGGGATCACCGGGGGCATCGCCGCGTACAAGGCCGTCGGCGTGGTGCGCGACCTCGTCAAGCGGGGACACGACGTGCACGTCGTCCCGACCGAGGGCGCGCTCCGCTTCGTCGGGCTGCCGACCCTCGAGGCGCTCAGCCGCAACCCCGTCACCACGAGCGTGTTCGAGGACGTCGCCGAGGTGCGCCACGTCTCGCTCGGACGCCGGGCGGACCTCGTGGTCGTCGCCCCCGCCACCGCGGACGCGCTCGCCCGGATGACCGCGGGGCTCGCCGGGGACCTGCTCGGCACGACGCTGCTCGCGACCGAGGCGCCCGTCGTCGTTGCTCCCGCGATGCACCCGCAGATGTGGGAGCACCCGGCGACCCGGGCGAACGTCCGGACCCTGCGGGAGCGCGGCGTCTGGTTCGTCGGCCCCGTGGTCGGGGCCCTGACGGGCGACGACGCGGGGATCGGCCGGATGGCGGAGCCCGAGGACATCGTCGCCGGCGCCCTGGCGGTGCTGGACGACCCGGCACCGGCCGGCCCGACCGGCGCGGACCACCCGACGGAGCCGGGTCGCGGCGACGGGGACGACCCGGGCCTCCCGACCGACACCGCCCTCCCGCCGACCGGAGCCGCCGCCGAGAAGGCGGGGACCACCGGCGCCCGCGGTGAGCTCGGCGACCTCGCCGGCGTCCGCGTCGTCGTGAGCGCCGGCGGCACGCGCGAGCCCTTCGACCCGGTCCGGTTCGTCGGCAACCGTTCGAGCGGTCGTCAGGGCGTCGCGATCGCCGCCGACGCGGCCCGACGCGGCGCGGCCGTGACGCTCGTGAGCGCGAACGTGGACGCGTCGCTGACCGACGGACTCGACGCGACCGTCGTGCCGGTGGGATCCGCCCTGGAGCTCGCCGACGCCGTCCACGCCGCAGCAGCCGATGCCGACGTCGTCGTGATGACCGCGGCCGTGGCCGACTACCGGCCCGCCGAGGTGCGAGCCGACAAGCTCAAGAAGGAGGCGCAGGGCGACACCATGACGCTGGAGCTGGTGCGGAACCCCGACGTCCTCGCCGACCTCGTCGCGTCCCGCCGGACCGGCCAGATCATCGTCGGCTTCGCGGCGGAGACCGAACCCGACCGTGCCGCGCGCATCGAGCTCGGCCGCGCCAAGATCGCCCGCAAGCCGGCGGACATGCTCGTCGTGAACCACGTCGGCTGGTCCGCGGGGTTCGAGCGCGAGGAGAACGCCGTCGAGGTGCTCGTCCCCGGCGGCGAGGTGGTCCGCGAGGCCTCCGGCAGCAAGGCCGACGTCGCGACGGTCGTCCTCGACCTCGTCGCGACCGCACTGACCTGAGCTGAGCTGAGCCGACCTGAGGACTCTCCGTGCGTCCCGAGCGCGCCGCGGGCACCATGGACGCATGCGACGACGCGAGCGCGCACGACGCGCCACCCGGACCGCCACCCTCCTCGCCGTCGTGCTGGGCGGGGCCGGCGTCACCCACTTCCTGCGGCCGAGGGGCTACGACCGGATCGTCCCGGACGCCCTCCCGCCGCGCCTGACCACCCTGGCGTCCGGCGCCGCCGAGCTCGGCATCGCGACCGGCCTGGCGATCCCGGCCACCCGCCGTGCCGCGGGCTGGGCAGCCGTCGCGCTGTTCCTCGCCGTCTTCCCCGCGAACGTGAAGATGGCGAACGACCTGCTCGACAGCCCGCGGTCGACACGGGCGATGCGACTCGTGTCGGTGCTCCGCCTGCCCCTGCAGGCACCCCTCGTCGCCTGGGCCGTGCGCGTCGGCCGGCACGCGCCACGACGGTGACCGAGCCCGCGCGGGACCGAGCAGCGGTCCCCCTGCTGCACCGACCGGTGACGGTGCACGCCTGGGAGGACGTCGTCTTCGCGCACTGGCGTCACGACCCCGAGTCGCTCGCGCGTCTGGTGCCGCGCGGCACCCGCCCTGACGTCGTCGACGGGAGCGCGTGGGCCGGCCTGACGGCGTACGTCTTCCGCGAGACCCGGGTGCCGCCGTTCCCACCGTCCGGACGCCTCGGCTCGATGACCGAGGTGACGATCGAGGTGCTCACCGTCGACGACCGCGGTCGCCGCGGGGTCGCCTACCGCACGGTCGACACCGCGAACGTGCCCGCGATCGTGGCGGCGCACGCCCTGCTCGGGGTGCCGTACACGTTCGCGCACGCGCGGGCGCGACGACGTGGGGACACGCTGTCCTACCGGTCGGTGCGGCACCCGGCACGCTCCCTCCACCCGGTCCGCTGGCTCCGCGGACGCCGGGGCGGAACCGGGTCCGGCGCGGCGTGGCCCGGCGGTCCGGTCTGGCCGGGCAGCACGGGTGGGCCAGGAGGCGCGGTGCGACCCCGCCACGACGCCACCGTCCGGGTCGTGGCCGGTGACGTCGTCGACGACCGGCTGGCGACGGACCTCACCACCCGACAGGGCATCCACGCCCGGCACCTCGCGCAGACGCTGTTCTGGCAGCGCCAGCACCCGCCGCTGACGATCCGGTCGGCACGGCTCGAGCGGCTCGGCGGCGACCTGCCCGACGCCGTCGGGATGCCCGGGCTCCTCGACCGAGAACCCGACTCGCTGCTCGTCGTGGACGGCACGACCGTCCGCTACGCCTGGGGGGACGTGGTCCAGTGAGCGACGATCCGCACGACACCGACCAGCACGGCACGGACCGGTTCGACCTCGACCGGTTCGTCCGTGCGCAGCAGGGTGTGCACGACACCGCGCTCGCCGAGCTGCGGCGCGGCCGGAAGTCGTCGCACTGGATGTGGTTCGTGTTCCCCCAGCTCGCCGGCCTCGGCCGCTCGCCCACCGCGCAGCGGTACGCACTCGACGGCCTCGACGAGACCCGGGCGTACCTCGACCACCCCGTCCTCGGCCCGCGGCTGCTCGAGGCGACCCGTGCGGCGGAGTCCGCCCCGGCCCGGACCGCCGACGACCTGCTCGGGGGCGTCGACGCGCTGAAGCTCCGGTCGTCCATGACCCTGTTCGCCGCGGCCGCCGCCGACCCGGAACCGTTCCGGGCCGTCCTCGACCGCTGGTACGACGGCACCGAGGACCCGGTGACCCTCCGGCTGCTCCACCCCCACGACTGACACGCTCCGAGCCGACAGGGACACCGTTCACATATCAGGTACGGTGAACCGTGCGTCCGCACCGACCGGTGGGACGCCCGCCGACGCCACGATCCCGGAGGAACCCGCATGCCGGTCCCCAGCAGTGCACCGACCGAGCACCAGCTGCTCCGCGACACCGTCCGGCTCAAGATCCACGCCGCGATCATGGACGGCACGCTCGAGCCCGGCGAGCGGCTCAACGACGACGAGCTCATCGCCTGGCTCGGTGTCTCCCGCACCCCGATCCGCGAAGCACTGAGCCAGCTCGCGCGCGCCGGCCTGATCGAGATGGCGCCGAACCGCTACACGCGGGTCACCACGCCGGACCCGACCGAGGTGGTCGAGGCGCTGCAGACCCTGGGCGTCCTGTTCGGCGGGGTCGTGCGGCTGGCGGTGCCGCGCCTCGGTGCGAGCGCGAAGAAGAAGATCCTCGCCCAGCTCGACGCCACCATCGCGGACTACGAGTCGCACGACGTCGCCGCGGTGAACCGTGACGCCCTCGCCGTGTTCGCCCGCTACGTCGAGGAGTGCGGCAACGAGAACCTCCAGCGCGTCTGCCGGGACACCATGGACGGCCTCGCGTTCCGACTGCGGCTCCCGAACCTCGACGAACTCGTCGACTGGGACCAGATGACGGCCGACTTCCGCCGTCTGCGTGAGGCCACCGCGTCCGGGGACAACATCGAGGCGGAGCTCGCGACCGAGGCGATCCACCTGCTCCCCGGCGAGAAGCGCTGACCCCACCTGAGCGCCCGTACAGGAGCACGCCCGTCTCGCCCTCGCGAGGCGGGCGTGCTCCGTCCGCCACGGTGGTCGGCGACACCCACGGCGACCCGCGCGACGCTCCCAGTCACACCGTTCGACGAGCCGGTAGCATCGCCCCGACCACCCCGTCGAGCGACCCGGAGCACCGTATGAGCCACCGCCAGCCGGACCGTACCGAGATCGCCGCGCGCCTCGCCGCGGCGGTCGGCCGGATCAACCGGCGGGCCCGCACGGACTCGGCCTCGCTCGGGTACGGCATCGTCTCGGCGCTGGCGACGATCCAGCGCGAGGGACCCCTGCGCCCGGGCGACCTGTCGCGGATCGAGGTCGTCACGAAGCCGACGATGACCCGCATCCTGACCGAGCTCGAGCAGCGCGGGTTCATCGAGCGCGAGGCGGACCCCCGAGACGGTCGGGCGTTCATGGTGACGGCCACCCCCGAGGGCATCGCAGCGGTCGAGCGAGCCCGTTCCACCCGCACCGGCATCGTCGCCGAGCTCATCGCCGAACTGCCCGACACCGACGTCGACGCCATCGCCGCCGCGCTCGACGCCCTCGAACGCGTCGCACAGGGCGAGCGCACCCAGGAAGCTCACACCTCCCGGGCCTGATCGGGCCGTTACCGAACCGTTACCAACGGGTGGACGGACGGTTCTGCCAGACAAACTGGACGGTGCACCCAGCAACACCGGTCATCGTGGCGGCTTCGCCCAGCGGCGGCCACCCCACGGTCGCCCGTCGGCGGACGGACGGGCCCCACACCACCGTCCGGTCCTCCCCCGGCTCGCGAACTCCTGACGACGGACGTCTCGTTCATCCGCACCCCTGCGCGCTCCCCCACCCCGCGTGCAGCGTCACGAGTCACGCACCACGAGCCGGCCGACCACCGGAATCGATGACAGGACGCAACACCGACCTCCCCACCACCACCGCCTCGACCCGACGTGAGGCCCTGAACTCCCCCAACCGGCGCCTCCGCCGCGCGCTCCGCCGCCCCACCACGCTCATCGTGGGCGGGGCCGCAGTCCTCGCCGTCGCCGGAGGCATCGCCACCGTCGGCACGCAGCCCGCGATCGGCGAGGCCCTCGGCATGCCGACCGCCAGTGCGACCGCGGCACCGGCACTCGCCGGGACCGCGCTCGACCGGGCCCAGGCCGCGGCGACCATCGCCACGGCTGAGACGATCGCCGACTCGGCGAACGAGAAGACCGACACCGGCGTCCTCGAGCGCCGCATCGACGCGCTCGACGACTACCGGAAGCTCTCCGGCGCGGCACTGACCTCGCGGATCTCCTCGACGGTCGACGCCACGACGGCGGTCGCGGACGCCAGCGCCGCGCAGGACAAGCAGGACGCCGACGCGAAGGCCGCCGCGGCCGCCGCAGCGGAGCGCGCCGCGGCCGAACGGGCAGCAGCCGCCGAGGCCGCGCGCAAGCAGGCCGCCGCGAACACGGTCGAGGGCGCCAAGGCGACCGCGAGCTCGCTCGCCTCGTCGAAGTACGGCTGGGGTTCCGACCAGTTCCAGTGCCTCGACAACCTGTGGACCAAGGAGTCCGGCTGGAACTACCAGGCCGTCAACGCGAACGGCGGCGCGACCGGCATCCCGCAGGCCCTCCCCGGGTCGAAGATGGCCACGATCGCCTCCGACTGGCGGACGAACGCGACCACCCAGATCACCTGGGGCCTGCAGTACATCAGCGACGCGTACGGCACCCCGTGCGCCGCGTGGTCGCACTCGCAGGCGTCGAACTTCTACTGAGCCGACGCCAGGCACGCACGATGAACGACCCCGGGTCCTGCACCCGGGGTCGTTCATCGTGTAGGCATACGCAGGTGACCACCATCGGACTCCGCCGCATGGCACCCCGCGACCCCACCGAGGGACACCGCGCCGCCAGCCCCCTCGAGCTCCTCTTCGACCTCGTCTTCGTGGTCGCCGTCGGGTTCGCCGCGACGAACCTGCACGAGATCGAGGTCGAGGGGCACGTCTCGTCGGCCGTCCTCGCGTACGCCTTCGTCTTCTTCGCGATCTGGTGGGCGTGGATCAACTTCACCTGGTTCGCCACCTCGTTCGACACCGACGACTGGCTCTACCGCGTGATGACCTTCGTGCAGATGGCGGGGGTGCTCGTGCTCGCCGCCGGGGTGCACGCCGCGATGGTCGAGGGGACGACCACGGTCGTCGTGCTCGGCTACGTCATCATGCGGCTCGCCCTCGTCGGGCAGTGGCTCCGGGTCGCCGCGTCGTCGTCGGAGTACCGGCGGACCGCACTCCGGTACGCCGGCGGCATCGTCGTCGTCCAGGTGCTCTGGGTGCTCGCGCTCCTGCTGCCGGACGGCGTCTCGTGGGGTGTGGTCCCGGTGCTCATCCTGCTCGAGGTCCTCGTCCCGCCGTTCGCCGAGGCGGGCACGCAGACCACGCCGTGGCACACCCGGCACATCGCGGAGCGATACTCCCTCTTCACGCTGATCGTCCTCGGCGAGGGGCTCGTGGCCTCGGCAAACGCGGTCATCGACGGCATCGCGCACGCCGACCACCTCGGGTCGCTCCTCGTGCTGGCGGCGTGCGGGCTCGTGATCGTCGCCGGGCTGTGGTGGATCTACTTCTCCCGCGAGCAGCACGACCACATCCGGTCCCTGCCGACCGCGCTCCTGTTCGGCTACGGTCACTACCTCGTCTTCGCCGCCGCCGGTGCGCTCCCTGCGGGGATCGAGGTCGCGGTGAGCGCCGATGCGGGCGAGGCCGACCTGTCGCACGCGACCGTCGCCGCCACGATCGCCGTGCCGGTCGCGTTGTTCGTGCTGTCGATCTGGGCGCTGGCGCTCCGGCCGTCCCTCAGCCTCAGCTGGAACGTCGTCGTCGTGGCGCTCGCGCTCGCGGTGCTCGCGAGCATCGCCGTGCCGTCGGTGTCCCTCGTGGCGACGGCACTGCTCGTCGCCGCCGTGGTCGTCGTGCTGGAGGTCGCCGACCGGCGACCGTGACCCGCGGCGGACGTGAGCCGGGCCCGTGACGGTGACCGGATGACGGACGGGAGGCGCGGCGCAGGCCCGCACCGTCCCTCCCGTCACGGCCGTCGTGCCGCTGGCGCGCCACGCCGGTACCGGCGTGTGGGGCCCACCTCCTGAACCGCAGGCGGGTGCGTCAGCCGACGCGCGCGATCCGCACGTCGACCCGGCTGAGCGGCAGGCCGTGCTCGGTCGCTGCGGCGAGCGCCGCGAGGTGCGCTGCGCGTGCCGTCTCGGGTGCCGGGACGGAACCGTCAGTCCCGATCACGATGCGGAGGACGTCGTCGTCGAGCACCACGCGCGCGACCGCGGTGCGGGTCGCGAGGTTCTTGGCGGCACCGACCGCGCTGCCGAGCGTCGGGCGTGCCCGGTAGAGCTCCGCGACCCCGGGGACCGCGACGACCGCTGCCTCGATCGCGGCGAAGGTCTCGTCGTGGCTGCTCATGCTCGTTCCTCCTCGGCGTCGGGGTCCGGCTCGTCGTCGGACGGTGGCAGCAGGTCGCGCACCACGACGTCCACGGACTCGACGAGCAGGTCGGTCTCGGTCGCGAGGACCTCGGCGACGGTCTCGCGGATGTCCGACGCCACGCGCTGGATCGTCGACCCGACGCGGACGGCGATCTCGACGACGATGCGCACCGGGGCACCGAGCTCGGTGACGTCGCCCTCGAGCGTGCACCGTGCGATGAGGGCGTCGGGCACCGCGTCGCCGGCGGTCCGGACGAGCGAGCGGATGGCGCCCTCGGTCATCACCGGGCGTTCGGTGGGCGCCGCCGGGCGGAGCGGGACGTCACGGCCGGCGCGTGCCTCGAGCGAGATGTTCGCGAGCACGCCGCTGATCCACGACTCGTCGGCGGGTGCTTCCTGTTCGGCAGCGGCCTCGAGCGAGCCGAGCGAGGACTGCCGGAGCCGCACGATGGCGGCGAGGGCGTTCTGGCAGGCCGGGGAGTGGTCGATGCTCGGGTCGGCCGGCTGCATGCCGGCGTCGAGGTAGTCGGCCAGCTCGTCGATCGTGTGGCCGTCGAGGTCGTCGGGTTCGAGGGAGTCGAGCCGGACGGGATCGGGTTCGGTCATCGCCATCCCTCCATGAGACGGATCATGTTCTTGCGCGCCCGGGACAGCAGTCCCCGGACGGTCGAGGGCGGGAGGTCCAGTTCCTCCGCGATGGCCTCGTACGAGTACTCGAGCACTTCCTTCATCACCCACGTGCGGCGCTGCGCCTCGGGCAGTTCCGCGAGCGCCGTCTCGACCGCTTCCTCGCGGGAGCGGGCCTCGGCGACGCGTTCGGGTGCGTCGTCCGCCGGTGCCTCGACCTCGAGCTCGGTGACGTCGTCGTGGAACCGCCGGGCCCGGATGCGGTCGATGCACTTCCGGCTGAGGATGCGCATGAGCCACGCCTTGACCCGGGCGCCGTCCTGGAGCGTGTCGAGCTGGTTCCAGGCGGTGATGAACGTCTCCTGCACGACGTCGTCGAGTTCGTCGGTCGAGCCGAGGGTCCGGCGCGCGTAGGCACGGAGCAGGGGGGTGTGGCGCCGGATGAGGACCTCGAACGCCCGGACGTCGCCGTCGGACGATCGACCAGCGAGGACGGCGTCGTCGAGGTCGGTGAGGGGCTGGTGGTGCACGCTTTCCTTCTACTGGTGTGGGGTCGGGGGTTCCTGAGTGCGGTGCCGTCGTGCCGCTAGGCCGTGTGGGCCGGGTGTCCGTGCGTGCGGCGGACCTTCATCGGGCCGACGGGCCGCGCGGACAGCGACCGGACGCGTGCCTGCGCCAGGACGTGCTCGTGCCCGACGCGGACGAGCGCGGTGGTCGCGAGGTGTGCTGCGGGTGCGGTGTCGGTCATGACGGGGTCCTCCATCGGGGTGCTCACCGATGGGACGGAACGAACAGCCGGATCGTCACACTTCTGCGTGCGCGGGTTCTGCGGCAGGCTGGGGGCATGTCCCTCGTCACCGCCGTCTGCCGCGTCGACCGCCTGCTGCCCGACTCCGGCACCATCGGGGTCACCGCGATCGACAAGCGCCCCGTCGACGGCCCCGTCCGGGTCCGTCCGCTCGGGCTGTACGCCGACGTGCAGGCGGACCGGAAGCACCACGGCGGCGAGGACCAGGCGGTGTACGCCTACGCGGACGAGGACGCGGCGTACTTCGCGGACCTGCTCGACCGGGACGTCCCGCCGGGGCTGTTCGGCGAGAACCTGCGCACGACGGGCGTCGACGTCACCGGGGCCGTGACGGGGGAACGCTGGCGGATCGGCGAGACCCTCGAGCTCGAGGTCACGATCCCGCGGATCCCCTGCGGCACCTTCGCCCGCCGGATGCGGGTGGACAAGTGGGTCAAGCGGTTCACGGAGGAGGCCCGCCCCGGCGCCTACCTCCGCGTGGTGCGGTCCGGGCCCGTGTCCGCCGGCGACCCGGTCGTCGTCACCCACCGACCGGACCACGGCGTCACGATCGGCCAGCTCTTCGCGGGCCTGACGCCCGAGCAGGCGCGGGCCGTGCTGTCGTCGGGGCGCGGGACGGGTCCCGGCGGCCCGGGGACGGGTGGGCTCGCGCCGAAGGTCGTCCGGGACGTGTCGAAGGTCCTGGCGCGCGCGACCGCCTGAGTGCGGGCGGTCCGCCGGGCCGTGGTCAGTCCGGCTGCGGCCGGCGCACGGGGTCGATCGGGCGCTTCGCCTGCGGCAGCTTCGCGACGACGAGGTCGTACGCGTTGCCGACGAGGTCCTCGACCAGGGTCTCGTCGATGCCGTCCCCGGGCGACAGCGTGATCCAGTGCTGCTTGTTCATGTGCCAGCCCGGGGTGATCTCGGCGTGGTCGCGCACCAGGGCGGCACCGTGGGGCGGCGCGCACTTGAGGTTCACGATCGGCACGCCACGGAGCTCGGAGGTCATCACGAACATCCTGCCGACGACCTTGTAGACGAACGAGCCTTCGCCGAAGGGCTGGGTCTCCGCCACCGCGGGCAGGGCCATCGCGGTGCGGATCGCCACCTCGTGCAGCGTCTCGCCGTCCATGTGCTCCAGCATGCACCGGACCGCCGACGGTGCACCTCGTTCTGGGGTGCGTGCGGACCCCGGTTCCGAACTATCCTCAGGCCGTGCACATCACCCGAACCCTCAGCATCGCCGCCGCCACCGCCGTGCTCGCCGCCACCGCCGTCGTCGGAGGCGCCTCGACCGCGCAGGCCGCCCCGACCGTCTACAAGAACTGCACCGCCGTGCAGAAGGTGTACTCGGGCGGGATCGCGAAGAAGTCCGTCACGAAGAACCGCGTCACCTCGAAGGGCAAGGTCACGTACCGGGCGCTCAAGGGCACGGTGAAGAAGGACGACGCGCTGTACGCGGCGAACAAGAAGATGGACGCCGACGGCGACGGGATCGCCTGCGAGAAGAGCTGACCCCGACTCGTCAGAGGGGCGGGACGCCCTCGTGTCCCGAGCGCGGGCGCGCCGTCCCGGCGACACCCGTCACGACCGACCCCGGTGGGACGTCCTTCGTCACCACCGTGTTCGCGCCGACGACGGAGTCCGCGCCGACCGTGATCGCGCCGATGAGCGACGACCCGGCACCGAGCACGACGCGGTCCCCCACCGCCGGGTGCCGACGAGCTCCGGGCCCGTGGTCGCCCCCGCGGCCGCCGAGGGTCACCCCGTGGAAGAGCACGACGTCGTCGCCGACCACAGCGGTCTCCCCGATGACGACCCCCATGCCGTGGTCGATGAAGAACCGGCGGCCGATGCGGGCACCGGGGTGGATCTCGATGCCGGTGACCGACCGGGCGACCTGCGCGAGGACCCGGGCAGCGAACCGCGACCCCGGCAACCCCTCGGCGATCCAGAGCCGGTGCGTCAGTCGGTGGGTCCAGACGGCGTGCAGCCCCGAGTAGACGATCGCGTTCTCGAGGTCGCCACGGGACGCGGGGTCACCGCGGCGTGCTGCGGCCAGGTCCTCCCGGACGGTCCGCAGCACGCCTCGTCGGGCGGGACGACTCACGCAGTGAGTCCCTCGAAGAGGACCGTCGACAGGTAGCGCTCACCGGTGTCGCACACGATCGCGACGACCCGCTTGCCCGCGTTCTCCGGACGCGCGGCGATCTCGATCGCGGCGTGGATGATCGCGCCGGACGAGATGCCCGCGAGGATGCCCTCCTGGGTGCCGAGGTCGCGGGCGACCCGGAGCGCGTCGTCCAGCTCGACGTCGAACACCTCGTCGATGACGGACTGGTCGAGGACCTCGGGGATGAAGTTCGCGCCGATGCCCTGGATCTTGTGCGGACCCGCCTTGCCCTCGGTCAGCAGCGGCGAGTCCTTCGGCTCGACCGCGACGATCTGCACACCGGGCACGCGCTCCTTGAGGACCTGGCCGACACCGGTGATCGTGCCGCCCGTACCGACGCCCGCGACGAACACGTCGACGTGCTCCTCGGTGTCGCGGAGGATCTCCTCCGCCGTCGTCTTCCGGTGGATGGCCGCGTTCGCCGGCGTCTCGAACTGGTGGGCCAGGATCGCGCCGGGCGTCTCGGCGACGATCTGCTCCGCCTTCGACACCGCGCCCTTCATGCCCTCCGGCCCAGGGGTGAGGACGATCTCGGCACCGTAGGCGCGGATGAGGGCACGACGCTCGACGCTCATCGTCTCGGGCATCGTGATGACGACCCGGTACCCGCGAGCCGCACCGACCAGTGCGAGCGCGATGCCCGTGTTGCCGGAGGAACCCTCGACGATCGTCCCGCCGGCCTGCAGCTCGCCGGACTCCTCGGCAGCGTCGATGATCGCGACGCCGAGCCGGTCCTTCACGCTCGCACCCGGGTTGTAGAACTCGAGCTTCGCCAGGACCTCGGCGCCGCCCTCCTTCGGGAGGCGGTTCAGCCGGACCAGCGGCGTGTTCCCGAACGCCTGCGAGATGTTGTCGTGGATCGTGCCGCTCATCGGTACCGTCCTCTTCGGGTCAGGTCGCGTGCCTCCGCCCTGGAGGCACGGCGTGCGCTGCGATCCTAGCGATCCGACCCCGGATGGTGCTGCCTCGTGACGCGTGCTGCGCACCGGGCGCCGGCCGCGCCTCGCGTCCGTCACGCCGCGACCGGGACGCGCGTACCGTGCGCCGCAACGACGAGGAGGTCGCCATGTCCAAGGAGCAGCAACCCGACGCCACGCCACCGGTCGTCGACCGCGCAGCGTTCGACACGGCGCTCGCCGCGCAGGTGCGCGACGAGAAGGAACTCACCCGCCACGGCGACCGCGTCTCGGCCGCGCGGCGACGGCTCCCGATGGTCCGCGTCGACGACTACGAGTTCACGGGTCCCGACGGTCCCCTGCGACTGACGGAGCTGTTCGCCGGGAAGTACCTGCTCCTCGTGCAGAACGTCATGTACGGACGGGACTGGGACGCCGGCTGCCCGAGCTGCACGTGGGCCGTCGACAACCTGCCCGCCGACATGGGCCGGCTCGACGACGAGGGGATCGCGTTCGCGATGGTCTCCGAGGGGCCGATCGAGCGGCTCGAGGCCTGGCGGCAGCAGCACGGGTGGCCGCACACGTGGGTGTCGTCCGGCGCGACGAGCTACCACGACGACTGGGGCTGGACCGTGCACAGCGACGACTGGGACGGCCCGGTGCCCGGGTACTCGTACTACCTGCTGCGCGACGGTGTGCCGTACCTGACCTACGCGACCGGTGCGCGCGGGACGGAGGCGATCCTGCCGGTGCCGCACATCATGGACCGCACGGTGTACGGGCGGCAGCAGGACTGGGAGGACAGTCCCGAGGGCTGGCCGCAGTACCCCACCTACGGCTGACCGGACCGCCGGTCAGCGCACGTGCGCCGTCCGCGCGAACCGCTCGTCCGTCGCCGCGAGCACCCGCAGCACGTTGCCCCCGGCCAGGGCACGCAGGTCCTCCGGGCCCCAGCCACGACGCTGCAGTTCCGCCGCCAGCACCGGGTACCGCGACACGTCCCGCAGGTCCGGCGGCAGCACGGGCGTCCCGTCGTAGTCGCCGCCGAGCCCGATGTGCGCCGCACCGGCCACCTCGCGCGCGTGCTCGACGTGGTCCGCCACGTCCGACACCGTGACGAGCGGGGGCTCCCCCGCCGAACCGGCGTCCTCCCACTCGGCCCACGCCCGGGACACGAACTTCGGCACGAAGGTGATCATCACCACACCGCCGTTGCCGCGCAGGCGGGCGAGCACGTCGTCCGGGACGTTCCGCGGGTGGTCGTTCACCGCGATCGTCGACGAGTGGCTGAACACCACCGGCTGCGTGGCGACGTCGAGGGTGTCACGCATGGTCTCCGGCGACGTGTGCGACAGGTCGACGAGCATCCCGATCCGCTCCATCTCGGCCACGACCTCGCGCCCGCGGTCGGTCAGCCCGCCGTGCGGGTGGGAGCCGGTGGCCGAGTCGGCCCAGGGTGTGTCGTCGTTGTGCGTGAGGGTCATGTACCGGACCCCGAGCCGGGCGAGGTCGCGGAGTACCGCCAGGTCGTCGCCGATCGAGTGGCCGCCCTCGGCACCGAGGAGCGACGCGGTCCGCCCGGCGTCGACGGCCGCGACGACCTCGGCCGCGGTACGTGCGAGGGTGAGCGACTCCGGGTACCGCTCGATGATCCGGTGTGCGAGGTCGACCTGCTGCAGCGTCGCGCGGACGGGATCGGGGACGTCGGTGGGGACGAACACCGACCAGAACTGCCCGACCACCCCGCCGGCACGGAGCTTCGGCAGGTCGGTGTGCAGGGACCCCTGCTCGGAGTCGATGCCCTCGACCCCGGAGTCGTGGGTCTCGCGCCGCTCCCAGGGCAGGTCGTTGTGTCCGTCGATGACCGGGAACGGGAGCGCGTCGAACGTCATGCCACCGACGCTACCGCGACGACCGCCGTCGCTAGGCTCGCCCCATGGACCCCGTCACGCTGCGGACCGAGCGGCTGGTCCTCTCGGTCCCCGAGCTCACCGATGCCGACGACGTCGTCGCCTACGCGACCGATCCCGACGTGGTGGCGTTCATCCCGATGCCCGAACCGTACGGTCACGCCGAGGCCCGCCACTGGCTCACGGCCGTGGTGCAGGACGGCTGGGTGTCGGACACCCGCTACGAGTTCGCCCTCCGCCGTGCCGACGACCCACGGCTGCTCGGTACGGTCGGGCTCTTCGGGTTCGCAGGCGGCGGCGCGGAGATCGGGTACGCGACCCACCCGGACGCCCGCGGGCACGGCTTCGTGACCGAGGCGGCGGACCGCGTGCTGCAGTGGGCGTTCGCGCCGGCTCCCGACGGGCTCGGGCTCGCGCGCGTGCAGTGGCGGGCGATGGCGGAGAACCGTGCGTCGATCGCCGTCGCGCAGCGGCTCGGCATGCGGTACGAAGGGCGTCAGCGGTCCGCGGTGCTCCAGCACGGCCGGCGCCACGACCAGCTGCTGGCAGCTGTCCTGCGCGACGACGACCGATCCGTCCGACCAGTCTGGCCGACGTCGTGACCGTCGCGTTCCGGGTCGTCACCGACCTCGCCGCCCCGCCGGAGCGCGCGTTCGCGCTGTCGCTCGACATCGGCGCGCACGAGCGGTCCATGGCCGCCACGGACGAGCACGCGGTCGCGGGCACCACGGCCGGCACGATCGGGCTCGGTGAGTCCGTCACGTGGCGCGCGCGGCACTTCGGGATCGTGTGGCGGATGACGAGTCGGATCACGGCTCTGGAGGCGCCCCACCGGTTCGTCGACGAACAGGTGCGTGGACCGTTCGCCCGGTTCCGGCACGAGCACCGGTTCGAACCGTCGGCCGGCGGCACGCGGATGGTCGACGAGATCGAGTTCCGTGCACCGCTCGGGGTGCTCGGGGTCGTCGCCGAACGGCTCGCGCTGGCTCGGTACCTGCCGCGGCTGATCCGGGAGCGCAACGCCTCGCTGGCGGCCGAACTCGCCGGCGAGCGCGGCGGTGCCGGCGACGACGAGCGCGGCGACGGCACGGGTCAGGGCGCGGCGAGCTCCCCCAGCGCGTCGTAGGCCTGCGCCACCGCGTCCACCCGTGCGCGTCCGCCCGGGCCGGATGCCTCGTACACGTCGTTCGCGACCGCGGCGACGACGGCGAACAGCGCCGCCATCGAGTCGAACGCCGACGGAGAGTCCACAGGGCAGAGGATCGCCGTGGCCGCCGGGGCCGCGATGACCGCCGCGGTCGGGTCGCCCAGGACGACGACGTCCGCGCCGCTGGCGACGCAGTGCCGCACGAGCTTGCCGATGCCGGCGGCGTGCCGGCGCACCGTGACGATGATGACGAGGTCGCGTCGGTCGAGGTCGGCCACCTCTTCGCCGAGGCGCTGTCCCGGGGCCGGGCCGATGCGGACGTCCGGTCGGACCTGCGCGAGCTGGGCGCGCAGTTGGAGGGCGATCGGGTACGCCCCGCGTTCCCCCGCCACGAGCACCCGGCGGGCGCGGACGATCCGACGGGCGAGACGGGGACGGTCGGCCCGGGCGAGCGAGGCGAACGCGGCGTCGAGGTTGCGCGACTCGACGGCGCGCTGGTCGACGTGCGCCGCGTCCTCGGCGGCCCACGGCAGGCCGGAGCCCCGCGCCGACATCAGGTTCTGCCGGACCTCGGCGGCGTCCTGGAAGCCGAGCGACCGGACGAGCCGGGAGACCGTGGCCTTCGAGGTGCCCGACTCGGCGGCGAGCTCGGCCGACGTCCCGACGAGCAGGAGTTCGGGGTCGTGGCGCACCATCGCGGCGACGCGGCGCTCGGCCGGGGACAGCTGCTCCCACACCGAGTCGATGCGCGCCCGGACGTCGGGGCCGGCGGCGCTCACGCTGCGGCCACCCGTCCGACCGCGACCGCGAGCGCGTCGAGCCCGAGGGCGATGTCCTCGGTGGAGACGAACTCGTCGGGGTGGTGGCTGATGCCGTCCGGGTTGCGGAGGAAGAGCATCGCGACGTCGGTCACGAGCCCGAGCGACATGGCGTCGTGTCCCGCGCGGGAGAACAGCTCGATCGGACATGGCTCCCCCGTCGACTCGATGCCCGCCCGGACGGCGTCCATCAGCCGCGGTGCGCAGAACACCGCCGGCGCACGGTGGACCTCGGTCGGCTCGACGCTGACGCCACGGCGCTCCCCGATGAGCGCGAACGCCTTCGTGATCTCGTCCCACACGGCGTCGCGTCCCTCGTCGAACTCCCCGCGCAGGTCGACCGAGAACCGTGCCAGCCCCGGGACGACGTTCACGGCTCCGGGTTCGACGGTCATGGTGCCGACCGTGCCGACGTGCTGCGACGCCCGGCAGATCCGTTCGACGGCGAGGGCGGCCTCGGCGGCGGCGAGCAGGGCGTCGTGCCGGCGGTCGTAGGGGGTGCCGCCGGCGTGCCGGGCCTCGCCGACGGCCTCGACGGTGAACCGCCGTGCGCTCGCGATGCTCGTGACGACGCCGAGCGCCTGACCGGCCTGTTCGAGGTACGGTCCCTGCTCGATGTGCGCCTCGAGGTAGCCGGCGAGCGCCGACGGTTCGACCGCGGCCTCGTGCACGCGCGATGGGTCGAGCCCGAAGCGGGTGAAGGCGTCGCGGAGGGTGACCCCGTCGCCGTCGGTGAGGTCCCACCAGGACTCGTCCCAGACACCGGCGACCGCGGAGGACCCGAGCAGCGCCTTGCCGAAACGGGTGCCCTCCTCGTCGGAGAACGCGATGACCTCGAGCGCGACGGGGAGCGGGCCGTCGGCGGTCACCCGTGCCACCGTCCGGATGGCCATGAGGACCCCGACGATCCCGTCGTACCGGCCGGCGTCCACCACGGTGTCGAGGTGCGATCCGAGCAGCAGCACGGGGGCGTCGGGGGTCGCACCGCCGACGCGGCCGTGCAGGTTGCCCGCCGCGTCCTGCCAGGTGCTGAGGCCGGCGTCGCGCATCCAGCCGGCGACGATCGCGTTGACCCGTGCGTGCTCCGGCGAGAGGTAGACGCGGGTGATCCGGCCGGGCTCCTCGGTGACGGTCGCGAGTTCGTCGCACCACCCGGCGATCAGCGTCGCGTCGGCGGTGGCGGTCGCGGAGGCCCGGACCGCGGACGGCGCGCTCACGCCGACACCCCGGCAGCGACGACGCCAGCACCGGCGTAGACGTCGAGCGCCGCGTCCACGCCACCGCCGGACGGCACCGCGTGCCCGGCCCGGCGCAGGGCGTGCTCGAGCGCGGCGAGGGTCGTCACGACGGTGTCCTTGCGCGCGTTGTAGCCCATGGTGCCGATCCGCCAGACCCGTCCGTGCAGCGGCCCGAACGACGTGCCGATCTCGATGCCGTGGTCGTCGAGCATCGCGGCACGGACCTGGTCGCCGACGACGTCCGACGGGATCTCGACCGCGACGACGTTGTGCATCTTGTGCCCGAGGTCGCCGAAGACGCCGAGACCGAGTGCCTGCACCCCGGCGGTCATCGCGCGGCCGGCGGTCTCGTGGCGTGCGACCACGGCGTCGCGGCCCTCCTCCAGCAGGATCCGGGCGCACTCGTTCGCGGCGTAGAGCATCGACGCGGCCTCGGTGTGGTGGTTGAGCCGTCGCGGGCCCCAGTAGTCGAGGATCATCGCGAGGTCGAGGTAGTTCGACCGGATGGGTTCGTCGGCGACCTCGTCCCCGGGTTCGCGGATGCCCGCCTCGACGCTGCGCCGCTGGTCGAGCACGGCGACGGCCCGCGGCGAGACGGTGAGCGGCGCGCTGCCGGACGGTCCGCCCAGGCACTTCTGCAGCCCCGCGCTCACGGCGTCGATGCCCCATGCGTCGACCTCGAGCGGGTTGCCCCCGACGGTGGCGGTCGCGTCCGTGTAGAACAGCACGCCGTACCGTTCGCAGATCGCTCCGAGCTCGTCGAGCGGCTGGGTTCATCGTGGTCGAGGTGTCGCCCTGCACGATCGCCAGGACCTTCGGGCGCACCTGCGCGATCGCGTCCTCGATCGCCGACGGGGTGAACACCTGCCCCCACTCGGTCTCGATCGTGTGGACCTCGGCCCCGGCACGCCCGGCGATCTCGGCGAGCAGGTGCCCGAAGCGCCCGAACACCGGCACGAGCACGCGGTCCCCCGGGGCGAGCAGGGACACGAGCGCCGCCTCGATGCCGGCGCGGGAGGTCCCGTCGACGAGGACGGTCGCCTCGTTCGTGGTGCCGAACACCCGCCGGTACAGCTCCTGCGTCTCGTTCATCGTGGTGGTCATCCACGGGTCGTACTGCCCGACGAGCGGTGTCGACAGGGCACGGAGCACCCGCGGGTCGGCGGTGATCGGCCCCGGTCCCATGAGCAGACGGGCGGGTGGGTTCACAGGGAGCATGTTCGGTCCTCTCGTTCCGGTGGAGATCGTATCGGAACGATCGTTACAGCGCTGTTCCCGCGAGCACGGGTCGGTCGACGAGCGCCCCGCTGACGGACGTGACGCCGCCGTCCGCGGTCGCGACCAGCCGCCCGCGCAACCAGGTCTCGGTGACGCTGCCCCGCGCCTCCAGGCCGGCGAACGCCGAGACGGGGTTGCGGTGCGCGAGCCCGGCCACGTCGACGACCGCCGAGGCGGTCGGGTCGAACACCGCGAAGTGCGCGAGTGCGCCCGGCGCGATGCGCCCGCGGTCGGCGAAGCCGGCGAGCCCCGCCGGGCCGGTCGTGAAGTGCGGCAGCAGCTGCTCGAGCGCGACACCGCGGCGCTGGGCCTCCGTCCACACGGCACGGAAGCCGACCTGCAGCCCGGCGATCCCACCCCAGGCGGTCCCCCAGTCGTCGGTCTTGAGGTCCGCGGTGGAGGGCGAGTGGTCGGACACGATCATGTCGATCGTCCCGTCCAGGACCCCGGCCCAGAGCGCGTCGCGGTTGGCGTCGTCGCGGATCGGCGGGCAGCACTTGAACTCGGTCGCCCCGTCGGGGATCGTGCCGGCCTCGAAGGCGAGGTAGTGCGGGCAGGTCTCGACCGTGATCCGCACGCCGTCGTCCTTCGCGGCGCGGATCATCGGCAGCGCGCCGGCGTCCGACAGGTGCAGGACGTGCACGCGAGCGCCCGTCTCGCGGGCACCCTCGACGACCCGGGCGATCGCGGACCGCTCGGCGTCGACCGGGCGGGTGGCGAGGAAGTCCTCGTAGTGTCCGCCGAGCGCCGCGTGGTCGACCAGGAACTCGGGGTCCTCGGCGTGCACGATGAGCAGGGCGTCGATGCGGGCGACCTCCTCGATCGCCGCGCGCAGCTGCGGTGCGTCGAGGTGCGGGAACTCGTCGACCCCGGACGGCGCGGTGAAGCACTTGAAGCCGAACACGCCGGCGTCGTGCAGGCCGTCGAGCGACCCGAGGTTCGCCGGGACGGCGCCGCCCCAGAACCCGACGTCGACGGCGACGCGGCCCGCGGCACTCGTGCGCTTCACCTCGAGCGCCTCGACGGTGGTCGTCGCGGGGATCGAGTTGAGCGGCATGTCGATGATCGTGGTGACGCCGCCGAGTGCGGCTGCACGGGTCGCCGAGGCGAAGCCCTCCCACTCGGTGCGGCCGGGCTCGTTCACGTGCACGTGCGTGTCGACCAGGCCCGGGAGCAGGACGTGCGCATCGGGCACGGCGCGGTCCTCGACGGCGTCGACGGGCTCGTCCACGGCCACGACGGCGTCGACCCGCCCGTCGCGGACGACGACGGCTGCGGGTCGGAAGGCGCCGTCGATCCAGGCGCGGCCGGCGCGCAGGACCAGGTCAGCGGGCGCGGGTGCGGCCGTCGTGTCGCCGGCGGGGCCCTGGAGGCGCGTCATGCGCCCGCCCCGACCGTCGCGCCCGCCATCGGCCGGCGTTCGAACCCCGCGAGCAGTCCCGACATCGGCTTGGCCGGGGGTGGCGCGTACTCGCCGCGTCGCCCGGTCGTGAGCCCGAGGCGCACGAGGGACTCGGCGAGCACCGTGGCCGCCGCGACACCGTCGACGACCGGCGCCCCGACGGCGCGGGACACCTCGGTGCAGAAGTCCGCCATGCCGGCGCAGCCGAGCACCACGGCGTCGGCGCCGCCGGCGAGCACGGCCCGGCACTCCTCCACGACGAGTGCCCGGGCGTCGGAGTCCGGGTCCTCCAGGCGGAGCACGGGGACCTCGCACGCCCGGACCTCGGTCACGAGCGACGCGAACCCGTACCGTTCGGCGAGCTCGTGCGCCCGGCCGGTGGTCCGGCTCAGGGTGGTCACCACGCCGAACCGGCGCCCGAGCATCGCGGCGGCGTGGAAGGCCGCCTCCGCGATGCCGATGACGGGTCCGGACGCGACCTCGCGTGCCGCATCGAGCCCGGGGTCCCCGAAGCACGCGACCACGTAGGCGTCGACACCGTCCTGCTCGCCGAGCGCGATCTGCTCGAGGAGCCCGGGGACGGCCAGCGCCTCCTCGTAGTGGCTCTCGATCGACGCCGGCCCCATGGTGGGGTCGACGGCTTCGACGATCGTCCCGGGCCCGGCGACCGCGGCGGCGGCGCTGCCGATCGCCGCGGTCATCGAGGAGGTGGTGTTGGGGTTGACGACGCGGATGCGCATCGGGTTCCTTCCGGTGGTGCGGGTGGTGCGGGTGGGACGACTCGGTCGGTCAGGCCCGGCCGACCGCGGCACCGTCGTCGACGGACGGGTCGTCGGCGGCCAGCACGGGCATGCTCGGACGCAGGCGCTCCATCCCGACGAAGACGACGAGGCCGAGGGCGCACCCGATGAACCAGCTGTAGTTCGACAGCCACGGGACGACGCCGAGCGCCGACGGCAGGACCGCACTGGCGACCGACACCGCACCGGTGACGACGAGCGTCCAGATGGCGTTCGGATTGAAGCCCTTGACGTACCAGTACCGGGCCGCGGGGTCTTTCGTGTACATGTCGTCGACCGCGATGCGCTGCTTCGCGACGATGTAGTAGCCGGCGATGAGGATCCCGAACAGCGGGCCGATCAGGGCGCCGAGGACCCCCAGCGTGTACAGGATCGCCTGGTCGTTGCCGTACCAGTTCCACGGGGTGAGGAGGACGGAGCCGACAGCCGCGATCATGCCGCCCGCCCGCCAGCTGATCTTCCGCGGGGCCACGTTCGAGAAGTCGAACGCGGGGCTGATGAAGTTCGCGACGATGTTGATGCCGACGGTCGCGGTGACGAAGGTCAACCCGCCGAGGAGGATCGCGAACGGCGCCCCGATCGCCTGCACGGTCTCGATCGGGTCGGTGATGAGCTTGCCGAACACCGGCACCGTGGCGCTGGCGCAGAGGACGGTGAGCACCGAGAAGAACAGGAAGTTGATCGGCAGGCCCCAGAGGTTGCCGCGCTTCACCGCGTCGAACGACTTCGCGTAGCGGGAGAAGTCGCCGAAGTTCAGCATCGGGCCGGAGAAGTAGCTCACCACGAGGGCGATCGCGGACAGCATCACCGGGATGCTCGCGCCGAACGACAGCGGCGCACCGGCGGACAGCGTGAACGAGATGTTCCCGATGCCGGCACGGCTGACGAGGTAGATGGCGAGGGCGATCATGATGACGTACACCGCCGGGCCGGCCCAGTCGATGAACTTCCGGATCGCGTCCATGCCCATCCAGAAGAGGGCGCCCTGTGCGACCCAGAGGATGGCGTACGAGATCCAGCCGAGCGCGGAGAGCCCGAGGAACGAGTGCTCGAGGAGCCCCGCCGAGGCCGGGATGAACTTGAGGAAGACGATGTTGAGCGACTGGGCGGCGAGGAAGGTCTGCACGCCGTACCAGGCCATCGCGATGAGCCCGCGGATGATGGCGGGGACGTTCGCCCCGAGCACGCCGAACACGGCGCGGTTGATCACCGGGTACGGCACCCCGGTGCGCTGGGACGGCTTGGCGACGAGGTTCGCGAACACCTGCACGATGAGGATGCCGACCACCAGGGCGATGAGCACCTGCCAGCTGGCGATGCCCAGCGCGAAGAGCGACCCGGCGGTGACGTAGCCGCCGACCGAGTGCACGTCCGACATCCAGAACGCGAAGATGTTGTAGCTCGTCCACGTCTGCTTGCGGAGCGGAGCGAGGTCCTCGTTGGTGAGCGCCGGGTCGTACCCGGGGCGGACGACGCCGGCACCGGCGGGTGCTGCCGTCGTGCGGGGGGCGTGGGGCGCGGCGACCGGGGGCTGGATCTCTGTTGCCATGGCGTCCTCCGAAGGAGTGGGAAGGGCGAGCGGTGCCCGCCTCTGCCACGACGCTACGGAGACACTGCGCCCGGCCCGTTACCCCCGTGTAACGGTCGTGTGTCGTGACGCCCGTCCTGGAACGATCGTTCCGACACGGACACCGACACCGATCGCCGTCCGCCCGCTCAGAGCGCGTGCGCCCCGAGGACCGCCCCGGCCGCGTACGTCGCGGCCAGGGCCAGCGCTCCTCCGGTCACGACACGGATCGTCGCCCGCGTGCGCGGCGCACCACCGAGCGTGGCACCGGTCGTCCCGGTGGCGGCGAGCGCGACGAGCACCGCGACGACCGTCACCGCCATGCGGGCCGGCTCGGGACTGAGGAGCATCGCGAGGAACGGCAGCGCGGCACCGGTCGTGAAGGTCGCCGCCGACACCCAGGCGGCACGCCACGGGCTCACCACCTCGTCCTCGGCATCGCGGAGCGCGACCGCTGCCCGTCGACGGCGCACCTCGGGTCGGACGAGCTCGTCGGCGACGGCGCTCGCGACGGCAGGGTCGACGCCGAGGCTCCGGTAGTGGGCGGCGATCGTGCCGGCGTCCTCCGACTCCGCCTCGAGCTCGGCCTGGTGGGCGGCCTGGCCGGTGCGCTGGGCGTCACGGGCACCGCTGACGGACACGTACTCGCCGAGGGCCATCGACACCGCACCGCCGACGAGGGCCGCGGTGCCCGCCGCGATGACCGGACCGGTCCCCGCGCCGGCTCCCGCGACGCCGACGAGCACCGCCGCGACCGAGACGATGCCGTCGTTGGCCCCGAGCAGGCCGGCGCGCAGCCAGTTGAGTCGGGCGGCGCTCGTGGCGTCGTGGTCCGTGGAGGGCAGGACGAGGTCCGCAGCGGTCGACATGCGAGTCAGGATGCCACTCGGCGCGGGTCGGCGCCAGCATGGTGAGGCTACCCTGATCAGGGGTTTTCGGATGAGGGCAGCCTCACCTCACCGGTCTGCGGCGTGCGGGAAGCCGCATCGGCACCGCACCCTCGGCACCCGGGCGGAACGTGCGGGCGCCCGGGTGCCAGGATCGGCGCATGAGCGCGGGAATCAGGATCGACCACGTGGGCGTCACGGTGCCGGACATCGATGCCGCCACGGCGTTCTTCGAGGCGGCGTTCGACGCCGTCGTGCTGTACGACATGCGCTGCCGCACCGAGGAGCCGAACGCGACGGCCGAGGCGCACCGCTACCTGGGGATCCCGTCGACGATGGCACAGGGCGCGATGCGGATGCTCGCGCTGCCGGACGGACCGGGGCTCGAGCTGTTCGAGTACCACGGACCGGACCAGCACCGTCCCGTGCACCCCGCGGACCTCGGGTGGCAGCACCTCGCGATGTACACGGACGACCTCGACGGCACGCTCGCCCGCATCGAGGCAGCCGGGGGCACCCGCAACTCGGACCCTCGGGACCTCCGCGGCCTCGAGGTCGGCGAGGGGAACCGGTTCGTGTACACCCGGACCCCGTGGGGCTCGACGCTCGAACTCGTCAGCTACCCGACGCCGCAGCCGTACCTGCTCGTCGCACCACGGGCGAAGTGGGCGCCGTGGCCGAGCGCGGCGGACGCGCTGCCCGTTCCCCAGCCGGAGCCGGAGCCGGAGCCCCAGCCGTCCTGACGGGTCAGTCGT
This sequence comes from Curtobacterium sp. SORGH_AS_0776, assembly GCF_031453355.1. Taxonomy (NCBI): domain Bacteria; kingdom Bacillati; phylum Actinomycetota; class Actinomycetes; order Micrococcales; family Microbacteriaceae; genus Curtobacterium; species Curtobacterium sp. SORGH_AS_0776. Next base: position 3,595,368 of record NZ_JAVIYU010000001.1, read on the forward strand.
CGGCAGCGACGACACCCTCGGCAGCGTCGACGCCGTCGGCGACCCAGACCCGGGTCGGCCGACCGCTCAGTGCGTGCGCGAAGGGGTCGCCCCCGGGACGGAACCCCGCGCTGCGGTACAGCCGGAGCGCCGGCGCGTTGTCGTCCAGCGCGTGCAGCAGGGCTCGGCGGTGGCCCGCGGCTCCGGCCTCGGCGACGGCTCCCAGCAGCAGGGACCGTCCGAGTCCGTGCCCCTGGGCCCGCGGGTCGACGGCGAGGAGCGAGAGGTAGGCCGCGTCCTCCGGGTCCCCCGGACGCCCCGTCCCCGGAGCGGTGACGAGCGCGAACCCGGCGATCGCCGCGGCCGCACCACGGTCCGGCTCCGTCGACGCCACGACGAGCGCGACGCGGGGCACCGCGAACTTCGACCGAGCGCGTTCCCGCACCGCGTCCGACTCGGGCACGCCGTCACGGGTGGCGACGGCGCGCGTCCACAGGTCGACGCACGCGGTGGCCTCGTCCTCGACGGCGGCACGCACGACGAACGAGGACCCGATCACCCGTTCAGCGTACGGCTGCGGACTGCCCCACCCGGAACGACGCCCCCGCGGTGCTCCGCCGGCAGCCGGTCACCGCGGCCGTGCAGCTTGTGCCGCAACGATCCGGGCTCGTAGCCCTCGGGGTAGACGCCGCGGGCACGGAGCTCCGGTACGACGAATTCGATGACGTCCTCCCACGTCCCCGGGGTCACCGCGTAGGCGAGGTTGAACCCGTCGACGTCCGTCTGCTCCTGGATCTCGACGAGCCGGTCGGCGATGGTCGCCCCGCCGCCGACCGCGACCGGGCCGAGGCCGCCGATCGCCGTGTGCCGCGCGAGGTCCCGGATCGTCCACTTCGACCCGTCGGACCCGGTGGCCGCCGCGATGTTCGCCGCCGCGGACTGGATCGCGTTCGACTCGACGTCGCCGAGTGGCTCGTCGAGGTCCCACTGCGACAGGTCGACACCCATCCAGCCGGAGTTGAGCACGAGCGCGCCGAGCTCCGAGGCGTAGGACAGGTAGTCCTCGTACTTGGCCTGGGCGAGCTCGTCGGTGGCGTCGGTGATGACGGTGAGCAACGTGTAGACGCGGGCGGCGTACCGGTCGCGACCAGCAGCCTCCAGGGCGTCACGGACCTTCCGCACGGTCGACGCGAGCTGCTCGACGGTCGGTGCGCCCACGAACACCGCCTCGGCGTTCTCGGCCGCGAACCGGATGCCGCGCGGCGAGGCCCCGGCCTGGTAGATCACGGGCGACCGCTGGACCGACGGCTCGGACAGGTGGATGCCCGGGACGTCGAAGTGCGTGCCGTGGTGCTCGATCGGGTGGACCTTCGCGGGGTCGGTGAAGACGCCGGTCTCGCGGTCCTCGACCACGGCGTCGTCCTCCCACGAGCCCTCCCACAGCTTGTAGAGGACCTCGAGGTACTCGTCGGCGACGTCGTACCGGTCGTCGTGCGAGAGCTGGTCGGTCTGCCCCATGTTCCGCGCGGCACTCGGCAGGTACCCGGTCACGACGTTCCAGCCGATGCGGCCCTTCGTGAGGTGGTCGAGCGTCGAGATGCGCCGGGCGAACGGGTACGGGTGCTCGTACGCGGTCCCCGCCGTGATCCCGAAGCCGAGGTGCTCGGTCACCGACGCCATCGCCGACACGAGCAGGATCGGGTCGTTCACGGGGACCTGCGACCCGGTGCGGAGCGCGGCCTCGTTGGAGTCGCCGTAGACGTCGTACGTCCCGAGCACGTCGGCGATGAAGATCCCGTCGAAGTTGCCCCGCTCGAGCAGCTGCGCGAGGTCGGTCCAGTACGACAGGTCGTTGTAGTGCCGGGACCGGTCCCGCGGGTGCCGCCAGAGCCCGGAGGACTGGTGCGCCACGCAGTTCATGTCGAAGGCGTTGAACCGGATCTGTCGGTGCTCGCTGCTCGTGCTCACGAGCGTGACGGTACGTGCCGTCCCGGGGCGGACGGCGGAAGGTGACGAACCGTGACGTGGGACTGCGGGTCGGGAGGGACGGTGCGGGCCCGCACCGCGCCTCCGGGACCGCACACCGGTCGCGTCAGGAGCGCGTGGTCGCCTCGCGCGCGGCGGCCTCGGCCGCGACCCACGCGAGCATCCCGCACTTGACCCGCATGACGAACTTCGAGACGCCGTGGAACGCGACGAGGTCCTCGAGCACGTCCTCGTCGGGCTCGCCCGCACCGCGGGAGCGCATCATCGTGCGGAACTCCTCGGTGAGCGCGAGCAGCTCGGGCACCGTGCGGCCGACCGCCATGTCCGTGAGGACCGACGCCGACGCCATCGAGATCGAGCAGCCGTCACCCTGCCACGCGAGACCGGCGATGCGGTCGGTGCCGGGCTCGAGGCGCACGCGCACGGTGATCTCGTCGCCGCAGGTGGGGTTGCGCTCGAAGTGCTCGGCGTCGGCGTCGGGCAGCTCGCCGTCGCCGTGCCGGGCTTTCGCGTGGTCGAGGATGACCTGCTGGTAGAGGGAGTCGAGGGCGCTCATGCGGTCGCTCCGAAGTAGTCGCGGACCTCGCCGACGGCCGTGAGGAACCGGTCGACGTCCTGCTCGGTCGTGTAGACGTACGTGCTCGCGCGGCTGGTGGCGACGAGGCCGAGCCGACGGTGCAGCGGTTGGGCGCAGTGGTGGCCGGAGCGCACCGCGATGCCCTGCGCGTCGAGGTACTGCGAGACGTCGTGGGCGTGCACGCCGTCGACGTCGAACGACACGAGACCGGACCGCGGCACGCCGGCGGGCGGACCGACGACGTGGACGCCCGGGATCGCGGCGAGTCCGGTGAGCATGCGCTCGGCCAGGTGCTCCTCGTGCGCACGGACCCGCTCCATGCCGATGCCCTGCAGGTAACGGACCGCCTCGGCGAGCGCCACGGCCTGCGACACGGGCTGGGTGCCGGCCTCGAACCGCTCGGGTGCCGGCATGAAGTCGGTGTGCTCCATCGTCACCGTGGTGATCATCGAGCCGCCGGTCCGGAACGGAGGCAGGGCGTCGAGCAGTTCGTGGCGGCCCCAGAGCACGCCGATGCCGTTCGGCCCGAGCATCTTGTGCCCGGAGAACGCCGCGAAGTCGACGCCGAGCGCCTGCACGTCGAGCGGCCGGTGCGGTGCGGACTGGCAGGCGTCGAGGACGACGAGGGCACCGTGCGCGTGGGCGGCCGCGACGACGGCGGACACCGGGGCGACCATGCCGGTGACGTTCGAGACGTGGGCGAAGGCGACGACCTTCGTGCGGTCGGAGACCAGGGCGACGGCGTCCTCGGCCGTCCAGGTGCCGTCGTCCGCGACGGGGACCCAGCGGAGCGTCGCACCGGTCAGCGCGGCGAGCTCCTGCCACGGGACGAGGTTGGCGTGGTGCTCGGCCTCGGTGACCAGGACCTCGTCGCCGGGTGCGATGCGGAAGCGCTCGGCGTCCGGTCCCCCACGGCCTCGGCTGGCGTTCGCGATGCCGTACGCCACGAGGTTGAGGGCGTCGGTGGCGTTCGCGGTCCACACGACCTCGGACGGTGACGCGGCCCCGACGAACCCGGCGACGGTGGCCCGGGCGTCCTCGTACGCGTCGGTGCTCAGCGCGGCGAGGGTGTGCGCGCCGCGGTGCACGGCGGCGTTGTCGTGCTCGAGGAAGCGTCGTTCGGCGTCGAGCACCTGGCGGGGTCGTTCGGCGGTGGCCCCGGAGTCGAGGTAGGCGAGGGGGAACCCGTTCACCTCCTGCTGGAGGATCGGGAAGTCCCGTTTGATCGCCTCGACCTCGGACTCGGTGAGCGGTTGGTTGGGCGCCACGACAGTCACCACACAATGGTGGTCTGCTCGCGGCCCGGAGTCCAGTCGGACGGGTACCGCTGACGGCGAACGGCCCCGGACACGTGGTCCGGGGCCGTCCGTACGGTGCGCGGGAACCGCGTCACTCGTTGCCGATCTGCTTGTCCGCGGCGTCACGGGCGCCGTCGATCTTGTCGTCGTACTTGCCGCCCGTGGCCTTCTTGACGGCGTCGGCGACACCGCCGAGCACCTTGTCGCTGATGTCCTCGGCCTTCTCGCTCTTCAGGGCGTCCTGGGACCTTGTTGTCCTGCAGGAAGTCCTGGGCCTTCTTCGTGATGTCGTCGAACCCCGCCATCGGTTGCTCCTCGTCGCCGGTTACGGAGCCCGGTGCTCCGTCGTGCGGCCGATCGTAGGCCGGTGGCCCGTCGGGTGTGCCGGTTCGTGACGAAGTGTTCACACCATCTGCGCGCTGCGTCGACGGGCGAGCACGTAGCCGACGGCGACCGACCCGGACACCGCCAGGAGCGAGGGGATGAGGATGTCGGTCCCCTGCTGGGTGAACTCGACGACGAGCACGAGGGCCGTGAAGGGCGCCCGCATCGTCGTCGCGAGGAAGGCAGCGGCGCCGATGAACGCGAACGCCGTGAGGCTCGGCCCGTCGGTCGGCCAGAGCAGCAGCCAGAGGCCACCGAGTCCACCGCCGACCGCGGAGCCGATCGCGATCGACGGGGTGAGCGTGCCGCCGACGGCCCCGGCACCGATCGTGGCCGAGGTCGTGATCGTGCGGATGACCCCGAGCGCGAGCAGGAACAGGATCGGCGAGAGCCCGGCGACGGAGCCGTCCTCGAGCGAGGCGTTCATCGCGAGGACCCCGAGCGCCCGCCCGTTGCCGAGGATCTCGGGGAAGGGCACGGCGATGAGTCCGACCATGGCGAAGACGACGGGCAGCACGACGATGAGCCGCCACCCCTTCGGCGCGAGGCCCTGCAGCCGGTTCGTGAGCTTCACGAAGCCGACGCCCGCGAACCCGAGGACCGGCCCGACGATCACCGCCCAGACGAGCAGCGACGACGAGAGGTGCATCGCCGGCACGTGGTAGAGCACCTCGTCCGGGATCACGAGGCGTGCCACGAACGCCGCGACCGCGCTCGTCGCGAAGGCCGGCAGCGCGGTCGCGAAGGTGAGCTCGCCGAGCAGCACCTCGACCGCGAACAGGGCGCCCCCGAGCGGGACGTCGTAGACCGCGGCCAGACCGGCGGCGGCACCGCACGCGACGAGGATCTTCGTCTCGCGGGCGGTCAGGCCGGCCCGTGCCGTCACGAGCTGGGACAGCCACGCCCCGATCTCGCGCGGCGCCACCTCCTTGCCGATCGAGGCGCCGAGCCCCACGGCCAGGATCTGCACGCCCGCGTTCGCCACCGTCGCGAGGGCGGGCATCCGCTTCCCGCCGACGGCTGCGGGCACGGAGACGACCGGGCGGCCCCAGCGTCGGAGCGCCCACCAGGCGACGCCGGTCAGGAGGCCGGCGGCGACGAGGGCGAGGAAGCGGTTCAGGGCACTCGGTGCGTCTGCGGCCTCGAGGTGGCCGCCGAACGGGTACCCGAACGCGACGAACTGGATGAGCTGCAGCGCGAGCCACACCGAGATGCCGGCGATGCCGCCTGCCACCCCCACCAGTCCGGTGACGACGGCGAGCTTGAGTGCCCAGACCGGGGTCGCACGTGTCGCGTGTCCAGGGTGCGGCATGACCGGAAGCCTATCGGCACACCGGCACCGCCCCCGCGACCGGGCGGACGCTGCCGGGCCGAGCCGCGCCTCCTGGGCGGTGGCCGCACCCGCTGCCGTCAGACGGCCGTGAGCCGGTACGGCACCACGCAGTCGGCCGGCACGAGCGGCGGCTGCAGGCCGACCGTCTCGAGCGCGCGCCCGCGGAACAGCCGGTCCCCCGACCACCACGGGGGCGGCACGATGCCGTGCCCGTCGCCGACCACGACCGGGTCGACCCGGTACGCGGTGTCCGGGTCGAGGTCGCGGAAGGTGACGCGGCCGGTACCCGACACCTCGGACCGGCCGGTGCTGACGAAGAAGAACAGCGCCTGCCGCTTGTCGGCGGCGACCGTGCCGGACACGAGCCGGGTCTCGTCGACCTCGTCGACGCGCACGAGGTCGCCGCCGTGCAGCAGCCCCCGCCACTCCTTGTGGAGCGCGATCCACTCGGCGAGCGCGGTCTCCTCGGCGTCCGTCGCCTGCGCGAGGTCCCACTCGATGCCGAAGTGCCCGACGATCGCGGTCCCGGCACGGAACGCCAGGTCATGCACCCGGCCGGTCGTGTGGTTCCGGCCGCTCGCGACGTGGGACCCGAGCAGTTCCGGGGGCAGGAGCTGCTGCGTCCACCGGTGCATCTGCTGGCGCTCGAGCGGGTCGATGTCGTCCGACACCCAGACGCGGTCGGTGTGGTCGATCACGCCGAGGTCCACGCGGGCGCCGCCCGACGAGCACGACTCGATCTCGAGCGCCGGGAACCGTTCCTTCAGCGTCGCCATGAGCCGGTACGCCGCCAGGGTCTGCTCGTGGACCGCTGCGCCGCCGCCGGGGCGCCCCGCCTCGACGAGGTCGCGGTTGTGGTCCCACTTGACGTAGTCGACGCCGTACTCGCCGATGACCGCGGTCATCCGCTCGAGCAGGTACGCGAACGCCTCGGGGATCGCGAGGTTCAGCACCTGCTGGTCCCGGGACCGCACCGGCAGGCGACCGTCCGCCTGCAGGATCCACTCCGGGTGGGCTCGGGCGAGGTCGCTGTCCTCGTTGACCATCTCGGGCTCGAACCACAGGCCGAACTGCATGCCGAGCGCCCGCACCCGGTCGACGATCGGACCGAGGCCGTCCGGCCAGACGTCCTCGTCCACGTACCAGTCGCCGAGGCCGGCGTGGTCGTCGCGACGGTGCCGGAACCACCCGTCGTCGAGCACGTACCGCTCGACCCCGAGCCGTGCCGCGCGCTCGGCGAGGTCGGTCAGCCGGGCGAGGTCGTGGTCGAAGTAGACCGCCTCCCAGACGTTGAGCGTCACCGGGCGGGGCGTCCTCGGGTGCTGCGGGCGGCTGCGGAGCCACCGGTGGAAGCGGCGGGCCTGGTCGTCGAGGCCGTCCCCGTACGCGGCGTACACCCACGGCCCCTCGTAGCTGTCCCCGGTGCCGAGGCGCACCTCGCCGGGGAGCAGGAGTTCGCCGCCCCCGACGACCTGGCGGCCGGTGGCGAGGCGTTCCGCGAGGTGCCGGTGGTTGCCGCTCCACGCCGTGTGCACGCCCCAGACCTCGCCGTGGGCGAACCCGAACCCGGGGACGCCGACGCTCAGGACCGTGGCGGCATCGGCGCCCGTCCGGCCCTTCCGGCCCTCGCGCTCATGGGTGCCGACGACGAGCTCGCGGCGCTGCGGGGTGCGCTCCTTGCCCCAGCGGCCGGCGAAGTCGAGGACCTCGCGGGCGTGCGACGGGACCGGGAGGGCCAGGGTGAGGTCGTCGACGGTGTAGGTGCCGGCGGCCGTGTTGGTGACGGCGGCGCGGGTGCGGACGAGGCCGGAGGGGAGCATCTCGACGGTGAGGCGCAGGGCGAGGCCGGCGGTGGCGTCCACGGCGTGGGCGGTGACGGTGCCGGGGGCGGGGGTGCCCGAGTCGGCGGCGCCGGCGGCCTCGGCGGTGTCGGTGCGGGTGCGGGCCGTGTCGGCGGCGCCGGCGGTGCCCGCGGTGCCGGCGGCGCCGGTCACCTCGAGCTCGGTGACCGTGAACGCCGGGGACCAGTCGCGCCCGTCCCGGTGCCCGGACAGCCCCGGTCGCCCGGTCCACCCCCGGTGCGGCTCGGGCAGGATCGCCAGCCGGACCGGCACGTCCGCCTCGTTCGGCGCGACCGGTGCCACGTCCGCCTCGGCCAGGACAGCGAGCTCCGCGGCGTCGAGCGGACCGAGCGCCGCGCCCCAGTGCACAACCGCGGGCAGGGCACGGTCGCGGCAGTCGAGGACGAGGGAGACGCCCCCGGCGGTCAGGTGGACGAGGTCGTGCGGCATCGGTGCTCCAGTCGGCGGGGACGTCCCGAGCCTGGCGGGTCCGGGTGTCCGTCCGCAAGCCGGGGCGCGCGGTCGAACACGTCAGAACCAGCGCTTGACCTTGAACACCACCCACAGGACCGCCGCGAACACGATCATCGCCACGATCGACAGCGGGTACCCCCACGTCCAGGAGAGCTCGGGCATGTGCGTGAAGTTCATGCCGTAGATCGCCGCGATGAGCGTCGGGGCGAAGAGGATCGCCGCCCAGCCCGAGATCTTCTTCGTGTCGTCGTTCTGCTTCTGCGCCGCGAGGGTCGAGTCGACCGTCAGCGCGTTCTGCAGCAGCTGCCGGAACGTGTCCAGTCGCTCCACCGTGCGGATCGCGTGGTCGAGCACGTCGCGGAACCGGCGCTGCATCTCCACCGGGAGGTGGTACTTCTCCGCCCCGCGGTGCAGGTTCTCGATGATGTGGATGAGCGGTCGGGCGGCGCGCTGGAAGTCCACGACCTCGCCGAACAGCTCGTAGATGCGACGGGAGACCCCGGCCTCGCCCGCGAAGAGCTGGTCCTCGATCTGGTTGATGTCCTCCTCGAGGCCGTCGATCACCGGCACGTACCCGTCGACGATCGAGTCCATCAGCGCCCAGAGCTGCGCCTGCGGGCCCACCGTCACGAGTCCCGGCTTGCCGCTCATCCGCTGGAGTGCCCGCGGGACGGTCTGCTTGCCACGGGGGTCGGCCTTCACGACCACGAGGAAGAAGTCCTCCCCGACGAAGGCGTGCACCTCGCCGAACGCGACCTCCTCCTGCTGGTCGTTGTACAGCGCGGGCTTGAGGACCACGAAGAGCGTCGAGCCGTAGCGCTCGAGCTTCGGGCGCTGGTGCCCCTCGGCGGAGTCCTCGACCGCGAGTTCGTGCAGGCCGAGGGCGACCGCGACGTCGCCGAGCTCCTCGGCGTCGGGCTGGTGGAGCACGATGCACGCGCTCGCTCCCTGGTCCTCGAGCATGCGGAAGGTGTCGTCGAGCGAGGGACTCGGGATCGGGGCGATCCGGTCGACGTAGACGGTGTTCAGTTCGACAGACACGTCACCACCGTACGCAGGGCGAGCGTGCGGGGGACGGACGCGACCGAGGTGCGGGCCAGGAGGCGCGGGTCGGGCCCGCACCGCGCCTCCAGACCGGCCCGTCCCCCGTCTGCTGGACGTACGCTGCGGGCCGGGCCCGGCCACGCGCCTACGGTGCAGGTCATCAGCATGCTGACGAAAGGGGCTGACATGAAGAGGATCTGGAAGCGGATCGCAGTCGCGGTGAGCGCGGTGGTCGCGGTGGTCGGCGCGTTCGTCGGCTCGGGAGCCGCCGGCGGGACGCCGATCCAGGATGCTGCCGGCGGAGCACTGTCGGCGTCATCGACGGCGATCGCGCCGGACGGGCCGGCGTTCTCGATCTGGAGCGTCATCTACGTCGGGCTGCTCGCCTACGCGATCCGCCAGTGCTTCCGCACCGCCGACGACGACCGGCACGCGCGGCTGACCGTGCCGGCGGTGCTCTCGCTCCTGCTCAACGCGGCGTGGATCCTGAGCGTGCAGTTCGGGTTCCTGTGGTTGAGCGAGCCGATCATCGTCGCGCTGCTCGCCGTGCTGGTGTGGACGTTCGTGCTGCTGCGGCGGTCGACGCCGTCCGGGATCGTCGAGGCGATCGTCACCGACGGCACGTTCGGGCTCTACCTGGGGTGGGTGTGCGTCGCGACGGCGGCGAACACGGCCGCGGTGCTGACGGCCGCGGGCTTCCGGGGCTTCGGGCTGTCGCTGGACGTCTGGGGCGTGGTGATCGCGCTCGTGGCCGGGCTCGTCGGGGTGCTCCTCGCGGTGTGGGACCGGGGACGCCTGGCGCCGACGGCGTCGCTCGCGTGGGGGTTGGCGTGGGTCGCGGTCGCTCGGCTCGACGGGCCGCTCGTGTCGACGCCGACCGCGGTCGCGGCGGTGGTGGCCGCGGCTGCGGCGGTCGTCGTGACGCTCGTGGTGCGGGCTCGCGCGGGGTGGCGCGGCGCGGCTGCGCCGGCGCGCGTCGCGGCCGCCTAGCGGCGCGCGGCTGCGAAGTGCGCGGGGCAGCCGAGACTCGGCTGGGCGGACACCTTCGCGGGCTGGGCGCCGCGAAACCGTCCGTCGGGCCGAGTCTCGGCGAAGCGGCGCGCCGCGCGCGGCGCGCGGCGCGGCGGCGCGCCCGCGCTCAGCGCGCCGCGGCCGCCAGGCCGTGCGCCGCCGCCACGGCGGCGTTCACGACCTGCCCCGCGTGCACGTTCACCCCGAGCGCCAGGGCCGGGTCGGCAGCGGTCGCCGCCTCCCACCCCTGGTTCGCGATCGCCACGGCGTAGGGCAGCGTCGCGTTCGTCAGCGAGATCGTCGAGGTGCGAGGCACCGCTCCCGGCATGTTCGCCACGCAGTAGAAGACGGTGTCGTGCACGGCGAACGTCGGGTCGTCGTGCGTGGTCGGGTGCGAGCCCTCGAAGCACCCGCCCTGGTCGATCGCGATGTCGACGAGCACCGACCCCGGCTGCATGTCCGCCACCATGGCGTCGGTCACGAGCTTCGGCGCCGAGGCCCCGGGGATGAGCACCGACCCGATGACGAGGTCGGCCTCGCGCAGGGCCGAGGCGATCGCGTGCGCCGAGGACCGCAGCGTCGTGATGCGTCCGTCGAACCGGGCGTCCAGCGCCCGCAGGCGCGGCAGGCTGATGTCGAACACGGTGACCTCGGCGCCGAGGCCGAGCGCCATCGTCGCCGCGTGCTCGCCCGCGACCCCGCCGCCGATCACGACGACGCGGCCCTTCGGGGTGCCGGGCACGCCGCCGAGCAGGAGCCCGCGCCCGCCGTTCGCCCGCATCAGGTGGTTCGCGCCGACCTGCGCCGACAACCGCCCGGCGATCTCGGACATCGGCGACAGCAGGGGCAGCGACCGGTCCGGCAGCTGCACGGTCTCGTACGCGATCGCCGTCGCTCCGGACTCGACGAGCGCATCGGTCAGCGGCCGGTCCGCGGCGAGGTGCAGGTAGGTGAACAGGACCTGCCCGGGTCGGATCGAGGAGTACTCGGCGGCGACCGGCTCCTTGACCTTCAGGATCATCTCGGCGCGCGCCCAGACCTCGGCGGCCGTCGGGACGATGGCGGCCCCGGCCGCGGCGTACTCGGCGTCCGGGAAGGACGACCCGTCACCGGCGCCCGACTGCACGAGCACCTCGTGTCCGTGCAGCGCCAGCTCGGCGACACCGGCGGGTGTCCCGGCGACGCGGAATTCGTTGTTCTTGACTTCGGTGGGGACGCCGATCAGCATCACTGACTCCTTCGTGGGCGGTGCGCGTTCGACACCCACGATGCGCCGAGGTTCGTTACAGGACTGTTTCGGCCGAACATCTGAGCAATGTGGCCCGGTTCCGTGTGCCGAGATTCGGCGTCAGAACACCTTGCCCGGGTTGAGGATCCCCGCGGGGTCGAACACCCGTCGGATTCCCCGCTGCAGCTCGAGCACGTCGTCACCGAGCTCGTCGCCGATCCACCGCCGCTTGAGCACCCCCACGCCGTGCTCCCCCGTCAGCGTCCCGCCGAGCTCGATCGCCGCCCGGAACATCGCGTCGGCCGCGTCCCACACGTGCTGCGGCACCTCGTCGCCCTCGAACACGAAGTTCGGGTGCAGGTTGCCGTCCCCGGCGTGCGCGACGGTGGGGATTGCGATGCCGTACTGCTGCCCGATGGCCTCGACACGCGCGAACATCTCGGCGAGCCGACTGCGCGGCACCGCGACGTCCTCGATGAGGACCCGGCCACGCGCCTCCATGGCCGGGTGGAACGATCGACGGATCGTCAGCAGGCGGTCGCGTTCCGCCGCCGACCCGGCCAGGTGCACGGTCCCGCCCTCGGCCTGGAGGCGCGGCACGGCTCCCAGCGCCGCCTCCGTCGCACCCGGCCCGTCGTACTCCACGAGGAGGAACACCCCGCCCGCCGCGGTGCTCCCCACCGTCTCCGCGATCACCTGCGGCCCGAGGTGGGCCGCGATCCCCTCGAGTGCTGCGGCGTCGAGCAGCTCGACCGTGGACGGACGCTCCGCACCGGCGACGACGGACGCCGCGGCGCGGGCGGCGGCCTCGACGGTCGGGTACACCGCGCCGAGGGTGGCCGGCTCCCCCGCCGGGATCGGCACGAGCCGGACGGTCGCGCCGACGATCACCCCGAGCGTGCCCTCCGACCCGACGAGCAGCGCCGTGAGGTCGAGGCCGGTGACGCCCTTGACGGTGCGGTGCCCGGTGGCGACGAGCCGCCCGTCCGCGAGGACGACGTCGAGGCCGAGCACTGCCTCCCTCGTGACGCCGTACTTCACGCACCGCAGGCCGCCGGCGTTGGTCGCGATGTTCCCGCCGACGCTCGCGATGGCCGCACTCGCCGGGTCGGGCGCGAACCGCAGGCCGTGTTCGGCGACGGCCGCGTTCAGGTCGCCGTTCAGCACGCCGGGTTCCACCACGGCGTACTCGTCCTCCGTCGAGACCGAGACGATGCGGTCCATGCGCGCCACGCTCAGGACGACGGTGCCCTCGGTGCCGTTCGCCCCGCCCGCGAGCCCGGTGCCGGCGCCACGCGGGACGACCGGGACGCCGAGCCCGGAACACGTCCGGAGGGTCGCCTGCACGTGCTCGACCGTCCGGGCCTCGACCACGGCGACGGGGCCGCCCGGGGCGATCCAGCCGGACTTGTCCGTCCGTGCCGCGTCGAGCACACCGCGCTCCGTCCGGACGACCACGCCGTCCGGGTCGGCGAGCGCGGAACGGAGGGCGGTGACGACGGTGTCCATCCCGCCACGCTACCGAGCGCGGAGGGACTCGCTCGGCAGTTCCCCGAACCGCGCCCGGTACGTGGCCGAGAAGCGCCCGAGGTGCCCGAAGCCCCACGCCCGGGCGATGTCGGCCACCGAGGTGTCGTCGCGATCGCCACGAAGCAGGTCGGCACGGGCACCGTCGAGCCGGACGCCGCGGAGCAGGTCGCCCGGCGTCTGGTCGAGGTGCCGGCGGAGGGACTGCTGCAGGCCGCGCGGGCTGAGCCCCGCCGCCGCGGCGATCTCCGGCGTCCCGATCGCGTCGCGCGCGTGCTCGTGGACGTACTCGAGCGCACGGCGGACCCGCTCGTGCTCGGGCCCGCTGCCGGTGACCGTCGTGCGCCAGCGGCTCCGCTCGGGGAAGGCCGCGACCGCCGCTTTCGCGAACGCCTCGGCGATGTCACGCTGCGTCACCGCGCTGAGCTCGTGCCCGACGTCCAGCCAGGTCGACGAGTGCGCCCGCACCACCGACTGCCACGCCCGCATGCCGTCGGCGGTCGGTCGGCGGAGCGCTTCGAAGGCGAAGTCGTCCTCGCCGACGATCGAGCGCACGAACGCGGCGTCGAGGTGCACCAGGTTGAGGCCGATGTCGCGGTGGTGCAGTTCGTACGTGTCGGCGAAGGGCAGCACGACCGGGACGCCCGGTTCGAGCTCGTGGGAGCTCCCGCCGTACGTGATCGTGCTCGACCCGCTGCGCATCCAGGCGACCAGGAACGCGTCGTCGACACGGCTGTCGCTCCGCAGGTCGACCAGGAAGCGCGAGGACCGGAGTGACAACAGCTCGTCGCCCACGCCGGCGAAGTCCCAGCGGGTGTCGCGGTGGGTCCGTCGGACCGCGGGCGAGCGGAAGTCGTAGTCCCCGGTGAAGAAGGCGAGCGCCTGGTCGACGTCGGTGCCGGCGATCCGCCGCGAGTACCGCGTGTCCCCGACGCTGCAGGCGTCACCGGAGTGGCGGGTGTCCATCGTGGCAACCATGGTCGAGAACCTACGGGGCACCACCGACAAACCGGACCGCGCCCCCGGGGTCAGGGCTGCAGGATCGCCTGCCCGACGCTCTCGTCGAGGATGAGGTCGGTGATCAACCCGGCGGCGAGGGCGCCCTTCAGCGACGCGGCCTTCGAGCGTCCTGCCACGACGCAGACCCGGCGCGGCGCACGCTTGATCGTGTCGAGGTCCGGAGCCCCGGCTCGGGCGTTCACCCCGATGTCCTTCCACGAGCCGTCCGCGCGGTAGAACACCGTCGAGACGTCACCGACGACCTGGGCCTTGGTCAGCTCGTCGCGGTCGGACGGGTCGAGGTACCCGCCGGAGTACACGTGCGAGGGGACCGGGGCCTGGGGCGCTCCGACACCGAACACGACGAGGTCCATGCGCTCGTGCAGGTCGAGCACCCGGCGGATCGAACGCTCCCGGAAGAGCGCCTGCTTCGTGGCCGGGTCGTCGAAGAACGCCGGGACCGGGAACTGCTGCACGAACGCGCCGTACGCCTCGCCGAACCGCCGCAGGATCTCGGACGCGTAGACGATGCCCGTCGTCCGGGTGTTCGCGGCGCCGTTGATCTGCACCACTGTGGAGCCGTGCGTGGTCTTCGGCACGAGGTAACGGCTCACCGCGCTGACGGTCGAGCCCCACGAGATCCCGATCACCATGTTCGACTCGACGTACTGCGTCAGGATGCGCGCAGCGGACAGGGCGACGCGTTCGAGTCGGTCGACGTCACTCGTGTGGTCCGGCACCGGCACGACGTGCGCGTGCACCCCGAAGCGGGATCGGATGCTCCGGCTGAGCGCCGCGGCCTGGTCGAGGGGCGAGCGGATCTGGATGTCGACGAGTCCGGTGTCCCGCGCGTACTTCAGCAGGCGGGAGACCGACGACCGCGAGGTGCCGAGTTCGTCGGCGATCGCGTCCATCGTCAGGTCCTGCAGGTAGTACAGATGCGCGGCGCGCAGCGCCTGCTGCGTGCGCATGGGCTGCGCTGCGTCACTCATGGGAACCGAGCATGCACGGACGTGCACGGCCTCTGCAACCCCTGTCGCGCCTCCCGACCCTCGATCGGCCCGGCCGGACACGTGTGCTGCACGTTCGTGCACGCGAGTTGCCCGCCTTCTCACGGAGGCGCACGATCGATGTCGAACCACCACGGAACCCACGAAGGAAGCGACGCAGCAATGTCGAAGAAGACGCAGCCCCGGAACACGGTGAACGCGCTCACGGAGCGCCCGAATGCACAGGTCCTCGTGGTCGGTGGCGGCATCAACGGCATCGCCACCTTCCGCGACCTCGCCCTGCAGGGGGTCGACGTGGCCCTCGTCGAGCGCGGCGACTACGCCTCGGGCGCGTCCGCCGCGTCGAGCCACATGATCCACGGCGGCATCCGGTACCTCGAGAACGGCGAGTTCCGCCTCGTCCGCGAGAGCGTGCAGGAGCGCAACGGCCTCATCCGCATCGCCCCGCACTACGTCAAGCCGCTGCAGACCACGATGCCGATCTTCTCGACGTTCTCGGGCATCATGAACGCCCCGCTGCGGATGCTCACGCACAAGCAGCGCTCGACGAAGGAGCGCGGTGCCGCGCTCATCAAGATCGGCATGACGATCTACGACTCCTTCTCGCGCGACGGCGGTTCGGTCCCGAAGCACCGCTTCCTCACGAAGAAGGCCGCACTCGCGGACATGCCGGCGCTCAACAAGGACCTCAAGTACACGGGCACGTACTACGACGCCTCGGTGCACGAGCCGGAGCGCCTGGCGCTCGACGTGCTCAAGGACGGCCTCGCCGCGGGGACGGGCGAGGGCGCGGCGTCGACCGCCCGTGCGGTGAACTACGTCGAGGCCGCCGGGACCCGCGACGGTGGCGTCCTGCTCCGCGACCGTGAGACCGGCGAGGAGTTCGTCTTCACGGCGGACGTCGTCGTGAACGCGTCCGGCCCCTGGACCGACCTCACGAACCAGGCGTTCGGCGGCGAGACGAAGTTCATGGGCGGCACGAAGGGCTCCCACATCGTCGTCGACAACCCCGAGCTGCTCGAGGCGACGAAGGGCCGCGAGCTGTTCTTCGAGAACAACGACGGCCGCATCGTGCTCATCTACCCGCTCAAGGGCCGGGTGCTCATCGGCACGACGGACATCGACGCCGACCCGGCGAAGCCCGTCACCACCACCGACGAGGAGATCGACTACTTCTTCGGCCTGGTGGCGCACGTCTTCCCGCAGATCGCGCTCACCCGCGACCACATCGTCTACAGCTACTCCGGTATCCGCCCGCTCCCCCGTCACGAGGACACCGCCCCCGGCTTCGTCTCGCGTGACTACCGGATCGTCGACACCCCGATCGCCGGGCTGCCGGGGACCACGGTGCTGTCGCTCGTCGGCGGCAAGTGGACCACGTTCCGCGCCCTCGCCGCGCACCTCTCCACCGACGTCACGACGAAGCTCGGCATCACCCGGACGGTCGACACGACCGGCATGGCGATCGGCGGCGGCAAGGACTTCCCGACCACCGACGCCCAGCGCGCCCTCTGGATCAAGTCGCACCGCGACGGTCTCGACGCATCCGTCGTCGAGGGGCTGCTCGAGCGCTACGGCACCCGTGCCGCCGAGGTCGTCGACGTCCTGGTCGACGGACCGGTCGAGCCCCTCGAGTCGGACCCGGCGCTGACCCGCGCCGAGGTCGCGTACTTCGCGGAGCACGAGCAGGCCGTGCACCTGGTCGACGTGGTGCTGCGCCGCACGAACCTCGCGTTCGTGGGCGGCGTCACGATCGACCTGCTCGACGAGCTGGCCGACGTGCTCGCCGGGTCGCTCGGCTGGACGCCCGAGGAGCGTGCGGACGAGGTCCAGCAGACGCTCGACGTCCTGCGCGAAGCGCACCGGGTGATCGTGCCGCTGACGTCCGCCTCGCAGCTCGCGTAGTCCACGCGACCGACCACGGACGGGAGGCGCGGTGCCAGCTGGCACCGCGCCTCCCGTCTGTCTGCTGGTCGCGTCAGAACCGCTCGCCGGTCGGGTCCTGCGCCGTCCGGTCGATGAGCTGCTCGCCGCCGACGGGCTCGCCCTCCCAGTCGACGAGGCGCCAGCCGTCGTCGAACGACCCCTCGAGCTCGACGATCCCGGTGTTCTCGAGGTGGCGCTTCGTGCCGAAGTGGTCCGGCGTGTTGTCGGCCGCGGCACTCGCCCACGTCCGGATGGCCGCTCCGTGGCTGACCGCGGCCGCCACGTCGACGCCGGTCTCGAGGATCTGCCGGACCGCGTCGTCGTAGCGCGCGAAGAACTCGGTCCCGCTCTCGGCGCCGGGCATCCGGGTGGTGCGGTCCCCGAGCGACCAGCCGTGCACGGTCGAGATGTACGTCTGCACGGACACCTGGTCGCGCTTGCCCTGGGTGTCGCCGGCCTCGATCTCGCGGAGGCCCGGCAGGACCACCGGCTCGAGGCCGAGCGACGTGGCGAGGGGCGCCGCGGTGATCTGCGTGCGGACCATCGTCGAGACGAACAGCCGCTCGATGCCCCGGTCGGCGAGTGCTGCCGGCAGGGCGTCGGCCTGCTGCTGCCCGAGTTCGGTCAGGCCCGGTCCGGGGACGACGGCGTCGAGCACGCCGTTCACGTTCGCAGGGGTCTGGCCGTGGCGGATGAGCAGCAGTCGCATGGAGCCACCCTACGGAACGCCGGTGACGTCACCCCTGCCGGGTGTTCCACCGGGGGTTCTGCTTGTTGATGACGTAGACACGGCCGCGGCGGCGGACCACCTGCGACCCCGGGATCTTCTTGAGCGCCTTGAGCGAGTTGCGGACCTTCACGAGCGACCTCCTGCGTCGGTGTCCTCATTGTTGAGAACGATGATCATGTACATTAGCTGACATGCGTCCCGCCGCCATCACCCTCGTCTCCGCCCTGCACGACGTCGACGCCGACCGCGTGGCCGTCCGGCTCGCGACCGGTCACCGGATGCACGCGCCCGCGAACGCCGTCGCCGCGGTCCGGGCCGTCGCCGACCGCGCCGAGCACCTCGACCGGGTCTGCGGGCCGGATGCCGACCACGGACTCGTCGTCACGCTCCCGCCGGGTGCCGACACCCGGGCGGTGGGGATGATGCTCGCCAACGCCGCGCGCGCGGAGACCGGCGACGACCGGGTGCTCCGCCACGTGGTGAGCGTGCTGCGCGCAGACGACGTGGCGCACCTGCTCTGGTCCGAGGTCGACGACGCGTTCGTCGCGGCCGACCGCGTGGCGTCGCTCGTCGAGTACGCCACGGTGATCGTCCTCGACCGGGTCGGCCCGGTGCCGCTGGAGCGCCGCCGCGGTCTGCTCGCGCTGCTCCACCGGTTGGCCCCGCAGGCGGTCGTCGTGGCGCTCTCGTCGATCCGGAGCGCGGCCGACCTGCCCGCGTCGAACGGCGGGGCGGCGCGGGTCCTCGCCCAGGGAGCGGGATGGATGCGCGCGCTCTCGGGCTCGGTCGGGCGGGACCCGCGGGACGGCCTGGTCGCACTGCGCTACCGGGAGCCGCTGCCCTTCCACCCCGGCCGCCTGGCGTCGGTGATCGAGCGGGACCTGGCCGCGGGGCGGAACGGCCGGGTGCTGCGGTCCCGGGGGTTCTTCCGGCTCGCCTCCCGGCCGGACCACGTCGGGTCGTGGTCGAGCCTCGGGGCGATGCTGGCGCTCGACCCGACGGCGAACCCGTCGTGGGACGCGGACGCGCCGATCGGGCAGGCGCTCTGGTTCGTCGGCGAACGGTTGGACGTGCCGGCGATCGAGCGGGCGCTGGACGGGGCGCTCCTCACGTCGGACGAGCTGCTCGCGGGGCCGGAGGTGTGGCGCACGTGGGCCGACCCGTTCCCGGTGTGGCCGGCGCTCGACCCGTCGGAGGAGCACCGGCACGAGTGACGCCGCTGCGTCCGACCCCGAACGACATCCTCGACGTCGTACGACGACCGCGATATCGTTCCCGCCTCCGTGCAACGACCGGCGCGTGCAACGAACGACGAGGTCGACGTCGTACGACATCGACCTCGTCGTTCCGCGTCGACGGACGCGGGGACGCGGATCAAGACGGACCGCGACCAGGCCGTACGATCCAGTCATGGCGATCGAACCGGAGACGAAGAACTGGACGTGGGTCATCGAGTCCGCGTGCCCCGAGTGCGGCTACGACGGCAGCACGGTCACGATCCGCGACGTCCCGGGGATCATCGACGCGAACACCTCGGCGTGGCCGGCGGTCCTCGACCGTGCGGACGTGCGCGACCGCCCCGACGACCACACCTGGTCGCCGCTCGAGTACGCCGCGCACGTGCGTGACGTCCACCGGAAGATGGCGGAGCGGTTGACCCTCATGCTCACCGAGGACGCCCCGACCTTCCCGAACTGGGACCAGGACGCCACGGCCGTCGAGGACCGCTACGGCGAGCAGGACCCCGCCACCGTCGTGCGGGAGCTCGGCGAGGCGGCGCACCGTGCTGCCCGGGCCTTCGACGACGTGCGGGAGGACCAGCTGGGACGCACCGGCCTCCGGTCGGACGGCAGCGCGTTCACCGTCGCCACGCTCGCCACCTACTACGCGCACGACCCGGTGCACCATCTGTGGGACGTGCGGCGCACGCAGTAGACGCACCACCTGTGGGCCTGGAGGCACGGTGCGGGCCGGCACCGCGCCTCCGGGCCCACAGGTGGGAACCGCTCAGGCGAGCGCGTCCAGCAGGGCGCGCGCCGTGGCCGCGTCGGTGACCAGCTCGTTGACGAGACGCCCGCGGACGGCCCCGACGATGCTCGACACCTTCGCGGCACCGACCGCGACGCCGATCGCGTGCGGGACGGCGGAGAGGACCTCGCGGGAGGTGCGCACCATCCGGTCGCTGCCCGGGAACTCGATCGCCGAGCCGTCCGCGGCGTAGAAGTTGAGGCAGACGTCACCCGCCGCCTGGTCGAAGACGGCGTCCTCGACCGGGACGCCCCGCGCGAGTGCGTCGCGGGTCGGGGTCGGCGCGCCGATGCCGAGGATGGCGCCCTTCGCCCGACCCCACAGGCCGACGACGTGCTGGAACGCGGGGTCCTCGTCGAGCGAGGACCGCATCGCCGGTGACGGCAGGGCCTGCGCGAACAGGAACGCCGGGATCGCGCCGGAGTGCTCGGCGGCGGCGCGGGTGATCTCGTTCGTCTGGAACCACGGCATCGGGTCGGCCTGCCCGCCGACCGTCGGGACGAGCTGCACGCCCGGCAGCTGCGGCATGCCGGCGTGCGCGACGTCGTACACCGTCCGACCCGACGACATGAGCACGGCGTCACCCGGCACGAGCCCCATCCCCTCGACCGCGGCGGCGAGCGGGGCGGCGAGGTCGGCGCCGAGCGTGGCGGTGTGCGTCACCGCGGCGAGGTGCACGGCACGGAGTCCCAGCACGACCTGCAGTCGTTCGGCGAGCGCGACGGTCTCGTCCTGGAACGGGTCGACGACCTCGATCCGGACCAGGCCGGCCTTCCGTGCCTCGGCGACGAGCCGGCTGACCGTCGGACGGGACACTCCGAGGCGCGAGGCGATCTCGACCTGGGTGGCGTCCTCGAGGTAGTACATCCGCGCGGCCTGGTAGACGGTGTCGAGCGGGAAGCGGGTCCGGGCACCCTCGGCGGCGGGGTTCTCGGCGGACATGGGGCGATCGTAGCCCTGGCACGCGTCAGCGGATCGTGAACCCGCCGTCCACGCGGAGGTCGGCGCCGTTCACCATGGCGCTCGACTCCCCGGCGAGGAACAGGACGGCGGCGGCGATCTCGTCGGGTGTCGCGAACCGTCCGGTGGGGATCTCGTCTTGGTGGCGCAGGCCCTTCTCGTTCGCCCACGCCCCGCGGCCGAGGTCGGTCAGCACGACCGTCGGTGACACGGTGTTGACGGTGACGCCCCGTCCGCCCCACTCGAGCGCGAGCACGCGGGTGAGCCCGATGACGCCGGCCTTCGACGCGCAGTACGCCGCGTGGCCGTCGATGCCGACGTGCGCTGCCTGCGAGGCGATGTTCACGATCCGGCCGTACCCGGCGGCGAGCATGTGCCGCCCGACGGCCTGGGCGACCCGGTGGGTGCCGGTGAGGTTGACGTCGATGGTCGTGGCCCAGGCGCCGGGGTCGAGGTCCTCGGCGGGGGCGAGCAGCGCGACGCCGGCGCAGTTCACGAGGACGTCGATCCGGCCGGCGGCACCGGTGACGGCGGCGACCGCGCGGGCCACCGACGTCTCGTCCGTGACGTCGCAGCCGAGGCCGAGGTGGGCCGGTGCGCCGGCGGTCGGCAGCGCTGCCGCGGCGGCTGCTGCGCCATCCGCCCGCACGTCGACGATGGCGACCCGGGCTCCGCGGGACGCGAGGGCCACGGCGATCGCGTTGCCGATGCCGGACGCCCCGCCGGTGACCACCGCCGTGCGGCCGCTGAAGTCGTTCGTCAGGTCGATCGTGTCCGGGCCCGGTCGGAGGGCTGCGGCGAAGTCGGTGGTCATGTTCGCTCCCTTGCGTTGCGCCGACCGTACCAGAAATTGTGTTCTGGACAAACGTTCCGTGAGGTGTACAGTCGTCGCCGAAGCACCCCGACGAAGGAGCAGCTCATGTCGACGACGACCGAGAACGCGACCACCACGGCCGCGACGCCCACCGAGATCCCGACCACGATGCGCGCCGTCGTGGTCCACGGTCCCGAGGACTACCGCCTCGAGACCCGCCCCGTGCCGGCCCCCGGACCCGGCGAACTCCTGCTCCGCACCGACGCCGTCGGCATCTGCGCGAGCGACCTGAAGTGCTACCACGGCGCCGCGAAGTTCTGGGGCGACGAGAACCGCCCGGCCTGGGCCGACACCGACCGGATCCCCGGCCACGAGTTCGTCGGCACGATCGTCGCCGGTGACGACGCCGCCCTCGCCAAGCGCGGGGTGTCCGTGGGCGACCGGATCGCCTGCGAGCAGATCGTGCCGTGCTGGGAGTGCCGCTACTGCCTCGAGGGCGCGTACTGGATGTGCAACGTGCACGACATGTTCGGCTTCAAGGGCTACGACGGCGCGATGGCCGAGTACGTCCTGGTGCCGGCGAAGGCCCTGACCCACCCGGTGTCGAGCGCCCTCCCCGGGCAGGTCGCCGCCTTCGCCGAGCCGCTCTCGTGCGCGTTCCACGCCGTCGAGCGGGGCGACATCAAGTTCGGCGACACCGTCGTCATCGCGGGCGCCGGGCCGATCGGGCTCTCCGCGATCGCCGGTGCCCGCCAGAAGAACCCGCTGCGGATCATCGCGCTCGACGTCGTCGAGGACAAGCTCGAACTCGCCCGCAAGGTCGGTGCCGACATCACCATCAACATCGCCCAGGACGACGCGGTCGCCCGGGTCAAGGAACTCACCGACGGGTACGGCGCCGACGTCTACATCGAGGCGACCGGGCACCCGTCCGCGGTCCCGCAGGGACTCAACCTGCTCCGCAAGCTCGGCACGTTCGTCGAGTACTCGGTCTTCAAGGACAACGTGTCCGTCGACTGGTCGATCATCTCGGACGACAAGGAGCTCGACGTCCGCGGTGCCCACCTCGGCCCGCACACCTGGCCGGCGGCGATCAAGCTGCTCGAGGCCGAGACCCTGCCGATGTCGGAGATCTGCACGCACCAGTTCCCGCTCGAGCGCTTCCAGGAGGCCCTCGACCTCGTCGGCGACTCCGCGGGCGCGAGCGTCAAGGTCTCGATCATCCCGTCCCTGCAGGCCTGAGCCGCAGCCACCACAGGAGTCAGCAAGCATGTCAACGACGACACAGCGCGCCACCGGTGCGCCGACGATGCCCCGCCCCGAGGGCCGGCTCGACAAGTTGGGCATCCCCCGCCCGCTCGCCCTCGGCTTCCTCGCCGTCCTGGTCTTCATGACCGGCAACGGCGTCGAGTCGAACTTCATCACGCCGCACATGGTCGCGGTCCTCGGTTCCCCCGAGGCCACGGTCGCGACGATCGTCACGTTCTACAGCCTCGCCGCCCTGGTGGGGAGCTACGTCTCCGGCGCACTCGCCGACCTGATCGGTCCGCGACGGGTGATGATCCTCGGGTTCGCCGTCTGGGTCGTGTTCGAGGTCCTGTTCCTCATCGCCCTCGGACTCGGCAGCGTGCCGTTCGCCGCCGTCGCCTACGCCATCCGGGGCTTCGGGTACCCG
Organism: Curtobacterium sp. SORGH_AS_0776; assembly: GCF_031453355.1. Lineage (NCBI taxonomy): Bacteria > Bacillati > Actinomycetota > Actinomycetes > Micrococcales > Microbacteriaceae > Curtobacterium > Curtobacterium sp. SORGH_AS_0776. The sequence continues at coordinate 3,618,192 of NZ_JAVIYU010000001.1, forward strand.
CTGTTCGCCTTCGCGTTCCTGGTCTGGGTGAACATCACGACGCCCGTGGAGCGCAACGGCTCGGCCGTCGGCTGGTTCTACGTCGCCTTCACCGGCGGTCTGCCCACGCTCGGCTCGCTCTTCGCGATCGGCGCCATCCCGGTGTTCGGCGGCGGCACGGTCGGTGAGACCGGCGCGATGATCGCCTCGATCGGCCTCGTCGTGATCGGGTTCCTCATCCTGCTGTTCGGGGTGCGCCTGCCGAACGGGTTCTCCCGCATCGCGCCGGAGGGCGAGAGCGCCTGGCGCGTGCTGACGAGCGGCATCCGCCTGACGGCCACGCGACCGAAGATCCTGATGGGCTTCCTCGTCCGTCTGATCAACACCGCGCCGGAGTTCGGCATGTTCGTCATCCTCCCGGCCGTGATCGCGAACGAGCGCGGCTGGGGCCAGAGCCGGTGGCTGCTCATGACGGTGTGCGTCTACGCGACGAACATCCTCGTGAACGCCCTGTTCGGCTGGGTCGGCGACAAGATCGGCTGGCAGCGCACCGTCAAGTGGTTCGGCATCGTCGGGTCCGCCCTCGGGCTCATCGCCTGGTGGTACGTCCCGCAGCTCGTCCCCGCCGGGTCCGACTGGGGCTACGTGCTCTCCGTCGTCGCCGGCTGCGTGTTCGGCTGCCTGCTCGCGGGCTTCGTCCCGATGGGCGCGATCATGCCGGCGCTCGCCCCCGAGCACAAGGGTGCCGCGATGGCGATGTACACCACGGCCGCCGGCGGAGCCGCGTTCCTCGGCACGGGCGTCGTCGCCGCGGTCCTCGCCCTGGGCGGTGGCGGCCAGGCCGTGACCTGGACGTTCGTCGGCCTGTACGCCTGCGCGTTCGTGATGATCCACTTCCTCAAGGTCCCGCAGGGAGACCGAGGACACTGAACCCCGGGCGACGGCGGCCGTCCCGCCGTCGCCCGGTGCACCACCCCCACTCGATGCGAAGGACAAGCACCATGACCACGATCCACGACGACCCGGAGGAGTTCGCCGAGGACCAGCTCGCGGGCTGGCTCGCCCTCTACGCCGACCGGGTCCGCGGCGTCCACGGCGGCGTCGTCGCCCTGCCGACGGAGGGGGCCGAGCCGCAGGTCGCGGTCGTCGTCGGCGGCGGTTCCGGCCACTACCCCGCGTTCTGCGGCGTGGTCGGGCCGGGATTCGCCACCGGGGCCGTCGTCGGCAACATCTTCACGTCGCCGTCCACGGCGCAGGTCTACTCGGTCGCCAAGGCGGCGGACCAGGGGAAGGGCGTCGTGCTGTCGTTCGGCAACTACGCCGGCGACACGATGAACTTCGGGCTCGCGGCCGAACGGCTGAACGCCGAGGGCATCGACACCCGCATCGTGGTCGTCACCGACGACATCGCCAGCGCCGACGAGGAGTCGAAGCGCCGCGGCATCGCCGGTGACTTCTCGGTCTTCAAGGCCATGGGTGCCGCGGCGGCCGCCGGAGCCGACCTCGACGAGGTCGAGCGCATCGGCACGGCGTCCAACCGGGCGACGCGCACCATCGGCGTCGCGTTCTCCGGCTGCACGATGCCCGGCGCGACCGAGCCGCTCTTCACCGTCCCCGAGGGCCACCTCGGCCTCGGGCTCGGCATCCACGGCGAGCCGGGCATCGAGGACGTCCCACTCCTCCGTGCGACCGAACTCGCGTCGCTCCTCGTCGAGCGGCTGCTCGCGGACCGCCCGGACGCCGCCGGCACCCGGGTCGCGCCGATCCTGAACGGTCTCGGCGACACCAAGTACGAGGAGCTCTTCCTGCTCTGGGGCCGTGTGCTCCCGCTCCTGCAGGACGCCGGGATCGAGGTCGTCGAGCCCGAGGTCGGCGAACTCGTCACGAGCCTCGACATGGGCGGCTGCTCGCTCACCCTGCAGTGGCTCGACGACGAGCTCGAGACGCTGTGGAGGGCCGACGCGTACACGCCCGCGTACCGCAAGGTGGCGGCGCCGGTCGCGGCGCTCGTGCCGGCCGACGCCGTGGACGCAGCCGAGGACGAGGCGACGGTCGTGCCGGACGCGAGTGGCGCCTCCAGGCAGGCCGCGCAGACGGCGCGCGCCGCGATCGAGGCGGTCGACGCGCTCCTGCGGGAGCACGAGGAGGAGCTCGGCCGCATCGACGCGGTCGCCGGGGACGGCGACCACGGACGCGGCATGGTGAAGGGGATCGGTGCGGCCCGCAAGGCGGTCGACCGGGCGGGCCAGGAGGCAGGGGTCGCCTTCGTCCTCGGACGCGCCGGTGACGCGTGGGCCGAGTTCGCGGGCGGCACCTCCGGGGTCCTGTGGGGTGCGGCGCTCGAGGCGTTCGGCCGGTCGCTCCGCGACGACCGCTCCGCGTACGAGGCGTCCGACGTCGTCGAGGCGGCGCAGGCGTTCGCGGACTCGATCGTGCACCTCGGCGGGGCGTCCCGCGGGGACAAGACCCTGCTCGACGCGCTGCTCCCGTTCGTCGACGAGCTGCGGAGCGGCGTCGAGGCTGGCACGCCGCTCACCGAGGCGTGGCAGGCTGCCGCGCAGGTCGCGGTCACGGAAGCCGCTGCGACCGCAGACCTCAAGCCGAAGGTCGGGCGTGCCCGACCGCTGGCGGAGAAGAGCCTGGGGACACCCGACGCGGGTGCCACCTCGATGGGGATGATCCTCACGCGGGTCGGCGAGGTCCTCGCCACCCGTGCAGCAGACAAGGAAGGGACACACGCATGACGTACCGTCTCGTGGTCGGTTCGGACGACGCAGGGTTCGACTACAAGGAGATCATCAAGGCAGACCTGCTCGCCGATCCGCGGGTGGAGTCCGTGGTCGACGTGGGGGTCGACGCGGACGGGCACACCGCCTACCCGCACGTCGCCGTCGACGCCGCACGGCTCGTCGCGAACGGTGACGCTGACCGGGCGATCCTGATCTGCGGCACCGGACTCGGCGTCGCGATCAGCGCGAACAAGGTCCCGGGCATCCGGGCCGTCACCGCGCACGACTCGTTCAGCGTCGAGCGCTCGATCCTGTCGAACGACGCCCAGGTCCTCTGCATGGGCCAGCGCGTCGTCGGCGTCGAGGTCGCCCGGCGCATGGCGAAGGAGTGGCTCGGCTACGAGTTCGACCGCTCGTCCGCGAGCGCGTCGAAGGTCGCGGCGATCTGCGAGTACGACGGCAGCGCGCCGGCGGGCGTGGACGCGTCCGCTTCCGCTTCCGCGTAGGGCGCTCCGAACCACGAATCCGACATCGAACCGGCCGCCGAGCCTGGTTCGATGTCGGATTCGTGGTTCGTCAGTGCGAGCGACTGCGCGCGGCCAACCGGTGCACGACGGCCTTCGTCGCCTCGTACAGCTCGCGGTAGTCGCGGTAGCCCGGCTCGTACGCCGCCGTCGCCGCGGGATCGGGCTCGATGCGCGCGGCCGGCGGGTTCCACGCGGTGACGTCCACGTCCTCGACGAGCCCGGCCGCGAGGAGCGCCGACCCGTAGCACGCACCGATCGTCACGCTCGGGACCGTCTGCGGCAGCCCGGTGACGTCCGAGACGATCGTCGGCCAGAGCCGTCCGAGCAGTCCGCCGCCGGCGCCGACGAGCTCGTGGACCTCGACCCCGGCCTCGCGCAGCACCTCGACGTTGTGCCGCACCGCGTAGGCCGTCGCCTCGAGCGTCGCCCGGTACAGGTCACCGCGGGTGTGCCGCACCGTGAGGCCCGCGATCACCCCGCGTGCGTCCGGGTCCGCGATCGGGGTCCGCTCCCCCGCGAAGTACGGCAGCATCAGCAGGCCGTGCGCACCGATGCCGGCGCAGCGGGCCTCCTCGAGCATCGTCGACCACTCGCCGTCGACGAGCCGCCGCAGCCAGTCGGTGATCGCTCCCGAGGTCGCCATCCCGCCGGCGACGCTCGGCTGCCCCGGACGGGTCCCGACGGTGGTCCACATCCCCGGCACCGAGACCGGCTCGTCGGTCGGCGCGATCATGAACATCGTCGTCCCGTACTGCAGGAACATCCGACCGGGCACGGCGGCTCCGACGCTCACGCCCTCGGCCCAGGCGTCGATGGTCCCGGCCGTCACGGGGATGCCCGCCGGGAGGCCCGTGGCCGCGGCCGCCGCAGCCGTCACGGTCCCCGCCCGGTCACCCGACCAGACCAGACGCGGCATCGCCAGCCCCGGAGCGAGCTGCTCGCACCACGCGTCGATCCACGTCTCCTCGTGCACGTCGTAGAGCGGCGTGCACTGGCTCGCCGAGTGGTGGTCGAGCACGTACTCCCCCGTCAGCAGCTCCACCACGCGTGACGACGGCATCGTGAACCGCGCCGCACGCGCCCACACGTCGGGTTCGTGCCGGGCGACCCAGGCGAGCTTCACCCCAGCCGCCTGCGTGCTGAGGGCGGAGCCGCACCGGGAACGGATCGCCTCCTCGCCGCCGAGCTCGGCCGTCACGGCGGGGAGCATCTCGGCCGTCCGGGTGTCGACGCCGTACAGGATCGCGGGCCGCAACGGTTCCCCGTCGTCGTCGGTGAGGAGCACGCACGGGCCGATGCCGCTCACGCCGACGGCCTCGACCTCGGCGTCCGGCACCCGCTCGAGCAGCTCACGGGTCAGGGCGGTGAACTCGTCCCACCACACCGCGGCGTCCATCTCGACGAGCCCCTGCTCCGGCCGGTCGACCTCGTGCCGTCGTCCGACCTCGGCGATCACCGTGCCGTCGAACCGCGCGAGCAGCGCCTTCGTGCTCGACGTCCCGATGTCCAGACCGAGCACCGCCCGCATGCCGCCTCCTTCGCCGCCGCCGACCCGCGTCGGTCGCCCCCGAGTCTACGAACGCCCAGCCCACTGTCGGCGGGCCGACGTACCGTACTGCCGACTCCGAATGCTCCACCGAGGGGAAACCGATGAAGAAGTCAGCCTGGCTGCCCGCCGTCATCGCACCGGTCGTCGTCGCCGGCGCCGTCGCAGCGCCGATGATCGCGAACGCGTCGAGCGACCCGGTCGCGGGGACGAACCCGAGCGCGGCGGACGTCATCGCCAGCATCGCGGGGTCGTCCGACGCGAAGTACTCCGGCAAGCTCGTGCAGACGAGCGACCTCGGCCTGCCGGAGCTCCCGACCGGGTCCGGCGGCTCCTCGCTCGAGGGCGACGCCTCGGACGCGCTCGGCCTCCTCACCTCGTCGCACACCGCCCGCGTCTACGTCGACGGCCCCGACAAGCAGCGCGTCCAGCTGACGCAGCAGCTCGCCGAGCAGGACCTCGTCCGGAACGGGTCCGACGTCTGGACCTGGGACTCGAAGGAGCGCACGGCGACGCACGTCACCCTCCCGAAGGACGCCCGGACGCCGGAGTCCGGCGCCGCGACGCCGTCCGACATCGCCAAGCAGGCGATCGACGCGATCACGCCGAGCACCACGGTGTCGAAGCCGGAGGACGTCCGGGTCGCCGGCCACGACGCCTGGCAGATCACCCTCACGCCGAAGTCGACGGGCACGCTCGTCGGGTCCGTGCGCCTGGCGGTCGACCAGCAGACCGGCCTGCCGCTGCGCGCCACGATCGCGGCGAAGGGCCAGTCCGACCCCGCCGTCGAGGTCGGCTTCACGAGCCTGCAGTACGGCGCGCCGGCCGCACGCCTGTTCGACTTCACGCCGCCCACGGGCGCGACAGTCGAGGCGAAGGACCTCTCCGACGCGGCAGCCCACGGCGCGGGCGACGCGCAGCACCGACACGGACGCGCCGGCGACGAGCCGACGTTCACGGGGACGGGCTGGAGCACCATCGCCGAACTGCCGAAGGGCTCGGTCGACCAGACCGCGCTCGGCGACGACGCCAGTGGACTGCTCGACCAGCTGACCCGTTCGGTCGACGGCGGCCGTGCGGTGCAGACCTCGCTCGTCTCGGTCTACCTCACCGACGACGGCCGGGTCCTCGCGGGCGCGGTCCCGGTGTCGGCGCTGGTCGCCGCAGCCGAGTGAGCACGCCCGACGCAGCCCTCGCGATCCGCACCACCGGACTGGCGAAGGTCTTCCGCAAGCAGCGCGCGGTCGACGGGATCGACCTCGCCGTCCCGCGCGGCGCGGTGTTCGGCTTCCTCGGGCCGAACGGCTCCGGCAAGACGACGACGATCCGCATGCTCCTCGGGCTCTCCAGCGCGACGGGCGGCACGATCGAGGTGCTCGGCGAACCGATGCCGAAGGCCCTCCACGACGTGCTGCCGCGCGTCGGTGCACTCGTCGAGGGTCCGGCGTTCTACCCGTACCTCTCCGGCCGCGCGAACCTGTTCCGGTTCGACGCCGCCGACCCCACCTCCGACCCACGGACCCGCAAGACCCGGGTGGCGAGCGCCCTCGACCGCGTCGGGCTCGCGCACGCGGCCGACAAGAAGGCGCACGCGTACTCGCTCGGCATGAAGCAGCGGCTCGGGCTCGCGAACGCCCTGCTCGCCCCGCGGGACCTCCTCGTGCTCGACGAACCGACGAACGGCCTCGACCCCCAGGGCACGCGCGAGGTCCGCAACCTCATCCGCTCCCTCGCCGACGACGGCACCACGGTGTTCGTCTCGAGCCACCTGCTCGCCGAGATCGAGCAGGTGTGCACGCACGCCGCCGTGATGCGGACCGGCAAGCTCGTCGCGCAGGGGCCGCTCGACGAGCTCCGCGCCGCCGGTGCCCGGACGGTCACGGTCCGGACGCCCGACCTCGGGCAGGCCGGCACCGTGCTGAGCCGTCTCGGTCTGACCCCGCGGCACGAGGGCGGCGCCGACGTCCTCGTGGCCGACCTGCCACCAGAGGTCCTGCCCGAGACCATCACGACCGAGCTCGTCCGCGCCGACGTCCGGGTGCGCGGGCTCACCGTCGGCGGCGGCACCCTCGAAGACCTCTTCGTCGCCCTCACCGGAGAGGGCTTCGATGTCGCAGCCTGACGCCGCCACCGTGCCGACGGACGACCCGCAGACGCACGACGTCCGCGCCTCCCCGCGTCCCCGCCAGCGCCCCTTCGCACTCCTCGGGTCCGAGCTCGCCCTCGTCTTCCGACGCCGCCGCACGTGGGCGATGCTCGGGGCGCTCGCCCTCGTGCCGATCCTCATCGCCGTCGCCGTCCGGGTCACGACCGGTGACGACTCCGGCGGTCCTGCGTTCCTCGGCGACATCACGAACAACGGGCTGTTCGTGGCGTTCACCGCGCTGACCGTGTCGATCCCGCTGTTCCTGCCGCTCACCGTGGGCGTGGTCGCGGGTGACACCGTCGCGGGCGAGGCCAGCCACGGCACCATCCGCTACCTGCTCGTGGCCCCGACCGGCCGCGTGCGGTTCATCCTCGTCAAGTACGCGGGGGCGGTGGCGTTCTGCCTCGCCGCGACGCTCCTCATCGTCCTGGTCGGGGCCGCGATCGGCGCCGTGCTGTTCCCGATCGGCCCGGTGACCCTGCTCTCGGGCACGCAGGTCGACGGATGGTCCTACGCCGGACGGGCCGTCCTGCTCGCGCTCTACGTGACGCTGTCGATGCTCGGGCTGTCGGCGATCGGGCTGTTCGCCTCGACCCTGACGAGCGTGCCGGTCGGTGCGATGGCCGCGACGGTGGTGCTCGCCGGGGCGTCCCAGGTGCTCGACCAGCTGCCGCAGCTCGACTGGCTGCACCCGTACCTGTTCTCGCACCAGTGGCTCGGGTTCGGTGACCTGCTCCGCGACCCGATCGCGTTCGACTCGTTCGGGTCGAACGCCGTGCTCCAGCTCGGCTACGTCGTCGTCTTCGGCGCGCTGGCGTACAGCCGGTTCACCCACGAAGGACGTCCTGAGCTAGGCGCTCGGACTCGCCGACCCGCCCGCCATCGTCTCAGTGTCGGTCCCCCGCGCGTCGGCGTACCGGTCGCGCAGGTCACGGGCCTTCTCCGAGCGGTACCAGTCCATCCGTGCACCGGTCTCGACGGTCTGCATCCCGATCACGACCTTGCCGCGGGACTTCATCTCGGCGAGGTCCTCGTACGCCTCGACGATGTACTCGAACGGGTAGAACCCGGAGATGAGCACCTGCACCCGACGGTCCTGCACGGCCCTCGCCAGGAGGGTCAGGAGCTCCCGGGTCTCCTCGTCCTCCGCGGGCGCCCGCAGGAACCGGATCTCGATGTCGCGCCGCGCCTCGGACGACACGAACCGCCCCGATGCGACGCCGAGGCGTTCCGCGAGTTCCTCGGCCCGGCTCTCACCGTGGTTGTCGATGAACGCGGTGATCGGGCGACCGTCCGCGATAGCACGGATGCGTTCCTCCTCGCCCTCGCCGTACACGACGGGCAGGGTGCCGATCTGGCGGAGGTAGTCGTGGTTGCGCGCACTGCCGAGCGCGATGACGGTCGCCCCGGCGTCGTGCGCGAGCTGGCACTCGATGTGCCCGACGCCGCCGGCCGCGGCGGTGATGACGACGGTGTCCTCCGGTCCGAGCTTGAGGCTGCGGACGACCGACACCGCGGTGCACCCGGCCAGGTAGAGGCCGCCGGCGACCTCCCAGCCGACGTGCTCCGGCTTCTTGATGACGGCAGCGCGCGGCACGACGAGCCAGGTGGCGTGCGACCCGCCGTTCGGTGCGTGCCCCATCACCTCGTCGCCGATGCGCAGGTCCTTGACCCCGTCGCCGCGTGCCCGGACGATGCCGGCGAAGTCGACGCCCTGACGAGCCGGGAACGTGAGCTCGATGTGGTCCTGGAGCTTGCCCTCCCGCAGGAACCGTTCGATGTGGTTGAGCCCCGCCGCGACGATCTCGACGACGATCTCGCCGGGACCCGCTTCCGGGCGTTCCTGCGGGACGAGCTCGACGACGTCGAAGTCGCCGTACCGGTCGTACTGCACTGCACTGCCGATCCGCATGGGGTGCTCCTTCGCTCCAGGTGTGCCACCGGCCTACTCGGAGTTCCCGACTGCAACCCGAACGCGCGGGGTACCGGCGTCCGCACACGACGGACGGGAGGGACGGTGCGGGCCCGCACCGTCCCTCCCGTCCGACGAACGGTGCGTCTACTGCCCGGTGGACGCCTCGATGACGCGCGCCACGGTGTCCGCGTCGAGCGCGAACGCGAGCGGATCCGCGTCCGGCCGCGGCACGCGGACCGGTGTCGACCAGACCGAGCCGTCCTCGGCGACGTCGACGACGAGCGCTCCGGAGTCGACGTACGCGGACTCCTCCTCGTAGGCGCCGGTGACGTCGGTGTCGTTCGCGACACCGGGCGCGACGAGCACGGGCACGCCCGCGAGGGTCCCGGCGAAGTGGTGGTGGTAGTGCCCCGCGAGCACGACCCGGACGTCGGAGCCGCGGATCGCGTCAGCGAGCACCTCCGGGTTGCGGAGTCGCAGGGCTTCGTGCAGCGCGGTCGGTGCCGGCAACGGCGGGTGGTGCAGCACGACGACGGTGCCGTGCGGCGCGTGGTCGCCGGCGAGCGCGGCGCGGAGTCGTTCGAGCGACGCCTCGGCGATCTCGCCGTAGCCGACCCCGGGGACGCTCGTGTCGACCGTGACGATCCGCCGACCCGCGACGATCGACTGCCCCCAGACCGGCACGGTCGGCGGGTGGTACTCCATGGTGTGCATGAGCGGCCGGCCGCCCTCGCCGAGGACGTGGCCGTTCGCGAGGACCTGTCGGAACCCCTCGCGGAGGTCGTGGTTGCCCGGGACGGTGACGAGCGCCGCACCGTGGCGTTCCGCCCAGCCGCCGACGCGCTCGAGCACTGCGGCGTACGACTCCGGAGTGCCGTCCTCGGAGACGTCGCCGGACACCACCACGAGCCCGATCCCCGGGACGCCGTCGACCCGGGCGAGCACGCCCTCGAGCGCGGCGGTCGTGTCGACGGACCCCTGGTGCAGCGCACCGTCGCCCGCGAGGTGGGTGTCGGACAGGTGGAGGACGCGGAGGGTCCCGGCTGCGGGCTGCTGCATGGCCCCACGGTAGCGAGGGTGCCTTGCAGTCCCCGGTGCCCCGCGGACGTCGTTCAGTGAGCAGGAATGGTCGGGTCCGGCGACGGGACCCGACCATTCCTGCTCACGATGCGCCCGACTCGAGCTGGTCCTCGAGGTTGAAGACCTCCGGCAGTACACGCGCCGCCTGGTCCGCCCGCCCGGTCGCGCCGTCGAACAGGTCCTGCATGTGCGCCTCCCACGCGGCGGCCACCTCGGACGCTGCGAGCGACGCGTCGGCATCCGCCACCGAGTCCGTCTCGTAGTACCCGATGAGCAGGCCGTCGTCGTCGAGGAACAGCGAGTAGTTCCGACGTCCCGCGGCCGCGATCGCCCGCAGCATCGCCGGCCAGACCGCGGCGTGCCGCTCGCGGTAGGCGTCGAGGTGCTCGGTCCCCACCTGCAGGCGGAAGCAGGCGCGGATCACGCGGGTCCGCGTCGCTCACCGTGGCGTCCGCTCGTCTCGCGCACCCCGCAGCGCCTGCTGGCGCGCGGCGTGCTCCTCTGGCGTGCGGACCGTGCCGGTCGCGCTGGTGACGGTGCCGTAGCGTTCGGCTTCGATCTCCTCGAGGGTCTTGCCCTGCGTCCGCGGCGCCCAGATCGTCCCGACCAGGAACGACAGCGCGAGCAGGCCGAGGATGAGCCCGCCGAGTGCACGGAGCCCGATGTCGGAGAGCAGGAGCGGGAACCAGATGCTCAGCAGGCCGACCATGACCCGCGCGGCGAGGAACAGGACGCCCTGCGCGCTCGCCCGGTACCGGGTCGCGAACAGCTCGCTCGTCCAGAGCCCGTAGAACGCCTGCGCGCCGATGCCCGACGAGATGCCCCACGCGATCGCGAAGAACAGCAGCGTGCCGAGGTTCGCGGGCGCGTAGATGAGGACGGCCCAGGCGACGACCGCGAGCGCGGCGCCGATCGCGTAGAGCAGCCTCCGGCTCATCCGGTCGGCGAAGCGCATGAACCCGAAGTACGTCGCGGCGACGGTGCAGCCCCACACGAGGATCTGCAGCCCGTACTGCTCGGTGACGCTCGTCACGCCGGTGGCGGAGTAGACGCGGGGCTGGAAGATGCCGGCCTGCCCGGCCACGGTGTTCCAGAGCGCGTAGACGCCGAACAGGAACAGCATCGCGGTGAGGTTCTTGCGGCGGCTGAACAGCTGGGTGAAGCCGTGGAAGAAGTTCGCGGACCCGGTGGCCGCGCGCTCGTCCTTCCAGATCGTGGACTCGGGCAGGCCGCGCCGCAGCCACCACACGATCGCGGCGACGACGAACAGGTGCGCGAAGATCAGGCGGCTGCCGAGGAGCCCGAGCGGCGCGGCGGCGATGGCCAGGGCGAAGCCGACCATGGGGCCGATCGACCAGGCGAGCTGCGCGGTGCCGACGTGGGCCGCGCGCTTGTCGGCCGGGGCCTGCTCGGCGATGTAGGTCCAGCTCGCGGGGACGCCCGCGCCGACCGCGATGCCGGTGAGGATGAACCCGACGAGGAGCATGCCGTAGCTGCCGGCGAACACCGCGAGCAGGATCCCGAGCATGTAGAGCAGCAGGTCGTAGGTGTAGATGAACTTCCGGCCGTAGCGGTCGCACAGGGGGCCGCCGATGATGGCTCCGGCCGCTGCGCCGAACGCGTTCGCGGACAGGCTGGCGAGGAGCCCGACCTGCAGGTCCCCGACGTGGAACTGCGCCTGCCAGAGGCTGAGGCTCGTGGCGATCGCGATGATCGACCCCGACTCGATGTAGTTCGACATGGCGACCGAGATCGTCGCCTTCCAGCCCGTGGTGTTGCGGGCTCCGATACGGACCGCCATTGGTCCTCCGTTCGCGTGTTCGACTGTGAATCGTTTCAACGGTGCTGCGGAGACGGTACTCGTCGTTCGGCCGGAGGGCAAGTCGCTCCACCGGAACGGCCACCCCGATGTCAGGATGACCCCATGGCAGTGAGCGTTCGGGACGTCGCAGCGCTCGCCGGCGTGTCACTCGGCACCGTCTCGAACGTGCTGAACCGTCCCGACAAGGTGGCACCGGGGACCGTCGAACGCGTGCAGTCCGCGATCGCCGAACTCGGGTTCGTCCGCAACGACTCCGCCCGCCAGCTCCGCGCCGGCCGCAGTTCGACCGTCGGGCTCATCGTGCTCGACGGCGGCAACCCGTTCTTCACCGACGTCGCCCGCGGCGCCGAGGACGCGGCGATGCAGAAGGGCCTGGCCGTCCTCGTCGGGAACTCCGACGAGTCGGTCGACCGCGAGCACACCTACGTCGACCTCTTCGAGGAGCGCCGCGTCGCCGGACTCCTCATCTCCCCCGCCGGGGACGACCTCGGCCGCCTCGAGCGACTCCGCGACCAGGGCACCGCCGTAGTCCTGGTGGACCGCCGCGCCGACGACGAGCACTTCGCGTCCGTCTCCGTCGACGACGTCGCCGGAGGCCGCATCGCCGTCGCACACCTCACCGCGATCGGACGCCGGCGGATCGCCTTCGTCGGCGGCCCGTTCGGCATCCGGCAGGTCACCGACCGCCACACCGGCGCGGTCGCCGCGGCCGGGGCGGCGGGTGCGGCACTCGAGGTGATCCCGACCACGTCGCTCTCGGTCCTCGAGGGCCGGCGCGTCGGCGAGGAGATCCAGGCCCGCCCGGCCGCCGAACGCCCGGACGCGGTGTTCGCGGCGAACGACCTGCTCGCCGTCGGCCTCGAACAGGCGTTCATCATGCGCGGGTCGATCCGCGTGCCGGAGGAGATCGCGATCGTCGGGTACGACGACATCGCGTTCGCCGAGGCCGCGGTCGTCCCGCTCACCTCGGTGCGGCAGCCGGCGCAGGACCTCGGGCGGCGAGCGATCGAACTGCTGCTCGCCCAGGTGGACCAGGGGCTGGGCACGGACCAGCTGCACGTGGAGTTCACGCCCGAGCTCGTCGTGCGGCAGTCCACCGTCGCCGAGCGCTGAGGGGCGCTGCGCGCTTCGCCGCGCGTCCGTGGTCGTGCCCGTGACCGTGCCGCCGGAGCGACAGGACACAGGCATGCCGTGGCGTCCGTGACGGCAGAGCGACAGACCCCCGGCAACCGTTCGCGGCACACCGTCGCTTTCGCGAACGGGGCGGCGAGCCGCGTCGGACGGGAGGCGCGGGTCGGCGCCGCACCGTCCCTCCAGTCACGGCCGTCGCCCCGCTGGCGCGGTGCGCCGGAACCGGCTGGTGGGGCCCACCTCCCGTCCGACGGATAGCCGGGTGGACGCGTCGGTGCGCCGGCCTGTCCGGCGGATGGCCGGGAGGGAGCGCCGGTCCGCCTACGATCGGAGCATGGTGCATGTCCCCCGGCGCGACGGACCGCCGAGCGTGCACCACGTCGCCGCTCGGGCGGGCGTCTCGCTCGCGACGGTCTCGAACGTGCTGAACCACCCGGAACGCGTGGCCGACGCGACCGCAGCACGGGTCCGTGCCGCGATCACCGACCTCGGGTACACGCCGAACCGCAACGCGCGGGCACTCGTCTCGGGGAGCACGCGGGCGATCGGGCTCGTCGTGACCTCGCTGCGGAACTCGCTCTTCACGGACATGGTGAGCGGGGCGCAGACAACGGCGCGGGCGCGGGGCAACACCCTGCTCGTGACGAACAGCGACAACGACCTCGACGCGCAGGCAGAGCACCTCGCGTTCCTGGAGAGCACACGGGTGTCGGGGATCCTGCTGGCGTCGATGACGACCTCGAAGGAACAGGTCGAGACCGTCCGCAAGCACGGGCTGCCCGTCGTGTACGTCAACTACGAACCCGCCGAGGTCGACGCCTGCTCGGTCGTGGTCGACAACGAGCAGGCCGGGTACGTCGCGACGACGCACCTCATCGAGCAGGGGTGCCGGCGGATCGGGTTCGTGAGTGCGCGTCCGGACCTCCAGCCCGTGGCGCGTCGACGGCAGGGGCTGCTGCGGGCGATCGCGGAGCACCCCGGGGTCGAACTCGTGGACGTCGACGCCGGTGACATCGACCCGCCGGGAGGCACCGACGCCGGCGCCCGGATCGCGGCGATGTCGGCGGAGTCGCGGCCGGACGGGGTGCTCGGGGTGACGGACCTCCTCGCGATGGCGGTGGTGACGGAGCTGCGGGCGGCGGGGTTGCGCGTGCCGGAGGACATCCCGGTCACGGGCTGCGACCACAACTCGATCGCCTGGGGTGGTGCCGTGCCGCTGACCTCGGTGACGATGCACGGGTCGGAGATGGGCTCGGTGGCGGTTGACCTCCTGCTGGCCGAGCTCGACGAGGACCCCGCGGAGCACGTGCACCGGACGGTGGTGCTCGGGAGCGAGCTCGTGCCGCGCGAGAGCACGCTCGGGCGGGCGCGGGCGGCCGAGGTGGCTGCGCGGACGGCGCCGAGCGACCCGAGGCGTACCGAGGCCTGACGCGGCGCGCGCGGCGCTCGGCGTTCCCGAGTCTCGCCTCGGCGGACACTTTCGCGGGCGCGGAGCCGCGAAAGTGCCCGCCGAGGCGAGTCTCGCGCGGCCGTCCGGGCGCGTGCGGTTTCGCGCTGTGCGACACCTCACGCGCCGCCGGCCCCGTGAACTGTCGGCCAGCGCGAAACCTCGCGACCGCGCACTTGCGTAACGAATCAGGATCGGTGATTGACACGCTTCAATCCGCATGGTTCCATTCCGATTGAAACGTTCTAAACAGCACCACCGGGAACCGCATCGGCGCGGTGACCGGGTCCGTTTCACCCGGGTTCCCCCAGTCCCGGGCCTTACGAGGAGGTAAGGAATGTCAGCTCGTCCCCTGACCACCAGGTTGCTCGCCATCGGCGGCGCCGCGGTCCTCATCGGCAGCCTGGCCGCGTGCTCGTCGGGCGGCTCCGCCGACACCGGCAGCGGCGGCGGCAAGGTCACGATCACGTACCTCGCCGACAACGCCGAGGCCACCGCCGCCACCGCGAAGCCGCTCATCGCCGCGTTCGAGAAGGCGAACCCCGACATCACCGTCAAGTTCGACACGAAGCCGCAGGGCACCGACGGCGACAATCTGGTGAAGACCCGGCTGTCGACCGGCGAGATGGCCGACGTCTTCAACTACAACTCCGGCTCGCTCATGCAGGCGCTCAACCCGGACAACACGCTCGTCGACCTCTCGAAGGAGAGCTGGGCGAAGGACGTCGACCCGCAGTTCACCAAGGTCGTCAGCACCGACAAGGGCATGTACGGCGCACCGTTCGGCACCAGCTTCGGCGGCGCCGTCCTCTACAACAAGAAAGTCTACGCGGACCTCGGCCTGAGCGTCCCGACCACGTGGGCGGACTTCATCAGCAACAGCGAGAAGATCAAGGACGCCGGCATCGCGCCGATCATCCAGACCTACGGCGACACCTGGACCAGCCAGCTGTTCGTCCTCGGCGACTTCGCGAACATCACCGCGCAGCAGAAGAACTGGGCGACGCAGTACACGAAGCACAAGGAGTCCTACGCGAAGCAGCCCGCACTCGCCGGGTTCCAGCACCTCCAGGAGGGCAAGGACAAGGACCTCTACAACGAGGACTACGCCTCGGCCACGCAGGCGAACGGCCTGAAGATGCTCGCCGAGGGCACGGGTGCCCAGTACCCGATGCTGACCAACGCGATCTCGGCGATCCAGCAGGATTCGCCCGACGCGGTGAACGACATCGGTGCCTTCGCGTTGCCGGCGGAGAACGCGGACGACACGAACCTCACCATCTGGGAGCCGAACGGCCTCTACATCCCGAAGACGACCACGGGTGACAAGCTCGCGGCCGCCAAGAAGTTCGTCGCCTTCGCGAACTCGTCCGAGGGCTGCAAGGTGCAGAACGACACCGGCACCCCCGGTGGCCCGTACGTCATCTCGACCTGCACCCTGCCCGACTCCGTCCCGCCGATGATCGGCGACCTGCAGAAGTACCTCGACGACGGCAAGGCGAGCCCGGCACTCGAGTTCCTCTCCCCGATCAAGGGCCCGAACCTCGAGAAGATCTGCGTGCAGGTCGGCTCCGGGATCTCCTCCGCCTCCGTGGGTGCGAAGCAGTACGACGACGACGTCGTCCAGCAGGCCCAGCAGCTCGGCATCAAGGGCTGGTGATCCGGTGACCGCGACCCTCACGACGGCGGTGGCCCCGCCGCAGACCACGAAGACGGGCCCCGGCCCGGCCCGCAGGCGGATGCGTTCGTTCTACCCGGCCTGGTTCTTCATCCCGGCGATCGCGCTCTACGTCGTGTTCTTCGCGGTCCCGACCTTCGCGGGGTTCTACTTCTCGCTCACCCGCTGGACGCTGTTCGACCAGACCTTCATCGGCTTCGACAACTTCGTCCGGTTCTTCCAGGACCCGCAGCTCGTCTCCGGGTTCGTGCACACGTTCGAGTACGGGTTCGTGACGAGCGCGGCGAAGGTGGTCCTCGGACTCGCCCTCGCCCTGCTCCTCACGAGCCCCGTGCTCGGGCGCGGGTACCTCCGAGCGGTGGTGTTCTTCCCCGTGCTGGTGTCGACCATCGGCATCGGCATCACGTTCAAGGCGCTGATGGACCCCTTCCACGGGATCATCAACGGCGCCCTCGGGGCGGTCGGCCTCCCCACTCCGGGGTGGCTGACCGACCCGGCCCTCGCCCTCTGGAGCGTCGCCGCGGTGGACGTCTGGAAGGGCGTCGGCATCGCGACGCTCATCTTCATCGCCGGCATCGTGGCGATCCCCCAGGAGTACTTCGAGGCCGCCCGGGTCGACGGCGCCAGCGCGTGGACGATCTTCACGAACATCACGCTGCCGCTGTCCCGCCCGGCGATGGGGACGGTCATCATCCTGTCGCTCATCGGCGGCCTGCGGTCGTTCGACCTCATCTGGGCGATGACCGGCGGCGGACCCGGCTTCACGAGCGACGTCATCGCGAGCGTGATCTACAAGCAGTACCAGGCCGGGTTCTACGGGCTGTCGACCGCCGGCAACGTCGTGTTGTTCATCGTGGTGACGGCGATCATGGTCCCCATCTCCTGGCTCATCAACCGCAAGGAGGCGGACCTGTGACCGCGATCACCAGCCAGCGGCTGACCCCCACACGAGCCCGGAGCCGCAACACCGCACGCAAGTGGGTCATCGGCATCGTCGCGATCGTCGTCAGCTTCGTGGTCTTCCTCGTGCCGTTCGTCTTCGTCCTGCTGCAGGCCGCGAAGAGCCCGGCCGAGGCCAACCAGCTCGGCTTCAGCCTGCCGACCCAGTGGCAGCTGTGGCAGAACCTCGTGGCGGTCATGCAGACCGGCGACGGCGGGATCCTGCGCTCGTTCCTGAACAGCGCCGTACTCACCGTGGGGAGCGTCATCATCATGGTGGTGTTCTCCGCGATGGTCGGCTACGTCCTGCAACGGCGGCCGAGCAAGTGGAACGGCCTGATCAACTTCTTCGTCCTGGCCGGCCTCATCGTCCCGCCCGCGATCGTCCCGACGATCTGGGTGCTGCAGGGGCTCAACCTGTTCAAGACCATGGGCGGGATGATCCTCATCGAGGCGACCTTCGGCCTCTCGTTCTGCATCCTGCTCTTTAGGGCGTTCGTCGCGACGATCCCCAAGGAGCTCGACGAGGCAGCCGTGCTCGACGGCGCCGGTCCGATCCGCCTGTTCTTCGGGGTCGTCCTGCCGCTGCTCAAGCCGGTCATCATCACGGTCGTGCTCGTGCAGTCGGTGACGGTGTTCAACGACTTCACGAACCCGCTGTACTTCCTGCCGGGTTCCGAGAACGCGACGGTGCAGCAGACGCTGTACACGTTCCAGAGCCAGTCGGTCAGCCAGCTGAACCTGCTGTTCACGGACGTGCTGCTCATCACGATCCCGCCGCTGATCCTCTACATCTTCTTCAACCGTCAGATCGTCGCCGGCATGACGAGCGGCGCCGTCAAGGGCTGACGCCCGATCCACGGCCTGGAGGCGCGACCCGCCTCCACCACCCCGCCCCCGCGGGCGGGTGGCCGGGCCCACGACCTCGCACCGGTCGACGACGACCGGTCGCGTGAAAGGACACACCACATGACCGCCTGGACAGCACCGTTCATCGCGAGCGACGCCGACCTCGGGAGCGCACCGATCCTGCGCCGAGAGTTCACCCTCGACGACGGCCACGGCGCCGTGACGAGCGCGACCCTCGACGTCAGCGCCCTCGGCGTCGTCGAGGCCTGGCTCGGCGGGCAGCGCGTCTCCGACCACCTGCTCGAGCCGGGGTGGACGAGCTACGAGTGGCGCGTCCGCGTCGTCTCGCACGGCGTCACGGCACACCTCACCGACGCCGAGCCGGGTGGCGCCGCCGTCCTCGCGCTCGTCCTCGGCAAGGGCTGGGCCGCCGGACGCCTCGCCTGGGGCGGCGGTGGCGGCTGGTACGCCGACGAGGTCGCCGGGTTCGCCGAACTCCGCCTCACGTTCGCCGACGGCCACGAGCAGCTCGTCGCGACCGACACCGACTGGCAGGCGCTGTCGAGTGCGATCACGGCCGACCAGCTCTACGACGGCGAGGACGTCGACGCCCGCCTGCGCGACGGCTCCTTCCTCACGCCCGGCGACGTGACGGTGCCGAGCGTGAACGGGCACGAGGGCCGCACGAGCACGGTGCACACGGTGGACCTCGGGGAGCGCGAGCTCGTCGCCGACACCGTGCCACCCGTCCGACCGCTCGCCGAGATCGCCCCGGTCGAGGTCTGGACGAGCCCCGGCGGCGCCACGCTGGTCGACTTCGGCGTGAACCTCGTCGGCTGGATCCGGGTGACCGCGTCTGGCCCGGCGGGGACGGTCCTGACGCTGCAGCACGCCGAGGTCCTCGAGCACGACGAGCTCGGCACGCGTCCCCTGCGCACCGCGAAGGCCACCGACCACTTCACCCTCAGCGGGGACGGCCATGACGTCTTCGAGCCGCGCTTCACGTTCCACGGCTTCCGGTACGCCCAGGTCGACGGGTGGCCCGGCACGCTCGACGAGCTCCGCACCGCCCTCACCGCGGTGCAGGTCGGGTCGGACCTCCCCCGCACCGGCACGTTCGAGTCGAGCCACGAGCTGCTGAACACCTTCCACGACAACGTGGTGCGGGGCATGCAGGGGAACTTCCTCAGCGTGCCGACCGACTGCCCCCAGCGCGACGAACGACTCGGGTGGACCGGCGACATCGCGGCGTTCGCGCCGACGGCCTCGTACCTCTTCGACACGCGGGCGTTCCTCGGCGACTGGCTCCGCGACGTGTGGCTCGAGCAGCAGCACGCCGACGGCGTCATCCCCTTCGTCGTGCCGGACGTGCTGAAGTACTCCCCCGCCGAGGACTTCGGCAAGCCCGACGCCACCGCCGTCTGGTCGGACGCCGGGGTGTGGGTGCCCTGGACGCTCTACCAGGCGTACGGCGACACCGCGGTGCTCGAGGAGCAGTTCCCGTCCATGGCCGCGCACCTCCGGCGGATCCGCGACCACCTCTCCCCCGAGGACCTGTGGGACACCGTGTTCCAGTTCGGCGACTGGCTGGACCCGGACGCCCCGCCGGAGGACCCCGCGGCGGCGAAGGCCGACAAGGGCGTCGTCGCGACGATCTGCGCGTACCGGTCCGCCACCATCGCGGCGGACGCGGCCGAGCTGTTGGGCGGCCACGAGGCGGAAGCGGGCGAGTTCCGGGAACTCGCGTCGCGCCTCCAGGCCGGCTTCCGGACCCACTACCTGCAGGACGACGGTCGGATCCTCTCCGACTGCACGACCGTGTACACGCTCGCGATCGTGTTCGGGATCCTGTCCGAGGCGGAGCAGGCCACGGCCGGCGACCGTCTGGCGGAGCTCGTCGAGCAGTCCGGGTACCGGATCTCGACGGGGTTCGCCGGGACGCCGTTCATCACGGATGCGCTGACGCAGACCCCGGACACCTCGAGGACGCGTACCGGCTGCTGCTGCAGACCGAGTGCCCGTCGTGGCTGTACCCGGTGACGATGGGCGCGACGACGGTGTGGGAGCGGTGGGACTCGATGCTGCCGGACGGCACGATCAACCCGGGCCAGATGACGTCGTTCAACCACTACGCGCTCGGTGCCGTGGCGGACTGGATGCACCGCGTGGTCGGTGGTCTCGCGCCGTTGACGCCCGGGTACGAGTCGGTGCTCGTGGCGCCGCAGCCCGGAGGCGGTCTCACGTGGGCGTCGACCTCGCTCGACACCGTGCACGGGCACGTCGCCGTGCGGTGGGAGCTCGTCGACGGGGAGCTGCTCGTGCGGGTGACCGTGCCCGAGGGCGTCACCGCGGTGGTGCGGCTGCCCGGTGCTGCGGAGCAGCGCGTGTCGGGAGGCACGCACGAGCTGCGCGCGTCGGCCGCGGTCCCCGCGGGGTAGCGGCGGCCGGGCGGCGGGCGGCGGGCGCCACCGCCCGCCGCCCGCCGCCCGGCCCGCTCCCGGCTGGCTCCGCCGCCCGCTCCCGCCGCGGCGGCCGCGGCGGCCGCGGCGGCGCACAACCAAAGTCACGTTGCGCCGCGCGATCGCGCGGTTCGAACGCACTGTGGTTGTGCAGCACCGCCCCGAACCGCCACCACGGAGCGCGACCAGACCCCGGCTTGCGCGAACCTCGCGCAGCACGTACCGTATGAAACGATTCAATCGACACGAGGAAGTGACACGATGACATCAGCGAGCTTCAGCTCCGTCGCCGACCAGCTGGCCCGGCAGGCGATCGAGCTCCCGAGCTGGGCGTTCGGCAACTCCGGCACCCGCTTCAAGGTGTTCGGGACCCCCGGCACCCCGCGCGACCCCTACGAGAAGATCGCCGACGCCGCCCAGGTCCACCGGTACACCGGGCTCGCACCGACCGTCGCGCTCCACATCCCGTGGGACCTCGTCGACGACTTCGCCGACCTGAAGCGCCACGCGGAAGAGCACGGCGTCTCCCTCGGCACCGTCAACTCGAACACCTTCCAGGACGACGACTACAAGTTCGGCGCCCTGACCCACGTCGACGAGACGATCCGGCAGAAGGCGATCGACCACCACCTGCGCTGCATCGACGTGATGGACGCCACCGGTTCCCGCGACCTGAAGATCTGGCTCGCGGAGGGCTCCAACTACCCCGGCCAGGAGGACATGCGCTCCCGCCAGGACCGCCTCCACGACTCGCTGACCACGATCTACGACCGACTCGGCCCGGACCAGCGCCTCGTGCTCGAGTACAAGTTCTTCGAGCCGTCGTTCTACCACACGGACGTCCCGGACTGGGGCACGAGCTACGTGCAGACGGCCGCGCTCGGCGACAAGGCGATGGTCTGCCTCGACACCGGCCACCACGCCCCCGGCACGAACATCGAGTTCATCGTCATGCAGCTCCTGCGCCTCGGCAAGCTCGGCAGCTTCGACTTCAACTCGCGCTTCTACGCCGACGACGACCTCATCGTGGGCGCAGCCGACCCGTTCCAGCTGTTCCGCATCCTCGTCGAGGTCATCCGCGGCGGCGGCTACGACAACCCCGACGTCGCGTTCATGCTCGACCAGTGCCACAACATCGAGGACAAGATCCCCGGGCAGATCCGCTCGGTGCTCAACGTCCAGGAGATGACGGCCCGAGCACTGCTCCTCGACCGCGTCGCACTGACCGCCGCACAGGAAGCGCACGACGTCCTCGGCGCGAACGAGATCTTCATGGACGCGTACCAGACCGACGTCCGCGCCGACCTCGCCGCGTGGCGCGAGTCCCGCGGTCTCCCCGCGAACCCGATGCGCGCCTACCTCGACTCCGGTTACCAGCGGCAGATCGCCGAGGACCGGGTCGGCGGCGTCCAGGCCGGCTGGGGCGCGTAGACATCATGACAAGCACAGGACTGGAGGCCCGGGTGGACCCCGCAACGCACGGCACCGACGCAGACACGACGATCAGTGCGCTCGTCGCGCGTTCGAACGCGCTCGGCTCGGATCCGCGGATCACGAACTACGCGGGCGGCAACACCTCCGCCAAGGGCACCGACACCGACCCGGTCACGGGCGAACCGGTGGAGCTGCTCTGGGTGAAGGGCTCCGGGGGCGACCTCGGCATCCTCACCCCGGCGGGCCTCGCAGTCCTGCGCGTCGACCGCGTCCGCGCCCTGCAGGACGTCTACCCCGGCGTGGAGCGCGAGGACGAGATGGTCGCCGCGTTCGACCACACCCTGTTCGGTCGCGGTGGGGCGGCACCCTCCATCGACACCGCGATGCACGCCCTCGTCGACGCCGCGCACGTCGACCACCTGCACCCCGACGCCGGCATCGCCATCGCGACCGCAGCCGACGGCCCGGCCCTGACCGAGCAGGTCTTCGGCGACAAGGTGGTCTGGGTGCCGTGGCGCCGACCGGGGTTCCAGCTCGGGCTCGACATCGCGGCGGTCAAGCGAGACCACCCCGCGGCGATCGGCACGATCCTCGGCGGCCACGGCATCACCGCCTGGGGCGACACCAGCGACGAGGCCGAGGCGAACTCCCGCTGGATCATCGACACGGCAGAGGCCTTCATCGCCGAACACGGGAAGGACCAGCCGTTCGGCCCCGTCCGCCGAGGCTTCGAGGCGCTCCCGACGGACGAACGCCGCGCGCGCGCCGCAGCCCTCGCCCCGACGATCCGGGGCATCGCCGGCCACGACAAGCCGGTGGTGGGACACTTCACCGACAGCGACGTCGTGCTCGACTTCCTCGCGTCGTCACGGGCAGAGGAGCTCGCAGCTCTCGGCACGAGCTGCCCGGACCACTTCCTCCGCACCAAGGTGAAGCCGCTCATCCTCGACCTGCCCGCCACGGCGACGGTCGAGGAGCAGACCGCCCGCCTGCACGAGCTCCACGAGCAGTACCGCGTCGACTACCAGGCGTACTACGACCGGCACGCCGACGAGACGAGCCCGGCGATCCGCGGCGCCGACCCGCTCATCGTGCTCGTCCCGGGCATCGGCATGTTCTCCTACGGCAAGGACGCCCAGACCGCCCGCGTCGCCGGCGAGTTCTACGTGAACGCCATCAACGTCATGCGTGGTGCGGAGTCCCTCAGCACCTACGCCCCCATCGACGAGGCCGAGAAGTTCCGCATCGAGTACTGGGCCCTCGAGGAGGCGAAGCTCCAGCGGATGCCCGCACCGAAGAAGCTCGCCACGCGCATCGCCCTCGTCACCGGAGCCGCGAGCGGCATCGGCAAGGCCATCGCGAAGCGCCTGGCGGCCGAGGGCGCCGCGGTCGTCATCGCGGACCTCGACCTCGCCAAGGCGCAGGAGGCCGCGGCCGAGATCGGGGGCACCGACACGGCGATCGGCGTCGCCGCGAACGTGACGGACGCCGACGCGATCGACCACGCGGTCCAGCAGACGCTCCTGCACTTCGGCGGCCTCGACCTCGTCGTGAACAACGCCGGGCTGAGCCTCAGCAAGAGCCTGCTCGAGACCACCGAGCAGGACTGGGACCTGCAGCACGACGTCATGGCGAAGGGCTCCTTCCTGGTGTCGAAGGCGGCCGCGAAGGTCCTCATCGAGCAGGGCCTCGGCGGCGACATCGTGTACATCTCGTCGAAGAACTCGGTGTTCGCCGGCCCGAACAACATCGCGTACTCGGCGACCAAGGCCGACCAGGCGCACCAGGTCCGGCTGCTGGCGGCCGAACTCGGTGAGCACGGGGTGCGCGTCAACGGCATCAACCCCGACGGTGTCGTCCGTGGCTCGGGCATCTTCGCGTCCGGCTGGGGTGCGAACCGGGCGAAGACGTACGGCATCGAGGAGCAGGATCTCGGCAAGTTCTACGCCCAGCGCACGATCCTCAAGCGCGAGGTCGTGCCCGAGAACGTCGCCAACGCCGTCTACGCCATCTGCACCGACGACTTCTCGCACACGACCGGCCTGCACGTCCCCGTGGACGCCGGTGTCGCGGCAGCGTTCCTGCGCTGATGTCCGGGACAGAGGGAGCAGCGTGACGAACAGCGGCAGCGTCGCCGCGGTCGACCTCGGCGCCACGAGCGGGCGGGTGATCGTCGGCCACGTCGACACCGACGGCGTCCGGATGGAGCACGTCGCCCGGTTCCCGAACGGCCCTGTGACCCTGCACGAGCAGGACCGCGAGGCCCTGCACTGGGACGTCGTCGAGCTCCACCGGCAGGTGACCGACGGCCTCCGTCAGGCGTTCGCCACGCACCCGGCGATCGTCAGCATCGGCATCGACTCGTGGGCGGTCGACTACGGCCTGCTGCGCGACGGTCGGCTGCTCGGGCTGTCGTACCACTACCGCGACGAACGGCACGAGGGCGGCGTCGCGACCGTGCACGAGCGGCTCTCCGCCGCCGAGCTGTACGCCCGGAACGGCCTGCAGCACCTGCCGTTCAACACCCTGTTCCAGTTCGCCGCCGACCCGTCCCTGCAGCTCGCGCAACGGGCGCTGCTCGTGCCCGACCTGCTCGGCTACTGGCTGACCGGCGTCGAGGCGGCCGAGCGCACGAACGCCTCGACGACCGGGGTCCTGAACGCGACCACCCGCGGGTGGGACCCGGCGTTGCGGGCTGCTGCGCGCCTCCCGAGCGGACTCCTGCCCACCCTGCGCGACCCGGGCGACCGACTCGGTCCCCTGCTGCCCGCCGTCGCCGAGGCGGTCGGCGGCACCGCGCCGGTCACGCTCGTCGGCTCCCACGACACGGCCTCGGCCGTGGTGGCGGTACCGGCCACCGACCCGGACTTCGCGTACATCTCGTCCGGCACCTGGTCGCTCGTCGGCGTCGAGCTCGACGCACCCGTCCTGTCGGACGCGGCTCGCGAGGCCAACTGCACCAACGAGGGCGGCGTCGACGGACGCGTCCGGTTCCTGAAGAACGTGTCCGGACTGTGGCTGCTCTCCGAGAGCGTCCGCGCCTGGGAGCGCGGTGGCGAGCGCATCGACCTGGAGGCGCTGCTCGCCTCCGCAGCGGACGTCACCGCCCCGGTCCCCGTCTTCGACGTCGCGGACGAGACGTTCACCGCGCCGGGTGACATGCCGGCACGGATCGCCGCCTGGTGCGGTGCACACGGACTCGCCGCCCCGGCGTCGCGGGCCGAGACCGTGCGGTCGATCCTCGAGTCGCTCGCCTCCGCGTACGCCTCGACCCTCGAGACGATCGTCGCCGTCACGGGCAGAGACGTCCGACAGGTGCACGTCGTCGGCGGAGGATCGCAGAACCGGCTCCTCTGCCAGCTCACCGCCGACCGCACCGGGCTCCCCGTGCTCGCCGGACCGGTCGAGGCGACCGCGCTCGGCAACGTCCTCGTGCAGGCGCGGGCCGTCGCGCTCGGCGGCCTCGGTGGCGCCTCACTCGAGGCCCTGCGCTCGACGATCGCCCGTTCCGTCGAACCCGTGCGCTACACCCCGCGAGCCGACCATTCCCCCCACCGATCCACCCCGAGACGTAGGATGTCTGTATGACCTCGACCGACGACCAGCACCGCGTCGACCCCGCGACGGGCGCTCCGGCAGCGACCCCCGGGGCGCCGTCGGCCCGGCGCACACCGATCAAGCGGCAGCTGCCGACCGTGCGCGACCTCGCGCCGCTCATGCAGTTCAAGAAGCCGTCGCTGCCGGGTCGGCGACAGCGTCTGGAGTCGGCGCTGACGATCTGGGACCTACGCGACATCGCCGCCCGACGCACGCCGAAGGCCGCGTTCGACTACACCGAGGGCGCCGCCGAGGCCGAGATCTCCCTCGCCCGTGCCCGCCAGGCGTTCGAGGACATCGAGTTCACCCCTGCGATCCTGCGCGACGTCTCGAAGGTCGACACGTCGCGCGACGTGCTCGGCGCGCCCGTCGCCCGCCCGTTCGGGATCGCCCCGACCGGCTTCACGCGCATGATGCAGACCGAGGGCGAGCGCGCCGGAGCCCGGGCCGCGGGCCGCGCCGGCATCCCGTTCTCGCTCTCCACGATGGGGACCACCGCGATCGAGGACGTCCGCGACGCCAACCCGTCGGGCCGCAACTGGTTCCAGCTCTACATGTGGAAGGACCGCGAGAAGTCGATGGCGCTCGTCTCCCGCGCCGAGAAGGCCGGGTTCGACACACTGCTCGTCACCGTGGACGTGCCCGTCGCCGGTGCCCGGCTGCGGGACAAGCGCAACGGGTTCTCCATCCCGCCGCAGCTGAGCGCCCGCACCGTGCTGAACGCGATCCCGCGGCCCTGGTGGTGGTTCGACTTCCTCACCACCGAGCCGTTGGCGTTCGCGTCGCTCGACCGCTGGTCCGGCACCGTCGGCGAGCTCCTCGACCACATGTTCGACCCGACCGTCACCTACGAGGACCTCGAGTGGATCCGGTCGCAGTGGAAGGGCAAGGTCGTCGTCAAGGGCGTGCAGTCACTGGCGGACGCGAAGCGCCTGGCGGACATGGGCGTCGACGGGATCACGCTGTCGAACCACGGCGGCCGGCAGCTCGACCGCGCTCCCGTTCCGTTCCACCTGCTCCCCTCCGTCGTCCGCGAGGTCGGCAAGGACACCGAGGTGCACCTCGACACGGGCATCATGTCCGGCGCCGACATCGTCGCCGCCGTGGCGCTCGGCGCGAAGTTCACGATGGTCGGTCGCGCGTACCTGTACGGCCTGATGGCGGGTGGCGAGGCCGGCGTCGACCGGATGATCCAGATCCTGTCCGAGCAGATCGAGCGGACGATGCGGCTGCTCGGGGTGGCCTCGCTCGACGAGCTCGAGCCGGGGCACGTGACGCAGTTGCAGCGGTTGACGCCGGTCGCGCGGGGCTGACCGGCGCGGCGTGGCCGATGTGGACGTCGAACCACGAATCCGACGTCGAACCAGGCAGCGCCGCTGGTTCGATGTCGGATTCGTGGTTCGGCGCGGACGCGGCGGCGCGGGTCAGCGAGGGTCGGGCGGGCGGCGGCGCACGACGAGGGTCCCGATGCCCTGGACGACGAAGTACGCGCCACCGCCGACGAGGACGATCGTCCGGATCACGGTGAGGACCGACATGCTCCCGAGCCCGAGCGTGCCGACGGCGAGCGCGATGAAGATCCCGCCCAACACGATCAGGACGACCGGGTTCGGGGCGACGAAGAAGCGTCGGCCGCCGTTCGCGTCGGCGATGGCACGGTCGCGGGCACGGGCGACCGCGCCGGGCGCGCGGCCTTCACTTCGGTCGCGGCGACGTTGTCGAGCGCGCAGCAGCAGCCACGTCGTCACACCGACGGCGATGGCCCCCGCCCACACGACCCATTCGGGCGCTTGGAAGAAGCCGAGCACCCAGGACGTGACGAGGCCGACGCCCACGCCGACCGCCGCCGCAGTCGTGACCCGGTCGGTCCGGCCGTCGATGGCGGTGACGTAGCCCGGGCGCCGGACGTACGGGTCGTGCTCCGGCTCGGTCTGGTCAGCTGATCCTTCGTTCCCCACGCTCCGACCGTACCGAGATCGTGACCCGATGGACCGCTCGGAGGTGATGGAATGCCGTCATGCGGTGGGGACAGGGTCGTGCGGTGACGGGGATGGTCGTGGTGCTGCTGGTCGGGGCGGCGCTGTCGGGCTGCGCCGTACAGGCCGGGGCGGCCGCGTCCTGCGCCGGAACCTCGATCGACCTCGGCGACTCGGACCTGCGCCCCGGCGGCACGGTCGACCTGCACGTCGACTGGCTCTACCGCGACTGCGAGGACACCGGCGGCACGTTCCGCGCGTCCGACGACGTCACGGTGACCATCACGCCCGCGTCGACCGGTGACCCGGTGCTGCTCGGGCGGCCGACCCCGCAGGGCGAGCAGTTCACCGTCGCCGGGCGCTTCGACCTGCCCGACGACCTGCCGGTGGGCGACGCCGTCCTCGCGGTGACCAGCCATGACGGCGAGGGGTCCGGCGCGAGCCTGCCGGTGACGATCAGTGCGGACGGCGCCAGCTGACCTGTCAGCACTGCTCCGCGCAGCGCCCGCCCGCGGTCACGACGCGATGGCGGAGCGGACGGAGAAGGACAGCGGCGCCGCCCGGACCGCGTCGACCGCGTGCGCGACCGCACCGAGCACGACGACGTCGGCGCCGAGCGTCGACGCGACGATCTCGGGGACCGGGTCGAACCCCGCGCCGTCGAGCCAGGCCCGCGCCCGGTCGATCACGGCACCGGCGGGCTCGGCGATGGCCCCCGCGACGACCACGCGGTCGATGTCGAGCAGGCTGACGAGCAGGACGCAGACGCGGGCCAACCGGTCCCCCAGGCGGTCGACGATGCCGAGGGCGACCGGGTCCCCGTCGTACGCCGCGCGGAACAGGACGGAGGCGTCGGCGTCCGCGGCGAGGGGGCTGTCCGGCGGGACGTCGCCCGCGGCGAGCGCTTCGGCGACGAGCCGGCGGGCGGTGGCACCGATGCCGTCGGACGACCCGACGCCCTCGACGAGGTCGAGCACGCGCATCTCCCCCGCGCCGCCGTGGGCGCCCCGGAGCAGGACCCCGTCGACGACGAGCCCGCTGCCGAACCGCTCGCCGGAGAGCAGGGCTGCGAACGAGGCATCACCCGAGGACGGCCGTTCGGCGAGCGCGGCGAGGTTGGCGTCGTTCTCGACCACGACCCGGTGACCCGGGACGGCGTCGGCGAAGCCCGGGTTCATCCGGTCCCAGAACCCGCCGTCGCCGGGTGACGCGCCGCCGGCGTCCACGGGGGCGGGGATGCCGACGACGGAGACGAGCACCCGCAGCGGGTCGACCCCGGCGTCGAGGAGTGCGGCGGCGACGGTCTCGCCGACGACCCCGAGCCGGACCGGGACGTCGAGACCGGAGTCGCCGAGGGCCCCTTCGGCGCGGCCGAGCACGGTGCCGCGCAGATCGGCGACGAGCACGGTCACCCGGTGCTGCCCGGCGTCGATGCCGACGACCACGCCGCCGGCGGTGTCGAGCTCGTACCGGCGCGCCGGTCGGCCGATGCGGTACTCCCCCGCGGCCCGGGCGTCGTCGAGTTCGCGGACCCAGCCGAGGCGGACGAGCTCCTCGCACGCGGCCAGGACGGTGGAACGGGTCAGGCCGGTCGTGTCGATCGCCTCGGTCGCGGTGAACGCGCGCACGGAGAAGGCGTACGCGAGCAGCGTCTCTGCGCTCGTTCCACGGGGCGGCGGCATGCCCGCACACTACCGCGGAAACAGTTCCTTGCAGAATTAGATTTTGTCGCTAGATTTAGTTCTGCGGGCGGCAGTGGAGCCGGACCGCGAACCGGAACGGCAGGGACGCCGGGTCCGGACGGACGGAGACGACGTGCAGACACACGCCACCACCAGGAACGCCGCCGCGCTCAGCCGCCGCGGGTTCCTGCTCGGGGCGGGCGGCATCGGAGCGGGCCTGGCCCTCGCCGGCTGTGCCCCGCTCGGTTCCTCGAGCAGCCGCCCCGAGACGATCACCTTCTACGTGTCGAAGCCCGAGGTCATCGGGTACTTCGACGAGGTCATCGCGAAGTTCCACGACAGCCAGTCGAAGATCCGCGTCATCCGCGACTCGACGTCCAACATGTCCGCCAACTTCGTCCGGAACCGACCGCCGGACCTCGGCTGCCTGAACTACAACTACGCGATGGTCTCGTTCGTCGAGCACGGCGCCCTCTCCGACCTGTCGGACCTGCCGGAGAAGGACACGATCAACCCCGACCTGTGGCCGCTCATGAAGCAGACCGCGGACTACCCGGGTCGGACGAGCGTGCTGCCGTACTCGGTGACCGCAGCGTCGGTGATCTACAACAAGCAGATCTTCGCCGACCAGGGCATCGACGTGCCGACCACGTGGAGCGAGTTCCGCGACGTCTGCGAACGACTCACCAAGGCCGGCATCACGCCGATGTACGGCACGTACAAGGACAACTGGACGATCGCCCAGGGCATGTTCGACTACTCGGTGGGCGGGATGCTCGACCTGCAGCAGACCTTCGCGGCACTCGACCGCGAGGGCACCAAGGTGGGCAAGAGCTCGAGCGTCTCGTTCGAGAAGGACTTCGCCGCCCCCGTCGACCGCATGGTGGACCTCCTGCGGTGGCACCAGAAGGGCGCGGCGAGCCGCGGGTACGGCGACGGCAACCTCGCGTTCGCGCAGGGGAAGGCCGCGATGTACCTGCAGGGGCCGTGGGCGCTCGGTGAGATCGCGAAGTCGAACAAGGACATCGACCTCGGCACGTTCCCGTTCCCGGCGACCGACGACGCCGCCGACAACAAGGTGCGCGTGAACGTCGACCTCGGCCTCTGGATCCCGGAGGCGTCCCGCAAGAAGGAGGCGGCGCGCGAGTTCCTGTCGTTCCTGATGAGCCCCGCCGTGAACGACAAGTACAACGCCGACAACAACGGTTTCGGCGTCCGGAAGGACTCGCCGCCCGCATCGAACCCCGCGCTCCGCGGCATGCAGGACTCGTACGACCAGGCGAAGTTCTCCCTGGGCGCCTCGCAGCTCATCCCCGCCGAGATCCCGGTGGCGAACTACCTGCAGTCCATCGCCTTCGGCGGTGCCCCCGCTCCCCAACTCCGCACCCTCGACGGCGACTGGGCGCGTCTCGCGCTCCGTACGGCCGCGTAAGGAGACGACCTTGGCCACCACGACCACAGAATCCGTCACGACGGCGGGCAGCCGCCGACGGGGCAGAGCCGCACCGCGCCTCCAGTCCGGACGACGGGGCGGAGCCGGACTGCGCACGAAGCGCAGCCGGACCGACCCGCTCTTCCTGGTCTTCCTGATCCCCACCCTCCTGCTCTTCACCCTGGCGATCACGCTCCCCGCCGTGATGGGCATCGTGCTGAGCTTCACCGACTCTGTCGGCTTCGGTGACTTCCGGTTCATCGGCCTGACGAACTACGTCGCCGTGTTCAGCGACCCGGCGATCCTGCAGGCGTACCTGTTCACGATCGGGTTCTCGCTCGTCACGGTCCTCGTCGTGAACGCGGTCGCGTTCCTGCTCGCGATCGCCCTGACCTCGAAGGTCCGCGGCAAGATCACCCTCCGAGCCGTGTTCGTGCTGCCCATGGTGATCTCGGGCATCGTCATCGCCTACGTGTTCTCGTTCCTGTTCGCGAACAGCCTGCCGGCGCTCGCGACCACGCTCGGCTTCGCGCCGCTCGAGCAGAGCATCCTCGCGAACCCGGACCTGGCGTGGATCGCGA
The DNA here is from genome assembly GCF_031453355.1 of Curtobacterium sp. SORGH_AS_0776. Taxonomy (NCBI): domain Bacteria; kingdom Bacillati; phylum Actinomycetota; class Actinomycetes; order Micrococcales; family Microbacteriaceae; genus Curtobacterium; species Curtobacterium sp. SORGH_AS_0776. The sequence continues at coordinate 3,649,141 of NZ_JAVIYU010000001.1, forward strand.
TCGTGGTCGTGACCGCGTGGCAGGCGATCCCGTCGACACTGCTCATCTACATCGCCGGCGTGCTCTCGATCCCGGCCGAGGTGTACGAGGCGTCGGCGCTCGACGGCGCGAGCGCCTGGCGGCAGCTCGTGTCGATCACGGCACCGCTCACGGCGGGCTACATCCTCATCAACCTCGTGATCGGGTTCAAGAACTTCCTGAACTCGTACGACATCATCGTCGGCCTCACCGACGGCGGCCCCGGCACCTCGACCACCAGCGTCGCGATGTCGATCTTCAAGGGCTTCAACGGCGGCGACTACGCCTACCAGATGGCGAACGCCACGATCTTCTTCGTCATCGCGGTCGTCATCGCCGTGATCCAGCTGCGGGCGACCCGCGGGAAGGCAGCGCTCTGATGACCATCCAGGCACCCCTCCAGCCGGGGACCACCGCGACCGGCACCATCCGCTCCGTCGACGCCGATCGGAACGCCGGCCGTCGTGGCGAGCGCTTCAACTGGCCGGTCACGGTCGTCCTCGTCCTCTGCACCCTGTCCGTCCTCGTCCCGCTGTACGTGACGATCACGATGGCGTTCAAGACGACGAGCCAGGCGGTCGACGGCAACGCGTTCTCCCTCCCGGCGCCGTTCAGCGTCGACGGCTTCGTGCAGGCCTGGCAGCTGACGGACTTCCCGCGCGCGTTCGGCGTCTCGGTGCTCGTCGCCGCGATCACCGTCGTCGGCACGATCCTGCTCGCGTCGTTCACGGCGTACGCGATCGCCCGGAACTGGGACCGCCGGCTGTTCCGCTGGTCGTTCTTCTACCTGCTCGCCGCGATGTTCCTGCCGTTCCCGGTGCTCGCGCTGTCGCAGGTGAAGCTCACCGGCCTGGCGCACCTCGACAACCCGTTCGGCGTCGCGATCCTGCACGTCATGTTCCAGCTGTCGTTCAGCGTGCTGCTCTTCACCGCGTTCCTGCGGTCGATCCCGGCCGAACTGGAGGAGAGTGCCCGCATCGACGGTGCGAGCACGGGGCAGGTGTTCTGGCGACTCGTGTTCCCGCTGCTGGCACCGATGAGCGCCACCGTCGGCATCTTCGCGTTCCTCGCGTCCTGGAACGACTTCGTGATGCCGTCGCTGATCACCTCGAACCCGGCGCTGCAGACCCTGCCGGTGCTGCAGCAGATGTTCCAGACGCAGTTCAGCAACAACTACAACGTGTCGTTCGCCTCGTACCTGATGGCGATGGCGCCGGCGATCATCGTCTACCTGTTCACGCAGCGCTGGGTGATGGCCGGGGTCACGCAGGGCGCGATCAAGTGACGACCACCGACTCCGCAACCGAGAGGACCCCCACCATGACCGACGTCGTCGAGACCGCCGCCGCACCCGCGACCGAGGACGGGAGCAGCACCTGGTGGCGCCAGGCAAGCGTCTACCAGATCTACCCGCGGTCCTTCGCCGACGCGAACGGCGACGGCATCGGCGACCTGCCCGGTGTCACCGCGAAGGTGCCGTACCTGGCGTCCCTCGGGATCGAGGCCGTCTGGCTCAGCCCGTTCTACCCGTCCGCCCTCGCCGACGGCGGCTACGACGTGGACGACTACCGGGACGTCGACCCGCGCCTCGGCACGCTCGAGGACTTCGACGAGATGGTCGCGGCGCTGCACGGTGCCGGGATCCGCGTGATCGTCGACGTCGTCCCGAACCACACGAGCGACCGGCACGAGTGGTTCCGCGAGGCCCTGGCGTCCCCGAAGGGCAGCCCGGCACGCGACCGGTACGTGTTCCGGGACGGCACCGGTCCCGACGGGGCGGAAGCGCCCGCCGACTGGGTGTCGATCTTCGGCGGCCCGGCCTGGACCGCGGTCGGCGACGGCCAGTGGTACCTGCACAACTTCGCCAAGGAACAGCCCGACCTCAACTGGGCGAACCGCGAGGTCCGCGACGACTTCCTGCACACCCTCCGCTTCTGGTCCGACCGCGGTGTGGACGGCTTCCGCATCGACGTCGCGCACGGCCTGGCGAAGGACCTGCCGTCCGGCCCGCTCCCGACGTGGGCCGAGGTCCTCGCGTCGCCGAAGGACGGCTCGCACATCCTCTGGGACCGCGACGACGTCCACGAGATCTACGCCGAGTGGCGGAAGGTCTTCGACGAGTACACGCCCGCACGCACGGCCGTCGCCGAGGCGTGGGTCGCCGCCGACCGCCGCGCCCGGTACGCCAGCGCCGAGGGGCTCGGGCAGGCGTTCAACTTCGACCTGCTCGAGGCCGACTTCGACGCCGGGCAGTTCCGGAGCATCATCGAGTTCAACCTCGGGCTCGCCGAGGAGTCCGGCTCGTCGACCACGTGGGTCTTCTCGAACCACGACGTCGTCCGGCACGCCACCCGCTGCGCACTGCCGGCGCGCAACGGCGCCGAGGAGAAGCAGGGCAGCGCGTGGCTGCTCGCCGGCGGCTCGCCGGACGCGCTCGACCGCTCGCTCGGACTGCGCCGTGCCACCGCGGCGACGCTGCTCGAACTCGCGCTGCCCGGCTCGGCCTACCTCTACCAGGGCGAGGAGCTCGGCCTGCAGGAGGTCGGCGACATCCCCGACGCCGACCGCCAGGACCCGGCGTTCTTCCGGAACCCGGGCGTCGACGTCGGCCGTGACGGCTGCCGCGTGCCACTCCCCTGGACCCGGAGCGGCAGGAGCTTCGGGTTCGGCGACGGCGGTGCGCACCTGCCGCAGCCGGCGTGGTTCGCCGACGTGTCGGTCGAGACCGAGGACGCCGACCCCGACTCGACGCTGAACCTGTACCGGAAGGCGCTCGGCCTGCGCGGCCAGCTGCAGTCCGAGGAACACCTCGAGTGGCTCGAGACCGGCCGCGACGACGTGCTCGCGTTCCGCCGGCCGAACGGCTGGACGAGCGTGACGGTGTTCGGCGACGAGCCGTACGAGCTCCCCGCAGGCGAGCTGCTGCTCGCCTCCGCGCCGGTGGCAGACGGCGCACTGTCGGGTGTGGGGACGGCCTGGTTGCGTTCCTGACGGAGGGTGCGCTTCGCGGACGCGACCAGGTGACGGACGGGAGGCGCGGTGCGGGCAGGCACCGCGCCTCCAGTCCGTCAGGCGGTCACGCCCGAGCGCCGTCAGGCGCTGCCGGTAGGGTCGCGGCATGAGCGGGGCGACCATCAGCGTGCAGGACTTCGTGATGCGGTTCGGGGACCGGAACGTGGTCGACGGGCTGTCGTTCGACATCGCCCCCGGCGAGACCTTCGGACTTCTCGGCAGCAACGGCTCGGGCAAGACCACGACCATCCGTGCGCTGCTCGGCATCACCACCCCGACCGCCGGCACCCTCACGATCGACGGGCAGCCCTACCGACCGGCCACCGGCGGGATCGGCTACCTGCCCGAGGAACGCGGCCTGTACCGCAAGGAGTCGGTCATCGACGTGATGACGTACTTCGGGCGGCTCCGCGGCCTGCGCGGGCCGGAGGCGACGGCGTGGAGCATGGACTACCTCGCCCGCGTCGGCCTGGCGGACCGGGCGAAGCTCCGGGTGGACAAGCTCTCCGGCGGCCAGCAGCAGAAGGTCCAGCTCGGCATCACGATCATGGACCGGCCCCGGCTGCTCATCCTCGACGAGCCGACGAAGGGCCTCGACCCGGTCAACCGTCGGCTGCTGCTGGACCTCGTCGACGAGCGGAAGGCCGACGGTGCCACGGTCGTCCTCGTCACCCACCACATGGACGAGGTCGAGCGGCTCTGCGACCGCATCCTGCTCCTGAAGGACGGCACCGCGGCCGCGTACGGCACCATCCCCGACGTGCAGGACGCCTTCGGCGGCGCGGTCGCCCGGGTCGGCCTCGACGGGCCGGTGCCGCCGTCGCCGCTGTACCGCCTCGCCCGGCACGAGGGGCACGTCGCCTACCTCGTGCCCATGCCCACGGCCGCGGCCGACGGGTCGGACATCCTCGCGTCGCTCGTCTCGGCCGGCGTGCACGTCACCGGGTTCGAGATGCGGCGCATCCCGCTCGACGAGATCTTCGTCCAGGTGTACGGCCACGACGCAGGAGCCGACGCGGCCGCCGACACCGCTCGGGCCGGAGCCGCCGCGTGAGCCGCCTCGGGACCGTCATCCGGTTCGAGTTCGTGCGTGCGGTGAAGAAGCCCGCGTTCTGGATCGGCACGCTGGCTCTGCCGGTCGTCATCGTCGTGGTGTCGCTCCTCGTCGGGGTCGGGCAGTCCGCCGGGACCGACTCGGTGGTGTCGAGCTCGTCCGCGACGAAGACGCCCTTCCGGTACGTGGACGACTCCGGCCTGGTGTCCGAGAGCATCGCCGCGAAGTGGGGCGGGTCGCCGTCGACCGATCCCGCCGCCGACCGGGCCGCGGTGCGCTCCGGGATCCTCGACGCGTTCATCACCTTCCCCGAGTCGCCGTCGACGTCGCCGATCCGCGTCGAGGCGGCCGATCGCGGACTCTTCGGGAACGGCGGGTACTCGTCGCTGGCGGAGCGGGTCCTCGAGCAGAGCGTCGCCGCGACCGTCGACGACCCGGAGTCCGTCGAACTCCTCCGGAACCCGCCGGACACCGACCTGACGACCTACGCGGACGGCCGTGTGGCGCCGGGCTGGTTGTCGATCGTGCCGCCGTTCCTCTACGTCGCCGCGTTCTTCGGGCTCGTCATCCTGCTCGCCACCCGCATGGTCACGGTGGTGGTCGAGGAGAAGGAGAACCGCATCTCCGAGATGATCCTCACGACCGTCACGGCCGGCGACCTCATCCGCGGCAAGGTCATCGCGATGCTGCTCGTCGGGTTCGTCCAGGTCGGGGTGTTCGTCGTCCCAGGGCTGATCGGGCTGCTCGCCGCGCTCCCCCTCGTGGCGTCACGACTCGGCGGGCTGACCATCGACCCCTGGCGAATGGTGGTCGGTGCGCTGCTCCTCGTCGGCGGGGTCCTGCTGGCGTCGGCGCTGTTCGTCGCGGTCGGGGCCGCCGTGCCCTCGATCAAGGACGCCTCGGCGCTGCAGTCGGTGGCGATCTTCTCGCTGATCATCCCGCTCTACGCGGCGTTCTTCGTGATGACGACGCCGACCTCACCGGTGGCGTCGTTCTTCACGTACTTCCCGACGTTCACGCCGATCACCGCGATGGTCCGGAACGCGGTCGGCTCGCTCACCGTCACCGAGTCGGTGGTCTGCATCGTCGAGGTGTTCGTGGTCGCGGCCGTGCTGCTGTGGTTCGCCGAGTACCTGTTCCGGCACTCCGTCGCGCAGTACGGCTCGAAGGTGACGCTCCGGCAGATCGTGTCGTGGCGGCGTCGGTCGCGGGCCTGACCGGCCCGACCGGCTAGCTGGTGAGGACGACCTCGTCGAGGTCCCACGCCCGCACCTCGCGCTCGCGCCACCCCTGACGGAGGGTGCGGACGGCACGGTCGAACTCCACGAGCACGTCGATGTGCGGGCGCACGAGCATCTGGATCTGCAGCCCCTCGTACACTGCGAGCAGCTGCGTCGCGGCCTGGTAGGCGGGGATCGCCAGGCGCTCGGACCCGGACTCGACGTCGCGCTCGAGCCCGGACGAGAGCTGCTCGGCGTACTCCTCGAAGCGCTTGCGGAAGAGCTCGGCGAAGCCGGTGTCGGCCGCCGCGATCGTGATGGCACCGGCGAGCACCCGCACGAGGCCGGGGTCGGCGACGTCCTCGGCGAGGGTCATCCGGACGTGCTCGATCGTGCACGTCGGCGGGTTCCTCCGACGCGTCCCGCGCAGCTGCGTCCACCGGTCGTAGGTCACGAGCAGCAGCACGTCCCACGTCGGGAAGAGCCGCTCCACCGTGGTCACCTCGATGCCGGCGACCTCGGCGACCACCTCGGCGTCGACGCAGTCGAACGGGTGCAGTCGGTAGGCGCGGATCGCGGCGCGGACGATCCGTTCGGCCAGGGACTGTTCGTCCTCGAAGGCCGCGTCGTGGTGGTGTGCCATCCGACCATCACACACTGTTCCCGAGGGTTTGTCTCGTCCCAGAGCGGGGGCCTCGGTCAGCCGACCGTGACCGGGGCCGCCGAGGGCTTCGTGCGCTGGCGCATCCAGACGAAGAACCCGGTCAGGGTGAAGACGCCGTAGAACACGTACATGAGCCCGGAGGCGTAGTACCCGGCCGAGAACAGGAGCGGCACACCGACCAGGTCGACCGCGACCCAGATCAGCCAGAACTCCACCCAGCCCTTGGCCATGCCGTAGGTGGCGAGCAGCGAGCCGACGAAGATCCAGGCGTCGCTCCACACCGGCTCGTACGAGCCGAGGGCGCGGAACACCGGGGTCAGGACGGCGGTGCCGCCCACCATGACGAGGACCATCAGTCCACGGGCCCTCCAGGAGGCCCAGCGCGGCTCGATCACGGTCGTCGCGTCGTCAGGACGGTGCGTCCAGCGGTACCAGCCGTAGACGCTCACGATGATGAACATCACCTGGCGTCCGGCCTGACCGAGCAGGTTCACGGGGTTGGGGGTGTCGAAGAGCGCTCCCATGAAGACCGTGAAGAGCAGGGCGTTGCCGACGATGCCGACCGGCCAGGCCCACACCTTGCGGCGCATCCCACCGAGGGCGCTGAGCAGGCCGAACACGTTGCCGATCACCTCGCGCCAGAGCACGGTCTGGTCGCCGATGACGAGCTGCGCGTCGAACAGCCACCGCACGATGCCCATGGGCCCTCCTCGTTTCCGGACGGTGCAACGGTACGAGGGTGGTCGGCATTCCTTGCACGACCGAGACCGATCGGGGTACAAACCGTGTCGGCACTCTCGGGGACGAAATTGACCCCTGTACTGGGTCCATTCAGACGCATGTTCCCACTTGTCCGCACTTTTGGGGACCGGTAGCGTCGACACCAGAGCGAGTCCAGCCCGCCCGCGACGTGTCACGTCGCGGAGCCCGGCGACAGCTCTCCGGCACAGGTCAGCCGCGACCCGCACGAACCTCGGGTCGATGACATCGTCCCGTCGGCACTGCCGATGGTCGCAGCGCGCCCGAACGCGCAGAACGGACCCCTCATGCACAAGATCGTGACCGGTGCCATCGCCGGCGCCGCCGGTGTCGCCCTCCTCCTCGGCGGCGCGGGCACCTTCGCCCTGTGGAACGCCAGCGCCAGCACGGCGGCCTCCTCGGTGAGCTCGGGATCGCTGACCCTCAGCGCGAACAACGACGGCGTCTGGACGGACATCACGAACGGCCGTTCCGCGACGATCAACCCGGCGAGCGCCCTCATGGTGCCGGGCAACTCGTACCAGTTCACGCAGACCCTGACGATCGGTGCAACCGGCCAGGACCTCAAGGCGAACCTCACCTACGCGAGCCAGAGCATCACCGGTGACAGCGCCCTGCTCGCCGCGACGACGAAGACCCTCGCGGTGACCTCGTCGAGCGCCTCGGTCGTGCAGTCGACCGCGAACGCGAACACCTTCGTGGTCTCCCCCTCGGCCGCGACCTCGACCGTCAAGGTCGTCTTCACGATCACCTTGCCGTCGTCGGCCACCACGGGCCAGGGCGGCACGCTCAACGTCGGCGCGCTCGCGTTCACGCTGACCCAGACCGCGATCGGTTCCTGACCCGCGGAAGCAACCCGGGCCGTGAAGCCCGTGGTCTCGATGGGTCCCTGATCCGCCGATCGCGACCACGCGCCTCCTGGCCCACCCGCACCGCCGGACGGCGGTGCACACCACCACGACGACCAGGGGACGGACATGACCAGCACACCGAGGACGAGCGGACGCCACGCGGCGCCGCGTCGTCACCGGTGGATCTGGCCCACTGCCCTCGCCCTGGTCGTCGCGGTCGTGACGGCGCTGCTCGGCACGGGCGGCACCTACGCGCTCTGGAACGGCACCGCCAGCACTTCGGCCTCGACGGTGCGGTCCGCGACCGCCACCATCGCCACCGGCCCGCTCTCCGCGATGAACACGTCCGTCCTCGGTCCTGGTGGCGGCGTCACCGGCACGTTCACGGTCCGCAACACCGGCTCGATCCCGCTCACCATGCGGGTCGCCACCACCTCGACGAACGTCGCCTACGCCACGAACGCGACCCCGGCTGCGGTGCTCGGTGAACTGACCCTGCGCCTCGCGGTGGTCGGCAGCACCGCCGACTGCCGCACCGGCCTGTCCGGCGCGAGCGGACGGATCGCTGCCTTCGACACCGGCAGCGGCTCGTTCACCCTCGCGGCCGGCGCGAGCGCGGTCGGGTGCGTCGAGATGGACCTCGACGCCGACGCACCGCAGACCGTCGCCGGGGCCGTCACCGACTTCACCCTGACCGTGACCGGGACGCAGGTCAGCGCATGAGCCGCCGACTCCGCACCGTGCTCGCCGGGCTGCTCGCGCTGGCGTTCGTCGTCGGCGGGTCGTCCGCCGCGTGGGCGCTCTGGAGCGCGACCGGCACGACGGCCTCGAGCGTGACCATCGGGAAGACCGGGGCGTCCCTCACCGGCACGAGCGACATGACGACCACGTTCTCCTCGAGCGTGACGAGCACGACGAAGCCGCTCACCCTGACCAACGCGGGGTCGCTCGCCGGCACCGCCACCACCACCGTCTCCGTCGTGTCCGGCAGCTCGACCGCTCTCGCACAGGCCGTGAGCGTCGTCGCGTGGCCCGTGACCGGGACCGCGGCCTGCACGGCGTCGACCTCGGTCGGCACCGGCTCCGTCTCCGGCACCTGGGCGTCGCTGCCGAGCCTGACCACGAAGCTCGCCGCCGGCGCCAGTGCTGTCTGGTGCACCCGCAGCACGCCGTCCTCGTCCGCGCCGGCCTCGAGCACCGCGAACGTGAACGTGAACCTCACGGTGACGGCCGGCACGTGGAGCTCGGGCATCGTGTCCGGAGGCTTCTACTTGAACACCTCCGCCGCCATGCCCGCCCTCACGTGCACGGACCACAGCGGCAACTACGTCGAGGTCGCCTGGGCCACCTCGTCCCGTCCGAAGGACACCTGGTACGGCGCCTACGCCGGGCGCGACGCGTCCACGATGGTCGCCCCGAAGCAGCAGGACTACTACGGCCGCTTCACCATCGCGCCGAGCCAGATCCCCGCGAGCGTCGCCACGAGCGGCCCGGTGCTGATCACCGTGAAGATCCTCGACAGCGCGGGCAACCCCACGAGCACCGTGGTCGGGACCGGGCAGATCACCCTCTTCACCCAGAACGACGGGGCGGCCGTCCGGTGCGGCGCATGAGCGCGGCCACCGACGGCGCTGCCCGGCGCGCCCGGCGCCCGCCGCGCACCGGCTGGCGTGCGGTCGTCCACGCCATCGCGCTCGGGCTGAGCACGGGGCTGCTCGTCATCGTCGCCGGGCTCGCCGTCGTGCTCATCGTCGTACCGAAGGCGACCGGGTCCACGCCGCTCACCGTCCTCACGCAGTCGATGGACCCGACGCTGCCGCCCGGCACGCTCCTCGTGGTCCGGCCGACGCCCGTCGAGGACATCCGCATCGGCGACGTCGTGACCTACCAGATCACGTCCGGGCAGCCGGCGGTCATCAGCCACCGGGTGGTCTCGGTCGCGTCGTCGTCGGACGGGTCCCGGACGTTCACGCTCAGGGGCGACAACAACGCGCTCGCCGATCCCGCACCGGTGACGGCTGCCCAGGTACGCGGCGTCGTCTGGTACAGCCTGCCGGACATCGGCCTGGTGAACCAGCTCGTCAACGGGTCGCGCTCGTGGCTCGTGCCCGCGATCGCTGGGGTCCTGCTGGCGTACGGCGCCGTCATGGTCACGATCGGCACCGTGTCGGCCGTGCGTCGCCGACGCGCCGCGGGCGACGCCGACGGGCGGGGACCACGCGGTCGCGGCACCCACCGGGCTACGCTCGGGTGACGTGACGGACGGCGTGGAACGGGCGAGGGCGCTGCTCGACGACGCGGCGCGACGGCTCCGCGACGCCGACGTCCCGGACGAGGCCCTCGGCGAGTACGTCGAGCCGAAGGCCGTGCTCGGCATCCGCCGCGAGCCCACCATCCGATCGCTCGGCCGCGTGTGGCGGGTCGGCGCGCTGCTGCTCGGGTCCTCCCCCGAGACCGACGGCCGGGTGTGGGCGACCGGACGGATCACGCGCGTCACCGAACCCGGGCGGTCGCAGTTCGTGTCCGTCTCCGCCGAGGTCCGTCGGGCCTACCGGGCAGCGGCGCAGAAGGGGCACTTCGAGCCCGGGGACACCGTGAACCACGGCGCGACGCCGATCCCGGTCGACGGGTCGCTCGTCGGCTCGGACGGCGTGCTGTTCGTCGACGACGGCGGCCCGTTCGTCCGCTGGTCCCCCACCGCGGGCGCCGCCGTCCCGCTCGAGGCGTACCTGGCGGACCGCGTCGGGCTGCTGGTCGATCCCCCGCGCGGCACGACCGACTGACCACCACGTCACAGACTGAAGCCGCCGTCCGAGGTGAGGACCTGCCCGACGACCCAACTGCCGGAGGACGACGCGAGCCACCCGATGAGCTCGGCCGGGTCCTGCGGCGTCCCGACGCGACCGAACGGCGTGCTCGCCAGGTACTCGTCGAGGCCGTCGAGCGACCGGTCCGTGGTCTCCGGGTCCATGTAACCCGTGCTCACCGGCCCGGGGTTGACGGTGTTGAGCACGATGCCGAGCTCGAGCAGCTCCTTCGCGACCGTGGCGGTCACCCCGGCGAGCGCGGCCTTGCTCGCGGCGTACGCGACCTCGCCGATCATCGCCCCGTGGATCTGTCCCGAGGTCATCCAGAACACGTGCCCCTGCGCCTCGGCGTACGGGCCGGTCCCCACGATCCGGTCCCCCGGCCGTCGTGGCTCGTCCGTCCGCGGTGCGCGGCGCCGGGCGAACTCGGCGGTCAGCAGCATCGTCGCGCGGGTGTTGACCTCCCAGAAGGCGGTGAGCCGCTCCGGGGTCATGTCGAGGATGCTGCCGTCGTCCCCGCTCTTGGCGTGGTTGCACACGAGGACGTCGAGGCGGCCGGTGAGTGCCGTCGCGGTGTCGATCAGCTCCGGGATCACGGAGGGATCGGACAGGTCGCCGGGGACGTCCGCGAACCGGGCGCCCTCGGTGAGGTGTCCGCGCAGTCCGTCGCGGACGGCGTCGAGGTCGTCGCCGCCCCACGGCAGGTCGAGGTCGTGCGGGCGGTGGTGGTGCACGACGATGCTCGCGCCGAGGTCGGCGAGCTTCGACGCGACGGCGAACCCGATGCCACGGCGTCGTGAGACACCGGTGACGAGGGCGGTCTTGCCGGCGAGGGGCAGGGTGGATGCGGGCATGCTGAACCTTTCGACGGCCCCGACGGGGGCACTGGAGGGAGTCGGAAGCGGGTTCAGCGGCACTGCATGTCGGCCACCCTACACAGGACGGCGCGCCCGCGGAACCGCCGTGGAGTCGGGGGACGTCCCGGGCCCGCACCGGCGTGCTCGCGTACCGTCCGCCGCATGACGGACGCGCGCACCGCCCCGGCCGACCGACGCTCCGAACGGCGCCGGCGTCTCATCCTGCCGGGACAGTACGGCCCGGACTTCGACGACGGCGGCCCGCTCCTCGTGGTCGAGGCCCGCGAGTTCTTCACCGCGCGTCCCGTGCACCGTGCGAAGGCGCACCTGTGGCTGAGTGCGCTCCGGCACCTGGTCCGCGACCTCCGCGACCGGGGCGAGGGCGACCGCGTCGAGCACGTGCAGGTCGACACGCTCCGCCAGGCGCTGGTCGGCCGGGACGACCTCGAGGTCGTCGACCCGCCGTCGCGGACGCTCCGCGCACAGGTGCGGCACTGGGGCAGGGGCACCGAGGTGCTGCCGAGCCGCGGCTTCGTGACCGACGAGGACGAGTTCGCCGAGTGGGCCGCGCAGGGCACCGTTCGCTTCCGGATGGAGACGTTCTACGAGCGGGTCCGTCGTCGCGAGGGCTGGCTGATGCGCTCGGACGCGCCCGTCGGCGGGAGGTTCAGCCTCGACGAGCAGAACCGGGAGTCGCCGCCGAAGGGTGCGACCACGCTCGGACTCCCGGAACCGTGGTGGCCCGAGGAGGACGAGGTCGACGAGGAGGTCCGGCGCGACCTCGACCGCTGGGAGCGGGACGGCATCGCCCGCTTCGTCGGTGCGGACGACCGTCGGCGCTTCGCGGTCACGCCCGACGAGGCCCGTCACGCCCTCGACGACTTCGTGCGCACCCGGCTGAACGACTTCGGCCCGTTCGAGGACGCCACGCTCACGAACGACTGGACCATGGCGCACTCGCTGCTCAGCGTCCCGATGAACCTCGGTGTCCTCGACCCGCGCGATGCGATCGAGGCGGCACTCGTGGCCCACCGCGACGACGACGCCCCGCTCGCGAGCGTCGAGGGGTTCATCCGGCAGATCGCCGGGTGGCGCGACTACGTCTGGCACCTCTACTGGTGGTTCGGCGACGACTACGGGGCGTCGGAGGACGCCCTCGGAGCTCACGAGCGGCTCCCCCGGTGGTGGCGGGAGCTCGACGCGTCCCGGGTCGAGGCCGCCTGCCTCGGCACCGCGATCGAGGGCCTGCACGACCACGGCTGGCTGCACCACATCCAGCGGCTCATGGTGCTGGGCAACTGGGCGCTGCAGCGCGGGTACGACCCCGTGCACCTCACCGAGTGGTTCACGGACGTGTTCGTCGACGGGACCGACTGGGTGATGCCCGCGAACATCATCGGGATGTCCCAGCACGCCGACGGCGGGATGGTCGCGACGAAGCCGTACGCGTCCGGTGGTCGGTACATCGACCGGATGTCGGACCACTGCGGCGGGTGCCGCTACGACCCGACGAAGCGGCTCGGCGAGGACGCCTGCCCGTTCACCGCGGGCTACTGGGCCTTCCTCGCGCGGACGGAGCCCGCCCTGCGGGACAACAACCGGATGGCCCGTCCGCTCCAGCAGATGCGGCAGCTGGCGGACCTCGACGAGGTGGTGGCCCAGGAGGCGCGGCGCGGCTCCCCCTGACGCGCCCGGCCCGGTGGTGGGTCACGATCCCCCCACCGGGTCGCTGGTCGCTCAGACGAGGACGACGACCTTGCCGGCGATCCGTCCGGCGGCGCCCTCGGTGTGCAGCGCCTGCAGCTCGGTCAGCGGGATGCGCCGCGTCACCTCGACCGTGAGCTCCCCGGCGTCGACGAGCCGGACGAGCTCGGACAGCCGTTCGCGGTTCCGCAGCACGAACACCGTCGCAGCACGGACCCCGCGGGACTCGTCCCCCGGGGTCGCCATGAACGCCGTCGTGCTCACGACCGCACCCCCGTCGCGGACCGCGGCCACGAACGAGGCGAACTGCTCCGGCTCGATCGGGGCGAGGTTGAGCAGGACGTCGACCTGCCCGTCGACCGCCTGCAGCACGTCGGTCGTGGTGTGGTCGACGACCTGGTCGGCACCGGCGGCACGGACGGCGTCGGCGCTGCGCGGGCTGGCCGTGGCGATGACCTCGACACCGGCGCGCTTCGCGAGCTGGATCGCGTACTTCCCGACCACACCGCCCGCGCCGACGACGAGCACGCGCTGCCCGGCCTCGAGCCGACCGTCGTCGAAGAGGGCCTGCCACGCCGTGAGCGCCACCGACGGCAGCGCAGCCGCGTCCGCCAGCGGGATGCTCGTCGGGGCGGCGACGAGCGCGTCCGCCGGAGCGACGACGTACTCGGCCGCTCCGCCGTCGCGTTCCATCGGCAGGAAGCCGACCACCGCGTCGCCGACCGCCAGGTCCGTGACGTCGTCGCCGAGGGACGCGACCGTGCCGGAGACGTCGTACCCGGGGACGTGGGGCAGGGCGACCGGGATGGGCAGGAAGCCGGCGCGCATGCCGTTGTCCGCCGCGTTGTACGCCGATGCCGTGACCCGGACGAGGACCTCGCCCGGGCCGGGGGTGGGCTGGTCGACGTCGCCGTAGGTGAGGACCTCGGGACCGCCGACCTCGTGGAACTGCACTGCCTTCATGATGACTCCTCCGTCATTTGCTTCGAATTCGAAGCGATTGATGGAACCGTAACACTGCTTCGAACTCGAAGCAACAGGTAGGATCGGATCATGTCCGGAACCCCCTCGTCCCTGACGCCGACGCAGCTGCGCGCCTACCTGTCGTTCACCGAGGTCAGTGCGCTCCTGCGCCCCTCGGTCGAGCAGCAGCTCAAGGACGTGGGCGGGCTGTCGTACGTGCAGTTCCAGCTCCTGGCACGACTCGGGGACTCCCCCGACGGGCACCTGCGGATGACGGACCTCGCCGACGGGGTGGTCTACAGCCGCAGCGGGCTGACCTACCAGGCGCAGTTGCTCGAGCAGCGCGGACTCGTCACGCGCGGCCCCTCTCCGGACGACGAGCGCAGCACCGTGGTGTCGCTGACCGACGACGGGCGAGCCGTCCTCGCCGCGGTGTTCCCCGGGCACATCGGCACGGTGCACGGGCTGCTGTTCGCACCGATCACGGACGAGGACGCCGCGGAGCTCGACCGGATCCTCGGCCGGATCAGCGAGCACCTCCGGAAGAACCCGCCCCGATCGGCGTCCCGCCGCGCCGCGAGGTGAGCCGACGCGCGACGGCGTGACCCGAGCCCGCGTGCGGCGCGTGGCGGGGACGACCCGCGCCTCCTGGCCCGCTCGTCGCGCCTGTCGTTCCGTCACCGGACCCCGATAGGGTCGGGAACGTGAGCAACGAGGCATTCGACGACCGCTACGAGCTGCGCGCCTTCGCGCCCGGGACGGACGAGCAGGGGGCACCGAACGCCGAGACCGAGGCCTGGATGCAGGCCGTCGGACTCGGGTTCCACGAACCGCACCCCGGCGACGAGGCGGCGGCGCGGATGGTCGCGCACTTCATCGAGGACGACGAGACCTGGCTCGGCGCGTACGTCCGCCGACCTGCCCCGGGCTCCGTCGACGAGACCTGGCCGGCCGGTACCTTCGCCTGGTTCGGCAAGGAGCTGAGCTGGGGCGACGGTTCGTCGATCGACACCCAGGCGATCTCCGCCGTGACCGTCCGACCGACCGAGCGTCGCCGCGGGATCCTCCGCGCGATGATGACGCACGCCCTCGCGCGCGGTGTCGCCGAGGGCTACGCCATGGCCTCGCTGACCGCGTCGGAGGGCACCATCTACCGCCGCTTCGGCTTCGGCAGCGCGATCCGCGAGCGGGCTGTCCGGGTCCGCCGCGAGCGTGCGCTCCCACTCCTCGCACCGACCACCGGTGTCGTCAGCGTCGTCACGCCCGAGTGGCTCGCCGGCGGTCCCGGCCGTGCCGTCTTCGACCGGTTCAACGCGCGGACGCCGGGCTCCATGGTGCGCAACACCGGCACCTGGCCCATCGTGTTCGGGCTGCGCAACGGCGACGGTGAGCAGGCGAAGGACGTCCGCGCAGCCGTGCACCGCCCGGACGACTCCGACGAGCTCGACGGCTACGTGACCTGGCGCGTCAAGGAGAGCCGCGACGGCGACACCACGCTCGAGGTCGTCGACCTGGTCTACGCGACCGACGACGCCTACCTGTCGCTCTGGGAGTTCCTGCTCTCGATCGACCTCAACGACGTCGTCAGGTACAACCGGTCGCGGCTCGACGACCCGATCGTCGCCGCGCTCGGCGACAACCGCGCGTACGACGTCGACCACGAGGAGGACCACGTCTGGCTGCGCGTCCTCGACGTCGAGCGGGTGCTCGCATCGCGTCCGTACGCCGTCGACGGTTCGCTGACGCTCGCCGTGACGGATGCGCTCGGGTTCGCCTCCGGCACGTACCGGCTGGACGTCCAGGAGGCGCGGGGCACCGTGACGAAGACCGCCGACGACGCCGACGCGGCCGGGTCCGACCTCCAGCTCGACGTCGCGGACCTCGGTGCGTTGCTCATCGGGTCGGTGTCGCCGACGACGCTCGCGGCGGCCGGGCTCCTCCGCGCGGCGGACCCGGCGGCGCCGGCACTCCTGCGGGCGATGCTGACTCCGCCGCGGACGCCGCACGGCATCACGTACTTCTGATGCCCCTCCGCGAGTCGGTCGCACGGGCTCGCCAGGCCGTCGCGGTGCTGGCGAGCCCGTCGCTCCGGTCCGCGATCGTCGGCGGCGCAGCCCTCGACGAGCGGACGACTGCTGCCGTCGCGGCCTTCGACTGGATCGGCGACGACGGACCCGACACGGCGCTCCTCGGGCGGACGGCGCAGGAGCTGCAGCGGCTGCAGGGGCCGGCGGCGCTGCTCGAGTTCGACCGGATCGCCCGGATGCCGGTGCCGGACGACCAGCGCCACCCGCTGTCCGTGCGCATCGTCGAGCTCGTGTTCGAGCGGCTCGGCACGGGCAGGCCGGTCCCCGAGCCGGTGCTCAACGCCGCGATCGCCATGTTCGCCGAGGACGTCGCGATCGTGCGGCGGGACGCGGTGGACCTCGGCGTGCTCGTGCGGACGGACGACGGGGCGTCGTACCGCTCCGTCGGCTGACGCGGGCGCGGGGCGCGGCAGCGCAGCGCTGCGCGGCGCTGCGCTGCCGCGCGCGCCGCGTCGGGCGCGGTTCGGCGCGGTGGCGCACAACCGAAGTGCGCGCGAACCACGGGAACGCACGGCTCCGATCGACTTCCGTTGTGCGGACCCGGCCGCGCGCCGTGGTCGGCGTAGTCTGGCGCGCCATGGACGACACGGTGGTCGACTGGCTCCTCGACTCGGACCCGGCCCTGCGGTGGCAGGTGGAACGGGACATCGTCGGCGCGCCGGCACCGACCTGGCAGGCCACGCGTGCACGGGTCGCGACCGAGGGCCTCGGCGCCGCACTCCTCGCCCACCAGGACCCCGACGGACAGTGGGCAGGCGGCGCGTACTTCCCCGCCGAACCCGAGCCCGAGGGACCCGGGCAGCCGTACACCGCGACGACCTGGTCCCTCAACGCCCTGCGCGAGTGGGGGTTGGACGCCGCGGTCCTCGGCGACACCGCCGCACGGCTCGACGCGAACAGCCGATGGGAGTACGACAACCTGCCGTACTGGGGCGGCGAGGTCGACTGCTGCATCAACGCCTTCACCCTCGCGAACGGCGCGTGGCTCGGCGCCGACGTCGACGGCATCGCCGACTGGGTGCTCGAACACCAGCAGCCCGACGGCGGGTGGAACTGCGAGTGGGTCGAGGGCTCCACGGTCTCGTCGTTCCACTCGACCCTCAACGTGCTCGAGGGGCTCCTGCAGCACGAGGTCCTGACCGACGGACGGCATCCCCGCGCGGCCGAGCTCCGGGACGCCCGACACCGAGGCGCCGACTACCTCCTCGACCGACGACTGCTCCACCGGAAGTCCGACGGAGCACTCGTCGGCCCCTGGGCCGCGGAGTTCGCGTACCCGTTCCGCTGGAAGTACAGCGTGCTCCGCGCGACCGACCACTTCCGGGCCGCGGCGCTCCGTGACGAGGCGGAACCGGACCCCCGCGCCGCCGAGGCGATCGAGGTGGTCCGCGCTGCCTGTGGTGCTGACGGACGGTGGCTCCAGGGCGTCCGCCCGCCGGGCCGGCAGTGGTTCGAGGTGGACGTGCCGGCCGGTGAGCCGTCCCGCTGGCTCACGCTCGTGGGCACGCGCGTGCTGCGGTGGTGGGACGGCGACTGAGCCCTCGACGGCCGCGTCCTGTTGCGCGATCGAGACCGACGGGTGGCCCGGACCGTGCGAGCCTGGTCGTCACTGATGACGTCGGGGACGGAGCGGATCGTGGAGCGAGTGGTGGGGTGGAGCACGGTCGCCGTCATCGTGGTCGTGACGGTGCTGTGGTTGGTCATGGTCCAGGTGACCAGCTGCTCCGATGCCGCGCCCGGCCAGGGCACGAGCTCCTGCGAGACCGAACCCGTGCTCGGGGTCGCCGGATCGTGGATCGCCGGGGCAGCTGGGGCCCGCCGTCGTCGCCCTCGCGGTCTGGCAGGTCGTCCGGGCTGCACGGTCCGCCGAGCCGGTCGACGGCTGAGCCCGCTCGACCCGGGGTAGCGTGACGGCATGGCGAACGACGACGGTCCGCACCGCGGCGGCTTCCCGTTCGTCCCCGTCGCTGCCTTCACCCTCGGCGCGCTGGTCGTCATCGCCGCCGGACTCGGAGCGCGCCCCGTCCTGACCGGCGCCCGCTGGTCCCCCGCGGTCGCCCCGGCCCGCGCACCGGTCGTCGAGCCGACCGTCTCACCGCCCACCACCGACGAGCCGCAGACGCTCGGAGCTCCGGCAGCCCAGCACGTCGACACATCGTGGGTCCTCGTCGTCCTGGGGGTGATCGGCACCGCCCTCCTCGTGCTCGTGGTCCTGCACCTCGTGAGGAAGCGACGCCGTCGCACGCGCCCGGGTGCGATCGAGGTGGCCGGCCTCGCGGTCGAGGTGCCCGCCGATCCCTCGACCGAGGTCGGACGCCAGCACCTGCGTCGCGGGATCGGTCGTGCCCTCGAGGTGCTGTCCGGACCCCGCGACCCGTCCGACGCCGTCACCGCGGCGTGGCTCGGCCTGCAGGAGTCGGCAGAGGACGCCGGGTTCCGTCGGGAGGCCGCGGAGACGCCGACCGAGTTCACGACGCGGATCCTGCGACGGCTCGACGTCGACGAGACCGCCCTCGGCACCCTTCGTCGCTGCTACCTCGCGGTGCGTTTCGGCGGGACCCCGGCGACCGATGCCGACGTCGCCGACGTCCGTGCCGCGCTGCGAACGCTCGACGGCCAGTGGGCCGAGGCACCGGCCGACACCCGGGCGGACACGTCGGCCACGACCCCGGCGGACGCCGACACGGCGACGGGCCGCCCGTGACACGCCGCCGCACCGCTGGGGTGCTCGTGCTCGCCGTCGTGGCTGCGGCGATGACGTGGTTCTTCGGCGTCGGCGTCGTGCAGTCGCTCGCCGTGGGCGGCGTCGTCGCCGCGGTGGGTCTGACGTGGAGCGCGGTCCGTGAGGACGTCCCGTTGACCTGGCCCGTGCCTCCCGTCCGGTCCGAACCCGGTGCCCGACGCGACCTGTCCGAGACGGCGTGGGCGCTGCGTGCCCGGGGCGGCGTGCCGGAGCGGACGCTCGCCCGAGCGCGTGCGGTGGCCCGACACCGCCTGTGGACGCGCCACCGACTCGACCTCGACGACCCGCGCGACCGGACGGCGATCGATGCCGTCCTGCCGTCGGGAGTGGTCGCCGTCCTCGTGGGCGAGCGGCGGTCCGAGATCGACCTCGTCGCGTTCGGGAACGTCCTCACCGCGCTCGAGACGCTGGGACCCGCGCCCGAGCAACACGGCACCGGGCGTGCCACCGAGCAGCGCACCACCGACCACACCACGATCGAGAGGCACCCGTGACCGACCCCCAGACACCGAGCGCACCGTCCCTGCCCATCGCCGATGTCGCCGCGCGCGCCCGCGACGTCCTCGACACGGTCAGCGCGGTCGTCGTCGGGATGCGGGAGCCGCTCGAGCTGGCGTTCGCGAGCATCCTCGCGGGCGGCCACGTCCTGTTCGAGGACGTCCCCGGCCTCGGCAAGACGCTCGCGGCGCGGAGCCTCGCGGCCGCGTGTGGTCTCGACTTCCGCCGTCTGCAGTGCACCCCGGACCTCCTGCCCGCCGACATCACCGGATCGTTCGTCTACGCCCCGGCGACCGCGGACTTCGTCTTCCGCCCGGGCCCCGTCTTCACCGGGATGTTCCTCGCCGACGAGATCAACCGGACGTCGCCGAAGACCCAGTCGGCGCTCCTCGAGGCGATGGCCGAGGGACAGGTCACGGTCGAGGGCGAGGGCTTCCCGCTCCCCCGGCCGTTCCACGTCATCGCGACGTCGAACCCGATCGAGTACGAGGGCACGTACGCCCTCCCGGAGGCCCAGCTCGACCGCTTCATGGTGCGCCTCTCGGTCGGGTACCCGACGCGCGAGGGGGAACAGCAGGTGCTCCTCAACCGGATCGGCCGGCGGCAGGAGGTCGCGACGGTCTCCGCCGTGGTCGACGCGACCGACGTGCTGCGCATGCAGGCGACGGTCGAGGGGGTGCACGTCGACGAGGACATCGCGCTGTACTGCGTCGACCTCGCGGCCGCGACGCGCACCCACCGCGACGTGCAGGTCGGGTCGTCGCCGCGCGGCGCACAGGCGCTCATGCTCGTCGGCCGTGCGCGAGCCGTCATGGACGGGCGCGACTTCGTCACCCCGGAGGACGTCAAGACCGCGGCCGTCGCGGTGCTCGCGCACCGGATCTCGCTGACGCCGCAGGCGTGGGCGAACGGCGTGGACCCCGCGGTGATCGTGCGGGGCATCGTCGCGCAGGTGCCGGGGCCGCCGGTGGTCGGGTCGGGAGCGTCCGGCGGGCGGCCAGTGTCCGGCCTGGAGGCACGGTGAGCGTTCCCGACGAGCCGTCGGTCCGACCCGCCTCCGGGTCAGGGACCGCGCCGCTCTGGGTCCGGAACCCGGCGCTGGTCTCGGGGCTCGCCGTCGGCGTGCTGCTCGCAGGGCTCGCTCTCCTCACCGGTCGTCCCGAGCTCGCGGTCGTGGCACTGCCGGCACTCGTGACCGCCGCCTTCGGCGTCCGCCCCCGACTCGACACGACGCCCGTCCGCACCACGACCACGCTCGTGCCGTCCGACTCCGGCGAGGGCGTGGCGTACCGAACGGAGGTCGACCTGCCGTCCGCCGCGGAGGCCGTCGCCGTCGAGTTCCGCGTCGCCGGCGACCGACGGCACGTCGTCGTGGTCGACCCTCGCCGCGCGAGGCGGCTCACCGGTACCGTCCCGGTCACGCACTCCGGCCCCCAGGAGATCCTGCGGACGCACCTGTCGCTCCTCGGTCGGGGCGGCACCGCCGTCTCCGTGCCGGCGGCGGGCCCGGTGCGGTCCGCGGTCGTCCCGCCACCGCACCTGCGCGTGCAGCACCTGCCGATGCCGAGCCGGGTGACGGGCATCACCGGTCCGCACGACTCAGCCCGCCCCGGTGACGGCGGCGAGTTCCGCGACGTCGCGCTCTTCGCCCCGGGCGACCGGCTCAGGCGCATCGACTGGCGGCGCACCGCACGGCGAGCCGAGCGCCCGGGAGAGCTCTACGTGCGCCGGACCTTCGCCACGGCGGACGCCCTCGTCGTGCTCGTCCTCGACAGCCGGGACGACCTCGGCGCCGACGTCACGGAGTGGAGCGGCGCCCGGCACGGCAGACAGCAGGCGACGTCGCTCGACCTCGCACGCGAAGCCGCCGTCTCCCTCGCCACCGCGTACATCAGCGCCGGAGACCGGGTCGGCTTCCGAGACCTCGCCGGCACCGCGCGGTCGGTCGAACCCGGCGGCGGGACCCGGCACCTCGAGCGGCTCCGCACGACGATCGCCGCGGCGACGCCGCGCCAAGACGCGACGACCACGGCACGCATGCCGCTCGTACCGGCGGCGTCCCTCGTGGTGGTCCTGTCGACGTTCCTCGACGACCAGGCGTCGACGATGGCGGTGACCTGGGCCGCGACCGGCCACCGGGTCGTGGCCGTCGACGTGCTCCCGTCGCCCGACGTCCGGCGAGCGACCCGTCACGAACGCACTGCGTCCCGGCTCATCGCCCTCGAACGATCCGACCGGCTCTCGGAGATGACGGCAACCGGCGTCGAGCTGATCCACTGGCGCACCGGTGACGAGGACGCCCCTGCCGTGCAACTCCGTCTGCTCAGCCGCGCTCGGCGGACCGGATGACCGCCGGGTCGCGCGCAGAGCGCAGCGGAGCACCGTCGATCGGTCCGGCGGTCCCGGCGTGGACGATCGGTGCGCTCGGCCTGGTCGCGGGTGTCGTCGGGTCGGTCGTCGTGATCGGGGCGAGCGGCTGGCTCGTCGTCGCGGTCGTCCTCGCGGCGGCCGCAGCGGTCCTGCCCCGCGGCCCGTTCGCGGCGCTGCTCGTGGGACAGCTCGCCCTGGCCGGGATCGGCGGGACGGACCTCCCGGTCCTCCTCCTGACGACGCACCTCGTCCTTGCCACGAGCCTGCTCTGGGCCTGGACGCCGCGCACCGCCAGGGTGCAGCTCCGCGCACTCCTGCCGTCGGCACTGCGGTTCGTCGCCGTGCAGGTCGGAAGCCAGGCGGTCGCGTTCGTGGTCGTCGCCCTCCTCGGTGGCTCCGGCCCGGTCGGCGGCGTGTGGCTGGCGATCGCCGGGACGGCCGCGCTCCTGGCGCTCGCGATCGGCCTGTTCGTGCCGACGCTGCTGCGCGCCGGAGACGACGCGGAGCGCTAGGCCCGGCGGCGCACCCGCGGGTCGACGAACGCGTACACGACGTCGACGATCACGTTCGCCGTGACGATGAGCAGCGCCGAGAACAGCGTGAACCCCACGACGACCTGGAGGTCGAGCGTGTGCACCGCGTCGATGAGCAGCGCACCGAGCCCCTGCATCGAGAACACCTTCTCGGTGATGACGGCACCGCCGAGCAGCGACCCGAGGTCGAGCCCGAACAGCGTCACGACCGGGAGGATCGCCGTCCGCAGCCCGTGGCGCACGACGACCTGGCGTTCGCGGAGGCCCTTCGCGCGGGCGGTCCGGACGAAGTCCTGCGACATCGACTCGAGCATCTCGCCCCGGGTCAGTCGGGCGTAGATCGCCGCACTGATGAAGGCGAGCACGCACCACGGCAGGACGAGGTGCGTGAACCACCCGACTGGATCGTCCCCGAACGCGACGTAGCCGCTGGTGGGCAGGACGCCGAGGACGAACCCGAACAGCAGGATCGCCAGCAGCCCGACGAGGTAGGACGGCGCGGACACCCCGGCGACGGCGATCGTCATGACCGTCCGGTCGACGTACGTGCCTCGGCGCAGTGCCGACAGCGCGCCACCGGCCACCCCGGCGACGAGCCAGAGCACGGCTGCGCCGACCGCGATCGACGCGGTGACGGGCAGGCGCGTGAGGATGAGGTTCGTGACGCTGTCGTGGAGCTGGAACGAGTAGCCGAAGCAGGGCGCCGCGCAGTGGATGACGGAGGCGCCGGACCCGAACGTCCGCCCGGTGAAGATGCCCGCGAGGTACGCCCCGAACTGGGCGATCCACGGCTTGTCCGTCCCGAGGAACGCCTGCACCTCGCGCAGCCGGTCGGGCGTGCAGGGCTTGTCGCAGATCGCGCGCGCCGGGTTCGTCGGCAGCAGCATGAACAGGGCGTAGGTGATCGCGGCCACGATGAGCAGGACGACCGCTGCGCCGAGCACGCGGATCGCGATGAAGCGGAAGGTGGTCACCGGTTGCTCCTCCGCGGGTCGAGGGCGTCGCGCAGGGCGTCGCCGAGCACGTTGAACGCCAGGGTGATGAGGAACAGCGCCAGGCCCGGGAACACGAGGTACATCGGGTCGGTCTGCACCCAGCCGATCGCGTCGCCGATGCTGCGACCCCACGACGGTGTCGGCGGGGTGACGCCGACGGCGAGGAACGACAGCGCGGCCTCGGCGCCGATCATCGACGGGATCGAGATCGTCGCGTAGACGGTGATCGTCGCGGCGAGGTTCGGCAGCAGCTGCGTCCGGATGACGTGCCAGCGCCCGGCACCCATCGCGGTGGAGGCGACGACGTAGTTCCGGGTGACGAGCGACAGCGTCTGCCCGCGCACGACACGGGCGACCGAGGGCCACCCGAAGAACCCGATGACGAGGACGACGAGCACGGGCTTCGGGAACGACGTCGGGACGATCGCGGTCAGGGCGATCATGAAGACGAGCGACGGGAAGCCGAAGATGACGTCGACGACGCGGGAGAGGACGCGGTCGTACCAGCCGCCGAAGAACCCGGTCGTCACGCCGACGAGCACGCCGATGACGATCGAGACGATCGTCGCGGCGATCCCGATGCCGAGCGAGGTGCGGGCACCGTAGGTGACGATCGCGAACAGGTCGCGCCCGGTCAGGGGCTCGACCCCGAACCAGTGCTCGGCGCTGATCCCTCCGCCGACCCCGCGCGGGGCGCCGAACGAGTTGAGCGCGTCGATGTGGTACCCGTACGGGTCCTGGCCGGTGACGGCGGCGATGAGCGGCGCCGCGAGCGCGACGACGACGAACACCACGATGACGACCGCGGACGCGACCGCCCAGCGGTCCTGACGCACGCGGCGGACGACGGCGCGGAAGCCGGTGCTCCGGTTCGCGGCTGCCGCGACCGGACGGTCGACGACGTTGGCGGTCACGAGGCCACCCCTTCCCACGCGCGCCAGGCCTCGCGGCGGGCGGCCTGTCGCGCCGGGTCGGCGACGGGCGCTGCCGCGAGGAGCATGCGCGTGTAGTCCTGCTGCGGATCGTCCAGCACGGCGTCGGTCGTGCCGCGCTCGACCACGCGGCCGTCGTGCAGCACGACCACCTCGTCGGCGAGCTGCCGCACCACGGCGAGGTCGTGGCTGATGAGGAGCATGCCGAAGCCGAAGTCCTGCTGCAACGCGGCGAGGAGGTCGAGCACGGCGGCCTGCACGGTGACGTCCAGCGCCGACGTCGGTTCGTCGGCGATCACGAGCGCGGGCCGGAGCGCGAGGGCCCGGGCGACCGCCACGCGCTGCCGCTGCCCGCCGGAGAGCTGGTGTGGGAAGCGCTCGGCCCACGACGGGTCGAGCTGAACCGCCACGAGCAGCTCGCGGACCCGTTCGGCACGGTCCGCCGCCGAGGCCGTGCCGTGCACGAGGAGCGGCTCGGCGATGCTCCACCCGATGGTCTGTCGCGGGTTGAGCGAGGACGCGGGGTCCTGGAAGACGATGCCCACCCGGCTGCGGAGCTCGCGCAGGCGTGCACCACGAGCGGTGCGGAGGTCGCTGCCGTCGACCTCGACGGACCCCGCGACGACCGGCACGAGACCGGCGAGCGCACGTCCGATGGTGGACTTGCCGGACCCCGACTCCCCCACGAGTCCGAGCGTCTCGCCCGCGCGGAGCGCCAGGTCGATGCCGGAGACGGTGGGGTCACCGCGGCGCGCGTAGCGCACGGCGACGTCGCGCAGCTGCGCGACGAGGGGCCGGGAGGCGCGGCTCGTCTCCGTCACGCGGCTCGCGTCGCGGGACCCGAGACTCACCCCCGCGGACAGTTCCGCGGCGTCCGTGTCCGCATCTCGTCCGCTGGGCCGAGTCTCGGCCACAGGGGTGTCCGCAGCGTGCGGTGCGGAGGTGGGTCGCGCCTCCAGGGCCGGCACCGCCGCGAGGAGTGCCCGCGTGTACTCGGCGTCCGGGTGCGCGAACACCTCGGCCACGGTCCCGTGCTCGACCGGGTCGCCGCGCCGCATCACGAGCACCTCGTCGGCGACGTCCGCCACCACGCCCATGTCGTGCGTGATGAGCAGCACGGCGAGGTCGCGCTCGCGACCCAGCGTGCGGAGCAGGTCGAGGATGCCCGCCTGCACCGTGACGTCGAGCGCGGTGGTCGGCTCGTCCGCGATGAGGGCGACCGGGTCACCGGCGAGGGCCATCGCGATCATCGCGCGCTGGAGCTGGCCGCCGGAGAGCTCGTGCGGGTAGGCCTTCCGGATCCGCTGCGGGTCCGGGAGCCCCGCCGCGCGGAGGAGCTCGTCGGTCCGCGCGGACACACCGCGTCGGTCGAGGTCCGTCGGGTGGGCCGTGATCGCCTCGGCGATCTGGCTGCCGATCGAGAGCACGGGGGTGAAGGAGTTCATCGGCTCCTGGAACACGACGCCGATGCCGGCACCGCGGACCGCTCGGAGCTCGTCGTCCGACGCCCCGACGAGCTCGGTGCCGCGGAAGCGGATGCTGCCGGTGACGCGGGCCTCCGGCGGGAGCAGGCCGAGCACGCTCATCGCGCTGACGGACTTGCCCGACCCGGACTCGCCGACGAGGGCGAGCACGCGGCCGGGCGTCAGGGTGAAGGAGACGTCACGGACGACGGGCTCCGCGTCGCCGAACGCGACGCGGAGCCCCTCGACCTCGAGCAGCGGTGCACTCACTTGGCGAGCGAGACCTTGAGGTAGTTCGGGTACGCCGGGAAGTCCGCGATCTGGAAGTTCTGCACGTTCGAACCGGCGAGGAAGGACTGCTTCGCGTAGGTGAGCGGGACGATCGGGGCGTCGGCCATGATCTTCTTGTCCGCCTCGGCCCAGAGCTTCTGCGCATCCTGCTGGTCGATGGTGCCCGTCGCCTGCTTGATCAATGCGTCGACCTCGGGGTTGCTGTACTTCGAGACGTTGTAGCCGCCCCCACCGATCTGCGACGAGTCGTACAGCGGCTGGATGTTGGCGTTCGCGCTCGGGAAGTCCGGCTGCCAGCTGAACATCGCGAGGTCGAAGTCGTCGCCGTCCGTCGTCGCCGTGTAGAACGAGTCGATGTCGAGCGGCTTGAGCGTCACGGTGATGCCCGCGCGCTTGAGGCCGGCCTGGATCGCCTGCGCCTCGGCCAGGTTCGCCGAGTCGTTCTGCGTCACCAGGGTCAGCTTGAGGTCCGAGACACCCGCTTCCTGCAGGAGCTTCTTCGCCTTCGCCACGTCACCGGTGGAGCCGGGCTCGTACAGGTCGTACTGCTGGCGCCCCGCGATGCCGGGCGTGATGAGCGTCGTCGCGTAGGAGCCGGCGAGGGCACCACCGGCGGCGATCCGGTACGACTTCTTGTCGACGGCGTACTGCAGCGCCTGCCGGACCTTGAGCTCCTTGAGCGAGCCCTTCTGCGTGTTGATCGCGAGGTAGTTGATCGGGCCGGCCTTCGAGGTGGCGAGGCGGTCCTGGGCGGCCGGGTTCGAGCGGACCTGGTTCAGCTCCGCAGCACCGAGGTACGTCGCGCCGAACGAGTCCTTCGCGTCACCGTTGTCGGCGATCAGCGTCTGGGTGACGGTCGACGGGTCCTGGCTCTCCTTGAACACGACCTTCGACGGGCCGGCGGTGCGGACGTCGTCGGTCTTCGCGCTCCACTCCTCGTTCCGGACGAGGGTGATCTGCGAGCCCTGCGTGTTCGACTGCACCTCGTAGGGGCCGGAGGCGACGGGCTTGGCGTCGTACGCACCGGTGTCGGTGCCGTCGCCCTCGGGAACCGGGGCGAACGCGGGCATCGACACGATCCACGGCCAGTCGCCGTACGCCGCGTTGAGCTTGAAGACGATCGTCGAGTCGTCCGGGGTCTCGATGCTGTCGAGGGTCTTGCCGTCGAACGGACCCTTGTAGCTGTCACCGCCGACGAGGAGCGACTTGTGGTAGCTCAGGCCACCGGTGAGCGTCGGCGCGAACGAGCGCTCGATGCCCCACTTGATGTCCTTCGTGGTGACCTCGGTGCCGTCCTGGAACTTCAGCCCCTTCTTGAGGTGGTAGGTCCAGGTCTTGCCGCCGTCGCTCGAGTCGCCGGTGGTCGTCGCGAGGTCCGGGACGACCTTGGCCGTCTTGCCGGGCTCGACGTCCCACGCGGTGAGGCGACGCAGCACCAGGCCGAGCGTCGTGATGTTGAGGTTCTGGCTGGTCGCCGGGTCGAGGTGCACCGCGGTGGCCGTCGTCAGGATGTTGAGCGTGCCGCCCTTGGACGTTCCGCCCGAGGCGTCGTCCGAGGCACCCCCGCCCGAGCAGCCGGTGAGAACCAGGGCTGCGGCTGCGGCGACCGCAGCGGTGATGGTCAGGCGCGTGGGGCGTCTCATGACGGGGTGCTCCTCGTGGGGAAGGTTGTGCTCGACGGCCGCGGAGTGGTCGCCTGGGGTGTCCCGGGTCGGGTCACCGGGCGTCGTCCATCCTGACATCCGGAGGAGTACCCGTCCGAATCTCGCGTGCGCTGGACGTCGCACGGCGTAACGGTCCAACTCCGGCCGGGCACCACGGCATTCCCGATGCGTCCGCCCCGACGTCTCGGGGCGTCACCGGGTCCAGCGGTACTCGTACTCCGGCCGCCCCGGACCGCTGTGCCGGACGTCCTTGTCCGCCTGACCCGCATCGACGAGGTGCTCCAGGTACCGACGCGCCGTGACCCTCGACGTGCCCGTGGTCGACGCGACCTCGGTGGCGGAGACCCCGCCGCCGGCCTGCACCAGCACCTCGCGGACGGCCTGCAGCGTCTCGCGAGCGATGCCCTTCGCGAGCTCCGGCTGTCCCGCCGGTCGCAGTGAGCCGAGGCGCTCGTCGATGTCGGCCTGGGTCAGGGTGCGGCGGTCGTCGAACCCGAGGCGGAACGCACGGTACGTGGTGAGCCGTTCGGCGAAGGTCCGGTAGCTGAAGGGCTTGACGAGGTACTGCACGACCCCGAGCGCGATGGCGTTCCGGACGCCTCGGGCGTCGTGCGCTGCCGTGACCGCGATCACGTCCACCGCCGACCCGGCTGCGCGGAGGGCACGGACCAGCTGCAGACCGTGGGCGTCGGGCAGGTTGAAGTCGAGCAGCACGAGGTCCGGTGCGTGTGCTGCCACGGCGGCGAGCGCCTCGCGTCCGTCGGCTGCCGTCGCCACGACGACGAACCCGTCCAGCCGACCGACGTACGCGGCGTGCGCCTCGGCGGTGAGGGGCTCGTCCTCGACGACGAGGACGCGGATCGGATCGGTCACACGCGGGCTCCCCGCGGCGCGAGCTCGATCGTGAAGGTACTGCCGCCGGAGCCGGTCTCGACGGCGACCGAACCGCCGAGGCGAGCGACCGTCGACCGCACCAGGTCCAGCCCGAAGCCACGTCCCTCCGGGCCGGCCGCCTTCGTCGACCACCCGCGCCGGTACGCGGACTCGACGTCCACGATCCCGGACCCGTTGTCCGCGACGACCACGCGGGTCGTGCCGTCGGTGGTCGCGACGGTCACCCGGACGAGCGGTCGCCGGACGGTGTCCTGCTCGTCGGCACCGCCGGGGCCGCACGTCTCGGAGACCGCGTCGATGGCGTTGTCGACGAGGTTCCCGAGCACGGTGACGACGTCCCGTTGGTCCACCGGCACCCGGTCGGCGAGGCGCCCGGTGTCGACGACGAGGTCGACGCCGCGCTCGCGTGCCTGTGCCTGCTTGCCACGCAGCAGGGCGATGACGACCTCGCGCGGGGAACCCGACCGGTCGGAGTCCGCAGTGTGGGCGTCCGCGACAGCCGCCGCGGTCGGGTCCGCTGCCCGCTCGATCTCGTCCGACGCGAACCGGATCGCCTCGTCCACCCGGCCGAGCTCCATCAGCGCGACCACGGCGTGCATGCGGTTCGCGAACTCGTGCGTCTGCGACCGCAGCGCGTCGGTGAGGGTCCGGGTCGCCGCGAGCTCCCCGGACAGGTGCAGCAGCTCGGTCTGGTCCCGGATCGTCGTGACCGTGCCGAGCGGCTTCGTCGACGTCCGCGCGAACGCCAGCTCCTGGTTGACGATCAGGACCCGGTCGGCGGTCTCGTGGACCTCGTCGACGGCACGGTCACCCGACCGCAGCAGCGCGCGCAGCCCGTCCGGCACGTCGAGCGCGTCGACGGGGATCGGCTCCTGGTGGTCGTCGGGTGCCGGCAGGTGCAGGAGTTCAGCGGCACGGTCGTTGTGCAGCACGATCTTCCCGGAACGGTCCACCACGACGAGACCCTCGTGCACGGAGTGCAGCACCCCGGAGTACGACGCGAACACGCGGGCGAGCTCCTCGGGTCCGCGTCCCGCCGTGACCCGGTCGAGGTAGCGGCTGAGCAGCCACGTGAAGAGCGCCGACACCGCCACGACCACGGCGGCCAGCCCGATGACGCCCACGAGTCGCGGGACGAGCGCGTCCGTGATGTTCGCGACCGTCACGCCCGCGGCGACGAGCCCGACGACCCGCCCGTCGTCGTCGGTGATCGGCGTCACCGCGCGGACGGACGGGCCGAGCGTGCCGGACGAGGTCTCGGTGAAGGTCCCGCCCGCGAGGGCAGGAGCGGTCGTGCCGAGGAACGGTCGGCCGATCTCCGACGGGTCGGGGTGCGTGAACCGGGTGCGGTCCGGAGCCATGATCGTGATGAAGTCGGTGTGCGTCCGGCGCATCAGGTCGAGCGCGTACGGTTCGAGCTCGCGCGACGGATCCGGACCGGTCACCTGGTCGACGACGAACGGGTTGCGGGCCACGGACACCGCGACCGCGGTGGACTTCTCCGC
The DNA here is from genome assembly GCF_031453355.1 of Curtobacterium sp. SORGH_AS_0776. NCBI lineage: Bacteria > Bacillati > Actinomycetota > Actinomycetes > Micrococcales > Microbacteriaceae > Curtobacterium > Curtobacterium sp. SORGH_AS_0776. Next base: position 3,679,025 of record NZ_JAVIYU010000001.1, read on the forward strand.
CGCGCTGGACTCGAGGTCGGCCCGGGCGGACCGCCAGCTCCAGAGCCCGCCGACCGCGACGCCGACGACGACGAACAGCAGCTGCAGCGCGAAGAGCCGCCGTGCGATGCTCCATCGTCTCGGTGCCACTGCTCGACCCTCCTCGCGTCGTTGCGGGAGCACCATTCTGACGCACGGGACGGGATCCCGCTGCGGCGCCGTGAACGCTATGAACGCAAATCCCCCGATCGTCCCGACGTGCACGAGTGTGGGGCCGTGCTCCCCAGCACGAGCCGACCGGAGCGATGGTGCCCCGGTCCTGACGACAAGGAAGTCTCATGGCCTCACTGCGCACGTCCCAGCCCCGCACGTCGCGGCGCCGCGGCATCGACCGCTCCCACTGGCTCTACATCGCCGTCGTCGTGGCCGTCCTCGCCGGCATCGTCGTCGGGCTCACCGCGCCCGACTTCGCCGTCGGGCTGAAGCCGATCGGCGACGGGTTCATCGCCCTGATCCGGATGATGATCGCGCCGGTCATCTTCTGCACGATCGTCCTCGGCGTCGGCTCGATCGCGAAGGCGGCGACGGTCGGCAAGGTCGGGGGCCTGGCGCTCGGCTACTTCATCGCGATGTCCACGTTCGCGCTCGCGATCGGCCTGGTCGTCGGCAACCTCATCCACCCCGGCGACCACCTGGACCTGTCGAACGCCACCTACGAGCCGCCTGCGTCGACGTCCGCCACGGAGGACGCCTCCTCCACGAGCGGGTTCCTGCTCAGCATCATCCCGGCGACACTCGTGTCCTCGCTCACTAGCGGCAGCATCCTGCAGACCCTGTTCGTCGCCCTGCTCGTCGGCTTCGCCCTGCAGGCGATGGGGTCGAAGGGCACCCCCGTCCTCACCGGCATCCGGCACATCCAGGCGCTCGTGTTCCGGGTGCTCGCGATGATCATGTGGGTCGCCCCGGTCGGTGCCTTCGGCGCGATCGCCGCGGTGGTCGGCGCGACCGGCGTCTCGGCGCTCGTCGCCCTCGGCACGCTCATGGTCGCCTTCTACATCACGTGCGCGGTGTTCATCGTCGGGGTGCTCGGCACCCTGCTGCGGATCGTCACCGGCATCAACATCTTCCGCGTCATGAAGTACCTCGGCCGCGAGTACCTGCTCATCGTGTCGACGTCGTCCAGCGAGGTCAGCCTGCCCCGCCTGATCGCGAAGATGGAGCACCTCGGCGTCTCCAAGCCCGTCGTCGGCGTGACGGTCCCGACCGGGTACTCGTTCAACCTCGACGGCACCGCCATCTACCTGACGATGTCCTCGTTGTTCATCGCGAACGCACTCGGCACCCCGCTCGACATCCCGGAGCAGATCTCGCTCCTGGTCTTCATGATCATCGCGTCGAAGGGCGCCGCGGGAGTCACCGGCGCCGGCCTGGCCACGCTCGCCGGTGGACTGCAGGCGCACCGTCCGGACCTCGTCAACGGCGTCGGCCTGATCGTCGGCATCGACCGGTTCATGTCCGAGGCACGTGCCCTGACGAACTTCACCGGCAACGCCGTGGCGACCCTGCTCGTCGGCACCTGGACCCGTGAGGTCGACAAGGACCAGGTCGAGCGGGTCCTCTCCGGGGCCGCGCCGTTCGACGAGCGCACGATGTCGGCGGACGACCACGGCGCCGCCCCCGTCACGACCGCGGGCACCGGGGACGAACGGATCTCCACCGAGGCCGTCCGCACGATCGTCGGAGCCGACGAGGACCGAGCGGCCCGCGCCGAACGCCGATGACGGACCGACCTGGACGCCGACGAACCTGCGCACGGCGGGGTCCACGTCGACCACACCCCGCCCCCACTTCCCTTCCCATCCCCACGAGGAGATCGCCGATGATCACCAACCCCACCCGGACGCCGGGCTCCCCCAACGTCGTCCCCGGATCCCCCCGCGTCGCGCTCGAGTCCTGGGTCGCCCGCGTCGCGGCGCTCACGGAGCCGGACCGCATCGAGTGGTGCGACGGCTCGCCCGGTGAACGGGACCGCCTGACCGCGATGCTCGTCGCCGAGGGCAAGCTCATCCCGCTCGATCCCGAACGGCGCCCCGGTAGCTTCCTCGCCCGGTCCGACCCCGACGACGTCGCGCGGGTCGAGGGACGGACGTTCACCTGCTCCGCCGATGCCGAGGACGCCGGTCCGACGAACCTCTGGCGCGACCCGGACGCGATGCGTGCCGAGCTCGACGGGGTGTTCGCCGGGAGCATGCGCGGTCGGACGATGTACGTCGTGCCGTTCTCGATGGGGCCGGTGGACGGTCCGATCTCGCAGGTCGGCGTCGAGCTCACCGACTCCGCCTACGTCGTGCTGAGCATGGCGGTCATGACCCGGCTCGGTGACCGGGTGCTCCGCACGATCGACGCCGGCACGCCGTGGGTCGCGACGGTCCACAGCGTCGGGCACCCGCTACGGGACGACGACGGCGTGCTCCACGACGACGTCGCCTGGCCGTGCAACGAGACGAAGTACATCGTGCAGTTCCCCGAGACCCGCGAGGTGTGGTCGTACGGCTCCGGCTACGGCGGGAACGCCTTGCTCGCCAAGAAGTGCTTCGCGCTCCGGATCGCGTCGGTGATGGGCCGCGACGACGGCTGGCTCGCCGAGCACATGCTGCTGATCCGGGTCACCTCGCCCGAGGGCCGCGCGTTCCACCTCGCGGCGGCGTTCCCGTCGGCCTGCGGCAAGACGAACCTGGCGATGCTCCAGCCGACGCTGCCCGGGTGGAAGGTCGAGACGATCGGCGACGACATCGCCTGGCTCCGGCCCGGTGCCGACGGCCGGTTGCACGCGATCAACCCCGAGACGGGCCTGTTCGGGGTGGCCCCGGGCACCGGCAGGAGGACCAACCCGGTCGCCGTCGACACGATCCGCTCGAACACGATCTTCACGAACGTCGCGCTCACGGACGACGGCGACGTGTGGTGGGAGGGACTCACGCCTGACCCGCCCGCCCACCTGGTCGACTGGACGGGAGCGGACTGGACGCCGGACCTCGGCACGCCGGCCGCGCACCCGAACGGCCGGTTCACCGTGGCGCTCGACCAGTGCCCCTCGCTCGCCGACGACGCCGACCAGAGCGTCCCCATCGACGCGGTCCTCTTCGGCGGGCGACGCTCCTCGAACGTGCCGCTCGTCGCGCAGGCCCCGACGTGGACGGACGGAGTCTTCATGGGGGCGACGATCTCGTCGGAGCAGACGGCCGCCGCCGAGGGCACGATCGGCACGCTGCGCCGCGACCCGTTCGCGATGCTGCCGTTCTGCGGCTACAACATGGCGGACCATTGGACGCACTGGCTCGACATCGGCGCGCAGCTCGGTGCAGACGCCCCGGCGGTCTTCCAGGTGAACTGGTTCCGAACCGACGACCACGGCGCGTTCCTCTGGCCCGGGTTCGGCGAGAACACCCGCGTGCTCGAGTGGATCGTCCGGCGCATCGAGGACCGCGTCGACCGCCGGGAGTCCGCGATCGGGTGGCTGCCGGCCGTCGGTGACCTCGACGTCGCGGGCCTCGGCCTCGAGCCGTCGCAGCTGGACGGGCTCTTCGCCGTCGACCCGGAGTCGTGGCTCGCGGAGTGCGACCTCACCGAGGAGTTCCTGCGGACGTTCGACGGTCGGGCGCCGGCGGTGTTCGACACCCTCTTGGCGACCCGACGCGCTGCGCTGCGAGCGGAGCTCGACGCTGCGGTCGAGCCCGCCCCCACGGTCGAGCCCGCCCCCGCGGTCGTCGCCAGCGGAGCCCTCCGGTGACCCCGACGTCCGCGGCCGAACGCCTCGCCCTCCAACGCGCCTGGACGGACCAGCTCGCCGCCGCCGAGGCGATGGTCCCGCTGATCGGCCGCCTCCACCGCCGCGACGACGTCGTGACGAGCGTCCACGGCAACCCACTCGTCGGGCAGTCCCCGGTCGCGGTCCTCAAGGCGCACCGAGCGACCCGCCGCATCGACGAGACCGAGGTCGGCGTCCACGAGACCCTCGCGATCCTGGTCGAGCTCGACACCCTCGGCCTCGGTTCGGCCTCGGTGGACCTCGCCGAGCTCGCCGTCCGTTTCCGGGCCGACCGCATCGGGACCGCGCTCCGTGACTTCCTCCAGGACGAACTCTTCCTCGCTCGCGGCACCGCGGCGCGAGGCAGCGACACGGTGCCGCACCCCGCACCCCGCGACGTCGTCCTCTACGGCTTCGGTCGGATCGGCCGGATGATGGCCCGCATCCTCCTGGAGCGCGCGGGCGAGCACGCCCCGCTCACGCTCCGCGCCGTCGTGGTCAAGCGCCGCGGACCCGACGACCTGCGCAAACGTGCCAGCCTGCTGCGCCGAGACTCGATCCACGGCCCCTTCGCCGGCAGCATCACGGTCGACCCAGAGCACGACACCCTGCTCGCGAACGGCACGTCGATCCAGTTCCTCTCCGCGGACTCCCCGTCCGAGGTCGACTACCGCGCGTACGGCATCGACGACGCGATCATCGTCGACACCACGGGTCGATGGCGGGACGCTGACGGTCTCGCCCAGCACCTGCGCGCCCCGGGGGCGTCCCGCGTGCTGCTCACTGCGCCGGGGAGCGGGGACCTGCCGAACGTCGTGCACGGCATCAACCACGACGCGGTCGCGGACGCACCGATCGTCAGCGCGGCGTCCTGCACGACCAACGCGATCGTCCCCGTCCTCCGAGCCGTGTCCGATCGGTACGGCGTCCGGCACGGGCACGTCGAGACCGTCCACTCCGCGACGAACGACCAGAACCTCGTGGACAACTACCACCCGGCTGAGCGGCGTGGCAGAGCGGCGCCGCTCAACCTCGTCATCACCGCGACCGGCGCGGCGCGGGCAGCCGAGAAGGCACTGCCGGAGCTGCGCGGGCGGTTGACCGGCAACGCCGTCCGGGTGCCGACACCGAACGTCTCGCTGGCGATCCTGCACCTCACACTGGACCGACCGACCACCCGCGACGAGGTCAACGAGCTGCTCCGCCAGGCCTCGCTGACGTCACCGCTGCGACGGCAGATCGACTACGTCGAGTCGCCGGAGATCGTCTCGACGGACATCCTCGGCAGCCGTCGGGCAGGGGTGGTCGACGGCCTCGCGACCATCGCGGACGGGTCCGAGCACGTCGTGCTCTACGTCTGGTACGACAACGAGTCCGGGTACAGCCGGCAGGTGTTCCGGGTCCTGCAGGAGATGACCGGCGGTCGAGCGGTGTCCCTCCCCGCGTCAGCCGAGCGGCTCGCCCTGCGCAGTCTGCACTGATCCAGGAGGCGCGGTGCGGCCGGGTGCACCGGCGTCGGTCACCGCGGCGCGACGGGCCACGTGTGCGGTACCGAGCGCCGCGCTGAGGAACACGACCGCGAGGACCGCCCACCCCGGGGTGCCGAGGTCGATGGCGGTGACGGTGACCACCGTCGGGGCGACCATCGCGCCGATCGCGAACCCGGTGCCGTACACGCCCTGGTACGCCCCGACCCGGTCGGCCGGCGCCAGCTCGAAGCTCAGCGCCCAACCCGCGGCGCTCGAGGTGATCTCGGCGAGCGAGTGCGCGATCGCCGCGACGACGAGGATCCCGGCGGCGAACGCGATCGGCACCCAGTCATCGCCGCGCACCCACCCGGCCGCTGCCCACAGCCCGCACGCGAGCGCCATCAGCCACCCCGCGTACCGCATCACCCGCGCAGCGCCTCCGACCGTGTCCGTCCCGCGACTCATCCGGACCTGCAGGAGCACGACCGCGAGCGTGTTCACGAGGAGCAGGGGGGACACGAGGACGTCCGGTGCCACGGTGTGCTGCACGACCCACAGCGGCACCGCGACCTCGAACAACCCGAACTGGATACCGAAGACCCCGGTGAGGACGGTGATCGTCAGGAACTGCACGTCACGGTAGGGGCTGCGGCCCTCGGGGTTCCGCACGACGACGGTGCCCGTGTCGGTGCGCTCGGCGGGCGCGGCGTCGACCCGCGCGGCGGGCAGGCCGAGCACGAGGACGGCCGACGCCAGGAAGAGGACGCCCGCGGCGACCATCGTCACCCGGTACGCCTCGCCCGTGCCGACCGCCAGCGGGATCGCCGCGACCGCGGTGCCGAGTCCGATGCCGACGTTCGTGACGGTCCGCATCGTGGCGCGGACCCGGACCCGCTCCTCCCCCGGGAACGCCCGACCGACCGCGGCCGAGCGGACCGAGCCGCCGCCCTGCTGTGCCAGCGTCACGACCGATGCCGTCAGGACGAGCGTCGGGAGGTCGTGGACGAGCACGTACCCGACGAGCGCGAGTCCCTGCACGACGTGCAGCCAGGCGAGCATCCGGCGCGAGCTGAACCGGTCCGCGAGGTGCCCGAACACCAGGGAGCTCGCGACGCCGACGGCTCCCGCGATCGTCAGTCCGAGCCCGACGACGACCGGGGCGATCCCGACGATGGTGGTGAGGTACAGCGTCGTCAGCGTGAAGAACGCACCGCGCCCGAGCGTGTCCACGAACGTGACGACGAGCAGCCGTCGGAGGGCCCGGTCGTCCCGGACGAGCGTGCTGAGCGGGACGCGTGGTGCGGTGGTGCCGTGCATGTCCCAGTTCTCGCACCGATGCGGCGGCCGGGACAACGGATGTAGCGTGTAGCTTCATGATCCGGTACCGACTCGAGCCGAGCGACGTCTCGGCGATCCGCTTCGGCATCTCTCCCCTCTCCGAGCTCGGTCTCGGGCTCCGGGCGTTCCGGGCGCCCGAGCGGTACCCGCTGCAGCAGCCCTGGCTCGACCGGATCGCTGCCGTCCGTCCCCTGCTCGACGACGAGGTCCTGCTCGGACTCGTGGACGAGCGCCGGTGGGTGGCCGACTTCGTCAACCCGCGACCCGCATCGCCGCTGACGTCGATCGACGAGGAGCTCCGGGCGCTCGGTCGGCTCCCCCGCGCGCGGATGCTCGCCGACCTGGAACGCGTGCACGGTACGGTCCCGCGGGTGTTCACCGGCCGGTACGAGAGCGTCGTCGAGCGGCTCCAGCACGCGCTCTCGACCGCGTGGGAGCTCTGCTTCGCACCGCACTGGGCACGGATGCGTGCGGTGCTGCAGGCGGACGTCAGCCACCGGGCGCGGATCGCGTCGCACGAAGGGATCGGCACGGTCCTCGGTGGGCTGTCGGAAGCGGTCACGTACGACGGCACGCACCTCGACGTGCGGCTGACGAGCTCGGTCGCCCGCGATCGACCGATCGACGGTGAGGGACTGACCCTCGTGCCGTCGATGTTCGTCGTCCGCGCCTCGCTCCCGATCGACGACGAGCTGCCGCCGACCGTGATGTACCCCGCCCGCGGACAGGGTGCGATGTGGTCGACGTCGGACCACCCGGACGCGGGTTCGGTCCGGGACCTCCTGGGGGCGACCCGCGCGGCGCTGCTCGACGCGCTCGGGGAACCGGCGTCGTCGACCGACCTCGCGCTGCGGTTCGGGGTGTCGACCTCGGCGGTCAACCAGCACCTGCGCGTGATGGAGCGGGGCGGCCTGCTGAACCGGTCGCGGTACGGGCGGGCCGTGCTCTACTACCGGAGTGCCGTGGGAGATGCCCTGACCCGGACCTGACCGGCGGCACCGGGTCAGCGGTCGAACAGCCCGCCGAGGAAGTCGTTGCCGAGGTTCGACGCCTGCTCACCGAGCCCACCGAGGAGCTGCTCACCCTCGCCCGCGAGCCCCTCGACACCACCGCCGAGGTCCCCGAGTCCGAGGTCGCCGATCCCGGCGGCGATGCCCTCGAAGTCGACGCCGAGGTTCGCGGCCTCGGCCAGCACCGGCCCCGCGGCCGCGCTGAGCACGGCGCCACCGGCGACCGCTGCGCCCAGACCGCCGAGCGCCATCGCACCGGCGCCGACCGCTGCCCCGCCGGCGAACGCTCCACCGCGGCCGCGCCCCGCCGATCCGCCGCCGCCCAGGACGCGTCGGACGAGTCCGGGCCGAGCGACCTCACCGCGGGTCATCGCGCGGGCCATCCCACCGGCGGAGTCGTCGCGGAGGTGCTCGTGCGGCGGCAGCTCGGAGTTCAGACGGTTGCGGATCTGCTGGCGCTGCGCGGGGGTGAGCCGGGCGAAGGCGTCGTGGTGGACCTGCTCGAGCTGCTGGGGCGGGGCGGTCCGCAGCAGGTAGTCGTACTTGGCGATCGCGACCTGGTCGGAGTCGGCCGACCCGTGCTGCCGCTGGCCGTGCTGCTGCTGCCCGTACGGCTGCTGCTGCCCGTGCTGTGCCTGCTGGTTCCGGTCGTCCCCGGTCAGCTTGTCGGCCGCGCTCCGGACGATGTCGCGCCAGTCCGTCCCGCCCTGCTGCTGCCCGGCGCCGGCCGCGGGTCCCGCCTGCCCGCGCTTCTGGAGCTGCTTGTCGATGACCTTGCCGGCCATGCCGATGATGCGGTTGAGGTTCGCCATGCCCCAACCTTTGTGATCGCACATGTGAGCGCTCAGGAACGCCCCGGTGGATCGGCCGGAGATGTCATCCGAAGCCCCTGGGAGCGCCGACCCCGGTCAGTTCAGGATGCGCGCGAGGAACGCGTTCCGGAACCGTCCGGTCGGGTCGAGGTCACGGGCGAGCGCGGCGAAGTCGGACAGCCGCGGGTACACCTCGTGCAGCCGCTCGGCACTCGCCGCCGACACCTTCCCCCAGTGCGGGCGGGCGTCGAACGGCGCGAGGACCTCCTCGATCCGCTCCACCGCGGCTGCCACCGCGCTCGCGTCCCGCCGGAACGTGAAGTGGATGCCGACCGACTGCCGCTCCGAGGACGGCGCGAGCCACGCGGTGTCGGCGGCGATCGTCCGGACCTCGGTCGCGATGAGGATCGGCGCGAACAGCGACTCCAGGGGCCGGAGCGCCTGCAGTGCGTCGACCGCGGAACCGGCCGGCAGCAGGTACTCCGCCTGGATCTCGGCCCCGGTCGACGGGGGTGAACGAGGACCGGAAGTGCGGGAGCCGCTCGGACCACGGCCCCGGCACGCCGCCCTGCTCGGTGACGCCGGCGGGGTCGTTCTCCCCCGGGTGCACCGGACCGTCGGCGGGACGGGCGCCGAGCGTGACGAGGTCGACGGCCGGTGCCGGTTCGCCCACGCGGTGCTTGACCCAGACCTGCCGGGCCCCGCGGTCGTCGAACGAGGTGAACAGCGACACCGAGTACGCGTCCGACACGACCTCGTCGAAGTGCGCGGCGACGGCGTCCCACGGCAGGTCGAGGTGCACGGTCGTGGCGACCTGGAAGGTGGGCTCGATCGCGAGCTCGACCGCGGTGACGACGCCGAGCGCGCCGAGCGCCACCCGGTGTGCGTCGAGGGCGCCGCCCGGCGTCGACGCATCGACGAACGCCAGGTCTCCGGAAGCGCGGACGACCTCGAGGCCGACCACGGCCTGCGCGAGCGACGGGTTGCGCACGCCGGAGCCGTGCGTGCCGGTGGCGACCGCTCCGGCGGTGGAGATGTGCGGCAGGGAGGCGAGGTTCGCGAGTGCCCAGCCCCGCGCCTCCAGGCCCGCGGCCACCTGGCTGTGGATCATGCCGGCGGCGACGCGCACGACCCGGCGGTCCTCGTCGATGTCGAGCACCGGCGGCAGGTCCGCCAGCGACACCTGGAGCGCGTCGGTGTCGGCGATCGTGTTGAACGAGTGCCGTGACCCGAGCGCCGTCAGGCGCGGCGTCGACGCGACGAGCTGCTGCAGCTCGTCGACCGACGTCGGGCGCGCCAGGCCGGACGCCCGGTAGGTGACGTTGCCCGCCCAGTTCGTCCGCGTCGTCGCGCTCACGGTCACGAGCCTAGAACCCCCGGTCGAGACGGTGCCACGTCTGCTGGAGGCGCAGCTCGTCGCGGAACCCGCGCTCGGTGGTGTGCTCGTCGATGACGAGGAACTCCGTGCCGACCATGGTCGCGAAGTCCTCGACCACCTGCAGGCCGACGGCCGACGTCATGACGGTGTGGTGGGCGGCGCCGGCGGTGAGCCAGGCCTCGGCGGCGACGGGGAACGACGGGCGCGGCTCCCAGACGGCGCGACCGACGGGCAGCTTCGGCAACGCCGCGGTCGGCGGGACGACGTCCACGACGTTCGCCGTGAGGCGGAAGCCGTCGCGGGTGTCGGAGAGCGCGACCACGACGGCCTCGCCGGCGTCGGCGGTGAAGACCAGGCGCACCGGGTCGTCCTTGCCGCCGATGCCGAGCGGGTGGATCTCGAGCGTCGGCTTCGTGGTGGTGAGGGTCGGCGAGACCTCGAGCATGTGCGCGCCGAGGATCTTCTCGGCACCCGGCGTGAGGTCGTACGTGTAGTCCTCCATGAGCGACGCGCCACCGGGGAGCCCGGCGCCGGCGACGTTCATCGCACGGACGAGGACGGCGGTCTTCCAGTCACCCTCGGCACCGAACCCGTAGCCGTCGGCCATCAGGCGCTGCACGGCGAGGCCGGGCAGCTGCTTGAGCGTGCCGAGGTCCTCGAAGTTGGTGGTGAAGGCGGCGGACCCGTTCTGCGCGAGCAGGGTGCGGAGCCCGATCTCGATCGCGGCGCCGTCGCGGAGGGACTGGTGGCGGTCACCGCTGTCACGGAGCGACGGGTCGACGTCGTAGTCCTGCTGGTAGGTCGCGACGAGCGCATCGACCGCTGCCGTGTCGGCTTCCGCCGAGGCGACCGCCTCGGCCAACTCGTTGACGGCCCAGGTGTTCACCTGCACGCCGAGCTCGATCTCCGCCTCGGTCTTGTCGCCCTCGGTGACCGCGACGTACCGCATGTTGTCGCCGAACCGGGTGAGCTTGAGCTCCCGCACGGCCGCGGCACCGGCGGCCGCGCGGGTCCAGTTCGCGACCCGCTGCTGGACGCGGGGGTCAGAGACGTGCCCGACTGCGGTGGCGTGCCGGACGCCGAGGCGCGCCAGGGCGTACCCGAACTCCCGGTCCCCGTGTGCCGCCTGGTTGAGGTTCATGAAGTCGAAGTCGATGTCCGACCACGGCAGCGTGACGTTCGCCTGCGTGTGCAGGTGCAGCAGCGGCTTCGTGAGCGCCTGCAAGCCGCCGATCCACATCTTCGCGGGGCTGAACGTGTGCATCCACGTCGTCACACCGATGACCCTGTCGTCCGCGCTGGCCTCGATGAGGGCGCGCCGGATGCCGTCGGCGTCCTTCAGCACGGGCTTCCAGACGAGCTTCACCGGCACGTGCGGCGCCAGCGTCTCGTGCACGTGCTTGCTCTGCGACTCCACCTGGCGCAGGGTCTCCTCGCCGTACAGCCCCTGGGACCCGGTGAGGAACCAGACCTCGTAGCCCGCCAACGTCTCGGCGGGGTCGACGACGTGCGTCGCAGTGTCGTGGGTCACTGGAGTGCTCCTTCGGGGGTCTGTCCGTAGACGTTCTGGTAGCGATCGAAGAGTCGGTCGATGTCTGCTTCGGCGATCGGGACGACGTCCCCGCCCTGCTTCGCGATGTGCACCGTCCGGGCGACGTCCTCGCACATCACGGCGGCCTTCACGGCGTCCTTCGCGTCGCGACCGATCGTGAAGACGCCGTGGTTCTGCATGAGCACGGCACGGGAGCGGTGGCCCGCGAGGGTCTCGACGATGCCGTGCCCGATCGAGTCGTCGCCGATGATCGCGAACGGCCCGACCGGGATCGGTCCGCCGAACTCGTCCGCCATCGCGGTGATGACGCACGGGATCGGCTCCGCCCGTGCCGCCCACGCCGTCGCGTACGTCGAGTGGGTGTGCACGACGCCGCCGACCTCCGGCATGTTCCGGTAGACGTAGGCGTGCGCGGCGGTGTCGGAGCTCGGCCCGTGGCTGTTCTCCCAGCCGTCGGCCGGCACCCCGTCGAGCGTGCAGACGACCTGGTTCGCGGGGGTCAGGTCGTCGCTGGACACGCCGCTCGGCTTGATGACGAAGAGGTCCGTGCCCGGCACCCGCTCGGAGACGTTGCCGCCGGTCCAGATCACGAGGCCGTAGCGGACGAGTTCGCCGTGCAGGCGGGCGACGCGTTCGCGGGTGGCGGCGACGGCCTGCTGGGTGTCGGTGGTCATCGGGTCGGCTCCTTCTCGGCCTGGAGGCGCGGCTCGCCTGCCGACGTCGGCTCGGCTCCGGGGGTGGTCGCGCTGGCGGCGGCGCTGGCGCTGGTGTCGGTGCTTGCGGGGGTCGCTCCGGGGCGGGTCGCGGCGGCGGCGACGTCCTGGACGGGCAGGGCCCGCCGGTAGCGCTCGAGGTACGTCTGGAACCCGTCGACGTCGGCCGGCTCGGGCTCGGCCACGTGCACGGCGTCACCCCCGAACACCGTGTCGGCGAGGAAGTCCGCCAGGTGCTGGTCGGTGTGCTCGAGGTAGGCGGCGAGCACCGCGATCCCCCACGCACCGCCCTCACCCGCGGTCTCCTCGAGCGCGACGGGCACGCGGAGGGCGGCTGCGAGCAGGCGTTGCGGTGCGCCCGGCGTCCGGAAGAGCCCGCCGTGGGCGGTCATCCGGTCGACCTGGACCTCCTCGCCGTGCAGGACGTCCATGCCGATCGCGAGGGTGGCGAAGGCACCGTGCACCTCGGAGCGCACGAGGTTGCCGAGCGTGAAGCGTGCGTCCGGGGTCCGGAGCAGCAGGGGTCGGCCGTCCTCGACGTGCGTGACGGGCTCCCCGGCGAGGTAGTTGAAGGAGAGCAGGCCGCCTGCGTCGGGGTCCGCGTGCTCGGCTTCGGCCAGCAGCGTCGCGTAGACGGTGTCCATGTCCGGTGCCGTGCTGCCGGTGCGCTCGCTCGCGGCCTCGGCGAACCGGCCGAACACGCGCGCCCAGCTCGCGATCTCGCTCGCACCGTTGTTGCAGTGCACCATCGCGACGGCGTCCCCGGAGGGCGTGGTGACGACGTCGAGCTCCTCGTGCGGGGTCGCGAGCGGGTGCTCCAGCACGACCATCGCGAAGATGCTCGTGCCGACGCTGACGTTGCCCGTGCGCGGTGCGACGGCGTTCGTCGCGACCATGCCCGTGCCGGCGTCGCCCTCGGGCGGGCAGAGGGGAACGCCGGGGAGCAGGGTGCCGGACGGGTCGAGCCACGCGGCGCCCTCGGGGGTGAGGGCTCCCGCGTCGTCCCCGGCGACGAGCACCTCGGGCAGGAGCGCCCGGAGGTCCCCGACCCCGATCAGGTCCTCGGCCGTCCGGAGCATCGCGCCGTCGTAGTCGCGCGTGCCGGGGTCGCCCGGACCGCTGTCCGCCGGGGTGCTGTCGATCGGGAAGACACCGCTCGCATCGCCGACGCCGAGGACGTCCCGCCCCGTGAGCCGTCGGTGCACGTACCCGGCGAGGGTCGTGACGCTCGCGAGGCCGGCGACGTGCGGCTCGTCGTCGAGGACGGCCTGGTACAGGTGCGCGATGGACCAGCGCAGCGGGATGTTGAACCCGAGGGCGTCGCTGAGCCGTTCGGCGGCGGGGCCGGTCGAGGTGTTGCGCCAGGTGCGGAACGGCACGAGCAGCTCGCCCGCGGCGTCGAACGCGAGGTAACCGTGCATCATCGCGCTCACGCCGGCGGCGCGGAAGGTCGTCGGGGTGACGCCGTACTGGGCCTCGACGTCGGCCACGAGGGCGGCGTACGCGGCGCGGAGTCCGGTCTCGACGGCCTCGAGGGAGTACGTCCAGCGCCCGTCGACGAACTCGTTCTCCCATTCGTGGGCACCCGCGGCGATGGGGACGAGGTCCTCGTCCACGAGGCACGCCTTGATGCGGGTGGAGCCGAGCTCGATCCCGAGCGTGGTGCGGCCGTCCACGACCTGCTGCCTGCGGTCGTCGCCCATGCGTTCCTCCAGAACCTCGTCGTCCTCCGTGAGCGCTCACATCCTGGCACGTGAGCGCTCACTCCCGCAACGCCGCCACGCCCGCGCGCGCCCAGGTCGCACGAACCGCCGCTTGCCGCCGCCCCGCCCGGCACTTCGTGCGACCTGGACAGCTCGACCACGGCGAGTCGTACGACCTCAGCACGCGGACCCGGGCGCCGGCCTGCGTTCGGCGAGGTCGCACGAACTGCCGCCCGCCGCCGCCCCGAACGGCAGGACGTGCGACCTGACCGAGCGGACCACGGCGAGTCGTGCAACCTCGGCCCGCCCGCCCGCCCGCCGGCTGGCGCGCCGCGCGGGGCCCTACGCGCCGACCGTGCTCTCGCGGACGACCAGGGACGGAGTCACGGCCGCGGACGCCGCAGCGCCCCCGTCGATGAGGTCGAGCAGCGCCCGACCAGCCACGCGCCCGAGCTCCTCGAGGCGCAGGTCCACCGTGGTCAGCGGCGGCCGGCTCGCGAGCGCCATCACGTCCCAGTCGTCGAACCCGGCGACCGCGACGTCGTCCGGCACGGACAGCCCGAGCTCGCGCAGTCGATCACACACGCCCCGCGCGATCTGGTCGCTCCCGCAGACGATCGCGTCCACGCCGAGGGCACCCGACCCAGACGCCGCCTCGACCCCGGTCCCGGTCCCCGCCGACGCGAGCCCCACGCCCCGCGCCAGCACGTCCACCGCCTGCCGCCCCCACCGCTCCGACCACTCGCCGTACAGCGGTTCGGCCACGAGGCTCGCGCCGAGCACCTCGGTGGCCCCGTACACACGCCGGACCGCCGACCGGTGCCGCTCGGGCCCCGTGACGATCGCCACCCGCCGTCGCCCGGTCGACAGCACGTGCGCGGCGACGGCCGCCGATCCGGCGGCGTCGTCGAGCGTGACCGACACGTCGTCCGGGTCGGTCGAGGGCGTGAACGCGTACACGACCGGGATCGACACGTCGATCGGCGGCCGGGCGTCGGCGGAACGGCCGGTCACGATGATGCCGTCGACCCCGCGGGCGGCGAGCGAGCGGAGGTAGTGGGCCTCGCGGACGTGGTCGTCGCGGGTGTCGCACAGCAGCACGGCCATCTGCCCGGCGGAGAGGGCGTCCTCAGCGCCGAGCAGCACCGGGATCGAGAACCGCCCGAACGAGTCCGTCGTGATCATGCCCACCGTGTAGGTCCGCCCCGAGGAGAGCGCGCGGGCCCGGGCATCGCCGACGAACCCGAGCTTCTCGGCGGCGTCCTTCACCCGGGCGCGCGTCGACTCCCGGAGCTGCCCGGTGCCGTTCAGTGCCTTCGAGGCGGTGCCGATCGACACGCCGGCGAGCGCCGCCACGTCGGTGATCCGCACGGTCCGCCCAGCGCGCTCCAGTGTCACGGCAAACCCCTTTCCGGATGCGGGAAACTGACCATGACTATACGCAGGATGTGAGAAGACGCTCTTGCGCGCCTCTAGATCGTGTCGTAACGTCCTCCGCAGAAACCGTTTTCCGGAACCATCACGGGACCGGACCCGGCCTGAGTCACATCGCAAGGAGGCGACATGACCACCACGCTCGCGACCGACAGCCGCGCGCACACCGCGACCCCGGTCCTCCCGACCGCGGACGCGCACCTGACGCTCCGTCCGCTGCCCACGGGCGACGCCCGGATCACCGGCGGCTTCTGGGCCCTCCGACAGGAGCGGAACGGCCGCGACGCGGTCCGCGGCGGGTACGCCCTGCTCGAGACGGCCGGGAACTTCCGGAACCTCCGCATCGCCGCCGGCCTCGAGGAGGGCGACGCGACCGGCCCGATCTTCATGGACTCCGACGTCACGAAGTGGCTCGAGGCCGTGGCGTGGGAGTACGGGCGGGCCCCCGCCGACGACCTGCTGGAACTCCAGCGCGAGGTCACCGCCCTGTACGCCCAGGCGCAGGCCGACGACGGCTACCTCGACTCGGTGCAGCAGATCCGCGGGAAGGGCGAGCGGTACACGGACCTCAAGTGGAGCCACGAGATGTACTGCGCCGGACACCTGTACCAGGCAGCCGTCGCACAGCACCGGGCGACGGGCGACACCGGGCTGCTCGACGTCGCGATCAAGAGCGCGGACCACCTCGTCCGCACGTTCGGCGACGGCCCCGGCAAGGTCCGCGACATCGACGGCCACCCGGTGGTCGAGATGGGGCTCGTCGAGCTCTACCGTGAGACCGGCAACCGCGACTACCTCGACCTCGCGCACTGGTTCGTCGACGCCCGGGGCACCGGCATCATCGAGCGCGCCGGCGGCGAGCCGACGTACTTCTCCGACCGGGTGCCGAGCCGCCAGGCCACGACCGTCGAGGGCCACGCGGTCCGCGCCGTGTACCTCGCGGCCGGCGCCGTGGACGTCGCGATCGAGACCGGCGACACCGAGCTCCTGACCGCGAGCGAGACGCAGTTCGCGGACATGATGGCCACGAAGGCGTTCATCACCGGCGGCCTCGGCGCGCGCTGGGACTGGGAGGCGTTCGGAGACCCGTACGAGCTCCCGACCGACCGCGGGTACGCCGAGACCTGTGCGGCCATCGGCGGGATCCAGTGGGCCTGGCGCCTGCTCCTCGCGACCGGGAAGCCCGTGTACGCCGACGCGATCGAGCGCCTGCTGTACAACGCGTTCCTCGCGGGCGTGAGCCTCGCCGGCACCGAGTACTTCTACGTCAACCCGCTGCAGCAGCGTGACCACGCGCACCAGGACGAGAACCGCTCCCCCGCGCACGGCCGCCGCGGCTGGTTCGACTGCGCCTGCTGCCCGCCGAACATCATGCGGACGTTCGCGAGCCTCGACGGCTACCTCGCCACCGCGACTGACGGCGGCCTCCAGCTGCACCAGTACGCCACGGCCTCGCTCGGCCCGGTCGATGTCGAGACCGGGTACCCGCACGACGGCCGCGTGGTCGTCACCGTCACCGAGGACGGCCCGCTCGCCCTCGGCCTGCGGATCCCGTCGTGGTCGGACACCACGACGGTGCAGGGTCCGGACGGCACGGCCAGCCCCACCGCGGGCACGCTGCACGTCATCGACCGCGAGTGGGCGGCCGGCGACACCGTCGAACTCGTCTTCGACACGACGCCGCACCGGTACGTCGCCGACGCCCGGATCGACGCCGCACGCGGGCAGGTCGCCATCGAGCGCGGACCGCTCGTGTACGCGGTCGAGCAGGCGGACCAGCAGGGCTTCACGGTCGACGACCTGACGGTCGACGCCGACGCGCCGATCACCGAGGAGCGCCAAGAGGGGCTCCTCGACGGCGTCGTCACGCTGCGCGTCGCCGGACGCGCCCCGGCCGAGCACGCGCAGGCAGCGTGGCCGTACCGCCGACTGGACGGTCCAGGAGGAACGGATCACGCAGGTGCGGCGACCAGCGTCGACGACGCGGCCGGGTCCACGGCGGCCGCCACGCGCCTCCAGGACGTCACCGCCACCGCGGTCCCGTACTACGCCTGGGCGAACCGCGGAGCCGCGCCGATGCGCGTCTGGCTCCCGCTGGCGCGGTGACACGATGGACCGCAGAGCGTTCCTCGCCGGCGGTCTCGCCGGCGGGGCGGCCCTCGCCCTGGCGGGATGCTCCGGCACCCTGCCGAAGGTCGACGCGCGCGTCGCGAGCTTCGGCCGGAACGCGACCGGCACCGTGCACGTCTGGTGCCGGTCCGCGACGCAGGCCGGACTGACGGCGGCCGTCGCCGGGTTCAACAAGGCGAACCCGAAGCTGCAGGTCGAGCTGACGCCCGTGCCGGACGGACAGTACGTGACGAAGCTCGCGACCGCGATCCGTGGTGGTGAGCCGCCGGACGTCGTGGACATCGACGACATCAACTCGCAGCTGTTCATCTTCCGCGAGGCGTTCGCCGACCTCACCGACGTCGTGAAGGGGCTCGACTACTTCGACGCGATCTCGCCCGGCCACCTCCGGCTGCTCGAGTACCGCGACCGGTACTACGGGCTGCCGTACCTGGCGGACAACTCGCAGTTGTTCGTCAACACCGAGCTGTTCGACCGGGCCGGCCTCGACGTCGAGGACGCGACGAAGGACCTCGACTCGCTGCTCGCCGCCGCGAAGGCGATCCGGAAGACCGGCGACGACGTGTACGGGTGGTCGATCTCGGGCAACGCCGCGGGCATCATCGGGTTCGTCACGCAGCCGCACGTCTGGGCCACCGGCGTCGACATGATGTCCGGCGAGGTCGGCAAGCAGACGGCGAACATCACCGGCAACGAGGCGCTCGAACGCATGCTCGAGTTCTACCGGCAGCTGTGGAAGGACGGCGTGCTGTCGAAGGCGACCTACGCGGACGCCGGCACCACGTGGGGCGCCGACTTCCGGGCCGGCAAGGTCGGCATCTTCCCGACCTCGTACGGGGCGACCGTGCCCGCCGCCACGAAGGCGATGCGGGCGAAGATGCAGACGGTGCTCATCCCGTCGTGGGACGGCAAGCGTTCGTTCTTCGACGGCGGCGACAACATGTGCATCCCGAACGGGGCGGCGAACCCGTCCGGGGGCTGGGCGTTCATGCAGTACGCGAACGGTCTGCAGCAACAGCAGGCGCTGCCGGACGGCGGGTACTTCCCGACCCGGTCCGACGCCGCGACACCGGCCTACCGGAAGAAGTACCCGCTCGCGTTCGGCCCGCTCGACGCGATCGAGAAGGGGTACGCGCCGCAGACGCTCGCGTACAACCTGCTCGTGAACCAGCCCTCGTCGCCGTACTTCGCGATGTTCCGCGAGGCGGTGTTCGGCTCGGGGGCCGCTGCGGCCATGAAGACGGCGCAGTCGGACTACACGCGCATCCTCAACCAGGTCCAGGCCTGAGCGACCGCTCGCCCGTTCGCCCGTTCGCTCGTTCGCTCGTTCGCTCGTTGCACAGAGAGGTGCAGACATGACCACCGTCTCCAACCGACGGACCGGCGCCGGCCGTCCGACCGTCGGCCGTGGCGTCAGCCGCCCGGGTCCGTCCCGGAACTCGCTCACGCACCCGCCGCGCACCGGCGCCGTGCTCGTCACCCCGGCGATCGTGTTCGTCGCGGTGTTCGTCCTCGCGCCGCTGGTGTTCGCGCTCTACATCTCGTTCACGAACTGGCCCCTGATCGGCCCGTACCGGTTCATCGGGCTGCAGAACTACCTGACGCTGTTCCAGGACCCGACGTTCGTGCACGCCATCGGGTACACGCTGCTCTACACGGCGATCGTGACGGTGCCGATCCTGGCGCTCGGGTACTTCCTCGCCGTGCTCATCCGGGCCCGACGGCGCGGGTCGACGTTCCTGCGCACGGTGTTCTTCCTGCCGTACGTCGTCGGGCTGACCACGCTGTCGTTCATGCTCGTGCTCGAGGCACAACCGAACTCCGGCGCGGTGAACATGGTGCTGCGCTGGCTCGGGATCACCGACGGCAGCACGGCGTGGCTCGTGAACGGCCCGCTCGCGACGCTGCTCATCTGCGTGCTCGTCGTCTGGGCGGTGTCCGGGCTGACGATGGTGCTCGTGATGTCCGCCATGCAGGGCATCCCCGACGAGGTGTACGAGTCCGCCCAGCTCGAAGGGGCCTCGTGGTGGCAGACCGAACGCCTCATCACGATGCCGATGATCCGCTCCACGCTCGCCCTCAGCGCGATCATCTCGGTCATCGGGTCACTGCTCGCGTTCAACCAGTTCTACATCCTGACCCAGGGCGGGCCGGGCACGGAGACCACGACGATCGTCAACGCGATCTACAACCGCGGCTTCGTGAACCTGCAGCTCGGTGCGGCGACCGCCGAGTCGATCGCCCTCGTCGTCGTCATCGCCGCCGTCACCGTGTTCCAGTTCTGGGCACTGCGAGAGAAGGACTGAGCCATGAGCACCACCGCTTCCCGTGCGGGCCTCGCGGCCCCGGACCTGTCCACACGCACGCTCACCACCTCCGGCGACGGAGGCCGCCGTCGCCGCCACCAGGGCAGCGTGCGCCACCCGCGCGACACCGCGGTGAAGCGCACGCTGTACGTCATCGCCGGGGTCGGTGCGACGCTCGTGTTCGGCGTCCCGCTCACCTGGTCGATCCTGCGGGCCTTCCAGTCCGAGGCCGTCATCACGCAGGCGGCCGACCCGGCGACGTTCTTCCAGCTCGGGTGGCAGAACTTCGCCGCGGTGTTCAGCCCCTCGTCGCACCTGCTCACCGGCGTGGTGAACTCGCTCGTCGTGTCGATCGCCACGGCCGTCCTGACCGCCGTGATCGCGACGATGGCCGGGTACGGGTTCGCCCGGTTCCGGTTCCGCGGTTCCGGCGTCGTCTTCGGGCTGGTGCTGCTGACGATGATGGTGCCGTTCCAGGCGATCCTCACGCCGCTGTACCTCGAGATGAACGCGATGAAGCTCACGAACTCGCTGCTCGGGCTCGTGCTCTTCTACACGACGGTGAACCTGCCGTTCGGGGTGTTCGTGATGCGGAACGCGTTCGAGTCGATCCCGACGGAGCTCGAGGACTCGGCGTTCGTCGACGGTGCCTCGCGCTTCCGGGTCGTCGTGTCGGTGCTGCGGCCGCTGCTGCTGCCCGGTGCCGCGACGGCCGCACTGTACGCGTTCCTGGCGTCATGGACGGAGTTCCTCGGAGCGCTGACGTTCCTCACGAAGGACTCGCTCTACACGCTGCCCGTCGCGCTGCTCAACCTGCAGACCGGGGCGTACGGGCAGGTGTCGTACGGGAACCTCGTGGCCGGGTCGGTCGTGGCGATGATCCCGTGCATCGCGCTCTACGTCGGGCTGCAGCGGTTCTACGTCGCCGGGCTGTCGTCCGGCGCGCTGAAGGGCTGACGGGCGGCGCTGCCGCGCTCTGCTGTGTGCGAGGTTCCGCGCTCCGTGGGACGGCGCGAGCCCCGCACCGCGCGCGGAACCTCGCACACTGCGGCCCGCACGCCCCGCGCCCTACGCGCTCCGGCGCACCACGAGCTCGGGCACGAGCAGCGTCTCGTCCCGCGGCTCCCCCTCGACGAGGCCCCGCACGGTGTCGAGCACCCGCTCCCCCATCGCCCGGAAGTCCTGCCGCACGGTGGTGAGCGGCGGCGTGAAGTGCGCCGCCTCGGGCACGTCGTCGAAGCCCACCACGGCGATGTCGTCCGGCACCCGCAGTCCCTCGTCCGCGAAGGCGTGCAGGACCCCGAGCGCCATCTGGTCGTTCCCGGCGAAGACCGCGTCGACGGTGTGCACGTCGATGGTCCGGGCAGCCGCGAACCCGCTCGCCGGGGTCCAGTCGCCGTCGAGCACCACGGGCTCGAGCCCCGCGTCGCGCATGATCCGCTCGTAGGTCACCCGGCGGACCTCGGACTCCTGCGAGACCGCGGGGCCGGCGATGTGCACGATCCGGCGGTGCCCGCGGGCGAACAGGTGCTCCATCACGAGCGAGGTCCCCGCCGCCTGGTCGATCGCGACCGCCGCGACGCTCGGCGCCACCGGGGCCCTGGCCGCGTCCCGCTGCACGGCGTTCGCGACGACGACGGGCACCGAGACCGGGACGGTCAGCGAGGCGAGGGCGTCGAGCACCCGGTTGTCGGCGGCGACGAGCACGATGGCGGCGACGTCCTGGGCGAGCAGCGTCACGAGGGCGTTCGACAGGTCGACGGGGCGCGGGTCGTCGGGCAGCGTCGAGAGCAGGACGTGGTAGCCGGCGGACCGGGCTGCCCGCTCGAACCCGATGGCGGTGCTCGACGGTCCGTACAGCGCGTCCCCGGCCGTGATGATGCCGAGCGCACGACTGCGCCCCCCGGCGAGCGCCCGGGCCGCGGCGCGGGGCCGGTACCCGAGCTCGGTGACCGCGTCGGACACCTGGGCGCGGAACTGCTCGCGGACCGTCGGGTCGCCGTTGATCACCCGCGAGACGGTCTGGTGGGAGACGCCCGCGCGCTCGGCGACGTCGAAGATCGTGGGTGCCTTGCGACGTTTGCCGCCGGCGTCCCCGAGCGCGGTCGTGGTCGTCACGTCGCCAACCGTACCGCGCAGTCCGGCCGACGCGACAAGATCGCGAAACGGTCACGGTGAGTTGACACCCCGTCACGGAACCCCCAGTATGTGAGCGCTCACACGAGCAAATCCCTCGGGGCACAGCAGCCCCGGCACCGAGCGCGTCGACGTGGACGCGCAGGAACAGAGGTACTTCGATGATGAAGCGCAAGATCGTCGCGGGCGTCGCCGCCCTCGGCATCGCCATCGCACTCGCCGGCTGCTCCGCCGGCGGACGCGCGTCCACCGACGGTGGGAGCAGCAGCGGCGACAACAAGGGCGCCCTGGTGGGCGTCGCGATGCCGACCAAGGTCTCGGAACGCTGGATCAAGGACGGCAACGCCGTCAAGAGCGACCTCGAGAAGGCCGGCTACAAGGTCGACCTCGAGTACGGCGACAACAAGGTCCAGCAGCAGGCGCAGCAGGTCAGCAACATGATCACGAAGGGCGCGAAGGTCCTCATCATCGCGTCGATCGACGGCGGCGCGCTCTCCGACCAGCTCGACGCCGCCGCCAAGGCCGGCATCAAGGTGATCTCCTACGACCGCCTGCTCACGGGCAACAAGAACGTCGACTACTACGTGTCGTTCGACAACGAGAAGGTCGGCGTCGACCAGGCTACGAGCCTGCTCACCGGCCTCGGCGTGCTCGACGCGGACGGCAAGAAGACCGGCGAGAAGGGCCCCTTCAACATCGAGGTCTTCGCCGGCTCGCTCGACGACAACAACGCGGGCTTCTTCTTCGACGGTGCGATGAAGACCCTCAAGCCGTACCTCGAGGACGGCACCCTGAAGATCCAGTCCGGCCAGGACCAGCTCTCCCAGGCCGCGACGCAGCAGTGGGACCCGGCGACCGCCAAGGCCCGCATGCAGAACCTCATCGCGAAGTCCTACTCCGGCGGCACCACGCTGAACGGCGTGCTCTCGCCCTACGACGGCATGTCGATCGGCATCATCTCGGCGCTGCAGGGCGCCGGGTACGGCTCGAGCGACCGCCCGCTCCCGACCATCACGGGACAGGACGCCGAGCAGGCCAGCGTGAAGTCGATCATCGCCGGTCAGCAGTACTCGACCATCTACAAGGACACGCGCAAGCTCGCCAAGCAGTCGGTCACCATGGCCGAGGACCTGCTCACCGGCAAGAAGCCCGAGGTCAACGACACGAAGAGCTACGACAACAAGGTCAAGGTCGTCCCGACCTACCTGTTCCAGCCGA
This sequence comes from Curtobacterium sp. SORGH_AS_0776, assembly GCF_031453355.1. Classification (NCBI taxonomy): domain Bacteria; kingdom Bacillati; phylum Actinomycetota; class Actinomycetes; order Micrococcales; family Microbacteriaceae; genus Curtobacterium; species Curtobacterium sp. SORGH_AS_0776. Next base: position 3,702,011 of record NZ_JAVIYU010000001.1, read on the forward strand.
CCGTCGTGACGAAGGACAACTACAAGGAAGTCCTCGTCGACTCGGGCTACTACACCGAGGCCGACCTCAAGTAGGACGCAACCCATCTGTCGGACTGGAGGCGCGGGTCGACCCCGCCCCGCGCCTCCAGTCCGTCACCACCCGCGCGCCCACGCGCGGACGACGAAAAGGCGGTCCCACATGGCGGACACCATCCTCGAGATGCGTGACATCACCAAGACGTTCCCCGGGGTCAAGGCGCTGCAGGGGGTCTCGATCGAGGTCGAGCGCGGCCAGGTCCACGCGATCTGCGGCGAGAACGGCGCCGGCAAGTCCACCCTGATGAAGGTGCTGTCCGGGGTCTACCCGCACGGCTCCTTCGACGGCGAGATCCTCATCGACGGATCCCCCGTCGAGTTCGGCGACATCAACGGCTCGGAAGCGGCCGGGGTCGTGATCATCCACCAGGAGCTCGCGCTCAGCCCGTTCCTGTCGATCGCCGAGAACATCTTCCTCGGCAACGAACAGTCGAAGGCCGGGTTCATCGACTGGAACAAGACGAACCTCGCGGCCGCCGAGCTCCTGCAGCGCGTCGGCCTCAAGGACAACCCGGTCACGAAGATCGTCGACATCGGTGTCGGCAAGCAGCAGCTCGTCGAGATCGCGAAGGCCCTGTCGAAGCGGGTGAAGCTCCTCATCCTCGACGAGCCGACGGCGGCGCTGAACGACGACGACTCGACGCACCTGCTCGACCTCATCCGGTCGCTGCAGGCCGAGGGGATGACGGCGATCATCATCAGCCACAAGCTCAACGAGATCAAGGCGATCGCGGACAAGGTCACGATCATCCGCGACGGCAAGACCATCGAGACGCTCGACATGCACGCCGACGACGTCTCCGAGGACCGGATCATCCGCGGCATGGTCGGTCGCGACCTGTCGAACCGGTACCCCGAGCGCGAGGACCCGCAGATCGGCGAGGAACTCCTCCGCATCGAGGACTGGACCGTCCACCACCAGCTCGACGCCTCGCGCGAGATCATCCACCAGGCGAACCTCTCCGTCCGCGCGGGCGAGGTCGTCGGCATCGCCGGGCTCATGGGCGCCGGACGGACCGAGCTCGCGATGAGCGTGTTCGGCCAGTCCTACGGCACCGGGATCAGCGGCACCGTGTACAAGCGCGGCGTCCCGATCAAGACCCACACGGTGTCGCAGGCGATCGACAACGGCATCGCCTACGTCACCGAGGACCGGAAGCGCTACGGGCTCAACCTCATCGACGACATCAAGCGGAACATCTCCGGGTCGGCGCTCGGGAAGCTCGCGAACTGGGGCTTCGTCAACGCGTCCGAGGAGACCACCGTCGCCGGGCAGTTCCTCCGCAGCCTCAACATCAAGGCACCGAACGTCGACGTCGTCACCGGGAAGCTCTCCGGCGGCAACCAGCAGAAGGTCGTCCTGTCGAAGTGGATGTACGCCGACCCCGACGTGCTCATCCTCGACGAGCCCACGCGAGGCATCGACGTCGGCGCGAAGTACGAGATCTACACGATCATCAACCAGCTCGCAGACCAGGGGAAGGGGATCATCGTGATCTCCTCCGAGCTCCCCGAGCTCCTCGGCATCTGCGACCGCATCTACACGCTCTCCGAGGGCACGATCACCGCCGACGTGCCCCGCTCCGAGGCCACGCCCGAGGCCCTCATGCAGTACATGACCCAGGAACGGGAGACCCCTGTCAATGAACGCGCTTAAGTCCGCCGCCGGCTACCTCACCGGGCAGCTCCGACAGATCGGCCTGTTCATCGCGCTGATCGTCATCGTCATCTTCTTCCAGGTGACGACGAACGGCATCACCCTCGCCCCGATCAACGTCTCGAACCTGATCGTCCAGAACAGCTACATCCTCATCCTCGCCATCGGCATGGTGATGGTCATCATCGCCGGGCACATCGACCTCTCGGTCGGCTCGGTCGTGGCCTTCACCGGCGCCATGGCCGGCGTCATGATCACGCAGTGGGGCCTGCCCTGGCCGATCGCGGTCGTGCTCTGCCTGGTGGTCGGCGCCCTCGTCGGTGCCTGGCAGGGGTTCTGGATCGCCTACTTCGGGATCCCCGCGTTCATCGTCACGCTCGCGGGCATGCTCGCGTTCCGTGGCGCCGCGCAGATCGTCCTGCACAACCAGCAGATCTCGCCGTTCCCGGAGGGCTTCCGCTCCCTCGGCTCCGGCTTCCTGCCGTCGTTCGGCACCACCGGGTACGAGCCGCTCACGATGATCCTCGGCTTCGCGGCCGCGATCGTCCTCGTGGTCACGGCGTTCCGCGGTCGTGCCACACGGCGCAAGTACCAGCTCGAGAGCGAGCCGTTCGCCTGGTTCATCACGAAGCTCGCCTTCACGGTCGCGCTCGTCATCTACGTGGCGCTCCTGCTCGCGAGCTACAACGGCACCCCGATCGTGCTCGTCGTGCTCGGTGCGCTCGTGGTGATCTACTCGGTCGTCATGCGGAGCGCGGTGTTCGGCCGCCACATCTACGCGATCGGCGGGAACGCCCTCGCAGCCCAGCTGTCCGGTGTGAAGACGAAGCGGGTCACGTTCCTGCTCTTCGTCAACATGGGCGTCATCTCGGCCCTGGCCGGCGTGGTGTTCACCGGCCAGCTCAACCTCGCGGCTCCGGGTGCCGGCAACGGCTTCGAGCTCGACGCCATCGCCGCAGTGTTCATCGGCGGCGCGGCCGTCACCGGTGGCATCGGGACGGTGCCGGGAGCGATCGTCGGTGGTCTCATCATCGGCATCCTGAACAACGGCATGTCGATCCTCGGCATCGGGACCGAGTACCAGTCGCTCATCAAGGGCCTGGTGCTGCTCGCCGCCGTCGCGTTCGACGTGTTCAACAAGCGCCGGGCGGCGTCCGCGCGCAAGTAGCGCGGGCGCGCGCGTCGCCCCCGAGACTCGGCCTGGCGGACACGTTCGCGGCATCCGTGCCGCGGAACTGTCCGCCGGGCCGAGTCTCGGTTCAGTGGGCGGCCGTCAGGACGGCCCAGGCGGCGCCCTGGAGGCGCAGGGTCCCGTCCCCGACGTCGGCTCCGCCCGCCTCGACGCGCGTCGCACCCGCTGTGGGCAGGTCGACGGGATCGGGCGACAGGTTCAGGGCGGTCACCACCGCCCGCTCCGCGGTCGCGGTCCGCAGCACGATCGCGGTGTTCGTCAGGTGGACGACGTCGGTGTGGGCGCGGTGCAGCCAGGGCTCGCGGCGACGGAGGGCGATGAGCGCCTCGTACGTGTGCGTGAGCGCCACGGACTCGGGCGGAGCGGCTGGGAACTCCGGGCGGACGGCATCGTCCCCGCCGACGCGCTCCTCCTTCACCCCCGTCCAGCCGTACTCGTCACCGGCCCAGACGCTCGGGGTCCCGGCGACCGTGAAGAGGACGGCGGCGGCGTGCCCGGCGAACCGCTCCCCCACGGCGCTCGCGATGCGCGTCACGTCGTGGTTGCCGACGAACGTGCTCGGCGCCTGTGCAGCGAGCAGTTCGTCGTGCCGTTCGACGGCGTGGGCGAGCTCGAAGCAGTTCCGGTCGGCGATGCCGTGCCAGATGCCCTGCCAGAGCTCGTACTGCGTGGTGGAGTCGACCGTCGAGGCGCGGACGAACGCAGCCGTGTCGCCGTGGATGACCTCGCCCGTGAACCAGGCGTCCGGGAAGCGCTCCCGGACGCGCGGCAGCACCCGTGCCCAGAACGCCGTCGGTACCGCGTAGGCCGCGTCGAGTCGCCAGCCGTCGACGCCCCGTGCGAGCCAGTGCGTCATCACCTCGACGACGAGGTCCTCGGTGGCCCGGCTGCCGTGGTCGAGCGCGACCAGGATGTCGTGCCCCTCGAAGAGTCCGACCGGCACGTCGTCGCCGGGCGACCAGCCTGCCCAGTCGATCGCGAACAGATCCGCCGTCGGCGCGTCCGGGCCCTGCTCCTCGACGGCGCGGAAGGCCGGGTGCTCCCGTCCGACGTGGTTGAACACCCCGTCGAGCAGGACCCGGATCCCCCGGTCGTGCGCGGCCGTGACGAGCCGGTCGAAGTCGTCGTCGTCACCGAGCCGCGGGTCGATCCGGAAGTGGTCGACCGTGTCGTAGCCGTGCGTCGAGCTCGTGAAGACGGGGCCCAGCAGCAGCCCGTTCAGCCCGAGGTCCACGACGTGGTCGAGCCAGGGCTCGATGCGGCCGAGCCGGTGGTCGACGGAGCGTTCGTCCACGGGGGTGTCCGGCCGGACGTCGGCACCGACGAACCCGAGTGGGTAGACGTGCCACCACATGACGTGCTCGACCCAGGCGGGCTCGGCGGGACGCTCGGGTGCAGTGTCGGTGTTCACCGACCCGATCGTGCCAGCGCCGGCTGGGTCACGCGTGCCGGTGCTGAGGACGGACAGGGTGCCGAGGACCATGATGGAGGAATGGGACGGGCGATCAGGACGGCAGCGGATGCATCGGCATCCGAGGCAGCGCACGCCGAGCGCACCTGCGCCGCGTGCGGACGACGGATGCCCGAGTCCGCCGGGCCGGAGGCGAAGTGGTGCTCGGCAGCGTGCCGGAAGCACGGGGTCGACGAAACCGACCTCGCGCTCGAGCAGCGCATCGACGAACTCCTCGCCGCACGGGCCCGCACGTCCAGCATCTGCCCGTCCGACGCCGCCCGGGCCCTCGACCCCGACGGCTGGCGTGACCTGATGGAACCCGCCCGGCGTGCGGCGCGGCGGATGATGTCCAGAGGCGAGGTCGAGATCACCCAGCACGGCAGCGTCGTCGACCCGTCCACCGCCAAGGGCCCGATCCGTATCCGCCGACCGCGCTGACATGGACGACCGCCTCGTCACGGCCACTCACCGCGCCGATCACCTCGCTGCCGTCGGCGGCACCGTCATCGGCATCTCGCAACAGGCCGCCCTCGCCGGACTCTCGGTGTTGTGGACCGCACTCGGCGCCGTCGGGACTACCCGGCCCGCGGAACTCGTCTGGACGATCATCGCAGCGATCGGTGCAGTGCTCACCGTCACCGTGTGGATCCGTGCCCGCCGGACCGGGGCCTTGCTGCCGTTCTTCCTCACCGCTCCCGAGCGGCCGCTCGCGGTCCTCACCCCGGCGCAACGTCGCGAACTCCGACGACAGTTGCGGCGACCCGGCACCGTCACGGAACCGTACGCAGGACTCGTCCGGAGCATGATCGACTGGCAGCGCCGCTCGTCGCGTGCCGCCGTCCCGGTGCTCGTCGGGATGTTCCTCAGTCTGGTCGGGCTCTCCGGTTCGGTCGCGATGACCAACGGGACGGCTGGATGGTCCTTGATGGTCGGCCTCCTCGCCGTCGCCGTGTTCATCACCGTGGTCAGTCGCCTCGAATCGCGGCGTCAACTGCTCGTCCGGGAACAAGCACAGCACGACACGTGTTGACCACCGGGATGACCCTCGACGACACCGCCGCACAGTCCCCCGACCGTCCCCGAGCCCTCGTGGTGGGTGCCAGCGGCATCACCGGATCGGCGCTCGTCGCGCACCTGCTCGACCTCGGGTGGGAGGTGACCGCACTCTCCCGCCGGCCCCTCGCCCGCGACGGTGTCCGCACCGTGGCCGCGGACCTGCGCGACCCGGAGTCGCTGGGCACCGCCCTCGCCGACGAGCGCCCGACCCACGTCTTCTTCACCGCCTGGCAGCGGCAGGACACCGAGGCCGAGAACATCCGCGTGAACGGCGGCATGGTGCGCGACCTGCTCGCCGCCCTCGCCCACGCGCCGCTCGAGCACGTCGCCCTCGTGACCGGCCTGAAGCACTACCTCGGTCCGTTCGAGGCGTACGCCGCCGGCGAGATGCCCGACACCCCGTTCCACGAGGAAGAACCGCGCCTCGACACCCCGAACTTCTACTACGCCCAGGAGGACGAGCTCTTCGCCGCCGCCGACCGCCAGGGCTTCACCTGGTCGGTGCACCGCTCGCACACGGTGATCGGCCACGCGGTCGGCAACGCGATGAACATGGGGCTGACGATCGCGGTGCAGGCGACCCTGGCGAAGGAGCTCGGTCTGGACTTCGTGTTCCCGGGCAGCGAGGCGCAGTGGAACGGCCTCACCGACATGACGGACGCCGGCATCCTGGCCGAGCACATGGTCTGGGCGTCGACCACGCCCGAGGGTGCCGACGAGGCGTTCAACATCGTGAACGGCGACGTGTTCCGCTGGCGCTGGATGTGGCCCCGGCTCGCCGCCCACCTCGGTGTCGACCCGGCGCGGGTCGTGGGGTACGAGGATGCGCCGCGTCCGCTCGAGGAGCAGATGGCGCCGCACGAGGCTGCGTGGGCCGACATCGCGGAGCGCCACGGCCTCGTCGAACCCGACATCGCCCGGCTCGCCTCGTGGTGGCACACCGACGCCGACCTCGGTCGCGCGATGGAGGTCGTCACCGACATGGGCAAGAGCCGCGACGCCGGTTTCACCGCCTTCCGTCGCACCGAACGCGCCTTCGCCGAGCTGTTCGACCGCTACCGGGCCGACCGACTGATCCCCTGATCCGTACCCCGGTGGAAGTATTCGGGGTACACGAACCTGCGGCCCGGCCGCGAGCCGCGCTGCTGGCCCTGGTTGTCTTCGTGGCACAGGCCCCGAGGACCCTCGGCGGTCCCCGGAGGAAGGAAGACACCATGTCGCTCGGAGACAAGGCGAAGGACGTCACCCAGAAGGTCGTCGGCAAGGTCGAGGAAGCAGTCGGCAAGCACACCGACGACGACGAGCTCAAGCACCAGGGCCAGAAGGACCAGGTCATGGGCGAGGGCCGTCTCGAGACCGAGAAGGCGAAGGACCACCTCGACGGTCACTGAGCCCATCGCACCACGCAACGCCCGCGCCCGACGGCGCGGGCGTTCGTCGTCTCAGAAGGCGTAGCGGATGCGGCAGCTCGGCAGGTGCTCCGCGACGAGTTCCCGGAACCGCTCGACCAGCTGCCCCTTCATCCCGGAGCGGTAGCGGACGTTGACCGCGCCGTTCTGCGACACCTTCTGCTCCTGCAGGTCCGGGCGCCACAACAGGTCCTCGGCCTTCGGGTGCCAGCCGAGGTTGACCTCGTGCAGGGGCTCGTTGTGGGTGAGGAAGATGACCTCGGCCGCGAGCTGCGCCTTCGCCGCCGGGGAGAGGACGTCGTCCACCTGACGCAGGAGGTCGGCCCAGTCGGACTCCCACGTCGGGGTCAGGGTGACGGGCGAGAAGTTGAGGTGGACCTCGTACCCGGCGTCGACGAAGTCGTTCACCGCGGCGATCCGCTCGGCGATCGGGCTGGTGCGGATGTCGGTGACCTTCGCGGTGTCGTGCGGCATGAGCGAGAACCGGATGCGCGTGCGCCCCATCGGGTCCCAGTCGAGCAGGTCGCGGTTGACGTACTTCGTCGCGAAGGAGGCCTTGGCCGTCGGTGACATCCGGAACAGGTCGCAGAGGTCCCGCACGTTGTCGCTGAGCATCGCGTCCACCGAGCAGTCGCTGTTCTCGCCGATGTCGTAGACCCACGCGTGCGGGTCGCACTGGTTCGGTTCGGTCTTCGGCCCCTGCTTCGCGATGTTGCGGGCGACGTGCTTCGTGATCTGGTCGATGTTCGCGAAGACCGTCACCGGGTTGCTGTAGCCCTTGCGCCGCGGGACGTAGCAGTAGGCGCACGCCATGGCACAGCCGTTCGCCGTCGACGGGGCGATGAAGTCCGCCGAGCGCCCGTTCGGCCGGGTCACGAGCGACTTCTTCACGCCGAGAACGAGCGCCTCGGTCTTGATGCGCACCCACCGCTGGACGTTCCGTTCGTCGCCGTGCACCTCGGGGATGTTCCAGTGCGACTCGACGGGGACGATCTCGGCGTCGGGCCACTGCCCGACGACCTCCTGCCCGCGCTGGAGCCCGAGGGCTGCCGGCTCGGCGTAGATCCGGCGGACGTCGAGCAGGGCGCGGGTGCGGGGTTCGGGCATCACCGCCGTTCTACCGCCCACCCCTGACAGACTGGCGGCATGACCGCGACGCCCGACGACCACTTCTTCGTGGTCGACGGTCGGCGGTGGCGACGGACCGACCCGGCGCTCCCCGAGGACGTCGCCGCAGCACTCCGGTCGCACCTCGGTCGGGGCCGCAACGCCGTCAAGCAGGCCAAGCACTCCGGCGACGAGGACGCCCTCGCCGCAGCACGGCACCGCAACGGCCTGGCGAAGCACGGGCTCGGCGAACGCGGACCCGAGTGGTGGACCCGCCCCGAGGCCGACCGGATCGCCGACGCCCGAGCGGCCCTCGCCGACCTCGACGCGCTCGACACCGATTCGCCCGACGCCTCGAGCCGGCCGCTGCCGTGAAGACCATCCGGCCGCCGCGACTCGACCGCGTGCTCAACATGATCGTCTTCGGTCCCGTCGGCATCGGGACGGGTGCCGCGGTTGCTTCGGTCGCCTTCTCACGGGGCGCGTCAGCCCGGGTCTTCGTCTTCGTCCTGGGTGTCGTGTTCGCTGCGATCGCTACCTGGGTGTTGGTCCGGCTCCCGCGGCTCGGCGTCCAACTGTGCGGAGACACGCTGCGGTACCACGGCTTCCTCGTCAGCTGGTCGGCGCCGCGCGACGGCATCACCACGGTGCTCGACGACGCGTTCGTCGAGTGGCGTGATGACAGCGGCACGGAACACCGGCGGCAGATCTGGATGCTCACGCAGGCGTGGGAGGACGACGGCACCAAGTTCGCCCCACTGTGGCGGTGGCGACGTGCGGCGCTGCTCGAGGTGCGGGCGTGGGCCGGAGCTCGAGCAGTCTGACTCCCGGAGCGGTCAGGGGCGGTAGTCGTCGGGCTTGTTCGGGGTCGGGGTCGGCGGCGCTCCCGCACCGACGATCCCGCCGGAACCGAACGAGGTGAGCACCCCCGCCAGGACGTGGAGCACGGAGACGACCACGCGCCCCACCCACTGCAGCACCCGCACCATCGCATCCCCCTCGGCTGCTCGGACTCCAGCGAAGCCTAACCCGGTCAGCCCTCCGTGTGCCCGAGGTCCGGCTCGACCCGCAGGCACACCGACCGGGACGCGGCGGCGTGCAGTTCGAGGACGACGACGTCGTTCCTCCCGGCACGGAGCACCGGTCCGGGGACGGCCAGGGTCTGCTGCGGCCCGCGGGACCAGTACCGGCCGAGGCAGAACCCGTTCACCCAGGCGACGCCCTTCCGGAACCCGTCGAGGGCGAGGTAGCGGTCCCCTGCCTCGGCGAGGTCGAACGACCCCGTGGCGAACACCGGTCCGGCCAGCACGTCGCCGTCGGTGGGCAGGGCGTCGGCGAGGATCGTCAGCGCGGCCGCGGGCATCGGGTCGAGGGCCAGGGGCGACGCGGTCCAGCGGGCGAGCGGGACCCCGTCGACGGCGATCCCGCCGATCAGGCCCTTCGGCTCGCCGATGCGTGGGCCGTAGTCGACGCGACCCTGGTCCTCGACGAGGAGCTCGAGCGTCCCGGTGACCGGGGGCAGGGCGATGGCGCGGTCGTGGTGCTCCCGCTCGAGGACCCCGACGACGATCCCCTCCACGGAGACGACCGCGCGGTCGCGGACCTCCTCACCGACGGTGAGCACGCCGCCCGACGGCAGGTCCACCTCGGTCCGGTACAGCACGAAGCCGCTCGCAGCGCCGAGGGCGTCGAACGTCGGCGGGGTGTCGTGCGCGGACCACGACGTGAGGGACGGCAGCAGGGCGCGCAGGGGTGTGACGCGGTCGAGACCGACGGCGACGTCCGAGGCGGGGGCGAGCCGAGCCTCCTGGCCCGGAGCCGACCCGACGGGACCGACGGGTCCGACGGGACCGACGGACCCGAGCCGACCCGACCCACCGGGCTGCATCGCAGCGGGCAGCGGCGGCACGGGCGCGTAGCGCTCGATGACCGAGCGGAACGCGTGGAACTTCTCCGTCGGACGCCCGGCCTCGTCAAGCGGGGCGTCGTAGTCGTACGACGTCGCGATCGGGCGGTACACACCCTTGTCGTTCGCGCCGTTCGTGAAGCCGAAGTTCGTGCCGCCGTGGAACATGTAGATGTTGACCGAGCCGCCCGCTGCCAGCAGGTCGTCGAGGTCCGATGCCGAAGCAGCGGCCGGCGTGGTGTGGTGGTGCTCGCCCCAGCTGTCGAACCAGCCGTCCCAGAACTCGGAGCACATCAGGGGGCCGGTCGGCTGGGCCTGTCGGAGCCGTGCGAGCCGTTCGACGGAACGCGAGCCGAACGACCCGGTCTTGTGCAACGAGGGCAGCGAACCGTCCTCGAGCATCGTGCCCATCGGCTGGTCGACGCTCGTGAAGGGGACGGTGAGCCCGATCGCGCGGTGCATCGCCTCGAGCTTCCGCAGGTACACGGGGTCGGAGCCGTACGCGCCGTACTCGTTCTCGACCTGCACGAGCACGATCGGCCCGCCGTGGTCGATCTGCCGCGGGACCAGCACCGGCGCGAGATGCTCCAAGTACCCCTGCACGGCGGCGAGGAACCCCGGCTCGTCGCGGCGGACCCCGACGGTGCCGTCGGCGAAGAGCCAGTACGGCAGGCCGCCGTTCGTCCACTCGGCGCAGATGTAGGGGCCGGGACGGACGATGGCGTGCATGCCCTCGGCGGCGACGAGGTCCAGGAAGCGGCCGAGGTCGAGACCGTCCTCGAAACTGAACGAAGAAGGCGACGGCGCGTGCGCGTTCCAGGCGACGTACGTCTCGATGGTGTTGAGCCCCATCAGCTTCGCCTTGCGGATCCGGTCCGCCCACAGGTCGGGGTGGACGCGGAAGTAGTGGATCGCGCCGGACAGGATCCGGTGCGGCTCGCCGTCGAGCAGGAAGTCGGTGTCGCCGATGGCGAAGCGCATGGGGGAACTCTTTCAGGAGACGGGGCCGTGCGGAAGGTTCCGCACGGCCCCGGGTCGAACTGGTGTGGTGACTACTTGGACGAGACCGTGAAGCCCTGGTCCTTGCCGTACTTCGCGAGGGCCTTCTGCCAGGCGGCGAGACCGCTCTCGAGCGAGGTGCCGTTCTCGTACGACTGGCCGACGGTGTCCGCGTACACGCTGTTCGCGTACACCTGGTAGGGCAGGTAGGTGAAGTCGTTGTCGGACGACTTCGACGCGTCGACGAGCACCTTGTTGATCTGCTGGCCGCCGAAGTACTCCGGCTTCTCGTCGAGGAACGCCGAGGACTCGAGGTCGGCGGTGGTCGACGGGAACCCACCGGACTTCATGAAGATGCCGGTCGACTCCTTCGAGGAGTTCAGCCACTTGAGGAAGCCCGCCGCGAGGGCCGGGTTCTTCGACTGCTTCATGACCGCCTCGGCGCTGCCGCCGTTGTTCGCGGTCTGCGCGGTGCCGCCGTCGTAGGTCGGCATCGGCGCGACGCGCCAGTCACCGCTGGCGTCGGCGACGCTCGCCTCGAGGTTGCCGGGCATCCAGGCGCCGGTGATGAGCGTGGCGATCTGGCCGTTGCCGAGCTGCTTGTACCAGTCGTCGCTCCAGCCGACGGTCTTCGACAGCAGACCCTGCTCGACGAGCTGGTCCCAGGTCTTGGTCCACTTCTTCGTGCCGGCGTCCTCGAGGTTGATCGTGACCTTGTCGCCCTTCGTGGTGAAGGGCGTGCCGCCGGCCTGGGCGATCATGCTCGTGGTGAAGCCCGCGTCGCCGGAGTCGGCCGCGATGTACGCGTCCGGGTCGGCCTCGTGCAGCTTCTTGGCCGCGGCGACGTACTCGTCCCACGTCGTCGGCACGTCGATGCCGTACTTGTCGAAGACCTTCTTGTTGTAGAACAGCGCCATGGGGCCGGAGTCCTGGGGCAGCCCGTAGATCTTGCCGTCCATGTCGACCGAGTTCCACGTGCTCGTCGCGAACTTGTCCTTCAGGTCGCCGAACCCGTACGAGGACAGGTCGAGCAGCGAGTCGGACAGCGCGAACTGCGGGAGCGCGTAGTACTCGACCTGGGCGACGTCGGGGGCACCCGAGCCGGCCTTGATCGTGTTCTGGAGCTTCGTGTACTGGTCGGCGCCGGTGCCGGCGTTGACGAGCTTGACCTTCACCTTGGGGTAGGCCTTCTCGAACGCGGCGACCTGGTCCTTCGCGGACGGGGTCCACGACCAGTAGGTCAGCGTGCCGCCGTCCTTGAGGGCCTTCGAGATGTCGTCGGACGACCCGCCGGACGAGGAGCCGCCGGAGGCGCAGGCGGCGAGGGCGACGGCTGCGGTGACGCCGATGGCGACGGCGCTGAGGCCGCGCCGGAGACGCTTGTTCATGGAGGTGCCTTTCACTTCTTCGTGGAGAGGGGGTGGAGCTGCTGTGTGTCGGGCTGGGAGGCGCGTGGCGGGGCCGCTGCGTGCCTCCCGTCCGACGGATCAGGCCTTGACGGAACCGGCCGCGAGGCCGGACTGCCAGAAGCGCTGGAGGAATAGGAACGCGACCACGATCGGGATGATCGTGAGGAGCGATCCCGTGACGACGAGGTTGTAGATCGGCTCGGCACCGGACCCGGTGGCCTGCGCGTTCCACTGGTTGAGGCCGACCGTCAGCGGGTACCACTTCGGGTCGCTCAGCATGATGAGCGGCAGGAAGTAGTTGTTCCAGGTGGCCACGACCGCGAAGAGCAGGACCGTGACGACACCGGGCGCGAGCAGGCGGAGCGCGATCGTGAAGAAGATCCGGAACTCGCCGGCGCCGTCCATGCGGGCGGCCTCGAGGAGTTCGGCGGGGATCGCGTCCACCGCGTAGGTCCAGATCAGGTACATGCCGAACGGGCTGATGAGCGACGGCAGGATGATCGCCCACGGGGTGTTCGTCAGGCCGAACTGCGAGAAGAGCAGGAAGGTCGGGACGGCGAGGGCGGTGCCGGGGACGGCGATCGCTCCGAGGACGACGGCGAAGACCGCGCGACGGCCGGGGAACTGGAACTTCGCCATGCCGTAGCCGGCGATCGTGGCGAGGAGGGTCGCGCCACCGGCGCCGACGACCACGTAGAGCAGCGTGTTGCCGAGCCACTGCACGAAGATGCCGTCGTTGTACGTCAGCGTGTCGACGATGTTCTGCCAGAGGTTGAACTTCCCGCCGAACCACAGGCCGAAGGTCGACAGGAGCGAGGCCTGCGTCTTCGTGCTGTTCACGAGCAGGTAGAACAGCGGCGCGAACGAGTAGACGACGAAGACGATCATCACGGCCGTGAGGAGGCCGGAACGCTTCGGCTTGCGTCCGTCGACGTGCTGCTCGGCCTTCCGCTCGGCACGCCTGGAGGCGCGGGTCGACCGGGCCTGCGGGTCGCGCAGCGTCGTGGTCGCCTCGGTGACGGTGGCCGGGCCGGACGCGCCGGTCGCCGGGTGCTGCAGGGTGCTCATCGGTTCTCCTCGCGGGTGCCGCGGACCTGGACGACGTAGGCGATCACCGCGGTGATCACGCCCATGACGATCGCGACGGTGGCGGAGTAGTTGAACTGCTGGCCGCTGAAGGACAGCGAGTAGGCGTACATGTTCGGCGTGAAGGCACTGCCGATGACGTTCGGGGCGAGCGTCTTGAGCAGGTTCGGCTCGTTGAAGAGCTGGAAGCTGCCGATGATCGAGAAGATCGTGGCGATGACCATCGGGCCGCGCAGGGCCGGGAGCTTGATCGAGAAGACCGTGCGCATCGGGCCGGCGCCGTCGAGCTCGGCCGCCTCGTACAGCTCGCCGGGCACGGTGCGGAGCGCGGCGTAGAAGATCAGCATGTTGTAGCCGAGGAACTCCCACGTGACCACGTTGCCGATCGACGTGAGGACCCAGTCCGGGCTGAACGGCTGCAGCAGGTCGATGCCGAGCGCGTGGTTCGCGGTACCGGTGAGGCCGAACTGGTTGCCGTAGATGAAGCCCCAGATCAGCGCGGCGACGACACCGGGGACCGCGTAGGGCAGGAACACCGCGATGCGGAAGAAGCTCGTTCCCCAGAGCCGCGCGCTGTCGAGTGCGAGGGCGGCGACGAGCGCGAGGCCGAGCATGATCGGGACCTGCACGACGAGGAACACCGCGACCCGGCCGAGACCCGACCAGAACTTCGCGTCCTGGAAGAGCTGTACGTAGTTGGCGAACCAGACGAACTGGTTGCCGCCGATGAGCTGGTCGCGGAAGAGGCTGAGCCAGAGCGCGTAGCCGATCGGGACGATGAGCATCGCGACGAGGACGACGACGAACGGGCCGACGAAGAGCCATCCCGTGTACCGGCCGCGCGGTCTGGCGCGGCGCCGCGGTGGCACGGCCGGGGCGGTGGCTCCGGCTGCGCGCGCTTCCAGCGTGCTCATGTGACTCCCTTGTCGTGCTGTGTTCGGGTCCGTCGATGTTGACGTCAACATCGAACGGCGCGACGATAGCATGGCAACGTCAACATGCGCTAGCGTCCGGTGCAGGCCGTCGCGCTCGACGTCCACTCGCAACCGATGGGAGACCCCCTGACGACCGACCTGTCCGCCACGCGCCGGTCCCCTTCGATGGCCGCCGTGGCCGAGGCCGCCGGGGTCTCGATGCAGACCGTGTCCCGCGTCGCCCGCGGCTTCGACAACGTCTCGCCGGACACCCGCGACCGGGTCCAGCGCGTCATGGACGACCTCGGCTACCGCCCGAACCGCGCTGCCCGGGCCCTCCGCTCCGGGCGCTTCCGGACGATCGGCGTGATCATGTTCACCCTCGCGTCGTACGGCAACATGCGCACGCTCGAGGCGATCGCCGACGCTGCTGGTGTCGCCGACTTCACGATCACGTTGCTGCCGATGGCCTCCCGCACCGAGGAAGGCGTCCGCTCGGCCTTCTCCCGCCTGCACGAACAGGCCGTCGACGGTGTCGTCATCATCATCGAGTCGCACATCATCGACACGGCCGAGGTCGTGCTGCCCGACGGCGTCCCGATGGTCGTCGTCGACTCGACCGGCACCACGCAGCACCCGGCGATCGACACCGACCAGGCCGACGGCGCCCGCCGGGCCACGCAGCACCTGCTCGACCTCGGGCACGAGACCGTCTGGCACGTCGCCGGCCCCGAGTCGTCGTACTCGGCCGCCCGGCGTCTCGCCGCCTGGCAGGCCACGCTCGAGGCCGCGGGGCGCACCGTCCCGCCGGTGTTCCGCGGCGGCTGGGGCGCCGAGTCCGGGTACCGCGCCGGGCAGGAGATCGCTCGACGCCCCGAGATCACCGCCGTGTTCGCCGCGAACGACCAGACGGCCCTCGGGGTGCTCCGCGCCGCCCACGAGCTCGGGCGGCCCGTGCCGGAGACCCTCAGCGTGGTGGGCTTCGACGACTCCCCCGAGTCCGACTCGTTCTGGCCGCCGCTGACCACCGTGCACCAGTCCTTCGACGAGGTCGGGCGCCGGGCGGTCCGGAACCTCCTCGCTCAGATCGACGGGCAGCCGGTCCGCGCCGAGGCCGACCTCGTGCCGGTCCGCTTGGTGGTCCGGGCGAGCACGGCGCCGCCGCCGGC
Organism: Curtobacterium sp. SORGH_AS_0776; assembly: GCF_031453355.1. Lineage (NCBI taxonomy): Bacteria > Bacillati > Actinomycetota > Actinomycetes > Micrococcales > Microbacteriaceae > Curtobacterium > Curtobacterium sp. SORGH_AS_0776. The sequence goes on from NZ_JAVIYU010000001.1 coordinate 3,717,445, forward strand.
CTGACCGACCTCGCGGCCACGGCGTCCGTCACACGGTCAGCGCGTGGGGCGTACCGTGCACACGGAGCCGGTCTGCTGTCCCGGCCCCGGGTGTGCGCCACTTCCGTGTGTCCGGAGGACGAGCCACCGCTGCGGTCCTCATCTCCCCACCTCGGCGCGTTCGGATCATGAAGAACATCGTGTACGGCCTGACCGCCGTCCTGACCTCTGACGAGGCCGCGGACGCCGTGCTGGACTACGCCGCAGCACTCGCGCACGCCGGACTCGCGGACACCGTCGCCGTCCCCACCGTCGACGCGTTCGGGAGCACCACGACGACCTCGTTCCTGCTCGCCCCGGCGCTCGGGCTCCTCATCGAGGACGCCGCCGACGATCCGCTCGGCCCCGACACGGCCGCCTTCGTCGAGGAGATCTCGTGGCGGGCGCGCGCTGTGCGCTGCACGCCGCCGCACGCCTGACGCACCCGACAGACGGTAGGCGCGGCGCCCGTCCGCACCGCGCCTCCCGTCCGCCGTCGCGAAAGCGACACGTCACAGCGGACCTCCGGCGCACATCTGTCGCCCTGGCGACACGGACGCGCGCCGCACGCGGCACGGTGTCGCTTCCGCAGCACGGACCGCGCCGCACCGCCCGACGGACGGGAGGCGCGGCGCCAGCCCGCACCGCGCGTCCCGTCCGCCGTCGCGCACCTCGCGCGTCCACCGGCACCTCACGCGCCAACAGCCCCGTGAACTGTCACCCACCCCGTGAAGTCGCGACCGCGCCGCGCTCGCCCCGCGGCCGCGCCGCACGGCAGAAGGCGCCGGTACCGCGAAGCGGTCCGACGCCCTCTGTGCTCACTCGACGCCCGCCGCAGCGTGCGCCGAGGCGTCTCAGCCGATCGACACGGCGGTCCAGGAGACCGGCGGGAGCTCGATCGTGATGGTGTCACCCTCGCGGCGGACGGACTCGTTCGTGCGGAGCCCGACGCGCTCGGTGTTCGCCAGGTCGTTCACGGCGTGCAGGTCGTCGTCCCAGACGCCCTCGGCACGGACGTCACCGTCGACCGACAGGCCGGCGAGGTCGATCGTGACTGTGGTCGACTCCGACGGGTGCCGGTTCACGAGGAACACCGCGGCGCCGTCGTCCGAGACCGTGGCGGCCGAGTCGACGACCGGGACCTCGCCGTACTTGCCGCCGTCGACCGTGTCACCCGAGGCCTTGACCTGCAGCGACGTGCCGTTGGCGAGCTTCGACGTCAGCGAGAACGGGAAGAACGTCGTCTGGCGCCAGGCCGGGCCGCCGGGCTCGGTCATGATCGGGCCGATGACGTTGACGAGCTGCGCGAGCGAGGCCGAGGCGACGCGGTCGGCGTGCCGCAGCAGCGAGATGAGCAGGCCACCGACGACGACGGCGTCGGCGACCGTGTAGACGTCCTCGAGCAGGCGCGGGGCGACCGGCCAGTCCTGCAGCTCGAAGGTCTTCTGCTGCTCGTTCCACTTCGAGATGGACCAGACGTTCCACTCGTCGAAGGAGATGTCGATCCGCTTGTCGGACTTCTTCTGCGCCTGCACGTGGTCGGCGGCGGTCGTGACCGTCTTGATGAAGTGGTCCATGTTCACGCCGGAGGCGAGGAAGGAGGCGAGGTCGTCGCCCTCCTCGTAGTAGGCGTGGGCGGAGATGTAGTCGACGTCGTCGTAGGTGTGCTCGAGGACGGTCCGCTCCCACTCGCCGAACGTCGGCATCGACGCCCCGGAGGAACCGCAGGCGACGAGCTCGAGGTCGGGCTGGATCTGCCGCATGGCCTTGGCGGTCATGGCGGCGAGCTTGCCGTAGTCCTCGGCGTTCTTGTGACCGAGCTGCCACGGGCCGTCCATCTCGTTGCCGAGGCACCACATCTTGATGGCGAAGGGCTCCTGGCGGCCGTTCGACTTCCGGTACTCGCTGAGCGCGGTGCCGGCGTCGATGTTCGCGTACTCGAGGAGCTCGATGGCCTCCTGCGTGCCGCGCGTGCCGAGGTTGACGGCGAGCATGAGCTCCGAGCCGACCTGGTCGAGCCAGTGCTGGAACTCGTGCAAGCCGACCTCGTTCGTCTCGGTCGAGTGCCAGGCGAGGTCGAGTCGGCGGGGGCGCTGCTCGACCGGGCCGACGCCGTCCTCCCACTTGTAGCCGGAGACGAAGTTGCCGCCGGGGTAGCGGATCGCGGACACGTTGAGGTCCTTGACGAGGTCGATGACGTCCTTGCGGAAGCCGTGCTCGTCGGCGGTCTCGTGCGACGGCTCGTGGATGCCGTCGTAGACGTGGCGTCCGAGGTGTTCGACGAACCCGCCGAACAGGCGACGTCGCACCGGCCCCACGGTGAACGCGGCGTCGAGGACGAGGTGTGTGCGGGGCATGGATCTCCTTCGATCGTGGGGCAGCCTGCGCTCGGTCAAAGTGAGCGCTCACGTTCCCGAAACGCTAGCGGCTTTCCGCGCGACACGAAAGGGGGCGCCCCCGAACATCACGGATCGGCAGTCACCCGTGTCCAAAGGGTGGCGGCACGCCGGGACGCGCGCTAATGTGAGCGCTCACGGAGCACCGACCCTGCTCCGACTCGGCCCGTCCCGATGGAGTGATGCCATGCCGAACCGAATCCCCGTACCCACCCCGCACCCACGAGGCGGCGCCTTCACACGGCGGAGCCTCCTCGCCGCCGGCGCAGCCGCCGCGACGGTCCTGCCGCTCGCCGCCTGCTCCAGCCCCCTCGCCGCCGGCATCGCCGGTGCACCGCTCAACCCGGAGACGCTCGTCTTCTGGAACCTGTTCGGCGGCGGTGACGGCCTCCGCATGCAGGAGATGGAGGCCGGCTACGCCAAGCAGCACGGCGGCTCGTCCTCGCTGCAGGCGACCACGTTCGCGTGGGGCAACCCGTACTACTCCAAGGTCACACTGGCCACCGTCGGGAACAAGCCGCCGGACGTCGCGATCGCCCACCTCACCCGCGCGAAGCCGCTCTGGGACGGCGACCTGCTCGACCCGATCACGAGCGACGACCTGGCGAGCGTCGGACTGAGCGCCAGCGACTTCAACCAGAAGGCCTGGACGGCGCAGAAGACCGACGGCAAGAACATCTGCGTGCCGCTCGACACGCACCCGTTCGTCCTCTTCTACAACGTTGATGTCTGTCAGAAGGCCGGCCTCATCGACAGCGACGGCAAGCTCAAGGACCTGACCGGGATCGATGCCTTCGAGAGCGCGCTCGCCGCGGTCGCGAAGGTCACCGGCGGCACGGCCCTCAACGTCGCCAACGTCAGCGAGATCGCCACCCCGTGGCGGTTCTTCTGGACGATGTACAACCAGATCGACGGTGCGACGCCGTTCATCAGCGACGGCGGCGCGAAGCTCACCGTCAACGAGGACGCGTACACGAAGGTCACCGACATGACCCAGAAGTGGGTGAAGAACGGCTGGCTCAACAAGGGCCTCGACTACGCCACCGCGCAGACGCTGATGTTCACCGGCAAGGCGGGCTTCTTCATGCAGGGCGAGTGGGAGATCAGCACGGCGCAGTCCATCAAGGGTCTCAAGTTCGGCATGGCGCCGATCCCGCAGCTCTTCGACAAGCCCGCAGCGCAGGCCGACTCGCACACCTTCATCCTGCCGAGGAAGGACCGCACCCCGGAGCAACGCAAGGCGCACATGCTCTTCATCAAGCAGATGCTCGAGCAGAGCCTCACGTGGGCACAGGGCGGCCACGTGCCCGCCTACCTGCCGACCTACGACAGCACAGCGTACAAGAAGCTCGAGCCGCAGGCGAACTACGCCTCGGCCGCCGAGACCGCGGTGTTCGACGACCCGGCCTGGTACGGCGGATCGGGGTCGACCTTCGAGAACACGGTCGGCGCCCAGCTCGCCCTCATCCAGCAGGGCAGCAGCTCCCCCGCGCAGGCCATGTCCGCGATCAAGTCCCAGCTGTCCACCTACCTCAACACCCCGAGCCCGCTGTAAGCCCGCGCGAAAGGCACGATGACGTGACCACAGCACCTGTCCTCGACCGGCCCACCGACGCCACCACGGCGCCGCGTGCACGCCGGGCCGGCTCCTTCCGGACCAGCCTCACGCGCGGCCAGGGCCGCACGGGGTGGCTCTTCCTCGCCCCCTTCGGCCTGTTCTACCTGGCCTTCCTGCTCGGCCCCACGGTGTGGATGATCGTGTCGAGCTTCTTCAACACCTCGACGGTCCGCACCGGGCTCGGCAGCTTCGCCGGGTTCGCGAACTACGCCGAGATGCTCGGCCGTGACGACTTCTGGTCGTCGCTCTGGCACACCCTGCAGTTCACGCTCTACACGACGCCGCCGCTCGTCATCCTGGCGTTCCTCTTCGCCGTGCTGACGAACCGGATGAACCGCGGTCAGTGGTTCTTCCGACTGGCGTTCTTCCTGCCGTTCATCCTGCCGTCGGCGACGATCTCGCTGATCTGGGTGTTCATCTTCACCCCCGCGACCGGTCTGTTCGCGTCGATCCAGTCGGCCCTCGGGCTGACCCCCCGGCGCCGGTGTCCTGGCGAGCCCGAACACCGCGATGATCGGTGTCGCGATCGCCACGGTCTGGTGGACCCTCGGCTTCAACTTCGTGCTCTACCTGGCTGGCCTGCAGGAGATCCCGCGCGAACTGTACGAGGCGGCGGCCGTCGACGGCGCGTCGAACTGGCAGCAGATCAAGTCGATCACGCTCCCGCTGCTCGGCCGCACCACGACCCTGGTCATCCTGCTGCAGATCATCGCCAGCCTGAAGATCTTCGACCAGGTGTACCTGATGACGAACGGCGGACCGGGCATCTCGACCCAGGTCTCGCTGCAGCTCATCACCGGCGTCGGCTTCACCGACAACCGACTCGGCGCAGCATCGGCCGCATCGGTGCTCCTGTTCATCGTGATCGTCGCGATCGCGATCATCCGGCAGATCGTCGAGCGCGCTGCCGCCAAGCGAGAGATGGGTGCCTGACGTGACCACCACCGAGAGCATCACGACCGACCGCCCGAAGCTCCGCACCGGGGTCTCCGCGGCGGCACCGGCGAACGCCGCCAAGATCGGCGTCTCCGGCAAGGGCTTCAACCTCGTCGCCGGCATCATCCTCGGCGTCTTCGCCGTGATCTGGCTCATCCCGAGCCTGTTCGCCCTGAAGACGTCCCTGTCCGACAACGGCGTCGCGGCCCTCGGCGCCAACTCGATCCTGTCGAACTGGAACCCGACGCTGCACTCCTACGCGGCACTGTTCCAGGCCGGCGACATCTGGAACTGGTACCTGGCGAGCGGCATCACGAGCCTCGTGACGACCGCCCTGACGGTGCTGTTCGCGTCGATGGCGGCGTTCGCGCTGTCCCGGCTCGCCTTCCGCGGGCGGAACGTCGCGTTCCTGCTCATCATCCTGGGCATCATGATCCCGACGCAGGTCCTGATCATCCCGATCTTCCAGGAGCTCAACTCGGTCGGCCTGCTGAACACCTACTGGTCGGTCATCTTCCCGCAGGTGCCCGCCGTGATCGCGGTGTTCATCTTCAAGCAGTTCTTCGACGGCATCCCCCGGGAGCTCGAGGAGGCGGCGCGCATCGACGGCGCCGGCATGTGGAAGATCTACTGGTCGGTGATCCTGCCGCTCTCGCGTCCGGTCATCGCGGCGGTGGCGATCCTGACGTTCGTCGGGGTCTGGAACAACCTGCTGCTGCCGCTGTTCGTGCTGTCGAACCCGGACCTCATGACGATCCCGGTCGGGCTCGCCACGGTCCAGGGCAGCTTCGGTCAGCGCTACGCGGACATCCAGGCCGGGGCGATCCTGGCGGCGCTGCCGCTGATCATCCTGTACCTGATCTTCCAGCGGCAGATCGTCGAGGGCGTGACGGGTTCCGGCCTCAAGGGCTGACGCGACCACAGGACGGGAGGGACGGTGCCAGCTGGCACCGTCCCTCCCGTCTCGCATGTGGGAACGTACCTGGCCGGAACGGGCGTACCTGGTCCGTATTTTCGTAGCAGTACACCCGAATCGATCAGGTGCATCCGGCACGCCCGATCGGAACGGGCCCGGTGCGGGTCAGGCGGAGACGGACTCGCGGGCCTGGTGCTTCCAGAAGCCGGAGAACGTGATCCGGGACTTCGGCAGGCCGGCACGGTGCAGGTGTCGACGTCCCTCCGTCGCGAGCGTCGACTCGCCCACGACGAAGGCGTAGCCGCGATCGTCGGCCGGGACGTGCCGCTGGAGCTCGGCGAGCGCCGCCCGACCCGGGACCGCGTGCGGGGCGACCTCGTCGCGGACGATCCAGGTGACGGTGACACCCGTGGGAGCGTCGAGGGGGCGGACGTCGCCTCTGGACGGGACCTCCTGGATGATGCGGCCGACCGCGTCGCGCGGGAGCGAGGCGGCGATGCCGACGACCCCGGGGAGCCCGGTCTCCTCGGCGGCGACCAGCACCTCGCTCGTGTCGGGCGGGCAGTCGAAGATGCAGCCCTGGTCGAGCATCGCGAGTTCGTCACCGGGGCGGGCGTCGCAGGCCCAGATGGCTGCGCGGCCCTCGGGGGTGCCGTCCGCGTCGGTGTGCACGACGAAGTCGACGTCGAGTTCAGGTGTGCCGTCGGCGAGCCAGCGGAAGGCCGCGACGGTGTAGTTCGCGCAGTGCGGCCGGACGTCCTCGGGGATGGCGAGGTAGGTCGGCCACCACTTGGTGCCGTCGAGGTCGGGCATCCGGAAGGCGTCCTGGTCCGGGCGCTGCACGAACAGGCGGAACCAGTGGTCGAACCCGAGGTACCGGAACTCGTGCAGGTCGTCGCCGGTGACCGTGACGCGGTGCATCGACGGGGTGACCCGGTCGGTGCGGACGACCCGCGCGCGGAAGAGCCGGGGGTTCTCGGGCAGGAGCCGCGGGATCTTCGCCATGAGGCAAGGCTAACCTAAGATGATCTCCGTGCCAGCCCCCATCCCCACCCTGGCTCCCGTCCGGGAGGCCCCCGCCACGCGTCCGACCGACGCGCTCGGCGTGCACCGAACCGCCGTCCGACGCCGGGCCCTGGTGATCGTCGCCCTCGTCGTGGTGCTCGCCCTGGTGGCGGTCGCGAGCCTGCTCCTCGGCAGCAACCGGATCGGCGCCGACCGCGTCCTCGACGGGCTCATGCGCACCGGCAGCAGCACGGACGAGGCGATCGTCTGGGGCTCCCGAATCCCCCGCACCCTCATCGGTGCCGCGGTCGGAGCAGCGCTCGGGATCGCAGGCCTGCTCATGCAGGGGCACACCCGGAACCCGCTCGCCGACCCCGGCCTGTTCGGCGTCTCGTCCGGTGCCGGCCTCGCGGTCGTGATCGGCGTCTACGTGTTCGGCATCACGAGCACGGGCGCCACGGTGTGGTTCGCGCTCGTCGGGGCCCTCGTGGCGAGCGTGGTCGTGTTCTCGGTGACGATCGCGGGCAGCGGGACCGCGAGCCCGGTGCCCCTCGCCCTCGCCGGCGCCGCGGTCTCAGCGCTGCTCGGTGCCCTGACGTCGTTCGTGGTGCTCACCGACCAGGACTCGCTCGACGCGTACCGCCTGTGGGTCGTCGGGTCGCTCGCGGCACGGCAGCTCGACGTCCTCGGAGCGGTCTGGCCGTTCCTCGTCGTCGGACTCGTGCTCGCCGTGCTGAACGTGCGGGCGCTCGACGCACTCGGGCTCGGGACGGACCTGGCGAAGGGCCTCGGCGAGAACGTGCTCGTCGCGCGGCTCGTCGGACTCGGCGGCATCACGCTGCTCGCCGCCGGGGCGACCGCCGCCGCGGGGCCGATCGGGTTCGTCGGCCTCACGGTGCCGCACGTCGCCCGGGCGCTCGTCGGCACGGGGCACCGCTGGACCCTGCCGGTGTCCGCGCTCGTGGGTGCGGCGCTCGTCGTGCTCGCGGACGTGGTCGGTCGCCTGATCGGCGGCTTCGCCGAGGTGGAGGTCGGCATCGTCCTGGCCGTCATCGGCGGGCCCGTGTTCGTCGCGGTCGCACGTCGCCGATCGCTGGTGTCGCTGTGAGCGCGGCGGAGCAGGCGCGAACGCGCACGGAGGCGCAGGCGCGCACGGGAGCACACCCCCGTGCGCACGCCGCTGCCGGCCGTCGCGGCGTCGTGGTGGGTCCCGTCGGGCTCGCCTGGCGCCCCCGCGTCTTCTGGTACACGGTCGCAGCGCTCGGTGCCGTCGGCGTCCTGATCGTCCTCGGTGTCGCGATCGGCTCGACCTGGATCGCCCCGGTCACGGTCCTTCGCTCGCTGTTCGGGCTCGAGACGGGACCGGACGCCTTCATCGTCTCCACCCTGCGCCTCCCCCGCGTCCTCACCGGCGCACTCGTCGGCCTGACCCTCGGCGTCGCCGGCGCCCTCACCCAGACCTTCACGCGGAACCCCCTCGGGACGCCCGACATCATCGGGGTGACCTCCGGCGCGAGCGTCGGAGCGGTGGCCGCGATCGTGCTCGGCGGCGGGTCGTACTCGGTCTCGGCGATCGTCCTCGGCGGTGGCATCCCGGTGGCCGCGACGATCGGTGCGCTCCTCGCGGCCGCGGCGGTGTACGGGTTCGGGTGGCGCGGCGGCGTGCAGAGCTACCGGCTGATCCTCGTCGGCATCGGGGTGAGCGCCACGCTCGACGCCGTCACGAGCTACCTGCTCGTCCGCGCGAAGATCACGGCGGCAGCGGCGGCCTCGCAGTGGCTCGTCGGCAGCCTGTCGAGCACCTCGTGGTCGAGCGTCTGGCCGCTGCTCGTGGTCGCCGCGATCGCCGTCCCCCTGGCCCTGGCCACGAGCGCCGCCCTCGGCATCGGGCAGCTCGGCGACGAGGTCGCGACCGGGGTCGGCCTGGCCGTGCAGCGACACCGACTCGTCGTGATCGCGCTCGCGGTCGTCCTGACCGCCGCCGCCGTCGCCGCGGCCGGCCCGGTCGGCTTCGTCGCGTTCGTGGTCCCGCAGGTCGGGCTCCGGCTCGCCGGCACGAACCGTCCACCCCTGCTGCTCGCCGGAGCGCTCGGTGCCGCCCTCGTCCTCGCCGCGGACCTGCTCGCCCGGTCGGCGTTCCCGTGGCAGGTGCCGGTCGGCATCATCACGACGGTGATCGGCGCCCCCTACCTGATCTGGCTCCTCATCCGTCACCGCAAGGAGATGTCCCGATGACCCGCACCCCGGACACCACGCCCGGCACCACCGTCCCCGTGCTCGAGGCCCGCGGGCTCGCGGTCGGCTACGACCGGCACCCCGTCCTCTCCGACCTCGACCTGCGGATCGAGCGGGGCACCGTCACGACGTTCCTCGGCGCGAACGGCTGCGGGAAGTCCACGCTCCTCAAGGCTTTCGGGCGGGTGCTCAAGCCGCAGGCCGGCGAGGTCCACCTCGACGGGACCCCGATCCGCCGGGAGTCGAACCGAGCGGTCGCGAAGAAGCTCGCGATCCTCCCGCAGTCCCCCGTCGCCCCGGCCGGGACGAGCGTGCTCGACCTGGTGATGCGCGGCCGGAACCCGCACCAGTCGTGGGCGAAGCCGTGGACCGCCGACGACGCCGACGTCGCCGAGCAGGCCATCGCGGCGACCGGTCTGACCGAGGTCGCCCACCGGGACGTCGCGAGCCTGTCGGGCGGGCAGCGGCAGCGCGCGTGGATCGCACTCGTGGTCGCCCAGCAGGCCGAGACCCTCCTGCTCGACGAACCGACGACCTACCTCGACCTGGCGCACCAGCTCGAGGTCCTCCGGCTGGTCCGGCGCCTCAACCGCGAACAGGGATCGACCGTCGTCATGGTCCTGCACGACCTGACGCTGGCGGCCCGGTACTCGGACCGGCTCGTGGTCCTGCACGAGGGCGGTGTCGCAGCGGACGGCACCCCGGCGGACGTCCTCACGCCGGAGCTGCTGGAACGCGCGTTCGGGCTGCACGCCCGCGTCGTCGCCGACCCGGTGACCGGGGCCCCGATGATCGTCCCCGAGGCCGACGAGCACGACGTGGTCCGCCACGACGAACTGGCGGGCGCGCTCAACTTAGGTTAGCCTCTCCTAACGTGAAGACCTTCCGCCGCAGCTCCTTCCGCGCCGCCCTCGTGACCTCCGTGGCCGTCTCGGCCCTCCTCCTCGCCGGCTGCTCCAGCACGAACAGCTCCGACGACAGCGCCGGCAGTGGCAGCAGCGCCGCGGCCGACGGCGCCTGGTCGTACAAGGACGCCACCGGCACGACCGTCAAGGTCGACCACACCCCGAAGCGCGTCGTCGTGCTCAACGACATCGCGATCTCGTTCATCGAGTACGGGCTCAAGCCGGTCGGCACCTTCGGGCAGCTCACCATGGCGAAGGACGCCCGCTTCGACGACCTCGACACCGACGGCATCACGCAGCTCGGCGAGGCCTACGGCGACATCGACCTCGAGCAGCTCGCCGCGCTGAAGCCCGACCTCGTCGTCACCTCGGTCTACCCGACGGACGAGAAGGGCACGCTCGACACCACCCAGCCGGGCTACGGCTTCAAGGACAAGGAACAGCAGAAGCAGGTCCAGGCGATCGCTCCGGTCGCCCAGGTCAAGTGGGGCGGCAAGGGCGAGGACGTCATCACGACCATCGCCGACCTCGCCGAGTCGCTCGGTGCGAAGGAGTCCACGGTCGACGCGGCCGAGGACCGCTTCGAGACCGCAGCGGACGACCTCGAGAAGGCCGCGAAGGAGTCCGACCTCTCGGTCGTCTCGATGTACGCCGACGGCGACGGCGCCTACGTCACCCGCCCGAGCGACGAGCCGACGCTGCAGATGTACACGTCCTTCGGCGTCGACTTCGTGAACCCGAAGCCCAAGGGCTTCTACTGGGGCGTCTACTCGTGGGAGAACGCCGGGCAGATCACCGGTGACGTGATCCTGCTGTCACAGCAGGGCTACCAGGTCGCCGACCTCGAGAAGCAGCCGACGTTCGCCGACAACGCGGCGCTCGACGCCGGCCAGGTCCACAGCTGGACCTTCCCGGCGCTCGACTACGCCTCGCAGGCCGGCTACATGACGAAGCTCGCGGGCTGGCTCGAGGACAGCAAGAAGCTGTCCTAGTCGCCACCAGGTGGATGACGGGAGGCGCGGTGCCAGCTGGCACCGCGCCTCCCGTCCGTCACGCCTCGGCCCGGATGCGACCGAGCACCGCGCCCGCCGCCACCAGACGCTCGTCGTCCACGCCCGCCGTCGCGCGCGCGAGCACCTCGTGCTGCGCGTCCAGCGCCAGCGCGAGTGCTCCCGCTCCCCGCGGGGTGACCTCGATCAGCGACGAGCGCCGGTCGTCCGGGTTGGGGACACGACGGACGAACCCGTCGCGCTCCAGCCGGTCGACGATCTTGCTCGCCGCGCCGACGGTGATGACCACCGTGTCGGCGACGTCCTGCACCCGCGCCGCCCCGGCCAGCTCGTCGACCACTCGCAGTGCCGTCGCGAGCCCGAGCGACATGCCGCTCGCCGCGGTGACGGAATGGTCGACGGCGTTCCACAGCTCGATCTGGCTCCGCACCAGGGTGTCGAAGAAGCCGAGGCGGTCCGCCGGGGTCATCGCTGTGCCCCGTCGACGCGGACGACCAGCTTGCCGCGGACGGCTCCGGTCTCCATGTCGCGGTGCGCCTGGACGACGCCGTCCTCGGTGAAGTCGTGGACGCGCCCGATCGGGAACGACAGGGTCCCCACGGCGACGGCGTCCACCACGCGCTGCAGGACGGCCGCCGGCAGGTCTGCCGCGTCGCCCGAGTACGCCGTGAGCCGGACGCCGTTCGGGATGAAGTCGTTCGGGTAGAAGTCCGGAACGGTCCACTCGTCCGAGAGCATGCCCGTGAAGCACACGGTGCCGTGCACGGCGACGGCCCGCAGCGTGTCCCGGAGCGCACCGGTGCCGACGAGTTCGACCGCGCCGTCCACACCGCCAGGCAGCACCGCGCGGACCTGGTCGGCCACGCTGCCGTCGTCGATGAGCACGTGGTCGACGCCGGCGGCGTGCAGGACGTCCGCGTTGGCCGCCGACCGCGTCGTCGAGAAGACCGTCGCACCGCGCTCCTTCGCGAGCACCGCGACCGCGAGCCCGACGGACGACGTGCCACCCCGGACGAGGAGCGACCCGCCGTCACGCAGGTCGACGCCCGTGGTGAGGGACCCGTACGCGGTCTGCACCATCTCGGGCAGCGCACCGAGCACCGAGGGGTCGAGGTCGCTGCGGAACGGGACGACGCTCGACACCGGGACGCAGGTGTACTCCGCGTAGCCGCCGTCGATCGTGCGCCCCATGCCGCCCATGAGCGCGGCGACCTGCTGCCCTTCGGCGAACTCGCCACCGGGTGCCCGGACGACCCGACCGACGGCTTCGATGCCGGGCACCCGCGGGAAGGAGCCGAACGATCCGAGCCCCTGCCGGAAGTGCTGCTCCGACCGGTTCAGACCGAACGCCTCGACCCGGACGAGGACCCAGCCCGGCTCGGGGTCGGGGATCGGCAGGGTCCGCATCCGCAGTGCCTCGGGCGAGCCGGGGGCGTCGAGGACGATCGCGCGCATCGTGTCTTCCATTCGTCGAGATTAGCATTCCACGGAAGATACTTCTAGCGATTCCTTCCGGTCACCCCACGGGTACCGCCGCGTTGACCGCCGTCTGCGCCTGCCGCCACACGGCGGCACGGGTGCTCGCGTACGTCCCCTCGACGTTGTCGAAGTGGCGCAGGTTCGCCTTCCCGCCGTCGGTGTTCCCCTGCCAGTAGGCCGTCACCGCGCGGGTCGTCCCGCCGATGAGCCAGATCTGGTCGGCGTCGTCCGTGGTGCCGGTCTTGCCGAACAGGGTCGCACCGTCCGGGGTCTGCCCGCCGCTCGCGGTGCCGCCGCGGAACGCGCCCTGCATCACCTCGAACGCGGTGGTCGCGACGGCGGTCGGGACCGCCTGCCGGCACGAGCGCTGCTGGCCGCCGAGCTGCTCGCCGTCCCGCGAGGTCACCTCGTCGATGACGACCGGCGCGCAGTACACGCCGCCGTTCGCGACGCCGGCGTACGCGGCCGCCATGGTGAGCGGCGCGATGCTCGTCGTGCCGAGCACGGCTGCGGGGTTCGCCGGCAGGGCTCCCCCGGTCGCCGGGTGCACGCCGAGCGCCGCCGCGGTGTCGCGGATGTCGCACAGGTCGAGCTGCTCGGCCATCGATGCGTAGGCGGCGTTCACCGACTGCGCCGTCGCTGCGCGGACGGTGAAGGGGCCGGTCTGCCCCGGTGAGTCGTTCTTCGGGTTCCAGTACCGGTCGATCGGCTGCCCGCACTGCGTCCACGTGCTCCGTCCGTGCCGGGTACCGTCGACGACCGCGTCCGGGCTCCTGCCGGCGGCCAGCCACTGCAGGAGCGTGAACATCTTGTAGGTCGAGCCGACCTGGAACCCGGTCGAGTCGCCGTTCGCCTCGTCGGTGGCGTAGTTCAGCGAGGTCGCGCTCGCGGGCGCGTTCGACGAGCGGTCGTAGTCCTTGTTCTGCGCCATCGTCAGGACCCGACCGGTCCCGGCCTCGACCGTGTCCAGCGTGGCGCCGAGGGCGAACCGGGACTCACTGGCCGGGTCGTAGCGGTCGAGCAGCGCCTTCTGCTGCCCGTTCAGGTCGAGGTCGAGGGTCGTCTGCACGCGGTAGCCGCCCTTCCGCCAGGCGTCGTCGCGGCGGTCCTGCGTCGGGCCGAGCTGCGGTAGTTCCCGCGCGGCCTCGACCGCGTACTGGCAGAAGAACTCGGCGCCGCGGGCGACGGCCTCGCACCCCTGCTGCGGGGGCGTCAGTCGGACGTACTCGGCCGGCTTCGACGCCAGTGCCTCGGTGAGCTCGGCACGGCTCAGGTGCCCCTGGTCGTGCATCGACCGGAGGATGACGTCGCGGCGGGCGACGTTGTCGGCGGAGTGGCTCGGGCGCGACAGGTCCCGCCGCTCCGGCCACTGCACGATCGCGATGAGCGACGCGGCCTCGGCCGGGGACAGGTCGGTGGCGTCCTTGCCGTAGTAGCGCTGCGCGGCGGCCTGCACCCCGTACGTCTGGTCGCCGAAGTACGCGATGTTGAGGTACGCCGACAGGATCTCCTGCTTCGAGTACTCCTTCGCGAGGCCGATCGCCAGCTTCATCTCGGCGAGCTTGCGCTGCGCGGAACGCTTCGTCGCCTCCTTGTACGCGGCGTCCCGCTCCTCGGCCGTCGGGAGCTCGCTCGCCTGCTGGATCTTGATGTTCCGCACCAGCTGCATCGTGATGGTCGACCCGCCGGAGCCGCCCTTGCCGCCCGCGGCGACCACGCTCACGAGGGACCGGACCATGCTCGTCGCGTCGACGCCGCCGGTCTCGTAGAAGCGCTTGTCCTCGCCGTCGACGGCCGCGTGCTCGAGGGTGTCGCTGATCTGGTCGAGGCTGAGCTCCTGCCGGTTCTGCGCCCAGACGTTCGCCAGGTGCACCGGCTTCCCGCCGCGGTACGCCCAGACCTCGTTGCGCTGCGGCAGCTCACCGATTTCGATGTACTCCGGCATCGAGTCGAAGACCCCGATCGCCGAGGTCGTCCCCACCCCTGCCACCGCCAGCACCGGCGTCACGCCGACCCCGACCAGCAACCCGGCGAGCACACTCCCGCCGACGAAGCCGAGCGCGGCTCCTCCTGCACGTCTGAACGTCATCCCCTGGGCCTCCCCCTCGTGTGGATCACCGCTGCTGCGGTTCCCGGAGCGTCCCAGCCGAGGTCGGACGGCACCCGGGACTTCCCCGGGGAAGTCCGTCACGGCGGCTGGGAAGGTCCCGAGGCGGTACGGATCGTTACAGGAGGCCGTGCTCGTAGGCGAAGATGACCGCGTGCACGCGGTCCCGCAGACCGAGCTTCGCGAGGACCCGGCCGACGTGTGTCTTCACCGTCGACCCGCTCGTGTGCAGCGACGACGCGATCTCCTGGTTCGACAGTCCCCGCGCCATCGCGAGCAGCACGTCCCGTTCCCGCGGTGTGAGCGCGGCCGCGGGGTCCGGGCCGCCGTCCCCCGGATCCGGCAGCCGGGTGCCGAACAGGTCGAGCATCCGCTGCGTGACGCGGGGCGAGACGACCGCCTCACCCGAGGCCACGGCACGGATCGCGTCGAGCAGCTGCGCAGAGCTGATGTCCTTGAGGAGGAACCCGCTCGCCCCCGCTCGCAACCCGCCGAACGCGTACTCGTCGAGGTCGAACGTCGTGAGCACGAGCACGCGGGTGTCGGGGAGCTGCTCGACGATCGCGGCGGTCGCGGTGACCCCGTCGACGCGGGGCATGCGGACGTCCATGAGCACGACGTCCGGGTGGTGGGCGCGTGCCAGCTGGACACCGGCGGCGCCGTCCTCGGCCTCCCCGACCACCTCGATGTCGGGCTGGGCGTCGAGCAGGAGCCGGAACCCCGTGCGGATGAGCTGCTGGTCGTCGACGATCGCGACGCGGATCACTCAGGCCTCCTTCCGGACCGGGATCGTCGCCCGGACCTCCCAGCCGTCCGCGGGGCGCGGACCGGCGTGGACGCTGCCGCCGAGGGCGTGCACGCGCTCGCGGATGCCCACGAGCCCACGCCCGGCACCGATCTGCGGTGCGGGGGCGGTCCGTCGAGCGTCGTCCGTCACGGTGACGACGACCTCGTCGGACGAAGTGGTCACGGTGGCGGTCACCGCGCGGGCACGGGGGGCGTACCGCACGACGTTCGTGAGGGCCTCCTGGACGATGCGGTAGACCGCCAGCTGCAGGGCGTCGTCGTCCGGCGGACCACCGGCGACCTCGAGCGTGACGGGGGTGCCGAGCGCGCGGAAGCCGTCGACGAGTTGCGGGAGGTCACGGACGGCCGGCTGCGGGGCGAGGGAGTCCGCAGCGTCGGCGCCGCCGCTGCCGGCACCCGGCTCGGACAGCACGCCGAGCATGCGCCGCATGTCGGTCATCGCGCTCCGGCCGACGTCCGCGACGCCGCGCATCGCCGTCGCGGACGGGTCGTCGTCCGGCAGCCCCGCCGCGACGCCCTCGGCCAGTCGGACCATGACCGTGACCGAGTGCGACACGATGTCGTGCATCTCGCGGGCGATCCGTGCGCGTTCGGCTGCCGCGGCGAGACGGGCCTGCTGATCGCGCTCGCGCGCGAGCTGGCGTGCCCGGTCGATGAGCGCCTCGGTGTAGCGGCAGCGGTCCCCCGCCGTCGTGCCGATCAGCACGGCGATGACCAGGAAGGCCGGCAGCGCGGGTGCGAAGACCTCGCCGAGTCCACCCGACCCCGGGGCCACGACCCACACCCGGACCGCGGTGGCTCCCGCACCGAGCACGGACGCGACGGCGATGCTCCACCACCCCGCTGCCCGCGACCACCACACGCACGCGGCGAAGGCGGCGAACAGCATCGGCGAGTACCCCGCCTCGGTCCACGCCATCGCGACGACGGACACGAGCCCGGCCAGGACCGTGACCTGCGGCCGGGTCCGACGGAACGGGATGCCCGCGACCGCGATGCCGACGAGGACCAGCACCACGACCGTGTTCGTGACCGAGGAGTCCGCGCGCCAGACACCGCCGATCGCGAAGGCGACCTCGGGGCCGCCCCAGAACAGGATGAGCAGGACGTCCGCCGCACGCGGGTGTCCGGCCCACCAGCGCCGGATCCGTCCGGGTGCGACGGGCAGCGTGAGGTCCCCGGCGCCGTCGTGCACGGCGCCGGGGACGGGTTCGGTCATCGTCACGCGTCCCGCTTCTGCGCCAGGACGAGTGCCGTCGCCGACGCCGCGACCACCCAGGCCGCCAGCACCGCGAATCCGCTCCACCCTCCCAAGGCTAGGACGCCGTCGTGCCAGCCCGAGGTGTCCTCGGTGCCGAACTGCATGAGCGGCTGCCCGGCGTTCTGCGGGAGCAGGTTGTTCAGCGTGCCGAGCCACGTCGCGTTCGTGAACCCCTGCACGAGCTGGACCACCACCGGGGCCACCAGCATGAGCCCGAGCACGGTGGCGATCGCCCCCGCGGTGGAACGCAGCACGATGCCCACGGCGAAGGCGAGCAGCGCGATGAGGGTCAGGTACACCGATGCACCGAGCAGCGGCATCGCGACGCTGGCGTCGAGCGAGGCTTCGACGCCGTTCGCGTCGGCGATCGGCAGCGTCGTGAACGCCGTCGCCCACACGCTGACGGCGCTCGTCACGAACACGGTCGCGGCGAGCACGATGCCCTTCGCGGCGAGCGCCTCCCACCGCCGGGGCACCGCCGAGAACGTCGACCGGATCATGCCGGTGCCGTACTCGCCGGTCACGACGAGGGCGCCGATGACGGCCACGACCAGGACGGCGATCGTCGCACCGCTGGTGCTGTACTGCACGAGCGCGTTCCGGGCGGCGTCCCCGGTGACTGTCCGGCCCCCGTCGTCCGCCAGCGAGGCGAGCAGGACGCCGATGCCGATCGGCACGAGGACGAGGACGAGCAGGCTCCAGATCGTGGAGCGGAGAGACCGCAGCTTGATCCACTCGGAGTGCAGGACGCCCGAGAACCGGATGCGTGCGGCGTCGTGCTGGTGCAGCGTGCGGGGCCGCTCGGTCGTCAACGTGGCGCTCATCGCGCGACCTCCGACCGGTACTCGACCTCGTCGTGCGTGAGTTCGAGGTACGCCTGCTCGAGGCTCGCCTCGGTGGAGGCCAGCCGGTGCAGGACGATCCCGGACGCAGCGGCCGCCTCGCCGATCTGTTCCGAGCCGAGTCCGCGCACGTGCATGGCGCCGTCGTCCTCGTACGTGACCGTGACGTCCGGACCGGCGATGGCGGTCATGAGCCGGTCGGGCTCCGGCGTCCGGACGGAGACGGAGCGCTCGGTCGAGGACGCGACGAGGTCGGCGAGGTCCATGTCGGCGAGGACCCGGCCACGGCCCATCACGACGATGCGGTCCGCGGTCAGCGCCATCTCGCTCATCAGGTGGCTCGAGATGAAGACCGCACGGCCCTCGGCGGCGAGGCTCCGGGCGAGCTGCCGCACCCACACGACGCCCTCGGGGTCGAGGCCGTTGACCGGCTCGTCGAGGATGAGCGTCTGCGGGTCGCCGAGGAGCGCCGCGGCGATGCCGAGCCGCTGTCCCATGCCGAGGGAGAACCCACCGACGCGCTGCTTCGCGACCCGCTCGAGACCGGTCGTGCCGATGACCTCCTCGACCCGGGCCTTCGGGATCCGGTGCGTCGCGGCGAGGGCGCGCAGGTGGTCGTACGCGCTGCGGCCCTTGTGCACGGCCTTCGCCTCGAGCAGCGCCCCGACGCGGCGGAGCGGGTCGCGGAGCTCGCGGTACGGGCGCCCGTCGACCACGGCGCTGCCCGAGGTCGGGCTGTCGAGGCCCATCACGGCCCGCATGGTCGTGGACTTGCCGGCGCCGTTCGGGCCGAGGAAGCCGGTGACCACCCCGGGGCGGACGGTGAACGACACGTCGTCGACGGCGACCTTCTCGCCGTAGCGCTTCGTCAGGTTCTGGATCTCGATCATGCGGCAACCGTACGGAGACCGCACCCGCCGCACATCGGCACCGGAACCGATCTCCGGGCGCGCTGCGTGGTACCCCGGTACCACGCGGAGGGGCTCCGGATACGCTCGACGGATGGCGGACCACGGGTGGCGCGAGGACGTCCTCGGAGCGCCGTTCGAGCGCCTCGAGCTCCCGCTCGGCGAGGACCACGAGGGACCGGTGGTGGCGACGCTCGTCCGACGACGCCGATCCGCTGCGGACCTCCTGCTGCACGCACGCGGTCCGCTGCACGGCGTCGACGTGCTGTACGTGCACGGCTGGTCGGACTACTTCTTCCAGGTCGAGCTCGCGGAGCGCGTCGAGCGGCTCGGCGCCCGGTTCCACGCCCTCGACCTGCGCAAGTACGGGCGGAGCCTGCGACCGCGGCAGACCCCGGGGAACGTCGACGACCTCGCCACCTACGACGGGGACATCGGCGCCGCGCTCGACGCCATCGCCGCGGAGCACCACGGCGAGACCGGTCGTCGGCTCGTGCCGATGGGCCACTCGACCGGCGGTCTGACCCTGTCGCTGTGGGCGGCCCGGCACGCCGACCGGGTCGACGGTCTCATCCTGAACAGCCCGTGGCTCGAGTTCCAGGCGAGCGCGGTCGGCCGTGCGATCGTGGCGCCGGTCATCAAGCTCGGCGCCCGTCGGAACCCGCTCGCGCCGATGCCCGCCGTCGACCCCGGCTTCTACACCCGCACGGTGTCCGCCGCGGGCGAGGGCTCGTGGACGTACGACCAGCAGTGGCGACCCGACCGGGGCTTCCCCCTGCACCCGAACTGGCTCGCCGCGGTGTTCGACGGCCAGGCCACGGTCGAGGCCGGACTCGACCTCGAGGTGCCCGTGCTCGTCCTCCTCAGCGACAAGAGCATGCTGCAACCCCGGTGGGACGACGGGATGGCGCGGGCGGACGTCGCGCTCAACGTGGACGTCGTCGCGCACCGTGCCCTGTCCCTGGGCAGCGAGGTCACGGTCCGACGCCTGCACGGCGCCGTGCACGACGTCGTGCTCTCCGCCCCCGAGGTCCGCGAGCACGCGTACGACGCCGTCGGCCGCTGGGCCGCCGCGCTCCCCCGCTGACACGACGCCGCTGAACACGACGCCGCTGAGCACGACGCCGCTACCCTGATCGCCATGTCCTCCGTCTCGCTCGTCCGGCTCGACCCGACCGGCGCCGACCGCACCGACCTGATCGCGTTCCTCACCGGCGAGGAGTTCCCGTTCCACGTCCGGCGCACCATCCCCCGCGCTGACGCCGAGGCCGCAGTCGACGCCGGTGCGTACCGCGACGACGAGCACGACACCTCCTGGTTGGAGCACGACGAGCTCGGCCGCGTCGGGATCGTCCGGCTCGAGGACCTCGCCGACCCCGTCCCGCTCTTCGACCTCCGGATCGCCGGTCGGTTCCGCGGGCAGGGCCTCGGCGTCCCGGCACTCCGCGCGACGACCGACCACGTGTTCGGCACCCTGCCCGAGGTCACGCGCTTCGAGGGACAGACGCGCGAGGACAACGTCGCGATGCGCCGCGTGTTCGTCCGCGCCGGCTGGGTGAAGGAGGCGCACTACCGCGAGGGATGGCCCGTCGAGGGCGGACGCCCCGTCGCCTCGGTCGGGTACGGCGTGCTCCGCCGCGACTGGGAGACGGGCACGACCACGCCGGTGCCGTGGGACGACGACGAGCGCTGACCGTCGCGGTTCGCGATCCCCGGGATCGACGAACCGGAACGGTCACGCGGGACGGCTGAACAGGTTCACCAGCGTGCCGTCCGGGTCCCGGAGGATCGCGGACCGGTTGCCCCACGGCATCGTCGTCGGCGGCAGCACCACGTCGGCGGGACCCACCTGCAGGCGGTCGAACGTCGCGTCCACGTCCGCCACGAGGAACTCGACGATCGCGCTGCCTGCCGCACCCGCCCGGGGCGCGTCGACGCCGAGCACCGCGACCGTCGCCGGCGTCCCGAGCGCGAGCACGAGGCCGCCGGTCACGATCTCCGCGAAGACCGGAGCCGGACGTCGGGCGGTGGTGTCGGTGACGCGCTCGTAGAACGCCACCATCCCGTCCAGGTCGTCGGTGATGATGCGGATCGATGCGAACTCCACGGTGTGCCTTCCCGGGTGACCACCGTGGCCACCCGGGGTCGAGCATCCTCGCCGTCCGCGACACCGTCCTGTCGGGGTTTCTGTCGAAGCGCACGCAACTCGTCGCCCGCGCGTACAGCTCGTCGCGGTTCGGGGGGGGGGACGGTCCTTCGTGCACCCCAGGACCTCGTGGCGAGCGACGCGTCCGCATGACGCACGTTCCTTGCGAAGAACCGCGGACCACCTATGTGAGACAGGAGCTCCCGGAGGCCAGTGCGAGAAGACGCCCCAGCGACGCACCGACCTCGCTTGCGGCAAGCCATTCCCTGCTCTCGATGCCGCCGAGTCCGGCAGTCGACCGGCTGTCGGACGACCATCAGGACCCCCGTCGGAGACGCTGATGGGCAGCGACGGCTCTTGCGAGATCGGTCGAGGCCGTACTCTGACCTCCTCGCGTACTACGGTTCGAACGTGCCCGCGTTCTCCACCGACGACATCCTCGGCAACAGGCTGGACTTTGAGATTGCCCGCGACGGATTCGTCCGCAGGCTGCGAGACGATGCTGCGTTGCGCAATGCCGAGACGTGGCTTCGGCGCGAGGGCTACCGGGTCATCGAGCTGGACGCCGGGGCTTGGCAAGAAGACAAGCAGATGCACATCGCCTTCGCGACGGCCCTTCAGTTCCCCAGCCACTTCGGAAAGAACCTGGACGCGCTCAACGACTGCATGTCAGACGTAGCCGAGGCGGACTACGGGTGGAATGCGACCGAGACAGGCCTCGTCCTGATCCTCTCCGGCTTCGAGCGTTTCACTCAGCGACTCCCACGGATAGCCGACGATGTGCAGCACATTCTGAGGAGGCAGGGACGCTACGCAGCGCTCTTCGGGAACCGGCTCCTCACGATCTTGTCCTGAAGAGGATCCTTGGGTTCAGCCGGTCGTTGCAACGGCTTCGCCCCGACCTCCCGTGTGGAGGTCGGGGCGGAAGGCGGCGACTGGATGCAGGGTTGTGACTGCCTACCTGGTGCGGGTCTTGCTCAGCGGCGGCGGAGGCGGGTGTCGGCGACGGCGGGGACGGGGACTTCGTACCGGTCCTGGGGGGCGACGTCGGTGCCGGGCTGGGTGAGGGCGTCGATGCGATCGAGGGTCGCGTCATCGAGGGTGATGTCGGCGGCGCGGAGGTTCTGCCGCAGGTGCTCGGGGGTGCGCGGTCCGATGAGGACGGTGCTGACAGCGGGGTGGGTCTTCACGAACGCGAGGGCGAGTTCGGGCAGGGAGATGCCGAGGTCGGCGGCGATCGAAGTCAGACCGTCGACGATGTCGAGCTTGCGCTGGGCTTCGGGGGTGGAGAGGTCGAACTCGCCGCCGGCGAGGTTCGCGCGGTGTGCGGTGACGGGCTGGTCGCGCTTGATCTTGCCGGCGAGCCAGCCGTTGGCGAGGGGGCTCCAGATGAGGATGCCCATGCCGAACTGCTGCGCGAGGGGGAGGACGTCGGCCTCGACGGCGCGCTGGAAGATCGAGTAGGAGATCTGCTCGGTCATGAACCGGGACAGGCCGCGTTCCTTGGCGATCCACTGGCCCTCGACGATGGTGTGGGCGGGGAAGGTGGAGGAGCCGAAGTTGCGGATCTTGCCAGCGCGCTGGAAGTCGGTGAGTGCGCCGAGGGTCTCCTCGAGGCTGGTGTCCCAGTCCGGGCGGTGAATCTGGTACAGGTCGATGTAGTCGGTGCCGAGTCGGCGGAGGCTGGCGTCGAGGGCCTTGGTGAGGTAGCGGCGGGATGCTCCACCCGCGAGCGGGTGCTGGTCCATCGTGTTGCGGGCCTTGGTGGCGAGGACGATCTCGTCGCGGCGGTTGCCGAGGGCCTTGCCGAGGAGGGTCTCGGACTCGCCGCCGCTGTAGATGTCGGCGGTGTCGAAGAGGGTGATGCCAGCGTCGAGGGCTTCGCCGACGAGCTGGTTGGCGTCGGCCTGGTCGACGTTGCCCCAGGCTCCGAGGTTCATCGCGCCGAAGCCGAGGACGCTGGTCTTCATGCCGGTGGTGCCGAGGGTGCGCTGTTCCACGAGGTGGTTCCTTCCGTGCGGCTGCGGCCGCGATTGTGGTGCTGGTGCTGGTGCTGGTGCTGGTGCTGGTGCTGGTGCTGATGCTGGGTGGGTGCGGGGCCGGAGGGGGTTCGACCGGCCCCGCACTCGGCGCACCGAGGTGGTGGTGCGAGTCGGGGTCAGGGGCGGACGAACGCGCCGCCCTCGACGTCGAAGGTGGAGCCGGTCATGTAGTGGCCGGCGCCGGAGGCGAGGTACACGGCCAGGCTCCCGGCGTGCAGTTCGGCGTCACCGATCCGGCCGAGCGGGATGGTCTTCAGGACCGCTTCGAGCTCGTCGGGGTGTTCCTGTTCCCACCGCTCGGACTCGGCGGAGGCGACGAACGGGCTCATCACGTTGACGGTGATGCCGTACTGGCCCCACTCGCGGGCGGCGACGCGGGTCAGGGAGCGGATGGCTTCCTTGTTCGATGCGTACGCGGCGTGGTTGGGCAGTGATTGCGCGCCGGCGCCGGAGCTCATGTTGAGGATTGTGCCCTTGGTCTCCTTGAGGTGCGGAAGGGCTGCGACCATGTACCGCCAGGTGGCGAAGACGCCGGACTCGTAGGTGACGATCATGTCGTCCCAGGTGGTGTCCTCGAACGGGATGACGGTGCGGAACTCCTGCGCGTTGTTGATCAGGACGTCGAGCCGGCCGAAGGTGTCGACGGTGGTCTGGACCACGGAGGCGGGGACGTCGTGGTCCTTGTTGTCGCCGGCGATGGTGAGGACCCGCGCGTCGGGAACGAGCTGCTCGAGTTCGACCTTGGCGTCGTCGAGGGTGGACTGGGTGCGGCCGGTGAGGACGACGGCGATGCCCTCCTTGACGTAGGCCTTGGCCAGGCCGAGGCCCAGCCCCTTGCTGCCGCCGGTGATGATGGCGACTTTGCCATTGAGATCGGACATGTGCGGTGGTGCCTTTCGTATGTGCGCGGGGCGGCGACCGTCGTCAGGCGCGGATGGGTGTGAGAAACCGGCAGGGGTGGAGAAGGGGGGAACCCACCCCTGCCGGGGATCAGGGGTATTACTTGCCTTCGGCTTCGCGGGAGACGGGCGCCCACTCGGCCCACTCGGCCAGGCGCTGCTGGTACACGTGCGGTGCGAGTTGGGTGGGCTGCTCGCCGAAGAACACCCGCAGCGGCGCCTGCTCGGCGTCGATGACCTTGAGGATCGCGGAGCCGAACCCGACGGGCTTGGGCTGCTCAGCGCCCGACATCGATGCCATCGCGTCGTGGATGGGCTGGTACTGCGGCTGCGCGTCAGCGACGACAGCGGACGCGCCGACCCAGTCGGTGTCGAACCCGCCGGGCTCGACCAGAGTCACCTTGATGCCGAACCCGGCGACCTCCTGCGACAGGGACTCGGTCAGGCCCTCGAGCGCCCACTTCGACGCGTGGTAGCCGCCGAGGGACGGGAACGCGGCGACGCCGCCGATGGTGGAGATCTGGATGATGTGGCCCGAGCCCTGCTCGCGGAGGATCGGCAGGACCGCCTGGGTGACGTGGAAGACACCGAACAGGTTCGTCTCGAGCTGGTCGCGGAGCTGCTGCTCGGTGATCTCCTCGACGGTACCGAACAGGCCGTAGCCGGCGTTGTTGATCACCACGTCGAGCTGCCCGAACGTCTCGTGCGCCTGCTGGACCGCGGCGAACGCCTGGTCACGGTTCGTGACGTCGAGCTGGATGGGGAGGACCTGGTCGCCGTACTGGTCGACGAGATCCTGCAGGGTGTCGGTGTTCCGCGCGGTCGCGGCGACCTTGTCCCCGCGCTGCAGGGCGGCGAGGACGAACTCCCGGCCGAAGCCCTTGGACGAACCGGTGACGAACCAAACCTTGCTCATGACGCTCCTTCACTCATGCGCCCGTCTGACGCTGGGTAGACCCTACGCCGTCCGTGACACCGAGTGTCAAGTGTGCGTCCTGGGGGTATGCTGAGGAGATGAACGAGGACACCCCGACACCGATCCGGGAGCGCACACGTCGCCTGGCGCAGACGGAGCTGACGTCGGTTGCGCAGGACCTGTTCCTCGAGCACGGCTATGAGGCGACGACGGTGGATCAGATCGCGGCTGCCGCCGGTATGTCGAAGCGGACCTTCTTCCGGTACTTCCCGTCGAAGGACGACCTGGTGATCGGCAAGTACGACCTGTTCGGCGACCGGATGGCGGACGCCCTCGATGCCCGGCCCACAGACGAGTCCGTGTGGACGTCCCTCCGGCGGGTGTTCGACATCACCCTCGACTACGTCCGCGACGACCACCAGCGGGCCCGGAACGACGCGATGGAACGCATCGTGCAGACCACTCCGCAGCTCACCGCCCGTTACCTTGAGAAGATGCAGCGCCTCCAGACTCTGCTCACCGGACGCGTGGCGACGCGCCTCGGGCTCGCCGACGCACCGGACGACCCGCGTCCCGCGGCGATCGTCGGCGCCGCATTCGCATGCATGCAGGCCGCCAGGCTCGCGTGGCTCGAGTCAGACCAGACCGAACCATACGAGGTGTACCTCGACCGGGCGATGGGCGCCCTCGACGCGGCACCCGCACGCCCTGGGTCCCTGGAATCCGTCCGCTGAGCCATCGCTAACCGGATGCCGCGAGTTGCTCGTGTGTCAACGCGGCCTGGTCACCGATCAGGTGGCCGGCACCGGTTCGCAGCTCGACGACGGCCGCCGGGAAGAGGTTTCGGATCCGGTCGGCAGCGGCTCGAGCATCGAGCATCCTGTCGAGTTCCCCGTAGGCAGCGCTGACCCGTGCGCGGATCTGCTGCAGGTCAACGCTGTCGTGCTCAGGGAGCGGGTCGGTGCGGGGCCTGAAGTGCTCGAACGTCCGGAGCGAGAAGGCATCGAGGTCTCGGTTCATCGGCGTGCGCTCCGACGGAGCGGCGTGGGGACCGGTGAGGTACGAAAGCGCAGATCGACGCCCCCGTTCGCCGAGCACCGTCAGGGCGCCGGCGAGGACGAGCGGAAGCACCCGACGGGGTCCGAGCCCGCTCGCGGATTGGAGCACGAGATGAGCCACCAGCTCAGGGTTGCGTGCTGCGAGCGCGGTCGCGATCCATCCGCCGATCGAGACTCCCACGACGGCAGCGGGACGATCGGCCACCGCGCGGACGACCTGGGCGGACCAGTCCGCCTGTTCTGCCGCCCGGAACGGAACACGGGTTGCTGTGCTCGGGCCAGGCTCCCCGGGGAGGTTGACGGCGTGGACGCGGTACTCGTCGGACAGGCGTCGGATCGTGGGCGCCCAGGAGAGTGCTGTTGCTCCGGAACCGTGCAGCAGAACGACGGGGTGGCCGTCACTCGGACCGGCACTGAGCACGGCAACAGGCCCAATCGTGGTCGCGATCGTTTGCCGGCCGACGTGGGGCAAGTGCTCGTCGACGAGGGCGTCGTACATCCGCGTGAGTTCGGCGGCACCGTCAGCGCTGCGGAACCGGCGATCCTCAGTCACGGGTTGCCTCCATCGCATTGCTGATGAACGTCAGGACGTCCAGCGCACCGGCGAGCTCTCCTGTCGCCACGACCTGGAGCGCACCATCCTTCGGTATGCGTGCGACCTGCAACGCGACCCCCGAGGTCCCGCCCACGACGTTCAACAACGTGAACACCCGTTCCTCCTGCCGGCTGTCTGCGGCCTCGATGCGAACCACCACCGTCGCCGAGACCGCGGCTTCACCGCCCGGCTGACTCGTCGACGGTGCAGCGGCGGACGACCCCTGCCTGCCGATCAGTTGGAGGTCCTCGACCCGGATCCGGTACTGCTTACCGATCCGCGTCGCCTGCAACCGCCCCGTCCGGATGTAGTCACGGATGGTCCGCGGGCGGAGCTTCAGACGTTCCGCCACATCTTCGACACTCAGCATCTCGCTCACGGCCCTATACTGACACAAACAACCATGAACGCACAAACTGACCTACGACAGCGCGGCCTCGACGCCGCATCGCCCTCCGTTCGGCTGCAAGCCGTGCTCGCTATCGGCACGGCAGCAGACCCGGTCGACCTCGACGCCCTCATCGTCCGGTGCGCGGTCGAGCCCGACTTCTTCGTCCGCGACATGCTCACGTGGGCGCTCACACGTCTCCCTGCACGCGCCGTGCTGCCGCGCCTCCTCGATGAGGTCGAACGCGGCACCCCGCAGGCGCGGAGTCAGGCGTTGCACACGCTCTCGAAGATCGCCGACACGTCCACCCACCAGGTGGTGGTCGCATCCATCACCGACCCCGATGATGAGGTCGCGCGCGCCGCGTGGCGTGCCGCCGTCGCCACCGTGCCGGTCGGCGGAGCCCCAGCGTTGGGTGAGCTGCTTATCAGTCAGCTCGGGCGTGGAGACCGCGCCGTCCAGCTCAGTTTGAGCCAGGCGCTCGTCGCGCTCGGAGCAGACGTCATCACGCCCCTGCTCGAGTCACGCGCGGAGGAGCCACATGCCGCCGCGACCCTCAGGCTCCTCACGGATCCGGCTGCCGGCAGCCAGCTCGCGGTTGAGGCAGCGCGCCGCGAGGTCGCGAAGGGGAACACCCGGAACGCGAAGGGCTGAGGTGGCGTTACCGGACGGCCGCGCCGAAGGTCCCGGTAGCGTTCCTGCCGTGCTCGAGTTCCCCATCCTCACGGAACGATTCACCCTCAGCGTGCTGAGCCGGGCTGACCGAACGGCCTTCACGGCCTACCGCCGCGACCCCAACGTGGCACGGTTCCAGTCGTGGACACCGAGCTGGTCCGACGCCGACACCGACGCGCTCATCGCCGACCAGCCGACGAAGCTGCTCCCAGGCTCGGGCGACTGGCTCCAGATCGCAGTCCACCACCGAGATACCACATCACTCGTCGGCGACGCCGCCGTGCACGCCATCGCGGATCAGCCAGACACGTACGAACTCGGCGTGACACTGGCACCCGAGTGGCAAGGTATCGGAGCGGGCCAGGAGTCACTCCGTCAGCTCATCGACGATCTGTTCCGCTTGCAGGAGGCTCACCGGATCATCGCGATGACGGATGCGCGCAACATCGCCGCGGCGCAACTCTTCAGGCGGCTCGGCCTGCGGCACGAGGGCCGCGCTGTGGATGCGGATTGGTTCAAGGGTGAATGGACGAGCATCGACACCTGGGCGATGCTGCGCGAGGAGCACGGCCGGCGAGCACTGCCTTCGACAAGGTAAACAACCGCAGGCGCAGATCCTCCGCCCAAGAACGCCGTCAACGTCCTTGACCGAACGGCCCCGGGTAGAACCACGACAGCAGCCGCAGCTCCAGGCCAACCGAACGCCAAGAGGAGCACCCCGGCCCCGTGCCAGCATGTTCATCCGCGGGACTCGCTTCGTGCCGAGCGTCCGGCTGCCGATCTGCTACCGGACGTTGCTACCGCAGCTCGCTTCCGAGGTCACCAAGGCTGACCGTGAGAATCTCCGTCAAGAGGCGGGCGTACGTGCCATTGGGATCGAGGTCCGGGTCGTAGACCGTGACCGAGGCGCCGACGGCGCGCGGTGCAAGGCCACGGAGCAGCTCGATCAGCTCCTCCGGCGTGCAACCACCAGGGTCCGGACTGTCGACCGCGGGCATCACCGACGGGTCGAGCACGTCGACGTCGACCTGCAACCAGTAGCCGGCAGCACCGGCTGTCGTCCGCAGGGCATCGACGACGGCAGCGGTGCCGCGACCGCGCCACTCCGAGGTCGGGACCACCGCACCGACCACGGTGCGGACCTCCGCGAGTTCGGCGTCGTCGTCACGGCAGCCGACGTGTGCAGTCCGTGCGGGCTCGAAGTACGGGCCGGCGCCGTCGATGTCGGACACGGCTGGCCAGTGGAGCCCGACAGCGGCGGCCAGGTCCTCCCCCGCGACGCTCGCGCACCCGTCGCTGTTGCCCGGGTGCCGGAAGTCGGTGTGTCCGTCCACGTGCACCAGCCCGACACCGCCACGTCGCTTCATCGCCAGGCCGGCCCCGAGGAGCACGCTGCAGTCTCCACCGATGACCAACGGCGCCGCCCCGGTGGCCAGGACCGCTTCGACACGGTCCGCGAGCCGCCGCGCGTGATCGACCATCGCGCCCTCGTTCCGCACGACACCCGGACTGCGGGTCGCGTCGTCGTCGACGTACCGGCCAGGGAGGACGACGCCGGCGTCGATGGCTCCCCGCTCGGTGAACCAGCGGAAGAGCCCGGCTTCTCGGAGCGCCTCAGGTGCTTTCGCCGCGCCGGGGACCGCACCGGGCTCGGGTGGCCGCAGGCCGAGGTTGGTCGGGGCCGAGACAAGCGCGATCACCCAACCGAGTCTGACAGAACGGCTCCGCGCCTCCTCCCGAAGCTAAGTGGATACGACGGCACACCGCGGCAAGAGGCGTCCGATTGGCGATCGTTGAGGGAGACGGATCGGAGCATCAGGCGGATGCCCGTCCCCGTCGACGCAGCGCGCGAAGAACGATGAACAGCAGCAGGAACCCGAGGGAACTGCTGATCAGGAAGCTGAGACCGACCCACACCGTGACGAACGTCCGATGTCCGAGCAGTGCGTCGAGCAGGAGACCAAGACCGACCGCGAATCCGGCGAGCAATGCAGCGGAGACCGGTTCGAGCCACGGCGGAGACAGCAACGATGCTCGGTCTACCGGGAGACCCTGATCCAGACGTACTCGTGCGGCTTGCTCTCGATCCCGAATGGCGACACCGATCGTTGGCCCCCACACGGCGATCGCGGCCTGGCTGCCCTCAGGGTTGAGCAGGATCAAGATTCCCATCGTCGCCACCACGCCGGCTAGGTACCACCAAGGGAAGACACGGCGCAGCGGGACTGCCCAGCGTCCGTCCCGCCCCGTGCCGTCGTTCCCCACAACAGAATGTTTACACGCGGCACCCACGCCGACGAGGGCAGAATCGAAGACGGACCACACCGTCCGATGGCCGATCGGGAGCCGGACGGGGCGATAGACTGTCAGCAACGAAACCTCCGCCGACCACGGCGGAGGTTTTCTTGTATGAGCACCCCAACGCCCCTGACCATCACCACCGCGGACGAACGGCACCGCTCTCAGCTCGAACAGCTCTGGACCATGTTCCGGCACGAGATGTCAGCGTTCACCGGCACGCTCCCCGACGAGCGCGGCCGCTTCCGCCAAGAACGACTCGACGCCGGCCTTGCGGAGCCGGGCTGGTCGGCACACGTCTTCCACCTCGGACCGCACCCGGTCGGACTCGCGGTCCTCCGCGGGCTGGACGCAGAGGAGCACGTCATCAGCAGCTTCTTCATCGCGCACGGAGCGCGGCGCGCTGGCATCGGATGCGCCGCCGTGAGTGAACTGACGGCGGCGCACCCGGGGAGATGGACGGTGGCCCACCAGGACCGCAACGAAGTAGCAGCGAAGTTCTGGCGCACGGTCGCGACCGAGATCGACCCGACGTGCACGTTCGAGCACCGCGCCGTCCCGGGCCAGCCCCATCTTCCTGCCGACACCTGGGTCCGATTCGCTGTCAGATGACCGATCCTCTCCGGGCGCCTGGCCGCCTCAGGACCCTGGTGTCGGGTGCCGGCGGGGATTGAGGAGATCGCCGTCCCAACTCAGGTCGTCATCGTGGTGCACCTCGAAGGCCTCGAAGCGGTCGTCCGCGAGGATGCTGTCGACGAGTGCGCGTGAGCCAGCGACGATCGACGAATCCCAGTCTTCCTCCGACGCGACGACCCAGGCGCGATCCTCTGGCCAGATCATCGACGTGTACGGCCCCTCCTGGTTGGAGCGACTGCATTCCCACCCAGGCACGGTGCGGTGCGCCCACGTCGGATCCGCCAGCTCGCCCAGGCTCGAACCGAACAACCACATGTCACGGCCCGGCCAGTGCAACTGCATGCGGTCGCGCGCGAAAACGTTTCGACCCCCCTCTGCCCATGGCGGGTTGCCTGTGCCTTCCCACGATCCGACGACCAGGTCATCCGGGGTCGACGTCGCGGCGCGCAGGTGCGTCGTCAGGACCGCGAGATCCTCCGGGTCGAACCACCCGTCATCGGACTGACCGACACTCCACCCGTCCACCCAGCTCCTGGTCTGCTCTTCGTCAGTGATGCGCCACCACTGCACCAGGGGGTGCATCACCCGGCCATTGCGACGCGCGACCTCAGCCCACCGCCAACGCGCGTGCTCAACATCGACGGGATCACCCCACTCGTCCACAGTGTCCGGGTCGGTCCGGTCTGCATCCACCGGGTGCAGCAGCCTCGCGTACGCCTCGAAGCCCGTGCCAGCGACACCTCCGACGGTCGCCCAGCGGCCGGCACGCTCGACGATCCACGCACCGCGTACGGCTTCGGTCAGCAAGATCACCCCGTCAGCATGGCACCGGAGTCGGCCCGCTCACCGTTTCCGCGGATTGGTCCGTCAGTCCCCGAGGACGGGTCGGAGCACCCCGTGCGGGATGTCCAGCTCCTCGGTCCGGACGATCCGCGGCGGCGCGACCTCGTCCGTCTCCTCGACGGCGAGCACCCGGTCGCCGCGGAACGCCCGGACCCCGTCGCGCAGTCGGCACCAGGCGACGAGGTACCAGTCCTCCCCCTTGCCGACGTACCCGAGCGGCTCGACCGTGCGGTCGGTCTCGGTGCCGGTCGCGTCCCGGTACCGCATCCGCACCACGCGTCCACCCGTGAGCGCTCCCGCGAGTGCGACGGGTGCCGGGGCCCGGTCCCCCGCCTCGAGCAGGAGCACCCGTGCCGCGAGTCGGGCCGTCCGACGGGCGTCGTCCTCGGCGAGCACCGCGGTGACCTTGCGCGCCGCACTCCTGGCGGCGTCGCGGAAGGGGCTCGCGCCGAGGGTCCCGAGGCCGATCGCCACGGCGAGCGCCTCGTCCACCGTGAGCCCGAGGGGCGGAAGCGTCGCGCGGGCGTCGATGGTGTACCCGCCGGTGCGTCCGGGCTCGGACCAGATCGGGAGGCCGGCCTCCTGCAGCGCCCGCAGGTCCCGTTCGACGGTGCGGACGCTCACCCCGAAGTGCTCGGCCAGGCGACGAGCGCTCCGCCGGCCGGGTGCCGCCGCGCGCAGCTCCTCGACGAGCGCGTACAGGCGGTCGGTCCGGTTCACGACGCGACCCTAGCGCCCTGGACGCACCACGGGACGGGCCAGGAGGCGCGGTGCGGGCCGGCACCGCGCCTCCTGGCCCGTGGACGGTCGCGTCTCAGGAACGCGACAGGCGCGTCACCGTCGCGTGGGCACCGTCCGCGATCAGCCCGTCGAGGGCGTCACGGTAGGCCGTGACGAACCGGTCGTCGTCCACGAGGTCCCCGAAGACCTGGCGGTTCCGGATGAAGGCGAGCCGGTCGTCCCGCTGGGTGAGCGCGATCCGGTGCAACGGCTCGGCCAGCCGGTCGACGATCTGGATCGGCTCGCCGGACTCGTCGGTGCCCTCGTCGTAGCGCGCCCACGAGGCCACGATGCCCGCGGACAGGGTGACGGGTCGGTCGGCGGCGAGGTTCTCGCGCACCACCGGCAGCAGCCACTTCGGGATGCGGTCGCTCGACTCGGCGCAGAGCCGGGCGAGGGTGTCGCGGACCTCGGGGTTCTGGAAGCGCTCGATGAGGGTGGACTTGTAGTCCTCGAGGTCGATGCCGGGCACCGGGTGCAGGGTCGGCGTGCCCTCCTCGTCCATGTACCGGCGCAGGAAGGTCGCGATCGCCGGGTCCTGCGTGGCCTCGTGCGCGTAGCGGTACCCGGACAGGTACCCGAAGTAGCACAGGCCCTGGTGGCTCGCGTTCAACAGTCGCAACTTCATGAGCTCGTACGGCTCGACGTCGTCGACGATCTGGACGTCGGCCTGCTCGTACGGCGGGCGGCCCGCGGGGTGGTCGTCCTCGAGCACCCACTGGAAGAACGGTTCGGCGACGACGGGCCAGGCATCCTCGATGCCGAGCTCGTCACGGACCCAGGCGCGGTCCTCGTCGGCGGTGACCGGGGTGATCCGGTCGACCATCGAGTTCGGGAACGAGACGTGCTCGTCCATCCAGTCGGCGAACGCCGGGTCCTGCAGCCGGGCGTAGGCGGTGAACATCTCGCGGGCGACGTGCCCGTTCCCCTGGATGTTGTCGCAGGACATCACGGTGAAGGGCTCCAGCCCGCGGTCCCGCCGGCGCCGCAGGGCCTCGACGACGAGTCCGAACACGGTGTGCGGCGGGCCGTCGCCGCGCAGGTCGGCCGCGACGCCCGGCTCGTCGGCGACGAACTCGCCGGTGACGTGGTCGAAGTTGTAGCCACCCTCGGTGATGGTCAGGCTGACGATCCGGGTGTCCGGGTGCGCCATCTTCTCGACGACGGCGTCGGGGTCGTCGACGGCGAGCAGGTAGTCGACGATGCTGCCGATCACGCGGGACTCGCGGGTGCCGTCGGCGTGCTTGAGGACGAGCGTGTACAGCCCGCCCTGCTCGGCCATCGCCGTGGCCATCCGACGGTCCTGCTCGAGCACGCCGACGCCGCAGATGCCGTACTCGCGGGCCTCGCCCTGCTGGAGCAGCCGGTCGATCACCATCGCCTGGTGCGCCCGGTGGAAGCCGCCGACGCCGAAGTGCACGATGCCGGCGGTGATCCCGTCGCGGTCGTAGGTCGGGACGGCGACACCGCTCGCGGCGATCTCGTCGAGGTGCTGCGGGGACAGTCGGACGGGCATCGGGTACTCCTTCGTACGGCGGACGTGCTCGCCCAGTCAACCACGTGCACATCTGTTCAGAACCACGGTTCCCGCCGGGGTACGTACCTGAAGATGCTCTCCACGTCGTTGCACCGAGTGCATCGATGCACCTAGTGTCGTGGCCGTGACCCTGTCGATCGACCGCCGTGCTGCCCTCAAGGCGAAGCACCGTGCGGCGATCCTGCAGGCCGCCCGCGACCTCGTCGAGGAGCGCGGGGGCCGCGGGTTCAGCGTCGAGGACCTCGCCTCACGGGCCGACATCGCCCGCCGGACGGTGTTCAACCACTTCGGGTCCCTCGACGAGGTCCTGCTGGCCGTCTGCGAGCAGGAGCTCTCGGTCATCATCGACCGCTTCCTCGCCGACATGGCGAAGACCCCGGTCGGCGACGGCAGCCGGTCGTCGATGTTCGACGAGCTCGAGTCCGCCGCCCGCGGTGCCGACCTGGCGCCCGCGATCGCCGGGATGTACCGGATCCTCGGCGACCCCGGCAAGGACGACCCCAAGGCCGCGGTGCTCACCCAGACCGCCTTCGCACGGGTCACCGAACGGCTCCGTGACGAGGTCGCCCGACGCCACCCGGCCGCCGACGCCCTCGACGCCGCACTCCTCGTCGAGTCCCTGATGAGCGGGATCGTCGTGATCGCCGAGCACTGGCTCACGACGACCGGACCCCGCCTCGACCAGGACGCGCTCGACGACTGGGACGCCCTGCTCGCACGACTCGTGCACAGCGTCCGCAGCGGCTACATGGCCGACGACTGACACTTCCCTCCCAGGGGTCCACCGGCGCACCCCGCTCCACAGCAGCTGACAACGAAAGGATCGGGGCAACCGCATGGCCGGTCTCCTCTACCGTCTCGGACGGTTCTCCGCACGACGCCACTGGCTCGTGATCATCGCGTGGGTGGTGATCATGGGCATCGCGGGTGTCACGTACTCGCTCTTCGCCGGCACCATCTCGTCGTCGATCACGATCCCGAACACCAAGACGAGCCAGGTGCAGGACGAGCTCGCCGACAAGTTCCCGTCCGCGAACGGCGGCACCGGCACGATCGTCTTCGAGACGACGAACGGCAAGGCCTTCAGCGACGCCCAGAAGTCCGACGTCGCCGACTTCCTGCAGAAGGTCGAGAAGCTCGACGGCGTCAAGGGCGCCACGAGCGGGTTCGACACCCAGCAGCAGCTCGACGACCAGCGGCAGAAGATCGTCGACGGCCGCGAGCAGATCACCGACGGCCGTGCGCAGATCGAGAGCGGTCAGGAGGAGCTCGACGCGCAGAAGTCGCAGCTGGCGTCCGGCAAGGAGCAGATCGCCAGCGCGCAGGCCCAGCTGAACGCGCAGAAGGCCCAGGCCGAGGCAGCGGGAGGTGCCGCGGCGGCGGCCGCCCAGGCCCAGCTCGCCCAGGCACAGGCACAGATCGACGCGCAGCAGCAGCAGATCACCTCGGGCGAGCAGCAGATCAAGGCCGCACAGCAGAAGATCGACGACAACACGAAGAAGCTCGACGACAGCGAAAAGGAGCTCGAGCAGGGCTCGAAGCTCCTCGACCTGTCGAAGGACATCCGCTTCGTGTCGTCGAACGGCAGCGCCGTCATCGGCACCGTGCAGTTCACGAAGTCGACCTACGAGGTCCCGGCCGACACGAAGACCCAGATCGCGGACGACGCCGAGGCGGCCGACATCAGCGGCGTCGACGTGTACGTCTCGAACGACATCGCCCAGGGCGTCCCGTCGATCCTCGGCCCCGGTGAGATCGGCGGCGTGATCATCGCCGCGATCGTGCTGTTCCTCATGCTCCGCACGATCATCGGCGCCGCCGTCCCGCTCGTCTCCGCCGTGCTCGGCGTCGGCGTCGCGTCCCTCGCGGCCCTGTCGTTCTCGAGCCTCGTCGAGTTCATCTCGGTCACGCCGGTGCTGGGGGTGATGCTGGGCCTGGCGGTCGGCATCGACTACTCGCTCTTCATCCTCAACCGACACCGGACCCAGCTGAAGCAGGGCATGGGCGTGCACGAGTCCATCGGGCTCGCGAACGGGACCTCCGGCAACGCCGTGGTCTTCGCCGGCGCGACCGTCATCGTCGCGCTGCTCGCCCTGAACATCACGGGCATCCCGTTCCTCGGCCTGATGGGCACGGTCGGTGCCGTCGCGGTGTTCTTCGCGATCCTCATCGCCACGTCCTTCACCCCGGCACTGCTGTCGCTCATCGGCATGCGGATCCTCCGGAAGAAGGAGCGCGCGAAGATCGGCAACACCGACTCGACCCGCGTCCCGAACAAGCCGATGTCGACCTGGCGCGCGGTCATCACGCTCGTCGCCGGCGTCGCGGTGCTCGGCACCATCGCCCTGCCCGCGACGCAGATGCGCCTCGGCCTGCCGACGGGCGCGTCCGAGTCCGTGGAGTCCAGCCAGTACAAGGCGTACAAGGCCCTCGACGACGAGTTCGGTGCCGGCCAGAACGGGCCACTCCTCGTGGTCGCCACCCTGCCGGACTCGGTCAGCGAGGACGACGTCACCGCGACCGAGGTCACCATCGGTGAAGCGATCGCGAAGAACGACGACGTCAAGGCCGTTCTTCCGATCGGCGCCTCGAAGGACCGCGACATCATCGCGTTCCAGGTGAAGCCCGCCGGTGGCCCGGACAGCGTCTCGACCGAGACGCTCGTGAAGGACCTCCGCGAGCAGACCGTCTCCACCGACGACGGGAAGGTCACGCTCGGGGTCGCCGGCAACGCGTCCGCCAACATCGACGTGTCCGAGAAGCTCTCGAACGTGCTGCCGCTCTACCTCGTTGTGGTCGTCGGCCTGTCGCTGATCATCCTCATCATCGTGTTCCGGTCGTTCCTCGTGCCGATCACCGCGACGGCCGGCTTCATCCTGTCCGTCCTGGCGTCGTTCGGCGGCCTGACCGCGATCTACCAGTGGGGCTGGCTCGGCAGCGTGTTCGGGGTGCACGACCCCGCACCGATCCTGAGCTTCCTGCCCATCATCGAGATCGGCATCCTGTTCGGGCTCGCGATGGACTACCAGCTCTTCCTGGTGTCGGGCATGCGCGAGGCGTACGCCCACGGAGCCTCGGCGAAGGTCGCGGTCCAGCGAGGCCTGCACGCCGGTCGCGCAGTGGTCACGGCGGCCGCGATCATCATGATCTCGGTGTTCGCGGGCTTCATCTTCTCGGACTCCTCCACCATCAAGCCGATCGGCTTCGGCCTGGCGTTCGGTGTGCTGGTCGACGCGTTCGTCGTCCGGATGCTGCTCATCCCGGCCGCGATGCACCTGCTCGGCGAGAGCGCGTGGTGGTTCCCGAAGTGGCTCGACCGGATCGTGCCGGACGTCGACGTCGAGGGCGCCAAGCTCGAGCGGTCGCACCCGGCCGGTGGGCACGAGAGCACCCACACCGGGTCGCACGCGCTCCCCGTGGAGCCGGACGCGAACGCGCACGAGTCGGGGCACCCGCCGGCGCACCGCGCGTAGGCACGACGCGACCACCCAGGAGGCGCGGGTCGACCCACACGGGTCGGCCCGCGCCTCCCGTGCGTGCGTCCGGCGCGCTGCCCAGGTCCCGCTGCCCAGGTCCCGCTGCCGACTCGGAACGACATCGCCGACGTCGTACGACAGCGACGGTGTCGCAGCCCCGCGCCCGCAACCGTTGCACGCGCGCTCCAGCGACATCGCCGATGTCGTACGACCGCGACAATGTCGCAACCCCGCGCCCGCAACCACTCGACCGAGCACCGCGCGCGCAGACCCCTGCCGCTCCTTCGTACACGAACGGTAGGGTGGGCGGATGACCGAGACCGACGTCGACCCGCTCGCCCTCGACCGACAGCTCTGCTTCGCGCTCGCGGCGACGAGCCGGAGCGTCATCGGGCTCTACCGCGACCTGCTCGAACCCATGGGCCTGACGCACCCGCAGTACCTCGTCATGCTGGCCCTCTGGGAGCAGGACCCACGCTCCGTCCGCGAGATCGCCCGCGAACTCCGGCTCGACTCGGCCACCCTCAGCCCGCTGCTCAAGCGCCTCGAGGCCTCCGGCTACGTCCGCCGCACCCGGAGCACCACGGACGAACGCCAGCTCGAGGTCTCCCTCACCGTCGCCGGGCGCTCCCTGCGCGAACAGGCCCGGGCGGTCCCGCTCGCCGTCGCCGACCGCCTCGGCTGGCCGCTGGAACGCCTCGAAGCACTGAAGGACGAGCTCACCGAACTGCTCGAACGCGTCGACACCGTGTGATCGGCCGTGTGCTGCGAAGCCGTTCGTGGCACAATGGTTCGTGTACGAACGAAAGGACGGACCGTGGGTCGCTTCGGACAGTGGTACGAACGGTGGAACAGCACGCTCATCGCCAAGATGGGCCCGTCGCAGATCGGCGCCGGCCACCCCGAGGGCATCGACGACCGCACGATCGACCGCGGCTGCCCGATCTGCGGCCAGCCCCTCTCCCAGCACCAGGTGATCCGCCCCGAGGGGCAGGTGCGCTCCTCGACGTTGGTGTGCCCCCGAGCCTGACGATCCACCGGAACGGGGAATTGCATCCGGCAACACCTCGTTCCCCCCAGACGTGAAGCTCTTCGAACCCGCCGACTTCGGCGCACTCCCCCTGTCGAACCGCATCGTGATGGCGCCCCTCACTCGCACGCGCGCCGGTGAGCACGGCATCCCGAACGACCTGCTCGTCGAGCACTACGCCCAGCGCGCCGGCCTCGGGCTCATCGTCACCGAGGGCACCTGGCCCGTGCAGGAGGGCCGCTCCTACCCCGGGCAGCCCGGCATCGAGACCGACGAGCAGATCGCCGGGTGGCGCCGCGTCGCCGACGCCGTGCACGCCGAGGGCGGTCGCATCGTGATGCAGCTCATGCACGGTGGCCGGGTGTCCCACACCGCCATCTCCGGCACGCCGCGCATCGTCGCCCCGTCCGCGATCGCCGCTCCTGGGCAGACCCACCTCCCCGACGGCTCGAAGGCGGACATGCCCGTCCCCCACGCCCTGACCACCGACGAGGTGCGCGAGGCCGTCCAGGGCTTCGTCCGCGCCGCCCGCAACGCGATCGCCGCCGGACTCGACGGCGTCGAGGTGCACGGGGCGAACGGCTACCTCGTGCACGAGTTCATGTCGGCAGCGTCGAACACGCGCACCGACGAGTACGGCGGTTCGCCAGAGAACCGCGCCCGCTTCGCGATCGAGGTCACCACGGCCGTCGCCGAGGCCATCGGCGCCGACCGCACCGGCATCCGCCTCTCCCCCGAGCACGGCATCCAGGGTGTCCTCGAGAGCGACCCGGCGGACGTCCACGCGGTCTACACCGCCGTCGCCGAGGGCCTCGCGCCGCTCGGACTCGCCTTCGTCGACATCCTGCACGCCGAGCCGACCGGCGACCTCGTGCAGCACATTCGCCGGACCGCGGGCGCCCCGTTCATCGCCAACTCCGGCTTCAGCGCGCTGACCACCCGTGACGAGGCCATCGCCCTCGTCACGCAGGGCCACGCGGACGCCGTGGGCGTCGGTCGCGCGGCGATCGCGAACCCGGACCTCGCGTACCGCTGGGAGCAGGACACCGAGTTGAACGAGCCGCGCCCGGAGCTGTTCTACGGCAACGGCGCCGAGGGCTACACCGACTACCCGACGCTGGCCGAGGTGCGCGCGCAGGTCGCGTAGTCGACGCGACCGGGTCACGGACGGGAGGCGCGGTGCCAGCTGGCACCGCGCCTCCCGTCCGTCCGCCCACCCGGTAGGGTCGTGAGGTCACGAACCGGGGGGAACCGTGCAGGCACTGCGCACACCGATCGACACCACCGCCCTCACCGAGCCGGTCCGACGCCGCGACGCGCGACGGACCTGGAAGGCCCTCGTCGCCGAACACCCCGAGGCGCGCGACCTGGTCGGACTCGTCCGACGGATCGTCCTCGGCGCCGGAGCGCTCTGCCTGCCGATCGGCCTGCTCGCGTTCGCCCTCGTCATCACCGCCACCATCGCCGAGGGCGGCGAGGACGTGGCGACCGCCGTGCTCGTGCAGAGCGTGATCGGCGCCTTCCTCGGCCTGGCCGGGGTCCTCTGCACCTGGGCGTGGATCCGGGTGCGGCGCCGACGCCCACGGAAGCGGGTGCACCACCGCCTCGCCCGGTTCGCGGCGGCCAACGGCATGACCTACAGCCCGGGCCCGACCGGGACCCGTCGTGACGCCCCG
This sequence comes from Curtobacterium sp. SORGH_AS_0776, assembly GCF_031453355.1. NCBI lineage: Bacteria > Bacillati > Actinomycetota > Actinomycetes > Micrococcales > Microbacteriaceae > Curtobacterium > Curtobacterium sp. SORGH_AS_0776. The sequence goes on from NZ_JAVIYU010000001.1 coordinate 3,756,883, forward strand.
CTCCGGCGACGCGGCGCGCTGAACTGCTACCGGGTGCTCCGGACCCCCGGGCCCCGAGGCCTGGAGTTCGCAAACCACGAGCTCGTCCGGTCGACCATGACGAACACCTCACCGGCGTTCGGCGGGTACTGCGCGATGCGTCTGCCGGTGGCGTTGCCGAACATCCTGCTGCGGTCCGAGGAGGGCCCTCGACGCCCGCTGCACACCTCGTCGGTCGTTCGTGGCTCGCAGGTGCTGTCGTTGGAGGGCGACTTCGACCGGTACTTCCGTCTGTACTGCCCCACCGGGTACGAACGCGACGCGCTGTACCTGTTCACGCCGGACGTGATGGCGCGGCTCGTCGACCACGTGCAGGGGCTCGACGTCGAGATCGTGGACGACTGGATGTACCTGATCAGCGCCCGTGACCTGATCACGGACCGGCCCGAGCGGTGGGAAGCCCTCGCGGCGGCGGTCGACGCCCTCGACGACCGGGTCGAGCGCTGGGCGCGGTGGCGGGACGAACGCTCCGAGGTGGCTGTCTCCGCCGACGACGGCCCGGTCGTGCGGGTGCGGGAGGTCGCGAAGCCCGGGAGGCGGCTCCGGACGACCTGGGGTGCCGGGACGGTGCTCATCGTCGGGACGGTGACGCTCGGGTTCGTCGCGCTGATCGTGGCGATCAACCTGTCCTGACCGGGCTGCTCGGTGGCCGGCGTCCGCGGCGTTCCTGTGCGGACGCTCCGGTACGGTGGTCTCGTGAACAACGGGTGGCGCGACGGTCTCTTGGTCGTGTGGATCATCTCCCTGCTGGCGGCGATCGGGCTCTGGGTCTCGGCGATCGTCATCTTCGGCAAGGGAACGGACTCGGTCGAGCTCATGCCGCTCGCGGCGTCGCTCGCCGGCGCCGCTGCCGTGGTGAGCTTCTGGTGGTTCGTGTCGCTGCTCCTGTGGCTCGCGGTGAGCGCGGTGGTGCGGGAGCACGAGAAGGACCGGCAGCAGGCGGCGCGCCTGCGCTGACGCGGCTCCGCCCCGCGGTCAGCGGGCGGCCACGATCTCCACCTGACGTGCGGGCAGAGCGCTGCGCGACGCGGTCGCGAGGCGAGCCGGCAGGACGACACCGCCGACCCGGTGTGCGAGGTAGTCGACGAACGCCCCGACCGTGCTGTCCGAGCTCGGCTGTTCAGCCGCCGACCGCATGTCATCGGCGGACCGGACGTCGAGCGCGCCGTCGACGTCCATCACGGCGACGCGACGAACACCACTGCCCGTCTTCACGAAGACGTTCGCGTAGCCGCCCACCGCCTCGATCCGCCGCAACAGCACCGGGAGACGTTCGTCCGCCAGGGCCACGACGACCGGCGTGCGGCCCTCGACGTCCACGACCTCGAGTTCGACGGCCGCGAAGTCGCCGACTGCGAGCGACCGGTTGATCTCCGCACGGAATGCGTCCAGCTCAGACATCGCGCTCGTCCCTGCCCTTCATGTCCCGGATTGTAACGGCGTACCGCATGGCCTGGTCCGATGCCACGGCGAAGAGTGCGGCCACGTCGTCGGCTCTGTGGACCGGCCCGATGCTGCTGACCTCGCCCGAGGTGTGGTGGAGGTGGACGTACCCGTGGCAGCAGTCGACACGAGCAGCTTCGATCCACTCCCCGTCGATGTCGAGCGTGTGGACGAGGATGGCGAAGTCGACCAGCCTCCCGCCGCTCCGGAAGAGCCGGTGGTCGACCCGGACGGTGTCGGCGTCGTCGACGCTCTGGTACCAGGAGCGCTCGGTGCAGGTGGACCGGTCCGGCGGCCGGTACTCGCCGCGCGTCTGGTCGGCGGTGACTCGCTCTGCCGTGGCACGCGCACGACGCTCATCTCGCCGCTGCTGCTGGGTGCGCCGTGCCATGGGCACGAACCTAGACAGCACGGAGATCGGGCTGCAAGGAGTCCGCATACGAACTCGCGTTGCGGCCGCTCTGCCAACACGACGAAGGCCCCGTCGCAGTGCGGCGGGGCCTTCGATCGGTTCGGCGGTGCAGTGCGCTCGAAGGGACTCGAACCCCCAACCTTCTGATCCGTAGTCAGAAGAAGTATGCTGAACTGGCTGGACAAGCGTCAGATTTGACTGCTAGAGTCTCAAACATGCCCGCACAAGCCGACACAGGCTGGGGCACATGGATACACCGAACGGATACACGGATGCACCGCAGAAGGAGGGCGTGATGAACGCCAAGGAAAGCAGTGACGCTAAGCCCGCCTACACCGAGTGGGCTGTTCGGCACAGCCAAGGGACTGTCGCATACACCTCGGAGCGCAGCGCGCGCGAGAACCTCGAGTGGCATATGAGCTCCTACGAGAAGAACGCACGAAACAACTTCAAGCCGTACATCGTGACCCGCGAAGTCACCGACTGGGTTCCGTACAACGGCTGATCCCAGCAATCAACGAGGGCCGGTTCGCGGCAACGGACCAGCCCTCACGCCCCACCAGTGAAGCAAGCACAGGAGGAACAGAAGTGGAAGTTACACCACGCCACCGACGTAGGAGGCCCGCAGCCTTCACCCACGTAGGAGTGCTCGGCGGTCAATGGACTGCGCACGACAGGAGAAGGAGGCCGTGATGGCCCGCATCACGCGAGGTAAGGGCGAGGGAGCACTGTTCCGAGTCCCTGCCGACACCAGCAAGCCGCTGAAGTTCTGGCAGGCCACGGTAGAGCTCCCTCCCCGAAACGGGGAACGACGACGCAAGTTCGTCCGATCCAAGGACAAGCGCGTTGCACTGACGAAGCTCCGCGAACTACAGAAGGATCTCGCGAAGGTAGGCGACTTGCCCACCGCATCGCAAACGCTTGAGTCGTGGCTCCGGCACTGGTTCGACCAGATCCACAGCAAGCGCGTACGACCCAAGACGATAGCCACCCAACGCGGCATCATCGACAACCACATCGTCCCCGCAATCGGCAGCACCCGGCTCGACAAGCTCGAGCCGCTACACGTGCGCCGCATGCACGACGCGATCACGGACAAGGGCCTCTCATCAACCACCGCACTACAAGCGCACCGCATCCTCGGCACAGCACTCCGCGACGCCGAACGAGAAGGACGCGTCACACGTAACGTCACCACCCTGGTTGATGCACCACGCCGAGCGCAGACAAACCTCGCCGTACTCGACCTCGATGCCGGCGTGCGCATCCTGCAGGAGTCAGCACGTCCGGGTGACCGCATGGGGTCACGTTGGGCGACGGCGCTACTGACCGGTGCTCGTCAGGGTGAAGTGTTGGGACTCGAGATCGACCGTGTGTCCGACCACCTCGACCTGTCGTGGCAGCTGCAGCGCCTGACATGGGCACACGGCTGCAACAAGAGCGATCCGCGGCAGCCAACGTGCCCGTGGAAGCGTGGCGCGGATTGCCCGCAACGATTCCTCGACGCACCCGTGGATTGGGAGCACCGGCACCTCACTGGCGGCCTCTGGCTGTCACGCCCGAAGTCGGCGGCGGGGTGGCGCGTAATCCCACTCGTCGACCCGCTGCGGGAGATCATCGAACGGCGCATCGCAGTGGCCACCGCGGAACCGAACCCGCACGGACTCGTGTGGACCGCCGAGCAGAAGCGCACCCCGCAAGGCGTTCTACTTCCACTCGATGGCTCCCCCATCGACCCGCGCGTGGACAACGCCGCCTGGCACGAACTGCTGCAGCGCGCCGGTGTGAACGACGCCCGACTGCACGACGCACGCCACACCACAGTCGACCTGCTCTACGAGGCAGAAGTACCCGAAGCAGTCATCACCGAGATCGTCGGACACTCCACCATCGGCATGTCCCGCCGCTACCGGTCACGAGGCAACCAGCGGGCACTACGCGATGCCCTCACCAAGATGTCCAAGCTGCTCACCGTAGGTACTGAACCAGACCTGCCACAGCCGCAGACTGACGCCTAACTCGGCGGCGATCTTCGCCGGGTCGTCAGTCCACTGGCACACAGCAAGAGCTTCACCCGCGTTGATGAGACGGCCGGCCGCTAAGCGGTCGGCCGTCTTTTCGTGCTTCGGGGATGAGTCGCGGTGGCCGAGGTGCGCATGCGCGAGCTCATGCGCGAGGGCAGACCTGTCGTGCACGGTTCGCATGCCCTGCCGGATCACGATGAGGTTGTGGTCCGGGTACCAGAAGCCGTTTGCGGTTCGCAGCTTCCGGTGGATGACGTCGATACCAAGCTGGTCTGCGTGCGCATACGGGTCGTACTGCCCAGCCATTGCCTCTCCCTACGGTGCCTGGTCCTCCGGCTCGTCCGACTCAGGATCACGGGACATAGCCGCCCGTGCGTCTCCAGACGATTCCAGGTCGTCAACGGAGCGGTTCCGCAGCGGGATGACGGGATTGTGCCCACGACCCCCTGACACTCGCTCGGCTTCCGCGGCCATCTTGGCCGCATCGCGCAGAGCCTCCGAGTACAGGTCAACCGCCGGCCGGTCACCGATTGCTTCGACGATCTTGAGGAACACCGGACTGGTGAGGTGCGACTTGCCGTTGAAGTAGCGACCGAGCGAGGAGACGCTGATCCCAGTGCGCTCAGCCAGGGCGACCAACGTCAGCCCCTTCTTGTTGTAAGCGCCGGTGAGGACGGCCGCTAGCGCGGGCGTGATGAAGTCTGCTGTATCAGGCACCATGCCAGAGTAGCGCCATCAGACGCCAAATCTGACAAGAAACATGCTGTACATGCTTGCGCAGGTCAACTTTGACCTGTAGCGTGTCAAACATGAACCTCAGGAGGACCGCCGAGGCGATCGCCACCGCGATCGTCGCATCCGGCACCGACACCGCAACCGTTGCGAACGCCGCTGGCGTGCCCGTCGCGAGCCTCGTTGAGCACCTCCACACCGGAGACCTCACGATGCCCGAGATCGTGCGCGTCAGCGGCGTTCTTCGTTTGCGCCCCGAAGACCTGTTCGCAGGAGCCGCAGCATGAACACTCTCGAGAAGCTCGCCTACTCGATCCCCAACTTCGCCACCGCGGTCGACCTCAGCGTCGACACGATCCGCAAGGCGATCGATTCCGGTGATCTGATCCCGGCCTACCCCACCAAGGCAGGCCGCAAGCCGATCATCTCCAAGGCGGAGGGCGAGCGCTGGCTCGCATCACTCCCCTCTGAAAGGCCGGCTGCTTAGCAGCTGCCTGATTTTGACGCCCGACCAGGGCGTTACTTGTCGCGCTCGGAGCGCGACACGCGATCCACCAGTAGCCCCCGTCACAGGCAGGCGTCGATCGGTGGTGAGGCCTCTACGTACGGGGCGATTCGAGAACACAGACAAGCATCTGGTTGCGAGATACGCGGGAAGCAACCCCAAGCCAGCCTCCGGGCGGCTGGGTCCCTTACATGCAGCGAAATGGTGAGCCGCCTAGGAAGGCGCGATTCAGGTGCGTACGTCCGGCAGGTATGTCCCTGCCGGCAGGCGGCGGCTTCCGGTTCGACTCCGGCTGCCCCCACATGGACGAAAACGATCTGCTTCCTGACGCGGAAGCCATGACAGACACATGGGCAGGCGAGTCCGGCTACTACCAGTGGCGGCTCACCGCTCTCGATCATCCGAACTTCCTGCGGCTTTTTCTCGAAGAGCAGAAGTCGCTGCAATACGCCGCAGAATACATGAGGCGGAAAGCGACACCAGCGGTTGTGTACTTCGTGCAGCAAGGCACCAACGGTCCGATCAAAATCGGAGCAAGCCGCAACTTCGGCAAACGACTGAAGACATTGCGCACTCACTCACCTGTTGAACTCAGGGTGCTCGGCACTTTCGCGGGCGGCTTCGATGTGGAGCGAGATCTGCATCACGAGCTAGCCGCACATCAACTCGAGGGCGAGTGGTTCTCTCCAGCCCCCGAAGTACTCGCTGCCATGACTCGAATCGCTCTCACTGCATAACCCCAGGCTCCGTAAATCCCTGAATGGGTGCGTGATCGAATCGCGCCGGAGCCACATGAACGAGTCCATTTTGTCGCATCACATCAACGTGGTGCTGTCTCGTCTTATCGCGGCCGTGTTCGTCACGGTCCTGGTTGCAGCCGCAATCGTCGCAGCAGCCACCCTCACTCACGCAGCACACGTGAACCACTGCGTTACCGCGCAGATGGACACGGTGACGACTGCTGACCCGGTGTTGACGCGTACCCAATGCGACGCCGCATACCGGTGATCCCACAGGCCGAGCGCCGAGATAGTTCACCCGAAGCTCTATCTCGGCGCTCTTCAACGCACACGAACAACCCAACGAAGGGCAAGTACATGGAAACGATGCAGGTGTTCGATCTCAGGTGCCGTAATTGCTCGTGGAAGCAGTCGCACATCGTGACCAACGAGTACGCGCAGACGCTGCGTATCCAACACCAGTTCCGGTACGACAAGCACGTTGTGGAGGTGGCGTCATGAGTGTTGCGCACGCTAGAGCAAACGACCCGTCCGAGTCCGCAGCCGCATACAACCCGGAACAGGCGCACATCATCCTCGAGGCCGTGTCTTGGTTGTACACGCTCGGCCCGAGCTCGGATGAGCAGATCGCAGACCTGTACTTCCACCACTACGTCGGTTTTCACTGGCCTATTTGCGACTGGGAATCGGTGCGCAAACGATGCTCCGATGCGAGGCGTCTCGATAAGCGCATCCAGAAGGTGGGCACGACGAAGAGCTCGCACGGCAAGACGGTCGGCGTCTACGGATACCAGGAGCTGGCGGCATGACCAAGCAGCAGGGCGGCACCGCACATGACCTGTTCGCCCGTTACTTCCCCGGCGACCCGTATACGACCACGTTCGAGCCGACAGCAGTGCAGACAGTGAACGTCACCCGGCACGCACAACGGCAGGCGACCAACGGTGACGAGTTGAAGGCGTTCATGCAGGCGCTTGGCCTCATGTCGTACGACAGCAAGTCAACGGAACGTGTCATCACCGGCCAATGCAAGCGCGGCCACGACAGGGCGGTGCACGCGAAGGTGCGTGCTGACGGGTTCGTGGAATGCCGCCTCTGCAAACGGCTGATGGCGCAAGCACGGGAGCGGAAAGCATGAGCACGCAGCTGCCGTTCACCATGTCGAAGCATGCGGTTGACCGTGCGCTCGAGATGAACGTGGATGGCACCGAGATCCGCGCGTGCTTTGACCGGCCAGAAGACGTGCTGTGGTCGCGTAAGTACGCTTGCTGGTGGTTCGTACGTGGCCGCATCACATTGTCCGTCAGCGAAGACCGGGCATGCGTCATCACTGTCCTCTGGTCGAACGAACACGACTGGCGGGCTGACTACGCACGCGGCGGTGACCTCACAGGCCGCGAACGACGATCACGAACAGACATGGCGTATTTGCCAAGGAGACGAGCATGAACGAGCTCCCGTGGCGTTGGGTGTACGACCCGCCTGCACGTGAACAGGTGGAATTGACCGTCCATGAACGGGTCGTCTGGTGGGCGATCTGCAACAACGAGGAAGTGATGTGGTGAACGACATCGAAAAGGCTCGCGACGTGCTTACGAAGTGGCGCGAGGACAGTGTTTCGTTCCCGCCTGGCGACGCTCAGACACCCAAAAGGCTCGCACTGGTAACCGGCACTGCTGGTAACTCAGACTTGCTTGACGCTATCGATGGGCTGTTGTGGCGCTGGGCGATCACCGACTCGTCGATTGTGCGGATGTATGCAGAGCTAATGGCCGCCGCCATCGTCGCCGCCGATGAACGGATGCAGCAATGACGTCCGAACGTGAGTCGTTCCGTGAGCCGCCCATCATCCTCGCTGATGGGCGGCTTCTTATTTGGGCGGACGGCGAATGGATGGCGTTTCTCCGCGACGGTAAATCGTGGACAACCGGTGTGCTCGACAGCAGAGACGTTTCCGCGCTCGTGCAACATTTGCCGCTCTTGGCAGACAACACGATGCACCTATGGGATGAGGCGAAATATGGATGACGAATTGGTGCCGATCTTCATCGCCAGCATGTACGACTTCGAGCTGTACGAAGACGGCGAATGGCGTGTCTGGCAGGACGGGAAAGTAGTCGTGTCCGGTGCGTTCAGTCGCCGCGACCTGTCCAACCTTGCTGAAGACGCACTCCGCATCGAGAGATCCAAAATCGGCTTGCTCGGAGACGACAGGGTGGAGGCGCACTAATGCCACGCGAAACACGGTTCTTCGAATGCGTCACATGCGAAGAACAATACGACTCATGGTCCGCCGCTGAACAGTGTGAGTGGCGACACGAATACGAGAAAGAGCAGACAGCATGACCGGCACGTTCTGCACCGGTTGGGACCGTTTCGACCCCGACGAATGGGTCATCATGCCGAACTGGTGGCAGAGGGTGCGGATGATCTGGACTCTTAGGAAGGAGATGCGGACGTGGTAAACGCAACCAAATGTCTGCACTGTGGCAACCCAGTCATGACTGTGACCGCTTATGGGGCGGGTGGAACATATTGGACGCACGCGGACGGATACCAAGAATGTCCTCCGAAGTATGCAGCACCTGATCTGATGGGATTCCGATGACTTTCACCATCCACGACGTCGAGCAGGGCACCGACGAGTGGCACGCACTGCGCCGCGGCATCGTCACAGCGTCCACGATTGGGCATCTCATCACCCCGAAGACGGTCAAGGTCGCAGCGAACGACAGCGCGCGCGCCCTCGTCATGCACCTCACCGCCGAACGGATTACCGGGTACACAGAACCGACCTACGCATCCATGGACATGGAACGCGGCAAGATCGACGAGCCCTACGCCCGCGATGTCTACTCCGAGCACTACGCACCAGCCGTCGAAGTTGGTTTCATGACGAACACCTTCAACGGGCACACGCTCGGGTACAGCCCGGACGGTGTGGTCGGCGATGACGGACTCATTGAGATCAAGTCACGCCGGCAGAAGCAGCAACTCGCAACCGTCCTCGCAGACGCCGTACCGCTCGAGAACATGGCGCAATGCCAGACCGGGCTACTCGTCACCGGCCGCGAATGGCTCGACTACGTGTCCTTCTGCGGTGGCATGCCCCTCTACGTGAAGCGCGTCTACCCCGACCAGCGATGGTTCGAAGCCATCCTCGGCGCTCTTGAGCTCTTCGAAGTCGAAGCTGAACGCATCACCGCCACCTACACCGCCAGAACCAACGGTGCGCCCATGACCGAGCGCAACGAGTTCTTCACTGACGATGAGATCAGGATCTGATGGCAGGGACATGCAGCTACGGCAGTTGCGATATGCCGCGAGGAAAGGCCTTGGGTCTGTGCAACGCGCACTACGCCCGGCAGCGACTTGGCCGACCAATGGAGCCACCGGTCCGCAATGCACGTGCGACTGACGCGGAGCGCTTCTGGTCGAAGGTCGACAAGACTGGCGAATGCTGGCTCTGGCGCGGAGCAACGATGAGTCGATACGGCATCTTCCGGCTCAACAGTCGAAACCACGTTGCCCATCGCGTCGCATTCATGTGGGAGCACGGGCCGATTCCTCACGGTGCGGAGGTCGACCACATGTGCTTCAACCGTAGCTGCGTACGGCCATCGCACTTGCGCTTGCTTGACCACCAGAAGAACGGCCAGAACCGCTCGAGCGCCAACAGCAACAGCAAAACAGGCGTCCGCGGCGTGTATTGGAACGAGGCGCGCAAGGGCTACATGGCTGCCGCGTCAGTCCGGGACCGCATCTATCGGATGGGGCCGTTTCCTACCGTCAACGAAGCCGAAGCAGCGATCGTCGCATGGCGCAGAGACAACATGCCCGCGTCGATCCATGACCAACGAAAGGCAGGTTGAGGCATGGACCTCACCCGAAGTATCGAGCCGAACAGCTCACAGGTCAACGCGGATGATTTGATCGCGTCCGACCGCACCGTCACCATCACAGGCGTCGAATCGGGAAGCGCTGAGCAGCCAGTGTTTGTGCACCTGCAGGAGATCCCCGACCGCACCTGGCGACCGTCCAAGTCGATGCGCAGAGTCCTGGTCGCTGCGTGGGGGCCGGAAGCGTCGAACTACGTCGGCCGGCGCGTGACACTCACCCGCAACCCCGACATCACGTTCGGACGTGAGCGCGTGGGTGGGATCGAGGTCGCCGCCATGAGCCACCTCGACAAGCCGCTCACCGTCGCACTCACCGCCACTCGTGGCAAGCGGAAGAACTTCACCGTGCAGCCACTTCCTGACGCCGCACCTCAGCGCGCATGGCTGACCGAGCTCGCCAACGCAGGAACCGACATTGTCGCGATCGGTCAACTCGGACAGCAGGCAACACAGGCAGGCGCACCCGCAGACGTCGTGCAGCAGATCCGGGAACGATTCCAGCAGGTGAAGGGAGAGCAAGCATGATCATCAGCAGCGCAAATGTCGGCGGGGACACGGACACAGAGGTGGAGGTCCGTGAATACCACGACCACATTGAAGTCCGCATGCTCACCGAACGCGTCGATCCTCGACCGGTGTGGGTATGGGTCGACGGCGTGCAGGTACGCCCGTGATCAAGATCGCCACCTTCACAGTCCCAGGGAATCCCAAACCCAAGGAACGACCACGTTTCGGTCGGGGCCGCGGATACACGACAGAAGCCACTCGAGCAGCAGAAGCTCGAGTGGCTTCTTCGTTCCGCGACAACCTCGGGGTCCGGCACACGATTGAGTCGCCTGTCACCGGGCCGCTGCGTGTGAGGCTGCGGTTCTTCCGAGAAAACATGCGCCGAGTAGACCTCGACAACTTGGCGAAGATCCCACTGGACGCACTCAACAAGCTCGCATGGGTGGATGACTCACAGATCATGTCGCTCATCGCCAGCAAGCACCTCGACCGGGATAACCCACGTACCGAGATCGAATTGTGGGCGACGAAGTGGACGCGATGAGCGCAGACACGATCTACGTCGAGGTGTCCGGAACGAACTGCATCATCGGAGGCAGACACGGCGTCGTTACGTCTGTCCACTACAGCCCGATCGACCACAGCGTCGATGGCGCATTCGTTGGCTGGGACGACGGCGGCACCGGATACGTCACTACGGGGTGTCACGCCGGCACTGAGCGCCTGGGTGGCCACTGGACACATCGCGAGGTGCAATCAGTTCGCGACATCGACCGCGACGAATTCGACGTGCTGTCCGGGCTTGCGGCTATGCGTTCACACCTGGGGTGGCGGCAATGAAAGAAAGGAGAACCGATGGCGAAGGACGACAGGCTCTACGCCCGCTTTGACATCGCGATGGACGAGCACCCGAAGATCATGCTGCTGTCCGACGCCGGCTTTCGTGCACTTGTCGAAGCGACGTTGTACTCGAGACGTCAGCTGACGGACGGGTTCCTTGCTGCACGTATCGCTGAGCGCAAATGGGGCCGTGACGTCATCGACGAGCTCACCGCCAACGATCCAGAGCGTCCGTCATGGCACCCACATGTGAAGGACGGCGTGGACGGCTACATGATCCACGACTTCGCGGAACACCAGACCACGAACGCGGACATCGAGGCGAAACGCGAGGCCGGGCGTAGGGGCGGGCTAGCAAAAGCTGCCAAAAGGGGTAGCACATCGCTAGCACCTGCTACGGATCTGCTACAGCAAAACGCTAGCACTACCCCTAGTGCACCCCTAGCTATTACAGAGACAGAGACAGAGACAGAGACAGAGACAGAGACAGAAGTACCTACTTCTAACGAAGTAGGTGGAGGTGCGCGCAATCGCGGCACCCGCATCCCCGAGCCGTTCATTGTCGATGGAGCAATGAGGCAGTGGGCCGCGGAGAACACACCAGGCGTGGACGTCGACTTCACGACGGCGAAGTTCGTCGACTACTGGAGAGCTAAGAGCGGCAAGGACGCAGCCAAGGTGAACTGGCGATCGGCTTGGAACAACTGGCTGCGCAACGACTACCAGCGGCTACCCCAGCAGAAGCAGTCGCCGGCACAGAGAGCTGCGTCATTCGTCGGCACGTTCGGCACCAACCAAGTTGCGATTGGAGGCACCGAGTGGACCTAGACGAAACCGCGAAGCTGCTCACCGTCATTGCCGCGTACGACAACCGGAACGTGCAACGCGAAACCGTCATCGTCTGGCAGCAAGCACTCGCACATCTCACGCTCGACGTCGCACAGCAGGCCGTGGTGCTCCACTTCAAGGAGTCCACGGCTTACTTGCTTCCTGGGCATGTGAACGCGGCTGCACGACGCGTACAGGACGCGTTGGAACGGCAGCAGCGGATGTCACGACCGGCACTCGAACCAGCCGCCGTGACACTCGACCGGGCAGCGCATGAAGCCGAGTTCCAGGAAGCGCTCGCCACGTACAGGGCGGCGCGAAACGAAAGGAGCGAGACATGAAGCCGTACTACGAAGACGATCTCGTGACGCTCTACCACGGCGACTGCCTCGAGATCGACATGTGGGCAACCGCAGACACTCTCGTGACAGATCCGCCGTACGGAGTCGATTACGACAGCGGCAGGCAGAGAGACAAGCTAGCCAAGTCGATCCTCAACGACAAGGACACCTCCTTCGGGGACGGTGTCCTTTCACTTTGGGGCGACAAGCCGGCGCTGGTATTCGGGTCGTGGAAGATCCAGCGACCGGCGCACACCAAGGCGCTGCTGATTTGGGATACGAAAGGTGCGCTCGGGATGGGCGACCTGCGCATCCCGTGGAAGCCATCGCACCAGGAGATCTACGTACTCGGTTCCGGCAAGTGGCAGGGAGAACGCGGCTCGGACGTCATCTCGGTTGCTCCGGTGCAGTCGATGGCGAAGAACGGTCGCGTGCACCCGCACCAGAAGCCGCTGCGACTGATGGACGAGCTCATTGCGAAGACGGTCGGCTCGATCGCGGACCCGTTCGCAGGATCGGGCTCGACGCTTATCAGCGCGCAGCGGATGGGGCGGCGAGCGATCGGCGTTGAACTTGACGAGGCGTACTGCGAGAAGGCAGCGATCCGGCTCAGTCAGCATCAGACGCTCGACCTGGGCGAGCTCGCATGACCGATGACGCGTGGGCGAACTTCATCGCCTCCATCGACCCGGTAACGCTCGAACGGGAACGGATGCGCGTTCACGGCAACCTCGAGCACGAACGTCCCGGCAGCAGACAGGACCACGAGATGCGTCACGCGCACGAATGGCTGAAACAGGAACGCATCCGAGACGCCATCGACGACGACATGGCCGGCGAGATTTACCGACTGCAACTCGCAGACGCCGACCGCAACATCCACAACCACATGACCGAACACGACAGAAAGCTCGAAGCGTCCATCGCGGCGTACCGGGCAAGGAAGGCAGCCTGATGGCGAAGATCGAGTACACCGCGTTCGTCGAGGACTGGACGCAGAACAACCCGCAGCATCCCGACTGGGCGATGAAGACCGCAGAGCCGCACCGGAAGCGTGACGGCGACCAGTGGGTGACCACAGCTCGCACGTTCCGCACCGTGAAGGGTGGGTACGCGAACGACCAGCCTGTCCGCATCGACTTCACCCAGTTCCGCAAGGGCGACCGCGTGATCGTCACCGGCACCGAGGTCACTGAGGTTCGTGAGCATGACGGGAAGAAGTACTACGACCTCGTGGTGAAGGCGACCAGTGTTCGCGTGGCTGACCAGAATAACCGCCAGCAGCCCGTCTCGGCCCCGAACACCGCCCCGCAGTCGCAGTGGGACACGCAAGGTGGGAACGGGGCGCATACGGGCGCGCAGGGCTCGTGGGCGACCGCGGGGCAGATTGCGGATGCTGAGGTGCCGTGGTGAACTCCGATGAAGACCTTGATGACGAAGAGTTCTGCGCTCGCTGCTACGCCGGCGTCTGGAGTAGTGAGCATCACGAAAAGTGCGTGACCACCGGATACGCAGAAGAAGGAGAAAGCGCATGAGCACGTGGGAAAACGGCTGGGCTGAATACGGCTACGACAACGCAAGTCACGAAGAGCAGCTGATGTTCAAGCTTGGTTGGCTTGCAGGACGGGAACGCCTCCGCGAAGAGCGGAAGGACTGGGCATCCGAAGCTCAGCGCCTGTCGAAGCCAGAGATGACGGTACTGGTAGAAGTGGGCGATTTACTCGAATCGCGAGATCTGAGCCGTACCGCTCCCGGCACAACCTTTGTTTGTTCGCGATGGACCGGTCTGGCACCAATCGGGGTGGAAGTGCGTGAAGGTGGCAAGCTTTGGGACGTCACGCACGACAAGGAAATCCTTTATACGGACATCGACTACCGCTCGGTGAAGAACTGGGTGACGCCATGACCGATGACGCGTGCCCTACCTGCGGTCCGATCTGCGGCATGCGGGAATTCGGATGGGAGGTGGGCGATGGGTACGCGCTCCGGATGCACGACGAACGCGACGGCATCGGAGCAGGCCCGGACGAATGGCTCGAGACGCCCGTGCGTGTTGAGCGACCGACAGAGGAAGATGAGTGACATGGCAACCTACAACCCCGTCTACCGCAACCGCATCGCCTACCTCGAAAGCCTCGGGTTCAGCGCCGACCAGGTACCCCAAGACGGCTTCCGTGAAGAAGGGCTGATGGTCGTCGGTGCGTGGCCCGAACGTGGCAGCGTGCGCGAAGAAGCAAACAGTATCACGACGACGCTCATCCCTTGGGCAGACGAAGCAACCCGAGCAGGAGCGATGGCAGCACGTCAACGGGACTACGACGAAACGAACGCCGATGGATGACGCACTCGAACACCGCTTCCGCCGCTGGCTAGTCGAAGAAGCAAGCGGCAATGGGCCAGCAGTCACAACGACTGCTGGCCCTCACTCTGTCCAACGGTGGCCGCTCGGACGCGGCACCGACAAGGCGTACTGGGAGGTATACGACTGTGACTAAGTACGTGATGCGACGACGCTGTTTCTGGTGCTGTATCGAACTCAAATGGTGGCAACTCAACGGCTGTGCGGTCTGTCACAGAGCAATGGTGTCGCCGTACGTTGGGCCACCTTTCACATTCGGCGGAAGACTTCACGACGAATCAGGAGCAGAAGATGAGTGACACCCGCCTACTCGACGCCGTGGACGCCCTCACGAAGCCGACCATCGACCACGTGAAGCAGACCACCGACGACGGCGAATACCTGCGCACCGTCCCCGTCGAACACCCGCCACTGCTGCAACAGTTGGCCGATGCGGTCGTGCCGTCCGCTGGGAACGACGGCGGCTCCAAGTCGGCCAGCGCACGGGAACGCAACGTGCTCGACTCGGACGCGCTTTACGACTTGCTGCTCATTCAGAAGCAGCTGATCGACATGTGCGCATGGGTGGACGTAGCAGCCAACCGCAGCGATTTGCCGGCGACATTGCGAGCCTGGTATGCCGCCTACATCGGTAGAGCTCAGTTCGATGCTGAGGGTTGGTACGTCTCGACGCTGAACAAGTGGGCTGGTCAGATTCGGCACCGCATGGAACGGCCCAAGTCATTCGAAGCTGGTTATCCGTGCCCAATCTGCGGGCCGAAGCCGTGGATCGGAACCGATGGCGAGTCGTACCCGAACATGCTGATCGTCGAGTACCCCCGTGACGAACCCGACCTAAGCCATGCGCGGACCATCTGCCGCAACCCGGAATGCCGCGCAGAGTGGAAGGGCCTCGGCGCAATTGAAGAATTGGGAGACGAATTGCGCGAGGCTGTAGAGAAAGTAAGCGGATAGACATATACTGAAACGGCCGGGGAAAGTGGTGGAACACTAACCCCGGCCTAACCGCTCACTTGGGAAGACAAGGAGGGCTGCGATGAAGCCTATCGCATCCATCGAAGCAAGTACTCTCGTCAGGTTCTGGTCAAAGGTCGACAAGTCCGGAGCATGCTGGCTCTGGACCGCCGCGAAGAACAACCACGGCTACGGAAGCTTCTGGGACGGACGCACCCAGCAGTACGCCCATCGGTTCTCGTTCTTCCTGGCAAACGGCTACCTGCCGGCAGAACTCGACCATCTCTGCCGCACGCGTGCCTGCGTGAATCCTCTCCACCTTCAGGATGTCAGCCACCTCGAGAACATGGGGCGCGGCTACTTCGCATCCAAGACGCACTGCGTCAACGGGCATCAGTTCACCCCGGAGAACACCTACCTGACGCGCCGTACTGGGAAGAATGGCGTGACGCGACGTTGCAAGACGTGCCAGAACGCACGTGAGGCCGCCAATCGCAAGCCAGTAGTGCGAATGACCATGGACGAACGCCAGGAAACAGCGAAGGCATCGAAGCGTCGTTGGTACGAGGCGAACAAGGAACGCGTTCGAGCCGCGACCAAGGCCTACAACGCCAGCGAGCAGGGCAAGAAGACCATTGCCGATTGGCGTCAGCGAAAGCTCACCGAGATGACAGCAGATCCGCAACACAAGTACCACGGAAAAACTAGCGGATACACGACAGGCTGCCGATGTGCGCCATGTGCGGAAGCTGGTCGAGAAAACGGACGGCGCTACCGCGCCGCGAAGCGAGAGGAAGACCGATGACCACTCCCACCTCTGAGCAGTACCTGGTGCAGGACTTGCGAACGAAGGCGTCGAACATCAGAGCGGATGCAACTGAAGCAGAGCAGGACTGGATCGAAGTTGCTGAATCGCTTGAAGTCGCCGCCGATCGACTCGAAGCGGTGCGCCAGGAGGTTCTAGACTACGCAGGCTGGTACGAGTACAGCCCGGAGGACTCGTGGCGGTTCGAGCGTGACCTGCGCACGGCGCTCGGCATGAAGCAGTACACCGGAGACGACGAATGACTGAACCGGTAGACACGCACTTTGAATACAGCGAGGCCTCGCGGCGTCTTGCCCGAAAGCTAGCCGATAAGGTCATGGCGAAGATGCTCGAGCGCGGATATGTGGTTGGGTGCGATACTCGCACCAGCCGCATTTGGTACGAACGCCCTAGTGGAAGCCGAGGAGCCGCGTGGGACAACTGGGACGCGATCAAGGAACTCGGGGAAGAACTGAACGAGGTGAGTGAGAGGATATAAGCATGATGGATCAGGTAGAGACGATCTGGGGATACCGACTCGAGGACGGCACGGAGGTCTGGGAAGTTGACCACGGGCACGACGGCATTTGGACACCAGCGCTACCAGCACAAGGCATTCCCGCCATCGATCTGTACAGCGGTCAGGAACGAGATGCAATCCGGAAGGCGCTTAACAACGCCGGACACGTAAACGCCGAGGTGATGTGCGGAGATCTGGCTTCCGGCGACCTTTCGGAAATCGGTGTGTCGCAGTCAGAAAGCACTCCCGACACGCACTGAAATGCTGTACCATCGGAAGTGCGTACCACCAGTGCGCCTTCAAGCCACCAAACCACACCAGGTCGGTGGCTTTACTCATACCCACAAGCAAGCGCGATCATGACGCGCTGACCCCCGCGTCGGGTGCGGAGTGGTGAATACGAGCTGGTAGCCCCGCAGACGCATACGGGGCCTCGATGGGGTGTAGCTCAACGGAAGAGCAGCGGACTCCAAACCCGCCGGCTGCAGGTTCGAATCCTGTCACCCCTGCCATACCGAACGCGCGCTGACCCGTCCGCATAGACGGTGTAAGCGTGACCCCTTTCCCGTTCACGCCAGTCGTCTCCACAACGACCAGCCGGCCCCTGCCAAGTCACCAAAAGGTCAGCGCGGGTGAGGCACGGCGCAACGTGAGCAAAGCGGCTCGAGCGCTGAACGGGAACCAACCACAACGGAGAACGTCATGGAAGACGAGCTCAGCGCGCATAGGACGCGCACCAACCGACGACCCGAGCAGCCACACACCACGCTCGAACAAGACGTCAACGCCATCTTCGAACAGCCGATAGAAGACAGGGACTGATGATCGGACGCATCTTCTGTTGTTTTGGCTGGCACGACTGGGGATATCGCGCGGACCGCATGATCACGCTCCGAGCCAACAGCCGCCTTTTAGCGCGCGATTTCGGAAACTTTTACGGATTCGATTACAGGTGCCTCCGATGCGGAGTAAAGCCGTGAGCAAGCGCGAACGCATCTGGAACATCATCGGCGTGCTGCTCGCCACCATCCTCGTCGGATACGTGCTCTACAGCGCATGGATGAAAGCATCCGGACAATGGTGAGATGCGTGAACTGCGGGGCTGAATACAACTCAAGTATCGCAGCCGAACGATGCTGCACCGAAGAGCAAAGACCGTGGGGCAAGGACGAATGGTGGTAGTTGGTGGCCTGGTCAACCAGTGACCGTAGTTCACGGCTACCTAGCAACTGGGTCAGCATTAAGCGTCAGGTCAAGCAGCGAGCACACGGACGATGCGAGGCGACACGGCACGACCCACGATGCGACGGGCTCGGCACTGACTGCGACCACATCATCGCTGGTGACAACCACTCGCTTATCAACCTGCAATGGCTCAGCGCACCATGCCACAAAGCCAAGACAGCACGCGAGACAGCCGCACGCAACCGCTCGAACGCTGCACTCAAGCGACGACCAGCCGAGCAACACCCCGGACGGAGACACGCATGACCAGCATCAAGATCATCAAGGCAGTCGGCGGCAAGAAGGAAGGCGAAACCTACGATGTTTCGCCCGGAGCAGCTGACTATCTCATCAACACCGGCTATGCTGAAGAGGTCGAGAACACCGCTCGTCGAGGTCGACCCAAGAAGACCACCGACTCCAGCGACTCCGACAAGGGTGGGGGGGTCTCTTCAAAGGAGTCTGGTTCTACCGCCGGATAGCATTTCCGGTCCTGCGTGCGGCTCTTCTGTGTTTTTCCGCCGCGAAAAGCCCTGGTCAGGGTGTCTTTTGGCCTGTTTTGGCCTCTAGTTTCCGGCCGGCGACGGATTGACTGATCCCACTGCATCCCAGTGCTGGCGCGGATTATCCGTAACAGGTAGGCTCAACGGCATGGAGACACGAACCTGCCGTCACTGCGGAGCATCGCTGATGCTGCTGCGCGAAGATGCGCGGTTCTGCTCCGCGAAATGCCGCGTTTACGCCGCCCGTGAGGCCAAGAAGTTGCCAACTGAGATGCGTTCCCGTGATCGGTTCGTGCGGTACTCGAGCAAGAAGGTGCCGCTGACAGTCGCTGGCCGGAACGCTTCGTCGACGAACGCTGCGACGTGGAGCTCACACAAGGATGCGGTCGCGTCTGAGGTTGGCGAGGGTGTCGGGTTCGTCCTTGGTGACGGCATCGGCTGCATCGACTTGGATCACTGCATCGAGGACGGTCGTGTCGCGGACTGGGCGCAAGAAGTGCTGGACAACAACCCCGGCACCTACGTCGAGGTGTCTCGTTCAGGATCTGGTTTGCACGTGTTCGGGCTGCTCACTGAGGGGCCTGGGCGGAATGTACGCGATGGGGTGCGTGCAATCGAGTGGTACTCGGTTGGGCGCTACATCGCTTTGACGGGGCGACGGTTCAACCGTTCCCCATTGTCGCTTGCACCGCTTGTGGTGCCGAGCTTGTAGTTGCGTCCCTGGTGGGCGCTGTTGCGTCCCTGGAGGGCATCATGGCGGTGGCTGCACCGAAGAGTCTGAAGGCTGGCGGCAAGAAGCTGTGGCGTGAGACTACGGGGGCGTATGAGCTCCGTCAGGATGAGTTGGAGACGCTTCGTGCTGCGTGCGGTGAGGTGGATCTGATCACCCGCATGGAGGAAGCGCTTGAGGATGAGCCGCTGACGGTCCTTGGTTCCCAGGGGCAAATTGTGGCGCACCCACTCGTGCAGGAGCTTCGTCAGCATCGTGCGACGTTGGCTCAGCTGTTCGCGAAGCTGAAGCTGCCTGACGAGGCTGGTGAGGGCGCTTCGAACCAGCAGCGGTCTGCTGCTCAGTCGCGTTGGGCGTCCGCGTATGGCAAGGGCGCGTAGTGCTGGCCCTGCCCTTCTGACGAGTGATGACGCTGAGTACGCGGAGATCATCACTTGGTACCGCGAACTGCTGGAGCAGACCGCACCGCCGGCTGAGTTGGCGTGGGAGCCGGTCCGTATCGGCCCGACGTGGCAGTGGGACAACGGTTGGCTACTCCCAGAGGCATCGCTGGGCTGGGAGTTCATGGCTTGGTGCGGCATGTGGCTGCGCGGCAAGAAGGGCCCGTGGCAGTTCACGCCCGAGCAGGCACGCTTCTTGCTGTGGTTCTTCGCGCTCGAGTCGGATGGGCAGTTCTCGTACCACTCGGCGGTTCTGCAGCGGCTGAAGGGCTGGGGTAAGGACCCGATCGCGGCGACGCTCGGTGTCGGGCATCTCTTTGGGCCGACTTTGTTTGACCGCTGGGAGGGTGACCGGCCGATCGGTCGTGACAACCCGAACGCGTGGGTGCAGATGGTTGCTGTGTCGCAGGTTCAGACGCAGAACACGATGAAATTGTTCCCGTCGCTGATCAGCCCTGAAGCACGCAAGCGGTTCGGCATTCAGGTCGGCAAGTTGAACGTGTGGGGCATGGGTGATACCCGTCAGATTGAGGCGGTCACTGCTTCGGTTATGGCGATTGAGGGTGGCCGCCCGACGCTGATCGTGCGTAACGAGACGCAGAACTGGAACGGTTCGAACGGTGGCCACGACATGGCCGGCGCGATCGAGGGTAATGCTGCGAAGGCTGAGATCGGTTTCCCGGCCAGAATGTTGGACATCTGCAATGCGTACCGCCCGGGCGAGGATTCGGTGGGGCAGCGGCAGCGTGAGGCGTATGAGTCCACGTTGGGCTCTGATGATGCGGAGAACGCTGAGTTCGGTGTCATGTACGACTCGCTCGAGGCCCCTCCGGAAGCGCCGTTGACGTTGGACGCTGCGCCGTCTGTCGTGAAGGCGGTTCGCGGTGACGCGGTGTGGCTTGACGCCGAGGGCCGCATCAAGAAGTCGATCGCGAACCCGGTTAACACGCCGAGCGAGTCGCGGCGGAAGTGGTACAACCAGATCACTGCCGCCGAGGATGCGTGGACTGAACCGGCCGAGTTCGACCCATTGAAGGACGTCGACAAGACAGTTGAGGACGGCGAAGAGATCGCCATGTTCCTCGATTGCTCGAAGTCGGATGACGCGACTGGTTTGATCGGTGTCCGAATGTCGGATGGCCACGTGTTCACGATGGGCATGTGGCAGCGTCCGCCTGGCAAGCGCGGCGACGGATGGTTGGCACCCCGCGAAGAGGTCGACGCGACTGTTGACCGCGCGTTCCGCAAGTACCGCGTTGTCGGCTTCTTCGGTGACCCGTCCCATGTGGTCGACGACGAAACGATGGACCGCTACTGGGATCCGCTGTTCGACAAGTGGCACCGCGAGTACCGGTCGAAGCTGCGTGTGTGGGCTTCGGGCACGAAGGGCGGCAAAGGTCACTCGGTCATGTTCGACATGTCCGCACGTGACAACGCACGTGAGTTCGCTGCAGCTGTGGGCTTCACTTTGGAAGAAATTAAGTCCGCTGACTTCACGTACGACGGTGATGCTCGTCTCCGCCGACACGTTCTGAACGCTCGACGTTACCCCGTGCAGGGGTACGTGTCGATCGCGAAGGACGGCCGCGAGTCGCGGAACAAGATCGACCTGGCTATCTGCATGGTCGGTGCCCGCATGGTGCGCCGTCTGATCCTGAACAACTCGAAGAAGAAGGGCGGGCGCGCATGGTGATGTCCCAGGCCAACGTGGTCGCTCTCGCGAAGGATGTTCTGATCCCGGGGTGGCAGCAGGAGAAGCAGCGGCTTGATGCTGCGGACAACTGGGGCCGTTGGAACCCTGACAAGGTGACGATCCCGGCGCATTCCGCTCCGGAGCATCGGGATCTGCGCGACCTGTCCGAGACGCCGTGGTTGATGCTTGTCGTGACGACGATCAACCAGCAGCTGGTGGCCGAGCTCGTGCGATCGTCGCAGTCGGAGGATGTGCAGCCGATTTGGACGCCGTGGCTGCGGAACCGGATGCCGTCTCGACAGCGTGCAATCCACCGGGCGGCGCTCACGTATGGGTACTCGTACTCGACGGTGCTGCCTGGTGAGGTGAACGGTGAGGATGCTGCGGTGATTCGCGGTCATTCTCCCCGTGACCTGTATGCGGTCTACAACGACGCCGTGGTTGACGAGTACCCGGAGTACTTCCTTGAGGTGCACGGCAACCGGTTCGAGGTCGTTGACGACGAGGCTCGGTACACGCTCGTCATGCAGGACGGGAAGCTGCAGTTCGTCACGTTTGACGCGCACGATGTCGGTGTCGCGCCGGCTGTGCGGTACTCGAATCTGATTGACGTTGAGGGTCGCACTCCTGGCGAGGTTGAGCCGTTCATTCCGCTGGCGAAGCGCATCAACAAGACGTCGTACGACCGTCTGCTGACGCAGCATTTCAACTCGTGGAAGATCCGGTACGCGACCGGGCTGGACATGCCTGAGTCGCAGGAGGAACGCGACCGGGTGAAGATGCTGCTCCGCCAGCAGGACATACTGACTGGCGAAGAGGGCGTCACGTTCGGCACGTTGGACGAGACACCGCTTGACGGGTTCATCGCGGCGTGGAAGTCGGACATTGAGGCGCTTGCTGCTGTCTCGCAGACGCCGACGCATGCGCTGACGGGCGAGATGATCAACCTGTCCGCTGACGCGATCGAGGAAGCTCGGTCGATGCTGGATTTGAAGGCGAACGAACGGAAGATCGGGTTCGGCGATTCGCACGCTCAGACACTGCGCCTCGCATCACACGTCGAGGGTCGCGAGCAGGACGCGTCAGACTTCACGCTGACGATTCAGTGGGCGGACCTCGGTTCTCGTTCGCTGTCTCAGGCGGCTGACGCACTCGGGAAGCTGTCAACGCAGCTCGGCATCCCGCCGGAGAAGCTGTGGGACCGCATCCCGTCCGTCACGGCGGAAGAGGCCGCGTCCTGGCTCGAGTACCGGCAGCAGCATCCTTCTTCTGAGCAGCTTCTGGCTGACGCTCTTAGGGGGCAGGCGAATGGCACTGACAGCGCAGGGGCGACGGCTAACTGAAACTAACCGGCTGCTGCAATTGCAGTTGGCGTCTCAAGCTGCTGGTGTGGGGCTAATCCTGTGGGATCAGTTGCAGGCAAGCAACCTAGACGGTTCGACGCCGGAATGGTTGGCGTCGAACACGGCGCTTGCTTCCCGGTACTACGACGAGTCTTCGCGGACCACGGCTGAGTACATCAGCCAGTACCGTGCGGTTGAGGCCGCTGGAAACACGGCACCGGTCCTGGTGCCGACGTTTGATGCGGCCCTCACGGCGCAGATTCTGTTGGTTGCTGGCCCGGTGCGGGTGAAGAACTTCATCAGCCGGGGTTTCTCGGGCTCAAGCGCACTTGCTGCAGCAAAATCCGGGTACGCGGGCATGCTGCGCCGACAGGTGATGATGGGCGGCCGGCAGACAGTCGATCTGACTGCCTCGCAGGATGAGCAGGCTGTTGGTTGGCGGCGTGTATCAGACGGCAACCCGTGCGCGTTCTGCGCCATGTTGTGCTCCCGTGGTCCCGTATACCGGTCGGCATCATCTGCCGGAGATCCGGTGGCGGGGAATGGCCTGCACTACCACGCGCACTGCGGGTGCCACGCCGAGATCGTCTACGGCTCGTGGGAACCGAACGAGCAGGAGCAGGGATTCATCGACGCCTACCAGAAGGCGGCACGTGAAGCGAACGCTGCCGGGTTTGCCCGCACGCAGCAGTCAGTTCTTCCCCGGCTGCGCGCTAACGGCGACTTCCGCGACTCGCCGTCCGTGCGAAACAAGACCACCCAGTCCGACCAGGACGGGTAACCGCTGCCCCGGTGGCAGCCCTACACGCCCCTGGAGGGCCAATGAGTGACACCGCTGACAGCACCGCCACTGAGCAGGAGCAGGCAACCGACACTGAGGTGGACGAGTCGACTGAGACTGAGCAGGAGTCGGAGCAGGAAGCACCCTCGTTCGACGCCGATAAGGCGCGCGAGAAGATCCGCAAGCTGAACTCTGAGAGCAAGAACCTGCGTGAGCGTGCCGTGAAGGCCGAGCAGCAGGCGAAGGAGAACGCCGACAACGGCGAGCGGCTGACGGCCCTGGAGGCCGAGAACCTGCGTCTCCGCATCGGAGTGAAGCACGGCCTTCCCGAGTCCCTGGTGAAGCGCCTCTCCGGTTCAACCGAAGAGGAACTGCTGCAGGACGCGGAAGAGCTCATGGAGCTGTTCAAGGGCAAGACCGTGCCCACGAACCAGCCGAAGGAGCGTCTGCGTGGCGGTGGTGACCCCACCGCTGAGGCAGACCCGACTGCGGATCTCGACAAGTTCGCGGCTGAAGCATTCCGCCGCTAGGCACCCCGTCCCGGTGGTGCTGAACCACTTTCTCATCTAGGAGGCCCACCGTGGCACACAACCTCTACACCCCGGAGCAGGCTGCTCGCGCCACGCTTGCGTCTCTCCGGTACCTCACCAACCTTCCGCGCACCGTCCGACAGGACTTCAGCAACGAGTTCGTTGCTGGTCGCGGCCAGACCGTGAACGTTCTCGGCCCCATCTCGGCCGGTACTGCTCACGTGTACACGAAGGCGAACCGTGACGCCCGTCAGGCGATCCAGTTCAACGACCTCACGCAGAACTGGTTCCCGGTGACGCTTGAGGACCAGGTGTACAACGCGATCCGTCTCCCCGACGACTTCGCCACGTTCACCATCACGGACCTCACCCAGCAGGTTCTCATCCCGCAGGCGGAGTCGGTCGTTGACCAGCTCGCTGCGCCGCTCATCGCGGAGATGGTCGCCATCGGCACCGACGCCTCGATCCCCGAGGTTGCGGACGACGGCTCCAACTTCCGTACCGCGCTGATCAAGGCTCGGCAGGTGCTCAACGACCGGAAGATCCCGGCCGGCGGTCGCACCCTCGCGGTCGGCCCCGGCATGGAGGCCGCTGCGCTGCAGGACGAGCTGCTGCAGAAGGTCAACGAGTCCGGCTCGGGCGACACCCTCCGGAACGCAACCATCGGCCAGCTGTTCGGCTTCACCATCGTCGCTGACCCGACGCTTCCGGATGACTTCGGCATCGCGTACAACCGTGACGCGTTCGCCCACGTCACCCGCCCGTCGAAGCAGCCGCAGGGTGCCGCTTACTCGGCCACGGTCGCGCAGGACGGTTACGCCCTCCGCTGGATCCAGCACTACAACCCGCTGCAGCTCGAGGACCAGTCGGTCGTGGACACCTTCTTCGGTGCCGCAACGCTCGACGCGAACCGGGCTGTCTCGCTCAAGCTGGCGGCGTAATGGCTGCCCCGGCGACTCTGGCCGGGGTTAGCGATCTTGCCGACTGGCTCGGTGAGCCAATCGCTGATGGCACGGACGACGCTAAGCGCGCCGCTCTGTGCCTTCGGCTGGCGTCTGCCCTGGTTCGTAAGGAATCAGGGCAGACATGGCTCAACGATGACGGCTCCCTCAAGCCCGTTCCAGAGGAAGCTTTCACGGTCACGCTGTACTGCGCGTCTCGGGTGTTCGACAACCGGAACGCGCAGACGTCGGGTGGGCTCGACGATTACAGCGAGGGTTGGAAGGTCGACGAGTCCGGCGCGTATCTCACGGCGACGGAGCGGCGCACGCTCGGTTCGCTTCGAACGTCGAACACGTTCGGAGGTTTGGGGACCGTAGCAACCACACGGGGCGAGTGGCGTCCTGACGCGGCCGGCTGGGTTCCCACTGGCACGCCGAACGTTTTCTTCCCCTGGTACTAGGAGGTGGTCACGTGCGAGCAGCACGAATCCTCGCACGTGGCCGCACCCTGGCTGCAGAGTTCATGACCGACCGATGCGTCATTGGCACCCAGTCGTCGGACCAGGTTCAAAACCCCGACACCCTGGAATACGAGTACGTCTTCACCGAGGCGTACAGCGGCCCTTGCCGGTTCAAAGCAGGCAACGTTCAAGCTTCCGATATCGAGTCGGCCACACAGCTGCTCGTCACCCAGTTGGCGACGCTGAGCCTCCCGATCGACGGGTCAGGTGGCGTGCGGAACGGCATGCTCGTCCGCATCACCGAATCGGCAACTGATCCGGCGCTACCCGGCACTGAAGCGACGATCAAAGCGCCGTTCAAGTCGTCGTATGCGACCGCACGGCGCTTCGCATCGGAGGTGACAAGTGGCTGACGACCTGTACTCACTTGCGCGTGATCTTGGCGAGATCCCAAAGGAAACTGGCCCGTTCGTGCGCAAGGCGATTGAAGTAACTGCTCGGCGCATCAAGGATCAGATCAAGGACGACTACAGCGGGGCGCGGAACCTGGGGGGCGCTTCCCGATCCATCTCCTATGACCTTCACGGTTCAACGGGGGCACGGCTCGGCGGCATCTCCGCCGAGATTGGCCCCGAGCTCGGTGGGCAGGGTTCCGTTGTCGGCCTGGTCGACGCGGGTCGGCCGGGTCAGCCGGGTAAGCACCGCATTCCGAAGGCTCTCGCTGACAATGCTGACGACTTTGAGGCGGGTCTAGACAAGGCCATCGATGACGGTCTAAAGGCGGCGGGCTTATGACTGCTGCTGAGAATGCCGCGTTGAAAGCTCTGGTGCTGACTGAATCGACGTTCGCTCCCGCCGGCAAGCTGTACACGGGCCGCGCGGTGACGACTGACGGTAAGCCGATCACGAACACGTGGTACGTGGTGATTCAGCCGGGCGCGGATGACGACTCGCAGGAGCGCCAGACGGGTCGCGTACGTGAACCGTCGCCCATCGACCACGTTTCAGTGTGTGGGAACAACACCGGATCAGGCGATCAGCGTCACAGAGCGTTTGGACAAGGTGCTGCGTCCGAATGGTCGCGGCGTGCGTTTGAGCGTCCCAAGCGAGCGCACAGGGCCGCTGCGGCGTGACTACATCGGTCCGGCGCAGATCGACCCGGACACCTCGCCGCCGATGTGGTTTCAGACCGTTGAGTACAGCTTCGACGCGCAACCCGCCCCCACTTCTTAACCCCGCTTCGGCGGGGTTTTCGCATGTAAGGAGCAATCCGCATGGACGACAACCACGTCCTCGTGTACGGCCCGCATGGGCTGCACATGGAGGTTCACAAGACCACTCAGGCGTCTATGCCTGAGCGCTTCCCGCTCGTGGGAGAGAAGCCCTCCGCATCCGCGGACGGGAAGACGCAGAAGCAGAAGAAGGAGCCTGAGAATGGCAATTGACACGACTGGACAGTCCCTGTCCGTTGGTACTGAGGGCAACCTCCTGGTGATGTTCGCTCCGGCGAGCATCCTCACGGCTGGTAAGTCGCTCACGGATATCACGGTGACGCAGCTGAACTCGGCGTCGTTCGTGGATGTCACGTACGACCTGACTGCTGGTTCGGGTTGGGCTGAGACGACTTCGCAGGAGACGATCTCGGATGACCGTCTGACGGCGACTGAGACGTTCGCGCAGCCGGGCAAGGTCACGAATGGCCTGACCGTGCAGTACGTGTACGGCGACGAGTCGGCAAAGGCTGACGACACGCTCGTTGAGGACGAAGCGCTGATCGCTGCGGTGCGTTGGGCGACTGACCACGATGAGGCGATCACTACGACCAGCAAGTTCGACTTCTGGTACGTGAAGGCGGGCAAGAAGCAGCGTGACCAGGCTGCGGCTAACTCGGTGTTCACGAAGACGCAGGTGCTGTACCCGCTGCAGAAGGTGCAGCGCGACGTCACCCCGGCTACCGGCTCCTGATGTTCGAACACGGCGGTTATTTTCCGATTGAGACGCAGCCATTCGATGTCCCTGTGGAGCGCGGCGAGTACGTCTTCACCATCGCAATGACTCACTCGATCAGTAATCGCTGACCTACTCCCGTGCGGACGGTTCTCACCCTGCCGTCCGCACGGGGTTCCACTTCCAAGGGTGTCTCAGGGTGAGGAATAGACTTATGGGTTTCAACGAGAAGCTGGCTGCGGCGAAGGAGAAGGGCCGGCCGTCTAGGACGGTGACGGTTTCCCTGGATGCTGAGGTTTCGGGTCGTCTGGCTGAGCTCGAGGCGAGGGTGCAGGAAGAGGCCAAGAAGCCCGATGATGGGCGTCTGGCGAAGTCCTCCCCGCTTGCAAAGCTGCTGAAGGATGTCGAGGCCGTCAAGGCTGAGTTCTCCGGGACTTTGGTGGATTTGAAGTTCACGCGGATGCTTGGTGCGGATTGGCTTGATCTGACTGGTACGAACCCGCCTCGACCTGACGTGCTTACGGATACGTTCCTGGGCTACAACTATCAGGCGGTGACTCGTGCTGGGGCGATTCAGTCTGGTGTTCTTGTCGAGGATGGCGTTGAACGCGAGCTGACTGATAGCGAGTGGGATGACCTGTTCGCGCTCCTGGCTGGCAGCGATCATGAGCAGATTGTGAACGCGGTGTACGCGCTGAATGAGGGCGAGTCGAGTCGGGCGGTGGAGCTGGGAAAAGCGCTGCGCGTCGGAACCCCCGACTCCGGGACGAAGTCGAACTAGCGATCAAGCTGGGCGTGTCTCCGCAGCGTCTTCGTGGGTGGGAGCCGTCGCAGACGGTCACCTACTCGTATGACGATGCGGGGCGCGTGGTTTCGGCGCTGGTGGAGCGCGAGTCGGAGTGGACGCCAGCACAGCTCGCGTTGGTGCTTGGCGTTGAGGCATTTCGGCGTTCTCTTGGGCCGCATGGTCAGCCGATGGATGAGGCGATGTCGCCGGACTCTGACCCGTCGAACCGTAACGGCGTCCGCATGTATCGGGCTGGTGTGCCAGTTGTGACGCCGGAGGGCAACACGATCTACGCGCCGTTGGTCGACTACGCGCAGCGCACTCAGGACGACGCCATGGAGGCGTACAAGAAGTCTGCCGGTGAGGGCGCGAACCTCAGCGGTCTTGTGTTCCCCGTCGAAGTGATCGAGCGACGGCCTCGCCTGTGAGATCCGCCTGACGCTGCTGTCGTGCGGTTTCTTCGGCTTGGTTGACGGCGCTGACACCGAATGCGATCGCTGCGCCGGAGGCGACGATCAGCACCATGCCGATGGCGAGCAGCCAGGTGATGTTGCTCATTGAGGCGACTACGACGAGCGCGATTGCGCCGAGCAGGACGACCACCCCGGCGGCGATCTGCCAGAAGGCCGGGATTCCGAAGCGTGTCCGCACGAACATGCCTCGAACTTTACATCTTCATAGCGTTTGACGGGAGACCTTCATGGCTGATCGGGTCGTATCCGTAAGCATCCGGGCTGAGGTTGCCGGGTATCTCGCTGGCATGGAGAAGGTGCGGGCGGCGACCGCGAAGACGTCGGATGAGGCGCAGAAGCTCGAGAAGCAGTCTGCGGCGTTCGAGAAGGTCGGCGCTGGTCTGCTGACGATCGGTGCGGCTGCTGCGGCTGCTATGGCGCTCGCGGTGAAGTCGTTCGCTGACTTCGACGCGCAGATGTCGCAGGTGCAGTCCCTGTCGCACGCGACGGCAGCGGAGATGGACACGCTCCGGAACGCGGCCCTGACGATGGGGCAGTCCATCGGCTTCTCCGCGACCGAGGTTGCTGACGCAGAGACCGAGCTGGTCAAGGCCGGTATCTCTGTCAAGGACATCATGGGCGGCGCGCTGAAGGGTGCGCTGGATCTTGCTGCTGCGGGGCAGATCAACGTGGCTGAGGCTACGGAGATCGCTGCGACGGCGATGACGCAGTTTGGCCTGTCCGGCAAGGACATTCCGCACGTCGCTGATCTGCTCGCTGCTGGTGCGGACAAGTCGCTCGGTGGTGTTGAAGAGCTCGGTGCGGCGCTGAAGCAGTCGGGCCTGGTTGCTGCACAGTTCGGCCTTTCCGTGGACGACACGGTTGGTGTCCTCGCTGAGTTCGCCTCGGCCGGCCTGATGGGTTCGGACGCTGGTACGTCGCTGAAGCAGATGTTCCTGCAGCTCGCTACGCCGACGAAGCAGGCGTCGGATGCGATGAAGCAGTACCACATCAGTGCGTACGACGCGAACGGTGACTTCGTTGGCCTGACGTCGCTTGCGGACCAGTTGCAGAAGGGGTTCAAGGGCGTCGACTCGGCTTCACGTGACTCCGCTCTGGGCATCATCTTCGGTTCCGACGCGATCCGTGCGGCGAACATTCTGTACAAGGATGGCGCGAAGGGCACCCGTGAGTGGGTGAACTCGGTCAACGATGCAGGGTTCGCGGCTCAGCAGGCTGCTGGCAAGACGGACAACCTGAACGGTGACGTAAAGAAGCTTGGTGCGGCGCTCGAGTCTGGGCTAATCAAGTCCGGTTCCGCGTCGAATGACATGCTGCGTGATCTGGTGCAGAACGTCACTGCTGCGGCGCGTGCGTTCTCGGAGGCACCGTCGTGGGTGCAGGGGACGGCGCTGGGGCTGACGGCTCTTGTGGGTGCGACTGCGCTTGCTGGTGGCGGGTTCCTGACGTTGGTGCCGAAGATCGCTGCTGCGAAGGCGGCGATGGTTGACCTGAACCTGACCGGTAAGGCTATGGCTGTCGGGCTGGGTAAGGGTGGCGCGATCTTCGTTGGCGTTGCTGCTCTCGCTTCGGCGTTCGCGGCGCTCGGTTCGCAGGCGCAGCTGACCGATGAGCAAGTGTCGAAGGTTAACGCTGCTCTCACGGCGAAGTCCTCCAAGGCGCTCAACCAGACGTTCTCTGGTGGCGGTGGCGCGTTCGACGCGTTCGGCAAGGACGCGAAGTCCGCGAAGGATGCGCTGGACGGTTTGACGCAGGGCACTGGTCCGGTCAACGTGGCGTTCGGCAAAATGTTCGATGGCCTCACATTCGGTCTGACGCATGTGTCTGACACGTCGAAGCGGTTCGAGGCGCAGTTCCGGCAGATCGGTACGACGCTCGCTTCGACTGCCGGTTCGGATCTCGCGTCTGCTTCTAAGGGCTTCAACAGCCTGGTGAAGCAGATGGGCGGCGGGTCGGACACTGCGAAGAGACTGCTTGACCAGCTCGGCCCGTATAAGGCGGAACTGATCGACCTGGCCGGCGCGCAGGGCAAGACGCTCTCGGAGCAGGAGCTGCTGAACCTGGCGCAGGGTAAGGGCAAGCTTGCGGCTCAGTTGGCTGCGGAGTCCACGCAGAAGCAGAAGGAACAGCTGGCCGAGCTCTCCGGTGTCGCTTCAGAAGCGAACCAGGACATTTCACAGCTCGCTGATTCGATCCGGAACTTCGGTTCGACGCAGCTTGATGTGGAGTCCACTGAGTCTGACTTCCAAGCTGCTATCGACGATGCTGCTGCGGCACTCAAGGAGAACGGCAAGAGCCTTGACCTGAACACGGAAAAGGGCCGTGCGAATGCGGCTGCTCTTCGCCAGATCGCTCAGGATGGTGTTGCTGCTACGGCGGCGATTGCTGAGAACGGTGGTACGCAGGAGGATGCTGCCGCGAAGATGCAGTCGACGCGTGATGCGTATATCAAGGCAGCCGAGCAGTTCGGTCTGACAAAGGACCAGGCTGTTGCAATGGCGGATCAGTTGAAGCTGATTCCGGACAACGTGTCTACGTTGTTTGAGCAGCAGGGCGCTGAGGGCGTTGTTGGTGCTGCAAAGAACGTGGAAGCGGCTGCGGACAAGGCGACGCAGAAGAAGATCCTGAAGGTCCAGGGCGAAGTTCAGGACGCGCAGGACAAGCTCGAATCTGTCAAGAAGAAGCTGGCAAGCGTGCCTGCTTCGAAGAAGACGAAGGTGCAGGCGGAAGTCGCTCAGGCGAACGCTGATCTTCTTTCCGTTCTGCGGACGCTTAATCAGCTGCAGTCGAAGACTCTGACTGTCACAACCGTGAACCGAAAGGTTGACGAGGCAGTCAGTGCTGGCGCTGCTCGAGGTGCTGCGGGCGCTGCATACAACCGCGCTTCTGGTGGCGCTGTCTACGGTCCTGGTACTGCAACGTCGGATTCGATTCCGGCGATGCTGTCGAACGGCGAGTACGTCATCAAGGCGTCGTCGGTTGCACGGTATGGGACGCCGTTCCTGGATCGGGTGAACGCGGGTCACTACGCAAACGGTGGTTACGTGCAGAAGTTCGCTTCTGGCGGGTCAGTGTCGAAGGCGCAGAAGGCTGCTGAGAAGGCCGCGAAGGAACGTCAGCGTCAGTTGAAGGCTGCTCGTGCTGCCCAGTACCGTGCGGCGGCTGCTCGTCGGAAGAGCTGGTCTGACGTGTACGACTTCAACACGGCGATGCGTACCGGTCAGCTGACTGGTTCCAACGCGGTGCAGCGGGCGTTTTCGTTGGCGACGGATACGCGTTTCCCGGAGCAGTTCCGGAACGCGGTTGGTCGTGTCGCGGATCAGTCCGAGAAGAAGATGTTGGCGCTCGAGAAGCAGTCGACGTCTGCTGCTGCCGCTGTGGAGAAGGCGTCGTCGAAGCTCGGTGATCTGAAGTCATCGGCTACGTCGATGGCGTCGGCGGTGCAGTCGAAGCTGTCGGACGTGTCGTACGGGAACTACCGGTCGGGTGCGTCTCTGCTGACGGGGTTGACGTCGCGCGCTGGGAAGTTGAAGCAGTTCCAGGGTCTGCTGGTGTCGTTGCAGAAGAACGGGCTCGCGCCGGCTCTGCTGAACGAGATCGCGTCGTTGGGTGTCGATGAGGGCATGCCGTTGGCGAAGTCGTTGGCGGCGATGTCGAAGGGGCAACTGTCTGCGATCAACACGCAGTATGGGGCTGTTCAGTCGACGTCTGCGGCGATTGGGTCGCAGGTGGCGGATGCGAACTTCGGGAAGCTGATTGACACGGCGGAACGTCAGTTGCGGGATGCGAAGGCGAACGCGGCTGGGATCTCGAAGGCGATCACTACGGAGTCGCGGAAGTTGCAGCGGCTGATTGGTAAGGCGCTTGGTGTGCCTGGGTACTCGGTTGGTGGGTACACGGGCGATTACGGCACCGGGCAGGTCGCTGGCCTTGTGCATGGGCGTGAGTTCGTGGTGAACGCTGCTGCGACTGCTCAGAACCGTGGGTGGCTCGAGGCGATCAACTCGGGCGGTTCGGTCCGGTACATGGACGCCACTCCGATGAGAGCGCAGACCGCTGCCCCGGCATCCCCGGTTCGCACTGGGGATCGCCATTACCACCTGACCACGCTCGACCCTGAACCGTTTGTGCAGGCCGTTGAGCGTCGTGAACGATCGGAGTACGCCTGATGCTTCTTGAAACCGATCAGGTGTCGTTCACGGTTGGTGGTATCCCGTTCGGTCAGGTTGACGAGTTCGGTGTTGATTGGTCGATTGAGCAGTTGGAGGGGTGGACTGGCTCCACTCGTTCGACGTCGGAGATCACGCAGAAGCCGCGTCAGTCTGGCGGGTGGAGGTCGACTGGGTATTCGGGTGCCCGGTCGATCTCCGCTTCGGGGAAGATCTTCGCCCCGGATGCCGCGTCGCTGTCGTCCGCGTTCGACCGTCTGAACGCAGCAATCCCGGCTGGTGTTGATCGTCAGTTCGCGGTCACTGATGCTGCGGGCACTCGTTGGGTGAACGTGCAGCAGTCGGATGATGTGCTGACGAACTGGCTGATGACGAACATCGGCACGTGGTCGATTCAGGTTGAGGCGGCGGACTGGCGGAAGTTTGGTGAGAGCCTGTCCGGTTCCACGAAGTTGCCGTCGACTACTGGCGGTTTGACGGTTCCGTTCACTGTGCCGTTCAGCATCAACGCGACGACGGTGACTGGTCAGGTGAGCCTGACGAACACGGGCAACGAGTCCGGAACCGTGGTGCTGCGGATCGACGGTCCATGCACTGGTCCGATCGTCACGCATCAGCCGTCCGGCCGGGTGTTGGCGTTTTCGAGCTCGCTGGCGTTGCAGGCGGGCGAATACCTGCTGATCGACATGGACGCCCGGACCGCACTCGCGAACGGGCAGGCGAACCGCGCCGGCTACATCACGTCGCGTGGTTGGTCGTCGTTCCGTCCTGGCGCGAACACGTGGTCGTTCACGGCTGCGCAGTACAACGCATCTTCTCAACTGACCGTCACTGCGGTCCCCGCTTGGAGGTAGAGCATGGCGATCAACGTGTGGCCTGTGAATGCTGTTTCGAACAATCCGACGTATGCGGGCCGTCAGTTGCGGCAGACGACGAATGCGCCGTTTGTGTCGGGTGCGACGTCGGCTCGTCCGTTGGGGGCGACGTCGGGTGTGCGTCCGGGTACGTCAACTGCGACTGTGACGGCGACTTCTACTACGTGGTCGTGCGCTCCGGTTGCGGGTGTTGTGGATGCTCAGGCGGCTGCTGAGGCTGGCCCGTACACGTTCTCGAACGATGGGACTGTGTCGGGGAGTTTGACGGCTGCTGATGCGTCGAACCCGCGTGTGGACATCGTGTACGTGCAGGTGAACGATCCGGCTGAGTCGGATGGTTCGTCGACTCCTGGTGCGACGATCGGGTACCTGGCGGGTACTGCTGCTGCGTCTCCGAGTGCGCCGGCAACTCCGGCTCGTTCGCTGGTTCTGGCGCGCATCAACGTGCCGAAGTCGGGCGGTGGCACGCCGACTGTGACCTGGGTTGCTCGAGCGCTGACTGCTGCTGGCGGAACGCTGCCGTTCAACGCCCTGTCAGTGCTCACTGGCATCACGGGAGGGTACGCGGGGCAGCTCGCAACGGTGGTCGGTGATTCGACTGCGACCAACAACGGCGTCTACTCGTGGACGGGCACGGCTTGGGTGCGGATCTCGCCGCTGCTGCAGCAGTTCGGTACGCAGGCGATCACGGGCAGCAACGCAAACGGTGACGTGTCCGTACCGCACTCGCTGGGTGTTGCCCCGTCGCAGTTCTTCGCGCAGTGGTACGGCACGTCGGGTGGTAGCGAGTTCACGACTCGTGTGGTCGGGACTACGGCGACGAACGTGACGCTGCGGGTCTACTACAACGGTTCGGTGTGGTCGTCGCAGTCCGGACTGACCGGCAGCGGCATTCATTGGCAGGCGGTCGTGTGACGTACTCATGGCTGGCGGTGGAGAGCCGTACCGGTCTGCTGCTGGCTGAGCTTACTGAGTTTGAATGCGGCATCGTGTCCAAGGAAGTTGGGGGCGGTTCGACCGCTTCGGGCACCTTGCCGTTGACGCATAAGACGCCGGAGAACTGGCGTCGTGCGATCCTCGAGGGCGGTTCCGCGCTGGTGCTCGTGGATGATGCGTCGGGTGTGCCGGTGTGGGGCGGCATGGTGACGCACACGATCCCGGACGAGTCGGACAAGGTGCCGGTGTCGTTGGCGACGTACGAGACGGGTTACCTGTCCCGGCGCTTCGTGGGTGATGTGGACTACTCGCAGGTCGGTGCGGTGGATATCATCATCGACCTTCTGAACCGGTTTGTGCTGACCGGCTCGAACGGCGGCATCCCCATGCGGGTCGTCGTTGAGGGGTCGTCGCGTGGTGTGGTGACGGACCAGTCGTATCAGGACACGGACGACAAGACCGTCCTGTCGGCGCTGCAAACCCTGTCCGCGTTGGACGGCGGGCCGGAGTGGACGATCGGGTGGGAAACACTCGACTCGGGCCGCACCTACACGCCAGTGTTTCGCGTGTCGGGCACCACGCTCGGCAACCGTGTCCCGGCTGGCCTGTCCGCGCCTGCCACGTTCGAGATCCCCGGCCCCGTGTCGTCGGTTTCGATGGACCGGGACTACACGGAGGGGAACGGCGCGAACGATGTCATGGCGACGTCGAACGCTTCGGGCACTGCCCGTCCGCAGTCGAACCATGTGGTGACGCCGGACCTGAACCGGCCCACGTTTGAGCTCCGGTTCACACCGGACACGAACGTGGATGACGTGGACGACCGTTTGGATTCGTTCGCTCGCGCTCGTGCTGCTGAGGCGGTTGAGGGGACACGGACGCTGGCGTTGAAGGCGGCGGTCGAGAACGCGCCACGTCTCGGCGTCGACTGGGTTGAGGGTGACGACATCGGTTACGTGGTGATTGGTGTGCGGTCGTTCCCTGGCGGCTTGTCGGGTGTTGTTCGTGCTTTGGGTTGGGTTCTGGATCTTGATGGTCTGGAGCAGGTGACTCCTGTTTTGGAAGGGCCGGGTGACTGATGGTTCGGATGCCGAATAAGGCGGAGACTCCGGCTCGGGTGCAGGAGTTGCAGCGTCAGGTGCGGGAGTTGTTCGCGTCGGCTAATCAGTCGGCTCGTTCGGCGCAGTCGACGGCGAACACTGCCCAGTCCACGGCGACTACTGCTCAGTCGACTGCTACGACGGCGCAGAGCACGGCGACGACGGCGCAGACGACCGCGCAGACTGCTCAGACGACGGCGACGACTGCGAACACGGCGGCGCAGACGGCGCAGACTGCGGCTCAGCAGGCGTCGACTGATGCGGCTGCGGCGAACACGAACGCGTCGACTGCCCAGACGGCGGCTCAGACTGCTCAGCAGCAGGCTCAGGCGGCTCAGCAGGCGGCAGCTGCGAAGACGAAGACCACGTGGTCGACGGCGGTTCCGGACAACACGCAGAACCCCGGCACCACAGACGGCGACGTCTGGTACGTGACGAACGGCACGGGCGGCAACGCAACCGCCCAGTACCGGTGGTCCGCATCGAACTCGCAGTGGACGCTCACGCCGATCGACGGGGCGGCACTCCGGAACGTAATCGCTGACACGGTGAAAGCTGGAGCGGTCGACGGGCAGACCATCACAGGCGCGACAATTCGTTCAGCCGCATCTGGCAAGCGAATCGAATTGCTGAACACGCGACTCGACGTCTATAGCGATGCCACGGCCTCCGCTGCCAGCATCGAAGGCATCATCTACAGCTCATCCGCATATGCGGGTTTGCAACTGAAAGCCAACGGGCCGAACGGTGCGGGAACGTGCAATATCTACACGCCCGTCAATACATCGCTGACCGGATCGTGGACGGGCACCGTGAAGGTTTCCGCAAGCATCCCGAGTGGCTTGGCGACCGCGGACTTCGTTGTACGGAGAGTCTTCGCTGGGCAGTCGTCGGCAACTGATGTGCCAAAGTTGCCGATCATTGAAACGGATTCCAACGGAACCACAGGCACGACTGCAGCAGGGACACGCTTTTTCGGGAATCGCTTCTCTTGGATCAATCCATATGGAGGCGATGTCGTTGACATCGTGAAGCCGGCCTACGCAGATTCCAATGGAGTTGTGCCGCTCTCGAAAGTGATTGTTACAGCGGGAGACTTCCAGTTGCTCGACGGCACATCGATCACTGCGGACTCGAAATGGTTGTCACCAACGGTTGCAACTGGCTCCGGCTACAGCGTCAATCACCCTCCGCTATCGGAAGATCGGTAACCGCGTGGAATGGACGGGGCAGCTAAACCGGAACGCGAACATGGCTTCGCAAACGAACGTCATCACCGTTCCCGCCGCATATGCACCCTCTGTCCCCTCGGGGGGCACCACGCGGATCTTCTCAGCAACAGGAACCGCCGGCACCGCGTTCCGCTTCAACTTCAACACCAACGGGCAGATCGACATTCGAGACATCGCAAACGGCACCACCACCTACGCGATCCTCGACGGCATCACCTACCTCACCGACTAACCAACGGGGGATCAGTGGACGTCTTTCAGCAAGTCGACTACGAATACGCACTCGACGCCAACGGAGTACCAGCACCAAACGGGTGGGCACCCGGAGACGCAAATGTCTACGTCGTGCCCGCCCTCACCTGCCAACTCTGCTTCTCACGCATCGCCAACGTGAAGCAGTACAAGGCGTGGCACATCGCGTGGCATGCGCAGAAAGACTCCGCAGTCGTCCGCGTCAAAACCGTCACAGGCATGACACCACTCGGCATCAACGCCGAACAGACGTACACGATTACCTGGGACACAGCAATGGCCGACACGAACTACGCCGTCGCCGCAACCGTCACCTCATCCGGTGCAGCACTCGGCGCAATCGCAGCAGTCGTCCCCGGCAGCATCACCACCACCGGCTGCAAAGTCAGCGTCCGCACACTCGGCATCGCACTCGGCTCAACCGCCGTGCTCACCGTCTACGGCATCCACGTCTGACTCGCACCACATCATCCAAGCCGTCCCATCCGGGGCGGCTTTCGTCGTTCTAGGAGGCGGCATGGCCGACCGGTACCCAATCGGGGTGTCGTCGTACCACGACGGCACCGCATCAACCCCACGCGGCAAACTGCAGACCGTCACCGACGCGTACCTCGCGCAACAGCTCCGGTCCGCAGCATTCGAATTCGACCGCGATGTCCTCCGCAGCAACGGAGAACACCTCACCCCCAACGAAGGTGTCCGCGAGCTCGACCGGCAGTGGGACCTTTACAACCTTTACCTGGCTGGCAAAGGTTCGCTCGCCGCCTACCCCGGCACGTCCACGCACGGACCGCAGATCGGCACCGCAGTCGACTTCGGCGTCACCCGCCTCGACGGCAGCAACCGTGCACTCACCGACAGCGAGTTCCAGCAGCTGTACGTGATCCTCAACCGCCGCGGCGTCATCCACACCGGAGCAACATTCCGCGTCCCCGAAGCGTGGCACTGCAACGGCATCTACGCCGCCACCCGAGCACCCATCGCAGGCGCGCCCCTCATGGGCGAAACCGCAAACAACGTCCCCGGCACCAGGCCGGCACCCAAGGAGGCAGACATGAAGGTCATCCAGGCCGGCTCATACAAGGTCGCGGTCGGCGCACGCAACACGTGGAAGATCGCGGACCTCACCGTCGCAGGGCAGAAGTTCAAGGGCACGCAGGTGGCAGAACTGCTCGAGCGTGTCGAAGCGTCCGTCCCCACCGCACGAGCCACGTTCAACGACCTCGAGTTCGATGTCATCCGCGTCGCCCTCAAGAAGATCAGCTAGGAGCACCCATGACTCAGATCATCGACCCCAGCGTCGGCACCACACTCAAGGACCAGTTCTCGCTTGCTCGCGCCAAGAAGGCGTACACGGCTGGTGTCGCCGGTGCGATCGCAGGCTTCGGTTCCATCTCCCTCGCAGGGATCTTCGCTGACGGGAAGATCGACGGCCCCGAGGTTGGCGGCATCATCGCATCCGTGGGCGGCGGCTTCGTTCTCGCGTTCTTCGGGGCATGGTTCCCGTCGCAGCCGACCGTCGTCCCCGCGCCCGGCCCCAGCGACGCACTGGTCAAGGGTGACGGCCTCGGCGGTCCGGAACACTCCGCATGACGCAGAAGCTGATCCGGAACACGGACACCGGCATCGTCTGGTCGATCAGTCCAGCGATCCTCGGATGGGTGACGGGAACGCAGACGCAGCACATGTCGACCGCCGGCTACACGGTCACCAGCGTCAACGATGCTGTGTGCCGCACCGTCCTGAAGCACAACGGCTGGGACCCCGACGTTCTCCCGCTCACGCAGGGCAGCGTCTGGACACGGTTCTACCCCGCATCCGACATCCCCCTCACCGTCCAGGGCGCGTCGGAAGACTTCATCACCAACCGGATGCTGCAGGTGCAGAACCGCGACGACCAGAACGCCAACGCACTCAACCTGCAAGTGCTGAACGCGAAGAACGAAATCCTCGCAGCCATCGGCTGACCACGCGGAGGGGGCAGCCGTGCCGGACCAGGAACTATCCATCCCCGAACTGATGCGGACACTGAACCGCATCGAACGGGCAAACCAAGACGCGTTCGCACGCATCGAGTCCTCCAACAAGGAAGCGTTCGCACGCATCGAATCACGCCTGGACAAAGCACTCACCCTCGAGGTGTTCACGCTGTACCAGGAAGGTCAACGCCGTGAGATGACGGAGATCCACACGGACCTCGCGGACATGCAGGCAGCGTCCGCAACTCGCGCGGCCGAGCTCGAGGCGGGTTCGAAGGAACGCAACACGCAAGTGAACAACCGTATTGGCGTGCTCGAAACGAAACATGACCAGGACGTTGACGGGCTCCGTAAGCGTCTGGACGAGGCGGAGAAGGCGAACGCGAACCGCAAGGACGCCACCGCGAAAATGTGGATCACGTGGGGTCTGGGTATCGCCGCCGCCGTGTTCGTTCCGATCCTGCTGCGAGGTGTTGGCTTGTGAGCGAGTGGAGCAAAGCAACACGTTGGCTGTTCTGGTGTCTCGCCGCAGTGATCGCTCTCGCGATCGGCTTCGGTGTGTACGACGACCTGCACAAGACACAGATCATCGACGTGCAGCGAAAGCAGAACTACAGCCTGTCGGACGCGCTCACCCAGGCGCAGAAGCAGCTGATCGACAACGGTGTGAAGCCGAACACGAAAACGCCGGACGAGATCAAGAAGGACGACGTTCCGGCTGCTGGCATCCCTGGCGCTGCTGGCGCTGTCGGTGAGCGCGGTCCGCAGGGCCTGCCGGGCGTTCGCGGTCAAACGGGGCCACAGGGTGAGCCGGGACGTGACGGCAAGGATGGTGCTGACGGTTCACCGGGCAAGGATTCGACTGTTGCCGGCCCTACTGGCGGTTCCGGGAAGGATGGAGCCGACTCGACGGTTCCCGGCCCGCAAGGTCCGGTCGGAGCTGCAGGCCCAGCCGGTCCCGCAGGCCCTGCTGGTGCGACCGGACCTGCCGGGAAAGACGGCGTGAACGGTGCACCGGGTGCTGACGGTCGTTCGGTCACGTCCGTTGGCTGCACCGCTGACGGCCTGAGCACGTTCATCGTGTTCTACGACCAGTCTGGTGCTGAGATCGGCCGTGTCCAGTCGATGTGCACGCCAACCCCGTAAGACGTTCCGCCCGCTCACCTACATGGTGGGCGGGCGGCTTTCGTCGTCTCTGCGCTGCTTGACGGCCGTGCGCCAGATCCACGCGCTCGTCTTCGCTTGCCCGCTGCCCCACTCGACGAGTACGGCGTCGTCGGATGCTGCGAGTGCCATTGCGTCGACACGGATCAGCCGGTCAGAAGT
The DNA here is from genome assembly GCF_031453355.1 of Curtobacterium sp. SORGH_AS_0776. NCBI lineage: Bacteria > Bacillati > Actinomycetota > Actinomycetes > Micrococcales > Microbacteriaceae > Curtobacterium > Curtobacterium sp. SORGH_AS_0776. Next base: position 3,797,553 of record NZ_JAVIYU010000001.1, read on the forward strand.
CTGCAACCAGGCGTACACGGGTCGTGGCGGGTCGAACTCGTGCCGCACCACCCCGCGTGCTTCCTCGGACAGTGAGAACGCTTCCGGCGGCAACCAACGATCACGGCGACGGACACCCATGCGTACCAGTGTCAGCGGCTGCACTGACACTGGTGGACATGAACGGCGCGGACAGGCTGCTACTCGACTTCGAGTCCACGCATCCCCGCAACGACCGCAGCAAAGAAGCCGCGATCCGGGACACGTTCGGCTACTCATGGGTCAGATACCAGCAGCGACTCATGCAGCTCACCCGCGACCGGGATGCTGTCGCCGCGTGCCCGATGGTGTGCGCGCGAGTTGTCCGGATCAGCCGGCGAAATGGGTTGCGTCAGATGCCAGAAATCCGCAGCACAGCGCCGAGGACGTAGAGCGCACCGGACAGGCCAAATATGACCCAAACCGCCCGCCACCAGCGCGGCGAGAGACGATCCCGCCAGTCGACTGCTCGCTCATACTTGGTCATGTCCCGGCGCTTCTTGCGTGTTGCACTCACGTCGCGTCCTTCTTCCATCGCATGATCGTGTTGGTGCTCATCCCGGTGAACTCGGCCAGGGAGCGGACGGACGCACCGTGCGCGTGTGCGGTGAGGACGGCAGTACGCACCTCGTCTTGCACGGCCTGAGCACGGTTCAGCACGTCCCGGATCGCCTGCTCGTCCTCCGCTGACAGGACACGCTTCGGGTTACCCACACGAGGAACTGTAGCGGGCGCAGCAGCAGTCACAGCACGTCCGCCTTCCAGCAAAGACACATCAAGTGATCACCCTGCCGTGCAGGACATGTCCACTCATGCGGTGCGTTCTCGATGACGGCGCGCAGCTCTTCTAGGCGCAGACCGGCGTTGATGCTGACCGTAGCCATTTCTGCGCGCAGCCGGTCTACTTCGACGGCAGCAACGCGGAGAAGGTCAGCGGCTTCTGCCTCATCGTTCCAGGAGTGATGGCCTTCTAGAACGACTGCCACGTCCCGCAGCGCGTCCGTGTCCACCGGGTCAGACATCACGGTCCTCCTGTGGTGCGGTGTCGGCGGTGTGTGGACGGTGGTCGCGCTTGCTGCGACCGAGGTTTTGTAGCGTGGTCGTCCGCAGCTCAGCCGCCAGCCGCTCTGACCGGTCAAGCGCACGTCGAGCCTCAGCCACACGCACCACCATTGGCGTCGCCACCGATCCGCCCGTCAGCGCTTCCTGCACCGCTTCGAGTTGGTCGGCGGCGTCGCGGAGAGCGGCAGCGACGCGATCGGCTAGGAGTACATCCTCGTCACCCTGCTGTCGGAGCGTATCGATGCCGTGACCCTTGCCCCACTCGCCCTCAATCTGGGTGATCATGCTGCTCATAGCGTCGTGCGCTTCGGCAGCTAGCGCCCGCATCTGCTCCGGGGCGGTCATCGCCCTGTCATCTGTCTCGCTCATAGCAACAGTTTACCCCAACCGTCGCCAGTACCGCTACAGATGACTGCGCCGTTCACGAGGTCGATCCTCACCGCACTTCGTGCACACCTCGTCGCCCGCCTTCGAGCCCAGGTAGCGTTCGATCGTCCAGTGGTGGCCGCATGTCTCTTCTGTAGTCATGCGGACAAGTTACGTCGCAGCGAGCTCGATGTGCGCTCCACCCCTGCGCTACCCTCACACCGCACCCGCAGTCCATCAACCGGACGGGAATCATGCCGGTGCACAGAACGCCCCCACCGCATACGTGGGGGCGTTCGTGCTTGCCGCAGCACGACAAAGCCCCCAGGCGATCCGCCTGGGGGCTTGTCTGTTCGGTGTTTCTACTGATGGGATACTTCTCGGGATGCACCCGATCAGTACTTCCAGTGCGCTCGAAGGGACTCGAACCCCCAACCTTCTGATCCGTAGTCAGATGCTCTATCCATTGAGCTACGAGCGCGTGGCCTTGCGGCCGTGGAAGACTCTACAACAGCTGCGGCCCCGAACGCCAATCGAGGCCACCCCGAGCCCACCCTCGGCGTGTCGGCCCTCAGAGCGCGGCGAGCTCCTCGTCGAAGACCTCGGCGAGGAACACCTCGAGCGCCCGCCACGACCGACGGTCGGCACGTGCCTGGTACTGGGCGCCGTGGTCCGGTGCGTCGGTGCCGGGGACCGCGAAGGCGTGCATCGCGCCCGCGTAGGTCACGACCTGCCAGTCGACGGTCGGCGCCGCCCGCATCTCGTCCTGCCACGCGTGGACCTTCTCGTCCGGCACGACCGGGTCCGCGGCGCCGGTCAGGACGAGCAGCTTCGCCCGGACGTCGGCCGCGTCGGAGGGGTCGTGCGTGAGCAGCCCGCCGTGGAACGAGACCGCGCCGACGAGGTCGGCCCCGGTGCGCGCGAGTTCGAGCGCGGCGGATCCGCCGAAGCAGTAGCCCATCACGACGACCCGGGCCGGGTCGACGTCGGGGTCCTCGAGCAGGCGGTCGAGGCCGGCGCGGACGCGGGCCCGCATGAGCGGGAGGTCCTGGTAGAACGACCCGGCGACCTGGGCGGCGGTGTCGTCGCCCGGGCGGACGCCCTCGCCGTAGACGTCGGCGCCGAAGGCCACGTACCCGAGGCGGGCGAGCATCGTGACGCGCGCCTCGACGTGCTCGTTGACGCCGTGCCAGTCGTGGACGACGAGCACGGCCGGGCGACGACCGGCGATCGCCGCGTCCTTCGCCAGCACGCCGAGCAGCGGGGTGCCCTCGTGGTCGTAGCGGACGGGGTCGACGCGCACGTCGGCGCCGGCGGGTTCGGGAACGGTCTGCAGGACGTCGTCGATCGTGGTCACGCGTCGGAACCTACGCCGCGCGGTCCGTCAGCAGTCGATGTTGTCCCAGGAACCGGGTCCCTCGGAGCCTGCCGGGTACTCGTCGAGCGGGGCCTTCCCGCTGCGCCAGGCCTGCAGGAACGGCTCGACGACCTTCCAGCCCTGCACGGCGCTGTCCCCGCGGACGGACAGGGTGGCGTCGCCCTCGAGCACCCCGGCGAGCACCTCGCCGTAGGCACTGAGGCGTCCGGGGTTGAACGTGACGTCCAGGCTCGTGTGGTCGATCGTGTACGGGTCGCCGGCGCCGTTGACGTTGAGCTCGAGCTGCATCTCGTCGGGTGCGATCCAGATCCGGAGCCGATCGGGCAGTTCCGCACCGTGCAGGCCGACCGGCACGTGCGGCGAGTCCTTGAAGGTGATCACGATCTCGCGGCGCTGCTCGGCGAGGGCCTTGCCGGACCGCAGCGTGAAGGGCACCCCGGCCCAGCGCCAGTTCGCGATCTCGAGGGTGAGCTGCGCGAGCGTCTCGGTCCCGAGGGACGGGTCCACGCCGTCCTCGTCGGTGTACGACGGCAGCGAGCGGTCGCCGATCGTGCCCGCGGTGTACCGGGCGCGCTTGCCCGCCGCGACGACGTCGCCACCCCACGGCCGGACGGCGCGGAGCACGAGTTCCTTCTGGGTGCGCAGGTCGTCCGCGTCGATCGACGCCGGCGCCTCCATCGCGACCACGGCCATCACCTGGAGCAGGTGGCTCTGGATCATGTCGACGAGCGCGCCCGCCTTGTCGTAGTAGCGCGCACGCCCCTCGAGTCCGAGCGTCTCGTCGTAGACGATGTCGACGCGGGCGACGTGTGCGGACGACAGCAGCGGCTCGATGATGCGGTTCGCGAAGCGGAGGCCGAGCAGGTTCAGCACGGTGGACCGGCCGAGGAAGTGGTCGACCCGGTGGATGCGCTCCTCGGGGAGGAACGAGTGCAGCACGTCGTTGAGGTGCTCGGCGCTCTCGGCGTCGGTGCCGAACGGTTTCTCCAGCGCCAGGCGCGTCCCGGACGGCAGGTCCAGGTCCTTGAGCACCTCGCAGCTCTTCTCGGTGACGGCGGGCGGCAGGGCGAAGTAGATCGCGGGGTCGTACCGGCAGTCGCCGAGCAGGGTCCGGAGGTCGTCGGCGTCGGTGACGTCGGCCCTGCGGTAGGTCGAGGCGTCGATGACACCGAGGAGCCGCTCGCTGAGGCGCTCACCGCCGTCGGCAGCCCCCTCGTCCTCCTCGTTCTTCGACGCCTGCGCGTTCTCGAAGGACTCGCGGACCTGCGCCTTCCAGTCGGCGTCCGAGATGTCCTCCACGCCGGCTCCGACGAGCTGGACGTCCCAGTCGTCCTTCACCTCGAGGAGGGTGGCCAGGCCCGGCAGGAGGAGTCGCTTGGACAGGTCGCCGCTGGCACCGAGGATGAGCAGGGAGGTCTGGAGGCTCGACATGCCCCAGAACGTACTCATGCGTTCCGGCGTGTGGCCGGGAGACGTCGGTACGGTGGGGTCCAGTCCGGCGCGAGGGAGCACCATGAGCAGTGGGTACGGAGGGCGACGCCTGCGCGTCGCTGTGGTCGGCACCGGCATGATCGCCGGCGTCCACGCGCGAGCCGCCCGCGCGGCCGGGGCCGAGGTCCTCGGGGTGCTCGGTCGGAGTCCGTCCCGTTCCGAGCAGGTCGCCGCCCAGCTCGACCTCCCCCGCGGGTACGCCTCGCTCGACGAGGTGATCGCGGACGCTCCCGACGTCGTGCACGTCTGCACGCCGAACGACCAGCACCACCCGCAGGCCCTCGCGGTCATCCGCGCCGGGATCAACGTCGTGTGCGAGAAGCCGCTCGCCATCGACGCCACCGAGGCCGACGAGCTGGTCGAGGCCGCACGGCTGGCCGGCGTCGTGGCGACCGTGCCGTTCGTGTACCGGTACCACCCGATCGTCCGGGAGATCCGCGGACGCATCGCCGACGGCGACCTGGGGCGCGTGCTCGCCGTCCACGGCCACTACCTGCAGGACTGGATGCTCGACGAGGACGCCTCGTCGTGGCGGGTCGACGCGGGCTCTGGGGGCCTCTCGCGGGCGTTCGCCGACATCGGCTCGCACTGGTGCGACCTGGTCGAGTTCGTCACGGGTGAGCGCTTCGCCTCGGTCTCGGCCGCGACCGACATCGTCTACCCGACGCGTCCGGCGGCGTCCGGTCCGTCGTTCTCCGGCTCCCCCGACCCCGACCCGGTGGCCGACGCCTCGCAGCGCGCCGAGGTCACCACCGAGGACACCGCGGTCGCTACCTTCCGGACCGACACCGGCCGCATCGGCAACGTGGTCATCTCGCAGGTGGCCTCGGGACGGAAGAACCGGCTGTGGTTCGAGGTCGACGGCACCCGTGGGTCCGCCGCCTTCGACCAGGAGCAGCCGGAGTCGGCCTGGTTCGGGAACGAACGCGGCGCGCAGATCGTCGTCCGAGACCCGTCGCTCGGCGTGCCGGACCAGCGGCGCCTGGCCGTGGTGCCGTCGGGGCACCCGCAGGGCTACCTCGACGCGTTCGCCGCGTTCGTCGCCGACACCTACGACGCGGTCCGGAGCGGACCCGACCCGGACGGGTGGCCCGAGGGTCTGCCGACGTTCGCCGACGGCGCCCGGTCGGCCCACCTCGTCGACGCCGTGGTCGGCAGCGCCGCCGGCGGCACGTGGCAGGAGATCGGCTGACGGGCACGGACGCGCGTCCCCCTCGTCGCTGAGCGCGTACAGGAACCGCCGAGCACGGTGGGCGCATGAGCACGACCGTGAGCGACTTCGTCATCGACCGCATCGAGGCATGGGGGGTCTCCCGCGTCTTCGGCTACCCAGGCGACGGGATCGGCGCCTTCGACGGTGCCCTCGGCAAGGCGGACGGCGGCGAACGAGCACTCGAGTACGTCCGTCCGACGCACGAGGAGATCGCCGCCCTCATGGCGACCGCGCACGCGAAGTTCACCGGCGAGGTCGGGGTCTGCGTCGCGACGTCGAGCCCGGGCGCGTTCCACATGCTCAACGGCCTGTACGACGCACAGATGGACAACCAGCCGGTGGTCGCGATCGTCGGTCAGCAGGGACTGGCCTCGATCGGGACGTTCACGCAGCAGGAGTCGAACCTCGAGCGGGTGTTCGCCGACGTCGCGTGCTACGTCGAGACCGTGACGACGCCGGACGCCGTCGGGGTCGTCGTCGACACCGCGTTCCGGACGGCGATGCTCCGCAAGCAGCCGGCCGTGGTCGTCCTCCCGCATGACGTGCAGGCGATGGCGTACGAGGAGCCGGGCGTCGAGCACTGGGTCTCCCGCTCGAGCGACGTCCCCGCGTCGACCCGGATCACCCCACCCGCCGAGGACGTCCGGCGCTTCGCCGAGATCCTCAACGCCGGCGAGAAGATCACCTTCCTCGTCGGGGCCGGTGCCCGCGGTGCGACGGACCAGGTCCTCGCCGCGGCGGAGAAGGCCGGTGCCGGCATCATCACGGCGCTCCGCGGCAAGGACGTCGTCCCGTCGGACGTGCCCTACCACACGCAGCAGGTCGGGCTCCTCGGGTCGCGACCGAGCCTCACGCAGATCAAGGAGTGCGACACGATCGTGCTCCTCGGGACGAACTACCCCTACGGCGAGTACCTGCCGGAGTCCGGCCAGGCCCGCGGTGTGCAGGTGGACATCAAGCCCGAGCAGCTCGGCCTGCGGTACCCGACCGAGCTCAACCTCTGGGGCGACGTCGGTGCGACGCTCGAGGCAGTCCTGCCCCTCCTCGAGCAGACGTCGGACCGCAGCTGGCAGGAGCGGCTCGCCGACGAGATGCGCGAGTGGGAGGCGGAGATGGCCCGCCAGGCCGAGGTCGCCTACGACGACGGGGTGAACCCCCGACGCGTCATCCGCGCCGTGAACGACCACCTGCCCGAGGGCGTCACGGTGACCTGCGACGCCGGGACGACCGCCGACTGGTACGGGCACCACATCCGCCTGCGTCGCGGCATGCACGGCGACATGTCCGGCCGGCTCGCGACCATGCTCGCCGCGATGCCCTACGCGGTGACGGCCAAGTTCGCCTTCCCGGACAAGCCCGCCGTGTGCACCATCGGTGACGGGGCCTTCCAGATGCTCGGCATGAACGAGCTCATCACCGTGAAGAAGTACATGGCCCAGTGGCCGAACCAGCAGCTCGTCATCGTGATCATGCACAACGACGACCTCGGTCAGGTCTCGTGGGAGATGCGCACGGAGGACGGCAACCCGATGTGGCGGGGGTCGCAGGACGTCGAGACGATGGACTACGCGGGGTACGCCGAGCTCCTCGGGTTCACGGGCATCGCGGTGCACCGCGACGACGAGGTCGAGGCTGCCGTCCAGCGGGCGTTCGACAACCCGGGCGTGACCGTCATCGACGCGTACGTGAGCCGGAACGTGCCGCCGCTCCCGCCGCACATCACCGCCGAGTACGCGATGAACACCGCGAAGAGCCTGCTCAAGGGCGACCCGGTCGAGCTGGACGTCGTCAAGGACTCCGCGAAGGCGATGGCGGCGGAGGCGGTCGAACGGGTGAAGGGCGTGTTCGGCCGGGACTGACGGCACGGTGGGCATCACCGATGTGAACATCGTGTGACGCGTCCGGGGGGCAGCTGGCGTGTCGCCTGTGCGTTCTCCTAGGTTCGACGCCGATGAACACTTCCCACCACTCACGAACGCGTCGCGGGCGCTTCGTCGCGGGCGCTGCGCTCGCGACCGCCGGTGTCCTCGTCGCACTGTCCGTCCCGTCCGTCGCCGGCGCAGCCGAGGGCGACACGACGATCGACCTCTACGACGTCAACGACTTCCACGGCCGCATCGCACAGTCGATCTCGCAGACCGACGGCAAGCCGACCCCGCGCGACGGCGACGCCGCCGGTGCCGCGACCCTGGCGGGTGCGCTCGAGCAGCTCCGCGGGCCGGACCCCACGACGAGCGCGTTCGTCAGCTCCGGCGACAACATCGGCGGATCGACGTTCGAGTCCTTCATCCAGGACGACCAGCCGACGATCGACGTCCTCAACCAGATGGACCTCTCCGTCAGTGCCATCGGCAACCACGAGCTCGACAAGGGCCAGGACGACCTGCGCGACCGCGTCATCGGACCCCAGGGCGACCGGAACGCGCAGTGGGACTACGTCTCGGCGAACATCCTCGACACCGCGTCGGGCAAGCCCGCGTTCGACCCGTACGCGATCGAGGAGATCAGCGGCAAGCGCGTCGGGTTCATCGGCGCCACGGTCGACCTCGTCGGACAGGGCCTCGTGAGCCCGGCCGGCATCGAGGGCCTCGAGATGGGCGACATCACGACCGAGGTGAACAAGGTCGCAGCGGACCTCACCGACGGCGTCGAGGGCAACGGCGAGGCCGACGTCCTCGTCCTGCTCGTGCACGACGGCGCCGAGTCCGCTGCTGCGACGGACCTCGACGGCGACTCCGACTTCGCCCGTGCCGTCCGCGACGTGGACCCCCGTGTCTCGGCGATCCTCTCCGCGCACACCCACCAGACGTACGTGCACCAGGCGAAGATCGGCGCCGGTCCCGCCACCCGCCCGGTGATCCAGACCGGCTCGTACGGCTTCAACCTCGGACACGTGCAGCTCACCGTCGCGGCGGACGGCACCGTCACGTCGACCGTCGCGGAGAACATCCGGCTCGTCGACGGGACCTTCACGCCCGACGCCGACGTGCAGGCCACCGTCGACGACGCGGTGGCCGAAGCCGAGGTCCTCGGTGCGGTCGAGCTCGGCACGGTCGACCGCGACCTGGGCCGTGCGAAGCAGCGCAACGGTTCCGAGAACCGCGGCGGCGAGTCCACGCTGGGGAACTTCGTCGCCGAGGTGCAGCGCGCCGCGACGACCCGCCAGGGCTCGCAGATCGCGTTCATGAACCCCGGTGGGCTCCGCGCCGACATCGCGTCGGGCACGGTCACCTACAAGGAGGCCGCGGTCGTCCAGCCCTTCGCCAACACGCTCGTCGTCCTCGACCTGACCGGCGCGCAGATCCGGGAGGCGCTCGAACAGCAGTGGCAGCCCTCCGGGTCGAGCCGGCCGTTCCTCAAGCTCGGCGCCTCGGACGGCTTCGGGTACACCTACGACCCTGGTGCTCCGGCCGGCTCGCGCATCACCACGATGACCCTCGACGGAACGGCGATCGACGCGGACACGACCTACAAGGTCACCGTCAACTCGTTCCTCGCGGGCGGCGGCGACAACTTCGCCGCGTTCAAGCAGGCTGCGGCGAAGCAGGACAGCGGCAAGGTCGACCTCGAGGCGCAGGTCGAGTACTTCCGCGCGGACCCCACGGTGACGGTCGCCCACGACCAGCGCTCCACCGGCATCCGCACGACGGCGACCCCGGACGGCGGCTTCCAGCCCGGGGACCGGGTCACCATCGAGCTCTCCTCGCTGACGTTCAGCAACGAACCCGATCAGGGCGGCACGGTCACGGTCAGCGCCGGTGGGAAGGAACTCGACCGCGCGACGATCGACACGACGATCGTCGACACGACGGACGAGCAGGGACAGGCGACGCTGTCCTTCCTCGTCCCCGGCGCAACCACGGACCCCGCGACCGCACTGGGCCGAGCAGCCGGCACGACGACCCTCGCGGCAGCCGTGGCCCCGGCCGCCACGACCGACGAGCCCCTCGTCGTCACGCTGCCGAACGGGCAGACGATCACGCTCGCGGTGACGATCCCCGTCGCCGCGGCCGTGGACCCGACCGATCCGACCGACCCCGCTGACCCCACGGACCCGACCGACCCGGGCACGCCTGGTACCCCGGGCGCCGGCGGCGGTGACGACGGTGCGGTCGGTGTCGACACCGACGGTGACGGCGTCGTCGACGGCACGGTCCCGGCGAACGCCGGCGGAGCGCTCGCGTACACCGGTGCCGACATCGCGGCCCCGGCCGTCGCAGCCGGCCTCCTGGTCCTCGCGGGCCTCGTGGCGCTGGTGCTCGCGCGTCGGAAGCGCGCCGAGCGCGAGGCGACGGACCTGACGGACTGACGCCGCGCCTCCAGGCAGGAGAACGGGCCGTCCCACCCAGGTGGGACGGCCCGTTCTCGTGGGTCCAGGAGGCGCGGTGCCGGTCCGCAGCGTCGGCGCCCGTCCGCGGGTGGCCCGCGACGCTTGTCCCATCACGGTACCTCCCTGCTGTACCGGCGATCGGCGGGGTACGCTCAGCCCTGTCGCATCGCGACGCGTCGCGCTGGGTCGCCTCTCATCCCGGACGGTGGTTCCGCCCGGGGGACTCCGCGACGCGGGTGCTCTCCGTCTCCAGGGAAACGACGGAGGGCACCCATCTCACTGCCTCAGCGGAAGAGCTGCTCGCCGATGTACGAGCCCTTGCGCGGAGCCGGCGGGACGGCGAACACGCCGCTCCCGATGTGCGAGACGTACTCGTTGAGCCGGTCGGAGGCGCCGAGCTTCCGCTGGAGCGTCGTGAAGTGCTCCGGGTCGTTCATGTACGCCGCGAAGAGCAGCCCCGCGTCGAGCTGACCGTACTGGTTGAGCCCGTCGGTGTAGTTGTACGGCCGCCGCAGGATCTTCACGCCGCCGTTCGCCTCGTGGGCCGCGAGCGCGATGTGCGACGTCGGGTCGATCTTCGTCGTGCCGTCCGAGCCCTTCGCGTGGAAGTCCGGTGTGGTGTGCTCCGAGCCGCCGGAGAGCGGTCCGCCCTCGATCTTCGTGCGGCCGAACACGCGCTGCTGGTCGCTGACGACGTCCGCGTCCCAGATCTCGATGTTCATCCGGATCTTCCGCACGACCTGGTACGTGCCGCCGCGCATCCAGCCGGCCCCGGACCCCGGTTCGTCGACCCAGACGAAGCGTTCGTAGTCCTCGTCGGTGGTGATGTTCCGGGTGCCGTCCTTGAACCCCATGAGGTTCCGGGGCGTGGACTGGTCGGGCCCGGCCGAGGCGCGACCGAAGCCGAGCACCGTCCACCGGACGGTCGCGGTGCCGCGGGCCATCCGGGCGAGGTCGCGGACCGCGTGGTACGCCACCTGCGGGTCGTCCGCGCACGCTTGCAGCGACAGGTCGCCGCCGGTGAGGGCACGATCGAGGTTGTCGCTCGGCAGCGTCGGGATCGCGGCGAGGTGCGCCGGCTTCTTCGACGCGAGGCCGAAGCGCTCGTCGAAGAGCCCCGGCCCGAGCCCGACGGTGACCGTCAGGGACGCGGGACCGAGGTCGAGCGCCTCCCCCGTGTCCGCACCGACGCCGTCGCCGTGGGCGGGTTCGACGCTGCCGACGGTCTTCCCGGCCTGCAGCTGCGCGATCGACGCCGACCAGCGGGCGAGGAGCACCTGCAGGTCGGTCCGGACCGTCGAGGACATGTCGAACGTCATGAACACGCAGTACCGCTGCGGAGCGGTCTGCACCCCGCCCTGCGGCTGCCGCGCGGCGGTCGCGTAGAACGGGTGGCTCCGCGAGAGGTCGATCGACTCGTCGCCGTTCGTCGCCGCGGTGAACGGGTTCACCCCGGTCGCGGCCGTGGCACCGGCGACGCCGGCAGCGGCTCCGAGGCCGGCTCCGGCCGCCGCGACGCCGGCGGTCACACCGGCGGTCAGGCCGGCGCCGAAGAGCCCGCGGCGGGACAGGGGCGGGGCGCTCGTCCCGTCGCGGGCCGGCTCGTCGTGCGGGGTCGTCACGCGGTGGCGACCTTCTCGGCGAGGCGGGACAGCGGGTCCTGCAGCGCCTGGACCTGCTGCGAGATCGTGTTCGCGTCCGAGGCCTTGGTCGCGGCGTCCCACGTGTCGAAGCCGCCGAGGTCGTCGGCGTTGCGGTAGCCGTCCATGAGCGTGTTCGTGCGGTCGAACTGCGTCGCGATCTGCTTCGTCAGCGTCGGGTCGAGCTTCGTCAAGCCCGGCTTGAGGTACGCGAAGGCCTGGCGGGCGCCCTCCACGTTCGCGGCGAGGTCGACGAGGTCGATGTGGCTGTACGCCTCCTCCTCGCCGGTGATCTTGTTCGACTGGACCTCCTCGAGCAGGCCCGCGGCACCGTTGGCGAGGTCCTCGGGCTTGTAGTCGAGGGTCGGCACGAGCTTCGCGAGCAGCTGGACGTTCTCGGTCAGGTCGGCGGCGGTCTGCTTGGTCGAGGCGGTGATCGCCCCCGCCTCGAACAGGTCCTTCTCGACCGCGTGGAACCCGCTCCAGCCGACGGCCGGGTCGAGGTTCGAGGCGCGCATGTCGATGAGGTAGTCGAGGTTGCCGGCGTTGTCGGTCGCCTTGAAGCCCTTCTTCACGAAGCCGTCGACGTCGCTCTCGACGTGCTCGTAGAACGGACGGGCGTTCGCGTAGTCGGTCTTCGCGGCGGCGAGGTCACCCGCGTCGACGTCCTTCTGCAGCTGCTCGACCGCGGCGACCATGTCGGTGACCTGGCCGTCGACGTACTCGGCGTAGCCCTTCGTGCCCTCGTCGAGGAGGGTCGCGGCGCTGCTGTTCGCCGTCGAGGTCACCTTGCCGGTGACGGTGAAGTCCGTGAGCTCCTGGTCGGCGCCGGGGCAGTACACCTGGTACTTGCCGCCGGTGAGCGTGGCGGTGAACGTGACCGCGGCGAGCCCGGGCGCGAGGTTCTCCTTCTCGCCGAGGATGCGCTGGTCCTGCAGCAGCTCGACCTCGGTGATCGCGGTCGACGACTCGTTCTTCACGGTGAACGTGACCGGACCGGCGGGGACCTTCGTGGTCGACACGGCGCACTTGTCGGAGCCGTCGTTCGTCAGTGTGACCGAGACGCGGGAGACCTTGCCGGAGCTGCTCGCGGTGTCACCCGCCGACGTGGACGAGTTCGCGCAGCCGGTCAGGGCGAGGGCGGTGACGACGCCGAGGGCGCCGAGGGTGGTCAGGGGGCGGGCAGTCCTACCGAACGGCATACTCAGGGCTCCTCGTGGGGTCGTCCGCGGGTGGGCCGCGTGACGGGTCGGTTTCGGGGGTGGTGGTCGTGGGCTCCGGCCGCCGACGGCGGTCGCGGAGGGCGAGCAACGCCTGGGCAGCGGCGGCGACGCCCAGGGCGATCGGCAGCCAGGCCTTCCAGAGCAGCAGCTCGGCGGAGCGGGTGTCCGCGGCCGCCACCGCGGTGGCGGCCTGCTGGACGCGGGCGTCCGGCACGGACCAGACGGTGCGGTCGAGGGTCGTGGTGCGAGCGGACGGGAGGCCCCCACCGCTCAACGTGAGCACGGTGCGTTCCGCGCGGCTCGCGTCCAGGACGCCACCCCGGACGGTCCAGAGGCTGACAGTGTCGCGGACGGCCCAGCGCGCCGAGAACGGCCCGGGGTTCGTGCTCGGTGAGATGCCGACGGGGACGCGGCCGAACAGGTCGACGAGGTCGTCGAGCGTCAGGGTCGATGGCCGCTGCGCGGCCGACCCGTCCTCGGTCCGCCGCCAGCGGTCGGCGGTCACGCCCGCGCGGGTGACGCTCCGGTGGGTCGACGCCGGGAAGGCGAACCGCGCCTCCTGGCCCGTGCCGCTGGTGCGCATGCTCGCGGCCGTCCCGTCGACGGACGCGGTGACGGAGCCGCCGCCGGTCACGGCGGTCGTGGACGGGAGGTCGACGCCCCCGGTCGGGACCGCGATCGCCAGGGTCGCAGCGGCGACGGCGAGGACACCGGCGATGCCGAGCCGCACGGCGGGGACCCGTTCGCGGGACGGACGCCAGGCACGCGGCCAGAGGGAGATCGCGAGGACGGGGACGACGTAGAGCACCCAGCCGAGCACCTCGATGACCCGGGGGTCCGGCGGGATGCCGAGGACGCCCGTGACGAGGGCGCCCTGCACGGAGCCGTTCGGCGCGAGCCAGCTGAGGTCGACCGTGCGCTGCTGCCCGATCACGATCCAACCGGCCTCGTGCGCGCGGCGGAGCACGGTCAGCACGAGGCCGCCGGCGACGAACACGAGGAAGATCCCCGTGCCGGTGAAGAACTTCGACAGGTTCAGCCGGACGCCGCCGGTGTAGATGCCGTACCCGACGACCACGGCGCCCGCGATGCCGATGACCGCACCGAGCGCCGCGAGCCCGGTGTCCGACGACGCCTGGAACGTGGCGAGCAGGAAGACCGCGGTCTCGAAGCCCTCCTTGAGGACGGCGAGGAAGGCCATGCCGGCGAGTGCCCAGGCGGTGCCGCGGCCGAGGGCCTCGGTCGCGCTCGCCTCGAGCTCGGTCGTGAGCGTCCGCGCGTGGGTGCGCATCCAGACGATCATGCCCGTCACGAAGACGACGGCGACGATGCCGATGATCGCCTCCATGCCCTCCTGCTGGGCCTGCGGGAGCGCCTGCTCGACGACCTGCAGGCCGAAGCCCACGGCGATGCTGAGCACCACGGCGACCCCGACGCCGAACCACATGGGGGCGAGGGGGACGCGGTTGCGACGGAGGAACGCGGCGATGATGCCGACGATGAGCGTCGCTTCGAGGCCTTCACGGAGGCCGATGACGAGGGTGGCGAGCATGGCAAAGGTGAGGCTAACCTAACCAGCGCGCGACCCGCCACCTCCCGCCGGTGATGTTTGATGGTTCTCATGAACCTGCTGTCCGTCGATGGCCTGGCGTCGGTCACGAACGTGCTCGACCTGGCCGGGGTGTTCGCGTCGGCGCTCCTCGGCGGATCGCTCGCGCGGACGATGGACTTCGACCTCTTCGGGTTCCTCGTCGTCGGGTTCGTGTCCGGCCTCGGCGGCGGCATGCTCCGCGACACCCTGTTGCAGAACGGGCCGCCCGTCGCGCTCGTCGACCCGCTGTACGTGCCGGTCGCGATCGCCGGTGCGCTCATCGCCTTCTTCGTGTCGTTCTCCGAGCTGACCTGGGACCGGTTGTTCACCGTGCTCGACGCTGCGGTCATCGGCTTCTGGTCGGTCGTCGGGGTGCAGCGGACGTTCGACGCCGGTCTCGACTGGCCGGCCGCGATCATCATGGGCACGATCACGGCCGTCGGCGGTGGTGCGATGCGCGACCTGCTGCTCCGCCGGGTCCCCGCGGTGTTCGGCGGCAACGCGCTCTACGCCACGGTCGCCGTCGCCGCGTCCGCCGTGATGGTCGTCGCGTCGCACCTCGGGTCGCCGTCGATCGGCATCGTCGCCGCGATCGTGCTCTCCCTCGGGCTGCGGTGGGGCGCGGTGCGGCGCGGATGGGGGCTGCCGAACGGTCGTGAGTGGCAGCCGAAGTCCACGCTCGGATCCCTGCTCCAGCGCGGCCGGAAGCTCCGACCGGACGCGATCCGGTTGCTGCGTCGGCCGGGGCGACGGTCCGGCGCGGGGAGCGTGCACCACGAGAACGAGTCGGGGCCCGCGGACGCGTCGGACGGCTGAATCCGCGAAGGGGCTGTCATCTGTCGGTGCTCGGTCGTACAATCAGTACCGCCGGGTATCGACCCGGCATCCATGGTCCGCTGGCGCACCGACGCGACCCGAACGCGCCGGTTCCGTACGGACCTGTGGTTGGGGGCTTCGCTGATGCCGCGCGGGATCAGACGCGCGGCGCGGCAGGTCTCCCGACGCACCCTGCCTCCAGCACAATGGTCGTGACCCACCACCACGCCAGCCCGACGAAGCCGGACCCGACGGATCACGGCGGGCCCGTCGAATCAGGAACCATGAGCGACGACGCCTCCGACCCCAGCCCCTCCGTCACCGGTTCGCCCACGCCCCGGACCCCGCGGGCCGAGGTGCGGGAACGACTCCTCACCGCCGGGGCCCAGGTCTTCGCCGAGCAGGGCGTGCACGAGGCTCGGCTCGACGAGGTCGCCGCCCGCGCCGGGTTCAGCAAGGGCGCCGTCTACTCGAACTTCTCGTCGAAGGAAGACCTCGTCGCGCAGGTCATGCAGCGCGCGACGAACCTGGTGCTCGGGTCGCTGCGGGAACTCGTCCGCGCCGACATCGCCGCGGTGGACATCGGCGACGTCGTCCGGGCAGCGTTCGGGCGGCACGACCAGAGCGGCCAGTTCGCCCTGCTGTCGGAGTTCCGGGGGTACGCCACGCGCCACCCCGAGTTCCTGCCCGAGTTCGTGCGGCAGCGGCGGGAGCTGCAGGACGGCGTGTTCGAGCTCGTGGAGCTGTGGTTCGGGGCGCACCCGGAGATCGATGCGGGGATGTCGCTCGAGGACTTCTCCCGGGTGCTCATCGGGGCGAACGTGGGGATGGTGTTCGACGCGGCGGCGCTGCCCGGGGTGAACCCGGGCGAGGTCGTCGCGGCCCTCGTCGAGGCGGTCATCCGCCGGCGCTGACGCCGCGGCGGCGGGTGACGCAGTGTGCGAGGTTCCGCGCGCGGTGTGACCCTGCGGGCCCCGCACCACGCGCGGAACCTCGCACGCTACGAGCGCGCGGCGCGCGGCGCGCGCGGCGGCGCTACGCCGCGCTGCGGCGCGCGCGCCGCCCTTCGTGCGACCACGCGGACGAGGGCAGCAGGCTCGGCGGCACCAGGCGCGACCGGAGCACCCGCGCACCGGAGGCCGAGGCGTCCAGGGCGACCCGCGCCTCCTGGACCGCCACGAGCAACGCCGCAGCGTCCACCGAGGCCGCACCGTCCGCGGCGAACCGCTCCCGGTCGACCGCGTCGACGATCGTCTCGAGGTGCGGCAGCACCGTCGCCGGCACCGACGGCCGGAGCCGCCCGAGCACCGCACGTGCCGTCCGCGCTGCGGCAGCGGCGTCACCCGGCGGCGCGAGGCCCGGCGCGTAGCCGTGGTCGGCGACGTCGTCGAGCGCCTCACGCCAGGCGTTCACCGCCGGCGACCTGCCCGATCGCACCGCGCCGAGTCGTGTCCGACGGCGGAGTGCCCGGACGAGCGCCGGGGACACCAGCAGCGCCACGGCGATCACCAGTCCCACCGCGAGCCCGAGCGGTCCGTTGCCCCCGCCACCGGTCGACCCGGCGGCTCCCGGTGCGGCGGACGCGCTCGGCGTCGGCGTCTCGGACGCGGCGGGAGCGGATTCGCCCGGGGCGGGCAGCGGTGTCTCCGGGGCGGCCGCCGAGGGGGTGGAGGTGGCCTCGGTCGAGGGCGTCGCGGCGGCGTCGGAGTCGGGGGTCGGCTCGAACGCGACCCAGCCGGCGCCCTTGATGTAGAGCTCCGGCCACGAGTGCAGCTGCCGGTTCGACACCGTGTACTCGCCGTCGGCCTGCGTGGAGCCCGCCCGGTAGCCGACCGCGATGCGCGACGGGATGCCGAGCGTGCGGGCCATCACCGCCATCGCCGAGGAGAAGTGGACGCAGTAGCCCTCGCGGACCTGCAGGAACTTCGCGACGACGTCCATGCTGTCGCCGTCGTAGCCCTGTTCGACCGGCGCGGTCTCGGAGTACGTGAACAGGTCGCTGCGGAACCACTGCTCCAGCGCGCGGCCCTTCTCGTAGTCGGTGGCCGCGCTGCCCGCGACGCGCTGCGCCGTCCGCGCGATGCTGACCGGCAGCTTGTCGGGGAGTTCGCGGTCGGTCCGGAGCTGGTTCGCCGAGGGGGTCGCGAACCCCCGGCCGTCGGCACGCCCGAGCAAGCCGGAGCCGGCGATCGCGTCGAGGTACTCGCCGGACCACGTCGAGGCGCCGTACACCTCGTAGGTGGCGCCGCGCGGGGTGGCCGGGCCGGTGGAACGCACCGTGCTCGACTCCCCCATCCAGCGCCACTGCGACAGGTCGAGGTTCGTCGAGCGGGACTCGATCGAGACCGCGCCGGCGGGGACGGGCAGGTAGTTGCTCGACAGCCCGGTGACCCGGATCGTGACGTCGCCGCGGCTGGAGAGCCGCGGGTTGATGCCGACCGCCCACTGCTGCTGGTCGGCGGTCTCGGACTTCGCGGCGTCGGTGGTCGTCGGCACCCAGTCGCCGGTGCCGAACTCGTCGAGGTTCGCGAGCTTCAGGTACTCCGGCCGACCGTCGGACGAGCGGTAGCGGAACACCTCGAGCTCGTTCGGCTGTCGGAGGTCCTGCCCGAGGTTGAGCAGCGTGCCGGGACGTCCGGGCTGCACGGGCGACTGGATCGCCCCGGTGACGCCGGACAACCAGCTGGCGTTGAGCGGCACGATCGCGGGCAGTCCCACGGCGACGACGAGTCCGATCGCCCCGACGACGGCGGCGGGGAACGCCCGTTGGACCGGCCGCACCGAGAGCCAGAGCAGGACGAGGAAGGCGATGCCGGTGGCGATCACGAGCCCGGGTGCCGCGGGGGCTCCGGTGACGACGCCCGGCACGATGAGGATCACGAGCGCGGGGACGGCGGCGAGTGCGGCGGTCGGGGCGACGGCCGCGAGGAACAGCGAGACGCCGGCGACCCAGCCGATCGCGACCGTGACGATGAGCCGGATCGCGTCGGACTGCGGCAGCGGTGCGGGGTTCAGCCGGATCGCCGCGAGCGTCTCGCCGAGCGCACCGTTCCGGTCGAGCCACCCGAGTGGCTGGACGTCGTTCACGACCGCGGCGGCGCACGAGCAGACCACGAGCGCCGCGACGAGTGCCACGAACCGCACCCCGGGCGCCCGACGACGGACGGCGAGCATCGTGCCGACGAGGACGGCGGCGACGAGGACGCCGGACACCCACCACGCGACGCCCTGCACGAGGGGACGCATGGCGAGGGCGGCGATGAGCACGGGCACCGGTGCGAGCGCGACGACCCAGGGGCTCGGCGAGTCCGGTCGGTCGACCCGTCGGTCGGGTTCGCGTCGCGCCTCGCCCCGGGGCGGCGCCGGACGGGTGGCGACGCCGCTCACCGGATGCTCCCGGGCGCGTGGGCACCGGCGACCGGGACCACCAGGGTCCGCCACCCGCCGCGGTCGAGGATGCCGCGCACCACCGGGTCCGGCGGGACGATGGTCGCCAGGATCCCCCGGCTCGACCCGGTCGTCGCGGAGACGAGCTCGGCGGCCTGCTCGGCGGTGCAGTTGCCGGTGACGACGGCGGTCATGCCGTGCACGTCGCGGCCGCGGACGTCCGGGAGGACCTCGGTGACCTCACGTGCGTCGGAGCGGACCCGGACGTCGGCGAGCCCCACGAGCACGTCGGTCAGTCCGCCGGCGTCCCCCGCGTGCCGGGTGCTGCCGGACGGTCCGTCGCTGACGAGCACGACGCGCGAGGTCCGTGCGGCCAGTGCCCGTGCGACGCTCGCGGCGACGACGACCGCGTGCTCGAACGCGGCGTCGCCGCCGAGGTCCGAGAGCTCCGCCAGGTCGTCGCGGCCGAGGCGCTGGTACGACTCGCGTCGGACGTCGAGCGCGATGACGGCCTCCGGCGGCTGCGCCTGCGTGGTCTGGCGGACGTGGAGTTCCCCGCGGCGGGCGCTCTGGGCCCAGTGCACACGGCGGATCGGGTCACCCGGGCGGTAGGGACGGAGCTCGCTGTCGTCGGCCGACCCGCCCTGCCCCACCCGGCCTTCGTCGGCGGAGACGGCTCCGGCGAGCGCACCCGCGTCGAGCGACGCGAGCGGCGTCGATGCCGGGACGATGACGACCTCTTCGGCGGCGACCACCGGGCGGTCGATGCGGAGCAGGCCGAACGGGTCCTCGACGCGGATCGTCACCGGGCCGACCACGCTGCGCCCGCGGTGCATCGCCAGGGCCTCGACGTCGAGCACCGCCGGCGGGAGGTTCGGCCCGACGGCGGCGTACGTCTCGGCGGTGGACATGCTGACGAGGGCGTCGTCGAGCTGTTCGCGCACGAGGAGCGTCGACCGCGGGCCGATCGGCAGGCTCGTCCCGCCGAGGGTGATCCGCTCGCGGTACACCTCGCCGACCTGGACGATCGCGCGCGCCGTGCTCCGGCTGCCGCGCAGCGGTGCCGCGACGACGAACGCCATGACGATGCCGAGCACCACGAGCACGAGGAGCAGCAGCCCCGCGGACACCGCGACGCTCGTCGTCCCCACCAGCCCGCCGCCGATCAGCCCGATGCCGACCGCGATCACGGTCCAGCCGCGCACGGTCGGTCGGGGGAACGGCGTGCGGCGCAGCAGCGCGAGGCCACGCCTCCCGTACCGGAGCGCCCCGGAGCGCAGGGCGCCGGCACGCAGCGCGAGCGACGTCGGCGCCGGGGACCCGGACATCAGGAGCGGACGGGGGTCGCCGTGAACGGCACGGCCGTGTCGGACACGATGCGCACCACGATGTCGCGGACGGTGTCGTCGCCCGTGCCACCGAGGCCGCGGGCGACCGGCACGAGCCGGTGCGCGAGGATGACCGGCGCCAGCGTGGCGACGTCGTCCGGCGTGACGAAGGGACGGCCGAGCAGCGCGGCGTGGGCACGGGCGGCCGAGGCGAGGTGCAGCGTGGCCCGCGGGCTGGCGCCGAGCACGATGTCGGGGTGGCTGCGGGTGGCCCGGACGATCGCGACGATGTACGCCTCGACGTCGGGCGCGACGTGGACCGTGCGCACCGACTGGATGAGGTCGCGGAGGGTGTCCACGTCGACGATCGGTCGGAGGTGCGCCAACGGGTCGCCCCCACCGCGGTTGGTCAGCATCTGCCGTTCGGCGTCGGCACTCGGGTACCCCATCGTCAGGCGGGCCATGAAGCGGTCGCGCTGGGCCTCGGGCAGCGGGTACGTGCCCTCCATGTCGATCGGGTTCTGCGTCGCGACGATCATGAACGGGCTGTCCAGCTTGCGCGTCACGCCGTCCACGGTCACCTGTGCCTCGGCCATGGCCTCGAGCAGCGCCGACTGGGTCTTCGGGCTCGTGCGGTTGATCTCGTCGCCGATCACGACGTTCGCGAACACCGGCCCCGGCGAGAACCGGAAGGCACCGGAGGACTGGTCGAAGATGTTCACGCCGGTGACGTCCGACGGCAGCATGTCCGAGGTGAACTGGATGCGGTTCACGGACCCGCCGACCGATGCGCCGAGCGCCTTGGCCAGCACCGTCTTGCCGACGCCGGGGACGTCCTCGACGAGCAGGTGTCCCTCTGCCAGCATCACCGTCAGGGCGGTGCGGATGGCCTCGGTCTTGCCGTCGACGACGGTGGAGACGGCGGCGGTGATGTCGTCACCGACGTCCCGGATGCGCTCGATCGGGAAGGCGGGGTCGGTCGGTTCCGGCACGCAGGCCTCCTCGGCTCAGGACAGGTGTCGTGCATGCTACAACGGCCCGGTGACAGGGACCGGGGGATGCGTCACCGACCGGGCCGCCGGACGCACGGCGACGGACTGGAGGCGCGGGTCACGTGCGCTGATCGGCGCACGTGATCCGCGCCTCCAGTCCGGATCCCGCTGCACCTCAGACGCGAGCCGCCAGCGACGCGTCGGCGGCCAGCAGGACCTGCGCCGCCACGGCGACGCCCTCCTCGCGCCCGAGCTCGGTGTCCTCGTGCTCGATGTTCACCCACATGTCCGGGTCCACCTCGCGCAGGGCCTCGAGGAACGCCGACCAGTACGCCTCGTCGTGCCCCTTGCCGAGCGCGACGAAGTCCCACGCGGACGGCTTCGGCCACTCGTTCGCCCACTCGTCCCCGCCGAGGTTCGTGCGCGGCTCGTCCGGCGAGAGCCGACGGAACGAGTTGTCGAGCACGCCGTTGATCGCGGCCTGCGGGTTGATCCGGACGTCCTTCGCGGCGGCGTGGAACACGAGCGGACCGAGGTCGCGGACGACCGCCACCGGGTCCATCTGCTGCCAGAACAGGTGCGACGCGTCGAGTTCGACGCCGACGTTGGTCAGCCCGCCGCGCTCGACGAGCTCGCGGATCGTGGCCGGGTTGAAGACGACGTTCTGCGGGTGCAGCTCGAGCGCGACCTTGACCCCGTGCTCGCGTGCGAGGGCGTCGATCTCCTGCCAGAACGGCACCGCGACGCTCCACTGGTAATCGATCACGTCGAGCGCGGCGGAGCTCCAGGCGTTCACGATCCAGTTCGGCCGGGTGCCGCCGGGTTCCCCAGCGGGGAGACCCGACATCGTCACGACCCGGTCCTGGCCGAGACGGGCCGCGAGCCGGATGCTGCGGCGGACGTCCTCCGCGTGCTTCGGCCCGATCGCCGGGTCCGGGTGCAGCGGGTTGCCGTTGCAGTTCAGGCCGGCGATCGAGACGCCGGTCCCGTCGAACTGCGCGAGGAAGGCGTCGCGCGCCGCGTCGTCGTCGAGGATCTCGTCGACGTTCGGCACGTGCACCGGCGGCAGGAACCCGCCGGTGTTCAGCTCGATGCCGGTGAGGCCGTTGCCCGCGATGGCCTCGAGCGCCGCGGCGAGCGGGCGGTCGTGGAAGATCGCGTTGTAGAGACCGAGCTTCATGCGTGTGCTCCTCCGGTGACGGACGCCGCGGTGAGGTCGACGGTTGCTCCTCCGTCGGCGGCGGACCGGGCCACCGCGTCGAGGATCTCCATGTTGTGGACGCCGTCGTCGAACGTGGCGTTCGCCGGCAGCGGGTCGGCCGTGTTGCCCACGACCTCGTCGAGGAATGCACGCGCCTGGTACTCGAACATCTGGTTCTGGCCCCAGCCGACACCGGGAGCGTCCATCGCCATGCCGCCGGCGACGTACGGGTGGTCCGGGCCGAGGACGACCTGACGGTAGCCGCCGAGACGGGAGCCGTCGGACTGCAGCGCGAGTCCGATCTCGGATGCGCGCTCCTGGTCCCAGCGTGCGGCGCCGTGCTCGCAGAACACCTCGACGACGAGGCCGTTCGGGTGCGAGGTCGCGAGCCGGGAGACCTCGAGCGAACCGACCACCGAGCCGTCGCCGAAGCGCGCGGTGAACGTGGCGTAGTCGTCGTTCTCGACGTCGGCGAACTCCCCGGTCAACGGTACGGCCTGGCCACGGAGGGCGAACCCGGCGGCGATCGGCCGCTTCGTGACGGCCGTGGTGAACATGCCGCCGTTGACGCTCTGCACCTCGCCGGCCAGGAACTCGGCGACGTACGCGAGGTGCGACCCGACGTCGGCGAGGGCGCCGGTCCCCGGGGCCCCCGCGAAGCGCCACGAGAACGGGACGTCGGGCGAGGAGCCGTAGTCGGTCCAGTAGCGCGCGGAGACGTGCAGGACGCGACCGAGTGTGCCGTCCTCGACGAGCTGCTTGATGGCCGCGAGGCCGGGAGCACGTCGGTAGGTGAAGCCGACGCGGGCGGTGAGACCACGACCGGCCGCGAGCGATGCGGCGGACGCCATCGCGCGGGCATCGTCGAGCGAGTCCGAGAGCGGCTTCTCGCACAGCACGTGCTTGCCGGCGGCGAGGAGCCCCTCGACGATCTCGCGGTGCAGCGTGTTCGCGACGACGACGCTCACCACGTCGATGTCGTCGGCCTCGGCGATCGCTCGCCAGTCGGTGTCGTGCCGGTCGTACCCGAAGCGCGTCGCAGCCTCGGCCGCGAGCGGTTCGTAGACGTCGCCGACCGACACGAGCCGGACGGGCGGCAGCGTGTGACCGAACAGGGACGGTGCGTTCCGCCACGCGGCCATGTGGGCCTTGCCGGCCATGCCGGCGCCGATGACGGCGACGCCGATGCTGTCGCTCATGTTCTCTCCCTCGAGAAGTCGGTGATGGCTCTGGAACGTTCCAGAGAGCGTCGGTAGACTGTAGACGCACCCACCCATGTCCTGTCAAGGAGCCGCGTGTCCCGACCACCGACGATCATCGACGTCGCGACCCGTGCCGGTGTCTCGAAGTCGCTCGTCTCGATGGTGATGCGCGACGACCCCGGCGTCTCGGACACCCGCCGGGCAGCCGTCCTCGCCGCGGCCGCCGAGCTCGGCTACCGCCCCAACCGTGCCGCCGCGATCCTCGCCGGCACGCGGACGCGCACGATCGGCGTCGTCGTCGACGACTTCCGGAACCCCTGGTACGTCCCGATGCTCGACGGCATCCGCGACGCGCTCGCCCCGCACGGCCTGCGCCTCACGCTCGCGGACAGCCGCGCGAACGCCCACCTCGACTCCTCGCCGTTCGACGACCTCGTCTCGCTCCGTGTCGACGGTGTCGTGCTCGCCGCCGAGGGCTTCCCCGACCTCGTCGTCCCCGCGGACACCCCGGTCGTCATCGCCGGCGCACGCGCCGACGTCCCGGGAGGACTCGACGTCGTCGCCTCCGACGAAGCCGCCGGCGGACGCCTGGCCGCGGACCACCTGGTCGGACTCGGTCACCGCCGCATCGCCCACGTCACCGGCGCAGGAGGCCCGGCTGCCGTCCGCCGCGAGGCCACCGTCGCCCGGATGGTCGCCTCCGGCATCGAGCCACTGGTGTACGGAGACGGACCGACCTCGGAGCAGACCGGCTACCGGGGCACCGTCCGCGCACTGGAGGACCACCCGGACCTGACCGCGGTGTTCGCGGCGAACGACGTGATGGCGATGGGCGCGATCGCCGCCGTGCACGAGGCCGGGCTCCGGGTACCGCAGGACGTGTCGGTCATGGGCAACGACGAGACCCCGCTCGCCGCGTCACCCCTGCTGCGCCTGACGACCGTGGACCCGCACAACGACGAGGTCGGGCGACTCGCGGCGGACCGGCTCGTCGAGCTGATCGCTGCGGCCGAGCGGCCAGAGCCGACCCGGGTCCTCGTGCCGCCGTCGCTCGTCGTCCGGTCGACGACCGCTCCCCCGCGCGCCTGACCGCGGGGGCCCGCGGCCCGGCGGCCGGCGGCCCGGCGGCCGGCGGCCCCGCGGTTCGCAGTGCGGGCGCACAACCGGAGTACGCCGGAACCGCGCATCCGCGCGGTTCGGAAGGACTTGCGTTGTGCGCAGCACCGCCGCGGCCGAGGACGGACGGGAGGCGCGGGTCGCCCGGACCGTTCGGCAAGCGCCCGGCGCGGGCTCAGCCCGGCAGGGCGAGCGTGTTCAGGGACCACAGCGCCACGCCGTGCAGTCCGAGGTCCTCGGCGAGCGCGACCCGCGCCCGGTAGGAACGTGCGTCGGACCAGTGCAGCTCGCGGCCGTCGTCGAGCGTCGCCGACCACTCGCCGGTGCGGGCCGACCACCGGGCATCGTCGCCCGCGAGTTCCCGCGCCCGCGCCGGGCTCACCTGTGCGTCACCCGAGCCGCCCCACACGTACCCGTACCCCGCGATGCCGAGGTCGATCCGGTCGGCCGGGACGCCCGAGCGCTCGGCCGCATGGGCCACCCGCTCCGCCCACGGCAGGGACCCGATGGTGCCGGCACCGCTCCAGGGCCCGTGCTGGTCGTACGTCATCAGGACGAACCGGTCGACGTGGTCCGCGAGCGCGCCGAGGTCGTACCCGGTGTCGCGGTAGCCCCGCTCGTCCGTCGAGGCCATGACCGCCATCGACACCTCGGCGTCCGATCCGAGCCGCTCGTGCACGGCGCCCTCGAGCGTCGCGGCGAACGCCACGAGCCCGGCACGGTCGCGGCTCCGGAGCGACTCGAGGTCGATCTGCACGCCACGCATGTGCGCGTCGGACGCGACTTCGGCCAGGTGGTCGGCGACCCGCGAGCGGTTCCCCGTGTCCGACAGCAGCGCGGTGCCGACCTCGGGTGAGAAGTCCCCGATCGACTCGGAGAAGTTGCTGACGAGCAGTTCGGGGTCGGCTCCACCGGCCCGCGCCGTGCGGGCGAGTGCCGCCACGCCGCCGGGCAGGTCGTTCAGCCCGGCGCCGTCGTCCGCCACCGTGACGCCGTCGATCCCGATCGTCGCCGCACGACGGGACGCGTCCGAGACCGTCGCCGCCGATCCGTCACCCGGTTCGACGTACGCCTCGACAGCGAGGTCGGCGTCGGGACGCTGCGTGGCGACGCAGCCACCGAGGGCCAGCGCGACCACGACCGCGACGCCGACCACGAGTCCTGTCCGCCGCACCACCCGCTCACCGTAGCGTGCGGGGCGGGGTCGAGCCGCGCCTCCTGGACCTCAGACGGTGGCGCCCTCGAGCCGGTCGACCGCGACGGCGAGCTCCTCGAGCTCGGGGACCTCGCGCGCCTCGGCGAGCGCTTCCTCGAGCGCGGCGGCGTGCACGGGCGTGGCCTCGTCGAGCAGTCGTTGGCCCGCGTGCGTGAGCTCCGTGTAGAGCCCGCGGCGGTCGTCGGCGCAGAGCACGCGGGTGAGGAGGGCGCGCTCCTCCAGGCGGTTCACGAGCCGGGTGGTCGCACTCGGGCTGAGCGCTGCCGCCCGGGCGAGCTGCTGCATGCGCATGTGGAAGCCGTCCTGGCGGCGGAGGGCGTCGAGCACCGTGAACTCGACGACCGACAGGTCGACCGCGCGCAGCGCCCGCTCGAGCCGCGTCTCGATGAGGCCGTGCAGGGCCGCGAGCGTGCGCCAGCCGTGGGCGCGGACGGCGACGGAGGAGTCGTCGACGGACATGAGGGGCCTCCTGGTGTGCTTCCGGGCAGGATTGGTTGCTTGCGCGGATACCCCGCGTGTGCAACTATCGATATCCCGCGTCTGCAACAACCAGCGTACGCGGCCCAGCTGCACCGCACAACGGAAGGACATCCATGCCCGCGGGACTCATCGCCCTCGCACTCGGCGGATTCGGCATCGGCCTGACCGAGTTCGTCATCACCGGGCTCCTGCCCGAGGTCGCCGCCGACTACGGCGTGACCGAGACCACCGCCGGGTGGCTCGTCACCGGGTACGCCCTCGCCGTCATCGTCGGCGCGCTCGGACTCACCGCCGCGACCACCCGGCTCCCCCGCAAGCCGGTGCTCATCGGGTTGCTCGTGCTGTTCGTGATCGGCAACACCCTGTCCGCCCTCGCGCCGGTGTACGGCGTGATGATGCTCGGCCGGGTCATCGCGGCCCTCTGCCACGGGGCGTTCTTCGGCATCGGCTCGGTGGTCGCGTCGAACATGGTCGCGAAGGAGAAGCGGGCGTCCGCGGTCGCCCTGATGTTCACCGGGCTCACCGCCTCGAACGTGCTCGGCGTCCCGTTCGGCACCTTCCTCGGCCAGGCGCTCGGCTGGCGCGCCACGTTCTGGACCATCGCGGCGATCGGTGTCGTCGCCCTCGTCGGGGTCGCCCTGCTCGTCCCCACCGTCCGCTCGGCCGACGCAGCCGTCCCCTCGCTCCGCCGGGAGCTCGGCGCCTTCCGCTCCGGCCAGGTGTGGCTCTCGCTCGGCATCACCGTGCTCGGCTACGGCGGGATGTTCGGCGCCTTCACCTACATCGCGTACACGCTGACCTCGGTGTCCGGGTTCTCGTCGGGCGCCGTGCCGTGGCTGCTCATCGTGTTCGGCGTCGGGCTGTTCGTCGGCAACTTCGCGGGCGGGAAGCTCGCGTCCCGGTCGATCGACGGCACACTGCTCGTGGTGCTCGTCGTCCTCACGGTGGTGCTCGCCGTGTTCGCGGCAGTGGCGGCCTCGCCCGTGCTCACCGTGATCGCGCTCGTGCTCATGGGGGCGTTCGGGTTCGCCACCGTGCCGGCGCTGCAGACGCGGGTGATGCAGTACGCGGACCACGCGCCGACCCTGGCGAGCGGGGCGAACATCGCGGCGTTCAACCTCGGGAACGCGCTCGGCGCCTGGATCGGTGGGCTCACGATCGCTGCGGGGCTCGGGTACACCTCGCCGATCTGGGCGGGGGCCGGGATCACGGCGGCGGCCGTGGTGCTGACGTCCGTCGCCGCGGGCGCGGCGCGGCGCGCGCGCTCGCGCGGCGCGGTGCCGACGGGCAGCGTCGCGACGGTCTGATGCGCGGGCGCGGGGCGCCCCGCGAGGTTTCGTGAGCAGAAATGGTCGGGTCACGTGCGCGCACCCGACCATTTCTGCTCACGAGATGCGCGGCAGTCACGGCACCCACGCACGGACGGGAGGCGCGGTGCGGGCTGGCACCGCGCCTCCCGACCGGCGGTGGTTGCGCCGCGCACTCGATGCGCTCGGTGCTCCCGGTGTTCCTCGGGAACGACGAAACCCCGGTCCTGGAGGACCGGGGTTTCGTGTGCCGCGGAGACGGAGGGATTTGAACCCTCGGTCCCCTCAAAGGGGACTCCACCTTAGCAGGGTGGTGCACTCGGCCGGACTATGCGACGTCTCCAAGCACTCTCGCGAGCGCTCCCACCACCATACAGGAGGTCGAGCACTGTCTCGACACCGACCCTGCGTCGGGTGCACGGCGGGGTCCCCCGAAGTGGGGACAGTCGGGGGTTGTCCACCCGTACCCCGGTCAATAGCATCGTCGAGGCGCGGCCATCACATTCCGGGGTCTCACCCCGTCGCCGCGACACAGCACCGATGTCGCTCCTGGGCGGCGAGCCCGCCGCGCGCCCGATCGCGCGAGGCTCAGACCGAGGAGTGACCAGGGGGCGCGGCCCACCACCGCGCCCCCGCTCTCGGTGGTTCGGGCGCGCTGGGCGCGCTGGATTCGCGGGCGGTTCTTCGCGCTGGGCGACATCTCACGGGCCGGGGAGCGCGTGGAGTGTCGGTGGGCGCGAAACCTCGGGGACGGTGTCAGGAGCCGAATGCCTTCGAGCAGGTCTGCTCGTCGGCGGACTGCCCCTGCAAGCCGTCGAGGGTCTCGGCCGGAGCCGTCGCCGCGGGGCTGCTCGCGGGCGCGGAGGCTCCACGGGCAGCGGCACCGGATGCACCTGCGCTCGTACCATCCGTACCGAGGTCCGCACCCGAACCGGCAGCCGCGCCCGCGCCGCTCGCACCGGCACTTGACCCCGCGCCGGCAGCCGAGCCGCCGGCGCCCGAGGCCGATCCCGCGGCCGCAGCGGACCCAGCGGCCGACGACCCCGCAGCGGACCCCGCGGCAGACCCCGCGCCCGCCGCGCGCTCCGCCCCGATCCCGGTACTGTCCGCGCCGAGCGAGAACGACTGGTCCGCCCGGATCTTCGCGAACAACTGCGCCGCGAGCTCCGCCGACGGCTGCACCTTCCCCGAGTACACCCCCGTGCCACCGGTCGTCCCCGGGTACTGCACGAAGTTGACCTGCGCGAGCGGGAGGTCCTGGAGCGCCCGCCCCATCTCCACCATCGTGCCGGCGTCGTTCAGGCTCTGCGACAGCTGCATGTTCGAGGCCGCTGCCCGGGCCAGCTTGTACAGGGTGGGCGGCGAGGTGAGGGTGTCGTTCGACTTCACCGTGCGGAGCAGCGAGGACAGGAAGGCCTGCTGGCTGGAGATCCGCCCGAGGTCCGAGCCGTCGCCCACACCGTGCCGGGAGCGGAGGAACGCCAGCGCCTGGTCGCCCTGCAGCGTCGAGGTGCCCTGCGGCAGGTCGAGCCCCGTGTAGCGGTCGTGGATCGGCTGCGCGACGCACACCGGCACACCGCCGATCGCGTTCGACATCTCGATGACGCCCTGGAACGACACCGCCGCCGAGTACTGCACGTCGAGGCCGGTCAGCCCCTGCACGGTCTGCACGACGCAGTTCAGCCCGCCCTCGCCCCACGCGCTGTTGATCGGCTGCGCAGCCATGGCGGGGGTCGTCCCGGAGCCGTCCTGCTTGCGGCACGCAGGGATCGGCGTGACGAGGTCGCGCGGGATGCTCACCGCGGTGGCGTTGGTGTGGTCGGCCGAGACGTGCAGCAGGATGTTGACGTCGTTCAACGTGGCGTCGCGTTCGCCGTACGCCGTGCCCTGCTCGGGGTCGTTGTCCGTGCCGACGACCAGCATGTTGAAGCCGCCCTGGTACGAACTCAGCGCTGCCGGTCCCTTCGCCGGCTGCGCTGACTGCCCCTGGATCGCGACGCCGTCGCCGAAGTCGTCGGTGACCTGCTTGGCGGCGATCGCGGCGACCGACGCCGTGCTCACGAGGGCGACCGCGGCCACGCCGGAGAGCGCCTTCATCGCGGTGCCGACGGGGTTGCGGTGCCGGAGACGTCCGTGCCGTGCGATCCCGGTCGCTCGGTTCAGCCGGTGGGATCGGTCGCGGACGTCGTTCACGGGCACTCCTGTCGTGTGCGGACACGGTGCGTGCTCGAGCGGACGAGCACGCGGGTAGTGCCCTCCCTGTCGGGCACCGAGGGGTCCCGCGCTGGCCCGGTCGATCCCGGTGCCGCGGGGACGGCAACCGGACCACCCTGCCATGCGCCCGCCTGTCGATTCAGTGCGAGCGGCCCCGGAATCCGCGGTGAGTGCTCACGCTGCCGCCCGGAACCGTTCCGGCAGGCCGATCAGGGCATCGGCGAGCTCGACGAGTGCCACCGCGCACTCGTCGAGCGCGTCCCGCTCGGCCGCGGCGGTCGCGCGTTCGGCGATCTTCCGGCGTTCCCGACGAGCGACCACGGCGTCGATCCCGTTCGCCAGCGCCACGTCGTCCGTGAAGAACGCGTCGAGCACGGCACGCTGCGACAGGAGCCAGTCGGCACTGACGGCTGCACCGCTCCGGCGGAGCCACCACGAACCGAGCTCGACGAAGACCCCGCCCTCGGTCACGCACTCGCGGAGCCAGGCGACGTCGAAGCGATCCGCGCACCGCACCGCGCCGGCCGGGGGTTCGGTGATCATCGTCCGCGCGATCCGGATCCGCTCGATCATGTGGTCGACGGTCCAGTGCGCGACGACCACCCCGACGTACCGCTGCACCGAGACGAGCCGCAGGTTCTCGAGCGGCACGAGCGCTTCGCGCACCGGCGTCCGGGACACCCGCATGTCCGCCGCGATCGTGTCGAGCCGGATCCGCTGGCCACGGCGGTAGACCCCGCGCAGCACGTTGTCGAGCAGCCGCGCGAAGACCGCGTCCCGCAGCAGACTGCGTCGGATGCCGTGCGGGTCGTCGTCGTCGCGACCCGGTCGGTGCTGTGCTCGCTCCATGCCGCCAGGATCACGCACGGCCCACGCCGCCGGCTTCGCGAGTGGTCGGCCCGTGGACCGTGCAGGACACTGTCGTGCTGTGGAGGACTGCCATGCGAGGACGATGACAGACCCCGGAGCGCGGCGCTAAACACTCCGCATACGGAATACTACTTCCGCGCCGCGTCCGCTTCCTTGGTCAGGACCGACAGGGGTTGCGTGACGTCCTCGAGTCCCTTCCGGGCCGCGTCGACGCCGAAGATCAGCGCCACGACACCGCCCGCGATCATCACCGCGGACCCGAGCAGGTACCCCCAGAACAGCGGCTCGCGGGACGACCCGTCGCCGATGAGCGCACCGTAGATGAGCGGCGCGACGGCACCGAAGATCTGCGCCAGCGCGAAGAAGTACGAGATCGCCTGCGACCGGAGCTCGAGCGGGAAGATCTCGCTCACGGTCAGGTAGGCGCTCGAGGCACCGGCCGAGGCGAAGAAGAACGAGATGCACCAGAAGACGACCTGCACCGGCGCGGTGATCGCATCGGCCTGGAACAGGAACGCCGAGGTGGCGAGCACGAGCCCGGACACCAGGTACGTCGAGAAGATCATCTGCCGACGACCCCAGGTGTCGAAGAACCGACCGAGGATGATCGGTCCGAGCAGGTTGCCGATCGCGAACGGGAAGAAGTACACGCTCGTCTCGGCGGTCTTCAGGCCGAAGAAGTTCGTGAGCACCAGTGCGTAGGTGAAGAAGATCGCGTTG
The DNA here is from genome assembly GCF_031453355.1 of Curtobacterium sp. SORGH_AS_0776. NCBI lineage: Bacteria > Bacillati > Actinomycetota > Actinomycetes > Micrococcales > Microbacteriaceae > Curtobacterium > Curtobacterium sp. SORGH_AS_0776. The sequence goes on from NZ_JAVIYU010000001.1 coordinate 3,828,714, forward strand.
TAGAGGAACGCCTGCGTGATCATCATCGTCGCGCCGACCAGGGTCCGGGTCGGGTACTGCCGGAACAGCACCTTCACGATCGTCCGGAACTTCACGTTGTCCGTCGGCGTGACGGTCATCGCCTTGGACTCGTCGACCTCCGGCAGCCGGTGCCCGGTGGACTTCTCGACCGACTCCTCGATCTGCGTGACCGTCGCCTCGGCTTCCTCTTCACGTCCGTGCGTCATGAGCCACCGCGGACTCTCCGGGATGTGCCGCCGCAGGAAGATGATCGCGATGCCGAGCACCGGGCCGAGGAAGAAGCCGATGCGCCAGCCGATGTTCTCGGCGAAGTTGGCCGTGTCGAGCAGGTAGATGTTCGCGAACGCGCCGAGTGCCGCGCCGCCCCAGTAGGTGCCGTTGATCGCGATGTCGACGTGCCCGCGGTACTTCGCGGGGATGAGCTCGTCGATCGCCGAGTTGATCGCCGCGTACTCGCCGCCGATGCCGAGCCCGGCGACGAACCGGAAGGCCGCGAGGAACCAGAAGTCCTGCGCGAGCCCCGCGATGCCGGAGCCGATGAGGTAGATGGCCAGCGTGAGGATGAAGAGCTTCCGACGACCCAGCCGGTCGGACATCCGACCGAAGACGATCGCGCCGACGACCTGGCCGACGAGGTAGATGGTGCCGAGCGAGGTCACCTGCTGCGTCGACAGGTCCAGGTCGGCCTGGAACCCGGCGTTCGACACGATCTGGATCTCGAGGCCGTCGAGGACCCACGAGACACCGAGTCCCACCACGACGCTCCAGTGGAACCGTGTCCACGGCAGTCTGTCCATCCTGGCGGGGACCAGGCTCTTGATCGCCCCGTTCGTCGTGCTGCTCACGAGAGGGGAACGTACGCCCAGATCGACGAGATGGTTCAGATCCGGAAACGAACGGGTCCCGGGCCCGGAGCCGGATCCCCCTAATCGAATCCGGCTCGATGCCGGTTCCTCAATAATTGCAATTGCTATGAAAACTCACAAGCAGGAGGCCAGGAGGCGCGGTGCCAGCTGGCACCGCGCCTCCTGGCCCGAACGGCGTAACCTCGAAGAGGTGACCCGACCCGACATCAGAACGGTCGGCGAGCTCCGCACCTCTGGCCACGTCCAGAAGACGGTCCGCGCCGAGATCCGCGACAACCTGCTCAGCGCCCTCCGCGAGGGGCGCGACCCCTGGCCCGGCCTCCACGGCTTCGCCACCACCGTCGTCCCGCAGCTCGAACGCGCCCTGATCGCCGGGCACGACGTCGTCCTGCTCGGCGAACGCGGACAGGGCAAGACCCGACTCCTCCGCACCCTGCAGGGCCTGCTCGACGAGTGGACGCCGGTCATCACCGGCTCCGAACTCGGCGAGCACCCGTACGAACCGATCACGACCGCGAGCATCCGCCGGGCCGCGGACCTCGGCGACGCCCTGCCCATCAGCTGGCGGCACCGCGACGACCGCTACGTCGAGAAGCTCGCGACGCCGGACACGAGCGTCGCGGACCTCATCGGCGACGTCGACCCGATGAAGGTCGCCGAGGGCCGCAGCCTGGGTGACCCCGAGACCATCCACTTCGGCCTCGTCCCCCGGGGCCATCGCGGCATCGTCGCCATCAACGAGCTCCCCGACCTCGCCGAGCGCATCCAGGTCGCGATGCTCAACGTGATGGAAGAGCGCGACGTCCAGATCCGCGGCTACGTCCTGCGGCTCCCGCTCGACGTGCTCGTGGTCGCCAGCGCGAACCCCGAGGACTACACGAACCGCGGTCGGATCATCACCCCGCTGAAGGACCGCTTCGGCGCCGAGATCCGCACCCACTACCCGATCGAGCTCGAGGACGAGATCGCCGTGATCCGCCAGGAGGCGCGGCTCACCGCCGACGTGCCGGACGCGCTGGTCGAGATCCTCGCCCGGTTCACGCGTGCCCTGCGCGGATCGAGTGCGGTCGACCAGCGCAGCGGCGTCAGCGCCCGCTTCGCGATCGCCGGCGCGGAGACGATCTCCGCCGCCGCGGTGCACCGCGCTGCGCGGCAGGGCGAGGAGCACGCGGTGGCGCGGCCGATCGACCTCGAGACCGCGATCGACGTCCTCGGCGGGAAGATCGAGTTCGAGAACGGCGAGGAGGACCGCGCCGACGAGGTGCTCGAGCACCTGCTCCGGACCGCGACCGCCGAGACCGTCCGGGCGCGCTTCCGCGGGCTCGACTTCGCGGTCCTCGTCGAGGCGCTCGACGGGGGCACGATGGTGACCACGGGTGAGCAGGTCAGCGCCCGCGCCTTCCTCGAGGGCCTGCCGTCGATCGGCGAGTCCGACCTGTACGACCAGATCTGCGAACGGCTCGGTGCGACCGACGACGGCGAGCGTGCCGGCGCCATCGAACTCGCGCTCGAGGGGCTGTACCTCGCCCGGAGGATCAGCAAGGAGTCCGGCGGGGGCGAAGCCGTCTATGGCTAGGGCGAACCGACGCCTGGCGCGGGACGCGCGCTACGGGAAGTACGAGGACGGCCCGGACCCGCTCGCTCCCCCGGTCGACCTGGCCGAGGCGCTCGACGCCATCGGCGAGGACGTCATGGGCGGGACCTCGCCCGAGCGTGCCATCCGGGAGTACCTGCGCCGCGGCGGTCAGGACCAGCGCGGCCTCGACGACCTGGCCCGCCGCGTGGCCGAGCGACGTCGCGAGCTGACGGCGAAGAACAACCTCGACGGCACCCTGCAGCAGGTCAAGCAGCTGCTCGACGAGGCCGTGCTCGCGGAACGCGGACAACTCGCCCGCGACACCGAGATCGACGACGGCGACCGAGCCCTCGCCGAGATGCAGCTCGACAGCCTGTCACCGTCGCCCGCCACCGCGGTGCAGGAGCTGAGCGGCTACGACTGGACGAGCCCGACCGCGCGCCAGAAGTACGAGGAGATCAAGGACCTGCTCGGCCGCGAGGTGCTCGACCAGCGGTTCGCCGGCATGAAGCAGGCGCTCGAGGGCGCCACCGACCAGGACCGCGAGGACGTCGCCGCGATGATGCGCGACCTCAACACCCTGCTCGAGGACCACCGTGCGGGGACGGACACGCAGGAGCAGTTCGACGCGTTCATGGCCGAGCACGGGCAGTACTTCCCGTCGGACCCGCAGAACGTCGAGGAACTGCTCGACGACCTCGCTGCCCGGGCGGCCGCGGCGCAGCGCATGCGCAACTCGATGACCCAGGAGCAGCGCGACGAGCTCGACGCCCTCGCCCAGCAGGCGTTCGGCTCCCCCGACCTGATGGGACAGCTCGCCCAGCTCGACGACACCCTCCGCTCGCTCCGGCCGGGCGAGGACTGGGGCGGCTCCGAGCGGATGGAGGGCGAGCAGGGACTCGGCCTCGGCGACGGGACCGGGGTGTTCCAGGACATCGCCGACCTCGACGCCCTCGCCGACCAGATCGCGCAGGCCGGACCGGGCTCCGACCTCGACGACCTCGACCTCGACGCCCTCGGCCGCCAGCTCGGGAACGACGCTGTCGTCGACGCGAGGACCCTGCAGCAGCTCGAGAAGGCCCTGCGCAACTCCGGTGCGATGCGCCGCGGTGCCGACGGGCAGCTCCGGCTCACCCCGAAGGCGATGCGGCAGCTCGGGAAGAGCCTGCTCCGGGACGTCGCCGAGCGCATGTCCGGCCGCCAGGGCGCCCGAGACCTCCGCCGCTCCGGTGCGTCCGGCGAACCCTCCGGTGCGACCCGGCAGTGGCAGTACGGCGACACCGAGCCGTGGGACGTCACGCGGTCGATCACGAACGCGCTCACCCGCACCGCTGCCTCGGGACGGATGGGTCCCGGCGTCCGCCTGGAGATCGACGACGTCGAGGTGCAGGAGACCGAGGCGCGGACGCAGGCCTGTGTCGCACTGCTCGTCGACACGTCGTTCTCGATGGCGATGGAGGACCGGTGGGTGCCGATGAAGCGCACCGCGCTCGCACTCCACACCCTCGTGTCCACGCGCTTCCGCGGCGACGACCTGCAGCTCATCGCCTTCGGCCGCGAAGCCGAGGTGATGGAGATCGAGCAACTCGTCGGCCTCGACGCGATGTGGGACAAGGGCACCAACCTCCACCACGCCTTGCTGCTCGCGAACCGGCACTTCCGGAAGCACCCGACCGCCCAGCCCGTGCTGCTCATCGTCACCGACGGCGAGCCCACCTCCCACCTCGAACCGAACGGCCAGGTGTGGTTCGGGTACCCGCCGGACCCGATCACGATCGCGCTGTCCGTCCGGGAGCTCGAGAACGCCGGACGACTCGGCGCGCAGACGACCTTCTTCCGGCTCGGCGACGACCCGGGGCTGGCGCGCTTCATCGACGCGATGGCGAAGCGGGTGGACGGCAAGGTCGTCGCGCCCGAGAACGACGACCTCGGCGTCGCGGTGGTCGGGTCGTACCTGGGATCGCGCCGCGGTGGAGCGCTCTTCCGGGACGACTGGACAATCTGACGGCAGGGTCTGTTCCTCCGGCGATCTCGGTCGTATGCTGACGCCACAGCTGCCCCAGACCCCGGCCGCGATCACCGCTCCACCTGACCGACCTCGTCGGTGAACCGACCTCGTCGGTGAACCGACCACGTCGGTACACCGATGCTGTCGGTACACCGACAGCGTCGGTGAGGTGGTGATGACCGACCGATGGCACCTGATCCGTCCTCGGCCGGTCGACCCCCGTGGGGTCCCGGAGGGCAACGGCGCGCTCCGTCCGACCGCCATGGGTCACCGCGCCCCGGCAGGCGGGACGCGGTAGGGGTCGGTGGGTTCCGCACCCGACGGAACCCGCCGACCCGATCTCCGCGCCGGCGGCCGAGCGCTTCGCTAGAAGAGCGGCCAGGGCACGGCGGGGCCGTGTCCCGGTGGCGGCGGGAACAGCCCGACCGCCCGCAGCGCCGCGCACCGGGCGCGCAGGGTGTCGACCTCGGCCACGGTGAGGTGCTCGTCGAGTGCGGCACCCAGATCGCCCTGCAGCGCGTCGGTCACCCGGTCGATGCCCTCGAGCTCGTCCGCGTCGAGCGGTTCGCCGATCCACCCCCACAGCACCGAGCGCAGCTTGTGCTCGACGTGGAAGGTCAGCCCGTGGTCGACGCCGAAGCGGTGACCGTCCGGCATCGCGAGGACGTGCCCGCCCTTGCGGTCGGCGTTGTTCACCACGACGTCGAACACCGCCATCCGCCGCAGTGCGGTCGTGTCCTCGTGCACGAGGGTCACCGGACGGTCCGCTTCGTCGATCGCCTCGAGCACCGGCCGCCAGCGGGGTGCGCCGTCGCCGGACAGCTCGGCCTCGGCGTCCTCGGTGGGGACGAGGTCGACCGCGTCCTGCTCGGGATCGACGTCCTGCCACCGCTGGACCATGCCGCGGCCGAACGGCCCCTCGCCCATCCACGTCGGGGGGACGACGTCCCAGCCGAACGCCTCGGACACGAGGTACGCCGCGACCTCTCGATCGGCGAGGGTGCCGTCCGGGAAGTCCCAGAGCGGTCGCTCCCCCTCGATCGGCTTGTAGACGACCGCCTCGCCGTCGAGGTCGGCGAGGAAGGTGGCGTTCGAGGCTTCCCGGATGCGTGCCCGGATGGACAGCGACCCGTCGCTCATGCGGCCCCTGGCGGACGGCCGGCGGCCACGATCTCCCGCGTGCGCTCGACGAACGCGCGAGCGGTGCCGACCGGGATCTTCACCTGGAACAGCTCGGCGGGCTCGGGGATCTCGACCACGGCCTCGATCTCCTCGCCGTCCTCGGTCGTCTCGGCGACGATCTCGAGCTCGTCGTCGATGGGGTACGCCTCGATCACGACCTGAGCGGTCGCGGGGTCGAACCCGAGGCTCAGGGCGCCGGCACGGAACTCGGCCTCGACCGGCTGGTCGAGCGGTTCACCGTCACGGAGTTCTGCGGGCGCGGATGGCGGGACGCTGAACCGGTTGTCCTCGACGGTCGCGACCTCGTCCAGGAGCTCGTCGATCTTGTCCGCGAGGACGGCCGACTGCTCCTTCTCGAGCGCGACGCTCGTGACACGGCGGCCGTCACGCGCCTGGATGTAGAAGGACCGCTCGCCCGGACGGCCGACGGTCCCGACGACGAGACGGTCCGGCCAGTCGAAGCCGTGCACGATGGTGGGCATACCCCGCATTGTAGGAGCGCCGGGCGACAGTCGTTCAGGCTCCGGCAGGAGCGGTCCCGGTGGCGGGGTCGTCGTGGCCGGCGCCGCCCCCGACCGCGGCGTCCGCGCTCGGCGCCGGTGCGGCCGCGAGCCACGTCAGGTCACCCGACTCGGTGTTCGAGGCGACGACCTCGGGACGGTGCTCGCCGTAGCGCACGATGGACACCGACGCCGGTCCGACCGCGATGCGCTGGAACAGGTCGAGGTGCATGCCGAGCGCGTCGGCGAGCACGGACTTGATCACGTCGCCGTGGCTCACCGCGACCCACACGGCGCCCGGACCGTGGGCGGCCTCGACCTCGGCGTCGATCCGGCGGACGGCGCCGACCGCGCGCGACTGCATCCCCTGCATGGACTCCCCGCCGGGGAACACGACGGCGCTCGGGTTCGCCTGGACCGTCCGCCAGAGCGGCTCCTTCGCGAGGTCCGCGAGCTTCCGGCCCTGCCAGTCGCCGTAGTCGCACTCCGTGATCGCCCGCTCGATGCGGGTCTCCGGATCGCCCGCCTGGCGTCCGAGCAGCGCGCGGGCTGTCTGCCGACACCGTTCGAGCGGGCTGGACACGACCACGGCGAGCGGGACCGCGGCGAGTCGCCCGGCCGTCCGTGCGGCCTGTTCGCGACCGACGGCGTCGAGCGCCACCCCTGCCGTCCGTCCGGCGAGGACGCCGGTCGCGTTCGCGGTGGTGCGTCCGTGCCGGACGAGGAGGACGGTCGCCATGTGCCCGATCCTAGGCCGCCGACCGCGTTCCCTTGACTCGACCACGGTGGGACGTTCTGATGGACCCATGATCGAGCGCCACCGCGCGGCACTCTTCGCCACGTCGACGATGACCGGGTTCGGGATCGCCTCGTGGATCACGCGCACGCCCGCGATCCGCGACGCGCTCGGGGCCTCGATCGAGGCGATGGGCATCGTCATCCTCGGGCTCTCGATCGGCTCGATGATCGGGATCCTCGGCGCCGGTGTGCTCGTCCGGCGACTCGGGACCCGGCCGCTCATCGTCCTCGGCGGGGTCCTGCCCGTCGTCGGCATGCTCCTCGTCGCCCTGTCCGCCCCCGCGCAGCTCGCCGCCGGGGTGTGGGGCGGGCTGTTCCTCATCGGCTTCGGGTCCGGCGTCGCCGAGATCGGCCTGAACGTCGAGGCGGCCGCGGTCGAACGGCGGATCGGTCGGCCGGTCGTCCCGCTGCTCCACGCCTGCTTCAGTCTCGGCACGGTCCTCGGCGGGGTGGCGGGCATCGCGGTGACCGCTGCCCGGACGCCGGTCCTCACGCACCTGCTCGGCGCCACCGTCGTCATGGCCGCACTCGCCGCGTTCGCCGCCCTGAACCTCCGTCCGGTCCCCCGCGCTGCGCCCGAGGCGTCGTCCGCGGCCGCACCGGCTCCGCGGCTCCGGGCCGTGCTCACGGTGCAGGTGCTGCTCATCGCCGTGATCACCCTGGCGATGGCGTTCGCCGAGGGTGCCGCGAGCGACTGGCTCCCGCTGCTCATGACGACCGACCACGGCGCCCCCGAGGCCGTCGGGTCCCTGGTCTTCACCGGCTTCGCCCTCGCGATGTTCGTCGGGCGGACGGCCGGCACGCCCCTCGTCGCCCGGTTCGGTCGCGCCCCGGTCGTCCGGGTGTGCGCCGCGGTCGGCACCGTCGGCGTGCTGCTCGTCGTGGTGTCGCCGAGCCCCGTGCTGACCGCGGCCGCCGCCGGGGTGTGGGGTCTCGGCATCGCCCTCGGCTTCCCCCTCGCGATCTCGGCCGCCGGCGACCACCCGACCGATGGTGATCGACGGGTGTCCGTCGTCGCGACCGCGGGCTACATCGCGTTCCTGGCGGGTCCTCCGGCACTCGGGTTCCTCGGCGAGCACCTCGGCCTGCAGGCGGCGATGCTCGTCCCCGCCGCACTCCTCGTCGTGGCGCTGCTCGCCGCCCCGGCGACCCGGAACCGCACCACGCTCGACGTGCGGGAGCCCCCGGTCGGCGCACCGGCCCCGTCCGCGGACTGACGGGACGGTTCCGACCACGGACTACGTGTAGCGGACACCATTTCGTGTCGTCGGCGGCCCGCGCCAAGATGGAGCCGTGCTCGTCTCCATCGTCTACATGAGCCGGGCGGCCACCCCCTTCGACGACGCCGCCCTGACCGAACTCCTGCGTGGGTCGCGGCTCCGGAACGAGGCGCTGGGGGTCTCCGGCATCCTGCTGGCGAAGGACGGCCGCTTCATGCAGCTGCTCGAGGGCCCGGCGTGGAGCGTGGACGACCGGTTCGCCGCGATCGCGCGCGACCCCCGCCACGGTGAGGTGAAGTCGCTCGTGCGCGAGGACATCGAACGCCGTCGGTTCGACGGCTGGTCGATGGCCTACCGGTCGCTCGACGACTCCGACATCGCCGCCGAGGAGGGCTTCAGCCCGTTCCTCACGGACGGCGTCGACTTCCCGCGGTCCTTCGACCGCACGAGCGCGGCCTGGCTGCTGAAGTGGTTCCGCGACCGCGAGCTCCACGACCGCTGACCCGCAGCAGCCCGGCCCCCGTGCCGTCCCGCGTCAGTGCGCTCGTCGGCGCCGGACACGGGTGACCGCGGCCGCACTGCCCGCAGCGGCGAGCACGACCAGCCCGAGCGCACCGACGCCCAGGCCGAACACCCCGAGGATCCCGGCGCCGATGTTCGCGCCGCCACCGTCGTCGACCGTGACGAACAGGGACCAGAGCGTCACCGCGACGGCGATGAACCCGACCGCGAGCAGCACGGTCGCGACGACGTGCAGCGCGACGACGCTCGCGGACCACCCCACCCGCTCGACCCCGGACGTCGCGAGCGCCGGGTCGCCGTAAGGAGGGGTGTCGTGCTCGCTGGTGCCCACAGCGTCAGTCTGCCGTGCCGAACGCGTCCGCCACGACCCCCAGCAAGCGGGGCCGGTGCCGAGGGTCCGCGACGGCGGTGAGCACCATCCGCCACATCGTCGCGACCGCGGGGAAGAGGTCCTGCCGGCCGGTCCGCACCGCCGAGACGAGCTGGACCCCGGTGAACATCGGGACGACGGTCGCGCCGAGCTGCTCGGGTGTGAGGTCCGTCCGGAGTTCGCCGCTCGCGATCGCGAGGCGGAACAGGTCGCTGATCCCACCGATCCACTGGTCGTAGAAGGCGGCGGTCGCGGCACCGAACTCGCCGCGTTCGAGCGAGAGCCGGATGCCGGCGCTCACGACGGGGTCGGTCAGCAGCATGCGGGCGATGCCCCGGGAGGCCCGGACGAGCGCCTCGGCGGGCGACGCGTCGTGGTGGCTCACGACGTCGAACGTCCGCACGTTCTGTTCGTCGATCACGCCGAGCGCGAGGGACAGCTTGGTGGGGAAGTGGAAGTGCAGGGCGCCCTGCGAGACGCCCGCCTCGCGGGCGACGGCCGCGATCGTCGTGGCGGCGAAGCCGACACGCTCGAACTCACGGGCGGCGGCCTCCAGGATCAGTGCGCGTCGTTCCACGCTTTAAGTGTCACGGACTGGAGGCGCGGTGCGGGCCCGCACCGCGCCTCCAGTCCGAGGGGGGGTCACCGTCGGACCGCTCGCTCACCCGTGCAGCGAGTCGGTTCGCTCCTGCCGCTCCTCCGGACGCAGCCAGACCTTCACGACCGGGCCGGAATCGGGATCGGTGCCGGTAGGCACCACGACCTCGAGCGCCGTGGCGGTCTGCGTCCACTGCACCTCGCCCTCGGCGCCGAGCACCTCGACGCTGCGGATCGGCCGTCTGAGCAGGTTCGTCCCGCTGCCGAACGAGCGGATGCGCGCGACACCGGCCGCCGGGTCGGCGAGCAGGACCGCGTAGACGTACTCGCCGGTGACGTCGTGGCGGGTGGTGAACCGGACGTCCTCGGACGTGTAGGCCGGAGCGGCGCCGTCGACGAACGACCCCGCCTGGACGTGCGTCGGACCCTCGCCGAAGACGCGCCAGGGACGGGTGCCGTAGATCGCCTCGCCGTTGGCGGTCAACCACCGGCCGATGCCCTCCAGCAGCCGCTGCTCGGGCTCGGCGATCGTGCCGTCCGGCTTCGGGCCGACGTTGAGCAGGAGGACGCCGTTCTTCGCGACGACGTCGACGAGCTCGGCGACGAGGTCGCGCGCGGTCTTGTAGTCGTGCCCCTCGATCCAGCACCAGGCGGACTTGGACACCGAGGTGTCGTTCTGCCAGACGACCGGCGGGATGTCCCCCATCGCACCGCGCTCGATGTCGTAGACCGCGGAGCCGTCCGCGAACGCCTGCCACTTGTAGTTGATGACGACCTCGCGCCCCCACTCGGCGGCACGGTTGTAGTAGTACGCGGCGAGGGTGCGCAGCCACGGCTCGAACGCTGGCTGCTCGATCCACCAGTCGAACCAGAGCACCTGCGGCCGGTACTTGTCGATGACCTCGACGGTCCGGAGCAACCAGTCCTCGAGGTGTCGCTCGTTCGGCGCGGTCTCCTCGCGCTGGGCCGGGCCGTAGAAGTCGATGAACCGCGGGTCGAGCACGTCCGAGTCGAACCGGGCGCCCCCGTTCATGAAGAACCAGTGCTCGGCCCGGTGCGAGGAAGCGCCGCGGACCATGAACGCGTCGTCGACCGCTTGGAGCAGGTCGCCGAACACGTCGCGCTCCGGCCCCATCCGCGCCGCGCTCCACCGGGAGCGGTCGGTGTCGTACATCGCGAAGCCGTCGTGGTGCTCGGCGACGGGGACCACGAACTGCGCCCCCGCGCGACGGAACAGGGTCGCCCAGTCCTGCGGGTCGAAGTGCTCCATCGTGAACGACGGGATGAAGTCCTTGTAGCCGAACTCCGACTGCGGTCCGTAGGTGGCCACGTGGTGCTCGAACTCGGGGGTGCCCGCGCGGTACATGTCCCGCGAGTACCACTCGTTCCGGAAGGCCGGCACCGAGTAGACGCCCCAGTGCAGGAAGACCCCGAACTTGGCGTCCTCGTACCAGCGCGGTGGCGTGTACCCGCGGAGCGACTCCCAGGTCGCCTCGTACGGACCGGCGGCGACGACCTCGGCGACGGCGGCGAGCGCCACCGAGTTGTCGCTGACGTCGACCGGCGCCGGCAGGGCTGCCGGGTCGATCCGTGGCAGGTCGTGGGGTTCGGGCATGACTCCTCCTCGAGTCGAGCGAAACGTTTCGTCCTGGAGACGGTTCTACGGTAGCGTGCATTGCACCCGCATGGGTGAAACGTTGAGTGATGCGCGACGACGCGCAGGAAGCAGGCCACCGTGGACGTCCCGACGAGCCGACCCCTGCGGACCGGCGCACGCATCCCGACGATCGGGCTCGGCACGTTCGGCTCCGACCGGTACGGCCCGGACGAGGTGGCGGCGGCGGTCCGCGGCGGCCTCGACGCCGGCTACCGGTTGGTCGACTGCGCCTCCGTCTACGGCAACGAGCCCGAGGTCGGCGTGGCGATCGCGGCGAGCGGTGTCCCGCGCGAGGACCTCTTCGTGATGTCGAAGGTCTGGAACGACGCGCACGACCCGGCCGATGCGGTCGCGTCGGTCGAGCGATCACTCCGGGACCTGCGGGTCGACCACCTCGACGCGGTGTTCGTGCACTGGCCGTTCCCGAACCACCACGCGCCGCACGCCTCGGTCGAGGACCGCGACCGGTCGGCCCGCCCCTACGACCACGCCGCGTACCTCGCGCTCTGGCGGTCGCTCGAGGGGCTCGTCGACGCCGGACTGGTCCGGCACCTCGGCACGTCGAACACGACGGTCCCGAAGCTGCGGCTGCTGCTCCGCGACGCCCGGGTCCTCCCCGCGCTCAACGAGATGGAGCTGCACCCGACGTTCCAGCAACCGGAGCTGTTCGACTTCTGCCGCGCGAACGACATCCAGCCCGTGGGTTACTCGCCGCTCGGGTCACCGTCCCGCCCGGAGCGCGACCGCGAGGACGACGACCCCGTGGACGTCGACCACCCCGTCGTCCGGCGGATCGCCGAGGCGCACGGCGTGCACCCCGCCGTGGTCTGCCTCAAGTGGGCGGTCGCGCGCGGGCAGGTCCCGATCCCGTTCTCGGTGAAGCCCGAGCAGTACCGCGCGAACCTCGACGGCGCGCTGACGGACCCGCTCACCGACGAGGAACTCCGGGCGATGCAGGACGTCGACCACGGCGTCCGGCTCATCAAGGGGCAGGTGTTCCTGTGGTCGGGCGCCGACAGCTGGCACGACCTGTGGGACGAGGACGGCACGATCCCCGGGGGCGTCGGGTGACGGCGACCTACAAGGACCTGCAGCGGGCGACGGGGCTCTCGCTCGCGACGATCTCGAAGTTCTACAACGGCGGCACCGTTCGTGACGAGAACGCACAGGCGATCGAACGGGCCGCGGCGACGCTCGGGTTCCGTCCCAACGGGTTCGCCCGGAGCCTGCGCTCCCGGCGGTCCGGCACGATCGGCGTCCTGCTGCCCGCGCTCGACAACGACTTCCACCTCACCGTGATCGCCGGGGTCGAGAGCGCACTCCGGGCGCACGGGACGAGCGTCATCGTCTCGTCGAGCCCGGACGCCGCCGCGGGCGCGGTCGACCTGCTCCTCAGCCGGATGGTGGACGGCATCATCGCGGTGCCGTCGGACCACGACGTCGAGGCGCTGGCGCGTGCGGCCGAGCGCGTGCCGGTCGTGCAGATCGACTGGCGTGCGGACGCCCTCGCCGCCGACGGCGTCTTCCTCGACAACCGCGGCGCCGGCGCCCTCGCCGCCCGGCACCTGCTCGACCACGGGCACCGCCGGGTCGGGGTCGTCGCGGGTGACCCCGCGGTCTCCACCATGCGGGAGCGCACCGCGGGCTTCCGTGCGGTGGTCGAACGGGAGGGCGGTGTCCTCGGACCGGACTCGGTCGTCGAGGGGCCCCTCACGGTGCAGCACGGGCAGGCGGCGATGCAGCGGCTCCTCGTGCAGCCGGACCGCCCGACCGCGGTCTTCTGCGCGAACTACGAACTCACCCTCGGAGCCGTCATCGCGCTGAACGAGTCCGGGCTGACCCTCGGCCGGGAGCTCTCCGTGCTCGGGTTCGACGGCCTCGAACTCGCCCAGGCCACCGTCCCGAAGCTCACCGTCATCGTGCAGCCCACGCACGAGCTCGCCGTCCGCGCCGCCGACCTGATCCACGCGCGCCTGACGGACCCCGACGCCGACCCGGCTCCCGTCGACGTCGTCGTCGCACCCCGTCTGGTCGCCGGTGGATCGGTCGCCCGACTCGTCACCCCCACGGAGGCATGATGCTGCGCTACACCCTCACCCACCAACCGACGCTGAGCGCGCTCGCGTCGCTCGGGCACGGCTCCAAGGTGCTGGTCGCCGACGGGAACTACCCGTTCGCGACGGCAATGCGGCCCGGCGCCGCGCTCGTGCACCTCAACTTCCGCCCCGGACTGCTCGACGTCGACGAGGTCCTGACGACCCTGCTCGACGCGGTCCCGGTCGAGGCGGCGACGGTCATGGAGGCTCCGGCGGACACCGTCGTAGCAGCGCACGAGGGCTACCGGCGCATCCTCGGGCCGGACGTGCCGCTCGGTGCGCTCGACCGGTTCGCGTTCTACGACGCGGTCCGGGCGCCCGAGACCGGGTTGGTCATCGCGACCGGCGACCAGCGCTCGCACGCGAACCTGCTGCTCGAGATCGGGTTCCAGCGCGCGCCGGAGCGGTAGGGCGCGCGGGCGCGGGCGGCGGGGCGGGCGCGGTCGGGCGCGGGCGTGAGTGCGCGCGCTGACGACCACTGCGCGCGTTCCACCACGCGCAGTCGTCGTCAGGGTGCGCACGTCCGCGCGTCGGCGTGCGCGTCCCCACGGGCGGACTGGAGGCGCGGTGCGGGCCCGACCCGCGCCTCCAGTCCCCCACGTGCGGACCGGAGGCGCGGTGCGGGCCCGACCCGCGCCTCCAGGCGGTCGACCAACGGCGGCTCAGGTGAGGGCGAGGAGGTTGTTGACCTGCTCGTTCACGCCCGTCAGCGTGCTGATCGGCTTGCCGTTCGCGTAGATGTCGTCGAACGCGGGTTGCACGATGGCCTGCACGTCGGCCGGGTTGCGGGTCACGGGGAACAGGAACGTCGTGCCGTCCTCGACTTGCTCGGTGAAAGCCGTCACGTCGAGGCCCCGCTTCGCGTACGCCGCCACCGCTGCGTCGGTCCCCGATCGGCGTGCCGGGAAGACGATGCCCGCCCGGCCGACGATCTCCTGGGCGGCAGCGCTGCCGAGGTACGCGACCCACTTCGCAGCTGCCTCCGGGTTCCGCGCCTGCTTCGTGATCGAGTCGCCGAGCCCGTTGAACATCGACGCGCGGTGCCCGATCGGTCCGGTCGGCGTCGGCGCGATCCCGACGTCGATGCCCGGGAGGTTCGCGTACGTCCCGATCATCCACGAGCCGTTGAACGAGAGCGCCACCTTCTTCGAGCCGAGCTGGACGTCCGGTCCGGTGGTCGTGGAGAAGACCCCGTACTTCGGCATGTAGCCCTTCTCGGCGAGCCCGAAGTACCACGAGATCGTCTTCTGGAACCCGGCGTCGTCGTAGCGGAATCGGTTCCCCCAGGGGTTCTTGTTCGTGTAGAACCAGTCGATCGACCCGGTGAACGGCGACCATTGGGTCTGCCCGAACCCGTCGCCCCCGCTGCCGTTGGCGCTCATCCCGTAGACGGCGACGTCCGTCTTGTCGAAACCCGGCTCGTCCCCGCGGCGCCCCTTGCCGTCGATCGTGAGGTGCGCGACGGCACGCTCGAAGGTGCCGCCGTCATCGGGGTTCCAGGACAGGGCGGCCAGGTCGTCTGCGGTGTACCCGGCCTTCGCGATGACCTTCTGGTCGTAGAACATCGCGACCGTGTCCCAGTCCTTCGGCGAGCCGTACCGGTGGCCGTCCCGCCCCTTCCAGAGCTGGGCGAGCCCGGACTGGTAGTCGTCGTCACGGATCCCCGACGTCGCCTCGAGCTCGTCGAGCTCGTACAGCACGTCGAGGTCGGCGAACTGCGGGAACTTCGACAGGTGGTCCGTGAACACGTCCGGAGCGGTGCCGGCGATGAACCCGGCGGTGAGCTTCGTCCAGTAGTCGGCCCACCCGAGCTGGGTGATCCTGATCGTGATGCCGGGGTTCTCGCGCTCGAAGGCCTTGGCGACGGCCTGGTACGCCGGCAGCTGGTTCGAGTCCCAGAGCCAGTAGGACACCGTGCCGGTCGCACCGCTCCGCGGGTTCGGGGTGCCCGTGGTGGAGCAGGCGGCGAGCGCACCGAGCGCCAGGGCGGACGCTCCGCCGGCGAAGAGGGCGCGGCGGGTGATGGAGTTCGTCATGTGCGGATCCCTACTTGATGCCGGAGAAGCCGATGGAGTTGACGATCCGCTTGGCGAAGACGCCGAAGAGCACGATCATCGGGAGCGCCGCCACGAGCGTCGCGGCCATGAGCCCGGCCCAGTCGGTGCCGGACTGCGGCGACTGCGACTTGAAGACCCCGAGCGCCACCGTGAGCACGCGGGAGCTGTCGGTGTACGAGACCATCAGCGGCCAGAAGTAGTCGTTCCACGCCGTGATGTACGTCAGGACGGCGAGCGTCGCGATCGGGGCGGAGGCCATCGGGAGGATGAGCCGGAAGAAGACCCGGACCTTGCCGGCGCCGTCGATGAGTGCCGCCTCCTCGACCTCGCGGGAGATCCCGAGGAAGAACTGCCGGAGGAAGAACACCGCGAACGGCGTCATGAGCATCGACGGCAGGGCGATCCCGAACAGGGTGTCGACCAGGCCGAGCGACTTGATCAGCGTGAAGTTCGGCAGGAGCGTGAAGATCGTCGGCACCATCAGTCCGGCGAGGAAGACCGCGAAGACCCGGTCGCGCCCGGGCCACCGCAACCGCGCGAACGCGTACGCCGCCCCGGCCGAGAAGAACACCTGGCCGACGGTGATCATCGTCGCGGTGAGCACCGAGTTCAGCAGGTACTGCCAGAAGTTGATGGCAGCGCCGGACCCGCCCTGGGCGAGCGCCTCCTTCGTGGACTGCAGGCCGAACACGCGCTCGAAGCCACCGAGGCTGAAGCCCGTGGGGAGGAGCGAGGTGGGGTCGGCCGAGATCGCACCGTTCGAGGACAGGGCGGTGCGGAGGATCCAGTAGAACGGGAACAGAGTCACGACGATGACGGCGATCATCGCGATCCAGGCGATGACCCGTCCAACGGAGGGCTTCCGACGAGGCGGTCGGGGGCCGCCGCGGGTGGTGATCGCGCGGGTGGTCTGCGGTTCGACCACCGGGGGCAGGGTGCTGGTCATCTTCGACTCGCTTCCGTGTGCTCTGGCCGTCAGTCCAGGTCGCTCTCGCCGGAACGCGAGAGTCGGTACTGGATGATCGTGATGATGCTGAGGACGATGAGGAGGGCCACCGAGACGGCGGACGCGTAGCCGAACTGGAACCGGCCGAACGCCAGGTTGTAGATGTAGTTCTGCACGACGTTCGTGGCGTTCGCGGGTCCGCCCTGGGTGGCGATGGCGACGGTGTCGAACACCTGGAACGACCCGATGATCGTGATGATGAGCACGAGCGAGAGGATCGGTCGGAGCAGCGGCACGGTGATGCGCCAGAACATCTTCCACTCGCTGGCGCCGTCGATGCGGCCGGCTTCGTAGACCTGCTCCGGCAGCGCCTGCAGGCCCGCGAAGATGAGGAGTGCCGTGTAGCCGACGTTCCGCCAGACGTTGATGAACGCGATGGTCGGGATGCCCCAGAAGTCGCTCTGCAGGAACGGGATGCGGCCCACACCGATCGCCGACAGGATCTCGTTGCCGATGCCGAGCTGCGTGTCGAGGATCCACAGCCAGATGAGCGCCGCGACGACGTTCGACACGAGGTACGGCGCGAGGACGATGCCCCGGACGAAGGTCGACTTGGTGAGGCGGTGCATCATCACGGCGATGAACAGCGCGAGGATCGTCTGGAACCCGATGTTCAGCAGGACGTACTCGACCGTCACCGCCATCGAGTGCCAGAAGATCGAGTCCTGCACCAGGCGCTCGTAGTTCTGCAGCCCGGTGAACACCGGCGGCGTGAGCAGGTTGAACGACGTGAAGCTGAGGTAGATGCCCCGGACGGTGGGCCACGCGAGGAACACGGCGAAGCCGACCGATGCCGGAGCGATGAAGATCAGCGCCAGCCAGAGGTCGTTCCTGGGCCGGCGTCGCGGGGAGGTGGTGCCGGCACGGGCGAGGTCGGTCGCCCGACTCCGCCGTCTCGTGCTGGCCGTCGTCAAGGGTGACGACACAGGGCTCTCGGTGGCCATCGCGACTCCTTCGTCTGCGGTGGACTGACGTGCAGCAGTCCGTGAGCCGGGAATCTACACGTGGGGACAGCGGGTAGCAAGAGGCTTTTTCTTGGTTTGAATCAGGGGTTGTCACGTGTAGACATCGGTGTCAGGATGGCCCTCGATCGCATCGGAGCGACCTGCCCGGCGACGCATCCCCCACCTGGAAAGGTCACTGATGATCTCTGTCGGAATGGTCGGCGCGGGCCAGTTCGCCCCCCAGTTCGCCAAGCTGTTCAAGCTGCACCCGGACGTCGACCGCGTCTTCGTCACCGACCTCGTCGACGACCGGGCATCCGAGCTCGTCGAGTCACAGCACCTCGACGGCACGTTCCCGGACTTCGACGCCGTGCTCGCCTCGGACGTCGACGCCGTCGCGATCTTCACGCAGCGCTGGACGCACGGGCCGCTCGTGGTCAAGGCCCTCCGCGCCGGCAAGCACGTGTACTCGGCTGTGCCGATGGCGATCTCCGTCGAGGAGATCGAGGCCATCATCGAGGCCGTCCGCGAGACCGGGCTCACCTACATGATGGGCGAGACGAGCTACTACAACCCCGCGACGGTGTTCGCCCGCTCGAAGGTCGCCGAGGGTGCTTTCGGCCGTGTCTTCTACGCCGAGGGCGACTACGTGCACGACATGGACCTCGGCTTCTACGCCGCGTACCAGTTCAGCGGCGGCGAGGACTGGAAGCGCACCGCCAGCTACCCGCCCATGCTCTACCCGACGCACTCGGTCGGCGGGGTCCTCGGTGCGATCCCGGGGCACGCGGTCAGCGTCAGCTGCATCGGCGTCAAGGACGACCGCGGCGACGGGGTCTTCGACAAGGACGTCAGCCAGTTCGACAACGACTTCTCGAACGCCACCGCCCTGTTCGAGCTCGACAACGGCGGGGTCATGAGGATCAACGAGATGCGCCGCGTCGGCTACCCGTCGCACATCCGCGAGTCCCGCTTCCGCTACTTCGGCACCGAGGCGAGCTTCGAGCAGCTCGCCAAGGTCAGCGTCTGGCAGGACAAGGAGGACTCGCACGACATCAGCGACCAGATCGACACCCAGGCCACGATGGAGCTCGACGACCCGCGCCTCGCCGGCGTCGACCCCTCGCTCCGTGACGCGTTCGTCTCCGGCTACGCGGCTGTGCACGACACGTCGCGCCTGCCGGCCGAGTACGCCGGCGTGCCGACCGGACACGAGGGCAGCCACCAGTTCCTCGCCGACGACTTCGTCCGGGCCGTCGTCGACCGGACCCTGCCGCCGGTGAACGCCTGGACCGCCGCCCGGTTCACGCTGCCCGGCATCATCGCCCACCAGTCCGCACTGCAGGGCGGCGTCCGCCTCGAGGTGCCGGACTTCGGCGACGCCCCGGAGACGGTCGAGGCGGTGGGCTCGTCTAGTATCGCCAGCGACTAGCAAGTGGTGTTCGGGTGTCGGTCCGCACGGGCCGGCACCCGAACGCGACTTCCGACCCGACGAAGGTGGCACCCGTGACCGTCCCGACGATCCCGAGGGCGGTCACCCGCGCCGACGTCGCCCGGTACGCCGGCGTGAGCACCTCCGTCGTGAGCTACGTCGTGCACGACGGACCCCGTCCGGTCGCAGCGGCCACCGCGGCACGCGTCCGCGAGGCGATCCGCGTCCTCGGCTACCGCCCGAACGCGAGCGCCCAGGCCCTCCGCACCGGGTCCTCGAAGATGCTCGGACTCATCGTCCCCGAGCTCGACAACCCGTTCTGGTCCGAGCTCGGTGTCGCGGTGACGCACGCCGCCGCCGCGCGCGGGTACGACGTCCTGCTCGCCAACAGCGACGGCGATGCCGCACAGGAACGGGAGCGCCTGCGCAGCCTCTCCGCCCGGCAGGTCGACGGCATCATCGTCACGAGCATCATGACGCGGCCGGACCTGTCCACCGTGACGGACCCCGGCATCCCGATGGTCCTGCTCAACACCTTCTTCGAGGTGCCCGACTACGCGAGCATCGGCGTCGACGCCCTGCGCGGCGCGTACGACGGCACGCAGCACCTCGTCGAGCACGGCTACCGATCGATCGGCCTGGTCATGGGACACGCCGGCTCGATGGAGCTCCGCGAGCAGGGCTGGATGCGGGCGCTCCGCGACGCCGGGCTGCCCGACGGCCCGATCGTCCGCTGCGACTTCACCCGACGGGGCGGCTACGAGGCCGGTCTCCGCATGTTCGGCGAGGGCTCCGGCCCCCGAGCGGTGTTCGTCAGCTCCGACATGCAGGCGGTCGGGCTCCTGCGCGCCCTCTTCGAGCTCGGACTGTCCGCGCCCGACGACGTCGCGATCGTCTCCTTCGACGGCGCGGTCGAGGCCGACTACACGAACCCGCAGCTCACCACGGTCCGGCAGCCGATCGAGACGATGGCGACCGCCGCCGTCGACCGGGTGCTCGGCCTCGACGCGGACAACCAGTGGCACCGGGACCTCGTCCCCGCCGAGTTGGTGCTCGGCGCCAGTTGCGGGTGCGGCGTGCGTCGCTGACGCACCCGCCTGCGGTCCGGGAGGCGCGGTGCGGGGCCGACCCGCGCCTCCCGTCCGACGCTGGTCACGCCAGCCCGCCTGCTCGCACCGTCAGCCCTCCATGACCGCCTCGAGCGCGTCGAGCGCGACGCGGCGGTGCCCGCTGCGCGTCACGGCGACCGCCTCGACCGGCTCGCCGGTGGTGGCCTCGACGAAGCGGAGGTCGGACGTGCGTTCGGACGGCCGGTGCCGGTCCGCCCACCCGCCCAGTGCGAGCAGCACGAGCGAGAGGTCGCGACCGGCCTCGGTGAGGACGTACTCGTCACGGACGCGTCCGCCGTCCGGCTTGTAGGCGTGGCGTTCGAGCACGCCACCCTCGACGAGGGAGCCGAGGCGTGCCGTGAGGACCTCCCGCGGGACCCCGAGGCTCCGCTGGAACTGGCTGAAGCGGGTCGACCCCGCGAGGGCGTCGCGGACGATCATGAGCGTCCACTTCTCGCCGAGGACGTCGAGGGACCGCGCGATGGGGCAGCGCTCGTCGCCGCCGAGGATGCCGAGCATGTGTTCATCCTACCTGGGTTCGGAATCCAGACACACCGTGCTAGGTTCACTTTCCGTACCCAATCTCTTCGACAGGAGCACTCCATGACCACCCTCACCGACGCGACCGTCCTCGTCACCGGAGCGAACGGCGGCCTCGGCGCCGCGTTCGTCCAGCAGGCCCTCGACCGCGGCGCCGCCAAGGTCTACGCCACGGCCCGGGCCCCGCGCACCTGGGACGACGAGCGCATCGTGCCGCTGGCCCTCGACGTCACCGACCAGGCGAGCGTCGACGCCGCCGCCCGTGCAGCAGCCGACGCGACGATCGTCGTGAACAACGCCGGCATCGGTGGCTCCGCGCCGCTCCTCGAGACCTCGGTCGACGAGGTCGAGCACGTCTTCGCCACGAACGTCTTCGGTGCGCTCCGGGTCGCCAAGGCCTTCGCTCCGTCGCTGGCCGGGGGCGCGCTCATCGACGTGCACTCGGTGCTCAGCTGGATCGCGCTGGCCGGGGGCTACTCCGCCTCGAAGGCCGCGTTCTGGTCGATCACGAACTCCCTGCGCCTCGAGCTCGCACCCCAGGGGACGCAGGTCCTCGGAGCGCACCTCGGCTACACGGACACCGGCATGACGGCCGACCTCGACGTCGAGAAGGCCGACCCGGCGGACATCGTGGCGGCGATCTACGACGCCCTCGAGGCCGGCGAGCACGAGGTCCTGGCCGACCAGGTCAGCCGCGACGTCCGCGCCGGGCTGAGCGCCCCGCTCACCGCGCTCTACCCGGCGCTGGCGTCTGCCTGACGCCTTCGCTGTCGATGGCCCCGGCGGCGCTCGCGACCCGGCCCGCCGTTCCGCGCGACGGCGAGGCGTCGGGACACGCCGCGGCGCGCTGCGGCGTCGGGACGGCCGGTTCCGCGGGGCGCGTGACCGTTCCGGTTCGCGGATCCCGCGATCCGCGAACCGGAACGGTCACGACGGCGGGACGACACGCGCACGACCGCGGCGAGTCGGCCGATCGCAGCCGGTCGGGTCACACCCGCGCGTCAGGGGTCAGCCGTGGGCGCCTCGGCCGGTGATGCCCGCGGTGGCATCGGCGATCGACGCGCGCTCGGAGTCGGTGAGGCCCGCCGCGCGCAGCACCCCGTCGAGCACCGCGGTCTTGCGCACGAGGTAGTCGTCGATGTCCAGCGCCTCGGCGGCAGCCCGACGCTTCACGGCGGCGTACTCCTCGCGGAGTGCGCCGTCCGCGCGCAGGACATCGCGCACGCCGAGGTGGTTGCGGAGCGCGAGCGATCCCTCGACCACGACGTAGGTGTTGCTCGGGGCGAAGCGCTCGGGCGTGCGGAACGCCTGCCGCCCCGGGATGCCGAGGTCGCCGCGCGGCACGAAACCGACCGCAGCGAGGGCCTCGACGGCCGCGGGCACGTCCGCCGCCCCGACGACCACGTCGACGTCGATGACGGGCTTCGCCGCGAGGCCGGGCACCGCCGTGCTGCCGACGTGCTCGATGCGGTGCGGGACGCCGGCGGCGAGGAGCGCCGCGCCGTACGCCGTCCGCAGCACCGCGAAGCGCCGCGGCCACTCCGCCCGGTACTCGACGACCTCGACCACACCGCCCCCTGGATCTCCTCGCGCACGGTGCACGGTACGCGTCCCGGTGTCCCGACGGTCGGCGGCCCGTGCGATCATCGATCAGTGCAACTCCCTCCCCCGATCGCGGTCGTCATCGCCGCCATGAGCGAAGAGGTGTCCGCGTTCGCCGGGCTCCTCGGCGGTGTCCCGATCCTCGACGGTCCGGTCGGCGGCCACGACGAACACCACCTGCTCGACGTCGGTGGCGCCACGGTCGCCGTGCGCCGCAGCGGCATCGGGTTCACGAACGCCACGGCAGCGGTCGCCCACGCGTTCCACGACTTCGGCTCGGGCATCCCGGTGATCAGCGTCGGGACGGCCGGTGGGCTGATGCACGGCGTCGAGATCGGCGACGTCGTCGTCGGGGACCGCTACGTCAACCTCAACGCCGACGCGACGGCGTTCGGGTACGCGCTCGGCCAGGTCCCGGGCATGCCCACCGGGTACGAGCCCGACGACCGGCTCGTCGAGCTGGCACTCGCCTCGGACGCCGGGTACCGCCTCCGCTCGGCCACGATCGGCTCGAGCGAGATCTTCGTCACCGAGGGTCGAGCACGTCTGCTCCGGACGGCGTTCTCCACGGTCGCGGCGGTCGACATGGAGTCGGCGGCGATCGCGCAGTTCGCGCACGTCCACGCCATGCCGTTCGTCTCCGTCCGGTGCATCAGCGACCTGTGTGCGCCGGACGGCGACGAGTTCAAGGAGCACCTCGACGATGCGGCCGCCCGTGCCGCCCGCGTGGTGCACGACGTCGTGACGGGGCTCGTCAGCTGAACCGGGTGCTCACCGGTCGGTCGGAGCGAGGAGCTGGAACATGACGTGGTCGCGCCACGCCCCGGCGATCCTGAGGTACTCGGGCGCCAGGCCGTAGCGCGTGAACCCCGCTGCCTGCAGTGCACGCTGCGAGCCCACGTTCTCGGGCAGGGTCTCCGCCTGGACACGGTGGAGCCGGAGCACCTCGAACGCGTGCGCCGCAGCCGCCCGGACCGCTCGGGAGGCATGCCCCTGCCGGACCCGGTCGGCGCGGATCCAGTACCCCATCGCACACGACTGCAGGGCACCGCGGGTGATGCCGCTCAGCGTGATCCGGCCGAGCAGTTCGCCGTCGACCGACTCGATCACGAACGGGACGGACGTGCCGGCACGCTCGGCCGCGAGGGCCTGGACGATGACGTCGTGCTGCCCCGCCTCGGTGAAGTAGGCGGGCGAACGGGTCGGTTCCCACGGCCGCAGGTGGTCGGCGCTCGCACTGACGACGGCCGCGAGCGTCGCGGCGTCGTCGACGCGGATCAGGCGCAGGCGTGTGTCCATGGCGGAGGGTGTGGGATTCGAACCCACGAGACATCTCTGCCCACCTGTTTTCAAGACAGGCTCCATCGGCCGCTCGGACAACCCTCCAGCGACGCGACCACGTGGCGAGACGTGATCGCGTCCCGGGAAGTCTACCGGGCTAGCGCGGCAGGGAGTCGAGCGCAGCCGCCAGGCCGTCGTCGGTCACGCCACCCGTGAGCTCGTTGCCCGCGTCCACGACGTCCTCGGGTGCCTGCCCCATGACGACGCCGCGCCCCGAGGTCGAGGCCCACCGGAGCATGTCGATGTCGTTCCGACCGTCGCCCGCGGCGAACACGCGGGAGCGCGGGATGTCGAGCCACTCGCGGACCCGTTCCATCGCGGTGGCCTTCGTCACGCCCTCGGGAGCGATGTCGAGCCACGACGTCCAGCCCACCGAGTACGAGACCTTGTGCAGGCCCATCTGCTCGACGATCTGCAGGAAGTCCTCGGTGTCGTGCCCGGGAGAGATGACCACGACGCGGGTCGCCTCGACGCCGAGCAGCCGCTCGAACGGGACGTGCTCACCGGCGACGGTCATCGTGTCGTCGGGGAAGTTGCCGGACAGCAGGAAGTGGCCGGTCTGGTCCTCGACGCCGAACGCGGCGTTCTCGAGGGCGCCGTGGATGGTCTGCAGGACCTCGCTCGGGTCGAACTGCTCGACGTGCACCCGCTCGTAGGAGCCGTCGGGACGTCGTGCGAGCGTCAGCGCTCCGTTCGCGCAGACGAGGTACTTCGGCTGGATGCCGAGCGTGTCGAGCAGCGGGACGGTCATGCCCTCGCTGCGACCGGTGCTGAGCATGACCTCGTGTCCGGCCGCCTCGGCATCGCGGAGCGCGGCGATCACGGTGTCGGTGACGACACCGTCCTCGCGCATGGTGGTGCCGTCGATGTCGAGCGCCACCAACCAGCGCTTCGTCCGGGCCGGCGCACCCGCACCGGCCGAACCGTCGACGAACCGACCCTGCGTGCTCATCGGGGCTCGATCACCTCGACGCCGCCCAGGTAGGGACGGAGGACCTCGGGCACGACGACCGAACCGTCGGCCTGCTGGTGCGTCTCGAGGATCGCGACGATCCACCGGGTGGTCGCGAGGGTGCCGTTCAGGGTCGCGACCGGCGCGGTCTTCCCGCTCTCGGTGCGGTACCGGATGTCGAGGCGACGAGCCTGGAACGTCGTGCAGTTCGACGTCGACGTGAGCTCGCGGAAGGTGCCCTGCGTCGGGACCCACGCCTCGATGTCGTACTTGCGCGCCGCACTCGTGCCCAGGTCGCCACCCGCCACGTCGATCACGCGGTAGTGCAGCCCGAGGTCCTGCAGCATCTGCTCCTGGTACCCGACGAGCTTGGCGTGCTCGGCCTCGGCCTGGTCCGGGTGGACGTAGGCGAACATCTCGAGCTTGTTGAACTGGTGCACGCGGAGGATGCCGCGGTTGTCCTTGCCCGCCGACCCGGCCTCGCGCCGGTAGCAGGTCGACCAGCCGGCGTACCGCAGGCCGTCGCCACCGTCGAAGGAGAGGATCTCGTCGGCGTGGAACCCGGCGAGGGCGACCTCGCTCGTGCCGGTCAGGTAGAGGTCGTCCGCCTCGAGCCGGTAGACCTCGGCCGCGTGCTCGCCGAGGAAGCCCGTGCCGGCCATGGTCTCGGGGCGCACGAGCGTCGGGGTGATGAGCGGCTCGAAGCCTGCGGCGATCGCACGGTCGAGGCCGAGCGACATCAGGGCGATCTCGAGCCGTGCACCGAGGCCGCGCAGGAAGTAGAACCGCGAGCCGGAGACCTTCACGCCGCGCGGGATGTCGATGATGCCGAGGTGCTCGCCGAGGTCGGCGTGGTCCTTCGGCTCGAAGTCGAACTCCGGCTTCGTGCCGACGGTGCGGAGCGTGACGAAGTCGTCCTCGCCGCCCTTCGGCACGTCGGGCAGCACGACGTTCGGGATGCTCCGGACGACCGCGTTGAAGGACTCCTCGGCCGCGGTGACGGTCGCCTGCGCTTCCTTCACCTTCGCGGCGAGCGCCTGGGCCTGCTGCACGAGCGCGGCCTTCTCGTCCTTCGGGGCCTTCGCGACGGTCTTGCCGAAGGCGTTCTGCTCGGCCCGGAGGGACTCGAACGAGGTGATCGCGCTCCGCCGTGCCGCGTCCGCGGCGACGGCCTCGTCGACGACGGCGACGGAGGCGCCGCGCGCCTCCTGCGAGGCCTTGATGACGTCCGGGTTGTCACGCAGCAGCTGGGGATCGATCACCGGATCATCCTAGCCAGCGCCGGTTGCGGACCGGGTGCGAGACGGACTGGAGGCGCGGTGCGGGCCCGACCCGCGCCTCCAGGCCCGAGACGGTTCGCGAGGGCCGTCCGCTCGCAGCATCCGATCGGTACCGTTGGTGCATGTCGACCCCTTCGGAGACCGCGCCCGCGGACCAGGACGCCCTCCAGACCGAACAGCGGACGGCCGCGGTGGTCTACAACCCGGTCAAGGTCCACCTGCCGACCCTCAAGCGCACCGTCGAGAAGCACCAGCAGGAGGCCGGCTGGGCCGAGACCCTCTGGTTCGAGACGACGGAGGAGGACCCGGGCGGCGGCATGGCCCGCGCCGCGCTCGAAGCCGGCGCCGACGTCGTCGCCGCCGCGGGTGGGGACGGCACCGTCCGCGCCGTGGCCGAGGTGGTGCACGGGTCCGACGCCTCGCTGGCGCTGCTGCCGAGCGGCACGGGCAACCTGCTCGCGCGGAACATGAAGTTGCCGCTGGACGACCTCGGCGGGATGGCCAAGGCGATCTTCACCGGGCACGACCGTTCGATCGACTTCGGACTGCTCGGTGTCGAGCGTCCCGACGGCTCCCGCGACCGGTTCGGCTTCGTCGTGATGGCCGGCCTCGGGCTCGACGCCCGCATGCTCGCGAACACGCGCCCCGAGCTGAAGAAGCGCGTCGGGTGGCTCGCCTACCTCGACTCGCTGTTCCGCTCCGTCCGGGACACCGACGGCTTCGAGTTCAAGTACCGGCTCGACGAGTCGGCGCGCAACGGCTCGGTCCGGGCGCACTCGGTCATCGTCGGCAACTGCGGCATGCTCCAGGCCAACGCCATGCTCCTGCCCGATGCCGAGATCGACGACGGGGTGTTCGACATCGTCGTGATGCGGCCTCGGGGGTTCTTCGGCTGGGTGCGCATCGCCGCCCGGGTGTTCTGGGAGAACGGGATCCTGCGGTGGTTCCGCCGGTCGGCCCTGTCCGACACCGTGATCGGCCGCCGGATCACGACGGCCGCGAAGCAGGAGCGCCCGCTGCGGTACCTGCGCGGCGAGGAGTTCACGCTGCGCCTGGCGAAGCCGGACGAGTTCGAGATCGACGGCGACCCGGTGGGCGAGATCGTGGCGTTCCGCGCGAAGATCGACCCGGGCTCGCTGGACGTCCGGATCCCCGCGGTCGAGCCGGCGACGGGCCGCGGCCGCCGGCGGTAGCCGCGCGCGCCGCGCGCGCCGCGGCGCTCCGCACGACGAAAGTCCCTCGGAACCACGCGACGACGTGGTTCCGCGGGACTTTGGTTGTGCGGGAGCAGATCGCGCCGGTGCACGAGGGGCACGCGCAGCGCGCGGAGCCAGCGCTCAGCGCGCCTCGGGCTCGCCGGACACGATCGCGCGCAGCCAGTCGCGCGCCTCGACGAACGCGACGTCCGAGTATCGCGCGGGCACCTCGGGCCGGACCCCGTCGGCCCGCGGATACGACCCGAGGAACGTCACGCGCGGGCTGAACCGCCGCAGGCCGAGCAGTGCGTCCGCCACGCGCTCGTCCCGCACGTGTCCGTCGAGGTCGATGACGAACCGGTACCGCCCGAGCTCGTCGCCGATCGGCCGCGAGGACAGCAACCCCATGTTGATGCCCCGCGTCGCGAACTGCTCGAGCATGTCGACCAGGGCGCCGGGGTGGTCGGCGGGGAGCTCGACGATGACGCTGGTCTTGTCGGCCCCGGTCGGCTCGGGCAGCGCCAGGGTCTTCGACACGAGCACGAACCGGGTGACCGCCGAGGCGTTGTCGCCGATGGACGAGGCCAGGACCTCGAGCGCGTAGTGGTCGGTGATCCCCGGGGGTGCGACCGCGGCGTCGGCGGTGGGGTGCTCGTCGAGCAGGGCGGCCGCGGCCGCCACGTTCGAGGACGCCGGGATGTGCCCGTGGCCGCGGACGTTCGCCTCGAGCCAGTTGTGGGTCTGGGCGTAGGCCACGGGGTGCGCGTTCACGGTCCGGACGTCGGCGAGCGCGGTGCCGGGGCGGGCGACGAGCACGAAGTCGACGGGGACGAGGTACTCCCCCACGATGCGCACGCCGGGGATCCGGGCGAGGGCGTCCTGCGTCGCGCTGACCCCGCCGTCGACGCTGTTCTCGATGGCGATGACGGCACCGATCGACCGGCCGCTGACGACGTCGTCGAGGGCCTCGCCGACGTTGTTGACACTCCGCCAGGGCTTGCCGGCCGCGGCGTCCACGAGCTTGAGCGCGGCCTCGGTGAAGGTCCCTGCGGGTCCGAGGTAGGAGTACGTGTCGGACGGCGCGGCGGACTCGGTCATGCGGCGAGCCTATTGCAACGCCCACGGCCCGCAGGCGTGCGTGACGGCGGCGTCAGTCGGTGGCCGTGCCGGTCAGCCGGGCCTCGCAGATGGCGGGCTCGTCGTCGTCGCGCGGGTAGGTCAGGGCGGCGAACCGCCCCTCGGGGTCGAGCCGGCTGAGGAGCGCCGCGGCGATGCCGTCGAGTTGCCCGACCTGCTCGTCGCTCAGCGCGTCGATCACCACGCGACGGGCGGTCCGGACGTGGTCGGGCGCCGCGTCGACGATGGTCGCGTAGCCGGCATCGGTCAGCCGGACGTCCGTCGCGCGCCGGTCGTCGGTCGAGGGACAGCGCGCCACGAGGCCGCGCTTCTCGAGCCGGGACACCACGTGGGACAGCCGCGGCAGCGAGGCGTTCGTCGCCGAGGCGAGCGCCGACATCCGGAGCGTCCGGGAGTCGGTCTCGGAGAGCATCGCGATGACCATGTAGTCGAAGTGCGTCAAGTCGGCGTCGCGCTGGAGCTGCTGGTCGAGCGCGGCCGGCAGGAGCTCCATGACCGCGACGAGCTTCATCCACGCGCGCAGCTGGTCGCGGGTGAGCCACGGGGTGTCGTCGGTCATGCGTCGAGTCTACCGAAAGGTTGTCGGTTCAACCAGTACTCGCGCGAACGCGTGCCGGACGACGTGCGGCGACCACGACCACCGCCACGACGACGAGCAGCAGGACCCCCTCGACGAGGAGCAGCCGCGCGCCGTAGTCGAACGGCAGCACCGTCGGGTTCTTCTGCCCGTGCGCCTTCGCCGCGATCTCCGGCAGGACCACGAGCGCGAGGACGCTCCCGAGCACGACGACCGCCTGCACGACGACGAGCGCCCAGGCACGCAGCGTCCGCCCGGTCCGGCGGAGCAAGAGCCCCACTCCGACGACGAACGGCGACAGGATCGCGTCGTGCAGGATCACGGCCCCGAGGAGCCAGGTCGCCAGCCCCCAGATCCGGTTCGGTCGGACCGTCGTCACGAGGACGTACGCCCCGAACGCGATGACGAGCACCCCGACCACGACGAGCACGATGCGTGCGGCCCTCATGCGATCACCTCGATCTTCTCGATCCACTTGGTCTGCAGCACACCGGGTCGTCCGGGAGCGATGATCCGCGCCGGGAACCCGTGGTCGAGGTCGAGCGTCGCGCCGTTCAGCTCGAGCGCGATGAGCGTCGTCGGGTCCTCGGCGTACTCGGGGCCCATGTCCATGATGCGGTAGCCGCCGTGCCGCTCGAGGCTCGTCACCCGCACGTGCGACCCCGGCGCCGCCTGCACGGCATCGAGCAGGTCGCGCATCCGCACGCCCTTCCAGGTCGCCATCTGGCTC
Organism: Curtobacterium sp. SORGH_AS_0776; assembly: GCF_031453355.1. Taxonomy (NCBI): domain Bacteria; kingdom Bacillati; phylum Actinomycetota; class Actinomycetes; order Micrococcales; family Microbacteriaceae; genus Curtobacterium; species Curtobacterium sp. SORGH_AS_0776. The sequence goes on from NZ_JAVIYU010000001.1 coordinate 3,858,030, forward strand.
CAGCCCTCGACGCAGGAGATCGGGAGCTCGGCCTCGGCGGTGCCGAGCGCCACGAGCTCGGCACGCGAGAAGGTGCGGACCACGTCGTGCCCGACGACGGTCAGGGACCAGTCGGCGGCGGTGGCGGTGGCCAGCACACCGGCGGCACGAGCCGTGCGGTTGACCGGCAGGTCGTTCGGCCCGCGGTGCCGCTGTCGGGCGCCGAACACGTTGAACGGCTCGGCGAGCGTGCTCGACTGTCCGGCGGTCAACGCCACGACACCGACCGTCGCGGCGGTCACACCGGCGAAGAACCCGCGCCGGGCGATCCGCTCACGTCGACCGTCGGTCGCCTCCGGCGTGGCCCTGGAGGCGCGGCTCGCCTCCGCCGCACCGGCCTGCGGCACGCCGAGACTCGGCTCTGCGGACGCCGCTCGGGTCGCGGACGCCGAGTCCGGTCCGCCGGGACGAGTCTCGGCAGCGTCCGCCGGGACGGCCGGGACGGCCGGGACGCCGTCGACCCAGCGGAGCACGCGGCCGGTGATGCCGCGGGGGTAGGACGCGACCGCCTGCGGAGCCGCTTCCGGCGCGGCGGAAGCGCCCCGTTCCTCCTGGACGGGCGAGAGCAGCTCGCTCCCCGCGGCCGGGTCGACCACGAACCGGCCGTGCTCGTCGTACGAGTCGCGCTTCCGCCAGTACCGGCTGATCAGCCGGAGCTTCACGCCGATGTGCAGCACGAGCGACCCGATGAGCACGTACGCGAGCGCGTTGTGGACCTGCTTGAACGGGAACGGCCACGGGTACCACTGGTACGTGTTGAGCAGGCCCGTCGTCACCTGCACGATCGCCGACGCCACGAACACCGCGATGGACAGCCGCTCGAGCAGGTGCAGGGGCCCACGCACCGGCGGGGTCTGCACGAGTGCCGGCATGACCGTGTTGAGCTTCGCGAGCAGCAGCGGGATGATCGCGATCCCCGCGGTGATGTGCACGCCCTGCGTGAACTGGTAGAGCTGCGCGGGACGGGTCGGGAACCGCATCCACGGCAGCGGCTGCTGCAGGAAGTAGCTGTAGACGCCGGTCGCGAAGCAGACGAGGAACGCCACCCCGAGCAACCGCCCCAGGACGACCGCCGTCCGCGCGTTCCGGTTCGGCGACGCCATCGCGGATCGTGCATCCAGGAGCAGCCCGCGGACCATGGATAGCCTCGTCGCACCATGAGTGAACGACTTCGCCCCGGCCGACTCCTGCCGACCGTGCTGGCCGTGGTCGGCGTGCTCGCTCTGTCGGGCGTCATCGCCTTCGGCGTCACGCATCTGGGGTTCCTCCGGTCCGGTCATCGTTCCCCATTCGTTGCGTGGACCCTGATCGCTTGGACGGTGTTCGCGATCGCGGTGCTCGCGCTGCGGTTCGTCCCGGCGAAGTGGATGACGTGGCTCGTGGTCGGCGGTGGCCTGGTGGTCGGGCTCGCCGCCATCGCCGGGCCGCCCAACACCAGCACCGACTCTGCTCGCTACGCCTGGGACGGCATCGTGCAACACGCCGGGATCTCGCCGTACGCACACACGCCGCAGTCGACCGCGTTGTCCGGTCTGCGCCCCGACTGGCTCTTCCCCGACAAGGTCGACGGCACGTGCAAGCCGCTCGAGCCCCGGTTCCGCGGGCTCGGCGACGGCGCGGACGGGCACTGCGTCGCGATCAACCGCCCGGACGTCGTGACGATCTACCCGCCGATGGCCCAGCTCTGGTTCGCGGCGGTGCGGGCGTTCGTGCCGGCCACCGCGCAGTACATGCCGTTCCAGGTCGCGGGGCTGCTCCTGTCGCTCGGCGTCACCGTGGGCCTGGTCGTCGTGCTCCGCAAGCTCGGTCGTCCGACGTGGTGGGCCGCACTGTGGGCGTGGTCCCCGCTCGTCGCGTCCGAGGCCGTCACCAACTCGCACGTCGACGCCCTCGGCGCGGCCCTGGCCACCGCCGGCGCCGTGCTCGTCGCCTTCGGCCGGCCGATCTGGGGCGGGATCGCCCTCGGCGCCGCGACCGCGACGAAGCTCATCCCCGCGCTCGTGTACCCGCCACTGCTCGGTCGGTGGCGGAACTGGTGGGCGATCCCGGTCGGCATCGCGGTGTTCGGGCTGCTCTACGTGCCGTACGTGCTGACGACGGGCCTCGACGTCCTCGGCTACCTGCCCGGGTACCTGTCGGAAGAGGGCTACGAGGACGGCTCCCGGTTCGCCCTGGTCTCGCTGGTCTTCCACGGCGACGCGGCGACGCTCGTGGTCGGACTGCTCGTCCTGCTGGCGGCGTTCGTGGCGTGGCGGCTGTCCGACCCCGCGCGGCCGTGGTCCGGCGAGGTCCTCCTCATCGGCGTGACGTTCCTCGCGGTGAGCCCGCGCTACCCCTGGTACGCGCTGCTCCTCATCCCCTTCGTGGTGCTCTCCGGACGCTGGGAGTGGCTGTCGATCGGGCTCGCCATCGCCCTGCGCGGCGTCTGGCCGTCGGCGGACGCGTACCGCTGGTGGCTCGCCGCCGCGGTCGCCGTGGTCATCGTCGTCACGCTGGTGCGCACCCGGCGGTCCGACTGGGAGCGCTGGGGGCGCCGGCTCGCCTTCCGGGAACGAGCGCTCGCGATGTCATCAGGTGGAGGACCCGCCGACCCCGTACGCTGACGCTCATGGCACCCGCGACCATGCTCGGCTCCACCGGCGGCCTGCTCGACCGGTTCGGGCGGCGCGCGGTCGACCTGCGCGTGTCGCTCACCGAGCGCTGCAACCTGCGCTGCACCTACTGCATGCCGGCGGCCGGGCTGCCGTTCGCCCCCGACGACGCACTCATGACCGCGGCCGAGATCGAGCGGCTCGTCCGGCTCGCGACCGACCGCTTCGGCGTGCGCAAGGTCCGCTTCACCGGCGGTGAGCCGATGCTCCGCCACGACCTCGTCGACGTGATCGCCCGGTGCGCCGCGCTCCCCGACGCCCCGGAGCTGTCGCTCACCACGAACGCGATCGGGCTCGCCCACCGCGCAGCCGCCCTGTACGACGCCGGCCTCCGACGCGTGAACGTGTCGCTCGACACCGTCGACCCGGACGTCTTCACCACCGTCACCCGGCGCCCGTTCCTCGACAAGGTCATCGCCGGGCTCGAGGCCGCCCGGGCAGCGGGGCTCGCGATCAAGGTCAACGCGGTGCTGCTGCGCGGCGTGAACGACCACCTGGCGCCGGACCTCATGCGGTGGTGCCTCGACCGCGGCTACGAGCTCCGGTTCATCGAGCAGATGCCGCTCGACCCCGACCACGCCTGGGACCGCACGTCGATGGTGACCGCGGCCGAGACCCGGGCGATGCTGTCCGAGTCGTTCGCCCTGGTGCCGGACGAGGCGCCCCGCGACGGCGCCCCGGCGGAGCGCTTCCGGGTGCTCGCGCGGACGGCCGACGGCGGCGTCGGTGCGGAGCTCGGCACGATCGGCATCATCGCGAGCATCACCGAGTCGTTCTGCGCCGACTGCACCCGCACCCGTCTGACGGCCGACGGCAACGTCCGCAGCTGCCTCTTCTCGGACGACGAGACCGACGTGCTCGGCCCGATGCGCCAGGGTGCCTCCGACGACGAGGTCGCCGAGCTCTGGCGCCTGGCGATGTGGGCGAAGCCCCGCGACCACGGCGACGACAGCGACGACCTGGTGCACCCCACCCGGGGCATGAGCGCGATCGGCGGATGACGGTGACGACGATCCGGTTCTTCGCCGCGGCACGGGCAGCGGTGGGCGTGGACGACGTGGCCGTGCAGGCAGCGACACTCGACGAGGCCCTGCGGTCGGTGACGGCGGACGACCCCGATCGGTGGCGGGCGCTGCAGGAGCGCTGCTCGTACCTCGTCGACGGGGTGACCACGCGCGATCGGGCGACCGGGCTCGACGGCGTGGCGGTCGTCGACGTCATGCCGCCCTTCGCCGGCGGCTGAACCCGGCGGCCGAGTCCGGCAGCTGAGCCCGGCAGCCGAGTCCGGCAGCTGGGCCCCGCGGCCGAGTCCGGCTCAGTCCGGCGTGGGTCCGTCCGGCCGGTAGACCGTCAGTTCGTCCGCCGGGACCGCGATCCGCACGGCATCCCCCGGCGCGAGCCCCAGCGACGCAGCCACCGCGACCGTGACGTCCGCCACGAGGTCGCCGGCCCGCACCCGGACGAGCCCGTCCCGCGGTTCGAGTCCGGTCACCCGGCGCTCCGGCCCGGCACCGTCGCGCGTCACGACGGCGGCCGTCGGGTGGTAGACGGCGAGGGCGGACGAGCCAGGAGGCGCGGTGCCGGTCGACGACGCGAGCGCACCCCCGTCGTCGAGGGCGATCCCACCCCGGGTGGCGGTGCCGCGCAGGAGCGTCAGGCCCGAGAAGGACGCCGCGAACGCGCTGGTCGGACGCCCGAGGACGACGGCGGTCGGCCCCTGCTCGGCGACCCGGCCGCCCTCGAGCACGACGATGCGGTCCGCGAGGGTGACGGCCTCGAGCGGGTCGTGCGTGACGAGGACCGTCGGTCGACCGGTCCGGGCAGTCCCGAGGGCGGAGCGGACCTCGGCCCGGGCGTCGACGTCGAGCGCCGAGGTGGGCTCGTCGAGCAGCAGGAGTGCCGGCTCGGTGGCGAGGGCCCGGGCGATCGCCACGCGCTGGGCCTGCCCTCCCGAGAGCGTCCCCGGTGCGCGGTCCGCCAGACCGGCCACGCCGACGGCGGCGAGGGCCGCGTCGGAGCGGAGCCGCGCCTCCTGGCCCCCGGAACCGGCCGCGCGCGGTCCGTAGCCGACGTTGCGGGCGACCGACAGGTGGGGGAAGAGGTCCGCGCGCTGGGCGACGAGCCCGACCCCGCGGCGGTGCGCTCGGACGCCGGTGAGGTCGCGGTCGCCGAGCAGGACCGATCCGGACCGGATGCGCAGCAGCCCGGCGAGGGCCTCGACGACCGTGGACTTGCCGGCGCCGTTCGGCCCGACCAGCACGACGCACTCGTCCGGTGCGACGTCGAGGTGGACGTCGACGCCGCGGTCGGGGACGACGACGTGGGCGCGGAGGCCGCGGTGCGCCGGACGCTCGCGGCTCAAGCGAGTGCCGTCCGGGTGCGGAGTGCGGAGGCACCGATGACCACGAGCGCGACGACGACCAGCACGAGCGCCAGCGCGACCGCGGTGTCCGGGTCGATCTCGCGCTGCAGGTAGATCTCGAGGGGCAGCGTCCGGGTGACGCCCTGCAAGCTGCCGGCGAACGTGAGGGTCGCGCCGAACTCCCCGAGGGCACGCGCGAAGCAGAGGACGAGGCCGGCCAGGATGCCCGGGAGCACCCGCGGTGTCGTCACGGTCAGGAACGTCCGGGTCGGGGACGCGCCGAGCGTCGCGGCAACCCGCTCGAACCGGTCGCCGCCGACGCGCAACGCGCCCTCGATCGAGGACACCAGGAACGGCATCGCGACGAAGGTCTGCGCGATCACGACCGCGGCCGTGGTGAAGGCGATCCGGAGACCGTGGTCGTCGAGCCACGCCCCGACGACGCCGAGCCGACCGAACGCCGCGAGCAGGGCCAGTCCCCCGACGACCGGCGGCAGCACGAGCGGCAGCAGGACGAGGGCGCGTGCGGCCCCGATCCACCGCGACGTGGACCGGGCGAACAGGACGGCGAGCGGGTAGCCGAGCACGAAGGCGATGCCCGTCGCGGCGGCAGCGGTCCCGAGGCTCAGTCCGAGGGCGGTGAGCGAAGCGGGCGACGTGACGAGTGCGCCGAACGACCCCCAGTCGACGCGGCCGACCATCGCCAGGACCGGGACCACCACGAACAGGCCGCCGAGGACCGCCGGGACCGGCAGCCACCACGGCACCGGCGTGCGGACGGACGGGCTCGCCCGGGGTGTTCGGTCAGTGTGGTCGGGCACGGCTCAGGGGGCTCCGAAGCCGGCGTCGGCGAGCACCCTCTGGCCGGCGTCGGAACGCACGTACGCCGTGAACGCCGCCGCGAGGTCGGGGTTCGACGCGTCCTTCAGGACACCGATCGGGTAGGTGTTCACGGCCTTCGACGCCGCGTCGAACCGGACGCCGTCGACCTTGCCGCCGGCACCCTCGACGTCGGTCACGTAGACGAGTCCCGCGTCCGCCTGGCCGGACTCGACCTTGCCGAGGACGTCGGTCACCGACTGCTCCTCGCTGACCGGCTGCAGGTCGACACCGGTGGCCTGCTCGACCTTCGCGGTCGCGGCACCGCACGGCACCGGGGTGGCGCAGGTGACGAGCTGCACGTCCGGGGCGGTCAGGTCGTCGAGGGTCGTGATGCCCTTCGGGTTGCCGGGCGCCACGGCGATCTCGAGGACGTTCGTGGCGAAGTCCCGCGGCGAACCGGCGGCGATGTCGGTCTTCACGAGCTTGTCCATGTTCGCCTCGTCGGCGGACGCGAACACGTCGGCGGGGGCGCCGTTCTGGATCTGGGTGACGAGGTCGCTCGAGCCGGCGAACGAGAAGGTGATCGTGGTCCCCGGGTGGGCGGCCTCGTACTGCTCGCCGAGGGTCGTGAACGTCTTCTGGAGCGACGCCGCGGCGAAGACGGTGATCTTCCCGGTCGGGGCCCCGGCCGTGCTGCTCGCGCTGGCGCTCGGGGCGGTGGTGTCCGTCGTGCCGGCCGTGCCAGCCGTGCCAGCCGTGCCAGCCGTGTCGGCCGTGCTGCAGCCGGCGAGGCCGACGGTGACGAGGGCGGTCGCGGCGATCAGGAGGGCGGCGTTCCGCACGTGCGTCGTCATTGCTCGATCGTATCCGCATCTGCGGTCGCTGTCGCTGTCGGCCGGATCGTCGGCAGGCCCTCCCGGTCCCAGGCCTGGATGCCCCCGTCGAGGACCGTCGCGTCACGACCTGCGGCACGGGCTGCGCGTGCCCAGGCGGTCGCGCGGACGCCACTGGCGCACACCACGACGACGGGTCGGTCGTCGTCTGCGGCGAGGTCGTCCGGCGGGATGCTGCCGGCGACGATCCCGGTGGCGCGTTCGGCCGGGGTGCGGACGTCGACGAGGACGGGTCCGCCGCTGCCGCCGGTGGTCCGGTCGAGTCGGGCGGCGAGTGCCGCCGGGGCGATCCGGGGCGGGGCCTCGTCCACCGAGGGGGCCGGACGCCGGGAGCCCGGGCCGCGCCGCAGCGTGCTCTCGGTCCAGCGCCACCGCCGGGCGTCGACCGTGAGCACCCTGCCGGTCAACGGCTCCCCGATGCCGGCGACGAGCGCGGTCACCTGGGCCGCCATCACCGAGCCGACGGCGCCGCACAGCGCGGGCAGCACGCCGTCGAGCGCGCAGGACCCCTCGTCCGGCAGGGCGTCCGGGTGCAGGTCGTGGAAGTCGATCGGCTCCGGCCCGGCGTCGTGGAACACGGACACCTGCCCGTCGGTGCCGAGGACCGTGCCCCACACGAACGGGACCCCGGCCGTGGAGCAGGCGTCCGAGATCGCCCGGGTGACCTCGACGCTGTCCGCGGCGTCGACGACCACGTCGTGGCCCGCGACGTGGTCGGCGTGGAACGGCTCGGCGAGTGCGACGACCTCGAGCTCCGGGTCGACGCCCCGCACCCGCTCGGCCGCGCACTCGGCCTTGGGTCGCCCGACGTCCGCCGCGGCGAAGAGCGTCTGCCGTGCCAGGTTGGACGTGTCGACGACGTCGTGGTCGACGATGGTGACGCGGCGGAGCCCCGACCCGGCCAGGTACGTGAGCACGGGCGCGCCGAGGCCACCGGCGCCGACGACGAGGATGCTCGCCTCGGACAGCGCCCGGACGGCCCGGTCCCCCGCGCCCTGGAGCGCCGCGGTCCGGGACAGCAACCGACGGCGGTCGTCGCTCGTGTGCCGGTCGTCGGTCATGCGTCGGTCGGTTCCGCCGGCACCTCGACCGACACCATCGTCGCCTTGACCGACGCGACGGCGACCGTCCCGACCTCGAGCCCGAGGTCGCGGACGGCCTCGGCGCTCATGAGCGACACGACCCGGTGTGGGCCGCTCTGCAGCTCCACCTGCGCCATCACGCCGTCGACCACGAGGTCGGTGACGATCCCGACGAACCGGTTGCGCGCCGAGCTCTTCGTCCCCGACGGGTCGTCGAGCTGCCCGCCGACGCCGCGGATGTGCGCCGCGAGTTCCCGCCCGTCCACGACGGTCCGTCCGGAGGGGTCGGTCCCCCGCGTGAAGGTCCCGGCGTCGACCATCCGCCGGACGGTGTCGTCACTGACGCCGAGGTACCGCGCGGCGTCGCGGATGCGGAGCTTCGTCATGGTCCTCCGCACGATACCGGTATGTGGAACTCTCAGTCTGGGCTGCGGGGACGCCGGGCACCTGCCCAGCCGCCGCGGATACCGTCCTCACCGTGACTGCACCACGGACCGGCACCATCAGCATCCCCCGGACGACGGGGATCGCGCCGGTCCGTGCCCGCTCCGGGTTCCGGGGCCTCGTGTCGAGCATCGGCACCGCCGTCGTCCGCACGCCCGAGCTGACGGTCGGCGCGTTCGGCGTGATCGTCTGCGCCGCCTTCGCCTGGGTCCCCTCGCTCTGGTACGACGAGGCGGCGACGGTCACGAGCGCCCAGCGGACCTGGCCGCAGCTGTGGGCCGAGCTGCACAGCGTCGACGCCGTGCACGGGCTCTACTACTCGCTGATGCACGTCTGGTTCTGGCTCGTCGGGTACACGCCGTTCACGCTGCGGTTCCCGAGCGCCCTGGCCATCGGCGTGGCGGCGGGGCTCGTCGTCGCGCTCGGGCGCCGGCTCGGCGGACTTCGCCTGGGCATCACCGCCGGGCTCGTGTTCCTCGCGCTGCCCCGCGTGCAGTGGGCCGGGTCCGAAGGTCGGCCGTACGCCACGATCACGACCCTGGCCGTCTGCCTCACCCTCGTCGGTCTGACCGCGGTCCGCCGCACCCGGTCGGGTCGCAGCCTGCACTGGTGGGCGGCCTACGGAGCACTCGCACTCGTCTCGGTGACCTTCAACGTCTACCTCTCGCTCGCGGTCGTCGCGCACGCCGTGACCCTGCTGTGGACGCTGGTCGCCCGCCGCGCCGCCGCCCGTCGCGCCACGGTGTCCCGCCGCGGCCACGACCTGGGTCCGGCGCTCGTCACCCGCGGGGTCCTGGTCCGCTGGGCCGTCGCAGCCGTCTTCGCCGCCGTGGCCGTCTCGCCGCTCGTCGTCGAGGTCGCCTCGCAGTCGAAGCAGGTCGCGTGGATCGCCGGCATCGGCGAACGTACGGGCGTGCAGGTGTTCGCCACGGCGTGGTTCGGCGGCGTCGACGTGTACGCCGCGGGCGCGTGGGCGCTCATGCTCGTCGGCACGGTGTTCGCCCTCGTCGAGGCGCACCGGCGCTCCGCCACGGTCCGGTCCCTGGTCCGTGCGCAGTCGGTCCGCGTCGCCGTGCCGCTCGTCGTCATCCCCACGGCCGCGCTCGTCCTCGCCACGGCGATGGGGAAGCACCTGTACTCGCCGAAGTACGCCACGCTCAGCCTGCCGTTCGTCGCACTGCTCATCGCCCTCGCCCTGACGCTGGTCCGGCCGAAGGCACTGCTCGCCGCCGCCGTGGCCGCCGTCCTCGTGCTGTCGGTGCCGACGGCCGTCGCCGTGAAGGAGCCGCTCGCGAAGCAGGATTCGACCTGGGCCCGTGCCGCCTCGATCATCGCCGCCGAGCGGAGCACCAACCGCGCCGACGCCGACGAGGGTGTCGTGTTCGGCAGCGTCTACGGGCACCCCGGCACCACCGCCGACGTCATCCGCATCTCCTACCCGTCGGCGTTCGCGGGCATGACCGACCTCGGCGTGCGCAAGGTCGGAACCGAGTCCGGCGTCCTGTGGAACCAGACCGGGGATCTCGAGACGACGATCCCGAGCCGCCTGGGCGACATCGACACGGTCTGGTTCGTCGGCGGGACGGTGAAGGCGCGCAACATCGAGCCGGAGACCGCCGCGGTGCTCGCGGAGCACGGCTTCACGGCGAAGGAGCACTGGAAGACCGGCACGGTCGTCATCACGGAGTACGTCCGGAACTGACCGGCTGTCAGTGCAGGACGCGGGCGCCGTGCACCGGTCCGGCGGCACGCACCGCGACCATGCCGGCGGCGCTGAGCTCGACCTGCACCTCGAGCGCGGCATCGCGGTCGGCGACGAGGAACGCCACCGTCGGCCCGCTGCCCGACACCAGTCCGGCGAGGGCACCGGCCTTCTCCCCGATCTCGAGCGTCGTCGCGAGCGCGGGCTGGAGGCGCATCGCCGGGGCCTGCAGGTCGTTGTGCAGGCAGTCCGCGAGCAGGTCGGGATCGCCCGCGCGGAGGGCCTGCAGCACGTTCGCCTCGACCACGGGCGTGGTGGGTGCCGGCGCGATGTCCGCACGGTACCGCTCACGGTGTTCGTCGAGCGCCCGGTACACGGCGGGCGTCGAGAGGCCGGCGTCACTCAGGGCGAGCACCCAGTGGAACTCGCCCTTGGCCAGCGCCGGGCTCAGCTCGTCGCCGCGCCCGGTCCCGACCGCGGTCCCGCCGGCGAAGGCGAAGGGCACGTCGGCGCCGAGCTGCGCGGCGAGACGCAGCAGTTCCTCACGCCCGAGCGCGGTCCCCCACAGCGTGTCGACGGCGAGCAGGGTCGCTGCGGCGTCGGCCGATCCACCGCCCATCCCACCGGCGACCGGGACCTGCTTGTCGATGGTGAGCCGGACGCCCCCGCGGTACCCGGCGGCGTCGGCCACGAGGCGCGCGGCCCGGATCGCGAGGTTCGACTCGTCGACCGGGACCGACCGGGTGTCGATCGGCCCGGTGAAGGTCACCGAGAAGTCGTCCGCCGGCTCGGCCGAGACGTCCTCGTACAACGAGACCGCCTGGTACGCCGTCGCCACGTCGTGGTAGCCGTCGTCCTGCAGGGCCCCGACCGACAGGTAGACGTTGATCTTCCCGGGGGCGCGCGTCCGCACACGGGTCGGTGCGGCCAGCGTGGTCATGCCCCCAACCTATCCCGACGCAGCCGCGAAGCCGCGCGTGAGGTCCGCGAGGATGTCGTCCACGTGCTCGAGTCCGATGGACAGCCGGATCAGCCCGTCCCCGACCCCCGCGGCCGCCCGCTCCGCCGAGGTCATCTGCACGTGGGTCGTCGACGCCGGGTGCACGACGAGGGAGCGCACGTCGCCGATGTTCGACACGTGGTCGAACAGCTCGAGCGCCGCGACGAACCGCCGCCCGGCGTCGACCCCGCCGTCGAGGTCGAACGCGAGCACCGCCGACGGACCCGCCGGCACGTACCGCTGGGCGAGTTCGTGCCACGGCGACGAGGGCAGCCCGGCGTAGTGCACGCCGAGCACCTGGTCGTGCGCGTCGAGCCACGTCGCCACCGCGGCCGCGTTCGACACGTGCCGGTCCATCCGGAGCGACAGGGTCTGGATGCCCTGCAGCACGAGGAAGGCGTTGAAAGGGGCGATCGCCGGCCCGAGGTCGGCGGAGAGCTTCGAGCGGGTGCGCTGGATGAAGGCGCGCCGCCCGAACTTCTCCGCGAAGTTCGTGTTCGCGAACCCGGACTGCTCGGTCGTCGCGAGCTGCGGGTACCGCTCGGCGTGCGCCGCCCAGTCGAAGTTCCCGCTGTCGACGATGAGTCCGGCGATGGCGCTGCCGTGCCCGGCGAGGTACTTCGTCGCCGAGTGCACGACGATGTCCGCACCGTGCTCGATCGGCCGGACGAGGTACGGCGTGGCGATGGTGTTGTCGACGATGAGCGGCACGCCGTGCTCGTGCGCGACACCGGCCACCCCCGCGAAGTCGAGGACGTCGCCGCGCGGGTTCGGGATCGACTCGCCGAAGAACGCCTTCGTCTCCGGACGGACCGCCGCCGCCCACTCGTCGAGGTCGGTCGGGTCCTGCACGAACGTGAACGCGATGCCGAGGTCGCCCAGGGTGGAGGCGAAGAGCGTGTAGGTCGCGCCGTAGAGCGACGCACTCGACACGATGTGGTCTCCGGCGCGGGCCAGGCCGAGGACGGCGAGCGAGGTCGCAGCCTGCCCGGACGCGAGCGCGAGGGCGCCGACACCGCCCTCGAGGTCCGCGATGCGTCGCTCGAGCGCCGCAGCCGACGGGTTGTTCACCCGCGAGTACGTGTGACCGGGCGCGTTGAGCATGAACCGGTCGGCCGCGTCCTCGCCCGACGGGTACACGAACGCGGCGCTCTGCGCGATCGGCGGCACGTTGGCGCCGAACCCGGGGTCCGCCCGGAAGCCGGCACGGATCTGCCGGGTCTCGAACGCCCAGCCGGCTTCGGTGCCGTCGGAGGCGTCGCCCATCAGACGACCGCCCCGGACGGCGCGGCCACGGACGGCCGGACGAGCGGGATGACCTGCTCGCCGAACCGGTCCATCTCCTCGAGCTGCGGCGAGAACTGCAGCAGCAGCGTGTCCACCCCGGCGTCCTCGAACTCGCGGATCCTCGCGGCCACCTGCTCCGGCGTCCCCACGAACCCGGGGCGGAGCCCACGGTTCGACACCGAGTAGTCCTCGAGCGACGGCACGTGCTCGAGCTGCGACTTCGAGATGAAGTCCTGGTACGACTCGTACGCGTGCCCGTGCTGCACGTCGGTGATCCGGGCGAGCTCGGCCTGCGCCTCCTCCTCGGTCTCGCGGACGATGACGTAGGCGGCCATGCCGAACGCCTCGAACGGCGGCAGCCCCGCGTCGACGCGGCGCTGTTTCATCTCGGCGATCTTCGTCCGGAGCTCCTCGACGGTGCCGCCGTGGGTCACGTAGGCGTCGGCGTACCCGGTGATCGCCGCCTTGCCGGCCTCGCTCTCGCCGCCGGCGTAGATGCGGGGGGTGACCCGGGGCTTCGGCTCGAGGTGGCTGTTCTCGATGTCGTAGTACTCGCCGTGGAAGGAGTACGGCGTCTCCCGCCAGAGCCCCTTCATGATCTCGACGAACTCCGCCGTGCGCTTGTACCGGTCGTCGTGCTCCGAGAAGATACCGCCGTACTGCTTGGCCTCTTCCGCCCACCACGCGCTCACCACGTTGAACGTGAACCGGCCGCACGAGATGTCGTCGATCGTCGCCGCCTGCTTCGCCGTCACCGCGGGCAGGTGGTACCCGGGACGCATCGCCGCCATGATCTCGAGGCGCTCGGTCGTCGCCGCGATGGCCGCGGCGAGCGACCAGGCCTCCAGCGAGGGCGCGGCCGTGCCCTTGATGTCGTTGAGGTTGAGCTCCGGCACGAGCGTCAGGTCGAAGCCGATCCGCTCGGCGCGCTGCGCCAGCCGCTTCACGTAGTCGAAGGTGACCGGCATGTTCTCGTTGTCGACGTTGCGCAGCCAGCCGCCGAAGAGCGGGGTCCAGTATCCGAATCGCACGGGGTGAGTTCCTTGGGGAGGTGGGGAGGGACGGACTGGAGGCGCGGGGCGGGCCCGCACCGCGCCTCCAGTCCGGTGGATCTTGCGTTTTCAGGCCGTGAGCTGCGCCGCGTACTGCGTCTCCAGCAGGCCACCGAGGTACCGTGCGATGGAGCGCGGGCCGGAGGCCGGCGCGGTCTCCTCGACGGCGGGGTTGTAGTTCGTGTTCGTGTTGATGTCGTAGACGACCGTGCGACCGTCCGTCGTCTCCATGAACTCGACGCCCGCGATCTGGATCCGCTGCTCCGCGAGGAACCCGCGGAGCTGCTGGACGAGCGGGTGCTCGGCGGTGACCTCCGTGCGGACGCTGAACGCCGGGGGCGCCCCGGCTGCCTCGGTGCCGGGGACGTCGCAGACGGCACCGGCGATGACCTGCGGGACCTCGCACGCGTCGGCCGGGCACAGCTCGAAGCTGCCGGCGCTCGTGTCGACGCGGACGGCGTAGACGAACTCGCCGCCGACGAACTCGACGCGCGTGATGAACGGCTCGCGGGCCGTGAGGTACTCCTGCAGCAGGGTGATGCCGTCGACGGGCTCCTCGAACTCCGGGCTGTCGACGTAGGCGTCGAACTCGGCGAGCGAGTCGAGCCGGCGGACGCCGAGGCCCTTGCCGCCCTGGTTGTGCTTCGTGATGAACGGCACGTCCTGGCCGCCGGTGAAGTCGTGGGCGGCCTGCTTCAGCGTCGTGCGCCCGAAGACGGCCGTGGTGCGGGGCACGTCGAACCCGGCGTTCCGGAGCAGTCCGTGCTGGGCCACCTTCGAGACCTCGAGCTCGAGGACGTGGCTGCCGCCGACGACCTGTCGACCGGCACGCTCGAGCCAGCCGAGGACCGCGCGGGTGTACTCCTTCGAGTGCTCGTGCCCGCGCGTGTGGGAGCTCGCCGACATCCGCGACCAGTACACGCCCGGTTCGGGGTCGGCTCCGAGGTCGATCTGTCCCTCGGTGAGGAGGATCTCCTCGACGGGGACCCCCTCGGCCTCGAAGGCAGCGGCGAGCGGCGGGAACCACTCGGGGTTCTCGTGGATGACGTACACGCGGGGAGTGCTCACCTCGCCACCCTAGGCACGGCCTGCCGGGAGTCGCCAGGTGTGTGACGCGGGTTTACTCCGTCAGCGGGCGAAGGTCTGCTGGCCGACGACGCCGAGGAGCTCGAGCTTCTGCGCGTCCTCGCTGCCCGTCGGTGCCGTGAAGAGCAGCAGCGCCTGCGTCTGGCTCGTCGTGTGGAGCACCTGGCAGTCCACGGCGATGCGACCGAGCTCGGGGTGGACGAACGTCTTGTGGTCCTCCCACCGGCTCGCCACGTCGTGCAGGGACCACAGCGCTCGGAAGTCCGCGCTGTTCGCCTCGAGGTCGGCGATCAGCTCAGCCGCCCGGGTGTCCGTCGGTCCCGCGGCGCCGACCGCGGCGCGGAGTGCGGCGACCTGTGCCCGGGCGAGCCGCTCGTGCTCCTCCGGCGCGTACTTCGCCCGTTCGTAGCCCGTCATGAACCAGCGCCACGGCTGGTACCGCTCGTTGCCCGGCAACCCCGTGGTCGTGCCGAGGAGCGCCGCCCCGAGCCGGTTCTCGACGAGGGTCTCGCCCAGGTCGTTCACCACGATCGCCGGGGTGTCCTCGAGGCGGTCGAGCACCCGGAGGATCGCGGGGTCGACGTGGTCGGAACGGTGGACCCGAGCGGGCGCGTTGTGCCCGGCGAGGCGGAACAGGTGGTCGCGCTCGTCGAGGATGCAGCGGAGCGCCCGGGCGATCGCCGCCACCATCTGCTCGGACGGCTGCGGTCCGCGCTGCTGCTCGAGGCGCGTGTAGTAGTCGGCGGACATCCCCGCCAGCGCGGCGACCTCCTCGCGCCGGAGGCCCGGCGTGCGGCGGCGCTGCCCGGAGCCGAGCCCGACGTCCTCGGGGCGCAGCAGTTCGCGGCGGCGGCGGAGGAAGTCGGCGAGCCCGGGGCGGTCCATGCCTTCATCGTGCACCGGGCCCGGCGACCGTGCCAGGGATCGGCGGTCCCCCGATGACGGCGCTCTGGTTCCGGCGGTCGGGCGGGTGGATCGTGGTCGTCATGGACATCACGAACTCCACCGTCTTCATCCCCGGCGCGACCTCGGGCATCGGCCTCGGGCTGGCCCAGCGCCTGCAGGCAGCGGGCAGCACCGTCGTCATCGGCGGCCGACGTCGCGCCCTGCTCGACTCGCTGCACGACGAGTACGGCTTCGGCACCGTCGAGCTCGACGTCACCGACCCGGCGTCGATCACCGCCGCGGCCGCCTCCGTCATCGACGCCTACCCGTCGCTCGACGCCCTCGTCACGATGTCGGGCATCATGCGCGCCGAGGACCTGCGATCGTCGGAACACCTGGCCGACGCCGTCGCCACCGTCGAGACGAACCTGCTCGGCACCATCCGCCTCATCGACGCGTTCCTGCCGCACCTGCTCGGTCGTCCGGCGTCGACGATCGTCACCGTGTCGTCGGGGCTGGCGTACACACCGCTCGCCGCGACCCCGACCTACAGCGCCACGAAGGCCGCGGTGCACTCGTACACGCAGTCGCTCCGCCAGCAGCTGACCGGGTCACCCGTCTCGGTGCTCGAGCTCGTGCCGCCGGCGGTCGCCACGGATCTGATGGGCGAGGGCGTCGACTTCGGCGGGATGCCGCTGTCCTCGTTCCTCGACGAGGTGGTGTCGCTGCTGCAGGCCGGCGCGGCGCCGGAGATCCTGGTGCAGAACGTGCTGCCGCTGCGGTGGTCGGAGCGGGACGGGACGCAGCAGCAGCTCATCGAGGCGCTGGCGTCGCGGGGGCACTGACGACCGGCTCGCCGGCCTCCGCTGGCGAGTCGGCGGTGGCGCCGTCCGCCTCGTTCAGTCGGTGGCGCCGTCCGCCTCGCCGCGGGCTCCGCGCCGTCGGATCACGCCGTCGAGGATCCGGTTGACGAGTCGCCAGGCCGGCCACGCGAGGGCCCCGACCAGCGCCGTGTCGACCGGGCGGCCGAGCGCGCGGATCACGACGTACGCGCCCGTCATCGCCAGGCCGGTCGACAGGGCGGCGTTGAGGCGGCGGGGTGTCCAGCCCTGGCCGTGGCTGTGGTCGTGGTCGTGGTGGTCGCCGTCATCGTCATCGTCATCGTCATCGTCGTCGTCGGGGAGGCGGTCGAACGTGATCCCCCACGCGACGAACAGCCCGCCCAGCACGACGGCCACCCACGCGGCGTCGTCGGACGGATCCCGGAGCAGCGCGAGCACGGCGAAGACCACGATGGCACACCCCGCGACCACTGCCGTGAGCAGGAGGACGAGTGCGGAACGGGAACGCGGTGCAGACACCCGTCGAAGCCTAGGGCCATCCGGTCGATCCGCGCGTGCCCCGTTCGGGACCCCGGTTCAGAGTGCCGCCAGCAGGTCCTGGAGCTCCGCCTTGGCGTCGGGCATGCGTTCCGGTCCGGTGAGCCGTTCCCGCTGCACGGCGATCCGGACCGTGCCCGCCCGGGAGCCGTCCTCGGTGGTGAGCAGCACCGACTCGCGATCGGGGAACGTCCACCGCGCCGAGGGCCGCTTCCCGCCCCGGCGTTCCGAGGTCGGGGCGAACCCGAACGCCGTCGTGCAGACCGGCACGACCCCGTCGAGCACCGTCTCGCGCTCCCCGGGGACCTGGCGCGACGCCGACACCGCGAACGAGCCGTCCGATCGTTGCCCGGGGATCCGGAGGCCCCTCGCCTGCTCGTACCCGATCGTGACGCCCTGCGCCCACCACGGCTCGACGCCCTGTTCGACGAGCCAGACGGCGATGGCGGCGTGCCCGATCGTCCGTCCGTCGATCTCGTCGATGCGGGCGTACCAGTCGTCCGGCGTGCGACCGGTCGCCGCGAGCACGTTGTCGGCGGCCATCCCCTGCGCGTGCGATCGCACCGTCCCGTCGGTCATGCCGCCATCGTAGGGGCGGTGCGATCGCTTCACGCTCGTGATCTCGTCAGCTCGCGGATCCGGACCGCAGTCGCCGCGCAGCATCGACGCCGTCAGGCGAGATGAGGAGCGGGAGTTCCTCGCGCGGAACGGTGCCGAACGCGACGTCGCACGTGACGAAGGCGCTGACATCGGCGGCGATCGCGGTCGCGACCTGAACTGCTCCCCGGGTGGTGAGCCCCACGTCGACATCAGGAGCGGGAGATCGGACGAGACCTCGTCCACGCCCACCCAGTGCATCGAGATCGACCCGAGCATGCCCTGCCAAGCCGCGATGTACGAGGCCGCGGCGTCCTGGCCGATGTCGAACGCCGCGTCGAACACGTCGAGCTCGAGGAGCGTGGTGGAGAGGATCGTGGTGTCCATCAGGTCGAGGAGTACCTGGTCCGCGCGGTGCAGGTGGAGTAGGAGAGCACTCCGCGGTCACCGAACGCCGTCGGGCTGAGCGGCTCGAACACCGGCTCAGACCGCGGTGCGTCGGAAGTGTTCGACCGGTGCGGGCCTGACCTCGCCCTGGAATGAGTTCAGCGCGCGATGCAGCCGAGCTCGACGTTCTTCCCGCGTCCCTTCGCGCGGCGGCGTTCGTGTGAGGATCGATGCCATCTCCGCCGCGGTGAACACGCGGACTCCGTGACGCACCTCTGCCGGAGCGGTGTCGGTGGCGGGCGGTCGGTACTGGACGCTCATGGTGTCTCCTTCGGTTCGTGGGGACGACCGTAGGCGGGTGCGGAGCCGGTCGGCAAACATGTTGGATTTCCATGACTTCGGGGCAAGTGCTCGCGTTGGACATCGCTTCCCGCGAGGATGGACGGTGATGAACGACCCCCTCGCCACCGTCCAGCGCATCGTCGCCGAAGCCGGCATCGACGCGACCGCCCGGGAACTCCCCGACTCGACCCACAGCGCCGCGCAGGCCGCCGCCGCGCTCGGCACCGAACCGGGAGCGATCGCGAGCAGCCTGCTGTTCCTCGCCGACGGGGAACCGCTGCTCGCGATGACGTCCGGCCGGCACCGGGTCGACACCGACCTGCTCGCCGCCCAGATCGGCGCGACCGAACTCACGATGGCCACCGCGAAGCAGGTCCGCGAGATCACCGGGCAGCCGATCGGCGGCGTCTCCCCCGTCGGGCACCCGGCCCCGATCCGCACGGTGGTCGACGAGGCGCTCCGCGAGTACGACACGGTCTGGTCGGCGGCGGGGACCGCGAACAGCGTGCTCCCCCTGACCTTCGAGCAGTTGCTGTCGCTGACCGGTGGGACGGTCGTGCGGGTCAACGACCAATGATGGCGACGCGGACGCGGGTCGAGCTGGGGCGACGCGAGGACCTCGGCGCCGACTGCGCGAACTGCTTCGGCCTGTGCTGCGTCGCCCTGGCGTTCGCGAAGTCCGCGGACTTCCCGTTCGACAAGGACGCCGGCGACCCGTGCACGAACCTCGACGACGCGGACGGCTGCCGGATCCACCCGCACCTGCGTGAGCGGGGCTTCTCCGGCTGCACGGTGTTCGACTGCTCGGGGGCCGGGCAGAAGGTCTCCCGGCACACCTTCGCGGGCCGCTCGTGGCGCGACGACCCCGAGACGCGGCGGTCCATGTTCGCCACGTTCCCGGTCGTCCGACGACTCCACGATCTCCTGCGGTACCTCGACGAGGCGATCACCCTCGTGCGAGCGACACACGACGGGGCCCCCTGGGTCGGGGCCTTCGAGCACGTCCGTCTGCTGAGCGACGGGACACCGGAGGACCTCGCCACCCTCGACGTCGACACGGAGTACGACCGTGCCCGTCCGCTCCTGCTCGAGGCGAGTGCGATCGCGCGTCGGCAGGGTCCGGTCGGTGCCCACGACCAGCGAGTCGGTCCGGGGACGGACCTCGTCGGCGCGGACCTGCGCGGGGCCGACCTGCGCGGGGCGACGCTGCGGGGGTCGCTCGCCATCGCGGCGGACCTCCGGGGCGCCCGGTTGGACCGTTGCGATCTGCTCGGCGTGGACCTCCGCGACGCGGACCTGCGCGGCACCGATCTCCGTGGCGCGGTGTTCCTCACGCAGATGCAGGTCAACGCGGCGCGGGGCGACGCGGCCACGGTCCTGCCGGAGGGGTTCCAGCGCCCCGGGCACTGGAGCACGACGGCGGACGCCGCCGCCGGGGTCACTCCGCCGCGGCGAGGACCGTCCGGCCGAGGCGCACGAAGTCGTCGGCGCTGAGCATCTCGCCCCGAGCCGTCGGGTCGACC